>NZ_JBQUZM010000003.1:0-1026 GCF_056313845.1 Xanthobacter sp. DMC47 | reverse complement strand
AGGGTCAGCGACTGGGGTGAAGTCGTAACAAGGTAGCCGTAGGGGAACCTGCGGCTGGATCACCTCCTTTCTAAGGATGATCCCTCAGTATCGCGACTTCGGTCGTGATCTATCGGATCTCTTCAGAAACATCAGCCGGACACAGTCGGAAACGTCGTGATCTGGCATTTGCGGGACACCGCCGTCTTCGTTTCTCTTTCTTCGCGGACAAGCTTGACGCCCAGGTTGCGGTCCTCGTGAGGGTCTTCCCTCGCTTGAGGCTGCGTTCCGGTTTCGGGCCTGTAGCTCAGGTGGTTAGAGCGCACCCCTGATAAGGGTGAGGTCGGACGTTCGAGTCGTCCCAGGCCCACCACCATCAGACAGTTCTTGCCTGCGCCTCATGTCCGAAGCTTCGCGAACTCTTCGCCTGTGGCATCCTGTGATGGGGCCATAGCTCAGTTGGGAGAGCGCGTGCTTTGCAAGCATGAGGTCGTCGGTTCGATCCCGTCTGGCTCCACCATTCTTCTTTTGTTGAGGAAGATGATGGCAGGGTGGTTTGCGCTCGATCCATCAGGATCTAGAGCGTCTTGTCCGCGAATAATCTGTTTCGCATGTTCCATCATGCCGGTCTCCGGCGGAACATGCACGGCTGTATGACATCGTGAATAGGGCATTGATCGACTGTACCGTGGCAACACGGTCGGGTCGTGGGGAGGGTGGCGACACCTTTCGATGCGATCATTGGGTGCTGACCGCACCATTGTCGACAATGCGAAGCTGGTCTTTTCAAAGAAGACGTCGAAGCCTCCGGCCGGACGCAATGCAAATTGCGTTTTGGATACGGGCCTCTGCCGAGGGGTGGGCATCGACGATGAGAACGATCAAGTGTCTTAAGGGCATTCGGTGGATGCCTTGGCGCTAAGAGGCGAAGAAGGACGTGATACGCTGCGATAAGCTTCGGGGAGCCGCAAATGGGCTTTGATCCGGAGATTTCCGAATGGGGAAACCCACCTTCGAAGACTGGAACTCCGAGGTTTCGACCTCGGA
>NZ_JBQUZM010000002.1:0-39276 GCF_056313845.1 Xanthobacter sp. DMC47 | reverse complement strand
TGCCGCCGAACTCGCCGCCGGCTGAACCAGGATCGACGGGCCGGCCCCCGCCGGCCCGTTCCCCCGACGTCCGTCCCCGCGGCTCGCCGCGCCTATTTGAACGGGGCAGGGCGTGACCTTTGCGAATACGCCTTTTCACACACCGTACGCTGAAGACTATTTCAGGTTCCGGTCCCTCGCCGCAAGGCGGGGGACCTTTTGCGAGAACCACCCGGCGACCGCGCCCAATACTTCAAGGTCTTCGGTCGAGCACAGCGGCCTCGTGGCCCCGCCTCCCCCTCGCCCCCACCCCCACCGTCCGCTCTCCGACACATCACCCCATGACGCGCCACGTCGCATTCACGACGCGTCGGAGATGCGCGCAAGGCAACATGGCGCACGCGACATCAACCCGCCTCCATCTGTCACCTTCCCGACACGGGCATGGACTTTCCGCAGTATTCGTCTGTCGTCGAGACCCGACAATCGGTCGATCGATACGATAAATCGCTGAAAATGCGAGCGATTCACATGTGACGCCGGCTTGGCACGCCGTTTGCCAGTCATCGCTCAGGAGCCGTTGGGTTTGGCTCGGAGCGAATTCATGCACATCGTCGTCTGCATCAAACAGGTTCCGGATTCGGCGCAGATCCGCGTCCATCCCGTCACCAACACGATCATGCGGCAGGGCGTGCCGACGATCATCAACCCTTATGACCTGTTCGCGCTGGAAGAAGCGCTTCGCCTGCGCGACAAGTTCGGCGGCGAAGTCACGGTGCTCACCATGGGCCCGCCCTCCGCGGAAGATTCCCTGCGCAAGGCGCTCACCTTCGGCGCCGATCGCGCGGTGCTGCTGACCGATCGCTTCTTCGCCGGCTCGGACACCCTCGCCACCAGCTTTGCGCTGGCCACCGCCATCACCAAGGTCGGCCAGACCTGGGGCGTGCCGGACCTCGTGTTCACCGGCAAGCAGACCATCGACGGCGACACCGCCCAGGTCGGCCCCGGCATCGCCAAGCGCCTCGGCCTGATGCAGGTCACCTATGTGGCGAAGATCGCCGAGTTCGATCCCGCCGAGCGCACCATCACGCTGGAGCGGCGCGCCGAGGGTGGCACGCAGGTGCTGAAGTCCAAGCTCCCCTGCCTCGTCGCCATGCTGGAAGCCACCAACGAAATCCGCCGCGGCACCATGGTGGACGCCCTGCGCGCCGCCCGCGCGGAGATCGTGAAGTGGAACGCCAAGGACGCCGGCGTCACCGACCTCAACATGTGCGGCCTGAAGGGCTCGCCCACCATCGTCAAGCGCGTGTTCGCGCCGAGCGCGCGCTCCGAGAAGGCCAAGTTCATCGAGGCCGGCGAGGGCGGCAACATCTCCGAGGCGCTGATCGCCGAGATCTTCTCGCGCCAGCCCAGCCTTGAAGCCGACCTGACCACGCTGGCGCGCGGCTTCTGACGGCCTCCGCCGCAGAGCCCGCGCGCCCTTCGTTGCTCCAAGATCAATGAGCCGACCATCATGAGCGAGCCCAAGACACCCCCAGCCCCCGCCGCCGGTGGACGCGCGTCCACCAAGAAAGAGCTGCCGGAACACTTCAAGGCGTACAAGCACGTCTGGGTGTTCATCGAGCAGGAGCGTGGCCAGGTCCATCCCGTGTCCTGGGAACTCATGGGCGCGGGCCGCAAGCTCGCCGACAAGCTGGGCGTCGAGCTGGCGGCCGTGGTGGTCGGCGCCGAAGGTGAGACCGTCCGCGGCGCGGTGGCCGAATCCTTCTGCTACGGCGCCGACCTCGCCTATGTGGTGGCCGATCCGGTGCTCACCGATTATCGCAACGAGGCCTACACGGCCGCGATGACCGACCTCGTAAACACCTACAAGCCGGAGATCCTGCTGCTGGGCGCGACCACGCTCGGCCGCGACCTCGCCGGCGCGGTGGCGACCACCCTGCTCACCGGCCTCACCGCCGATTCCACCGAGCTGGACGTGGACGCCGACGGCTCGCTCGCCGCCACGCGCCCCACCTTCGGCGGCTCCCTGCTCTGCACCATCTACACGCTGAACTATCGCCCGCAGATGGCGACGGTCCGCCCGCGCGTGATGCCCATGCCGATCCGGGTGGAGAAGCCCATCGGCCGCGTCATCGAGCACAAGCTCGGCGTGGTGGAAGCCGACATCGTCACCAAGATCCTGAATTTCATCCCCGACCGCGATTCCAACAAGGCGAACCTCGCCTATGCGGACGTGGTGGTGGCCGGCGGCATGGGCCTCGGCTCGCCGGAGAACTTCCAGCTGGTGCGCAACCTCGCCATGGCCATGGGCGCCGAATACGGCTGCTCGCGGCCGCTGGTGCAGAAGGGCTGGGTCACGTCCGACCGGCAGATCGGCCAGACCGGCAAGACCATCCGTCCCCGCCTCTATATCGCTGCCGGCATCTCAGGCGCCATCCAGCACCGGGTGGGCGTCGAGGGTGCGGACCTGATCGTCGCCATCAATACCGACAAGAACGCGCCGATCTTCGACTTTGCCCACGTTGGCATCGTCACCGACGCCATCCGCCTCCTCCCGGCCCTGACGGAAGCCTTCGCCAAGCGCCTGTCGGCCCACTCCAGCGACAAGCTCGCCAGCTGAAAGCCAGCGAAAGGAACATCCGATGATCGACGAAAAGTTCGATGCGATTGTCGTCGGCGCCGGCATGGCCGGCAATGCCGCCGCCTACACCATGGCCTCCCGCGGCCTGAAGGTGCTGCAGCTGGAGCGCGGCGAATATTCCGGCTCCAAGAACGTGCAGGGCGCCATCCTCTACGCCGAGATGATGGAAAAGATCATCCCGGACTTCCGTGAGGACGCGCCGCTGGAGCGTCACCTCATCGAGCAGCGCTTCTGGATGATGGGCGAGAATTCCCACACCGGCCTGCACTACCGGTCCGACGACTTCAACGAGGAGAAGCCGAACCGCTACACCATCATCCGTGCGCAGTTCGACAAGTGGTTCTCCTCCAAGGTGCGCGAGGCCGGCGCCCTGGTGGTGTGCGAGACCACGGTGACCGAGCTGGTGCAGGACGCCTACGGCAAGGTTATCGGCGTGAAGACCGATCGCGGCGGTGGCCAGATCCATGCGGACGTGGTGGTGCTCGCGGAAGGCGTCACCGGCCTGCTCGGCGCCCGCGCCGGCCTGCGCAAGATCCCCAAGCCCACCGAGGTCGCGCTGGCGGTGAAGGAGATGCACTTCCTGCCGCAGGAAGTGATCGAGCAGCGCTTCAACGTGAAGGGCAACGAGGGTGCCGTGATCGAGGCCGCCGGGACCATCTCGGAAGGCATGACCGGCATGGGCTTCCTCTACACCAACCGCGAATGCGTGTCGGTGGGCATCGGCTGCCTGGTGTCGGATTTCCAGAAGAGCGGGGAATCGCCCTACACGCTGCTCGAGAAGTTCAAGCGCCACCCCTCCATCGCCCCGCTGCTGGAAGGCTCCGAGGTGAAGGAATACGCCGCCCACCTCATCCCCGAGGGCGGGTTCAAGTCCATCCCGCAGCTCTATGGCGAGGGCTGGGTGGTGGTGGGCGATGCCGCCCAGCTCAACAACGCCATCCATCGCGAGGGCTCGAACCTCGCCATGACCTCCGGCCGCATTGCGGGCGAGGCCATCTTCCAGGTCAAGTCCCGCAAGGACCCCATGACCGCGGCGAACCTCTCGCTCTACAAGAAGATGCTCGACGACAGCTTCGTGATAAAAGACCTCAAGAAGTACAAGGACATGCCGCAGCTTCTGCACATCCAGTCGCAGAACTTCTTCCTCACCTATCCCCAGCTGGTCAACAAGGCCATGCAGAACTTCGTGCGTGTCGACGGCACGCCGAAGAAGGAGAAGGAGAAGATGACGGTCAAGTCCTTCA
Organism: Xanthobacter sp. DMC47; assembly: GCF_056313845.1. Classification (NCBI taxonomy): domain Bacteria; kingdom Pseudomonadati; phylum Pseudomonadota; class Alphaproteobacteria; order Hyphomicrobiales; family Xanthobacteraceae; genus Xanthobacter; species Xanthobacter sp. DMC47. Next base: position 35,409 of record NZ_JBQUZM010000002.1, on the reverse strand, counting down.
CCTCCGCGCGGTCGTGGGCGGGCCTTTTCGGCGACGCCTTCAAACTCGCCCGCGCCTGGCGCTGAAGGGCTTTCAGCTCAGCGCATCCCTTTTTCCCACCTTGCGCGGCGGGCCTCGCCCGTCGCCGATTTCCGGGAGATTTTTCATGGCCACCGAAACCGCCTTCCGCGTCGAGGACAAGCTTTTCCAGAACCGCTACCTCGTGGATGCCGGGCGCGCCCACATCAAGGTGCGGCCCCACACCACCCCCTCCGCAGCGCTGCGCACCCTGCTCACCACCTGCCCGGCCCGCTGCTACGAGCTGAACGACAAGGGCCAGGTGGAGATCACCGCCGACGGCTGCGTCGAGTGCGGCACCTGCCGCATCATCGGCGAGCCCTCGGGCGACATCGAGTGGAACTATCCGCGCGGCGGCTACGGCGTTCTGTTCAAGTTCGGCTGAGGCCTTCGGCCCCAGAGGTAACGAAATAGCGATCGGGAGCCGGCGCACGGCTTCCGATACGCCATCTGGCATCAAATCGCCTTCGCCCCTAGATTAGGGGCCGGGAGGACGATTTCATGTCCGCATTTTCGTCAGGATCAACGGCCGGAGAGCCGGGGTTCGCCCACGGTTTCGCAGCCGACGGGCTCGCGTCCGAGTTCGCCGTCGAGGCGCTGGACTGGCAGGGCCGACCGCTGCGCTGCCAGGATTGTCCCCACGAGGACATCAAGGCCGAAGGGCGCTGCGACCTCGGCAAGGCGTGCGTCCTCGACCGGCGGCGCAAGCGCATCGATCGCTTCTTCGCCAACAACGCGGCGCTCGCCGCGCGCTATCTCGACCACCCCTATTTCGAGGTGCGGGCGCTGGCTGCCCGTCATGCCAGCGTCTTCCTCATCACCCCGCTGAAGGACGATCCCGAGCCGGACGTGCGGATGGTCTGCGCCGAGCGGCTTCCGCTTGCCCGCATCCGGGACATGCGGTTTGACCCCGAGCCGCGGGTGCGCATCGCCGTCGCCGGCCGTCTGGAGGGCAGCGATCTTGTCGCCCTCATGTCGGATGTGGACTACAGCGTGCGCATGTCGGCGGCCCGGCGCGCGCCGGCCGATGCGCTGGTCTATCTGATGCACGACCCCGAGGTGGACGTGCGGCGCATCGTTGCCGCGCGCCTGCCACAGGTGCCCCTGGCCCGCATGGCCGATGACCCCGATCCGCTGGTTCGCGTGGTGGTCGCCGAGCATCTCGATCCCGAACGCCTTGTCGCGTTGCGTGGTGATCCCGACATGCGGGTGCGTTTCGTCGTTGCCGAGCGGATCTCCCCGGCCCTGCTCGCCCCTCTGGCGCACGATGACGTTCCCCCCATCGCCGAAGTCGCGCGGGAACGCCTCGCCTCCGCGTGATCCGCATTCCGCCTGACGATCGAACGGCCGGCCTCCCCAGGGCCGGCCTTTTTATTATGCGCGCGTGATGGCGCGAATGATTTGCGTTTTCGAAGTCGTTTTCTGCTGCGACGCATTATTTACTTGATGCAGACGCACAAAACGCACCGCGTCGCACGTATTTCCTGTCTTCTGGCGCCCAATTTGCATGTCGAAGCTGTTTCAGACTGGCAGAGCGAGCGGCCCTGCCCCTTTTCAGCCGCTCGGAAATCGAGGATGCCATGGTCGAAGTCACAGCAAGCAACGTGAAATTCTCCGCTTACCGGGCTGATCCGGAAGGCGCACCCAAGGGCGCGGTGGTGGTTCTGCAGGACGTCTACGGCGTCACGTCGGACATCCGGCAGATCGCCGACGGCTTCGCCGCCGCCGGCTATGTGGCCATTGCGCCGTCCTTGTTCGACAAGGTGAAATCCGACATCGAACTCGACGCCGCCGCCACGGACGAGGGCAAGGCCCTCACCGAAGAGGTCGGCACCGACTGGTCGCTGGAGGCCATCCAGGCCACCGTCGATGCGGTGAAGGACGCTGGCAAGGTGGCCCTTGTCGGCTATGCCTGGGGCGGCTTTCTCGCCTACACGGCCGCCAACAAGGTGAAGGGGCTCGCCTGCGCCATCGGCTATCATGCGCAGGAAGACATCCTCGACGGAATGTCGGAGAAGCGCCGCATCCCCACGCTGATCCATTTCGCGGAAGCTGATCCGGCCATCCCGGAAGCGGACAGGGTCCAGTTCCGCGCCCGCAGGCCGGACGTGTCGGCCTTCTCCTATCCCGGCGCCAGCCGCGGGTTCACCTTCAAGGCGAGCTCCGCCTATGACCCCGCCGCGGCCGATCAGGCCATGGAACGCACCCTGTTCTGGATCTCCCAGTACGTGGTCGGGCAGGGTCCGGTGCAGCTGAAGAATGCCGGCGCCTATGCCCTCGCGAAGACCGAGAAGAAGGGCAAGAAGAAGTCCGGTGGCGACGACATGGGGCCGCCCCTGGACTGACGCCCGAAGCCCAACGGCAGCTTCCAAATCCGTGTGCCGGCGCGCGTCGCCCTTGACGCGCCGCCGGCCCGGACGTTTCATCTTGCCAACGAAGTGTCGGACTTGAGCGTGATCGAACATGAGCGTGATCGAGCATGATTTCGGGGCGGGCAAGCGGCGCACGGAAAAGCGCTTCCGCGACCTCCTGAACCTCGACGCGCTGCATGAGCAGAACGTCCGCGCCAATCCCCTGCCCTATCTCGAACGGGCGAGCGAGCGCATCTACCAGCTTGAGAAGACCATCTTCGAGGCGGCGCTCGCCGCCCGGCCGGCCTTCGACGCCGAGGCCGACGACAAGGGCCCGACCGTGACCCTCAGCAAGGCGGAATACGACCGCCTCCTCGCCTGCCGCGCCGTCGTCGATTCCGCCCTCGCCGAGATCCAGGCGCGGCCAGACGCGGAAGAGCCGCGCTGAGGCGCCGGCCCGAAAGGCCGTGAGCGCGCGGACGCGCCCACGGCGTCCTGGTCAGTTATGGACGGAGGGCGGCGGGGTCCACTGATAGAGATCGCCCCAGCCGTTGAGCGCCTTCACCTCATGGGTGAAGCCGAGGGTGCCGAGCGCGGCCGCGAAGCCGAGCTGCTCGCCGCTCTTCACGCTGGCGAGCAGCGGCACCTTGCGGCCCTGCAATTCGCCGAGCAGCGCGGGGAGCACCTCATCGCCCTTGGCGGCCGGCGCGACGGCGGCATAGGTGACATGGATGGCCTCGCTGTTGCGGAAGCCCCACTCGAAGGTATCGCGCCGCGCGAGCAGCGCGCCCACGATGCCCTTCTCATGGTCCACCACCACCGGCGACAGGCCGGAGGTGCAGCAGGCGACGAGCTCGGACAGGAGCGTTTCCTGATCGGCTTCGTCTTCGGCGTTGAAGGGGACGGCGGCGGCGGCCTGCCGCAGCAGCCCCCACAGGCCCTGGACGTCGCTGAGGGACGCCATACGGCGGGTCAATTCAGTCATGAAATGTATCTCCGGGGCAGACAGAAAATAACGCCGACATCTTAGATCAAAGACTAGTAAATTCAATAATTACCGCTCATCATCCCATCTCAAGTCGCTGCTTTCATCTGGTCGAACGACAGTGTCATGAAGCATACGCCCCCATTCGGCAGATGTGCGATGCGCGACACCCCAGCCGACGCGCCGCCGCAGACGCGTCTTGGCAAGAACCTTGCTGCGCGCAACGCGCGGGGGCAGTCGATCGCCCCGCCAAACCTGTTTGGAGCCCCGGCCTCCGGAAAGTCCTTTCCCGGAGCGCGTCCTTTGGAGTGAGGCATGTCGACGAGCGAAGGTTTCTTCATCGACTGGGATGGCAACGCCCGCAGCGTCGATGATCCCGGCGGCGGATATCTGTGCGAGACCGACCGTGTCGCCAAATACGTGGCGGTCACCACCAAGACCGGCACGCTGGTGCACGAAGGCACCTTCTACAAGACCATGGAAGACATCGCGAAGGCCGGCATCAAGGCGGGCTTCGTGCCGGGCTCCCATCCGTGGGGCTCCAAGGAGGACGGCTTCTAGAGCATATCCCGCGAAGTGAAGTTCGCTTCGCGTGAAGACCATGCGTATCGTCAAGAGCGCGGGCATCCGTGCCCGCTCTCCCCCACACAGCACAGGAGAATTGGCGATGCTCCCGACGACGATTCTCATCGACGAAGCGCCCCGCTGCGTCGTCCGTCCCAACGACACCAAGGCGCTCAACCGCTTCCTGCGCAACGCGAAGGACTTTCTCCTCGCCGAGAAGCCGGAGGGCAAGATCACCCACCGCGCCGCGTCGGAGGAGGAGGTGGCGAAGTGGAAGAATGCCCTCGCTTTGCACCAGGCCTGGGGCGGGTCCGACGAGGATTTCTTCGGCGTGCCGCTTTAGCTCCGCCGCCGGGGGGGGGGGGGCAGAGTCAGGGCCGCGCGGCGTGGCCCACGGTGTCGTGCGGATTGCCGGCGGTGTTGCGCATCCAGTCGGCGAGCTTCGCCATGGCGCCATAGATATCCTCGCGCGCAGCCGCATCAGCTACCGTTTCCTCCAGCGCGCCGCGCATGCACAGCAGCCACGCGTCGCGCTCCGCATTGCCGATGGAAAAACCCATGTGCCGCTGCCGCAGCCGGGGATGTCCCTTCTCGGGCGAATAGAGCTTGGGGCCGCCGGTCCACTCGCTGAGATAGCGCTTCAGCACCTGCTTGGTCTGGCCGAGGTCATCGGCATGGATGGCGCGGATCCCCGCCGCCTCCGGCATGGTGTCCATGCGCGCATAGAAGGCCTCCACCAGCCGATCGATGACGACGGCACCGCCCAGGCGCTCGAACATGGTTGTGGTCTCGGCGACATCCGACATGATCTGACCCCTATTCGTCCATGTTGGGCAGGAGAATGACCTCGGCCGGCGCGCCAGCGCCTTGCGCCGCGACAAAGTCGAGGGCCGACACCAGGGAAAGGCCGCCGTCCGCCTCCATCAGCACCACGGCGTCCGGCGGCATCCTGCCGAGCGCCTCGACCAGCTGAGCCACCGTCATCCGTCCTGCCCTCCTGTCGGCGCCGGGCTATTCCGGCCGCATCGGCGATCCCGCCTCGTCGAAGGCGACCACCACCGTGTCCTCATCCACCATCCGCACCTCGGCGCGCTTCAGCGCGCCGTTGCCGTGATAGCTGTAGCGATGCGCCAGCTCCACCTCGCCATAGACCATCTTGTCAAAGCCGGTGAGCTGGCCGGACGCATCGAACCAGGCCCGGATGAAGGTGTTGCGGTGGGTGAGCTGCGCCTCGGGGATCGGCTCCACCAGCCGGAACGGCATCTTCACGCCGGTATAGGTGATAAAGAAACGGCATTCGCCGGACATATCCGGCGGCACCGCGCTGGCGGCCTCTGCACTCATCTTGCGTCTCCCGACACCTGCGCCGTCTCCATCCTGTCTACCGATCAGTCGGGGGAAATCATGATTTCCATGGTTTCGTCGAAATCGTCATAGGGAAAGCCCGGCACGTCGGCTTCTACCAGCGGCACCCCGCACAGGCACACATCCGCACCCACGATGGCCACCGCCACCGGCTCCAGGTGCGCGCCCTCGCAGTCGCCTTGCGTGCAGGCGCCGCTCTCGATGTCGAACAGCGCACCATGGCGGCCGCAGCGCAGATGCGTGCGCTCAGGATTGAAGAACTGGCCGCCGCCGATGTTGAGCCAGGCACCCTTGTGCGGACAGGCATTCACATAGCCCACCACCTCGCGCGCGCCGGTGCGCACCACAACGATGCGGAACGGCCGCGCCTCTCCTTCCGGCGTCAGCCGCGAGAGATCGAAGGCCTTCGCCTCGCCGGGCGGCAGCTCGTGCGTCCCGCAGATGGCGAAGACCTCGATCTCGGCCCCGGCGTCCTGTTGCTCGGCAGCTTGTTCGGCAGACATCACTTCTCCGCCCGCCCCTCCCGGAGGCGCAGGCCCCTGTCGCAAATGAAACACCCCATGTCCGCCCGCGGCAGCATTCCCACGGCCGGCGCGAAAATGTCCCGAGATTTGCATGAAGCGTGCCGAGATGCCGCCGCCCGCAGGACGCCCCATGCCCGCAATGAAGCTCTACATGACCCCCGGCTCGTGCTCCACGGGCATCCACATTATCCTGGAGGAGCTGGAGGAGGTGTTCGAGGCGCACATCGTGAACCTGCCGGCCGGCGAGCAGTTCAAGCCGGCCTACATGGCGATCAATCCGAAATCCACCATTCCGGCCCTGGTGCGGCCCGACGGCAGCGTGCTGACGGAAATGGTCTCCATCGCCTACTGGCTGGGGCGCACCCGCGGCCGCGGCCGGCTCTGGCCGGAGGATGCCGAGGCGGCGACGCGGGCGCTCGAAACCATGGTCTATGTGGTGGCCACCGTTCACGGCCAGGGCTTCGCCCGCCTGTTCGCCGGGCCGACCTTCGCAGCCGCCGTGGACGACCGCAAGAAGGTGGAACAGCTGGGACGCGACATCGTGCGCCAGGGCTTTTCCATTCTCGATGGGGTGGTCGCCGCCCGGCCCTACGTGGCAGACACGTTTTCGGTGGCCGACCCTCTGCTGTTCTACGTGGAGTTCTGGGCGGACAAATCCGGGATTGCTTTGCCTCCGCATCTGGCGGCCCACTACCGGCGCATGCTGGAGCGGCCGGTGGTGCAGCGGGTGCTGCGTGAGGAAGGCTACAACATCACCCTCCTCGGGGCGGCTTCCACACGCCCGAACTGACACCGCACGCTTCTTGCAGCGCCCAGCGCGTAGCGACGGAGGCGTTCATGTCCGAGATGTTCGTGGTGACGGAAGAGAACCGGGACGACATGTCCCGGAAGGCCGGAATTTTCCTCTATTCCGACACGCAGCTCTGGCTCGACGGCGATGTGGTGCATCGAACCGATGGCCCTGCCATCGTCTCCCCCGACGGCGTGGAACGCTGGTACGTCGCTGGCACAGACATCAGCCGGGCGGTGAAGAACTTCTTCCTCGCCAACAAATGGCCGCTAAAGGTCGGTCTCGACAGTGCGGAGAAGCAGACACTGTTTGCGTCCGAATTCCTGCGCTGACGGCGGACCTGGACCGGAAGACGGACGAAAAAGAAAATGGCCGGCGCAGGCCGGCCATGATCCTGGCTTGGCGGCGGGGTCAGAGCAGCCCGAGCTCGAGCTGGACCTCGTCGCTCATGCGCGACTTGTCCCATGGGGGATCGAACACCAGCTTCATCTTCACGTCGCTGACGCCGGGCACGATCACCACCGCTTCCTGCACCCAGCCGAGCATCTGCCCGGCCACCGGGCAGCCCGGCGCGGTGAGCGTCATGTCGATCTCGACGGCGCCATCTTCCTTGACCTCGATCCGGTAGATCAGGCCAAGGTCATAGATGTTCACCGGAATTTCCGGATCGTTGACGGTTCTCAGCGCCGCGACGATGCCTTCCAGAAGAACGGCATCATCCTCGGCGAACTCTTCAAAATTGCGCACCTCGCCATGGACGATCATGGTCGTCGGTGCGGCAAGACCCTGGTCCGTAGGCTGAGTCATGTGACCGATGCCTCCTGCCCCCTCATCGTACCCGATACGTAGCAAGCACGATGCCAACGATGGGCCGGACGTTCAATCCAGGCCCTCGGCGAGGGCCGCGACAACTGGCCACCCCACGGCGCCGGTGGGATCAAGCACCTTGAGCGCCTCGAGCTTTTCCAGCGCAAGCTCCGGCTGGTTCTGCCGCAGGTGGATGAAGGCGAGCGCCTTCAGCGTATAGAGGGCGAAGCGTCCGGGGCCGTCAGGCAGAAGGTCGTAAGGCACCCATTTGCGCCAGTCCGTGTCCCAACCCGCCTGGGTCGCCGCCTCCACGAGCCCGCCCCGCGCCGCGGCCTCCGCCTCGTCGAGATTGCCCTGGTAGGTGTGGATCTTGTAGAGGCAGAAATAGACCGGCAGCTCGGACGGTGCCGTGGCGAGGGCCTGGCGGAACAGCTCGTCGGCGCGCCGGCGATCCTTGCGATAGGCGATGACGCCCTGCTGCAGCAGGGCGTTCACCGGTCCGGACACCTCGCCGAAATTGATGACATCGGTATTGGGAAAGAGATCGACGCTCACGTTTCTACCCTTCGGTGGGGCGGGCGAAGGGCGCCGCTTTACTTGACCAGATGCGGGTTCGGCGTGGCTTCGGTGAGCCGGGCGCCGCGGAAAGTCAGCGCCCGCGTGACCGCCTTGGCGATGACGAGGGCGCGGGCGTCAAGCCCGGTCCAGTCGGCGCCGCGGCCGCGGGGATCGATCTCCAGCAGCTTCACCCCGGCAGGAACCTCGGTTCCGTCGCGCACCACGCCGCGCACCACGCCATCGAAGGGCGCGCGGATAGGCTCGCTGCCGAGGAAGCCAATGTGGAAATCCTTGTAGACGCGGGTGCCGATCTCGATGGCCGTGTGCCAGCGGCCGGGAACGCTCGAATGCACGAAGCGCTCGCTGGTCACGCCGCCGAGGTCGCGGGGCGTGTGATCCGGCTCGTCGGTGGGGCCATGCTGGATCACCTGCCCCTCCTTGCCCGGGCGCGTCTCGATGGCGAGATCGCAATTGGTGCCGCCGCCGAAGCCCGGCCCGAGGCCAATGGTGAGGCGGGCGAGCCGGCGCAGGTCCGGAGTGACCTGATACTTGTTCATGCGGGCATCGACGAGAAGCTCGATGGGGCCGAGGACGATGAGATCGAGCAGGCCGAGGGGCGTCACCAGCACGTCGCCGCGCGCGAGGCCCTTGCGGACATCGACCCCGGTATCGGCCCGCCAGGCACGCACGCCATCCACCCGCACGTCGTCCTCATAGAGCGCGTCATGGAAGGCCATCTTGCGCCGGATCACGGGCGGGGCCGGATCATGCGATAGCACGACGCCATAGCCGCTGCGATGCAGCTCGACCGCGACAGCGGACGCAATCTCGTTGGTGCCGAGTATGGTCGCAAAGCCGTTGCGCGCCGCACCGCGTCCCTGCTGTAGCAAATCGCTCATAACGGTTCTCGTTTTCCCGGGGCGACAAGGCGTAAGCAAGAGACAGGCCGTTTGGAACGCCTGCAGGAAGAGGGCAACGGACAGGCCTTGCAACCCTCCCTTGCGGGCGGACTCGGCTCGCCGCCCTTGGTGCTGTCAGTTTTGCGACAGGCGAGGTCCGCATCCGCCCCCGCAGGCCGGGATCGCAAGTGGTGCCGCCCAAGTGGTGCCAGCCTTGCATGGCGGCGTCGCACATCGAAGGAGACAGCGCGATGGCCATGGCCGCAGATGAAATCGAGCGCCTCGTGAAGGAGGCCCTTCCAGACAGCCAGGTGGTGATCATCGATCTCGCCGGCGACGGTGACCACTATGCCGCCCGCATCACCTCGGAGGCCTTCAAGGGCAAGAGCCGGGTGCAGCAGCACCAGATGGTGTATGCCGCGCTCGGCGAGCACATGGGCGGCACGCTCCACGCTTTGAAGCTGGAGACGCTCATTCCCAAATGAGATCGTCCGCAGCGCGCTGCGCCGGGCTCGGATCAATTGCAGTTTCAGTTTTCATCCGCACCGTTTCAATCAGGAGATTGTCATGGCCACCACTGCCGAACGTATCGAAGACATTATCGCTTCCAGCGATGTGGTCCTGTTCATGAAGGGCATTCCCGCCGCGCCCCAGTGCGGCTTTTCGGCCGCCGTCGTGCAGGTGCTCGCCGGCGTCGGCGTGCCCTATCGCGCCGTGGACGTGCTGCAGGACCCGATGGTGCGCGAGGGCATCAAGGCCTTCTCCAACTGGCCGACCATTCCCCAGCTCTACATCAAGGGCGAGTTCGTCGGCGGCTGCGACATCGTCCGCGAGATGTTCCAGGCCGGCGAGTTGACCCAGCTCCTCGCCGACAAGGGCGTCGCCGTCACCGCCTGACGGGCAAACCCACAAAAAAGGGCCCGGACGCGAGAGCATCCGGGCCCTTCTGCTGCATTATGGAACGATATTGAAAACACACCGGGCCGGATGAACCGATCGGCCCTCAAGTATTCCGCAAACACAAACGCGCGATACGTCCGGCGTGTCTCACGCCGCCTTGGTGGTCGCCTCGACCTTGAAGGCGTCCACATCGGCCCGGGTCAGCCGAAACACACCGCGACCGCCAGCCAGGGCCTGATAGGTGAGCGGAACACGGTAGGACAGGAAGTCGAACCACTCCTGCGGGTTGAGACCCTGGGGACGCTCGCTGATCTCGGCGATGGTTCCGTTGGCCGCAAAGCGGGCGTGAACGATGACTGCTTCGTCGCTCATTTCATCTCTCCTCTCAACGTTCTTCACTGGCGCGGGCCGGGAGCGAAACCTAGGTTTCACGCCAGCCACGCCCGACGACTTGATTACCCGGCACGCTTTTTGTTGAACTTCCGGCAGCGTGCCACCGGAAGCCTTGTCTCAAGTCGCGACAGGAAGGCTCCGCCCTTCCCGCCGCCGAAAGTCCGGCGCTCCCGCGGGAGCGCCGCCGCACTCAGAAGCCCGAGAACTCGCCGAGCAGCTCGATGGTCACGTTCTCGGTGCCGAGCACGGTCACGTGCTTGGCGAGGCGAGACTTGGAGCCGACGCCGACGATCGCGTCGAGGCTCTCGTTCTCCTCCTTGGTGGTCTTGGAGAGACCCTTGCGGCCTTCCTGCACGAACACGTGGGACGCGCTGCCATCCTTGTCGCTCTTCTGACGGTCGGCGAGCCCCGGCTCGACGGTGATGAGCGCCTCGAGGAGGTTCGTGCCTTCCGCGACTTCAATGGTCTTGCCCATGGGGAGGACCTTCAACGTAACCGTGGACATCAACTGCTCCTGTCGTTTCGTCTTCGTGTTTGGGGTGCGATCTTGTTGCGCTTCAGTAGATGGCGGCGCCCGCCCCTACGTTGACCGAGGCATCCTTCATCGTTGCCACGATGAACTCGATCTCCTCCTCGCTTAGGTGGGTGTGGAACGGCAGCGCCACGGCGCGGTCGGCCACCTTCTCCGTCACGAGGAAGTCGCCCCGGCGATAGCCGAGGTCGAAATAGTGCCGCTGCACATGCAGCGGCGTGCTGTAGCCGGCGGATTCGACTTTCTCCACCTTCAGATCCTCGACGATGGAATCGCGGCTCGACTTGGAGAAGCGGGTGCCGAGATGGACCACGTAGAGGAACCAGTTCACCTCCGTCACGTCCGGCCCGATGAAGGGGTCCTTGATGCCCTCGAAGGATTGGACGTACTTCTGGTAGAGGTGTTCCACCGTGCGCCGCTGCTCGAGGATTTCCTCGAGCCGGTGCAGCTGGGTGAGGCCCAGCGCGGCGGTGATGTCGCTCATGGCGCCCTGGAAGGGCGCGCTCATGCTGACGACGACGGAGGACCGCTCCTCCAGCTTGTGGGAGCGGAAGCGCCGCAGCGCCACGGCGACGTCGATGTCGTCCGTCACCACCATGCCGCCCTCGCCGCACACGATCGGGAAGGGCTGTGAGAAATCGAACACGGACGTGTCGCCGAACGTCCCCACCAGCGCACCCTTGTAGCGCGAGCCGATGGCCTCGGTGGAATCCTCGATCAGCGCCAGCTTGTGCCTGCGGGCCAGGTCCTGAAAATCGGTCCAGGGCGCCGGATGGCCATTGGTGTTGCCGGCGACGATGGCTTTCGTCTTTTCGGTGATCTTGGCCTCGGCCTTGGCCGGCACAAGGGTTCCCGCCCAATAGTCGATATCAGCGAATACCGGGCGCGCCCCGGACAGGCTGATGGCGTGGACCGTCTCGCGGAAGGAATAGGGCGAGGCGATCACCTCGTCCCCCGGCCCGATGCCGTAGGCCTTCAGCGTATAGAGCAGGCCGAGGGTGCCGCTCGGCACCGCGACGGCATATTTGCGGCCGAGATAGGCCGCGAACTCCGCCTCGAACTGCTCCGCCAGAGGACCGCTGGAGAGGCGGGGCGCCTGCATGGCCTCGGCCACCGCCTGCAGCTCGATGACGGTGATGTCGGGATCCGACAGGAGGATGGTGGTGGCCTCGCCGCCCTCGCCTTCCCCCAGGTCGAAATCGTCCAGGAAATCGGCGTCGCTCATCACGCGCTCCGCCGTGCGAGGATCACGCCGGTGGCGGCGCCGGGATCGGAGGTGACGTGCGCGCAGTGGTCCGCGGCATCGAGCAGATGGACGTCGTATTTGGGATAGGTCCGGAACGGCGCCTCGGTGACGTCGGAGGCATCGCACTGGGTCCAGGAGAGGGCCGGAAAGCGCTTGCGCAGCTCGGCGAAGACCGGGCCAGCCAAGTCTTCGGCGGTGAGCACCTTCTCGATCTCGGCGAGGTCGCTGTCGCTCAGGGCCATAACCTTACTCTCCCGTACCGGAATGAGACACGACCGGCGGCTTTGTCGCGGTCCGTCCCATGCCATGCAGGATCATTGCCAGTTTGGATCACTGCCAAAATCGACGTTCGGTGTCGTCGTTCAGAAGCTCCAGCAATTCCTTCAGACGCTCGTGAATACTGTCCAGCTCCCAGAGGCGCTTGCCGTGGTTCTTGCGGAACAGCTGCCAGGCCGCCTGCTCCGGATCGAAGATCATCAGGGCGATGTCGACCACCCCTCCCTCGGGGTCGATGTTGCGCGAGCAGCACGCGCTCTCGATCCGGTAGCCACCTTCGGTGGCCACGACCCGCGGCGTGACATAGCGGTAGCGCTTGCGCGCCCTTATGGCGCGCTCGATGCGCTTCCTGTCGAGATCGTTCGGATGAGCGGGCAGCCTCATCGTCCTATCTCTCACGGCTGTGTGGCGCGCGCGGCCGGCGCCGCGCGGCGGAGGATCAGAGCGGCTGGATCTCTTCTTCGAGGCAGCCCACCACCAGGCGCTCGTTGAACTCGATCAGGTAGATCGGGGTGTTCGTGTCGGTATGCTGGCCCACCTGCACGATCTCGCCGACGGTGCCGACGCCGACGAGCAGCCCCTCCTCCGGCATGTCGGGATAGGACCCGTCATTGTAGAGATCGATGAGGGTCTTCACCTTCATGCCCCAATCATACTTGGGCAGGCGCGGTTCGAGCATCATGGCCGTCAAACTCCGGGGGCGGGGGGCAGGGGGATGTCCTGTTCTTCGCGCGGAATGGCGCTTTCCAGTTCCTTGCGCTTCATGCCGACGCGGTTGCCGCTCTCGGTGAACTCGACGCCATAGATGTAGAACTGCTGCAGGAAGGTACCGATGGAAACCACGTAGCCGATCTCGCCCTTCTTCGCGAGGATCTCGCCGATCTCCTTGCCGGCATAGGTTCCGTCATTGCGGATGACCCGCTTCGCCTTCACCTTCTCGCCGAAATTGAAGTAAGGCGGCTCGGAAATCTCCACCACGTCGCTGTCACGGACGATGTTGCTCATAGCGGCATCTCCCTCAAGAGCTGCCCGCCCGCCTCGATGCGGGAGCGGGCGACCTCGCGCACGAACTCGTCATCATCTTCCAGGAACCGGGCGAGCTGGGACGGCGCCACCCGGCCGGCCACCTCGTAGCGCACCCGCCAGTCCGCATCGGCGGCAAGCGCCGGCAGGAGGTCGGGGGCGAGGCGTTGCGCCACTTCCAGGCGGACGGCGGCGCTGCGGTCGCCCGCCATGCACATCAGCCATTCGGCCGGCAGCCGCTGGGCCACCACCTTGCGCACCTCGGGCTCGGGATCGTCCACGAGGCGGGAGAGCAGCGGCGGCGCGATGCGCCGCGCCACCACGAGGCGCACGTAGTAGTCGTCATCCGCCAGCATGGGCGCGAGCTCCGCGTCCTCCAGCAGCGAGACGATGCGAATGCGCACCTCGCGATGGGGATCGTTGCGCAGAGGCAGAATGAGCCGCTTGGGCAGACGGCGCGCGGCATTCCAGCGTACCGTCTCCTCGGGATCGTTGAGGAGCGGCTTCAGGAAGAACACGTCGGCGTGCTTCGCCGCGATGGCGCGGACCTCGAAATGTTCGTGGCGCACGTAGGAATTGGCGAGCGCCGGGTTCCAGTTGAAGAAGCGGTCGATGCGCCGGGCGTAGCGGTCGTTCACGCAGGCGCGCCTCAGCTGGCATTTGCCGGCCGGCAGCAGGTCGCCCACATGGGCGCAGCTCCGGCAATCCACGTCTTCGCCGAGCCAAGTCTTGGCATCTTCGATGTCGTCGTCAGTCTTCATCGTCCTGCCCCGCTCTGTTCAGCACGTCGAGCAAGAGCTTCGCGCCGATCTTGTCGGACGGATCGAGCTCGAGCAGCTTCATCACCGCGGCGCGCCCCTCGTCGAGATTGCCGAGGCGCATGTTGAGGTAGGCGTAGCCCTTCAGCGTGAACAGGAAGAAGCGCGGCATCAGTCGGTCGTATCGGGAAAACTCCGCATCTTCCGCCCGCACCTCCCGCCAGTCGGCCGGGAGGTTGGTCTCCCGCTGAGCCTTGGCGAGGCATTCCCGCGCCACCCCCAGGCATTCCCGCAGGCGGCCCTTGTAGAAGTAGAAGCGGTAGAGGCCGATCAGCACCGCCGCATGGCCGGGCGCGATGGCCTCCGCCTTGCGCAGGTGCGCTTCCGCCACCTCGTCCTGCTGGTAGGAAAGACCGGCTTCCCACAGGTGAAACTGTGCGTCTTCCGGCAACCCTCCACCCATTACAGCGCTCGCAAGAAGCGCTTCGGGGGTCAGGACATCGGGCTCGCCAAAGACCTGCGCGGAACCCTCCATCCCCTCCATCCCCTGTCTTCGTTCCGTCCTGATGCCGGTGGAAATCCGGCCCGGAAGATCCGGGGCAGCAAGGCCGCCCCGGATGATCGTCGGATGACGCTGCCCTTCCCCGCCTCAGTGGGCGTGGGAGGAGCAGGTGGTCGCCTTGGGATCGTTGAAGACGAGCCCGGTCTTGGCGGCCGTGTCGGTGAAGTCGATGGTCACGCCATCGAGCAGCAGGCGGCTTTCCGCCGGCAGGAACAGCTTCACCCCGTCCTTTTCCACCACCACATCGCCAGGCTGCGGTTCGGGCAGCACGGAGATGTCAGCATTGAGACCGGAGCACCCGCCGGGCGTCACATGCATGCGGAAGCCGGCGGTGGGTCCGCCGTCCGCCATGATCATCATGCGCATGAAGCGGGCGGCGGAGCGGGTCATGGTGAAGTTCATCGCGCAGCTCCTCAGGCGGTGGGCTGATAGCGGGGATACGCGTTGTCGATCACGCACGTATCGTCCACCGGGCAGACCGCCGCGCACTGCGGCACGTCGAAGTGGCCGATGCACTCGGTGCACTTCTTCGGATCGATCACGAACGTCCCGTTCTTCTCCGAAATGGCCACGTTGGGACATTCCGGCTCACAGGCCGAGCAGCTCGTGCACTGCGACGCGACGATTTTGAGGGTCATGGCGATGCTCCTTTACTTCGCAGGTCAGGCCGCGTTGATGAGCGCGCCCTGCCGGATCTCGGCGTCGCCGCGGACGGTGTGGACGACCTCGCCGGTCTTCACCTTGTTCAGATATTCCTTGAACCAGGTGATCGCCGACTTCTCGATGAACTCGTGGGCGAAGGTGTCGACAGGCTCGATGCCGGCCTTGATGAGGTCCGCCTTCGGGCAGCCGCCGATCTTCGCCACGAACACCGCATGGCAGTCGTTGATGGCGCGGATGATGGTCTCGAGGCTGTCCTCCTCGCCATAGCCGCCCTGGCAGTACAGGTCGACGCGGCGGTGGCCGACGAACTTGGCGCCCGCCGTGGAGAGTTCCCACACCTGGAACTCCTTGGCGTGGCCGAAGTGCTCGTTGATGAGGCCCGAGCCCTTGGTGGCGACGGCGGTGAGCAGCTTGATGTCGCTCTGCTCGCCGGCGAGAGCCTCCAGCTCCTCCTGCTTCGCCGCCACCTTGGCGACGCGCTCTTCCTCGACGAGGGCCTGGTAGGCCTTGCGGCTGTCGAGGTCGTAATTGACCTCCATGGCCATGATCTTGTCGGTGGTGAACTCGGCGGAGCGGTCCTCACCGAGGAGGCCCACGGCGTCGGCGCGGCACTGGCGGCAGTGGCGCATCATGTTCATCTCGCCCTCGCACTCGTCCTGGAGCGCCTTGAGCTCCTGGGCGGTGGGGCCACGCTGGCCGTTGAGGCCGAACACGGTGCCGTGCTCGGGGGAGGAGATGAGCGGCATGATGTTGTGCAGGAACGCGCCACGCGACTTCACGGCGCGGTTCACCTCCACGAGGTGCTTGTCATTGATGCCCGGGATCATCACCGAGTTCACCTTGCACAGGATGCCGCGCTCGGTGAGCATCTCGAGGCCGAGCATCTGCCGGTCAGTGAGGAGCTTGGCCGCCTCATAGCCGGTGTAGCGCTTGTGCTTCCAGAACACCCAGGGATAGATCTTCGCGCCGACCTCGGGGTCCACCATGTTGATGGTGATGGTCACGTGGTCCACGTTGAAGCCGGCGATGGTGTCCACGTGGTCCGGCAGGGCGAGGCCGTTGGTGGACAGGCAGAGCTTGATGTCCGGCGCGGTGCGGGCGATCAGCTCGAAGGTCTTGAAGGTCTTTTCCGGATTGGCGAGCGGGTCGCCGGGGCCGGCGATGCCGAGCACGGTCATCTGCGGAATGGTGGAGGCCACCGCCAGCACCTTCTTCGCGGCCTGCTCGGGCGTCAGCTTCTCCGAGACCACACCGGGGCGGCTCTCGTTGGCGCAGTCATACTTGCGATTGCAGTAGTTGCACTGGATGTTGCACGCCGGGGCAACGGCAACATGCATACGCGCATAGTGGTGGTGGGCTTCTTCACTGTAGCAGGGATGGTTCTTCACCTTCTCCCAGATCTCGGTGGGCAGGTCGCCCTGGCCGGCCGACGAGCCGCAGCTCGCCTTGCCCGAACCACCCGAGGTGCCGCAGCCCTGGTGCTCGGCCTTGGCCTGCATGACCTCGGCCAGCTTCTCGTCCATTCCGACGGCGTTCATGCCAACCGCGTTTTCTTGCTGTGTCGACGCGTGCATCTATCTGCTCCTCGCTTGCAGCAGGATCCCGATAAATCCTTGGCCCTGTGAGGAGCAACAGCCGTGCCAGCGCGGTGGCGGAGAAATCGCTTCGATATTTCAATGAATTACAGACTGAAAAACACGCTGTCGGCTTGTCAACATCGAGCCCCGACACGACGGACATGTTGGAAAAGTTACATGCTCCGCAGTCGAATTGTGGCATGGTCCGCCGCGCTTTTGATCGAGATCAATGCGAGGCCGGAAGGGCCTTGCGCCGCAGGCCGCGCGGACAGCCGACCCCGCAAAAGCAAGGGGAGCATGCCCGGCGTCGGACATGCTCCCCTTCGATCTCTCGCCCGCAGGCGCTGTCCGCGTCAGGCCGACATGATGACGTCGAGCGCCTTCGGCAACGGCATGGCGATGGGCGTGATGGCGTGGCCGAGCAGGAAGCGCAGCTCGTTCTTGGTCAGCGTCGCCTCGTCCACGATGGCGAAGTGCGGCGCGCGCGACCGCTTGGCGATCTGCCGGGCGTAGGTGCGCAGCATCTGGTCGTGGAAGCGACAGCCGAGGAACAGGAAGCTGCGCTCGGTGCGGCGGTTCTTCACCACGTCCGGGATGGGGGTCTGGATGTCGATCTCGGTGAGGACCTCGACATAGTCCGCGTCGGAGATCAGCCAGTTCTTCGCGGGCGTGGCGCTGCCGTGCGGCTTGTAGAGCACGGTCTTCCAGCCCTCGGCAGTGGCGCGGTCGCTCTCGGCGCCGGCGGGGTCGTAGAAGCGATACCAGCGGTCCTCGCCGATGCCGGCGCGGGTGATGCCCTGCGCCTCGCCCCAGTCCGAGCGGCCGGCGAGGGCCGCGCGCATGGAGCCGTCGTACCAGGTGTCCACGATCAGCGCGAGGGGCAGACCCGCGAGGAAGGTGTGGAACGGCAGCGGCGGCACTTCAGGCCCGAACGCTTCCGCCATCAGAGCGGAGACGGTGTTGCGGTGCTTCATGCTCTCGATGTGCTGGGCCGCAGCCCAGCAATTGCCCTTGGCGCGCTTGGGCAGCGCCACCTTGGTGCCGAAGAAGACCGAAAGGTCTTCCGGCGTCACCGGGATGGGGGGCGTCCCGAGGGCGAGAAGGCCGGGCCCGAGGTAGGGCACGACCTTGTCCGCGCGCAGTTCCGCCGCCACGTCCTTCAGGACGGCTTCGGCGTCGGCGAGCTTCAGCGTCTCGACATTGGCGACGGAAATGTTCATCTCAGCTCACTCCTCCTCGCCACGCTTCTTCGCGTTGACGGTGATGGGCAGGGTGGTGCCCTCGGCCATCTCGGGCAGGTCGAGCACCCAGCCGTTGGCGATCTTGATCCAGCCACCCCACAGGGACTCATGCTCGAACTCGACGATCGGCTCCTCCAGGTCCTTCTTGGGGACGTAGATGGACAGGCCGATTTCCGGGGAACGGCGAATCATGACTTTCATTTATTGGCTCCTTGATCGGGCTTTACTCGCCGCTGTGACCCGGCAGGACCGAAGGCCCGAACGGGGACGCTGGTGATGCGCGCCGGGCGCGGGGCACCGCACGGAGCACGAAAGGGAGTGGCGCCGAGCGTCGGCGCTCGGCATGGCCGCGCTCAGACATGATCGGCGACAGCAGACGCGCCGCCCGTGGCGGCCGCCCAGGCCGGCGACATGGCGCGCAGGCGGGCCACGATGTCGGGCAGCACCTCAAGCACGCGGTCCACGTCCTCGCTCGTGTTCTCGCGCGAGAGGGACAGGCGGAGCGCGCCATGCAGCGCGCTGGCGGGCAGGTTCATGGCGCGCAGCACATGGGACGGCTCGGTGGAGCCGGAGGTGCAGGCCGAGCCGGTAGAGGCTGCGACGCCGGACTTGTTGAGATTGTGGAGCACCGCTTCGCCGTCGAGATACTCGAACGCCACATTGGCGGTGTTGGGCAGGCGGTTGTCGCCGTCGCCATTGAGGAGGGTATGGCTGACCTGCTGCAGGATACCCTGCTCCAGCCGGTCGCGGAGCGCCTTCACGCGGGTGCGCTCCTCCTCCATGTGGGCGAGGGCAAGCTCGGCGGCAGCGCCAAGGCCGATGATGCCGGGCACGTTCTCCGTGCCGCCGCGCCGCCCGCGCTCCTGATGGCCGCCACGCACCAGCGGGCGGAACTTCACGCCCTTGCGGACATAGAGCGCGCCGATGCCCTTGGGGCCGTGCAGCTTGTGTCCGGAGAGTGACAGCATGTCGATCTCCGTGGACTTGAGATCGATGGCGACCTTGCCCACCGCCTGCACCGCGTCCGTGTGGAACAGCGCTCCCACCGAATGGGCCAGCCGCGCAAGGTCGGCCACCGGAAACAGCGTGCCGGTCTCGTTGTTGGCCCACATGACGGAAACCAGCGCCGTCTTCGGCGACAGCGCCGCGGCGAAGGCGTCGAGGTCGAGCCGCCCCTGGCCGTCCACGCCGATGAGGTGGACCTTGATGCCGCGCGTCTTTTCCAGATGGGCGACGAGGGTGAGCACCGCCGGGTGCTCCACCGTGGTGGTGACGATCTCGTCCCGCCCCTCCTGGGTCTCCAGCGCGGAGAGGATGGCAGCGTTGTCGGATTCCGTTCCGCCCGAGGTGTAGATGATCTCGTGGTCGAACTGAGCGCCGAGGAGGGCCTGCAATTGCTTACGGGCCTTCTTCAGCGCCTCGCCCACGTGCTCGCCGAAGGCGTGGGTGGACGAGGCGTTGCCGAAATGCTCCGAGAAGAACGGCAGCATCGCCGCGACGACGGCGGGGTCGGTGCGCGTCGTCGCGTTGTTGTCGAGATAGACCGGGCGCACGGCGCTCACCCCTCGGATCTGCTGCGGCGTCTTGCTGTGTGGGCGGCCGTCAGCGGATGGGAGCCGGCGTCGCCGGGGCGGGAACCGCCGGGGCCGCTGCGGCAGGCTTCGGCGCACCGGGCTTCGGCGCGGCGGACAATGCGGGGCCGGGACCCTTCAGGCTCACCAGCGGCTTGTTCTGCGCACCGGCGACGGGGATCAAACGGATCAGTTCGCCGAGCCGCTCCACGATCTTGGACTGGATGCCCTCGATGGTCTCGCTCGCCAGTTTGCAGAACACGCAGGCGCCGGTCATCTTTACCATGACCTTGGTGCCGTCGATCTCCACCAGCTCGCAGTCGCCGCCGTCGCGGATGAGGTTGGGGCGGATCTCCTCGATCACCTCGCGGATGATCGCCTCGCGGCGGGCTTCACGGCTGAGCGGGGCGGACGCTTCGGTCTCGGCCAACATCGCAATATCCTCTCTGTGTTCTCTGGTCTGCCGCCCGTCGGAGGACGGCGCGCGGATGGCGGTCAGCCGAAGGATTTGCCGCAGGAGCAGCTGGAGGTGGCGTTCGGGTTCTCGAAGGTGAAGCCGGAGCCCTCCAGGGCCACCACGAAATCGATGGTGGTGCCGGCGAGCAGCTCGTGGCTCTTGTTGTCGACGAAGACGCGAACGCCCTCGCGCTCGACCACCGTGTCGTCGGGCTCGGCGTCGCTGACGAGGCCCATCTTGTACTGGTACCCGGCGCAGCCGCCGGTCTCGACCATGATGCGCAGGCCGCTGACGGGCTGATCGGCATCATGGATCGCGTCGCGGACCGCATGAAGTGCGCTGTCGGTCAAATTGATCATTGCTCGACCTTCGCTTGAAAGACTGGTCTGGCAGGACATCAGCAATCCTCATGCCAGACGGCAACGAACTGATTTCTTTCGATTTTCAGGATCGAAGCTGTTGCCTTTGCGACGCGTGTCCGGTTTCGGACAAGGGGGCGAGCCGCTGTTGCCGGCCAGATGCGGCGCGGAGAACCGCGAAGCGCCGGCCCGCCGCGGGGACCGGTCATCGGCCCGCAACCCCCGCGTTTCCGCGCCCTGCCGGGCTTGGCGGGTCCCGACAGATGCCCTCGGCCGACGCCCGCATGGGGGCTGATTGTCGCGATGACGCGCTTTCGGCGCGGGCGAGGGACGAAGCGGCAAAGGGCTTGCATGAAGCGCAGCGCCTGCCCCTGCGCGGGTGGCACGCCGAACACCTTCGGCGAAGGGCGGCACGCCGGCCCCGGATTCTCCTGTCCGGGACGCGCATGCCGGTCGCGCCCGTGTTGAACCCGAGACCCGTCTGAACAGTCGTGTGCTGAACCGGAGACCTTTTTGATGACCGCGATCGAGAACACCCCCCTGGGCCGGCTGGATAAAGAGGGGCGACTCCTGAATGCCGTGCTCAAGCAGCCCACCAAGCCGGGCCGCTTCGATTTCCGTGGCGACATTGCGCTGAAGTTCCAGCAGCAGGTCGCCGACGAAAAGCGCCCGCCGGAATACACCATGGAGCAGGTGCTGACCTTCGCCGAGGAGGGCAAGCCCACCATTCCGGTGCTCGCCGGCTACCTGCAGAACTTCGCCTTCCTCTCCGACGTGGTCGACGTGCTAGGCGACGCGCTGGCGCCCGACGGCAAGTATTTCCTGTTCTGCAACAACATCGACCTGCTGGCGAAGTATCGCGTCACGCACAACGGCAAGACGTTCTACGTGCTGCCCTGTGATGAGAGCACCGTGTGGAAGGAGATGACCGACCTCCTCTCCATCGACAAGAACGACATCAAGAAGATGGACACCGGCGGCAAGACCGACGTGGTGCTCGACGCCGCCGCGGCGTGGCATGAGGACTACGAGATCATCACCTACGAAAAGGGCGTCTCCATCATGGAGCCGGTGAAGAACCGCAACGAGAACCGCCCGGTCTGACCCGAGCGCGTCCCCGCACCGCCCGGCGAGGCCGGGTGGCGCGCAGGATGGTCTTAAGCGGCACATCGCGACATAAGAAAATGGCCGGGCAAGCCCGGCCATTTTTATTGCGACCGGCAGCGCCCCTCAGACGCCCCCGCCCTCGTCCGAGCAGGAGGTGATCTCCTCCTCGTCGTCGTCATCGATCTCCTCGGCCAGCGTCACGCCGGTCACGCAGATGTCGTTGTCGAGCACGGTGAGGGCAATAGGGATGAGACTCTTGCCCTTGCACGGCCCTTCCAGGCACACGCCGGTGCCAAGCTCGAACAGGGCGCCGTGCTTGCCGCACATCAGGCGGATGCCGTTGGGGTCGAGGAACTGGTTGCGCTCCCAGTCCAGTTGCACCTGGTCGTGCGGGCAGCGGTTGATATAGCCGAAAACCTGCCGGCCCCAGCGCACCACCACGATCTTGAACGGCTGCTCGGTGCCGTCCTCCGCCACCTGCATCAGCTCGAAGCCCCGCGCCCGTTGGCTGGGGATGTCGCTCATGGAGCAGATGACGTAGGCGACGGCGGCCGCCTCGTCCGGGAGGGCATCCTGTGGGGCCTCGTTGTCGATGACGGTCGGTTCCATCTGATCCTCGTTCACGATGCACGCGTCAGGACCGGGCCGCTGGCGGCACCGGAGGGAAGGGGGGCGCCGGCCTCGGCCTTCGCCAGCAGGCGCCGGTTGGCGGCGAGGCAGAAGTCGCGCCAGGCGGCGGCGACATCGCGCAGGATGGTCTGCACATAGTCGCGCGAGAGGTGATGCTCACCGGGGAAGTTGGAAAGCGCACAAGAGGTGCGGTTGAACGCGACAACGTCGTCCAGGAGTGTCTGGATGAAGTCGCGGAAGGGCAGCTGAACGTCGCTCATCAGGGCCGAGCGACCCTTCTCCACCGGCACGTCGGCCATGTCGAAGGGCAGGGTCTCGATGAGATCTGCCGCGCGCTCATAAATGTCCTCTATCGCCCCCAGCATGGCCCGCTGGGTGAGCTGCTCGCGATCCTGGCTGGCGAGCGCACGGTTGAGGCGGATGCGATAGGCCTCGAATGCCACATCGTTCTGGCCGGCCACCCAGTTGGCGAACCGCGCGAGACTGGCGGCATTCACCGGCAGGCCCTCTGGAATGGCGATGCCCGCCTCCTCCGCCCGCTCGCGCGACAGGGCACGGTCGATGCGGCGGGCCGCCTCCAGCGCGCCCTCGAGATAGCCGGCGCCCTGGGTTGCCGTCTCGGAGCTGCCGAGATGGAGCCGCCCGTCCCACAGGGGCCGCCGCAGGAGCGGATTGGAGAAGGCGACGTGCTCGCCCCGCGGCTCCGCCTTGTCGCGGGCCGAACAGGTGAAGGCCTCGCCAGCCCAGTCCTGATAAAGCTGCTCGCCGCCTTCGGCCGCCGAACCGAACACCTGCATCATCTGGCTGTCCATCAGCAGCGACAGGCCATCGGCGAAGGCCTCGCGGAGATCGGGAGGGAAGCTCAGGAAGCCGCCGAGGGCCGCCTTGGCGCCAGTCACGTCGCAGGCGTCGAAGATTTCGCCGACCACCGCCTGCTCATGGGTGACGAAGGCGTTGCCCGACTGGCCGGCGACCCGCCAGAAGGCGGAGGGATAGGCCATCACCACCTTGGCCTGCTGCGCCATCCAGGTGGGCGCGGCACCCATGGCCTCGAAGGTCGCGCTGTCGAGTTCCGGAATGAAGCGCACCGTCTCGGCGACGAGGCGCGGCGGCAGCGCCACCACCACATGGCGCGCCTCGACGATGAAGAAGGCGTCGTCCACCCGGAATGTCAGGACCACGTGGTCGCCCTTGTCCTCCACGCTGTGGAGCACATGGTTGAGGCGAAACTGATCCTCGCCGACGCTCTCGGCCAGAACCGAGACCAGGCGTGCCATGCCGCCCGCCACCCGGCGCGCACCGCCGTGGACTTCCTGCGCGAAGCCCTGGGGGGTCTTGTCGGCCTCGGTGAGGTGCAGCACGGTGCCTTCGTCGTGCTGGGGAAAGGACGCCAGGCCGAGTTCGGCGACGAAGGCGGCGATCAAGGGCTGGGTGTCGGGCCAGAACCAGGTGGGGCCGAGATCGAACGCCGCACCGTTGCTGGAGGCCACCGCCGACAGGATGCGCCCGCCGAGCCTGGGGCGCGCCTCGAACAGGGTGAAGCTGCGGTCCTGCTTCTTGAACTGCCGCGCCAGCGCGAGCCCGCAGAGCCCGCCGCCGATGATCGCCGTATCCAGCATGGAACAGTCCTCGCGAATCTTGCTGATTGGAGCCCTTGCAAGATTCGCGCACAGTCCCGGAAAATATAGGCGCGCGGGCCATCCGGCCGCTCTCAGGAAGCGGGCACGGCCTTCTTCACGCCCCACCCTGTGGGATCGCCCACCTCGGCAGCGTCGGATTTCCCGCGTGGCGCGACGGATTTCCGACATGGCATTCCCCGCCGGCGGCGTCGTCTCCGCCGCCTTCCCTCTCCCGCGCAGGCGGCGAATTCCTGCCCACACAGTGGTTTCGGGCCGCCTGCAAGGCCGAGCAAAGGCGTCACACACCATCCCGTCGGCGGCTGGCACGAAACTTGATCCCCTTGAGGGACAGTTCGTTTGACCGTTTGTGCCCCGGAGATTGGAAATGCTCGTCGCGTCCGAATTCGCGTCGTCCTCGCTCGACGACATCAAGGCAGCCCTCGCGGGCGGCACCCTGACCTTCTATTCCGTCGCCCGCCCGGTGAGCGCCGACCACGCTGTGGACCGGAGCGGCAAGCTCGCCGCCTTCACCTTTGCCACCCCGGCTTTCGGCACCCCTTCCGAGGACGGCTCGGAAGTGCCGAGCTTCGTCGATGCGGCCGTGAAGGCGTCTGAAGTCGGAACCCCCGGCTTTGCCCGCGCGCTGACCGCCGACGGCAAGACCGTCGCCGACTTCTCGGTCGGCCCCGGCGCACGCGAGATCAAGCTGGCGGAAGTTTCCTGCTCGCCCGGCGCCCCGGTGAAGGTCGTGAAGTTCACCGTCAATCCCGAGGGCGGCTGGCCCGAGCGCCCCGACTATTACGACGCCCATCCGCGTCCCGGCTACAGCCTGCCCAAGGTGCGCTGAGCCATCTGAATGCGTTCCGGGGCGCCGTGCCCCGGGACGCGCCCCCCGAAGTGACGACCGCCTGCCCATCGTCCCGCAGCCACAGGAGAGCCTTGCGTCATGTCCACCGTTCTTCCCGGACCGCTGGTGAGCACACAATGGCTGGCGGACCATCTGTCGGCCCCGGACGTGAAGATTCTGGACTGCACCTGGCTGCATGAAAGCTCCAACATGGATGGACGCACCCAGTATCGCGGTCGCCACCTGCCGGGCTCGGTGCATTTCGACATCGACGCCGTGGCAGACAAGACCAATCCCCTCCCCCACATGCTGCCGCCGGCCGCGGAGTTCGCCAAGAAGGTGGGCCTGCTGGGCATCGGCGACGGCGACAAGGTGATCGTCTACGACCGCATGTGCGGCGGGGCGGCGGCCGCGCGCGTGTGGTGGATGTTCCGCACCTTCGGCTATCACGACGTCGCCATGCTCGACGGCGGCTACGGCAAATGGGTGAAGGAGAAGCTTCCCTCCGACATGTCGCCGGTGCGGCCCGAGCCGAAAACCTTCACCGCCGTTCTCAATCCCGCGCTTGTGCGCTCCCTCGACCAGATGCTGGCCAACGTGGCAGCTGGAGCCGAACAGGTGATTGATGCGCGTGGCCCCGCGAAATTCGCCGGCAGCCAGGACGACGTCTTCCCGGTGAAGAAGAAGGGCCACATCCCCGGCGCCATCAACCTGCCCTGGGGCGATCTGATCGTCGAGGAGAGCGGCGAGCTGGTTCAGCCCGACGCCATCAAGGCGCGTTTTGCCGCTGCCGGCGTCGAACTCGCCAAGCCCATCGTCGTCACCTGCGCCTCCGGCACCATCGCCTGTGTGGTCATGCTCGCCCTCTACCTCATCGGCAAGACGGACGTCGCGCTCTACGACGGCTCCTGGGCCGAATGGGGCCTGAAGGACGAGACGCCCATCGCGGCGGCAGCCTGAGCGGGAGGGCGCCATGGCGACCGACGACCTCACGCTCCTCGGCGACGGCGACGAATTCACGCTGCACGGCGCCGGCGACCAGACCCATTTCGTCCTGCGCTTCAAGCCGGACGGCATGGTTGCGGACATTTCCGGAGAGGACGCGGAACGGTTCCGCGGCGACTATGAAACGGTCCGGGCCCAGTATCCGGGCTGGAGTTCGGACCAGGTCCTGGCCCAGCTCTGGGATCAGGGCGGCTACAGCTGGCTCGCATCGCCGGAAGGCTGAGGGCAAGGCCGCGCGCGGATGAAATTCGGCGAAAGCCAACGGGAGACCAACATGGCGACCACGCTCATCAAGACCACTTCCGACGGCCGCAAGCTCGAGGTCTCCGGCCTCGCGATCCTGTTCGATGGCCAGCTCGAAGCCTTCGACCTCACCGAGGTGAAGATGCACCCCAACCGCCGCAAGATCTGGGAGGTCCACCCCGAGGCCACCCACATCGCCGGCCGGGTGACGCTCACCAAGGAAGAGGCGGAAGCGGTGGAAGCCGCGTTCAAGAAGGCCGAGGCCGAGATCCTCGCGAGCCCGGCAGCGATCAACGAGCGCTTCCGCATCGCTATGATGTGGCGGGCACGCAGCGAAGGCATCGAGTGAGGGGCCGACGCTCGACAGCGATCCGGATGAGGCGAAGACGACAAGAGCCCCGGCATGCCGGGGCTCTTGTCGTTTCCAGGTATCAGCGAGGTGTCTGGAACTCCCTATTCCGCGGCCTCCGGAAGGGCGATCGGATCGTTGGCGTTGGCAGCCGCCCGCGCATTCCGGGCGAGGCGGGATTCGCCATCTTCGGCGCCGAAGCAGATGTGGAATTCATCGCAGTCCGAGCACACCGGGGCTGCGCACAGGGTGAAGCCCTCCGATCCGCAGACCATGCGGTAAAGGAACTTCTTCCACTTCATGTCCTGGCTGTTCTTGCGGGCGAGGGGCGCGAAGCGGCGGGTCATCAACTCGCGCAGCTCGGCGCGGCTCCTCAGCCCCAGATCCTGCCACAGGTGGTGGGGGGATTGGCAGCGCCGTGCGATCATCGCGATGAAGTGGGTCTGCAGCCGGCCGGCATCGGAAGAATAGATGCCGAGGATGTCGCGCACCGACTGCTCTTCAGGCGTCACCTCGATCGCCCGCGGATCGACCTGCGCGGCCAGCACCGCGGCTGAGGCCGGAAACAGGATGGCCGCGAGATCAAGGAAGGCCGCGCGGTCGAGGCCCACGGCCTCGAGCCTGTCCCTGCCTTCCTCCTCCGCCTCGGCGAAGGCGAGGCCGATGACGGAGGCGGCCACGTGGACGTCGAACGCATCCGCGGCCGAAGAGGACGACGAGGCAATCAACCAGTCATAGACCTCTTCGGCGCGCATGGCGGCACTCCTTGAAGGGCACGCGCGGGCCGAAAAGGTCCGCACTCCGGCGCATCCGCCTCAGGCGGCGGCCTTCTCCAGGCCGTGGATCTGGCAATTGGCCGGGCAGACACGGGCGCACGCACCGCAACCGATGCAGGCGCCGATATCGTTCATGACCATCACCTTCTTCTCGACCTCATCGTCTTCGTCGTCGTCAAGCGAGACGACGTCGCCATCCTCGTTGATGCCCTTGAGGGTCATCACGTCGCGGCCGCAGACCTTGTAACAGCGGCCGCAGCCGATGCACTTGTCCTTGTCGATGTCGAGCAGGTAGTCCGGCTGCCAGGCTCGACCATCCCTGGTTTCGTTAGACATCTGAAAATCGCCTTTCAAAAATGCCAGAGCGCGACCCGCGCGGATCAAATCGTTCCGCTCGGTGAATCGCCCTCCAAATTAAAGAAAGAGAACGCGTGGTCCGATCAGACTGCCATGCAACCTGATCGGCGCGTGCTCTAGGCGGCCTCGAGTCCCTTCAAGTCCGCGCGCTTCTTCTCAAGTTCGGCGAAGGCGTCGTGCGCCTTCTTGGCGACAACCATGATCTGCTCCCAGTTGATCGGGAGTTCTTCGGACAGATCGTGGAGGTCCATTTTGGACTGCGTCGCCTTGGCGGACAGCTTCTTGATCTCGGCCTTGAGTTCGTCCACGTCGCTCATGGGTACACCCTGGATCTGGTCAGTATTTCGCCACTTCGGGGAACTTGTTGATCATGTCCACGCCCTGCTGGACGAACTTCGTGCCCTCTTCGGCGAGCTTACCGAGATTGTCGAAGCCGAAGCGGTGGACGTCGCGCAGCTGCTTGTTGACGACGATCAGCCGGCCGCCGATGAGCACCATGCGGCCGAAGCCTTCGTGGCTCATCTTGAGCATGGGCGAGATCATCACCCGCGTCTCCTTCTCGATCATCAGGCAGATCGCGTTGAAGAACAGCTCCAGCCGCCAGATGGTCTCGGGATCGGGATCGCCGATGAGGGGGAGCGCGCGGCGCGCCTCCTTGTCGACGATATAGGGCTCGATCAGGTCGAGATCGGCCTTGCCCTCCCACGCGCCGTGGGTGTCCTGGGCGCGCCAGACCTTGATGAGTTCCTTGATGAACGGGGAGTCAGCGGCCTGCGACGGCTCGATGACTTGCGCTGCTTCGGCCATGACTATCCCTCACTCGTCGAAATCGAACTTGCGCTCCTGGCCCTTCGACATGACCTTGCGCAGCCACGGGGGCGGATTGCCCTGAAGAACCACCTCCAGCTTGCCGATGAGATCGGTGATCTCCTCGGGCTGGTTGACCTTCATGGGATGAATGTTGTTGGCGACCACGCGGGCGGCACCGGAGCCGCCGATGGCGGCCACATAGAGGATGGCGCAGTCCTTGATCGCATCGATCTTCGGCGCCAGCTTGTCCTCGTTGCCGTCTTCCTTCAGGTCGCCGTCGAACTCGATGGCCTCGACGAAGTGGTGGCCTTCCGGGCCCACTTCATAGATGGCGATGTTCTTCGCCCAGCCGAAATGGGCATCGACCCTTTTGAGATCCTGGGTTGCGAATGCGACTTTCATGGAAGGCTCGCCTCTCTCGCGGTCTCGGTCCTTGCGGACTTCAGTGGTGGGCGGTGCTGGGTGCGGGTCCAAGATCGGGCGCGCCGGCGGGGGTGGCTGCGTGGGGCGCACCATGGCCGTGGCCATCGCCGTCCCACGGGTTCTTCCACGTATCGGGCGTCGCGTCGTGATTCTGCTCGTGGTCGGCGATGCACATGTTGGCCAGCGTGAACATGAGGTCGCGCGTGCCGCGATAGCCCACCGTCATCTTGTGGCCGGAGCCGATGCGGTCGAACATGGGAATGCCGATGCGATAGAAGGGGATGTTGAGCCGGTCCGCCGCCTGGCGGCCGTGGGAATGGGTCAGCAGCAGGTCGCAGCCGCGCTCCTTCGCCAGCGTCTCCAGATCCTCGAGATCGCCCAGCAGCACTTCATCGCACGGCAGCTTCTCGAACACCGGCGACTGCGTGGTGGTAACCGCGGCGGTGATGTGGGTGCCCATCTCGTGCAGAGCGGAGGCGACATCGAACAGGAGATCCGGCTCCGCGCCGATGGCGAGCTTGCGACCGCCCAGATGGAAGTGCGCATCCAGCATGGCATCCACCAGCTGGCCCCGTTGGCGGCGATAGCGGCGCGGCACCTCGCGGCCCGAGATCTCGCTCAGGAACATGAAGAATTCGTCGTTTGGCCCAAGCCCGCAGAGGCGCTCGAACAGCCGATAGGGCGTGCCAGTCTTCTTCTGCATCGCCTCGGCCGCCGCCTTCATCTGCGTGCCGATGGCGATGGTCCAGGCCGCCTCGCCCATGGTGGCGATCTCGTCCACGCCGATGCCGCCGATGGTGGTGGGCGTGAAATCGTCCGGGATGTGGCCGTCGAGCGAGCCGGCGAGGTCCGGAAGGAAGGAGGGCTGAAGACCGAAATCCTCCAGGATGCAGCGCAGTTCGTCCAGATCACCGGGCTGCAGGTGGCAGCCGGGCAGCACGTTGATGCGCTTCGGGTTCTTGGGCGCATCCGGCTCCGGCTTCTTCACCAGCACCTCGACGATCTTGGCGACCGTCTTTTCCCAGCCGTCCTGGAAGGCGTCCTTGAAATCCGGCGTGGATACATAGACCAGCGGGAAGTCGGCGAGCTGCGGATACTTGTCCCGCACCATCTTGATGTAACCGTCCACGTCGTCGCCCTTGGTCTCGGTGACGCCGGTGGAGCAGATGCCGATGATCTCTGGCTTGGTGCGGTTGTAGATGTTGAGAATGGCCTGCTCGACATTGTCGTAGCCGCCCAGCACGGTGGCGACCTCGCTCATGGCCGTGGTCTGGAGCGGGATCGCCTCCTTGAAGTGCCGCACGAACAGCACGAGGCCGAACGAGGTGCAGCCCTGCGAGCCGTGGAGCAGAGGCATGGCGCCCCGGAGCCCCATGAAGGCGAGCGCGCCGCCGATGGGCTGGCTCATCTTCAGCGGATTGACCGCGCAGCTCTTCTTGCCCTGGACGAACTTGGCCATCCCGCCCTCCTACTCGGCGGCCACGAGGGCGGCCGGCGTGCCGAGCGGGGCGACGAGTTCGTCCAGCATGTCCTCGATGCGCTCGCCGCACTTGCCGCAGCCGGAGCCGGCCTCGGTGCGGGCCGTCACCTCGGCGAGGTTGGAGGCCCCAGCGGCGACCGCATCCTCGATGGCGCCGACGGTGACGCTCTTGCAGTTGCAGACCTTCTTGGCGCGGCGGGCGGCCTCGGCGAGCACCGGATCAGCCGACACCGGCTCCGCGACGCCGAGGGCCTCGAAGATGTCCTCGATGCGGCCCGAGCAGGCGCCGCAGCCGCCGGAGGCGCTGGTGTGGGTCTTCACGCCCTCCACCGTGGTGAGGCCGTGGGCCTTGATGGCATCCTCGATGGTGCCGAGGTCCACGCTCTTGCAATTGCAGATCTTCTTGGCGCGGCGCGCCTTCTCGGCAGCAACGGGATCGGCGGCGAGGGCGGCGGCCTCGGCCTCCATCTGGGCGATGGCGCGGTTCTGCCAATTGTTGGCCGGATTGTCCCACGGGGCGGGCTTGCGCACCTGCTCCCAGATGGGGTTGTAGAGCGCCTTGTCGATCTCCTCGACGAGCTTCACCATGCCGACGTAGCCCATATAGGCGTGGTGGCGCTCCTGGTTGATGTCGAGCCAGGGCATGGCGGCCTTGAGCGCGATGAACTGCGAGCGGCCGCCCGAGAGCATGATGTCCGCCTTCGCGTCCTTCAGCATCTTGTACATTTCGCGGGGCGTCATGTCGTCGATCATGTGGGCGTCCTGCCCCATGAGTTCCTTGATGCGCTCTTTGTCCTCCTTGGTGGACTTCTTGACCGAGGTGCCGACCAGCTCGAGGCCAGCCTCCTGCAGCGCCGCGACCACCGACCAGGACTTCACGCCGCCGGTGATGAGCAGGACCTTCTTGCCCTTGAAGCGGTCCTTGAACTTCGCGATCGCCGCCCAGGCCTTCGCTTCCTCGCGCTCGATTAGCGCCTCGGTGCGATCCATCAGCTCGGGATCGGCGCCGCGCTCGATGAGCATGCGGGCGATTTCGCGGAGCGAATCCGAGGAATCCTGGATGCCGTAGAAGGAGCCCTCGAAGAAGGGGATGTCGTAGCGCTCCTCCATCTTGCGGGCCACGTTGATCATGGCCTTGGAGCAGACCATCATCGCCGCCTTGGCGCGGTGGGAAGAGGCGACGTCCTTGTAGCGGCCATCGCCGGAGATGCAGGCGAGGATGCGGATGCCCAGCTCGTCGAGGAGCGGCTTCACCTGCCACAGCTCGCCGGAGAGATTGTATTCGCCAATGATGTTGATGTCGTACGGCGTCGTATATTCCGGCTCCTCGGTGCCGATCACATGGTCGAGGATGGCCTCGCCGGCCAGCTTGTTGCCGAGGTTCTTCGGGCCCACGAAGCCGGGGGAGTTGATCGGGATCACCGGCTTGCCGAACTTCTCCTTCGCCGCCTTGCAGACCGCGTCGATGTCGTCGCCGATCATGGCGGGCACGCAGGTCTGGTAGACGAAGACGGCCGGCGGGTCGTACTTCTCGATGATTTCCTTGATGGACTTGAACAGGCGCTTCTCGCCGCCGAACACCACGTCCGTCTCGTTGATGTCGGTGGTGAAGCCGGTGCGCCAGATCTGCGAGCCGGAGGAGCGCGCGCCGCGGTTGTCCCAGCTGTTGCCTTCGCAGGCAATGGGGCCATGCACCAGATGCGCGACATCGGTCAGCGGCTGAAGGGCGATCTTGGCGCCGTCGAAGGCGCAGCCGCCGGCGGCGCCGCCGGGCTGGAGCTGCTTGGTGCACCCCTTCTTCTTTTCCGCCTCCGATTTGTTCTGGTTCTTCGCGCAGCCGGGCTCGTTGAACACTTGCTGGATCGTGGCGGAAACCGAGCTCATGGATCTCTCCTTCGGCGGACGGGCTGTGCAAAGATCGCGGTCGCGAACATCACATGGGAGCGGGCATCAACTGAGGGCGGACTTCACTCTCCCTGTCGGGCCGGCCCGGGCGGGGCCCCGGGCCGGATCGATCATTTCACCTATGCGATCAACGGATGATGTCGAACGAATAGTCGGTCTTCGCGGGCACGATCGTGTTCTGATCGATGGTGTCGAAGATCTTGTCGAGGATGGTGATCAGGACGTTCATGCCGCCCTGATAGCCCCACACCGGACGGCGGTGGTGGTGGTGACGGTCGAACACCGGGAAGCCGATGCGGATCAGCGGGGTGCCCGTGTCGCGCTCGAGATACTTGCCGTAGGTGTTGCCGATCAGGAAGTCCACCGGCTCGGTGAAGAGCAGGGAGCGCATGTGCCAGAGGTCGCGGCCGGGATAGACGTTGCAGTTCTGGCCGAACGGCGAGCTATCGAACAGCTTCTGGACCTTGTCCGCCCACTTCTGGTTGCCGTTGGTGGCAAGGACGTGGGTGGGCTCGGCGCCGAGCTCCAGCAGGAAGCCGGCGAGGCCCAGGCACAGGTCGGGATCGCCGTAGATAGCGAACTTCTTGCCGTGGATATGGGCGTTCGAGTCGGCGATGGCGTCGACCAGGCGGCCGCGCTCCTTGGCGAGCTCCTCAGGGATTTCCTTGCCGGAGATCCGCGAGATCGCCATCAGGAACTCGTCGGTGCCCTTCACGCCAACGGGGTGGTTGAAGGCGACGACTTCCTGGCCGTGGTTGCCGATGAACGGCAGGGTCTTCTCGGTGCAGTATTCCTGCATGGAGATGGTGGCCTTGGCGTGAACGGCGTTGGCCGCCTCTTCCAGGGTCGTGCCGCCGTCGTACATGCGGAACTCGCCATCGGTCGGCGTGTCGAAGACTTCCGAATTGTCGCCGAGGATGGTGTAGTCCACGCCCATCAGGCCGAAGATGCGCTTGACTTCACGCAGGTTGCCGACGGTGTAGCCGTCGAAGCCGCCGATGAAGTTGATCTTCTCGTTCGGCTCGCGAACCAGCTTGGGGGCCGTGCCGGCCTTGCCGTCCCAGAAGTGCTCCAGAACGCCCTTGATGGCATTGTCGTAGCCGGTGACATGGCTGCCGACGAAGGCCGGGGTGTGGGCGAAGGGAACGTCGTACTCCTGCGGGACCGAGCCCTTTTCCTTCGCCGTCTTGATGAAGGCGTTCAGGTCGTCGCCGATCACTTCCGCCATGCAGGTGGTGGAGACGGCGATCATCTTGGGCTTGTACATGCTGTAGGTGTTGGCGAGGCCGTCAATCATGTTGTTGAGGCCGCCGAACACCGCCGCGTCTTCCGTCATGGAAGAGGACACGCAGGAGCTGGGCTCCTTGAAGTGACGGGACAGGTGCGAGCGGTAGTAGGCGACGCAGCCCTGGGAGCCGTGCACGAACGGGATCGTGTGCTCGAAGCCGACCGCCACGAACACCGCGCCGAGCGGCTGGCAGGCCTTGGCCGGGTTCACCGTCAGGGCCTCGCGGGCGAAGTTCTTTTCCTTGTACTCGGGAGTCTTGGCCCACTCGCGAATGCGCTCGACTTCGGCGGGATCGCGGGGGTTCTCGAACATCTTCTTCTTGTTGGCCAGCATCTGCTGGTACTCGGGACCGCGGAACAGCTCGAAGTGATCGAGCACGTTATCTGCATTCTGTGGCATCTCGAACCCCTAATATGTGGGTCAAATATGGGAGCCCGTCCCGGGTGCCCCTCCCCGCGAAGGGAGGGGCTTCTGGTTCAGGCGCTCGAAAATCCGCCTCACTCGGCGGCGAGCAGCCCCGCCTGGCCGGGAGCCTGCTTCCACGGAGCCTTGGTCATCTTCCAGACGGGGGAATTGATGGCCATGTCCATGTCGCGGGCGAAGATGGCGAAGCCATCGTAGCCGTGGTACGGGCCGGAATAGTCCCAGGAGTGCATCTGGCGGAACGGCACGCCCATCTTCTGGAAGACGTACTTTTCCTTGATGCCCGAGCCGACCAGGTCCGGCTGGACCTTCTCGACGAACTTCTCGAACTCGTAGCCGGTCACGTCGTCATAGATGAGCGTGCCATCCTTGACGTAGTGCTGGGCGGTGCGCTGATAGTCGTCGTTGTGGGCGAACTCGTAACCCGTGCCCACCACTTCCATGCCGAGGTCTTCGTAGGCGCCGATCACGTGACGGGGACGCAGGCCGCCCACGTACAGCATGACGGTCTTGCCCTCGAGGCGCGGACGATACTTGGCGATCACCGCGTCCATGAGGGGCGCGTACTTGGCGATGACGCGCTCGGCGCCTTCCTTGATCTTGTCGTCGAAGTAAGCGGCGATCTTGCGCAGCGACTCCGCGATCTTGGAGGGACCGAAGAAATTGTACTCGCACCACGGAATCCCGAACTTCTCTTCCATGTGACGGGAGATGTAGTTCATGGAGCGGTAGCAGTGCAGCACGTTCAGCTTCGCCCGGGGGGTGTTCTCGAGCTCGGCGAGCGAACCGTCGCCCGACCACTGGGCGATCACGCGCAGGCCCATCTCCTCCAGGAGGATACGGGAAGACCAGGCGTCGCCGCCGATGTTGTAGTCGCCGATGATGGCGACGTCATAGGGCGACGGCTCGAACGGGGGAGCCTTGTTCGGGTCCAGCTTGTCGAACACCCAGTCACGCACCGCGTCGTTGGCGATGTGGTGGCCGAGGGACTGCGACACGCCGCGGAAACCTTCGCAGCGGACGGGGACGATGGTCTTGCCATCGTATTCCTTGGACTTCGACTTGGACACGGCCTCGATGTCGTCGCCGATGAGGCCGATGGGGCACTCGGACTGGACGGTGATGCCGTTGTTGAGCGGGAACAGTTCCTGGATTTCGTCCATGATCTTGGCGAGCTTCTTGTCGCCGCCGAAGACGATGTCCTTTTCCTGGAAGTCCGACGTGAACTGCATCGTCACGAAGGTGTCGATGCCGGTCGTGCCGATGTAGTAGTTGCGGCGGGCGGCCCAGCTGTACTGGCCGCAGCCCACCGGGCCGTGGGAGATGTGGATCATGTCCTTGATGGGACCCCACACCACGCCCTTGGAACCGGCGTACGCGCAGCCGCGGATCGTCATCACGCCCGGGATGGACTTGATGTTCGACTTCACGCCGCAGTCGGACTTGCCGGACTCGTGGACGTTGAGGTGCTTCGCGCGGCGCTTCGCGGTCTTCTCGGGATAAACCTTGAGGACTTCCGCGACGAGTTCCTTGTTCCGCGCCTTGATTTCAGCAACGCTTTGCGGTTGGGCCAAGCTCATTTCGCAATCTCGCTCTCGTTGGGTTGCCGTTTGGCAGGCCGGCCCCGCAATTGAGGCCGGCCTCGGGTCATGCGACGCGGGGCGTCAGCCGGCGGCGAGTTCGGCGGCG
>NZ_JBQUZM010000001.1:313112-2487770 GCF_056313845.1 Xanthobacter sp. DMC47 | reverse complement strand
TCCCCACTGCTGCCTCCCGTAGGAGTCTGGGCCGTGTCTCAGTCCCAGTGTGGCTGATCATCCTCTCAGACCAGCTACGGATCGTCGCCTTGGTGAGCCTTTACCTCACCAACTAGCTAATCCGACGCGGGTTCATCCAATGGCGATAAATCTTTCCCCCGAAGGGCACATACGGTATTAATCCAAGTTTCCCTGGGTTATTCCGTACCATTGGGTAGATCCCCACGTGTTACTCACCCGTCTGCCGCTCCCATTGCTGGGCGCTCGACTTGCATGTGTTAGGCCTGCCGCCAGCGTTCGCTCTGAGCCAGGATCAAACTCTCAAGTTGTATGAGATTGATCCGGCGTCGCTACGAAACTTACACTCATCTAGACGAGGTCGAACACTCCAATATCACTCGCGTGATAACAAGAAGCGTCCGGAGTTCCGTAGACCGCCAAAGTCTCACAGGCCAATCCCAGCATCGCTGCCAGAAGAGACCCCGCAAGGACTCCGCCGTCCACGTTTCTCTTTCTTCTGTCATACATGTCAAACAGCGGTGGAAGCAGAAGCTTCCCTGCCCTAGAAGGGCCGACAGACGCGCCATCGTCCGGCTCTTTAACCGGCGGCTTCACATCAGTGAAGTCGTGAGGAGCGTCGGAGACGCGCTGTCGATCCGTCCAGTTGGCGGCGGCAGCGCGTCGTCGATGGGCGGTTTATAGGGGCAACCCCCTTCCGGTGTCAACACCCCCGTTTTCAGCCATCGTGAAGCGCGTATGACGCTGTGGGCAAATCCCCGCCTACCGGGCCACCGCCCGTTGCAATGCAACGATTTTCGGCCTGTGGACATATTGCGCTGCAAGAGCGGATCGAATCGCAGTCGGCGAAGCTTCAGCCGAAAAATTCCGGATCTTTTTCGCCAGTGCCCCGCCGAAAAGGCCCGGCCCTCTCTCAACGCGCCCTTCCGGGGCGTACGGATCGCGCTCGCGCGCGTGCGCGCGTATATGGATGTGTCGATTTGAATGCGCGGTCCCTTGCCGGGACCGCGGCGCGGCGCAACGGCAAGGCCGACGCCATGCTTTTGCCGCCTCCGGACCCTCACATGCGCCGCCACGGACGGGGCCGACGGGGCGTGATTTGCGCCGCGTCATTGACGGGTGGTGAGGCGGGAGGCATGTTCGCCAAACGTCTTGTTCGCCGAACGTGTTGGCAACCGTTTTTGCAGAAACCCTGGCGGGTAACGGCCTGTGCGCCGCACACGCGCACGCAGCTGAGGGACGCAGATTGTATCATCGACGATCAGCCGGGGACTGGCGCGACGCCACGAGCGCTGCCGGTCTCGGCGACGACCCCCCGCTCGGGGTGGACGGAGATGAAGAGGATATCGACCGGCGCCGCGTCTCCGCGCGCTGGTTCGCCGCCACGCTGCTCACGGCCTTGTGTGGTTCGTTCCTGATGGGCGGCGCCGTTTACGCGGCGCTGGACGGCGAGCACCGCTTCGCGCTCATGCCGGAAAAGGTGCGCAACGCCATCCGCGGCGCGCTGGCCGTCGGCGAACGCCCGGTCAATTCGGCCCGCAAGGGCGATCGCATGTCGCTCCTCGGCGATGTCGCCACCGCCCGCCAGACCTTCCGCGTCTCCACCGCCACCAAGATGGGTGACCGCGAGATCATCAAGGTCCGGCCCTTCACCCGGGTGGCGGCGAACCTCGCCATGTCCACCACCTCGGTGTCCTCCAACATCCCCCGCTTCAACCCGGCCCAGCTCGTGGCCGATTCCAGCAAGGACGAGGTCGCGCCCCAGGCCGAGCCCACCGGCGAGGTGACGCTGGTGATGCGCGATATCTCCAGCCTGCCGCCGAGCACCCGCCTTGGCGCCGCGACCTCCATGGAAAACGTGCTGGTGAAGGTGCGCGAGGTGGCCGAGCTGACCCGCGTGCAGCCCGGCCAGGGCGGATTGCCCGCCGCCATCGTCGCGGGCCAGCCGGGCTTCCCGCCCCAGATGGCGGCCCAGGCCGCGACGTCGCCCTACCTCTCCTATGCCAGCGTCGGCAACGCGCTCGGCTCGCCGGGTCTGCCGGCCTCCGCCGTTCCCGCCGCCCACGCGCCGCCCGGCGCCGCCAATGCGCCGGTGCCGGTGGCACCGAACAACATCAGCTTCGTGCCCAAGACCTCCGACGAGACCTCCGGCGGCAACGACTGGTCGGATGCCACGGTGGTGGTGAAGAAGGGCGACACCATCGTCTCCATCCTCATGGACAACGGCGTCTCCAAGGAAGACGCCCGCGCCGCCGCCGCCGCTTTCCAGCGCGGCCGGGACGGCACCGTGAAGGACGGCCTGCGCATGCACCTGCTGCTGCAGGAAGAGAACAAGCGGGTGCGCCCGCTGCGCATCTCCATCTTCAGCGACCTCGGCCACGAGGGCACCGTCGCGCTCTCCGACAAGGACGAGTTCGTCAACGTGCCCGAGCCGTCCGAGACCGAGATGGCCGGCGTCTCCGAGGATACGGACGAGGATGACGGCGGCCCCGGCATCCGGCTCTACGAGAGCATCTACGAGACCGCCCTGCGCAACGACGTGCCGCGCAGCGTCATCGCCGACCTCATCCGCGTCTATTCCTTCGACGTGGACTTCCAGCGCCGGGTGAAGCCGGGCGACAGCTTCGAGGTGCTGTTCTCGGACGACCCGGGCGCCTCCAACGACGTGCTCTACGCCGCCCTCACCGTGAACAAGGAAACGCGGCGCTACTTCCGCTTCCAGACCACGGACGACGGCCTCGTCGATTATTATGACGAGGACGGCAAGAGCGCGAAGAAGTTCCTGGTCAGAAAGCCCATGGCCGGCGGCATCATGCGCTCGCCCTTCGGCTATCGCCGCCACCCCATCCTCGGCTATTCCAAGCTGCACACGGGCGTGGATTGGGCGGATGCCATCGGTTCGCCCATCTATGCCGCGGGCAATGGCACCATCATCTACGCCAACTGGAAATCCGGCTACGGCAAGCACACGGAAATCCAGCACGCCAACGGCTACGTCACCACCTATTCGCACCAGTCGGGCTTCGCCCGCGGCATCCGCGAGGGCGTGACGGTGCGCCAGGGCCAGCTCATCGGCTATCTCGGCAACACCGGCCTCTCCACCGGCCCGCATCTGCACTACGAAGTGAAGATCAACGGCAACTTCGTCGATCCCATGCGCATCCGCCTGCCCCGCGGCCGGGCGCTGGATGGCAAGTTCCTCGCCGAGTTCAAGAAGGAGCGGGAGCGCATCGAGGCCCTGCTCAGCCACGCCCCGGTGCCGCCCAAGGTGGCGAACGCCGGCGCTGCCAAGACCCGCGCCGCCAGCAACTGACGGCCCGCCCTTCCCCTGTCGTGCGCGGGGTAGGGCGGCCGTCTTCAAAAGACCGCTGGACACGCGGGATGGCGCCGCGAACACGGCCGCACTTCGCCACAAACAAAGCTTGACCTTGGGAACGGTTCAGCTACCGCTGCGACCGGTTGAAAGCCAAACCTTTCTCTCCCAGAGGACTGCCCCCATGAGCGGCCCCTTCCGTGGTTCGGTTCGTTCCCTCGCCTGCGCCTTCGTCCTCGCCACCGCGCTTCCCACCCTCGCCGCCGCCGATCCGCTGGGGGACTATGTGACCGCCCGCGACAAGGCCATCGCGGCCTCCCTCGCCGCCGGCAAGGCGGGCAAGAGCGGCGACGAGGCCGTGATCAAGCGCGAGGAAGCCGCGCTCAAGGACCTCGGCAAGCGCATGACTGTCGTCATCGGCCCGGTGAAGTTCAAGGGCCTCGGCGATCCGCAATATACCCTGCGGGTGCTGACCTACGACGAGAACACCCCCGCCAAGGATCTCGACGGCATCTCTTTCGCCGCCAAGGATTTCAACACCCGCCTCGTGGTGGCGCCCGACAGTCTCTTCACCGCCTGGCTCGCCGCCCGCGCCAAGGATCCCGACGCCCCGAAAGCCTTCGCCTCCGGCCTGAAGGAGGCTGCGGGCACGTCCGAGTTCTACACCAACGCCATCGCCTTCGACGGCGGCTACTATCAGCCCTATGTGGAGCTGCCCGTGGCCGCCGCGCCGGGCGAGACCGCCATCGCCTGGCTCGGCCTCCAGACCGAGGAACCCGCCGGCAATACCGCGCCCAACGAGATCGCCATCGTGCGCGTGGGCGGCGGCAAGGCCATGGTGGGCGTGACCATGACGAAGCTGGACGTGAAGCCCATCGCCGCCTGCGACGCCATCTGGCAGCCCTTCAAGACCAAGGCCGACGCGCTGCAGAAGCAGGTGGAGAAGGACAACAAGGACCAGGATCCGCGCTGGGAAGAGATCACCAAGATCCAGGACGAGGGCTCGGTCGCCTATCGCGCCTGCTTCTTGAAGGAAGCCCCCGGCCAGCCCTTCTTCGCCGCCGCCGTGAAGAAGGCGGAAGCCTTCCTCGCCACGTCGCGCGGGCAGTGAGCGGGCTACCTTCATCACGCATTGATTTTTACCATTGGCGGCGCAGATTGCGCCGCCAATGTCGTTTCTAGCCGTGAGAGTCCCATGACGCGCCCCCGCCCCGCCGGATGCTCCTCCCTCCGCCTGGCTGCGGTGCTGCTCGCGGGACTTCTCGCCGCGCCGGCGGCGGCCCATGCGGATGGGGCGGACGACTACATCGCCGCCCACACCCGGGCCGAGGCGGAGGTGGCCGCCGCCGTGAAGGCGGGCAAGAGCGACGGCGACATCGACAAGCTCAGTGGGCCGCTGCTGAAGGATCTGGAAAAGCGGATGCTCGCCCTCCTCGGGCCGCTCAGCTTCAAGGGCACGCAGAAGAAGCCCATCTTCATGCCCTCCTCGCTCAACCCGGAATTTCTGGAATCCAAGGAGCCGGACGGCCTCCTCTTCTCCGGCGCCAACCTCACCACCCGCTATTTCGCCTCCCCCGAGCCCGTCTTCACCCAGTGGCTAGCCGCCCGCGCCAAGGAGGAGGACGCCGCGCCCGAGCTGCGCCTCGGCCTCAAGGGGGCCATGGGCACGGAGCCCTTCTATTTCGCCGTGCTGGGCACGGATGCCGCCTTCATCAAATACATGGACCTGCCGGTGACGGCCGGCGACGGCGAGAGCGTCACCGCCGCCCTCGGCCTCTTCACCCAGTCGGGCCAGCAGAACGACCCGCCCAGCAGCATCGTCTTCACCCGCATCGGCGACGGCCACGTTGTGGTGGGCACTGCGGATCTGAAGGCCAGCATCAAGCCCCTGCCGGCCTGCGAAGCCATCTGGAAAGAGGCCAACGCCAAGGCCACCAAGCTGGAAGACGCCGCCGGCAAGACCCGCAACGACGAAGACCCGCGCTGGAAGCAGGCCGAACAGGTCCGCGAGGCCGGCGGCGACGCCTTCCGCGCCTGCTTCGTCAAGGCCGCGCCGGGACTGCCGTTCTTCGCCGGCGCGGTGAAGCGGGCGGAAGAGCTGGTGCAGGCGGCACGGGGGAAGTAGGCGTCAGGCTTTCCAGAAGTCGGCGGCGCCTTCGGGCAGGGTGGCGAGGACGCGATCGAGCTTGTCCGCGTCCATGTTCCGCCGCAGCGCCGCCGCCACGTCGGCGATAGCCGAGGCCGGCGCGAAATTGTGGTGCCGGCGCAGGTCCTGCACCTCCGCCGTCATCGTCTCCCGATCCGCAAACGGCCGACGCGGCTCCGCCGTGTCCCAGTCCGCCACGAAGATGGCCCGCAGCACGGGCGGCAGCACCCCCGCAAAGCGGATCGCCTCCTCCACCGACAGCCGCCGCCGGAACACCACCAGAACCCCCTCCACCATGGTGTAGGTCTGATTGCGCGTGGCAAGCCCGGCCGTGTCCCGCGCGTCGGCGAGGAAGCGGTCGAACTCTTCGGTGGCGTGCTGGAGGTCGAGGGGGATGGTCATGGGTCCGGAATTCTTGCCTTCGTCATATAAAAGAGAAAGGTCTCTCATCTGTGAAGCAAGGATCTAGGCCGCTGTCGTCATATCTGACCACCAAAACCGCTTTTCATTAATGACATTAGCAAGTTGCAAGAGGCCAACATTCGCCGGATCACGAATAAAAACGCGGTAGCCGGGCGCCATTTCGCGCGGCATAGCGATCATCGAGGCAAAAGAACCCACGATCCGGTTACAAGCGTCGATAGTTCCGAATATGATATTCGCAATCCAAGGAATTAAAGAGACCAGATTTTCGTTGTATCTATGCTCATCGGTCCATAAAAATTCTGAGAATGCCGGCGCTTTTGGATCTACGCAAAAGCCCTTTTCTGTCGCAAAAACGGTCTCAACACTTCCGCCCCCATGAATTATTTTATCGCGAATTCTCAAAAGAGACACGTAGAATGGCGATAACCTGTGATATTCCTCG
The DNA here is from genome assembly GCF_056313845.1 of Xanthobacter sp. DMC47. Lineage (NCBI taxonomy): Bacteria > Pseudomonadati > Pseudomonadota > Alphaproteobacteria > Hyphomicrobiales > Xanthobacteraceae > Xanthobacter > Xanthobacter sp. DMC47. Next base: position 2,481,425 of record NZ_JBQUZM010000001.1, on the reverse strand, counting down.
GCCAACGAAGCGGGAATTGCGTATTTATCAGTTAATTCCTCAACAGTTTTCGCCGCGCCCCGCTCGCGGATGGCAGTTTTTGTAAATTTATCTGGCAATTTGTGACGCCGCTTGATCGCGTCCCGTTCTAAATCGCTCAACGTGATGCGATTATTCCACAAAAAAGCTATAGCTTCCTGGATCAGATCAAATACCGATCTTGACACAGTCACTATATACTCGAGTTCTGACTTAACGAACGAACTAATAATGCTTGAATCTATTACATCCTTCTTATCGAAGAAATGTCTTAATTTGCATAAGCTAGTCGCAAGAAGATGAAAATCATCCTGTATGCCAAACATTAATTTGTTTATTTCAGGCCAAGTCGCCCTTTGCCACATTAAATCAATGAATTCTATATAAATATCAGACTTGGTAGCAGGCTCTTTCGCAATGTAATTAGAATGTACTGCGTCAACAATTTGCAGCTTTATAATAGAACCGGGCGGCGCCTCGGTCCATAGATGCCATTCGAACCCATCCCAGAATGGCATAATCAGTATCGACCGACCATCAACGGCCTGTGGATCAAGATATACAATCTTTCTTAGCTCTAGATAGGAAACTGATCCCATCCTGTAATCCTCATCAACGGATTAAGGGAAACCGTCCGGATCGCATGATGTCTTTGACCCCCAACATCATGATCCATTAAAACCCCCGGCGCATCCACGCCGGGGGTCCGTCCTCACACCCTAAACCCTAACCCTCAGGCCGCCTGATCCACCTTCGCCGCCTCGCTGGCGAAGGTCAGGTGGCCGTCGGCCAGACCCACGGTCACCTTGGCGCCGTCGAGGATTTCGCCGCCGAGGATCTTCTCGGCGAGGGGGTCCTGCACCAGCTTCTGGATGGTGCGCTTCAGGGGGCGCGCGCCATAGGCCGGGTCGTAGCCCTTTTCGGCGAGGAAGCTGCGCGCCTCGGGGGAGAGCTCGATGGTGATCTTGCGATCCTCCAGGAGCTTGCGCAGCCGGCCCAGCTGGATGTCCACGATGTGGTCCATCTGGTCCCGCTTCAGGCGGTGGAACATGACGATCTCATCGATCCGGTTGATGAATTCCGGGCGGAAGTGACGCCGCACGGCCCCCATCACCATGTCGTAGGCCTCCTCGTCGGACACCACCTCGTCGCCCGCATGGCCCGGCACCTTGAAGCCCATGGGCTGGCGCGGATCGGCGAGGAATTCGGCACCGAGGTTCGAGGTCATGACGATGAGCACGTTGCGGAAGTCCACCGTGCGGCCCTGTCCGTCCGTCAGACGCCCGTCGTCGAGCACCTGCAGGAGGACGTTGAACACGTCCGGATGCGCCTTCTCCACCTCGTCGAACAGCACCACCTGATAGGGCCGGCGCCGCACGGCTTCGGTGAGGGCACCGCCCTCGTCATAGCCCACATAGCCGGGAGGGGCGCCGATCAGCCGGCTCACGGAGTGCTTCTCCATGTATTCCGACATGTCGATGCGCACCATCGCCGTCTCGTCGTCGAACAGGAACTCGGCCAGCGCCTTGGTCAGCTCCGTCTTGCCGACGCCCGTGGGGCCGAGGAAAAGGAACGAGCCGATGGGCCGGTTCGGGTCCTGCAGGCCGGCGCGGGCGCGGCGCACGGCGGTGGAAACGGCGGCCACAGCCTCCGACTGGCCCACCACGCGCTTCGCCAGCTCCAGCTCCATGCGCAGCAGCTTCTCGCGCTCGCCCTCGAGCATCTTGTCCACCGGCACGCCGGTCCAGCGGGAGACGACGCCGGCGATGTGGCTGGGCGTCACCGCCTCTTCCACCATGCCGCCGGCCGCGCCCGCCTTCTCGATGTCGGCGAGCTTCTTCTCCAGCTCCGGGATGACCGAATAGGTCAGCTCGCCGGCCTTCTGGTATTCGCCCTGCCGCTGCGCGGAGGCGAGGTCGGCGCGCGCCTGGTCGAGCTTGGCCTTGACGGTGGTCGCCTCGCCCAGCTTCTCCTTCTCGGACTTCCACTTGGAGGTGAGGACGGAGGCCTTCTCCTCCAGGTCCGCCAGCTCCTTCTCGGACCGCTTCAGGCGGTCGCGGGAGGCGCTGTCGGTCTCCTTCTTCAGGGCCTCCTGCTCGATCTTGCGGCGCATGATCTCGCGGTCGAGGCTGTCCAGCTCCTCCGGCTTGGAATCCACCTGCATGCGCAGGCGCGAGGCCGCCTCGTCCACAAGGTCGATGGCCTTGTCGGGCAGAAAGCGGTCGGTGATGTAGCGGTTCGAGAGAACCGCCGCCGAGACCAGCGCCGAGTCGGTGATGCGCACGCCGTGGTGCAGCTCGTACTTCTCCTTCAGGCCGCGCAGGATGGAGACGGTATCCTCCACCGTGGGCTCGGAGACGAAGACGGGCTGGAAACGACGGGCCAGCGCCGCGTCCTTCTCCACGTGCTTGCGATACTCGTCCAGCGTGGTCGCGCCGACGCAGTGCAGTTCGCCGCGGGCCAGGGCGGGCTTCAGCAAATTGGACGCATCCATGGCGCCGTCGGTCTTGCCGGCGCCGACCAGGGTGTGCATCTCGTCGATGAACAGGATGATGCCGCCCTCGGCCGCCTCGACTTCGGAGAGCACGCTCTTCAGGCGCTCCTCGAACTCGCCGCGATACTTCGCGCCGGCGATGAGGGAGCCCATGTCGAGGGAGAGAAGGCTCTTGTCCTTCAGGCTCTCGGGCACGTCGCCGTCCACGATGCGGCGGGCGAGACCCTCCACGATGGCGGTCTTACCGACGCCGGGCTCGCCGATGAGCACGGGGTTGTTCTTGGTGCGCCGTGCCAGAACCTGGATGGTGCGGCGGATCTCCTCGTCGCGGCCGATGACCGGGTCGAGCTTGCCGTCCCGCACGGCCTGGGTGAGGTCGCGGGCATATTTCTTCAACGCGTCATAGGCGTTCTCGGCGGTGGCGGTATCCGCGGTGCGGCCCTTGCGCAGGGCCTCGATGGCCGCGTTCAGGGTCTGCGGGGTCACGCCCGCCTTCGCCAGCATCTTGCCGGCGTCGGTGTCCTTCTCGATGGCGAGGGCAAGCAGCATCCGCTCGACGGTGACGTAGCCGTCACCCGCCTTCTTCGCCGCCTGCTCGGCGGTCTCGAACACCTTGGCGAGTTGCTGGGACACATACACCTGTCCCGAGCCGCCCGACACCTTCGGCAGCTTCTTCAGCGCCGCTTCCACCTCGGCGCGCACCAGCACGGGATTGCCGCCCGCGCGCTGGATGAGGCCCGAGCACAGGCCCTCCGGATCGTCCATCAGCACCTTCAGGAGATGCTCCGGCGTGAACTGCTGGTTGCCCTCCCGCACCGCCAGCGACTGGGCGGACTGGACGAAGCCCCGCGCGCGCTCGGTATAGATCTCAAAATTCATCTGTCTCTCCTCCTTCCCGCGCCCGATACCTTCTCAAGAAGCATAGGGGGCGCGGCGGGACACGGTCCCGGCATCCCCGGCTACCGTCGCACAGGCGGAACAAACCTGCGCCGTGCCTCATGTGGGTGTGGCCCCGCTGCAACGGAAGGGGGTGACGGAACGATTTCGAGCCGGCCGGGCCAGACCGCGCCGCCACCCCCTTCCGAGACCCCAACGTTAGGTCAGGCACGCCGCCATCGCCTTGATCCAGGCGAAATTTTCACCGGCCTTGACCGGGCCGGCGGGGCATGGGACGCGAGGGCCTCCGGACCCGAAGGAGCGCCCCGCATGCCTGTGTCGTCCGCCGCCTCGACCTCCGCCATTCCGGCGGCCGCGCTGCCCCCCGCCACCGTCACCGCCCTCTACCGCCATCCGGTGAAGGGCCTCTCCCCCGAGGCGCTCGACGCCGTGGAGCTGACCGCCGGCGCCTTCTTTCCCAACGATCGCCTCTATGCGGTGGAGAACGGCCCCAGCGGCTTCGATCCCGCCGATCCCTCCTACCGGCAGAAGACCGCCTTCCTGATGCTGATGCGGGACGCCCGCCTCGCCGCGCTCGCTTCGCGCTATGACGCGGCGACGGGAACGCTCACGCTTTCCCTCGACGGGCATGAGGTGGTGGCGGCCAACCTTGCGACACCCGAGGGCCGCGCGGAGGTGGAGGCCTTCCTCACCTTCTATATGGGCGAGGAAGCACGCGGCCCGCTGAAGCTGCTCACCGCGCCGGAGGGCTTCCGCTTCACCGATTCGCTGCGCTCCGGCTTCCTCTCTTTGCTCAACCTCGAAAGCGTGCGCGATCTCGGCACGCGCATGGAGGCGGAGCTGGACCCCCGCCGCTTCCGCATGAACCTCCATCTGGAAGGCTGGCCGGCGGGCGCCGAGCTGGAGCTGTCGGGTGCTCGGCTCGATGTGGGCACGGCGCGCATCGCCATCCTCAAGCGCACCGAGCGCTGCGCGGCGGTGAACGTGAACCCTTCGACCGCCTCCCGCGACCTCAATGTGGTGAAGGGCCTCGTTTCCGCCTACGGCCACGCTGACTGCGGTATCTATGCCAAGGTGGTGCGCTCCGGCCGGGTCGCGGTCGGCGACACCATCCGCCCCGCCGCCGACTGATGCCTCCCGGGAGAAATCCATGCGCCTGACATCCGCTCTTCTCGCCGCCACGCTCGCCACCGCGCTGATCGTCCCCGCCTCCGCCGCCAGCTTTTCCTGCAACGGCGTGACGGCGCCCGACGAGGTGGCCATCTGCAAGAGCTGCGACCTCGCCCAGCTCGACGTGAAGATGGCGACGCTCTACGGCGTCATCACCAAGATGGTCGGCATGGGCCAGCGCGGCATGATCCAGGACGACCAGCGCGCCTGGCTGGTGCAGCGCGCGAGCTGCAAGGGCGACGCCGCCTGCATCTCCGCCTCCTACCAGGCCCGTATCAGCGAGATCGAGGGCATGCTCTCCGACATCTATTCCCGCGGCCCGTTCTGAGGCATGGTCCGGCGATGATCTCCCCCTCCCCCGCGGCGCTTTCATCGTCGGATTTCGATCGCGTCGACACCTGGGTGTTCGACCTCGACAACACCCTCTATCCCGCCCAGCACGACCTCTGGGGCCAGATCGACGCCCGGATGAAGGCGTATATCTCCGACCTCCTCGGCATCGCGCCCGAGGAGGCGTTCCGCATCCAGAAGGACTATTACCGGCGCTACGGCACCTCCCTGCGCGGGCTGATGATCGAGCACGGGGTGGAGCCGGCGGCCTTCCTCGCCCATGTCCACGACGTGGACCTCTCCACCCTCGACGCCTCCCCCCGCCTCGCCGCCGCCATCGAGGCGCTGCCGGGGCAGAAGCTGGTCTACACCAATGGCTCCGAGCGCCACGCCCGCAACGTGCTGGAAAAGCTCGGCATGGATGCGCACTTCACCGCCGTCCACGACATCGTGGCCGCCGAATTCCATCCCAAGCCCACCGAGGAAGCCTACGAGCGCTTCCTGCGCGCCCACGGGGTGGAGGCGACCCGCGCCGCCATGTTCGAGGATCTCGCCCGCAATCTGGAGGTGCCCCACCGCCTCGGCATGGTGACGGTGCTGGTGGTGCCGCCCGGACAGACGGTAGCGGCCCGCGAGAGCTGGGAGTTCGAAGGCCGCGAGGACGCCTACGTGAACCACGTCACGGAAGACCTCGCCGGCTTCCTCGAAACCGTCGCCCGCGACCTGCCCCCGCCTCTCCCGGCAGACCCGGAGTAGAGACGGGCCATGGACCAGGCGCGCATCCAGGTTCAGGGACGCACCGGCGAATGGACCACCGTGATGGTGGTCCAGAACCTCGCGCCCAACATCGCCATCGCGCTGGACCAGACCGCGCGCACGCACAAAGATTGCCGTGTGCGCGCGGTGGATTCCGCCAACCGTGTGCTGGACCTCCGATGAGCCAGACGATCCGCACCCTCACCGCCGACGAGGTGGACATCGCCGTGGACTGGGCCGCCCGCGAGGGCTGGAATCCCGGCCTCGCCGACGCCGCCGCCTTCCTCGCGCAGGATGCGCACGCCTTCCGCGGCCTCTTCCTCGACGGCGCCCTCGCCGCGGTCATCTCGGCGACGCGCTATGCGGGCGGCTTCGCCTTCGTCGGCTTCTACATCTGCCGCCCGGACCTGCGCGGCGAAGGCCACGGCCTCGCGCTGTGGCAGGACGCCTTCCGCACCCTCGACGGCCCTGTGGGGCTCGATGCGGTGGTGGAGCAGCAGGCCACCTACGCGCGCGACGGCTTTAAGCGCGCCTACGCCAATTTCCGTTTCGGCGGCATGGCGCCTGAGGCCCCGCCCGACGCTCGGGTGGTGGACATCACCCCCGCGCATCTTCCCGCCATCGAAGCGCTGGACCGCGCCTGCTTCGGCTTTCACCGGCCGGATTTCCTGAAGGCCTGGCTCGCGCCGCCACAGGGACGGGCCTGCGTCTTCGTTCAGGACGGTGCAGTGAAGGGATACGGCGTCATCCGCCGCTGCCGGACGGGATGGAAGATCGGCCCGCTCTTCGCCGACGATGCGGCGGTGGCCGGCGCGCTCTTCTCCACCCTCGCGCGAACGGCCGCGGGCGATCAGGTGTTCCTCGACATCCCCGATCCCAACCCCGCCGCCCGCGCCCTCGCGGAGGGGGCAGGCCTCGCCCCGGTGTTCGAGACCGGCCGCATGTATCGGGGCGCAGGGCCGGAGCTGCCGCTCAACCGCATCTTCGGCATCACCACGTTCGAGCTGGGATAGGGGCGGCGGGCCTCACGGCCTCTTCGCAACCTTCATCCTTCATCGCTCGCGCGATCCCGTCTACTCCCAAACGTCATCGCCCGCCTTGTGCGGGCGATCCACCCCAGGGCGAGAGGGGTGCTGGTCTTCCGGCACCGGACAAGGGGCGGGGTGGATCCCCCGGGCGAGCCGGGGGATGACACGCCCCCCAGGGGGCTCCCGGTGTCGGGGCAATGGCCTCACCACTCCATCCCCTCATCGCCCGCGATAGGCGGCCTGATCGATGCCGTGGCGGCGGAGCTTGTCATAGAAGGTCTTGCGGGGGATGCCGAGGGCGGCCACCGTGGCCTGCACATCCCCCTTGTTGGCTTCCAGCGCGGCGCGGATCTCCTGCGCCTCGAAGGCATCCACCCGCTCCGGCAGGGTGCCCTTGCCGCCGCCGGCGTCGGCCGGAACGGAGGCCGCTTCGGGCTCCACCAGCCCCAGCGCCACGCGCTCGGCATAATGCACCAGCTCGCGCACGTTGCCCGGCCAGTCATGCTCGGCGAGATGGCGCAAGACGCCAGCGTCCAGCTCCGGCGGGGCACGGTTGAAGCGCTCGGCGGCGCGGGCGAGGAAGTGGCCGAACAGCAGCGGCACGTCGCCCCGCCGGTCGCGCAGCGCGGGGATGCGCACGGACGCGACGTGCAGGCGGTAATAGAGATCCTCGCGGAAGCTGCCCTGCCGCACCAGCGCCGGCAGGTCCACCTTGGAGGCGGCCACCACGCGGATGTCCACCCGGCGCGTCTCGTTGGTGCCCAGCGGGGCGATCTCGCGCGCCTCCAGCACGCGCAGCAGCTTTACCTGGAGGGCCGGCGACATGGCCTCGATCTCATCGAGGAAGAGCGTGCCGCCATGGGCGTGTTCGATGCGCCCCACCCGCTTCTTGACCGCGCCCGTGAAGGCGCCGGCCTCGTAGCCGAAGAGTTCGCTCTCGATCACCGTCTCCGGCAGGGCGCCGCAATTGACCGCGACGAGCGGGCGGGTGGCGCGGCGGCTCCAGCGGTGGAGGGCGGTCGCGACCACCTCCTTGCCGGAGCCGGTCTCGCCCTCCACCAGCACGTCCACGTCGGCATCGGCGATCTGGCGCAGCATCTGACGCAGACGCGCCATCACCGCGCTGGTGCCGAGCAGGGGCAGGTCGTCCTGCGTGGTGGCGACGGCGCGCTTCAGCTCGCGGTTTTCCAGCACCAGCCGGCGGCGGTCGAGCGCATGGCGGATGCTGGCCACCAGCCGCTCGGAGGCATAGGGCTTGGCGAGGAAGTCGTAGGCGCCCTCGCGCATGGCATCCACCGCCATGGCGATGTCGCCGTGGCCGGTGACGAGGATCACCGGCAAATCGGGATCGCGCGCCTTCAGCCGGCGGAACAGCTCCAGCCCGTCGATGCGCGGCATGCGCACGTCGGTGACGACGACGCCGGGGAAGTCCGCGTCGATCACCTCCAGCGCCTCCAGCGCCGAGCCGTAGCCGGCGACGGTGAGGCCGGCGAGCATGAGCGCCTGCACATTGGCCGCGCGCAGCACCGCGTCGTCGTCGATGAAGGCCACGTCCACGGGAAGTCCTGTCATGCGGTGCCGGCTCCTGTCGCGCGGGGCAGGGTGATGGTGAAGACGGCGCCGCCGCTGTTCTCCACCTTCAGGGTGCCGCCGCACTCGGCGATGATGTCCTTGGAGATGACGAGGCCCAGCCCCAGCCCCTGCGGCTTGGTGGTGGTGAAGGGCAGGAACAGCGCGCCCAGCATCTCCTCCGGCAGGCCCGGGCCGTTGTCGGCGACGGTGACCACCACCGTGTCCGGCCGGGTCTCCACGCGGATTCGGATTTCCCCGTCGCGCCGTGTGCCGATGGCCTCGGCCGCGTTCTGGATCAGGTTCACCAGCACCTGCTCGAGGCGCATGCGGTCGCCGGTCACCGCAACGTCCGGCTGGTCGATGTCGAGCGCGAGGGCGATGTCGGTCTGCAGCAGGCGGTAGCGCATGAGCAGCAGCGCGCCGTCGATGGCCGGGGCCAGCGCCACCGGCTCGATGCGCGCGGTGGATTTGCGGGCGAAGGCGCGCAATTCCCCGGTGATGGCGCCGATGCGCTCCGTCAGCGCCGCGATGGTGTCGAGATTGGCGGCGGCAGCGGCCGGCTCGCCGCGATCGAGGAAGGCGCGGGAATTCTCCGCGAAGGTGCGGATGGCGGCCACCGGCTGGTTCACCTCATGGGCGACGCCGGCGGCGATCTGGCCGAGCACGGCGAGCTTGGAGGCCTGCACCAGCTCGTCCTGCAGGGCATCGAAGGCGAGGCGGGCGCGGCGGCGCTCCTCCATCTCCGTCACCAGTTGCGCATTGGCGGCGGAAAGCTCCGCCGTGCGCTCGACCACGCGGGCCTCCAGCGCCCGCCGGGCCTCGGCCTCCAGCGCCAGCGCCCGGGCGCGGCGGCGCCGGCGGGTCCACCACACGCCCGCGGAGCCGAGGCCGATGACGCCGGCGAGCGCCGCCGAGGCCCGCGCCGCCGTGGTGGCAAGGCGCGTGGTGGCGGCGGTGGGCGCGAGCACGGTGAGCGTCCAGCTGGTGGAGGGCACCGGCATGTCCACGGCCACGAAATCCTGCGCCGTGCTGCGGCCGGGCAGGCGCAGGCGCAGCACCCCGCCCGCCTCGGGCGAGGGGCCGAGATCAAGCCGGTTCAGGGGGGAATCGCCGAATTGCAGGCTCTCGCGGATGGCATCGCGCTCTACGGGATCGAGCGGCACGGTGGTGCGGAAGCGGAAGTCGGGCTCCGAGGCAATGAGCACGATGTGCCGTTCGTCGGTGACGAAGGTGGGCTCGGCGAAGCGCCGCCATTCGGCCTCCAGCCCGTCGAACTCGGCCTTCAGCACGAGGACGCCCAGCACCCGGCCCTGCGCCTCCACGCGCTGCGCCAGATAGAGGCCGGGTTTCCGGCTCACGGTCCCGAAGGCGAAATGCTCGGCCCGCCCCTCGGCCAGCGCGTTGCGGAAATAGGGCCGGAAGCCGTAGTCGGAGCCGAGAAAGCTCTCCGGGGTGCGGTAGTTGCTGGCCGCGACCGTGTGGCCCTCGGCATCGATGAGATAGATGACGCCGGTGCGCGCGTCCTCCGCCAGGGCATCGAGCCGCCGGTCCAGGGCGTCGAAGCGGGCCGTGTCCGGCGCCTCCAGCGCGCCCCGCACCTCCGGGTCCTGCGCCAGCACCACCGGCAGGGATCGCTGCTTGTCCACCTCGCTGCGCAGCACCGCGACCCGGAGCGCCGCTGCCGTCTCGGCGGAGGCCGCCACCTGCGCCACCGCCCAGCGGCGTGCGGCATAGTCCGCCACCCGGTCGAGCGCGACCATCAGCGCCAGCGCGGCCAGCGCCGCGCCGCCCACGGTCAGCAGGCGGCGGCGGGAGGGGCGCTCGGGACCCGATTCAATGCCCGGCTCGGCCAAGGCAGGCTTCTCCTCGTGTGCGGATTTCCGCACAGGCTCTGCCGGCAATGTGCGCCTCACCGCACGCGGTGTCGAGGGGCGCAGCGGAGCCGCACGGAAAAAGGATTGCGAATCAGCCTGTTGCCTGCGTCCCGCGCCAGGCTCGGAACTGGCATGCGCCTTGCGCAGGGGGAGAGGTCGAGCGGCGCGCTGCGCCGGCCCTTAACGAAGCATCCGGTCCCGAAGTGTCCAGGCCATCCGGCTGAAAGAGGCACCAAGAGCCCGGCGGAGGAAGGTCTGAGATGGCCCACGCGATTCCGGCGCATCCCGCGCCCCATCATTACCCGCGCAAGTTCTACCATCACCTCTATTTCCAGGTGATCGTGGCGATCATCGCCGGCTCGCTGCTGGGCCATTTCTATCCGGACTTCGGCGCCAGCCTGAAGCCGCTGGGCGACGCCTTCATCAAGCTGGTGAAGATGGTGATCGCGCCGGTCATCTTCCTCACCGTCGTCACCGGCATCGCCGGCATGCGCGACATGGGCAAGGTCGGCCGCGTGGCCGGCAAGGCCATGATCTACTTCCTCACCTTCTCCACGCTGGCCCTCATCATCGGCCTCATCGTGGCGAACGTGGTGCAGCCCGGCGCCGGGCTCAACATCGATCCCAAGACGCTGGATCCCAAGGCCGTCGCCACCTATGCGGCGAAGGCGCACGATGCCTCCATCATCGGTTTCCTGATGGACATCATCCCGGCGACGCCGGTGTCGGCCATGGCCAATGGCGACATCCTGCAGGTGCTGTTCTTCGCCGTGCTGTTCGGCATCGCGCTCGGCGGCGTGGGCGATCTCGGCACGCCGGTGCTCAAGGTGCTCACCTCCGCCTCGCATGCCATGTTCCGGCTGGTGGCCATCGTCATGAAGGCGGCGCCCATCGGCGCGTTCGGCGCCATGGCCTTCACCATCGGCAAGTACGGCATCGGCTCGGTGAAGAACCTCGCCTTCCTGATCGCCACCTTCTACCTGACCGCCTTCCTGTTCGTGTTCATCGTGCTGGGCCTGGTGGCGCGCTACAACGGCTTCTCCCTGTGGAAGCTCCTGCGCTACATCCGCGAGGAACTGCTCCTCGTGCTGGGCACCTCCTCCTCGGAAGCGGCCCTGCCCGGCCTGATGCTGAAGATGGAGCGCGCCGGCTGCGCCAAGTCGGTGGTCGGCCTCGTGATCCCCACGGGCTATTCGTTCAACCTCGACGGCACCAACATCTACATGACGCTGGCGGCGCTCTTCATCGCCCAGGCCACCGGCATCCATCTCTCCCTCGAAGAGCAGATCCTGCTGCTGCTGGTCGCGATGCTGTCGTCCAAGGGCGCGGCGGGCATCACCGGCGCCGGCTTCATCACGCTGGCGGCCACGCTCTCGGTGGTGCCGTCGGTTCCGGTGGCGGGCCTCGCCCTCATCCTCGGCATCGACCGCTTCATGTCCGAGTGCCGCGCGCTCACCAACTTCGTCGGCAACGCGGTGGCCACCATCGTGGTCGCCCGCTGGGAAGGCGAGCTGGACAAGGCCAAGCTCCTGCGCGTGCTCGACGGCGAGCCCATCTCGCTGGAAGACGAGTTCGACGAGGGCCTGATCTCCACCGCCCCCGGCGTCAAGGCGGTGGCCTGAGCCTCCGTCCGCCGCGCGCGGTACCTGTCCTCCCCAGCTGCCCGCCTCTTCGGAGGCGGGCTTTTTCTTGGCCGTTGCGGCACGCTTGACCGGCCACGGCGGCGATGACATCCAGACCGCCACGGATCGGGGGCTGAACATGGCAGATGAAGCGGTCGAGACGCCGGAAGATCGTTCGGCGGGCTCCCCCGGCGAGGTGTTCCGCGCCTTCCTCAAGCTCGGGCTCATCTCCTTCGGCGGACCCATCGCCCATCTCGGCTATTTCCGCGCCGAGCTGGTGGAGCGGCGCCGCTGGATCGATGACGAGGGCTATGCCGACCTCGTGGCGCTCTGCCAGTTCCTGCCCGGCCCGGCCTCCAGCCAGCTCGGCTTTGCCCTTGGGCTGATCCGGGGCGGCGGCTTTCTCGGCGGGCTGGCCGCCTGGGCGGGCTTCACCCTGCCCTCGGCGCTCCTGCTCGCCGCCCTCGCGCTCCTGTCCTCCTACATGGGCGTTACCGCCCTCACCGGCGGCGTCATCGGCGGCATCCTGCACGGCCTCAAGCTGGTCGCCGTCGCCGTGGTGGCGCAGGCGGTGTGGGGCATGGCGCGCACGCTGACCCCCGATCAGCCCCGCGCCGGCATCGCGCTCAGTGCCATCGTCATGGTCACGCTGGCGGCGGGCAGCTTTGGGCAGGTGGCGGCCATCATCATGGGCGCGATGGCCGGGCTGTTCCTCTGCCGGGACGAGGGTGCAACCGCGACGGCGGCCCCGAGCCATCTGCCGGTGCCGCTCAAGCGGCGGACGGGCGCGATCCTGCTCGCGATCTTCGCCCTGTTGCTGGTGCTGCCGCCCCTCTTCAAGGCGGCATCGCCCTATATCGGGGTGTTCGATTCCTTCTACCGCTCGGGCGCGCTCGTGTTCGGCGGCGGCCATGTGGTGCTGCCGCTGCTGCAGGCCGAGGTGGTGACGACAGGCTGGGTGCTGCCCAGCCAGTTCCTCGCCGGCTACGGCCTCGCCCAGGCGGTGCCCGGCCCGCTCTTCACCTTCGCCGCCTGGCTCGGCGCGGTGATGGCACCGCCCGCCGGCGGGGTGACGGGCGCCGCGGTGGCGCTGGTGGCGGTGTTCCTGCCCGGCCTGTTGCTGGTGACGGGCACGCTGCCCTTCTGGAGCACGTTGCGCGGCATGCCGCTGGCGCAGGCCGCCATGCGCGGGGCCAACGCGGCGGTGGTGGGCATCCTCGGCGCCGCGCTCTACACCCCGGTCTTCACCGGCGCCGTGCTGCGGCCGATGGATTTCGCCGCCGCCGTCACCGGCTTCCTGCTGCTCACGGTGTGGAAGGTGCCGCCGCTGGCGGTGGTGGTGGTGCTGGCGGTGCTCGGGCCGTTCCTGACGGGGCTCTATTAGGGCCCGGCCGAATGCCGATCGCTCAGCGCCGGCGGCGCTGGCGGTGCTCTTCCAGCTTCACCCGCACGCCGTCGAGGGCGCGGAGCGTCCCTTCCAGCCGTCGGGCAATGGCGCGGCGGAACTTGGCCGTGGCTTCGGGATAGCGCTCCAGCACCCGCGTGAACACCTCCTGCGGCAGGCGGATCACCACCGTCTCCTCGGCAGCGACGGCGGTGGCCGGACGCGGGGTGGCGATGATGAGGGCCGTCTCACCCACGAGGGCCCCGGCCGTCACGCCCTTCAACAGGCGCGGTGCGGCGGGGGTGCGCTCGTCGAGCAGATTGAGGCGGCCGGACACCACCACGAAGGCGCCGTCGGAGATCTCGTTGGCGCGGAACAGCACGTCGCCCTCGGCGAGCCGCACCTCCTCGGCGCCCGAGGCGAGCATGCGCACGGCGCCGTCGCTGAGCAGATCGAAGGTGGCGACCCCCCGGAGCAGCGCGATGTCCCTGTCGATGCTCACGGACGACGTTTCCTCAAGTGGCTGTGCATGATGGTGAGGCCCGGCCGTCAGGGCACGAGCTTGTAGCCCCCGGCCTGGGTCGCAAGAAGGGTGGGATTGGAAGGATCGGGCTCGATCTTCTGGCGCAGGCGGTAGATGTGGGTTTCCAGAGTATGCGTGGTGACGCCGGAATTATAGCCCCACACTTCCTGCAGCAGCGTCTCGCGCGGCACCGGATTCTTACCCGCCCGGTAGAGATAGCGCAGGATGGCCGTCTCCTTCTCGGTGAGGCGGATCTTGGAGCCGCGCTCGGTGAGGAGGAGCTTGGCGCCCGGCCGGAAGGAATAGGGGCCGATGGCGAACACCGCGTCCTCGCTCGCCTCGTGCGAGCGCATCTGGGCGCGCAGGCGGGCCAGCAGCACCGCGAAGCGGAACGGCTTCACGATATAGTCGTTGGCGCCGGCCTCGAGCCCCATGATGGTGTCGCTGTCGGTGTCGTGGCCGGTCAGCATCAGGATGGGGGCCTTGAAGCCGTTGCGGCGCATCTGGCGCACGGCGTCACGCCCGTCCATGTCGGGCAGGCCCACGTCCATGATGACGAGGTCGATGGCCCCGTTCTTCGCCTGCTCGACGGCGCCGCCGGCGGTGTCCGCGCCCACGGGCTCGAATTCGTCCTGGAGCGCGAGCTGCTCGATCAGCGCATCGCGCAGCTCCGGGTCGTCCTCGACCACCAGGATTTTCCACGCATTGGGCATCAATTCCTCCTGCGCCCTTGCGGGCGCGCGAATCGCGCCAGTAGAGCATGGACATGGCTTGGCGCAAATTTCCATCCCGGGATGGCTGTGGAGAGGTATCAAACTAAGTCATGGCACCGCTACATCCTGTGGGAATCTCCCGCGTCCGCGTCAGCCGCCGCCCCGGCACCCGCCACCAGGGGATTTTGCGGGTGGGCGGGCTCTCGCTCCCCGTTGCCCTGGGACGCTCCGGCATCGGCGCCGACAAGCGCGAGGGGGACGGGCGCACCCCCGCCGGCCGCTGGCGCATCCTCGCTCTCCTCTACCGGCCCGACCACGGACCGCGCCCGGCCTCGCGCCTCCCCGCCCGCCCCATCCGCCCCGCCGACGGCTGGTGCGACGACCGGGCGGACCGGCGCTACAACCGCCCCGTCACGCTGCCCCTCGGCGGCGCGCGCACCGCGTCCCACGAGCAGATGTGGCGGGACGATGCGCTCTACGATCTGGTTCTGGTGATCGACCACAACCAGCGCCCCCGCGTCGCCGGGCGCGGCTCGGCGGTGTTCGTGCATCTTGCCCGGCCGGGGTTCAAGGCGACGGAGGGCTGCGTCGCGCTCCGCCGGGCGGACATGAAGCGCCTGCTGGCGCGGCTCAAGCCGGGGGCGGTCATCGACATAGTGTAGGGGGATGGCGCGCGGGCCTTTGGTCCGCCCGTCATTTCGTCGCCCCGGACGCGGTGCTATAGAGCCGTTCCAATCAGCGGCGGGCGCTCGCCCGATCCAACGCACGGGGCATCATGACCGCGCAATTTCCGCCCGATGCGGCGCGCCATCCACGGGTGGGCCTGTTCTGCACCTGCCTCGTGGACACCATCCGCCCCTCGGTGGGCTTTGCCGCCGCCAAGCTGCTGGAGGATGCCGGCTGCGAGGTGGACGTGCCGCCGCAGACCTGCTGCGGCCAGCCCGCCTTCAATTCCGGCGACCGCGCCACCACCCGCGCGCTGGCGGAACAGATGATCGCGGCGTTCGAGACCTTCGACTACGTGGTCGCCCCCTCCGGCTCCTGCGCCGGGATGATCAAGACCCACTATCCCGAGCTTTTCACCGGCGAACCGGATTGGGCCGGGCGGGTGGAGCGCTTCTGCGCCAAGGTGTTCGAGCTGACCTCCTTCCTCGTGGACGTGCGCGGCGTCACCTCGGTCGAAGCCGCCTATGACGGCACCGTCACCTATCACGACAGCTGCTCGGGCCTGCGCGAGCTCGGGGTGAAGGACCAGCCCCGCCGCCTGCTCTCCTCGGTGGAGGGGCTGGCGCTGACGGAGATGAAGGACGCCGACACCTGCTGCGGCTTCGGCGGCACCTTCTGCGTGAAATATCCCGACGTCTCCAACGCCATCGTGGAGAAGAAGTCCGCCAACATCGCCGCCACCGGCGCCGGCACGCTGCTCGCGGGCGACCTCGGCTGCCTCATGAACATGGCCGGCAAGCTCCAGCGCGAGGGCCGGCCAGTGCGGGCGCTCCATGTGGCCGAAGTGCTCGCCGGCATGGGTGACGAACCGGCCATCGGCGAACCTACGGAGAAGGGGGCGAAGCGATGAGCGTCGAGATCACCACGCCCCGTTTCAAGGACAATGCGAAGAAGGCGCTGGCCGACCTGCCGCTGCAGGGCGCGCTCTCCAAGGTCGGCCCCGGCTTCATCGGCAAGCGGGCGGCGGCGGCCGAGAAGCTGCCGGAGTTCGACGCGCTCCGGGATTCCGCGCGCGACATCAAGAACCACACGCTGGCCCACCTCGACCTCTATCTCGAGCGCTTCGAGGCCAAGGCGAAGGAAGCCGGCGGCCATGTGCATTTCGCCGTGGATGCGGCGGACGCGCGGGCCATCGTCACGGACATCTGCAAGCGCCTCGGCGCCAAGACCGTGACCAAGGGCAAAAGCATGATCTCCGAGGAGATCGGCCTCAACGACCATCTCGCCGCCGCCGGCATCCAGCCGGTGGAGACGGATCTCGGCGAATATCTCATCCAGATCCGCGGCGAGGCGCCATCCCACATCATCGCCCCCGCCATCCACCTCAACAAGGATCAGGTGGAAGAAGACTTCCGCCGCGTCCACGCCCATCTGCCCCCGGAACGCGACCTCTCCGAGCCCACCTCGCTGCTGGCCGAGGCGCGGGGCGAACTTCGCCAGAAGTTCCTCGCGGCAGATGTGGGCATCACCGGCGCGAACTTCCTGGTGGCGGAGACGGGCACCTCCATCATCGTCACCAACGAGGGCAACGGCGACCTCACCCAGACCCTGCCGAAGGCGCACATCGTGCTCGCCTCGCTGGAAAAGCTGGTGCCGACGCTGGAGGACGTGAGCCAGATCCTGCGCGTGCTGGCCCGCTCGGCCACCGGGCAGGACATGAGCGTCTACACCACCTTCTCCACCGGCCCCCGCCGCCCCGGCGATCCGGACGGGCCGGGCGAGTATCACGTGGTGATCCTCGACAACGGCCGCTCCGCCATGCTGGGCGGGCAATTGCGCGAGGTGCTGCGCTGCATCCGCTGCGGCGCCTGCATGAACCATTGCCCGGTCTATCACGCGGTGGGCGGGCACGCTTACGGCTGGGTCTATCCCGGCCCCATCGGCTCGGTGCTCACCCCGGCGCTGATCGGCGTGGAGAAGGGACGCAATTTGCCCAACGCCTCCACCTTCTGCGGCCGCTGCGAGGAGGTGTGCCCCATGCGCATCCCCCTGCCCAAGCTGATGCGGCACTGGCGGGAGAAGGAATTCGAGCGCCACCTCACCCCGGCGACCCAGCGCTTCGGCCTTTCCGTGTGGGGCTTCTTCGCCCGGCGCGGCTGGCTTTACCGGCCGGCGACGCGGCTCGCCATGGGCGCGCTCTCGCTGTTCGGGCGGACCAAGGGACGCTTCGCCTCCCTGCCGCTGGCCGGCGGGTGGACCCAGCACCGCGATTTCCCGGCGCCACAGGGCGACACCTTCCAGGCGCAATGGCGCGCCCGGCAAGCCGAGCGGCGCGCGGCGCAGACGCAGGGAGCCGGCCGATGACATCTTCCCGCGACACCGTTTTCGCCTCCATCCGGGCGTCCCTCGGCGTCACCTCGCAGGAGGCGCCGCGCCGGCAGGCGGTGGCGGACCGCCTCACCTCGCATCCAAGAGGTGTCATTCCCGCGCGAGGGCAATTGCCGGAGGCCGAGCGCCTCACCCTGTTCCGCGACATGGTGATCGCCGCCGCCGCGACCATCGATCACCTGCCCTCCACGGCCGAGGTGCCGGAGGCCATCGCCGCCTATCTGAGGTCCCGCAACCTGCCCATGACCATCCTGCGGGGCGCCGACGCGCGCCTCGCGGCCCTGCCGTGGGAGCGCACGCCGGCCCTCGACGTGTGGATCGGCCCCTCGGACGGGCGCCAGCTCGCCGGTCTCTCCCACGCCTTCGCCGGCGTCGCCGAATCAGGCTCGCTGGTGATGCTCTCCGGCCCGGAGAACCCCTCCACCCTCAACCTGCTCCCCGACCACCATCTGGTGGTGGTGGACGCAACGGATGTGGCGGGGGACTACGAGAGCGTGTGGGACCGCATCCGCGCCCGCTATGGTGAGGGCATGCTGCCGCGTACGGTGAACTGGATCACCGGCCCGTCGCGCTCCGCCGACATCGAGCAGACCTTGCTGCTCGGCGCCCACGGGCCGCGCAGCCTGCACGTGCTGCTGGTGGGGGGCACCATGTTTTAAGCCGGTTGTCTAGTCGGACAGGCGCGATGCCCAGATGCCGAGCGCGACGCCCAGCGGCACGGCCAGGAAGATCGCCAGCGCGACGGTGAGGAAGCCGCCGAACAGACAGCCCATGATGGCGCCGGAGATGGCCGAACACACGGCCACCAACAGGATTCCCCCGGGTGGACGACCCGGCTGGACATAAGGATCTGGCGGCACGGGCTGGACGGGCTCGTCCTTTCGCCGCTGGAGACGGACCTGACAGAAGGCCGGCCATGAGGGTGCAAGCGCGCTGATCTGCGCGCCACCGGCCGTTCCGATTGCGAGAGCTGACACGACTTCGTCCTCACCCTGACTTGAGGGAAGCAGCACGCAAGGTAACACAACTTCAGCGCGGCAGTATACTGAGTTTATCGCAAAACGAGAATTTAGAGGAACAATGGGTATGATGCAGGCGCGACACGGGATCGGAAAAAACGTCGCGCGCGGTTCCGCTTATGCGCCGGATAAGCAATCCGGTATTGCCCGTCCGGCGTTTTGGCGGCAGTAGATCGATCACTTTTCAGAAACGGTGAGACAATGAAAGTTGGCTTGCGCTTCGTCCGGGCCCTGTTCGCAGCGCTCGTCGTCCTCTGCGTCGCCCAGCCGGCGCTCGCCCAGCAGAACCGCGGCCACGTCTACCTTCTGAGGGGGCTCGCGAACGTCTTCTCGCTGGGCATGGACGATTTGGCCGCCAAGCTGAACGCCCGCGGCATTCCGGCGACGGTGCACGAGTACGGCCAGTGGGCCTCCCTCGCCGACGCCGCATCCGCCGACAGCCGCGCCCACGGCAATTCCCCCATCATCATCGTCGGCCATTCGCTCGGTGCCGATGCGGCGGTGGAGATGGCCGAGCGCCTGACCGCGCTGGGCACCCCGGCCAAGCTGATCGTCACCTTCGATCCGGTGGGCGTAACCCAGGTGGGCGCCGCCTCTGGCTATTTCGTCAATTACTACCAGTCCAACAACGGCTACGGGAAGCGGCTGACGGCCGGCCCGGGCTTCCGCGGCAACATCGTCAACCGCAACCTGAACGCCATCGGCGGCATCGACCACTTCAACATCGAGAAGTCGCCGCGCCTCCATGACGAGGTCATCACCCAGGTGCGGTCCATCACCACGCCGCGGCCGAAGCCCAAGCCCAAGCCGGTGGACCCGGCGGCGCCCTCCGTGACGCCGGCCACGCCGAGCACCTCCCCCGGCACCCAGGCCGCGGCCAAGCCCGGCGCGCCGGGCTGAGGGACGGCTTTTCGGACGAGAAATCAGCGGCGGGCTTCGGCCCGCCGTTTTCGTTTGGGGCGCCCCTCCCCTTCAGCGCCGTCGTCGCCCGCCTCGTGCGGGCGATCCACGCAGGGTCTGAAGCGGCGCCTCACGTCTCAGATGGGACCGGCGGGCCGGGGAGGACGGCTACAAGGGCTGGGAGGGTGGACCAGATCCGCCGCCGACCTATCCCCAGAACGCCCTGATGCCGGCCGCCACCGCCATGGCGACGACCACGGCAAGGAGGTCGCTGCGGGTCAGGCGGGTGACGACGAGGGCGGCGGCGAGGCCGCCCAGCATGCCCATGTCGCCCTTCACCGCGCCCTGAACGGCGCCGGGGACCAGCAGCGCCACCAGCACCGCGCCGGGCAGGCAGTCGAGCACCCGCCGCACGCGCGGCGTTACGGGCACCAGCCGCATGAGCCAGAAGCCACCGGCGCGGTTGAAGGCGGTGGCCGCCGCCATCACCAGGATGGCGGTGAGGGTGCCGGCATCAACGGTCATCGTCGGTGAATCCGCCTGCGAGCGCGCCCGCGACGGCGCCGATCACGATGAACCACCAGCCCGGCAGCACGAACGACACGGCGGTGGAAACCGCCGCCGCCACACCCCAGCCCACCGCCTCGCGCTTGCCCTTCCAGTTGGGGAGCAGCATGGCGATGAAGAAGGCCGGCACCACGAGATCGATGCCCACCGCCTTCGGATCGGGAATGCCGCCGCCCACCAGATGGCCGGCGGCGGTGGCCAGCACCCAAACCACCCAGGTGATGAGGCCGGAGCCGACGAAATAGCCCACGTCGCTGCCGCCCTCGGCGCGGTAGCGCAGCGCGGCGGCCCAGTTGTTGTCGGCCATCATCATCAGCGCCGGATAGGACTTCCACGCCGGCAGGGTGCCGAGCCACGGCCGCAGCGAGGCGCCCATCAGCACGTGGCGCATGTTCACCGTGAGGGTGAGGAAGCCGAGCGCCAGCAGGGAGCCGGCGGTCCAGTGCTGGGTCCAGCCTTCCAGCGCGACCATCTGGGCCAGGCCCGCGAACACCAGCGCCGAGGAGAGCGTCGCCTCCAGCAGGGTGAAGCTCTTCTGGATGGAGGCGGCGCCGAAGGCCATGCCGAAGGCGGCGATGCCCGGCATCAGCGGCAGCATGGCGCGCGCGCCCTCCGCCATGCCGGCGAGGGTCAGTGGAACAGGAGGGGGCTTCGTCATCTGGAGCGGGGCAATCAACAGTCACGTCGCGGGAATACCGCTCTTATGAACGCGCCCGTCGGAAAGGCCAACCCGATTTCCCCTTTTTGGTGCCCCCTTCCCCTCAGCCTGTCGGCTCCGGCTCGAACAGGCGCGAGAGGCCTTCGTCCCAGGGCGGGATGCCGCCGTGGCCCTGGCCGTAGAGGGCGGCAAGGTGATCGATGAAGACGCGCACCTTCTGCGGCAGGAAGCGGCGGGAGGGGTAGACCGCGAACAGGCCCACCCGGTGGGAGGCGCGCCAGCGCGGCAGCACCACCTTCAGCGCGCCGGAGCGCAGTTCCGGCCCCACGTCCCAGGTGGATCGCAGCGCGATGCCCACCGAGGCGAGCACCGCCTCGCGCACCACCTCGTTGGAATTGGTCCGCAGCTGGGAATGCACGCGCAACGTCACCGGCCCGTCCGGCCCCTCCAGCTTCCACGGGTCCTGCCCGTGGGTGGCGATGAGGATGTGGGAGGCGAGTTCGGAAATGTGCTTGGGCTCACCGGCGCGGGCGAGATATTCCGGCGTCGCGCACAGCACCCGGTGGACCGGCGCGAGGCGGCGAGCGACGAGGCTGGAATCGTCGAGGTCAGCGATGCGCACTGCCACGTCGAAGCCCTCGCCCACGATGTCCACGAACGAATCCGACAGTTCGAGGTCGATGGTGAGGTCGGGGTTCGCCTCCATCAGCGGCAGCAGGTTGGGGGCGATGTGAAGCCGGCCGAAGGAGGTGGGCGCCGACACCCGAAGCAGGCCGCGCGCCTCGGTGGACTTGCGGGCGAGCTGGCTTTCCGCCTCCTCGATGGAGGCGAGGATGGTCACGACCCGCTCGTAGAAGCCCTGTCCCGCCTCGGTGAGGGCCACCTTGCGGGTGGTACGCTGGAACAGCCGGGCGCCCAGCCGCTCCTCCAGCCGCTGCACGCGCTTCGACACCACCGGCGGGGACAGCCCCATCTCCCGCCCGGCGGCGGAGAGGCTGCCGGCGGTGACGATGCGCGCGAAGATTTCAAGGTCGCCCAGATTGCCGATCATCGATCGACGCTCCTCCTGGCCGGGGAATCGGACCGGCCGATTGTTTTCTCTTCAGCCGCCGACTTTATCCGTCAGGGAAAGAATGGGCGACGTTTTTTCCCTAATGAACCGATTATAGTTCCTCCAACAAGAACGGCTCAAAGGGACGCCGACATGACGGGAACCACTCCGGGCCTCAGGCTGCCGGAAGCGGATGCTCGGGTGCTCGCCCGACGGGAGGAGATCATCGCCGCGCTCCGGGCCATCGTGCCCGGCGAGGGCGTCATTTCCCATGAACGGGAGATGCGGCCCTACGAATCCGACGCGGTCACCGCCTATCGCCAATTGCCCCTCGTGGTGGTGCTGCCGTCGACCACCGAGCAAGTCGCTGCGGTCCTTAAATACTGTTACGAGAACGAGATTCGCGTGGTGCCGCGCGGCTCGGGCACCTCACTCTCGGGCGGCTCGCTGCCGCTTCAGGATGCCGTGCTGCTCGGCATGGGCAAGTTCAACCGCATCCTCGACATCGACACCGCCAACCGCGCCGCCGTCGTACAGCCGGGGGTCACCAACCTAGGCATCTCCAAGGCGGTGGACCACCTCGGCTTCTATTACGCCCCCGATCCCTCCTCGCAGATCGCCTGCTCCATCGGCGGCAATGTGGGCGAGAATTCCGGCGGCGTGCATTGCCTCAAATACGGCCTCACCACCAACAACGTGCTGGGCGTCGAGATGGTGCTCATCACCGGCGAGATCGTGCGCCTCGGCGGCAAGCACCTCGATGCCGGCGGGCTCGACCTTCTCTCCGTCATCATCGGCTCCGAGGGGCTGCTGGGGGTGGTGACGGAAGTCACGGTGCGCCTCCTCAAGAAGCCGGACACGGCGCGGGCGGTGCTGGTGGGCTTTCCCACCTCCGAGGATGCCGGCGAGTGCGTCGCGCGGATCATCGGCGGCGGCATCATCCCGGCCGCCATCGAGATGATGGACCGCGACGCCATCGCCGCCGCCGAGGCCTTCGTGAACGTGGGTTATCCGCTGGATGTGGAAGCCCTGCTCATCGTCGAGCTGGACGGGCCGGAGGCGGAATGCGCCCACCTTCTGGAAGAGGTGACGCGCATTGCCGAGGCCTGCAATTCGGTCACCCTGCGCGTCTCCACCAGCGAGGCGGAGCGCCTCGGCTTCTGGGCCGGGCGCAAGGCCGCCTTCCCGGCGGTGGGGCGCCTCTCGCCCGATTATCTGTGCATGGACGGCACCATTCCGCGCCGCCAGTTGCCCTATGTGCTCTCGCGGATGCGCGAACTCTCCGCGCAATACGATCTGCGCGTCGCCAACGTGTTCCATGCGGGCGACGGCAATCTCCACCCTCTCATCCTCTATGACGCGAACGCGCCGGGACAGCTCCACGCGGCGGAAAGCTTCGGCGCCGACATCCTGCGGCTGTGCGTGGAGGTGGGCGGCGTGCTCACCGGCGAGCATGGCGTGGGCGTGGAGAAGCGCGACCTCATGCCGACCATGTTCAACGAGGTCGATCTCGCCCAGCAGCTGCGGCTGAAGTGCGCCTTCGACGACAAGAGCCTGCTCAACCCCGGCAAGGTGTTCCCGACCCTGCACCGCTGCGCCGAGATGGGCCGCATGCATGTGTCGGGCGGCGCGCTGCCCTTCCCGGACCTGCCGCGCTTCTGAGCGCGCGCCTCCCCCTATCCGAGGCCCAGAACATGAGCGACATCATCGCAGCGCGCGACGAGCAGGAGGTCGCGGAGGCGGTCCGCACCGCCCTCGGCGCCGGCAAGACGCTGGAGGTGCGCGGCCACGGCTCGCAGCAGGCCCTCGGCCGGCCGAGCCAGACCGACCTCACCCTCGACCTTTCCGCTTTGTCCGGCGTCACCCTCTACGAGCCGGAGGAGCTGGTGCTCTCCGCCCGCGCCGGCACGCCCCGCGCGGACATCGAGGAGATGGTGGCGGCGCGCGGGCAGATGCTCGCCTTCGAGCCCATGGACACCGGCCCCCTGCTCGGCGGCACGGCGGGGCGGGGGACGATCGGCGGCATGTTCGCTGTGAATTTCGCCGGTCCTCGCCGCATCAGCCACGGGGCGGTGCGCGACCACGCCCTTGGCCTCAAGGGCGTGTCGGGACGCGGCGAGCCGTTCAAGTCCGGCGGGCGGGTGGTGAAGAACGTCACCGGCTACGATCTGCCCCGCCTGATGGCCGGCGCCTTCGGCACGCTTTGCGTCGCCACCGAAATTACGCTCAAGGTGCTGCCGCGCCCGCCCATGGAAGAGACGGTGATCGCGCGCGTTGGCTCTCCCGGCGAGGCGGCGGCGGCGCTGTCGGCCGCCATGGGCTCCTCCTGCGAGGTGTCCGGCGCCGCCTTCCTGCCCGAAGGCGTGGCGGGCCGCCTGCCGGGCCTCAACGGCTCGCCGGCGCTGGTCGCCCTGCGCATGGAAGGCGTCGCGCCCTCCGTCTCGGCGCGGCGCGCCATGCTCTTGAAGGTGCTCGCCGGCATCGGCCCGGCCGAGGTGCTGGAAACCGAGACCTCCCGCCCCCTGTGGCAGGCGGTGCGCGACGTGATCCCCTTCGCCGGCTCGGGCGAGCGGGCAGTGTGGCGCCTCTCCACCCAGCCCAAGGCGGGGCCGGAGCTGGCGGCGAAGCTGGCCGCCGACCTCGGCGGCGAGGCCTATTGCGACTGGGCCGGCGGCCTCATCTGGCTCTGCCTGCCGGGAGAAGCCTCCCACGCCGATCAGGTGCGCGCGGCCCTTGCCCTGCATGGCGGCCACGCCACCCTCATCCGCGCCAGCGCGGCCGAGCGCGCCCGCACGGCGGTGTTCCAGCCCCTCGACGGGGCGCTGGCGGCACTGACCAAACGGGTGAAGGAGAGCTTCGACCCCGGCCTGGTGCTCAACCCCGGCCGCATGCATGCGGGGATGTGAGATGGCCCGCACCCTTGTCCTTTCGTTCCTCCGTCACGGCTGAGCGCGTCCATGCAGACCCATTTCTCCCTCGCCCAGCTCGCCGATCCGCACGTGGAGGCGGCCAATTCCATCCTGCGCAAGTGCGTGCATTGCGGCTTCTGCACCGCCACCTGCCCCACCTATGTGCTTCTGGGAGATGAGCTCGATAGCCCGCGCGGGCGCATCTACCTCATCAAGGACATGCTGGAGAACGACCGGCCGGCGACGCAGGAGGAGGTCAAGCACATCGACCGCTGCCTCTCCTGCCTCTCCTGCATGTCCACCTGCCCCTCCGGCGTGAACTACATGCATCTCGTGGACACCGCCCGCGTCCATATCGAGAAGACCTATTCCCGCCCCGCCCCCGACCGGATGATCCGCGAAGTGCTGGCGAAGGTGCTGCCCTATCCCGACCGCTTCCGCCTCGCCCTCATGGGGGCGCTCGCCGGCAAGCCGTTCGCCGGGCTGTTCGCCAAGGTGCCGGCGCTGAAGCCGCTCGCCGCCATGCTGCGCCTCGCCCCCGGCCTGCCCCATGGCCGCGCGGCGGACGACAAGGGCGGCGTCCATCCCGCCCATGGCACCCGCCGGGCGCGGGTGGCGCTGCTGAAGGGCTGCGCCCAGCCGGTGCTGAACCCGGGCATCGACGAAGCCGCCATCCGCCTCCTCACCCGGCAGGGCGTGGACGTGGTGCGGGTGAAGGGCGAAGGCTGCTGCGGCGCCCTCGTCCATCACATGGGCCGGGAAGAGGAGGCGCTGGCCTTCGCCCGCAACAATGTGGACGTGTGGATCCGGGAGATGGAGACCGAGGGGCTCGACGCCATTCTCGTCACCACCTCGGGCTGCGGCACGCCCATCAAGGATTACGGCTACATGCTGCGCCTCGACCCCGCCTATGCGGAGAAGGCGGCGCGGGTCTCGGCCATCACCCGCGACATCAGCGAGTTCCTGCCCACCCTCGATTTGCCCAAGGCCGAGACGCCGCGCGGCCTGCGCGTCGCCTATCACTCCGCCTGCTCGCTCCAGCACGGGCAGAAGGTGAAGACGCCACCCATGGACCTCCTGCGCCGCGTCGGCTTCGAGGTGGTGGAGCCGTTCGACCCGCATCTGTGCTGCGGCTCGGCCGGCACCTACAACATGCTCCAGAGCGACATTGCCGGGCAGCTCAGGGACCGCAAAGTGGCGACGCTGGAGGCGCTGGTCCCGGACGTGATCGCCGCCGGCAATATCGGCTGCATGACGCAGATCGGCTCCGGCACCGGCATTCCCATCGTCCACACGGTGGAGCTGCTGGACTGGGCGACCGGCGGTCCCGCCCCCGCCGCTTTGGCGGGACGGGCGAAAGCGGCCTGAGGATTGTTGCCAAAACGGCAAAGACCCATGTGCGATGCGGTCAATAGACCTTCGTCGCATGCGACGTTTCGCACCGAAACGCATTGAGCTAAGGGAACGGGGCGGCTTACGCTGCGCCGCAGCACGCCCGCACCCATGAGCACCTGATGCCCCGTCCCTTCGACCTGACCCTCTATCTCGTCACCGACCCGCGCCTCGTTGCCGAGCGCGGCCTGCTGGCGACCGTCGAGGCGGCGGTGAAGGGCGGTGCCACCATCGTACAGCTGCGCGATCCCGACGCCCATGGCCGCGCGCTGGTGGAGCAGGCCCGCGCGCTGAAGGCGCTTCTGGCTCCGCTCGCCATCCCGCTCATCATCAACGACCGGGTGGATGTGGCGGTGGCGGCGGATGCCGATGGCGTGCACCTCGGCCAGGACGATATGACCCCCGCCGACGCCCGCGCCCTTCTGGGGCCGGAGCGCATCCTCGGTCTCTCCGTGGGCAATCCGGCGGAATTCGCCGCCTCCAACATCGGCGTCGTGGATTATCTCGGCGTCGGCCCGGTGAAGGCCACTGGTACCAAGAAGGACGCCGGCGCCGCCATCGGCGCGTCCGGTGTCACGGCGGTGCGGGCGCTCACCCGCCTGCCCATCGTCGGCATCGGCGGCATCGACGGCACGCTCGCCGCCGAGGTCATCCGCGCCGGAGCGGACGGGGTGGCGGTGGTGTCCGCCATCTGCGCCGCCCCCGATCCCGAACTTGCTGCGCGCGCGCTTCTTTCGGCCGTCACGGCCGCGCGCTGACGCATTCCATCCCGCTCCGGGGCTGCCACGGCCTCGGGACGGTTCCCGCCTGCGGCGACGCCACGCGCTTCAGGCTTCACACGAGGAGACCCGACATCATGTCGTCCCCTGCCCTGAAGACTGCCCCGGCCGCGGGTATCGAAATCGCCGGCGCGCTCGGCCCCCGCTTCGACGAAATCCTGACCCCCGAGGCGCTGGCCTTCGTTGCCGACCTGCATCGCGCCTTCAACCCCACCCGCAAGGCCCTGCTGGCCCGCCGCGCCGAGCGGCAGGTGAAGTTCGACGCCGGCGAGCTGCCCGACTTCCTGCCCGAGACGAAGGCTGTCCGTGACGGCGACTGGACCATCGCCGACCTGCCCGCCGACCTTCTCGACCGCCGCGTCGAGATCACCGGGCCGGTGGACCGCAAGATGATCGTCAACGCGCTGAACTCCGGCGCCAAGGTGTTCATGGCGGACTTCGAGGATGCCTCCTCCCCGGTGTGGGAGAACATGATCGAGGGCCAGATCAATTTGAAGGACCGCTGGGCCGGCGCCATCGACTTCGTCGACGCCAACAACGGCAAGTCCTACAAGCTCGGCGCCAATCCGGCCGTGCTCATCATCCGCCCGCGCGGCTGGCACCTGCCGGAAGCCCATGTGCTGGTGGACGGCGAGGAAGTCTCCGGATCGCTGTTCGACTTCGGCCTCTACGTCTTCCACAACGCCAAGGCGGCGCTGGCGCAGGGCTCCGGCCCCTATTTCTATCTGCCGAAGACCGAGAGCCATCTCGAAGCCCGGCTATGGAACGAGGTGTTCGTCGCCGCCCAGAAGGCGCTCGGCCTGCCGGTGGGCACCATCAAGGCCACCGTCCTCATCGAGACGCTGCCCGCGGTGTTCGAGATGGACGAGATCCTGTTCGAGATGAAGGACCACATCGCCGGCCTCAATCTCGGCCGCTGGGACTACATCTTCTCCTTCATCAAGCGCCTCGGGAAGAACGACCGCTTCCTCACCCCCGACCGCAGCCGCATGGTGATGAGCGAGGCCTTCCTGAAGGCCTACGGCATCCTCCTCGTGCGCACCTGCCACCGCCGCAACGCCTTCGCCATGGGCGGCATGGCCGCGCAGATCCCGGTGAAGGGCGATGCGGAAGCCAATGCCGCGGCCTTCGCCAAGGTGAAGGCGGACAAGGAGCGCGAGGCCAATTCCGGCTGCGACGGCACCTGGGTGGCCCATCCGGACCTCGTGCCGGTGGCCATGGAAGTGTTCAACCGTCTGATGCCCGCCGCCAACCAGCGCGACGCCAAGCCCAGCGACGTTCCGGTGGGCCGCGACGACCTGCTGGAAGTGCATCAGGGCACCCGCTCGGAAGCCGGCCTGCGCGAGAACATCCGCGTCGGCGTGCAGTATATCGAGGCGTGGCTGCGCGGCCGCGGCGCGGTGCCGCTCTACAACCTCATGGAGGATGCGGCCACCGCCGAGATCAGCCGCGCCCAGGTGTGGCAGTGGATCCACCTCGGCGCGACGCTGGACGATGGCCGGCCGGTGACGCCCGAGCTGTTCCGCGACCTGCTGGACGACGAGATGTCGAACCTGCGCTCGGTGCTCGGCCCGGACGTCTACGACGCCGGCCGCTTCCCCGAGGCCATCAAGCTGTTCTCCGACATGACGCTGGCCGACAGCTTCGAGGAATTCCTCACGCTGCCCGCCTACCGCCTGATCGCGTGATCGGCTGAGGGTGCCCTCCGCGCCCAGAGGCTTAAGCAGGCCTCCCCACCTACCCCAACGTCATGCCCGGCCTTGTGCCGGGCATCCACGTCGGGCCGACGGGACGATCACCGCCGTCATCGCCCGCCTCGTGCGGGCGATCCACTTCGCGGCCAGAGGCGTGCCGGGAGAGACGTACAGCCGGACGAGCTGCGGGGTGGATCCCCCGGACGAGCCGGGGGATGACCGCCCACGCAATGGTTCTGTCTCCGCTGGCCGCCCCTGCGGCCGCATGTCCCTTTTCGGCGCCCATCGCAGCGCAGCGTCGCGCAAGCCGCCGCACCGCGCCTTCCCGCGCAAAACCCGTCCCGCATCGCAGCAACGATTCCTGCCACGCGGGAAACGGCAGGGCTTGCGCCGGAAGTCCACATGATTAAACAATCCCCCCATTGACTTGCGTGCGGGGAAACAACCGCGGCGTTCCTTGAGCTTCCTCTGAAGCTTAGGGGCGAAGCCACCCGCTTATGTTTCCCTTGGCACGGAGCTGACCCATGGCGGAATCCGCCTCTATTCCCCCCATCCTCCACATCGTCACGCCGCTCGCGCATGTGAGCCCGTTCGACGTGAACATGGCGGCCGACGCCGGCTATCTCACCATCGCGCAATATTCGCGGGTGAAGCTGGAGGAGGTCCGCGACCTGACGCAGGACATGATGTTCTCGCGTGCCCCGCAGGCGGCGCCGCGCACCGGCCTGTTCATCGGCGGCAAGGATGCGGCGCTGGCCTTCGACATGGCGGCCGAGGCGAAGGCCTCCATCTTCCCGCCCTTCGAGATTTCCATCTTCCCCGATCCGGCCGGCTCCTTCACCACCGCTGCCGCCATGATCGCCAAGGTGGAGCAGGCGCTGGTGAAGGTCCGTCCGGACGGCCTCAAGGGCGCGAAGGTGCAGATCTACGGCGCCACCGGCGTGGTCGGCTCGGTGGCGGCGGTGATCGCCGCCAATGCCGGGGCCGATGTGACCCTCGTCAGCCATCGCGAGGTCGCTGCGGTGGAAGAGAAGGCCAAGGACATCAAGACCCGCTTCGGCCTCGACGTCTCCTGCACCGCCGCCGTCACGGATGCGGACAAGGCGGCGCTGGTGCCCTCCGCCGAGGTCATCCTCGCCACCGGAAAGGCGGGCGTGCAGATCCTCAACGAGGCCCACCTTCAGGCCGCGAAGAACCTCATCGTGGCGGCAGACGTGAACGCCGTGCCCCCCGCCGGCATCGCCGGCATCGGCGCCCACGATGCGGCGGCGCAATTGCCCCACGGCATCGGCATCGGCGCGCTCGCCATCGGCAATCTCAAGTATGCGGTCCAGCACACCCTGCTCAAGCGCATGTGCGAGACCACGACCCCGCTCTTCATCGACCTTCCGGTGGTGTTCGAGCTGGCGAGAACCCTGGACGCCTGAGCCATGCGCACGATCCTTTCTTCTCCCCGCCGGCTCCGCGCCTGCTGCGCGGGGACCGCCGCCGTTTGCCCCGCGCGAGAGGTGCGGCCATGACCTCATCCCAGAGCACCCCATCGCAAGCCCTCACCGCTGACCCCGCCCCCCTTCCCGGCGGCATCAGCCTCGCCCATCAGGTCGCGCCCCTCGTGGAGGCGCTGGTGGCCGACGCCACGCAGCTGCGGCTCGCCGTGTCCACCGGTCCGCTCGGCTGCCGCATCGTCGATGCCGGCATTTCCGTGCCCGGCTCGCTGGAGGCGGGACGCCGCATCGCCGAGATCTGCCTCGGCGGCCTTGGCAAGGTGGCCCTCGTGCCCGGCGGGCGCTTCTCGCCCTTCGACACGCTGGTGAGCGTCACCACCACCGATCCCGTCACCGCGTGCCTCGCCAGCCAGTATGCCGGCTGGAGCCTGTCGCACGGCGACTTCTTCGCGCTGGGCTCCGGCCCCGGCCGGGCCATGGCGGCGGTGGAGCCGCTGTTCGCGGAACTGGGCTGCCGCGACCATGGCGATCATGTCGCCCTGGTGCTGGAGACCGGCGTAACTCCGCCCGCCGAGGTGGTGCAGGAAGTGGCGAGCCGCTGCGGCGTCGCGCCCACGGCCGTCACCTTCATCCTCACCCCCACCTCGTCGCTCGCCGGCACGGTGCAGATCGTCGCCCGTGTGCTGGAGGTGGCGCTGCACAAGGCGCACGCGCTCCACTTCCCGCTGGAGCACATCGTCGACGGCATCGGCTCCGCCCCCGTGGCGCCGCCCTCGCCGGATTTCCTCACCGCCATGGGCCGCACCAACGATGCGGTGCTCTATGGCGGCGACGTGCAGCTCTTCGTGCGCGGATCGTCCGAGGCCGCGCAGGACCTCGCCAAGCGCCTGCCGTCGCTGGCCTCCCGCGACTATGGCCGGCCCTTCGCCGAGATTTTCGCGGGCTATGACTGCGACTTCTACAAGGTGGACCCGCTGCTGTTCTCGCCGGCCCGCGTCACCGTGACGGCCATGGAGCAGGGCACGAGCTTCACCGCCGGTGGCTTCGACGCCAACCTCATCGCCCGCTCCTTCGGGGTGTGAGGTGGCCGGCTTCGTGATCTTTGCCGAGCGGGTGGACTGGCACACCCGCTCGCTGGTGGCTGCCCTGAAGGCGCGGGGGGTGAAGCCCCGCATCGTCTCCCTGCGCGCCTGCGGCTTCGCCGTGGGCGAGACGGCACACGGCCTGCTGCTCCCCGGCTTCGGCGACGATCTGCCGGACGCCTGCTTCGTGCGCTCGGTGCCCGCCGGCACGCTGGAGCAGGTCACCCACCGGCTCGGCGTCCTGCACGCCCTCGCCGCTTTGGGGGTGCGGGTGATGAACGATGCCCGCGCCATCGAGCGCTGCGTGGACAAGAGCGCCACCACCTTCCTCCTCGCCCATGCCGGCCTGCCGACCCCGCGCACCCTCGTGCTGGAAGACGCCGCCACCGCCCGCATGCTGGTCGATTCCGCACCCGGCGACAGCGTGCTGAAGCCGCTGTTCGGCGCGCAGGGTCGGGGGCTGGAGCGCATTCGCCCCAAGGGCGCGCTGCCTGAGCCGGAGGCGGTGGGCGGGGTCTATTATCTGCAGGATTTCGTGGCCGCCCCGGCGCAGGGCGGGCCGGACGCGATTCACGAGGATTTCCGCGTGTTCGTGGTGGGCGGCCGGGCCGAGGCGGCCATGGCACGCCGCGCCAAGGGCTGGATCACCAACATCCACCAGGGCGCCACCGGCGCCGAGGTGGCGGCCGAGGGGCTTCTGGCGGATTATGCGGTACGCGCCGCGGCCGCCGTGGGCGCGACCTATGCCGGCGTCGATCTCATCCGCGATGCGGAGGGGCGGCTGAAGGTGCTGGAGGTGAATTCCATGCCCGCCTGGCACGGCCTGTTCGACGCCACCGGCCGCAACATGGCCGAGCCGCTGGCCGCCTGCCTCGTGGGCGAGCGGGTGAGCGCCTGAGCGGCGCCGGAGATCCTCATGCGCGTTCTGGTGCTGGAATATGTGACCGCGGGCGGGATGCGGCGCGAGACGCTGCCGCCGAGCCTCGCCGCCGAGGCCGCGCTGATCCGCGACGCCATGCTGGCCGATCTCGCCGCGCTGCCCTCCCCGCCGGACATCCTCACGACCTGCGACGAGCGCCTGCCCCTGGCGGGTGCGATCCCCGTGGGGCTCGACACCAGCGCCTGGGTGCTGTGGCGCCAGCTGGCGGACGACGCGGATTTGATTTGGCCGGTGGCGCCCGAGACCGGCGGCATCCTCGCCGATCTGGTGCGCATGCTGGCGGCCAGCGGCAAGCCGGTGCTCGCCTCCACCCCCGAGGCCATCCTCATCGCTACCAGCAAGCTGGAAACCGCCCGCCGCCTGGCATTGGCCGGCGTGACGCACATCCCGACCTATCCTCTGGCCGACGCGCCCGAGATTCCCGGCCCCCGCATCACCAAGCCCGACGACGGCGCCGGCTGCGACGCCACCTTCCTCTGGCCCGCCGGCGTACCCGCTGCGCCGGACGAGACGGCGGGCGTGGTGATCCAGCCTTATGTGGCGGGGGAGGCGGCGAGCCTCACCGTTTTGGTCGTAGCCGGCGAAGCCCGCCTGCTCTGCGTGAACCGCCAGCACATCGCCGTGCGCGACGGCCGCCTCGCCCTCTCCGGCCTCACCGTGGGCGCGCATGCAGACGACGGCCGGCTGGCCGAACTGGCCCGGCAGGTGGTCGCCGCCTGCCCCGGTCTCGAGGGCTTCATCGGCATCGACCTCATCCTGACCGAGGCGGGACCGGTGGTGGTGGAGATCAACCCTCGCCTCACCACAGCCTATGCCGGCCTCGGGCGCGCGCTGGGCCGCAACCCCGCCACCCTCCTCCCCGTCTTCCCCGCGACGGGGGGAGCAGCGGCGGTGCCTCCGACGACCGTGGAGCTCGCCCTCGCATGAGCGACCTCCTCATCGGGTGGGACGTGGGCGGCGCCCACCTCAAGCGGGCGGTCCTGGAACCGGATGGCACGCTGGTATCCGTCCACCTGGCGCCCTGCGCCCTGTGGCAGGGACTCGACCGGCTGCGGACGGCGATGGCGGCCATGCCTCCCGCCTCGGGTCACTCGGTGGTGACCATGACCGGGGAACTCGTCGACCTGTGGCCTGACAGGGCAACCGGCGTCATCGATATCGCCACCGAACTGGGGGTGCTACTGGGGCCTGACACCCGCATTTATGCGGGCCGAGCCGGGTTTGTCAGCCTGTCCGAGGCCCATCTGAATACCGCTGACATCGCGTCCGCCAACTGGCACGCCACGGCGGCCGCGCTGGCGGCCATCGCGGGCGACGGCATCCTCGCCGACATCGGGTCGACCACCACCGACCTCATTCCATTTGCCGGCTCGCAACTTTGCTTTCGCGGCTATTCGGATGCTGCCCGGCTGGAAGCGGCGGAGCTGGTCTATTCCGGAGCGGCTCGCACGCCGGTAATGGCGCTGGCGCAGGCGCTGCCCTTTCGCGGGCGAATGGTGCC
Organism: Xanthobacter sp. DMC47; assembly: GCF_056313845.1. NCBI lineage: Bacteria > Pseudomonadati > Pseudomonadota > Alphaproteobacteria > Hyphomicrobiales > Xanthobacteraceae > Xanthobacter > Xanthobacter sp. DMC47. Next base: position 2,448,053 of record NZ_JBQUZM010000001.1, on the reverse strand, counting down.
GCTCATGGCGGAGTATTTCGCCACCACGGCCGACGTGCATCGGCTGACCGGCGAGCTGCCCGATGGAGCCGATCTCCACCCTGCGGCCGATGGCGGCGAAAAGACCTGCGAAGCCAGTGCGCGCAGGCTTTTGCGCATGGTGGGACGGGATCTCGGACCCGCGACGATGGAGGAGGCGAAGGCCCTGGCGGCGGCCGCCGCGGAGGTGCAGATGCACCATCTCCACATGGCCCTGGCGAAAATCGTATCCGCCGGCGGCGTCGCCCCGGACGCGCCGCTGATCGGCGCAGGGGTGGGCCGATTCCTGGTGGGCCGGCTGGCCCAGAGGGTGGGGCGCCCCTACCGCCACGCCGGCCTGCTGCTGGCAGGCGACACCCGCCTCGCGGGGCTTGCCGCCGATTGCGCCCCGGCCGTGGCCGTGGCGCGCCTCGCATTCAATTAGCCGGCTATCGCATCACTTGCTGCCGTCGGGCTTGAACTGGGCGAGATAGGCGATGAGATCGGCGCGCTCCTGCTCGCTCTTGACCCCCGCAAACGCCATTTTCCCCTTCGGCGCCAGATGCTTGGGATTCTCGATATAGTCGTTCAAGGTGGCGTCGTCCCACACCTTTCCGGCAGCGGCGCCGTCCTTGATGTCCTGGGAATAGGCATAGCCCTCGAAATGGGCCCACTTGGCGCCGACGATGCCATTCAGCGGAGGCCCAACCTTCACCTTGGCATCGGGGCCAATGGCATGGCAGGCCATACATTTCTTGAAAACAGTCTCGCCCTTGGCCACGTCCGGATCGGCATAGGCCGAGCCCGTGGCGGCGGCGAGCAGGACGGCGGAAACGAACAGCGCGCGCATCAGGCGTTCCTCTCTGGTTTTAAGTTGATTATTTGCCGGCTTAGGTCAGGACGAGAATCTCACCCTCACCGCCGGCCAGCCGATTGCCCACCAGACGCACCGCGCGCCCGGACAGACGCCCCCCGAACAGTGCCGCCAGTTCCGGCACCCGCCGGGCCAGCAGCTTCAAGGCGATGAAATCCTGCGGCCCCGCCTCCGCAAATCCCGGCGCCAACGCCTCCGGTGCTGTGGACACAAGGATGGAGCCGCGTTTCATGCCACGTCCGGCACCGGGGCCCAGCCGTCCCGCCACGGCAAGTGTGCCGGCTAAGAGACCATCCGCCGCGCCCGCGCCGGCATCGCCGCCCACCAGGATCAGCCCGCCGCGCAACCGCGCCCCGAGGCCTTCCCCGACCGTCCCGCCAATGGAGACCACGCCGCCGCGCATGCCCTGCCGCTCGCCCGGCCTCGGTCCGCCCACATGGTTGCCGGCATTGCCGAAAACCTCGATCCGGCCGCCGGTCAGGCCAGCCGCCAGTGCGTCGCCCGCATCGCCGGTTATGACGAGCCGCCCACCGCTCATGCCCGCCCCAGCGGCGACGCCGACGCTGCCCTCCACGCGCACCTCGCCCGTGGCAAGGCCGGCGCCCACGAAATCGAGCCGCGCGTCGCCGGTGATGACGACGGCTTCGTCCGTTCCGGCAGCGACCTCAAACAGATCGCCGATCCGGGCGACGCCCGCGCCGAAGGGAACGGTGCGAGCGGCCACATCCGCTGCGCTCGCGCCTTCAAACGCCCCGGGAAGAAGGCTCGATGCGTCCACCCGCGCGGTGAGAGGAGCCTTCAATGTCAGGCGGAAGCCACTCATCGTCCCGCCTCCTGCGCCGTGCCGGCAACCGGCGCCATCAGTTGATGCAGCTTGAAATGGAAGGGCCCGAGGTTGCCGCCGTAATTGCCGGCATCCACCGCCACCACCCCGCCGGCGGCCCCGAGACCGCAGACTGCCGTGATGCCCGCGCGCATGCTCTCCGCCACCTCGCCCTCGCTGAGACCGTCGATGACGATCTCGAGCACGCTCTCGACATCAGCCGGCAAAGCCGTCTTGGCGATGCCCCGCAGCGTCGGGCAGTAGGCGTCATTGGAAGAGGCAATCAGGCCAGCATATTTGGAGCCGACCTTGGAGCCAGAGCGCACCACACCGCCCGGGAAGGGCATGATGGCGCCGCGCACTTGCCCCATGGCCGCCACCGCGGCCTCCGCCGCGGCCAGCGCCGCCGGGCGCGAGCGGGCGAGAATAAGGAAGTTGCCGCCGCCCACCGCAGCGGTGGTGGAGCCAACAATCTCGTCGCAGACGAACTCGCCTTCCATCACCGGGATGCGCCAAATCCTGCTGCCGCCGAGGTTTTTTGACATCTGGTGGCCGTCGCCGAAATAGCGCAGCGCTTTTCCGAGCGCGACCGCCGAGCCGCCCTCAAGACCGGAGTAGAGCGCGGAGGTGGGCGAGGTGAGCACGCATTGCCCGGCCCGGAGCGGCACGATCTTCTTCAGGTCCTTGAGGGACATGGCGAAGATGAGCACGGCATAGCCCGGACGCCCGTCCGGCGTCTCGGCGGCGGGAATTTCCCGCTCGATAGCCGCCTCACAACCGCAACCGATGACCGAGGTCGCGAACCCGGTGAGGCTCGCCGCCGCGGTATGTGCCCAGCGCGGCGTATCGGCGGTGATGATGAGCCGGGTTCCCGCCATGGGAAACGCCTCGGCAAAGCTGTCGCGGATCTCGACGCCGTTGATGATGAGGGAGGCTGGTGCGCTCACGGCTTCAGCTCCACGATCTCGGGGCCCTGGCCGCCGCGGATTTCGCTGTCGGCGATCTGGTAATGGCTGGATTTGAGGCCCACCGCCTCGTCAAACCAGCGCTCCAGCCTCTTGTCCATCAAGGGGTCGGACGGGGGATGCACCGCATAGGTGCGCCCTTCGGTGAGGGCAACGATCTCGCCGTTCACCACCACCACCTCACCATCCTTCATCACGAGGCGCGGGTGGGCGAACATGGCCTCGCGGTCGGCTTGGTCCTCGTAAAGCACCACATCCGCCCGGGCGCCGGGGCCGAGATGGCCACGGTCCTTAAGGCCCAGGGTCCGCGCGGGCGCGGCGCGGGTGACGACGGCGATCTCCTCGAGGGTGTACTCGCGGGAGATGCTTTCGAGCCGGGTATGGGCCCGCGCTGCCTTGTGGATCTGCCGCAGGTGATGGTCGCGGAACGGCTTGTCCATCAACAGGCGGATGAGGTGCGGGTAGGAGGTGAAGGGACCGCCATTGGGGTGGTCCGTGGTGAGATAGACCCGCCAGGGATCCTCGATGAGCAGGAACAACTCCAGCCCGATGGCCCATTGCAGCGCGTTGACGAAGGACGTGTCGCGATAGTTGAACGGCACCACCCCGCAAGCCGCGTCCATCTCGATGTCCATGCCGATCCACTTCTTGGGATCGGCGATGGAGTGGTTGCGGTATTGCGACATGAGGTCGGCCGAGGCGGTCACCGTCTGGCCGAACATGATCTGCCCCACGTCCACCGAGATATGCGGCATGGCGTTCACCGCCTCCGCGATCTCGGCCGCGCCGGAGGAGAAGTGCCGGTCGCCCTCGGTGCCGTAGGAATGGAACTGGATGTGGGTGAGGTGGAGGGGGAAGCCCTCCGTCGCGCCCATAGTGGCGAGCGTGGTCTTCACGTTGCCGGGAATGCCGAGGTTGCAGCCATGCAGGTGGATCGGGTGGGGCACGCCCAGCTCCGTCACCGCCCGCTGCAGCGTGTTGAGAATGCGCCGCGGCGTGAGGCCGTAGAAGGGCCCGGCCTCGTCCAGATCGAGATTGCGGCCGTTGAACTTGAAGGCGTTGATGCCGCCGGGATTGACGATCTTGATGGCGCAGCTCTGGGTCGCCTTGAGCATCCAGGCGACGTAATCGTTCACCGCCTGCTGGCCTTCTCCCTGGGCGATCAGCCGCAGCAGGAAGTCGTCGTTGCCGAGCACCAGGAAGCCGCCGGTGTCGATGTTCGGGATGTCCGCCATCTCGAGATGCGCGTGGCGGGCGTTGGCGCCCACCACGGCCGGCTCGAACACCGCCGTGTAGCCCATCTGCGAATAGCGGCAGCCCGTGGCGTGGGTGGTCGGCGCCGCGCGCCCGCCGCCGCAGCCGCAGAAATCGCCGAACGGCTCGGGGAAGAGGGCGCGGTCCTCGTTCATGAGGAGGCGGCCAAGGTTGACCTTGCCGCCCGCGATGTGGCTGTGCAGGTCGATGCCGCCGGCGAGCACGATGCAGCCGGAGGCGTTCACCATCTCCTCGCTGCCGCCCGGCCCCGGATCGGCGACGATGCGGCCGTCCTCGACCACCACGTCACGCACCTGGTCGATGACGCCGTTGGCGGGATCGAAGACCCGCCCGCCGGTGACGCGCGTTCTCATGCGCTCCTCCCGAGATGGGCGAGGATGGCGGAGGCCGCCTCGGCGACACTGGGAAGCTCGGCGGGGCGCAGCCCCTGGAGCGGCAGGCAGACGACGGAATCCATGCGGAAGACATGCCCCGGATGATCGACGCCGGGGGTGCCGACGGGGATGAACACGTCCGGCTCGCGGGCAAACGACGTGTCGGGATGGGCGAGGACGATGATCGGGCCGGCGCTGAAGTCCGGCGGCGGATCGGGCCTGAAAGCGCTCGTGTGGAGCAGAAGGTCTGCGTCCTTCAAGGCGGCAGCCGTGGCGTAGAGGTCGGGCGCATGGCGGGACGTGCCGGCGCCGATCACGGTGCGCAGGGGATAGCCGAAGCGCCACAAAGCGAGCTGGTGGGCGCCGGTCACGTTGTCGCGTCCGCCCAGCGGCAACACCGCGGCGCGGGTGGTCGGCGACAGCAGGTCCACGGCTTCGGCGGCAGCGCCGGCGACAGCGGCCGCATCCGAAGCGGGCAGGGTCGCGGCATTCCAGGTGAAGACGCTGTAGCGCGCTGCGCGCAGCAGGTCCGCGAGTTCGGCCAGCGAGGCGCCGGCCGTGCCCGGCAGCACCTGCAGGGCGCCGATATCGCGGCCCGCCAAAGCCGACGCCAGCATCGCGGCGGCGGTCGCGACCTGTTCGGGCGGCAGGACGATTTCGCTCAGCTCATGGCCGGCGAGAACCTTGCGGGAGGCCTCCGAGAACGGCGCACCGATCATCACCACGCGCCGGCCGGATGGCGCGAACAGGGGCGCGGCGTCGCCGCCCTCGCCGTTGCGCACGGGCATGATGCGCTCGAACAGGCGGCCGAAGCTCTGGGCGGGATCGTCGCCGAACACCACCAGCAGATCGCAGCGGTTCCTCACCTCGGCGAGCGTCGCCGCGATCCAGCCCCGACGGGCGAGGCGATCGAGATTGGCGAAAAGCCCACCCGACGCGGAATGGTCGATGCTCGCGCCCGTCGCCATGGCGATATCGTAGAGCCGCCGGTGCCCTTCGAGATCGGCCCCGAGGCCGGAGAAGACGGAAGAGCGCGCGACCTTCAGATGGCCGGCCGCCGCTGCGGCCGCCTCGGCAAGGCTCGCGGGCGTGCCATTGATGCGGGGAGGAGGCGGAGGCGCATCGCCGCGGGCCAGCAGACGGGCGGCATCGGCGCAGGCCTTGCGCGGCGTCACCACACGGCCGGCGACGGCCACCTCGATGTCGTCGCAGCCCAGGCCGCAAAAGCCGCACACCACGTCGCGCACGATGCGGGAGGCACCGGCTTCGGTCGTTTCACCCGATGACATGAGACTCACCCCTGCGCGGAAGAGAGGCCGCGCGGCAAGGCCGGCAGACAAAGGGCGCGCGGCGGCGCGGAGCCGGCTCCGGAACGTGGGACAATTGGGGAGAGAATAGAACTCAAGCGGTAACTGGCCATGGCTTTGCCTTGGGATTGACGGACCCAATCAAGACGCCGCGGCGGTTGCCCGCTTGTCGTTGCAGTGCGCTTCGGAAAAATCCGTGCGCCATGCGTCTGTTCTTGGCGGGGAAGCTAACACAGCGAAGCGGGGCCGAAAACCCGTCACATGTGCGGCGCCTGCGAGAATGATTTGTGCGACGCGAAATGCTCTACTTGAAACAGGTGATTTCAGCTTCCGCCTGCGCCCGGCGAAGCTCCGCAATCGTGTCGTCGTATTGAGGTGTATTGCGGAAGATGTTCGCCGCCTGCCCCACGCCTTGCCGCATGGAGAGGATCGTCTCCGCCGCGACATAGTGATCATAGGGCAGGATCGAGGCGAGGGTGTCCACGGAGCAGGAACACCGCGCCATGGTCTCCCGGGTCTGGCCGTTGGCCGCCATGCAGCCGAACACGTAATCGACCCGCGCGGAGGTGGGATAGTCGTTGTCGCTGGCCGTCGCCGCCACCGCCGCCCCGCCGAGGGCAAGCAGCACGGCGCCGGCCTCAATGGCTCGTCGGATCATAGGCGATGCTCTCCTCCCACAGGGTGCCGCCCGGCGCGTCGGCCTTGATGGCCATGCGCACGATCTGGCCCGGCACGTCCGGCGACACTTCGAACGAATAGGCGAGGGTATCGAGCCCCCGCATCCGCACCGCATTGGGATCGCCCTTGAACGGCGTCACCGTGACGCGCCACCCCTTCACCGTCTGCCCGCCCACGGTGAGGTCTGCAGCGGCGACCGTAGCCGCGTCGCGCAGCGCGGTGCGGATCGCGGTCTTGAAATAGCGCGGATTGCCCTTGAGCCGGCCGGACAGGTCCCCGAGGTGATTCTCAAGGAACAGCAGCAGCATGGGGTTGGTGGTCACGCCCTCGAACGGGCCGGCGGCGTGGTGGCGCTCGGGCGTGAAGAAATCGACCTTCACGTCACGGGCATCGCCCCCGCTCGCGCTCGCCTCGATCATCAGCACCACGCGATCCTCGAAGCTGGCGCCGAGTTCAGGGTCGGCCACCTTGCGGGCATATCGATAGGTCAGCGTCTGGCCCGGCTTGGTATTGGCCAGCTGCGGATCCTCGAACAGCAGCGTCGCCGCATCGGGAGCGGCCTGCTGGGAGGCGGCCTGCGCCTCGGCCCCGCTCGCCGCCTGGGGCATGACGAGGGCGCCGCCGGAGAACAGGGCCGCCATGAGGACGAGCCAGAGGCCCAACGCGCGACGCAGGCTCACGATGCGGCTCCTTCGGACGCCTTTTCCGGCGCTCCGCCGATGGTGCGATAGAGATAGTCCGGCGCGACCGCGGCAGCCTCCTCCGTCGCCAGCGCCTCGACGCGGGCGTGGAAGGGCGAGAGCGAGCAGGCGGGGTCGGTCGCCGCCGCGTCCCCCGCCAGCGCCATGGCCTGGCAGCGGCAGCCGCCGAAATCCATGTCGCGCCGGTCGCAGCTGCGGCACGGCTCGCGCATCCAGTCGGTGCCGCGGAAGGCGTTGAAGGCCGGCGAAGACCGCCAGATGTCCCCCAGCGCGCGATCGCGAACGGACCAGAATTCGAGGTTCGGGATGCTCTCCGCCGCATGGCAGGGCAGCACCCGGCCCGTGGGGGTGACATTCAGCGTGCGCCGCCCCCAGCCGCCGGAACAGGGCTTGGGATAGCGGGCGTAATAATCCGGGATCACCATGTCGATGACGAGGATGCCCTCAAGGCGCCGCCGCGCCTCCTCGACCAGCGCCACCGAGCGATCCACGTCCGGCCGCGCCGGCATCAGCGCGGCCCGATTCACATAGGCCCAGCCATAATACTGGGTGTGCGCCACCTCCAGCCGGCGGGCCTTCAGCGCCACGGCGAGGGCGATGATGTCCTCCACCTCGTGGATGTTGCCGCGATGGATGACGGCATTGAGCGTCAGCGGCAGACCGAGGTCCGTGACCTTGCGGGCGAATTCCAGCTTTGCCGCATGGCCGCCCTTGTAGCCGCCGATGCGGTCGCCGGTCTCGGCGCTCGCGCCCTGCACGGAAAGCTGCACATGGTCGAGCCCGGCCTCCGACAGCGCGTCGATCATGCCCGAGGCGCGGCCGATGCCGGAGGTGATGAGATTGGTGTAGAGCCCCTCCGCCGCGCAGTGGGCGGTCAGCTCCACGAGGTCCGGGCGCGCGGTCGGTTCGCCGCCGGAGAGGTGGACATGGAGGATGCCCAGCGCCGCCGCCTCGCTCAGCACCCGCTTCCACGTGGCGGTGTCGAGTTCCGCCTCGCGGCGCTCCAGCTCCAGTGGGTTCGAGCAATAGGGGCAGCGCAGCGGGCAGCGGTGGGTCAGCTCGGCGAGGATGCCGATGGGATGGCCGACCGGAGGCGCCGCCGCCGGGCGGGGGGCCTCGCGCACAGCGGCGCGGATATCGCTCGCGATCTCGCTCATATCTCGATCACCCGGCGCGCGATGAGGCCACCGATCATGTCCTTGACGTCATCGGCAATGACTTCGCGCTGCTCATCGTAGCGGGCGGCCAGGGCGTCCACGATCTCCGCGCAGGTGCGCTTCCCGTCCACCAGCTCAAGAACGGCGGCGGCGGTCTCGTCGATGTCGAACGCCCGCTCCGGCGCCAGAAGCACATGACGGGACCGCACCTGATCGTATTTGAGCTTCACGCCGCGGGGCAGGCGCGGAACGTCGGTTTCCTCGGCGCGCATCTCATTCCCCAACGATGGCAACGCCCGGCCGCCACGCGCCCGGCGCGGGCCAGCCCGGCGCCACATAGGCGAGATAGAGCGCGTCGAGCTGCGCCCACAGCACCTCGGTCTTGAAGGTGAGGGCGCGGATCACGGCGCGTTGCTCGGCGGCCGTGCGGGCGTGCTCCTTCACGTATTCGAGGGCGAAGTCCGCATCCTTCGGCGCCTGGTCGAGGCGGCGGCGGAAATAGGCGACGACTTTCTCGTTGATGAAGTCGTAGTGCTCCAGCATCCCCGAGATGCGCTCGGCATGGATGCCCGGCGCGAACAGCTCGGTGAGCGAGGAGGCGACCGCCTCCAGCAGCGTGTTCTCGGCGACGAAGCGCACGTAGGCCTCCACCGCGAACTTGGTGGCCGGCAGCGCGCCTTCCTTGGAGACCACGTAATCGCGGTCGAGGCCGAGGCCGTCAGTCAGCACCAGCCAGCGCTCGATGCCGCCCGAATCCTCGCCGAAGCCGTCATGGTCGGTGATGCGGTGCAGCCATTCCCGACGCAGTTCGCGGTCGTCGCAGCGGGCCATCAGAGCCGCGTCCTTGCGGGGGATGGCGGACTGGTAGCAGTAGCGGTTGAGTGCCCAGGCGCGCACCTGATCCCGGTTCAGCCGGCCGGAATGCAGCAGCTTATGGAAGGGATGGAGGTTGTGATAGCGCGTCGCGCCCACCGCGCGCAGCGCCGCCTCCAGACCGGCGGGCGACAAAGGCTCCTGCGGCGACGGCAGTGGCGGGAAATCGGCGGGAAGGTCGGCAGCTTCGGCCAGCACCCGGACGGCGGCTTGCGCGCTCATAGGGAGAACTCCATTCCGTCCCGGGCGACCGTCCAGCCAGCCGCTTCCACGGCGCGGTGCTCCTCGGAGCCATCGATCAGCGCGGGATTGGTGTTGTTGATATGGATGAACACCCGGCGCGCTACCGGCAGGTCGGCAAGAAGCGCCACCGTGCCGTCCGCGCCGGACATGGACAGGTGCCCCATGCGGGCGCCCGTCTTGGTGCCGATCCCGGCCGTGATCATCTCGTCGTCGCGATAGAGCGTGCCGTCGAAGAACAGCAGGTCGGCGCCTGAGATGCGCCGGCGTAGGGCGTCGGTGACCGCGGCGCAGCCAGGCACGTAGACGAGGCGGCTGCCGGCGGACGTGATGGTCACACCCACGGTGGAGCCGGTCTCCTCGCCGATGACGAGGGAGGCGTCCTCGCGCCAGAGCGGCACCTTGCCGGGCACGGTGAAGAATTCCATGGTCAGCCCCGGAACCGGCGAGAACGGGACTTCGAACGAAACCGGCTCCCGGCGCACCAGCGCCTTGGACACCACGTCGAAGACCTGATTCTGCTCGATGAGCGCGAGCGTGTCGGCCGTGCCGTACACCTCGAACGCCTGCTGCTCCCGCAGCGTCAGCAAACCGGCTATGTGGTCCACGTCACCATTGGTGAGGACGACGGCGCGAATGGGGCTGTCGCGGCCACCCACCCGGGGCTGAAGCGCCCGGGTCGCGGCGATCTGGGCCCGAAGATCGGGCGAAGCGTTCAGGAGCACCCACGAGGCGCCGTCCTCCGAGACGGCGATGCTCGACTGGGTTCGGGGCGTGACCCGTGGATCACCCGTCCATGCCAGTTGGCACACCGGACAGCGGCAGTTCCACTGGGGAACGCCGCCGCCGGCCGCTGAACCGAGAACGATCACCTGCATGACGCGACGGACGCTCCTGCCTAATCGTTCGCGGCTCCCGACCTCGGTCGATCAGAAATCGGCCGGCAGGTAAGCGGTGACTTCCATGCCGACGCAGACTTCGCAAACCTGGGGCTTGTTCCAGCGCATGATGCTTTCCTCCAGTGTTCTCTCACGACCCTCATAAGAAGATCATAAGAAATTGAAGTAGCGAGGTTTTTCGCTACAACGGAGTCAAATATTGGCAGCCGAATCCGTTCCCGCAAGTGAAATCTTTTGCTGCATTGCAATACTTCTAGAGCTCATCAATGCGCTGACGGTGCGGAGAGGTCGAGCATGAAGCCGCGCCCCCGCACGGTCGCCACCTGGGGGCCGCCGGCGCGGCCCACGGGCGCAAGCTTGGTGCGCAGGTAGCCCACATAGACGTCCACCACGTTGAGCGAGGCGCCGCCCTGGCTGGCCCACAGCCGGTCGAAGATCTCGCCGCGGGCGATGGGGCGATTCGGGCTGGCCATGAGCAGGGCCAGAAGGTCGGCCTCGCGCTCGGTGAGCCGCACATGCACCTCGCCGAACTTCGCGGTGCGGGTGGAGGGATCGAGCACCAGCCGCCCCGCCATGACACGGTCGGCGTGGCTCTCGCCCAGGCGATGCAGGAGATGGGTGCGCAGCCGCGCCACAAGCTCGCCGAACACGAACGGCTTGACGATGTAGTCGTCCGCCCCGGCGCCCAGGCCCTCGGCGCGGTCATGCACCTCGTCCTTGGCGCTCAGGAACAGGATGGGGCCGGAATGGCCGGCGCTGCGCAGCGCCCGGCACACGTCGATGCCGGAGCCGTCCGGCAGCATCATGTCGAGCACCACGGCGCAGGGATTGTACTGGCGCGCCGTCTCGAGGGCCTCGTCGGCGCGGCCCACCACGGTCACGTCGAACCCCTCGGCGGAGAGGCCGCGGCTCAGCATGGCGCCGATGTCGCTGTCGTCTTCCACCACCAGGATGTTCATGGTTCCTCCTGTGCCCATCGGGGCTGTCCCGGACCATCGCATGGTCCGCGGGGCAGGGCTGTCGCGCAATGCCGGCAATCCAGCCGCTGGTCAAACCGCCGGGTCGGGCTCGTTCGCCGCGGATGCCGCAGCCTGCGGCAGGGCGATCGCCACCCGGGTGCCGCCCTGCGCCCCGTCCTCCAGTGTGATACGTCCGCCGTGCCGCGTCACCACCCAATCGGCCAGGGCCAGCCCCAGGCCGAATCCCTCGGCACCGCCGAGCCGCGCGCCGCGCGCGAAACGCTCGAACAGGCGCGCCCGCGCCTCAGGCGGGATGCCGCACCCGTCATCGGTGACGCTGACGATCTCGACGCCATGCCCGTCCGCATCCACGCCCCCTTCCACCGCCACGGAGATGCGGGTGAGGGGCCGGCCATGGCGCAAGGCGTTGTCGATGAGCCCTTCCAGCACCTGCCGCAGCCATTCCCGATCAGCATGCACGAGAAGGCCAGGCTCCGGGGCGTGCAGCACCAGCGCCACCCCCTGCCGCCGCGCCACCGGCTCCAGCCCCGCCACCGCATCGGCCAGCAGGGGCGCCAGCGGCGTATCCTGGAACACCAGCTCGATCTCGCCGCTTTCGGAGCGGGCCACCCGCAGCAGATCCTCCACCCGGCGGTGAAGCATGCCGGCGCGCTTGCGGATGGTGGTGAGCACCGTGCGGCTGAGGGCCTCCGGTATGGCCGGCGCCCGCTGGGTCACGTCGCACTCGCCGATGATGACGGTGAGCGGGGTCCGCAATTCATGGCTCACATCGGTGAAGAAGCGGCGGCGGGAGGCGTCGATGGCGGCGAGGCGGGCGTTCGCCTCGGTGAGGTCCACCGTGCGTTCCGCCACCGTCTTCTCAAGCTCCGCCCGGTCCTGCGCCACCTTCCGCTCGCGCCGGGCCAGCAGGGCGGCCATGCGGTTGAACCGGGCCGTCAGCACGCCCAGTTCGTCGCGCTGGCCGATGGCGAGACGGGCGGACAGGTCGCCGCGGCCGATGGCCGCGGCTGCCCTGTCGATCTCCCTCAGCCGGCCGAGCAGCGGCTGTGCCAGCGCGCGATAGAGCACCAGCGCCGCGGCGAACACCGCCAGCGCCATGGCAACGGCGCCGATGCGCAGCCGGTCTGCCAGTGCCAGTGCCTCTTCCCGGGCGGCCGTGACGCCCCGGCGCTCGCTTTCCACCAGCAGGGAAAGCGTCGGCCCGGCCGAGGCGGCAAACGCATTGAGGGAGCCGCGCACCCGGTCGCCCCGGCGCATGGTGTCCGGGTCACGGGTCGCGGCAGTGATCTGCCGGTCGAGGGAAATGAAATCCGCCCTGAGGCGGGCCAGCAGCCGTTCCTGCGGCCTGAGGCCGCTCGACAGCTCGGGCGCCGCCTGCACCGCCTTCACGGTCGAGGCCTCAAGCAGGGCGGAGACGCGGGAGCGGGCATCCTCGAGCCGCCCGGCGCCGGCGGTCGGGCTCTCGGTGGCGGCGATGGCGGCAAGGCCGTAGTCGGAGAGGCGCGCCGAAATCTCGGTCAGCACGTCGAGCCGCTGCTGGGCCGAGACCGCCGCCTCCAGCGCCCCGTCCACGGCGCGCAGGGCGATGAGCACGCTGAGACCCGCGAGCACCGCAAGAATCGCGGTGGCGCCCGCCAGCGCGGCCAGTTTGAAACGGATGGATCGCATTCGCCCCGCCCGGCCGGTCTCCCGCCGGTGTCGCGCCACCACTGGCCCGCTCCGGCGCGGCGGAGCCTGCCACAATGCGGCGCACGGGCAAAAGGAAAAGGGACACACGAAAAAGCCCGCCGCCGCAGGCGTCTGGCGCTGCGGCGGCGGGCTCTGTCGAAGATCAGTGGAGCGGCAGGCTCAGGCCTGGCCGGCCTGGAGACGCTCGGCTTCCGCCTGCAGGCGCTGCTGGTAGAGGGCGGCGAAGTCCACCGGATCGATCATCAGGGGCGGGAAGCCGCCGTTGCGCACCGCGTCGGCGATGATCTGGCGGGCGAACGGGAAGAGCAGGCGGGGGCACTCGATGAGCACCACCGGCTGCAGGCTCTGCTCGGGGATGTTGAGGATGCGGAACACGCCGGCATAGACCAGCTCGAAGGCGAACAGGGTGTTGCCTTCGACGCTCGCGCCGCCGTCGATCTTCAGCTCGACCTCGAACTCGCCGTTTCCGCCGGGCTTGGCGTTGACGTGGATCTGGATGCTGACGTCGGGCTGGGCCGGGGGAGCGGCAAGCGAACGCGGCGCGTTCGGATTCTCGAAGGAGAAATCCTTGATATACTGCGCGAGCACGTTCAGCGACGGCGCCGCATTCGGGTTGGGGCCGCCATTCTGCGAGGCCATGCGCATCTCCATCCGTGGGGTGTTGGGTCGGCCCCGCGGGCACGACCTGAAAGCGCGGCGCTGCTAGCACGCTTTCCGCCGCGGGTGCAAGGATGCGCACGGGTGAGGTCGGCCGCTCCTCAACCGAAGGCATGCCTCACGCGGCGAAGTGGGAGACGGGACCATGGACGAGGACAAGACCGAGCCGCGCAAGCCCCTGAGCGAGGCGGCGAAGCGCGCGCTCGCCGAGGCCGAGGCCCGGCGTGCGGCCATCGACGCCGCGCAGAAGGACCGGCCGAAGGAGATCAACGGCCGCAACGGCCCGGAGCCCGTGCGTTACGGCGACTGGGAAGTCGGCGGCATCGCCACCGACTTCTGAAGGCGCCTCAGCCGACCAGCGCGAGGCCGATAAGGCCGGCGATGCCCACCGCGATGCGCCACCAGCCGAACGGCGCATAGCCGTGCTTCGACACGAAATCGAGCAGCGACTTCACCACCACAACCGCCGCGCAGAATGCCGCCACGAAGCCGATGACGATGAGCAGGCCATCGTCCATCGAGAGGTTGCTGCGGTTCTTGTAGAGGTCGTAGGCGAACGCGCCGAACATGGTGGGCAGGGCGAGGAAAAACGAGAATTCCGCTGCCGCCCGCTTGTCCACGCCCATCAGCATGGCGCCAACGATGGTCGAGCCCGAGCGCGACATGCCGGGGATCATCGCGAGGCACTGGAAGAAGCCGATGATGAGCGCGATGTGCCAGGGCAGGCCCATGGCGTTGTTGTAGCGCGGCTGCGGCACCACCTTGTCGATGAACAACAGGATGACGCCGCCGAAGATGAGCGTGCCGCAGATCAGAGCGGGCGTCTCGAACAGCACGCTCTTGATGAAGCCGTGCGCCGCTGCGCCGATCACCGCCGCCGGCAGGAAGGCGATGAGGACGCCGATGACGAAGCGCCGCGCGCCCGGATTGGTGGGCAATTGCTGGGCGACGCGCAGGAAGCGCTGGAAATAGACCGTGAGGATGGCGAGCACCGCGCCGAGCTGGATCAGCACCTCGAAGGTGTGGCCGTTGCTCTCGAAGCCGAGAAAGTGCCCGGCGAGCAGGATATGCGCCGTGGAGGAGACGGGGATGAATTCCGTCAGCCCTTCCAGCAGGCCGAGAACAAGCGCTTCGAGCATGTCGCCGAGAGTCATGGGAGAGAAAATCCGGGAGGCGGGAGCGAGACGGCCGTCATCCTCTCCGGTTGGCTTCGCGGGTGCAACGTGGCGCGCCGCTGCGGAAGGACGGGGCTGGGGCCATTGACGCGTTTCCGGCCACGCTGTGGCCGCATCGCAACAGAGCGGCAAATAACCGAAGGGCAGGCCGTTGGCGGGCGCGCGACATCGTTCATGATTCGCTCACCACGATTGGAATGCGAAATGCGAGAGCAGCCGGCCGCCAGCCCGCGCTGCAGCAGGGAGGAACCAATCGGAAAGGTTCGGCTTCTAATCATAGGCAACGCCGGGTGCCTCGCCCCCTCCCTTCGACCCCCGGCGAAATCGGCCCATGTATCTGCATCATCATCCCTTTTGCCCCCATTCCCGATTCGTCCGCCTGCTGCTCGCCGAATACGGCCTGGAGCCGGAGCTGGTGGAGGAGCGCGTGTGGGAGCGACGGCCGGGCTTCCTCGCGCTCAATCCGTCGGGGGAGACGCCGGTGATCGTGGAGGAGATGGCGGCCTCGGTGCCGGGCGCCTTCATCATCGCCGAATATCTCGATGAGACCCGGGGCCTCGCCCTCGGCGCCCACCGCCTCCTGCCGGAGGATCCGGCCGGCCGCGTGGAGGTGCGCCGGCTGACCCAGTGGTTCAACGAGAAGATGTACGTCGAATCCACCGAACCCCTGGTGCGGGAGCGCATCCACAAGCGCTACATGACGCGCGAGCAGGGCGGCGGATCGCCGGATGCCACCTCGCTCCGGGTGGCGCGCGCCAATATACGCTATCATCTGAAATACATCGGCTGGCTGGCCAAGGCGCGCAAATGGCTCGCCGGCGAGAAGCTGAGCCAGGCCGACCTTGCCGCCGCCGCGCATCTCTCGGTGGCCGACTATCTGGGCGACGTACCGTGGGACGAGGACGAGCACGCGAGGGACTGGTACGCGCGGATCAAGTCGCGCCCGACCTTCCGCGCCCTGCTCACCGAGAGCATCCCGGGCATGCCCCCCTCCAAGACCTACGCGGACCTCGATTTCTGACGGACGCGGGCGGGCTGGAGCAAATCGTTCGCCGCCTCGCCCGTGAAGAGGGGTTCGATGCGGTCGGCATCAGCCGGCCCGAGGCGGGTCTGCCCGCCGGGGAACGGCTCCGCGCCTGGGTCGCGGAGGGCACCCATGGCGATATGGGCTGGATGGCCGAGACGCTGGACCGCCGCGCTGATCCTTTGACGCTGTGGCCGGACATGCGCAGCGTCATCATGCTCGGCCTCAATTACGGACCCGCCGAAGACCCCCGTGCCGTGCTGGCCCAGAGCGGCGCAGGCGCGATCTCGGTCTATGCGCGGGCCGAGGATTATCACGACATCATCAAGCCGAAGCTGAAGCGTGTCGCACGCGCGCTGCTGGCGGAGGCGGGCAAACGCGGCGTCGCGGCCGACGTGAAGGTGTTCGTGGATACCGCTCCGCTCATGGAAAAGCCGCTCGCCGCCGCCGCGGGCCTCGGCTGGCAGGGGCGGCACACCAATCTCGTCTCGCGGGAATTCGGCTCCTGGCTGTTTCTCGGCGCCATCGCGACCACACTGAAGCTTGAGCCCGACGGGCACGAGAAGGACCATTGCGGCTCCTGCCGCGCGTGCCTCGAAGCCTGCCCGACCGCCGCCTTCCCCTCGCCTTACGTCATCGATGCGCGGCGCTGCATCTCCTACCTCACCATCGAGCACAAGGGCCCGATCCCGGTGGAGTTGCGGCCGCTCATGGGCAACCGCATCTATGGCTGCGACGACTGCCTCGCCGCCTGCCCCTGGAACAAGTTCGCGCAACTGGGCCAGGAGGCGAAGCTGGCCGCGCGGGCGGAGAATGACGCGCCGCCGCTGGCCGAGCTGGTGGCGCTGAACGATGCCGCCTTCCGCGCCCGCTTCCCGAAAAGCCCGATCAAGCGGGTGGGCCGCGACCGCTTCGTGCGCAACGTGCTGATCGCCATCGGCAATTCGGGCGTTGTCGCGCTGCTGCCGCAGGTGGAGGCGCGGCTCGCGGATGACTCCGCTCTGGTCAGAGGTGCTGCGGTGTGGGCGCTCGGGCGGCTGGCGGCCCCCGCGACGACCGCCCGCAGGGCCGCGGAGCGGGTGCCGACGGAGACCGATCCGGCGGTCGTGGCCGAGTGGGCCGCAGCGACATCCGGGGCGTGAGACCCGCCGCCCATTTCCAATCCTAGCGTTTGCCGGTAGGATCAAAAGCTCACGGAACCATGAAGGGGGCGACAAGAGCTGGCGTCACGATCGCGTCGCGCCCACACGCGAAGATCGACGGCGACAGAACAGGCGACATGCACGAGCCCCGCAAGCTTTATGTGAAGTCCTTCGGCTGCCAGATGAACGTCTACGATTCCCATCGTATGGCGGACACACTGGCGCGTGAGGGATACGTGGAGACGCAGGACCCGGCCGAGGCCGACCTTGTGATCCTCAACACCTGCCATATCCGCGAGAAGGCCGCCGAGAAGGTCTATTCCGAGCTCGGGCGCCTTCGGAAGCAGAAGCAGGAAGCCGGCTCCGACACCATGATCGCCGTCGCCGGCTGCGTCGCCCAGGCCGAAGGCGCCGAGATCATGCGCCGCGCCCCGGTGGTGGACGTGGTGGTCGGCCCCCAGAGCTACCACCGTCTGCCCGAGCTGCTGGCCGAGGCCAAGGCCGGCAAGCGGGTGGTGGACACCGAATTTCCCGCCGAGGACAAGTTCGATCACCTGCCCGCGCCCACCCGCGCCGCCACCCGCAAGCGCGGCCCCGCGGCGTTCGTGACGGTGCAGGAGGGATGCGACAAGTTCTGCACCTTCTGCGTGGTACCCTACACCCGCGGCGCCGAGGTCTCCCGCCCGGTCACGAAGATCCTCGACGAGGCCGCCCGCCTCCTCGATCAGGGCGTGCGCGAGATCACCCTCATCGGCCAGAACGTCAACGCCTTCCATGGCGAGGGGCCGGACGGCAAGGTCTGGAGCCTCGCCCGGCTCATGGAGCGCCTGGCGCAGATGGAGGGGCTGGCGCGGCTGCGCTACACCACCTCCCATCCGCGCGACATGGGTGACGACCTGATCGCCGCCCACCGCGACCTGCCGCAGCTGATGCCCTACCTGCACCTGCCGGTGCAGTCCGGCTCCGACCGCATTCTGGCGGCGATGAACCGCAGGCACGGCCGCGACCTGTTCCTCTCGCTCATCGAGAAGATGCGCGGCGTGCGGCCGGACCTTGCCCTGTCGTCCGACTTCATCGTCGGCTTCCCGGGCGAGACGGACCGCGATTTCGAGGACACGCTCGATCTCGTGCGCGAGGTTGGCTTCGCCAGCGCCTATTCCTTCAAATACAGCCCGCGCCCCGGCACGCCCGCCGCCGAGCACGAGGGGCAGGTGCCGGAGGAGGTGATGGCCGCGCGCCTCGAGGAACTGCACAGGCTGCTGGAGGCCTCCAAGACGGCCTTCGACGCCGCCTGCCTAGGCCGCACCTTCGATATTCTGCTGGAGAAGCCCGGCCGCCAGCCGGGCCAGCTCATCGGCCGTTCGCCGTATCTCCAGAGCGTGGTGGTGAACGACCCGCCCGCCAGCATCGGCGAGCTCCTCACCGTCACCATCACCGACGTCGGCCCGAACAGCCTCGCCGGCGCTCCCGCCGAGACGACCCCTTCCCCCGCCCATTCCCGGCCGCTTGCGGCCATGGAGGCCTGAGCTTGCGCAGATCCGGCAGCGACAACCGTGATCGTCCCCTTGCGGCCTCCGGCCAGCAGGCCTCTCCCGGCCCCGCCCGCGCGGCGGTGACGGCCCCCTGGGCCGATCCGGACGAGCCGGCCGCCGCCCATGTGGTGCTGGCCTTCGACGACAACCGGCTCGCCACCCAGCTGTTCGGCCATTACGGCCGCAACCTTGCCCTCATCGAGCGCAAGCTGGGGGTGAAGGCGGATTCGCGCGGCAACCACGTGACGCTGGAAGGCGAGCGCGATGCCTGCGAGCAGGCTAGGGCCGTGCTGGAGCACCTGTACGAGGCGCTGCGCAAGGGGCGCGACATCAGCCAGGGCGACGTGGACGGCGCCATCCGCGAGGTCACCTCGCAGGGCTCCCTGTTCGATTTCGACCCGGCCGAGCAGCGCCAGTCGTTCGACGAAATCCACCTGCGCCGCCGCCCGGTGCGCGCCCGCACCGCCGCGCAGGATGCCTATATCCGCGCGCTGAAGCGGCACACTTTGGTGTTCGGCAACGGCCCCGCCGGCACCGGCAAGACGTGGCTCGCGGTGGCCTACGCCGTCCATCTGCTGGAGCGGCGGATGGTGGACAAGATCATCCTCTCCCGTCCCGCCGTCGAGGCGGGCGAACGCCTCGGCTTCCTGCCGGGCGACATGAAGGAGAAGGTGGACCCCTATCTGCGGCCCATCTACGACGCGCTCTATGACCTGATGGACCGCCCATTCGTCGAGCGGGCCCTACAGTCCGGCGAGATCGAGATCGCCCCGCTCGCCTTCATGCGCGGGCGCACCCTCTCCAATGCCGCGGTGATCCTGGACGAGGCGCAGAACGCCACCTCCATGCAGATGAAGATGTTCCTCACCCGCCTGGGCGAGAACTCCCACATGATCGTCACCGGCGACCCGAGCCAGACCGATTTGCCCGGCGGGCAGATTTCGGGCCTTGCCGAAGCGGTGCGGCTGCTGGAGGGCGTCGAGGGCGTCGGCATCTGCCACTTCAAGGCCGAGGACGTGGTGCGCCACGAACTGGTGCAGCGGATCGTCTCCGCCTACGAGCGCCTGGACGCGGCCAAGATCGAGGCCGCCTCCGCCCGCCTCGCCGGCAAGGCCGGGAGCTGAGCCATGGCCGCGCCCGCCGCCATCCCGCAGGCTCCCGAGATCGACGCGGACATCGACGTCGCGCTGGAGGCCGAGGGCTGGTCCGTCATTCCGGACGCGGAAGCGGTCGCCATCCGCGCCTGCCGGGCGGCGCTGGCCGCCTGCGCCGAGGACGTGCCGGAGCCGTGCGAGGTGGCCATCACCCTCACCGACGACGCGCGCATCCGGGTGCTGAACCGCGACTGGCGGGACATGGACAAGGCGACCAACGTCCTGTCCTTCCCCCAGCCGGACCTGCCCGACGACATCGACGCCCCCCAGCCCCTCGGCGACATCATCGTCGCTTTGGAAACGCTCAGCCGCGAGGCCGAGGCGGAGGGCAAGGCGCCGGCCGACCATCTCGCCCATCTGGTGGTGCACGGAACGTTGCACCTCATGGGCTACGACCATCTCGAAGACAACGAAGCAGAGGAAATGGAGGCGCTTGAGCGCGACATCCTCGCGGGCCTGGGGATCGCCGATCCCTATGGCCTGCCGCAGGACTGAAGCGACGGCGGCTTGATAACGAACATGTCCAACATCGACCAACCGACCGAGACCAGCTCCGCGGAGCCGCAAAGTTTTCTCGATCGATTGCGTGCCCTCCTCGGCACGTTCCGCCCGCACGGCTCCCTGCGCACCGACCTCGTGGAGGTGCTCGCCGCGGCGGAGACACCCGAGGAGGAGGGGGAATTCACCCCATCCGAGCGCAAGATGCTGCGCAACATCCTGCACCTGCGGGACGTGGGCATCGGCGACATCATGGTTCCCCGCGCCGAGATCGTCGCCGTGCGCAAGGATGCCCCGCTGGGCGAACTGCTGAAGCTGTTCGTAACCGTCGGCCATTCCCGGCTCGTCGTCTATGACGACACGCTGGATGACCCGGTCGGCATGGTCCACATCCGCGACCTCATCGCCTTCCTCGCCGGCGACCTCGCCTCCGCGTCCGGCAAGATCGACCTCGGGAAGGTCAATCTCGACGCGACGCTGGAGACTGCCGGCCTCATCCGCCGCATCCTCTACGTGCCGCCGTCCATGCCGGCGGTGGATTTGCTCGTCTCCATGCAGGCGGCGCGCACCCACCTCGCCCTCGTCATCGACGAATATGGCGGCACGGACGGCCTCGTCTCCATCGAGGACGTGGTGGAGGAGATCGTCGGCGAGATCGAGGACGAGCACGACGAGGCGGCCGAAACCCTTCTGACCCGCCAGCCCGACGGCAGCTATCTCGCCGACGCCCGCACCCCGCTGGAGGCGGCGGTGGAAGTGCTCGGCACCGGCTTCGCGTCGGAAGAGGCGATGGAGGAGGTCGACAGCGTGGGCGGCCTCGTGGTGCGCATCGCCTCCCGCGTGCCGAAATCCGGCGAGGTGATCTCGCTGCCGGGCGGCTTCGACGTGGACGTGGTGGATGCCGATCCGCGCCGGCTGAAGAAGCTACGCATCATCCCGCCCCGGGATCTCGACGGCGCCGCCGCCGGGCACGCCTCACCCGACGCCTGACCGTCCGCGTGGCTGTTCCCTCCAAGGCTGCCCCTCGCCGCGGCGCGCCCCCGACTGGCATGTCGTGGCGCGGACGCATCCTGATGCTGCGCTTCCTCACCGGGTGGCGGCGGCGCGGCGTCGCCTGGATCGCCGGGGCGGTCGGCGCCCTCGCCATGCCGCCGTTCGATCTGTGGCCCGTGCTGGCGATCAGCTTCCCGGTGCTGGTGCTGCTGCTCGACGGCTGCCGGGGCGATCTCAAGACCCGTCTGGTTTCGGCGGCGGGGGTCGGCTGGTGGTTCGGCTTCGGCTATTTCCTCGCATCGCTCTGGTGGATCGGCGCCGCCTTCCTGGTGGAGGCGGACGTTTTCGGCTGGCTGCTGCCGTTCGCGGTGGTCGCCATGCCGGCGGGGCTGGCGCTGTTCACGGCGTTCGGAACGGCAGTGGCGCGGCTCCTGTGGTCCAAGGGGGGCCTCAGGCTGTTCGCGCTCACCTTCGGCCTGACGCTGGCGGAATGGCTGCGCGGCCATGTACTCACGGGCTTTCCCTGGAATACCTACGGCTATGCGGTTTCCGACGACCTGCTGCTGATGCAGGCGGCAGCCGTGATCGGGGTGTGGGGCCTCACCTTCTTCTGCGTGCTGTTGCTTTCAACACCGGTGCTGCTCCTGGTGCCGGGCCGGCGCGGCCTTGCGGCCGTCGGCGCGGCGGCTCTGGTCATCGCGGGGACCGCGCTGTGGGGCGGCTACCGCCTCTCGGTGACCCCGCTCGAGACGGTGCCCGGCGTCGCGCTACGGGTGATGCAGCCGAACCTGTCGCAGGACAAGAAGTTCGCCTACGACCGGCGCGAGAAGATCCTGCAAGACTATCTGGCTTTGAGCGCTAAGAAGAGCGCGACCTATCCTGGCGGGCTCGCCGACGTCACCGTTCTGATCTGGCCGGAATCGTCATTTCCTTTCATTTACGAACGGGAACCCTGGGCGGCCGAGGCCATTGCCGCCGTTCTGCCAGCCAACGTGACGCTGGTGACCGGCGCCATCCGCTATGACTTGCCTCCGCCCGGCCAGCGCTCCCCATTCTTCAATTCCATCAGGGTGATGGACCACCGCGGGCGGGTGCTGGAGAACACAGACAAGGTGCATCTCGTGCCGTTCGGGGAATACCTGCCGTTTCAGGCCGAGCTTGAGGCGCTCGGCCTTGAACAACTTACGCGTGTGCGAGGTGGTTTCTCCTCCGGTGCGGAGCTTGCCGCCCTCCAGATCCCGGGCCTGCCGCTGGCGTCTCCCCTCGTATGTTACGAAATTATCTTTCCTGGAAAGGTAGTTCCGGTCGGTCCACGGCCGGCATGGCTGCTCAACCTGACCAATGACGCATGGTTCGGTCTGACGCCCGGTCCCTACCAGCATTTCGCGCAGGCCCGCATGCGTGCGGTGGAGGAAGGGCTTCCACTCGTCCGCGCCGCCAATACGGGCATCTCCGCGATCGTCGATCCGGTGGGGCGTATTGTCGCATCTCACGATCTCGGAAAGGAGGGCCTGGTGGATGGTCCCCTGCCGAAGTCACTGGAAACGGTTTCTGTTGCTGCCAAGCTTGGCGGTATGGCCATCCTTACGCTTCTCGCCATTGCTTTTGCCCTAGCTTCCGCACCGCTTTGTGGTTGCATTACACGCAAAGGTTGATCGACGCGTTCCGATTGTGTCCCTATGTTCGCCGGCAATCAGGGCAGCCTTCGCGCAGCGAAGTATCGAGTAATCTTTTCCGACATAGCCGGAGAGACCATGGCCAAGAAGGCGCCGAACCCTATTGATAAGCACGTTGGCTCGCGTGTCCGCATGAGGCGGATGATGGTGGGGATGAGCCAGGAGAAGCTGGGCGAGCATCTGGGCATCACCTTCCAGCAGATCCAGAAGTACGAGAAGGGCACGAATCGCATTGGTGCGAGCCGGCTCCAGCAGATTTCGATCGTGCTTGGCGTTCCTGTCGCCTTCTTCTTCGAGGGCGCCCCCACGGTCGGCCCCGAAGGCGAGGGCTTCTCCGAGGAACAGTCCCCGGCCTACGTCTCTGACTTCCTCGCCACTTCCGACGGACTGACGTTGACCCGGAACTTCATGCGGATCTCGGACGCCCGCGTCCGGCGCCGCATCGTCGATCTGGTGATCGCCATCGCCGGCGAAGCCGAGGCGTGAAGCGTTCGTTTTGGCGAACGATTTCGCGTTGACGACCTTGACCGCCCGCCGCTGCGTTGCCACAAAGGGCGGCCGCACCGTGGCGCGGGCGTAACAGGGGCCGTCATATGGCGCGTCAATCTTATCTTTTCACCAGCGAATCGGTTTCCGAAGGTCATCCGGACAAGGTCTGTGACCGGATTTCCGACGAAGTGGTCGATACCTTCTTCCGCACTGCGGAAACCGAAGGGTGGGATCCGAGCCAGGTTCGCGTCGCATGCGAGACGCTCGCCACCACCAACAAGGTGGTGATCGCCGGCGAAACCCGCGGCCCGTCCTCGATCACCAGGGATCTCCTCTCCCACGCCGCGCGTCTGGCCATCCGGGACATCGGCTACGAGCAGGCCGGCTTCCACTGGGAAACCGCCGACATCGACGTGCTGCTGCACGCCCAGTCGGCGGACATCGCCCAGGGCGTGGACATCGCCGGCAACAAGGATGAGGGCGCCGGCGACCAGGGCATCATGTTCGGCTACGCCGTGCGCGAAACCCCGGAGCTGATGCCCGCTCCCATCTATTATGCCCACAAGATCCTGAAGGTGCTGGCCGACGCCCGCCATTCCGGCGAGACCCATGCCCTCGGTCCCGACGCCAAGAGCCAGGTCACCGTCCAGTATGAGAACGGCAAGCCGGTGGGCGTCACCCAGATCGTGCTGTCCACGCAGCACCTGGACGAGCACCTCACGTCCCACGACGTGAAGTCCATCGTCGAGCCCTACATCAAGAAGACCCTGCCGGACGGCTGGGTGACGGACGCCACCGTGTGGCACGTCAACCCCACCGGCAAGTTCGTCATCGGCGGTCCCGACGGCGACTGCGGCCTCACCGGCCGCAAGATCATCGTGGACACCTACGGTGGCGCGGCTCCCCACGGCGGCGGTGCCTTTTCCGGCAAGGATCCGACCAAGGTGGACCGCTCGGCGGCCTATGCCGCGCGCTACCTCGCCAAGAATGTGGTCGCCGCGGATCTGGCCGACCGCGCCACCATCCAGCTCGCCTACGCCATCGGCGTGTCCGACCCGCTGGCGGTCTATGTGGACCTGCACGGCACCGGCAAGGTGGACGAGGCGAAGCTTGAAAAGGTGCTGCGCGAAGTGATGAACCTGCGCCCCCGCGGCATCCGCGAGCATCTCGGCCTCACCAAGCCCATCTATGCCCGCACCGCAGCCTACGGTCATTTCGGCCGCGCGCCGGAAGCGGACGGCGGTTTCTCCTGGGAGAAGACCGACCTCGTGGACGCGCTCAAGGCGGCCGTGGCCTGAGCCCGCAGGGGCCGCCACTCCGCGCCTTGATCCATCTGAGTTGACCCGCCGGCCGGATTGCCCTGCAGTCCGGCCGGCGCCTTTTTCAGCATGACCGCCATGAGCCAGCAGCCGAGCGAACACCAAAGCCAATCCGCGAGCCCCGCCGCCGCCGCGGAATTCGAGGCGCGCGGCGCCTTCTATGGCCGGCGCATCGGCAAGACGCTGCGGGGGCTGCAGCAGGACGCCCTTACGCATCTGCTGCCGCGCTACAAGCTCGATCTGGACGGAGCCGCCGAGCCGGCGAGCCTCTTCACCGAGCCCAGGCAGGGATATTGGCTCGAGATCGGCTGCGGCTGCGGTGAGCACCTCATAGACCACGCGGCGCGGCGGCCGGATGTGGGCTTCATCGGCGTCGAGCCCTTCCTCAACGGCCTTGCCCGGATGCTGGTGGACCTCGACGCCCGCAGCCTTTCCAACGTGCGGGTCTTCGACCTCGACGCCGCGTTGCTGCTTGACCGACTGCCCACGGCAAGCCTCGATGGGGCAGACCTGTTCTATCCCGATCCCTGGCCGAAGAAGCGGCATTGGAAGCGGCGCTTCGTGCGCCCCGACAATCTCGACAGGCTCGCCCGCGTCGTCCGCCCCGGCGGCGTGTTCCGCTTCGCCTCCGACGTGCCGCACTACGTGGGCTGGACCCTCTCTCATGTCCGCGCGCACGGTGCCTTCACCTGGACGGCGCAGCGGGCCGACGACTGGCGCAAGCCCTATCCGTTCTGGCCCGGCACGCGCTACGAGGCGAAGGCCATCGCGCAAGGCCGCGTGCCCACCTACCTCACGTTCATCCGGCGCTAGGAAAAGCGTTCACTCGCCCGCGGCGTGGAGTGCGGACAGCCCCTCACGATAGGTGGGATAGCGAAGCCTCACCCCCAACTCTTCCTTGAGCCGGGCATTGCCCACGCGCTTGTTGCCGGACCAGAAGGAAAGGGCCATGGGGCTCATCTCCCGGGCCGCGTCTGCAAAGGGAATGGCGGGCGGCGGGTCCATGCCGAGCAGTTCCGCCGCATAGGCGATGGGATCGCCGGGCGGTGCCGGCAGGTCGTCCGTGACGTTGAGGATGCCGTCGTAACGGTGCGCGATCGCGGCGCGGATGGCGCAGACGATGTCGCCCACATGGATGCGGTTGAACACCTGCCCGGGCTTGTCGATGCGCCGGGCCGTGCCGGCGCGCAGCTGGGCCAGCGCGTTGCGCCCCGGACCGTAGATGCCGGCAAGGCGCAGCACTGCCACGCGGATGCCGTGCCTGCGGCCGAAATCCTGCCAGTCGGCTTCCGCCTTCAGCCGGCGTTCAAGGCGGGCGCTGCCGGCCCGCGGCGGTGTCGCCTCATCCACCCAGCCTCCGTCGTGGTTGCCGTAGATGCCGAGCGTTGTGAGATAGACCACCTGGCGCAGACGGCCGGACGCGAGGATTTCCGCAGCGCAACACAGGATGGGGTCGCCCCGATCGTCCGGTGGAGCGGACGCCAGCAGGATCTGGGCGCCGCCCAGCGCGCTCGCGAGCCCATCGCACAGCGTCGTTCCGTCGAAAGCGAAGCCCTCCACGTCGGCCGGAAAGGTGGAAAGCCGCGCGGCCTCCCGCGAGGTGCCGACGATGCGGCCGAACGCATCGCGATCCTCGGCGACGAGATGCCGGGCGCAATAGCCGAAGCCGATGGCTGCGAGCGAGATCATGGGCGGGTGATGCCGGAGGTGCCGGCATCCGGCAAGGGCGATTGCACCGCCGGATCACCCGGCCGGCCGGCGAGGGCGAGGGCGCACAGGCGGCGCACCGTGGCCTCACTATCGCGCGTAACGCTCTTGCGGTCATGGGCGGCATCAAGCTTCACCGGCGTGCCGAACGTGACCTCCACGTCGATGGCGCCGTGGCGCAGCACGTCCATGAGGTGCGGAGCCAGCTCCATGTCGCCGAACCACGCCGCTATGGGCCGATGGCTGCGGCCCATGGGCAGGCCCTGGAGGCGCACATAGGACACGGCGAGCGGCTGAACCACCACCTCCGTCCCGGCGGCGAAGGCCTCGCGCGCGGCGCCCACGAGAGCGGTGCGGAAGGGCAGCACACGGTTGCCGTCGCTCGAGGTGCCTTCGGCGAACAGCACGACCGGGTCGCCGTCGACAAGACGATCCGCGATCTCCCGGTTGACCGCGCCGGTGGCATGGCGGCGCTGGCGATCGACGAACACGGTGCGCTGGAATTTGGCGAGCAGCCCGATCAGCGGCCAGCCCGATACCTCGCTCTTCGCCACGAAGAACAGGGGCGTCAGCGAACCGACCACCGGAATGTCGAGCCAGGAGGCGTGGTTCGCGAGGATCAGCAGCGGCCGATCAGCGGCCGGCGTGCCGCGCACATGCACGCGCACACCGATGAGCCGCAAAAGGATGCGATGGTAGAGCCGCGGGATGTGGCGGCGGGCATCAAGGCCCAGCTTCAGCGCGATCCACTGGACGGGAATGCCCACCAGCGTCACCGTCCCGACCGTGGCGAGCACCCCGGCGAGGCGCAAGCGATCCAGGAAGCGCGAGAGCGCGGGCTGCTCGGGGCCGAGCGGCGCCAGCCCGGTCGGCGCGGCAGAACCGTCGCCGGAAGCGGGCGCTGCAGCAGGCCCGCCGGACAGGCTCACTGCTTCTCGTCCTCGTCGAGCGGCACCGCATACAGCTCGAGGCGGTGGCCGCGCAGCTTGAAACCGAGATCCCGGGCGATCTGCTCCTGCAGCGCCTCGATCTGTTCGGAGCGGAACTCGATCACCTGGCCGGACCTGAGATCGATCAGGTGGTCATGGTGTTCGTCGGGCATCTGCTCGTAGCGGGCGCGGCCATCGCCGAAATCGTGCCGCTCGATGATGCCGGCATCCTCCAGCATCTTCACGGTGCGGTAGACCGTGGAGATGGAGATGTTGTCGTCGATGGCCACGGCGCGGCGGTGCAGTTCCTCCACGTCGGGATGATCCTGCGCGCCGGACAGCACGCGGGCGATGACGCGGCGCTGCTCGGTCATCCGCATGCCCTTGGCCAGGCAGGCTTCCTCAATGAGGCTGATCTTTCCGCTCAAGCGGACCTCCGCGACGACCCGGGGACTTTCCCTTGCCTTATCGCGCCGCCGCCTGCCCGCTGCAAGGGGGCGGACAAAGGCTTGCCACCACTCGCTTGCCGAAGCTTAAAAGTCGCGACGCAGCAGCAGCGCATCGGCACCGTCCGCATAATAGCCCCGGCGCCGGCCGACCTCGCCATAGCCAAGACGGGCGTAGAGCGTGCGGGCGGCGGCGTTGCCCGCCTCAACCTCCAGGAAGGAGGTCGAGACGCCTTCCGCAGCGAGGCGCGCGAGATGGAAGGAGACCAACGCCCGGCCGATGCCCCGGCGGCGACGGTCGGTGACGACGGCGACGGTCAGGATTTCCGATTCGGGCGGCACGCAATGGGACAGGACGAAGCCCACCGGTGGCTTGCGGGGGCCGAGCGCCGCCACATGGGCGCGCACGGCGCGGTCGGCGAGGAGCCGCTCGAACTCGTCGGCGCCCCAGCCCCGCGCGAAGGCGCGGGCATGGATGGCGGCAAGATGGGGGATGTCCGCGGCCGTGGCGGCCCGCAGCAGCGGCGGGCGCGGCGGAAACAGGCGATCGAGCAGGCGCTTCATCGGCGGGCGATGCGGGCCTTGTCCTGCGGCTTGGCGTCGGGAGGCCGCAGGTAGAGCGGGCGCGGCTCGGCCGCTTCGGGATCGGCGACGGAGCCGAGACGGGCAACCCACGCCACATCGGGGGCGGGCGTATCATCGACCAGCTCAGGAAGCTTTTCCGCCGGCGGCCAGGCATCGGCCACGAGATGGGCCCCGGAGCCGACAATCCGCACCGCTCCAATGGCCACCGAGCGGGCGGCCTCCCGCACGCTGGTGATGCGCGGCGCAATCAGCGTGCGCCCGCCGACGCCGAACATCTGCAGGAAGACATGGCCGTGGCGGGCATCGATGGCCGATACCACCGGAACCGCATCGTCGTGGGCGAGATAGGGCGCGGCGAGTGCGGCCAGCGTCGTCACTCCCACCACCGGCCGATTGGCGGTCAGCCCGAAGCCACGGGCGGCGGACAGGCCCACCCGAAGGCCGGTGAAGCTGCCGGGCCCCACCGTGACGGCAATGCGCGCCAGATGCTCGAAATCGATACCGGCGGAACTCATGACCTGCTCGACCAGCGGGATCAGCGTTTCCGCATGGCCCCGCTCCATCAGCAGCGAATCGCCCGAGACGATGCTGTCCGTCTCGGTGTCGAGCACCGCGGCGGAGCAGGCGGCAAGCGCCGTGTCTATGGCGAGGACATACATGAACGCGGGCACCCCGATCGCCGCCACGATCAACCGAAACCGTGGCGGGGGGAAGCAACCCGGCACGCTCACTTTCGGGAAAGGTTAATGAGGCCGTTCCCGAATACCTCAAATCGGGGTCAGCGCCGTCAGACTGCCCGGACTTCCGCCACTTCCGGCACGAAATGCTTCAACAGATTTTCGATGCCGTTCTTGAGCGTGGCGGTGGAGGAGGGGCAGCCCGAACAGGAGCCCTTCATATTGAGGAACACCACCCCATCCTCGAAGCCGCGGAAGGTGATGTCGCCACCGTCGTTGGCGACGGCCGGGCGCACCCGGGTCTCCAGCAGTTCCTTGATGGTGGCGACAATCTCGCCATCCTTGGCATCGAAGAACTCGTCGCCGTCGCCCACATCCGGCTTCACGCCCTCGGACAGCACCGGGGCGCCGGACATGAAGTGCTCCATGATGGCACCGAGGATGGCCGGCTTGATCTGCGGCCACTCGCTGTCGGTCTTGGTCACCGTCACGAAGTCCGAGCCGAGCATGACACCCGACACGCCGCGCACGTCGAACAGGCGCTGGGCGAGGGGAGAAAGCTCGGCATCCTCGGCCGAACGCAGGTCGAGCACGCCCTCTCCCAGCACCGAACGGCCGGGCAGGAACTTCAGGGTCGCCGGGTTCGGCGTGGTTTCGGTCTGGATGAACATGGCCAATCCTCAAAAGAAACGGTGCGGGGAAAACCCGCCGGTTTCTCTCAAGATAGGGAGGACGCCGCGAAACGGGAAGGGAGGGATCCGGGATCGTCCCGAATTGACACGCCGCGCTTGAGCTTCGCCGAACGGGGCAGAAACGAAAGGTGCGCGAATCACGCGCCGGGCGCTGATGGCGGTTCGTTGCCGCGCGAACCGGGCCGGAGGTCGTCCGGCCCTGCTGCGATGAACGCGCGAGCGCGCTCAGGTGTACCGCTCAGGTGTTCATGGAATCGAAGAAGTCCTGGTTGGTCTTCGTCTGCCGCAGCTTGTCGAGCAGGAACTCGATGGCATCCACGGTGCCCATGGGGTTCAGGATGCGGCGCAGGACGTACATCTTCTTGAGCGTGTCGGCAGGAACCAGCAGCTCTTCCTTGCGGGTGCCGGACCGGGTGATGTCGATGGCCGGGAACACGCGCTTGTCGGAGACCTTGCGGTCGAGGATGACTTCCGAATTGCCGGTGCCCTTGAACTCCTCGAAGATCACCTCGTCCATGCGCGAGCCGGTCTCGATGAGTGCGGTCGCGATGATGGTGAGGGAGCCGCCTTCCTCGATATTGCGCGCCGCGCCGAAGAAGCGCTTGGGCCGCTGGAGGGCGTTGGCGTCCACACCGCCGGTCAGCACCTTGCCGGAGGACGGCACCACGGTGTTGTAGGCGCGGCCAAGGCGAGTGATGGAATCCAGAAGGATCACCACGTCGCGGCCATGCTCGACCAGACGCTTGGCCTTCTCGATCACCATCTCGGCCACCTGCACGTGGCGCACGGCCGGCTCGTCGAAGGTGGAGGAAACCACCTCGCCCTTCACCGAGCGCTGCATGTCGGTGACTTCCTCGGGCCGCTCGTCGATGAGCAGCACGATCAGGAAGCACTCCGGATGATTGGCGGTGATGGACTTGGCGATGTTCTGCAGCAGCACCGTCTTGCCGGTGCGGGGCGGCGCCACGATCAGGCCGCGCTGGCCTTTGCCGATGGGCGCCACGATGTCGATGATGCGCGGCGAGAAGTCTTTCTTGCTGCCGGCGGGCTCATCGTGCTCGAGCTTGAGCCGCTCGTCGGGATAGAGCGGCGTCAGGTTGTCGAAATTGATCTTGTGCCGCGCCTTCTCGGGGTCCTCGAAATTGATCGTGTTGACCTTGAGCAGCGCGAAATAGCGTTCGCCCTCCTTGGGAGAGCGGATCTGCCCCTCCACCGTGTCGCCGGTGCGCAGACCGAAGCGGCGGATCTGGGAGGGGGAGACATAGATGTCGTCGGGACCGGGCAGATAGTTCGCCTCGGGCGAGCGCAGGAAGCCGAAGCCGTCCTGCAGAACCTCGACGACGCCCTCGCCAATGATCTCCGTCTCGGTGGCGGCCAGCTGTTTGAGGATCGCGAACATCAGCTCCTGCTTGCGGAGCGTGCTGGCGTTTTCCACCTCATTCTCCTCGGCGAAGGCGAGGAGCTCGACGGGGGTCTTGGACTTGAGGTCTTGAAGTTTCACTTCCCGCATAAGGGAAAGCCTCGATGGGTATTGGGGGGCCGGGAGCCGATCGGTCAGGATCGGGGTCGGCTGGTGGAGGGAAGGACGGGATCGCAGGTCTTCAGGGGAAGCCGGGGGCACGCAGCTCGCCGCCTGACGCGCCGGCCGGACCAAGACGGCTCCACCAGGACAGCGTCTTCAAGACGACGCCAAGAGCGGATGCCGGACCGAAGGGAAGCGCGTTCGCCTGCGTTTGGGAAAGCACGCGCAAGATAGGCGCGCCGTCAGGGGTGCGCAAGTCCCCCTAAAGGCGAGGGTCGGATCAAAACGGTTTGACCACCACCAGAATGACGATGCCGATCATCAGCAGCGTCGGCACCTCGTTGGCGATGCGGTAGAAGCGTGCCGGCCGGGTGTTCCTGTCCTCGGCGAATTCGCGCACCCAGCGCACGAGGAAACCGTGCATCGCCGACATGGCCAGAACCAGCGCGAACTTGGCGTGGAACCAGCCGGCCTTGTACCAGCCGCCCTCATAGACGAGCCACAGGCCGGCGAGCCAGGTGACGATCATCGCCGGGTTGATGATGGCCTTGAGCAGCCGCCGTTCCATGACCTTGAAGGTCTCCGACTGCACCGAGCCGACCTCGGCCGCACAGTGGTAGACCATCAGGCGCGGCAGATAGAGCATCCCCGCCATCCAGGCGATGACGGCGATGATATGCAGCGCCTTGATCCACTCATAGAGCATTGAACCCAAAGCCTTATCTGTTTCGTTCAGCGGGCGCGGCGCACCAGCTCGACGAATTTTTCCACATGCTCCAGCGGCGTCTCGGGACGGATGCCGTGGCCGAGGTTGAAGATGTGGCGCACTCCGTCAAAATCGGCGCGGATGCGCTCCACCTCCTCCTCCAGCGCCGCGCCGCCGGCGATCAGGCGCAGCGGATCCAGATTGCCCTGCAAGGCCACGTCATCGGAGAGCCTTTGTCGCGCCGCGCGGCGATCGGCCGACCAGTCGAGGCCGATGCCGTCGAGGCCCACATCCGCGATCTGCTCCAGCGCCTCCAGCGTCGCCCCCTTGGGGAAGGCGATGATCCGCACATAGGGATGACGCTCCCGAAGCCCCGCGACGATGCGGCGCAGGGGTTCGGCGCACCAGCGCTCGAACGAGGCCGGGTCCAGCACGCCGGCCCAGGTGTCGAAGATCTGCACCGCGTCGGCGCCGGCCTCGACCTGCCCGGACAGATGGGTGATGGACGCCTCCACCAGCCGGTCGATCAGCTCCTGGAACAGCTCTGGCTCACGCAGGGCGAGAAGGCGGGCGGGAGCCTGATCGTCCGTGCCCTGGCCCGCCACCATGTAGGTCGCCACCGTCCACGGCGCGCCGCAGAAGCCGATCAGCGCCGTCTCGGCGGGGAGCTGGGCCCGCACGTCGGCGATGGCCTCGTAGACCGGCCCCACTTTGGCCGGATCGAGTCGATCCGACAGAGCGGCCAGCGCCGCGCGATCCGCCACGGGCGTCAGGCGGGGCCCTTCGCCGGCCTCGAACCTCAGTCCGGTGCCCAGAGCATGGGGAATGACCAGGATGTCCGAAAAGATGATGGCCGCATCGAAGCCGTAGCGGCGAATGGGCTGGAGCGTCACCTCGGCGGCGAGCTTCGGCATGTAGCACAGGGTCAGGAAGTCGCCGGCGTCGGCGCGCACGGCGCGGTACTCGGGCAGATAGCGGCCGGCCTGGCGCATCATCCAGAGTGGAGGCGGGTCCTGGACCGTGCCGTCGAGAACCGAGAGGAAGCGCGAGCGCGTGGCAGGAGAGCGGTCCATCCCGTCCCTTCAATCAAAGAGAGATATTTTTAAAAGAGAGAGTCTTTGGTGTCTTAACGGTTGATTAACCAGTTGCCGGCTCCTCGACAACCGATCCACAGCGGAACCCATAGCCGACACGCGACTTGCCGCGGATGCGAAGCCGGCGAAAGGCCGGTTAACAAAGGATTAACGCACCCCCTCCGGAAGCCCGTCCACATCGACGCACAGGCCGGGACTGGAATCTCTCCCGCAGGGTGATCGTGTGGATGGATTTCGCACTTATCCAGAGGCCGCCCTTGCAAGGGGCCAAAGTGCGTGCCTTCCTCAACAGCCTTCCACAGGAGCGGTGGACAAAGTGACTCAGTCGAAGCCGGGCGAGGCCTATTTCCACCTTCACCTCGTGTCGGACGCCACGGGCGAAACCCTTATCAACGTTGGCCGGGCGGCCAGTGCGCAATATGCGAACGTGCTGCCCATCGAACACGTCTATCCGCTGGTTCGTTCCATGAAGCAGCTGGAACGGGTGCTGATCGAGGTGGAGTCCAATCCGGGCATCGTCCTCTTCACGCTCGTGGACAAGGACATCCGCAGCCGCCTGCGCCAGCGCTGCGAGGAACTGGGTCTGCCGCACCTCTCGGTGATGGCCCCGGTGGTGCGGCTGTTCCAGTCCTACCTCGGCGGCGAGCCGACCCCGCGGGTGGGCGGCCAGCACGCGCTGGATGCGAGCTATTTCAAGCGGATCGATGCGCTCAACTTCACCGTCATGCACGACGACGGCCATCTGACCGAAGACCTTGAGCATGCGGATGTGGTGCTGCTCGGCGTGTCGCGCACCTCCAAGACGCCGACCTCCATCTATCTCGCCAACCGTGGGATCAAGGCGGCCAACATCCCGCTCGTCCCCAATGTGCCGCTGCCGCCCAACATCGAGAAGCTGAAGAAGCCGCTCGTGGTGGGCCTCGTCGCAAGCCCCGAGCGCATCGTCGAGATCCGCCAGAACCGGCTCCTCGGGTTGAATGCGGTCGAGACGGGCGGGTCGTCCTATACCGATCGCGAGGCCGTCTCCGAGGAGATCGCTTTTTCCCGCCGGCTTTGCGGCCGCAACGGCTGGCCACTCATCGACGTGACCCGCCGGTCCATCGAGGAGACGGCGGCCAACATTCTCAGCCTCTACAGCGACCACCGGCGCCGCTCCATCGCCGAAACCTGAGGCGGCAATAAAGTGAGGCACGGCGCCGGATTGTGCTGCTCTTCAGTTTGCATCGCGGGCAAAGGCGTGAGATCAGCGCAGTGCGTCATTTTTTGACGGCGGTGCAACAGAGGAGAGACGATCGTGTGGCGTGGCGAACAGCCGCTCGTGCTCGCATCCAAGAGCGCGACCCGATTGACCCTTCTGGTGCATGCGGGCGTGCCGGTGGAAACCGTGGCCGCCGATGTGGACGAGCGCGCCCTTCAGGACACCGCTGGTGATACCGATCCGGCCGGCATTGCCCTTCTGCTCGCCCGGGCCAAGGCGCTGTCGGGATCGAGGGCCGCGCCGGGACGGCTGGTGCTGGGCGCCGACCAGACCTTGGCGCTCGGGCCTAAAATCTACCACAAGCCGGTGTCCGTCGAGGCCGCCCGCGCGCAGCTGTTCGAGCTGTCCGGGCAGACCCATGCGCTGCATTCGGCGGTCGCGGTGGCCTGTGACGGCGTGGTGCTGTTCGATACGGTGGTGAGCGCCTTCCTCACCATGCGCCCGCTGACCGAGGAGACGCTGTCTGCCTATCTCGCTGCGGCCGGGCCCCGGGTGCTGACCTCCGTGGGCGCCTATCAGCTCGAATCGGTGGGCGTGCATCTCTTCACGCGTGTGGATGGGGACCACTTCACCATTCTCGGCCTGCCCCTGCTGCAGCTTCTGCCCTTCTTCCGTGAGCAGGGGCTGCTGCCATGACGGTGCGGGCCTGTGTCACCGGCCAGCCCGTCACCTATTCCCGCTCGCCGTTGCTGCACGGCTATTGGCTGAAAGCCTATGGCATCGACGGCGCCTATGAGCGCGAGGCGGTGCCACCCGAGACGGCGGCCGATTTCTACCGGAGCCTTGGCGCGCGCGGCTATGCCGGCTGCAATGTCACGCTGCCCAACAAGGAGATCGCCTTCTCCGTCCTCGACGAGGCGGACGAGAGCGCGGCGGCGCTGGGTGCGGCCAACACCCTCTGGCTGGAGGGTGGCAAGCTCCATGGAGCAAGCACGGACGGCTACGGTTTCATCGCCAATCTCGACGCCTCCGCGCCGGGCTGGGACGGGGCGCGCAACTGCGCCCTCGTGATCGGCGCCGGCGGCGCGTCGCGCGCGGTGGTGCATGCGCTGGTGGGTCGAGGCTTCGACCGCGTTGTCCTCGCCAATCGCACGCTGGAGCGGGCCGAGACAGTCGCATCCCTGTTCGGGCCGACCGTGCGCCCGCTCGCGTTCGATCGCATCGGCGAGGTGATGGGCGAAGCGGACATCCTCGTGAATTGCACCTCGCTGGGCATGAAGGGATCGGAGCCATTGACGCTCGATCTCGGCCGGCTGCGCCAGGAGACGGTGGTGAGCGACATCGTCTACGTGCCGCTCATGACGCCGCTCCTGAAGGCGGCCTCCGCGGCTGGCTTCCGCACGGTCGATGGGTTGGGCATGCTGCTGCACCAGGGCGTGCCCGGCTTCCGTCGCTGGTTCGGCGTCACGCCGGAGGTGACGCCGGACTTGCGCGCCGTGCTGGTGGAAGATCTTCGCGCCAAGGGGCAACTGGAGGCCTGACGCCATGTGGGTCCTCGGCCTCACCGGGTCCATCGGCATGGGCAAGTCGGCCACCGCGCGGATGTTCCGGGCGCTGGGGGTGCCGGTGCACGATGCCGACGCGTCGGTCCATGCGCTCTATCAGGGGGCGGCGGTGGCGCCGGTGGAGGCGGCCTTTCCAGGCGTGGCCAGGGACGGCGTTATCGATCGCGCAGCGCTGGGTGCCCGCGTGCTGGGCGATGCCGAGGCGATGAAGCGGCTGGAGGCCATCGTCCATCCTCTGGTGCGCGAAGCGGAGACGGCCTTCCTCGCCAAGGCCCGGGACAGCGGGGCGCGACTGGTGGTGCTCGACATCCCGCTCCTGTTCGAGACCGGCGGGGACAGGCGGATGGACGCCGTGGCTGTGGTCAGTGCGTCGAAAGCTGTGCAACGCGACCGCGTGCTCGCCCGCGAGGGCATGACGGACGAGAAATTCGCGACCATTCTCGCCAAGCAGATGCCGGACGCCGAGAAGCGCCGCCGGGCCCATTTCGTCATCGACACGGGACGAGGCTTCGCCGCCGCCGAACATCAAGTGACCGGCATCGTGCGCGCTCTGTCGGGGCCGGGTCGGCGGAAGGGGTGAGGGGAAACCATGCGCGAGATCGTGCTCGACACCGAGACCACGGGCCTCGAGGCCTATGGCGGCGACCGGCTGGTGGAGATCGGCTGCGTCGAGATGGTCAACCGCATCCTCACGGGCAACGTCTTCCACGTCTATATCAACCCCCAGCGGGACATGCCGCAGGAGGCGTTCAACGTGCACGGCCTGTCGGCGGAATTTCTGTCCGACAAGCCGATCTTCTCGCAGGTTGCTGATGAATTCTTGGAGTTCATCCAGGAAGATACTTTGGTCATCCATAACGCGGCGTTCGACATCGGCTTCCTGAATGCCGAGCTAGAGCGCCTGGGCCGGCCGCCGATCGCCCGCGACCGTGTGGTGGACACGCTGGCGCTGGCCCGCCGCAAGCATCCCGGTGGCGGCAATCGTCTCGACGACCTGATGAACCGCTACGGCATCGATTCGTCCCGCCGCGTGAAGCATGGCGCGCTGCTCGATGCCGAACTTTTGGCCGAGGTCTACAGCGAGCTGCTGGGGGGTCGGCAGGCGAGCCTCATCGGTCTCGTCGAGGAGACCACCGAGGCCCCCCGCCTCGTGGTCGCGGCCCGCGCGGCGCATCCCCGTCCGGCTCCCCTCCCCTCCCGCATCAGCGCCGCCGAATCCGAGGCCCACGCCGCCTTCGTCGCAGCCCTGGGCGAGAAGGCGATCTGGCTCAAATATGCGGAGGCGCCTCCGGCGGAACAGACCGCGAGCTGACCGCTCGCGCGCGTCGTCCTGCACCCCGGATTCGTGCTGCAATCGAAATTCAACCAAAAGTTGATCGATTGGGAACGTCGCTGGCGGCAAAACCGCTACGGGGTCGACTCAGCGGTCATCCGAATTTTCTCGGCCGCTGGTGACTCTCCGAAGCGATTTGAGCGGGGGGTCGTTTCCTTGCGCCGGCTCAGGGTGATGATTTAGGCCAAAAGCGCCATCACCGCGGCCTTCACCTCCTCCGGCTCTGTGACAGGCAGGGAACAGCGTTCTCCGACACAGACGAAGGCCGCTCCACCCTCCGGCGCGGAGGCAATCCGAGCGCCGGTCACGCTGTCCGCCGGCGCAGCCACCCCTGCGGCGCGTGCCACCACCCGGAGCGGGAACGGCACCCTGAGCGCCGCAACTGCCAACGCCTCCCCATTCGCACCTGTGGTGACGATTTCGGCCAGGCCGAGCCGGGTGGCGATGGCATTCAGCGTCGCGCCATGGGCGAGCACGTTGCGCGCGGCGGCGCCTGAGGCACCGGCAAGGATGCGGTCGGCACGCGTGCGCAGGCTGTCGTTGCCGGTGAGTGCGGCGAGCCGGATCAAGGCATCGGCGGCGACGGCATTGTAGTTCGGCACGGCCTCGTCATGGGTCGCCGAGGGTCGAACGACGAGGCTGTCCCCATCGTCAGCGGTGAGGAAATAGGTGCCCGTCGCCGGGTTCAGATGGTACTCTTCCAGCGCATCGAGGAAGGTTGCCGCCAGCCGGAAGGGCGCCTTGTCCCCCGTGGCTTCGGCCAATGCGATGCCCGCGCGGGCCATGGCGGCGAGGTCCGAGGCAAGGCCCGGCATCACCATCTTGTCGCCGCACCAGGAATGGGCAATGCGGCCGTCCTTCACCATGTGCGCCGTCACCGCGCCGAAGGCGGTGCGGGCGAGGCCGATCCACTTGTCTTCGCCCAGGAAGGCTCCGGCGCGGGCCAGCGCGGCGATCATGAGACCGTTCCAGTCTGCGAGCACCTTGTCGTCGCGCCCCGGTCGCACGCGCCCCGCCCGTCGAGCCAGCAGCTTCTCGCGCAGCGGCCCAAGCCGCGCCTCATCCTCCGGAGAGACGACACCGGCATCGGTGCGGTTGAGGATGTTCCCGGCCTCCCAGTTTCCAGCCTTGGTCACGTCGTAGATACGGGCGAAGACGGCGGCATCCTCCGCCCCCAGCACCTCTTCGATCTCCGCCAGCGACCAGACGTAGAAGCGCCCCTCATGGCCTTCCGAATCCGCATCGAGGCTCGCTGTGAAGGCACCCGAGCGGGCCAGCATCTCCCGCTCCAGCCAGCCGACCGTCTCGCGGGCGCGCTGCAGAAAGAGCGCATCACCGGTGTCCGCATAGGCCAGCGCCAGCAGCTCCAGCAGCAGCGCGTTGTCGTAGAGCATCTTCTCGAAGTGCGGGACGAACCAGATCTCGTCCACCGAATAGCGGGCGAAGCCGCCGCCGAGATGGTCGTAGATGCCCCCCTCGCACATGCGGTTCAGGGTGAGGGCGACCAGTGCCTTCATGGCGTCGTCGCGGTTGCGGGTACCGGCACGCCAGAGCAGTTCGAGCAGGCCTGACTGCGGGAATTTCGGCGCGCCCTTGAGGCCGCCATGCACCGGATCGATCAGCGGCACGAGGCGACGGGCGGCGTCGTCGAGATCGGCGATACCGATGGAAACGCCCTGCGTCGGCTGGGCCGCCTTCTTCAGGCGGCCGAGGATGGCCTGCGCGTTCTTCTCCACTTTCTCGGGGCTCTCGGAGAAGACGGAGGAGACCTGCTGCAGCACCTCGGTGAAGCCGGGTCGGCCATAGCTCGCCTTGGGGGGAAAATAGGTGCCGCCCCAGAACGGGCGGCCGACGGGATCGAGGAACATGGTGAGCGGCCAGCCGCCGCTCTGGCCGAGCTGCTGGAGCGCGGACATGTAGATCTGGTCCACGTCCGGCCGCTCCTCCCGGTCCACCTTGATGTTCACGAACAGCGCATTCATCAGCGCGGCCGTCTCCGGGTTCTCGAAGCTCTCGTGGGCCATCACGTGGCACCAGTGGCAGGCGGCATAGCCCACCGACAGGAGGATGGGCTTGCCGGTGGCGCGCGCCTCCGCGAACGCCTCTTCCCCCCAAGGCCACCAATGCACCGGATTGTCCCTGTGCTGGAGCAGGTAGGGGCTCGTCTCGCGGGAGAGGCGATTGAGGCTCATGTCGGAAATCCTTCGGCGTCGGACCGGCTTTGAAGGCAACGGGATCGCAGGATAAAGGTTCAGGCGAAGAAACGGGGTGCGGGGCGTCTGGTCCGGGGCGCCGTGCAAATCCGCAGCCATCTGCCTGGAGGATCAGGCCATGTCCGGTGAAACCGCCAGCGACACCATCTTTGCCCTGTCGTCCGGCCGGCTGCCGGCCGGGGTCGCCGTGATCCGCATCTCGGGTCCGGAGGCCGGAGTGGCGGCGCTGGCGCTCTCGGGTACCCGGCCTCCGCCGCGCATGGCCCGCTATTCGACCCTCAATCATCCCGCGACGGGCGAGGCCCTGGACCGTGGGCTGGTGCTGTTCTTCCCCGGCCCCGCCAGCGCCACGGGGGAAGACGTGGTGGAGCTGCATCTCCACGGCGGTCGGGCGGTGGTCGCGGCCGTGCTGCGTGCCCTAGGTACCCTGCCCGGCCTGCGTCCCGCGAACGCGGGCGAATTCACCCGACGCGCCCACGCCAACGGCAAGTTGGACCTGGCAGAGGTCGAGGGACTGGCCGATCTCATCGCAGCCGAGACCGAGGCGCAGCGGCGGCAGGCCCTGGCGCTCGCTTCGGGCGCGCTCTCTGCCCGCGTGACCAGCTGGCGGGAGGGGCTCGTCTCCGCTCTCGCCCTCCTGGAGGCGGGCATAGATTTTTCCGACGAAGCCGACGTCGCGGAGGATGTGGCGCGGCAGGCGCTGGACATCATCGGCGGTCTTCAGCGCGAACTGCGCGCGGCCCTGGCCGATGCGGAGCGCGGGGAACGGGTACGGGATGGGCTGGTCGTCGCCATTGCCGGCCCGCCCAATGCCGGAAAGTCCACCCTTCTCAACCGCCTCGCTGGCCGTGAGGCGGCCATCGTCTCCCCTGTTCCCGGCACCACGCGCGATGTGCTGGAGGTGCATCTGGAACTGGCCGGACAGGCCGTGACGCTGCTCGACACTGCCGGCCTGCGAGAGACGGCCGACGCCGTGGAAGCGGAAGGCGTGCGGCGGGCGCTCGCCCGCGCTGAGGCCGCGGACGCGGTGCTCTGGCTGAGCGAGGACGGGAGCGAGCCTCCGGCGGCCTTTTCATCCGCCATTCGGGTGAAGACGAAGATCGATCAGGGGGGCACCGCGCCGGAGGGATTTATCGGCCTGTCCGCGGCGAGCGGAACCGGCATCGAGGAGGTGGTCGGCGCCATCGCGGCGCGGGCCGAGGCTCTGTGCGGCCGTGAGCCGGCGCTCGTGACGCGCGAGCGCCAGCGTCTCGCTCTCGAAATCGCCGCGCGTCATCTGGAGCGGGCGGCCGGCGACTTCGGCGGGCACGAGGAATTGCGGGCAGAGGACGTCCGCCTCGCGGTGCGGGCGCTCGACCAGACCATCGGGCGCGTGGATGTGGAGGATGTGCTGGACGCCCTCTTCAGCACCTTCTGCATCGGCAAATGAGCGCCGGCGCGGCGTGTTTCACGTGAAACATTCCGCTCCGCCTTGACGGCGCCCCAGAACCGGCGTTTCCAGAGGGGTAATATCCCTCTGTCCCGGACCCCCATGAACGGAACGCCCCACCCGCACGCCTTCGATGTCATTGTCGTCGGTGGCGGACATGCCGGATGCGAAGCCGCCGCTGCCGCGGCGCGTGTCGGCGCGCGCACCGCGCTCGTTACCCATGCGCAGGCCACCATCGGTGCCATGTCGTGCAATCCTGCCATCGGCGGTCTCGGCAAGGGCCATCTGGTGCGCGAGATCGATGCGCTCGACGGATTGATGGGGCGGGTGGCGGACCAGGGCGGCATCCAGTTTCGGGTGCTCAACCGCCGGAAGGGGCCAGCGGTGCGCGGCCCCCGCGCGCAGGCGGATCGGAAGCTCTATGCCCGCGCCATGCAGCAGGCGCTCTCCGAGCAGTCGGGCCTTGTCGTGATTGAAGGCGAGGCCGACGACCTGCTCGTGCGCGACGGCCGCGTGACCGGGCTGCGCCTTGCCGACGGACGGGAGCTGACCTGCGGCGCGGTGGTGCTCACCACTGGCACCTTTCTCAACGGGCTGATCCATCTTGGCGAAGAGAGCTATCCCGCCGGGCGCATGGGCGAGAAACCGGCCCTCGGCCTGTCCCCTGCCCTGTCGCGTCTCGGATTCGCACTCGGCCGCCTGAAGACCGGAACGCCGGCCCGGCTCGATGGCCGCACCATCGATTGGGCCAGCCTCGAGATGCAGGCCGGCGATGATCCGCCGGAGCCCTTCTCCGCGCTCACCACGCGCCTCCCCAATCCTCAAGTGGACTGCGGCATCACCCGCACCACGGACGCGACCCACGCGCTGATCCGGGAGAACCTCTCCCGCTCGGCCATGTATTCCGGCCGCATCGGCAGCACAGGGCCGCGCTACTGCCCGTCCATCGAGGACAAGATCGTCCGTTTCGGTGATCGCGACGGCCACCAGATCTTCCTGGAGCCGGAGGGGCTGGACGACCCGACCGTCTATCCCAATGGCCTGTCCACCTCCCTGCCGGCCGATGTGCAGGTCGCCTTCCTGCGCACCATTCCCGGTCTGGAACAGGTGGCGGTGCTGCGGCCTGGGTATGCCATCGAGTACGACCACGTGGACCCGCGCGAGCTTGCGCCCACCCTGGAGACGAAGCGCGTGGCCGGCCTGTTCCTCGCCGGCCAGATCAACGGCACCACGGGATATGAGGAAGCCGCGGCCCAGGGGCTGCTCGCTGGCCTCAATGCGGCGCGGCGGGCAGGCGGTTCGGACGGGATCGTGCTCGACCGGGCCGAAGCCTATCTGGGCGTGATGGTGGACGATCTGGTTACGCGCGGCGTCAGCGAGCCTTACCGCATGTTCACCTCGCGTGCCGAATATCGGCTCACGCTGCGGGCCGACAATGCCGACCAGCGCCTGACCGCCCGTGGCTCGGAACTGGGGCTGGTGGGTGCCGAACGGGTCACGCATTTCCGGAAACGCGCACAGGCGCTGGAGGCGGCGCGGGCGCTCACCCGCAGCCTCGCGCTGACCCCTACTGAAGGGGCGCGGCACGGGCTTTCCGTGAACAGGGACGGCCAGCGCCGAAGCGCCTTCGACCTTCTCGCCTACCCCGACATCGACATGGCGCGGCTCGCGATGATCTGGCCCGAGCTGTCCGCGCTTCCCCCTGCCATCGCGGAGCAGGTGGAGATCGATGCGAAGTATGCGGTCTACCTGGAGCGGCAGGCTGCGGACATCCACACCCTGCGGAAGGACGAGGCGCTCGCCCTGCCGGAAGGGCTGTCCTATGCCGACCTGCCGGGGCTGTCGAACGAGCTGAAGCAGAAGCTGGAGCGAGTGCGCCCGCGGACGGTGGGCCAGGCGGGCCGCATGGAGGGAATGACCCCGGCCGCGCTCGCGCTGATCGCCACCCACGCGCGGCGGGCCGGCGGGCGATCCGCATGACGCCGTCAAGCGGGCTGTGGATCACGGGGATGGAGGCTCGCCGATGAAGGGGGCATCTGCCGCTGGTGACGACGCGGGGCGCGCCGTAGTCGAGCGGATGGTTTCACGTGAAACACTGCGCCGGCTCGACATCATCGCCGACCTGCTGCGCAAGTGGCAGAAGACCATCAATCTGGTTGCGCCGGCTACGCTGCCGGACGTGTGGAGCCGGCATATCGCCGATTCGCTGCAATTGATTAACCATGTTCCGGCGGACGCGGCCCGGTGGGTTGACCTTGGCTCTGGCGGGGGATTCCCCGGGCTCGTGGTCGCGGCGGCTCTGACCGAGCGGCCGGGCGCCGAAATCCATCTTGTCGAGAGCGACACCCGCAAGTCCGCCTTCCTGCGCGAGGCGGCACGGGCGGCGGAGCTTCCGGCACATATCCATGCCCAGCGGATCGAGCAGGTTTCCCAAGCCCTTGCGCCGGGAATGCAGGTGGTTTCGGCGCGTGCGCTGGCGCCTCTACCGAAGCTCCTGGAGCTGGCGGAGCCGTTCCTCGCCGCCGGCGCGCTCGGGGTGTTTCCCAAGGGCCGCGACGCCGAACGCGAATTGACCGAAGCCCGCAAAGGCTGGACACTCGATTGCGATCTTCGCGCCAGCGTCAGCGACCGAGAGGCGCAGGTTCTTCTCGTGAGGAGCGCCAGGCGCAGCAGCAAATAGCCACCCCGCCGGGAAGGCGCGCCGCACAAGGCCGGCGCCGCCCGGTGGACGTTCTCATCCGCGGGGCGCGCCGCGCGGAACCAGATCCAAGGGGACCACGGGCCATGAGCCAGGCTGATTATTCCTCGGGAGCCGATCTTTCCCCGTCGCCGCGCGTGCTGGCGCTCGCCAACCAAAAGGGCGGCGTGGGCAAGACCACCACGGCCATCAATCTCGGCACCGCGCTGGCGGCCATCGGCGAGACCGTGCTGGTGGTGGACCTTGATCCCCAGGGCAACGCCTCCACCGGCCTCGGGATCGACCGCCGGTCGCGCAATGTCTCCACCTACGACGTGCTGGTGGGTGAAGCCACCATGCGTGAGACCGTGATGCCGACCGGGGTTCCGCAGCTTTATGTGGCGCCTTCCACCCTCGACCTGTCCGGGCTGGAACTGGAGATCGCCGCCGAGCGCGACCGCGCCTATCGCCTGCGAGACGCCCTGAAAGCCCTCGCCGCCGATCCGGAGGCGCCGCGCTTCTCCTATGTGCTGGTGGACTGCCCGCCGTCCCTGTCGCTCCTTACCGTCAATGCCATGGCGGCGGCGGACGCCATCGTGGTGCCGTTGCAGTGCGAGTTCTTTGCGCTGGAAGGTCTCTCCCAGCTGATGAAGACGGTGGAGCAGGTTCGA
Source organism: Xanthobacter sp. DMC47 (assembly GCF_056313845.1). Lineage (NCBI taxonomy): Bacteria > Pseudomonadati > Pseudomonadota > Alphaproteobacteria > Hyphomicrobiales > Xanthobacteraceae > Xanthobacter > Xanthobacter sp. DMC47. Next base: position 2,404,118 of record NZ_JBQUZM010000001.1, on the reverse strand, counting down.
GTGGGGCTCAACCCCAGCCTCACCATCCACGGCATCGTTTTGACCATGTATGACGGCCGCAACAATTTGTCGGAGCAGGTGGTGCAGGACGTGCGTCAGTTCATGGGGGACAAGGTCTATGAGACCATCATCCCCCGGAACGTGCGTGTCTCGGAAGCGCCCTCCTATGGCAAGCCGGTCCTGCTCTATGACCTCAAGTGCCTGGGGTCCCAGGCCTATTTGCGGCTCGCGTCGGAGGTGATCCAGCGCGAACGGGCGGCACGGGCGGCGGCGGCGGCCTGACAGAAGACCAGAGGGACGGGACGAAGATGGCGGATGAACAGCGCTCCCGGCTCGGGCGGGGGCTTGCCGCGCTGATCGGCGAGATGGGGGAGCCGCAGGCGGCGCCGGCGCGCGGCACAGGCCCGCGGGGCGGGCCGCGGCGCATGCCCATCGAGCAGGTGAAGGCGAACCCGCGCAATCCGCGCCGGGCCTTTCTGGAGGAGGGGCTGGAGGATCTTACGGCCTCGATCCGCGAGAAGGGCATCATCCAGCCCATCGTGGTGCGGCCCCTGAAGGGCTCGGACAGCTTCGAGATCGTCGCGGGCGAGCGCCGCTGGCGCGCCGCCCAACGGGCGAGCCTGCATGAGGTTCCGGTGGTGGTGCTGGAGCTCAGTGATCGGGAGGCGCTGGAAGTCGCCATCATCGAGAACGTCCAGCGCGCGGACCTCAATCCGGTGGAAGAGGCGCAGGGCTACGAGGCCCTGATGGACGAGTTTCAATACAACCAGAACGATTTGTCCAAGGTCATCGGCAAGAGCCGCAGTCATATCGCGAACACGCTGCGGCTGCTGAAATTGCCCGCCTCCGTAAAGGGGCATCTGGCGGAGGGGCGGCTCAGCGCCGGCCATGCGCGTGCCCTTCTCGCCGTCTCCGATCCCGAAAAGGTCGCCCGCGAGGTGATCGCCAAAGGTCTCACCGTTCGGGATGTGGAAGCCCTGTCCAAGGCGAAGACGCCCCCTGCCCCGGTGAATGGGCGCGGTCTGCCGGCTCCCGCCCCGGAGCGCAAGAGTGCAGACACCCGCGCGCTGGAGAAGCGGCTGACTGATGCGCTGGGGCTGGCCGTAAGTCTTGAGGGCAAGGGCGATGCGGGCGAACTGCGCATCCGCTATGCGAGCCTCGACCAGCTCGACGAAATCTGCCGCAGGCTCGGCCTCGATTGACGTCTGCCGAATTGGATTAAGAAAAAGGCCGGGCATCTGCCCGGCCTTGCTTCGTTGATATCCCGGGCGCGTCTTCTTGCGACGACGCGGCCAAATCTGAAAAAATCAGGCCGCCGCCTTGCGACGGGTGGTCTTCTTCGCAGGGGCGACGGGCGCCTTCTTGCGGGTCTGGCCGAGGCCCATGTTCTTGGCGAGTTCGGAGCGGGCCGCAGCATAGGCCGGGGCGACCATGGGATAATCCTTCGGCAGGCCCCACTTCTCGCGGTAAGCCTCGGGGGTCATGCCGTAGCTGGTGCGCAGGTGCCGCTTCAGAGACTTGAACTTCTTCCCGTCTTCCAGGCAGATGATGTATTCGGGCGTCACCGACTTCTTGAGCGGCACGGCCGGCTTCTGCTCTTCCACCTGCGGCGCGGCCGGAGTGCCCAGCTGGCCGAGCGCGCGATAGACGGACTCGATGAGACCGGGAAGCTCGGCGGCCGCGACGCTGTTGTTGCTCACGTACGCGGCAACGATGTCCGCGGTGAAGTCGATGAAGCTCGGCGACGGAGTATTGGACGCGGAGTCGCTCACGGGAGTCCCTTTCTGTTCTTCGCTATGGCGAGCGGGCAATGCGGGGAGCGGTTCGAATGCGATCGGGTCAGGATGATCCTCGATCACATGCTCCGCCTGGGCTGACGCCGCATCGGCTGACTAAGTTTCACGGTTAATCTATATCACCTCGTCTTGTAAATACAATCCACACGGAAAAACTCTTCAAAACCGAGCAATAGAGCCGGTTTGCGGCTGTCGAGCCGGGCCCATTCCCGGATCAGCCGGGCCAGATGATCCTTGTCAGATCAGCGAATCGGGGGCTGGACAGATGAAAACAACGGCACCCGGAAGTGTTCCCGGCCTACCGGCGTTGAAGGCAGGGCGTCCATAGCCGGGGAGATACTAGGGCGAGGGCGGCATGCGCTGTTCTTCTGTCAGGCCGGCAACAAGTACATGCTTCGATTTGTACAACTTTCGAGTGCGACGCCGGCCGAGGTTTCCCTGGCGTCGCTGCCTGCCCTGCCCTGCTTTGGCGGAACGCAGGGCCGTCTTGAGCTTGTCGGTAGCGAACGCATGGGAGCCATGTCGTTTACGCTGGCGCACGGGTGCGAACCGCGTTAGGTGGGGCCGTCCCGGCCCGGGCAAGGGCAGTTTTCAGATTTGCGGTGTGATGGCTCCCCGGGAGCTCATCAGCCGCGCCAGGGCTTCCCGCGCGGCGGGGACGAGGATGCCATGCCACGCGCCGTCGCCGGCCCCGAGATCGAGCGTCTGATCCAGCTTCTGGCCCGGCTTCCCGGCCTCGGCCCGCGTTCGGCGCGCCGGGTGGCCCTGCACCTCATCAAGAAGCGCGAGACGCTGATGGCACCGCTGGCGACGGCCCTGGGTGACGCGATCGGCAAGATCGTCACGTGCCACACCTGCGGGAATGTCGATGTCACCGATCCCTGCACGGTCTGCACCGACCCGACGCGGGATGCGCGCACGCTGGTGGTGGTGGCGGATGTGGGGGACCTGTGGGCTTTGGAACGCGCCGGCGTCCTCAATGCCCGTTACCATGTGCTGGGGGGCGTGCTTTCGCCGCTGGATGGGGTGGGGCCCGACGATCTCAATCTCGCCAGCCTGGTCACCCGCGTGCACGACCAGCACGTCACAGAAGTCATTCTGGCGCTCGGCGCCACGGTGGATGGGCAGACAACGGCCCATTACCTGACCGATGTGCTGCGGGACACCGGCGCCCGCGTCACGCGCCTTGCCCAGGGCGTGCCGGTGGGCGGCGAACTCGATTATCTCGACGAGGGAACGCTCTCGGCCGCCATCCGCGCACGCACGCAGATGTGATCTGCGAACCGGCAGTCGTCCCCAGCTTTCACTGCAGCATCCGCTCGAAGTTGATGACGAACAGCTTGGGGTCGGGGCGCTTGTTCACCTGGATGTTGGACAGGGACACCTGCGTGTCATAGCCCTGCGGATCGGTGATGACCCACTGCTTCAGGGCCGAGGTCTTGGCGTCGAAAAGGATCAGCAATCGATAGGTGCCGAACATGGGCACCGTTTCCTGCATGACCACCGTCACGAAGCGATCATCCTGGAAGATGCCGGTCACATGGGGCTCGGTCGAGAGATCGATGCGTTCCGCCAGCAGGAAGCGCAGCGGCGTCTGCGACAGGGGCGTGATGTCCTGGGTGTTGAGATTGCGGTCGCGCACGGCCACCGACTGGCCGTTGGAGATCAGCTCCACCGGGCTCGGCGCATCATATTCGAAGCGCACGCGGCCGGGCTTCTGCATGTAGAAGTCGCCGGTCCGCTTGGAGCCGTCCGGATCAATCTGCGTGAAGGTGCCGGTCATGGCCTGCACCGAATTGAAGTAGTTGGTAATGCGGTCCACCGTGGCCTTCGGGGCACGACCGTCCGCCGGCTGGGCCGCGGCCTGGGCGGCCGGGGCGCCCTTCATCTGGCCCTGGGGCCGCATGAGGTCGCCGGGGGGCGGCACCGTCTGGGCGCCGGCAGGGCCGGCAGCCACAAGTCCCAGCGCCAGCAGAAGGCCGGCGGCGCCAACGCGGCGCGCCTTTGCCGACGCGGCGCGGGTCTCGCGCACGGTGCCGGGGAGGGAGCTTTTGGCGGCGGAGCGGATGAGCATCATGAGCATCTCTGGCGCAGGGCGTGTCGCTGGCAGGAAGGTCATTCCCGACGCTCCGATCCCGCCCCGCGCGGGCTGATCGGATGGACAGGGGTCTAATACGCAACTTGCGGCCGGGCTATGGCGAACCTGTGGCCTTGCCGGCGCCCGGGGGAAACCGCCCAGCACCGCTTCTGTTCCGGTTCGGCCGAAGCTTCAACCGGAACCGGGAACCGCTCAGGCAGGACGATGACGCGGCACGCTCATTCGGCTGCCTGCTCGGGCAGCAGGATCTCGCGCTTGCCGGCGTGGTTGGGCGAGCCGACGAGGCCCTCCTTCTCCATGCGTTCGACCAGCGAAGCCGCGCGATTATAGCCGATCTGGAGCCGGCGCTGGATATAGGAGGTGGAGCATTTGCGGTCGCGCATCACCACAGCCACGGCCTGCGAATAGAGGTCCATGCCCTCGTCGCCCATGCCGCTTTTGTCGAACACGGCGCCGTCGCCGTCCTCGTCCTCCGCATCCTCGGCGGTCACCGCCTCCACATAGGCGGGGGCGCCCTGGGCCTTGAGGTGCTTCACCACGCTCTCCACCTCCTCGTCGGAGACAAAGGGACCGTGGACGCGGCTGATGCGTCCGCCGCCGGCCATGTAGAGCATGTCGCCCTGGCCCAGCAGTTGTTCGGCCCCCATCTCGCCGAGGATGGTGCGGCTGTCGATCTTCGAGGTCACCTGGAAGGAGATGCGGGTGGGGAAGTTCGCCTTGATGGTGCCGGTGATGACGTCCACGGACGGGCGCTGCGTCGCCATCACCAGATGGATGCCGGCGGCGCGGGCCATCTGCGCGAGGCGCTGGATAGCACCCTCGATGTCCTTGCCGGCGACGAGCATCAGGTCGGCCATCTCGTCCACGATGACAACGATGTAGGGCAGCGGTTCGAGGTTCATCTCCTCGCGCTCGTAGATGGCTTCGCCCGTCTCATGGTCGAAACCGGTCTGCACGGTGCGGGCGATGGATTCACCCTTCTCGCTGGCGTCCTTCACCCGGGCGTTGAAGCCGTCGATGTTGCGCACGCCGAGCTTCGACATCTTCTTGTAGCGGTCTTCCATCTCCTTCACCGCCCACTTCAGCGCCACCACCGCCTTCTTCGGATCGGTGACGACCGGGGCAAGAAGATGAGGGATGCCGTCATAGACGGACAGTTCCAGCATCTTGGGATCGACCATGATGAGCCGGCACTGTTCCGGCTTCAGCCGGTAAAGCAGGCTCAGGATCATGGTATTGATGGCCACCGACTTGCCCGAGCCGGTGGTGCCCGCCACCAGCAGATGCGGCATGCGGGCGAGATCGACGATTACCGGATCGCCGCCGATGGTTTTGCCCAGCGCGATGGCGAGCTTGTGCCCGGTATCGCCGAAATCCTTGGTGGCGATCAGCTCGCGCAGCAGCACCTTCTCGCGCCTCTGGTTCGGCAGCTCGATGCCGATGGCATTGCGGCCCGGCACCACGGCGACGCGGGCGGAGATGGCGCTCATGGAACGGGCGATGTCGTCGGCAAGGCCGATCACGCGGGACGACTTGATGCCCGGCGCCGGCTCCAGCTCGTAGAGCGTCACCACGGGACCGGGGCGCACCTGGCCGATCTCGCCGCGCACGCCGAAGTCCTGCAGCGTCGCCTCCAGTTCGCGCGCGGTCCCGGAGAGCGCCTCCGGGCTCAGGGCCGGGGCCTTGGCGGGGGGCGCGGGCGTCAGCAGGTCGAGGGAGGGATGCTGGTAGCCAGGGCGGCGGCCACCCCGGCGCGCCGCACGGCGACGGGCGGCGGCGCTTTCGGGGGCGACATCCAGCGGGATGTCGCTGGCGTCGTGTGTCGGTGGCGCGCCGGCACCCTCCAGACGCGGTTCCTGCCGCGGGCCCGGCCCTTCCGTAGGAACGGCCGAAGCTACGGCGGGTCCGGCCCGGCGGGCGAGCCCGGCGCCGGAGAGGCGCGCCTTCCACGACAGGAAGGTGTGGGTGAGGGCGCCGAGGGAAACGGCGGTGCCGTCATCCTCCTCGTCTTCGTCGCCCACCTCTCCGGGTAGCTCGGAGGCGGGGGCGAGCTTCAGCGGCGTGCGCCGGCCGCCGCTCAGGGCGAAGAACAGGCCTGCGGCCCCGATCGCGAGGCCGGCCGCGCCGATCAGCATGGAATCAAGGGCCGCAAGCGCGCCGCCGCGCATCACGCCGAAGGCGCGGGGAAAGAGATCGCCCAAAGCGCCGCCGAGGCCGGTGAGCCCCGGCCAGTGGTCCGGCTGTGGAATGGCGCCGAGGAAGGCCGTCGTACCCAGCACTCCGATGAGCCAGCAGGTGATGCGCAGCCGCTCGCGGGCGAACGGTCGGTGGGTCAAGAGCCGCCAGCCGGCATAGAGCGGCGGCAGCAGGACCGCGAGCGCCGCGAGGCCGAACAACTGGACCAGCAGGTCGGCGATGATCGCGCCGGGCCGGCCCAGGAGGTTCGTGACCGGAGCGTGGGTGGCGTTGGAGAGGCTGGGGTCGGCCGCGGACCAGGTGCCGAGTGCTACGAAGGAGGTCAGCGTTGCCAGGATGAGTCCGGTGCCGACGATCTCCCGCCCGCGCCGGCGCACCACGAGGCGGATGCTCTCCGGGATCAGTTCGAGGCGCGGCACCTGATGGGGATGGGCGTCCATCCGGCTGTTGATGACGGCATCGGCGGTGGCGGCAGCCTTCGGGCGTCGGCGGGCCATGGGCATGGGCGCGGCTCCCTTCAGAGGGCCGCGACGAGGCGCTTCAGCACCTCCTCGCAGGTGGGCAGATCCTGGACCAGCGCGACGCGCAGGAAGCCGGCGGAGGGGTTGGCGCCGGTGAGGTCGCGGCGCGCGAGATAGCCCCCCGGCACCGTGCGCAAGCCCTGCTCGCGCCACAGCTTCACCGCCGCCGCCTCGCCGCCGGTGAGGCGGTCGTCAGCGAGGTGGGACACGTCGAGCCAGAGGAAGAAGCCGCCGCCGGGCCGCTCATAGCCGAAGCGGCCGGCGAGCATGCGGTCGGCGAGGTCGAACTTCGCGGCATAAAGGTCGCGGGAGCGGGTGACGTGGGCCTCGTCCCCCAGCGCCGCGACGGCCACCGCCTGCAAGGGCTCCGGCACCTGTGGCGCGGCCACCCAGCGGAAGGCGAGGAAATCCTTCAGGAAGGCGGGATCGCCGGCGCAGAAGCCGCAGCGCAGGCCGGGCAGGGACGAGCGCTTGGACAGGGAGTTGAACGCCACCACGCGCGAGAGGTCTGTGCCGGCCACCTCGAGGATGCCGGCCGGCTTCTCCGCACCCAGATAGATTTCCGAATAGCATTCGTCCGAAAACAGGAACGCCCCGTTGCCCCGCGCCAGCTCCAGTGCCTTGCCGAGATAGTCGGCCGAGGCGATGGCGCCCTGCGGATTGGCAGGCGAGGCGATGTAGATCGCGACCGTCCGCTTCAGCAGGTCCGCGTCGAGTGCGTCGAGGTCAGGCAGCCAGCCGCTTTCCTTGGTGGTCGGCACGACCACGGCCTCGCAGCCGGCGGCCTCCGCGCCCGCGGCATAGGCGGCGTAGAAAGGATTGGGCAGCAGCATGGCCGGCTTGCCGTTCGCCCCCTTCGCCGGATCGGCGAGGCGCTGGGCGACGATGGCGGCGGAGAACAGGCCCTCGCGGGAGCCGTTCAGCGCCAGCACCTCGCGGTCCGCATCGAGCGGCTTCGCGAGCTTGTAGCGCTGCGCCAGCCAGCGGGCGGCGGCGGCGCGGAAGGTGGGCGTGCCTTCGGCGCGCGGATAGCGGCCGAAACCCGAAAGATTGCTGGTGAGAACCGGGCCGACGAAATCCGGCATGGCGTGCTGCGGCTCGCCCACGGCGGCGCTCAGCGGCTGGCGCCCCGGCTCGATCCCCGCAAGGAGGTCGGCCAGCCGGATGAAGGGCGAGCGGCGGTCTTCCGGGGGAGCGGCGGGAGCGGATGGCACGGCTTTGCGGTCTTCTCTGGCGGCTTTCGTCATCCGCTCCAGAATGGGACCAGCCGGTTAAGGTGTGGCTAACTTAACCCGGCGATCCGTCAGACTTCGCGCAGCAGCACCTCGCGCGCCTGCCGCGCATCGGCCTTTATCTGCGCGACGAGCGCATCGATGCCGTCGAACTTCAGCTCCGGCCGGATGTAGGCGTGGAATTCCACCTCGATGGACTGGCCATAGAGATCGCCGGAGAAATCGAACAGGTGGACTTCCAGCAGCGCCCGGCCATTGTCGAAGGTGGGGCGCCGGCCATAGTTCGCCACGCCGTCGAACCGTCCGGCCGGCGTCACGGCACGCACCGCATAGATGCCGAAGGCCAGTTCCAGATCCTGCGGCAACGCGAGGTTGGCGGTGGGGAAGCCGATGGTGCGGCCACGCTTGTCGCCGTGGATCACCTCGGCCGTCACCGCGAAGGGCCGCCCCAGCATATGGGCGGCATGGCCCACCTGTCCCGAAGCCAGCGCCCGGCGCACGGCGGTGGAGGAAATCGCGTCGTTCTCGTCGCGCATGGGCTCGACCACGGTGACGGCGAAGCCGTGCCGTTCTCCCGCCTCCTTGAGAAAGGCGGGCGATCCGGCGCGCTGGCGTCCGAAGTGGAAATCGAAGCCCACCGCCACGCCGGCAACGCCGTAGCGGCCGACCAGCACCTCGCGCACGAAGTCCTCCGCTTCCATGGCCGCGAGGGCGGCGTCGAAATTGAGCACGATGGCGCCCTGAAGGCCGCTGTCGGCGATGTGACGCAGCTTCTCCATTGCCGGAGTCAGGCGGAAGGGGGCGGTGGCGGGATTGAAGAAGGTGCGCGGGTGCGGCTCGAAGGTGAGAGCCAGGGCCGGCCCTCCTGCCTCGGCCGCCATGGTCCGCGCCGCCGCGAACACCGCCTGATGGCCGCGATGCACGCCGTCGAAATTGCCGATGGCGATGACGGGCCGCGCCAGCGCCGGGGGCAGGGGCTCGGGGCCGCGGACCAGCACGAAATCAGGGGGAAGGGAAACGGTCATCGGCGGGCGCAGGCCTTGCCTTGGTGTTCGGCGGAATGCCCGGAACCTCGACGGCACCGGGACAGGATATTCGGCCTTCGAGATCGGTCAAACCACGGGCAAATTCAAGGAACCGAATGTCGCCCGGATGCACCTACCACGCGAGGCGGGGCATGACGCCACGCGGGTGGGCATGGCCGGTGAAGAGATCGGCGAGGGATTCGGTGTCGGGAATGGCGCCGTCGATGGATTTCAGCTCCTGCGCATGGATGCCGCCGGAGATGAACAGGCTGTCGAAACCGGCATCGTTGGCGCCGGCGATATCGGTACGCAGCGCGTCGCCGATGCCGAGCACGCGGGAGCGCTCCACCGCCTCGCCACGGATCACCTCGGCGCGGGCGAAGGCGGTGTCGTAAATGGGGCGGTATGGCTTGCCGCACCAATAGGCCTTGCCGCCGATCTGCTCATAGGCCTGGGCGATGGCCCCGGCGCAGAAGATGAGCTTGTCGCCGCGCTCCACCACGAGGTCCGGATTGGCGCAGATGAACGGCAGTTCCCGCGCCTTCATGGCGGCGAGGGCGTCGGCGTAGTCCTCCGGCGTCTCCACGTCGTCGTCGAGGAGGCCGGTGCAGACCACGAGGTCCGCGTCTTCAAGGCCGGTGAGGGTGAGGTCCAGCCCGTCGAACGTGCCCACGTCCCGCGCAGGACCCAGGTGATAGACGCGAGCGCCCGGCCGCGCCTCCAGCATGTCGCGCGTCACGTCGCCGGAGGTGACGATGGCGTCATAGGCGGTGCGTGGCACGCCGAGGCCGTCGAGCATGCCCATGATGAAGCGGTTGGGCCGCGGCGCATTGGACACCAGCACCACCGTGGCGCCGCCCGCCCGCACCTTCGTCAGTGCCTCGCAGGCGGAGGGAAAGGACGCGACGCCGTTGTGCAGCACGCCCCAGACGTCGCAGAGGATCAGGTCGTAGGCGCCGGCGAAGGCGGAGAGGCCTTCCACCAGCGGCGGGGCGTGCAGGGGCGTGCGGGTGCCGGTCTCGGCCATCGATCTCTCCATTGTGCGGCGCACAAATGCCACGGAAGGCCTTGAATCACAAGGCCAGCCGCCGGCTCGGGGTGGATTGGGGGCGGCGGACGAAGCCGGGGCGGGGGTCAGGGATGCCCCTTGCCGGGATGGCCTCCGGGATGTCCGCCCATGTGGCCTCCCGCACCATGGGGGTGTCCACCGCCATGCGGGTTGCCATGGGGATTGCCGTGCGGATGGCCGCCGCCCTTGGGCGGCTCCTTCTGCGCCGCCGGCGTAGTGGACCGGGTGCGGGCCTCGATGCCCGGCAGCGCCTGCACCAGCGTGCGGAACGCGTCGCCGCGGACCTCGAAATTGGGATATTGGTCGAAGCTGGCGCAGGCCGGCGAGAGCAGCACCACCGCATCCGGGCGCCCGGCCGCTTCGGCGTCCCGCGCGGCGGCTTCCACCGCCTTGTCGAGGGTGCCGACGATCTCGTGGGGCACCGTGTCCCCCAGCGTCGCGGCGAAATCCTGCGCCGCCTCGCCGATCAGATAGGCCTTGGCGACACGATCGAAGAAGGGCGCGAGCGGCGCGATGCCGCCGGCCTTCGGCTTGCCGCCGGCAATCCAGAAGATGTCGGTAAAGCTCGTCAGCGCCCGCTCGGCGGCGTCCGCATTGGTCGCCTTGGAATCGTTGACGAACAGCACCTTGCCCTTGTTGCCCACCTCTTCCATGCGGTGGGCGAGGCCGGGGAAGCGCTTCATGGCCACCGCGATGACCTCCGGCGCGACGCCGAGCGCACGGCAGGCGGCATAGGCGGCGGCAGCGTTCTGGGCATTGTGCGCCCCGCGCAGGGAGCCGATGCCGCCCAGCGGCAGGCGGAAGACCTCGGCTCCGCCTTCGGACACCACCAGGCTCTCGCCCTCGCGCCAGATGCCGTCCGGCAGCGGCCGCCGAACCGAGATTCGCACCACATGCTTGCCGGCGCGCTCTGCCCGGTCGGCCATGGCGGCGGAGAAATCGTCGTCCACGCCGACCACGACGGTGCCGGTCTGCTCGACCCCGGTGACGAGGCGTTCCTTGACCGCTGCGTAGTTCTCGATGGTGCCGTGGCGGTCGAGATGGTCCGGCGTGATGTTGAGCATCACCCCCACGGAGGGGTCGAGGCCGGGGGCAAGGTCGATCTGGTAGGAGGAGCACTCCACCACATGCACGCGGCCGGGCTTCGGCGGGGCGAGGGAGAGGATGGCGGTGCCGATGTTGCCGCCCATCTGCACGTCGCGTCCGGCAATGCGCAGGATGTGGGTGATGAGCGCCGTGGTGGTGGACTTGCCGTTGGTGCCGGTGATGGCGATGAACGGCGAGCGGCGCGCGATGGCCTGCCGCTCGCGGCAGAACAGTTCGATGTCGCCTATGATCTCGACGCCCGCCGCCTGCGCCAGCTTCACCGACCAGTGCGGCTCGGGATGGGTGAGCGGCACGCCGGGGGCGAGGATCAGCGCCTGGACGATGGTCCAGTCGATGTCGTGGAGATCCTGCACGAGGATACCCGCCTCGCCGGCCTTGCGGCGGGAGGCTTCGGAATCGTCATAGGCGACAACGGTGGCGCCGCCGGCCTTGAGCGCCTCTGCGGTGGCAAGGCCCGAGCCACCCAGCCCGAAAAGGGCGACGGTTGCATCCTTGAAGACGGTGACGGGGATCATGGCGGTAAAATCGTCCGTTGCGGCAATGCAGTCCGGGCTTCCGTCTAGAGCATGATGCGAAAAAGTGCGAACCCCTTTCGTAGGCAGAGGCCGGCGCGGCGCGCCTTAAGGGAAATCCCCTGCTTGCCCGTTTCGACATTCATATTATTGAATGTAGCTGGCGGGATCGCTTGCGTGCTGCGCTGGATTCGCCCGCTGAACCTGGATGCCGGAATCGGGAGAGTGAGATGGTCGCGAACGTTGGTGGGATCGACCGGGTGCTGCGCTTCGTTGTCGGGGTCGTGCTGATCCTGGCGCCCTTCGTGGCTCCCTCCGTGCCGGCGCTGGCCGGGCTCGGGCATTGGACGTGGCTGATCGGCGCTGTAGGCGTGGTAATGCTCCTCACCGCCGCGTTCCGCTTCTGCCCGGCCTATCCGCTGCTGGGCATCAATACGTGCGGGCGAGGGTGAGGTAGGCAGGCGCATGAAAAAGGCCCGCAGATCGCTCCGGCGGGCCTTTTCATTGAGCAATAGCGTCCTCACCGCAGCTTGAGCGTCGCGAGGCCCGCGAGCGCCAGCACCACGGCGACGATCCAGAAGCGGATCACCACCTGCGGCTCGGTCCAGCCGAGCTGCTCGAAATGGTGGTGGATGGGTGCCATCTTGAACACCCGCTTGCCGGTGAGCTTGAACGACGCCACCTGCACGATCACCGAGACCGCCTCCAGCACGAACAGGCCGCCCACCACCGCGAGCACGATCTCGTGCTTGGTGGCTACCGCGACCGTGCCGAGCAAGCCGCCCAGCGCCAGCGAGCCGGTGTCGCCCATGAACACCTGGGCGGGCGGGGCGTTGAACCACAGGAAGCCGAGGCCGGCTCCCATCACCGCGCCGCAGACCACCGCCAGCTCGCCGGCGCCGGCGACATAGTGGATCTGCAGGTAATCGGCGAACCGCACGTTGCCGGACAGATAGGCGATGAGGCCGAAGGTGCCGGCCGCGATCATCACCGGCACGATGGCGAGGCCATCGAGCCCGTCGGTGAGGTTCACCGCATTGCCCGCGGCGACGATGACGAACACGCCGAACACCGCGAAGAAAACGCCGAGGTTGAGCAGCAGGTCCTTGAAGAAGGGGAAGGCCACGGAGGTCGAGAGGCCCGACTTGCCCATGGTCATGATGATGACCACGGCAACGCCGGAGATCACCGCCTCGATGGCAAGGCGCGTCTTGCCGGAGAGGCCGTTGTGGGTCTGCTTCGTCACCTTCAGGTAATCGTCATAGAACCCGATCATGCCGAAGCCGATCATCACGAGCAGAACGGCCCAGACGTAGACGTTGAAGAGGTTCGCCCACAGGAGCGTCGCCACCGTGATGCCGGCGAGGATCATCAGCCCGCCCATGGTGGGCGTGCCCTTCTTGGTGAGCAGATGCGACTGCGGCCCGTCGGTGCGGATGGGCTGGCCCTTGCCCTGCTTCAGCCGCAGCATGGAAATCATCGCCGGGCCGAACAGGAAGACGAACAGCAGCGCCGTCACCACGGCCCCGCCAGTGCGGAAGGTGATGTAGCGGAAGACGTTGAAGGCCGTGAAGGACTGGTGGAGATCGGCAAGCCACTGGAGCATCTGAATTCTATCCTTCGAGCAGCGCATCCTCGGCGGCGCGGAAGCGCTCGGCGAGGCTCTTGACCAGCGGTCCCATGCGGCTGCCGTTGGAACCCTTGACCATCAACGTGTCACCGCCCCGGATGGCGGACGCCACCATGGGCTCGAGGTGGGAGGCGTGGATCGCATAGCCGCCCCGCCGTTCCGAGGGGAGGGCCTGCCAGAGCGCATGCATCTGCGGTCCGCAGCAGAACACCACATCGATCTTCGCCGCGCGGATCGCCTCGGCGAGTTCGGCATGGTGCGCCTCGCCGTCGGGCCCCAGTTCCAGCATGTCGCCGAGCACCGCGATGCGGCGGCCGCGCGGGCCCACCGGGGTGCGGCTGAGCACGTCGAGGGCGGCGCGCATGGAGGCGGGGTTGGCGTTGTAGCTCTCGTCCAGCAGTGTCGCCTGCCCGCCCTTCACCTGCAGGCGCAGCGCGACGCCGCGGCCGGGGGGCGCCTTCATCTGCGACAGCGCGAGGCCCACCAGCGCGAGATCAGCGCCGACGAGCTTCGCCGCGGCGAGCACTGCCAGCATGTTCTGCACGATGTGGCGGCCCGGCATGCCCACCTTGAAGGTCACCGGCGTGCCCATCACGTCCGCCACGCCCACCGAGCAGTAAGATTGCAGCGCGGCCTCCTTCAGCCGCACGTCGGCGCCCGCTGTCTCGCCGAAGGTGACGATGCGGTCGATGCCCAGCGCCTCGGCGGCGGCCTTGAGGCGGGGGAAGAGGGGATTGTCGAGGTTCAACACCACCGCGCCGCCCGCCTCCAGCCCCTGGAAGATTTCCGCCTTGGCGTCGGCGATCTCCTCGATCCCCGAGAACTGGGCGATGTGAACCGGCTCCACGGTGGTGATGATGGCGACCTGCGGGCGCACCAGCTTCACCAACGGCGTGATCTCGCCGGGATGGTTCATGCCGATCTCGAAGACGCCGTAGCGCGCCTCGCGCGGCAGGCGGGCGAGGGAAAGGGGCACGCCCCAGTGATTGTTGTAGGAAGCGGCGGAGGCGTGGGTCTCGCCATCGGCGCCGAGCGCGATGCGCAGCGCCTCCTTGGTGGTGGTCTTGCCCACCGATCCCGTCACCGCGACGATGCCCGCCTGCGAGCGCGCGCGGCTGGCGCGGGCGAGGTCGGTCAGGGCAGCAAGCACGTCGTCCACTACGAAGAGGGGGGCGTCGGCGGGGAGTTGCGCCAGCTTGTCGCGCGCCACGACGCAGGCCGAGGCGCCGGCCTCCAGCGCCTTGCCCACATAGGCGTGGCCGTCGCTGTTCTCTCCGGCGATGGCGAAGAACGCGTCGCCGGTCGCCAGTGAGCGGCTGTCGATGGAGATGCCGGTGGCGTCGCGCGGCGTGCCGCGCACCTCAGCCCCCATGGCCGCCGCCATTTCCGCGACGGAGTGGAGGACCCGGCCTTCCGTTTCGCCCGCATTCATGCCGCGACCTCCTTGAGGGCGGCGAGGACTTCCGCCGCATCCGAGAATGGATATGTCCGGTCGCCGATGATTTGGCCCGTTTCGTGACCCTTGCCGGCAACCAGCAGCGCATCCCCGCTTTCGATGAGGGCAACGCCGGCCCGGATGGCCTCCGCCCGGTCGCCGATCTCGCGCACATTGTCCCGGCCGGCGCCGCGGGCGCCTTCCAGGACCTCGGCGCGAATCGCCGCCGGGTCCTCGCTGCGCGGGTTGTCGTCGGTCACGATCACCGTGTCCGCCTTCATCGCGGCGATGGCCCCCATGATGGGCCGCTTGCCCCGGTCGCGGTCACCGCCGCAGCCGACCACCACCACCAGTCGGCCGGGGATGGCGGCGCGCAGGGTGTCGAGCACGGTGGCGAGGGCTTCCGGCTTGTGGGCGTAGTCCACGAACACCGGGCGGCGCGGGTCGTCGCCCATGCGCTCCAGCCGCCCCGGAACGCCCTTGAGGTGGGCGAGGGCAGCGAACGCCTCGGCGCGATCCGCCCCGCAGGCGATGGCGAGGCCGGCGGCGAGCAAGGCGTTGTCCAGCTGGAAACGCCCGACCAGCGGCACGACGGCGCTGGAGCCATCCGCGAACATCACCTTCTGCCCGGCTGGCGAGCCCGTCGCGGCGGCAATGTCGATGCCGTCCGCCCGTCCCTCGCCGATGGGCAGGAGCCGGAGGCCGCGCGTCTGCGCCCACGCGAGCGCGGTCGCGGCGAAGGGGGCGGAGGTGACGGCCACGGCGGCGGCGTCCGGCGGCATCACCTCGGTGAAGAGGCGGAGCTTGGCGCGGAAATAGGCGTCTATCGTGGGGTGGTAGTCGAGATGGTCGCGGCCGAGATTGGTGAAGCCGCCGGCGGCAAGGCGCACGCCGTCAAGCCGCTTCTGGTCGAGGCCGTGGGAGGAGGCCTCGAGCGCCATGTGGGTGACGCCCTCTCCCGCCAGCGCATCCAGGGTGGCGTGCAGCTCCACCGGATCGGGCGTGGTGAGGCTGCCATAGGTCGCGCCGTCCGGCTTCACCAGCCCGATGGTGCCGAGATACGCCGCGCGATGGCCGAGCCGCTCCCAGATCTGCCGCAGGAAGAAGGCGACCGAGGTCTTGCCCGCGGTGCCGGTTATGGCGGCGATGGTCTGCGGCTGGCGCGGATAGACGCGAGCGGCGGCCAGCGACAGGGAGCGCCGGGCGTCCAGCGTGAAGGCGAGGGCCACCTGCGGCGGCAGGATGGGGGCCGGCGCGGTCGGCTCCATCAGCACGGCGGCGGCACCGCGCGCGATGGCGTCGGCGATGAAGCGGGTCCCGTCCGCATGGGTGCCGGGGATGGCGACGAACAGGTCGCCGGGCGTGATGCGGCGGCTGTCCGAGGACAGGCCGGTAATGGGCTCTTGCGCGCCGTCGGGCGTCAGGATGCGGGCGTGGCCGTCGAGGATCTGTCCGAGGGAATGTATGGTCATCGGACCCCTTTCTGGCATTCGCCCGCCCCGGTTGTCACCCCGCGCGGGCTGCCGCTGCGGTGGCGGTAACGCGATCCCGCAGCGGTGACTTCAATGGCGGTCGGCAACCTTGAGCGGCATGCGGAGCAGCTGTTCCGCATCGGGCAGGTTCTGGCGCGGCGCGATGTTGAGCATGGGGGCAATCCGCTCGACGATCTTGCCGGCCGTGGGTGCGGCGTTCCAGCCCGAGGTTGCGAAGCCGTAGGTCTCCGACGTCGCCTTAGGCTCGTCCAGCATGACCAGAACGAGGTAGCGCGGCTTGTCCATGGGGAAGATCGCGGTGAAGGACGTGAGCAGCTTGTTGTGCGCATAGCGCCCGTTCACCACCTTCTCGGCGGTGCCGGTCTTGCCGCCGACGAGGAAGCCGGGCACCTCGGCCTTTTTGGCCGAGCCCTTCTCGGCATTGAGGCGCATGACGTAGCGCATCTTGTCCGAGGTCTCGGGCTTCAGCACGCGCACCGCCAGCTTCTGCGCCTCTTCCGGCGTGCGCTTGATGAAGGTGGGCGGAATGAGGAAGCCGCCGTTGACCATGGAATTCACCGCCATCACGGCCTGCAGCGGGGCGACGGAGAGACCGTGGCCGAAGGCGATGGTGGCCGAGTTCAGTTCACCCCAGCGCTTCGGCACGATGGGTTCGGAGCTTTCCGGCAGCTCGGTCTTGAGCCGGTCGAGCTGGCCCATCTTCTTCAGGAACGCCTTGTGCGCTTCCACGCCGAGGGAGAGCACCATCTTCGCGGTACCCACGTTGGACGAGACGAGGAAGATCTCGGGCACCGTGAGGACGCGGTTCTCGGCGTGGTAGTCGTGGATGGCGAACTTGCCGAAATGCAGCGGCGCACGGGCATCGAAGGTCGAGTTCAGGCCGATCTTGCCCGAATCGAGCGCCATGGCGAACGACAGCGCCTTGAAGGTCGAGCCCATCTCGTAGACGCCGGTGGTCAGCCGGTTGAGATAGGCGTCGTCCTTGGGGTTGCCGGAGCTGTTGGGGTCGAAATCGGGGATCGACACCAGCGAGATGATCTCGCCGGTATTCACATCGGTGACCACGCCCATGGCGTGCAGCGCCTGGAACTTGTTCTTCGCCTTCACCAGCTCGTCGCGCACGGCGTGCTGCACGCGCACGTCCATGGCGAGCTGAACCGGCTCCTGCTGGCGGTCAGTGGCGAAGCCGGCGAGGTGCAGCTCGGCGAGGCCCCGGCTGTCGATCCACTTCTCGATGCCGGAAATGCCCTGGTTGTCCACGTTCACCCCGCCCATCACGTGGGAGATGATCGGGCCGTCGGGATAGATGCGGCGGTTTTCCTTCAGGAAGCCGATGCCGGGAAAGCCGAGGCGGTGGATGGCGCGCATCTGCGCCGGCGTGATCTCGCGCTTCAGCCAGGCGAAGCCCTTGCCGGAATTGAGGCGCTTGCGCGCTTCCTCCACGTCGAGGTCGGGCAGCACCTTGAGCAGGCCTTCCAGCGCCTCGTCGGGATCGATGAGGCGGCGCGGCTCGGCGAAGAGGGACGGGGACTTCACGTCGATGGCGACGATGTCGCCGTTGCGGTCGATGATGTCGGGGCGGGCGGAGGCCACCGCATCCGAGCCGCGCCCGCGTCCGCCGCCGCCGTCCGCGGTCATGGCGAGGTGGGAGAGCTGCATCGCGATGGCGACGAACAGGCAGCAGAAGGCGGCCATCACCAGCTTGATGCGCCCGCGCGCCACCGTATCGGGATCGGTGCGGTCGAGGCCGAAAAGCCCGCGCACCACATGACGGACGCCGCGCCAGGCGAGGTGGCCGAGATGCACCGTGAACGGCCACAGCACGTTCCAGCTTGCGACGGCGGCCCGCGCGGAGCCGCGTGCGGTTGCGCGGCCGGCGGCCTTGCTGCCGGCGCCGAGACGATCGAGCAGCACCGCGCAGGAGGCGTCGGCATCCCGGAGCACGGGGCCGACGGCGGCGACGATGCCGGCCCACATGCGGGCGAGGCGGGCGGAGATGGAAGACAGATCAGCCATTTCGGACCTCGTCAGCGGAAACCGGCCAGGAATCCGGAGAGCTTTTCGAGGGGATTGGTGGGCTCCGGGGGCGGCGCGGGTGCCGGTGCGGCGGCGGCCGGCGCGGGCTGCATGGGGGGCAGGGGCCGCGGAGCGGTGGGACGGGGTGTGGCGGACGCGCTCGCGGCTGGCTTCGACACCGGCGCATTGGCCGGGCGCAGCGCCGAAGTGGCCGGCACCGTGGCGCCACCCGAGCTCGTGGGGGCCGTGGTAGAGGCCGAGGGCTTCGAGCCGGCGGAAGACGTGACGAGCGGGGCGTCCACCAGCGCCTCGATCATGCCGCCGATGCCGTCGCCGCTGGAGGCGGGCTTGGCGGGCAGGTCGTCGAGGCTGGAAATCGAATCGACATCCAGCCGCTTCATGTCGAGATGGCGCTCGGCGAGGCCCTGGATGTAGATGGGCGAGGTGCGGCGCGCCCATTCCGCCCGCATCAGGGCGATGGAATCACGCTCCTTGCGGATCTGGGTGCGCAGGGTGGCGAGCCGCTCGGCCTCGGCGGTGGACGAGACCTTGAGCTGGTAGACCACCGCGGCGGTCACCAGAAGCGCGACGACCATCACGACATTGGCGACCCGAAACATCTCGACTAGCGTCTCCGCCCTGGGCGTTGCGGTGATGGGGGCGGAAGCAGCCCCATCAGGTCACCGCCCGGATGCGCCGGGGCGTCCGTGCGCTCGGCCGCGCGAAGCTTCGCGGACCTTGAGCGCGGGTTGCCTGCCACTTCGTCGGGACCGGGCTCTATGGCTCCCTTCGCCACGAGGCGGAAGGAGGGCTCCGGCCCTTCCGCTTGCGGCTGGTGGCGCGAGGCGGACGGTGCCTTTGACCGGTGTGACAGAAAAGTCTTAACGATCCTGTCCTCTAGGGAATGGAAGGTGACGACCACCAGCCGCCCCCCCGGCCTGAGCGCCCGCTCGGCGGCGGCGAGAGCGTCCACAAGCTCCTGCAATTCCTCGTTCACGGCGATGCGCAGGGCCTGAAACGTGCGGGTGGCGGGATGCACCTCGCCCGGCTTCGCCCAGACCACGCGCGAGACGATCTCGGCAAGTTGTGCCGTGCGGGTGATGGGCGCCTCTTCCCGCGCCTTCACGATGGCCTTGGCGATGGCGCGCGAATGCCGCTCCTCGCCGAAGGTCCAGATGATGTGGGCGAGGCGGACTTCATCGAGCGTGGCGCAGAGGTCGGCCGCCGAAAGGCCGTCCGCGCCCATGCGCATGTCGAGCGGCCCGTCGCGGCGGAAGGAGAAGCCGCGTTCCGCCTCGTCGAGCTGCATGGAGGAGACGCCGATGTCCAGCACCACCCCGTCGAGCGGTCCGAAATCCTGCTCGGCCGCGATCTCGTCGAGCCTTGAGAAACGGTCCTGCACGAGGAGAAGGCGCTTGCCAGAGGCTTCCACCAGCGTCTGCCCGGCGGCGATGGCCGTGGGGTCGCGGTCGATGGCGAGGACTTGGCAGTCCGCCGCGGCGAGGATGGCGGAGGTGTAACCTCCCGCGCCGAAGGTGCCATCCACATAGTGGCCGGCGTCCTTCGGCGCGAGGTGCGCGAGAACCTCGCGGAGCATCACCGGCAGATGACGGGCCGGTCCGCCAGCGGCGTCGGCGGGGCCGACCCCGTGGCCCGTCGTCATGTCCGTTCGCCCCTCGGGTTCTCCGCTCGGGAGCCGATGGCCTGGCGCAGCTCGCGCACCCTTCGGGTGGCCTCCGCGAGATGTGCCTTCAGCCGCTCCGGTTCCCAGATCCGGAACTTGTGTCCCATGCCCACGAACGCCACCTGGTCGGTGATCGCCGCATGGGCCTTCAACGTCTCCGTCAGCACCACCCGGCCCTCCGGATCGATGCGCAGGGTCTCGCTGGTGCCGTAGAGGGCGGCGGCCAGCTCTTCGCGCGCCTCGGAATAGGGCGGGTAGCTGTCGATCAGCGCGTCGATCTCGCCGACCAGACGGTTACCGCCGGCATCCAGCGCCGGTTCCGCAAGGCTCGGATGGCAATAGAGGCCGTCCGTGCCGTCCTTCATCAGCACCGTCCGATAGGGCGCGGGGATGGAGACCCGGCCCTTGGCGTCAAGGCGCATCGTGTAGGTGGACACGAAGCGGTCCATGGCGCCCGGGTGCCCTCGTGTTGCAACGGGCGCCGTTCAAGGCCGCCCGCGTGACGGTCGAGACCGTCCATCCTGTTTATGGGTATCTATGGGTTATCATGGGCTGACATGGGCCGTCAATGAAACGGCATGGGTGCCGCTGTCCCGGAATGGGACCTTCTCGGCGCTCCACGGAGAACATGGCGCGAACGAATCGCGTGCGAATCGGAGGAGGTCGTCTCTTCTCCTTCCGTTCCCGCCCGCCGGCGGCCGCCTTGCCCCCGCCCCCTTGCCCATGGCCATATGCGCCACCGGCCGCAGGGGGCCGGCCATAGGGGCGTCCCATGATCGAGATCGGTCCCAACCTGTTCGTGCTGGTGCTGCTGGTGCTGGCGGTGGCGGTGGTCTTCTCCGGCGTGAAGACGGTGCCGCAGGGCTACCAGTACACGGTGGAGCGCTTCCGCCGGTACACCAAGACGCTGATGCCCGGCCTCAACCTCATCGTTCCGTTCATCGATCGCATCGGCAACCGCGTGAACGTGATGGAGCAGGTGATCGACGTTCCGAGCCAGGAGGTCATCACCAAGGACAATGCCACCGTGACGGTGGACGGCGTGGTGTTCTTCCAGGTGTTCGATGCCGCCCGCGCCTCCTACGAGGTCGCGCGGCTCGACACTGCAATCCTCGCGCTCACCATGACCAACATCCGCACGGTCATGGGTTCCATGGACCTCGACCAGCTCCTGTCACACCGTGACGAGATCAACGTGCGCCTGCTGGCGGTGGTGGATGCGGCGGCCTCGCCCTGGGGCATCAAGATGACCCGCATCGAGATCAAGGACATCGTGCCGCCCCGCGATCTGGTGAACGCCATGGCCCGCCAGATGAAGGCCGAGCGCGAGAAGCGCGCCGTGATCCTCGAGGCCGAGGGCCAGCGCCAGTCGGCCATCCTGAAGGCGGAAGGGCAGAAGCAGGGGCAGATCCTGCAGGCCGAGGGCCGCCGCGAGGCCGCCTTCCGCGATGCCGAGGCGCGCGAGCGGCTGGCGCAGGCCGACGCCAAGGCCACCGAAATGCTGTCGGTCGCGGTGGCGAGCGGCGATCCGGCGGCGCTCAACTATTACATCGCCGAGAAATACGTGAAGGCGTTCGAGACGATGGGTGCCGCGCCCAACCAGAAGGTGGTCCTAATGCCCTATGAGGGAACGGCGCTGCTCTCCTCCCTCGCCGGCATCGGCGAGATTGCCAAGGGCGCGTTTGGAGGGGGCGCGTTCGGACCCGGTGTTGCGGCGACCTCCGCCGGGCCGGAGCGCCCGGCCAGCCGGCGGCCCACCGGCCCCGCGACCCTGCCGCCCCGGGAGGATTGAGCCCATGCCGCTCCTCACCCATCTCGGGCCCTGGGCCTGGTTCGTCCTCGGCGGCGTGCTGCTGGTGGCGGAGATCGCGGCGCCGGGCGCCTTCCTGCTGTGGCTCGGCCTTGCCGCGCTGGTCACCGGCGCCATCGCCTATGGGGTCGCGCTCGCGTGGCAGGCCGAGGTGCTGGTGTTCGCCGCGCTGGCGGTGGTGGCGGTCCTCGTCGGCCGACGCATCAGCCCGGCGCCGGGCAAGGCCTCCGACAGGCCGTTTCTCAACCGGCGCGCGGAAGGGTTCGTCGGCCGGGTGTTCACGCTGGATGCCCCCATCCTCGGCGGGGTGGGGCGGGTGCGCATCGGCGATACGGTGTGGCGGGTCGAGGGCCCCGACGTGGCCGCGGGGCATGATGTGCGCGTGGTCAGCGCCGACGGCGCGACGCTGAAGGTGGAGCGGGCGGAGGGGTAAGTCTCCGCCTCAGTTCAGCCCGCGCAGCAGGCGCTCCAGATAGTCGAGCTCGATCTGCGGACGCTCCGGCTGCTCCAGCCGGCGACGCAGCTCTTCCAGCACGCGGCGGGCGCGCTGGGCGTCCACCTCGTCCGGCACCTTCACGGTGAAATCGTCGCCATAGTCCTGGCTGCGCAGCGGGCGGCCGAGGGGATCAGTGCGCTGCGCGCTCTCCTCGCCGGGACCGCCGGGGCCTTGGCCGTTCTGGTTGCCCTGCTGCGCTTCGGCCATGGCCTGCGCCCCCTGGCGGAGCGACTGGAGGGCACGGCCCTCGGCGTCAAGCGCGCCCTGTCCCTCGCCGCGGCCGAGGGCTTCCTCCGCCTCGCGCATGGCCTGTTCCGCCCGGCCCATGGCCTCGCCGGCCCGGCCCATGGCGTCGCCTTCCCCGCCTTCGCCGTTCTGGCCCTGCTGACCCTGTCCCTGCTGGCCTTGCCCCTGTCCCTCTTGCATCCGGCGCATCTGGTCGAGCATGCGGCCAAGGCGCTTGCGCAGCTCCTGCTGGCCCTGCTGCAAGTCCGAGAAGCCGTTCTCGCCGGGCTGCTGGCCCTGACCCTGCTGCCCTTGTTGACCTTGCTGCCCCTGCTGGCCGCGCTGTCCTTGCTGACCCTGTTGCCCTTGCTGACCTTCCCGGTTCTGGCGCCAGGTGCGGTCGCGCAGGCGCTGCTGCTCCTGGATCATCTTGCCGATTTCGCTCTGCTGCTGCTGGCCCTGCTGCTGGCGGCCGGCCTGACGGTTGCCGGGGCGCATGTTCTCCATCATGGCCTGGAGCTGGTCGAGCAGTTCCCGGGCGGCGTCCTTGTTGCCGGAGCGGGCGAGATTCTCGATGCGATCGAGCATCTTCTGCAGGTCCTGCGGACGGACGATGCGGGTGTTGGGATCGAGCGGGCGGGCGTCGGTGCCGCTGTCGCGGCGCGATTCCTCGGCCAGTTGCCGCATCATCTTTTCCATGGCCGCACGCAGATCCTGCGTGAGGCGCTTGATCTCCTCGTCGCTGGCGCCGCGCTCCAGCGCCTCTCGCAGCGCTTCCTGGGCGGCGCGCAGCTCGCGCTCGGCATCGGAGAGGGTGCCGTCCTCGATCAGGACCGCGACCTCCCAGAGATAGTCCACCAGCGCGCGCAGATCGTCATCGTTGCGGGCGTTCTTGGCGCGCGCCAGCGCGGTGCGCAGGCCGAGATATTCGCCGGCGCCGGGCGTGAACTGCGCCGGGGCAATGGTGAGGCCTTCCAGCACCGCCACCAGCCTGCGGCGGTTGCTGGCATCGAAGGCGAGGCGGCGGCGCTCGTCGATGAGCGCCTTGGCGAGGGGCTTCGAGAAGGCGCGCGCCGGCAGGCGCACCACCTTCGTCTCGCTGACGCCCTCGTTGCCGGCCTCGTCGCGGGCCATGAGGTGGACCTCCACGCGGGCACCGGCCCACGGATGGGCGACGAGATCCTTCGAGGTCTGCGCGGCTCCGGTGCGCCCGCCGGCCGGCAGGGTCAGCTTGAAGTCGGGCGGCGGCACCAGCGGCTGCGCCATCTTGCGCGGGGATGCGCCGGGGCGGGGGAACAGTGGCGGTTCGGGCGGCAGCGGCGCGAACAGCGCCTCCGCTTCCTTGACGCCGTAGTCGTCCTCCATGCGGTAGGCCAGCACGAGCGTGTTGCGCTGGCCGGGCTGCGGATCCTTGGCGAAGCTGATGGTGGGCTTCTGGTCCGCCAGCACCTTGAAATGCCACGAGACGCGGCGCTGGTCGGGGCCGAGGAAGGTGACGTCCGCATCCTCTCGGATCGCATAGCGCTTCTCGCCGGCCGCCGTCGGCGCGTCAGCCTCGGGCTTCACCTCCGTGATGCCGCCGTCGAGCTTGAGAGCGGCGGTGTCGATGCCGGATCCACGTACCACCAGCGTGCTGCCCGCCGGCACCTGCAGCGCGGCGGCGTTCAGCGACGTGGGGTCGTCCGAACGCAGGCCCGGAAGCACCACGGGGGGGCGGCCGGTATAAGCGGGCGGATCGATCCAGGCGTCGAGCCGGTAGGGCGGGGGCGGGACGATGGTCTTCCAGTCGAAGGCCGCGCCGATGCGGGAAAGATGCTGCCCCGGTGCCATGAAGACCGTGGCCGCCAGCGCCAGTACTGCCAGCGCGCGGAGAGCGCGCGGGTCCAGCCGCGCGAGGCCGGGCGATGGCGTGCCGGCCTTCAGAGCGCGGGCGGCTGCGAGTGCGCGGGCAAGGTGGGCGCGCCACAGGGCCGCGCCTACCGGATCGTCCGGGCGGGTGGCGAGGCTGTCGGAAATGGCGGTGGCGGGGCGGTGGGCGAGGGCGCTCTTGGCGTCGAGGCGCGCCACCGCCTCCTCCCGGCTTGGCCAGCGCAAGGCGAGGAGCGGGCGGGCCGCGAACAGGAGGGCGAGGGCGAACAGGACGACGCCGGCGATGCGCGCCCACACGGGCGCCGACACCCAGACACCGGCGAAGGATACGGCCAGGAACAGCGCCAGCGGAACGCCGGCCCGGGCGAGGGCGGGCCAGGCCCGCTCCCAGAACACGGCATAGCGGGCGCGGGCGATGGCGCGCTCGAGCAGGTCACGCGCGTGTTCTTCCGGCGTGCGGTCCTCGGGCCTGCGCGGGCGTTTTCCGTCGCGAGATGCGCTCACACCCTCTCCCTTTCCTGCCCCTTCATTGGTCAGCTTAGCATGCAGCAAGTTCCGGGCCAGATTGCCCTTGCGGAAGGCGCTTCACAAATGGGTCAGGCCTTGCGCACAGCCGTCTCCAATTTGGCGAAGGCGACCTCATCGGCGGCGAAGCCCACGGCGGCCGGATCGAGGCCGAGGAGAGAAAGCGTCTCGCACATATGCGGCGGCAAAGGGGCGCTCACGTCCACCGGTGCCCCCGACTTGAGCGGCACCACCACCCGTCGCGAATGCAGATGCAGCTTCGGCCCGCCCGGCAGGCGGGAGGCGCCGCCATAGATGGCATCGCCGAGGATGGGCGTGCCGAGGTGCGAGAGATGCGCGCGCAGCTGATGGGTGCGCCCCGTGACCGGCGACAGGGCGATGACGGCGAGGTCGCCGGCCCGGTGCAGCACCTGATAGTCGGTGATCGCCTCCTGCGCGCCGGGCGATCCCTTGGGAACCGCCTGCATCCACCAGCCGCGATGCGGCGAGCGCTTGGCCAAGGGCTGGTCGATCCGCCCCGCCTCCGCCGACGGGGCGCCGAGGGTGACGGCCACGTAGGTTTTCCCCACGGCGCCGCTGGCGAACAGCTTTCCGAGCTGCGCCAGTGCTTTGGTGTGGCGGCCGAGCACGAGGCAGCCGGAGGTGTCCTTGTCCAGCCGGTGGGCCAGCTCCGGCGCGCGGGGCAGGCCGAAGCGCAAAGCATCGAGATGATCGGTCAGCGTCTCCCCGCCCTTCGGCCCGGCATGGACCGGCAGGCCGTAAGGCTTGTCGATGATGAGCATCAGCCCGTCGCGGTGGAGGAGCGGAAGATCCCGCCCGCTGTCAGGGGCGGGGTGCGATGCCGTGGGCGCGGAGGACGTCATGATGAAGGTCGGCGGAGCCTTGAGAGAAGCAACAGAAGACCACGCGGGTCACGCTGCCGGGGCCGACAAGATGGGCGAGGACGGCGCCGACCGCCAGTGGGGCGGCGCGCTCGGGCGGGAATCCATAGATGCCCGTGGAGATGGCGGGGAAAGCGATGGACGTGAGGCCGGCTTCGTCGGCGCGCCGGAGGCTCTCCCGGTAGCATGAGGCCAGCAGGGCCTCCTCGTTCGCGCCGCCGCCGCGCCAGACGGGCCCGACCGTGTGGATGACGTGGCGTGCCGGCAGATGGAAGCCGGGTGTGAGGCGTGCCTCGCCGGTCGGGCAGCCGCCCAATGTGCGGCAATACGCCAGCAAATCGGGTCCGGCCGCCCGGTGGATGGCGCCGTCCACCCCGCCGCCGCCGAGCAGGGAGCTGTTGGCGGCGTTCACGATGGCGTCAGAGGCGAGGCGCGTGATGTCGGCGACGATCACCGCGCAGCTCCATGCGCCGCGGTGCTCGGCGGACTCAGGGACGGGCGTTTCGTTCATGGCAGGCCGTGCTCTCGCAGTCTTACAATCCACATAATCGGCGGCGTAGCCATAAGGGTCGGAAAACAAGAAGGAGACCCGCCCCATGGCCCATCCCCGCAAGACGGAACGCCGCCTTCTCACGGATGCGGAAGTGGAACTGGTGGAGAAGTCCCGCCAGCCCGTGGTGACCGCCCTCGGCGACAGCGAGGTGAATGATCTCGTCGCCCAGCTGCGCGAGCGCCGCGACCGTGCCCTCACCATCGCCAACAACCAGCGGCGCGCGTTGCGCGGCAAGGGTGGTCGCGGTGAGGTGACGTTCGAGAAGGCCGATTCCGGCAACCGCCAGA
Organism: Xanthobacter sp. DMC47; assembly: GCF_056313845.1. Classification (NCBI taxonomy): domain Bacteria; kingdom Pseudomonadati; phylum Pseudomonadota; class Alphaproteobacteria; order Hyphomicrobiales; family Xanthobacteraceae; genus Xanthobacter; species Xanthobacter sp. DMC47. The sequence continues at coordinate 2,377,658 of NZ_JBQUZM010000001.1, read as the reverse complement.
AGGCCTCCGTGCTCACCGATGCGCTCACCCGGGCGCGCCGCGAGCAGAGCCGCCGCCGCACCCAGGCGGCCCGGGCCGAGCTGGTGGAGAATGCCCACAAGGCGCTGGAGCTGAAGCGGGATTCCAAGCGCGCCAAGCGCCCGGCGAACCTGCCGCGCCCCAACACGGGCATGACCCCCAAGGAACGCACGCGCCTACAGCGCATCGGCTCCGCCTCCGGCGAGGCCGGCCGCGTCACCAAGTTCGTGGCGGTGGCGCAGGCCAAGAAGGATTCGCGCGGTTAAGCTCTCGCGCAGCTAAGGACGCTTTCGGCAGGCCCGCCCTGGCGGGCTCGCCTCAGTCTGCCAGTTCCAGCCTCAGATCCAGCGTCGAGCGGCGGCCGAGGTCGTCGAAATGCTCGGCGAGGAAGGTCTCCGCCGCCGCCCGGCCGAGGTCGCGCAGGTGCTGGAGGAAGGACCATTCCGCATTGAGCTTGGAGGTGGCGTCGAGCGCTGCCAATTGATGTTCGCCGCCGATGCGGTGCAGCCGCACCCGGCGGAAGGGCGAGCCGCCCAGCGTCCAGCGGGTGATCAGCCCCTGCTCGATCAGCTTCGCCGCGTGGTCGACGGCGCGCAGCTGGGCGAGCAGCGAGGCGTTGAAGGTGATCTCGTTGATCCGGTTCTGGATTTCGCTGGCGGTGCGGGGCGTCGTCTCGCGCACCACCGGGTTGATCTGGACCAGAAGGATGTCGTCCGCGTCCGCCATCTCGTAGAGCGGGAAGAGCGGCGGATTGCCCATGTAGCCGCCGTCCCAATAGGGCACGCCGTCGATCTCCACCGCCTGGAACAGGAAGGGCAGGCAGGCGGAGGCCATCACCGCGTCCGCCGTCATCTCCTCGTGCCCGAAGATGCGGGCGCGACCGGTATGGACGTTGGTGGCGGAGATATAGACCTTCACCTGCGAGCGGCGGATCGCCTCGAAATCCACGTGTGCTTCAAGGATCTCGCGCAGCGGGTTGATGTTCAGCGGATTGAAGTCGTAGGGCGACAGGAAGCGCGAGGCGATCTCGAAGGCGAGATAGACCGGGTTCTTGGCGAGCGACCAGTTGCCCATGAGCCGGTCGAAGGCCGAACGCTGGATGGGCGACATGCGCCCGTCCCGCGACACGTCCTTCCAGAACTGCGCGAGGGCGTGGCGCGCCTCCTCCGGGTCGCCCTTGGCGAGCCCGGCCGCGAGCACCACCGCGTTCATGGCGCCCGCGCTGGTGCCGGTGATGCCGGCGATGGCGATGCGCTCGTCCTGGAGCAGGCGATCCAGCACGCCCCAGGTGAAGGCGCCATGGGCGCCTCCCCCCTGGAGCGCGAGGCTGAGCGGCTTGACGCCGTCGCGCCGGGTCACGGCCGGTGCTCCGGCGTCACTCCGCGACCCAGCCGCCGTCGATCTGCTGCATGGAGCCGGTGATGGAGCGGGCGTTGTCCGAGCACAGGAACACCGCCAGCGCCGCCACTTCCTCGACCGTCACGAATTCCTTGGTGGGCTGAGCGGCGAGAAGCACGTTCTTCTTCACTTCTTCCTCGGTCATGCCGCGCGCCTTGGCGGTGTCCGGGATCTGCTTCTCAACGAGAGGGGTCCAGACGTAGCCGGGGCAGATCGCGTTGACGGTGATGCCGAAGGTCGCGGTCTCGAGCGCGGCGGTCTTGGTGAAGCCGGCGATGCCGTGCTTGGCCGAGACGTAGGCCGACTTGAAGGGCGAGGCGACCAGAGCGTGGGCCGAAGCGGTGTTGATGATGCGGCCCCACTTCTTCGCCTTCATGCCGGGGATGGCGGCGCGGGTGGCGATGAAGGCCGCCGTCAGGTTGATAGCGATGATGGTGTTCCAGGTGTCGATCGGGAATTCCTCGATCGGCGCCACGTGCTGGATGCCGGCGTTGTTCACCAGGATGTCACAGGCGCCAAGCTCGGTCTCGGCGAGCTTCACCATGCCTTCGATCTCGTCCGCCTTCAGCATGTTGGCCGGCGAATAGAGCGCCTTCACGCCGAAATCGCTCTCGATGGCGGCACGCTCCTTCTCGATGGCGGCAGCGTCGCCGAGGCCATTGATGACGACGTTCGCGCCTTCCTTGGCGAAGGCCCGGGCGTAGGCGAGCCCGATTCCGCTGGTGGACCCGGTGACGACGGCGACCTTCCCCTTGAGCATGGCTATTCCCCGAAAAGGCGGCACGGCCCCTGCGGGGCCGGCGGCACGGTGTAGCGGAACGGTGTGACGCTGCTGTCACGCGGCGCCTGAACGCCGCATTGGCCCGCAAGATCATCACACGCAGGCGTGCCTGCGGCCGGCACATTGCAACGCCGTCCGCTGCGGTGCAATCCGGCGAGCGGGAGTTCCTGTCATGCTTGGCGTCGTCGGCACCGTGGCGAAACCGGCCGACATCCACTAGATTTGCCGGGTGACCCGCTCCGACGCCCATACCAAGGACCACGACCACGGCCAATGCGTGGCAGGCGCCATGTCGCGCGTGGAGGAGTGCTGCGCGCGCAAGGGCCTGCGCATTACCCCGCTGCGCCGCAATGTCATGAAGGCCCTCGCCGAGAGCCATGTCCCGCTCGGCGCCTACGAAATCGTCCAGAAGCTCTCGGACGCCGGCGACGGGGCGCCGCCCATGTCGGTCTACCGCGTGCTCGACTTCCTGGTGGCGGAGGGTCTCGCCCACCGCATCGAGAGCCGCAACGCCTTTCTCGCCTGCGCCCATCCCCACGATGATACCGACGTGGTGGTCTTCCTGATCTGCGAGCGCTGCGGCCTGACGCGGGAGGTGGCCTCCCACGCCATCGGCCGCGACCTCGCCTGGGCGGCGCGGGCCGCCGGCTTCGAGCCGCGCCAAAGGGTGCTGGAGGTGGCAGGCACCTGTGCCGATTGCCGGGACGCGACCTCTGCCGCACCGGCGCCTGCGGCCAAGGACCCGACCAGGCTCGCAGCCAAGGAAACCGCCGGCGGTTGATTCTTTCCCGCCCCCGGCCTACTCGAAACCCTGCCGCATAGACGTCCGTAATGCGGTCCACGCCTGCCCCGGCACCGTACACCTTGCGGACCGCCCGTCGTTCGAGGACCAGACCCATGACCAGCGCCGAAACCCTCGCCAGCGCCGCGCCCGTGGTTCCCGTCGAGCTGCTTGAGGCCGGTCCGGCCCGGCGGCGTGTGACGGTGGGCGTCCCGGTCGGCCGCGTGATGGTCGGCGGCGGGGCGCCGGTGGTGGTCCAGTCCATGACCAACACCGACACGGCCGACATCGCGGGCACCGTGCGGCAGGTCGCGGCGCTGGCCCGTGCCGGTTCCGAGATCGTGCGCATCACGGTGGACCGTGACGAGGCGGCGGCCGCCGTGCCGCACATCCACGAGAAGCTGCTGGCGCAGGGCATCGACGTGCCGCTCGTGGGCGATTTCCATTACATCGGCCACAAGCTCCTGGCCGATCATCCGGCCTGCGCGGAAGCCCTCGCCAAGTACCGCATCAATCCCGGCAACGTGGGCTTCGGCGACAAGAAGGACCGGCAGTTCGCCGCCATCGTCGAAACCGCCATCAGGCACGACAAGCCGGTGCGCATCGGCGCCAACTGGGGTTCGCTGGATGGCGAATTGCTCACCCGCCTGATGGACGAGAACGCCCGCCTGCCCCAGCCCGCAGAGGCGCGGGCGGTGACGCGGGAGGCGCTGGTGCGCTCGGCCCTGCTCTCGGCGGCGCTGGCGGAGGAGATCGGCCTCGGCCGCGACCGCATCATCCTCTCCGCCAAGGTCTCGGCGGTGCAGGACCTGATCGCGGTCTATTCGGAGCTGGCGCGCCGTTCGGACTACGCGCTCCACCTCGGCCTCACCGAGGCGGGCATGGGCTCGAAGGGCATCGTCGCCTCCACGGCGGCCATGGGCGTGGTGCTCCAGCAGGGCATCGGCGACACCATCCGCGTGTCGCTGACCCCCGAGCCCAACGGCGACCGTACCCGCGAGGTGCAGGTGGCGCAGGAAATCCTGCAGACCATGGGCCTGCGCACCTTCGTGCCGCTGGTGGCCGCCTGCCCCGGCTGCGGGCGCACCACGAGCACGGTGTTCCAGGAGCTGGCGCAGTCGGTACAGGACATGATCCGCACCCGGATGCCGGTGTGGAAGGCGCAATATCCCGGCGTCGAGACGCTGAATGTGGCGGTCATGGGCTGCATCGTGAACGGGCCGGGCGAGAGCAAGCACGCCGATATCGGCATCTCACTGCCCGGCACCGGCGAGACGCCGTCCGCCCCCGTCTTCATCGACGGCAGGAAGGTCGCGACCCTGCGCGGCGCCAACATCCAGGAAGAGTTCCGCCAGATGGTGGAAGCCTATGTGGAGAAGCGCTTCGGCCTCGGCGGGTCGAGCGTGGCCGACAGCGGCACCCCGGCCGACGCGGCGGAATAAACCCTGCTCCGCTACCGCGGCGTTACAAAAATTTCATGCGGGGAGCCCTTCCCCGGCCACGCTCGTCTGCTCATATCCTCGCCATCCACTCACCGGAGGCGGAAATGACCCCCGAGGAACGTGCCCTGATCGACGGCCTGTTCGATCGCATGCGCAGTGTTGCCAGCCAGCCGCGCGATGCGGAGGCCGAGGCGCTCATCGCGCGCCGTGTCGCCGAGGCACCCCACGCCACCTATGCCCTCGCCCAGAGCGTCCTGGTTCAGGAGCACGCTTTGCAGCAGGCCTATGGGCACATCCAGGATCTGGAAGCCCAGCTCGCCGACGCCGAGGCACGCGCGGCGGAAGCGCAGCAGCGCCAGTCGGGCTCCGGCGGCTTTCTCGGCGGCCTGTTCGGCGGCGGTCGTTCATCCGTTCCCGCCGCGGGAGCGCGGGATAATGGCCAGTATGCGAGCCAGCCCGCCGGTCAGCCTTGGGGGCAGTCTTCCAGCCAGCAGCCCGGCCAGCCCATGGGACTGCCCGCCGGCTATGGCCAGCAGGGCTACTCGCAGCAGAGCGGGTATCCGCAGCAAGGCTATCCCCAGCAGGGTGGATATGCCCAGCAGGGCGGACCCTGGGGCCAGCAGGCCGCGCCCCAGCCGCAGCGCAGCGGCGGCGGCTTCCTGCAGGGGGCGCTCGCCACGGCGGCGGGTGTCGCCGGTGGCGCGCTGCTCTATGACGGTATCAAGAACATGATGACCGGCGGTGGCGGCGCGGTGGCCCATGCTGCGGCTGCCGAGCTCGGCAAGCCCGAGACCCCCGGCACCGGCAATCTCGGCCAGGATGCGCAGGCGGCGCTGGGCGGGCAGAACGCGGGCACGGATAATTTCTGGAACGGCTCGAGCCAGCAGGAGGCCGGCTATGAAGAGGCCGGCCCCGAAGACGCCGGCTATGACGATATCGGCGACGAGGCCGGCTGGGATGACGGCGGCGGCGACGACAGCAGCTGGACCTGACGGCCCGACGAGATCTATCGATGACGGACGGCGGCGCCCTGCGCCGCCGTTTTCGTTTGCCGGGCAGGCTTCCCCCCATGGACTTGCCGCCCGTGATGGCGCTATCCGGGTGATGTGCGGGGCGCGGCCTTCCGGCCTGCCCGCGCGCCACGAAAACGGGTGGAACCACAAGGACCTCGGCATGACGCCCTTCGGACGCCGGGTGCGCGACCTGCGCGCCGAGCGCGGCGTAACCCTCACCGAGATGGCGCGGGCCATCGGCGTCACGCCCACCTATCTGTCCGCGCTGGAGACCGGCAAGCGCGGCAAGCCGACCTGGGCGCTCACCCAGCGCATCATCGCCTATTTCAACGTGATCTGGGACGAGGCGGAGGATCTCCAGCGCCTGGCCGAGCTGTCGCAGCCGCGGGTGGTGGTCGATACCGCCGACCTGTCGCCGCAGGCCACCGAGCTTGCCAACCTGCTGGCCCGCGAGATCGGCCACCTGCCGACGGAGGCGGTGGCCGAGCTTCTGGGGCGCCTCAAGATCCTGCGGCGCCGGGGGTAGCGCATTTTCAAGCGAAGTGGATTTCGGTTCACGTGAAGAAAATGCGTATCATCAAAGCTCGGAGCATGACTGCCGAACATGCTCCAGGCGGACGACGTCGCGACCTCACGGCTTGAGGCAGACCGCCACCACCTGCTTCACCGGATGCAGGCATTCCACCTCGGTCTTGTCGCCGCGGGCCGAGAAGACGGCGATGTGCTGCATGCCGCGGTCCACGTTCACGCAATAGCCGCCGATGACGCTCTCCCCCGTCTCGCAGGAGGCGAGGCAGCCCGCCTCGGGGCAGGCGGCGGCGCGCAGCGTGATGTTGGCCGCGCCCGGCGCGCCGGCGGCACCGGCCGGGCCGGCCGGACCTTGCGCACCCTGAGTGCCGGCCGGGCCAGCGGGACCGGCGGGACCCGCCGCACCAGCAGGACCCGCGGGCCCGGCAACGCCGGCAGGACCCTGTGCGCCCGCCGCACCGGCGGGGCCGGCCGGGCCAGGCTTGCCCTCGAAGCAGGCGGTGAGGCTCAGGGCCAAGGCGAGACCCACCACGGCTTTCATCATTCGCATGTGCGCACCCCCCAGGGACTTTCTGATTGGTGCTCCATGGTGGCGCCTTACCTTGCGGGATGCAAGCGGCGAAAGCGCCGGCGTGGCGGTAAAAGATGATCCGGCTCAGAGGTTTGGCGGGCACTGCGCTTCCGAGTCAGCCGCGCGCCTTCACCAGCGCGCGCGTGGTCTCCTGAAGGCGCAGCGCGAGGTCGCGCAGCACGGAGCGGGCGAGGGAGGGCGTCTTGTCCAGCAGCGCCAGGAACAGGTCGGACTCCATGCGCAGCACGCTCATGGGCGCGCCGGCGCGCACCGTGGCGCTGCGCGCCTCGCCGGTCAGCACGCCCATCTCGCCCACCACCGTATCCTTGGTAAGGCGGGTGATCTCGTGGGTGGTGCCGCCCGCCGTTACCTCGATGACCGCGGTGCCGTCCAGGATGACATAGGCGGCGTCCGGCGCTTCGCCCTGATGGAACAGCACGTCGCCCGGCGCCACATCCAGCCGTGTCGCGGAGAAGGCGAGCAGCCTGAGCTGGCTCGGCTCCAGATCGCGGAACATGGGAATGCGGGAGAGGACGCGGGCCTCGTCTTCAATGCTCATGACCTGATCCTTGTCGGCCCCTTACGTACCGGTGGCGGAGAGTTCCGCTCCCTCGATGCGCTCGATCTGCCCGTGGGCGAGCACGATCACCTGCGCGAACAATTCGAGCGGTTCGGCGGCATCCAGCACCACCAGCGTCGTGCGCCCCGCGCGGCGTTCGAGCACGGTCTCGATCAGCCGGCTCTGGTCGGACGGCGCCAGCGGGGCCAGGGCGTCGTCGATGATGAGAAGATCGGGCTCCGCCACGAGGCAGCGGGCGAGGGTGAGCTTGCCGCGTTCGGCAGCCGAGAGGGGCAGTCCGCCTTCGCCCAAGGCCACGTCGAGGCTCAGACGTTCCACCTGGACGATGAAGCCGTCCTGCTTCAGGCAGTCGCGCACCAGTTCGTCCACCATGGCGGCGGCGCCGGCGCGGTCGGCTGCGATGCGCCCGAACAGGAGATTGTCGCGCACGGTCAGCGCCCGGCAGTAGCTGTCCGGCTGGTAGCGGGCGAGCGGCGTGCCGGACACCGCCTTGAGGTAGGCGAGCTGCGCGCGGGCGGCGAGGGCTCGCTGCTGCCAGTCCTCGTCGATGAGGCCGAAGCGGTGGCGCGGCTCGCAATAGCGGCCGGCGACGCGCAGCAGCAGCGCGCGCTCCTCCGGGGCCAATCCGACGCCGGTGCCGGCATGGGCGAGGAGGGTGCGCGCGCTGGTCATCTCCTCCGCGCGCAGCAGGCCCTTGGTATCGATGTCGGCGATCGCGTCCTGCCCGCCGGCCAGCTCTGCGAGGGTGCGCAGGGTGCTGAGGCCGAGGGCGGTCAGATCGTCGGCGACGCCGAGCCGCTCCAGCTCGGGCATCAGGCCCGGATCGGAGAGGAGCGAGGCGGCGCCGCGCGTGTCGTTCAGCGGTGCCGCGAACAGGATGTTTTCCGCCAGCGTCATGAAGCGGTTGAAGGCGGCGAAGCGGAACGGTTCGATCAGCACGCGTCCCGTCTCCTGCTGGCGGCGGGAGATGGCGTCGGTGACGGCGGCGCGGGCGGTCACGATGCGTTCCGCCAGCGCCGGGCTCGCCTCCGGGTCGAGCCGGCGTTCGAGGCCGAGGCGCACCACGAGGTCGCCCAGCCCCGCGAGGCCGAGGGCGGCGAGGATCGACCGGTCGAGCTGGACGGCGTCGTCGAGGCCCGAGGGCTCGGGCTCGGTGGCGCCGGGCGCCGGCCGGCCGGGGTGGCGCTCCAGCGCGCACAGCATGTTCTCGCGCAGGGACGCGTTGAGCACGATGGGATCGCCGCCGGCATAGGCGACATGCCGGCCGATGACGGATTCGGGGACGCTCGCCAGATCGTGCCCGCCGATGCGCACCGTGCCGCTGTAGAGCGAAATGGCGCGGCCGCAGACGCGCGCCACCGCGTGCTTGCCGCCGGCATCCGGCCCCTTGAGCGCCACCGCCGTGCCGGCGGGTACATCGAAGCTCACCCCGTCGAGGATTAGGCTGCCCGCCGGGTCCACCACCCCGAGGTCTGCGATCTTCAGCGCGCCGTCGAAGGGCACGCCCTCCCAGCCGGTGTCGTCCTGTGAGCCCTTGGGCCAGACTTCCTGCGTCTCGAGGTAATAGCGGGCGAAATCGTAGCGCACCTGGGCGACGACGCGCTTCTCGTCCCAGTCGATCAGCTCTTTCAGCGGCTCGGGAATCTGGCCATAGGCCGCCACCACCGCCACCAGCTGGCCGATGTTGATGGCCCCCGTCAGCGCCAGCCAGCCGCCGACGAAATAGAACACCAGCGTCGGCACGTCCGACATGAGCAGGTTCAGCACACGGTCGGTGAAATTCTGCCGCTTGAGGTCGAGGCTCGCCTCCGACACCACGGCCAGCCGGCCGTCCACCGCGGCACGCTCCCAGGGGCTCGTGGCGAAGCCGTGGACGAGGGGCAGGCGGTCGATGCCCGCCATCACCCGCTTTCCAAGCGCCACCGCCTCGCGCTGATAGACCTGCAGCTTGTGGGCATTGTCGCGCCGCTGGATGCCGAGCAGAACGTAATTGAGCGCGAGGATGCCAAGGGCGCAGCCGCCCAGCGCCGAATTCTGGGTGAAGATGAGGAGCGTCGCCGAGCCGATGAGGCCGGCGGACTTCAGGGGCTGCGCGAAGGCCATGCCGGCAAAGGGGGAGATGGGCCCCACCTCAAACCGCAGCATGTTGCCCACTTCCATCGCCTTGCTCTTCATGGGTGCTTCGGGGCGCAGGCGCTGGATGACGTCGAACAGCTGGCGGCGCAGTCCGACGATGATCCGCTCGCCGAGCCGGGCCTTCGCCATCTCGATGAGGCGCGAGATGTGCTGCTGGATGAGCTGCAGCGCGAACAGCAGCGCCGCAAGGCCGGCGAGGAGCCCGAAGGCCGAGACCTCGAAGCCGGTGAGATCGAGGATCATCCCGCCGCCGAGGAAGTCCGGCCAGGTGAGATCGAAGTCGAACAGCTTGGGGACCGTCCCGCCGATGGAATCGGTGACGCCGTTGACGATGAGCCGCGGCAGTTCCAGCGAGGCGTAGTTGAACGGCAGCAGCAGGAGGACGAGGGCGAACAGCTTGATGTGGGACAGCGGCTCGGCGCGCCACAGATACGTGAGCACATCGCGCGGGAGCGCTTCCCGCGTCGCCGGGGCCGTTCCACCGTTAGGGGAGGCTCGATCCGTGCCGCTCATCACGACTTTTCTGCAGGCGCTCTAGCGTGTTGGCAAGGGGTAACGATTGCCGGACGGCGGGTTCAGCCGGAAGCAGCAGGCGCGGCTGCCGGGTCCGCCGCACCCCGGCACCTCTCGGCATACAGGCCATAGAAGCGCCCGAGCCGCGCCGGGGCGCTCGCCGCCAGTGCCTCCGCAAGGGCTGCCGCCTCTCCGAAGCTGCCGGCGCCGTAAGCGGCCATCAACGCGCCGTGCCGCTCTTCCAGCCGGGAGAAGGCTGCCGACCGCGAGAACTCCGGACCGCCGGCGAGGAGATAGAGCTGGCTCGCCTTGGACTTGCCCTTGAGCATGAGCAGGTCGGCTTCGAGGAAAGCGAGGTCGCCCGCTGCCTCCCGCGTCGCCTCGGAGACGAGGATGTCCACGCGCATCGACTTGGTGGCGCCCTCGATGCGGGAGGCGAGGTTCACGTCGTCGCCGAGGCAGGAGTATTCGAGCCGCTGCGCCGAGCCGAGATTGCCCACGCAGCACGGGCCGGTGGCGAGCCCGATGCCACAGCGCACGGGGTGCCACGGCCGCCCCTCCGCCTCCGCCGCACGGCGCCACTCGTCGTTCAAGGCTTCCAGCCGCGCCGACATGGCGAGCGCGCAGAGCGCGGCGTTGCGGGCGTGGGCGGCATCGTCCACCGGCGCGTTCCAGAAGGCCATGATGGCGTCGCCGATGTATTTGTCGATGGTGCCGCCATGGGCGAGCACCACCTCCGTCATGGGCGTGAGATAGGCGTTCATGAAGCGCGTGAGGGCCTGCGCGTCCATGGTCTCGGACAGGGAGGTGAAGTCGCGCAGGTCGCAGAACAGGATGGTGATCTCGCGGGTCTCGCCGCCGAGCACGAGGCGTTCAGGGTTTTCGGCGAGGCGCTCCACCACCTTGGGCGAGACGAAGCGGCCGAACACCGAGCGCACCCACTTCTTCTGCCGCTGCTCGTCGCGATAGAGTGCGAGCACGCCGAAGCCATAGACTGCGAGGATCGCGGCGCCGGGTCCCATGGGATCGAGCAGCAGATCGAGCCGGGTGAAGGCGAGCCACGCCCCTGCGCCCAGCGTCGCCACCACCGCGAGCCCGAGCACCCCGGCCCCGGGAGCCGAGACGCGGGGCAGCACCAGCGCGAGCAGCAGCCCGAGCAGGCCGGTGAGCACGATCTCGGCCCCGCGCGCCCAGTCCGGCCGCACGAGGCGGGCACCGGCGACGATGTGCTCGATGAGCTGGGCCTGGATTTCCACACCGGGCACGGCGGCATCGAGGGGCGTCGCGCGCGTGTCCATCAGCCCCGGCGCGCTGGAGCCGACGAGGAGGATGCGTCCCTCCACTTCGGCGGACGGCACCTTGCCGTCCAGCACGTCGGCGGCGGAGAGGAAACGGCGGGGATCGGTGGCGGTGAAGCGCACCCGCACCTCACCCGAGGCGTCCGTGGGCACGTCGAGGGCGCCGATCTTCACCGCCGTGATGCCTGTCTTGGTGCCGAAGGCCTGGTCGCCGCTGGCGTTGGAGGCGCGCACCACATAGGTGGACGCGCCCTGCGCCACCCTTAGCGCCTCCGCCGACAGGCTCGGCACCAGCTTGCCGTCGAGGCCGAGCAGGATGGGCACGCGGCGCACCACCTGGTCGCGGTCCGGCAGCCAGTTCAGCGCGCCGATGCCGCGCGCGGCAGCGGCCAGCGCCGGCAAGGGCGCGACGGCGCCGGAGAAGCCCGGTACGAAGCCGCGCGGATCGTCGCCCGCGCTGGCCATGCCCCATTTCTCGGGATAGGCGCCGCCCGTGCCGTGGGTGAGGATGGCGCCGAGGACCGAAGGCGCTGCCATGAGCGTCGCGGCCAGCTGTTGGTCGGAACTGTCGCGGCCGGCGAGCGCCGCCTCGGCCGGGGCGCGGGCCTCGGCGGGCAGCAGCTTCACCACGGCGGCGGGATCGAGTCGGTCCGGCTCGGAAAACACCATGTCGAAGGCGATGGCCGCCGCGCCGAGGTTCGCGAGCTTCTGCGTCAGTTCGGCCACCGTGGTGCGCGGCCACGGCCACTGGCCCACGCGGGCGAGGGAGGCATCGTCCACGTCCACCACCCGCACCGGCAGGTCGGGGTCATACGGGCGGGGCGCGGCGCGCTGGTAGAGGTCGAACAGGCCGTTGCGCAGGTCCACGAGCGGCGCCGGATTGGCTCCCATCACCAGAAGGCCGGCGGCAAGGGGGCCGCCGACGGCGAGCCAATAGAGGCGGGACCACATGCGGCAGGCGAATTCCGTTGCGACGGCGGGAGCCTAGCGTATTTTCAAGCGAAGTGGATTCCAGGGTGCTGGCGGCAAGGGGCAGAGCGGATGCCCCCTCTCCCCTTGTGGGAGAGGGTCGGGGTGAGGGGTGTGGGCCCTTTGTCCGAACGGTTGAGCAAGCGGAACCAGCCCCCTCACCCCCGGCCCCTCTCCCGCGAGGGGAGAGGGGAGTCACCTGGCTGGTGGGGGCGCAGGTCTGCCTCAATCCTCCGATACCGCGAAGCGCAGCAGGATCGTGCGCTGAAGCGGGCTGAAATTGTCGTCGGAAATCATGGTCAGCAGGATCTCGCCGGCGGCGCTGCGGGTGACGCCGAGGCCTTCCATGTTGTCGATCTCGTATCCCATGTCGAAGCGGCCCAGCACCTCACCGGTGATGCGCGCCCCCGGCTTCACCTCGCTCGCGGGGAAGCGGCGGAGCTGCATGCTCACGCCCTCCAGCGGGGTGTAATGCCGCTCCAGAAGGTAGAAATTGCCGTCCGGCCCCAGCGCGAGGTCGGTGGCGTCGAAGGGGCCGCTCTTGGTCACGGTAAAGGTGCCGGGGGCGGGACCGCCGATGATGAAGCCGGGCAGGTCGTCCGCCTTCTTCGCCCCTTCCTCCCCGATGGCGACGAGCGCGCCCTTGAGCGGGCCGGAAGGCATATAGGCGAGGCTTTCGAGGCCGGTGTTGCGCCTCAGCCCCTTGATCGCCGGCGCCGGCACGAGCGTGCCACGCCTGCCGAGGGGATCGCGCGGGTAGCGCCAGATCTCGTTGATGGTCTCCATCGCCACATAGGCGGCATCCGGCGCGAGCGTGACGGATTCCACGTCCTCGCGCGCATTGTCCGCCTGCACCCGGCCCTCGGCGTCGAGCAGCGCCGCCGCCTTGACGTCGGCGAGGCCGGTGGGGCGCTCATTCTCGGTAACGAGGCGGCCGGAAAGGAACAGGCCGGCATCGGTGATGGCGACGAAGTGCCCGTCCTGCTCAAGCGCGAAGCCGGAGATGCCGCCGAAGCCGGGAAAGGACGAGGTCAGCACGAGCCCGCCGAGGAAGGTCAGCGGCCCGAACTTCGTGAGTTCGTCCCCCCGCTTGAAGGTGGCGACGGGCTGCGCGGCGACCGTGATGGCCACCGGCTCGGGCGGCAGCGCGCCCGGCTTGGAGAAGGCGAAACTGAACAGCAGCGCGCCGCCGAGCGCCCCGGCGGCGACAAAGCCTGCGGCGCGCAGGCGCCGTCTCAATGCAGGCGGCCGCCGCGCGGCGCTCCCCTGCCGCCGCCTCCGGGCGTTTCCTCGAACAGCTCGGCGAGCTTCTCGGTCATCACCCCGCCCAGCTCCTCGGCGTCCACGATGGTGACGGCGCGGCGGTAGTAGCGCGTCACGTCGTGGCCGATGCCGATGGCGATCAGCTCCACCGGCGAGCGGGTCTCGATCTCGGTGATGATGTGGCGCAGGTGGCGTTCCAGATAATTGCCGGCGTTTACCGAGAGCGTGGAATCATCCACCGGCGCGCCGTCGGAGATCATCATCAGGATGCGCCGCGCCTCGGTGCGGGCGAGCAGGCGCTTGTGCGCCCAGTCCAGCGCCTCGCCGTCGATATTTTCCTTGAGCAGGCCCTCGCGCATCATCAGGCCGAGGTTGCGGCGCGCCCGGCGCCAGGGGGCGTCGGCGGACTTGTAGATGATGTGCCTGAGATCATTGAGGCGGCCGGGCGCGGCGGGCTTGCCGGCCGCGAGCCAGGCCTCGCGGGACTGGCCGCCCTTCCAGGCGCGCGTGGTGAAGCCCAGCACCTCCACCTTCACGCCGCAGCGCTCCAGCGTGCGGGCGAGGATGTCGGCGCAGGTAGCGGCCACCGTGATGGGCCGGCCGCGCATGGAGCCGGAATTGTCGATGAGCAGCGTCACCACCGTGTCGCGGAAGTCGGTGTCGCGCTCGCGCTTGAAGGAGAGCGCGGCCATGGGGTCCATGATGACGCGTGGCAGGCGCGCGGGATCGAGCACGCCCTCCTCGAGGTCGAACTCCCAGGCGCGGTTCTGCTGCGCCAGCAGCTTGCGCTGCAGGCGGTTAGCGAGGCGCGCCACGACGCCCTGGAGGTTGGCGAGCTGCTTGTCGAGATAGGAGCGGAGCCGCGTCAGTTCCTCCGGGTCGCAGAGGTCCTCGGCGGAGGTCTCCTCGTCGAACTTGGTGGTGAAGGCGTGGTATTCCGGCCCGCGATTGTCGTGCGTCATCGGCGGGCGGGGCGACCACGGCTCGGCCGGCTCCTCGCTGTCGCCCATCTCGGTGCCGTCGGGCACGTCGGCGGGGGGCGCGGCCTCGCTCTGGGCGGCGGAGTCGGGCATTTCCTCTTCGGAAAGCTCGGCCTCCATCTCGGTGGCGCCCTGCTGGCTGTCGTCCTCGCGGCTCTCGCCGTTCTCGCCACCCTGCTCCTCGGCGCCGCCCTCGTTCTCGGCCTCCTCGGGCTCCTGCTCGGTGTCGAGGCCGCTTTCCTCGCCCATATCGAGGGAGGCGAGGAGATCGCGGGCGATCTCGCCGAACTTCTTCTGGTTCTCGATGCTGTCGAGGAGCCGGGCGAGGTCGCCCTCGGCCCGTTCCTCGATGAAGGGGCGCCACAGGTCGACGACCCGGCGGGCGTCGGGGGGCGGGGGCTCGCCGGTCAGGCGCTCGCGCACCATCAGGGCCACCGCATCGGCGATGGGCGCCTCGGAGCGCTCGGTGATGTCGGCGAAATTGGCGCGGTGGTAGCGGTCCTGCAGCATGGCCGCGAGGTTGCGCTTCACCCCCGGCATGCGGTTGCCGCCGATGGCTTCCACGCGTGCCTGCTCCACCGCCTCGAACACGCCGCGGGCGACCTCGCCCTGGGGCAGCATCTTGCGGTGGACGCCGGGGTCATGGCAGGCGCGGCGCAGGGCGAGGGAATCCGCATGGCCGCGCACGATGGCGGCATCCTGCAGGGTGAAGCGGCGCGGCGGCTCGGGCAGGCGCACCCGGTCCGGGCCGAGCGCGGGACGCTCGGAGGCGAAGGACACCTCGAACTCGGAGACGCCGGCGATGGCCTTGAAGCAGCCGGTGACGGCGCGCTTGAACGGCTCGGCGGGAGCTTCCTTGGGGGCCTTGCCGGTGGTGCGGTTGGTGGCCATGGCGCGTGCTTCTTCGGCTCTTGCGTCTTGTCGGATGCGCTTCGGGCGAGGCGCGTCCTGCGGGGCGACAGGCCGCGCCGGGGCGCAGCCTGTTCAATGCAAGGCGCGGCTGAGCCGCACCGGTTCAGGAGAGAGCGACGTTCACGGTGCTCTCGGCCAGCTCCTGGCCGAAGCAGCGCTGGTAGAACTCCGCCACCAGCGGGCGCTCCAGCTCGTCGCACTTGTTGAGGAAGGTCACGCGCAGGGCGAAGGCGATGTCGCGGAAGATGTCCGCATTCTCGGCCCAGGTTATGACCGTGCGCGGGCTCATGACGGTGGAGAGATCGCCATTCATGAACGCCTGCCGGGTCAGGTCCGCGAGGCGGACCATGCGGTTGACCGTATCGCGGCCTTCCACGTTCTGGAAGTGCTTCGCCTTGGCGAGGACGATGTCCACTTCCTTGTCGTGGGCGAGATAGTTCAGCGTGGTCACGATGGACCAGCGGTCCATCTGCGCCTGGTTGATCTGCTGGGTGCCGTGATAGAGGCCGGTAGTGTCGCCGAGGCCGATGGTGTTGGCGGTGGCGAACAGCCGGAACGCGCCGTGCGGGCGGATCACGCGGCTCTGATCGAGCAGGGTCAGCCGGCCGGAGGACTCCAGCACGCGCTGGATCACGAACATCACGTCCGGGCGGCCGGCGTCATATTCGTCGAACACGAGGGCGACGTTGTTCTGGTAGGCCCAGGGCAGGATGCCGTCGCGGAATTCGGTGACCTGCAGGCCATCCTTCACCACGATCGCGTCCTTGCCGATGAGGTCGATGCGCGAGATGTGGCTGTCGAGGTTGATGCGCACGCACGGCCAGTTCAGCCGCGCCGCCACCTGCTCGATGTGCGTGGACTTTCCGGTGCCGTGGAAGCCGGTGACCATCACGCGGCGGTTGCGGGCGAAGCCGGCGAGGATGGCGAGGGTGGTCGGCCGATCGAACAGATAGTCCGGGTCCAGCTCGGGCACATGCGGGTCGGCTTCGGAGTAGGCCGGGACCTCCATGTCGATATCGATGCCGAACGTCTGGCGAACCGACACCTTCATGTCCGGCATCGGGGCAGTGGTCTCCAAACCGCTCATAACTCCTCCGTCGGCGCGCCCCGCGCGCCCCTTTTCGTGTTCGTGTCCATCGCGGCGCGGTCCAAGGGGGCCGCCTCCGCGTCGCCGGCGATCCTGAGGACCGCTCAGCAGAAACCTGCCTGCTTGAGGCTGTTATAGGCCTGAATGACGCTGCGCAGGCGATCCTCCGACGACCGGTCGCCGCCGTTCGCGTCGGGGTGGTGCAGCTTCACCAGTTCCTTGTAGCGGGCCTTGATCTCGACCGCGCTGGCCGACATGTCGAGGCCCATCACCTCCAGCGCCCGCCGCTCGGCGGTGCGCACGATCTTCCCGTCGGGCTCCGGCCGGTCGGTGCGGAAGGCGCCGCCCATCTCGGCCGTGAAGCCGAAGGGGTCGCCCATGCCGTCGGTCGCGTCCGCGCCGGCGCGGCGGCCGCCGGCCCCCTTCATGCCCATCTTCCACGTGGGCCGATGGCCGGTCAGCGCATCCTTCTGGTAGGCATACACCGCATCGTCGGTCATGCCCGAGAAATAGTTGTAGGACTGGTTGTACTCGCGCACGTGGTCCAGGCAGTAGGACCAGTACTGGCCTTCCTGGTGCCGCCCCTTGGGCGCCTTGTGCGTGCCCTCCGCCGCGCAGCCCGGCCATTGGCAGCCTGTCAGCGACATCCGGCTGCGGGGCCGGTCGTCGGCGGGCTTGACCCGGATGCGGTCGAAGAGGGGGGAGTCGAGTTTCATGGCTGGTCGATTATGTGCGCCGTTCCGCGACGCGGCAAGGAATTGCGGTGCAGCGCGCGGAGAAAGCGCAGTTCCACAGGGGTAGCAGGGGATGCAGTCGGGGCAGTCAGGTCAGGCACGGAGGCGGCTGAGCCGGTCTCATCGTGGCCGAGGGTGGCAGGCCGCGACAAGCCCCATATAATGCCGCCCACGCGGGAGCGCCATAACCGGCCGTCCCGTTTGGTCCCTTCCATTGCACAGAAGCCCTTTCATCATGTCCGAAACGTCTCTTGCCTCCATCCGCCAGACCCTCGAGGCCGGCCTTACCCCCCTCGCGCTCGAGCTTGAGGACGAAAGTCACAAGCATGCGGGCCATGCCGGCGTGATGCACGATCACAAGGGCGCCAACCGCGGCGACGGCGGCATCACCCACCTTCGGGTGCGGGTGGTCTCCCCGAGCTTCACCGGCAAGAGCCGGGTGGAGCGGCACCGCATCGTCAATGGCCTGCTTCAGGGCGAGATCGCGCGCGGCCTGCATGCCCTCGCCATCGAGGCCAAGGCCCCCGGCGAATGATCTTGAATTCGGTAAAGAGGTCGCCTGCGCATGGCTGAGGCCGCGTTGCATCGGGAGGAGGGCGCGCTCGTCCTCTTCTCCGGCGGGCAGGATTCCGCCACCTGCCTCGCCTATGCGCTGGAGCGCTTCGGACGGGTGGAGACCCTCGGCTTCGACTATGGCCAGCGCCACGCGGTGGAGCTAGAGCGTCGCCCGGTGCTGCGCGCCGCCTTCCGCGGCCTCAATCCGCTGTGGGCTGCGCGGCTCGGCGACGACCATGTGCTGGACCTGCCGGTGCTCGGCCAGATCTCCGACACGGCGCTGACCCGCGACGTCGCCCTCCATATGGAAGCGAACGGCCTGCCGAACACCTTCGTGCCCGGCCGCAACCTCGTCTTCCTCACCTTCGCCGCCGCCCTCGCCTACCGCCGGGGGCTCCGGCACATCGTCGGCGGCATGTGCGAGACGGACTTTTCCGGCTATCCCGACTGCCGGGACGACACCATCAAGGCCATGCAGGTGGCGCTGAACCTCGGCATGGAGAAGCGCTTCGTTCTCCACACGCCGCTTATGTGGATCGATAAGGCCGAGACCTGGCGCCTGGCGGAGCATCTGGGCGGCCGCCCGCTGGTGGATCTCATCGTCGAGGAGACCCACACCTGCTATCTCGGCGATCGGGGCCACCGCCACGCCTGGGGCTATGGCTGCGGCGAGTGCCCCGCCTGCAGGTTGCGAGCAGACGGATTTGCACGCTACAGCGCCGGCTGAATGACCCCTAAATGGCCGTCGAGCCTTGGAAAACGCAGGAAAACAAGCGCGACCGCCACCAAATAGCCGCCGCTTTGCGCTAGATTTGCAACACGTACCAGAACCGAATCGGAAGTTTCCATGGCCGAACCCGTGCCCGCCGCGTCGCCCGACGACTACGGCGCCCAGTCCATCCAGGTGCTCAAGGGCCTCGATGCGGTCCGCAAGCGTCCCGGCATGTACATCGGTGACACGGACGACGGCTCGGGCCTGCATCACATGGTTTACGAGGTGGTGGACAACGCCATCGACGAGGCCCTGGCCGGCTGGGCGAAGGAAGTCACCGTCACGCTGGAGGCCGACGGGTCGGTGACCGTGACCGACGACGGTCGCGGCATTCCCACCGACCTCCACCCGGAGGAGGGGGTCTCCGCCGCCGAGGTCATCATGACCCAGCTGCACGCGGGCGGTAAGTTCAACCAGAATTCCTACAAGGTTTCCGGCGGCCTGCACGGTGTGGGCGTCTCGGTGGTGAACGCGCTCTCGACCACGCTCGACCTCACCATCTGGCGCGACGGCAAGGAGCACTACATGCGCTTCCGCCACGGCGACGCGGAGGCGCCGCTCAAGGTGGTGGGCCCGGCGCCAGCGGGCAAGCGCGGCACCAAGGTGACCTTCCTGCCGAGCCCCGAGACCTTCACCCGCATCGAGTTCGATTACGCCACGCTGGAACATCGCCTGCGTGAGCTGGCCTTCCTCAATTCCGGCGTGCTCATCGTGCTCACCGACGCGCGCGGCGCCGAGCCGAAGCGCGAGGAGCTGCACTACGAGGGCGGCGTCGAGGCCTTCGTGAAGTATCTCGACCGCAACAAGACCGCGCTCATCGCCAAGCCCGTGGTGATCCGCGCCGAGAAGGACGGCATCACGGTGGAGGCCGCGCTCTCGTGGAACGACGGCTACCACGAGAACGTGCTCTGCTTCACCAACAACATCCCCCAGCGTGATCGCGGCACCCACTTCACCGGCTTCGCCGCCGCGCTGACCCGGCAGGTGCTGGGCTATGCCAACACCTCGGGCATCTCCAAGAAGGAGAAGGTGGACCCCACCGGCGAGGATTGCCGCGAGGGCCTGACGGCCGTGCTCTCGGTGAAGGTGCCGGACCCGAAATTCTCCTCCCAGACCAAGGACAAGCTCGTGTCCTCCGAGGTCCGCCCGGTGGTGGAGAACCTCGTCGGCGAGGCGCTCGCCAACTGGTTCGAGGAGAACCCGGTCGAGGCGAAGAGCGTGATCGGCAAGGTGGTGGAAGCCGCCGCCGCCCGCGAGGCCGCCCGCAAGGCGCGCGACCTCACCCGCCGCAAGAGCCCGCTGGACGTGGCTTCGCTCCCCGGCAAGCTCGCAGACTGCCAGGAGAAGGACCCGGCCAAGTCCGAGATCTTCATCGTCGAGGGTGACTCGGCCGGCGGCTCCGCCAAGCAGGGCCGCGACCGCGCCTTCCAGGCGGTGCTGCCGCTGCGCGGCAAGATCCTCAACGTGGAGCGCGCGCGCTTCGACAAGATGCTGTCGTCCGAGCAGATCGGCACGCTCATCACCGCGCTCGGCACTGGCATCGGCCGGGACGATTTCGACATCGCCAAGCTGCGCTACCACAAGATCATCATCATGACGGACGCCGACGTGGACGGCGCCCACATCCGCACCCTGCTGCTGACCTTCTTCTTCCGGCAGATGCCGGAGATCGTGGACGCGGGCCACCTCTTCATCGCCCAGCCGCCGCTCTACAAGGTGGCGCGCGGCAAGTCCGAGACCTACCTCAAGGACGAGAAGGCGCTGGAGGACTACCTCATCACCACCGGCCTTGAGGAAGCCTCGCTCCATCTCGCCTCCGGCGAGGTGCGCACCGGCGCGGATCTCGCCCATGTGGTGGACGTGTCGCGCCAGCTGCGCAGCGCGCTTGCCGGGCTCCATCCCCGCTACAACCGCGCGGTAGCCGAGCAGGCTGCGCTGGCCGGCGCCTTCGCCCCCGCAGCGCTGGAGGACGAGGCCACCGGCACCGCCGCGGCCGCGGAAGTGGCCCGTCGCCTCGATGCGCTGGCGGACGAGACCGAGCGCGGCTGGACCGGCCTCTGCGACGAGACCGGCTATGCCTTCTCCCGCACCGTGCGGGGCGTCGCCGAGGTGGCGCGGCTCGACCACGCCTTCATCGCCTCCCCCGAGGCACGCCGGCTCGACACCCTCGCCCGCGACCTCGACGGCGTGTTCGCCGCCGCCGCGACCCTGAAGCGGCGCAGCGACGAGCAGGTGCTGTTCGGTGCCGTCGACCTGTTCGACGCCGTCACCGATTCCGGCCGCAAGGGCCTCTCGCTCCAGCGCTACAAAGGCCTCGGCGAGATGAATCCCGAGCAGCTGTGGGAAACGACGCTGGACATCAACGCCCGCTCGCTCCTCCAGGTGCGCGTGAAGGAAGTGGACGCCGCCGACGACCTCTTCAACCGCCTGATGGGCGACACGGTGGAACCCCGCCGCGAATTCATCCAGGAGAACGCGCTGCGCGCCAGCGTGGACGTGTGAGGGGACGCGGACGGGCGCCGCGTCACTCTTTCGATTTCTGAGGGAAACACCAGCCGGCCTGTAAGCCGGGTTCTGTACGGCGGGCTTGCACCCGCGTGGCGACCATTCCTCTGGGACGCCGGTTGCCCGGCGCCTCTAGCAGTCAACCCGGACGGCGCCCCGTAGACAGGGGTGGTTGCCCGTGCCGTCCCTATTCGACTTTGCTCCCGGTGGGGTTTGCCGTGCCGCTTCCGTTGCCGGTCGCGCGGTGGGCTCTTACCCCACCGTTTCACCCTGGCCCGTGCACGCACGGGTGGTTTGATTTCTGTGGCACTTTCCCTGGGGTCGCCCCCGCCGGACGTTATCCGGCACCGTGTCTGCGTGGAGCCCGGACTTTCCTCGACACCGAAATGCCGCGGCCGCCCGGCCGGCTGGTGCGGGAGGAATGGGGGTTTCGGGCGGGGGCGTCAAGGGGCGTGAGCCGGCGAAGCGCCCTCACCCCACCAGCTCGAACCACTCATCCTCGGTGATGACCCTCACCCCCAGCGCCTGCGCCTTCTCAAGCTTCGAGCCCGCGCCGGGGCCGGCGACCACGAGGTCGGTCTTGGCGGAGACGGAGCCCGCGACCTTGGCGCCCAGCCGCTCGGCCATGGCTTTCGCCTCGTCGCGGGTCATCTTCTCCAGCGAGCCGGTGAAGACCACGGTCTTGCCGGCCACCGGGCTCTCGGCGGCGATCCGCTCCATGGGGGAGGGCGTCACCTCCGCCAGCAGGGCCGCGACGACCTCGCGGTTGCGCGGCTCGTGGAAGAATTCGATGACCGCTTCCGCCACCACGTCGCCCACGCCGTCGATGGCCAGCATCTCCTGCCAGGCCTCATTGCCCTTGGGGTGTTCCTCGCCCGGGATGACCGCGGCCAGCGCGCCGGCTTCCAGCGCTTCCACGGTGCCGTAATGGCGCATCAGGCGCTTGGCGTTGGTCTCGCCCACATGGCGGATGCCGAGCGCGAAGACGAAGCGGTCCACGGCCACGTTGCGGCGGGACTGGATGGCGGCGAACAGATTGGCCGCCGAGGTCTTGCCCCAGCCCTCGCGGTTTTCCAGCCGCTGGAGGGAGCGAGCGTTGCGGGCTTCCAGCGTGAAGATGTCCGCCGGCGAGGCGATCAGCCCCCAGTCGTAGAAGGCGCGCACCTGCTTTTCGCCCAGCCCCTCGATGTCGAAGGCGTTGCGCGATACGAAGTGGCGCAATCGCTCCACCATCTGCGCCGGGCAGATGAGTCCGCCGGTGCAGCGGCGCACGGCATCCACCTTGCCGGATTTCGTATCCACCTCCCGCACCGCGTGGGAGCCGCAAGCCGGGCAAAGCGTGGGGAATTCATAGGGCTTCGACCCCGCCGGCCGCTTCTCCTCGATCACCCGCACCACCTGCGGGATCACGTCGCCGGCGCGCTGGACCACCACCGTGTCGCCGACGCGGATGTCCTTGCGGGCGATCTCGTCCTCGTTGTGAAGGGTGGCATTGGCGACCACCACGCCGCCCACCGTCACCGGCATCAGCTTGGCGACGGGGGTAAGGGCGCCGGTGCGGCCCACCTGGATGTCGATGGCCTCCAGCACGGTTGTCGCCTGCTCAGCCGGGAATTTGTGGGCGATGGCCCAGCGCGGCGAGCGGGAGACGAAGCCGAGGCGGCGCTGCAGATCGAGCCGGTCCACCTTGTAGACCACGCCGTCGATGTCATAGGGCAGGCTTGCCCGCTGCGCCTCGATGGAGCGGTAATGGGCGATCAGCTCCGCCGCGCTGGTCGCGCGCACCATGAGCGGATTGGTGGAGAAGCCCCAGCGGGCGAAGGCTTCCACCATGCCGTGCTGGGTCTCGGCCGGCAGCGGCGTCGCCTCGCCCCAGGCATAGGCGAAGAATTTCAACGGCCGGGAGGCGGTGATGGCGGGGTCGAGCTGGCGCAGGGAGCCGGCGGCGGCGTTGCGCGGATTGGCGAACACCTTCTCCTCCGCCGCCGCCTGCCGGGCGTTCAGGGCCTCGAAATCGGCCTTCGCCATGTAAATCTCGCCGCGTACGTCGATGACGTCCGGCACACCGGCGCCATGGAGCCGGTTGGGGATGTCGTCGATGGTCCGCACGTTGGCGGTGACATCCTCGCCCTCGGCACCGTCGCCGCGGGTGGCGGCGACTTCGAGGCGGCCGTCCACGTAGCGCAGCGAGCAGGACAGCCCGTCGATCTTGGGCTCGGAGGTGAAGGCGACTTCCTCCTCCGCCCCGAACCCGAGGAAGCGCTTCACCCGCGCTACGAATTCCTCCACCTCCGTGTCGGAGAAGGCGTTCTGCAACGACAGCATGGGCACGCCATGCACCACCTTGCCGAACTTCTCGGACGGCGCTGCGCCCACCTTGGCGGATAAGCTGTCCTCGCCGACGAGGCCGGGGAAACGTGCTTCGATGGCCTCGTAGCGGCGGCGCAGGTCGTCATATTCCGCATCGGAGACGACCGGCGCGTCCTCCCGGTAATAAGCTGCGTCATGGCCCCGGATCTCCTCGGCGAGGGCCGCGTGCTCGGCGGCGGCGTCTGAGGGGGAGAGATCCTCCACCTTGAGGGAGCGCAGGGGCAGGGCGGGCTTGGTCATCGTCGGCGGTTCCCGGAAGGCGTCCGCCGACGCCGGCGGGGGCCTGAGCTATATCCCCTCCGTGTCGTTCCGGATCAATGTCGCGTTCCTGAAAAATGTCTAAGGTACGCCGGACCGCCGAATCGTCCTGGGGGGAGAATATGGTCAGGGTGTCCCGATATTCGCGCCGGCTCGCGGCGCTGGCTGCGGCCACGTTCCTCGGCGCGGCAACGCCCGCCCTGGCCCAGTTCGCCCCGGACCCGTCTGCCGATCCCGCGCTGGTGGCGCGGGGCGAGTATGTCGCCAAGGCGGCCGACTGCATGCCCTGCCATACGGGCGACAAGTCCAAGCCCTTCGCCGGCGGCCTCGCGCTGAACACGCCCTTCGGCGCCATCTACTCGCCCAACATCACCTCCGACCGCACCACCGGCATCGGCCTGTGGACCTACGACCAGTTCGTGAACGCGGTGCGCAACGGCATCCGCAAGGACGGCGCCTATCTCTACCCGGCCATGCCATTCGATGCGTACACGCAGATCACCGACGACGACATGAAGGCCCTGTGGGCCTATGCGCGCGCCATTCCCCCGATCCCCAATACGCCGCCGGACAACCAGCTGGAATTCCCGTTCAACATCCGGCTCGGGATGCTGGCGTGGCGCGAATTGTTCTTCGACCAGGGCCGATTCCATCCGACGGCCGGCAAGAGCGACGAGTGGAACCGCGGCGCCTATCTCGTCAACGCCCTCGGCCATTGCGGCGACTGCCACACCCCGCGCAACCTGATGGGCGCGACCAAGGCCAAGGCCGCCTTCCTCGGCGCCAACATCGACGGCTTCTGGGCGCCGGACATCGATACCGCGTCCCTCAAGAAGACCTGGACGCCGGAGACCCTCGCCACCTTCTTCGCCACCGGCTCCGCGCCGGGCAAGACCTCGGTGTTCGGCCCCATGGCCGAGGTGATCCATGATTCCGTGAGCAAGCTCACGGCGCAGGACCGGGCCGCGCTCGTCACCTATCTGTTCGATGCACCGGCTCCGGCGGACAAGCCGTCGGTGCAGAAAGCCTCGCCGCTGTCGCCCGACGTCTATGCGCGGGCGTCCAAGCTCTACATCGACAATTGCGCCGTCTGCCACATGGACAAGGGTGTGGGCCGCGGTGACAGCGTGCCGGCCCTCAGCGGCAACCCAGCCGTGATCGCGGCCGAGCCTTACAACATCCTCATGGCCGTGCTCGGCGGCCTGCCGGCCGGCGGCACCTATGGCGCGATGCCGTCCTTCGCCGGGCGGCTAAATGACCAGCAGGTGGCGGATCTTGCCAATTACGTGCGCACCTCGTGGGGCAATGCGGCCGCGCCGAACGTGAACGCCTCGATGGTCGCGGCATGGCGCGCCGCCGCCAACGCGCCGGACTACGGCACCCAGGCGGCATCTGCCTTCACCTGCCCGGACGTGGGCGGCGCGCCCGGCTCGGATGGCCCGGATGCGAAGGCGGTTGCGGCCCTTTCCGCCATGATGGCGGGCGGCCAGCGTTCCATTCCCATGATGGTTGACACCTACAAGGCCGCCTCCGGCTCGTCCGGCTCGGGCACGATCGTGGACGCCCTCACCGCCGCCTACTGCCCGGTGGTGGCCAAGAGCAACGCGCCCGACTGGCAAAAGACGGCGGAGCTGCGCCGCTTCACCCTCCAGGCGGCCATGGAAGTGTCGCGCCGCACCGTCACCGGTCCGGTGGACAGCCAATCCATCGCCTGGGCGCTGCCGGTCGGTCCCGGCCTCGTGCTGAAGGAGCCGGCGAGCCTCGCCGACAAGCTCGCCTGCCCGGCCGATGACGGCAAGGCGGTGCCGGCTGACCTCTCGGCGGGGGCGGCCAAGCTTCTCACCGGCGTCACTCCGCCCATGCAGGGCGCGGCCATCGCCTCGGCGGCAACCTCGCTCTACCAGCAGAATCCGAAGGCGCGGCCGTCGGATGTCGCCAATGCGCTCATCGCCTCCTATTGCCGGATCGTGGCGCAGGTGAAGAGCTCGGTGGCGGAGCAGAACTCGCTCCTCAACCAGTTCGCCGGCCAGGCGGTGCAGACGCTCCAGCTTCTGCCGCCGCGCAAGACGGTGGTGGATGCAGCCCCGGCTGCGTCGGCTCCGGCTGCCGCTCCCGCTCCTGCGGTTCCTGCCGCTCCGGCGACCAAGAAGTGAGGTAAGGCCCCGGCACGTCCGGGGCTTTACACACCTCCCCCGGCTGGAGCCTTCGGTCTGAGCAGGACGCGAGAGCTTCAGGGTCCGTTAACCCTGTTTCATGTGAAACGGCCGCTCCGGAAACCGGGGCGGCCGTTCGTTTTTGTGCGGGACAATCAGATCGCCGCCGCGCGGCGCCCGGCCTCAGTCGTGGCTCTGGAGGCCGTCGTGGACCTCGAACACCACATTGCCCTGTCGCCACGCGAACGGGGCGCTGGGATCCTGCACCTTGATCTCGCTCTGGGGGATGAGCTTGTCGCAAAGCATCACCAGAATGTCCTCGAGCGGGGCGCTGGTGTCATTCTCTTCGGTCATGCGATCGATGGAGATTTCGCCGCCTTCCACGCCATCATCCTCAATGTGGACGATGAAGATTTCTTCGTGGCCGTGAATGCCGTGGGCGGTGACGCGGAATGTTTCTCCCTGATACTCAAATTCCCGAACCATTGTTCATTCTCACTGTTGTCATTGAAAAATACGCTGGGACGCAACGGTACAAGCGGGGCAAACCCCCAAAAGCGG
Organism: Xanthobacter sp. DMC47; assembly: GCF_056313845.1. Classification (NCBI taxonomy): domain Bacteria; kingdom Pseudomonadati; phylum Pseudomonadota; class Alphaproteobacteria; order Hyphomicrobiales; family Xanthobacteraceae; genus Xanthobacter; species Xanthobacter sp. DMC47. Next base: position 2,351,480 of record NZ_JBQUZM010000001.1, on the reverse strand, counting down.
CGAAATCTAGAATCGTGACTATGGATTGGTCAAGGGCTGATCTGCGGAGGTCAATCAGCTTAAAAAATAAGCAGATGAGCGCTGCCCGTTATCGCGCCGCCGTCTCGCGGGCACGCGCCACCAGTTGCTCCGCCGTGGGCAGGATGCCGGCGACGATGCGGTCCACGCCTTCCGGGGTGGGATGCAGCCCGTCCGGCAGGTTCAGCGTGCGATCGCCGGCGATGCCCTCCAGAAAGAAGGGATAGAGCAGCACGCCCTCGGCGGCGGCGATGTCCGGGAAGATCTGATCGAACGCCTCCCGGTAGGGCCGGCCCATGTTGGGCGCGGCCTTCATGCCCGCCAGCAGCACCGTGATGCCGCGCTTGCGCAACCGCTGGACGATCTCGGTGAGCGCCTTGCGCGTCACCGCCGGGTCGAGCCCGCGCAGCATGTCGTTGGCGCCCAGTTCCACGATCACGGCGTCCGTGCCCTGCGGTACCGACCAGTCGAGGCGCGCGAGGCCCTGGCTCGCCGTCTCGCCTGAGACGCCGGCATTCTCCACCTTCACGTCCAGCCCCTTCGCCCGCAACGCGGCTTCGAGCCGGGCCGGGAAGGCGGCGGTGCGCGGAATGCCGTAGCCGGCGGTCAGGCTGTCGCCGAAGGCGACGATGCGCAGCTGCGCCGCTTGCGCCCCTGACGCGAACGTGAAGAGGAGGAAAGCGGCGATCAGCCCCGCCAGCGCCTTAAATGCCGGTTCCCATGGAGCAACCGGCAGGTACCGCCTTCTTCCCTGCCCCACCCGACGCAGCACCGGACGCACGGCAAATCCTGGCATGGACGATCTTTCCTCTCCGCTTCGCACCATCGCGCTGAAGCATGTAGACCTTTCCCTCGGTACGGGGGCGGCCCGGGTTCATGTCCTGAAGGACATCTCTGTCGAGATCGGGGCAGGCGAGGCGGTGGGCCTCGTCGGACCGTCCGGGTCCGGCAAATCGACCTTGCTCATGGTGATGGCCGGCCTGGAGCGGGTGGATTCGGGACAGGTGAGCGTCGCTGGCACGGATATCACCCGCCTCGGCGAGGATCCGCTGGCGCGCTTCCGTGGCCGGCATGTGGGCATCGTCTTCCAGTCCTTCCACCTCATCCCCACCATGACCGCGCTGGAGAACGTGGCGGTGCCGCTGGAACTCGCCGGCCGCGCGGACGCCTTCGAGCGGGCCCGGCAGGAACTTGCCAATGTGGGCCTCGCCGAGCGGGCGCAGCATTATCCGGGCCAGCTCTCCGGCGGCGAGCAGCAGCGTGTGGCGCTGGCCCGCGCCCTCGCCCCGGAACCGCCCATCCTCGTCGCCGACGAGCCCACCGGCAATCTGGACGAGGCCACCGGCCGGCAGGTCATGGACCTGATCTTCTCCGTCCACCGCGCGCGCGGCACGACGCTGGTGCTCGTCACCCATGATGCGGCGCTGGCCCGCCGCTGCAGCCGGGTGGTGCGCCTGCGCTCGGGGGTGATCGAGGAGGACAGCAAGTCCGGTCTCGAGGTCGCCGCCCGATGAGCCTCGCCTCCCTGCGGCTTCCCGTGCCGCTGCGTCTCGCCCTGCGTGAACTGCGCGGCGCGCGGCGCGGCTTCGGCATCTTCCTCGGCTGCCTCGTGCTGGGTGTCACCGCGATCGCAGGCATTGGCTCCTTCGCGGGCGCCCTCACGCAGGGGCTGGAGCGCGAGGGCCGCGCCATCCTCGGCGGCGATGCTGGCTTCAGCGTCGTCCAGCGGGAGATGACGGCCGAGGAACACGCCAGCCTCGACCGCAATGGCACCCTCGGACGCGTCGCCCTGCTGCGCGCCATGGCCCGGACCGAGGCGGGCGATGCCTCCCTCGCCGAACTCAAGGCGGTGGATGGCGCCTATCCCCTCGTCGGAACGGTGATGCTCGATCCCCCCATGCCCGTCGCGGATGCCTTGAAGGAAAAGGCCGGCGTGTTCGGTGCTGTCGCCGATCCGGTGCTGCTCGGCCGCCTCGGTGTGAAGACCGGAGATCGCATCCGGGTGGGCGAGGCCACCTTTGAGGTCCGCGCCGCGCTCACCAGCGAGCCGGACAAGCTCTCCTCCGGCGTCGGCCTCGGCGCCCGCCTCCTCGTCTCGCAGGCGGCGCTGCCCGCCACGGGCCTCATCCAGCCCGGCAGTCTCGTGCGCTGGAGCTATCGCCTGCTGCTGGACGACCCCTCGCCGCAGAATCTCAAGGCGGTGATGGACGAGGTGCGCGAGCCCATGGGTCGCGCCGGCTTCGAGGTGCGCACCCGAGACGGCGCGACGCCCCAGCTGGCGCGTAATGTGGGGCGCATCAGCCAGTTCCTCACCCTTGTGGCGCTCACCGCGCTGCTGGTGGGCGGGGTGGGTGTGGCCAACGCAGTTTCGAGCCACCTCGCCGGCAAGCTGGAGGTCATCGCCACGCTGAAGGCGGTGGGCGCGACCCGTCGCGACGTGTTCCTCACCTATGGGGCGGAGATCGGCCTCATCGCCGCTTTCGGCATCGTGATCGGCCTGATGTTGGGCGCGGCGCTGCCCTTCGTCGCCACCGCCGCCATCGGCGCTCTGGTCCCGTTCCCGCTGGAGCCGCAGATCGACTGGCCGGCGCTGGGACGGGCGGCGCTCTATGGGCTGCTGGTGGCCGCCGTGTTCTCGGTGATCCCTCTGGCGCGGGCGCAGGAGGCCCGGGTCTCCGCCCTGTTCCGGGATGCTATCGGCGAGACGCGTCGGCGCATCTCTCTGCCCTATCTGCTGCTCATCGGGGGGCTCGGAGCGGCTCTGGTGGCGCTCGCCCTCCTGACTTCGGACGACAAGCGGGCTGCGGCCGTCTTCCTCGCGGCGGCGGCGGGGGTGTTCGTGCTGCTGCGGCTGGTGGCGTCCGGCCTGATGGCCCTCGCCCGGCGGGCGCCCCGGCCGCGCGATGCGGCGGCCCGGCTCGCGCTCGGAAACATCCACCGGCCCGGCGCGCTCACGCCCTCGGTGGTGCTCTCGCTGGGGCTGGGCCTGTCCTTGCTGGTGGGCGTTTCGCTGGTGGATGCGAGCCTCAACCGAGAGTTGAATGGCCCGGTGCGCGAGAATGCGCCGAGCTTCTTCTTCGTGGATGTGCCCAACAGCGAAGAGCCCGAGTTTCGGGCCTTCCTCGCCGAGCAGGCGCCGGGGGCGGTGGTGAAGTCGGTGCCCATGCTGCGGGGCCGGATCACGCAGGTGAAGGATATTCCCGCCGAGGAGGTGAAGCCGCGCCCCGACGCCGCCTGGGTGCTGCAGAGCGACCGCGGCATCTCGTCTTCCGCCACCGTGCCAGACGGCTCAACCGTGGTCGCCGGAAAATGGTGGACGGGGGAGGAGACCGAGCCCCTCGTTTCCTTCGACAGCGAACTCGCCGCCGGCCTCGGCCTGAAGCTCGGCGACACGGTGACGGTGAGCGTCCTGGGCCGCAGCGTCACCGCCCGCATTTCCAATTTGCGGCAGGTGAAGTGGGAGCGGCTCGGCATCAATTTCGTCATGGTGTTCTCGCCCGCGACCTTCGCCGGTGCGCCCTATACGGTGCTCGCCACCCTTGCCTTTCCCGATGGCGGCGACACGGCACGGGAGATCGCCCTGCTCAAGGCCATGGCCGCCCGCTTTCCCGCCATCACCACGGTCCGGGTGAAGGAGACGCTGGAGGAGGCGCAGAAGATGCTGGACAACCTCTCCCTCGGCATCCGCGCGGCGAGCCTCGTCACCCTCATTACCTCGGTGCTCGTGCTGGCGGGCGCGCTCGCCGCCGGGCGTGAGCGGCGCATCTATGATGCGGTGATCCTCAAGACGCTGGGCGCCACCCGCGGCCGGCTGACCCTGGCCTATGGCCTCGAATATGCCGGGCTCGGCCTGGCCGCCGCCGTGGTTGCCGCTGCGGCGGGCACGGCCGCGGCGTGGGGCGTGGTGACGCAGGTGATGGACATCCCCTTCACCTTCGCGCCACTGGCCGCCTTCGGCGCGATGGCGGCCGCGCTTGCGGTCACGCTGGTGGTCGGGCTTCTCGGCACGCTGCGCGCCCTCTCGACACCGCCCGCGCAGGTTTTGAGGCACCTTTAGGCAAGTATTTGTGAACGCGATATTCTTCGTCGGCTCCACGAAATCTTTACCGGCGTCGGGAGAGGAGTGCTACCAAATTGGGCCCCGCCGACGCCTCGCGAATCGGCGCGGCCCCGGATGCGCGCCGCTTCCGGCACGATCCCGGACAGACCGGCCGGCACCCCGCCGGACCGCACAGGGAGCAAAAGACATGCGCTCTTTCCGTCAGTTCGCCCTCGCCTCGGCGACGGCCGTCGCCCTCGGCACGGTCTTCGCGGGCGGCATCGCTTCCGCCCAGCCGGCGCCCGCCGCTCCCGCCGACGCCGCGCCCTACACGGCTGAGGACGCCGCGGCCGTGCTCGATGCCCGCCTCGCCGCGCTCAAGACCGTGCTGCGCCTCACCCCCGACCAGGAGAAGCTCTGGCCGCCGGTGGAAGCCTCCATCCGTGACGCGGTGAAGGGCGCCATCGAGCGCCGCGAGAAGCGCCTCGCCGCTCCGCCGCCGGCGACCGTGCTGGACGTGCTCGGCAACGTGGCCGCCGCCGAGCAGGCACGCGGCAAGGCGCTCGCCAACTTCGTCGAGGCGGCCAAGCCCTTCGTGGCCGCGCTCACCCCGGCCCAGCGCAATCGCATTCCCACTTTTCTCGGGGTGCATGACAACGGCCAGCAGCCCAACACCTCCGAGCTGTGGATCTTCGAGGAGGAGGAGTGATGCGCGCGCTGACCCTGCTCGCCCTCGCGGCTCCGGCACTGGGCGCGCTCGCCACGCCGGCCGCCGCCTTCCCGCTGCCGCAGGCGCCCCAGGTGGCGACGGTCCAGACCGTGGCCGGCGGCTGCGGCATCGGCTTCCATCGCGGTCCGTGGGGCGGCTGCCGCCCCAACGGCGCGGTCTATGTGGCGCCGCGGCCGGTCGTCGTCGCGCCCGGCCCCGTGGTGGTGGCGCCCGTGCGTCACTGCTGGTGGCGTGCCGGCCCCTATGGTTCGGTCCGCGTCTGCAACTGAGGCGCCGCTGAAGCGTTTGCAGGGCGGCGGCCGTGTCGCCGCCCTGCCTCTTGCGTCAGAAAACGGCGGCGGTCGTGCCGCCTCGCTCTCGGCAACAGGAGAGACATCATGCGCAAACAGATCCTGATCGCCGCTGCCGCCGCCGGCCTCTTCGGGCTCGGCACCGGCGCCGCGGCTGCCTTCCCGGCGCCGCAGCCGCTCGACCGCCTGGCCACCGTCCAGACCGTCGCCGGCGGGTGCGGCATCGGCTGGCACCGCGGCCCCTGGGGCGGCTGCCGCCCGAACTACTGGGGACCGTATTACGGCCCGCGCTACTGCTGGTGGCGTCCCGGCCCGTGGGGTCCCGTACGCGTCTGCCGGTAACGACGGCCGGACGCTGGACAGACGCAGCGTTGACGCCATCCGCCCCGCCCGGTGCGACCACAGGGCGGCCGCCGAACGCTTGATCGGACGGCGCCGCCGTGCCAGCACGGAAAAAACGGCAGGGGAGCGCCATCATGACCAGAGGCGAGGCGGATCTCGTCATCGGCGAGGGGCGGGCGCTCAGCGCCCACCCGCTCAGGGCCGCCGTCCTGAGAGAGCTGCACGCGCGGCCGTTCGTGCCGGTCTCGGCGCCGCGCCGCATGCTCCACGCCGCCTTCCTGCTGGATGCCGCGGGCGCGCAGGCCGACCGCGCCGCGCTCGCGGCCCTCTGCAACGCCCGGGGGCTGCCCGCTCCCGCGCCGGGGGCGAAGTATCACCACGTCTCGTTCGGCGGCGCCGAACTGCGCTGGGAGAGCCACGCCGAGTTCTGCACCTACACCTGGGACCTGCCCTCGCTTGACCTTGCGGAGGGGGGGCTGCCCTTCCAGCCGCCGGCCACGACGCTGGCGAGCCCCTTCGGCGAGGTGCCGCAGCCCGGTCCCCTCTTGGTCGCCATCGATCTCCATCTGTTGCGCGACACCGCCGAGGATTTTTTCCTCGAAAAGGTGTTCGACCGCTCCAGCCTCGCCCGTGCCGACGTGAACGACGGCTTCGCCGAGATCGCCACCGACTTCATGGCCGATCCCTCCGGCTTCGTGCGCATCCTGGTGCGCGACCGTGGCCTCGGGGCGGATGCGTGCGGCGCGCTGGTGCAGCGGGTGCTGGAGATCGAGACCTACCGCACCCTGGCCCTCCTCGGCCTGCCGGAGGCTCAGCGCCTCGCCCCCGAGGTGGCGCGCATCGAGCAGCGCCTCGCCGGCTCGGCCACCGAGATGATGTCGGCCAAGGGCCTGTCCGACAACAACCGCCTGCTGGACGAACTGGTTGCGCTCGCGGCCGAGCTGGAGGCGGGGGCCACCGCCTCGCTGTTCCGGTTCGGCGCCAGCCGCGCCTATATGGAGATCGTGCGGCTGCGTCTCGCCACCATCCGCGAAATGTCGGTGCCGGGCTTCCCGACCTGGCAGCAGTTCCTCGATCGCCGCATGGCGCCGGCCATGCGCACCTGCTTCACGCTGGAGGAGCGGCAGGAGAAGATCGCCCAGAAGCTCGCCAATGCGGCCGATCTGCTGCGCACCCGCGTGGACGTGGAGCTGGAGCAGCAGAACCGCGACCTGCTCACCTCCATGAACGACCGCACCCGCCTGCAGCTGCGCCTGCAGCGGACCGTGGAAGGCCTGTCCGTCGCGGCGATTTCCTATTATGTCGTCAGCCTCGTGCATCACCTCGCGGAGGGCATTCACGAGAGCGGTGTCGACGTGAAGACACTCGGCATCCATCTCGACGTGGGGCTGGTGACCGCCGCCGCCGTGCCGCTGGCGCTGCTGGGCGTGTGGTCCGTGGTGCGGCGCATCCGCAACGCCCACGGCGACGGGGAGTGAGCGGCGAGGATCGAAAAGGGGTTAGGGGGAGCGCCGATGGACCACGAGGTCGAATACAACAACCGCGCCCGCGTGCCGGACCATCCCGCCATCTTTGAGCGCTGGGCCCACAGCTCGGCGGCCATGCGCGGCGCAGCGGTGGCGGCCGACCTCGGCGTTCCCTACGGCTCCGGCCCGCGGCAGATCCTCGACATCATCTGGCCGGGCACCGACCGGCAGGCGCCGGTGGTGCTGTTCATCCACGGCGGCTACTTCCAGTCCCTGCATCCGCGCGATTTCACCTTCGCCGCGGCCGGCTGTCTCGCCCATGGCGTCGCCATGGCGTTCGCCGGCTACGACCTCGCGCCGCTGGTGCCGGTGGGCACCATCCTCGCCCAGGCGCGCGCGGCGGCCATCACGCTCTACCGCCTCGTCGGCCGGCCGCTGGTGGCGTGCGGCCACTCCGCCGGGGGCCACCTCGCCGCGGCGCTGGCCGCCACGTCCTGGCGCGAGATCGACGTGGACACGCCGGACAACCTGATCCCCTCGGGGCTCGGCATCTCCGGCGTCTACGAGCTTGAGCCGCTCGTCCCCACGTCCATGAACAAGGCTTTGCGCCTCGACGAGGGGGAAGCGCAGCGCCTGTCTCCCGCCTTCTGGCCGGTGCCGGCGGGACGCAGCTTCGATGCCTTCGTCGGTGGCGCGGAGAGCGCGGAATTCCTGCGGCAGGCCCATGACCTTGCCGCCAATTGGCGCGCCAAGGGTATTGCCGCACAGGCCTTCGACGTGCCGGGCGCGAACCATTTCACCGTGGTGGACGCCCTCGCCGATCCCTCCTCGCACATGGTGCGCCGGCTCGTGGAGATGGCCCGCGCCATCTCCCAGTGACCGGCGGATGACACGACAGAACGGACCTTTCATGCAGCCCATCCAGATTGCCGTCGTGCCGGTGACGCCGTTCGAGCAGAACTGCTCCATCCTGTGGTGCACCAAGACCATGAAGGGCGCGGTGATCGACCCGGGCGGCGACCTCGACCGCATCCGCGCCGCCATCGCCGAGACCGGCGCGACCATCGAGAAGATCCTGCTCACCCATGGGCATGTGGACCACGCCGCCGGCGCCGCCGAACTGGCCGAAAGCCTCGGCGTGAAGGTGGAAGGCCCGGGCGCGGCGGACCAGTTCATCATCGACGACATTCCGCGCATGGCCCAGAAGTACGGCATCGAGGGCGCCCGCTCGGTCACGCCCGACCTCTATCTGAACGAGGGCGACACGGTGAGCGTGGGGGATGTCTCGCTCGACGTGCTGCACGTGCCGGGTCACACGCCGGGGCACGTGGTGTTCGTGCATCGGCCGGTTGGCCTCGCCATCGTCGGCGATACCCTGTTCCGCGGCTCGGTCGGGCGGACGGACTTCCCCTATGGCGACCCCGACCTCCTCATCAAGGGCATCAAGGAAAAGCTGTTGCCGCTCGGCGACACCATGGTCTGCCTGCCCGGTCATGGTCCTGTCACGAGCATCGGAGACGAGAAGGCGCACAATCCCTTCCTGCGCTGATCCTCAGGAGTCCGCCCTTGACCGCCCAGCGCCGCTACGCCGTCTACCTCGCCCCGCCCGCCGATAGCGTCCTCTGGCGATTCGGCTCGGCGGTGCTCGGCTATGACGCGGAGACGGGCGCGGCGCCGGCCGCTCCCGACATCGCCGGCTTCGATGCCGCCGCCTGGCAGCAGGTGACGGCCGAACCCCGCCGCTACGGTTTTCACGGCACGCTGAAGGCGCCCTTCCGCCTCGCCGACGGCATGAGCGAGGACGATCTGGCGCGGCTCATGGCCCGTTGTGCCGCCGGCCATCATGCCTTCGAGATGCCGCCGCTGGAGGTGCGGGCCATCGGGCCGTTCGTGGCGCTGGTGCCGGCCGTCGCGGCGCCCAAGCTCGAAGACCTGGCCCGCTCGGCCGTGCTGGAACTGGACGGCCTGCGCGCGCCCCTCTCGGCCTCCGAGATCGCGCGGCGCAAGCCCGACCGGCTCTCGGCCCGCCAGCTCGGCTATCTGGAGGCCTATGGCTATCCTTACGTCCTCGACGAATTCCGCTTCCACATGACGCTGACCGGTCCGCTGCCGGAGCCGGAGCGGGTTCAGGCGCTGAACGCGCTCACCGCCGCCTATGCCGCCAGCGGCGCGGACGTCCCGGCAACCGTCACCGACATGGCGCTCTATGTGCAGGAGCCGGGGGCGACCCAGTTCCGTCTGGTGCAGCGGTTTGCGCTGGGAGCCACCCAGTGAAACAGCTTGGCGAGATGCCGCTCATCGATCCCACGGCGCAGGTCCGCGCCTCCACTCTCGGCCGCTATACGGAGGTCGGTCCGCGCACCAAGCTGCTCGAAGTGGAGATGGGCGACTATTCCTACGTGGTGAACGATTCCGACATCGCCTATGCGCATATCGGCAAGTTCTGCTCCATCGCTGCGATGACCCGCCTCAACCCGGGCAATCACCCCACCTGGCGGGCCTCCCAATCCCATTTCCTCTATCGCGCCTCCACCTATTTCCCCGGCGAGGAGGACGAAGTGGATTTCTTCCAGTGGCGGCGCGACCAAAGGCTCACCATGGGCCATGACGTGTGGATCGGCCACGGCGCGGTGGTGCTGGCCGGCCGCAGCATCGGCACCGGGGCGGTGGTGGCGGCGGGGGCCGTGGTGTCGAAGGATGTGCCGGCCTATGCCATCGTCGCCGGCGTGCCCGCGCGCCTCGTGAAGTGGCGCTTCCCCGAGGACATCGCCGCCCGCCTCCAGGCGCTTGGCTGGTGGGACTGGACCCACGAACAGCTGCGCGCCGCCCTGCCGGATTTCCGCAACCTCCCGATCGAAGCCTTTCTGGAAAAATACGAAGGCTGAGGCTGCCCTTCCGCGAACCTGATACCGTCGCCGCCCGGCCGCTCCCCTTCGGCGCGGAACGGTGCTAATCATCGCCGATGATGCGTTCTCCGGTGAACAAGGCTCCCGCCGACGGCGATCCCGAAGGCTCTGGCGAGATGTCCGTCCCCCATGTCCATCCCGCGTCCGTGGTTTCGGCGCTGGCGACCCTCGATGCCGAGAAGGCTGGGCTCGAAGCCCTCGCCAAGGCCATGGCCGGTCCCCTCGGCGCTGCCTTCGACGTGGCGGTGGCGACCATCCAGAATTCCCACGGCCGGGTCATCATCACCGGCATGGGCAAGAGCGGGCACGTGGCGCGCAAGATCGCCGCGACGCTCGCCTCCACCGGCACGCCGGCCCACTATGTCCATCCCGCCGAGGCGAGCCACGGCGACCTCGGGATGATCACCACCGACGACGTGATCGTCGCTCTGTCGTGGTCCGGCGAGACGGTGGAACTGCGCGACCTCGTGGAGTATTCGCGCCGCTTCGACGTGCCGCTCATCGCCTTCACCTCCAATGCCACCAGCGCGCTTGCCTCATCGGCGAGCGTGGTGCTGACTCTGCCGGTGGCGCAGGAGGCCTGCCCGCACGGGCTCGCCCCCACCACCTCCACCCTCATGCAGCTGGCTCTGGGCGACGCGCTGGCGGTGGCGCTGCTGCAGAGCCGCGGCTTCACCGCGCTCGACTTCCGCCAGCTCCATCCCGGCGGCAAGCTCGGCGCCAGCCTGAAGTTCGTGCGCGACGTGATGCGCGCGGGCGAGGCCGTGCCGCTGGTCAGGAGCGGCACGCAGATGGGCGCGGCGCTGGTGGAGATGAGCGCCAAGGGCCTCGGCTGCGTCGGCGTGGTGGCTCCGGACGGCGCGCTTGCCGGCATCGTCACCGACGGTGACCTGCGCCGCCACATGGCCAACGATCTCGCCGCCCGCACGGTGGACGAGATCATGACCCCCGGGCCCAAGACCGTGCGGCCGGACCAGCTTGCCTCCGAGGCGCTCAACATCCTGAACGCGCGCAAGATCACCGCGCTGCTGGTGGTGGAGGACAGGGCGCCCGTGGGCGTGCTGCACATCCACGACCTGCTGCTCACCGGCATCGCCTGAGGAGCGGGCGCGGCGTGTCCGCGCGTCGCTTGAGCGAAGCGAGATCCCGCGTCGCCTCAGGCCACCGGGATCGAACGCTCCGGCCGGGTCGCGATCAGATTGCGCAAGGTGAGCAGGGTGGAGGCATCCGCCACCCCGTCCACCTGCGAGGGGCGGAAATGGCGCTGGAAGGCGGCCACCACCTCGGCCGTCGCGGCGTCATAGGCGTCGTCGAGGGCGATGCCATAGCCGTACCAGCCCAGCATGGCCTTCAGCGCCGCCACCGGCTCCCCCTGATCGCCCGGCATGAAGAACCGCCCCCCGGTGAGGTGTGCTTCCGGCACCAGATGCCCGACCCCCGCCTCATGCAGTGCCGGCCACGGAAACCGCTCGCCGGGATCGCGCTTGCGCGCCGGGGCGATGTCGGAATGGGCGAGCACCCGGTCGGCGCGGATGCCATGGCGGTTGATGATGTCCTGCGACAAAGCGATCACCCGCGCGATCTGCGCATCGGGAAAAGGCGGCAGGCCGAAATCGTGGCCGCCGTTGACGATCTCGATGCCGATGGAGCGGGAATTGGTGTCGGTGATGCCTTCCCACGACGACAGCCCCGCGTGCCACGCCCGCGCGCCTTCCGCCACCATCTGCACGATGCTGCCGTCCTCGCGCACCACGTAATGGCAGGAGACCTCGGCCGCCGGCGTGCGCAGCAGCTCGATGGCGGCGTCGGCGCTCTCCATGCCGGTGTAGTGCAGCACCAGCATGTCCACGGCGGCCTTGCGCACACCGAAATTGGGGGAGGGGACGAGAGTGTCGACCAGCCCCGAATCGGGGGCGGACAGGGCGGGCGCGTCCATCACAGCCCCCTCTGCCGGGCGATGGCGGAGTATGCGGCGTTCAGCGCTGCCACCCGGTCGTTGGCGAGCTTGATGGCGGCGGGCGGCAGGCCGCGGCCGGCAAGCCGGTCGGGATGGTGGGTGGAGACCAGCGCGCGCCAGTGGGCCTTCACCTCGTCGTCGCTGGCACCGGGGTCGAGATCGAGCACGGCATAGGGATCGCCCGGCCGGCGCACATGGCGGGCCTCGATGCGCTCATAGGCCGGCCCCTCGAAGCCGAGGATGCGGCCGACCTCGGCGAGGAAGACGAGTTCCTTCTCGTGCAGCGCGTGATCCGCCTTGGCCACGTGGAACAGCGCGTCCATGAGGTCTTCCCGCGTGTCCGGCGCATCGGCGAACATGTCCGCGACCTGGCGGGCATAGGACTCGAAGCCGGCGGTGTCCTGCTTGGCGAGATTATAGAGGCGCGCCACCGCATCGAGATCCTCGGGCGGGATGTCGAACACCTCGCGGAAGGCCTCCACCTCGGCCGGCACCACCACGCCGTCGGCCTTGGCCATCTTGGCAGACAAGGCGATGAGGGCGATGGAGAAAGCGGCGGGCTTGGGCGCGGGAGCGAGCAGAACGCGGTCGATCACATGGCCAGCCAACGCCCCGAGCAGGGCGCCGAGCGGCCCCCCCAGCGCAAAACCCACACCTGCCCCGCCGATGAGACCGTAAGCCACCTGATCCTCCGCATCCGCTCCGGCGGAGCTAGAGCAGGGATGCGGCGCCGGCAAGGCGGAAGACGCAATCCAGAGCGGCAGGGTCCTTCAAACGCCGTGCCTCAGCTTCCGTTGCCCGGGAAGGTCCGCGCGAAGATCTTGCCCTCCGTATCCTCGGCGCGCACCGAGACGGGATCGGCGGACGGGGTGAAGCTGAAGCGGAAGGTGGGGTCCTCGCTGATGGAAATGCCGCCCTCCATGGCGAAGATGAGCCTGGCGCCCTGCTTCACCTGCACCTCGCGCACGAACCACGCCGGCGTGTAGCCGCGCGTCGTCTCGTCCATTTGCAAGCCGGAGAAATTGGGATGGCGGATCTGCACCTGCGCCTCCGGCCGGCCGGCATCGGCGAAGGAGCGGAAGCGGATTTCCCCGAGCTTGGCGATGCTCTCCGCCGTGTCCTTGGTGGCCGGAGCGGAGCAGCCGCCCGCCGCCTTCACATAGGCCTTCGTCATGATGAGGGCGCCGTCGCTGGTCTCGGCCACTGCGCGCACCCAGCTATAGGAATTCACCCGCACCCGCACGGAGAGAGAGAACGTGCGGATGCCGTCGCCGAAGGCGAATCGGCCGGCCACCGGTGACGGATTCTCATCAATGATGAGCGTCACCGCCTTCAGCGTGCGCGGATCGTCCTTGGGCAGTTCGAGGGCGAGGGTGAGCGGCACGAGCGCGGCATCCTCGGCCCGGCCCGGCGCGTCGATCCGCACGGCATTTCCGGCGTCGCCGATCTTGGCCGTGGGGAAGATGTCGCCGCGAATAGACGACCAGGTGGTCTCCGGCCGGTCGGGATCGGCCTGCGCGGACTGGCCGGCGGCGGGGCTCGCCAGCATGCCGGCGAGCGGCGTTGCCGCAAGCAGGGCTGCGAGCACCGCGCCCGCGGTGCCGGCGGAAGAGCGCAGGACTGAGCGCTTCATGGCGTTGCCTCCCAAAACTCGTTCTTGGCCGGTCGGGCCTTATTGTCGCGCCGCCACTGGCGGCTCAATGCCCCCGCCTAGGGGCGCGGTTCCACGGCTTCCAGCGACAACCCGGCCTCGCCCCAGCCGTCCACGCCGGTCGGAAACCAGGAGACGTTCGTGTAGCCATAGGACATCGCGCGCTTGGCGGCGTTCCATGACATCCAGCAATCACGCTGGCAGAAAATCACCAGCGGCGCGTTCACATCGCCGCGCGTGACGGCGGACAGGCCGGCGCGGAAATAGCCTTCGGTTTCCGCATTGAGCGCGCCGAAGCCCACATTCGGCAGCCACACGGCGCCGGGAATGCTGGAATGGGGCTGGTCGCGCCACACGGTTCCCGCCGGGAGCCCGGCGGGTTTGGGTGGGCGCGGCAGCACGTCCACGAAGGCGACCCCGCCCTTGCGCCACAGCTCCGCCGCTGCGGCGGCATCCAGCACGCGGGCGCCGCTGAGCGTTGCCGGGACCGGGGCGCGATAGGCTTCGAGCCGGTAGCCCTCGGGTTCGGCCGGCGACGCCGCGGCAGCGGCAGGAGGCGCGGCCGGCTGGGCGAGCACGGGCGGTGTGAGGGGCGCGAGCCCCCCCAGCATGGCGACGGCGAGCCAAAGGCTGGCGCCTGCGCGCTCGGCGCTCCGGCTCACTGGCCCGGCGTCCCGGAGGTCGGCACGATGGGCTGGCCGTCCTCGTCCAGCAGCGGGACGTGATAGGCGACGAGCACCTTCTCGATGTCGTCGGCGCGCTTGCGCAAGACGGTGTTCAACGTCTGCTTCCAGATGTGGTCGGTGGGGCGCACGCCCAAGGTGATTCGGTAGGCGAGCGCCGGGCGGGGCGATTCCTTCACCAGCGGGATCACCTTGAGCGGCGTTGCGGACTGCGCCGCGAAGTAGCCGGCCGAAGGCCCCCAGAGCAGGCCACCGTCGATCTCGCCGGCGTTCAGGCTTGCGAGCATCTCCTCGGCCGGGGAGGCATAGCGCCGGTCCACGAGGAGCGAATAGGTGCGGGCGTTGCCGATGAGCCCGAGGTCCAGGAGGTGGTCGGCGGGCGGGGTCGCAGCGATGACGCCGAGCTTGGCGGTCTTCAGCTTCGGATCCGACAATTGGGTCACGCCGTCGAGCGGACCGCCGGCCTTCACCACCAGCACGAACACCGATTCGTAATAGGGATTGGTGTGCAGCACGAGGTCGGCCCCGGCCACATAGCCGATGATGACGTCGCACAGGCGCCGGCCGAGCGAATTACGCACGAAACCCGGGCCTTGCGGCATCAGGTACGTGCGCAGGGGTAGCTTGAGCTCGTCGGCGACGATGGCCGCGACCTTGTTCTCGAAGCCCTCGCCGGCGGCGTTCGAGAACGGCATGTTGGCGGGATCGGCGCACACCCGGAGGGCGTCCGCCGAAACCTGGTCGGGAATCTGCTGCCCTCCGGCCCCCGAGGGGCTGAGCAGCAGGATGGCGGCGAGGGCTGCCGTCGCAATCGACGCCAGCAGGGGCGCGAACCGTTCCCTACTCGCCGAGGCAGGCCTTCTCGGCATCGGCAATCTCCTTCGACTTCTCGTCGCGCTTGGCGGGGCGGACGCGGCCGAGCGCGTCGTCGGAACGGGCGCGCAGATAGACGTAGAGGTCGTCCAGGTAGCACATCACGTTCTTGTTCAGGCCGAACGAGGGCATCACCCGGTCGTTGCCGCCGCCGAGGTTCTGGCGGCCGCCCACGACCACTTCGCTGAACTGCTCGAAGTTCATGGTCTTGAGCGATTCCGCGAGCGCGGGCGCGTAGGTGGAGCCCATGCCGTCGGGGCCGTGGCACACGTGGCACTCGGCGTGGTAGCGGCGGTAGCCGGAATAGGTCAGCCAGTCCACCTGGCCATCGGGCTTGATGTTGTAGGTGGGCGCGCCGTCGACGTCGTAATAGCGGCCGCCCTCCTCCTTCACCGGCTTCGGGTCTGCCGGCTTGGTGGTCTCGGCGACCGAGGCGGTGCTGCCGAGGGCGAGCGAGAACGCGGCGAGGAAGAATGCGCCGGCACGGGTCAGGGGGACTGATGAAACCACACGATCTCTCCAAAACGACAGACGAAGGGCGAAGACGGCGCTCGGGGGGATGGGCGGGTCCGTCTCCGGTTTCGCGGGAAGAGCCTGAGGGGCGCAGCCTTGGGGCCGCGCTCCGGGCCGCGGCCAAGGGCCTTGGCGGCAGACGACGGCGAGGGGCTGCGGACACAGGGAGCCGTTCCGGCGTTCACCGGCAAAGCACCCCGCCCCTGGAAAAGGATCGGGCCGGCGGGGGTGTCCCCAAGCCGGCCCGAATGCGCATGGAATGCGCCTGGCCTTAACGCCGCCCGATCATTGCGGGACGGCGAAGACCGTCAGCTGACCGCCGAGGGCGGTGTAGTTGCTGAGGGCTGCGTAGCCGCCCACCGCGCCGAGGCCGGCGTTCGGGTCGGTCAGGCCGGCTGCGAGGCCGATGCCGGCCCAGCCGCCGACACCCGAGAGCACAGCCACGTACTGCTTGCCCTTGTGGGTGTAGGTCATGACGTTGCCGATGATGCCGGACGGGGTCTTGAACTTGTACAGTTCCTTGCCCGTCTTGGCGTCGACCGCCTTCAGGTAGCCCTCGAGGGTGCCGTAGAACACCACGCCGCCGGCGGTGGAGAGAGCGCCGGACCACACGGAGAACTGCTCCGGGTTGGACCAAACGATCTTGCCCTGCTTGGCGTCCCACGCGATGAAGTTGCCCATGCCGCCATGGCTGCCGGGAGCCGGGAACATGGAGAGCGTGGCACCCACATAGGGCTGGCCGGGGGTGTAGCTGACACGGAACGGCTCGTAGTCCATGCACACATGGTTGGTGGGCACGTAGAACAGGCCGGTGTCAGGCGAGTAGGACGCAGGCTGCTGGTCCTTGGTGCCGAGCGCCGCCGGGCAGATGCCGGTGGTGTTCACATCTTCGCCGTTCTTCTCGGTGGAATACTTGTCCACGACCAGCGGACGACCATAGGTCGGGCTGTTCTTGTCCATGTCCACCTTGGTCGCCCAGTTCACCGCCGGGTCGAACTTTTCGGCCACGAGCAGCTCGCCGGTCTTGCGATCGAGCGTGTAGCCGAAGCCGTTGCGGTCGAAATGCACCAGCGTCGGGCGGGTCTGTCCGCCGATCTGCTGATCGGCAAGGATCATCTCGTTGATGCCGTCGAAGTCCCACTGGTCGTGGGGCGTCATCTGATAGACCCACTTGGCGACGCCGGTGTCGGCGTCACGGGCGAAGACGGTCATGGACCACTTGTTGTCGCCCGGGCGCTGCTTCGGGTTCCAGGTCGAGGGGTTGCCCGAGCCGTAATAGACCAGGTTCAGCTGCGGGTCGTACGAATACCAGCCCCAGGTGCAGCCGCCGCCGGTCTTCCACTGGTCGCCCTGCCAGGTGGCGAGGGACGAATCCTTGCCAACGGGCTTGCCGAGCGCAGTGGTCTTCTCGTCGAACAGGATCTGGCTGTCCGGGCCGACGGAATAGGCGCGCCACGCCTGCTTGCCGGTGTTGATGTCGTAGGCGGTGACGTGGCACTGCACGCCGAACTCGCCGCCGGAGATGCCCACGAGGACCTTGTCCTTCACCGGCATCACGGTGGCGGTGTTGGTCTCGCCCTTCTTGGGATCGCCGTTCACCACCGACCAGGCCACCTTGCCGGTCTTGGCGTCGAGCGCCACGACCTTGGTGTCGGCCTGATGCAGGAACACCTTGCCGTCGGCATAGGCGAGGCCGCGGTTCACCGTATCGCAGCACATCACCGGAATGACGGTGGGATCCTGCTTCGGCTCGTACTTCCAGATGATCTTGCCTTCGTTGTTGAGGTCGAGGGCATAGACGATGTTCGGGAAGGGCGTGTGGACATACATGATGTCGCCCACGACCAGCGGAGAGCCCTCATGGCCGCGCAGCACGCCGGTGGAGAAGGTCCAGGCAACCTGGAGCTTGTTCACGTTGTCGGTCGTGATCTGCTTGAGCTTGGAATGGCGGGTGTTGGCGTAGTCGCCGGTCTGGAGAACCCACTGGTTGGGGTCCTGGGTAAGCTTGAGAACACTGTCATTCGCGCTGGCGGGCGCGCCGAAAAATGCGGTTGCCGCCGCCGTGGCGGTCAAAACCAAAAGACGTCTCATCCGGGCTTCCTCCGATGGATGCGGGTCCGCCTCCACGCGCATGTGGAGCGGGAAACGCACTGAGCGTTTGTTTTCGCCTTGGGGGACTCCATCTACTTCGGCAGCGTGTCACGACCGGCGTGATGCCCTGAAGCCTTGCGGTGACAAGTGCGTCCCGCAGGCCTGCGAACCAACCCCGCGTTCCCCGCACGGAGTTGTTGAAGCCGAAGCTGTGAGGAACGTAAGCAATGTTTTCGCCCAAGGCAATACGCCAAATGTCCGGTTGACCAGGGGATTTATACTGCGATCGCGAAGTGGCCCTGGGTAATATTGCGACGCAGCAATATTCGCGTTTCGGCTTCGCCGTCCGGATTATTCCCATTCCAGCTCGTGGTAGGCTGATGTTGCGTTGCGGGCGTTGAAGTCGTCGAACAGCTGCCAGTCCTTCGCTTCCGCGCGGCCTGCCGAGCGGGCCGCCTCGGCCATGGTGCCGCCGGCCTTGACCGTGGCGCGCACATCGGCGACGAGGCGATTGAGATAGCGCTCGGTCGGCGCCGCCGCCTCGGGCCAGGGGACCGAGGCGGGGCCATGGCCGGGCACCACGCGGGCCGCCGGGCGGCGCTTCATCTCGTCCAGGATCGCGATCCAGCCCAAAGCCTTGCCGTCGAGGGCGGGGACGTGGCCGAGAAACAGCAGGTCGCCGAGGAACCAGGTGCTTGTCTTCTCGTCGAACACCGTGAGATCGGTCGCGGTGTGGGCGGTCTGCCACGCTTCGAGGCGCAGCGGGCGCTCTCCGAGATCGATGGTGCGCACCGTGTCCACCGTCTCGTCCGGCAGGATCACCCGCGTGCCCTCGGCGGCCTGTGGCCCGATGAGACGCTCGGTGGCGGAAAGGTAGGAGGCAGCCCGCGCCGAGAGCGCTTCCGGCAGGTTGTGATGGCCGATGAAGGTCACGCCCGGCCCCGCGAACGCGGCATCGCCGAGGACGTGGTCGGGGTGCATGTGGGTGTTGATGACATAGCGGATCGGCAGCGCCGTTCGCGCCCGGATCGCCGCCTTCAGCGCCTCCCCCGACGCCTTGCTGCCGCCGGTGTCGATCACCGCGACCGCATCCTTGCCCACGACGAAGCCGGCATTGCCGACGAAGCCGAGATTCTTCGGTAGCGCAAGGGCATAGGGCGCCTGATGGACGAACACACCGGGGGCCACCTCGCTGACCGCGAAAGGCTCCGGCTGCGCTTGCGCTGCAGCCGGAATCGCGGCGACCAGCAGCGCCGCGAGGGCCAGACCGGCGGCGACGCGCTGCACCCTCGGGGGGGCGCAGCCATGGGCTCCGGAACACGCCATCTCACCCCTCCCGCAGCAGCGAAAAACGCGCAGCCAGGGCCGCGCGCTCGGCCTCGATCCATGGACCATCGCGCATGGCTCGCGGCAAGGCGAGACACACCTCCTCGACGACATAGGTCGGCCGTGGCGCCAGCATCACCACGCGATCCGCCAGCTCTAGTGCCTCGCGCACATTGTGCGTGACCATGAGCACGCTGGTCCCGCCATCCGCCGCCAACGCCACGTAGCGCCGCAGCTCGGTGGCGGCCTGGGCGTCGAGGGAGACGAATGGCTCGTCTAGCACCAGAAGGTCCGGCTCCAGTGCCATGGCGCGCGCCAGCGACACCCGCCGCGCGAGGCCCAGGGAGAGCTCGCCGGGATAGCGCGTGGCGTGGGCGGAGAGGCCGAAGCGTTCGATCAAGGGAGCGAGGTCCATGGCCCTTCGCACCTTCGTCAGCACGAGGCGGATGTTCTCTTCCACCGTGCGCCACGGCAAAAGGCGCGGTTCCTGGAAGGCGACGCCGATGGAAAGGGTCGCGGGATCGGGCTTCACTTCGCCCTCGAAGGCGCGGTCGAGCCCGGCGAGAATGCGCAGCGTCGTCGTCTTGCCGCAGCCCGAGGGGCCGATGAGGCAGACGAATTCGCCGCGCGCGATAGCCAGCGTGATCCCGCGCACGGCCTCCATCGGCGCGCCATCGGGCCGCCGGTATGTCTTGGCGCGGATGACCGCCTCAATGAGCGGTGAGGCGCCAGCGTCGGACATGGGCTTCATAGGGCTGCAGCACGCCGTATTCGATGGCCAGCATGACCGCCATGAAGGCCAGCGAATAGCCGAGCACGGCGGTCACGTCGAACAGCTGGAAATAGACCGAGATGGCGTAGCCGACGCCGTTGGGGCGCCCCAGCAACTCCACCACCAGCACGATCTTCCACACCAGCGCGAGGCCCGAGCGGGCCGCCCCGGCGATATGCGGCTGAAGCTGCGGGATGATCACATGGCGCAGCCGGTCCATGGGCGACAGGCGGAAGGCGCTCGCCATCTCGTCCAGCTCCGGGGAGAGCGCGCGGGTGCCCTCGCGCATCAGCACCGCGACGGTGGGAATCTTGTTGAGCGCCACGGCGAGCACCGCCGCCGCCTCGGTCAGTCCCAGCCAGATGTAGCAGAGCACGGTGATGACCAAAGCGGGCGTGTTGAGCAGCACGATCACCCAGGTGTCGAAGGCGGTGTCGAGCCTGCGCGAGCGGCCGAGCGCGACGCCGATGGCGCAGCCGAGCGCCATGGCCACCACGAAGGAGACGACGACCCGCGCCAGCGTGATGGCGATGTTGGAGATGAGATCGCCCCCGCTCGCCTCCCGCGCGATGAAGGCGAAGACCGCATGGGGCGTCGGAAGGGACCGGCTGTGCGCCAGGGTCGCCGTGATCTCCCACGCCAGCAGCAGCAGGACGAGCGAGGCCGTCCGCGCCACGGCGCCCGAGGACAGCAGCTTCATCGCGCTGCCGGCGCCTGGAAATAGAGGTCCCCGGGCAGGCGCGTCGCACTGCCCACCAGCTTCGTGCCGCCGAGCTTGACCAGGACGGCATAGAGCTGCGCGGCAAGTGCCTGCTCCTCGGCGAGCGTCAGGCGGGGTATGCCGGCGAGGAAGCCGCGCCGCAGCGCCTCGAAAGTGGCCTCGTCGCCCGCCTGCATCTGCGCCCGCGCCGCAGCCCAGCCTGGCCCGGAGCGGGCGGGGTCTGGGTCGGCCAGCGCCGCCTTGGTGGCGCGTGAGGCAGTGGCGAAGGCGGCGACTGTGCCGGGGTTCGCGCGGGCGAAGGTACCGTCGAACACGTAACCCACCAGCGTCGGCTCATGGGCGAGGCCGAAGCCTTTCACCATCTCCTCCACGGTCAGCATCTGCCGGAAGCCCTTGGGCTCCAGCCGCGCGGCGAAGGTCCAGTAGATCAGCGCGGCATCGAGATTGCCCGCCTCGAGCTCGGCAGCGAGCAGGGGCGGGGCGGCGAACACCGGCTGGGCGGCGGTCTGGAGATCGAGCCCCGCCTTCTCCTGCGCTGTCGCCTTGAGCATGAGCCAGCTCTTGTCCAGCGGGCCGCCGGCGACGCCCAGCCTCTTGCCGGCGAGGTCGGCGACGGAGCGGATGGGGGAGCCCTTGGGCACCATCACCGCGCCCTCGGAGGAGGAGAAGGGGATGTAGACGAGATCGCGCCCGTCCGCCTTCACCCGCGCCGCCCAGAGCAGGTCGCTGACGATGGCGTCCGCCGCGCCCGCCATGAAGGCGACACGCCCGGCATCGTTGTTGGCATAGCGGGTGACGTCCAGCGTGACCCCGTTGGCGGCATCGAGCCCCAGCGCGCCCATGGCCGCGATCTCCCAGGCGGCCGAGCCGAATTGCAGGATGCCGAGGCGGATGGCAGGCGGCGCGGCGCGCGCGGGAGAGAGCGGCCCGACACCCGCGACGGCGGCGCCGGACAGCGCGGCGCCCGTAAGCGCCAGCAGGCGGCGGCGCGTGAGCATGGCCTTCCTCCCGAAATCCTCCGGCCGGCGCCGCGCCTGCGACCCCCGCCCGATGCGCCGCCACTGTGGCGACGCCGGGAAGAAGTGTCCATAACGATCTGAAACAAAAGGCTTTTCTGAGAGGAATTTAAGAAGTCATGCGGGAAAGAGTTCCCGCTTCACACGGGGCGGCGATCCTCGATGGTCTTGGCGTCGACGGGCAGCGTTCCCGGCGAAAGCACCACGAGCCGGCCGCGCAGCTTGGTGGCAGAGCGGATGTCCTCCAGCAAGGCATCCTGCGAGAGCGCGGCGGCGTCGGCCACTTCGATCTCCAGCGCCATGTCGTCCTGGTCGCCCGTGCGATCCACCACGAGGCGGGCCTTCGCCACGGCGGGATGCTTCTTCACTGCCGCCTGCACCTGCACGGGGTGCACGAACATGCCGCGGATCTTCGTGGTCTGGTCGGCGCGGCCCATCCAGCCCTTGAGGCGGATGTTGGTGCGCCCGCAGGGGCTGGTGCCCGGCATCACCGCGGAGAGGTCGCCGGTGGCGAAGCGCACGAGGGGGTAGTCCGGCTCGAACAGGGTGACGACCACCTCGCCCACCTCGCCCTCAGCCTCCACCGGGTCGCCGGTTCCGGGTCGCAGGATCTCCACGAGGCAGCCCTCGTCCACGATCATCCCGTCCTCGGCCTCGCTCTCATAGGCAACGAGGCCGAGATCGGCCGTGCCATAGCACTGGCGGGCGGTGATGCCAGCGGCCTTCAGCTCGGCCCGATGGGCCGGAAGAAACGCCTCGCCGGACACCAGCGCCTTGGTGAGGGAAGAGATATCGGTGCCGGTCTCGCGCGCCTTGTCCACGAGGATTTTCAGGAAGGAGGGCGTGCCGCCGTAGCCCTGCGGCCGGATGTCGGCGATGGCGCGCAATTGCAGGTCGGTCTGGCCGACGCCGGCCGGCACCACGGCGCAGCCCAGCGCATGGGCGCCGCTCTCCACCATCGAGCCGGCGGGGGTGAGATGATAGGAGAAGGAATTGTGGACGATGTCGCCGGCGCGGAAGCCGGCCGCGAACAGGCCGCGGGCGAAGCGCCAGAAATCCGGGCCGTGGCCCTCCACGTCATAGATGGGCCCGGGGGACATGAAGATGCGGGCGAGCTTGCCCGGGGGCGTCGCGTTCAGCCCGCCGAAGGGGTAGCTCTTGGGCTGAATCTCCAGAAGGTCCGACTTGCGGGTGACCGGCAGCTGCGCGAGCGCCGCCCGCGTGGTGATGGCGGCCGGGTCCACATCCTTGAAGAGCGTGGCGAAATAGGGCGCCTTCGCCTTGGCGTGCGCGACCTGCGCGGCGAGCGCCTGAAGCAGGGCCTGCTCGCGCGCTTTAGGGTCGCGGGTCTCGCTGGCGTCGTAGTGGCGGTTCGGATCGGTCATGGTCGGACTCTTGTCGAAAGCTGGCCGGGTGACATGCTCTGCTCCCCGGCCGACTGGAGCGCGAGCGGAAGGAGAGCCGGGGTCCAGCGCTCAGGTTCACCGGAGGCGGCGGGATCAGAACCGCAGGTGGGATCTGGCCGGCTGCGCCGAAGTGTCTGCTAGACCCCGAATCGGCGCTCCGGCTGCGCCGTCGCTTGTCCGGGGCACGACTACAGCCACCTCTTGCGGCGCTTGAAGCTCTTCAGGTTCTTGAAGCTCTTGCGCTCCTCGCCGCCGCCCTGGCCGAGGTAGAATTCCTTCACGTCCTCGTTGGTCTGCAGCATCTCGGCGCTGCCATCGAGCACGATCTTGCCCTGCTCCATGATGTAGCCGTAGTCGGCCACGGAGAGCGCCACGCGCGCGTTCTGCTCCACCAGGAGGATGGTGACGCCGAGGTCCTGGTTCAGCTTCTTGATGATGGAGAACACCTCCTTCACCAGAAGCGGGGACAGGCCCATGGACGGCTCGTCCATAAGGATGAGCTTGGGGCGGGACATGATCGCCCGGCCGATGGCCAGCATCTGCTGCTCGCCGCCGGAGAGATAGCCGGCGAGGCCCGTGCGCTCCTTGAGGCGGGGGAAATATTCGTAGACGCGCTCGATGTCGCTCTTCACCTCATTGTCGCGGCGGGTGAAGGCGCCGAGGCGGAGGTTCTCGAGGCAGGTCATGTCGGCGATGATGCGGCGGCCTTCCATCACCTGGAAGATGCCGCGGCGGACGATCCTGTCCGGCTCGATGCCGTTGATGCGCTCGCCCATGAAGGTGACGTCGCCGCGGGTGATCTCGCCATCCTCGGTCTTCAGGAGGCCGGAGATCGCCTTCAGCGTGGTGGACTTGCCGGCGCCGTTGGAGCCGAGCAGAGCGACGATCTGGCCCTTCGGCACCTTCAGTGAAAGGCCGCGCAGGACGAGGATGACGTCGTTGTAGACCACCTCGATATTGTCCACCGACAGGAGCGGCGGCGCGGTCTCGGCGGCGGGTTCGAACTTCAGTGCGGCCTCGGCCATGGCGGTCTCCGATCTAACCCCTCTCCCCTTCGCGGGAGAGGGTGGATCGCGGCAAAGCCGCGAGACGGGTGAGGGGATGGCGCCATCTGGACTGGCGCTTGTTGGCCGAGACGCCTTCGCCCCTCACCCCCGGCCCCTCTCCCGCAAGGGGAGAGGGGAGGAGTGACGAAACTCACCAGCCCTGCAGTTCCGTCTTGCGCGGCAGGTCGATGGTGGCGACCTTTTCGAGCTTGATGGTGCCAGCCTTCACGAGGTCCGAGACGGACGCGTCGGTGGGGCCCGTCACCACGGAGCGGTAGAGGTCCACGCGGGTGGTGGGGCGGTGGTCGGTGGCGGTCCAGGTGGAGGGATTGCACACGCCCTCCATGCCCTTCGGCACCCAGTCCTTCTTCTGGTACATGCCGTCGCGGATCTTCACGCCGGTCACGCCGCCGTTCTTGTCCGCCCACTCCATGGCTTCCTTCATGTAGAGGGCGGTGCAGATGGCGGTGAGGTAGTGCACCGGGCGATAGGCGGTGCCCGACGGGTCGGAGATCTTGGAGATTTCCTTCGCGGTGGCGAGGCCGGGCGCCGAGCCGTTCCAGGTCACGGCAGTGCGGACCGGGAAGACGACGCCGTTGGCGGCCTCGCCGGCGGCCTTCATGGCGTTCTCGTCCATGCCCCAGACGTTGCCAAGGAACTGCACGTCCACGCCGGCCGTCTTGCAGGCCTTCAGCACCGAGATGTTCGATCCGGCCGTGTTGCCGAGATAGGCGTAGTTGGCGCCGGACTGCTTCAGCGTCAGGCACTGGGGCGTGTAGTCACCCGGGGTCAGGGCGAAGGTGATGGGATCGAGCACCTCGAAGCCCAGCGACTTGGCATATTCCGCCGCCGCTTCCTTGGGCGAGTTCGGATAGGGGTGGTTGGCGCCCATGTGGACCCACTTGGGCTTGCCTTCCTTGCCCTTCTTCTTCCAGTCGTCGGCGGCCCACTGCACCATGGCGCGGGCGGCGTCCGAATAGGACGGGCCGTAGAAGAAGTTGAACGGCGCGGCGCGCTCGCTCTTGGGGTTCACCTTGCCCACGGGATCGGTGAGGGAGGCGGAGTAGGAGCCCGAGTAGTAGGGAATCTCCTCCTTCGTCACCATGCCCACGAGGGCTTCGGTGTCCGCGGTGCCCCAGCCCTGGATCGCGACCACCTTGTCGGAGCCCACCCACTTCTTGAACGCGGCCAGCGCGCGGGGCACCTGGTAGCCGTATTCGTTGAAGTCGGAATTGATCTTCTTGCCGTTCACCCCACCATTGGCGTTGATCCAGGCGATGGTGTCCTGGATGCCCTGTCCGTAGGGCTGTCCCACGTCCGAAGTGCCGCCCGAGTAATCGGCGAGATGGCCGATGTTGATCGACTGCGCGAGCGCGGGGGTCGCGGCGGCGAGCGCCAGCGCCGAGACGAGGGAAAGGGTCAGTCGCTTCATCTGTGGCTCCTTGGGTTTCCTCTTGCGCCGGGCGGTCTGCGCCGCCTCGGCTCGGGTTTCGTCGGGACCTCAACGCGTCAGTACGAGAAGGGATAGAGCTTCCAGTAGGCCTTGATAAGCCGCCAGCGGTGGGCGAGGCCGTCCGGCTCGAAGATCAGGAACAGGATGATGGTGGCGCCGATCAGCATCTCGCGCATGTAGGTGATGCCGTCCTTGAGGTGCAGCGCCTGGTCGATGGCCGAGCCCTGCAGCGCGGATGCGAGCCAGCCGGTGGCCTCCGGCAGCAGCACCATGAACACGGTGCCCATCAGCGAGCCCATGATGGAGCCGAGCCCGCCGATGATGATCATGCCGAGGAACTGGATGGAGAAGAGGATATCCAGCCCTTCGACCGACATGAAGCCCACATAGTGCGCGTAGAGCGCCCCGCCGATGCCGGCATAGAAGGACGAGATGCCGAACGCCATGGTGCGATACTTGGTGAGGTTCACGCCCATCATCTCGGCCGAGAGATAATGGTCGCGCACCGCGATCAGCGCGCGTCCGTCGCGGCTGCGCATCAGGTTCGTCGCGCCGATATAGCCAACCACCACGAAGAACAGCACCACGTAGAAATAACGCGCATCGCCCGAGAGATCGTAGCCGAACAGGGTGAAGGGCGCGGCGATGGCGCCGTGGGTGCCGCCGGTGAACCATTCGGCGCGCACGAAGAAGTCCTGCAGGATGAACTGGGCGGCCAGCGTCGCGATGGCGAGGTAGAGCCCCTTCACCCGTGCCGCCGGCAGGCCGAAGATGAGGCCCACCACCGTGGTCCACAGCCCCGCCAGCACGATGGCGAGAGGCACCGGCACGCCCTTGTCGGCGAGGAAGGCCGAGGCGAAGCCGCCGAAGCCGAAGAACACCGCATGGCCGATGGAGATCTGGCCGGAAAATCCGACCAGGATGTTCAGCCCCAGCGCCGCGATGCCGAGATAGCCGATCTGGATCATCAGGCTCAGCACATAGCGCGAGGCGAACAGCGGCGCGCAGCACAGGGCCACGATGGCGAGGACGATGAAGATCAGCGTCAGCCGCGTCTGGAAGATGGTCTGGTCGGCCTTGTAGCTGGTGCGATAGTCGCCGCACGGCCGCATGGTGGTGAGCGCCATGGCCTCAGACCCTCTCGATGTCGCGGGTGCCGAACAGCCCGTAGGGCTTGATCATCAGGATGATGATCAGGGCGTAGAAGGGGATGATCTCGTAGAGATTGCCCCACTTCAGATACTGGCTGTCCACATACTGCCCGAGGTTTTCCAGAAGCCCGACGATGAGGCCGCCCACCACCGCGCCGAACACGCTGTCGAGGCCGCCGAGGATGACTGCCGGGAACACCTTGATGCCGAAGTAGGAGAGGGCCGACGACACGCCGTTGACGATGCCCACCACCACGCCGGCCACGGCCGACACAGCCGCCGAGATACCCCACGAGAGCGCGAACACCTGGCGCACCGAGATGCCGAGGGACTGAGCCACCTGCTGGGAGAAGGCGGTGGCCCGCATGGCGAGGCCGAGGCGCGAATATTTAAAGAACCAGGCGAAGCCCGCCATGATCGCGAGGCTGACGCCCGTGGACATGAGATAGGCCGTCTGCACCTGCAGACCCAGGATGTTCACCTGCGCCACCGGGAAGATGGGCGGGAACGGCTGGGCGAAAGTGCCGAACATCCACTTCATCAGCGCCTGGAAGAAGATGGAGAGGCCGATCGTCACCATGATGACGGAGATGATGGGCTCACCGATGAGCGGCCGCAGCACCACCATTTGCACGGCAATGCCGAACACCATCATGAAGCACACGGCGATGAGGAAGCCCCAGAAGAAGGGGATGTTCCACGCCGTGAGGAGCCACCAGCAGGTCCAGGCGCCGATGAGCAGGAACTCGCCCTGGGCGAAGTTCACCACCTGCGAGGCCTTGTAGATGAGCACGAAGCACATGCCGACGACGCCATAGAGCGTGCCGATGATGAGCCCGTTGATGATGAGCTGAAGCAGGAGCTGGGATTGCATCAGACGGGCTCCCTCGCGATGAAGTTCAAACGGAAGGTGCCCATCACGCCGCCCTCCTCTTGCCGTCGTCCTTCACCGGCGGCGGGGCGCCGAGGTCGATGACGTCGAGCTTGGTCTTGATGCGCTGGCGGGTGCCATCCTGGAAGGTGATGGTGGTGTCCACGTCGATCACCTTCTGCCCCTCGTACATGGCATCGATGATGGTGCCGTAGCGCTCGTTGATCACGCCGCGCCGCACCTTGCGGGTGCGGGTCAGTTCCCCGTCGTCGGCGTCCAGCTCCTTGTAGAGGAGGAGGAAGCGGCCGATGCGCTGCTTTTCGGCCAGCGTCTTGTTCACCGCCTCCACTTCCTTCTTCAGCAGCGCGATGACTTCGGGCTTGGCCGAAAGATCGGTATAGGTGGTAAAGGCGATGCGGTTCTTCTCGGCCCATTTGGAGACGATGGAGAAGCGGATGCAGATGAGCGCCGCGAGGCTGTCGCGCCCGTCGCCCAGCACCACGGCCTCGGCCACGTAGGGCGAGAACTTCAGCTTGTTCTCGATGTATTGCGGCGAAAACCGGTCATTGTGCGAGGTCTTCGCCATGTCGCGGATGCGGTCGATGACGACGAGATGGCCCTTGCCGTTGAAGAAGCCGGCATCGCCGGTGCGCATCCAGCCTTCCTCGGCGAAGGACTTCTTGGTCTCCTCGTCGTTGCGGAAATACCCGGTGAACATGTTGCCGTGGCGGGTGACGACCTCGCCGAGGCCGTTGGGATCGGGGTCGTCGATGCGGATCTCGACGCCCTCGAACGGCACGCCCACCGTGTCGAAATCCACGTCGCTTTCCTTGTGCAGCGTGTAGGCGCCGAGCAGCTCGGTCTGGCCGTAGAGCTGGCGCATGGGCACGCCGAGCGCGAGGAAGAAACGGAAGGTGTCCGGCCCCAGCGCCGCCCCGCCGGTGGCGGCGGATTTCAGGTGCGAGAAGCCGAGCCGGTCCCTGAGCGCACGGAACAGGATGAAGTCGGCGAGCGGCGAGCGGCGGCCCTCGTCCAGCGCCTTCAGGCCGAGCTTCATGCCAAGGTCGAACATGCCGCGCTTGAGGGCGGAGGAATCCATCATGCGCGAGCGCACGTCGGCGGCGATCTGCTCCCACACGCGGGGGGCGAACAGCACGAAGGACGGGCCAATCTCGCGCATGTCGGCCATCAGCGTCTCCTGCTCCTCCACGAAGTTCACCTTCATGCGGGAGATGAGCGCCTGACCGAAGGCGTAGATCTGCTCCATGATCCACGGCATCTGCAGAACACTGACGTATTCGTCGGTGGGCAGGCGCGGGTCCATTTCCAGATAGGCCCGGCAATGCCGCAGCAGGGCGCCGCCGGTGAGCATGGCGAGCTTGGGGTGGGAGGTGGTGCCCGAGGTGGTGCAGAGGATGGCCACATCCTCCCCCTTGCCGGCATCCACGAGGCGGTCGTAGGCGGCGGCATCGCGGGCGGCCACTTCCGCTCCGCGCTTCTCCAGATCCTTGAGCGAGATCAGGCGCGGGTCGTCATATTTGCGGATGCCGCGGGGGTCGGAATAGACGATGTGCCGGACGGTGGGGATCTTCTCTTCAAGCGAGAGCAGCTTGTCCACCTGCTCCTCGTCCTCGGCGAAGATCACCGCCACGTCCGCATAGGTGACGAGATAGGCCACCTCGTCGGCCAGCGCATCGCGGTAGATGCCGAGGGACATGCCGCCCAGCGCATGGGCGGCGATCTCGCCCATCAGCCATTCCGGCCGGTTGTCGCCGATCAGGCCCACGACGTCGCCGCGGGCAACGCCCAGCGTGGTGAGTCCGAGGGTCATGTCGCGCACGCGGGTCGCGACCTCGCCCCAGGTGTAGGAAATCCAGATGCCGAGGTCCTTCTCGCGCAGCCACGTCTCGCCGGCGTGGGCCTTCGCGTTCAGCCGCAGCAGCTTCGGCAGGGTGTCGTGGACCGTGACGTCCGGATAGGCGGGAACGGGAGCCATGGTGCGCCTCAGCCTTGCCGCATCACGCGGATACGGCGGCGGGCGCCGCCTCTTCGATCTCAAGGTCCTCCTCGCCGAGGTAGGCCTTGCGAACATGCGGATCGGCCAACACGGCGGAGGGCTCGCCCTCCACCAGCTTGCGGCCGAAATCGAGCACCATCACCCGGTGGGAGATGTCCATCACCACGCCCATGTCATGCTCGATCATGATGATCGTCATGCCCCATTCTTCGTTGAGATCGACGATGTAGCGGGCCATGTCCTCCTTCTCCTCGAGGTTCATGCCCGCCATGGGCTCGTCGAGGAGAATGAGCTTGGGCTCCAGCGCCACCGCGCGGGCGAGTTCGACGCGCTTGCGGAGCCCGTAGGAAAGGGTGCCGGCGGTGGCCTTGCGGACGTGCTGGATGTCGAGGAAGTCGATCACCTCCTCCACCTTGCGGCGATGCTCCAGCTCTTCCTTCTGGGCGCCGCCGATCCAGTAGAGCGCACCGGTGAGGAAGTTGTTCTTCAGGAGGTGGTGGCGGCCGACCATGATGTTGTCGAGCACGCTCATGTGGCTGAACAGCGCGAGGTTTTGGAAGGTGCGGCCGATGCCGATTTCCGCGCGGCGGTTGGGCTTCAGCTTGGTCACGTCGGCGCCGTCGAACACCACACGGCCGTCGCTCGGCGTGTAGCGGCCGGAGATGCAGTTCAGCATGGAGGTCTTGCCGGCGCCGTTGGGGCCGATGATGGAGAACAGCTCGCCTGGACGCACATGGAAGCTGACGTCGGACAGCGCCTTGAGGCCTCCGAAGCGGAGCGAGATGTTCTGCACATCAAGCAGGGCAGACACGCCCGTTGCAGCCCCGGCCGAAGCGGCAGGTAGCGACATGGTCCCCTCCCTATCCCGCATCGCGGGTTTGGCTTCTATGAGCCGCTATCTCATATTATGAGACGCTAATTGACGTCATTATCGAACGACCGTTTGAATCTTTCAAGAGCATCTTTATGCAATGGAGAAAATTATTGCGATCTCGCCAAAAACGTCTCACATATTGAGACATGTCTTCTTCTTCAGATATGGATGTCGCCTCGCCCAGGGGGGCCCAAAGCCTTTCCCGTGCTGTGTCCGTGCTGCGCGTCGTGGCGGCGGCGCCGACGCAGGGTGCGCGCCTTGCGGATCTGGTGAAGGGCACCGGACTGTCCAAGGCGACGGCGCATCGCCTGGCGGCCGCGCTCGTCCACGAGGGCCTGCTCGCCTACGATCCGGCCAGTCGATACTATTGCCTCGGCCAGTTCCTGCTGGATGCCGGAAGTCGCGCGGGCGGGGCGGCAGCCGACAGCGTGGCCGAAGCCGATCACGCCCCCGACCCGAGCCTGTACCAGCGGCCGGAATACCGCGGGGAAGCGATTGCCCTCGCCCATCTGCTCTGCGACCGGCATCTGCCCGGCAAGCGCGCGCATCCGGCCATGATCCACGAAACCGTTTCGGGCCAGACATCGGAACTGAGCTTCGGCAAGCTTGCGGAATATTCCGCCCGCTTCGCGCGCGTGCTGGCATCCGTGGGGGTCAGGAAAGGCGACTGCGTGGCGGTCATGCTGCCCAAGGGGGTCGAGCTGGTCATCGCCGCCCTGGCCATCTGGCGCGTGGGCGCAGTCTACATGCCGCTGTTTTCCACCTATGCCACGTCGGCCGTAAACTCCCGGCTGGAATCGGGGGAGGTGAAGGCCATCGTCGCAACCCGCACGCTCGTAGACCGGGCTCGGAATTATATCGATTCCTCAACCCCTGTATTCCTTATCGAGGGGGAGCAAATCAACAGAATTGACGGTATCGTCAAGCAATTCTGGTCGTCGATATATTCTTCGGAACCGCTGGACGATGTCGAGGTATATGGGGAAAACGATCCATTCATAATGACATATTCGCCCAAATCGATAGCGGCAAAATTGGGCTTGATGATACCGGTGCGGGCGTTGGCCGAATTCGAGCAATGCATGCGCGTCGGGCTCGATGTCCGGGACGAGGACGTCTACTGGAACATGGCGGACCAGGGGTGGGAGTACGGGATCTTCTATGGTCTTGTCGGGCCGCTGCTGATCGGTTGCTCGATCCTGTTCTGCGATGGTCCCTATGACGTGTCACAGGGCTATCGCGTCCTGTCCAAGTTCCGCGTCACCAACCTCACGGCGGCACCGTCCCAGATCAAGGCGTGGCGGCGCAGGGACCTTACCCGGGCGCCGAACCGGCTCGCGCTTCGGCTGGTTTCGGTCTGCGGAGAGCCGCTGCCGCCCGATCTCGTGTCCTGGGTCACGCAGAAGCTGGAGGTGCCCCTCGTGAACCAGTATGGGCAGCGGGAAACGGGGATGATCATGGGCATGCGGCATGATCCGCACAATCCGGGCTCCCTCGGCCATGCCTCGGTCGGTCGGATCGCGGCGGGGTTTTCCCTCGTGGTTCTCGACCCGGACGGCGCCGTGCTCGGCGCGGGGACGGAGGGCACGCTGGCGATCGATGTCCGGCGCTCGCCCTTGTTCTGGTTCCGCGGCTACCGGCAGGACGATCCGGGAACCCAGGCGCGGTTCAGGTTCGGCGACGATTATTTTATCCTCGGAGATACCGGCCATATCGATGCGGACGGCTTCGTCCACTACAGCGGGCGCGCATCCCACGCGATTTCCATGCAGGGATGACGGATGTCCGGGCCGCTGGCCCGGCGGGATAAAAAATCGAACGTTCTTTTCAATCTGGCCAAGCGCCGGCTCTTGTCGCAAGATATCGTTCCATCTGGCGGCCGGGAAGCTGGTTCGCCATCGTGGTTTCCGTCCGGACCGGATTTCGACGTCAGCTTCTGCGCCGATTGTGCCGAATCCGGACCTTGAACGTTCGAAGGCAATGGCGCGCACCATCGGTTCCAACGGCGCACGCACCGCGGAAGCCATCCGGCAGGCGGGCGTCAAGCTCATCTACAGGCACGGCTACGAGGCCATGAGCCTGCGCCAGCTCGCGGCCGAGGTGGGGCTGCAGTCCGGCTCGCTCTACAAATATTTCGACAACAAGCAGTCCCTGCTGTTCGACATCGTGCGGGACCACATGGAGGATCTGCTCGCCAAGGCCGAGGCGGACCTCGCCGGGGTGGAAGATCCGCTGGCACGCCTCAAGGTGTTCTGCGCCTTCCATCTGCGCTACCACATGACGCGGCTTGCCCATGTCTTCATCGCCAACATGGAGATCCGCAGCCTCGACGAGGCGCATCGCGCCGTCGTGGTGGGCCTGCGCCGTCGCTATGAGGGGCTGCTGGAGGGCATCCTGCGTCAGGGGGTGGAGCTAGGCGTGTTCGAGGCGCGCGAGCCCAAGGTCGCCACCTACGCTATCATCTCCATGCTCACCGGCATCTGCATGTGGTACCTGCCCGGCGGCCGGCTGAGCCAGGACGAGATCGTGGATACCTACACCGCGCTCGTCATCGGCGGCGTCACGGGCGGGGCGCCGCTTCCGGCGGCTCTCGAGGCTCCCCTCGCCGCGCCCCTTGCTGCATCGGCGGAACCGCCGGTGCGCGAAAAGCCGGCGCGCAGGGCGGCCGTCGCCATCCCAAAGGCCGCGCGGGCTTGATGGCGCAGTCGAGCCTGACGCCCGGAATGACGGCGCGAAAGCCCTTGCGCCGGGATTAAAAAAACGTACGATCGTTTCCAAGCCGGCAGCGACCGGCGCCGAGGGATGACGTCCGAGCCGCCGTGCGCCGTGTTGCGCCGGCATTGGCGCGCCCCTCTGTGCGCCCTGCTGCCGGATCGCGAGAGCCGGGCTCCTCCAGGGTCGTCCATCCCTGTGGAGACCGTTTCTCTTGAGGCGAGAGGGCGTGCGCAGCCGGCGGATCATCGCGCCGGTGGCCGAGCGCCCGAGCATTGGGGGCGAGAGCACTCATGGCGATCATCGAGGATGCGGTCGACCGCCGCTCCGACGCATTCCGCCGCAACCGGGAGGCACTGGAAGCCTCAGTTGCGGAGCTTCGATCCGTCGTGGAGAAGGTGGCGGAAGGCGGCGGCGCCGTCGCCCGCGAGCGGCACCTGAAGCGCGGCAAGCTGCTGCCGCGGGACCGTATCCGCACCCTGCTCGACACTGGCTCGCCGTTCCTGGAATTCAGCCAGCTCGCCGGCTACGGCATGTATGACGACGAGGTGCCGGCCGCCGGCATCATCACCGGCATCGGCCGCGTCTCAGGGCGCGAATGCGTCATCGTCGCCAACGACGCGACGGTGAAGGGTGGCACCTATTTCCCCATGACGGTGAAGAAGCACCTGCGCGCCCAGCGGGTGGCGCAGGAAAACCACCTGCCGTGCATCTATCTCGTGGATTCCGGCGGCGCGAACCTGCCGAACCAGGACGAGGTCTTCCCCGACCGCGAGCATTTCGGCCGCATCTTCTTCAATCAGGCCAACATGTCGGCCGCCGGCATCCCGCAGATCGCGGTGGTGATGGGCTCCTGCACGGCGGGTGGGGCGTATGTGCCGGCCATGGCCGACCAGTCCATCATGGTGAAGAACCAGGCGACCATCTTCCTCGGCGGCCCGCCGCTGGTGAAGGCGGCAACCGGCGAGGTCGTCACCGCGGAGGAACTGGGCGGGGCGGACGTCCACACCCGCACCTCCGGCGTCGCCGACCACATGGCGGAGAACGACGCCCATGCGCTGGGCATCGCCCGCTCCATCGTGGCCGATCTGAACACCACCAAGGCCCATTCCCTCGACATCCGCGAGCCGCGCGCGCCGCTCTACGATGCCAAGGAGATCTACGGCATCGTCTCGGCCGATCCCAAGCAGCCGTTCGACGTGCGCCAGATCATCGCCCGCATCGTGGACGGCTCCGAGTTCGACGAGTTCAAGCCGCTCTATGGGCCGACGCTGGTCACGGGCTTCGCCCGCATCTTCGGCTATCCGGTGGGCATCATCGCCAACAACGGCATTCTCTTCTCCGAAAGCGCGCTCAAAGGTGCGCACTTTGTGGAATTGTGCTGCCAGCGCAATATTCCCCTCGTCTTCCTGCAGAACATCACCGGCTTCATGGTGGGGCGGAAGTATGAGGCGGGCGGCATCGCCAAGGACGGGGCGAAGTTCGTCACCGCCGTGTCCTGCGCGTCCGTACCCAAATTCACGGTGGTGATCGGCAATTCCTTCGGGGCTGGAAACTATGGCATGTGCGGCCGCGCCTTCGATCCGCGCTTCCTGTGGATGTGGCCGAATTCCCGCATCTCGGTGATGGGCGGCGAGCAGGCGGCGAACGTGCTGGCACAGGTGAAGCGCGACGGCATCGAGGGCCGCGGCGGCAACTGGCCGCCTGAGGAAGAGGAGGCTTTCAAGGCCCCCATCCGCCACCAGTACGAGGTGCAGGGCCACCCCTATTATTCCTCTGCCCGGCTGTGGGACGACGGGGTGATCGACCCGGCCGACACCCGCATGGTGCTGGCTCTCGCCTTGTCCGCGGCTCTCAACGCCCCAGAGCAGGAGACGCGCTTCGGCGTGTTCCGCATGTGATGGCCACGTCCAGCCCCGGCCTCACCACAGCCGTCGAAGATGGCGTCGCCATCCTCACCCTCGACCGGCCCGAGGTGCGCAACGCCTTCGATGACGCGCTGATTGCCGCGCTGACCGAGGCCTATGAGACGGCCATTGCAGACCCGGCCGCCGTCGCCATCCTGCTGCGCGCCAACGGGCCGGTCTTCTGCTCCGGCGGCGACCTCAACTGGATGCGCCGCATGGCCACCTATTCGCGCGAGGAGAACCACGCCGATGCCATGGGCCTCGCGAAGCTCATGCGCACCATCGATCTCTCGCCCAAGCCCACCCTCGTGCGCATCCACGGTTCGGCCTTCGCCGGAGCGACCGGGCTCATCGCGGCGAGCGACATCGCGGTGGCGGTGCCGGAGGCGGAATTCGCCGTCACCGAGGTGCGCATTGGCCTCATCCCGGCGGTCATCAGCCCCTATCTGGTGCGGGCCATGGGCGCACGGCAGGCCCGCCGCTATTTCCTCACCGCCGAGCGCTTCTCGGCGGTGACCGCGCGGGAGCTGGGCCTTGTCCATGAGGTGGTTCCGGCGGAGGAACTGGACGCCGCCATCGCCCGCCACCTCAAGGCGCTGAAGGCGGCCAGCCCCGCCGCGCTCGCCGCCACGAAGGCCCTGGTCGCTGCCGTGGACCGGCCGCTCGACGACGCCGTCATCGCCGACACCGCCCATCGCATCGCCGACCAGCGCGCCAGCGCCGACGGCCGCGAGGGCGTCACCGCCTTCCTCGAAAAGAGAAAACCCAATTGGGGGGCCGCATGATCTGTCCCATCCGCACCCTGCTCGTCGCCAATCGCGGCGAGATCGCCGTGCGCGTGATGCGCACCGCCAAGGCCCTCGGCCTGCGCACCGTGGCCGTCTATTCGGAGGCGGATGCGAACGCGCTCCACGTGGCGGTGGCAGACGAGGCCTATCCCATCGGCCCGGCGCCGGCGCGCGAAAGCTATCTGCGCATCGACGCCATTCTTGAGGCCGCGAAGAAGAGCGGGGCGGATGCCATCCATCCCGGCTACGGCTTCCTCTCGGAAAACGCCGCCTTCGCTGACGCCTGCGAACAGGCCGGCATCGTCTTCGTCGGCCCGCCGGCCTCGGCCATCCGCGCCATGGGTTCCAAGAGTGCCGCCAAGGCGCTGATGGAGACGGCCGGGGTGCCCCTCGTGCCCGGTTATCACGGCGAGGACCAGGATGCGGCGCTGCTCGCCCACGAGGCGGCGCGCATCGGCTTCCCGGTGCTGATCAAGGCCTCTGCCGGCGGCGGCGGCAAGGGCATGAAGGTGGTGCGTTCGGCGGAGGACTTCCCCGAGGCCCTCGCCTCGGCCCAGCGCGAGGCCAAGAGCGCCTTCGGCGACGACAAGGTGCTGGTGGAGAAATATCTCACCACCCCGCGCCATATCGAGGTGCAGGTCTTCGCCGACAGCCACGGCAATTGCGTCTATCTCCACGAGCGCGACTGCTCCATCCAGCGCCGCCACCAGAAGGTGGTGGAGGAAGCCCCCGCCCCCGGCATGACGCCGGAGCGCCGCGCCGCCATGGGCAAGGCGGCGGTGGATGCGGCCAAGGCGGTCGGCTATCGCGGCGCCGGCACGGTGGAGTTCATCGCCGAGGGCGACCATTTCTATTTCATGGAGATGAACACCCGACTGCAGGTGGAGCATCCGGTGACGGAGGCCATCACCGGGCAGGACCTCGTGCAGTGGCAGATCCGCGTCGCGCAGGGCGAGACGCTGCCGCTGGCGCAGGAGGAGATCCCCCTTGAGGGTCACGCCATCGAGGTGCGGCTCTATGCGGAGGATCCCGCGCGGGACTTCCTGCCCCAGGTGGGCCGGCTGGACCATCTCGTGCTGCCGTCCCACCTCGACCACACGCGGGTGGATACCGGCGTGCGGGCGGGGGATACGGTCTCCATTCACTACGATCCGATGATCGCAAAGATCATCGTCTCCGGCGCCGACCGCCTGGAGGCGGTGCGGCGGCTGGAGGCGGCGCTCGCGGCCACCGAGGTGGTGGGGCTCGCAACCAACCGGGTGTTCCTGAAGGCCATCGCGGCCCATCCCGCCTTCGCTGCAGCCGAACTCGACACCAATTTCATCGCCCGGCACCAGGACGTTCTTCTGCCCGCGCCCCAGCCGGTGGACGACACCGCGCTGGCGCTTGCCGCCCTCTTCGTCCTCAAGGAGGAGGCGCGCCAGTCGGCCGAGGCGGTCGATGCCGCTGACCCGTGGTCCCCCTGGGGCCTCGCGCCCGGCTGGCGGCTCAACCGCGACGCTCATGTGGACCTCACGTTTGCCGACCGCGAGCGCCGCATCGACATCCGCGCCCATTTTCGCCCCCACGGCTTTGTCCTCGCCCTGCCGGGCGGCGACCTGGCGGTGGAGGGAGAGGCGGAAGCGGACGGCAGCCTGCGGGCCCGCCTCGACGGGGTGGCGCTCTCGGCCCGGGTGATCCGCACCGGCAACCGCCTCATCGTGTTCGTGCGCGGCGGGGAATATGCGGTGGATTTCATCGACCCGCGCCTCGCGTCGCAGGCCGCCACCGGCACCGCCGGTCGGCTCGTCGCACCCATGCCCGGCACCATCATCCGCATCGTGGTGGAGGAGGGGCAGGAGGTGACGAAGGGCGCCGCCCTCGTGGTGGTGGAGGCGATGAAGATGGAGCACACCGTCGCCGCGCCCCGCGACGGCAAGGTGAAAGCGCTGAAATTCGCCGTGGGCGACCTCGTGGACGAGGGCGCCGAGCTTCTGGTTCTGGAGGACGCCTGATGGCCCGCCCCGCATCCGTCCGCATCATCGAGGTCGGCCCCCGCGACGGGCTGCAGAACGAGCCTGGCATCGTGCCCCTGGATGCCAAGGTGGCGCTCATCGATGCTCTGGCCGACGCCGGGCTGAAGATGATCGAAGCCGGCTCCTTCGTCTCGCCCAAGTGGGTGCCGCAGATGGCGGACACTGCGGAAGTGCTCGGCGCCATCAACCGCCGGGCCGGCGTGCGCTACACCGTGCTGGCGCCGAATCTGAAGGGGCTGGAGCTGGCGCTCGCGTGCGGCATCGAGGAGGTGGCGGTGTTCACCGCGGCCTCGGAGGCCTTCACCAGTAAGAACATCAACTGCACCATCGCCGAGAGCCTGGAGCGCTTCAGCCCGCTCATCGACCTCGCCCGCGCGCGCGGCGTGGCGGTCCGCGGCTACGTGAGCTGCGCGCTGGGATGTCCCTATCAGGGCGAGGTGCCGGTGGCGAAGGTGGTGGAGGTGTCGGAAGCCCTCACCGCCATGGGCTGCTACGAGGTTTCGGTGAGCGACACCATCGGCGTCGGCACACCCGACAAGGCGCAGGCGGTGACGGGGGCCGTCGCCGAGCGCATCGGCCTCGAGCGCACCGCCATCCATTTCCACGACACCTACGGGCAGGCCCTGGCCAACGTGCTGGCCTGCCTCGACATCGGCGTCGCGTCCGTGGATTCGGCCGTGGCCGGGCTGGGCGGCTGTCCCTACGCCAAGGGCGCATCAGGCAATCTCGCCACCGAGGATCTGGTCTACATGCTGAATGGACTCGGCATCGAGACCGGCGTGGACATTGACCGCCTCGCGGCGGCTGGGCGGGCGATCACCGCGGCGCTCGGCCGCACGCCCGCCTCCAAGGTGGCGCAGGCGCTGGCCGCCAAATGCAACTGAGGCGGCGCCGGTGGCGCTAGCGGTCCATATCCCGTAACCTTAACGGCAGTTGAAGGGGCCGCTCCGTTGCCTTGACGGGGTGCAGCCCCTAACTGTCGCAAGGTGAAACCGGCGCAGGGTCTGCCGGTCAGTCCGGGATCGCGCTCATGCCCGCGTCGAATGCCGCTTTGACCGTTTCGGGACGTGCCGTGCGGCGGCTCGCGGCGGCGACCTTTGCGCTTGCCGCTGTTGCCGCTCCGTCGGCTGCGCAGGAACTGACGCGCCTTTATGCGCCGAAGCCGCCCACCGGCTCGGCCTATGTGCGTGTGGTGGACCTTGCCGCGAGCGGGGCGCCCATCGGCATCGGAAGTGCCCCGGCGGCACCTGTCCCCGCTGGCGACACCGCCACCATCTACCGCATCGTGAAGGGCGGCGCGCCCCTCTCCGTCAGCCTCGCGGGAAAGCCCGCCGAGGGCAGCATCGTGCCGCCGGCCGATGCCTTCTCCACCGTCATCGTCCCGGCCTCCGGGCCTGCGGTGGTGATTGCCGACCCCACCGAGGGGCGCAACGATCTCAAGGCGCAACTGCGCGTCTATAACCTCGTGCCCGGCTGCGCGGCGAGCGTGGCGGTGTCGGACGGCGGCCCCGTCGTGTTCGAGGGCGTCGCCACCAACGACACCCGCCAGCGGGCCATCAATCCCATAGAGGCGGTGCTGGCGGCTTCCTGTGGGGCGGCGGTGTCGCAGCCGCTGAAGCTGCCGCCGCTGAAGGCGGGGGACCATTACAGCCTGTTCCTGCTGCCCGGTGCCAACGGGCCGAAGCTGGCAGGACAGCGCGACGAGACCGAACCCTATCGCGGTCCGGGCAACTGATCCGGTCCCATGGTCTTCGCTTCCGACAGCTTCCTTTTCCTGTTCCTGCCGGTCTTCCTTATCGTCTATGCGCTGACGCCCGGCATGGTGCGCAACATCGCCATCCTCGCTTTTTCCTGGCTCTTCTATGCGTGGTGGCGGGCGGACTTCCTGCCGCTCATCGTCTCCATCGCCATCTGGTCGTGGGCGACGGGCCTGTGGATCTCCCGCGCGGAAGGCCGGGCACGGGGCTGGGCGCTCTTCGTCGGCATCGTCTGGCCGCTCGCGTCCCTCATCTGGTTCAAATACGCCAACATGCTGGTGCATTCGACGGAGGTGCTCACCGCCTCGGTCTGGGGCTGGCCGGACGTGCTCCTGCCCATCGGGCTTTCCTTCTTCGTGTTCGGCGCCATCTCCTATTCCACCGACGTGTTCCGCGGGACGGTGAAGGCCGAGCCTTCGTTCGTGAACTATGCCACCTACCAGTCCATGTTCGGCCACCTCGTGGCGGGTCCGGTGGTGCGCTATGAGTGGGTCGCGCAGCGCCTCAAGGAGCGCACCTTCCACCGCGCAGAATTCATGTTCGGCGTCGAGCGCTTCATGCTCGGCTTCGCCCAGAAGGTGCTGATCGCCGACACGCTCGCGCCGATGGTGGATGCCGGCTACGCCATCGCCCATCCCACCACGGCGGACGCGCTGCTCGCTGTCACCGGCTACACGCTCCAGCTCTATTTCGACTTCTCCGGCTACAGCGCCATGGCCATCGGCCTCGGCCTCATGGTGGGCCTCAAGTTCCCGGAGAATTTCGACAACCCGTATCTCTCCACGTCGCTGGCGGAGTTCTGGCGGCGCTGGCACATCTCCCTGTCGAGCTGGCTGCGGGACTATCTCTACATTCCGCTGGGCGGAAATCGCGGCTCCACCGGCCGGGTCTCCGCCAACCTCCTCATCACCATGGGCCTCGGCGGCCTGTGGCATGGGGCGAGCTGGACCTTCCTCGTCTGGGGCCTGTGGCATGGCTTCGGGCTGATGGTGGGCCGGGTTTGGAAGAATCTCGGCCTGCCGGGAACCGGAGCGTTGGCCGGCCATATCCTCACGCTCGCCTTCGTCATGGTCGGCTGGGCGCTGTTCCGGGCGCAGAGCTGGAATGAGGCGGGGGTGATCTTCGCCGGCATCGCCGGTGCCAA
This sequence comes from Xanthobacter sp. DMC47, assembly GCF_056313845.1. Classification (NCBI taxonomy): domain Bacteria; kingdom Pseudomonadati; phylum Pseudomonadota; class Alphaproteobacteria; order Hyphomicrobiales; family Xanthobacteraceae; genus Xanthobacter; species Xanthobacter sp. DMC47. Next base: position 2,310,945 of record NZ_JBQUZM010000001.1, on the reverse strand, counting down.
CGGCGTGGCGCTGAGCCCGGCCATGGGGGCAGCCATCCGGCCGGTGGAGATCGCCACGGTGGTGCTGGGCATCGGCCTCGTCTATCTGCCGAAGCTCATGCGTATCGACCCCTCCGCACCCAATCCCGGCCACTGGCTGCGGGCCTGGTCGGCGCTGCCCCTGTTCCTGTTCGCCGTGCTGGTGCTGCAGGGACGGATGGTCGTGCCCTTCCTCTATTTCCAGTTCTGAGGGGGCGATGCCGCATCTCGCCCGCGCCCTCGCAACCCTCGCTTTCCTCGCACTGATGCTGACTGGCCTCGGCTTCGTCGCCGCGCATCTGAAAGGCGAGGAGGCGCGCACCGCGCTCGCCGCGGCGGCGACCCCCGAGAATGCCCTGAACGGCCGCTTCACCGCCGTGCTCGACAAGCAGATCACCGCCGCCTTGCCCAAGCTGACGGGACTTGAGGATGTGCTCTCCGGCGTCGCCTACAAGGTCTTGGGCGATGCCGGAGACCTTGTGCGCGCCGGCTGCCCTGGCTGGCTGTTCTACCGCGAGGAGCTGATCGAGACGCCGCAGGCGCGGGCGAATTTCGAAACCCGGCTGAAGATCGCTGCGAAGATCCGCGATGCGTTCGCGGCGCGAAATCTCGCTTTGGTGGTGCTCCCCGTTCCGGACAAGGCGCTTCTGGCGGCGGAGCATCTGTGCGGCGCCTCCGTCTCCGGCGAGGCGCGCTGGCGGTCGGACGCGTGGTGGGCGCAGAGCCGGGCGCTCGGGCTCGACCAGGTGGAGATCGCGCCCGGCTTTCCCGGTGCCGACGGTTTCCTGCGTACGGACACCCACTGGAACGTCGCCGGCGCGAAGCTCGCCGCCGGCCGGGTGGCCGAAGCGGTGCGCCAGCGCATCGGGCCGGGCACACAGAAGATCACCCTTTCGGAAAGCCCGCCCAAGCCGCGCGTGGGCGACCTCATGCGCCTCGCCGGGCTTGAGCGCACCTATCGCTGGTCCGGCCCGCAGCCGGACGAGGAGCCCGAAGTGTCCGCCAGCATCTCCCGCACCGGCGGGCTGCTGGATGACGTTCCGGGTCCGCAGGTGATCCTTGCCGGCTCGTCCTTCTCGCGCAATTCCGGCTTCCTCGAGTTTCTTCAGGCGGCCTCCGGCACCGAAGTCGCGCAGAAGAGCCGCGACGGCTCCGGCTTTGCCGGCCAGCTTCTCGAACTTCTGATGGACGAGCCACAGATTCTGGCTGAAACCCGCCTCGTGGTGTGGGAATTCCCCATGCGGGCGCTCACCCGGCCGCTGACGGATGTCGAACGCCGCTTTCTGGGAGATGCGAAATGACGACGTTTGCCGGCGCTGGACGCGCATTCACCCGCCGCCGCTTGCTGGCGACGAGCATGCTGGCGGGCGGCCTGATGGCGGTGGGCATGCTCGGTGCGCCGCTGCCGGCTGCGGCGCAGAACAGCGGCATCATCGCCGGCAAGGACGGCTGGCTGTTCCCGGGCTGGGAGAGCATCACCGTGCTCAACCGCGCCGGCATCACCGCCAACGTCGCCCTGATGCAGGAGGCCAAGGCGGCGCTGGCGACACGCAACGTGACCCTGATGGTCATGGTCGTCCCCATGAAGGCGCCCTTCTACAAGGAGAAGCTGCCGGACGGGACGACGGTCTCCGCCGACGTCGCCGGGCAGTATGATTTCATCCTCGACCAGCTGAGGAAGGCCGGCATCGACACGGTGGACCTGCGCCCGGCACTGAAATCGGTGCAGACCGGCAAGCAGACCAGCTTCTACCGCGCCGACTACCATTGGACCGCCTGGGCTTCCGAGGCGGCGGCGGATGCGGTGGCGCAGGCCATCAAGGCCAAGGTCGGCAAGCTCGCCGGTAGCCCGCCCGGCGACAAGCTCGGCGAATGGGTCACGCAGCGCCATCTCGGTGATCTCGCCCAGCGCTTCCTCACGCCGGACCAGCAGAAGCAGATCGGGCCGGACCTCTATACTGTCCGCACGCCAGCGCCGGCCAAGACATCGCTGGTGGATTCCGCGCCCGCGCCGGTCCACATCATCGGCAACAGCTTCGTGCAGCCCTATCTCGGCTTTCCGCAGAAGCTGTCCAATGCGCTCGACCGGCCGGTGTCGCTGACCTGGAACCCGGGCAATGTCGGCCCGTGGGCCACATTTCTCCAATACGTGACCTCGCCGGATTTCGCGAAGAGCCCGCCGCAGGTGCTGCTCTGGCAGTTCAACGAGGGGCCGTTCCACAGCGGGCCGCAGGCGACCGACCAGTGGGACGTGCCCTCGATCATGCCGCCCCAGACCTGGCGCGACCGCATGCTGGCGGCCGTGCGCCGGTAGGGTTTCGGTTAACATCTCCTGCCGAAGTATTAACGGCGCGCGAGGGAAACACCCCTTGCGCGCCGTTTCCGTTTACGATTTCGCAAGAAACGGGTCACCAAAGTAAATGATCCGTTTACGGCATCCGATTATTGCACCTCGTTGTTAAGGTTAACTGGGGTTTAAGTAATCGCTGCCAAGGTGGCCCCATGACCACCGCGATTCACTTCCGTCCTTCCTCCGCGCCGACCCTCGACCGGGATCGGAAGAGGCTCCTGCACGGCATCGCTATGGGCCTTGTGCTGGCGACGTCGATCGCAGCCCTGACGCTTTCAGCCGGACCGGCGGGGGCGCAATCGCCCCAGCCATCTCCGGCACCGCAGGCGACACCGGCGCCGCAGCCGCCGGAACTGACCGGGGCGGCTTGGGTGGCGGCGGATCGCGCCTATGCGGCCCAGCGTGAGAAAAGATATGCGGATGTCGTGACCTATGCCCGCGAGGCGCTGAAGCTGCGTCCCGACGTGCCGCGGCTGTGGCTTCTGCTGATGGACGCGCTGGACGCCCAGGGCAGGACCGCCGAGGCCGTGGTGGTGGGCAATGAGGCCATCGCCGCCGGCATCACGGATCAGGCGCTGACCGCCCGCGTGCGGTCCCAGAGCCGGGTTCTGGCGCAGGAGCCCTCGGTCGCCGCCAACAAGGCGCTGGAAGCAGCCAACCCGAAGGCCGCCATCGAGCAGGCCCGCAAGGCCATCGCGCTGGTGCCCGACGACCTCAGCTATCGCGTTCTGCTGATCTACACCCTGCTCGCCGACGGACAGCTGGAGGCGGCCGACAAGGCGGCGAGCGAGGCGATCCAGGTGGATCCCCAGTCCTTCCTGCCGCGGACCCTGCGCGGCTACGTCCGGCTGCGCCTCGGCAAGGTGGCGGAGGCGGAACAGGATTTCGACACGGCGCTGAAGGATGAGGTGCTGTCGGGCCCCACCGCCCACGACGTGCGCCTGGTGATGGCGGACGCCGCCATCGCCGCGAACCACCCCCAGCGGGCGATCAAGCTTCTCGAAACGGTCGAGCCGGATGCCGCGGTGCAGGCGCGGCTGCGCGTCGCCCGTGCGCAGGAGCGCAATCCCAAGTCCGTTCCGGCCAATGCGGCCCAGACCCTGCCGGTCCCCTTCCAGAAGTGCACGGATACGCCCTACGGCCCGTCCTGCAGCCTCATCCCCGCCACCACGCCGCCGGGCGGCGGCGTCAGCGATACCCCCGGCTACGACGCCGCGCTCGAAGCCTTCAGCGCCTACCGCGAGGGCCAGGACAATCTGTCCGAGACCCGTATCCGCGAGGCGCTGAAGGAAAATCCGGGCAATGCCCAGTGGCGTCGGCTGCTGATCGATTCCCTCGATCGCTCGAAGAAGTACAAGGAGCTGGATGTCGCCATCCGCGATGCCATCAGCCAGGGCGACAACGACCCGTCCCTGATCGCCCTGCGCGCGGCCAACGACAAGCGTCTCGCCGAGCCGATGGCCGTGCAGGCCATCAAGGATATCGGTCGCGGCAAGGCCGCCGCCGCCGTCACCTCGGCCCGGCAGGCGGTGGAGCGGGCGCCGGACGCGCTCATCTTCCGCATCGTCCTCATCGACGCCCTGATGGCGGCCAGCCAGTTCAAGGACGCCGAAACGGCAGCCTCGGGCGCCGTGGCGGACAATCCGAACGAGCCGCTGCCCCACATCCTGCGGGCGTGGCTGCTGCAGAAGACCGGTCAGCGCGACGAGGCGGCGCGCGAGTTCGACACCGTGCTCAACAGCAACCTGCTGACCGACCTCGAGGAGCTGAACTACCGGCTCATCGCCGCCAATGCGGCCATGGCGGCGGGCAAGCCCGAGGACGCGCTCAAGGCGCTGGAGCCGCTTGACGCGGGCAAGAACAAGGAGGTCGGCGTCCTGCGCAAGCAGGCGGAGGCGCAGGTCAAGGCGCCCAACGCCGCGAAGCCCTCCCTCCAGCAGCCCGCCGTGCTGTGCCAGCCCACCAGCTACGGCGTCATCTGCTCGGTGTTCGCCAATCCGCAGATGCAGGCACCGGGCGTTGCCGGCCTCAATCCCGGCTCCCCCGGTTATGCCGCCGCCAGCGCCGCCTATGCCGCGTTCGCCCGCAAGGACTATGTGACCGCCATCGCCGAGGCGCGTCGCGCGGTGGATGCGGAGCCGGGCAACCGCAATTATCAGACCCTGCTGCTCAACGCCTTGTCGTCGGCCGGCCGCTACGCCGAGGCCGAGGCGGTGGCGAGCCGGCTGCTCGCGGCGAGCCCGCGCGATGCCACGCTGCTGGTGCAGCGGGCCAATCTGCGCATGCAGGCCAAGGACTTCTCCGGCGCCGTCGCCGACTACAAGGCGGCACTCGGCTCGTCCAACCTGCCGCCGGCCCAGACGCGCATCGTGCGCCTTGGCCTCGCCGATGCGGCGCTCTCCGCCAAGCAGCCGGAACTCGCCATCTGGGCGCTCCAGCCCTATGCCAACGAGGACAGCTACGAGGTGCAGGCGCGGCTCGGCTTCGCCTCCCTCGCGCTCGACGACAAGGAAGGCGCGCTTGCCGCCTTCAACCGGGCCGCGGCCCGCGCGCGCAACCAGCAGGAGCGCATGGCGATGCTCTCCGCCCGGCTCGGCGTGCTCTCGCAACTCGGCCGCAAGGACGAGGCACGGGAACTGTTCCAGGCTGCCTACAACAGCGGCGCCCTGCGGAGCATGAAGCCGGTGGATCTCGCGGTGCTGGCGAGCCAGGCAGGCGAGGACGAACTCGCCTACGAATACTTCTCCGAGGCGAACAGCCGCTGGCGGCTGCGTGGCACCAACCTCATCAATGCCGCGTACAATGCGCGCCGCACCTATCACAACGCCGAGGCCGTGGATTACTTCAAGTCGGCCATCGACGAGGCGCGGGACGGCAAGCTCCAGCTCGACCCGCAATATCTCTTCGGCCTCCGGCGCGAGGTGGCCGAGCTGACCCGCACCTGGGGCGCCTATGCCTCGGTGAGCTACGGACCGGTGGGCGTGGCGCCGGGCTCCTACCTCGTCCCGCAGACATCCAACGGCGCCAACCACACGGTGGGTGCCGGCGGCGAAATCTACTGGCGCCCGCCGGGGATCGGCTACCGCGACGGCTCGATCTTCGAGCTGTTCGTGCGGGGCTTCGGCACGGTCTATGCGGACAACGGCGGGGCTACCGGCTTCGACACCATCCAGGGCTCCGTCGGCGCGCGCTGGAAGCCGTTCAAGACCGAGAACCTGGTGTTTGAAATCTCGTATCTCTTCCCGGTCGGCCAGTTCTCCCGCAACGATCTCCTGCTGCGCGCCGCCTATTCCAAGGCCGAAGGCACCGATCTTCGGGTCGACGTGGACAACTGGCGGGCGTGGCAGATCTACGCCGACTACAATTACTTCGTGAGCCTGCCGGAGACGGTGGCCACCTTCGAAGGGCGCTACGGCCAGGCCTTCCGGATGGACGCCATCTCCGACCATCTGGTGCTGTGGCCCTACCTCGCCATCGGCGGCGGCTATGACACCGCCTATGCGACGCCGTTCGCCATGGGCATCGGGCCGGGCATCACCGCCCGCTACTGGTTCAACGAGGACGAATACACCGCGCCGCGCTCCTACCTCGACTTCACGCTCCAGTATCGCTGGAAGCTTGCGGGCGACGACCGGGCTCAGGGCATCTTCGCCGGCGCCTTCCTCTCCTACTGAGCCGGGGAGAGGCAACAAGCGCGTGAGGGAACAAGGGCTTGCGCCACATCAAGGCGCAGGCCGGCCGCGGGCGGCATCGTCGCGGCATGATCTGCCCCGATACCAATACCCTCCTCGCCCGCTACGGGCAGCCGGTGCCGCGCTACACCAGCTACCCCACCGCGCCGCATTTCTCCCCGGAGGTCGATGCCGCGACCTACGCCCGCTGGCTCCAGGAGCTGCGGCCCAACGGCACGGTCTCCGTCTATATCCATGTGCCGTTCTGTGCCGAGTTGTGCCTCTATTGCGGCTGCCAGACCGCGGTGGCGCGCAGCCGCACGCCGGTGAAGGCCTATGCCGACCGGCTCGTGGACGAGATCGGCCTCGTCGCCCGCCATCTTCCGGGGCGGATGAAGCTCAGCCACCTGCATTTCGGCGGCGGCACGCCCACCATGCTCGCGGACGAGGACTTCGCCGCGCTCATGCTGGCACTGCGCGATGTCTTCGCCTTCGCCGAAGATGCCGAGATCGCCATCGAGATCGACCCCCGGGTGATTGACGCGGACAAGGTGGCGGTGCTCGCCCGCGAGGGCTTCAACCGCGCCAGCCTCGGCGTGCAGGATTTCGACCCGACGGTGCAGGAGGCCATCGGCCGCCACCAGTCGCTGGAGGAGACGCAGCAGGTCGCCGACGCGCTCCGCGCCGCGGGCATAGGCGCGCTGAACCTCGACCTTATGTATGGGCTGCCGCATCAGGATCAGGCGTCCGTGCGCCGCACGGTGGAGGCGGCGCTGGCGCTCGATCCCGACCGCATCGCCGTGTTCGGCTATGCCCATGTGCCGTGGATGAAGAAGCATCAGGCGCTGATCCCCGAGGCGGCCCTGCCTGGTCCTGCCGAACGTCTTGCGCAGGCGGAGATGGTCGCCGGAATCCTGGCGGAGCATGGCTATCAGGCGGTGGGGCTCGACCATTTCGCCAAGGTGGACGATCCGATGGCGCGGCGCGCCGTCGAGGGCTCGCTCAAGCGCAATTTCCAGGGCTACACCACGGACGACGCGCCGGTTCTGATCGGCTTCGGCGCCTCGGCCATCGGGGCGCTGCCCCAGGGCTATGTGCAGAATCTTCCCGCCACGCCCCAGTGGCACAAGGCGGTGGAGGCCGGGGCATTGCCCATCGCTCGGGGGATCGCCGTGAGCGACGAGGACCGGCTGCGGCGCCATGTCATCGAGCGCCTCATGTGCGACCTCGCGGTCGATCTCGACGCCGCGTGCCGGAGCTTCGGCTTCCCGCCGGAAACGTTCGCGGACGAGTTCGAGGCGCTGGAGCCCCTGATCGCCGACGGGCTGGCGGTGCGGCGCGGCGCGGTCGTCGAAGTGCCGGAGGCGGCGCGGCCCTTCACCCGAGTGGTCTGCGCCGTGTTCGATGCCCGCCTCGTGGCCAGCCGGGCGGCGGCGCCGGAAAAGAAGCGGCACGCGGCGGCCGTTTAGGCTGGACAGCCCCGGACGCAGGACCGGGGCTCAGCCCGACGAACCAAATCCATCATCTCAAGCCCACAAAGAAAAGGCCCGCTGAGGCCGGGAGGCCGGAGCGGGCCAAGGGGGAACGCTGCTAATCGGAGAGAGCGCAGCGTGCCGGGGGAAGAACTCAGGAATTCAGGCGCTTCAGCGTCGCACCGTCCCGCAGCACCACGCGGCGCGAGGACGGCAGGGCGATGGCGGAAATCTCTTCGAGATGGGTGAGGGTGCGCGACACGGTCTCGATGGTGAGGCCGAGGAAGTCGGCGATGTCCTGCCGCGACATGGGCAGCGTCACCTCGATCCCGTTCGGACCCTGGCCCGCGCCGGCGCGCTCGGCCATGTCGAGGAGGAAGGTGGCGACCCGCTCCTGGGCGGTCTTGCGACCGAGGACGAGCAGGTGATTCTGGGCGCGGCCAAGCTCGGCCGCGGTCAGCGCCCACAGGGCATGGGCGAGTTCCGCGTCGTCGGAGGCGCGGGAGAACAGGATCGAGCGCTTCACCCGCACGATCTTGCATTCGCTTACCGCCTCGGCGGAGAAGCGATGGCGGCCGGTCATCTCCCAGCCGAACACGTCGCCGGGCAGGCAGAAGGTCTCGATCTGGCGCCGGCCATCGCCGAGCAGCTTGCAGATGCGCACCGCACCGGACAGAACGATGTAGAGGTTTTCGGCCGGCTGATCCTCGCCGAAGATTTCGGCGTTGCGGGCATAGCTCGCAACCACTCCGAGGCGCGCGACCACTTCGGTGGGGGTTCGCGTGTCAGCCTCCTCGGTCCAGCGATGGGCGGGCCGTGCGGAAGCCATGGGTTCAGCGTAGGACTTGCTGCTGTAGGCCCGGGGCTGGGCATAGGTCTTGTGGGCGATCGCTGCTGCGGGGCTCGGCATCGGTTGACCCTTCCATCGGAGTTGAGAAAGGGATAACCGGCGGAACGCACGGGAAAAATTCGGATCGAACACTTAAGTCGGTCCCCTTAGGTACTATTACGTAGGGGCGGGACGTCGCATAGATTGGCGGTCGGCATGGCTTTGGCGGTGGAGGACGGGGCAGTGGCGCGCGGGAGAGGGCAGATGCTTGGCGATGCCGTGCGCGGCGCGGCCGCGGCGCTCGTCGCCCTGCTGCTGTGCCGGGTTGCCGGGCTCCAGCCGCTCGGCGGCGACGCACTGCTGCTGCAGCTGGCGGTCATCATCCTGGTGTCGGGGCGAGGCCTCGTGGCGGGCGGCGCGGCGGTCGCCGTTTCCTTTGCCGGCAGTGTCGCGCTACGCGGCCTCACCGGTCTCGATGCCCGGCTCGATCTGGCGGCGCCGGCGCTGTTCCTTGCCGTGGGGCTCGGCATCGCGGTGCTCGGCGAGCGCCTGCGCCGCACCCGGCTGGATGCGGCGGCGCGCGATCGCGACCTGCTCGCCCGCGAGGCGCACCTCTCCTCCATCCTCGATACCGTGCCGGACGCCATGGTGGTGATCGACGAGCGCGGCATCATGCGCTCCTTCTCCACCGCGGCGGAGCGCCTGTTCGGCTACACCGCCGCCGAGGCGGTGGGGCAGAATGTCTCGGTGCTCATGCCGTCCCCCCACCGCGAGGGACACGACGGCTACATCGCGCGGTATCTTGCCACAGGCGAGCGCCGGATCATCGGTATCGGGCGCGTGGTGGTGGGCGAGCGCAAGGATGGCACGACCTTTCCCATGGAGCTGGCGGTGGGCGAGATGCGCTCCGCTTCGGAGCGGTTCTTCACCGGCTTCATCCGCGACCTGACCGAACGGCAGCAGACCGAGGCGCGCCTTCAGGAGCTGCAGGCCGAGCTGGTCCATATTTCGCGCCTCACCGCCATGGGCGAGATGGCCTCCACGCTGGCCCATGAACTCAACCAGCCGTTGTCGGCCATTGCGAACTACATCAAGGGCTCGCGCCGCCTTCTGGACGGCGGGACCGTGCGGGTGGAACTGCTCCAGGGGGCGCTGGAGAAGGCCGGCGAGCAGGCCCTGCGCGCGGGCCAGATCATCCGCCGCCTCCGGGATTTCGTCTCCCGCGGCGAGAGCGAGCGGCGGGTGGAGAGCCTCGCCAAGCTGGTGGAGGAGGCGAGCGCCCTGGCCCTGGTCGGGGCGAAGGAGCATGGTATTCAGGTGCGCTTCCTCTACGACCCCAAGTGCGATCTCGTGCTGGCGGACAAGGTGCAGGTCCAGCAGGTGCTGCTGAACTTGATGCGCAACGCCCTGGAGGCAATGATGGAGACACCGCGTCGCCAGCTTCTGGTCAGGACGGAGGCGGTAGAGGACGACATGGTGATGGTCAGCGTCTCGGATACCGGGCACGGCATCTCCGCGGAGGTGGGCGCGCAGCTGTTCACGCCGTTCGTCACCACCAAGCGGCACGGCATGGGCGTGGGGCTTTCCATTTCCCGCACCATCATCGAGGCGCACGGGGGCCGCATCTGGGCCGAGCCCAATCCCGGCGGCGGCGCCGTATTCCGATTCACCCTCCGCGCCGTGGGCGATGCGGAGGCGGTGCATGACTGAGCAGGAGACAGCGGTGATCCACGTCATCGACGACGACGATGCGGTACGCGAATCCCTCGCCTTTCTGCTCTCGACCGCCGGCCACGTGGTGCACGAGCACGCATCCGCGCGCCTGTTCGTGGAGGCGGGACTGCCCGCCGCCGACCCGGCCGCGAGCTGCATCATCACCGACGTGCGGATGCCCGGCATGACCGGCATCGACCTGCTCCAGCACCTGAAGGACAAGGGCTCCAGCGTCCCGGTCATCGTCATGACCGGCCATGGCGACGTGCCGCTGGCGGTGGAGGCCATGAAGCTCGGCGCCGCGGACTTCCTCGAGAAGCCGTTCGACGACGTGGCGATCCTCGACACCGTGAAGTCGGCGCTCGACCGCCGCCAGAAGACCAGCCAGCACGATGCCATGCGCGAGCAGGTGGTGGACCGCATCGGCGGCCTGTCGCAGCGCGAGCGGCAGGTGCTCGAATGTCTGGTGGCCGGACAGGCCAACAAGACCATCGCCTACGAGCTGGGCATCAGCCCGCGCACGGTGGAGGTCTACCGAGCCAACGTGATGACGAAGATGAAGGCGCAGAGCCTGTCGGAACTGGTGCGCATGGCGCTGCTCGCCGGCATCGCGCCGCGACCGGCGTGACCGAGGTACCGTTCTGTTCTTTCATCCCGTTCGGCCCGTGAGGGCTTGATCTAACGCAAGGCCCCCGACCCCCCTCCCAAAGTAGGTTGGGATAGACCGACCACGCAGACCCGCGAGCGGGTCGTGGGAGAAATGATGGGATGATGGCGTCGGAAGAGCCGCCCGCGTTCGTCGTCCATATCGTCGACGATGACCCGGCGGTCTGCAATTCACTGAAATTCGCCCTGGAAGTGGACGGCTTCAACGTGCAGACCTATGCGCGCTCGGAGGATGTGCTTGCGGCCGACATCTCCTGCGGTGGTTGCATGATTGTGGACTACAATCTCCCGGGACTCAATGGTCTCGATCTGCTGCGGGAGCTTGACCGGCGCCACGTGCATCTCCCGGCCTTCCTCATCACCAGCAATCCCGCCCTGCACGTGCGTCGGCGCGCCACCGACCAGGGTGTCGCGATCATCGAGAAGCCGCTCCTCGGCAACCAGCTGGCCGAGGCGGTGCGCGACAGCTTCGCGCGCTCGCGGCCCTGCTGACGATTTCGCCTTTCCCACTTGCCCCGTTTTCCCTAGCGTTAACGACGGACCGCCGGGCCGAGACTGAGGCCGGGCCCGAAGCATCGAGGCCGCCATGACCACGCGCAATCTCGACGCCCTCTTTCATCCCCGTGCCATTGCCCTTGTGGGCGCCAGCAACCGTACCGGCACCGTCGGCGCGCTGGCTGCGCGCAACTTGTTCGAGGCGGGATTCGAGGGGCCCATCCTCTCCGTCAACCCGAAGGAGCGGGCCATCCGCTCCTCGCTCAACTACGCCTCGGTGGCGGACCTGCCGATCCCGGTAGACCTCGCCGTGGTCGCCGCACCGCCGGACCAGGTGCCGGGCGTGATCTCTCAGCTGGGTGAGAAGGGCTGCCGCGCGGCGGTGGTGCTGCCCGCCGGCTATGGGCCGGGCGAGCAGTTCGACGGGGCGGAGCAACGCCAGGCGCTGCTGGACGCGGCCCGTCCCCACCTCCTGCGCATCATTGGGCCGAACGGCCTGGGCTTCATCTCCACCCGCGCCCACATCAACGCCAGCATCGCTCACCTGATGCCGGCCAAGGGTGATGTGGCCTTCGTCAGCCAGTCCGACACCATGACCGCGGCCGTGCTGGACTGGGCCCACGCCCGCGGCTTCGGCTTTTCCCACGTGGCGGCGCTGGGCGAGAAGGCCGACGTGGATTTCGGCGACCTGCTGGACTATCTCGCCCTCGACAACACCACCCGCGCCATCCTGCTCTATGTCGAGAGCATCGCCGACGCCCGCAAGTTCATGTCGGCGGGTCGCATCGCGGCGCGTGCCAAGCCTGTCATCGTCATCAAGGCGGGCCGCAGCGTGGCCGGGGCGCAGGCCGCCCTGTCCCACACGGGCGTGCTCGCCGGCAGCGACCTCGTGTTCGATGCCGCCCTGCGGCGCGCCGGCATGCTGCGCGTCCACGAGATGCGTGAGCTGTTCGAGGCGGTGACAACGCTCTCCGCCGGCATCCGCCTTGCCGGCGAGAGGCTCGCCATCCTCACCAATGGCGGGGGTGCCGGTGTGGTGGCGGTGGACGCGCTGGAAGGCAGCGCCGGCCGGCTCGGCACTCTCCTGCCGGAAACGGTGGAAGCCCTGGACAAGGCGCTGCCCCGCACCTGGTCGCGCTCCAATCCGGTGGACATCCAGGCGGATGCGGACGGCGCGCGCTATGGCGCCGCCCTGAAGGCGCTGCTCGCCGACAAGGGCTCGGACGCCGTGCTGGTGCTGCACGCCCCTAACGCCCTGTCGGACAGCAGCGCCGCCGCGGAAGGGGTGATGGCGGTTCTGGAAGCCCGCCCGCGCGCGCCGGTGCTCACCTGCTGGCTGGGCGAGAGCGCGGCCGCCAACGCCCGCCGCCGCTTCGCCGCCCGCCGCATCCCCACCTATGACACGCCCGACGAGGCGGTGCGCGCCTTCGGCCATCTGGTGGCCTACCAGCGCAACCAGACCCTCCTGATGGAGACCCCGCCGGCGCGCTCATTCGACGAGCCCGATCGCCCCGCCGCCCGACGGCTGGTGGAGGGGGTTCTCGCGGCCGGCCGCTCCGCCTTGACCGAGGTGGAGGCGAAGGCGGTGCTGGCCGCCTATGACATCCCGGTGGTGGATACCCGCATCGCATCGAGCCCCGAGGAGGCCGGGCGCCTCGCGGGGGAGATCGGCTTTCCTGTGGTGGTGAAGGTGCTGTCCCACGACCTCACCCACAAGTCCGACGTGGGCGGCGTGCGGCTCGACCTGCGCACGTGCGCCGCCGTCGAGGATGCCTGCCGGGCCATCATCGCCTCGGTGGCGGAGAAGCGCCCCGGGGCGCGCATCGAGGGCTTCACGGTGCAGGCGATGATCCGCCGGCCCAATGCCCAGGAACTGATCGCCGGCATCGGTTACGACAGCACGTTCGGCCCGGTAGTGCTGTTCGGGCAGGGCGGCACGGCGGTGGAGGTCATCGGCGACCGGGCCGTGGCGCTGCCGCCGCTCAATGGCGTGCTGGCCCGCGAGATGATCGAGCGGACCCGCGTGGCGAAACTGCTCGCCGGCTATCGCGACCATCCGCCCGCCGACATGAATGCGGTGGCCGGCACGCTGGTGAAGGTGGCGGAACTGCTGGCCGACCTGCCGCAGATCGCCGAGCTGGACATCAACCCCCTGCTCGCCGACGAGCACGGCGTGCTCGCCCTCGACGCCCGCATCGTGGTGCATCCGACGCGGGTGGAAGGCACCCACCGCTTCGCCATCAAGCCGTATCCCTCGGACATGTCCAAGAAGCTGGACCTGACCGACGGTTCGACGGTGGCGCTGCGCCCGATCCGCCCGGAGGACGAGCCCGGCCTCGTGGACGTGGTGCATCGTTCCGACCCGCAGGACGTGCGCATGCGCTTCCTCGGCTCGGTGAAGGACTTTCCGCACCTGATGGCGGCGCGCCTGTCGCAGATCGACTATGACCGCGAGATGGCCTTCGTGGCGCAGGAGGACAATGGCGACATCTGCGGCGTGGTCCGCATCATCGCCGATCCCGACAACGACGCGGCCGAATACGCCATCATGGTTCGGTCCGATTTCAAGGGCAAAGGCCTCGGCTTCCAGCTGATGAGCGAGATTCTCGCCCATGCCAGGAAGAGGGGGCTGCGGCAGGTGTTCGGAGACGTAATGCGCGAGAACGGCCCCATGCTGCGCCTCGCCGAGGACCTCGGCTTCAAGGCGACGCCGGGCAGCGAGGATCCCTCGGTGATGCGCGTGGTGCTCAACCTTGACGTGTCGTCGCCCGTTGGTGTCCAAATACCAGAGGAAGCTTGACGGCTGTGAACCTTGCGGCGATATCCCTATTGCCACCGCTCCGGGCAAGGCCCACGATGAAGACGGTTTCCGAACTCGGACAACCGGTGACGACGAGCGCCGGAGGGGTTCGGGGGAGGAAAAGATGCGCCGGAGGCCGCCCGGCCACCTTCGTGGTGGCAGGGACCGGGAACGCCGTTGCAATGATCGGCAAGAGTGAATCGTGAGCGATGCCAATGCAGTAGCGCGAGGCCCCTGGCAATCGGAGTATCTTGCGCTGCATGATCCGGTAACCAGTCTGCCGAACCGCCTTCTCATGATGGAGTTCCTCGCCGGCGCGCTCAGCTCGCCGCAGGAGGGCCGGCGCACGCTCGCCGTGTTGGCGCTCGACATCGATAATTTCCGTCAGCTGAACGAGATGTACGGTCTGGCCTCGGGCGATCTGATCCTCGCCGAGACCGCGCGTCGGCTGCGCCGCTGCGTGCGCGACAACGACCTCGTGGCCCGTGTCGGCGCCGACGAGTTCATCCTGATCGCCACGGGCCTTGCGGATTCGAAGGCGGTAGATGGCCTCCACCGTCGGTTGCAGGCGGCGCTGAGCGTTCCGGTGGCGCTGCCCTCCGGCGCGGTGGCCTATCCGCAGGCCGACATGGGCATCGCGCTCGCGCCGCTCGACGCTCACGAGCCCGACAGCCTGATCCACTGCGCCGAACTCGCCCTCAACCGCGCGAAGCAGGAAGGGCCGGGTGCCTGCTGCTATTTCGCCGCCGACATGAACGACGAGATGGCCGGGCGCCGGACGCTGGAAGGCGATCTGCGGCGTGCCATCGTGTCCGATGAGTTCGTGCTGTTGTTCCAACCGCGCTGCGACGCGCGCACGCTGGAACTGCTCGGCGTGGAGGCTCTGATCCGCTGGGACCATCCCCAGCTCGGGCGCCTCGCCCCCGACGAGTTCGTGCCCATCGCCGAGAAGAGCGGTCTTGTGATCCCGCTCGGCGAATGGGTGCTGCGCAAGGCCTGCGATACAATCTCCCGCCTGCCCGAGCTGAATGTCTCGGTGAACGTCTCCGTGGTCCAGTTCCGCAATGGGGAACTGGTGGGCACGGTGGAATCCGCGCTCAAGGCCACCCGGCTGCCGGCTCACCGGCTGGAGCTGGAGATCACCGAGAGCGTGCTGATCGAGAATACCGACAAGGCGCTCGACATCCTCGAAGGGCTGAAGAAGCTCGGTGTCCGCCTGTCCATGGACGATTTCGGCACCGGCTATTCCTCCCTCGGCTATCTGCGCACCTTCCCGTTCGACGCGCTCAAGATCGACCGCCGCTTCGTCGGCGACCTCGACCAGAGCAAGGGGGCGCTCGCCATCGTGCAGGCCATCCTCGGCCTCGGACGCGCGCTGGGGATGCAGGTGGTGGCGGAAGGGGTGGAGACGGAGAGCCAGCTCGCCGTCCTGAAGGCCGATTCCTGCGACGAGGTGCAGGGCTTCTATCTCGGCCGCCCCATGACCGAAGAGGCGCTCCGCGCCTATATCGCCGAGCGCCGGCTGGCGAGCTGAAGCGCTCGCGCTACGCCGTGTTTCGGGCGTTCAGAGCCAGGGCGCCGGACGATCAAGCGCGATCAGCGCCGCGGGCTCGACCCGCGGACGCACTACCGCCGCCTCCGGTCCGCGCACCAGCACTTCGGGGATGAGGGCGCGGGTGTTGTAGGTGCCGGACTGCACGGCGCCATAGGCGCCCGCCGTCATCACCGCCAGCAGGTCGCCGGGCTTCACCTCCGGCAGCGGCCGGTCGAGGGCAAGGAAATCGCCGGTCTCGCAGACCGGGCCGACCACGTCGGCCACCGCCATGGCGGCGTTCGCGGCCGGCTCGGCCACCGGCACGATGTCGTGGTGGGCCTCGTAGAGGGTGGGGCGGATGAGATCGTTCATGGCGGCGTCCACCACCACGAAGGTCTTGCCCTCGCCCTTCTTCACATAGACCACGCGGGTGACGAGGATGCCGGCATTGGCCACCAGCATCCGTCCCATCTCGAACACCAGCGGCAGCTTGATGTCGCCGAGCGCCCGGCCCACCACCTCGGCATAGGCGGCGGGAGAGGGCGGCACCGGGTCGGAGGCGGCGTAGGGCACGCCGAGTCCGCCGCCGAGGTCCATGTGGTGCAGCTTGTGGCCGGCGGCCATGAGGTCACGCGCCAGCTCGGCGAGCAGCGTTACCGCATTCTCGAACGGCGCCATGTCGGTGATCTGGCTGCCGATATGCATGTCCACGCCTGATATGGCGAGGCCGGGCAGGCGGGCGGCGTAATCGTACACGTCCCGGGCGCGGGAAATGGGGATGCCGAACTTGGTGGCCGACTTGCCGGTGGAGATCTTCTTGTGGGTCTTTGCGTCCACGTCCGGATTGACGCGGATGGAGACCGGGGCCGTCACGCCCTTCGCGCGCGCGACCTCGGACAGGGCGTCGAGTTCAGGCTCGCTCTCGACATTGAAGCAGAGGATGCCGGCGTCGAGCGCCTCGCCCATTTCCTCCCGCGTCTTGCCGACGCCGGAGAAGACGATGCGCTCGCCGGGCACGCCGGCGGCCCGGGCACGCATCAGCTCGCCGGCGGAAACAATGTCCGCCCCCGCGCCAAGGCGGGCGAGGGTCGAGATGACCGACTGGTTGGAATTGGCCTTCAGGGCGTAGCACAAAAGCACGTCGCGGCCGGCGAACGCCTCCATGAACACGCGGTAGTGCCGCTCGAGCGTGGCCGTGGAATAGCAATAGAAGGGCGTGCCCACCTCGGTGGCGAGGGGGGTGAGGTCCACGTCCTCGGCATGGAGGCGGCCGTTGCGATAGTCGAAATGGTGCATCGGGGCGGCTTGTCGAAGGCTCGTTCTGCGCGCCGGCCGGGGCGGCGCCGTCAGGCGGGCGCCGGGGAGCGAGGGAGGGGTTGCTGTGCGGAAGGCCGTTGGGCGCGGCCTTCCGGCCTGCGGATCAGAGCAGGCCGTCGATGAGGAGCGGCTGGTCGGGGCGGTCGATGCCCTTCAGCAGCTTGTCCGAACTGCTGGTGGAGGCCGGCGCCTTCTTCTTTTCCCAGGAGGCGTGCGGCACGGCGCTCTCGTTGAACTCCGCCGCCGTCTTGGGCGGGGTATAGGGAACGGCGCCGTCCGCGGCGGCCGTCGCCGTGGCGGGCTTGGGCGGCGGGGGCGCCGCGTGGGCGCCCGGCGGGGGCTCCAACGGACCCTTCACCCCGCACGCCGCGAGGGCGAGGGTGCCGCAAAGGGCCATCAGGGTCGCAAGGGTTCGCATCTTCGTCCGTGCCATTGGCATCAAGGTCGGCGCCACTATAGCCCGCGCTGCGGCAAAGGCGAGCCCCCGGGGTGGCCGGGGGCTGTGGCCCGCCGGCATCAGGCCGCGTCCGGGGCGGCGCCGAGACGCTTCAGCCAGCGCCGCGCCTGGGCGCGCACGCGCTGCGGCGCGGTGCCGCCGTAGCTGGTGCGGCTGCGCACCGAGCGCACCACGGACAGCACGGAGAAGACGTCGCCGGTGATGCGCTTGTCCACCACCTGCATGTCCTCGAGCGGCACCTTGTGCAGCGCAATGCCGCGGTCGGAGGCCAGCGCCACGATGCGCCCGGTGATGTGGTGCGCCTCGCGGAACGGAATGTTCAGCGCCCGGACAAGCCAGTCGGCGAGGTCGGTGGCGGTGGAATACCCTTGGCCGGCGGCAGAGGCCATGCGCTTCTCGTCGGGCACGAGGTCCCGGACCATGCCGGCGCTGGCGGCGATGACGAGCGAGAGGGCCGAGAAGGCGTCGAACGCGCCTTCCTTGTCCTCCTGCATGTCCTTTGCATAGGCCAGAGGCAGGCCCTTCATGACCACGAGGATGCCGGTGAGCGCGCCGATGATGCGCCCGGCCTTGGCACGCACCAGCTCGGCGGCGTCGGGATTGCGCTTCTGCGGCATGATGGACGAGCCGGTGGTGAAGGCATCCGACAGCTTCACCAGCGCGAAGGACGGTGAGGTCCAGATCACCACCTCCTCGGCGAAGCGCGAGAGGTGGACTGCGCAGATGGAGGCGGCCGAGAGCGTCTCCATCACGAAATCGCGGTCGGAGACGGCATCGAGCGAGTTGGCGGTGGGCCGGTCGAAGCCGAGCGCCGCCGCCGTCGCCTCGCGGTCGATGGGGAAGGAGGTGCCGGCGAGTGCCGCCGAGCCCAGCGGGCATTCGTTGAGCCGCGCCCGCGCGTCCGCGAAGCGGCTGCGGTCGCGCGCCACCATTTCCACATAGGCCATCAGATGGTGGCCGAAGGTCACCGGCTGGGCGGTCTGCAGATGGGTGAAGCCGGGCATGACCGTGGCGGCATGAGCCAGTGCCTTCTCCGCCAGCGCGCGCTGGAGATCGGCGAGCTGGGCGTCGAGGGCGTCCACCGTGTCGCGCACGTAGAGGCGGAAGTCGGTGGCCACCTGGTCGTTGCGCGAGCGGGCGGTGTGCAGGCGCCCGGCCGGGGCGCCGATCAGCTCGGCGAGGCGCGATTCCACGTTCATGTGGATGTCCTCCAGCTCGCGCCGGAAGGAGAACTTGCCCGCCTCGATCTCTGACAGGATCGTGTCTAGACCCTTGGTGATCTTCTGGGCATCTTTCGCCGCCACGATGCCCTGGGCGGCCAGCATGGCCGCATGCGCCTTTGAACCGGCGATATCCTGCGCATAAAGACGCTGGTCGAAGCCGATGGAGGCGTTGATCTCCTCCATGATGGCGTCGGGGGCAGTGCTGAAGCGCCCGCCCCACATCTTGTTGCTCATGACGGACCCTCCGGTGATGACCAATGCCGACGACAGCCGCGCGACAGACTCTCAGGACACGGCAACCGGCCCCAGGCCGGGCGCGCCGGTGGTGAGGCGCTCTTCCGCGGTGAGGACGATCGGCGTGGTCGCGCTGGCGACGCTGGCGGGCGCCGTGGCCGGCGCGCTCGCCCTATACGGGATGAACCGCCTTCCCGGCAATGCGCTGCAGGGCCAGAGCGTGGCCAACGTGCCCGCCGCCGCCCCTTCGGTCGCCGCCGCCGATCCCGCCTGCACCGGAACCGTGGAGCGGGTGCGGGCCTTCGCGCCCCTCGCCAAGGGCGAGCTTGCCGCCCTCGCGCTGGCGAGCGAGCCGCGCCGCCTGCCGCCCCTCACCTTCACCGACGCCGCGGGCAAGCCGGTGACGCTGGCCGATTTCAAGGGCCGTGTGGTGCTTCTCAACCTCTGGGCCACCTGGTGCGTGCCCTGCCGCAAGGAGATGCCGGCCCTCGACCATCTGGAGAAGCGGCTCGGCGGGCCGGATTTCGCCGTGGTGGCGGTGAATCTCGATACCCGCGATCCGGACAAGCCGCGCGCCTTCCTTTCGGAAATCGGCGTGAACAGCCTCGCCTTCTATGCCGATCCGGCGACCAAGACCTTCCAGGCCCTGCGCGGCGTGGGGCGCGGCTTCGGCCTGCCCACCACCCTCCTTGTCGATCGGGACGGCTGCGAGATGGCGTATCTGGCAGGCCCGGCCGAATGGGGCGGTGCCGATGCGGAAGCGCTGGTGAAGGCCGCCATCGGCGCCGGCCGGGCGGATGCCGGAACCGCCCGCTGAGCTGAGGCTTGGGGGCAGGGAACCTGACCCAGCGGCGGTAGCCGCTTCCCAAAGTGCAAAAATATCGCCCCGCTTAAAGCTCTTGCAACCTTCGGGCGGCAGACTGCTCTGCAACCAGGGGGACGGGGAATCGGGGCGCAGCCGGGGCGGCGGCGAAGCGCTGCCGTTTACCTTTCTTTCACTCCTTTTTCATTTGCGCGAAATGAGCTGGTATATCTTGCTCTTGACAGCACGCTTGCGCGCGTTCATTCGAAATCGAATCACCGGTGGCGACCATTGAAAATACTATCGATTTTCGGAACGCGCCCTGAGGCGATCAAGATGGCGCCGGTGGTGCGGGCGCTGGGCCGGGAGCCGACCATCCAGTCGCTCGTCTGCGTCACGGGTCAGCACCGGGAGATGCTGGACCAGGTTCTCCGCCTCTTCGACCTCACGCCCGACTTCGATCTGGGCCTGATGTCCCACAATCAGGGATTGAACCGCCTTGCCGGCGGCGCCCTCGCCGCCCTCGACAGCGTGCTGGAGGACGTGAAGCCCGACCGCGTGCTGGTCCATGGCGACACCACCACCGCCATGGCAGCAGCGCTCGCCGCCTTCCATCGCCGCATTCCGGTAGGGCATGTGGAAGCGGGCCTGCGCACCTATCATCTCGGCCAGCCCTTCCCGGAGGAAATGAACCGCCGCATCGCCGATCTGTGCTGCGATCTCCTGTTCGCGCCCACCCCCGGCTCGCGCGACAATCTTCTGTCGGAGCAGCTCGAAGGGCAGGTCTTCGTCACCGGCAACACCGTGATCGACGCGCTCCAGGCCGTGCAGCGTCGCCTCGACGCCGATCCGGACCTGCGTGCGACCATCGACGCCGAACTCCCGCAGCTCGATCCGCGCCTGCCCATCCTTCTGGTCACCGGCCACCGGCGCGAGAATTTCGGCGACGGATTCCGCAATATCTGCGAGGCGCTGGACGAGATCGCCGACCGCGGCGACGTGGAGATCGTCTATCCGGTCCACCTCAATCCCAACGTCAAGGGACCGGTGACGGCGGCGCTCGCCGGCCGGCCCAACGTGCATCTCGTGCCGCCGCTCGACTATCTGCCGTTCCAGCGGCTGATGCAGCGCTCGCACATCGTGCTCACGGATTCCGGCGGCGTGCAGGAAGAGGCGCCTGCGCTGGGCAAGCCCGTCCTCGTCATGCGCGAGGTGACGGAGCGGCCGGAGGCGGTCCACGCCGGAACGGTCCAGCTCGTGGGCACGGGCCGCACAGCCATCGTCAACGCGGTGTCCCGCCTTCTCGACGACCCGGCGGCCTATGCGGCCTACGCCGGACGCATCAACCCCTACGGCGACGGGCAGGCCTGCCGCCGGATCGTGGACTGCATCTGCGGGCGGCCGGTGCAGGAATTCTCCCCCCTCCAATCCCCGCCTGCCGCGTCCGCTCCTCGGCGTCCCGCCGGCCTCGACGCCCTGCTCGTGAGAGACTGACATGCGACACGTTTCCACCTCCATCGCCCGTGGCGGGGCCGCCCGTGGCCTTCGCGCCCGGCGCTTCTCGACCCTGGCCGCTGCGCTCGTCCTGCCGGTGAGCCTGCTTTCGGCCTGGCCGGCTGCCGCGCAGTCGCGCAGCCCGGCACCGCCGCTGGTTGCGCAGGTCCCTGTCGCGCAGGCCCCCGTCGCGCCGCAGCCGGTCTACGTGGCGCCGGCCTATGTGCCGCCGGTGGACCCGATCCTCTCGGCCATCCAGGAGCGGGCGGCGGACACCCGCGTCACGCGGTCCTTCACCCTCGGCGACCTCGGCATCGAGGGCCCGGTGGTGCTGCAGGGCATGGATGCGCGGCGCGACATCTACCTGCCGGTGCCGGCCGGCGTGCCGCTGGAGAATGCCAGCATCGCCGTCGAAGGCGAGTATCTGCGCGGCGACGGCGGGCGCACCACGATGGTGTTCTCGGTGGACGGCACGCCCGTGTTTTCGCGGCGCCTGGAAGGCGACAACGGCGGCGCCAGCGCCACGATCGCCGTGGACGAGCGCCCCCGCGATACGGGCTTCGTGCGTTTCGGCACCGCCTGGTCGTCGGTGATCGGCGAGGCGCTCTGCGCCGATGAGCGCGGCATCGGGAACGTGCTGAAGCTGCGCCCGAGCACCCGCTTCACCTACAGCTATGACGCCGGACAGGTGCGCAATCTCGCCACCGCCTGGAGCGGCATGCCCGGCTCGGGCTCGCTGCTGGTGGCCGGTGGCACCCTCTCCAGGGACACGTACGACACCGCCTGGCGGCTCGGCCTCGCCCTCGAGACCGCGGGCAAGCGCCTCGTGGTGAAGACGCTGCCGTCCATCGGCGACGAGGTGGACCTCTCCAATCTGGACGTGCCGGCCTCGCTGCGCGCCGTCGCGCCCTTCTCCAGCTTCGTCGGCGTCAAGAGCTACCGCATCCGCGATGCCTCCGAACTCGGCGCGCTGCTGGTCCTGCCCGGCTCGCCGCTCGGTGCCGACGTGGCGGTGGCGGACGTCGCCCTGCTGTCCGGCATCCGCGGCGCGCTCGACGCCCTCGGTGCCCGCCTCGGCACTGCCTCTGCCGCCTTCACCGAATGGCGCGCCCGGGCGGCGAGCCTCGGGTCGGCCAGCATCGCTCCCGACGAGGTGAGCCTGCAATTCCTCGCCGGGCGTCCGGTGATCGCGGTCGGCGGCGCTGCCGGCGGCAAGGCCACGCAGCTGTTCGACAGCTTCTGGCGCTCCTCGCTGACCTCCGGCACGGTGATGATCCGCGCCGTGGACGTGGGACCGGAGAAGCCCTCCTCCGTGCCGCTGTCCAGCCTCGGCCCGACCGACGGCAATCTCGACGTGCTCGCCCGCGGCGACTGGGTGGTGACGTTCGACCTCGCCGCCGCCACGGGCGGCAGGAGCCTGCCGAGCCGGCTGAACCTCGATGTTGCCGCCGCTCCCGGCGCCTCGACCTCCGAGCCCGTGGTCGCGGTATTCCTCAACGACGTGCTGTTGGCCGCCAAGCGCCTCGACGCCACCGGCCATCCCGAGCGCGTCTCGGCCGCCGTCCCGCCCTATGCACTGGCGGCCCGCAACGTCTTGCGCGTGACCTTCCAGCGCCAGCCGGTGAGCGACCGCTGCCGCGAGACGCCCCAGGCCTTTCCGGTCTCGGTCCTGCCCACTAGCCATTTCGAGCTGGGTGGCGCGGCGCCGGGCGGCGACTTCCTGGGCGTGATCTCGGCCATGGCCTCGGGCGGCAAGCTGCTCGTGCCGGACAGCTACCTCGCCACCACCAAGGCGAGCCTGCCGCGCGTGGTGCGCGCTGCCGCCGCCGCCGGCATGCCGGCCGGGACCAGCACCTTCGAGGTCTCCTCCGTGGGCACGCCGTTCCGCGCCACCGGCGGCTTCCTTGCCATCGACGTGCCGGTGCAGGGCGTGACGGCGAAGGCCAAGGTGGATGGCGACCGCCTCATCGTCGGCAATGACGAAAAGGCGCGCCTGCTCGACATCACCGGCCTCAAGAACGTGGCCCTGGTGCAGGCGGTGCGCGGCGACGATGCGCGCGGCATCCTGTGGCAGAGCATCGGGCCGGTGGCCATGACGCCGGCCAAGCCCGTGCGCCTGTCGAAGGGCGACGTGGCCCTGGTGGGTGTCGAGGGCACCCTGACCGAGCTTGCCGCCTCCGGAGCGGCACCGGGCACGGTGCGTGTCGCCGACACCGACGGTGCCGCCGGCACCCTGCAGCGGTTGTGGCAGAATTCGTCGGACTGGGGCCTGCCGCTCGGCATCGGCGCCGCCGCCCTGTTCTTCCTGCTGCTGATCCGCGCGTCGCAAGTGCGTCGCCGCGGCAACTGACCGGATCGGGACCGCCGCCATGGAACTCTACTGGCCCTATCTCCTGGCCGATTACATCCGCGTGGTCGAATACGTGGCGGCCGTGGTGGCGGTCATCATCCTGATCTCGTCCATCGACGACCTGTTCATCGATGCCTGGTACTGGGGGCGGCGGATCTACCGCCGCTTCGTCATCGAGCCGTTCATCCGTCCGCTCACCCCGGCCATGCTCTACCAGAAGGACGAGCAGCCGCTGGCCATCATGATCCCCGCCTGGCTCGAATCCCCCGTGATCGCGGCCATGATCGAGAACATGGTGAGCGTGCTGGACTACCGGCGTTACACGATCTTCGTCGGCACCTATCCCAACGACCCGGAAACCATCGCCGAGGTCGAGCGCATGCGGCGGCGCTACAAGCAGCTGGTGCGGGTGGAGACGCGCAACCCCGGCCCGACCAACAAGGCGGACTGCCTCAACGCCGTGGTGCGCGCCATCTTCCAGCACGAGCAGATGACCGGCGTCGAGTTCGCCGGCCTGGTGCTGCACGATGCCGAGGACGTGCTGCATCCGCTCGAGCTGCGGTATTTCAGCTATCTCCTGCCGCGCAAGGATCTGATCCAGGTGCCGGTGCTCTCGCTGGAGCGCCACTGGTCGGAGCTGGTGGCCGGCATCTACATGGACGAGTTCGCCGAGTGGCACGCCAAGGACCTCGTGGTCCGCGAGAGCGTCGCCGGCTCGGTGCCATCGGCCGGGGTGGGCACCTGCTTCTCCCGCCGGGCGATGCTTCACCTTCTGTCCGACGGCACGGGCGAGGTGTTCAACACCGCGAGCCTCACCGAGGACTACGACATCAGCGCCCGCCTCTATGCGGCGAACATGCAGTCGATCATCGCCCGACTGCCGGTGGAATACATCGTCAAGCGCGAGAGCCTGTTCGGCTTCGGCCAGGAGAAGGAAATCCTCCTTTCCATGCCGCTGTGCGTGCGCGAGTTCTTCCCCGATACGTTCCGCACCTCCTACCGGCAGAAGGCGCGCTGGTCTCTGGGCATCGCCTTCCAGGGCTGGCGACACATGGGCTGGCGCGGCAACTGGGCGACGAAATACTTCCTGTTCCGCGACCGCAAGGGCATCGTCACCTCCCTCGTCGCGGTGCTGGCCTATGTCGTCGCCGCGCACTTCCTCCTCTTCATGGGCGCGGAGAAGCTCGGGCTGCTGCCCGCCCGCTACCCCTCCATCTTCGCCACCGAGACGTGGCTGCTGGCAGTGCTGACCGGCAACGCCGTGGCGTTCGGGCTACGGCTGGTGCAACGGTTCTACTTCGTGGCCAACGTGTATGGCTGGGAACAGGGACTGATGTCCGTTCCGCGCGTGGTCATGTCCAACTTCGTCAACTTCGCTGCCACCGTTCGGGCGTGGAAGCTGTTTCTCGGCCATCTCTTCTTCGGCCGGAAGATCGTGTGGGACAAGACCGCCCACGACTTCCCGGACCAGCTGGAGCTTGGCCAGCAGCGCCAGCGCCTGGGCGAGCTTCTGCTCACCTGGCAGGCGGTTCTGCCGGAGCATGTGGAGGAGGCCCTGGCCCTGCAGGCCGAGCGTCAGCAACCTCTCGGACGCATCCTGGTCTCGCGCGGCTGGCTCGACGAGGAGACCCTGGCGGAGGCCATGGCCTTCCAGTCCAACCTGCCGCGGACGACCGTTACCGAGGCGATGGTGCGCCAGTTCAACGATCTGCTCCCCATCGACCTGATGGTGCGGCGGCGCGTGCTGCCCATCGGGCGCGATCCCCGCGGCCGCCTGATCGTCGCGGTGCCCTCGCCCCTGGGCGACAAGGCGATGGAAGAGCTGCGCCGCGCCATCGGCGACGAGCCGCTCCAGCGCATCGCCCGCGAGAGCGAGATCAACGACGGCCTGCGCCTGCTGCGCGGCGTGACCGGCACCGCGGACGGCCAGAAGTCGCCGCCGCTGCTCGGCGACTTGCTGCTGGAGAAGGGGCTGATGCGGCGCGAAGCCTTCGAGGCCGCCATGGAGAACTACCACCCCGACGAGGATGGCCGGATCGGCGAATATCTTGTGCGTTCCGGCGTGGTGACGGAGGAAGCCCTGCGCGCCACGATCCGCGAGCAGGAACGCCGCGTCGCCGCGTCGCTCGCGCCGGTATGATCCTCGGCGCGCCCGGCAAAGCCGGCCTGACGGCCTCCGGCCGGGCCAAGTCCGGGCTGACAACGTCCGGGCGAGCCAAGTGCGGGCTGGCAACGTCCGTGCGGGCGACCTCTGACCGAGCGGGGTGCCCGTGGCGCATTTTCCCTCAAGACGCGTCATGGCGCGGCTGAGCCGCCGCGCCGCGCTCGGCCTCGGTGCTGCCGCCGCGGGCACGGGCCTTCTGGGTCTGGACCTTGCGCTGGGCGCGCGCGACCGCCGTGCCGGCGGGCTCATCGACGGCATCGTCTGGCAGGTCCATGGCGGTGCGCTCGATCCCCGCGGCGACTGGGATTTCATCGGCGCGAGGAGCCTGCTGGTGCAATGGCTGGTGGCCGACGGCACCGCCTTCGTGCCGCTGCCGAAGCTCGGCCTCAAGCTCATTGCCGACGCGCCCAACTGGAAGCGCATCGCCCGCGAGCCATGGGCCAGCCAGATCATCGCCGGCCTCGCCGGCGATTTCTCCGAGCCCAGGGCTCGCGCGAACGTGGTGGAGCTTGGCGCCCTGTCGGCCAAGGTGGCGCGGCAGAAGCTGCCGTTCCGCCCGGCCGGCTTCTATTTCCCGGTTGAGGCCGACCCCACCTGGAAGGATGTGGGGCGGATGCGCGAGGCCCTCGCCCCCATTCCGCGCCCGCTGTGGGTGAGCTGCTACGACAATTCCAACGTCGGCCCGGAGGCGCTGGCCGACTGGATCGAGCTCTGGCTGCCGCGCGACGTGGGGCTGTTCTTCCAGGACGGCTGCGGCATCTACACCCGCGCGCCGGAGGCGGCCCGCCGCTATGCGCAGGTGATCTCGCAACGTCTCGGCGCCCGCCGCTTCAAGATCATCGCCGAAGCCTTCCGGCCTTCCGGCGACGGCTCCTTCCGCGCCGCGACAGCGGCGGAGTTGCTGCCACAGCTAAAGGCATATGAGGGCTTCGAGGTCTTCGTCTTCGACGGCCCGCATTATGTGGACCGCCTCATCGTGCAGCAGTTGATGGCCGGCTGACCCGCCGCAGGCGCGTAGGCCAACGCAGCCCGCGCAGCCCACCCGGCCCGTTCGGGGCCGATGGCATCAATGCCGGAAGTGGCGCACGCCCGTGAAGACCATGGCAAGGCCGGCCTCGTCGGCGGCGGCGATCACCTCGGCGTCGCGCATGGAGCCGCCCGGCTGGATCACCGCCGTGGCACCCGCCTCCACCGCCGCCAGCAGGCCGTCGGCGAAGGGGAAGAAGGCGTCCGAGGCGACCACCGAGCCCTTGGTGAGCGGCACAGAAAGGCCAGCCGCCTCGGCCGCGTCCAGCGCCTTGCGGGCAGCGATGCGGGCCGAATCCACGCGGCTCATCTGGCCGGCGCCGATGCCCACGGTGGCGAGGTCCTTCGCATAGATGATGGTGTTGGACTTCACGTGCTTCGCCACGCGGAAGGCGAAGCGCATGTCGGTCAGCTCCTGCTCGGTCGGTGCGCGCTTGGTGACGACCTTGAGGTCCAGATCATCGGCGCTGGCATTGTCCCGGCCCTGCACTAGCAGGCCGCCGGCCACGGTCTTCACGGTCAGGCCGGGCGCGCGCGGATCGGGCAGGCCGCCGGTGAGGAGCAGGCGCAAATTCTTCTTGGCGGCTACTACGGCGATGGCTTCCTCGGTGGCGTCGGGGGCGACGATCACTTCGGTGAAGATCTCCACCATGGCCCGGGCGGCCTCGGCGTCCAGCGTCCGGTTCACGGCGATGATGCCGCCGAAGGCCGACACCGGATCACAGGCGAGCGCTTTCTTGTAGGCGGCGGCGAGGTCCGCGCCCTCGGCCACGCCGCAGGGATTGGCGTGCTTCACGATGACAACCGCCGCGGTGCGGGCGGGGTGGAATTCGGCCACCGCCTCGAAGGCGGCGTCGGTATCGTTGATGTTGTTGTAGGAGAGCTGCTTGCCCTGTACCTGCCGCGCCGTGGCGACGCCGGGACGGATCTCGTCGGAGGCGTAGAAGGCGGCGGACTGGTGCGGGTTCTCGCCGTAGCGCAGCGCCTCGATGAGCTTGCCGCCGAAGGCGCGGAAGGCGGGGGCCTCCTCCTTCAGCTCGCGGGCGAACCAGTTGGAGATGGCCGCGTCATAGGCAGCGGTGCGGGCATAGGCCTTCTGCGCCAGCTTGCGGCGCAGGGCGAGAGTGGTGCCGCCATGCTCGGCGATCTCGGCGAGGACGGCCTCGTAGTCCACGGCCTCCACCACCACGGCCACGTCGTTGTGGTTCTTGGCCGCGCCGCGGATCATGGAGGGGCCGCCGATGTCGATGTTCTCGATGGTTTCCTCGAAATCCGCCTTGCGGGCGACGGTCGCCTCGAACGGATAGAGGTTCACCACCACGAGATCGATGGGGGCGATGGCGTGCTCGGCGAGGGAGGCCTGATGGCCGGCATCGGCGCGGATGGCGAGGATGCCGCCGTGGACCTTGGGATGAAGGGTCTTCACCCGCCCGTCCATCATCTCCGGGAAGCCGGTGAGTTCAGAGACGTCCTTCACCGGCAGGCCGGCGTCGGCGATGGCCTTGGCGGTGCCGCCGGTGGAGACCAGCTCCACGCCATGGGCGACGAGCTTGGTCGCGAACGGCACCAGCCCCGTCTTGTCGGACACCGAGAGGAGGGCGCGGGTCACAGGACGGATGTCGGCGGTCATCGATGGGCTCCGGGAAAAGATTGCCGCTCGCCTAGCACCAATGGCCGCACATCGCCAGCCGCGCGGGTCCGCGCAGACGCATGGCCGGTATCGGCGGGCGGCATGCGGGCAGGGATTGCCCCTGCAGCGCGCTTTTCCTGTCGATGCGCGGCTGCGGCGCGCTGACAGGCGCGGCCCCGCCCGATACCGTGCGGCCATGCGCCCGAACGCCACCAAGACCGCTGCAAAGACCGTTGCCGAAGAGGCGCCTTCCGAGGAAGCGCCCGCGCCCGCCAGTTCCGCTTCCGCAAAGCCCGCGCCCGCGAAGGCGGACGAGACGCGTGTGACGCCCATGATGGCGCAATACATGGAGATCAAGGCGGCGAACCCGGACAGCCTCCTGTTCTACCGCATGGGCGATTTCTACGAGCTGTTCTTCGGCGACGCGGAGCAGGCCTCGCAGGCGCTGGGCATCGTGCTCACCAAGCGCGGCAAGCACCTCGGCGAGGACATCCCCATGTGCGGGGTGCCCATCGAGCGGGCCGAGGAATATCTGCACAAGCTCATCGCCCTCGGCTTCCGGGTGGCCGTGTGCGAGCAATTGGAGGACCCTGCCGAGGCGAAGAAGCGCGGCGGCAAATCGGTGGTGCGGCGGGATGTGACCCGTCTCGTCACCCCCGGCACCATCACCGAGGACTCCCTGCTCGACGCCCGGCGCGAGAACGTGCTCGCCGCCCTCGCCCGGGTGCGCGCCGGCTCGGGGGCGGACGATTTCGCCTATGCGATCGCCTTCACCGACATGTCCACCGGCGCCTTCCGGGTGGCCGGCACCACGCGCGCCGCGCTGTCCGGCGACCTCGCGCGGGTGGACCCGGCGGAGCTGCTGGTCTCCGACGCGCTCATGGACGATGCCGAGCTGCGCGCCATGCTGCGCGACCTGCCGGCGGTGACGCCGCTGCCGCGCCAGTCCTTCGACGGGGCGGGGGCGGAGAAAAGGCTGGCGGATTTCTACGGTGTCGCCGCGCTTGACGCCTTCGGGGCCTTCTCCCGCGCCGAGCTGATCGCGGCGGCGGCGGTGGTGGCCTATGTGGACCGCACCCAGCTCGGCGCCACGCCGCTGCTCGCCCGCCCGGTGCGGGAGGCGGAAGGCGGCATCATGGCCATCGATGCCGGAACCCGGGCCAATCTGGAGCTGGTGCGCACCACCTCCGGCGACCGGCGCGGCTCGCTGCTCGCCGCCGTGGACCGCACCGTGACGGCGGCCGGCGCGCGCCTGCTCGCCCGTCGCATCGCCGAGCCCTTGACCGACCTCGGCGCCATCCGCGCCCGGCACGACGGGGTTGGGCATCTGTGCGAGGACGGCGCTTTGCGCCGCGCGCTGCGGGAGGCGCTCGCCCGCGCCCCCGACATGGCCCGCGCCGTCACCCGCCTCGCCTTGCAGCGCGGCGGCCCGCGCGATCTTGCGGCGGTGCGCGACGGCCTCGACGGGGCGCTTTCCATCGCCGCCCTCATCGGTCCCGAGGCGCCGGACGATCTCGCCCGCGCCGCCCGCGCCCTTTCCCGCGCGCCCCATGCGGTGGCGCTGGACCTTGCCTCGGCGCTCGCGGAAAACCTGCCCGTCCACCGCCGCGACGGCGGTTTCGTGCGCGAGGGCTGCGATGGCGAGCTCGACGCCACCCGCGCCCTGCGCGACGAGAGCCGCCGCGTCGTCGCCGCGCTGGAGCGCCGCTATGTGGAGGAGACGGGCGTCCGCGCCCTCAAGATCCGGCACAATGCGGTGCTCGGCTATTATGTCGAGGTGTCGCAGCAGAATGCGGACCGCCTGCGCGAGCCGCCGCATGATGCCGTCTTCGTCCATCGCCAGACCATGGCGGGGGCCATGCGCTTCTCGTCGGTGGAACTGGGCGACCTGGAAAGCCGCATCGCCAGCGCGGGCGAACGGGCGCTGGCGCTGGAGCAGGCCATCTTCGAGCGCCTGTCCGCCGCCATTGTGGCAGAGACGGAGGCCATCCGCGCCGCCGCCGATGCGCTGGCCGAGCTGGATGTGGCCTCGGGCCTCGCGGAACTTGCCGCCACCGAGGCCCACGTCCGTCCGCACATGGAGGAGGGTGTCGCCTTCGCCATCGCGGGCGGACGCCACCCGGTGGTGGAGCAGGCGCTGGCCAAAGACGGCGGGCCCTTTGTGCCCAACGATTGCGATCTCTCTCCGCCGGAAGGGGACAAGGACGGCCGCATCGTGCTCGTCACCGGGCCCAACATGGCCGGTAAATCCACCTTCCTGCGGCAGAACGCGCTCATCGCGGTGCTGGCGCAGGCGGGCGCCTTCGTGCCCGCCCGCTCGGCGCGCATCGGCGTGGTGGACCGGCTGTTCTCCCGCGTCGGCGCGGCGGACGATCTGGCGCGCGGGCGCTCCACCTTCATGGTGGAGATGGTGGAGACGGCGGCGATCCTCAATCAGGCGACGCCGCGCTCCCTCGTCATTCTCGACGAGATCGGCCGTGGCACGGCGACCTTCGATGGCATGTCCATCGCCTGGGCAAGCCTGGAGCACCTGCACGAGGTGAACCGCTGCCGGGCGCTGTTCGCCACCCATTTCCACGAATTGACCGCGCTGTCCCAGCGCTGCCGCCGTCTCTCCAACGCCACCGTGAAGGTGACGGAATGGCATGGCGACGTGATCTTCCTGCATGAGGTGGTGCCGGGGGCGGCGGATCGCTCCTACGGCATCCAGGTGGCGAAGCTGGCGGGCCTGCCGGAGGCCGTCATCACCCGGGCGAAGGCCGTGCTGGCGGAGCTGGAGGCGGCGGAGCGCGCCTCGCCGGCGCAGAAGCTGATCGATGATTTGCCGCTGTTCGCCGTCCGCCCCAAGCCGGTCGAGAAGGCGGCACAGGCCGATCCCGCCGCCGAGGCGGTGCTGGGTGCTCTCGATGGTCTCGATCCCGACGCGCTGAGCCCGCGCGAGGCGCTGGATGCGCTCTATCGGCTGAAGGGGCTGCGGCGCGAGGGCTGAGAGTGGCCGGCGGGATGGGAGCGGAGGGCCTTGCGCCCTCACGTCATCAGTTGCTGCCGCCGCCCCCGTCCGACGTTGCCGGGGCCTGCGGGCGCTGGAGCAGTTCGCCCCAGGCGGAGAAGGCATCGTTGAACGCCTGCTCGCCGGCTACGCCCTTCTCGAAGGCGATCACGGCCTTCTTGTTGTTGGTGTAGGTCAGGAGCACGTCGAGCCAGGGATAGGCCTGCAGCAAAGCGACATTGCGCTGGCGGTCGGCCGCCTTTTCCGAGAGGCCCACCAGGAACAGGGTCGGATTGACGCGCACGGCGAGGCCGGCGAGCGGGGTGCCGAGGGCCTGCTGGTTCGGCTTTGCTCGCACCGCGTCCACGTTGGAAACGCCGCCGAAGGGGAAATCGTCCGGCAGCTTGAAGCCGATCTCGATGGTGTGGGACGCCGGCAGGGTCTGGTCGGTGTTGCGCCGGAGCACGAAGCTCATGGCGATCTTGCGCTCGGGAATGACGAGGTCGCCGCGCAGGCCGATGTCGGGAGGCAGGCCGGGGCCGGCGTTCACGGTTTCCGTGCGCCAGGTGATGGTGCCCTCGAAGTTCTGGGGCTGGGCGCTGCCGGGGGATTCCTCGATCAGCACGGCGCGGGCGCTGCCGGAGGTCGAGCCGGGGCGCTGGGCCGGTGCGCGTCGCGCGGCATCGCCCGAGGTCTTGGTCATGCGATCGGCCGACTTCGCCTGATCGGACGCAGCGGCGCCGGACGCAGCGGGTGCCGCTGCATGCTGCTCGCCCTCGCTGTCGCCGAAGAGGCGGTCGCGGTTCACCACGGCGAAGGCGATGCCGCCCAGCACCAGCAGCACGAGGACGGCGATCGCCAGGAACTTCTTCCATGAAGCGCCACCTTCCGAACGGCCGCGACGGCCGCCGTTGGCGGCGGCCCCCCGGCTGCGGACCTCACCGCGCCGCAGCGGCGGGCGGCGGTCGCCCTCGCTCTCCTCTTCGCTGCGCTGGCGCGGCGGCAGCCGGCGGTCGGGCCGTGCCGGAGGCTCTGCGGGCGCGCGCTCTTCGGGATCGGAGCTTTTGGCGGGCTCCTCGGCCGGGGCGGCCGGGGGCTTCGGCGGCTCGAAACGGGCCGGCGGCGAGACGGGAGCGGCAGCCTCCGCCCCTTCCTCGTAGATCTCGTCCTCGTCTTCCGGCTGGGGCTCGGGCGTGTTGTCCTGCTGGGCAAACTCCGCCTCCACCCGGCGGATCGCCTCCTCGAGACCCATGCGCTCGCGGGTGATCTCGCCTTCCGGGAGCGGCGGGTCCACCCCGCGCAGCTGACGCATCAGGGCGGTGCGGGCACGATCATAGACGGCGCGCCGGCTCTCCCCGGTCTTCTGGGGCAGGCTGGAGATCGCGCGGACCAGGAGGGGATAGTAGTCAGCCATCGGAGCGGTGAGGTTCCCCTTGAGCCGTCAGATCGGCATTATGCCTGAAACGGATTGTGAACAAGGATCGTGTCGTCGCGTTCCGGGCTGGTCGACAGCACCGCCACTGGACAACCGATCAGCTCTTCCACGCGCCGCACGTATTTCACCGCCTCGGCCGGCAGGTCGGCCCACGAGCGGGCGCCGGCGGTGGAATCCTGCCAGCCTTCCATGGTCTCGTAGATGGGCTCGGCCCGGGCCTGCGCGCCGCTTTCCGCCGGCAGATAGTCGATTTCCTTACCGTCAACCTTGTAGCCGACGCAGACTTTCAACTCGTTAAAGCCGTCCAGCACGTCGAGCTTGGTCAAGGCGATGCCGTGGATGCCGCAGGTGCGCACCGTCTGGCGCACCAGCACCGCATCGAACCAGCCGCAGCGGCGGGCGCGGCCGGTGACGACGCCGAACTCGTGGCCCTTGGTGCCCAGCGTCTTGCCCACTTCATCGAGAAGCTCGGTGGGGAAGGGGCCTTCGCCCACGCGGGTGGTGTAGGCCTTGGTGATGCCGAGCACGTAATCGAGCGCGCCCGGCCCGATGCCTGTGCCGCTCGCTGCAGATCCCGCCACCGTGTTGGAGGAGGTGACGTAGGGATACGTGCCATGATCGATATCGAGCAGCGCGCCCTGCGCACCCTCGAACAGGATCTTTCGGCCGTCGCGGCGGGCCTTGTCGAGAAGCTCCCACACCCGGTCCATGAAGGGCAGGACCTTGGGGGCGAGCGCCATCAACTCGGCGACCAGCGCCGCACCGTCCACCTCGGCCATGCCGAGGCCGCGGCGGATGAGATTGTGGTGGGTGAGCAGGCGATCGACCTTGCCCGGCAGGGTCGCCGGGTCGGTCAGGTCCACGAGGCGGATGGCGCGGCGGCCGACCTTGTCTTCATAGGCCGGTCCGATGCCGCGCTTGGTGGTGCCGATGCGCGCGCCTTCTGCCGTGGCGCTTTCGCGCAGGGCGTCCAGCTCGCGGTGCAGCGGCAGGATCAGTGGCACGGTCTCGGCGATGCGGAGCCGGTCGGGACCGATCACGATGCCCTGGGCGGCGAGCCGCGCCAGTTCGTCCACCAGCGCCTGCGGGTCGAGCACGACGCCGTTGCCGATCACCGACAGCTTGCCGGGACGCACCACGCCGGACGGCAGCAGGGACAACTTATAGGTGACGCCGCCGACGACCAGCGTATGGCCGGCATTGTGGCCTCCCTGGAAGCGGACGACCACGTCCGCCTGCTCGGAGAGCCAATCGACGATCTTGCCCTTGCCTTCGTCGCCCCACTGAGAGCCGACCACGACCACATTGGCCACGCGGTGGTGCCTCCTGAACCCGGCACGGGAGGTTCGGACCTCGACCGCGCGCACAAAGGAAAGCCCCGGCTCTGGTCCGGGGCGTTACCAAAGCGTCTTACGGGATCGGGGCTGGCGAGGCAAGGTTTGCGCGGCGGGCCGGCCGTCGGGCGACGTTCCGTCAGCGGTAGCGGCGGGAGGTGCCGGTGGGGACGCCCTTTGGAGCGTTGGCGGGCAGGCCCGGTTCGTGCTCTACCTTCCCCGATGAAGACACCCCGCAGCGCTCCCGCTCCTTCCCGCCGCCCCGGCGGCAGCCCCAAGCCCGTTGCCGCCACCCCCGGATTGTCCGCCCGCGCCGTCGCCGTCGATGCGCTGGAAGCCGTGCTGCGGCAGGGCGCCGCGCTGGAAGAGGCGCTGGACGGCCCGACGCTGGAGCCGCGCGACCGGGCGCTCGCCTATCGCATCGTCGCCACCGCCTTGCGGCGGCTCGGGACGCTCCGCGCCGTGCTCGGCAAGCTGATGGAGCGCGGCTTCCCCAAATCCGCGCCGCGGCTGGAATCCGTCCTGCTCGCTGGCGCGACGCAGATCCTGTTCATGGACGTGCCGAGCCATGCGGCGGTGGGTCTCAGCGTGGACCTCGCCCGCGCCGACCGCTCGACCGTGGGCTTCGCCGGTCTCGTCAACGCCGTGCTGCGGCGGGTGGCGCGGGAGGGCGAGGCGCTGATGGCCGGGGTCGATCCCGATTTCGCCGATACGCCCGACTGGCTGCGCCAGCGCTGGACCAAGGCCTATGGCGCCGACACGGCGCGCGCCATGGCCGCCATGCACCGGGTGGAGCCACCTCTCGACATCACGGTGAAGACCGACCCGGACGGCTGGGCGCAGAAGCTCTCCGGCGAGGTGCTGCCCACCGGCACGGTTCGCATCCTCCAGGCCGGGCCGGTGCGTGCGCTGCCCGGCTTCGCGGAAGGCGAATGGTGGGTGCAGGACGCCGCCGCCGCGCTTCCCGCCCGGCTGCTCGGCAATGTCCACGGGCTGAAGGTGGCGGACCTGTGCGCCGCCCCCGGCGGCAAGACGGCGCAACTGGTCGCCTCCGGTGCGCAGGTGACGGCGGTGGACCGCTCCGGCGCCCGCCTCACCCGGCTTCGGGACAATCTGGCGCGGCTCGGCCTCTCCGCGTCGGTGGTGGAGGGCGATGCCGCGACCTTCGCCGGCGGGCCGTTCGATGCGGTGCTGCTCGACGCGCCCTGCTCGGCCACCGGCACCTTGCGCCGGCATCCGGACATCGCGGTGTCGAAGCGCCCGGCCGATATTCCGACCCTCGCGACCCTGCAGGCCCGGCTGCTCGACCACGCCATCGACCTCGTGAAGCCCGGCGGCCTCGTCGTCTATTCCACCTGCTCGCTGGAGCCGGAGGAAGGCGAGGCCCAGGTGGAGCGGCTTCTCGCCGCCCGTCCGGAGGTGGAACGCGTCCCGCTGCGCCCCGGAGAGGTGGATGGCCTCGATTTGTTCATAACTCCTCAAGGGGATGTGCGCACTCTTCCGAGTCACTGGATGCGGGGGGAGGCGGAGCGGTCGGGTCTCGACGGCTTCTTCGCCGCCCGGCTGCGGCGCAGGGCAAGCCCAACGGCCTGATCCCCCGCGCCCCGGCCTCCCGCTTGGGCTAGAGGCTGGTGAAGACAGGCGCATGGGTATCTGGAATGGATCGGCGGGCCCGCTGCAGGCCGTGGCCAGAAATCTGGTCGGCACGCTGGCCGGGAAGGGCCACGCCCACCCGACGGGAGGCGCCGTGAGCCGAGGCGGGCTGAAAGAGCGCACGCAACTGGCGACCCTCCTGCTGGAGCTTTGGTCGCAGACGGTGCTCGCGCGCATCGGCGGCCGCGCGGTGCCGCTCGGCTACGTGCCGGTTCCGGTGCCGGAACGCCTTCTCATCGCCCCGCAGGATCTGAGGACCGGCGACGCCACCGTCGCCAGCGAAATCTATTCCGGCCGCTTCGCCTTCGCCGGCAAGGTCATGGCGCTCGACGGCCGCACCGCGTTCGAGCTGGTGCCGCCCTCGGTGGAATGGGCCGAGGCGCTACACGGCTTCGGCTGGCTGCGGCACCTGAAGGCGGCCAACACCACCATCGCCCGCGCCAATGCCCGCGCCCTCGTCGGCGATTTCATCCGCGATCCTGGCAAGGCCAAGGCGGTGGCGGCACGCCCGGACGTGGCGGCGCGGCGCATCATCTCCTGGCTCACCCAGGCGACCTTCCTGCTGCAGGACGCCGACCACGATTTCTACCGTCGCTTCATGCGTTCGCTGGCCAAGCAGGTGCGCCAGCTGCGCCGCATGGCCAGCGACGCGCCGGACGGCTATCCCCGCCTCATCGCCATCGTCGCGCTGGTGTTCGCCGGGCTGTGCATGTCCGACCAGCCGCGCCTCCTCAAGGCGGCTCAGAAGCGCCTCGCCGAGGAACTGGACCGGCAGATCCTGCCGGACGGCGGACCGCTCACCCGCAATCCCGGCATGCTTATCGAGCTGCTGCTCGACCTTCTGCCGCTGCGCCAGGCTTTCACCGCGCGCAACCAGCAGGCCCCGGCCGCGCTGATGAATGCGGTGGACCGCATGATGCCCATGCTGCGCTTCTTCCGGCACGGCGACGGCGCCTTCGCGCATTTCCACGGCATGGGCCATACGGCGGCGGACCAGCTGGCCACCATCCTCGCCTTCGACGATGCGCGCGGTGCGCCCGTGGCCAACGCGCCCTATTCCGGCTACCAGCGGCTCGATGCGCGCTCGCTGATGCTGATCGCCGACACCGGCCCGCCGCCGCCCGCCGTGGCGAGCTGGGAGGCCCATGCGAGCTGCCTCGCCTTTGAATTCTCCTCGGCCCGCCAGCGCATCGTCATCAATTGCGGCGTGCCGGAGGTGCACCGGGAGATGTGGCGGCAGGTGGCGCGCTCCACGGCGGCCCATTCCACCGCAGTGATCGCAGACACCTCCTCCTGCCGCTTCCTGCAGGGCGGCTCCATGACGCGCATCTTCGGCGCGCCCATCGTTGCCGGCCCGAAGCATGTGGAGGTGCAGCGTGGCACGCGAAACAACGCGCTTTTGCTGCGCGCCAGCCATGACGGCTATGCCGAGGCGTTCAACCTGCTGCACCAGCGCTCGTGGCGGCTGGCGCTGGAGGGCAACCGGCTCGACGGCGAGGACATCTTCAAGCCGGTGGAGGAGGGGGGCGTGCTTCCGGCGGAGACCTTCGCCATCCGCTTCCACCTGCACCCGTCCGTGACCGTGGAGCGGCTGGACGATCCCCATACCGCGCTGCTCAGCCTGCCCAACGGCGAGGCCTGGGCCTTCGCCGCGCCGCATCTGCCCCTCGTGGTGGAGGAGAGCGTGGACCTTGCCGCCAGCGGCGGGCCGCGCCGCACCTCCCAGCTTGTGCTCACGGGCGAGGTGGCGCGCACGCCACGCGTCATCTGGACCTTCGTGCGCACCCGGGAAGCGCAGAGCGTGCCGCCGGTGCGGCCGGGCCGGGGCTGAAGCTCACCCCCAGGGCCCGCGGCGCGGCTGCGCCGGGGCCGGTGCAGTAAAACCTCCGCCACCCATACGCTGCGACAGATCGCGCAGGGCCGCGATGCGGTTCTCCACCGCCGGATGGGTGGAGAACAGATTGTCCATCCGCGCCCCGGACAGGGGATTGATGATGAACATGTGGGCAGTGGCGGGGTTCGCTTCTGCCTCATAGTTCGGCACCTGATGGGCCTCGCCGGAGATCTTCGCCAGGGCCGAGGCGAGGGCCATGGGCCGGCCCAGTATCTCCGCACCGCCCCGGTCGGCCTCGTATTCGCGCGAACGGGAGATGGCCATCTGCACCAGCATGGCGGCCATCGGCGCGAGGACCACCATCAGGATGGTGCCGATGAAACCGAAGGGATTGTTGTTCTCCCGGTTCCCGCCGCCAAACAGCAGGCCGAAGTTCGCCAGCATGGAGATGGCGCCCGCGATGGTCGCGGTGATGGTCATGGTGAGGGTATCGTAGTGCTTGATGTGCGCCAGCTCGTGCGCCATCACGCCCGCCACCTCTTCGGGCGTGAGTGTCTGCAACAGGCCGGTGGTGGCGGCGACGGCGGCGTTCTGCGGATTGCGCCCGGTGGCGAAGGCGTTGGGCTGGGGGTTGTCCATGATGAACACCCGGGGCATGGGCAAATCCGCCCGCCGCGCCAGCTCCCGCACCATGCCGACGAACTCGGGCGCGGTACGATCATCCACTTCCCGCGCGCCGTACATGCGCAGGACCATCTTGTCCGCATTCCAGTAGCTGAACAGGTTCATGCCTGCCGCCACCACGAATGCGATCATCATCCCGCCGCGTCCGCCGAGGGCGAAGCCGACGGCCATGAACAAGGCGGTCATGCCGGCGAGCAGGATCGCCGTCTTCAGGTGATTCATCCATCCCTCCCGGTGCCGCGCGCATGTCGCGGACCTTGGACTAGAGGATGGGAAGGCACCGGCCCACGTTCAAGGGAGGGCATGCCCTTACGTCATTGAGAGGCGGTCCGCTGCGCCGTTCAGATGTCGCGCATCAGGCGGTCAGCCGCCACGCACTTCCAGCGTCCGATCTGCCACTGGGGATGGCTCTCGCTCCACTGCGCGATGGCCTGCTGGGAGGACATCATGCAGGTCATGGGCGCGCTCGCTTCCATGGAGAAGCTGAGTTTCTCCTCCCGGCAGGTGGCCGGGGCGCTGATGAGGCAGGCGTAAAGAACAATGAACATGACCAGGGTTCCTGAGATCGGCGCTGCGTGTGCCACTCCCCTGCTTCCGTCCCTCTGCGACAAACCTTCTCTTGCCTTATACGCTGTACTGTCCCGGCAGGCTGCCTTCTCATGGGCAATCTGTGCAAAAATTAAGAAGCAAGACAGGGGCCAACAGGAATGTTTGGCAAGCGTGTCCGGGAAGATTGGTATTGAACAACCGCAATACTTCCCGTCTCGTTTGCCGATGGCGCCCGGCGCTCCGGCCTCCTGTTGCCGCCGCAAGGGCAGGTCACTCGTCCTGCGGGCGCGCCTCTCGCACGGCGGTAAGCAAGCGTTTTGCCGGCCAATTTTTCACGCTGCGGCGCGGCATGGATTCGCGGTCGCGGCGGCTTGCAGGCGAGCCTCGGCGCGGCTAGGCTCCGCGCGCTATCTGGTGAACCGGTTCGGCATTCCGCGCCGAGCGCTGACAACAAGGGTAGGCGGCATAGGACCGCCGTCCGGAACTGTCTTCGGGGGCGGTCATCCCTAGTCGATCTACGAGGGAGGACAGAAGGTGGCTAAGATTAGCAAGGTTCTGGTTGGTGAGGCGCTCGTCGGTGACGGCAACGAGGTGGCCCACATCGACCTCATCATCGGCCCGCGCGGCAGCGCGGCCGAGACGGCGTTCGTCACCAGCCTGACGAACAACAAGGATGGCTTCACGTCCCTCCTCGCGGTGCTCGCGCCGAACCTGCCCTGCAAGCCCAACACCGTGATGTTCAACAAGGTGACCATCAAGGACGCCCGGCAGGCCGTGCAGATGTTCGGACCCGCCCAGTACGGCGTCGCCAAGGCGGTGCAGGACTCCGTGGCCGAAGGCGTGATCCCGGTCGAGGAAGCGGACGACCTGTTCATCTGCGTCGGCGTGTTCATCCACTGGGAAGCGGCGGACGACGCCAAGATCCAGCAGTTCAACTACGAGGCGACCAAGCTCTCGATCGCTCGCGCCGTGGCCGGTACCCCCACCGCCAAGGAAGCGACCGACAAGCGCAACGAAGCCAAGCACCCCTTCGCGGCCTAGAGCGGAAACCACCCTGGACAGAGCGGCAACCCTCCGCCCATGCCGAAGGGTCTGCTCCAGCGGTTGGCCGCAATCTTTCTGCGATAGAGGCCAAAAGAACGACGACCGGCGGTCTTCCGCCGGTCGTTTTCGTTTCAGGGCCTTGCGGCGGGTCTCCCGCCGGTTGTTTTCGTTTTCTGGGGCTGTCGTCGAAAGCGCGCGTCAGGGCGTCCGGCGCAGGAAGATGCCGAAGGCGCGCGGGCCATCGCCCACCTCGAGGGTCGAGACCACCTTGAGGGTCTGCGTGTCGATCACGCTCATGGAATTGTCGAACCAGTTCACCACATAGACCGCGCGCCCGTCGTCCGAGGCGGCAATGCCCTCGGGATACTCGCCCACAGGAATGGTGGCGCGGGGCGCGAGGGTCGTCGTGTCGAACACGCTCACCGTCCCCGCATACTGGTTGGTGACGAAGGCGAGCGGGCCGGCGAGCGCCACCGCATAGGGCCGGTTGCCCACCTTCACCGTGCCCACCACCTTGCGGGCGGCGACGTCTATGATGCTCACGTCGTCCGAGCCCACGTTGGCCGTATAAGCCTTGCGCCCGTCCTCGGACAAAGTGATGCCGAACGGGCGGGTGCCCACCTTGACGACGCCGACCCGCTCCAGCGTCGCCGCGTCGATGACGGAGACCTGATCGTCGTCCCGATCGGCGCTGAGCACGAGGGCACCGTCGGGCGTCACCGCCACGCCGGAGGGCGAGGCGCCGGTGTGGGCGATACGCTGCGCATCCGGCTTGTCGGGATCCACCACCAGAAGGCGCGCCGCATACCAGTCCGCCACATAGACCGGCTTGCCGGAGGGCGCGACCGCCACGCCGAGCGGGCCGCCATCCACATGGATGCGCTTCTCGACCTTGCGGGTCGCCGTGTCGATCACCGACAGGGCCTTGCCCTCGGGGCTGGTGACGAAGGCGCGGCTTCCGTCCCGGCTCACGGCGATGCCGGCCGGCTCGCCGGGCACCGGAATGCGCGCGACGAGTTTGGGCGGGGCAGCGGCGCCGTCGAGCGCCACCACCGCCACCTCATTGCCGGGCTGGTTGGTGATGAAGGCCTCCGCCGCGCGCGAAGGCCGGGGCGCGGCGAAGAGCGTTGCGACGAGGAGTGTCGCGGCGAGCCCCGCCGCGACTGCCGCGCGCCGCAGGGGGGCCATCAGGAGCCCTTTTCGACCTTGGCCTTGAGGGCGTCGAGACCGCCGCGATAGACCGCGGTGACGGCGGCGACGGCGGCTTCGTCGCTCAGTTCCGGCGGCGGGTCGTTGTTGGGATAGCCGCGATAGAAGGCGCCGCGCCACTCCACCTTGGTGTGGGTGGCGTCGATCGGAATGACTGCGATGGTGGAGGAATAGTTGGTGACCGGCAGCACTTTCACGTCCACCGCGTTGATGCGGTAGGAATAGCTCTTCTGCTCCGGCTCGTACTTCACCAGCACCTCCTCGATGGTGCCGCCGCCCTTCAGGGTGAGCAGGCGCGTGGCATCCACGGCGTTGCCGCCCTTGCCCTCCTGCTTGTCGACGGCGGGATGCCAGCTCATGTCCTGGAAGCTGGAGATCACGGCCCAGACCTTGTCGGCCGGCGCGTTGATCTCGACGCTCTCGGTCACCTTCTTGCGGGTGGGGCCGTGGGCGTCAGCGGCGAGCGGGATCATCGCGACCGCAAGCGCCGCCGCGGCGGCAATCATCTGCCTCATGGAAACGTTCCTCCAACAGTTCTTGGTCGGTGTTGAACGGGCCGGACGGCCGCGTCATTGGGAAAGCTCGGGCAGGCCCGGGGCGAAAATGCGGTTCTTCACCAGGTAGCGCACGCCGCGCAGCCAGGATTCGTCGGTGTTGCCGCGGATGTCCACCTGCCCGGCGCGCACCACCTTGGCACTGCCTTCCACGCCCTTCAGGTCGACTTCCTTCACCTGCAGCTCGATGGACAGGATGAGGTTGGACACTTTGCGCACCACGCCCACCACCTCGAACCGCGCTCCGGCGTCCGAGGCGATCTCGTTCTCGCAGGCATTGCACTTGAAGAAGGGGGAGGCCTCATCGATGCGCGCGGCGAAGGGCTTGAGGTCGACGGGCGTGATCTGCCCCGACTCGACGAGGAGGCGCAACAGCTCGGCATTGACGA
This sequence comes from Xanthobacter sp. DMC47, assembly GCF_056313845.1. Taxonomy (NCBI): domain Bacteria; kingdom Pseudomonadati; phylum Pseudomonadota; class Alphaproteobacteria; order Hyphomicrobiales; family Xanthobacteraceae; genus Xanthobacter; species Xanthobacter sp. DMC47. The sequence goes on along the minus strand of NZ_JBQUZM010000001.1, from coordinate 2,269,026 downwards.
GCTTGAGCCGCGCGTCCTGTTCCGCGCGGATGCTGTCGCGCTGGTCTGCCGTATCGTCAAATAACTCGAAGCCGAAGATGGCCGCAGGCACGGGCGCGGCAAAGCTGCGGCCTGTTACGCCGAAAAATGTTGCGCCTGCGAAAAGAAGGGCAAAGACGAAACGGACGCCGGACATCATCGGGAACCTTTGGTAGGCGGGAGCGTGTCACAGCCGGCCCGCCGCTGGCAAGGAGAGATCATCTTATTGTTTTCTTATGTCTATTCGGTTGCCGTTTTTGGCTGATGATGGCTACATCTTCCCCTCGCGAAGACCCGGATCGACTGAGCCCCGATTGCCCATGAGCCTTCACTGGCGCCTCGAATGGCCGCGGCTGCGTCGGCCCCGCCTGCTTCTCACCTTTGCATGCGCCCTGATGCTGGGCGCGGCGGGCACCATCGGGACGTCGCTGGCGCAGCAGCCCGACGGCGCCGCGGCCCAAACGCCCGCCACCGCCGAACTGCGGCTCGGCCTTCTCACCCGCGAGGTGGCTCCGCCCCCGCTCTATGATCTTCTGGCGGTTCCGGCGGACGATGCGGTGGCGGGCGCGGAACTCGCCATCAAGGACAACAACACGACGGGCCAGTTCACCGGCCAGAGCTATGCGCTGGAGCCGGTCACGCTCGCCGAGGACGAGGATGCGGGGGCGGCGGCGCAGAAGCTCGCGGACGCCGGCGTCAAGCTGATCATCGTCAACCTGCACGCCGCCGACCTGCTGAAGGTGGACGATGCGGTTAAGGGCAAGGGCGTCACCCTGTTCAACATCGGCGCCACCGACGACGCGCTGCGCGCCGAGCAGTGCCGAGCCGATATCTTCCACGTCGCGCCCAGCCGGGCGATGCTCGCGGACGCGCTCATGCAGTTCCTCGCCATGAAGCGCTGGACCAAGCTGTTCCTCATCGTCGGGCCGAACCCGGACGACCAGCTTTATGCGGACGCGCTGCGCAAATCGGCGAAGAAGTTCGGCCTCAAGATCGTCGCCGACAAGCCGTGGACCTTCGGCCCTCTGGGGCGCGACCGCTCCGACAGCATTACCCGCTCGGACGCGCTGGTGTTCAGCCGCGGCGTCGATGCGGACGTGCTGGTGGTGGCGGACGAGGCCAATGATTTCGGCAATTACATCCCCTTCCGCACCTTCGAGCCGCGCCTCGTGGTGGGCACGCAGGGCCTGACCGCCGGCACTTGGCATCCGGCGCAGGATGCGTGGGGCTCGGCCCAACTGCAGAACCGCTTCCTGCGCGCCGCCAACCGCCCCATGCGCGCCACCGACTATCAGGCGTGGCTCGCCGTGCGCATGGTGGGCGAGGCGGCGACCCGGGCCAAGGCCACGGACCCGGTGGCGCTGGCGAAGTTCATGCGCACGCCCGACTTCAGCCTCGCCGCCTTCAAGGGCGTGCCGGTGAGCGTGCGGCCGTGGGACCAGCAGGTCCGCCAGCCTCTCCTCATCGCCCAGCCCCTCGGCATCGTCTCGGTGGCGCCGGAAGAGGGCTTCCTGCACCAGAAGACCCCGCTCGATACGCTGGGCGTGGACGAGCGCGAATCCAAATGCCGGCTGAACTGAAATGCCGGGGCAAAAGCGCAACAAGCGCGCGAATTCTGGAGGAAATCCGATGATCCCGACCGCCCCGCGCCGGCTCGCTGCCCTTCTCGCCGGCGCCGCCGCGCTGATGGCGGCGGATGCGGCCTCCGCCTACACGGTCTACGTCTCCAACGAGCGCGGCAATTCCATCACGGTCATCGATTCCACCACGCTGGAAGCCAAGCAGACGGTGAAGATCGGCCGCCGGCCGCGCGGCATAACCATGAGCCCGGACGGCAAGGTGCTCTTCCTGTGCGCCAGCGACGACCATGCGGTGCTGGCCATCGATCCCGCGACGCTCAAGGTCCTGCGCAAGCTGAAGTCCGGCCCCGACCCGGAACTCTTCGCCCTGCATCCCTCGGGCAACCCGCTCTACATCGCCAATGAGGACGATAACCAGGTCACGGTGCTCGACGTGGAGCAGAACAAGGTGGTGGCGCAGGTGCCGGTGGGCACCGAGCCGGAGGGCATGGCGGTGAGCCCGGACGGGGCGACGCTGGTGGCGACCTCCGAAACCACCAGCATGGCCCACTTCATCGACACCAAGACCAACAAGATCTTCGCCAACGTGCTGGTGGACGCGCGCCCGCGCTTCGCCGAATTCTCCAAGGATGGCAAGCGCCTGTGGGTTTCGGCCGAGGTCGGTGGCACGGTGTCCGTCATCGATCCCGAGACACGCAAGATCATTCACAAGGTCACGTTCCAGATCCCCGGCGTGTCCAAGGAGGCGATCCAGCCCGTGGGCGTGCGCCTCACGAAGGACGGCAAGACCGCCTTCGTCGCGCTGGGCCCGGCGAACCGCGTCGCGGTGGTGAATGCCGAGACGTTCGAGGTGCAGAAATATCTCCTCGTCGGCCAGCGGGTCTGGCAGCTCGCCTTCACGCCGGACGAGAAGCTGCTCTTCACCACCAACGGCAATTCCAACGACGTGTCGGTCATCGACGTTCAGGATCTCAAGGTGGTGAAGTCCATCAAGGTCGGCGGCGCGCCGTGGGGCGTGGTGGTCTCGCCGCAATGAGCGATGGCGCGCACGTTCCGGTGCAGGTTGCGGCGCTCGCGATCGAGGCGGTGAGCCATGCCTTCGGCGCGCGCCGCGCGCTGGATGGGGTCTCGCTCGCCGTTCCGGCCGGCCGCTTCGTCGCGCTGCTGGGGCCGAACGGCGCCGGAAAGACCACGCTGTTCTCGCTGGCGACCCGGCTCTATGCGACCCGCGAGGGGCGGGTGCGCATCTTCGGGCATGACCTCTCCCGCGCGCCTTCCGCGGCGCTGGCGGAGCTGGGCGTGGTGTTCCAGAGCCGCACCCTCGACCTCGACCTGTCGGTGCGGCAGAACCTCGCGTATCACGGCGCCCTGCATGGCATGGCCGGACGCGAGGTGAAGGCCCGCATCGCCGAGCTGCTGGCGCTGGTGGGGCTCGCCGACCGCATCGACGACAAGGTGCGCACCCTCTCGGGCGGCCAGTCGCGGCGGGTGGAGATCGCCCGCGCCCTCATCCACCGCCCCCGTCTGCTGCTGCTGGACGAGGCGACGGTGGGCCTCGATCTGCCGTCGCGCTCCGCCATCGTCGAGATCGTGCGGCGCCTCGTGGACGAGGAGCATCTCGCGGTGCTGTGGGCCACCCACATCTTCGACGAGGTGCGGGCCGACGATCTCATCTACGTGCTCGACAAGGGCCGCATCATCGCCAACGGCACCGCGCGCGAGGTGACCGGCGCGCATCTGCGGCCGGCGGAAGAGCGTGCGCCCGACGGCCCCACCGCGGCTTTGGAAGCCGCCTTCCGGGCCATGACGGCGGCCCGGGCGGAGGACGCTGCATGAGCGAGGCGGCCTTCGGCAGGGCGCCTTCCGCGCCCGCGCGCCACCTCGGCCCCGCCGGCTATCTGGTGTGCATGTCCGGCATCGTCGGACGCGAATTGCTGCGCTTCGTTCAGCAGAAGGAGCGCTTCCTCTCGGCGCTGGTGCGGCCGCTGGTGTGGCTCTTCATCTTCGCGGCCGGCTTCCGCTCGACCCTCGGCGTCTCGATCATCCCGCCTTACGAGACCTACGTGCTCTACGAGGTCTATGTGACGCCGGGCCTCGCGGTGATGATCCAGCTGTTCAACGGCATGCAGTCGTCCCTCTCCATGGTCTACGACCGGGAGGTGGGCTCCATGCGGGTGCTGCTGACGAGCCCCTTCCCGCGCTGGTATCTCCTGCTTTGCAAGCTGGTGGCCGGGGTCAGCGTGTCGCTGGCGCAGGTCTATGTCTTCCTCGCCATCGCCCGGCTGTGGGAGGTGGACATCCCGCCCATGGGCTATCTCACAGCGCTGCCCGCCTTCATCCTGACCGGGCTGATGCTGGGGTCCATCGGGCTCGTGATCTCCTCGCTGATCCGGCAGCTGGAGAATTTCGCGAGCGTGATGAACTTCGTGATCTTCCCGATGTTCTTCGCCTCCTCGGCGCTCTACCCGCTCTGGCGCATCCGCGATGCCAGCGAGACGCTCTACATCGTCTGCCTTCTGAACCCCTTCACCCATGCCGTGGAGCTAGTGCGCAACGCGCTCTACGGCGTGTTCGAGCCGCAGGCCTTCGCCGTCGTGCTCGGCACCACCATCGTCTTCTTCGCCCTTGCCGTCGTCGCCTACGATCCGGGCCGCGGCATCATGGGGCGGCGGGGCGCGCCAAAAGGAGAAGCCGCGTGATCCGTTCGCTTGCCGCCGCCACGGCCGCCGTTGCGGCCGCCGCTTTCCTGATGGCTTCGCCGCTCGCCGCCCAGCCAAAGCCTGATCCCGACTGGCCCTGCCCGCAGCGCAAGACGCCGGAAATCGACCTCGCGCAGGTGTGGAGCGGGCCGGACCCGGCCTCCGCCGGCAAATGGACCGACGACCAGGACGCCGCCGGCCTCGCCGTGAAGCTCGCCTCCCGCCGCACCCCGGCGAAGGAATTCGGTCCCCTGCTCGATGGCTTCGTGAAGGAGGCCGGCACCGAGGCGGACAAGGGGCTGCTGCGGGTGATGGCGGGGGTCTACGAGATCATCAACGACCAGCGCAGCAAGCTCGTCCACGGCATCGAGCGCTATGCCCGCGGCCAGCAGCGCCTCGCCGACCGCATCCGCGAGGAGGGCGACCAGTTGAGCAAGGCGCAGACTTCCATCACCGCGCCGGAGACCGCCGAGAGCCGAAAGCTCGACGAGCAGCTCAACTGGGACACCCGCATCTTCGACGAGCGCGCCAAGTCCCTCATCTATGTCTGCGAGACGCCGGTGCTGCTGGAGCAGCGGGCCTTCGACATCGGGCAGCAGATCCAGGCCCGGCTGAAGGTGAAGGGCTGAGAGGCGGGCGCGCCGGCGCGCCGTCTATTCCAGCCCCTCCACATGCCCGATGAAGGGCAATTGGCGGAAGGCGTGGGCGACATCCATGCCGTATCCCACCACGAACACGTCGGGACAGGTGAAGCCGACGAAATCGGCCTCGATCTGCACCGCGCGCTTGCCCGGCTTCTCCAGGAGCACGCACACCAGCACCCGCCGCGCGCCGCGCGCCATGAGCAGGTCCTTGGCGAAGGCGAGGGTGCGGCCGGATTCCAGAATGTCGTCGATGAGCAGGACGTCGCGGTCGCGCACGTCGCTCTCCACGTCCTTCAGAATCTCCACCTGGCCGGAGGAGATGGTCGCCTCGCGATAGGAGGAGAGGTGCATGAACTCCACCTCCGGCGCGAGGCCGGACGTGTGCATGGCGCGCAGCAGGTCGGCAGCGAAGATGAAGGAGCCCTTCAGCACCGCCACGGCGAGCAGCCGCTCCGGCGCGAGCGCGGCGATCTCCACCGCCAGGGCGTGATTGCGCGCGGCGATGCGGTTCTCGTCATAGAGGACGCTGACGTTCGGCAGGTTCATGGTCCCTCTTCGCCAGAGCGCGCATGGCCGTCGGTGCCGCGCACCCTCCCGAGATAGCCGCCGGGCCGGGCGCGCGCAATGCGGGACAGCCCTTCCTTTGGGGCAGGGCCGGCCTTCCGCGCCCCTGTGGCGACGCCTTCCGCTTCGTTTATGGTGTGGCGGGGCGCCACGGCGCGATTCGAGTGAAGGGTTGGGGCGTGGTCCGGTTCGAGAACGTCGGCCTCAGGTACGGCATGGGCCCGGAAGTGCTGAAGGATGTGTCCTTCGGCATCGAGCCCAATTCGTTCCAGTTCCTGACTGGCCCGTCGGGGGCCGGCAAGACGACGCTCATGCGCCTTCTCTTCCTCCAGCTGAAGCCGACGCGCGGGCTCATCACCCTGTTCGGTCGGGACGTGTCGTCCCTTGATCCCGACGAAGTGGCCGTGCTGCGCCGGCGCATCGGCATCGTTTTTCAGGATTTCCGCCTGCTCGACCACCTCACCACCTACGAGAATGTCTCCCTGCCGCTGCGCGTGCTCGGCAAGGAGGAGGCGAGCTATCGCGGCGAGGTGACGGAGCTTCTGAGCTGGGTCGGCCTCGGCGACCGGATGCACGTTCTGCCGCCGGTGCTTTCGGGCGGCGAGAAGCAGCGCGCGGCCATCGCCCGCGCCCTCATCGGGCGGCCGGAATTCCTGCTGGCGGACGAACCCACGGGCAATGTGGACCCCACCCTCGCCCGCCGCCTGCTCCGCCTGTTCATCGAACTCAACAAGTCCGGCACGTCGGTGCTGCTGGCCACCCATGACATCGCGCTCATGGACCAGTACGACGCCCGCCGCCTCGTGATCGCCGACGGCCGCCTCTATGTCTACGACTGACGCCGCCACCCAGCCACCGAACCCGCAGCCCAAGAAGCCGCCAGAGGCGGGCGAGGCCCCGCGCGCCAAGGCGCGGGCGCTGGCCTCCATCGTGCCGTCCTCCACCATCGCCGGGCGGGCGCTGGTGGCGGTGGTGGCCATCATGACCTTTCTCGCCGGGCTCACCATCGGCACGGCGGTGGCGGTGCGCGCAACCGCCAGCCAGTGGCGCTCCGACGTGACGCAGGAAGTGACCATCCAGATCCGCGCCGGCGAAAAGCAGGCCACCGATGCCCAGGTGCAGGCCGCCGCCGACATCGTCCGCAAGACGCCCGGCATCTCCGACGTGCACATCCTCACGGCCGAGGAGACCTCCCGGCTGCTGGAGCCGTGGCTCGGCTCCGGGCTCGACCTCGGCGACCTGCCGGTCCCGCGGGTGCTCGTGGTGCGCCTCGACGGGTCGAGCCCGCCCGATCTCGCGCGGCTCAAGCGTACCCTGACCGACCGCATCCCCACCGCCACGCTCGACGACCACCGCGGCTGGTCGCGCCGCCTCGTGGCGGTGACGGACGGGGTGATGCTGGTAGCGGTGGTGCTCCTGGTGCTGGTGGGGCTCGCGACCGTGCTCTCGGTGGTGTTCGCCACCCGTGCGGCCGTGGCCACCAACCGTTCGGTGGTGGAGGTATTGCACTTCGTGGGCGCGCGGGACGGCTTCATCGCCGCCCAGTTCCAGCGGCATTTCCTCAAGATCGGCGCGGAAGGCGGCCTGATCGGCGGGCTCTCGGCGGCGGCGGTGTTCGGGGCGCTCGCCGCGCTTCCCCGCCTCGGCCTCGGCGGCGATCCGGAACTGCCGACCGTGCTGGGCTGGCTCAATCCCGGCTATCTCGGCTTCTTCGGCATCGCCGTGTCGGTGGCGATCGTGGCGCTGGCGACGGCGCTGACCTCCCGCGTCACCGTTTACCGCACGTTGAGGACGATCACATGATCGGCCGCGAGACGATGGATGCGGCCGTAGGGAGGGGTGCGTCACCTCGTCTCTGCCGCATTCCGGCGGCATCGTCGGTTGCATGACCATGTCGAGCACCGAGCGCAGGATGAGGGCGCAGATCGGTCCCGGGCAGTCCGATACCGGCACGGCCAGACGCGGGGCAAACAAGGGCGCGACTCGCAAGGGCACGCAGCCGTCTCCGGCACCGCGCCGCAGCCTGCTGCGTCGGCTTGCCGTCGGCGCACTGGCGCTCGGCGGGCTGGGCATCGTCGCCGCTGGCGCCGGCTTCCTCGCCTTCACCACCCAGATCGCCGGGCGTGAGCCCGCGGGGGTAAAGCCGGCCGACGCCATCGTCGTGCTCACCGGCGGCCCCTCGCGCATCATCGATGCCATCTCCCTGCTGAACGAAGGGCTCGGCCAGCGCCTGCTCATCACCGGCGTGAATCCCACCACCTCGTCCGACGAGATGCGGCGCGCCTTGCCGGACGGCGAGCGGCTGATGGATTGCTGCATCGATCTCGGCCACAAGGCGCTGAACACGCGCGGCAATGCCCTTGAGGCCGCCGAGTGGACGCGCGAACGGCGGTTCCGCTCGCTGGTGGTGGTGACATCCTCGTGGCACATGCCACGCGCCATGATGGAATTGTCGCGTGCCCTTCCCGATGTGGAGCTGGTGGCCTATCCCGTCGTCACCAGCCGCACCGAGCCGGAACACTGGTGGACCGATACCGGGACATTGAAGCTGCTGGTGAAGGAATATCTGAAGTACATCATGGCCACGGTGAAGATCCGTCCCGCCCAGGCGGTGGCCGGTCCTCAGGCCGCTGCCGCGCCGTCGGGCGGGTCGGCCGCCGCGCCGCACTGAACACGCGCTCCCGGCCGCCCGGCCGCGGGGCAGGGAGACCGCCTTGACCTTCCTGCGTTCGCTCGTCTTCCAGATCGCCTTCTATCTGGTGACGACCCTCTACATGCTGGCCTTCCTTCCGGCGCTTCCCTTCCTGTCGCGCAAGGGCCTGTGGCGGACCGGGGTCATGTGGTGGGTGGCCACCATCATGTTCCTGCTGCGGGTCATCGTGGGGACGCGGGCGGAAATCCGGGGCATCGAGAACATCCCCGAGGGCCCGCTCCTCATCGCCTCAAAGCATCAGTCGGCGTGGGAGACGCTGGCGCTGCTGCCGCTGTTCTCGGACCCTGCCTTCATCCTGAAGCGCGAGCTCATGTCGATCCCCGTCTTCGGCTGGTTCGCGGCGCGGGCGCGGATGATCCCGGTGGACCGCAAGGGCGGCTCGTCGGCGCTCAAGGCCATGACGCGGCGGGCCCAGGCCGACATGGCCGAGGGCCGGCAGATCCTGATCTTCCCGGAAGGCACCCGCCGCCCGCCCGGTGCGCCGCCGGACTACAAGTTCGGCGTGGCGCATCTCTATTCCAGCCTCGGCGTGCCGTGCCTGCCCATCGCGCTCAATTCCGGCCTCTACTGGCCGCGGCGGACCATCCTCAAGCGGCCCGGCACCATCCTGGTGGAGATCCTGCCGCCCATCCCGCCGGGGCTGCCGCGGCAGAAGATCACCGCGCGCCTTCAGGCCGACATCGAGGCCGCCAGCGACCGTCTTCTCGCGGAGGGATTGGCCGAACTCGGCCCGCGCGCACCGGCCAATCTGAGGGGTCGCGCGGGCGCCGATTCTTCCCCGTTGTCCACCCCTGTGGAAAACTCTTGATCGAGCGCTGGGGATCGTTCTAGTTTCGTTCTCATGAACGCAACTGATTCGCTCCTTGTCCCCCTGACGGACGCCGGTGGCCTGAACGGCCTCAAGCACGACGCTCTCGGCGCGCGCTACCGTTTCTGGCGCGACGAAGACGGCCTGCGCCACGTGTTCTCGGTCTACCGGCCCGACGCCGCCCCGGATTATCCGGACGCCCTCGCGGTGGTTTCGCGGCGCACGCCGGCGGGCTCCATCGCCATGTGGGCGGGGCCTGCGAGCCATGCCCGCACGGCCGCGCTCAGGATGCGCGGCGACGAAATCCACATCCATGTGTTCGGCGAGGAGAATGCGCCTGCCTTGCGTCGCCTGATGGACCGCAGCCTGACGGGTCGTTCCTCGGTGGATCGCGGCGAGGTCCCGGCGCTACCCCGCCCGGCCGTCCAGGCGCTCAGCCTGCCCGCCCGCCGCCACGCGGCGTAAGGGGCGCCGGCTCAGGGAGACCTATCGCCCTCCGCATCATCCGGCAGCACCGGCGGCAGAGCGTGGCTCGCCGTCAAATGCTGGGTGAGATAGGCGAGGCCCGGATCGCGGATGCCGAGGCTCTCCAGCGCCTTCACCGTCGCCACCACATAATCCGTGTTCGGCCCCGACTTGCCGTGGGAGCGGCGCACGAGGGCCAACTGGTCGTCGAGGGTCAGGCCTCGCGCATATTGGGGATGGGCACGGTTGACCAGATAGGCCACGGCCGCCGCATCGCGTCCCGATCCGTCCAGCAGGCGCACCCGCCGCATCACCTCGCGATAGACACCGGAAATCTGCTCGCGCTCGGTAAGATAGGCGTGGGTCTGCGGCCAATCCGCCGCCGCCACCCGGTAGGCGACGCCCCGGCAGGAGCCGCCGAGATCGAGGCCGAGCACCAGCCCCGGCTTCTCCGGCGTGCCGCGGTGGTGGAAGGAATAGACGCACAAAGTGCGGTGGGCGCCCACGAGCCGCGCCTCGCAGCGTTCGACAAAGGCGAAGCCCGGATTCCACATCAGCGAGCCATAGGCGAACACCCAGACGTCGCCGTGCATCCCGGCCGTCGCAGCGGAAGGCGTGACCGATTGCCCCGCCGCCTCCGGCGCGTTGCCGCCTCCGCTCGCCGACCGCTCGTCCGCCATGGCTCCGACATACCTTCCCGGCGTTGACAGAAACGCCGGACCGTCGCCTAACAGCCGACAAGGACCATCGCAAGCCACGGGCGACCGTGGCCAGCCGCAAGGATGTCCATGTCTGACCCCGTCCCCTCCGCTCCCGTTCCGTCCGCTCCCGTCCCGCCCGCGCCTCCGGCGCCGGGGAGCCGCCCCAAGCCGTGGCTCGTCATCGTTCCGGTGGCTCTGGTGGTGGTCGCCGCCATCGTCTGGAGCGGCCTGTGGTTCTATGCGGCGGGCCGTGCCGAACGCGAGATCGACGCCTGGATCGGGCGCGAGGCGAAGCTCGGGCGCATCTGGACCTGCACCGACCGCCACCTCGCGGGCTTCCCCTTCCGCTTCGAGCTGCGCTGCCTGATGCCGAAGCTGGAGACTGTCGGCGGCGACGCCATGCGCTTCACCGCGGCGTCAGTGGAAGCGGTGGCGCAGGTGTGGGCGCCGAACCACATCGTCGCCGGGTTCAGCGGGCCGGCACGGGTGGAAGATCTCAACACCGGGCAGTCCTATGTGGCCGTGTGGTCACTGCTGCAGATGAGCGGCGTCGGCGATCTCTCCGGCCGGCCGGAGCGCTTCTCGCTGCAGGCGCACGATCTCAAGCTCGAGCAGCCGGCCGCCACGGGCGCGCAGCCGGTGCCGATCCTCTCCGCTCACCTTTTCGAGTTCCACGCCCGCCGTTCGCCCGGTCAGGACGGCAAGCCTGATGGCGTCGATTATGCGTCCGGCTTCACGGGCGGGCAAAGCGCGCTGCTGAACAAGCTCGGCGCGGAGGGGCCGGTGGAGATGGCGCTCCAGGGCACAGTGACCGCCTCTGCCGACCTCAGGCCCATGTCTGTCGCGCAGCGCATGCGCGCCTGGGCGGACGCGGGCGGCATCGCCAAGCTCGACCGCTTCCACATCACCTCGCCCAAGATCGCCGTGACGGCCACCGGGGCGGTGGCGCTCGATCCGCAGGGCCGGCTCAACGGCAAGCTCGACCTCGGCTTCGCGGGCATCAACGATCTGGTGCAGGGGCTCGACAAGGCCGGCGCCATCCCGCGGGAGATCGCGCCCATCGTCAGCGCCCTCGCCATGGTGGGAAAGCCGGGACAGGTGGAGGGGCGCAAGGGCGCCATATTCGCGCTCTCGTTTGATGCGGGAACGCTCAAGCTCGCCGGCTTCCCGGTGGGCATCGTGCCGCCGCTGTTCTGACCCTTCTGATCCGAGGCGCGGCGCGTCAGAAGACGCGCTCGCCTTCCACCAGCACGTGGCGCACCACCGGCGTGCCCTCGACGATGCGGAAGCGCACCACATCGGCACGCAGGCCGGCATCCAACCGGCCGCGATCGTCGAGGCCGGCCATCCGCGCCGGGTTGCGGGTGACGAGGGCCATCGCCTGCGGTAGGCCCATGCCGTCCACGGTGTGAAGGCGCGTCGCCGCCTGCAGCAGGCTTGCTGGCACATAGTCGGAGGCGAGGGCGTCGATCAGCCCCTCTTGTGCCAGCGCGCCCATGGCGACGCCGCCGGAATGGGAGCCGCCGCGCACCACGTTGGGCGCCCCGCCGATGGTGGCGAGATCGGCCGCCCGGGCGGCCAGCGCCGCTTCGCGCGTGGTGGGGAACTCGCTGACCGTGCAGCCGGCGGCCTGCGCCTCGGCCACATGGTCCTCGGTGGTGTCGTCGTGGCTCGCCAGAACGAGGCCGGTCGAGGCCAGCATCTCCACCAGCGGCGGCATGTTGCGGGCCACGTTGGCGCGGCCGCGGGCGGTACGCTCGCCGATCTCGCGCTCGGCCTCGGCGGCCTCCTTGCCGATGCCCAGCAGGAAAGTGCGCAGCCCGTCCACGTTGCGCCACTGGCGGGCGCCCGGCGTGTGGTCCATCAGCGAGGCGAAGGCGAGGCCCGGGCGGGCAAGGGTCGGCTCCACCAGATCGAGCAGATCGGGATCGGTCATCTCGCAGCGCAGGTGGACCTTGTGGTTGGCCCGGAACAGGGGCGTCCCCAGCTCCACGGCGTCCAGCATGGTGCCGAACAGCTGGCGCCGCTCCGCCTTGGCCTGGTCGAAGCCGCCGGCGCAGATGGCGTCGAACACCGTGGTGATGCCGCTCGCCACGGTCTGCCCGTCGTGGGCGAGGGCGGCGGCCCGCGCATCCGGCCAGAACACCTTGGGACGGGGCACGAAATGGCCCTCCAGCGCGTCCGTATGCAGGTCGATCAGGCCGGGCGCGATGAAGTCGCCGTCGCAATCAATGGCGGCGGGCGTGGTGGCGCGGCCCGCGTCGATGGCGAGGATGCGCCCGTCGCGGAGCGTGATCGTCCCCGCGACGACGGCATCGTCGAGGACGAGGCGGGCGTTGGTGAGAACGGTGTCCATCGGGGCTCCGGAAATGCGGGTCGAAATGAATGCGCGGGCCGGCCTTCCGGCCGGACCCGCGGGATGTTCTGCGTTGCACCCTATCGTGACACCGCGGTGACGTCGCCCCCGCCGTACCGGGTCAGGAGGGCGGGGCAGGGGGGCGTGGCACCACCTCGTAGAGCTGGAAGCGCTCGCCCTCGGAGATCAGCTTCAGGTGGTCGCTGTCGGGATTGGGCGCCCCCCGGTCGGTGAACAGCAGATAGACGTAATCGAACTTCGACGGCCACAGGTCCCAGTAGCGCGGGCCGTCGGGCGTCGGGTCGTCCTCGGTGATGAGGAGCTGTTCGGTCTGGGGCGGGGTGCCGTCCTCGGTGTCCACCTGCTCGTTGTAGGGCTTGCGGGCGCGCAGGATCTGCTTGCCCTCCACCGTGAAGGCGGTGGTGACGAGGGACGACTTCTCGATCATGGCGAGGCAGGCGGCGTGCATCAGGCCGAGGTCGGTCGGATCGTTGCCGCCCTGGATGTCGGCGTAGGCGACGAGCACGCGCGAGCCGGGGCGGATGCGGGTGACCGATTCGCGGAACGCCACCGTCCATTGCGACAGGCGGTCCCACACCACCTGCACCTCGCCGACGCGGACCGCCAGCATCAGGATCAGAACCACAGCGAATCCGCGCCGGGCGAGGCGGTGGCGCAGGTCGACACGCATGGCGGCGATCACCATGAAGACGATGGCCGCCGGCAGGCGCTGGTCTGCCATGTAGGTGGCGAACACCACGCGCGGCATGGCGAGATAGACCAGACCCGCCACCAGCAGCAAAGGCAGCATGAAGGAGTGGACGTAGAGCAGCCGGTGCCGCGCCGCCCAGACTCCGGCCACGATGAAGATCGCCGCCACGGCGACCGCAACATGGTCGACGTAGACGTTGAAGATCATTTCGATGCCGGTGATCTTGCCCTGCGGCTCCCAGTAGTTCTGTCCACTGAGGCCCCAGGTGGGGCTCGCCAGCAGCAGCGGCAGGATGGGCAGGAAGGGAAGGCCCCCGCTCACGAATATGCCGAGGCGCGGCCAGATGGGCCCGCGCCCAAGGCGCAGGCGGTCCAGTTCGTAGGCGAGGATGCCGATGCCGTAGATTCCCGCGGTGAACAGGTGGCAGAAGAACAGCGCCACCACGAACAGCGCCGAAACCAGGTAGCGCCACGGCCACCACTTGTCGCGCAGCGCCACCCAGGCGCTCAGCGCGAACAGGGCCAGACCGATGCCGAAATAATAGTTCATCACCCCGATGAGGAAGATGCCGTTGTAGAGCAGCGGGAACGCCAGCAGCGGCAGTGCCGACCACACGCCGAACAGCGCGCGGTTCAGCGTCATCGTGCCCGCCGCGATCAGCGCGAAGCACATCAGGGTGTAGATTTCGCCGGCGGTGTAGATGCCCACCACCCTGTCGATGACCGGGACCACGAGGTCCATCATGAGGTTCGGCAGGATGGACCATTTCAGCGTGTAGAAGCGCGCGAGGTCCTGATCCTGCGGGATCGAGGCGATCACGTGCATCCGGGCGAGATGGTTCACGTAGTCCGACAGGGGCGGGATCGGATGGGTCAGAATCGGAATGGAGACGAGGCCGAGGCACGCCACGAACAGCAGAAGGATCTGCGAGGGGCGCAGATCGTGGGGCCGGCGCTCCGGCGGGTGATGGGCGTGCGCGGCGGCGCTCGTGGGGTGCGTGGCGGGTAGAATCGGGGGGGTCATGAAGGCCGGGTCTCTCTGGCGACGGCTGGAGCAGCGGCAGGGCGGGCTGTGGCGGGCGAACGGGTGACGGGAGTTGACGCCGCCATTGTGTCGGGCGCGCCTGCTTCTCATCACCTTTTCGCGAGGGAAGGAAGCCCGGTCGGGGAGATTTTCGCAGCGCTGCCCGGCGGCTGGCAGGCTGCCGGGCTTTCACCGCTCAAGGGAAACCGCTAGAACGGCGCCGCCCGGCGGTCTCCGCTGCGGCCCCGCGAGCATCCACCTGCGAGCCCCCCATGACCGAGCCGAAGTCCCAGTCCGTGTCGGAAGCCCAGCACGAGGCCGAAGTGCTGGCGCGGGCGCTGCCGCACATGCAGCGCTATGACGATGCGATCGTGGTGGTGAAATACGGCGGCCACGCCATGGGCAGCGAGGACGTGGCGCGCACCTTCGCCTCCGACATCGTGCTCATGGAGCAGTCGGGCATCAACCCGGTGGTGGTGCACGGCGGCGGCCCGCAGATCGGCGCCATGCTCAGCAAGCTCGGCATCAAGTCGGAATTCGCGGCCGGCCTGCGCATCACCGACAAGGCGACGGTCGAGATCGTCGAGATGGTGCTGGCCGGCTCCATCAACAAGCAGATCGTCGGCTTCATCAACGAGGCGGGCGGCAAGGCCATTGGCCTGTGCGGCAAGGACGGCAACATGGTGCGCGCCCGCAAGGCGAACCGTGTCGTCGTCTCTTCCGGGGACGACGCCCAGGAGGTGGACCTCGGCTTCGTCGGCGAGCCCGACACCGTGGACACCACCGTGCTCGACCAGATCCTCGGCCGGGAGCTCATCCCCGTGCTCGCCCCGGTGGCGGCGGCGGTAGACGGCGGCACCTACAACGTCAACGCCGACACCTTCGCCGGCGCCATCGCCGGTGCACTGGGCGCCAAGCGCTTCCTGCTGCTCACCGATGTGCCGGGCGTGCTCGACAAGAACAAGCAGCTGATCCCGAAGCTCACCATCGCCGAGGCCCATGCGCTGATCGCGGACGGCACCATCTCGGGGGGCATGATCCCCAAGGTGGAGACCTGCATCTACGCTCTGGAGAAGGGCGTGGAGGGCGTCGTGATCCTCGACGGCAAGGTGCCCCACGCCGTGCTGCTGGAACTGCTCACCGACCACGGCGCCGGCACGCTGATTACCCGCTGACCTCAGCCCTTGAGGAGGTCGGCGTCCGCGGGAATGGTGCTCGCGCCCTCGCCGAGGGCGCGCTGCATCAGGACCGTATCGATCCACCGGCCGAACTTGAGGCCGGTGGCCGGCAGGGTGCCGATGGAGCCGAAGCCGCAGGCGCGGTGCAGCGCGATGGAGCCGGCATTGCCGCTGTCGCCGATCACCGCCACCATCTGGCGGAAGCCCAGCGCCTCGCATTCGGCGATCAGCGCCTCGAGCAGCCGGCGGCCGACCTTCTGGCCCCGGGCCGCCTCGTCCACATAGATGGAATTCTCCACCGTGTAGCGATAGGCGACGCGCGGCCGGAAGGCGCTGGCGTAGGCATAGCCCAGCACCTTGCCGTCTTCTTCCAGCACCAGATAGGGATAGCCGCCCTCCATGAGCGCGGCCTGGCGGCGCGCCATCTCCTCGGGACCCGGCGGTTCCAGCTCGAAGGAGGCGGTGCCATTGCGGACCGCCTCGTCATAGATGGCGGTGATGGCGGGAATGTCGGCGGGGGTGGCGGCACGGATTGGCATACCCTCTTTTAGGACTCTCCCGTCCATCCGCCAAGCTTGTCGAAAGTTCAGGCCCGCGTGATCGCGCCCGGTGCGACGGTGAAGCGCGCCGCCGTCTCCAGCGCGGCGAATGCGGAGGGGTCGGCCCCCGTCATCCAGACCTGCGCCCCGAGCCGCGCGAGCGCCTCGAACAGGCCGGCGCGCCGCTCCGAGTCGAGATAGGCCACCACGTCGTCCAGCAGCAGCACCGGTGAGAGGCCCTGCATGCTCCCCACCAGCCGGGCGTGGGACAAAGTGAGGCCGATCAGCAGGGATTTCTGCTCGCCGGTGGAGCAGCGCGCGGCGGGCAGGCGCTTCTCGCCATGGCTCACACCCAGATCGGTCAGGTGGGGGCCTTCCAGCGTGCGCCCAGCGGCGCGGTCCCGCGGGCGATTGTCGCGCAGCAGCGCGCGATAGCGGTCCTCCACCTCCAGCGCCGGATGCTGCGCGATCAGGCGCTCCACGGCGCCTTCGAGGGCGATTTCGGCGAAGGGGAAGGGGGAGGCCTCGTCGCGGTGGGCGGCGATCTCCGCCGAGAGCCGCGCCACCGTCTCCAGTCGCGCGGCGGCCACCGCCACCGCCAGCTCGGCCACCTCGTGCTCCACCGCATCGAGGAAGCGGGCGGAGCCGTTCTCCTCCAACAGCCGGTTGCGGGAGCGCAGCGCGCGCTCCAGCCCGTTGACCCGCGTGCCGTGGGAGGCGTCCACCGCCAGCACCAGCCGGTCGAGATACCGGCGGCGGTCGCCGGGCGGGCCAAGGAACAGGCCGTCCATCTCCGGCGTCAGCCAGAGCACCTTGAGATGATCGAGGAAGGCGTTGGCCGAGGGCACAGCCTCGCCGTCGATACGGCAGCGGCGCTGCCCGCCCTCCTGCGCCGGATCGTAGCCGGTGCCGAGGCGGACCTCGCCCAGCGCGCCCTCGATGAAGGCGGAGACCGCCCAGGGCGCACCGGTTGCGTCCGGCGGGTGCGCTCCGGGTGGGCGGTGGCCCACGTCGACGAGCTGCGCCCGGCGCAGGCCGCGGCCGGGGGAGAGGAAGGACAGCGCTTCGAGGATGTTCGTCTTGCCGGCGCCGTTCGGGCCGGTGAGCACGATGGCGCGCGCTTCCACCGCGACCTGCGCCGCCGGATAGGAGCGGAAGCCGGTGAGCGACAGCTTCAGGATGGCGGCGTGGGGCATGATGTCATGATCGCCACGGCATCAGATGTGCCGGGCCAGCCCCATGGCCTCACACCCGCATGGGCATGAGGACGTAGAGCGCATCCGTCTTGGTGGAATCGCGCACCAGCGTGGGCGAGCCGGGATCGGCGAGCTTCAGTTCCGCCGTGTCGCCCTCGAGCTGGGACGTGATGTCCAGCAGATAGCGGGAGTTGAAGCCGATATCGAGGGGCTCGGCGGTGTAGTCCACCTCCAGCTCCTCGGTGGCGCTGCCCGAATCGGGATTGGTGACGGACAGCACCATCTTGCCGTCGCCCAGCGACAGCTTCACCGCGCGGCCACGCTCGCTGGACACGGTGGACACGCGGTCCACGGCGGCGGCGAACTCGTCCTTGTCGACGATGAGGGTCTTGTCGTTGCCCTGGGGAATCACCCGGCCGTAGTCCGGGAAGGTGCCGTCGATCAGCTTGGAGGTGAGCACGATGGCGCCCACCTGCACGCGGATCTTGGTGGCGGAGAGGGAGATGGTGACTTCCGCCTCCTTGTCCTCCAGCAGCTTCTGGATCTCGGCGACGGTCTTGCGCGGCACGATCACGCCCGGCAGGCCCTGCGCGCCGGCCGGCGCCTCAAGCTCGGCCTGGGCCAGACGGTGGCCGTCGGTGGCGACCGCGCGCAGCATCTGCTTTCCCCCGGCATCGGTCACATGGAGATAGATGCCGTTGAGGTAATAGCGCGTCTCCTCGGTGGAGATGGCGAACTGGGTCTTGTCCACGAGGCGCCGGAACTCCGCGCCCTTGAGCTTGAAGGTGTGGGAGAACTCGCCTGCGGCGAGGTCCGGGAAATCGGCTTCCGGCAGGGTCTGGAGCGAGAAGCGGGCACGGGAGGCGCGCACGGTGAGGGTGCCGCGCTCGCCGCCGGCTTCCAGTTGCACCTGCGCGCCGTCGGGCAACTTGCGCACGATGTCGTAGAGCACGTGGGCCGGCACGGTGGTGGCGCCCGCCTGTCCCGTTTCCGCCGGTACGCTCTCGACCACTTCCAGGTCGAGGTCGGTGGCCTTCAGCTCCAGCGCGCCCTTGGCGGCCTTGATGAGCACGTTGGCGAGGATCGGGATGGTGTTGCGCCGCTCGACGACACGGTGCACGTGGCTGAGCGATTTCAGAAGCTCGGCGCGCTCGACGGTGACCTTCATCGTCCTGGCCCGTTCACTCTTCGCTTCCGAGCCGGCCTGCCGCGGGATCGCATGTCCCGCCGGTGGGTCCGCCTCGACATTCTAAGGATGACGCTCGCGGACCCCCTCATCCGCCGGTGCGGTCGAGGGGCGCGTGCGCCGGTGTGGCGTGGCGCGACGGCGTGAGGCGCCGTCAGGCGCCCGAGAGGACGGGCGCCGGGCCGCCGACATTGCCGCCCCAAGGGGCGCAAGGCAAGGGTGAGCGGGGAGATTTTCTGAAGGGCGTATGTTTCGCGGCGCAGGACCCGCGGCACCGGCCCGGCGCCGCCCGCTCCTGTTGCCCCGTGGCGGGCTCAGCTTTCGAGACTCAGCTTTCCAGGGCGAGTCGCTTCAGCACCTCGATCTCGTCGGCGAGCGCACGGTCGGTGGCGACGAGCCCGTCGATCTTGCGCACCGCGTGAAGCACGGTGGTGTGGTCCCGCCCGCCAAAGCGGCGGCCGATCTCCGGCAGGGAGCGCAGGGTGAGCGTCTTGGCGAGATACATGGCGATCTGCCGCGGCTTCACCACCGTCGCCGTGCGGCGCTGGGAGAGCAGGTCCGCGCGCGATACGTTGTAGTGCTTGGCGACCACACGCAGGATGTCGTCCACCCGCACGCGCTTGGGATCGGTCGGGCGGATGAGGTCCTTGACCGCGTTTTCCGCCATGTCGAGCGTCACCGGCTCGCCGGTGAGCTGGTTGAAGGCCAGCAGCTTGTTGAGCGCGCCGTCGAGGTCGCGGCCGGACTGGCCGACGCTGCGGGCGAGGAATTCCAGCACGTTGGCCGGCACGGCGAATCCCTGGTGCTGCTCGGCGAGGGTCTGGTAGCGCGCCTTGAGAATCTCGAGGCGCAGGTCTTCCTCCAGCGGCGCAAGCTCCACCACGAGACCACCGGCGAGGCGCGAGCGCACGCGCTCGTCGAGGTGCTCAAGCTCGCCGGGCAGGCAGTCGGCCGCCAGCACCACCTGCCGCCCGCCATCCAGCAAAGCATTGAGGGTGTGGCAGAATTCCTGCTGGAGGTTGTTGCCCTTCAGGAACTGCAGGTCGTCGATCACCAGCGTGTCGATGGTGCGCAGCGTGTCCTTGAAGGCGATGGCCGAATGGGACTTCAGCGCCGACACGAAGCCGTACATGAAGCGCTCGGCGGTCAGGTAGGTGGTGCGCCGGCCATGGGCGGCACCGGCCCGCGCCACCGCCTGGAGAAGGTGCGTCTTGCCGAGGCCGACGGCCGCATGGAGATAGAGCGGGTTGTAGACCGGCGCAGCACCGCTCGGGGTTTCGGCCACCTTTCGCGCGGCGGCGAACGCCAGCGAATTGGACTTGCCGACCACGAAGGTTTCAAAGGCGAGACGCGGGTCCAGCGGCGAGCCGGAGGCGACGTCACCGCCGGTGGCCACGATTTCGCGATGCTCGCCGCGCGCCTCGGTGACGCGGGCCGCGGGCTTCGCCTCGACGGGACGCTCGGTGCGCTCGGTGACTACCTCACGCGGGGTGGACGCCTTCAAGGCGACGGGGCGCGCAAAAGCGCTCCGCACGGCGAGATCGACACGGCGCCGCGCGCCGCTCTCCTCCGCCCAGATGTCGGCGATGCGCGGCAGATAATTCTCCTGAATCCAGGACTTCAGGAATCGCGTGGGTACCGAAAGGCGCACCACGTCCGAGGTCAGCGCGTCGAGGTCCATGCGCGCGAACCAGCTGGTGAACTTCTCCTCGCCGATCTCCTCGCGCAGGCGCTGGAGCACACGGTCCCACGGGGCCGAGGGTGCGCTGGGGTTCGACGCGCAATCCATCTCGGCGGCCTCCGCAAGGGCTGTCTGAAAAGGAACGGTGCGCGCGGCAACCGGCGCATGAGGCTTGAGCATAAGGATCGCGACCGCGCGAAAGGCGGTTCCCTGGTTGGAGACGCAAAAGCCGTCCGCGCCCTGGGGCGGGCAGCGCGGCCTCGGTCTCGTGGGGAGTTTCGGAAACGGGTGCTAAGGCACCCACGGCGTCAGCGCAACGGGTTCAGCACACCGTCATGCGCGGTCCTGGCCGTTACAGGGCGGCGGGGCGCAACTGGAGCGGAGCACAGCGCTCCGGAAGGCTCGAACGCAACGCGTAGCCGAATAGATCGAGGGACCTGTTTCTGTGTCCGCTGCCGCGCATGTGCCCGAAGTCATAGCCGCCCCATCTCCGACGATGCCAACCATCGACGGGTGTTGGAATGAACCAGTTTTTTGTTTGGTCTCGTAGATGCCCGAAGGCGGATCAGATGCCCGCCCTTAGCATAGCTCCAACGAATGAAGGTAACGCAGAGTACGGATACGGCCGAAGACGAGGGGTACGTGAACGAATTCAGACACGATACATCCCCTCCTCATCCACGAAGAGCCGTGAAAACTTCATTCTATCGGTGAACCCCAGGGTCGCTCCCGGAGTGAGGTTGAACATACACAGCCGGTTTGGGGGGTGCAACGCCTTTGACCCCCGCGGGGGGATAGCGGGTAAAAGCCGGTGCGCCTGCGCCACACCCCCCGCTTTGCTGTCAGCCGGCAAACCTCTGTCCGGACAATGAGATTCGCGAAGCCGGCGCAAGGATTGCGGTGCCCCGCCACGGTGGGGCACATGGTTCTGGAATACTCCTTGAAAGGGGCCGTTTTGGCGCTTTCCGGCCTTTGGCCTCTAAGCCGTTCTCTTGGATCGGGTTTTTCTGATCGGTCGAGATCGCCCGGAGGGACCGGGTAAACCGCGCGGGGGCTAAAAAAATCCCTGGCTTCCGCGACGCTTCAGGGGGCTCCACCCTTGACGGGCGGCGAGAATCGGACTCCGCCCGGAGCGGGCGAGGGGAAGACCTTTAAGGCCAAGCCAAAGCAAAAAGGCCCGGCAGAGCCGGGCCTTCAAGATAAGTCAGTCTGCTTGATTGATCTAAATCAAGCGCTGAGCTTCTTCACGCGGGCGGCGAGGCGGGAAACCTTGCGCGACGCGGTGTTCTTGTGAAGGACGCCCTTGGTGACGGCGCGCATGATTTCCGGCTCGGCCGCCTTGAAGGCAGCGGAAGCGGCCGTGGCGTCGCCGGTGGCGAGGGCGTCTTCGAGCTTGCGCAGATAGGTGCGCACGCGAGACCGGCGAGACCGGTTGACCTCGGTGCGACGCTCGATCTTGCGGACCGCCTTTTTGGCGGAAGGCGTATTGGCCATCGGCCGTCCTTGCTGGTTCGCGCCCGGCGGCACGGCCATCTGGCCACTTCGCGTCGCGCATGAATGAGTGAACAAGCCGGCAGCCCATGCCGCCAGCTAGGTGGCGGGCTTATACGGTCGCTCGGCTCCCGCGTCAACACGTTGTACGGAAAAGTCGTCCACGGCGTGGCACCTTGGCGGCTTTACGGGACCGGCCGGCATCGCGTATGTGCTGCGCGCACTCTATATATGGCATGCCGGCACGAAGGCATGCCGGCGGCGCGAGGCTGAAGCCGGCGCGGCGCATCAAGGCGGGGGTTCGGCATGAGCGATGTGACGGTGACCGATCGTCCGGTGAACGACAGCCTGGTGACGGTCTTCGGCGGCTCCGGCTTTCTCGGCCGGCATGTGGTGCGGGCGCTGGCCATGCGCGGCTATCGCGTGCGCGTCGCGGTGCGCCGGCCGGAGCTGGCCGGCTTCCTCCAGCCGCTGGGCTTCGTCGGCCAGATCCAGATTTCCCAGGCCAACGTGCGCTATCCCGAGAGCGTCGCCCGCGCGGTCGATGGCGCCGAGGCGGTGGTGAACCTCGTGGGCGTGCTGGCCGAGGGCGGCCGGCAGACCTTCGACGCCGTGCACGCCTTCGGGGCCCGCGCGGTTGCCGCCGCGACCGCCGCGCAGGGCGTGCCGCTGGTGCATCTCTCGGCCATCGGTGCCGATGCCAATTCCCCCT
Source organism: Xanthobacter sp. DMC47 (assembly GCF_056313845.1). NCBI lineage: Bacteria > Pseudomonadati > Pseudomonadota > Alphaproteobacteria > Hyphomicrobiales > Xanthobacteraceae > Xanthobacter > Xanthobacter sp. DMC47. The sequence continues at coordinate 2,246,760 of NZ_JBQUZM010000001.1, read as the reverse complement.
CCGGCTACGGCCGCAGCAAGGCGGCGGGCGAAGCCGCCGTGCGCGCCGCGGTGCCGGACGCGGTGATCTTCCGCCCTTCCGTCGTGTTCGGGCAGGAAGACGAGTTTTTCAACCGCTTCGCGGCGATGGCGCGGATGTCCCCGGCGCTGCCCCTGATTGGCGGCGGGGTGACCAAGTTCCAGCCGGTGTTCGCCGGTGATGTGGCGGCAGCCGTGCTCGCCGCGGTGGACGGCAAGGCCAAGGCCGGCGCGACCTACGAGCTGGGCGGCCCCGAGGTGCGCACCTTCCGCGAGCTGATGGAGCTGATGCTCGCCGAGATCGGCGCCAAGCGGGTCCTCGTGGACCTGCCCTTCGGCCTCGCGACCTTCATGGCCAAGCTCACCCAGTGGGCCCCCGGCGCGCCGCTCACTGTCGATCAGGTGGAGATGCTGCGTTCGGACAATGTGGTGTCTGAGGCTGCGGTCGCCGAGGGCCGGACGCTGGCCGGCCTCGATCTCACCCCCACCTCCCTCGCCGTGGTGCTGCCGACCTATCTCTGGCGGTTCCGCAAGGCGGGCCAGTTCACCCGCGTCGAGACCTGACCGGCCCGCCGGTCTCTCCCGACGCATCGCGCAGGGCCGTTGAAATGGCGGCCCTCACCTCTACGGTGTGAAGGTTCACGACCGGCACCTCCCAGGTTCACCCCATGGCTCGCGACGACAGGCGCTTCGAGGTCAAGATCTGCGGCATCCGCACGGCGGACGCCCTCGACGCCGCCCTCGAGGCGGGCGCCGATCTCGTCGGCTTCGTCCATTTTCCGAAAAGCCCGCGCCACCTCGCGCTGGCCGATGCGCCGGCCCTCGTCGCCCGCGTGGCAGGACGCGCCGACAAGGTGGCGCTGCTGGTGGATCCGGACGACGCGCTCCTTCGGGACGTGATCGCCGCCGTCTCGCCCGATATTCTCCAACTGCACGGCCACGAGACGGCCGAGCGCGTCGCCGACATCCGCGCCCGCTTCGGCCTGCCGGTGATGAAGGCGCTGCCCGTCGCCCGCCGGGAGGACCTTGCCGTCCTGCCCGCCTATGCGGCGGTGGCCGACCGCATCCTGTTCGACGCAAAGCCCGATCCGGGGGCGCTTCTGCCCGGTGGCAACGGCCGGCCGTTCGACTGGGCGCTGGTCGCCAGCCTTGACGTCAACCGGCCTCTCATGCTTTCCGGAGGCCTTACCGCCGACAACGTGCCGCAGGCCCTCGGATTGGTCCGGATGGACGGCGTGGACGTATCGTCTGGCGTGGAGGACGCGCCCGGCGTGAAAAATCCCGACAAGATCCGCGCCTTCATCGCTGCGGCGCGCCGCGCCGCATCCACCTCATCCTTGCAAGACCCCCTATCGAAGGCCCGCGCGTCGTGACCGTTCTCAATTCCTATCGCACCGGCCCCGATCACCGCGGCCATTTCGGCATCCATGGCGGCCGCTTTGTCGCCGAGACGCTGATGCCGCTCATTCTGGAGCTGGAAAAGGCCTATGAGGCCGCCAAGGTCGATCCCGCCTACCACGCGGAGATGGCTGGCTACCTCACCCATTATGTGGGCCGGCCCTCGCCGCTCTATTTCGCCGAGCGCCTCACCAACCATCTCGGCGGCGCCAAGATCTATCTGAAGCGCGAGGAGCTGAACCACACCGGCTCCCACAAGGTGAACAACGTGCTCGGCCAGATCCTGCTCGCCCGCCGCATGGGCAAGGAGCGGGTGATCGCCGAAACCGGCGCCGGCCAGCACGGCGTCGCCACCGCCACCATGTGCGCCCGCTTCGGCCTGAAGTGCGTGGTCTACATGGGCGCGGTGGACGTGGAACGTCAGGCCCCCAACGTGTTCCGCATGAAGATGCTGGGCGCCGAGGTGGTGCCGGTGCAGTCCGGCTCGCGCACCCTCAAGGACGCCATGAACGAGGCGCTCCGCGACTGGGTGACCAACGTCCACGACACTTTCTATTGCATCGGCACGGTGGCCGGCCCGCATCCCTATCCGGCCATGGTGCGCGACTTCCAGTCCATCATCGGCCGCGAGACCCGTGAGCAGATGCTGGAGATGGAAGGCCGGCTGCCCGACAGCCTCTTCGCCTGCGTCGGCGGCGGGTCCAACGCCATGGGCCTGTTCCACCCCTTCCTCGACGATCCCGAAGTGAAGATCTTCGGCGTGGAGGCGGCGGGCCGGGGCGTCGACACCCACGAGCATGCGGCCTCCATCGCCGGTGGTCGCCCGGGCGTGTTGCACGGCAACCGCACCTATCTGCTCATGGACGGCGACGGCCAGATCATCGAGGCGCATTCCATCTCGGCCGGTCTCGACTATCCCGGCATCGGGCCGGAGCATTCCTGGCTGCACGACGTGGGCCGCGTCACCTATCTCAACTGCACCGATCAGGAGGCGCTGGACGCCTTCCAGCTGCTGACGCGGCTCGAGGGCATCATCCCGGCGCTGGAATCGGCCCATGCCATCGCCAAGGTGATCGAGCACGCGCCCAAGCTGCCGGCGGACCACTTGATGGTCGTCAACCTTTCCGGCCGCGGGGACAAGGACGTCCCCCAGGTGGCGGAGATACTCGGGACTCGTCTGGGGGCGTGACCATGAAGAGCATCTGGGGGAAAGTCGTCTCGTCCGCGATCGCCGGCGCGGCGCTCGTTGTCAGCCTCGGCGCCGTGCAGGCGGCCGACCTCGAACTGACGCCGGGCAAGATCTATACGGACGCGGCCGGCGCCTACGTGTCGGTGGCGGTGAAGAACACCGGCACGGCCACGGTGGCCGAGGTCAAGGTCAACTGCGAGTTCTTCGCCGGCAAGCGCTCCCTCGGCAAGTCGTCCACGACGCTGTTCTCCATCGTCGGCGGCGTCACCGGAACCGATCAGGTGCGCTTCCTCGGCGGCACCAGCGCCACCAGCGCCACCTGCACCCTCGCCGGGCAGAAATAGAGCGCGTCCCCTCTCATCCAGGCAGGCCCATGACCACCCGCATCTCCGACCGCTTCGCCGCCCTCAAGGAAGAGGGGCGGCCGGGCCTCGTCACCTTCGTCACTGCCGGCGACCCGGACGGCGAGACCTCGCTCGCCATCCTCAAGGCGCTGCCGGGCGCGGGGGCCGACGTGATCGAGCTGGGCGTGCCCTTCACCGATCCCATGGCCGACGGTCCGGCCATCCAGGCGGCGGGGCTGCGCGCGCTCAAGGGCGGGCAGACGCTGGCCAAGACGCTGGAGATGGTCCGCGTCTTCCGCGGCGAGGACCAGACCACGCCGGTCGTGCTCATGGGCTACTTCAACCCCATCTACGTCTATGGCGTGGAGCGCTTCCTCGTCGACGCCAAGGTCGCAGGGGTGGACGGCCTGATCGTGGTCGACCTGCCGCCGGAGGAGGACGACGAACTCTGCATCCCGGCGCTCAATGCCGGGCTGGACTTCATCCGCCTCGCCACCCCGACCACCGACGACAAGCGCCTGCCCACCGTGCTCGCGAATACGGCGGGCTTCGTCTACTACGTCTCCATCACCGGCATCACCGGCGCGGCGACGCCGGACGCGAATGCCGTGGCCACCGCGGTCGCGCGCATCAAGAGCCATACCGCGCTGCCGGTGGCTGTCGGCTTCGGCGTGAAGACCCCCGAGCAGGCGGCGGCTATCGCCGCGGGTGCCGACGCCGTGGTGGTGGGCTCGGCCCTCGTGGAAGTGGTGCGCCGCACCCTCGACGAGGAGGGCAAGGCCACGTCCAACACCGTGATCGGCGTGGAAGCCCTCGTGAGCGAGCTCGCCGAGGCGGTGCGCGGTGTGCGGCGCTGAGCCGGCTTCGCCCCGACGTCAGCAAGGTGGTATGATCGGCGGGAACAGCGGCGACCGCCGTACTTTCGCCGTGTCAGACTTGCCATAAGGGCGGAGGGGGGACTATGTGCGCTGCAGCGCGGCGCCGCGCCCCTCCGTACCGGAGATGATCCCGTGAACTGGATTTCCAACGTCGTCCGCCCGAAGATCCGCGACTTCCTGGCGCGGCGCGAGGTGCCCGAGAACCTCTGGGTGAAATGCCCCGAGACCGGGCAGATGGTGTTTCACAAGGATCTGGAAGCGAACCTCTACGTCATTCCCGCGTCCGGCTACCACATGCGCATGGATGCGGTGACGCGGCTGAAGAACACCTTCGACGACGGCGCCTACGAGGAAGTCACCCTTCCCGAGGTGGCGATCGACCCGCTCAAGTTCCGCGACGAGCGCCGCTATGTGGACCGCCTGAAGGACGCCCGCACCAAGACCGGTTACCAGGACGCGGTGAAGGTGGCGACCGGCATGCTCACCGAGCTGCCCGTGACCATCGCCGTGCAGGACTTCGGCTTCATGGGCGGATCGCTCGGCATGGCCGCCGGCGAGGCGGTGGTGAAGGGGCTGGAGACCGCAGCCGAGCGCGGCACGCCCTTCATCATGTTCGCGGCCTCCGGCGGCGCGCGCATGCAGGAGGGCATCCTCTCCCTCATGCAGATGCCGCGCACCACGGCCGCCATCCAGGAACTGCGTGAGACGAAGAAGCCCTACATCGTCGTGCTCACCAACCCGACCACGGGTGGCGTGACCGCCTCCTACGCCATGCTGGGCGACATCCAGATCGCCGAGCCCGGCGCGCTCATCGGCTTCGCCGGCCCACGCGTCATCGAGCAGACCATCCGCGAGAAGCTGCCGGATGGCTTCCAGCGCGCCGAATATCTGCGCGACCACGGCATGCTCGACATGGTGGTGCACCGCCACGAGATGCGCGACACCCTCGGCCGCCTGTGCCGGATGCTGACCAAGGCGCCGGCGCTGCCGCCCAAGGGCCGGCTGCCGCGCCCGCAGGCAGCGTAAGGGAGGCCTGATCGCGGGCCCCAAGGGGCCCCGGCTCGACGCACCATGGCACTGCCCCTGCCCGCCCGCGCCACGGACGAGATTCTCTCCCGCCTCGCCGCGCTTCACCCGAAGAAGATCGACCTGTCCCTCGCCCGGATGGAGCGTCTGCTGGAGGCGCTCGGCCATCCCGAGCGGCGCCTGCCGAAGGTGATCCACGTCGCCGGCACCAACGGCAAGGGTTCCACCATCGCCTTCATGCGGGGGATGCTGGAGGCGGCCGGGCAGAGCGTGCACGTCTACACGTCGCCCCATCTGGTGCGGTTCAACGAGCGCATCCGCCTCGGCGCGCCGGGCGGCGGGCGGCTCGTCTCCGATGCGGCGCTGGCCGACGCCCTCGACCGGGCCGAGATGGCCAATGACGGCGCCCCCATCACCTTGTTCGAGATCACCACGGCGGCGGGTTTCCTGCTGTTTGCGGAGCACCCGGCGGACGTGCTGCTGCTGGAGGTGGGCCTCGGCGGCCGGCTCGACGCCACCAACGTGGTCGAGAAGCCGCTGGCGAGCGTCATCACCCCGGTCTCCATCGACCATGTGGACTTCCTCGGCACCTCTGTGGAGGCCATCGCGGGGGAGAAGGCGGGCATCATCAAGCCGCGCTGCCCCGTCGTGATCGGTGCCCAGTCGCCGGAGGCGCTGGCGGTGATCGAGCGGGCGGCGGCGAAGAAGCTCGCGCCTCTGTTCGTGCGCGGACAGCAGTGGAACGTGCAGGAGGAAAGCGGCCGGCTCGTCTATGCGGACGAGGACGGCCTCCTCGACCTGCCGCGCCCGCGCCTCGTCGGGCCGCACCAGATCGACAATGCGGGCCTCGCCGTCGCTGCGCTGCGCGCGGTGAAGCTGCCTGCGGCTCATGAGGCGGGAATCCTGCGGGCTGACTGGCCTGCGCGACTCCAGCGCCTTCCGCCCGGCCCGCTGTCCGCTCGGGCACCGGCGGGTGTGGAGCTTTGGCTCGACGGCGGACACAACGCCGCCGGCGGCGCCGCCCTCGCCCATGCCCTGTGCGAGCTGGAGGAGCGCTATTCGCGTCCCCTCGTGCTCATCCTCGGCATGCTCGGCACCAAGGACGTCACCGGCTTCCTCCAGCCCTTCGCCGGCCTCGTACGCGAGGCCATCGCGGTGCCGGTCCCCGGCGAGCATGCCGGCCTGAAGCCGGAGGACGTGGCCGCCGCCGCTGTCGGCCTCGGCATGAAGGCGAGCGTGGCGCGGGACGTGGGCAGCGCCCTCGACGGCATCGCCCGCGAGGCGGTGGTGCCGCCGCCGCGCGTGCTCATTGCCGGCTCGCTCTATCTGGCCGGCGCCGTGCTCGCCGCCAACGGGACCGCGCTGGGCTGACGCCCTTCGCGCCGGTCACACCGCCGCGAAGATCGACGCCCCGTTCTCCGCCTCGCCCACGGCGGCGCGGAAGGGGGCGAACAGCTCGCGCCCGACGCCCACATGGCTGGCGGAGAGGTCTGCGTTGGCGCTGGGCCGGGCCGCCCATTCGCCGGGCGGAACCAGCACTTCCAGCCGCCCCGCCACCGCATCGACCCGTATCATGTCGCCGTCGCGGATGCGGGCGATGGCGCCGCCGTCCAGCGCCTCCGGCGTCACATGGATCGCCGCCGGCACCTTCCCCGAGGCGCCGGAGAGGCGGCCGTCGGTGACGAGGGCCACCTTTTGCCCGCGATCCTGCAGCACGCCGAGGGGCGGCATGAGCTTGTGAAGCTCCGGCATGCCGTTGGCCTTGGGCCCCTGGAAGCGCACCACGGCGACGAGATCGCCGGTGAGTTCGCCCGCCTTGAAGGCGGCCTGAAGCTCCTCCTGCGAATGGAAGACCTTGGCCGGCGCCTCGATCACATGGCGCTCCGGCGCCACCGCCGAGGTCTTGATGACCGCACGGCCAAGGCTGCCGTCCAGCACCTTGAGCCCGCCGGTGCTCTGGAAAGGCGCTCCCACCCCGCGCAAGACCTTGTCATCGCCGCTTTCCGCCGCACCGTCCCGCCATTCGAGAGACCCGTCGGCCGCCAGCCCCGGCTCGCGGGTATAGGCTTCGAGGCCGCGGCCGAGGATGGTCTCGGCATCGGCGTGCAGCAGGCCGGCCGAGAGCAGCTCGCGCACCACGAAGGGCACGCCGCCGGCCGCATGGAAGTGGTTCACGTCCGCCGAGCCGTTGGGATAGACGCGGGCGAGCAGGGGCGTCACCTCGGCGAGCGCGGAGAAATCGTCCCAGCTCAGCGCGATGCCCGCGGCCGCCGCCATGGCGACGAGGTGGAGCGTGTGGTTCGTAGAGCCGCCGGTGGCGTGCAGGCCCACGATGCCGTTCACGAACGCCTTCTCGTCCAGCATCCGCCCGGCGGGGATATGGTCGTTGCCGAGCGCGGTGATGGCGAGCGCGCGCTGGGCGGCCGCCTTGGTGAGGGCATCGCGCAGCGGCGTGTCCGGCGTCACGAAGGAGGCGCCTGGCAGGTGCAGGCCCATGATCTCCATGAGCATCTGGTTGGTGTTGGCGGTGCCGTAGAAGGTGCAGGTGCCGGGGCCGTGGTAGGACTGGCTCTCCGCCTCCAGCAGCGCGTCGCGCCCGACCTTGCCCTCCGCATAGAGCTGGCGGATGCGGGATTTCTCGTTGTTCGGCAAGCCGCTGGTCATGGGGCCGGACGGGATGAACACCGCCGGCAGGTGGCCGAACGAGAGCGCGCCGATGACGAGGCCGGGCACGATCTTGTCGCAGATGCCGAGAAAGACCGCGGCATCGAAGGTCTGGTGGGAGAGGGCGACGGCGGTGGAAAGCGCGATCACCTCGCGGGAGAAGAGCGACAGCTCCATCCCCGCCTCGCCCTGGGTGATGCCGTCGCACATGGCCGGCACGCCACCCGCAACCAGCGCCGCGCCGCCGGCCTCGCGCGCGGCCTCGCGCAGCAGTTCGGGATAGCGCTCATAGGGCCGGTGGGCCGAGAGCATGTCGTTATAGGCGGTGACGATGCCCAGCGAAGGGCCGTCGCCCGCCCGCAGCATGGCCTTGTCCGATGGCCCGCAGGCTGCGAAGCCGTGGGCCTGGTTGGCGCAGCCCAGCGCCTGGCGCTGGGGCCGGCGCTGGGCTGCTGCGTCGATGCGGTCGAGATAGCGGCGCCGCGCGTCGTGGCTGCGCCGCGCGATGCGCTCGGTGATCTCGCCGACGCGAGCGTCGAGCATGTGGTGTGCGGCCATGGGGCTCCTCCTTGCCGCGATCCTCCACCCTGAGCGACGCCCGGCGCAAGGGTTGGACGACCTCTAGAGGACGAGTTCGCCGTCGTCCTCGCCGTTCCACCAGTGGAGGCGCTGCGCCGCGACCTTGATGAGAACGAGGCCCGGCGTGTCGATGCCGGCGGGGAACCAGCGGTCGAGATCGGAGGTCCAGCGCGCCTCGAAGGCGGCCTTGTCGCGGATGATCTGCGCCTTGCCCTCCACGGTGGCGAAGAAGGGGCGCTGGCCGAGGATGCCGCTCGTGCCCTGAAGGGCAAGCCCCACGTTGGGGTCGCGAGAAATCTCGCTCACCGCGCGGGCATCTTCCTGCGCGAAGAAGAAACTGCTGCCGTCATAGTCCACGTCGCCATTGTTGCTCATGGGCCGCCCGGCCAGCGCGCCACCCTCGCTTTTGGTGAAGAGGGTGGTGAAATCGATGTCGCGCATCTTCTCCACCACTTCGTCCAGCGTCATCTCGGCCATGGCGTCGTCGCTCCAGCTTGTGTCCTGCAGTCAATGCCGGTGGGGCGGTTTGGTTCAGGCGGGCGTGAGGCAGGCGGGATTGCCAGAAACCGGATCGAATGCCGTTGACAAGTTACGGCCCTCATGTAACCTTAAAAAAATAGTATAAAAGGTTACAGCTTGGCGACGCCATCGTGCGCCGCTCGCCCAACGGGAAAGGACACATCGTGACATCAAGGACGATCGCCGCCGCGCTTCTGCTCGCCGCCGCCTCTTGGGCCAGTCCCGCCACGGCGCAGGTGGGCTATAGCGGCTATGCGCTGCCGCTTGCTCTCGCGGTGGAGGCGGCGACGGCGGCGGTGAAGGCGTGCGAGGCCAAGGGATGGCCGGTCACGGCCACGGTCGTGGACGCGTCGGGCCTCGTGAAGGCGACGCTGAAGGCAGACCATGCCACGGTCCACACGCCGGACACGGCCTTCCGCAAAGCCTACACGGTGGCCACGCTCGGCCCCATCTTCAAGTTCGACCGCTCCAGCGCCTTCGCCGAGATCGTCGCGAAATATCCCGGCGGCGCGGGCACCTCGCTCACCACCATCCCCAACGTCATCGCGCTCGCCGGTGGCGTGGGCGTGATGCGCGGCGACGAGATCGTCGCCGCCATCGGGGTCGGCGGCGCGCCGGGCGGTGACAAGGATGAGGCGTGCGCCAGCGCCGGCCTCGCGGCCATCGCGGATCGCGCCAACAGGCACTGAAGAGACGAGAGGATTGGGCGGAGAACCCCCCGCGATGGGTTGGCCGGCGGCATCGCGCGAACGAAACGCGATGGGTTGGCGGGCGACATAGCGCGAGGAAAGATGGTGCGGGCGGTCGGACTCGAACCGACATATCCGTGAGGACGGCGGATTTTGAGTCCGCTGCGTCTACCAGTTCCGCCACGCCCGCAGCCGGAGCCTCTTTATAGGCTTGCCGGCCGGGCGCCAACAGGAAAGCGGCGGGATTTATCTCCCGCCGTCCGGTCCGTGTGCGTTCTCACGCGCCGCGCGGCAGCGCGCTCGATCCCCAGCCCACGGGCAGGCGGACGATGCTGCGCACCGCGGCGCGGGGTAGGGCTATTTCACGGCGCTCCGGCTGCGGTTCGGGCGCTAGCGCTGCGAGGAAGTCCTCGGCCCAGCGGTTGATGTCGTGGGCGTCCAGCACCCGCATCATCCGCCGATGGCGCTCGCGCCGCTCCGCCAGCGGCATCTCCAGCGCTCGGCGCAGCGCAGCGGCGACGCCCTCGGTATCGTGCGGATTGACGATGAGTGCGCCCGTCCCCAACTCGCTCGCCGCCCCCGCGAACTGGGACAGGAGCAGCACGCCGGGGTCGGCCGGGTCCTGCGCGGCGACGAATTCCTTGGCGACGAGGTTCATGCCATCGCGCAGCGGGGTCACCATCGCCACGTCGGCGCGGCGGTAGAATCCGGCAAGGGCCGAGCGGGAATAGGTGCGGTTCACGTAGCGCAGCGGCGTCCAGGACACGTCGCTGTAGGCGCCGTTGATCTGCCCGGCCCGGTGGGAGACGTGGCGGTCCATGTCCTGATATTCCGGCACATCGGTGCGGCTCTTGGGCGTGATCTGCAGGTAGGTCACGCGGTCGTGCCAGTCCGGCTCCGTGCGCAGGAAATGGTCGTAGGCGTCGAGCCGGTTGGGGATGCCCTTGGAATAGTCCAGCCGGTCCACGCCGATGATGAGCTTGCGGCCGGACAGGCTTTCGTCGAACGCCTTCACGAAGCGGGTGCGGCTCGCGTGCCGGGCCCGCCGCGCGAAGGCGCCTGTCTCGATGCCCACGGGGAAGGTGCCGAGGCGCACACGCCGGCCGCCGATGTCGCAGCCGGTACCGTCGGGCGTGGACTGGCCACCGCGGGTTTCCAGATAGCGAGCGAAATTTTCGCGGTCGCCTTCGGTCTGGAAGCCGACGAGATCGTAATGGGCGAGCGCCCCTACGGTGTCGGCATGCTGCGGCAGGGCCTGGATGATGTCCGCCGGCGGCATGGGAATGTGCAGGAAGAAGCCGATGCGGTTGTTATGGCCGCGTTCCCTGAGATATTTGGCAAGCGGCATCATGTGGTAGTCGTGAATCCACAGGATGTCGTCCGGCTGGATGATCTTCTCCAGATGATCGGCGAACATCCGGTTGACCCGGATGTAGCCGGAGAGATCAGAGCGGAAGAATTCCGAGAGATCCACCCGGTAGTGCAGTACGGGCCATAGCACCCGGTTGGCGAAGCCGTTGTAATATTCCTGGTAGTCCTCGTTGGTGAGGTCCACCACGGCATAGGTTACGCCGGCGTGCTTCGTCGACTGCGGCGTGTCGGAGGGGTCCGGCGCGATCCGCCCGCTCCATCCGAACCATATGCCCCCACGGTCCTTGAGGGCGGCGTTGACGGCGACGGCGAGGCCCCCGGCCGGCGCGCCGGACTTCTGGGGGAGGGCCACTCGGTTCGATACGACCACGATGCGGGACACGGAGGTCACCTCCTTCGTTGCCGCGGCTCGGCCGCGAGATGGGTGATGAGGGCGCGGACCGAGCGCGGGTCCGGCAGAACGGTGTGGGCGCCATCGCGGGGCGCGCCGACCGCCACGGCGATGCCGCCCGCCTGGTTCACGGCCCTGAAGCCGGCCTCATCGGTCACGTCGTCACCGATGAAGACGGGCCGACGCCCGGCGAAGGGGGCCGCGGCCATGAAACGCGCGACGGCGGATCCCTTGTCTATGCCTTCCCGGCGCACCTCGAACACGCAGTGCCCGGGCATGATCTCGACGCCCGGCCGCCGGCCGACCACCTCGAGCAGGGCGCGTTTCAGCACGGGTGCCACTTCCGGATGGGCTCGATAGTGGATGGCGACCGCGTGCTCCTTGTCCTCGGCGAACACATCCGCGAACTCGGCCGCGACGGCACCGAGGGCGCGCCGCAGATCAGTGTCGAGGGCGGCCGCCCGATCGGAAGGCCGGCCCGCGGCGAGGCGGATGTCGGCGCCATGAACGCCGGCGGCGGCGAATGTGTCGGCCCCGAACAACTGGTCGAGCGAGGCGAGCGAGCGGCCGCTGACCAGCGCCAGCGCCCCGCCGGCACGCTCGGAAAGAACCGTCAGGGTATCGGAAAGGCCGGGCGGAACCACCACCGCCTCGGGTCGTTCCGCGATATCGATCAGCGTCCCGTCCACGTCGAGAAAGAAGGCGTGCGTCGCGGGGTCGAGGGCGACAAAGGCTCCCGGCAGTTCGGCCTCTCTTGCAGGCAGTGATCCTTCAAGCATACCGGACAACGCACGGACCCCTTCATATTTCAGGTAAGATAACGCCGTTGCGGCGCCACGGTTCCCCCTCAGCTTCGACCCAATGCCGCCACAGGCTCTCGCGAAACGGCTCCGCTCCGGCTTACTGGACGGAACCGGAGCGGTTCGGCGGCGTTCGTCTCGGCGTCACGGGAGACAGCATATGCTCGGCTTGCACAGGAGTTCGACCGACGGGTTTTCCCGGCGCCTCTCGGCGTTGCGGGATGAACTCGACCATCTCCAGTCCTCGTTCCACAGGCGGGAGCGCGAATGGGGGCGTCTCGCCTCCGATGTGGCGTCCGATGCCCAGGACTGGGTGGCGGAGCGGGCGGAATCGCTTCCGAGCCTGTCTCTGGACAGCCTTCGCCGGCATCTGCCCGCGTTGCCGCACCGCCCGTTCCGCGCGGAGCCGGCGGCGCTCCCGGTCATCGTTGCTGCGGTGGCGGTGGGCGTCGGGGTGGGGTGCGTGCTATATGCCGTTACGTCGCGTGGGCGCCGATCCGCCCACGGTCCGGCTCCTGAGGACGAGCTCAAGGCTGCGCCCGACGGGATGGAGTAGCGGGTTCCGCCTGACGCCTTTGGGGTCAGGCGCGGTGTTTCGCCCTCGTGCCCTCAAGCGGCGCTAGGGGCAGGATGGATGTCCGGCATGCCGCCGGCAGGGCAAGGGAGAAAAAGATGAAAGCGGCTCTCATGATTGGCGTGATGGCACTCGCCCTTGGCGGTTGCAGCGAATATTCGCGCCAGGATCGTGCGGTGGGCGGTGCTGCGATCGGCGCCGGTACCGGCGCGCTGATCGGCGCCGCCGCCACGGGCACCGGCACGGGCGCCCTCGTCGGCGGCCTCATCGGCGCGGGCACGGGTGCCATCATCGGCGCCGAGACCACCCCCCGCGCCTGCTGGGCGCGCGACGCCTATGGCAATCGCTACCGCGTGCAGTGCCCCTGAGCGGCACGCAGGCACGTTGAAGACACGAAAGGCGCCCACCGGGCGCCTTTTTGTTTTCGGGGTCCGAGGGTGCCGTTAGCGGGACCTTTACCTTAGCAAATTATCACTGGCGCCATCTCCAAGTGACTTCAGGGCGGCCCGGGACCCCTCCGGACCGCCCTGTTTTTTCGACCGCTTCCGTGGGTGGGCGCGGACGGATCAGACTGGGCCGCGACCGCGGCGCATCAATCCCATCACCGCCGAGATGAGGAACAGGATGATCGCGACGAAGAAGATGATCTTCGCGATTTCGATCGCCGTGCCCGCTATTCCACCGAAGCCCAGGACTGCGGCGATCAGTGCGACGATGAGAAAGGTAATCGCCCAGCTCAGCATGCCGTGTCTCCTTGCCATTTGCCTGAATGAATGTGCAGCGCCGGCTGGAGACGGTCGTTACGCTCAGCAACCAGCTGTTCGGCGCGCATTTGTTACACGGATTGTGAACTGCGCAACTGTCGCGCTTGTTCCCAAGGGAACGTCGCGTTCTCCACGCGGCGCGAAGGGGGCGCTCCCTTGCGCGGGCGGCGTGCGTTTCCGGCGGACGCCATGGAACAAATCCGCCCGCCCCGCGTTTTCTCGTCGATCTGGGAGACTCGGGAGGAGGCGGATGAGCGGATTGCGACACGAACCCCTGCCGGGCGGCTCTACCCTGCCTGATACGGGTGCGCAGAAGACGGGCGTGGACGATGCCCCGCACGGCTATGATCCCGTGGAATTCGGTCCCGGCGAAAGCCGGCGGGACTTTCCCCCGCGGCGGGAACGTTCCGCTGACGAGGAGCGGCGCCTGCTCAAGGAATTCCAGGCGGCGTTCGACGGTTCCGATAAACGCCACGATGTGGACGACGGACCGGACGTGGATGCGGCCGGCCCCGAGACCGATCTGGACACCGGACATCTGTCGCGGCTTTACCGTGACTGAGGCCTGCGTGTTCAAAACCATATTGCAACGCACGTGGACGTGTCCCATCTTGAGACCGCCCGCGTCTGTCAGAAGACCCCCGCCATGCGATCGGCACGCTTCCAAGGTCCCCTCGACACACCCATGACGACGCAGCACCAGAAAGAGGCAGGCGGCATGCGAACGCCTCATCGCCGCGACATCTCCGCACGGCAGGATCTGCTGGGACGCGAGCTGCGCCAACTGTTTGACGACTACACCCAGGAAGACATGCCGGACGAGCTGCAGAGCCTCGCCGAGCGTCTTCAGGCGGCCTTCGAGGGCCGCGAGCCGGAGGCCGAGGCACCCGAAGCCGGCGCGGCCGACGGCGCAGCCCAGCCGGCAGCCGAGCCCAAGAAGGACTGAGGGCTCCAGGCTCACGTCCGAACCGGACGGGGCTTTCGGTGCGCCTCCCATCGTTCGCGCCGCCCCGCGCAATTTGCCGAGGCGACGCTTCGGCGGCTCCCTTGCATTCTTCGTCCGATTTTTTGAACCCCATCCCCTCCGTCGCGACTTGCGTTGCGGAAGGGCGTGGGGTTCTGACTTTTCAAGGGGCTGCGGCCGCTTTTGCGGTATTTGGCGGCGGGCCTTAACCCCTTTGCAAGGCGCCCTACGCAAGGTGGGGCCATGTCGCGTGACACGCCCCGCATCTTCCTCGCCCTCCTCCTTCTGGCCGGCGCCCTTTCGGGCTGTCGCTTCGGCCTGGAGGAGCGCGATTCGTGGCGCTCCCAGGCCGAGGAACAGTGCCTTGCGGCCAAGGCGGTGGTCCCGTCCGTCTTCATGGAGCCGCTTCCCGCCGTCCAGGGCCCCGGTGCCTGCGGCATGGATCATCCGTTCCGCGTGACCGCGCTGGCGCAGGGGAATGTGGTGCTGGAGCCCGCCGGAAAGCTCGCCTGCCCGGTGATCTACCAGGTGGACATGTGGGTGCAGGAGGTGGTGCAGCCGGCGGCGCTGGCATGGCTCGGCCAGCCCATCGTCGCCATCAGCCAGATGTCGGCCTATTCATGCCGTGGCATGAACGGCGATCCCAACGCCAAGATTTCCGAGCATGCGTTCGGCAACGCGCTCGATATCGGCGGCTTCCGCACCGCGGACGGGCGGTGGATCACCGTTAAGAATGGCTGGAAGGGCTCGCCCGAGGAGCGCGGCTTCCTGCTGCAGGTACAGGCCGGGGCGTGCGAGCGCTTCACGACCGTGCTCGCGCCCGGCTCCAACATCTTCCACTACGACCACATCCATGTGGACCTGATGCGTCACGCCAAGGGGCGGACCATCTGCAAGCCGGCGCCGCGCCCGATGCCCGCGCCCTCCATGCCCACCAAGGCCCCGCCCATGGTTTCCGAAGCCGCGCCCAGCGCTCCGGTGGCGGAAGCGGCGCCCGTCTATGCCCCGGCGCCGCAGCCGGTCTCGGCCCCGGCGGAGCAGCCGTCCTTCTTCTCCACCCTGTTCGGCGGGGCGCGGGCCGCGCCGCAGCCGGCACCGGTCGCTGCCGAGCCGCCGCCCCCCTTGCCGCCGGTCGAGGCCGCGCGGGCAGCGCCGCAGACGCAGATCATCGCCTCGCCGGCGCCGCCTCCGCCCGCCGGATATTCCCCGGCGAGCTATCCGCCATCCAACTATCCCCCCTCGAACTATCCCCCCGGCACCGTGGGCAACGCCCCGGCTCCCGCCGCCGCACGCGCGCCGGGGCCCCCGCCGGCCGCGCCGCAGAAGGGCGGGCTGCCGCCGGGCTGGCAGGTGGGTCCGCAGGGCATCCCCATGTCCTCCGCCTCCTCCAGCAACCCCGAGACCGGCTCCATCAAGCGCAAATATTACGCGGCGCCGATCCCCCAGCCCTCCACCATCCCCCTGCCCAAGGCCAAGGCGGGCGAGGACTGAGATGATGCTCGCGGATCTGCCCTTCGCCGGCATCGATGGCTGCCGGGGCGGCTGGGTGATCGCGCAATGGGACGGCGCAGATCATCTCCAGCTGTTCCGCCGCACCCGCGTGGAAGAGCTGTTCGATGCGCCCGACGCTCCCGCCATCGCCTGCGTGGACATGCCCATAGGTCTGCCCGAAACCAGCGAGATCGGCGGGCGCGCGGCAGAGCGGGCGGTGCGCCCGTTGCTCGGTGGACGGCAATCGTCCGTCTTCTCCGTCCCGGCCCGTGCTGCGGTCATGGCCGGCGTGGGGCCGGGGGACGAGCGGGAGCGGTTCGCAGCCGCCTGTGCCGCGGCGCTCGCCCATTCGAACCCGGCGCGCAAGGTCTCCATCCAGTGCTTCAACCTGTTCCCCAAGGTCGCCGAGCTGGACGAACTGTTGCTGCGCCGGGCGGAATTGCGGGAGCGCCTCATCGAATGCCATCCTGAGGTGTCATTCCGCATCATGAACGGCGCGCCGCTCGAGGTGGCCAAGAAGGAGAAGAACCGGCCGCACCCGCCCGGCCTTGAGCTGCGCATCGGCCTCCTCGCCCGCGCGGGCGTGCCAACCGATCTGCTTCACGCGAAGACCGCGACTGCGCTGCGCGCAGGGCTCGATGATCTGGTGGATGCCTGCGCTTGCGCCGTCACCGCAAAAAGAGTGTTCGAGGGCAAGGCCTTGCGCTTCCCCGACCCGCCGGAGCGGGATGCCTTCGGCCTGCCGGTGGCGATCACCGCCTGAGTGGCCTTCCCTTTAAGTCGAATTCCGGTGGCCCCGCGCGCCTCGCTATGCGCAAGGGATTGTCCTCTCGACGGAATTGCCGACATGCCCGAGAACCGCATCCGCCTCTCGTCCTTGCGTGACAGGATCGTCCCGGCCGAGGAGGCCGCTGCGCTCATCGGCGACGGCATGATCGTGGGCATGAGCGGCTTCACCCGCGCCGGCGAGGCGAAGGCCGTGCCGATGGCGCTCGCCGCCCGCGCCAACGCCGCCCATGCGCGCGGCGAGCCGCTGCGTATCACCCTCATCACCGGCGCCTCGCTGGGCAACGACCTCGACAAGCAGATGGCGGAGGCGCACCTGCTCTCCCGTCGCATCCCGTTCCAGTCCGACCCCGCGCTGCGCAAGGCGATCAATGCCGGCGAGGTGATGTTCGTCGACCAGCACCTGTCCGAGACGGTGGAGCATCTGCGCACCAACCAGCTCGGGCCCATCGACGTGGCGGTGATCGAGGCGGTGGGCATCACCGCTTCCGGCGGCATCATTCCCACCACCTCGGTGGGCAATTCCGCCACCTTCGCCATCCTGGCGAAGAAGGTGATCGTCGAGATCAACCTGACCCAGCCGGCGGAGCTGGAGGGGCTGCACGACATCTATATCCCCACCCGCCGCCCGTTCCGCGAGCCGATCCCGGTGGTGACGCCGGAAAGCCGGGTGGGCCTGCCCTTCATTCCCATCGACCCGGAGAAGATCGCCGCCATCGTGGTGACGCGGAAGCTCGATTCCGCGTCCAACGTGCTGCCGCCGGACCCCGAGACCGTCGCCATCGCCGGCCATCTCATGGAATTCCTGAAGCACGAGGTGAAGCTCGGCCGCATGACGAACCGCCTGCAGCCGCTGCAGGCCGGCATCGGCACCATCGCCAACGCGGTGATGCACGGCTTCATCGAGAGCCCGTTCGGCGACCTCACCATGTATTCCGAGGTGCTCCAGGATTCGACCTTCGACCTGTTCGACGCCGGCAAGCTGAACTTCGCCTCGGGCTCGTCCATCACCCTGTCCAAAGCGAAATACGACCAGGTGATGCCGCGCATCACCGACTACAAGTCGCGCCTCATCCTGCGGCCGCAGGAGATTTCCAATCATCCGGAGATCATCCGCCGCCTCGGCCTCATCGGCATCAACACGGCGCTGGAATTCGACCTCTACGGCAACGTCAATTCCACCCATGTGGGTGGCACCCACATGATGAACGGCATCGGCGGCTCCGGCGATTTCGCCCGCAACGCCTATCTGTCGGTGTTCGTCACCAAGTCCATCGCCAAGGGCGGGGCGCTCTCCTCGGTGGTGCCCATGGTCAGCCATGTGGACCACACCGAGCACGACGTGGACATCCTCGTCACCGAGGTCGGCCTTGCCGACCTGCGGGAGCTGGCGCCGCGGGAGCGGGCGCGGGTCATCATCGCTAATTGCGTGCATCCGCTCTATCGCGATGCCCTGGCGGACTATTTCGAGCGGGCGACCGCGCGCGGCGGACACACGCCGCACATCATCGAGGAGGCCCTTTCCTGGCATGTGCGGGCGCGGGAAGAGGGCACCATGCTCCCGGAAAAGACACGGAAGATCGCGTGACCGCCACGGCGGCGTCACCGTGCCGCCGCGGCAGGGGGAACTAATCCCAAGCGCAGCCGTTCGTTTGGTCACGAATCCGTGCTATCTCGCGACCGCGAAATTTTGCGTGCTGCGGAGGAATGGTGCCCATGTTCCCGACGCCGAAGCCGGTCCTGACGCCCAATACCTACGCCTACGAGTCCGAGCCCATGGTGAAGCCGACCGGCTTCCGGGAGTACGACGCCCGCTGGTTGTTCCAAAAGGAAATCAACCTCATGGGCGTGCAGGCCCTCGGCATGGGCCTCGGCACGCTGATGCACGAGATGGGCGTGAAGCCCGAGATCGTCACCGGCCACGACTTCCGCTCCTATTCCTCCTCCATCAAGCTGGCGCTGGTTTCCGGCCTCATGGCGGCGGGCATCAAGGTCCACGACATTGGCCTCGCCATGTCGCCCATGGCCTATTTCGCCCAGTTCGCGCTGGACGTGCCGGCCGTGGCGATGGTCACCGCCTCGCACAACGACAATGGCTGGACCGGCGTGAAGATGGGCGTCAACCGCCCCCTCACCTTCGGCCCGGACGAGATGACCCGGCTCAAGGAGATCGTGCTCGGCGCGAAATTCGACCTCAAGGGCGGCGGCGCCTACGTGTTCGTCGAGAACTTCCCGGAGGTCTACATCAAGGACCTCACCAACCGGCCGAAGCTGAAGCACCCCATCAAGGCGGTGGTGGCCTGCGGCAACGGCACGGCCGGCGCCTTCGCCCCGAAGATCCTGGAGGCGCTGGGCGTCGAGGTGGTCCCGCTTGATACCGAGCTGGACCACACCTTCCCCAAGTACAATCCCAATCCCGAGGACATGGAGATGCTCCATGCCATGCGGGACGCGGTGCTGGAGCATAATGCGGACGTGGCCCTCGGCTTCGACGGCGACGGCGACCGCTGCGGCGTGGTGGACAATACCGGCGAGGAAATCTTCGCCGATAAGGTGGGCGTGCTGCTCGCCCGCGACCTCGCCAAGCTCCACCCCAACGCCACCTTTGTTGTGGACGTGAAGTCCACCGGCCTGTTCGCCACCGATCCCGAGCTGATCAAGCTCGGCGTGAAGGCGGACTATTGGAAGACCGGCCATTCCTACATGAAGCGCCGGGTGAACGAGACGGGCGCGCTGGTGGGCTTCGAGAAGTCCGGCCACTATTTCTTCAACAAGCCCGTGGGTCGCGGCTATGACGACGGCCTCGTCTCCGCCATCGCCGTGCTCGACATGCTGGACCGCAACCCCGGCAAGAAGCTTTCCGAGCTGCGCGAGGCGCTGCCCAAGACCTGGTCCTCGCCCACCATGTCGCCCCACTGCGCGGACGAGGCCAAGTATGGCGTCGTCGCCAAGGTGGTGGAGCATTACGAGAAGCTGGCTTCCGAGGGCGCCACCGTCACCGGCCAGAAGATCCGCGACCTCGTGACGGTGAACGGCGTGCGCGTCACCTGCGAGGACGGCTCCTGGGGCCTGCTGCGCGCCTCCTCCAACAAGCCCGAGCTGGTGGTGGTGGTGGAAAGCCCGGTCTCCGAGGCTCGCATGCGCGAGATGTTCAAGGAGATCGACGGCGTGCTGCGCCAGCACCCCGGCATCGGCGAATACAACCAGACCATCTGAGGCGGCATCGCGTGCCGTGGATCAGGCGGCCGGAGCCAATGGCTTCGCCCGCTCGATCCGGGCGCGTTCCTCCGGCGAGTTTAGCGTCTGCCAAAGATCGACGCGGCGCTGGACGTTCAGCCAGAAATCCGGGCTGTTGCCGAACACGCGCGCGAGAATGAGCGCCGTCGCGGCCGTCACGGCGCGGCGATCATTGCACAATTCGTTCACATGCTTCCTGGGAACACCCATGGCCTCCGCGAGCGCGGCCTGGGTGAGGCCGAGCGGGACCATGAATTCCTCGACGAGGATTTCGCCGACCCCTGCCGGCTTGCGCTTGGTCAACCGCATGAGTGGCCTCACCGATAGCTGTGGTCATCGAGGTAGAGGTCGAAAGCTTCGCCGCGTTCCCCGTCCCAACGGAAGATCAGGCGCCACCGCAGGTTCACGCGGATCGAGTGAAAACCATCGAGCGAACCGCGCAGCTTCTCGAAATGGTTGCTGGGCGGCACGCGCAGATCCTGATCGGTGGTCGCGTCGTCGATCATTTGGAGCTTTCGGAACAGCCGATCCTCGATATCCGCCGGGATGTGGCGGGAGCGCGTGTCATCGACAAAGAACGCTTCCAGCCACGTATCGCGGAAGCTGACGATCATTTTGCCCCCCGATCTAGACCCAATGTACCACTCAATGGTACATTGGGCAACTTTTCCCTCAATGCGCCGTGGCGCCCTCCTGGGTGGCGCGGGGGATGATGGCGCCGCGGTGCATGATGACCTCGGCGGCGAGGCGGTGGCCGGCCTGGGCGGCGGCTTCGGGCGTCGCGCCGGCGATGCGGGCGGCGAGATAGCCGGCGTTGAAGCTGTCGCCGGCGCCCGTGGTGTCGAGGGGGGAGACGGCGCGCTCCACCGGCACTTCCACGGTGCGACCCTCGGCATGGACCAGCGCGCCGCCGGCCCCGTTCTTCACCACCACTTCGCTCACCCCGTAGGTGGTGATGCGCTCGATGGTGGCGGCGGGGGAGGCATCGCCCCAAAGGGCCGCCTCGTCCTCGAAGGTGGGCAGCGCCATGCTCGAGCGCTTCAGCGCCTCGGCGAACACGGTGCGGGCGCGGGAGAGATCGCCGCCCCAGCCGCGCGGGCGGAAATTGCCGTCGAACACCCGCCAGGCCGGCGGACCGCTGCGGCTGTCGCCGGCCCCGCCCGCCATCTCCAGAGCGGCGAGGAAGCGGCCGAGCCCCTGGTTGGAATAAAGCGACAGGGTGATGCCGGAATAATAGACCGCGCCCGCCCCCACCAGCGCCGCTGCCACCTGCTGCCAGCCGTCCGCCTCGAACAGGGAGCGGGCCGGGGCGGTATCGCGCCAATAATGGAAGCTGCGCTCTCCGGCATTGTCCGTGGTGATGAGGTAGAGGCCCGGAACCTTGCCGCTTACGCGCGGGATCAGGCTCATGTCCACGCCCTCCGCCGCGCCGAGGGCGAGGATGTCGCCGGAGAATGCGTCGTCTCCGAGCGCCGTGGCATAGGCCACGTCCACCCCGGCGCGGGCGAGATAGACTGCCGTGTTGAAGGTGTCGCCGCCGAAGGCGAGGCCGAAGCGCCCGTCGGAACCGCGGGCGAGTTCCACCATCACCTCGCCCACACAGACCACTTTCGCCACGGCTGCCTCCGATTGTCGTGCCCTGCGTCGTCCCGCCCTGCGCGGGCGCCGGACCCTATCACAGGGATCAGCTCATTCCACCGGCGGCGGCACCGCGTGGGTCCAGGTGCCGTCGCGCGGCTCGGGGCCGGTCGGGCCCGGCTTGGCAGTGTCGCCTTCCACCTGGGGCGAGCCGTAGCGGGCGCGCAGGTCGGCGGCGCGGCCGCGGTTGGCGGCGATGAGGCAGAGCGAGCGCTGCTCGAAATTGCCGATGCCGCGCGGCCCCTCGAATGGCGCGACGCCCTGGCAGTCGAGATTGCGGAAGAGGAGGAAGCGCGACTGCGCCTCGTCCAGCTGGGTTTTCCAGCGCGCGCGCTGGGTGCCTTGCAGGTCGGTGCGCGCCTCGATGACGGTGAAGGCGTTGGCCAGTTCCGCCTCCAGCGCCTGCTCGGACGTGCGGGTCACGTCATAGAGGCAGCGATTGTACTGGCCGCCCGACACCTTCTCGCGCGGGCAGGCGACGACCACCTTCCAGCGCTCCGGCGTCGTCGTATCGCTGCCGCCTGCGCGGGGCGGCTGAGGGCGCGCCGGGGACGGGCCCGGCGGCAGGTCCGCATCGGCCGGGACGGCGGGCTCCGGCTCAGGCTCCGGCAAAGCGGGCGCGACCATGGGGGCGGGACCGTCCGGCAGCGGGCGCGTCAGCACCAGCAGCACGGGCGAGAAGGCCAGCAGAACGAGGGCGAGGGCGAGAAGCGCCCGCCGGCCCGTCCACCGCCGTGCCGCCCCCACGCCTCAGGCCACCTTGCGGTTGGCGGCGAGGAAGTCGCCCATGCGGCCGAGCGCTGCGGTGATGTTCTCCCGCGAGGTGGCGTAGGAGAGGCGCAGATAGCCCTCGCCATGGACGCCGAAATCCGGCCCGCCGATCACCGCGACGCCCGCCTCCTCCAGCAGCGCCGAGGCGAGCTTCTTGGCGGCGGTCCAGCCGGTGCCGGTGATGTTGGGGAAGGCGTAGAAGGCGCCCTTGGGCGTCGCGCAGGTGACGCCGGGCAGGGCATTCAGCCCTTCCACCACCATGCGGCGGCGGGCGTCGAATTCGGCGGTCATGGCGAACACCGCATCCTGTGGACCTTCGAGGGCGGCGATACCGGCATATTGTGTCGCGGCGTTGACGCAGGACCAGCAGTTCACCGCCAGCTTGCGCACCTGGTCGTAGAGGCCCTTGGGCCAGACCGAATAGCCGAGGCGCCAGCCGGTCATGGCATAGGTCTTGGACCAGCCGTTGAGCAGGATCAGCCGGTCGCGGATCTCGGGATAGGCAAGGAGGGTACGGTGCTCCTCCCCGTCGAACAGGAAGCGGTCGTAGATCTCGTCCGACATGAGGGCGACATGGGGATGGGCGGCGAGGCCCTTCACCAGCTTGTCTATCTCGGACGCAGGCGTGACGCCGCCGGTGGGGTTAGCCGGCGAATTGATGATGAGCAGGCGCGTCTTCGGCGTGATGAGGGCCAGCGTTTCATCGGCCGAGAAGGCGAAGCCGTTCTCCTCGCGGATCGGCACCGGGATGGGCGTCGCGCCGGTGTGCTCGATCATGGAGCGGTAGATGGGAAAGCCGGGATCGGGATAGAGGATTTCCGCGCCGGGCTCGCCGAACAGGCGGATGGCCGCATACATCGTGACCTTGCCGCCCGGCATGATCATCACGAGGTTCGGGTCCACCTCGACGCCATAGCGGCGGTTGAGATCGCCGGCCACCGCTTCGCGCAGGGGCAGGATGCCAACGGACGGCGTATAGCCGTGCTGACCGTCGCGCAGCGCCTTCACCGCGGCCTCGACGATGTGGGCCGGCGTCTGGAAGTCCGGCTGGCCGATGCCGAGGTTGAGGATGGAGCGCCCCTCCGCCTGAAGCGCCGTGGCGCGAGCGAGAACGGCGAAGGCGTTCTCCTCGCCGATGCGGTCGAAGGCGGGATTGGTGGTGAGCATGGCCGGCAGATCCTCGGGCGCGCGGCGTCTTGTGCGCCGCTTTCAAAAAGGACGCCTTGGATAGCACCGAAGGTCCCGGGTGGGGAGTGGGGGAAAATCTGCTGCAGCGCGTAAAGCGTGGCCATGGTCAGCATGTTACGACGGGTCGTGTGCCGAATCGCGAGAGGCCTTCATGCCCGCATCGACCCCCCGCCTGCCGTTCGAGGACACCGAGATCGCCATCGTCGGTGCCGGCATTGTCGGCCTGTCGGTCGCCCATGTGCTGACGCGCCTCGGCATCTCCGTGCGCTGCTTCGATGCCGGCGCGGCGGGCGGCGCCCAGTCGGCCGGCGGCTCGCGCATCATGCGCGCCGCCTATAACGACCCGAAGATGCTCTGGCTCGCCCGCAAGGCCAGCGCCGGCTGGGCGCGGTGGGAGGAGGAGGCCGGCCGCCCTCTTCTCGAGCGCACCGGCTCCTTCCTCATCGTCTCGCAGGCCGAGGCGGAGCTGAAGCGCCTCGCCGGGCTCGGTCTAAAGGTTCGCTTCGTCTCTCCGGCCGAGCAGGAACAGATGCTGCCGGTGCATCGCCCGTGGTCCCGGCCGGTGATCCTGGAGGAGGAGGCCGGTACCATCCGCGCCCGCGACAGCATCGAATGGCTGGCCGCGACGCTGGGCGATGCGCTTCACGAGCACACGCCGGTGCTGGGCCTCACCCAGCGGTCGGGCCATGTGCTGGTCTCCACCCGCAGCGCCATCTGGCGGGCGCGGCGCGTGCTGGTGGCGGCGGGCATGCAGACGCCGGTTCTCTCCGGCGCCATGGGCGTGAAGGTGCCGCAGGTCTACAGCGTCCACCAGCGCCTGCTCTTCCCCATGACCGGCGATCTCGCCACGCGGCCCATGGTCTCCTTCCGCGACAAGAGCGACCACCGCCACGGCGTGCTTTACACCTACGGCCTGCCGGCGCTGCATGACGGCCTGTTCGCCGTGGGACTGGAGCCGAGCGACACCGACCGCAGCGGCGGCGGCCATCCCGACCAGGTGATCGAGCACACGCTGGCGCTGGCAGCCGAGACGCTCCCCGGCCTCGACACCTCGCGCTTCACCATCGAGAGCTGCGTTTCCACCTCGCTGGAGCATCCCGACGACGGTGCGCCCTGGGAATCCGAGCGCCTTGAGGTGGTGCGCCGGGGCGCGGTGGACTTCTTCGCTGGCGGCCACCTCTTCAAGTTCGCCCCGGCTTTGGGCGAAATGCTTGCCGGCATGGTGCTGGGCGAGGACGTGCCGGATATGCTGCGGCCGGAGTGAGGCTTCGCCCCAATAAGAATCCCCGAAGGAAACGCCATGCACCTGCCCGAGAACCCGTTCAAGCGCGCGCTCCATGCCGGCACCCAGCAGATCGGCCTGTGGTGCGCCGTGCCCTCCAATTATGTCTCGGAGATCCTGGCCGGCGCGGGCTTCGACTGGCTGGTGCTGGACACCGAGCACGCGCCCAACGAATTGCCCAACGTGTTCAATCAGCTCCAGTCCATGGTGGGCTACGCCACCCAGCCGGTGGTGCGGGTGCCGTGGAACGATGCGGTGACGCTGAAGCGCTTCCTCGACATCGGCACCCAGAGCTTCCTCATTCCCATGGTGCAGAATGCCGAGGAGGCCCGCGCGGCGGTGGCGGCGACACGATATCCGCCGGATGGCATCCGCGGCTATGCGGTGGCGTCCCGCGCCACCCGCTTCGGCCGCATCGGCGATTATTTCACCCGCTACGCCGACGAAATGTGCGTGCTGGTGCAGGTGGAGACGCTGGAAGCGCTGGAGAAGGTGGAGGAGATCGCCGCCGTGCCGGGCGTGGACGGCATCTTCATCGGCCCCGGCGATCTTTCCGCCTCCATGGGCCTCCTGCACCAGCCCACCCATCCGAAGGTGGTGGAAGCCATCGAGGACGGGCTCAAGCGCATCACGGCCGCCGGCAATCGCGGCGGCGTGCTGGTGGTGGGCGACGAGGCGCTGGCCCGCCGCTACATGGCGGCCGGCTCGGTCTTCACTGCCGTGGGGGTGGATGCGGCATTGTTCGCACGCAGCGCTGACGCGCTGGCGCAGCAATACAAGGCTTAGGCCGCTCTTTGTGGCGACGCGTTTCTTCACGCGAACCGGTCCCCACTTCGCTCGAAAACGCTTTACTCCCGCAGCATCCGGCGGATCACCTTGCCGGTGGTGGTGAGCGGCAGTTCGTCCACGAACTGGATTTCGCGGGGATATTCGTAGGACGCGAGGCGGGTGCGCACGAAGTCGCGGATTTCCGCTTCCAGCTCCGGCGTGGGCTCCACGCCGGGCATGGGCACGATGACCGCCTTGACGATCTCCGTGCGCAGCGGGTCCTTCTTGCCCACGGCCGCCGCCATGGCGACGGCGGGGTGCTTCAGCAGCACGTCCTCGATCTCCGCCGGGCCGATGCGGTAGCCGGCCGAGGTAATGACGTCGTCATCGCGGCCGAGGAAGTGGAAATAGCCCTCCTCGTCCCGCGTCGCGAGATCGCCGGTGAGGAGCCAGCCGTTCTTCACCTTGTCGGCAGTGGCCTCGGGGCGGTTCCAGTAGTTCAGGAACATCACTGGGTCCGGCGCGCGCACGGCGATCTGGCCCATCTGGCCCGGCGGCAGAATGCGCCCGTCCTCGCCCAGCACCGCCACCTCATGGCCGGGCACGGCCTTGCCCGTGGCGCCGGCCTTGGCCACGCCCAGCGCGGCCGAGGAGCCGATGACGTAGTTGCATTCCGTCTGGCCGTAGAACTCGTTCACCGGAACGCCGAGCGCCTCGCGGCCCCACTCGAACGTCTCCGCCCCCAGCGCCTCGCCGGCCGAGCCCACCGTGCGCAGGGCGAAGTCGAATTTTTCGCGGGGGTTCGGCACCTGCCGCATCATGCGGAGCGCGGTGGGCGGGATGAAGACGTTGCGCACCTCGGCGGTCTTCATCAGAGCGAAGGCGGCTTCGGGATCGAACTTGCCGCGCGGCTGCGCCACCACCGGCACGCCCAGCGCCAGCGCCGGCAGCACGGTGTTCAAGAGCCCACCGGCCCAGGCCCAGTCCGAGGGCGTCCACATGCGGTCGCCCGCCTGGCCGATGCCATCATGGGTGAAGGTGACGCCGCTCACATGGGCGAACAGCACCCGGTGGCCGTGCAGCGCGCCCTTGGGCTGGCCCGTGGTGCCGGAGGTATAGATCATCAGCGCCGGATCGTCCGGGCCGGAGGCGATGGGGAGCGGACGGTCAGAGGCCGCCTCCACCAGTGCGGAGAAGCCGACGGCGGCATGGCCCGGGCCGTCCACATTCACCACCAGATCGAGCGTTTCCGGCCGTGCGACCAGCTTGGCGAGGCCGGCATCGTCGGTGACGAGGGCGCGGGCGCCGGAATCCAGAAGCCGGTAGGCGATGGCATCCACGCCGAACGCGCCGGCGAGCGGCACCGCGATGGCGCCCATCTTGTAGACGGCGAGATGGGTGACGAGCACTTCGAGCGACTGGGGGAGGAGAATGGCCACCCGGTCGCCGGGCCCGATGCCCTGCGCGACGAGCGCATGGGCCAGCCGGTTGGAGAGCCGCGCCAGCGCGCAATAGGAGACGGGGGAGAAGCCGTTGCCGTCGGGCAGGAAGAGCGCGGGACGGTCCGGATGCTGCGCCGCGATGGCGTCGCAGGCGTGGACCGCCATGTTGTAGCGCTCCGGCAGCATCCAGCGGAAGGCGCGGCGCCGGCGCTCGTATTCGCTGGAAACTGCGCCTGATCCCGATGCGCCCGTGCTGTGCGCCAGCATCCCGACCCGTGCCTTTCCGCCCCGCCCCTTTGTTGCGGTGCACGCTACAGGCTCGGACGCCCAAGGTCCACCCGGCCGTTAGCCGGGGTAACGCACTGCGGATTCGGGGAGGATCAGGCGGGCGGACGGACGGCTCAGCGCCGGACGCCTTCTTCCTGCATCAGGGCCTCGGTGGCGGCGATGGCGCCTTCCAGCTCGGAAATCTTGCGCAGCATGCCGTCGGAGGGAAGGGTGGAGCCCTTGGCTGCGGTGAGGACCAGCTCGCGCTGGGCCGCCTTGAGGCGATCGAGAAGGCTTGCGAGGTCAGCCTCGGCCTGTTGCGCCATGTTCGTGTTCAACTCCGGCATCGCCAGCAGGCTGGGCCTGCGAACGGAAACTGCAAAAACGGAAACGGCGCCGCGCTTGCGCCCGGCACCGCTGGTTGCATTGCTCTTCACCGCCGCCCGGAAGAACCGGCCGGCGGCAAAGGGATCTGCGAGATCAGTCGGCGAGCTCGATGCCGCGGGCTTCCGGACCCTTGGGGCCCTGACCCACCTGCACCACCACGCGCTGGCCCTCGGCGAGATCGCTGAGGCCCGAACGGGAGATGACGGTGACGTGCACGAACACGTCCTTGCCGCCGCCTTCCACCGCGATGAAGCCGAAGCCCTTCTCGGGGTTGTACCACTTCACGGTGCCCACGCGCTCTTCGGTGGGGCCGGTCGCGGCACGGGGGCCGCCGCCGGCGCGGGGGGCGCCGCCGAAGCCGCCGCCACCACCACCGAAGCCGCCGGGACGGTCGCCGAAGCTGCGGCGGGCCGGAGCGGCCTCCGCGGTCGAGGTGTCGACTTCGAGCACTTCAGTGACCTGGCGGCCCTTCTGGCCCTGGCCGACGCGCACCGACAGCTTGGAGCCGGGGGGCACGCTTTCCTGGCCGGCGGCCTCAAGGGCGCGGGCGTGCAGGAACACGTCACCCGAACCGTCGGACAGCTCGACGAAGCCGAAACCCTTCTCAGGGTTGAACCACTTCACGGTGGCGTCGATGGGCGGGCCGGAGGGGGCGGGGGCGCTGAAGCTGCTGCTGGGCGAGGAAAAGGGGCGGTCCCCTCCGAAGCCGCGGTCACGCGGCGGCGCAAAATCGTCGTCAAAGCCACGGCGGCGCGGCTCTCGGAAGTCTCGGTTACGGCTCATGTGTATTTCCGTTGAGGTCAGTCGCCAATTTTGGCTTAGGGCCATCCACCACTGCCGGACAATGATGCGTTTCTACGTGCCACACTTTAACTTGCACGCTCCGGGCGTCTTGATATCCGCCTTCGCACAACGCCTGTTCCAGCCACCCGCGTCTCGCCTCGCAGCCTATATGACAGGTCGGAAAACATGCCCACGCACTCGGGCGCACGGCTCCGACCAACATGCAGACTAACACATCTCTCCCGCTTTGGTACATGAATGTTGGGCGACGGCGCCGCTTGATTTGTTGCGCAGCATGGAGCGGGTCATTCCTTGACCTGACGGCGCCGCCCGCGCGGGGAGGTGATGGGCCGCCGGCGCGGGCCATGCGAAGACTTCTAGTTCGATTGTACCTCATTCTATTTTGCGGCGGCGCATCTATTCATGAGCGCTCCCCGCCCGTTCCGAAGGAGGCCGCCATGGCCGAGGCCGCCGCATCGCAATCCGCTGATCCGCAGGCTCCCTCCCGCCCGCACGGCCACGGCGCGGCGTTCGCCTATGAGGCGCCGCTGGCGGATGTGCCGGTGTCGTCCGCGACGCTCGACCTGCTGGAGACGCGCCGCTCCCTGCCGCTCCGCGCGCTGCTCGCGCCCGGCCCAACGCCGCAGGAGCTGGACCGCATGCTCGCCATCGCCGCGCGGGTGCCGGACCACGGCCGGCTGGTGCCGTGGCGCTTCATTGTCATCGAGGGGGAGGCGCGCGAAGCCGCCGGCGCGCGGCTCGATGCGCTTTATGCCGCGCAGAACCCGGGCCTCGCGCCGGACAAGGCGCGCATGTGGCGGGACTATCTGATGCGGGCTCCGGTGACCGTGGTGGTGGTCAGCCGGGCGGACCCCGCGGCGAAGATCCCCGAATTCAACCAGATTCTCTCGGCTGGCGCGGCGGCGATGAATCTGGTGGTGGCGGCGACGGCGCTGGGCTTTTCCGCGCTGTGGCTGCTGAAATGGCCGGGCCGCGACCCTGCTGCGGCGGCGCTCATCGGCGTCGGGGCGGGGGAGAAGGTGGCCGGCTTCATCCATGTCGGCCGGCCGGCGACGCGGCCGGAGGATCGTCCGCGCCCGCCTCTGGCCGACGTGGTGACGCGCTGGCAGCCGTGAGGCGGCTCAGGTGAGCGACATCTCCACCGCATAGGCGCGGCGGAAATACTTCACCGAGATATAGAGGGCGACGAGGCTGAACAGGGCCATCAGGCCATATTCGCCGATGTCGCCGAGGTGCATCAGACCGGCCAGCGCCCAGCCGGCGGCAATGGCGGTGGCGAAGGCCTCGGTGGCGATCAGCGCGGTGGCGCTCGCCACTGTGAACAGGCTGCCGCCCCCAGTCTTGCCCAAACCCGCCATTCCAGTCTCCCGATACCGTTCGGCGCGATCCGGCCGAACCGCGCGGCGGGCGTCGGACGCTGGAGTCTTTCGCCGGCCGCTGCTCTATAAGGGGCGGAAACTGCGCTGGGCGCGTCGCCGGGTCAAGTCCGGGGCCGTGCCATCCCTCTCCCGTCCTGCCCGCGAGGAGCCCCGATGCTGGCCGCCGAAGAGTATGAAAGCACCCACGCCGCCCGCGGCATCATCGCCGCGCCGCACCACCTCGCCGTCGCGGCCGGGCAGGAGGTGCTGGCCGAGGGGGGCAACGCCGTCGAAGCCATGATCGCGGCGGCGGCGGCCATCGCCGTGGTCTATCCGCACATGAACCATGTGGGCGGCGACGGCTTCTGGCTCATCCGCGAGCCGTCCGGCCGGGTGCGCTACATAGAGGCGTGCGGCTTCGCCGGCAGCCTCGCCACCATTGCCCGCTACCATGAGCTGGGCTTCGAGACGATCCCCACCCGCGGCCCGAACGCCGCCGTCACCGTGCCCGGCGCGGTGGGCGGCTGGGCGCTGGCGCTCGATGCGGCGCGCAGCCATGGCGGGCGGATGACCCTGCGCCGGCTGCTGGAGCCGGCCATCCGCTTCGCCCGCGAAGGTGTGGCGGTGACACGCTCGCAGACGCGGCTCACCCGCGAGAAGCGGGCGGAACTGGAGAAAGCCCCCGGCTTCGCCGAGGTGTTCCTGCCGGGCGGCGCGGTGCCGGAGGAGGGATCGCTGCAGCGCCAGCCGCGCCTCGCCGACACGCTGGACCACCTCGCCTCCGCCGGCCTTGACGATTTCTACCGGGGCGATGTGGGTCGCGAGATGGCGGCGGACCTCGAGCGCATCGGCAGCCCCGTGACGCGCGCCGATCTCGAGCGCTACAGCGCTCGCGAGCGGCCGCCGCTGGAGATGAAGATCGGTCGCGCCCGCCTGTTCAACGCCCCGCCGCCGACCCAGGGCCTCGCCTCCCTCCTCATCCTTGGCCTGTTCGACCAGCTCAAGGTGGCGCGGGCTGAGACGTTCGAGCACATCCACGGCCTCGTGGAAGCCACCAAGCGCGCCTTCCTGGTACGCCAGCAGGTGGTGTGCGATCCCGAGCACCTGCCGCACGATCCCGCCGCTTTCCTTGATCCCAAGGCGCTGGCGCAGCGGGCGGCGAAGATCGACATGGGCCGGGCGCTCGCCTGGCCGCACGAGGCGAAGCCTGGCGATACCATCTGGATGGGCGCCGCCGACGCCTCGGGGCTGGCGGTGTCCTACATCCAGTCCATCTATTTCGAGTTCGGCTCGGGCTGCGTGCTGCCTTCGACCGGCGTGCTGATGCAGAACCGCGGCTCCAGCTTCGTGCTCGATCCGAAGGCGCTCAACCCGCTGCTGCCCGGCCGGCGGCCGTTCCACACCCTCAACCCAGCTCTCGCGGAACTTGCCGACGGGCGCATCCTCGCCTACGGCACCATGGGCGGAGAGGGGCAGCCGCAGACGCAGGCGGCGGTGTTCACCCGCCACGCGCTGTTCGGTGTGCCGCTCGCGGAGGCCATCGCCCGGCCGCGCTGGCTGCTGGGCCGCACCTGGGGCGACCAGGAGACCAATCTGAAGCTCGAATCCCGCTTCGACGGCAATCTCGTGGACCGCCTCCTGTCCGTGGGCCACGAACTGGTGGTGCTGCCGGAGGCCTATTCCGACACCATGGGCCATGCCGGCGGCGTGGTGATCCACCCAGGCGGGCAGCTCGAAGGCGCCCATGATCCGCGCGCGGACGGCGGTGCGGCGGGCGTCTGATGGCTTGAGCTTGACGCCCGCCACGGCCGGCGCCGACCATGTCGCGAACAACCACAACGGGAGCGCGCCAATGGTCGGACGGGGAATGATCGGGCGACGGTCTTTGGTGAAGGGCATGGCCGGCTTCGGCCTCGCGGCGCTGGCCGCCGGCCGCGCTTCTGCGGCGGGCGAGCAGACGTTCGCCGGCGAGCCGCCCACCCGTGGGCCGGTCCAGCTCACCCGCGAGCGCGTGCTGGGGCAGAGCGCCATCCCGGTCTACCGCTACCGGGTGGTGAAGGTGCATCCGCACGACACCTCCTCCTACACGGAGGGTTTCGTGCTGGAGGGCGGCACCATCTATGAAGGCACCGGCCTCTACGGACGCTCGCGGCTCATCGAGTGGGATCTCAAGAGCGGGCGGGTGCTGCGCGAGCGGGCGCTGGACCCCAACGTCTTCGGCGAAGGCGTGACGGTGATGGGAGACCGCATCTACCAGCTCACCTATCTCGACAACCACGCCTACGTCTACGACCGCAGGAGCTTCGAGCGGATCGGGGACTTCCGCTACACCGAGCAGGGGTGGGGGATGACCCATGACGGCACCCACCTCATCACCAGCAACGGCTCCTCCTCCATCGTCTTCCGCGATCCCGCCACCTTCGAGCGGGTGCGCACCATCTTCGTCTCCGATGCGGTGGCGCCGCTGGGCTTCCTGAACGAGCTGGAATATGCGGACGGCAAGCTCTACGCCAATGTCTGGCAGAGCCACTTCATCGCGATCATCGATCCGGTGGACGGGAAGATGCTCGGCTGGATCGACCTCTCGGGCCTCAATCCGGATCCGGCGAAGCTGGTCTATCCCTATGTGCTGAACGGCATCGCCTTCGATCCCGCCACCGGCCACCTGCTGGTCACCGGCAAGTGCTGGCCCCATGTGTGGGAGATCGCGCTGGAACCGCGCTGAGGCTGGCCGGCCTGAGCCGGACATGAACTTGGCCCTGAGATGAAACCGGCTGCCGTCCGGGGAAGACGACAGCCGGGGAGCTTCGGCTGCGCCGGCGGGGGAAACCGCGGCGCCGCACGGGTCACAGCCCGGCGCAGATCGCGCCGCTGCTAAGTCTTGGCGTCAAGCTGACCTCCTTGCTCGATGCCGCGCGCGCAGCCCGGCCCACGCCTGCCACTGCAGGCGCGCCGGACCCCGGCGGGGCGTTCTTGATCTTGTTGCGAATGTCGCCGATGCGGACATGAGGGGGGCATGAGACGTCTCCATGCCGGCGCCCCCGCCTGCTCAGCGTTGCCATCATAGCGCGCCGGCGGGGCACGTACACCTCGCCCGGGCTGCCGCGCGAAAACTTGATCCGGGCTGGACAGGGGCTGAGGGCGATGGGGGCATGGGACCGGCGCCGGACAAGCAAAAAAGAACCCGGCTTGAGGCCGGGTTCCTGTCGCTCGCCGTGTAAAACTGGACCCAGAACGCCAGATGCTGGACGCTCAGGCGGCCTCTTCGGCTTCCATGTCCTGGTCGAGGTCGGCCTCGTCCGCCACCTTGGCGGCACCGCGGCGCGGACCCTTGAGGAGGTTCTGCTCGATGAGCTTCACGGCCTCGGTCTCGGTGATGTTCTGCACCGCCGACAGCTCGCGGGCCATGCGGTCGAGGGCGGCCTCGTAAAGCTGGCGCTCGGAGTAGGACTGCTCGGGCTGGGCCTCGGAGCGGTACAGGTCGCGCACCACTTCGGAAATGGCGACGAGGTCGCCGGAATTGATCTTCGCTTCGTATTCCTGCGCGCGGCGGCTCCACATGGTGCGCTTGACGCGGGCGCGACCCTGCAGGGTCTCGAGCGACTTCTCGACGATGTTGGTCTCGGAAAGCTTGCGCATGCCGACGCTGGCGATCTTGGCGAGGGGCACCCGCAGCGTCATCTTGTCCTTTTCAAACGAGATCACGAAGAGTTCGAGCTTGAAACCGGCGACTTCCTGTTCCTCGATGGCCATGATCCGGCCAACACCATGGGACGGGTAAACAATGTGCTCGCCCGTCTTGAAGCCGAGACGGGCCTGCGCGTTCTTCTTTGCCGACATGCTCTTGACACTCCTGATCCGGCCCGCGAAAA
Organism: Xanthobacter sp. DMC47; assembly: GCF_056313845.1. Classification (NCBI taxonomy): domain Bacteria; kingdom Pseudomonadati; phylum Pseudomonadota; class Alphaproteobacteria; order Hyphomicrobiales; family Xanthobacteraceae; genus Xanthobacter; species Xanthobacter sp. DMC47. The sequence continues at coordinate 2,213,302 of NZ_JBQUZM010000001.1, read as the reverse complement.
CGGGCCGAACCTGTTGGTGCGCCGGCCGGCCGGTCCGGTCCCGGGACGGCGCGCACCTTCAGCTGCGGATATGGGTCGCGGCCGGAACGCCCGCCACCCCGCTCTGCCAGACGATGTACAGACAGCCTTGGTGCCGCGCCGCAGGAAAACGGCCGGCACAATATTCTCGCCCCTTTGTTCCCGAGAATGCACCCTGGAATGTGCGCGAACACATTGCGGGCGCCATGTGGCTGGTGCTGGAAGCAATCGACTGTAAAGTCACGTATATCACAATTTTTGTCGGAATCAAAGCGCGCGTGTCGCCAACCTTACCTTCGCCGGTAAGGGGCCGCGACTTGGGCGACGACTGGACGTTGACCGCGGCCGACTTGCGGCGCGTTGCACGGTGCCGCTTTGCGCTGCCTCCCGCCGGTATCATATAAGCATTTCTTTATATCCTTATTGCCCGGTTGGGGCCGCCGTGCTATTGGGCGCGCCACGATTGGCGGCTCGCACTGTGCCGCCCCGAGCCGATCTCAAGCGGAGCGATCCATGAGCAACGATTACGTGGTGAAGGACATCAACCTCGCGGACTGGGGCCGCAAGGAACTGGACATCGCCGAAATCGAGATGCCCGGCCTGATGGCCACCCGCGCCGAATACGGTCCCGCGCAGCCGCTCAAGGGCGCCCGCATCGCCGGCTCGCTGCACATGACCATCCAGACCGGCGTGCTCATCGAAACGCTGAAGGCGCTCGGTGCCGACGTGCGCTGGGCCTCGTGCAACATCTACTCCACCCAGGACCACGCCGCGGCCGCCATCGCCGCCGCCGGCACCCCGGTCTTCGCCATCAAGGGCGAGACGCTGGAGGAATACTGGGAGTACACCCACCGCATCTTCGAGTGGGCGGACGGCGGCACCCCCAACATGATCCTCGACGACGGCGGCGACGCGACGCTGCTCGTCCACCTCGGCAAGCGCGCGGAAGAGGGCGACACCGCCTTCCTCGACGGCGCCACCAACGAGGAGGAGGAAGTCCTCTTCGCGGCCATCAAGCGCCGCCTCAAGCACAAGCCCGGCTGGTACTCGCTCCTCGCCAAGAACATCCAGGGCGTGACGGAAGAGACCACCACGGGCGTGCATCGCCTCTACGAGATGCAGAAGAAGGGCACGCTGCTGTGGCCCGCCATCAACGTGAACGACAGCGTCACCAAGTCGAAGTTCGACAACCTGTACGGCTGCCGTGAATCTCTGGTGGACGGCATCCGCCGCGGCACCGACGTCATGATGGCCGGCAAGGTGGCCATGGTCGCGGGCTTCGGCGACGTGGGCAAGGGCTCGGCCGCCTCGCTGCGCAATGCCGGCTGCCGCGTGATGGTGTCCGAGGTCGATCCCATCTGCGCCCTGCAGGCGGCGATGGAAGGCTACGAGGTCGTCACCATGGAAGAGGCGGCGCCCCGCGCCGACATCTTCGTGACCGCCACCGGCAACGTGGACGTCATCACGGTGGAGCACATGCGCGCCATGAAGGATCGCGCCATCGTGTGCAACATCGGCCACTTCGACAGCGAGATCCAGGTCGCGGCGCTGAAGAACTTCAAGTGGCACAATGTGAAGCCGCAGGTGGACGAGGTCGAGTTCGCCGACGGCAAGCGCATCATCCTCCTGTCCGAGGGGCGCCTCGTGAACCTCGGCAACGCCACCGGCCATCCGAGCTTCGTGATGTCGGCGTCGTTCACCAACCAGACGCTGGCGCAGATCGAGCTGTTCACCAAGCCCGGTCACTACGACAAGAAGGTCTATACCCTGCCGAAGGCGCTGGACGAGAAGGTCGCGGCGCTCCACCTCGACAAGATCGGCGTGAAGCTGACCCGCCTCACCGACCAGCAGTCGGCCTATATCGGCGTGGCCCAGCAGGGCCCCTTCAAGCCCGAGCACTATCGTTACTGATCGCGTCTGATCGCGTCTTTCCATACGCTTCGCGAACGCCGGCCCTGGGGCCGGCGTTCTGCGTTCAGGCGGGCTCCGCGGCCTCCGTGTGGCACCGCATTGTGTTCACCTGCGAACGGGGATAGGTGTTGGTGACCCGCGACGCGCGGGAAGCCGGTTCCGTGATCGCCATGCGGCGGGGTGTCGGAACGGATCGATCCGGGGCATGCCGCGCTCCGGGCGAAGGCTTCCGGCGAGGAGCGGGGGCGGGTTCGGGCCTCGGGATGACCGGGGCCGAGACCTGCAGCGGGGCATGTGCGGGGGCTGGTTGCGGGGGCTTGGCCTTGGACGGTTACGTGCGACGCTCGCGAGGCGCCTACCTGCGCGAAGCATCCTGTTGCGATGCGCATTCCCCCGCCGGCCGGAGCGCCGGCCGCGGTTCGTCACGCTCACCCCTGACGTTCGCGCCCGGCTGAGAGGCAGCCGCCCTTCATGTCCACCAGCTTTTCCCGCGACCGTTCGCGCACCGTGCCGTTCGCTGCGGAGATCGGCGCCCTCGGCGTCGTCTTCGGCGACATCGGCACCAGCCCCCTCTACGCCCTCAAGCAGGGCGTGCTGGCGGTGGGCGGCACCAATTTCATCGGCGCCGACGTGCTCGGCCTGCTGTCCCTCATCACCTGGAGCATCATCCTCTCCGTCACGGTGAAGTACGTCTTCCTCGTGCTCAGGGCGGACAATGACGGCGAAGGCGGCATTCTCGCCCTCGTGACGCTGCTCGATCTCCATCGCAGCGCCATCGGCCTGAGATGGTACCTGCTTGCAGCCGGCCTGCTCGGCGCCGCCATGCTGATCGGTGACGGCGTGCTCACGCCGGCCATGTCGGTGCTCTCCGCCATCGAGGGCCTGCAGGTCATCGCGCCGGAGCTGGAGCACTGGGTGGTGGCGCTCACCTGCCTGGTGTTGCTCGCCATCTTCTTCTCCCAGCGCCTGGGCACCGAGCGCATCGCCTCCTTCTTCGGCCCGGTGATGCTGCTGTGGTTCGGTTCGCTCGGGGCGCTCGGCGTCTACGGCATCCTCCAGGCGCCGCAGGTGATCGCGGGCCTCGATCCGCGCTACGGCATCATGCTGATGGTCCAGCATCCCGGGCTCGCCGGCGTCATCCTCGGTGCCTGCTTCCTGGCGGTGACGGGCGGCGAGGCGCTCTATGCGGACCTCGGCCATTTCGGCCGGCCGGTGATCGCGCGGGCCTGGCTGTTCGTGGCCATGCCGGCGCTGCTGCTCAACTATTTCGGGCAGGGCGCCATCCTGCTGGTGGACCCGAGCGCGGTCCGCAATCCCTTCTACGACCTCTGCCCCGACATGTTCGACATCCCGCTGCTGTTCCTCGCGACGGCGGCGACCGTGATCGCCTCGCAATCGATCATCACCGGCGTGTTCTCGCTGGCGAAGCAGGCCATCGAACTCGGCTACCTGCCGCCCATGCGCATCCGCTACACCTCCGAGCACAACGAGCAGCACATCTATGTGGGCCGGCTGAACTGGCTTCTGATGATCGCCTGCATCGCCGTGGTGCTGGGCTTCGAGGCGTCCGACCGGCTGGCGTCGGCCTACGGCATCGCGGTGGCGTTCGCCATGGTGACAACCTCCATCCTGTTCATTGCCCAGGTGAAGCGGGCGTGGGGCTGGCCCTCCTTCGCGGTCTGGGCCATGGCGGCCGGCCTGCTGACGGTGGATTTCGCCTTCGCCTCCGCCAACATGACCAAGATCCACGACGGCGGCTGGCTGCCGCTTTCCATCGCCGCGGTCATCATCTTCGTGATGGTCAGCTGGCGTCGTGGCCTGGAAGCTGTGGTGGCCCAGCAGGTGCGCTTTACTGAGCCTCTGGACAATTTCGTCGCCCGCAAGGACCGGGTGAACGATGTGGAGGCGCCGCGCACTGCCATCTTTCTGTCTCGTGCGGGTGCGATGACGCCCGTGGCGCTTTCCCGTATGGCAGATCTCCTGAAGGTCCGCTTCGAGAAAGCGGTGATCGTCTCGGTCTGGATCGCCGCCCGCCCCAGGGTGTCGGTGGAGGACCGGGTCAAGGTGACCACCCTCAACGAGGGGTTCGTGCGGGTCGATCTGCGCTTCGGCTACATGCAGCAGATCGACGTGCCGTCTGTGCTGGGTCCGGCGCTGAGCGCGCGGGGCATCGATCCGGATGCGGCGATCTACGTGATCGGCCACGAGCGGATCATCCCGCCCGACGAGGTCATCAAGCTGAGGGACGTGGTCGCCCACGTCTTCGCGTTCCTCGCGCGCAATGCCGAGCGTTCGGTCGACCGGTTCGGCCTGCCGCGCGCCCGGACGGTGGAGATCGGCTATCCGGTGAAGCTCTGAGCATACGCTCCGGCACCGGCGGCCAGTCCGATCCCAGCCTCAGGCAGGGCCTAAAGTGTATCACGAACCCCAAGACGGCCTGACCACGACCGAGACGCCGCAAAAAAATGCTCCCCATAGGGCAGGGGAGCAAACTACAACAGGGGCGTCCGACGTCGTCGCGGGCGGGGGGAACGGTGACGATATGGCTGCGCGCACTTTGGCAGTGAGAGTATCGACGTTCTTCAAGGAACGCGTGGGGCTGCACGGCCTCGGCTTCATCCTGAGCCTGATCGTGATTGCCTTCGCGGCGGTCGTGCTCTACCGGATGCTGCACAACCTCAAGTGGTCGGACGTGCTCGACGCCCTGCGCGAGAAGAATCCGCGCGACGTCGCCATCGCCTTCTTCCTGGTGGCCGGCGCCTATCTGACGCTCACCTTCTATGACTGGTTCGCCCTGCGCACCATCGGCAAGGGCCATGTGCCCTACCGCACGGCGGCGCTGGCCGGCTTCTGCTCCTATTCGGTGGGGCACAACGTGGGCTTCACCGTCTTCACCGGCGGCTCGGTGCGCTACCGCATCTATTCGGCCTGGGGCCTCGGCGCCATCGATGTGGCGAAGATCTGCTTCGTCGCCGGCCTCACCTTCTGGCTCGGAAACATCGCCGTGCTCGGCCTCGGCATCACGCTGCATCCCGAGGCGGCCACTGCCGTGGACCAGCTGCCGCCCTTCGTGAACCGGCTGATCGGCGTCGGCGCCCTGTGTGCGCTGGTGGCCTACGTCACCTGGGTATCGCTGGCGCCGCGCACCATCGGCCGTTCGACCTGGTTCGTCACGCTCCCGCGCGGCCCCACCACCCTGCTGCAGGTGGGCATCGGCATCCTCGACCTCAGCCTGTGCGCCGCCGCCATGTACATGCTGATGCCGGCCTCGCCCTATATCGACCCCATCAGCCTCGCGGTCATCTTCGTCACCGCCACCCTGCTCGGCTTCGCCAGCCACGCGCCGGGCGGTCTCGGGGTGTTCGACGCGGCGCTGCTCGTCGCGCTGCCGCAGTTCGACAAGGCCGAGCTTCTGGGCGCGCTGCTGGTGTTCCGGCTGTTCTACTACATCGTCCCCTTCGCCTTCGCCCTGACCCTGCTGGGCGCCCGCGAACTGAGCCTGCGCATCGCCGGCAAGGAGCAGGCGGCGGCCGAGAAGGCCGAGGCCAAGGCCCGCGCCGCCGCATCCAAGACACCGGCCGAGTGACTTCGCGCCCGCGGAGCGGGCTTCCGCGGGCCCGACCGCCGCCTTCGCAGGCGGCGGCCGTTGCAAACGCCGTGTGGCCGATATAAAAAGCGAGCGCTCGCTCGTTTTTCTCATCGCATCCCGAGGGCGCACCATGGACTTCACCATTTCGCCGGCCCTGGAAGACCTCCGCCGCCGCATCGCTGCCTTCGTCACGGATGAGATCATCCCGCTCGAAAGCGATCCCGCCGCCTACGACGCCCACGAGAACATCGCCGCTGCGCCGCTCGAGCGCCTGCGCGCCAAGGCGAAGGCGGATGGGCTGTGGTGCCTCCAGTTGAAGCCGGAGAACGGCGGCCTCGGCGTCGGGCGGATGGGCATGGCGGTCTGCTACACCGAGATGAACCGCTCCATCTTCGGCCCGGTGGTGTTCAATTCCGCGGCCCCCGACGACGGCAACATGATGGTGCTGGAAGAGGTGGGCACCCCCGACCAGAAAGCCCGCTGGCTCGCCCCCATCGCGCGCGGCGAGGTGCGCTCCGCCTTCGTCATGACCGAGCCCCACCCCGGCGGCGGCTCCGACCCCTCCATGATGCTCACCCGCGCCGAGAAGCAGCCGGACGGTTCCTATCGCATCTATGGCCGCAAGTGGTTCATCACCGGCGCGGAGGAGGCAGCGCACTTCATCATCGTCGCCCGCACCTCGGACGATGCGCGCAAGGGCCTGACCGCCTTCGCCTTCCACCGCGATGCGCCGGGCTGGCGCATCGTGCGGCGCATCCCCATCATGGGGCCGGAGGAGCACGGCGGGCATTGCGAGCTGGAGTTCGACGGCCTCACCATCCCGGCCGAGGACGTGCTGATGAAGGAGGGCGACGGCCTGAAGGTCACGCAGATCCGCCTCGGCCCGGCGCGGCTCACCCACTGCATGCGTTGGCTCGGCCTTGCCATGCGCTCGGTGGCCATCGCCCGCGACTATGCGGCGGTGCGCGAGGGGTTCGGCATCCGCCTCGCCGATCGCGAGAGCGTGCAGACCATGCTCGGCCGCATCGCCATGGAGATCGAGATCGGCCGCCTGCTGGTCATGAAAGCGGCGTTCGAGCTTGATCGCGGCGGGCTCGCCCGCAAGGAAATCTCCATGGCCAAGATCAAGGCCGCCAACACCCTGCACCTCGCCGCCGATACCGCCATCCAGATCAATGGCGCGCGCGGCTATTCCAAGGACACGGTCCTGGAGTGGATCTACCGCTACGCCCGTCAGGCGCGCATCGTGGACGGAGCCGATGCGGTACACGAAATGGTGCTGAACCGCTTCCTGGAGAAGGAAGGCGACGGCTTCTGGAACTGGCCGGTGGCGGGAGGGACTGCGTGAGCGCACCGGCCTCCTCCCTCGGCTTCGATGCCGCCGCGCTGGACGCCTGGCTGAAGGCCCGCGTGCCGGGCCTCACCGGCACGCCGCGCTTCGAGGCCATTTCGGGCGGTCAGTCCAACCCGACCTTCTTCGTCACCTATGACGATCGCGCCCTCGTGCTGCGCAAGCAGCCCCCGGGGGAGCTGCTGCCCTCCGCCCATGCGGTGGACCGCGAATATCGCATCATGCACGCGCTGGCCGGGACCGGCGTGCCGGTGCCGCCCGTGCTTGCCCTGTGTGAGGACAAGTCCGTCATCGGCACCCTCTTCTATGTGATGGAGAAGGTGGACGGCCGGGTCTTCCACGACTGCACCCTGCCGGGCGTGTCCCCGCAGGAGCGCCGGGCCATGTACGAGGCCATGGCCAACACGCTGGCGGCCCTGCACAACGTGGAGCCCGACGCTGTGGGGCTGTCCGATTTCGGCCGCCCCGGCAATTACTTCAGCCGCCAGATCGCGCGCTGGACCCGCCAGTGGGAACTCTCCAAGACCCGCGAGGACGCAAACATCGACCGTCTCGTCACGTGGCTGCCGGCGCATGTGCCAGCGGACGAGACGAGCCGCATCGCCCATGGCGACTACCGCATCGGCAATCTCATGTTCCATCCCACCCGTCCCGAGGTGGTGGCGGTGCTGGACTGGGAATTGTCGACCCTTGGCCACCCCTTGGCGGACCTTGCCCATTGCGCCATGGCCTGGGTGTCGCGGCCGGAAGAATATGGCGGCATCGACGGGCTCGACCTCGATGCGCTGGGCATTCCCGCGCGTACGGATTTCGTCGCAGCCTATCAGGCGGCGGCGACCCATGGGGCGCAACTCACCGACTTCCACATGGCCTTCGCCTTGTTCCGCTGGGCAGTGATCTTCGAGGGCATCGCCGCGCGGGCGAAGGCGGGCAATGCCGCTGCCGAGGGTGCCGCCGACACCGGCCGCCTCGCCGAGGCCTTCGCCGCGCGGGCGGCGGCGTTCATCTGATCGGTCAGGCCAGCGCCTTCAGCACGAAGGCGTTGACCTGCGCCACATAGGCCGGTGCCTCGATGCCGCGCTCGCGATATTTGCTGCGCTTCACATACCAATCCTGCAGCAACGGCTTGATGAGCGTCGCCGCGAACAGAGGATCGCCGGCCGCGAACGTGCCGCGCCGCATGCCTTCCGCGATGGCATCGGCAAGAATGCGCTCGGTGGTGCGCTCGCTCTCCACGGCGCGCCTGCGGGCTTCGGGCGGGAAGGCCTTCGCCTCCATGTAGGCGAAGACGAACCAGGGGTGCATGGCCTCGGTGAGGAGGATGTGGCGCTCGATCAGCCACGCAAGGTGCCGGGCCGGGTCCGCGCGCACCGCCTCCGGCGCCCCGGCAAGCGCGCCCTCGGCGGCCTCCGCCACTTCCTCCAGGATCATGAGGAGCAGCGTGTCCTTGCTGTCGAGGTAGGAATAGAGCCCGCCCATGCTGAGGCCGGATTCCTCCGCCAGCTGGCGCAGCGTCATGGCGTGGAAGCCGTGACGGTTGGCCAGTGTCAGCGCCGCGCCGAGGATGCGGGCAAGGTTCGCCACCGCCAGATGGGGCTTGCGCACCTTGATGGTGTCGCGATGCCGGGCAAGGATGCGCGCGGCTCTGGCCGCGAGGGCATGGTCCGGCGCATGAGATGTCGCGATCTGCGCGTGCGCCGCCTGTTCCTCGCCCAATCGAGACCCCCGCCAAAGCTGTGTGCAGACTGCGACCGGGCCGGCGAATGTCAAGCGAGGTGCCGCACCGGCGGATTTGTCCCATCCCCTTGCATCATGGCCCCGCCTTCGCTTTTCTGCCGGAAAGGGACCGGAGCCCGTCCGCATGAGCCTTCTGCGCGTCTATGCCCGCACCATCAGCCTCCTCGGGCCGGAGGCCCGGCTGGGGGCGCTGCTGGCCGGCTCGAACCTCGCCCTGGCGGTGTCGCAGTTTGCCGAGCCCATCCTGTTCGGCCGCATCATCGATGCGTTGGCGAGCGCGCAGGCCGCCCAGCGCCTGCCGCACACGGACGACCTCGTGCCGCTCCTGGCGGCTTGGGTGTGCTTCGGCTTGTTCAACATCGGCGCCGGGGTGCTGATCTCGCTCCACGCCGACCGGCTGTCCCATCGCCGCCGGCTGGGCGTGCTGACCCAGTATTTCGAGCATGTGCTGCAACTGCCGCTGAGCTTCCACGGGGAAACCCATTCCGGCCGCCTGCTGAAGGTGATGCTGGAGGGCGTCGATGCCCTGTGGGGGCTCTGGCTTTCCTTCTTCCGGGAGGATTGCGCGGCGATCCTCTCCCTCGTCATCCTCGTGCCGGTGGGCATCTACCTGAATTGGCGGCTGGGGCTGGTGCTGATCGTGCTGATGGCGGTGTTCGGCGCCATCACCGCCTATGTCATCCGCCGCACCGAGGCGATGCAGCGGCAGGTGGAGGAATACAATTCCGATCTCGCCGAGCAGACCTCGGACGCGCTGGGCAACGTGGCGGTCATCCAGAGCTATACCCGCACGGAGGCCGAGGTCTCCGGCCTGCGCGACACGGTGAACCGGGTGCTGGCGGTGCAGATTCCGGTGCTGTCGTGGTGGGCAATGGTGTCCATGGCCACCCGCGCCGCGACCACGCTCACCATTCTCGCCATCCTGCTCATCGGCACGTGGCTCTACATGCAGGGCCTTGCCAACATCGGCGACATCGTCACCTATGTGGCCTTCGCCAACATGCTGATCGGCCGGCTGGACCACACCGTGTCCTTCTTCAACCGGCTGATGATGTCGGCGCCGCAGCTCGCCCAGTTCTTCGAGGTGCTCGACACGGTGGGCGCGGTGCGCGACCGGCCGGGGGCCAAGCCCCTGCCGCCGGTGAAGGGCGACGTGACGTTTGACGACGTGTCCTTTTCCTATGACGGCAAGCGCACGGCGGTGGGGGATGTGTCGTTCCACGCCGCGCCCGGCCAGACCTTCGCCTTCGTGGGCACCACGGGGGCGGGCAAGTCCACCGCGCTCGCGCTGCTGCACCGGGTGTTCGATCCCCAGTCCGGCGCCATCCGCATCGACGGCGAGGACATCCGGGACGTCACCCTCTCCTCCCTGCGCCACGCCATCGGCGTGGTGTTCCAGGAGCCGCTGCTGTTCAACCGCTCCATCGCCGACAATCTCAAGGTGGGCAAGCCCGACGCCACCGAGGCGGAGATGCGCGAGGCGCTGGCCCGCGCGCAGGCGCTGGAACTGGTGGAGCGCAATCCGCTCGGCCTCCAGGCGGTGGTGGGCGAGCGCGGCCGCGCGCTCTCCGGCGGCGAGCGCCAGCGGCTCTCCATCGCCCGCGCTCTGCTGAAGAACCCGCCCATCCTCATCCTCGACGAGGCGACCAGCGCGCTCGATGCTGCCACCGAGGTGAAGGTCCAGGCGGCGCTGGACGAGGTGATGAAGGGTCGCACCACCTTCGTCATCGCCCACCGCCTCGCCACCGTCCGCAATGCCGATCGCATCCTGGTGTTCGAGCACGGCGAGGTGGTGGAGGCCGGCACGTTCGAGGAGCTGGTGCGCCTCGGCGGCCGCTTTGCGGCCTTGGCCCGAGCGCAGTTCATGGCCGGTGCCGAAGAGACCCGGCAGCCGGCACCCGCGGTGATCGTCGAGACATGAGTGCCTTCGGCGGCCGAGCATTGCGTACCGTCAAGGACAAGCTGAAGTCTTCATGGTAAAGGTTTCGCGCTTTAAAGGAGTGCGGCCGAATTGTGGCAGACTAGGTTTGGCTTCCACCTGTGCCCGACCGGCAGTCCGCGTCCTTCCGCCTTTTCCGCGCAAGCGAAACCGGTTATGGAAGGACAGTTCCTGCGCGCGATTTCTCAACAGGGAGCGGATCGGTTGGCGCCCACGACATCACGTTTCGCCCTCCGAGCCTCGTTTGTAGGCTGCCTGTTGGCCGCTTTCGGGCTTGTGCTTGCCGCCGGTGCCCCGGCCCGCGCCAACCCGATCCTGCTGGTGGAGGCCGATACCGGCCGGGTGATCGAGCAGAAGGAGGCCGGGCGCCCCTGGCATCCCGCCTCCGTCACCAAGCTGATGACGGTCTATGTCGCGCTTAACGCCGTGCGCAACGGTCGCCTGACCTTCGACACGCCGCTCACCGTCTCGCCGGCTGCGGCGGCCCAGCAGCCCTCCAAGATGGGCTTCAAGGTCGGCACCGTCGTCACCCTCGACAATGCCCTGAAGATGGTTCTGGTGAAGTCGGCCAACGACATGGCCTGGCTGGTGGGCGAGGGCGTCGCCGGCTCCATGCCCGCCTTCGTCGCCGAGATGAACGCCACCGCCGCGCACCTCGGCATGACCGGCACCCATTTCGAGAATCCGAACGGCCTGCCGGACCCGGCGCAGGTGACCACCGCCCGCGACCTCGCCATCCTCGCCCGCGCCATCATCTATCATTTTCCCGAGCAGGAAGCCCTGTTCCGCATCCCGGCCATCAAGATCGGCAAGGTGGTGCTGCGCAACTACAACCGCCTGATCGACCGCTATCCCGGCGCGGACGGCATGAAGACCGGCTTCGTCTGCGGCTCCGGCTACAATCTCGTCGCCACCGCCACGCGCGGCAACAAGCGCCTCATCGCGGTCATCCTCGGTGCCCGCTCCGGCACCGCCCGCACGGAGCAGGCGGCGCTGATGTTCGAGAAGGGCTTCCAGTCGTCCTGGTCGGTGTTCGGCGCGGCAGCCCCGCTTCTGTCCGCCATCCCCAACAGCGGCGGGCCGATCTATGACATGCGGGCGGAAGTGTGCGGCGGCAAGCGCGCCGTGACCGCCTCCGAGGCGGACGACGAGCCGGATCCGCAGGCAAGCTCCAGCTTCTCCTTTGCGACGCCCGCGCTGCCCAAGTCCGGTGCCGAGCTGCTGCAGACCCTGCCGCCCTCCATGCCGCCGGTTCCGGTCTATGTGGGCACGCGCAATGCGGTGGAGGACTTCGCCACCGCCTACGAACCGGACCCGCCGAAGAAGCCCAAGGCCGGCGCCGGGTCGAAGCCCGACAGCAAGTCGGCCTCCACTTCGGACAAGCCTAAAGCCAGCGGGGATGCGGCGAAGAAGCCGGCGGCCAGCGCCGACAAGAAGCCCGCCCAGCCGCAGGGCGCGGTCGCGGCCGGCAGCTCGGCCACGCCGAAGCCGAAGCCCAAGCCGGCCCCCGCTCCGGCCAATCCCGAGGCTGCCGCTCCTGCGCCCAAGCCGGCGACGTAAGTCGCCGGTTCAGTACGCCAGTTTCGGCGACGTAGGCGCCGGTTCAGTAGGCAAGCTTTGGCGACGTAGGTCGCCGGTTCAAGCAACGGGTTTGGCGACGTAGGTCGCGGGTCCAAACCGTCAAGGCACCCTTGACCCGGCAGGCCGTCTCGTAGAGGCAGGGAGGCAATCCATCCCTCCGTCCGGGAGACACCCCATGCCGGGCTCCTCCGACGCTTTCCCCCCGGAAGGCGCCTCTCCGCCAGAAGCCGCGCCCCGCCGCGGGCCGCCCGATCCCATTGCCGTCACCGTGCTCACCGGCTTTCTCGGCGCCGGCAAGACGACGCTGCTCAACGCCCTCCTCGCGGATCCGGCGCTGGCCGACACCGCCGTTCTCATCAACGAGTTCGGCGAGGTGGGGCTGGACCATCTGTTCGTGCGGCCGGTGGAGGAGGGCATCGTGATGCTTTCCTCCGGCTGCCTGTGCTGCACCGTGCGGGGCGATCTCGTCGCCGCGCTGGAGGACCTGCTGCGCGGCCGCGACAACGATCGCCTGCCGCCCTTTTCCCGCGTCGTCATCGAGACCACTGGCCTGGCCGATCCGGCGCCGGTGATCCACACCCTGATGACGCATCCCTATCTCGGCCTGCGCTATCGGCTCGACGGCATCGTCTGCGTGGTGGATGCGGTGAACGGGGAGGCCACCCTCGATGCCCACGCCGAGGCGGTGAAGCAGGCGGCGGTGGCCGACCGCATCGTCCTCACCAAGACCGATCTCGTGACGGACGCTGAAGCCCTCCATGCGCTGAAGACGCGGCTGCATCGCCTCGCCCCGGCGGCGAAGATCGTCGATGCGGCGGCGGGGGAAGCGACGGCGGACGCCCTGCTCGGCGCCGGCCTGTTCGACGCGAAGACGCGGACCCCGGACGTAGCCCGCTGGCTTGCCGCAGAGGACGTAGCGGCGGCGCAAAGCGAGTTGGACCCCGCGGGTCTCGATCCCAACCGTCACGACAGCCGCATCCGCGCCTTCACCCTCGCCACCGACGCCGCCATTCCGGCCGCGACGCTGGACCTGTTCCTCGAGCTGCTGCGGGCAACCCATGGCGCCAGCCTGCTCCGCATGAAGGGCATCGTGAAGCTGGCCGAGGAACCGGACACGCCCGTGGTGCTTCACGCCGTGCAGCATGTGATGCACCCGCCCGCCCGCCTCGCCGGCTGGCCCGACGACGACCACAGGAGCCGCCTCGTAATGATCGTGCGCGACCTCGACCCGCAGGTGATCGCCCGCCTGTTCAACGCCTTCCTCGGCATCCCGCAGGTGGATACGCCGGACCGCGCCGCGCTCACCGACAATCCGCTGGCTCCTCCGGGGATGGCCCGATGAGCGCCCCCGTCCCCACCCCCGAGGCGGTGCTCTCCTTCTGGCAGGCCGCCGGACGCGAGAAGTGGTTCGGCGGCGGTCCGGCATTCGACGAAGAGGTCCGCGCCGCTCTGCTCCCAGCCTATGAGGCGGCGGCGGAAAGCGCCCTCGACGGCTGGCAGGGCACCGCGCCCGGCGCGCTCGCTCGGATCATCCTGCTCGATCAGGTGCCGCGAAACGCGTTCCGGGGCACGCCGCAGGCGTTCGCCACCGACGCCATGGCATTGGCGGCGGCGGAGAAGGCGGTGGACCGCGGTTTCGACAGGGACCCCTCCATTCCCGACGCGCTGCGCAGCTTCTTCTATCTGCCCTTCATGCACGCGGAGGACCGGGCGGCCCAGGTCAGATGCGTGGCGCTCTACAAAGCGCTGGGGCAGGAGGAGGGACTGCGCTACGCGCTCATCCACCAGGAGTGCATCGAGCGCTTCGGCCGCTTCCCCCATCGCAACGCCGTCCTCGGCCGCGCGACCACGCCGGAAGAGGCGGACTATCTGGCAAACGGCGGCTTCAGCGGCTGAGGCGTGCCTTTGCACCTTCCCCAGCGGCCCGGCCGGTGGCGATGACCGCCTGAAGCAGGTACCCGCCCGTGGGCGCCTCCCAATCCAGCATTTCGCCGGCGACGAACACCGGCGGGAGGTGGGGCGGCAGGCCGAGGAGCGAAAAGTCTCCGGCGATGCCCTCCCAGCCGATGCCCCCGGCTGATGAGATGGCCCGCTCCAGCCCGGCATGGCCGGTGACGGTCAGGGGGAGCGCCTTGATGAGGCGGGCCAGCGTCGCCGGATCGGATTTGCCCGGGCCAAGCTTGGCCGGGCCGGTCGCCTCGCGGAGGAGCCCCACCGCCACCGGTGCCAGCCCCGCGGCCTTCCGGAGGAAAGTGGAGAGCGAGGCGCTGCCCGGCCCACCGCCGAGCCGCCGGGCCAGCTGTGCGCCATCGAGGTCGGGCCGTAGATCCACGTGAAGCGTCACCGGTCCGTCCGCCAGTGCCCGCCGGAGCGGCGCGGAAAGGGCGTAGATGGCGCCGCCTTCGAGCCCCGCCGCGCTCACCATGGCCTCACCCCTCACCGTCACGCCGTTGAAGGTAAGCGCGATGCGCTTCAGCGGCGTGCCCGCGAACTTCTGTCGGAAAACCTCGGACCAGGGGACGAGCACGCCCATATTGGCCGGCACGAAGTCGTTGACCTCCACGCCGAGGCTCCGCAGCGCCGGCACGAAGGCGCCGTCGGAGCCCAGCCGCGGCCAGGAGGCGCCGCCGAGGGCGAGGATGACGGCATCCGCCTTCACGTCGGCCCGGCCGTCGGGCGTCTCGAACAGCAAGGTCCCGGTGGTGTCGAAGCCCCGCCAGTCGTGGCGGGGATGGAAGGTGACGCCGTTCGCCGCGAGGCGGCCCAGCCAGGCGCGCAGCAGCGGCGAGGCCTTGAAGCTCTTGGGGAAGACGCGGCCGCTGGAGCCGACGAACGTCTCCTCGCCCAGCCCCGCCGCCCACTCGCGCAGCGCCTGCGGCGGGAAGGCATTGAGCGCGGGGGCGAGGCGCTCCGCGGCCGTGCCATAGCGGGCGCGGAAGGCGTCCACCGGTTCGGAATGGGTGAGGTTCAGCCCGCCGCGCCCCGCCATCAGGAACTTTCGCGCGGCGGACGGCATGCGGTCATAGAGCGTCACCCGCAGACCGGCCGCCGACAACACCTCCGCGGCCGCGAGCCCGGCGGGGCCGGCACCGACGATGGCGATGAAGGGGGGAGGCTGGGTCACGATCGGGTCCACGATTGCAAGGCGCTCGCGTGTAAGCACGGCGGCGCTCCGGACGCCAGCTTTCTCGGCTCTGGTCTGCAAAGCCGTGGACGGCGGGGATTTGCCGACCCGCCCATCGACGTGCGGGCGCGCGATGCTATGTATGGGGCAGGCCAGCGACGGCCCCGAAGGCAGCCAGATGAGCGACGAGCAGCAGATCGACGACCAGCAGGATGGACCGGGCTTCGACCTCGGCCTGCCCGAAGCTGCGCCGCCGTCGGCGCCGGCCGCCCCCCCAACACCCACCCAATCCTCACCCGGCGCCTATCGCGTGCTCGCGCGCAAATACCGGCCGCAGAATTTCGCGGACCTGATCGGCCAGGAGGCCATGGTCCGCACCCTGCGCAACGCCTTCTCCTCGGGGCGGATCGCGCAGGCCTATATCCTCACCGGCGTGCGCGGCGTGGGCAAGACCACCACCGCCCGCATCCTCGCCCGCGCGCTGAACTACGAGCCGGCGGACGGCGCCCCCGGCGGCCCGAGCCTCGATCTCGCGGTGATGGGCAAGCACTGCCGCGACATCATCGAATCCCGCCATGTGGACGTGATGGAGATGGACGCCGCGTCCAACACCTCCATCAACGACATCCGCGAGATCATCGAGAGCGCCCGCTATCGCCCGGTGATGGCGCGCTACAAGGTCTACATCATCGACGAAGTGCACATGCTCTCCACGGCGGCCTTCAACGGGCTGCTGAAGACGCTGGAAGAGCCGCCGGAGCATGTGAAGTTCATCTTCGCCACCACCGAGATCCGCAAGGTGCCCGTCACCGTGCTGTCCCGCTGCCAGCGCTTTGACCTGCGTCGGGTGGAGGCGGGCACGCTCGCCGCGCACCTCTCGGGCATCTGCGCCCGCGAGGGCGTGACCATCGAGCCGGAGGCGCTCTCCATCGTCGCCCGCGCGGCCGAGGGCTCGGTGCGCGACAGTCTTTCGCTGCTGGATCAGGCTATCGCCCATGGCGGCGGCACGGTGAGCGCGGAGGAGGTGCGGCGCCTCCTCGGCCTTGCCGACAAGGGTCGCGTCATCGATCTGTTCGAGGCGCTGATGAAGGGCGAGATGGCCCGCGCGCTGGCGGAATTCCGCGACCAATACGATTCCGGCGCCGACCCCGCCGTCATTCTCACCGACCTCGCCGACTTCACCCATCTCGTCACCCGCCTGAAGATCGTGCCCGACGCGGCCGACGACGCGGCGCTGGTCGAGGCCGAGCGGGTGCGTGGGTCGGAGATGGCGCAGGGCCTGTCCATGCGGGTGCTGGCGCGCGCGTGGCAGATGCTCTCGAAAGGCATCGGCGAGGTGCAGCAGGCGCCCAAGCCCGCCCAGGCGGCGGAGATGGTACTGGTGCGCCTCGCCTATGCCGCCGACCTGCCGAGCCCGGACGAGGCGCTGCGGCGGCTGAAGGACCAGCCGGCGCCCGCGCCCTCCGCGCCATCGATGCCGCCCCCCGGCGGTGGCGGCGGCGGTGGCCCGCGCCTCTCCCTCGCGCCCCGCCCGGCGGAAGCCCGGCCCCAGCCGCGCGTCGAGATCCGCACCGATGCCCGCGCGGCGCTGCCGGCGGAAGGTCCGCGCCTCGGCAGCCTTGCGGATGTGGCGGCGCTCGCTGCGGCCCGCCGCGATCTCGCCCTGAAGCACGGTATCGAGACGCAATTGCGCCCCGTGCATGTGGAGGACGGACGCATCGAGGTGGCGCTGGTGCCCGGCGCGCCCGGCAGCCTCATCCAGGACCTCTCCCGCAAGCTCAACGACTGGACCGGCCGGCGCTGGATGGTCTCGGTCTCCTCCCAGTCCGGCGGGCCGACGCTGGCGGAGGAGAATGCGGCGGTGAAAGCCGAGCGGGAGGAGGGCATCAAGGCCCATCCTTTGGTCGCCGCCGTGCTCGCTCGCTTCCCCGGCGCCGAGGTGGTGGACGTGCGCACCCGCGAGGAGCCCCCCGCCGACGAGGGGCTGGCGCCCTCCGAGGAGGATTACCTCGCCGGACCGGGCGCCGACGACGAGATCGAATTCTAGAGCACACCGGGTGTGCTCTATCTGTTTGTTTTCTTACGCAACCACTTTCGCTGGAATTGCTCAAGCAAGGGATGACAGCACCATGCGCGACCTCATGGGCATGATGAAGCAGGCCAAGGAGCTTCAGGACCGCATGCAGCAGATGCAGGCGGAACTGGAGACCGTCGAGGTGGAAGGCAGCTCCGGCGGCGGTCTCGTCTCGGTGCGCGTCACCGCCAAGGGCGAATGCAAGGCGGTGCGCATCGACCCCTCGCTGGTGAAGCCGGACGAGGTGGAAATCCTCGAAGACCTCATCGTCGCCGCCCTGGCCGACGCCCGCGGCAAGGCCGAGCGGGTGATGCAGGAGAAGATGAAGTCGCTCACCGGCGGGCTGGCCTTGCCGCCGGGGCTGAACCTGTTCTGACGTCAGCGCTCCCAAACCATGCCGGCGAGGCGCGGGTCTGCGGCGAAGGCCTCCCGCCCGAAGGACAGTCGCTGGCGCGGCGCCTCGCAGACAGCTGAAACGCCGGTGCGGCCGAGCAACACGTGCCATGTCCGCCGCTCCACCGGCGCCGGGGCCGCGAAGGCCGCGCAGGCGAGCACGGCGAGGTTGGCGCCCGCATCGGGATCGCGCACCGAGCGGTAGCGGATGATCTCCACCGCCGCCGCCCGCGCCGCATCGGCGAGATGCTGGCAGGGGGCATAGTCGATGGGGTGGGTCCAGGCCGACCCGTCGCGGGAGAGCGGTTCTGCCGTGAGATCGAGATGGCGGTCCGTCCGCACCTCGGCAGCGAAGGCCGTGAACTGGCCGGCGCCGCGCGGCCATGGCGTCCCCGGCGATTCCGCGAAAAACAGCAGGCGATAGAAGGCCAGCTCCGCCAGCGCCGTCTCCGGCCGCTCCGCCGCATAATAGACGCCGGCCGTGCGCCCCGCGCGGCGGAAACGCGAGCCATGGGGATAGGGCGGCTCGTAGCGGAAGGGCGTGAAGAGCAGATAGTCGAGGTGTCGGCATTCCGGCGGGAGCGGTGGTTTGGTGGCCTCGATGAGGTCTTCCAGCACCTTCTGCTCGTCGGTGTCGTCCACCAGCTTGAGCGTGGACGTGAGGTGCTGCGCCTCCACCAGCCGCCAGCAGCGCCCGGCATAGGGCCGCGCCTCAGACGACAGCGCGTCGGGCGTCCAGATAGGCGATGACATCCATCAATCCCGGAATGGTCCTGATCTTGTCGATGGGCGCGGCGTCCAGCGCGGTGTTGGGGCTGGTGAGCCATGCGCGGGCGATGCGCTCATCCCCTCCGGCGATGGCGTCCAGCGAGCGGAACAGGCGCACGAACAGAATCGCCAGCTCGAACGGCTTGGTGCCGGCCTCCAGCGCGAATTCACCCTTCTTCATGCGGGTCAGCGAGGCGGGGCTGAGGCCGACGACGGTGGCGAGCGTCGCGCCCGTGACGCCCAGCCGGTCCGCGGCGCGCAGCAGGGCCTTGGTCAGAACCGCGCCCTGGCTGAGGGGCGCTTCGGCGAGGGGGGCAGCACGCATGTGGGCTCCCGGTGCATTCATCTGGAAAGAATAGCACGGGATAATTTCTAGGGGAATATCTTCGCGCTTGGAGAGGCCCAAAAGAAAAGGGCGGCCTCGCGGCCGCCCTTCCCCATTCAACGCGGGTGCGAAAGATCACTCCGCCGCGCCGGCCTCGCCCTCGGAGGCGGTGCGGCCGGCTTCGCGCTCGGCCTTGGCCTTGGCTTCGAGGTCCTCGCCGGTGGCCTGGTCGACCACCTTCATGGACAGGCGGGTCTTGCCGCGCTCGTCGAAGCCCATCAGCTTCACCTTCACCTTGTCGCCTTCCTTGACGACGTCGGAGGGCTTGGCGACGCGCTCGTTGGCCATCTGCGACACGTGGACGAGGCCGTCCTTGGAGCCGAAGAAGTTCACGAAGGCGCCGAAGTCCACCACCTTCACCACGGTGCCCTCATAGATCTGGCCCACTTCCGGCTCGGAAGCGATGGACTTGATCCAGTTGATGGCCGCCTTGATCGAGTCGCCGTTGGCGGACGCGATCTTGATGGTGCCGTCGTCCTCGATGTTGATCTTGGCGCCGGTCTTCTCGACGATCTCGCGGATCACCTTGCCGCCGGAGCCGATCACTTCGCGGATCTTGTCCACGGCGATCTTCATCACCTCGATGCGCGGGGCGTGCTCGCCGAGTTCCGCGCGGGCGGTGGTGAGGGCCTTGGCCATCTCGCCGAGGATGTGGACGCGGCCGTCCTTCGCCTGGGTGAGGGCGACCTTCATGATCTCCTCGGTGATGCCGGCGATCTTGATGTCCATCTGGAGCGAGGTCACGCCCTGCTCCGTGCCGGCCACCTTGAAGTCCATGTCGCCGAGGTGGTCCTCGTCGCCGAGGATGTCGGAGAGCACCGCGAACTTCTGGTCCTCGAGGATGAGGCCCATGGCGATGCCCGCCACCGGACGGCGCAGCGGCACGCCCGCATCCATCAGCGCCAGCGAGGTGCCGCAGACGGTGGCCATGGAGGACGAGCCGTTGGACTCGAGGATCTCCGACACCACGCGCAGGGTGTAGGGGAACTCGTGCTTGGCCGGCAGCATGGGGTGGATGGCGCGCCAGGCGAGCTTGCCGTGGCCGATCTCGCGGCGGCCGGGCGAGCCCATGCGGCCGGTCTCGCCCACGGAGAAGGGCGGGAAGTTGTAGTGCAGCAGGAAGTGCTCCTTGTAAGTGCCTTCCAGGCTGTCGATGAACTGCTCATCCTCTCCGGTGCCGAGGGTGGCGACCACCAGGGCCTGCGTCTCGCCACGGGTGAACAGGGCCGAGCCGTGGGCGCGCGGCAGGATGCCGACCTCGGAGACGATCGGGCGCACGGTGCGCACGTCGCGGCCGTCGATGCGGATGCCGTCGTCGAGGATGTTCCAGCGCACGATCTTGGCTTCGAGCGCCTTGAACACCTCGGAGACCACCTGCGGGTTCGGCACGGACGTGCCGCCGATGGCGAGCTCCTCGTAATACTTCTTCACCTTGGACTTGGCGGCGCCGACGGCGGCGTAGCGGTCCTGCTTCTGCTTGATCTTGTAGGCGGCGCGCAGATCGTGTTCGGCGATCTCCTTCACCTTGGCCTCGATCTCCGAGACGTCGAGCGGCGCGAAGGTGCGGGGCTCCTTGGCGGCCTTCTCGGCGAGGCGGATGATGGCCTCGATCACCGGCTGGAAGTGGCGGTGGCCGAACATCACGGCGCCGAGCATGATTTCCTCGGGCAGCTCCTTGGCTTCCGATTCCACCATCAGCACCGCGTCGCCCGTGCCGGCGACCACGAGATCGAGGGAGCTTTCCTTCACCTCGTCCACGGTGGGGTTGAGCACGTACTCATTGTCGATGAAGCCGACGCGGGCGGCGCCCACCGGACCCATGAAGGGGATGCCGGAGAGGGTCAGCGCGGCGGAGGCGGCGACCAGCGACACGATATCCGGATCGTTCTCGAGGTCATGCGCCAGAACGGTGACGACCACCTGGGTGTCGCACTTGTAGCCCTCGGGGAAGAGGGGGCGGATCGGGCGGTCGATGAGGCGGGAGACCAGTGTCTCCTTCTCGGACGGACGACCCTCGCGCTTGAAGTAGCCGCCGGGGATGCGGCCGGCCGCGTAGGTCTTTTCCTGGTAGTTCACGGTCAGCGGGAAGAAGTCCTGGCCCGGCTTCGGCTCCTTGGCCGAGACGACGGTGGCGAGGACCTTGGTATCGCCGTAGGTGGCCAGCACGGAGCCGTCGGCCTGACGGGCCATCTTGCCCGTCTCGAGGGTGAGGGTGGTTCCGCCCCAGTCCAGCTCTTCGCGGTGGATATCGAACATGTCTTGCTCTTTCAGTTCAGGCGCGAACGAAAAAAGCCATGAGCAAGACGGCCGGACGCGCCGCGCGAAGCCAACCCCTCATGCGGGGGCTCCGACGGTTGCGTCCGGCGATCCTGCCATGGCTTCTTCCATTCACGGACCCGCAGCAGGCCCCATGCCCGCTGCGCAAATGCACCCCCCGTGGCGGGGGCGCGCGGCGCCAACCGTTCCTCGGCCGGCGCCGGAAACCGGCGTCAGCGGCGGATGCCCAGACGGCCGATGAGGGACTTGTAGCGGCCCTCGTCCTTCTTCTTCAGATAGTCGAGGAGGCTGCGCCGCTGCGAGACGAGCTTCAGAAGCCCGCGACGCGAGTGGTTGTCCTTGTTGTGGGACTTGAAGTGCTCGGTGAGGTTGGTGATGCGCTCGGTGAGGATCGCCACCTGCACCTCGGGCGAACCCGTGTCGCCGTCCTTGGCACCAAAGTCCTTGATGAGCGCCTGCTTGCGCTCGGCCGTGATCGACATCGGTCAATCCTTTCAACAGAGAGTGGGGAGGAGGCGGAAGCCCTGGCGCCGGGTCCCTCGGAGAGGTAACGGCGGGCTCTCGATCTCCGCTCGGCCGGGCCGGGATGTCGTCCAGCACGGTCGACGCTGTGCGAAACGCGGGTTGGGTCCAGCGACCGCCCGTTGCCGTTTCCGTATTGTCGTCAGCATATTAAGCTGCCAACAGGAAACGCGGCGCCCCGAAGGGCACCGTCCGCGCGGCGGACTATATCCAAATTTCCGCGCCCGGCCAGCGGAATGTTTCGCCCCTTCCGGGGGCTCAGTCCGCGCCCTGATCGGGCGTGTGGCCGGCGGCGGTGATGCCGGCGATGGCGCAGGCCTCGTCATTGTCAGAGGTGTCGCCGGAGATGCCGACCACGCCGATCACCTTGCCGTCGCCGGAGCGGATCAGCACGCCGCCCGGCACGGGAATCAGCGAGCCGCCGATGGCCGAGGTGGCGGCGGCGATGAAGAAGGGCTGATCCTTCGCCCGCTTGAACAGGGAGCGCGAGCCCATGCCCAGCGCCAGCGCGCCCTTGGCCTTGCCGAGGGCGATGTCCATGCGGTTGAGGCTGGTGCCGTCCTCGGATCCGGCCGCCTTGAGCGCGCCGCGCGCATCGAGCACGCAGACGGCGAGCGGGTTCATGCTGCCCGCCCGCGCATGGGCGAGGGCCGTCGTGACGATGGTCTGGGCCTGATCGAGCTTGAGTTCCGACACGCCTTGGTCCTTTCCCCTTCGGACGCCGGGCGGCGTCGCGATTGCCTCTGATGTCTCCCTCTAGCCCATGCGGCGCCCGATGCGAACCGGGTGGGGAGGGCGGGAAAATCATCTCCCCTGTGCGCCCGTCGCCGTGCCACCATGCGCCGCCCCGCCCCAGAGATCCGATCCGGGAGAGCCGTCATGATCCCCACGCGGACCGTAGCCCCGCGCCAGAGCCGCGAACCCGGGCATCGTCGCAAGTTTCTGGTGGTGGTGGACGATACCCCGGAATGCGACCGCGCCGTCTATTACGCCGCCCGCCGCGCCGCCGGCACCGAGGGCGGGGTGGTGATGCTGGGGGTCCTGGAGCTTGAAGGCGTCAGCCAGCAATGGCTCGGCGTCGCCGATCTGATGCGGGCCGAGGCTCATGAGGAGATGGAGGCGCGGCTCGCCAAGTACGTCGCGCGGGCGCGGCAGGTGGCCGGCATCGCACCGGAGACCGTGATCCGGGAGGGTGCTTTGGCGGAGGCCATCGGCGCGGTGATCCATGAGGACCGCGATATCGCCATTCTGGTGCTTGCCGCCGGGACCGGAAAGGAAGGGCCGGGGCCGCTGGTGGCCTCGCTCGCCGCCGGCCATGCGGCACGGTTTCCCATCCCCGTCACCATCGTGCCGGGCGCGCTGACCGATCAGGAACTGGACGGACTGGCCTGAGAGCGTAAACCGCCGGGACGGATCGCTCCATCCCGGCGGTCGCGCGGCCCGGCGAGAAACGCAAGGACTTGATCCTCGCTCGGGACGGCGGTTCGCATGTCTGGTTGATCCGGCAGCTTTGGCGGATCGGGCGCGGCAGGCCTGACGCGGACGGGCCATCGAGATACGATGATGGCGGGCTCTTCAGCGTCGGGCGTCGCCATCGACGGGTCGAGGCGGAGCGCGGTCGGCGGGGTTGAACACCCCGCGTGCGGCGCAATTGCGGCGGCCCGGCTCGGGTGGGGCGGATGTGCCATGCGCGAATCGCAGGTCATTGCCGGCAAAGCGCTAACTTGGATGCCGGGCTTGCGTGTCCGGCATTTCCGTCTATATTAGCGCCGTCCCCCATGGGGATGCCTCAGCGCCATCGCAGTCGAAGGTGATGAGAGTGGGCCCCGGTCGGGACCCGCTCCTTTTCTGCTTATCCGGTGTTCCGCGACACCAGGATGCGCCCTTCGGGGTGCCGGGCGGGCCTGATGGCCATATGAATTTCGGGCGCCGGTGCCGAGCCGCCGCGTCCGGCAAAAAATGAACCAGCGGACGACGCGCGGCGGACAAGCCGGCGCGAAGCGATCCGCACCCGGAGTGACATGACCGAGATCAACGCCGTGCTGGACGATCCCAACGAGCCGCGCCTCATCACCGAGACCGGCGTGGCGGCCCGCGTCGCCGCCATCGCTTCCGGCGTGCTCGGCGGCCTGGGCTATCGCCTGGTGCGCGTGAAGGTGACGAACCGGGACGGCGGCACCGTGCAGATCATGGCCGAGCGCCCCGACGGCACCATGTCCATCGACGATTGCGAGGCCGCCTCCCGCGCCCTCTCGCCGGTGCTCGATGTGGAAGACCCCATCGCCAGCGCCTATCGCCTCGAAATGTCCTCGCCGGGCATCGACCGGCCGCTGGTGCGGCTGTCGGATTTCGTGCGCTGGGCGGGCCACGAGGTGAAGGTGGAGATGAGCGTGCCGGTGGACAGCCGCAAGCGCTTCCGCGGCATCCTCACCGGTGCCGAGGATGGCGATGCGCTGGTGCGCCGCACCGATGCGCGCGCCGACGAAGAGCCCACCGTCCGCCTGCCGCTCCGCGACATCCACGATGCCCGCCTCGTGCTCACCGACGCGCTGATCCGCGAGGCGCTGCGCGCGGCCAAGGCCGCCGGCCAGGAGCTGGACGAGGAGGCCGAAGACTTCCTCGACACCGTCGATCCGCTGGAGGCCGACGACACGTTCGAGCCGGGCGATCTGGACGGTGACGACGACGGGGCGCCCGCCAAGCCGGCGCGCGGTCCGGTTGCCAACAAGGCCGCCACCGGCAAGGTCGCCGGCAAGAAGGCGAAGAAATCCAAGGTCGCGGGCAAGAAGCCCGATGGAAAGAAGTCCAACGCCAAGAAGAAGGCGGGCCTCGAGACGGCCGCCTCCTCGGCCAACGCCAGCAGCGTGAAGGAGAAGCACTGATGGTCGCCGTCAGCGCAAACCGGCTGGAGCTCCTGCAGATCGCCGATGCGGTCGCGCGGGAGAAGTCCATCGACCGCAGCATCGTCATCGCCGCCATGGAAGATGCCATCGCCAAGGCCGCGCGCTCGCGCTACGGCCAGGAGACGGACATCCACGCCGACATCAACTCCAAGACCGGCGAGCTGCGCCTTGCGCGCCACCTGCTGGTGGTGGACGAGGTGGAGAATACCGCCACCGAGATCACGCTGGACGGCGCCCGCCGCCACAATCCCGCGGCGCAGGTGGGCGACACCATCGCCGACACCCTGCCGCCCTTCGATTTCGGCCGCATCGCCGCGCAGAGCGCGAAGCAGGTCATCGTGCAGAAGGTGCGCGAGGCCGAGCGCGACCGGCAGTATGACGAATACAAGGACCGCATCGGCGACGTGCTGAACGGTCTCGTGAAGCGTGTCGAGTACGGCAACGTCGTGGTGGACCTCGGCCGTGGCGAAGGCATCCTGCGCCGCGACGAACTCCTTCCGCGCGAGACGGTGAAGACCGGCGACCGCATCCGCGCCTACATCTACGACGTGCGTCGCGAGCCGCGCGGCCCGCAGATTTTCCTCTCCCGCACCCATCCCCAGTTCATGGCGAAGCTGTTCGCGCAGGAAGTACCCGAGATCTACGACGGCATCGTCGAGATCAAGGCGGTGGCCCGCGATCCCGGCTCCCGCGCCAAGATCGCCGTCATCTCCCGCGACCAGTCGGTGGACCCGGTCGGCGCCTGCGTCGGCATGCGCGGCTCGCGCGTTCAGGCGGTGGTGAACGAGCTGCAGGGCGAGAAGATCGACATCATCCCCTGGAACCCGGACATCGCCACCTTCATCGTCAACGCCCTTGCCCCCGCCGAGGTGGTGAAGGTGGTGCTCGACGAGGATCGCGAGCGCATCGAGGTGGTGGTGCCCGACGCCCAGCTCTCGCTGGCCATCGGCCGCCGCGGCCAGAACGTGCGCCTCGCCACCCAGCTCACCGGCTGGGACATCGACATCATGACCGAGCAGGAGGAGAGCGAGCGGCGGCAGAAGGAATTCGCCGAGCGCACCAAGATGTTCTCCGAGGCCCTCGATCTCGACGAGATGATGGGCCAGCTGCTCACCTCCGAGGGCTTCACCTCGGTGGAGGAGATCGCCTACGTGCCGATCTCCGAACTGGCCTCCATCGAAGGCTTTGACGAGGACACCGCCACCGAGCTGCAGTCCCGCGCCCTCAAGCACCTCGCCGAGGTGGAGGAGGCGCTCGACGCCCGCCGCAAGGAGCTGGGCGTCGAGGACGAAGTGAAGGACGTGCCCGGCGTCACCTCCAAGATGCTGGTCGCCTTCGGCGAGAACGACATCAAGACCGTCGAGGATGTCGCCGGCTGCGCCACCGACGATCTCATCGGCTGGAGCGAGCGCAAGGACGGCGAGACCATCCGCCATGCCGGCGCGCTGGACGGTTTCGAGTTCTCCCGCGAGGACGCCGAGGCCCTCATCATGCAGGCCCGCGTCGCCGCGGGCTGGATCGAGGCCGAGCCTGAAGCCGAGGGCGAAGACGCCCCGGCCGAAGACGCCTGAGCCCAAGGAGATGACCACTGGTGCACGCTATACTGGACGAGGACGAGACGGACGGGGGGCCGCGCAGCTTGTCTGCGGCGCGGGCGCCTTTGTCGCGCCTGTGCCTCGCCACGCGGCGGGTGCTGCCGGTGGCCGACATGCTCCGCTTCGTGGTGGCGCCGGACGGCGCCATCATCCCGGATCTTTCGCGTAAGCTCCCCGGCCGTGGTGCCTGGGTGGGGGCCACGCGCGCCGATTTCGAGACGGCGCTGAAGAAGAAGGCCTTCGGCCGCGCCTTCAAGGGTCGCGGCAAGGCCGCGCCCGATCTTGCCGATCTGGTGGATCGGCTCATCTACAAGGACGCCCTCGCCGCCCTCTCCCTCGCCAACAAGGCGGGACGGGTCGTGACGGGCCACACCAAGGTCGAGGCGGCCCTGGGCACCGGCGATGTGCTGGTCGTCCTCAACGCCAGTGACGCGCGCCCGGACGGGGTGCGCAAGCTCAATGCCCTCCTGCGTCAGGTCGAGGCCGCCGGTTTCCGAGCGGTCACCGTGGTCGATTGCTTTCCCGGCATCGATTTGGACTTGGCGTTGGGGCGGTCAAATGTGGTACATGCGGCGCTGCTCGCGCATCCGACGGCCAAAGGGTTTCTGGAGCGCTGCCACAGGCTCTCGCGCTGGCGGACGGGTACGTCCCTCGGCGAGACGCTCGGGCAGGGTCCAAACCCCAGCCATGGCAATGATTTGAGCCATGGTGCTGATCTCCCGCATGACCCCGGCCGGATGCAAGGAACGGATACGGAATGAACGACACCAAGACCCCAGGCGACAAGACGCTGCATCCCGCCCCCGGCAAGACGCTCACGCTGAAGCGCCCGGTGGAGCAGGGAACGGTGCGCCAGAGCTTCAGCCATGGCCGCTCCAAGGCGGTCGTGGTGGAGAAGGTGAAGCGCCGCGTCATCGCCCCAGGTGAGGCAGGACACGGGAGCGCGCCTGCGGCGCCGGCTCCGGCCGCCCCGCCTGCGCAGGCGAAGGCGCCTGTGGCTCCGGCTGCGCCTGCCCGTCCCGCACCGGCGGCTCCCGCGCCGTCCGCTCCGGCTCCCGCCGCGCCGGTCGAAGCCAAGGCTCCGGCTGCACCGCCGGCCGCACCTGTTGCCACGCCTGCCGCTGCTCCCGTTGCGCCGGCTCCGGCCGCGCCTGCGCCCGCCGCTCAGGTGGAGGCGAAGGCCCCGGCTGCACCGCCCGCTCCTGAGCCTGCTGCTCCGGCCCCCGCCGCTCCGTCGCCTGCCGAGCCGGCACCGGCCGAACCGGTTGCTGCCAAGCCTGCTGCCGCCAAGCCGGAGGCAGCTCCGGCTGCCGCCGCTCCGGCGGCGCCTGCGGCTCCGAAGCCGGCAGCGCCTTCCGCACCGGCTCCTGCCGCGGCCCGTCCGTCCGCGCCGTCCGGCGCGCGTCCCTCCGAGGGACCGCGCTCCGCTTCGGGCCAGACCTCCCGTCCCGGTTCCGCGGGCCAGTCCTCGTCGCGCCCTGGCGCGCCGTCGCGTCCCGGCCAGCCGCCGCGTTCCGGCGGGCCCGGCTCGGATCGGGACCGTCGCCCCGGTGGCGGTGGCGCCCCGTCGCGTCCCGGCCAGCAGCGTCCCGGCGGTTCCGGCGTGGTGCTGCGCACCCTGACCGAGGAAGAGCGTAACGCCCGCGCCAGCGCGCTCGCCGACGCCCGCGTTCGCGCGGTCGAAG
Source organism: Xanthobacter sp. DMC47 (assembly GCF_056313845.1). Lineage (NCBI taxonomy): Bacteria > Pseudomonadati > Pseudomonadota > Alphaproteobacteria > Hyphomicrobiales > Xanthobacteraceae > Xanthobacter > Xanthobacter sp. DMC47. The sequence continues at coordinate 2,185,450 of NZ_JBQUZM010000001.1, read as the reverse complement.
AGCAGCGCATGGCCGAGGAGCGCCGTGCCGCCGAGGAGGAGGCCCGTCGCCGCGCCGAGCGCGAGCGCACCGAGCGTGCCGAGCGTGAGGCCGCCGAGGCCCGCAAGCGCGAGGACGAGGCCCGCCGCGCCCAGGAAGAGGACAAGAAGCGCAAGGCCGAGCAGGAGGCGCGCAAGCGCTTTGGCGGCGAGGAGCAGGGCGCGGGCGCCCGTCCCGCCGGTGCCGGTGCCACGAGCGCCCGTCCGCTCACCCCCCGCCCCGCCGGCACCACCGCTCCGGCAGCGGGTGGCACCGAGGAAGAAGAACGCCGTGGCGGTGCCGTCCGCCGTGGACCGGGCGCCCGCCCGGCTGCCCCGGTCAAGGTGCCCCGTGCGCCCGCCGGCCAGGAGAAGCAGCGCGGCCGCCTGACGCTCGTCACCGCCCAGTCGGGCGAGGAGGAGCGCCAGCGTTCGGTCGCCTCGTTCCGGCGCCGCACCCAGCGCATGACCGGTCACCGGCAGCAGGAGAGCAAGGAAAAGATCGCCCGTGAGGTGATCCTTCCCGAGACCATCACCATCCAGGAACTCGCCAACCGCATGTCGGAGCGGGCCGTGGACGTCATCCGCATGCTGATGAAGCAGGGGCAGATGGTGAAGATCACCGACGTGATCGACGCCGATACCGCCGAGCTCATCGCCGAGGATCTCGGCCACACCGTGCGCCGCGTGTCGGAGAGCGACGTCGAGGAAGGCCTGTTCGATACCCCGGACGCCCCCGAGACGCTGGAGCCCCGCCCGGCGGTCGTGACCATCATGGGCCACGTCGACCACGGCAAGACCTCGCTGCTCGACGCCATCCGCAAGGCGAACGTCGTTTCCGGCGAGGCCGGCGGCATCACCCAGCACATCGGCGCTTACCAGGTCACCGCGCCTTCGGGCTCGAAGATCACCTTCATCGACACCCCCGGCCATGCCGCCTTTACCGCCATGCGCGCCCGCGGCGCCAAGGTGACGGACATCGTGGTGCTGGTGGTGGCGGCCGACGACGGCGTGATGCCCCAGACGGTGGAGGCCATCAACCACGCCCGCGCCGCGCGCGTGCCGCTGATCGTGGCCATCAACAAGATCGACAAGCCCGGCGCCAAGCCCGAGCGCGTGCGCTCCGAACTGCTTCAGTATGAAGTGCAGGTGGAGAGCATGGGCGGCGAGACGCTCGAGGTGGAAGTCTCCGCCAAGGAGCACCTCAACCTCGACAAGCTGCTGGAGGCCATCGCCCTCCAGTCCGAACTGCTCGACCTGCGCGCCAATCCCAACCGCGACGCCGAAGGCACCGTGGTGGAAGCCAAGCTCGATCGCGGCCGGGGCCCCGTGGCCACCGTCCTCGTCCAGCGCGGCACCCTGCACGTGGGCGACATCGTGGTGGCCGGCGCCGAGTGGGGCCGCGTGCGCGCCCTCATCTCCGACACCGGCGCCAATGTGGACGCGGCCGGCCCCTCCTTCCCCGTGGAAGTGCTGGGCTTCAACGGCACGCCGGAGGCGGGCGACCGCCTCGCCGTGGTGGAGAACGAGGCCCGCGCCCGCGAGATCACCGATTACCGCCAGCGCCAGAAGCGCGAGAAGGCGGCGGCCCGTTCCGCCACCATCCGCGGCTCGCTGGAGCAGATGATGAGCCAGGTGAAGGCTTCGGGGCGGAAGGAATTCCCCCTCATCATCAAGGGCGACGTGTCGGGCTCGGTGGAAGCCATCATCGGCGCGCTGGAGAAGGTCGGCAACGACGAGGTGCAGGCCCGCATCATCCATTCCGGCGCGGGCGGCATCAACGAGAGCGACGTGACGCTGGCGGAGACCTCCGGCGCGGCGATCATCGCCTTCAACGTGCGCGCCAACAAGGAAGCGCGCGACGCGGCCGAGCGAGCCGGCATCGAAATCCGCTACTACAACATCATCTACGACCTCGTGGATGACGTGAAGAAGGCCATGAGCGGCCTGCTCGCGCCCATCAACCGCGAGACCATGCTGGGCAACGCCCTCATCAAGGAGATCTTCCTGGTCTCCAAGGTGGGCAAGGTCGCGGGCTGCCAGGTCACCGACGGCGTCGTGGAGAGGGGCCAGCACGTGCGCCTCATCCGCGACAACGTGGTGATCCACGAAGGCAAGCTCGCGACGCTCAACCGCTTCAAGGATGCGGTGAACACCGTCCACGCGGGCCAGGACTGCGGCATGTCCTTCGAGAACTACCAGGACATGCGTGCTGGCGATGTGATCGAGTGCTTCCGCGTCGAGGTGATCCAGCGCTCGCTGTGACCTGAAGACGAGCGCAAGGCTCGACGTTTCCGCCTCCGAACTTCCTCTCCTGACGGGGAGAAGGCCGGAGGCGTCGACGATTAACCGGAACGGCACGGTCCAAACCCGTCCGCTCCACAATCGAGGAGAAGGCGCCACGGCTTTGCCGGCGCCGAACGAAGCAGAAGAAAAATGAAACCCGACACCCGCACGGGAGGCGGCCCCTCCCAGCGCATGCTGCGCGTGGGCGAGCTTGTCCGCCATGCTTTGGCCGACGTGCTGTCCCGCGGCGACCATATCGATCCGGTGCTCGCCGGGCACATCATCACGGTGCCCGAGGTGCGCATGTCGCCGGACCTCAAGATCGCCACCTGCTACGTCATGCCCCTCGGCGGCAAGGACATCGCCCCCGTCATCAAGGCGCTGGCCGACAATGCCCGCCGCATTCGCGGCGAGCTGGCGCGGCGCGTGGAGCTGAAGAGCGTCCCCGAGCTGCGCTTTCGCAAGGACACGTCCTTCGACGAGGGCGCCCGCATGGATGCGCTCCTGCGCTCCCCCCAGGTGCAGCGCGACCTCGATGCCCTTGAGAGCGGCGCCGAGGACGCGACCGACCAGACTTCGACCGACAAAGAGACTGACGCCGAATGACCGTCCGAGCCATTGCCGAAGCCGCGGCTGAAGCCGCCGCCGAGCCCATCGTTGAAGCCGTTGTCGAGACCGCCGTCGCTGCTGAAGCGGCCGAAGCGCCCCGCGCCGGCGAGCAGCCCCGCGCCAGCCGCGAGCAGGACAACCGCCCCCGTGCGCCCAAGCGCGACCTCGATGGCTGGGTGCTGCTGGACAAGCCCACCGGCATGACCTCCACCCAGGCGGTGGCGGTGGTGAAGCGCATCTTCGGGGCCAAGAAGGCCGGACATGCCGGGACCCTCGACCCTCTGGCCTCCGGCTGCCTGCCCATCGCCTTCGGCGAGGCCACCAAGACCGTTCCCTATGTGATGGACGGCCGCAAGACCTACCGTTTCACGGTGCGCTTCGGCACCGAGACGGACACGGACGATTCCGAGGGCAAGGCGGTCGAGACCTCGGACCTGCGCCCCTCGGACGACGAGATTCTCGCGGCGCTGCCCACGTTCCGGGGCGAGATCATGCAGGTGCCGCCGGCCTATTCGGCGCTGAAGATCGGCGGCGAGCGCGCCTACGACCTCGCCCGTGAGGGTGAGGAGGTGAAGCTGGAGGCGCGCCCCGTCACCATCTTCCGCATCGAGCTGATGGAGCGTCCGGACGCCGACCATGCGGTGCTCGAGGCCGAGTGCGGCAAGGGCACCTATGTGCGCGCCATCGCCCGCGACCTCGGCCGCATGCTCGGCTCGCGCGGCCACATCTGCCAGCTGCGCCGCGCCTGCGTCGGGCCGTTCCTGGAGGAGCGCCTCGTGCCCCTCGACGAATTGCGCGACCGCGCCGAGGCGAGCGAGGAGGCGCTGATGGACGCCCTCGATCCGGTGGCCGTGGCGCTGGAGGAGATTCCCCAGCTCAACGTTACGCCGCAGGATGCCCATCGCCTGCGCTGCGGACAGAGCATCATCCTGCGCGGCCGCGACGCGCCCATCGTCGAGGGCCACGTGGCGGTGTCCTGCCAGGGTGCGCTCATCGCCATCGGCGACGGCGAGAACGGCGAGGTGTTCCCGCACCGCGTGTTCAACTGGGGCAAGTCCTCTGGCAAGTCTTCGGGCAAGCCCTCCGGCCGTCCGCCCCGGCGTGGGCGCTGACGCCCGTTTCGCAAAAGCGAAGCATACGGCATATCTTTTGCCTTCCTTCCGTGGGGCTTACTCACGGAAGGACGATAGATGCTGCGTTTCCGCGCGCTTCGAACCACTCTCGCCACCGCGCTTTTCCTCGGTCTTGCCGGAGCGGCACCGGCCGGCGCGGAGAGCGTGGTCCGCTATGGCATCTCCATGGCGGACATTCCGCAGACCACCGGTCAGCCTGATCGTGGGGCAGGTGCCTATCAATTCACCGGCTACACCCTGTACGACCCGCTGGTCGCCTGGGAGATGAACGTGGCCGACCGGCCCGGCAAGCTGGTGCCGGGCCTCGCCACCGAGTGGAAGGTGGACCCGGCCGATCCCAAGAAGTGGCTGTTCACCCTGCGCAAGGGCGTGAAGTTCCACGACGGTTCGGACTTCAATGCCGACGCCGTGGTGTGGAACCTCGACAAGGTGCTGGACGAGAAGGCACCCCAGTTCGACAAGCGCCAGTCCGCCCAGGTGAAGACCCGCCTGCCGTCCATCGCCTCCTGGCGCAAGGTGGACGACATGACGGTGGAGATCACCACCAAGGACGTGGATTCGTTCTTCCCCTACCAGATGCTCTGGTTCCTGGTGTCGAGCCCGGCGCAATACGAGAAGCTCGGCAAGGACTGGGACAAGTTCGCCCAGAACCCCTCGGGCACCGGCCCCTTCAAGCAGGACAAGCTAGTGCCGCGCGAGCGGCTGGAGCTGGTGAAGAACCCCGATTACTGGGATAAGACCCGCCTGCCCAAGACCGACCGGATGATCCTCATCCCCATGCCGGAGGCGCTGACCCGCACCAACGCGCTGCTCGCTGGCCAGGTGGACCTCATCGAGACCCCCGCGCCCGACGCCGTGCCGCAGCTCAAGGCGGCGGGGATGAAGCTCGTGACCAACGTCACGCCGCACGTGTGGAACTACCACCTCTCCATGCTGCCCGGCTCGCCCTGGACCGACATCCGCCTGCGCAAGGCGCTGAACCTCGCGGTGGACCGCGACGGCGTGGTGGAGCTGATGAACGGCCTCGCCCAGCCCGCCAAGGGGCAGGTGGACAAGACGAGCCCCTGGTTCGGCAAGCCCACCTTTGACCTCAAGTATGATCCCGAGGCCGCGAAGAAGCTGGTGCAGGAGGCGGGCTATTCCAAAGAGAAGCCGCTCAAGACTACCTTCATCATTGCCGCCGGCGGCACCGGTCAGATGCTCTCCCTGCCCATGAACGAGTTCCTGCAGGCGAGCTTCAAGGAGATCGGCATCGACGTGGAGTTCAAGGTGGTGGAGCTGGAGGCGCTCTACACCGCCTGGCGCAAGGGGGCGAAGGACCCGATGAACGAGGGCATCACCTCGAACAACATCGCCTATGTCACCTCCGACCCGCTCTACGCCCTGATCCGCTTCTTCGATTCGCGGCAGGTGGCGCCGGTGGGCGTGAACTGGGGCTATTACTCCAACCCCAAGGTGGATGCCCTCATCGACGAGGCGAAGCGCACCTTTGACACCAAGAAGCAGGACGAGCTGCTTGCCCAGGTGCACCAGCAGGTGGTGGACGATGCCGTTCTGGTCTGGGTGGTCCACGACGTGAACCCGCACGCGCTCTCGCCCAAGGTGAAGAGCTTCGTGCAGGCCCAGCACTGGTTCCAGGACCTCACCACCATCGGCCTCAACTGAGGCCTGCCCACAAACGCAAAGGGCGCCCCACTGGGGCGCCCTTTTTCATTCCGGGAACGCGATCAGAGGATCTGCGCGGCGTCCTCGAAGGCGAGGCGCGGCAGGCGGGGCATCACCTTGGAGGCATCGCCGTGGCCGATGGCGGCGATGAAATTGGTCTTGGTGGTGCCGCCGGGGAAGAATTCCGCGTCCACCTTGGCGGCGTCGAAGCCGGAGATGGGGCCGACATCGAGGCCGAGCGCGCGGGCGGCGAGGATGAGATAGGCACCCTGCAGCGAGGAATTGCGGAACGCGTGGGGCTCGATCATGCCCGGATTGTTGATGAACAGGTCGCGGAACTGCGGATAGTGCGGGAACAGCTCGGGGATCTTGTCGTGGAAGTCGAGGGCGTAGCCGATGATGGCCACCACCGGCGCGGCGAGGATCTTGTGGTTGCTCTCCGGCAGGGCCGGGCGCAGGCGCTCCTTGGCTTCCGCGGTGGTGAGAAACACGTAGCGCGCGGGCTGGGTGTTGGCGGAGGTCGGGCCGTACTTCACCAGATCATAGAGGGCGCGGACTTCCGCCTCGGTGACCGGCGCATCGGTCCAGCCATTCTGGGAGCGGGCGGCGAGGAACAGGCGGTCGATGGCGGCGGCATCGATGGCCGGGGTGACGGTCTGCGACATGGGGGGCATCCAATTTGAACCGGCGAGCGCAGGGAGGTGCGCGGGTGATGCAATGGACGTAGGACCGCGCGTCCGCGCCGGCAACGGTCCCGCTTCGCAAGAGGCTATTGCGTTTGTGCAATGACGTTACGGCGTATGCGATTCATCACCGGCGCTGATCGGTTCGCCACTTCATTTGATGGCGCACGGGCGCGCCCAGGCTCTATAAGTCGCGCCGGCGCACCCGCCGATGTCCCTCCGCGCCTCCACCCTGCTTTCGTGCCCGCGAGCAATCCATGATCTCCCCTGCTGCGCCCGTCCCCGCCTTGCCCGTGGAGGATCCCTATCTGGAGCGTGTGCGCGAGCACGTGCGCGCGCTGCCCGAGAGCGGGATCGTCGAGGTGATGAACTACGGCCGCGACCGGCCCGGCATGATCCCGCTCTGGGCCGGCGAGGGCGACGTGCCCACCCCGCCCTTCATCTGCGAGGCGGCCGCATCCGCCCTCCACGCGGGCGAGACCTTCTACACGTGGCAGCGCGGCCTGCCGGAGCTGCGCGCCGCCATCGCCCGCTACATGAGCGGCCTCTATGGCGTGCCGGACATGGCGGAGCGCTATTTCGTCACCGGCTCGGGCATGCAGGCCATCCACGTGGCCATGGCGCTGGTGGCGGGGGCAGGCGACGAGGTGCTCATCCCCTCGCCCACCTGGCCCAATGCCGCCGCGGCGGCGCAGAAGGCGGGCGCGCGCGCCGTCTATGTGCCTTTCAATTACGGACCCGAGGGCTTCTCCCTCGATCACGATCGCCTCGCCGCGGCGGTGACGCCCGCGACCCGCGCCATCTTCCTCAATACCCCGGCCAATCCCACCGGCTTCGTGGCGACGCTCGACGACCTCAAGGCGGTGCTGTCCCTCGCCCGCCGCCACGGCCTGTGGATCATCGCCGACGAGATCTATGGCCGCTTCTATTATGGGCAGGAGGGGCGGGCGCCGTCCTTCCACGACATCATGGACGAGGAGGACCACATCCTTTTCGTCCAGACCTTCTCGAAGAACTGGGCCATGACCGGCTGGCGCATCGGCTGGCTGGAGGCGCATCCGCGCCTCGGGCAGATCATCGAGAACCTCATCCAGTATTCCACCTCCGGCGTTGCCGCCTTCATGCAGCGCGGCGCCATCGCGGCGCTGGACCAGGGCGAGCCCTTCGTCGCCGAGCAGATCGCCCGCGCCCGCCGCGGCCGCGATCTCGTGGGCGATGCGCTGCTCGCCACCGGCCGGGTGGACCTCGTGAAGCCGCCCGGCGCCTTCTACCTGTTCTTCGGCATCGAGGGCCGGCGCGACGTGCGCAGCCTTGGCCTGACCCTGGTGGACGAGGCCAATGTGGGCCTTGCCCCCGGCACCGCCTTCGGGCTCGGCGGCGAGGGATTCATGCGCCTGTGCTTCGCGCGGGGCGATGCGCAGCTCGCCGAGGCGAGCCGGCGCTTGGTCGACTGGCTGGAGCGGACACGGCCGACGGGATCGGACGCCGCGTGAGGGGCTTGCCCTTCAGGATGCGCTCTGCCGCATCGGCGGTGATCACGCTGGGGGCCGGAGCCCTCGGCGGCGGCGCCTTCGCGCTGCTCGGCCTGCCGGCGGCATGGATCTCGGGCTCGCTGGTCGCCTGCATCGGCCTCGCGCTGGCCGGGGTGCGCATCGTCGTGCCCGAATGGCTGCGATTCCTCGCCTTTGTCGTGCTCGGCACCTCCATGGGTACCATGCTGACGCCGGAGACCTTCGCCCGCGCCGCCACCTGGCCGGTGAGCATGGCGTGCCTCGGCGCCAGCGTGCTGGGCACCATGGCGGGCGGAACGCTCTTCCTCACCCGCGTGGCCGGCTGGAGCCGGGAGAGCGCCTTCTGGGCCTCCGCGCCCGGTGCCTTCGGCACCGTGGTCGCCATGGCGGCGGACACCAGTGCGGACCTGCGGCAGGTCGCCTTCGCCCAGACCCTGCGGCTGTTCCTGCTGGTGGCGGCCCTGCCCAACGTGCTGGCGGCGCTGGGGATGACGGCGGGCGGCGTGCCGCCGCCGCCGCATGTCTCGACCATCGCAGAGATCGTCATCCTCTTCCTCGTCTGCACCGGCGCGGCCCTGCTCGCGGCGCGGCTGAAGCTGCCGGGGGGCCTGATCCTCGGGGCGCTCGCCGGCAGTGCGGTGCTTCACGCCACGCGGCTCTCCACCGCCGTGCTGCCGGCGGGCCTGCTCATTCCGGCTTTCGTGGTGCTGGGGGGTAGCGTCGGCGTGCGCTTCATCGGCACGTCCCTCGCCACCATCCGGGCCTATGTGCTTGCCTCGCTCGGGGCCTTCCTGGTGGCGGTGGCGATCTCCACGCTGTTCGCCGTGCTGGCGGCGTGGCTGACCGGCGATGATCTCGGCAAGCTCGTCACCGCCTTCGCGCCGGGTGCGCTGGAGGCCATGACGGCGCTTGGCTTCGCCATGGGCTACGACCCGGCCTTCATGAGCGCGCACCACCTTTTCCGCTTCGCCGGCCTGTCGGTCGCGCTGCCGGTGGCGGCGCGGCTGATGTTCGCCGCCGCCGAGGAGGCTGGGCGGGACCACACGCAATAGTGTTCTGAAACCTCCGCCCCAAGGTTGCGATGCAGCATTTCCAGCAGCAAACACGTACCGCTGCTTCCGTACGGGGAAGCGTGTGCTGGAGAACAAGCCTTGCGTACCCTTGATGATCTCGTCCTGCTCGTCGGCCGGCTCTTCCTCGCGGCTCTCTTCCTGCCGGCGGGAATCGGCAAGCTTGGCAACCTCGCGGGTTTCGCGGGCTCCCTCGCCGCCAAGGGCGTCCCGGCGCCGATGGTGTTTGCAGGCCTTGCGGCGGCCACCGAGGTCATCGGCGGACTGCTTCTCATCGCCGGTCTTTTCCCGCGCATCACCGCGCTGTGGCTCGCGGGCTTCACTGTGGTGGCCACCGTGCTTTCGCACCTGTTCTGGACGTTCCCGGAAGCCGCTCAGGCCGGGCAGCAGATCCACTTCTTCAAGAATGTCGCCATCATCGGCGGTTTCCTGATGTACTTCGTCGCCGGCCCCGGTGCGATCGCCATTGGCGGCAAGAAGGCGCTCTGAAGACGGGGCCTTAGGGCGCCGCCAAGTTCAGTCTTCGCCGTAGCGGTGAAGTTCGGAGCCGTGGCGCCTCAGCCACGCCTCCGCTTCCTTGCGGTTGGGGCAGACCTGCTCCACCAGCCGCCAGAAGCGCACCCCGTGGTTCATTTCGAGCCGGTGCGCGACCTCGTGGGCCGCGAGATAGTCGAGCACGAAAGCCGGCGCGAGGATCAGCCGCCAGGAAAAGGAGAGGTCGCCGCGCGCCGAGCAGGAGCCCCAGCGGCTCGCCGTGTCGCGAAGCGTGAGCCGTCCAACCTCGACCCCGAGGGCCTGCGTATAGTGCTTCACCGCGGCGGCAAGGTCGCGCCGCGCCTCCTTCTTCAGGAAGTCCTGCACGCGCCGGGCGACGTGCGGCGCCTCCCCGGCCACGCAGAGCGCGGGCATGCCGCGGACGGCCGGCTCGATCCACACGGTGCCGCGCGCATCGGGACGGTGGACGATGCGGTGCGGCTCGCCGCGCAGGGGGATGACGGCGCCATCCGCGAAGGGCACCGCCTCCGGCAGGCGCACGAGGCGCACCCGCACCCATTCGCGATGCCGCTCCACGAAGGCGCGGGCGAAGGAGAGCGCCACATGGGGCGGCGCCGTCAACGTCACGTCGCGGGAGGTGGCGCGCACCCGGAGCGTCAGGCGGCGGGCCTGCGGATGGCGACGGACCATGACGCGCAGCAACTCGTCATCAAGCAACAATTCGATCGTCTCGGCGCCGGGCGCGAGCGACGATTTGCGGTTCTCGTTGCGAGTCTCACGGCGAAACAGCATTGGGCAGCCGGGGCGAAGTTACCTCCGGTATCTTCCCAAGAATTTCGCCGCGCCGCCAGTGCTAAGTCGGCGCAATCCGGGGATAAAGCGCGGTCACATTCTTGTTGAGGGCGAACACATCCGGCTCTTCCTCGCCTGCGGCCTCGGGCGCAGGGCGGTCCGGCATGGGCCGGGCCCGGCCGTCGCGCCGGAATTCCTGGGAAAGGATGAAGTCCGAGATGCGCGGCGCGATCTCCGAGCGGAAGCGCGAGCCGTTGAAAACGCCGTAATGGCCGACGCCCGGCTGCTCCCAATGGGCCCGCATGTCCTCGGGAATCCGCGGGCACAGCTTGTGCGCGGCCTTGGTCTGGCCGATGCCGGAGATGTCGTCCTTCTCCCCCTCCACCGTCATCAGCGCGACGCGGTGGATGGCGTCCGGCTTCACCACCTGCGAGTGGTGCATGATCTCGCCCTTGGGCAGGGAATGGGTGATGAAGACATTCTCCACGGTTTCCAGGTAGAAATCCGCGGTCAGGTCCATGACGGCGAGGTACTCGTCGTAGAAATCGCGGTGCTTTTCCGCCGAGTCGCCGTCGCCCTGCACCAAGTGCCGGAACAGATCCCAATGGGCCTGCAGGTGCCGGTCGAGGTTCATGGACATGAAGCCGTTGAGCTGCAGGAAGCCGGGATAGACCTCGCGCAGGGCGCCCGGGTGGGGCCACGGCACCGTGGTGATGACGTTGCGGCGGAACCAGTCGATGCCGCGGTCCTTGGCGAGGGCGTTGACCGCCGTCGGGGCCTCGCGGGTGTCGATGGGGCCGCCCATGAGCACCATGGACTTGGGCACGAAGGGGTCTTCCTCCGCCTCCATCCGGGCGATGGCCATCATCACCGGCACCGCCGGCTGGCACACGGCCATGACATGGCAGTTGCCGCCCATGCGGTGGAAGATGGAGATGAGGTAGTCCACATAGTCGGATAGGCTGAAGCGGCCTTCCGACATGGGCACCAGCTTGGCGTCGATCCAGTCGGTCACGTAGACGTCGTGGGTGGGCAGCATGGCCTCGACCGTGCCGCGCAGCAGCGTGGCATGGTGGCCGGACACCGGGGCCACGATGAGCAGGCGCGGCTGCGGGCGGCGCGGCGGATATTCGAACGCGCGCTCGAAATGCAGCAGCCGGCAGAAGGGACGTTCCCACACCGTGTTGACGTGAACCGGCACCGTCTGGCCCGCGGCCGAGGTATGGGTGATGCCCCAGTCCGGCTTGCCGTAGCGGCGCGTGGTGCGCTCGAACAGCTCGCAGGCGGCCGCCATGGACTTGCCGATGGTGGTATGCGAGACGGGATTGATCGGGTTTTTCAGGAACAGCCGGCTGGCGTCGGCCATGGCCCGGGATGGGTTGAGCGCCGCATATCCCATCTCGTACATCCAGTAGAGCGGAGTCGAGAGTCCAACGTCGCCTTGACGCGGCAGCCGGGTGGCACTTGCAAACTCGCCGATTGCCATGACTGCTCCTCACCATTACTGCGCTGCCCAGAAAGGCGGCACGTTGACGCAAGCGTGTGCCCACTTCCAAGGTTGGTCAATGCCGACAAAAGACATAGGGCGCTATTGTTCCGCTGCTATGGCAGTAGGGTCACTATTCCCTTTCGCGAGGCTCGCTTCTGCGCATCGGGACACCGGGACCGCTACTCCATGACCACTGCCTTTGTAACGCCGCCACACGGCAGATCGTTCGGCCTGCGTCTCGACACTTTGATTCGCCTGCGATGGCTGGCGATTTCAGGCCAGATTGCGGCGCTGGTCGTGGTCAATCTCGGCCTTGGCTTCCCGCTGCCGCTGACATCCTGCCTCGCCGTGGTCGGTCTTTCCGCGCTGGTGAACGTCCTGCTGCGGGTCAAGTATCCGGTCGCCCGCCGGCTCGGTGACGCCGCGGCGGGACCGCTGCTCGCCTATGACGTGCTCCAGTTGACGGCATTGCTGTACCTGACGGGCGGATTGAAGAACCCGTTCGTGCTGCTCTACCTCGCGCCGGTGATGATCTCCGCCACCGCGCTCGCCTGGAGCACCACGGTGATGCTCGGCATCCTGGCCGTCGCCTGTGCTGGCGCCGTCGGCCTCTGGACCCGCCCGCTGCCGTGGGCCGGCGCCGATGTGCCGGTGCTCCCGGATCTGTACCTGGCAGGTATCTGGGTGTCCCTATCGGTTGCGGTGGGCTTCATCGGCATGCATGCGTGGCGGGTGGCGGAGGAGGCCCGCGAACTCGCCGACGCCTTGGCCGCCACCGAGCTGGTGCTGGCCCGCGAGCAGCACCTCACGGCCATCGACGGTCTCGCCGCCGCTGCTGCCCACGAATTGGGCACGCCACTGTCCACCATCGCCCTGGTGGTGAAGGAGATGCACCGGTCCATCGGCGACAGCAGTCCCTATAGCGAGGATGTCGCTCTGCTGCGCGACCAGGTGGCGCGCTGCCGTGACATCCTGCAGACGCTGACTTCGCTGAGGTCCGGCGATGCGCCGTTCGATCGCATGCCCCTGGCCCTGCTGCTGGAGGAGGTCGTGGAGCCGCACCGTAATTTCGGCATCACCATCGCCGTGTCGGTGAAGGACGATCCCGACGCCCCGGTCATCGCCCGCAATCCGGGGCTGCTCTACGGCCTGGGCAACCTCGTGGAGAACGCGGTCGACTTCGCCGCGACGCGGGTGGACATCAGCGCCCAGTGGACCCCGTCAGGTCTCGACATTGTTGTGGCAGACGACGGGCCGGGCTTTTCACCCGAAATTTCCGGTCGCATCGGCCAGCCCTATGTCACCTCCCGCGCCCGCGAGCGGCAGGATGCAGACCTTGAGGCGGAGAGTGGCCTCGGTCTCGGCTTCTTCATTGCCAAGACGCTGCTGGAGCGCACCGGGGCAAATTTGACCTTTGAAAACCGCGTGCCGCCGGCTACCGGCGCGGTCATCGGCATCCACTGGCCACGCAAAGCGTTGGCGATCGAGGTGGATGGGGACGCGACAAAGGGACGCGCATTGGATTAATCTACGGGCAGATCGGCGTAAAAGCCGCATCGCTCGTGCTTGTTTGCCGGCATTGCCGATCAGGGATTGAGGAAGACGCGATGAACGAGATGCCTGAGGTGGGGGAAGACCGGTCGGTTCTGATCGTCGATGATGATCGGTCCTTCCTCCAGCGCCTCGCGCGGGCCATGGAAGCCCGCGGCTTCGAGGTCGCCACCGCCGAGACGGTGGCCGACGGCCTCGCCCGCGTCGAGACCTCCGCTCCCGCCTATGCCGTGGTGGACATGCGGCTCGGCGACGGCACCGGCCTCGACGTCATCTCCGCCCTCAAGAAGAACCGCCCCGGCGCGCGCGCCATCGTGCTCACCGGCTACGGCAACATCGCCACCGCCGTCACGGCGGTGAAGCTCGGGGCCGTGGATTACCTCGCCAAGCCCGCCGATGCGGACGACGTGGTGGCGGCGCTGCTCGCCAATGCGGATCACAAGCCGACCCCGCCCGAGAACCCCATGTCGGCGGACCGGGTGCGCTGGGAACACATCCAGCGGGTCTATGAATTGTGCGGCCGCAACGTGTCCGAGACCGCCCGCCGCCTCTCCATGCACCGCCGCACCCTGCAGCGCATTCTGGCCAAGCGGGCGCCGCGCTAGCGGTTCCCATTCGGAAGGTGCAGGTCTTTGCCGTCACGCAGTCTTGTGTGACGGCCACGTCATGGCCACGACGCCCCCGACCACGCAGGCGAGCCCGATCCAGGCGTCCGGTGCCAGCGTCTCGCCAAGGCACAGGACGCCGATCGCGACGCCGATGGGCACCCTGAGATAGGCCTGCGCCGTGGTGCCAATGGAGCCGAGCGTCCGCACCAGCCGGAAATAGATGACGAAAGCGAGCGCGGTCGAGAAGACCGACAGCAGGCCCAGCGCGACGATGGAGCCGACGCTCGGCGCCAGCGTCCAGGGCTGGTCCACGGCAATGCTCACCGGGAGAAGGATCGCCGCGCCGCAGATCAGGGAGCCGGCCGCCGGCACCATCGGGTCGAACCCCTTGAACGACCTGCCGAAGATCGCGGCGCCGGCATAGCAGACCGTAGCGGCGACGATGGCGAACTGGGCCCACACTTGCTTGCCAAATCCCTCCAGCGCCCCGAAGCCGACGATGAAGCCCGTCCCCGCAAGACCTGCCGCAACGCCGAGGAGCTTGCGGGCGGTCACGGCTTCATGCCGGGTCACGAGGGCCGTCAGCAGGAAGGTGAAGATGGGGGAGGTGGCATTCAGGATGGTGGCGACGCCCGCGTCCACGGTCTGCTCGGCCCAGGCGATCAGGGTGAACGGCACGACGCTGTTCAGCCCGGCCTGGAACAGGAAGCGCGCCCAGGTGGCCCGATCCCGCGGCAGCCGCATGCCGCGCAGTCGAAGGATGACTGCGAGGAGCGTGCCGGCGATCAGGGTTCGGGCGGCGATGAAGGTCAGTGGCGGGATGGTTTCCACCCCGATCTTGATGAAGGCGTAGGACGCACCCCAGAGCGTCGAGAGCACCAGAAGCAAAAGCAACTCGATACCGAGGCGCGTCCTGCCTGCCATTGTGATCGCGTCCCTCACTAGAAAATCCACTGCCTCTCTAGCGGGCAAAGGCGTCGGCATGCTTCGGCGGCGGCCGAAGCATCCGGCGGTGACGCGGGCGGCACGGGCGGCTAGCTTTCCGGCATGTCGAACATGGTTTCGGGAAATACCGTTGCCGAAGTCGCCCGCCTGATCGGCGACGTGGCGCGCGCCAACATCCTCTCGGCATTGATGGGCGGGCAGGCGCTGACGGCGGGCGAACTGGCGCATCGCGCCGGCGTGACGCCGCAGACCACGAGCGGCCATCTTGCCCGCCTCGCCGAAGCGGAACTGGTCAAGGTGGAGAAACAGGGGCGCCACCGCTATTACCGCCTCGCCTCGGCAGAGGTGGCGCAGGCACTCCACGCTTTGATGACCGTCGCGGCGGGAGGGCCGAAGCGTCATCGTCCCATCGGTCCCAGAGATGCAGCGCTGCGGCTCGCCCGCACCTGCTACGACCACATGGCCGGCCGACTTGCCGTGGCCCTCGCCGACAGCCTCTGCGCCAACGGTCACGTCGTCATCGCCGACGGTGCCGGACTGGTAACCGACACCGGCCGCCGCCTCCTCTGTGATTTTGGCGTCGCGCTCGACGATGGGGCCAAGGGGCGGCGGCCACTCTGCCGCACCTGCCTCGACTGGAGCGAGCGCCGGCCCCATCTCGCCGGCCGCCTGGGCGCGGCGCTGCTGGATCGGGCGCTGGATCTTGGATGGGTGCACCGCGCGACGGACAGCCGCGCGCTACGCCTTTCTTCGGCTGGGGAACGCGGGTTCTCCAGCGCTCTCGGCCTGCCGGCTGGCTGGCGCGATGCGCCGGCGGCCTGACCTCCAACCCCTACACGTCCGCGCGCAGCAGGTCCGGGTCGTAGAGCACGGCAAGCCGGGTGGCGGCGGCGCGGGCGAAGCGCAGGGTCAGCGCCTTGCGGGTCGCTGCCGGCAGGGGATGGAGCGGCGCGGCCCTCAGGCATTCGGCGCCGAAAGCGTCGGCGACGAACAGGCCGGTCTCCTCCGGCAGGATCTCCACCGGGAAGTCCATCGGCACCGCGAACATCAGCCGGTCGCAGAAATCGCGATATTCCGGCCATTTGGCATCGGTGCGGAAGTCGGTCACCGACGACTTGATCTCGATGATGGTGATCTCGCCCTTCGGCCCCAGCGCGAGGATGTCCGCCCGCCGCCCGCTCACCAGCGAGAATTCGGGCAGCCCGGCCATGCCCGACAGGGCCAGATGGCGCAGCATGCCGCGTTGAACCGCCCGGGCGGTCTCCGACTGGCGGCCGTCCGGCCGTGGCTCGGGGAGGAGCGCCCGCATCGTCGTCTCAGGAGGCAGCCTTCAACGCCTCGGCCTCCTCGTGGGACGGCTCGGGCGCGAAGGCGCGCTTGATGGCGGCGTTGAGTTCGCCGCCGAACACGAAGATGGAGGCGGTGAGGTAAAGGAAGACCAGCGCGATCATCACCGAGGCGAGGCCGGCATAGGTGGTGACGTAATTGGCCGGAAATTCCGCCAGATAGAAGCCGAAGGCCGAGGCGGCGACCAGCCACATGACGAGCGTCACGAGAATGCCGGGAGCCACCTCCGCGAGCTTGCGCCGTCCGGCCGGCAGCCACAGGTGCGCCACCAGCAGCGACACCACGAGGATGATGGAGGTGGCGCCGAAGCGCAGCACGGTGATGGTGCCCGAAAAGCGCTTGAGCGCCGGCACCTGCGCCACCGCCGTCTGCCAGAGCAGCGGCCCGAGCACCACGAGGAAGGAGAGCGCCAGCATGGCGGCGGCGGCGATCAGCACATAGCCGATGGATTCCAGCCGCAGCCAGTACCAGGCCCGCATCTCCTTCATGCCATAGGCGCGGTTGAGGCCGATGCGCAGGCTTTCGACGCCGTTGGAGGAGAAATAGAGGGCGAGCACCACGCCGTAGGTGAGCACGTCGGTGCGCACCTGGTTCACCACGTTGTAGATTTCGCGGGAAATGGGGCCGGCCACCTGTTCAGGCCAGGTCTCCAGGATGAGCTGGATGGTTTCCTGCGCCAGCGGGCGAAGGTCGAGGAAGCCGGCCAGCGCGGTGACGAAGATCAGGAACGGGAACAGGGACATGAGCGCCGACAGGGCAATGTGGCTGGCAATCGCCCAGCCGTCGTCGGCGGAGAAGGTCCAGAACGCATCCAGAACGATATGGTAGATGCGCCGCAGCATGTGGTCTCCCGTTTCAACTCACATCGGGCTTTCCGGCCGGAATGGCAAGCGCCGGCAGCGCCCGTCCACGGTCCGGCTGGTGGCGCCGCGCGCCTTCGGCTAGACAGCGCAGACAGGGCGCCGTCGATCCGGCGTCCGGACCTGCCGAGAGGCCTCATGCCGCGCCAGCCCAAAAGTCCGGCTGAATTGTTCCCGGCTGAATCCCCGGGGGCCGGGACTTCCCAGGCCGACCCGGAAGATGCAACGCCGGACACCGCATCGGGCGTTCCCACGCTACGGGATCGGCTGGGCAAGATCATCGCCCTCGCCCACCTCAAGCTTGCGCTTCGGGCGACCATCGCCGGCATCGTCACCTATCTGCTGGCGGAACAGTTCTCCCTCCCCAACGGATATTGGGCGGTTCTGACGGCAGTGCTGGTGGTGCAGGCGACGCTGGGCGCCAGCCTCTCGGTGGCCATCGACCGGGCCTTGGGAACACTGGCGGGCGGTGTCGTCGGCGTGGCCGGGGCCATGCTGGCGGGGCCATCCCCGCTGGAAACCCTGGCCGTGCTGTCGCTGGCGCTGTTCGTCGCTGCGGCCATGGCGGCCCGCTCGCCCAGCTTCAAGCTGGCGCCGGTGACGGTCATCATCGTCATGCTCGCCCATCCCGGCGGCGACGCGCCGTGGCTGGCGGGGTTGACGCGGGTGGCGGAGATCGCACTGGGCGGGGTGGTCGGCCTCCTGTGCGCCATCCTCATCCTGCCCGAGCGCGCGCTCGGGAAGCTGTTCCCCCATTGTGCGAAGGCGCTGCGGCTGACCGCCCGGTTGCTGGACCTCGGGCAGGGCGGGCTGCTGGGGCGGGGGCTCGATCCCTCGGCCGTGGACCGGCTCAACGGCGGCGCACGGCTCGCTTTGCGCGCGGCCGACCTGCGCCTCGTGGAGGTGCGCGCCGAGCAGACCGGGCGGCTGACCACCCAGACCGATCCTGCACCGGTGGTGCGGGGCGCCCGGCGGCTGTGGCATTCCGCCATCATCCTGCTGCGCAACGCCGACCGGCCGCTGGACGAGCCCGTCGCCGGCCTCGTCTCCGCCACCCTGACCGCCGCGACGACGGCGCTCTCCGCCCAGATGTCAGCCATCGCCGACCGGCTCGACGGCCAGCCGGTTGCCGACCTCGCCACCCGTGCCGATGCGGCAGGTGCAGCTGTGGCGGCGCTGGAGGCGCGGGTGGAAGAGCTGAATACCCAGGGCGCCTTCGGTGCGGTGGGCGCGGAGACGCTGACGGCCCTGTTCTCGGCGGTGTCCGCCTGCGTCCACATGCGGGAAAATCTCGAGGAGCTGGCCGCCCGCCTCGCCGAGGTGCAGGGCGAGGCGCCCTGACGGCCGACTGCCGCTCCGTCCACTCACGGCGAAAGTCGGATCGACCGCGACGGTGGATTCCGTATCAAGGCGCATGCGCCGCACCATTCGCGGCGCAGCGCCTGATCCGGCCTTGTCCCGGCTTTCGTAATCAGGCGTTGCCTTGGCCGGGTTCCGGGGCAAGGATAGGTCAATTGCGCAATGCACAATCAAGGGGGAGAGTTCATGTCCGCCAGCGCCGCCGTTCAGTCCGTGCCCACCGGGGAATTCGACGCAGTGGCGCTCGGGCGCGTCGCGACCGACAGCCTGGAGAAGCTGCTGGCCGAGGCGACCTCCCTGGTGAAGGCCAAGGTGACGGATGGCGGGCGCATCTCTTCCGCTTTGCTGGAGAAGGAGCAGCGCGCCACCCACGGCCTCGCGTGGCTCGCCACCTACGTCTTCTCCGTGCGCGAGCTGGTGCACTATGCCGACCGCCTGACCGAGATGGGCAAGTTCGGCGACACGGAGAAGCTGATCGTCCAGATCGGCCTCGGCGAGTACACCGCCCAGATCCTCGGCGGCATTCCCATGAGCCAGGGCGAGATCGTCCGGCTGCCTGATCTTTACGTCTCCGGCGCGACCATTGCGGCGCTGGCCGCCGAGCCGGCCATCGCGGCGCTCGTGGAGAACGGCAACACGGCCGCGAGCCGCGCCGCGCTCGCCGACATCATCCGCGACGCGCATCTCGCCGGCACCATCGGCGAGGCGGGTCTGGACGAGACCACCGAGGCGATGCGCACGGAGATGCACCGCTTCGTGGAGGCGGAGGTCGCCCCCCACGCCCACGAGTGGCACCTCAAGAACGACTACATCCCGCTGGAGATCATCTCCCAGCTGTCCGAGATGGGCGTGTTCGGCCTCACCATCCCCGAGGAGTTCGGCGGCCTCGGCCTGCCGAAGGAGGCCATGTGCGTCGTCACCGAGGAGCTGTCGCGCGGCTATATCGGCGTCGGCTCGCTCGGCACCCGCTCGGAGATCGCGGCAGAGCTGATCCTCGCCGGCGGCACGGATGAGCAGAAGGGCCACTTCCTGCCCAAGATCGCCTCGGGCGAGATCCTGCCCACGGCGGTGTTTACCGAGCCCAACACCGGCTCCGACCTCGCTTCGCTCCGCACCCGCGCGGTGAAAGAGGGTGACGTCTACAAGGTCAACGGCAACAAGACCTGGATCACCCATCCCGTCCGCGCCGACATCATGACCCTCCTGGTGCGGACCAATCCGGCCGAGCCCGGCTACAAGGGTCTGTCCATCCTGCTCGCGGAGAAGCCGCGCGGCTCCGACGAGAACCCGTTCCCGGCCGAGGGCATGACCGGCGGCGAGATCGAGGTGCTGGGCTATCGCGGCATGAAGGAATACGAGATCGGCTTCGACGGCTTCACCGTGCCGGCGAAGAACCTGCTCGGTGGCGAGGAGGGGCAGGGCTTCAAGCAGCTCATGACCACCTTCGAGAGCGCCCGCATCCAGACCGCCGCCCGCGCCGTGGGCGTGGCCCAGGCGGCCATGGAGGTGGGCCTGAAATATGCCGAGGAGCGCATCCAGTTCGGCAAGTCGCTCATCAACTTCCCCCGCGTCGCCGACAAGATCGTGATGATGGCGGTGGAGACCATGATCGCCCGCCAGATCACCTACTTCGCCGCCCGCGCCAAGGACGAGGGCCGCCGCACGGACCTTGAGGCCGGCATGTCCAAGCTGCTCGGAGCGCGCGTCGCCTGGGCGGCGGCGGACAACGCCTTGCAGATCCACGGCGGCAACGGGTTCGCGCTGGAATATCCCGTGTCGCGCATCCTGTGCGACGCGCGCATCCTCAACATCTTCGAGGGCGCGGCGGAGATCCAGGCGCAGGTTATCGCCCGCCGCCTGCTGGACGGGGGCAATTGAGCGGCTCGGCTAGAGGGATCGGCGAAGCCGTGCTGATCGAGGACGCGCGGCCTGAGGACGAGGCCGCATGGCGTCGCCTGTGGGCGGGCTACAACGCCTTCTACGAAACCGAGGTGGGGGCGGACATCATCGCCCGCACCTGGGCGCACATCCTCGATCCCTCGGTCCCCATGATCGGCCGCATCGCGCGGCGCGGCAGCGCGCCGGTGGGCTTCTCCATCAGCATCCTGCATGAGGGCACCTGGGTCGCCACCCCGGTCTGCTATCTGGAAGACCTGTTCGTCGATCCCGCCTGCCGTGGCGGCGGGATCGGCCGTGCGCTGATCGCCGATCTCGTTCGCCTTGGCCGGGAGCGGGGCTGGTCGCGCCTCTACTGGCACACGCGGCAGGACAACCCCGCCCGCCGGCTCTACGACGAATTCGTCCTGGCGGACGATTTCGTCCGCTATCGCATGGACCTCTGACCCGCCCGCTCAGGCGAGCCGGGCGGCATTGTCACGCGCATAGGTCTCAAGCGTGCGGGGGGCATGGCCGGTCAGCGTTTCCACGTCACCGGTGATGCCCGCCGTCCACCCCTCGCGGACGGGATGGAACAGCGTGGCGAGGAAACGTGCATAAGCGTCCGGCACCCCGGCGCCCATGAGGATGCCGACGAAAGCATCATCGCTCACCGGCGTGTAGGCGATGGCCTTGCCCGTCACCCGTGAGAGGATGGCCGCCGCCTCGCCATAGCCCAGCGCTTCGGGGCCGGTGAGGTTGAAGGCGCGCCCGTCGAAACGGTCCGTGGTCAGCGCCGCGGCCGCGCTTTCGGCGATGTCGCGCCGGTCGATGAAGCTCGTCTTGCCATCCGCGGCCGGTACGGCGATCACGCCGTGATCGATGCCAGGCTTCCAGAAGGTCTGGAAATTGTCCGCGAACCAGTTGGGCCGCAGGATCACGAACGGCGTCCCGGAGCGCTCCAGCACCAGCTCCACCTGCCGATAGGGAATGGCGTCGTCCGCATCGACCCCGAGCGCCGTCATCAGCACCACCTTCACTTTCCGGGCGGCCGCGGCTTCCACCACGGGCAACAGGCGGCCAGTGATGTCGAGCGAGCCGGTGGGGGCGAGCAGGAAGACGCGGTCTACGCCCTCGAAGGCAGCGGCTAAGGTGGACGGATCGTCCATATCGATGGCGACGCCCTGCGCTCCGCCCACCGGTTTGCCCGTGCGGGAGGCCGCCTTCACCTGCTCACCCTTCGCGAGAAGGGCCTCCACCAGCGGCTGGCCCACATTGCCGTTGGCCGCGAAAACCAGAATCTGACCCGACATGATCGCTCTCCTGCTGACCGGCGCACCGGGCGAGGCATCCAAGGATAGGTTTCTATTGGAAACCAGCTTCCGAATGGATACATATTCCTGGTCGAGCGAGCCCAAAAGAGAGCACTTTGAAGTCACATGGTCACTTCCGGGAAACCTGAGGACATGCAGGCGCCGGGCGGCGAGAGCTGTCGCCTGCCGTGGCCCTTCGACGTCTACGAGGCCCAGTGCCCCACCCGCATGGTGCTGGACCGCATCGCCGACAAATGGGCGGTGCTGATCCTCGACCGCCTGCGCGACGGGCCGGTGCGGTTCAACCACCTGAGGCGGGACATCAAGGGCATCTCTCAGAAGGTGCTGTCGCAGACTCTGAAAAAGCTGGAGCGCGACGGGCTCCTCTCGCGGGCGGTGTTCCCCACGGTGCCGGTCACCGTGGAATATGCGTTGACCCCCCTCGGCCGGACGCTGACCGACGCGGTGGCGGCCATCGCCCATTGGGCCGAGCGCAACATGGATGCGGTGCTGGCCGCCCAGGCGGCCTATGATGCGCGGGCGGGAGGCGACGCGGGGCTCTAATCCCCCGTGCCCTCGTCCGCCTCTTCCGGCCCCGGCACGTATTCCAGGATGTCGCCCGGCTGGCAGCCGAGGGTTTCGCAGATGCGGGCGAGCGTGTCGAAACGCACGCCGCGCACCTTGCCGGACTTGAGCAACGAGACGTTCTGCTCGGTGATGCCGATGCGCTCGGCCAGCTCGCGCGAACGCATCTTGCGGCGCGCCAGCATCACGTCGAGATTGACGATGATGGGCATGGTGCTCCCATAACCTCCCCGCTCAGATGAAGCTCGCGTTTTCTTCCGCGATGCGCGCCGCCTCGCGCATGACCGCACCCACTCCGATGACGAGCAGGCCGACGATCACCGCCACCACGTCATGGCTGGAGATGGAGACGGCGATGGCGCGCGCACCGGGCGGATTGTTGAGGGTGAGGGCGATGCTCAGCGCCGCTCCGACGAAGGGTGCGATCAGCCCCTGAAGGGCAACCGCCGCGCCGAAGCGTTCCAGCCGCACCGCCAGCAACGCGGAGATGAGTTCGCCGCGCCCGAAGTCGCGGAAAATCTGGCGCACCTGCAACAGGCCATAGGCGAGGATGCCGAGCGGGATCGCGGAAATCGCGAGCCCGGCCGACAAGCTCGCGCCATCGAGCGCGACGGGATGCCCGACGAGGCCGACGCGCGGGACGATGACCCGTTCCACCAGCCCCGGCGACAGCCAGATGCCGAGGCCGGACGCCACGAGCAGCAGCAGAATCACGAGGGTTGCGACCGACAGTGTGCGGCCGAGGCGCACGACGCGATGGAGTTTGGGGTCGAGGGGCAAAGCGGACATGAGCGACCTTTCCTTGACGCATTCATTTTTTATCGTAAAACAGTAATTATTCAACCCAAAATGAGAGATCGAATGCATTTCTTTCCCGCCCTTGGGCGCGCCTTGTGGCCGCTCGCCGTGCTGGCGCTCGTTCTGTCCGTCGGTGCCTGCTCCCATGTGCCCATCAGCTCTCTGCCCCAGCTCGCCACACTTGATCTCGAGACGGCGGACCTCACCGTCCTGCGTGCGGCCGTGCGCGCGCCGAAGGAGATCGTCGCGGTTCCCGGCGGAGCGTTCGTCGTCATGTCCTACTGGCGACAGGGTGAGGAGGCCCGCAAGACCACCGTGCAGGCGGCGCTGGAGGTGGAGGCTGATCCGAAAGCGCTCTCGGCGCTGAAGGAGGAGGAGCGCACGGGCATGCGCATCACCGTCTTCCGGCTGACGGACGAAGGCCGGCGCAAGCTGGAGGCGGCGCGCAGCGAGGCGCTGGCGCTGAAATCGGACGAGCTGGCGAAGGGCCGGCGCGCCAGCGGATCGCTCGCGGTTTCCGCGGAGGGGTGCGTGCGCGGCACGCTGCCAGCGGGGCCGCTCCTGCTCAGCACCTATCTCAGGCTGAAGCCGGGCGGAAACTTCGTGACCCTGATCCAGGACATCGATCTGAGGACGCTGCTTGCCCAGGCCGGCTCCGACGAGAGCGCCATGAAGCCGTGCGTCAATTGAAGCCCTGCGCCAATTACCCGGGGCTCACGCCTCGGCCGGCGGGATCTCCACTTCCATCGCCTCGTGGCCGGTCAGGCGGAAGAAGGCGCGCAGCGCATCCGGCGTGAGCACGGTGGTGCGGGCATTGGTGAGCGGGTGGCAGCCCACGAGATCGGCGCGCATGAGCGCGGCGTCGATGGCGAAGCGGACACGGCCTTGGGTGTCGTTGGCGAGCGCCAGCAGGCTCACCGAGCCGGGCAGGATGCCGAGGTGCTCCATGAGCGCCTCTGGCGAGGCGAAGGAGAGCGAGCCCTTCGCCCCGAGCGGTCCGCGCAGGGCCTTGAGGTTCACCGGGGTGTCCTCGGCCAGCGTGAGCAGGAAATAGGTCTTCTTCCCGTCGCGCAGGAAGAGGTTCTTCGTGTGGGCGCCGGGAATGTCGCCGCGCAGCGCCTGGGATTCGGCCACCGTGTGGACGGGCGGATGCTCGTAGGTGGTGCCGGGGATGTCGTTCTGGACGAGGAAGGCGAGGAGCGTGTCGGGCGTGTGGGGCGTGTTGGTCATGGGCCGGTCGGTCTGGTCGGGAAACAGGCGAGCCTTAGACCCGTCCCGCTGCCTCGGGCAAGCGGGCTCCCGCGCCTGAGGGCCCGAAGGCCGCTCGCCCGGGGCCCTGAACAGCCCGCCCGCCCGAGGGCGTGAAGGCCGCCCGCTCCACGGAGCCGGCGGCCTGTTCAGTCAGCGCAGCTGGGTGAGGCACGCGCCGGCCGCTTCGGCGGCGGGGCGGGCGTTGCTCATGGAGACGGCGCCGGACTGCACCAGAGCCTTGGTCTTCGCGGTCACGAGCGCCCGCGGGTCGGACGCGCTGGCGAAGCCCGGCGCGACGGCGGCATAGATCGCCTTGGCGTCGGCGCCGAGGCCGGCGGCGCACTGGTCGGCCGAGGCCTTGTCGGCGAGCGCCGGGGCGGCGCAGGCGAGGGTGAGGGCGGCGGCGCAGAGCAGGGACTTCATGGGGTGTTGCCTCCAGTGGATTTCAGGACGCGCGCGGTCAGCGGACGCCGACGCGGTTCACCGGGCCGCCGGCATTCACGCCGGCTCCGGGCGCGACGCCGACACCGGGCGCACCGACGCCGACGCCGGGGGTGACTCCCACTCCGGGGGCACCGGCGCCGGGCACGCAGCCTGCGGGATAGCCGGGCCGGGTGCAATGGACCGCTGCACGGGCCGCCGGGGCCGTGGGACGGGCGACGCAGCCCTTGGGAACGCCGACCGTCCGGCAATAGACCACGGCGCCCGCGGGAGCGGTCGTCGCGAGCGTGACGACGGCGGCGGGGGGCATCGCGGCGAGGGTTGCGGCAAGGAAAGCGGAACGTGTCAGCAGGCGCAGTCGCATGGCGGCCTCGGCATCCTTGGAAGACACCTGTGCGTGACGCCCGGGGTGACACCGCGCCGAGGTGACTTCACGTGAGCTAGGCGCCATCCTGTCTTACCGCAATGGCGATTCTTGGCCCGACTGACGTTGGGTCCTGCGGGACGATGGGGCGGAGGCGCGGGTGCCGGGGCGGCGGGTTGCGGAGCGGTCGGGTTCGGCGGTGGATTGGCTCGATGCCGCGTGCGGGGCCGAGACGCGGGCGGCGCTTGCCGCCCATCCGGCCTTCCGGCCGGCGGTGGCGCGCCTCGTCAGCGAGATCAGCGCGCTCTACAGCGGCAACCGCCTGCTCAATCGGTTGCTCAGCGATCGCGGCCGCAACATGCTGGGCCTTCTGGTTCTCTATCTCGATGCCTTGCCGCCGGCCGAGGGCGGCGGGCTGACGGCGGCGCGGATCGTCGCCCTGTGTACCGCAACCGGCCTGTGCAGCCGGGGCCGGGCGAAGGCGATGCTCGCCCTGATGCGCTGGGGTGGCTATCTGACGTCGGCGGCGCCCACCGAGGATCGACGGGTGAAGCCGCTGATCCCGCAGGAGAAGCTCGTCGCCCTCCAGCACCAGCGGTGGCGCCTCGTTTTCGAGGCCGGCAGCGCGCTCGATCCTGAACTCGCCCGGCTCGCGCCCCGCCTTTCGGATGCGGCCTTCACGCGGATGCTCGCGGTGATGCTGGGCGATGCCTTCCTCGCCGGCTTCCGCCCGGTCTCCGCGGCCCGCGAACTGGAGGATCTGGTTGATCGCGACGGCGGTCTGATGGTGCTGATCGCGCTGCTCACCGCCGAATCGGCGGGCGACGAGCCACCCTCCATCGCCAATCTCGCGCGCCGCTTCCACCTGTCGCGGGCGCATGTGCTCGATTTGCTGCGGCTCAGCGAGGAGCGTGGGCTGGTGGAGCGCGGCGCGCGCGGCACCGGCCATCTGTCCCCGCTGGGGCGGGAGGCGCTGGAGCGCTTCTTCGCCTGTATCTTCGCCGTGATGTCGGGCGCCGCCCGCGCCGCCGAGGCCCGTCTTCACGGCGCGTGAAAGCACCTTCGCCCGGAACGCCCTTTCGCTCCTGCACAATTTCCTTAAGACTAAGGTCGAAAGAGACGTGCGCCGCAGCAGCGGACGAGTCCGGGGGAAATCGGATGACGAATTTGGCACTTTCGAGCGGCATCGCGCCGCGCGCAGAGGACGTGAAGGACCAGCCGCTGCGCGACGACATCCGGCTGCTCGGCCGCATTCTCGGTGACACCGTGCGTGACCAGGAAGGCGCCGAGGTGTTCGACCTCGTGGAGCGCATCCGCCAGTTGTCCATCCGCTTTCACCGCGACGACGACCAGGCGGCCCGCGACGAGCTGGGCGGCCTGCTCGGCGCGCTGCCCGCCGACCGCTCCCTCGATACCATCCGGGCCTTCAGCTACTTTTCCCACCTCGCCAACATCGCCGAGGACCAGCACCACATCCGCCGCAACCGCGCCCACGCCATCGCCGGCTCGGCGCCGCGGGCGGGCAGCCTCGCCTATGCCTTTTCGCGTGCGGAGCAGATGGGCATCGGCCGCGAGGCACTGGCCCACTTCTTTTCCGGCGCCCGCATGAGCCCGGTGCTCACCGCCCACCCCACCGAGGTGCGCCGCAAGAGCACGCTCAACCGCGAGATGGAGATCGCCGCCGAGCTGGATCGCCGCGAGCGCGTGGTGCCCACCCCGCAGGAGCGGGAGGAGGGCGAGGAGATCCTGCGCCGCGCGGTGCTGACCCTCTGGCAGACGGCGCTGCTGCGTCGCATCAAGCTGACCGTGCTGGACGAGGTGGCGAACGGTCTCTCCTATTACGATTACACCTTCCTCACCGAGGTGCCGCGCCTCTATTGCGCCATCGAGGACCGCCTCGCCGAAGAGGGGGACGAGGTGCAGCTTCCCTCGTTCCTGCGCATCGGCAGCTGGATCGGCGGCGACCGTGACGGCAACCCCTTCGTCACTGCTCAGGTGCTGAAGGAAACCGTGCGCCTGCACCGCGACCGCATCCTCGCCCATTACGAGGAGGAACTGGTGGCGCTCGGGGCCGAGCTGTCCCTGGCCCAGCGCCTCGTGACCGTTTCCGATGCCCTCACCGAACTCGCCGCCCGCTCACCGGACCGCTCCCAGGAGCACCGGGAGGAGCCCTATCGCCTCGCCCTCGCCTACGTGCTGGAGCGCCTGCGCCAGACCGGCCGCAAGCTGCGCGGGGAGCCGCTGACGGCCGAAGGGCTTGTGCCCTATGCCACGGCGCAGGAGTTCCGTGCGGACCTCGACATCATCAGCGAGTCGCTGGTGGCAAACGGCTCGAAGGTTCTGGCGCGCGGGCGGCTGCGGCTGCTGCGCCGCGCGGCCGACTGCTTCGGCTTCCACCTCGCCTGCATCGACCTCAGACAGAATTCCGATGTCCATGAGCGCGTGGTGGCGGAACTGCTGGAGAAGGCGGTGCCCGGCAGCAACTACGCAGGCCTCGACGAGGAGGCGCGCATCGCGCTGCTGCTCAAGGAGCTGGCGACGCCCCGGCCGCTCGCCTCGCCGTTCATCGCCTATTCGGACGAGACCTGCTCGGAACTCGACATCCTGCGCGAAGCGGCCGCCGCGCACCGGGCACTCGGACGGGAGGTGATCCCCAACGCCATCATCTCCAAGGGCGAGGGCGTGTCGGACCTCCTCGAGGTGGCGCTGCTGCTCAAGGAGGTCGGCCTCGTCACCAGCGACGGGGCGGGCGGGCTCGTGAGCGAGGTGAACATCATCCCGCTGTTCGAGACCATCTCAGACCTCAAAGCCTGCGCCAAGGTGATGGACCGCGCCTTCGCCATTCCCGCCTATCGAAAGCTGGTGGAAAGCCGCGGCGCCGAGCAGGAGGTGATGCTCGGCTATTCGGACAGCAACAAGGACGGCGGCTTCGTCACCTCCGGCTGGGAACTATACAAGGCGGAGATCGGCCTCATCGAGGTATTCCGCGCACATGGGGTGCGCCTGCGCCTGTTCCATGGCCGCGGCGGATCGGTGGGCCGGGGCGGCGGGCCGAGCTACGACGCCATCCTCGCCCAGCCGGGCGGGGCGGTGAACGGGCAGATCCGCATCACCGAGCAGGGCGAGATCATCGCCTCCAAATATTCCAACCCCGATGTGGGCCGTCGCAACCTTGAGATCCTTGTCTCGGCGACGCTGGAAGCCTCCCTGCTCCAGCCGCAATACAAGGCGCCGCGCACCGAATTCCTCACCGCCATGGAGGACATCTCGGACACCGCCTTCGCCGCCTATCGCAACCTCGTCTACGAGACCGAGGGCTTCGAGGACTATTTCTGGTCCTCCACCGTCATCAACGAGATCGCGACGCTGAACATCGGCTCGCGCCCGGCCTCGCGCGCCAAGACCCGCTCCATCGAGAAGCTGCGCGCCATTCCGTGGGTGTTCTCCTGGGCGCAGTGCCGGCTGATGCTGCCGGCCTGGTACGGCTTCGGCACGGCGGTGGAGGCCTTCGTGGCGCGCCGGCCGGACTATGGCCTCTCCTTCCTCAAGGCCATGCAGCATGAATGGCCCTTCTTCCGCACGCTCCTGTCCAACATGGACATGGTGCTGGCGAAGAGTTCGCTTGCCATCGCCTCGCGCTATGCGGAGCTGGTGCCGGACGTGGAATTGCGCACCGCCATCTTCGGCCGCATCCGAGCGGAATACGAGCTGACGCTGAAGCACCTCCTCGCCATCATGGACCAGCAGAAGCTGCTGGAGGGCAACCCGCTGCTGGACCGCTCCATCCGCAACCGCTTTCCCTATCTCGATCCGCTGAACCACCTGCAGGTGGAGCTTCTGCGCCAGCACCGCGCCAGCCCCGGCGACGACAAGGTGCTGCACGGCATCCAGCTGTCCATCAACGGCATCTCGGCCGGCCTGCGCAACTCGGGCTGAGGGCGCACCTGTCCCGTTCCGGCACAGGCCGGGACGGCCGATCGGGACGCAGCGGGAACGGGGCGTGACCGAATCGGCCGCGGCCCCGTTTTCCATGTTCGTTCTCTTTGGCGGCACTTCCCCTCGACGCGGGCTCTTCCCAGCTGCGTCGCTTGGCGCTCTAATCAAAACGATTAGGGCCAAGCCCCAACACCAATAGCCCAAGGGATTTCGTATGCCCCTCACCCTCGGCGTCATCGCTGATGACTACACCGGCGCCTCCGACCTCGCGAACACGCTGTCAAAGGAGGGTGTGCGCACCGTCCAGACCATCGGCGTGCCGGATGCGGCGCTGGCCCTGCCCGATGCCGACGCGGTGGTGGTGTCGCTGAAAAGCCGGTCCATCCCGGCGGACGAGGCGGTGGCACAGTCGCTGGCGGCCTATGCGTGGCTGAAGGGGCGGGGGGCATCGCACATCCTGTTCAAGGTCTGCTCCACCTTCGATTCCACCGACGAGGGCAATATCGGCCCCGTCACCGATGCCCTGCGCGTCGCCACTGGCGCTGCCATCGTGCCGGTGACGCCGGCGTTTCCGGAGACCGGGCGCACCGTCTACATGGGCCACCTCTTCGTGGGCGGCTTGCCGTTGAATGAGAGCCCGTTGAAGGACCATCCCCTCAACCCCATGACCGATTCGGACCTGAAGCGCGTGCTCGCCCGCCAGAGCGCGGGCCGGGTCGGACTGGTGCCGCTGAAGGACGTGGCGGCGGGCGCCGATGCGGTTTCCGCGCGGCTGGAAAAGCTGGCGCTGGAAGGACGCACGGCGGCCATCGTGGATGCGGTGTTCGACCGGGATCTGGAAGCGGTGGGCATCGCGGCGGCGGCCCTGCCGCTCTCCACCGGCGCCTCGGGCCTCGGCCTCGGTCTGGCGCGGGCGCTGATCGCGGACGGGCGGATGTTGCGGCAGCAGAGCGATGGCGCGGCATTGGCGGCGGGCATCGGCGGCCCTGCGGCGGTGGTCGCGGGCAGTTGCTCGAAGGCGACGCTGGAGCAGATCGCCATCGCGGAAGGCCAGATGCCGGTGCTGCGGCTTTCCGCCGAACGCCTCGTGACCCATCCCGAGGCGGAAGTCGCCGCCGCGCTGGAGTGGGCGAAGGCGCGCCTCGCATCCGGGCCGGTGCTGATCGCCGCGAGCGGAGCGCCCGAGCAGGTGGCCGAGGTGCAGGCCCGCTTCGGCCGTCACGCGGCGGGCGTCGCCATCGAGCACGGCACGGCGGCGATTTCCGAAGGGCTGGTGGCGGCCGGGGTGCGCCGGCTGGTGCTGGCCGGCGGCGAGACATCCGGAGCAAGCGTGGACCGGCTGAAGATTCCCGCCTTCCTCGTCGGCCCCGAGATCGCTCCCGGCGTGCCCCTGCTGCGCACCGAAGGGCAACCGGGCGAACCCATGGTGCTGGCGCTGAAATCCGGAAATTTCGGCGGGCCGGACTTCTTCGCGAAGGCGCTCGCGATGATGGGTGTGGGGTGAAACGTTCGCCCGAGTAACCGGCCGAGACGCAGCATAGAAAAAGCCCGGCTGAACGGGGCAGTCCGTTCGGCCGGGCTTCGTCCGCGGGTCACGTCGCGGAGCGATCTTCAATGTGACGAATGCGGCGCTCCGCCCCCGATGGGGCGAGCCCCGGCTGAGTGCCCTCCTCAGCCGCCGTGGGCGGGGCCGGAATGGGGGTCGTTATCCGAGAACGGGCCGGAAGTGGTCGCGGCTGTGGTGTCGCGGTGCTGCTGGGCGCGCTGTTCCTGGATGGGGGAGCTGGCGGCCTGACGCTCGAGGCTCACAGGCGCGGCATTGATCGGCAGGCGGGCCTCGTCGCTGTAAGCTCCGGCGGCGACGGCGTGCGCCTCGTTGTTCAGCGCGGTCACGTATTCGTCGGCGAATGCGGAAGTCGCGGAAGCGGAAAGTCCCGTGGCAATCAACGCCGCCGCAATAATCTTCGCAGTGTTCAGGGTCTTCATGGTCTTCTTTCCTATACATCCACCAATACACGAGGTGGCGACGCGCCATGTGTGTTCGGCTTCGTCTGGTGGTGAACTTATGTATTCGGGACAGTTTCGCAAATCACGACGACGTGTGCGCTGCAATAACAAACTTGTCATCGTCATCTGCGCGAAGATCGATTTGCATTCGTGCACATGAACGCGGAATTTATCTCCGCATGGCGGAAAACGGACGCGATTTATATTGTTATCGTTTGTCTACAAACATCAGTTTTAATCTACGAATTACATTGGGTATGAATGTCATTTCGCTGATTTTATGAATATGCCAATCGTATTTTCAGCGATGTCGTAAGGGCTGAGCGCTGTAAAAAAGCCCCGGCATCTTGCGATGCCGGGGCCGGGCAGACGTGTGCGTGGTCTCGAAGCGGGTCAGGACCTGGAAGGGCTGCTTGGCCGCCTCCTATTCCCCCGGCTGGAGCGCATGAGGCTCATGAGCGGCCGGCGTGCTCCCTACGGTCCCGTGCCCGTGCTGGGTAAGCGGCCGGTTGCCCGCCAGCCCGCGCAGCATCACGTAGAACACCGGCGTCAGGAAGATTCCGAAGGCTGTCACGCCGATCATGCCGGCGAACACCGCCGTGCCCATGGCCTGCCGCATCTCCGCGCCCGCGCCGATGGAGGTGACGAGGGGCACCACGCCCATGATGAAGGCCAGCGAGGTCATCAGGATGGGCCTGAGCCTGAGCCGGCTCGCCTCGATGGCCGCCTGGATCGGCGTGCGGCCCTCGAACTCCAGCTCGCGGGCGAATTCCACGATCAGGATCGCGTTCTTCGCCGAGAGCCCCACCAGCACCACGAGGCCGATCTGGGTGAAGACGTTGTTGTCCCCGCCCGCGAGCCATACGCCGGTCATGGCGGCGAAGAGGCCTGTCGGCACGATCATGATGATGGCGAGCGGCAGAACGAGGCTCTCGTACTGCGCCGCCAGCACCAGGAAGACGAGGAAGATGGCGAGCGGGAAGACGAACACCGCCGAATTGCCGGCCAGGATATCCTGGTAGGTCAGCTCGGTCCATTCGAAGGAGAAGCCCTTGGGCAGGGTCTCCCTGGCGATGCGCTCCACCGCCTGCTGCGCCTCGCCCGAGGAGAAGCCGGGCGCTGCGCCGCCGTTGACGTCGGCGGAGAGGAAGCCGTTGTAGCGCATGGCCCGCTCCGGCCCCGCCGCCGAGCGCACCTTGAGCAGCGCGGAGAGCGGGATCATCTCGCCCGTGGCCGATCGCACCTTCAGCGTACCCACGTCCTCGGCGCGGGCGCGGAAGGGGGCGTCGGCCTGGACGCGCACCGTGTAGGTGCGGCCGAACTTGTTGAAGTCGTTCACATAGGATGAGCCGAGATAGATCTGCATGGTCTCGAACACGTCGGTGACGGCGACGTTCAGCTGGCGCGCCTTCACCCGGTCGATGTCGGCAAAGAGCTGCGGCACGTTCACCTGATAGGAGGAGAACAGTCCGGCCAGCTCCGGTGCCTGCCGGGCGGCGCCGAGGAAGGCCTTGGTGGCCTCGTCGAGGGCGGCGTAGCCGAGGCCGGCGCGGTCCTCGATCTGCAGCTTGAAGCCGCCGATGGTGCCGAGGCCCTGCACCGGCGGGGGCGGGAACATGGCAATCATCGCATCGGGGATGCCGGCGAACTTACCGTTCAGCTTCATGGCGATGGCGTTGCCGTTCAGCCCCGGGTCGCGGCGTGCCTCGAACTCGTCGAGGCCGACGAAGACGATGCCGGAATTGGACGAGTTGGTGAAGCCGTTGATGGACAGGCCCGGGAAGGCGATGGCCGACTTCACGCCCGGCTCCTTGAGGGCGATGTCGCTCATCTTGCGGATCACCTCCTCGGTGCGGTCAAGGGTGGCGCCGTCGGGCAGCTGGGCGAAGCCGACCAGATATTGCTTGTCCTGCCCCGGCACGAAGCCGGGGGGCACCGCCTTGAACAGCACGCCGGTCAGCGCCACCAGCACGATGTAGAGGCCGAGCATCAGCACCTTCTGGCCGATGACGCGGCGGACCACCCCGCCATAGGCATTGGAGCCGCGCACGAAGGCCTTGTTGAAGCCGCGGAAGAACCAGCCGAACAGCCGGTCCATGATGCGGGTGAGGCGGTCCTTCGGCGCGTCGTGGCCCTTCAGCAGCAGGGCCGAAAGCGCGGGCGAGAGGGTCAGCGAGTTGACGGCCGAGATCACCGTCGAGATGGCGATGGTGAGGGCGAACTGCTTGTAGAACTGGCCCGTGAGGCCGGTGATGAAGGCGAGCGGCACGAACACCGCGATCAGCACGAGGGCGATGGCGATGATCGGGCCGGACACCTCTTGCATGGCCTTGTAGGTGGCCTCGCGCGGGGAGAGGCCACCCTCGATGTTGCGCTCCACATTCTCCACCACGACGATGGCGTCATCCACCACGATGCCGATGGCGAGCACCAGGCCGAACAGCGTCAGCGCATTGATGGAGAAGCCGAAGACGTACATCACCGCGAACGTGCCGACGATGGAGACCGGCACCGCCAGCAGCGGGATGATGGAGGCCCGCCAGGTCTGGAGGAACACGATCACCACCAGCACCACCAGAGCGATGGCCTCCAGTAGCGTGTGGATCACCGCCTCAATGGAGGCGCGGACGAACTGGGTGGTGTCGTAGACTATGGAATAGTCCACGCCCTCCGGCATGTTCTGCTTGATCTCCTCCATCACCCGCCGTGTGTCGTCGGCGATGCGGATGGCGTTGGAGCCCGGCGCCTGGAAGATCGGCACCGCCACCGCCTGGGTGTTGTTGAGGAGCGAGCGCAGGGCATATTCCGAGGCGCCGAGCTCGATGCGCGCCACGTCCTTCAGGAGCACGATTTCGCCGTTGGCGCCGCTCTTCACGACGATATTGGCGAACTCCTCCTCGTTGGCGAGGCGGCCCTGCGCATTGATGGAGAGCTGCAAATCGAGCCCCGGCGCGCCGGGGGAGGCGCCGACCACGCCGGCCGCCGCCTGCACGTTCTGGGCGCGGATCTCGCGCACCACGTCGGCGGCGGAAAGGCCGTGCTCGGCCACCTTCTGCGGGTCCAGCCAGATGCGCATGGAATAATCGCCCGCGCCGAACAATTGCACCTGTCCCACGCCGTCGATGCGGGCGAGGCGGTCCTTCACGTTCAGCACCGCGTAGTTGCGCAGATAGGTCGTGTCGTAGCGGTTGTTGGGGGAGATCAGGTGGACGACCATGGTGAGGTCCGGCGAGGACTTCACCGTCGTCACGCCGAGACGGCGCACCTCCTCCGGCAGGCGCGGTTCCGCCTGCGAGATGCGGTTCTGCACCAGCTGCTGCGCCTTGTCCGGGTCGGTGCCGAGCTTGAAGGTGACGGTCAGCGTCATGATGCCGTCGGTGGTGGCCTGGCTCGACATGTAGAGCATGCCCTCGACGCCGTTGATGGATTCCTCCAGCGGGGTCGAGACCGTCTCGGCGATCACCTTGGGATTGGCGCCGGGATAGGTGGCGCGCACCACCACCTGCGGCGGCACCACCTCGGGATATTCCGAGATGGGCATCGCCCGCATGGCGATGAGGCCGGCGAGGAAGATGAGGACGGAGAGCACGCCGGCGAAGATTGGGCGGTCGATGAAGAATCTGGACAGGTTCATGGAACCCTCCCGCCACGCGGCGGCTGGATGAAGACGGGCGAAACGCGGAACGCGGCCGGCACCCCTGCTGCGCTGTGCGCGCGGGAATGATCCGGCAAAGGGGTGAGGGGCTGCACCGGACGAGGGGGGCGTTTACGCCCGGCGCAGCCCTCTCCCGACCCCCTCCGTGCGGGGAGGGGGCGAGACGATCTCCTGGGAGCGGTGGCCGTTCCGGCAGGGCCGGAAAGGCCGGCTTGGGTCAGTTCGTGCGGGTGGTCGCAGCGTCGCTCACCCGCATGGCGACGGGCTCGGGCGTCACGGCGGCACCGGGGCGGACCCGGTGCAGGCCGTTGACGACCACGCGCTCGCCGGCGGACAGGCCGTTGGTGACGACGCGCAGACCGTCCACGGGAGCACCGAGGGTCACCTCGCGCCACACCGCCTTGTTGGAGGCATCGACCACGAAGACGAACTTCTTGTCCTGGTCAGTGCCCACAGCGCGCTCGCTGACGAGCACGGCGGGCGCGGCCTTGGGCTGGCCCATCTCCAGCCGCACGAACTGGCCCGGCAGGAGGCGTCCGTCCGGATTGGCGAAGCGGGCGCGGACACGGACCGTGCCGGTGCGGGGATCGACCTGATTGTCCACCAGCTGCATCACGCCTTCCACCGGCGGGGTGCCCGCGGCGACGGTCATCAGCACCGGGATCTGGTCGAGCCGGTCGGCCACGTCACCACCACCGCCGAGTCCGGCGAGGGCGCGGGCGACGGTGCCTTCGTCGGCGCTGAAGCTGGCGTAGATGGGGTCCACCGAGACCAGCGTGGTGAGCACCGGCGCGCCGGGGCCGGCTGCCACCAGATTGCCGACCGTGATCTCCGACTTGCCGACGCGGCCGGAGACCGGGGCGCGGACCTTGGTGTAGGAGAGGTTGAGCTTCGCGGCAGCGAGCTTCGCCTGCGCGGCCCTGAGGCCGGCCTCGGCGGCGCGCTGTCCGTTGAGGCGCTCGTCCAGGGTGCTCTGGGAGAGCGTCTTGGTGGTGAACAGCTTCTCGCCGCGCTCCAACTCGTTGCGGGCGAGGTCGAGGCGGGCCTGGACGGAGGCGACCTGCGCCTCGGCCTCGGCCACGTCGGCCTCATAGGGCTCGGGATCGATGGAGACGAGGAGTTCGCCCTCCCGCACCAGCGCGCCTTCGCGGAAATGCACCGCCTTGATGGCGCCGGCCACGCGGGAGCGCACCTCCACCCGCTCCACCGCCTCCAGGCGACCGGAGAAGGTGTCGAACAGGCGCGCCTCGCGCTGCTCGACGGTGGCCACCGAGACCGGCACGGCCGGCGGGGCGGACGCCGCCGCGGCAGCGGGCTTGTCGGCATGGGCGCCGCCTTCCTTGGGCAGGCCGTAGAGCACGCCGAACACGGCAAGCAGCGCGGCAGTGCCGAGCAGCAGAGCCTCCCGGAGGCGGGACTTCTTCGCGGCGGCGGGCTTGGTGGAGGCGTTCTCAGCAGTCTGGGGGGTGGGAGGCGTATCGTTCGGAGCGGTCATGGGGGCAGTCCTTGGCGGTCGGTCTGTCAGAGGACGGCCGGATCGGCCTTCAGCCGACCGGTCCGTGAAGCGGGACGCGTGGAAACGAAGAAATCGCGGAACAGGTCGCGCATGGCGGTGCTCCAGGCGGCCGGTTTGGGAGCCGGACACGAGATGCTGTCGGGCCATTCGGTCGGGCCCTGAAGGATGTGCACGCAGGTCGGAACGCCGGCCGAGGCGAGCGCGTCGGCATAGCGCCGGCTCTCGTCGCACATGGGACAGTCCTCGGCGCTCACCACCAGCGCCGGCGGCAGGGCGCCGAGGCGGGAGGAGGCGAGGGGCGCGGCATAGGGATGGGCCGCCTTCTCGGGCGAGCCGAGATAGGTCTGCCAGCCATCCGCCCACTTGCAGCCGCAGCTGCCGGCATCGGCGCGGCGGATGGAGGCGGTGGCGAGGCTGGGATCGAGCATGGGCGAGACGAGGATCTGCCCGGCGATGGGAGGGGACTGCTGGTCACGCGCCATCATGGCGAGGCCGGCGGCGAGGTTGCCACCCGATTCCTCCCCCGCGAGATAGAGCGGCGCGCCGCGCCCGGCGAGGGCGGCCCGGCGGCGATAGACGTCGGTGACGGCGGCGAACAGCGCTGTCAGGGCGAAGGGGAACGGGTGCTCGCAGGCCAGCGGATAGTCCGCCGAGACCACCACCGCCCCGGCCGCCGCGAGGATGCCGGAGATATAGGCCCCGCACTCCAGATTTCCGCCGGTGAAGGCGCCGCCGTGGAGGTGGAAGACGAGTGGCGCGGACCCCTTCGCCGGACGCGCCCCATAGAGCCGCGCCGGCAGCGCGCCGGTCCCGGTCTCAAGGGTGATGGTCTCGGTGGCGGTGGTCATGATCTCGTCCCTCGCGTGAGGCCGGCGGCGGCCGCGCTCTCACGCTCTTGTGCAATGCAGTAACGATATTGGAGGGATAGAACGCGATAAACCGCCTTAACGTGACATCATTATTCACGTGACGGAACAATATGCACAGAAGGGCCTGCCCATGGACCAGCTCACGGCGATGCGCGCCTTCACCCGCGTGGTGGAAACCGGCAGTTTCACCCGGGCGTCCGACCTGCTGGTCATGCCGAAGGCAACGCTCACCAAGCACGTTCAGTCGCTTGAGGCGCATTTGCAGACACGCCTCCTCAACCGCACCACGCGGCGGGTGACGGTGACGCCGGACGGGGCGGCCTATTACGAGCGGGCGCTCGCGATCCTCCACGACATCGAGGAGCTGGACGGCTCCCTTTCTTCCGCCCAGGCGGCCCCGCGCGGCAAGCTGCGCATCGACATCTCCCCCTCGCTGGCGACGCAACTGCTGATGCCGGCGCTACCGGACTTCTTCGAGCGCTATCCCGATATCGCGCTGGATGTGGGCTGTACGGACCGGCCGGTGGACCTGCTCGGCGAGAATGTGGACTGCGTCATCCGCGTCGGCGAGATCCGCGATCCGAACCTTGTGGCGCGACGCATCGGCGTGCTGCGCTTCGTCACGGCCGCGTCGCCCGGCTATCTCGCGCGTTACGGCGTCCCGAAGCACCCCCTCGACTTCGAGGAGACGCACAAACTGATCCGCTATTTCAGCCAGCAGAGCGGCCGCTACCACCCCTTCGATTTCACCCGTGGCGACGAAGTGGTGGAGCTGACCGGGCGCTACAGCGTCGCCACCAATGACGGCAATGCCTATATCGCCGCGGCGCTGGCCGGCATGGGCGCGATCATGTCACCCACCTTTCAGGTGGAGGAGCACCTCGCCTCCGGGGCGCTGGTGCCCATCCTGCCGGACTGGGAGGCGGGCGAGATGCCCATCCATGTGGTCTACCCGCCGAGCCGCCACCTCACCAGCCGGCTGCGCGTGTTCGTGGACTGGGTGGCCGAACTCTTCGCCCGCTCCGAGGTCACCCGCCGCCGGGCGGC
Organism: Xanthobacter sp. DMC47; assembly: GCF_056313845.1. Taxonomy (NCBI): domain Bacteria; kingdom Pseudomonadati; phylum Pseudomonadota; class Alphaproteobacteria; order Hyphomicrobiales; family Xanthobacteraceae; genus Xanthobacter; species Xanthobacter sp. DMC47. The sequence continues at coordinate 2,147,373 of NZ_JBQUZM010000001.1, read as the reverse complement.
GTGAGGGCGCGGATTAATCGTCCGAATAGCGCTGCTCGGCCCACGGGTCGCCGCGCATGTGATAGCCGCGCTCCTCCCAGAAGCCGGCCTTGTCGCGGGCGATGAACTCGATCGCCTTGATCCACTTGGCGCTCTTCCAGAAATAAAGGTGCGGCACGACGAGGCGCGCGGGGGCACCGTGTTCCTGCGTCAGGGGCCGGCCTTCCCAGCTGTGGGCGATGAGGGCGTCCTCCGAGGCGAAATCGGCGAGGAGCAGGTTGGTGGTGTAGCCGTCATAGCTGTGCAGCATCACCGCCGCCGCATGGGGGGCGGGACGCACGGCTTCGAGCAGGTCGCGCGTCAGCACCCCTTCCCACGTGTTGTCGTACCGCGACCAGGTGGTGACGCAGTGGATGTCGCTGAGGCTGCGGCTCTGGGGCAGGGCCGAGAAGGCCGCCCAGTCCAGCGAGAGGGCGGTCTCCACCGCGCCGGTCACGTCCAGGCGGAAGGATTCCCGCGTCACCACGGGCTGGAGGCCGAGGTCGAGCACCGGCCAGTCGCGCACCAGATGCTGGCCGGGCGGCAGGCGCTCGGAGTCCGATCGGGCGATGCGGCCGGTGAGGAAGCGGCCTTCCTCGGCCCAGCGTTGCTTGGTGGTGGTGAGCTTGGTGTCGGGCGGAAGCGCGTCTTCGCTCATGGTGGGCAGCTCCAGGCGAATGGAGCCGCATGATGCCACGGCCGGGGTCGCGGAGGAAATCAGGTTACCGACGAAATCGCCCGGCTTGCCCTGTCGCCGCTTGTGTGGGAGAGGCACGCCCGAAGGACCGGTGACACCATGAGCATGGCCGAGACCAGCGGGGCGGCCCCCGCCGCATTCCCTGATCTTCTGCCCGCCTTGCGGCCTCTCCTGCCGGAGCTGCGCGGCACGCTCACCGCCAATGCGCCGCTGGCCGACTTCACCTGGTTCCGCGTCGGCGGACCGGCCCAGCTCCTGTTCCTGCCGGCCGATGCCGACGATCTCGCTTATGTCCTGGCCCATCTCCCGGCCGATCTTCCCGTGACGGTGATCGGCCTCGGTTCCAACCTCATCGTGCGCGACGGCGGGGTGCCCGGCGTGGTGATCCGCCTCGGCCGCGGTTTCACGGATGTCGCCGTGGAGGGCACGCGCATCGTCGCCGGCACCGGCGTGCCCGACGTGAAGGTGGCCCGCGCGGCGGCGGATGCGGGGCTGGCCGGCTTCTCCTTCCTGCGCGGCATTCCCGGCGCCATCGGCGGCGCATTGCGCATGAACGGCGGCGCCTATGGCGGCGAGACCAGGGACGTGCTGGTGGAGGCCGAGGGCGTCACCCGCGCCGGCGCCAAGGTGCGCTTCACCAATGCCGAGATGGGCTTCACCTACCGCCATTGCGGCGTGCCGGACGACGTGATCTTCACCCGCGCCATCTTCGAGGGCCGCCCCGGCGATCCGGTGGAGATCGCGGCCGAGATGGCCAAGATCACCGAGAGCCGCGAGGCGACCCAGCCCATCAAGAGCCGCACCGGCGGCTCCACCTTCAAGAACCCGCCCGGCACCAGCGCCTGGAAGCTGGTGGACGCCGCCGGCTGCCGGGGCCTCACCATCGGCCGCGCCCAGGTGTCGGAGCTCCACACCAATTTCCTCATCAATCTCGGCGGCGCCACGGCGTCCGAGATCGAGGGGCTGGGCGAGGAGGTGCGCCGGCGGGTGAAGGAGACCTCCGGCGTGGCGCTGGAGTGGGAGATCAAGCGCATCGGCCTGCCGCTCTCGCCCGCCTGAGCCATTAGCAAAACCTAAAACCGGACCGCGCCATGGTGATGGCGCAAAGCTGCTCTCTTCAGGGCGGGCGCCGGCGCGCGCCGGTAACGGAACGGGAATGACGTCGATGGCCAAACACGTGGCGGTGCTGATGGGCGGATGGTCCTCCGAGCGGGAGGTCTCGCTCAATTCGGGCGCCGCCTGCGCCGCCGCCCTTGAAGGCGCCGGCTACCGCGTGACGCCCGTCGATGTGGGCCGCGATGTTGCCGAGGTGCTGGCCCGGCTGAAGCCGGACGTGGTGTTCAACGTGCTGCACGGCGCGCCGGGCGAGGACGGCACCATCCAGGGCATCCTCGAAATCCTGCGCATCCCCTACAGCCATTCCGGCGTGCTCGCCTCGGCGCTGGCCATGGACAAGGCGCAGGCGCGCATCATGCTGGCCGCGGCCGGCGTGCCGGTGGCCAAAGGCGGGCTGATCAGCCGGGCCGCGGCCGCCAAGGCCCATGCCATGGAACGGCCCTACGTGCTGAAGCCCAATACCGGCGGCTCCAGCGTGGGCGTCTTCATCGTGCGCGAGGACCAGGAGCACCCGCCCCAGGAATTGACGCGCGAGGACTGGACCCTCGGCGAAAATCTTCTTGTGGAGGAATTCATTGCCGGGCTCGAGCTGACCTGCGCCGTGATGGGCGACAAGGTCTTCGATGTCATTGAAATTGAATCGACCCAGGCGTTTTACGATTACGAAAGCAAGTATGCACCGGGTGGCTCGCGCCACATCCTTCCGGCCCGCATTTTACCCGAAATTTACCAACGGGTGCAGATGTTAAGCCTCACGGCGCATCGAGCTCTCGGGTGCCGGGGGGTGTCGCGGAGCGATTTTCGCTTCGACCCGTCGAAGGGCGATGCCTCCGGCCTCGTCTGTCTCGAGGTCAACACCCAGCCCGGCATGACGCGGACGTCTCTGGTGCCAGAACTGGCCGCTCACGCGGGCATCTCATTCGGCGAGCTTGTGACATGGATGGTGGAGGACGCGTCGCTGGATCGCTAGGACCCCGCCCCGGCGCGGGCAGGCGACCCCCGCAGCGCCCCGGAGAGCGCCCAGGTGCAGGCTATGGGTCAAGGCCCGATGCCGCCCCCCGCGCCGCTGCGCCGCCCCCCGGGCGGCACAAGCGCCTCGCCATCGATCCCCGGCCGGCCAGCCGCTTCGCGCTGTTCCTGCGCCGCCTGTCGGTGCGCATGTCCACCTCGCGCCTCGGCCGGCGCAGCGCCAGCCTCCTCGCCATCGCGGTCGTCGGCGGCTTCTCCGCCTACGGCACCGTGCTCGGCGGGCATGTGGAAGAGGCGAAAAGCATTGTCATCGACGTGGCGGACGCCGCCGGCAACCTCGCCGGCTTCAAGGTGAAGGAAGTCAACATCGCCGGGCACAATCACGTCACGCCCGCGCAGATTCTCGCGACGGCGGGCATCAAGTCCTCCACCTCCATCCTCTTCCTGAACGCCGACGAGATGCGCGCGCGGCTCGAATCGCTGCCGTGGATCGCCAGCGCCAGCGTGCGCAAATTCTATCCCGACCGGATCGAGATCGCCGTCTCCGAGCGCCAGGCCTATGCGCTCTGGCAGGTCAACGGCGAGCTGAAGGTGATCGCCCGCGACGGCATTCCCATCGCCCCCTATTCGGACGATCCGCGCTACGTGCAACTGCCCATCGTCGTCGGCGAGGGGGCGCAGAACCATGTGGGCGAGATCGTCGACGTGCTCGCCCGTCTGCCCGCCCTCAAGGAGCAGGTGCGCGCCGCCATCTTCGTCGCGGAACGGCGGTGGACGCTGAAGACCCGCAACGGCATCGACGTGCGCCTGCCGGAAGAGAATCTCGAAGGGGCGCTCGTCGCCCTCATGGACCTCGACCGCGAGAAGAAACTGCTCAGCCGCGACATCACCATCGTCGACCTGCGCCTGCCGGATCGCGTGGTGGTGCGCCAGTCCGACGCTGCCGCCGCCGCCCGCGCCGAAATGCTCAAGGCCCGCGCCAAGGCAAAGAAGGGAGGCCCCGCATGAGGGGACGGCTCGCCCAGGGCTTCGCGCCGAAGATGCGCCCGCTGCCGCCGAAGAAGGGCGGCATCGTCGGGGTGCTCGACATCGGCACCAGCAAGGTGGTCTGCGCCATCGCCCGGCTGAAGCCGCGCGGCGCATCCGACGTGCTGACGCGGCGCACCCACGCCATCGACGTGCTCGGCATCGGCCACACCCGCGCCCACGGCATCAAGGGCGGCGCGGTGGTGGACATGGCCAAGGCCGAACTCGCCATCCGCCAGGCGGTGGACATGGCCGAGCGCGCCTCGGGCGTGCAGATCGCCTCGGTGGTGGTCGGCGTCTCCGGCGGCCGGCTCGCCTCGCAGCATTACGAGGCCGCGGTGCGCCTCTCGGCTCCGGCGGTGGAGGAATTCGACATCCGCCGCGTGCTGGAAGCCGCCTCCACCTACGCGGTGGGCGACGGCCGCGCCGTGATGCACGCGCTGCCCGTGGGCTATTCGCTGGACGGCCGGCGCGGCATCGGCGAGCCGTGCGGGATGCTCGGGCGCGAACTCGGCGCGGACATGCACGTCATCACCGCCGATCTCACAGCGCTGAAGAATCTCGTGCTGTGCGTCGAGCGCTGCCATCTCTCCATCGAGGCCATGGTGGCGGCGCCCTATGCGGCGGCGCTCTCCTCGCTCACCGACGACGAGATGGAACTGGGCGTCACCCTCATCGACATGGGGGCCGGCACCACCACCTTCTCCATCGTCGCCGGCGGCCATTGCCTCTATGTGGACGGCGTGGCGCTGGGCGGCCAGCACATCACCAACGACGTGGCCCGTGGCATGCCCGCGCGCCTTGCCGATGCCGAGCGCCTGAAGGCGCTGCACGGGGCCGTGGTGGCGGTCTCCTCCGACGACCACGACATGCTGACCGTGCCGCCCTTATCGGGTGATTCGCGTGACCAGCCGCACATGGTTCCCAAGTCCCGGCTCGTCACCATCGTGAAGCCGCGGGCGGAGGAAATCGTTGAACTGTTGCGCGATCGCCTCAGGGCCTCCGGCCATGCCGGGGATGCCGGCCGGCGCATCGTGCTCACCGGCGGCGCGGCGCAGCTTCAGGGGCTTGCCGATCTCGTGGCGCGGGTCATCGGCCCGCAGGTCAGAATCGGCCGCCCGCTTGGCGTTTCCCGTCTTCCCGAGGCGGCGCGCGGCGCGGCCTTCGCGGTGACGGCAGGTCTTCTCGTCTATCCGCAGGTGGCAGGGCTCGAACACTTCGAGCCGCGCCGGCGGCAGGCGGCAGTGGGCGAGGGACCGGGCTATTTCGGTCGCGTCGGCCGCTGGCTGAAGGACAGCTTTTAGACATGGTTAACGAAAGCTGCCGTAACAAAGAGGTCATCAAGGATTCGCGAGCGGCGGACAGGGCCGATCGGGACGGAGCAATAGCATGACGATCAACCTTCAGATGCCCGACATTCGTGAGCTTCGTCCCCGGATCACGGTGTTCGGTGTGGGCGGCGCCGGTGGCAACGCCGTTAACAACATGATCACCTCCGGGCTCCACGGCGTGGAGTTCGTGGTGGCGAACACCGACGCCCAGGCCCTCGCCCTCACCAAGGCCGAGCGCGTGGTGCAGATGGGCGTGGCGGTGACCGAGGGTCTCGGCGCCGGCTCCCAGCCGGAAGTCGGCCGCGCCGCCGCCGAGGAAGTCATCGACGAAATCCGCGATCACCTGTCCGGCTCGCACATGGTCTTCATCACCGCCGGCATGGGCGGTGGCACCGGCACCGGCGCTGCCCCCGTGGTGGCCCGCGCGGCCCGCGAGCTCGGCATCCTGACCGTCGGCGTGGTGACCAAGCCCTTCCACTTCGAGGGCCAGCGCCGCATGCGCGTCGCCGAGCACGGCATCAGCGAGCTGCAGAAGAGCGTCGACACCCTCATCGTCATCCCGAACCAGAACCTGTTCCGGGTGGCGAACGAGAAGACCACCTTCGCCGACGCCTTCGCCATGGCCGACCAGGTGCTCTATTCGGGCGTCGCCTGCATCACCGACCTGATGGTGAAGGAAGGCCTCATCAACCTCGACTTCGCCGACGTCCGCGCCGTGATGCGCGACATGGGCAAGGCCATGATGGGCACGGGCGAAGCCTCCGGCGACAAGCGCGCCATCCAGGCCGCCGAGGCCGCCATCGCCAACCCGCTGCTGGACGAAACCTCCATGCGCGGCGCCGGCGGGCTGCTGATCTCCATCACCGGCGGCAAGGACATGACGCTGTTCGAGGTGGACGAGGCGGCGACCCGCATCCGCGAGGAAGTGGACCCCGACGCCAACATCATCCTCGGCGCCACCTTCGACGAGATGCTCGACGGCATCATCCGCGTCTCGGTGGTGGCCACCGGCATCGACCCGGCGGTGATCCCCGAGCAGCTCCAGCCGCTCGCCGACCGCTTCCCCGATCTGTCCGGCCGCAAGATCTCCAACGCCGGCCGGGCTGCCGTCGAGGCCACCCGCGAGGCGCAGATCCGCAGCGCCGTGGCTGCGATCCAGGCCGAAGACCTGATCGCCATGGAAGACGCCGCCCAGAAGGGCCAGGCGCCGCAGGCCTATGGACAGCCCCAGGGCTACGCCCAGCCGCAGGCCTATGCGCCTCAGGCCTATGCCCCGCCGGCTCAGCCCCAGCAGGCCCCGGCCGAGCGCGCCGTCGCCATTGACGACGTGACCATCCGCACCGCGCCGCCCAAGCCCACCTATTTCGCCGAGCCGGAGCCCGCGCCCCAGCCCGCGCCGATGGTGGAGGACGAGTTCGCCCCCTACATCCCGCCGGCCGGCCAGCGTCCGCGCTCCCCGCGCATGCCCCGCGTCGACGAGCTGCCGCTGCCCGCGCAGAACCAGATCCGCGCCCAGCGGGGCGAGCCGCCGGTGGAGCAGGCCCAGCCGGACAAAAAGCGCATGACCCTTCTCCAGCGTCTTGCGCACGTTGGTCGCCGCGAGGAGCCGGAAGCCGAGCCCGCCCGCCGCGAGCAGCCGAGCATGCGGGCCCCCGAGCGCCGTCCCGAGCAGCGCCCCGATCCCCGCGGTGAAGGCCGTGGCGAGCCGCGCGACGCCCGCCCGACCATGCCCTCGCGCGGCGGTGAGCCGCCGGTGTCCGAGTTTGCCAAGCGTCCGCCCATGCGCCCGGCCGCCGAGGTGCCCTCGCGTCCCGGCCCGCACCATGACGACGACCAGCTGGAAATCCCGGCTTTCCTCCGCCGCCAGGCGAACTGAAGTTCGATGAAGGCTTAGCCGGCGCCGGTCTCCCCGGTGCCGGCTGCCGGCCGCCTTCCCGCCCATTACGCGTCCATTGCGCGGCAGCCGGTCAGTCGCCGAAGCGCTGGCTTCAGCACGTCGCAACCCTGTGGCTTTCGCGCCACATCTCTCCCGATTCGTGTGGCTCCACCCCCGCGGAAGGCTGTAACAGAGGCCTCTCCGGCGCCTTGAAACTTGCCGCTAACTATCTGATAGTTAATGGGAAATTGAGAAAGGGCGTTCGTAACAGAGGGTAAGCAAGCGTGATTTGGCGTCACCCCCCGTGACGACTAGGGTGCACCCATCCTGAGGGACCGACTCGCCGACCGTGTTGACAATTTCTTTGTACAACCGGGGCGAAAGTTGGGACCCAAGGTGAAGGTTTGAGGGAAGCAGTGCGGCAAGCGGGTCACACCCGTTAGCCGGAAACTTCCCCGAAACGGGACGCACCAAAGATGCAGACCACTCTGGCTCGCGAAATCGCACTCAAGGGTGTCGGCGTTCACGCCGGGGTCGAAGCGACCATCACCCTGAAGCCCGCGTCCGCGAACACTGGTGTCGTCTTCATCCGCTCCTTCGCCGATCAGGCGCCCCGCAAGGCCACCGTCAGCCGCCGTTCCGTGCAGGCGACCGACCTTGCCACCGTTCTCGGCGATCGCTCCGGCGCCCTTGTCTCCACCGTCGAGCATGTCCTCGCGGCCCTCAGCGGCCTCGGCGTGGACAATGCCACGGTCGAGATCGACGGCCCCGAAGTTCCGATCCTCGACGGCAGCGCGGGCGATTTTGTGGCCGCCATCGACGCCGCCGGCGTCGCCGAAGTGCGCGGCCGCCGCAAGTTCCTCAAGGTGCTCAAGCCCGTCCGCGTCGAGAACGGCGCTGCCTTCGGCGAGCTTCTGCCCTACGAAGCCGGTTTCCGCCTTGAGGTGGAGATCGAGTTCGGCCACGACATGATCGGCCGCCAGCGCTTCGCCGCCACCATGTCGCCGGCCGTGTTCCGCCGTGAGCTGGCTTCGGCCCGCACCTTCGGCTTCCTCAAGGATGTCGAGCGCCTGCGCTCCGCCGGCTACGCCCGCGGCGCCGCCCTGGAAAACACCATCTGCCTCGACGAGAGCGGCGTGCTGAACCCCGAGGGCCTGCGCTTCTCCGACGAATTCGTCCGCCACAAGGCGCTCGACGCGGTGGGCGATCTCGCCCTCGCCGGAATGCCCCTGCTGGCCCGCTACCGCTCCTTCCGCGGCGGCCACAAGCTGAACTTCCAGGTGGTGGACGCCCTGCTGGCCGACCGCGCCAACTATGCCATCGTCGAGGCTCCGGTCCGGCCCGTCCGCGAGACCGTGGGTGCCGAGATCGGCGTGTCGAGCCCGGTGCCGGTGTTCGCGCCGGAAATCTGATCTTCGGGTCTTCCTTCCGCGTATCTTGCAACTGCGGCGCCCTCTCGGGCGCCGCTTTTGTTTGCGCCATAGTCGCTTACGTCATCGGCCTGTGTCTTGGGTGGCGTGCGCTCGCGAAGTGTTAACCCCATTCCGATTTAGATGCCGCGCGCCCCTCGCGCTGCGTGAGCCGGCGTGGCGGGGCGGCCACACACCGGCGCAGCAGGCGCGGGGAAGCGGTCGCCGCCACATTGCCGACTGAAAGCACCGATAGCGCGGAGGGGCCGTTTCCTGCCGTGGCCATGGGCGCGGGGGCCGAGGCATTCGGACCTGTCGCGGGCATCGCCCGCGGCGGTACGCGGCAGGGGCAAGCAGGGGAGCGTGCCGAGGAATGGGGCGGAGGCGCCCGGCCGGGAGACAGCCGGCCGTGCGGTTTTCCCGGCACGATCCTTCGGGTACAAGCAACGCCGTAAGGCGCGGGACGGAAGCTGAACCGTGATGCGATTCTTGAACGATGTCCTGCCCATGCGCGCCTTTCTCCGCGGCGGCGCGCTGGTGCTCGCGCTGGCCATGGGCCTCCTCGTCTCCGGCTGCGCCAGCGACAAGGATGACACCATCCCGCCCGATGAGCCGGCCGAGAAGATCTACAACGAAGGCCTGACCCTGCTGCGCAGGCAGGAGCCCGAGAAGGCCGCCAAGCGATTCGAGGATGTGGACAAGGCCCACCCCTATTCGGAGTGGGCCCGCAAATCGATGCTCATGACCACCTACTCCTATTTCGAGGCGGGCAAGTACGACGAGGCGATCGGCGTCGGAAGGCGCTACATCGCGCTTTACCCGGGCTCCGCCGACGCGGCATATGCCCAGTATCTCGTCGCCTCCGCGCTCTACGAGAACATTCCCGACATCACCCGCGACCAGCGCAAGACGCGGCAGGCGCTCGATGCCCTCCAGGACGTCGTGCGCAAGTATCCGAACACGGAATACGCCGCCACCGCGAAGCGGAAGATCGAGGTGGCCCGCGACCAGCTCGCCGGCAAGGAGATGGCCATCGGCCGTTACTATCTGGAGCAGCGCAACTACACGGGCGCCATCAACCGCTTCAAGGTGGTCGTGACCCAGTACCAGACCACGCGGCAGGTGGAGGAAGCCCTCTATCGCCTGACCGAGTGCTACATGGCCATGGGCATCATCGGCGAAGCGCAGACCGCCGCTGCCGTGCTTGGCTATAACTTCCCCGACAGCTCGTGGTATAAGGACGCCTACAAGCTGGTTCAGTCCGGAGGGGGCGAGCCGCAGGAAAACAAGGCGTCCTGGATCAGCCAGGCGTTCAAGAAGATGGGGCTCGGCTGACGATCCATGCTGGCGACGCTCTCGATCCGGGACATCGTCCTCATCGAGAAGCTCGATCTCACCCTGTCGGAGGGCCTCACGGTCCTCACGGGTGAGACGGGTGCTGGCAAGTCGATCCTGCTCGATGCGGTGTCGCTCGCCCTCGGCGGGCGGGGAGATGGCGCCCTGGTACGCCACGGCCAGCCCAAGGGGCAGGTGACGCTCACCTTCGATCTCGCGCCCGACCATCCGGCCCACGCCATCCTCGCCGCCGCCGAGCTGCCCGACGAAGACCAATTGGTGATTCGCCGCATCCAGATGGCCGACGGGCGCACCCGCGCCAGCGTCAACGAGGAGGCGGTGAGCGTGCAGACGCTGCGCCTCATCGGCGCCAGCCTCATCGAACTGCACGGCCAGCACGCCGACCGCGCCATGGTGGATGCCGCGAGCCACCGGCTGCTGCTCGATGCCTTCGGCACCCTCGCCCCCAAGGTCGCGGCCGTGGGCGACCTGTGGCGCGCGTGGCGGACTGCGCTCACCGAGGCGAAGGACGAGCGGGAGCGGCTGGAAATCGCGGCCCGAGAGGCCGATTTCATCCGTCATGCGGTGGAAGAGCTTTCCGCCCTCTCTCCCGAGCCGGGTGAGGAACTTGCATTGTCCGAGCGGCGCACCTCCATGATGCGCTCGGAGAAGATCGCCGGCGATCTCGACGAGGCGCTGGATGCCGTCTCGGGCGGCAGTTCGCCCATACCGTCCCTGGCTGCCGCCGTGCGCCGGCTGGAACGCCGGGCGGGCGACGCGCAGGCGCTGGTGCGGCCGGCCGTCGAGGCCATCGATCAGGCGCTCGATGCGCTGGAGACGGCGCGCCAGCTTCTGGAATCCGCCCGCGCGGACGCCGACTTCGATCCCCGTGAGCTGGAGCGCATCGAGGAGCGGCTGTTTGCGCTCCGGGCCGCCGCCCGCAAATATCACGTCGGCGCCGACGACCTTCCTGCCTTGGCCGCCCGTTACCAGTCCGATCTGGAGCGCCTCGACCGCAGCGCGGCGACGCTCGCGCGGCTGGAAGCGAGCGTGAATGCGGCCGAAGCCGCCTATCGGGCGGCGGCGGAGGATCTGTCCCGTGCCCGTCACAGCGCGGCCGCCGTCCTCGACAAGGCGGTGGCAGCCGAATTGCCGCCGCTCAAGCTGGAACGGGCGAGCTTCATCACCCGCGTCACCAGCGATCCCGCTGCGGCAGGACCGGCCGGGCACGACCAGGTGGAGTTCTGGGTCCGCACCAACCCCGGCACCCGGCCCGGCGCGCTGATGAAGGTGGCCTCCGGCGGCGAGCTGGCCCGCTTCCTCCTGGCGCTGAAGGTGGTGCTGGCGGATCGCGGCTCGGCACCGACGCTGATCTTCGACGAGATCGACACGGGGGTGGGCGGTGCCGTGGCCGACGCCATCGGCCAGCGCCTCGGCCGCCTTGCCGAGCGGGTGCAGGTGCTGTGCGTCACCCATGCGCCGCAGGTGGCCGCCCGCGCGCGCAACCACCTCCTCATCGCCAAGGCGAGCGCCCAGGACGTGGTGGACCCCGACGCCCCCGTGACCACCCGCGTCAACGCCCTCACCGCTAGCACGCGGCGCGAGGAGATCGCCCGGATGCTCGCCGGCGCGACCGTGACCCAGGAAGCCCGCGCCGCCGCCGACCGCCTGCTGAAGGCGGCGCGCTAGCGCCTCTCAGTCCGCGTCGGGCTTTGACTGCCGCATGGATTTCACCTGGCCGCGCCGGTCCTTGGCGGCAAGGCGCCGCTCCTTGGAGGCGAGGGTGGGGCGCGTGGGCCGTCGCACCGGCATGACCACGGTGGCGGCACGGATCAGTTCCACAAGCCGCTCGATGGCGTCCTCCCGGTTCCGCTCCTGGGTGCGGAAGCGCTGGGCCTGGATGACGATGACGCCATCCTGCGTCATGCGCCGACCGGCGAGGCGGGCAAGGCGAATCTTCACGCCCTCCGGCAGGTTGGGCGAGCGCGCCGCATCGAAGCGCAGCTGGACCGCGCTCGACACCTTGTTGACGTTCTGCCCGCCGGGCCCGGACGCACGCACGAAGGCGAGCTCAATCTCGTCCTCGGCGATGGCGATGCGGGGCGTGATCTCGATCATGGCGCCCTCTCCTGAGGGCGCAGCTTATGCACGGCCCGGCGCGCCGTGCCAACGCTCAGATGGCGTGGCGATTCGCGGTCGGCCCGAAATGCTCCACGTAACGCGGGCTGATGACCGACACCGGCAGGATGATGAGCACGTCGGTGGTGCCGAACTGGTGGTCCACCACCGCGCCGTCGCCGACGAAGCCGCCAAGCCGCAGATAGCCCTTGATGAGGGGCGGAAGCGCCTGCAGCGCCTTCTTCATGTCGATGTCGGCCTTGGCCATGCGGTCCATGGAGACGTGCCGCCCCTCCACCGCCCGCGCCCGCCACTCTTCCGGGGCCATGGCGTTGTGGTGGAGGAAGGACAGCGGCAGGTCGAGTTCCGCGGGGTCGGTGCCCTCAAGGCTGGCGCAGCCGAACATGGCGTCGATCTTGTTGCGCAGGATGTAGGTCCACACCCCGTGCCACAGCAGCTCCACCGTGCGCTTGTTGCGGTAGGGCTTGAGCACGCAGGAGCGGCCGAGCTCCAGGAAGCGCAGGGTGGGATGGGCGGCGATGACCCCGCCCACGTCGAACTCGCCCTGGGTGTAGAAGCCGCCGTGGCGGTTCGCCACCTCCTGTCGCAGCAGACGATACGTGCCGACCACCTTGGGCTTGCGCCGGCCGAGCACGATCTTCCCGGCGTCGTGGTCGAGCACCAGGATGTGGTCGCAGATGGTGTCGAAGCTATCCATGTCGCGCCGGGCGAGGCGCGTCGGAGCGTCGGGGGTCGCCGACATCTCCTCGTAGAACACCTTGTAGCGCAGGCGCTGGGCGCGGCGCACGTCGCGGGCGGTGCGGGCAAGCCGCACTTCCAGCGCGCCGAGCCGGCCGAGAACGATGCTCTCGGGCTCGGTCGGGACGGCATCCCGGTGGCGCAGGCCCGAATAGGCGCGGAAATCCGTCACCAGCTTCTGCGGCCCCGGCATCACCGGGCGGCCGGCGGGCTGCTGCGCCCGCAGGAAGGGGAAGGCGCCGGGCTCGGTGCCGAACAGGGGGGCGGCGCCCTCGCGGCCAAAATCCTTCTTGAGGTCCTTGGCGAAGTCGCGGGCGAAATCCCGCGCGGCGTCGCGGGCGACGTCGAAGCCGCGGCCGAACAGGGCGGGCAGGTTGAAGCCGGGATCCGGTTGTCCCATTCTTTTCATCGCAACGACCCCCACTCCGGGCCGCCGCCTTTGGCGGGCGCGCCTCACCCAACGCTTGGTATCGCCCTGCCGCCGCGTACCTCCCGGGCGTTCTGCCCGGCGGGTGCGCCTCAATGGCCGCGAGGAGCGACCTGGAAGATGCCCCGCTTCGGGCGGGTGCCCAGGACTTGAACGCCAGCATCACCATAGTTTTCCGACGTGACTGTGACAATGGGCGACCCCCGGGCGCCACAGCGCATCGATCGCGCCTTGCCGCCACGGCATCCCAGGTGATAGCGGCAGGCTTCCGGCGCGTCAGCGCCTGTGATTCGTCTGGGGGACGACATGATTTCCACGCGCATGCAGCTTTCGGTCGCGCTCTTTGCCGGCTTCACTTTTCTCGCGCCGGCGGGCGTGCAGGCGCAGCAGCGCCCCACGCCGGTCGAGGTCACGCAGGTGCTCGTCCAGGGCATCGGGCAGGTCAACGTGCTCACCTACAAGGCCAAGTTCGTGTCGGCCGATCCCGCCACGCGCCGCGTGGTGCTCGAGGATCCCGCCGGCCGTCGCTGGGCGGTGGTCGCGCCCCCGCTGCTCGGCGACCTCTCCCTGTTCCGGGTGGGTGAGAACCTCCTCATCCGAGTGGCACCGGGCGTCGTCACGGCGCTCGGCAAGGCGCACCAGGGCCGTCCGGGCGAGGTGATGGCCGAGGTGGCCATCAATGACGGCCTGCCGGGCTGGCCGGAGGGCTTCGGCATCCGCGAGGTCACGCTGACCTCCATCTTCGTGGGCGTCGACCCGGCGGCGGGCACCGTCACCTTCGAGGGGCCGGACGGCAATGTCCGCGTGGTGCGCGCGGCCAACGACAAGGTGCTGGCGGACGTGCAGAAGGTGCAGCCGGGGGACCTCGCCCAGATCACCTACATCGAGGGCCTCGCCGTCAACGCGATGCGCTGAGCCGGCGCTCCACGAGAGGCTCGTCCGGCATCGCGATGGTGCCGGACGCTCCCGCGGGTGCGTGCCGCCGATCTGCGCCGCCGCCAGCCTTAAGCTGCCGCCCTCGGCCGCTCGGCGGCCGCGCGATAGGCGAGGGCTTCCGCCAGATGGCGGCGGCCCACCCCCTCCGCGCCGTCGAGATCGGCGAGGGTGCGCGCCACCTTCAGCACACGGTGATAGCCGCGCGCACTGAGCCGCATGGCGTCGGCGGCATCGCGCAGCAGGACCGCCCCGCTGGAATCGGGCGTCGCCACGGCCTCCAGCAATGGCCCGGAGGCCTCGGCATTGGTCCGCACGTCGGGCCGGCCGAGCGCGGCATAGCGTTCCAACTGAATCTCGCGCGCCAGGGCGACCCGCGCCGCCACTTCCCGCGAGCCTTCGGCCGGGGCCGGCAGCACGAGGTCGGAGGCGGAGACCGACGGCACCTCCAGATGGATGTCGATGCGGTCGAGGAATGGCCCGGAGAGCCGCGCCTGATATTCGTCGGCGCAGCGCGGCCCGCGCTTGCAGGTGAAGCCGGGTTCGCCGGCCCGGCCGCAGCGGCAGGGGTTCATGGCGGCGATGAGCTGGAAGCGCGCGGGATAGGTGACGCGATGGTTGGCGCGGGCGATCAGCACCTCGCCCGTCTCCAGCGGCTGGCGCAGGGAATCGAGCACCTGCGGCGTGAATTCCGGCAATTCGTCGAGGAACAGGACGCCGTTGTGGGCGAGCGAGACCTCGCCCGGCTTCGCCTTGGCCCCGCCGCCCACCATGGCGGCCATGCTGGCCGAGTGATGCGGGGCGCGGAACGGACGGCGGTCCATCAGCGCGCCGTCCTCGATGGTACCGGCCACCGAGGCGATCATGGACACATCCAGCATCTCGACCGGCGACAGCGGCGGCAGGATGGAGGGCAGGCGCTGCGCCAGCATGGACTTGCCCGCGCCCGGCGGGCCGACGAACAGCAGATTGTGCCCCCCGGCGGCCGCCACCTCCAGGGCCCGCTTGGCGGTCTCCTGGCCCTTCACGTCCCGGAGGTCGAGCATGATGTCCCCCGGCGGCTTCATCCGCGGCTCGGGCCGGCCCATCACCTGGCGGCCGGTCATATGGTTGGCGAGCTGGATCAGCGACTGGGGGGCGAGAATTTCCATGTCGGGGCTGGCCCAGGCGGCCTCGGCGCCGCACGGGGCGGGGCAGATGAGGCCGTGGCCGCGGGCATTGGCGCCGATGGCCGCCGGCAGTACGCCGGCCACGGCCGCGATCGCGCCGTCCAGCGCCAGTTCACCCACCACCGTGAAGCCCGCCAGGGCATCGCCGGGAATGGCGCCGATGGCGGCCATCAGCCCCAGCGCGATGGGCAGATCGTAGTGGGAGCCTTCCTTGGGCAGGTCGGCGGGCGCGAGATTCACCGTGATGCGCCGCGCCGGCAAAGCGAGGCCGGAGGCGATGAGCGCGGCGCGCACCCGCTCCTTGGCCTCGGTCACCGCCTTGTCGGGCAGGCCGACGATGGTAAAGGCCGGCAGGCCCGCGGCCACATGCACCTGCACATCCACCGGGCGCGCCTCGACGCCCTCGAACGCGACTGTCGCCACCCGCTGGATCACAGCCGCCCCCTGCCTGCTGCCCGTCTGCACCTCAAGGTAGCGGAGCGTGGGCGTGCCCGCAAGAACGAAAGAGGAACGATCATGCTTGCGCCCCGCGCCACCCCGGCTATGCTTGGAGGTAGCAAAAGGATCAGGGAGAACCGCCATGGCCGCCGAGGGTGCAGGCGCGCGCAGTCATGAGGCCCATGTGGTCGAGATGTTCGGCCCGCAGGCCGCCGCCTATGTGGCGAGCGCGGTCCATGCCCGCGGCGCGGACCTCGATGCACTCAAGGCCCTCGTGGAAGAGGCGCAGCCCGCCCGGCTGCTGGACCTCGGCTGTGGCGGCGGGCATGTGAGCTTCACCGCCGCGCCGTTCGCGGGCGAGGTGGTGGCCTACGATCTGTCCGAGGAGATGCTGGGCGCCGTCGCGGCGGAGGCGAAGGCGCGCGGCCTTGCCAACATCGCCAGGCAGCAGGGCGGGGCCGAGCGCCTGCCGTTCGCCGATGCGAGCTTCGACATGGTGGCGTCCCGCTACAGCGCGCACCATTGGCGCGACGTGCCGCGGGCGCTTGCAGAGGTGCGGCGGGTGGTGAAAGAGGGCGGGCAGGTCGTCGTGATGGACGTGATCGCCCCCGAATGGCCGGTCGCCGACACCTTCCTGCAAACTGTGGAATTGCTCCGCGATCCCTCCCACGGGCGGGACTACAGCGCCTCCGAATGGACGCGCTTCGCCGAGGAGGCGGGGTTCCGGGTGGTGCGCACGGCACACCGGCGCCTGAGGCTGGAGTTCGCCTCCTGGGTGGCGCGCATCCGCACGCCGGAGCTGCACGTGGCCGCCATCCGCTCGCTGATGGCGGGCGCGAGTGCGGACGTGGCAACCCATTTCGAGTTCGAGCCGGACGGCTCGTTCTCCATCGATACGTTGACGCTTGAGCTGGAGACGGCCTGAGCCGGCCTATTTCTTCTCAAGCATGAGCCGGCCCTGCTTCTGGATGAGGTCCTTCGCCTTGCGGGCGATGAGATCCAGCATGAAGGGCAGTTCCACGGAAAGATGCACGGCGTCGTCCGCCACCTGAAGCTTGCCGCTCGCGGTCTGGCCAAGGGCGGCGATGCGGAAGTCCAGATGCTCACCCGTCCAGGTTTCCTCCAGGATGGAGATGTGGCGGGAGAAGCGGTCGCGCACGCCGGTGAGCCCCGTCTGCAAGCGCCGCGTCGCCTCGGCCTTGCCGAGGCGGTGGGGGATGGAGGCGGTGAAGGGCTGTCCCATGGTAGGTCCTGTCGTGTCCGGCGCTGCGTCTTTCCCAGACAACGCCCGCAGCCGCATAGCGGTTCGCGCGGCGGGCCGGTGGCGCCGCCGCGTCGGTCTTGATGGGAAGGCCGGGCCTTCAGGCGGCGCGGCGGGCCTCGATGCGGTCCCAGATCTGCGCGGCGATGTCCGGCCCGCCCAGCCGCTTGATGGCGCGCAGGCCGGTGGGAGAGGTGACGTTGATCTCAGTGAGGTTGCCGTCGATCACGTCGATGCCCACGAAGATGAGCCCCTTCTCGCGCAGGGAGGGGCCAATGCGGGCGCAGATTTCCAGCTCACGGTCGGTGAGGTCGGTGGGCCGCGCTGCGCCGCCGCGCACCATGTTGGAGCGCAGGTCGCCCTCGCTCGGCACCCGGTTCACCGCGCCTGCCGCCTCGCCGTCAACGAGGATGATGCGCTTGTCGCCATGCTTCACCGCGGGCAGGAAGCGCTGGATGACCCACGGCTCGCGGAAGGTGGCCGAGAAGAGGTCGTAGAGGGAACCGAAATTGAGGTCGTCGGCGGTGAGACGGAAGACAGCCGCGCCGCCATTGCCGTAGAGCGGCTTCATCACCACGTCGCCGAACTCGGCGCGGAACGCCTTGATCTCGGCGAGGTCGCGGGAGATCAGGGTCGGCGGCATAAGGTCCGGGAATTCGGTGACGAAGATCTTCTCCGGCGCGTTGCGCACATGGCCGGGGTCGTTCACCACCAGCGTCTTGGGGTGGATGCGCTCCAAAAGGTGGGTCGCCGTCACATAGGCCATGTCGAAGGGCGGATCCTGGCGCATCAGCACCACGTCCATCTCGGTGAGGGGAATGCGCTCGCGCGCGCCGAGGGTGAAGTGGGCGCCGGCCTCGTCCTTTACGGTCAGCGGCTCCACGGCCGCGAACACTTCGCCATCGCGCATGGCCATGCGGTCGGGCGTGTAGTGGAACAGCGCATGGCCGCGCCGCTGGGCCTCCAGAAGGAGGGCAAAGGTGGAATCGCCTTGAATGTTGATGCTGGCAATGTGGTCCATCTGGACCGCGACCTTAAGGGCCATGGCAATCTCCCGCTGGCCTCTGAGGCCACGCTCTCTGTCGGCTCTATCTATAGGCGGGCGGCGCGCGCCGCCACTCGGCTCACAATTCCATCTCGAAGGCGCCGGGCAGGTGCTCGGCCTCGCCCGTGCGGGCGAGGAGCACTGCATCGAAGCGCATGTTCAGCGCTGAAAGCTCGGGGTGTTCGGCAAGGTAGGCCTCCGCCGCCCCCGCGATGCGCCGGCGCTGGCGAGGCTGAAGGGAGAAGGCGGCGTCGTCCAGCCGCGCCCTGAGCTTCACCTCGCAGAACACGAGCAGATCGCCCTGCCGGGCGATGAGGTCGATCTCTCCCGCCTTGGTGCGCACCCGCCGGGCGAGGATTTCAAATCCGTGGGCGCCGAGCAGGATCGCGGCGCGCTCTTCCGCAGCAACTCCGCGATCGTGCGCCGCGCGGCGGCGCAGCTTTCCCGCGTCGGGGGGAGGGCTGGCCGGCGCTTCAGGCATCCTCGCCCGGCGCCTCGGGCTCTTCCCCGCCCTTCGCCTGCGTGAGGGCGAGGGCGCGCGCATAGACCTCCCGCTTCGGCCGGCCGGTGGCCCCGGCAACGGCCGCGACGGCATCCTTCAGGGACGTATCCTTCAGCGCGCGGATAAGGGCCGCGTCCACGTCCGCATCGCCGGCGGCCTCTTCCAGAGGCGGCCCGATGACGAGGACGATCTCGCCCTTGGGGTCTTCTGCATCCGCATAGTGGGCGGCGAGAGTGGGCAGATCGGCGCGCCGCACCTCCTCGAACGCCTTGGTCAGCTCGCGGCACACGGCGGCGCGGCGGGGGCCGAGCACCTCGGCAAGGTCCGCGAGGCTCTCGGCGAGGCGTGGGCCGGTCTCGTAGAACACGAGCGTGCCCGGCACGGCGGCGAGCGCGGCGATGCGGTTGCGCCGCTGGCCGGACTTGGGCGGCAAAAAGCCGTCGAACAGGAAGCAATCGGTGGGCATGCCCGCCGCCACCAGCGCCGCGAGCAGTGCCGAGGCGCCGGGCACGGGATGCACGGGGAAGCCCAGTTCCGCCGCCTCCACCACCAGCTTGAAGCCGGGGTCCGACACCAGCGGAGTGCCGGCATCCGAGATGAGCGCCACCCGCTCCCCGGCGGCGAGGCGGGCGAGCAGCTTCGGCCGGGCGCTGGCGCCGTTGTGGTCGTGATAGGCGACGAGGTGGGTCTGGATGCCGTAGCGGTCGAGCAGCCGGCGGGAGATGCGGGTGTCCTCGCAGGCGATCACATCGGCCGCCGCCAGCGTCTCCAGCGCGCGCACCGTCACGTCGGCGAGGTTTCCGATGGGGGTCGCCACGACATGCAGGCCCGGCGCGAGGCCGGGGGCGGGAAGGGTGGAGCCGGCGAGGAGGAAGGTTTTCACGGCAGCCGCGGCGCGGCCTTCGGGGCGGCTGTGCGGATGCGGACGATGGGGCGTGGTCATGGCCCCACCATAGTCCCGCCCGCGCCGGACGGGAACGGCTCCCCCTGCATGGCTTTACGCCATGTGTCGCGCCGCCGCGACCACCGCCTGACCGAAGGCGAGGCCGCCGTCGTTGGCCGGTACCTGTGACGGGATGAGCGGGGTGAGCCCGCGCGCGCGAAGCCGGGCGGCGGTCTCCGCCAGCAGCCGGGCATTCTGGAACACGCCGCCGGAGAGCGCCACGGCCGGGGTGCCGGCCTCGTCTGCCGCCCGTGCGGCGACGGTGACGAACGCTTCCGCCAGCCCGGCATGGAAGGCAGCGGCGATTTCCGGGAGCGGCCGGACAGCGGCGCGATCCGACACAAGGGCGCGCCAGAGCGGGGCGGGATCGATCTCGATGAGTGCGCCTTGCGTGGAGATGTCGAAGGGGTAGGGCGCCGCCGGCCCTTCTGCGATGGCCTCCAGCGCCATGGCCGCCTCTCCCTCGTGGGAGAGCCGGTCGGGCGCGAGCCCGAGGAGCGCTGCGACGGCATCGAACAGCCGGCCGGCAGAGGAGGCGAGGGGGGCGTTGAGGCTCTTGTCCATCATGGCGCGCAGGGTGGGCACCGGCTTGCCGGCGAACAGCGCGGCGAGGCGCGCATCTGCGTCCACCGGTGCCCGGCCGAGCGCCCGGTCGAGATGGGCGAGCAGCACCCGCCATGGCTCGCGGCTCGCGGCATCCCCGCCTGCGAGAGGGATGGGGGAGAGGCGGGCGATGCGGCGGCTCTCGCGATAGTCGCACAGCAGCACCTCGGCGCCCCATACGGTGCCGTCCTCGCCCAGCCCCAGCCCGTCGAGGGCGATGCCCACCACCTTGCCGTCCGCCCCCCGCCAGCCATTCTGGGTCATGGCGGCGGCAATATGGGCGTGATGGTGCTGCACCGTTTCAAGCTTCAGCCCGCGCGCTTCGGCGAGGGCGGCGGCGAGGCGGCTGGCGCGGTAGTCCGGGTGAAGATCGGCCGCGATCACCTGCGGTGCGTGCGCGAAGAGGGCGGAATAATCCGCCAAAGCGGTCTCGAAGGCGTCGCCCGTGGCCGGCTCGTCGAGGTCGCCGAGATGATGGGAGAGCAGGGCGCGGGCGCCGTGGGTGAGGCAGAGCGCGCTTTTCAGTTCGCCGCCCATGGCGAGCACCGGCGGGGCGTCGGCGAAATCCTCCGGCAAAGCGAGGGGGAGGGGGGCGAAGCCCCGTCCCCGCCGCATCACGCGGAGCCCCCCGGCGGCGTGGCGCGCCACGCTGTCATCCAGCCGGCGGGCGATGGGGCGGTCGTGCATGAGGAAGCCGTCGACGATGCCGGCGAGGCCGGTTCGGGCTTCCTCGTCCCGGAAGATCTGCGGCTCGCTGGAGCGGTTGCCGGAGGTCATCACCAGCGGGCGCCCGGCTGCCGCGATCAGCAGATGATGCAGCGGCGTATAGGGCAGCATCAGGCCGAGGTGGCTCTGGACCGGCGCAATCCCAAGGGCAAGGTCCGCATCCGGCCGGAGTGGCAGGAGGAGGATGGGCGCGGCGGGGGCGAGCAGGGCCGCCTCTTCCTCCGGTGAGATGACGCAGAGACGGTGCGCGGTGGCAAGGTCCGCCATCACCGCCAGCGGTTTGGTGGGGCGGTGCTTGCGGGCGCGCAGGGTGGCAACGGCCTCGGGGTTCGTGGCGTCACAGGCGATGTGGAAGCCGCCGATGCCCTTGATCGCGAGGATATGGCCAGCGCGCAGAAGTTCGGCCGCATCGCGGATGGGGTCGGACGCCACCATCTCCGCGCCCTCCCGCTCCAGCCACAGGCGCGGGCCGCAGGCGGGGCAGGCGATGGGCTGGGCGTGGAAGCGCCGGTCGGCCGGGTTCTCGTATTCCGAACGGCAGGCGGAGCACATGGCAAAGCCGGCCATGGTGGTCGCGGGCCGGTCGTAGGGGAGCCCTGCGACGATGGAGAAGCGCGGGCCACAATCGGTGCAATTGGTGAAGGCGTAGCGGTGCCGCCGGGCGGTGGGATCGGCGATCTCGGCAAGGCAGGCCGGGCAGGTCGCCACGTCAGGCACCACGCCGATGGAGACCGTGCCGGCCCCGCTCTCGATGATGCGGAAGCCGGGCTCGGGCCGTTCGGCCGGCTTGCGCTCAACGCGCTCGATGCGCGCCAGCGGCGGCGCCTCCGCGATGAGCGCGGCAGCGAAGGCGTCGAGGGCCGCGCGCGGCCCGCCCGTATGGATCAGCACCCGCCCGCCCGCATTGGACACGGTGCCGTCGAGGCCGAGGCGCAAAGCGAGGCGATAGACGAAGGGCCGGAAGCCCACCCCCTGCACGATGCCGGAAATCTCGATGATCTCGCCCTGAGCCGCTCCCATGGCCGCTCAATGCACCGTGCAGACCATGCAGGGATCGAACGAGCGCACGATGTGCTGCACGGCGAGCGGCGTCGTCTCCCCCTGCCGCACGGGCGCGCCGACGAGGGCGGTTTCCAGCGGCCCGGGCTGGCCGGAGGCGTCGCGGGGGGAGAAGTTCCAAGTGGTGGGGGCAATGATCTGGTAGCGGGCGATGCGGCCGCGCTCCACCACCATCCAGTGGCCGAGCGCGCCCCGCGCCGCCTCGGTGAGGCCGAAGCTGCGGCCCGCCTGCGGCAGGGCGCCCTGCGCGCACCACGGTTCGCCGGGCCTCAAGGCCCGCACCCAGCCTTCCATGGCGATGAGCGTGCGCGCGGTCTCGATCAGGCGGCCGACCACGCGGGCGCGCACGTTGGCCCCTTCCTTCGTGGCGAGGTCGCGGGCGAGGGGCTGGCCGGCGATGACCTGCCGGGCGAAGGCGCCGGTCTCGAAGGGCAGGCCGGCGAGGCGGGGCGCCTTGCACCAGGTGTAGCCGGTCTCGTCCGCACCATCGGGAAAGGTCGAGCCTTCGAACGGATGATGCGGCGCCTCCCGCTCCTCCATGCGGGCGAAGGAATGATCCTCGGCGATGGCGGCGGGATCGACCGTCCCCAAACGTCCCGCCGCGAAGGTGCCGCCCGCATAGAGCCGGCCCTCCTCCTGCGGATAGGCGCCATAGGAGAGGAAGCGGTCGTCGGCCCGACCCAGCGCGGCGAGGTCGAGGTCTTCGGCGATGGTGAGGAACAGGCGGAAATCGCCGTCCGGCCCCGCCCGGCGCCAGGCGTCCAGCTCTTCCGTGTCGGCCAGTGCGGCGACGCGCTCCAGCGGGGCGCCGTAGAGGCGGGCCTCAAGGTCCGCGCGCACCGCGCCGAGGGTGGCGAGCAGCCGCATCTTGTCCCGCGCGTCCGCCCCCTTGGCGACGCCGCCGGGCTGGAGCGCCAGCGTGTGCGGCCAGCGGCCGGCGAGCAGGCCCATGACGTGGAGCAGCGTCGTGCGGGTTGCGAGAGCATCGCGCACGCTCACCCCCTGCGCCGCCTTGAACCGCCGCTCCGCCTCCGCGAACCACGGCCGGTCGGCATAGGCTGCGCGGGCGAAGTCCGGCATGAAGAAGACGTGGAAATGGGTGAGGTGGTCGGCCACGTTCTCGGTGGCGAGGATGAGGTTGGTGGCGACGCGCCCGTTGTCGGTGGGCACCACGCCTTCCAAGGCCGCCAGCGCCAGCGCCGCCGCATGGGATTGCGACACCGAGCAGATGCCGCAGATGCGGGGCGCGATGACGAGGGCGTCACGCGGGTCCCGCCCTTCCAGGATGCGCTCGAACCCACGAAACAGGGGCGAGGAGACGAAGGCCTGCTTGACGGCCCCGTCCGCCACGTCGAGGCGCACCTCCAGGTCGCCCTCCACGCGGTTGAAGGGGCCGACCACCAGCCGTTTCGTGCCGTCGCTCATGGTGCCCGGCTCATCGCTTCTTGATGTCCCGGACGGCGGGCGGGGTCACCACGTGGTCGCTCACCGCATTGCGGCGCAGGCGCTCGGGCGTCGCGGCCTTGGCGAGGGAGGAGAGGGCTATGAACCACGCCTTCGGCATGTCGGTGGGCAGGCCCACGGGGATGCCGCCGATCTTCGGCGTCTCAATGAAGGCGTGCCCCGGCTCCTCGAACTCGGGCGCGGTGCAGTTGATGCAGGCGTGGCCGCCGCGGGTGCAGGAGCCTTCGCCGTTCCACAGGCGGGTGTTGCAGTCCGCATGGGCCTGGGTGCCGAGGCAGCCGAGATGCTCCATCATGCAGCCGAGGTCGCTCATCTTCTCGGCGCTGGCCTTGTACTCGTAATATTCGTTGCGCGGGCAGCCGTGGTGGACGAGGTGGTCGGCGTAGAAGCGCGGGCGGCCGTAGCTGTCGAGGTCGCCGCCGTGCAGCAGGCCGGCGGAGAGCAGCATCAGCGTTTCCGTCACCCAGTTGGGATGGGTCGGGCAGCCGGCGACATTGATGACCGGCAGGCCGGCGCGGGCGCGGAAATCAGCGCCGAGCGCGCCACCGGGCCGGCGCCCGTCATATTGCAGGCCGCAGGCGTCGGCCGGATTGACCCCCGCCGCTGTCACCCCGCCATAGGCCGCGCAGGTGCCCACCGCCACCACGTGCTCCGCCACGGCGGCGAGCCGGCGCACCCAGTCGATGGTGGCCGTGTCGGTGCCGGCGAGCATGTGGAAGCGGCCGGTGCCGTTCGGCCCGCGCAAAAGCGCGCCCTCGATGCACAGGGCATCGAGCCTTATATCGCCGGAAAGAACCGCCTCGAAAACGGCGATGGCCTCGTCTCCCGTCTCCTCGGAGAGGGTGGGGTGCCAGAGGAAGCGGATGTTGGCGGAGGCGAGCGTCGCGGCGAGGTCCGGCGCCTCGGCGCAGAGCAGCGACATGGTGCAGCCGCCGCAGCCGCCCGACTGCAGCCAGAGTACGGTGAAGGGCGCGTTCAAGTCCCGCATCACGGCGCAGCCGACAGCACGAGGGAGAGGATGGCGCCGCCCTCGGGGTGGTTCGCGGCCTCCAGCCGCCCCTCGTGCTCCTCGGCGATGCGGTAGCAGATGGAGAGGCCGAGGCCGGTACCCTTGCCCACCGGCTTGGTGGTGAAGAAGGGATCGAAGATGCGGTCCATGAGCGCGTCGGGAATGCCCGGCCCGGTGTCACGCACGCGCACCGCCACCTTGAGCCCGTCGGGCGTCTGGAAGCGGGTGCCGGTGATCTCGAGGCGACGGTCGGGGCGCCCTTCCATGGCGTCCACGGCGTTCTGCACGAGGTTCATCATTACCTGATGGATATGGCCGGGATGGCCCACCGCTTCCAGCCCCTCGGGCACCGCGACGGTGATGGGCAGGTCCGGCATCTGGGATTTGGCCACCCAGTCCACCGCCGAGCGCACCACGCCGGCGAGGTCGAACACCTCCCGCGCCTCGCGCCGGTCGGAGGAAAAGCGGCGCAGGTCCGCCACGATGTCGCGCACGCGCTCGGCGCCCTCCAGCATGCCGGAGAGGGTGGCGGGGATGTCGGACAGCGCCCGGTCGATGCGCAATTCGCCCCGCGCCTTCGCCAGCGCCGCGCCATCCGCGCCCGCATGGACCTGATCGAGATAGGCGATCAGCCGCTCGGCATAGCGCTTCATCGCATGGGCGTTGCCGTAGACGAAGGAAATGGGATTGTTCAGCTCATGGGCGACGCCGGCCACCAGGCGGCCGAGGGAGGCCATCTTCTCGGCATGGACCAATTGCTGCTGGGTGCGCTTGAGGTGCTCGTGGGCCTTGGCGAGGGCGCCATAGGCGGCGCGCAGCTCGCCGATGGGGCGGCCCACCAGCACGATGCCCACCGCGCGCCCGCGCGGATCGAACCGAAGCGCGCCGTTGACGGCGATGGCGAGCGGCCCGTCCGGCGTCGCCAGAGTGAACTCGCGGTCGGCGATGCGCTGGCGCCGCGCGACGGTGGCAAGCACGTCCGCCGCCGTGGTTTCGGAGGAGGCATCGAGCAGATCGGACAGGGGACGTCCCAGCAGCGCCTCGGCCCTCTGGCCGAAGGCGCGTTCCGCGGCAAGGTTCACCTGCTCCACCCGGCCGGAGAGGTCGCACGCCACCAGCACGTCGGTCATGGAGCCGAGGAGGCCAGCGATGAAACCCTGGGCTTCTTCCAGCGCGGTGTTCTTGGCCTCCAGCTCCACCTGCTGGCGGACCAACTCCGCGTAGGTCTCGTCCATCTTGCGGATGACGGCGATCCATGCCTCGTCCGCGTCGATGGCGCCGAAGTCCGCCCCCGCCCGCGGCAGGGGGAGCGCGCTGTCGGGCAGCGGATCCCTCAGTGTATCCTTGGGCCCGGACATGGGCATGAGCGGTCCCCGGCGGAAAAGTGACCGCGAAGGGTAATCCCGCTTGTGGTACCGGCGCAATGCGCCCCTCAGCGGGACTCCACGCCGTCCCGGAGCGCGCGCAGGCGGTCGTAGACGTCGGGAAAGGCGTCGAGCTTGGTCACGCCCACCATGCGGATATAGGCGGTGGGTCCGAAGCGGATCCACTGCACCACCTTGATGGGCACCCCGGTGCGGGCGTCGGCGCCGGTGGCCATCACCTCGAACCCGGCCTGTCCATTGATGCGCTGGGGCTCGGCGCGGTCGAGCTTGAGGTCCTTCACGCCGGGAATGGTTGAGAGGGCGCGCAGCGCGAACTGGCGGCGCTCGTCGTCGCGCGGCGCCCCGCCGGCAATGGAGACGACGAACACCGGCTGGTCGGGGCCGTCGAGGGCATCCTTCGGTCCGTCGGTGAGCAGCAGCGTCGTGCCGCCCAGCGCCCGTACCGGGCGGAAGCCAGCGAGGTTGGTGACCGCGAAGGGCAGGGAGCCTGCCTGATCGGCCACGTTGCGGAAAGTGATGCTCGCCAAAGCCTCCCGCACCACCTTGTCGGGATAGGCCGCGGCGCCCGTCTCCGGCACCTGCACGGTGACGATGCCCGTTCCCTTGTCGCTGCCCACCAGCAGCACCCATTTGCGCACGGTGATCGGCCCGGCGGTCTGCCGGCCGATGAACAGGATCGCCTTCGCGTCCTTGAGGGGGAAGTTCTCGCGGTCTTCCAGGGTGACGCCGCGCGTGGTCAGCGCCTGCTCGCTGAAGCCGGTGACGAGCTGGTCGTAGGCATCGGCCGGCATGTCCACGATCAGGATGGAGGACTTGGTGTCGTCGTCCTCGAAGCCGGCGAACTGGTTGCTCTCCACCATGCCCGGCGGCGGCACGAGGCCGAGGGCGGAGCCGCGCGGATACATCAGCTCCACGGCTCCGGCCGGCAGCGCCAGCGTGACGGCGAGCATAAGGGCGAAGGCTGCGGAGAGGAAGGCGGAGAAAGAGGCGGACTTGGAGACGAGGCGCATCGAGGGCTCCGGCGGGAACCCGGCCAAAGCGGGCCTTCGCCAGCGGGCCGGTTCAACTGTGTCCGGTGATAATCCGGCTTTTCTGTGAATGACGTGGCGGAAAAGTGGCCGATCACGCGGCGGTGACGCGCCGCAGCGTGAGGTTGAAGCGCCCGCCCTCCGCCAGCAGGCGGGACGTGCCGGGCAGCAGGCGATCGATGCCGTGGAAGGCGAGGCGGCTCGGTCCCGACAGCAGGAAGACGTCGCCCGAGGCGAGGTGGATTGAGCGTGTCGGCCCCCGCCGCGTCTCGCCGCCCACCCGGAACACGGCGGTGTCACCCAGCGACACGGACAGAACAGGCGCGGTGAAATCGGCCTCGTCGCGGTCCTGATGCAGGCCCATGCGGGCGTCGGGCGCATAATAATTGATGAGGCACGCCTCGGGCGGCGCCGCCCCGCCGGCAAGGCGCTCCCACAGCGCCAACAACTGCGGCGGCATGGCCGGCCAGGGTCGGCGCGTGTCCGGGTGGAAGCTCTGGTAGCGGTAGCCGGTGGCATCCGACACCCAGCCGAGCGGCCCGCAATTGCTCATGCGCACGGAAAACGGCTGGCCGGAGCGGGGCATGGTGGGGGTGAAAAGCGGTGCGTCGTCGAGCACCGCGCGGATGTCGGCGAGCAGCGCCGCCTGGGCCTCCCGGTCCAGCGCCTCGCGGAACCACAGGGCGCCGGGCTGGAGTTCGAGGGCGCCCGCCAAAGATCCCGTCATCCCTCAGGCCACGCGATGGTGGCGAATTGAAGAGGAAGCGGCAGCGGCATGGTGGCTTTCCCTTGTCCCGGCGCCGGTTTTAACAAGGTAGTAACTATATATTTCATCTGAAGTTTCGGCCATATGCCGACAGAATCCACGCGGACGATGCCTTCCCGGTGCTGGGGTCGGGAAGAGGAGTTGTCGTCATGCGCAATCATCTCCTGTCGATTGGTCTTGTCTCTCGCGGCGTCGTGCTGTCCGGCCTCGCCGCCGTCGTTTCCGTCCCGCTGGTCGTCGCCGGAAGCGTCGCGCCAGCCGCAGCCCAGACCACGGTGGCGGTCCCGGGCGGCTATGTGA
Organism: Xanthobacter sp. DMC47; assembly: GCF_056313845.1. Lineage (NCBI taxonomy): Bacteria > Pseudomonadati > Pseudomonadota > Alphaproteobacteria > Hyphomicrobiales > Xanthobacteraceae > Xanthobacter > Xanthobacter sp. DMC47. The sequence continues at coordinate 2,119,661 of NZ_JBQUZM010000001.1, read as the reverse complement.
CGTTCACGCCGGTGCAGCGGCGCTACATCGAGACTTATGTGGTCCGCCACCCGGTTCCGCCTGCTTATATTCCCGGCGGCTTCGTGGCGGAGGTTGGCGCGGTGGTGCCGCCCGACGTGGACCTGCGCCGCTTCGGTCCCGCACCGGAGCCTTATGGCCGCTACGGGCAGGCCGTGGGGCGGCCGGGCTATGGCCAGCCGGCCTACGAGCCGGATTACGACGACGAGGACAGCTATCAGACCTTGGACCAAGCGGGCTATGCGCCGGACCCCGGCCTCTCCCAATACCGCTACGTCACGCTCCCCGGCAACGAGGCGGCGGTGGTGGAGCCGCGCTCGCGTCGGATCATCCTGATCGTGGAGTAAGCCTCGCGCCGCGTGGCGGCGGCGCCGTGCCTCGGGCATAGTGCCGCCGGCCATCCGGCCGTTCGAGGGAGGCGCCATGGGCCCGCACGGGAAATTCTACTGGAACGAGCTGATGACCGACGACGTGGAGAAGGCGCAGGCCTTCTATGCCGCGACGCTGGGCTGGACCTTCAGCGAAATGCCCATGGATGGCGGCCGCGCGTATTACGTCGCGACCCTCGGCGGCGAGCCGGTGGCCGGGATGATGGACAAGACCGACATCCTGCCGCCGCAGGTGCCGCCCCACTGGTTCAGCTACATCAATGTGGACGACGTGGGCGCACGCGTGGAACGGCTGAAGGCGGCGGGCGGGCAGGTGATCCGCGAGCCGTTCGACATTCCCGGCGTCGGCCGCATCGCCATCGTCTGCGACGCCACCGGCGCGCCGTTCGGCATGATGACGGCCGCCGATCAGGATTGAGCAGCGTCAGGCGCGCAGGTCCGTCGTCGCCAGCCGGCGGACCGCCGCCCTTTCCATGTCGGCAAGGGCGGCCGCGAGCGAGCCGTCCACGTCGATGGACCGGCAGGCGTCCTCGATCACATAGGTGGTAAAACCGTGCCGGGCGGCATCCACCGCGGACCACGACACGCAGAAATCGAGGGCGAGGCCGGCGAGATACACCGTATCGATCCCCCGCTCCCGGAGGTATCCGGCAAGGCCGGTGGGGGTGGTGCGATCGGCCTCGTAGAAGGTGGAATAGCTGTCGATGGCCGTGTGGTGGCCCTTGCGGACCACCAATTGAGCGTGCGGCACGTCGAGGCCAGGCGCGAAGGCAGCGCCCGGCGTGCCCTGCAGGCAGTGGTCCGGCCAGAGGATCTGCGGGCCATACGGCAGGTCGATCATGTCGTAGACCGCCCGGCCCGCATGGGTTGAGGCGAAGGAAATGTGGCCGCGCGGGTGCCAGTCCTGCGTCAGGATCACGTTGCGGAAGCTTGTGGCGAGCCGGTTGGCGAGGGGCACCACCTCGTCGCCGCCGGGTACCGCAAGGGCGCCGCCAGGCAGGAAGTCGACCTGCAGATCCACGAGCACGAGGGCGGCGTGCGGATCGGCGCCGGGACCCGGCCCGGCGGCTGGCTTCGAGAGGGCCATCCGATTTCCTCGCGCGGCTGTGAAAAATGGAGCGTGGCGCCTGCTACCACGCCTTGCGGGGCCAAATCACCCCCCCTATATGCGCCTCGATCGCCGTTTTCGCGGCGAACCCCAATTCTAAGTTTCAGGGGGCCGGCGGACCGGTCGCGGGAGGGGCTCGCGACGTTCCACCTCGGGTGCCGAAAGGGCCCGGTCGGCCTGCCGGCAAGGAGAACCATATGGCCAAGATCATCGGTATCGACCTCGGCACCACCAATTCCTGCGTCGCGGTGATGGAGGGGTCCACCCCGAAAGTCATCGAGAACGCCGAGGGCGCGCGCACGACGCCCTCCATCGTCGCCTTCACGGAGGACGGCGAGCGTCTCGTCGGCCAGCCTGCCAAGCGGCAGAGCGTCACCAATCCCGAGCGCACCTTCTTCGCGGTGAAGCGCCTCATCGGCCGCCGCTATGACGACCCGACCGTCGCCAAGGACAAGAACCTTGTGCCGTACCAGATCGTGCGCGCCGACAACGGCGACGCCTGGGTGGAAGCCGACGGCAAGAAGTATTCCCCCTCGCAGATCTCCGCCTTCATCCTGCAGAAGATGAAGGAGACGGCCGAGTCGTTCCTGGGCGAGAAGGTGGAGAAGGCGGTCATCACCGTCCCCGCCTACTTCAACGACGCCCAGCGCCAGGCCACCAAGGACGCCGGCAAGATCGCCGGCCTCGAGGTGCTGCGCATCATCAACGAACCCACCGCGGCGGCGCTCGCCTACGGCCTCGACAAGAAGTCGGCCGGCACGATCGCGGTCTATGACCTCGGCGGCGGCACCTTCGACGTGTCGGTGCTGGAGATCGGCGACGGCGTGTTCGAGGTGAAGTCCACCAACGGCGACACCTTCCTCGGTGGCGAGGACTTCGACATGCGCCTCGTCGGCTACCTCGCCGACGAGTTCAAGAAGGAGCAGGGCATCGACCTGCGCAACGACAAGCTCGCCCTCCAGCGGCTGAAGGAAGCCGCCGAGAAGGCCAAGATCGAGCTGTCGTCCGCGACGCAGACCGAGATCAACCTGCCGTTCATCACGGCGGATGCGACCGGCCCGAAGCACCTCACCATGAAGCTCACCCGCGCCAAGTTCGAGGCGCTGGTGGACGACCTCATCCAGCGGACCGTCGAGCCCTGCCGGCTCGCGCTGAAGGATGCCGGCCTCACCGCCGGGCAGATCGACGAGGTGGTCCTCGTCGGCGGCATGACCCGCATGCCCAAGGTGCAGGAAGTGGTGAAGCAGTTCTTCGGCAAGGAGCCCCACAAGGGCGTCAACCCGGACGAGGTGGTCGCCATCGGCGCCGCCATCCAGGCCGGCGTGCTTCAGGGCGACGTGAAGGACGTGCTGCTGCTCGACGTGACCCCGCTTTCGCTGGGCATCGAGACGCTGGGCGGTGTCTTCACCCGCCTCATCGACCGCAACACCACCATCCCCACCAAGAAGAGCCAGGTGTTCTCCACGGCTGAGGATGGCCAGACCGCGGTGACGATCCGCGTGTTCCAGGGCGAGCGCGAGATGGCGGCGGACAACAAGATCCTCGGTCAGTTCGACCTCATGGGCATTCCCCCGGCGCCCCGCGGCGTGCCGCAGGTGGAGGTGACCTTCGACATCGATGCCAACGGCATCGTGCAGGTCTCCGCCAAGGACAAGGGTACCGGCAAGGAACAGCAGATCCGCATCCAGGCCTCGGGCGGCCTGAATGACGCCGACATCGAGAAGATGGTGAAGGACGCCGAGGCCCACGCGGCCGAGGACAAGAAGCGTCGGGCCCTGGTGGAAGCCAAGAACCACGCGGAAGCCCTCGTCCACTCCACCGAGAAGGCCGTCGCCGAGCATGGCGACAAGGTCGGCGCGGCGGAGAAGGGTGCCATCGAGGCGGCGCTCAATGACCTCAAGTCCTCGCTGGAAGGCGACGACGTGGAGGCCATCACCGCCAAGACCAACACCCTGGCCCAGGCCTCCCTCAAGCTCGGCGAGGCCATGTATGCGGCCCAGCAGGGCGGCGCGGAGCCCGGCGCGGCCAAGAAGGACGACGTGGTGGACGCCGAGTTCACCGAGGTCGACGACGACAAGAAGAAGTCTGCGTGACTTTAAAGAAACCGGCGGGCGACCCCCGCCGGTTTCTCGCCGCCGCGGCGGCCATTTGATTCGCGTCGTTTCAGGCGTTATTGCCCGGGTTGACCGGGCGCAGGCCGGACACAGCGCCGACCCTCCTTCCAGATGCCGAGCGGGTGCGTGAGGCTGGGGACCGGCATCCGATCGCTATTGCAGGATGGCCGCTCGAGACAGAGCCGGCGTGGCAAGTGCCAGTGTGGCAGGTGAAGGCAGACGATGGCCAAGCGCGACTATTACGAAACCCTCGGCTGCGATCGCGGCGCCGACGAGACGGTGCTGAAGGCCTCCTACCGCAAGCTCGCCATGAAGTGGCATCCCGATCGCAACCAGGGCGATGCGGAAGCCGAGGTGATGTTCAAGGAGGTCAACGAGGCCTACGAGGTCTTGAAGGACCCCCAGAAGCGCGCCGCCTATGACCGCTTCGGCCATGCCGCGTTCGAGAACGGCGGCGGCGGCCCCGGCTTCGGCAACGATTTCGCCTCCTCCTTCGCCGACATCTTCGACGATCTCTTCGGCGGCGCCATGGGCCGCGGGCGCGGCGGCGGCGGTGGCCAGCAGCGCGGGCGCGGCTCGGACCTGCGCTACAACATGGAAATCACGCTGGAGGACGCGTTCGTCGGCAAGACGGCGCAGATCAAGATCCCGACCTCGGTGTCGTGCGAGGCCTGCAACGGCTCCGGCGCCAAGCCCGGCACCCAGCCGAAGGCCTGCCGCACCTGCGGCGGCGCCGGCAAGATCCGCCACGCCCAGGGCTTCTTCACCCTTGAGCGCACCTGCCCCACCTGCCAGGGTCGCGGCAGCGTCATCGAGGACCCGTGCGGCGCCTGCGCCGGCGCGGGGCGCGTGACGCGCGAGCGCACCCTCTCCGTGCAGATTCCGCCTGGCGTCGAGGACGGCACCCGCATCCGCCTCGGCGGCGAGGGGGAGGCCGGCGTGCGCGGCGGCCCGGCGGGCGACCTTTATATCTTCCTGTCCATCGAGCCCCACGCCTTCTTCCAGCGGGAAGGGGCGGATCTCTATTGCCGGGTGCCCATCTCCATGGTCACGGCGGCCCTCGGCGGCTCGGTGGAGGTGCCGACCATCGACGGCGACAAGACCAAGGTGAAGATCCCCGAGGGCACCCAGTCGCAGAAGCGCTTCCGCCTCTCCGGAAAGGGCATGCCCATCCTGCGCTCGCGCTCCGCCGGCGACATGTATGTGCAGGTGGTGGTGGAGACGCCGCAGAAGCTGACCAAGCGTCAGAAGGAGCTGCTCGCCGAGTTCGACAAGGAAAGCTCCGGCGAGACCCATCCCGAATCCGCCGGCTTCTTCGCCAAGGTGAAGGAGTTCTTCCAGGGCGCGGCCGGCGAAGGGGCGTGATCCCCGCCGGCGGTCAGCCGGCGCGCGCCGCGGCCACGCATTGCGCGATGCCGTCCGCATAGGACGTCTTCGCGATGGGGCCGATGGCCCGTTCGAGGGCACTGCCGTCGAAGATGACCGGCGTGGTCATCAGATAGTGCATCTCGACCAGCTCACGCATGACCGGATCGAACAGGCCGGCGAGGCGCAGCATCGTCTTGCCCGCCACCATCAGCTTCGGCGTGCCTCCCGCAAGGGCATAGGCCTGCCGCGCCACCTCCCGCACCGTGATCGTTCCGGCGCCAGCGAGATTGTAGGTGCGGCCGAAGGTGTCCTCCCGTTCCAGCAAGGCCCCCACCACCGGCCCCACGTCCGGCACGAAGACGAATTCGTGCGGGGTGTCGATGGGCCCCACCACCTTGGCCCGGCGGCCTGCCGCGGCGGCGGCGAAAAGGTCGGCGAGGAAGCTGCGCTCCACGCCGGGGCCGTAGAAATCCGGCAGGCGCAGGATCGCGCTCTGGAGCGCGCCACGCGCGTCGGCCTCCATCAGGATGTCCTCCTGCTCCTTGCGCATCCGCCCCTTGAAGGTGTGTGGGTCGCGCGGATGGTTCTCGTCCATCCGCGGCGCCTGCGGCCGGCCGAAGGGATAGGCGGTGCCGATGAGCAGCACCCGCCGCACCCCTTCCGCCTCGGCCGCCTCGACCACGGCCCGCATGAGACGGGGGTGGAGGTGGAAGGCGTCATAGGGCACGCCCACCATGTGGACGAGCGTATCCATCCCGCGCACCGCCGCGCGCAGGCTTGCGGCATCGTCCGGGTTCCAGATGCGCGGTGAGGCGAGGGGGAGCGCGCCGAAGGCCGCCGAGAGGCCGGCGGCGGAGCGCCCGACCGCCGCGAACGGCGTGCCGGCCGCACTCAGGGCCTGGGCGATGCTCGCGCCGATGGCGCCGGTTGCGCCGAGGAGAGCGAGTCGGGGCGCGTCGGCCGCTTGCACGGGAGCGGGGGAGATCATTATGGTGATGTCCTGAACAGTGTTCACTAAACATCGTTCATAAACTGAACATCGTTCATGTCAAGCGCCAAGGGTCCGTCGTGTCCGAAGTGAAGTCGTCGTCCCCGCCCGTCGGCGGTTCGCCCCGCGCCCGTCGGAAGGAGGATGCCCGCGCCCGCATCCTCGCTGCCGCGCGCCGGATCGTGCTCGACCAGGGGTTCGAGGCACTCACCATGCGAGGGATCGCCGACGCCGCCGGCTATTCCGCTGGGGCGCTCTATCTTCATTTCGAGAATCGCGAGGCCATCGCCCGCGAACTCGGCGAGGCCGGCATGCGCGCGCTGCTCGATGGCCTCGCCGAGGCCGGGAAGAGCGCGGACCCGCTCGATCGGCTCAAGGCCCTGGCGCTGGCCTATGCGGCGTTCGGGCGCGCCGAGCCCGAAACCTACCGGCTGATCTTCATGGAGCCGGGCTTCGCGGCCACCGCTCTGGGGGGGAAGGACGCGGCCGGGGCGGCGGCATTTGCGCTCATCGGCGGCGTGTTCGAGGATCTCGCGACCGCCGGACGGCTGAGGACCGGGCTCGACCCGGAGGGCCTTGCCCTCACCTTCTGGATCGTCCTGCACGGCGTGGTCAGCCTGAAGCTGACCTGCTCGGCCTTTCTCGTCGCGCCCGAGGAGGATCTCCTTTCCACAGCCCTCGACAACCTGCTTCACGGAGCCTTGCGCGCGGACCGCGAACCTTGACCCCGCCCCCTTTCCCGTCTAAGCGCCTGATATCCGACCCGCTCGGGCGCCCGAGGTGCAGTTGATGCTCCAGTCCCACGACCACCGCAGGCCGCTCCAGAAGCCCCTGCTCCAGAAGCCGAACCTCAAGGACGAGGTGCGTTTCCTGCAGTCGTGGTTCCAGAATCCGCTCAAGACCGGCGCGGTCGCGCCCTCGAGCCCGGCACTCGCCAAGATGATGGCGAGCTATCTCGATCCCAAGATGGACGGCCCGGTCATCGAGCTTGGACCCGGCACCGGCCCGGTCACCAAGGCGCTGATCCAGCGCGGGTTTGCCCCCGAGCGCCTGTTCCTGATCGAGTACAACCCCGAATTCTGCGCCCTGCTGCGCCTGCGCTATCCCGGTGTCACCGTCATCAATGGCGATGCCTACCAGCTCGGCAAGACGCTGAAGGACCGCCTGCCCGGCAAGGCGGTGGGCACCATCTCCTCGCTGCCGCTCTTCACCATGCCGGAGAGCGAGCGCCATCGGATGGTCAACGAGGCGTTCGACCTCTCCCATCCCGGCACGCCCTTCGTGCAGTTCACCTATGCGGTGGTTTCGCCCGTGCCGCTGCTGCCGGGCGCCATCGAGGGCGAGCGCTCCCCGCGGGTGTGGCGCAACATTCCCCCGGCCCGCGTCTGGGCCTATCGCCGGCCCTGATCCTCTTTCCGGCCGGTCCGGCGCCGGACCTCAGTTCGCCGCCGCGAGCCTCGCGGCTGCAAGTCTCGCCGGTGCCGCCCGTGACGGATTTCCTCTATCTGACCCATCCGCAGGTCCAGGTGGACCCGGCTGTCCCCGTGCCGCGCTGGGGGCTGTCGGCCGTCGGCCGTGCACGCACGCTGGCCTTCGCCGCGCGCTTCGATCTCTCCGGCATCAGCCATGTGATCTCCTCCACCGAGGAGAAGGCGAAGGAGACGGCGGCCCTCATTGCCGCGCCGCTGCGGCTTCCGGTCGTGATCCGCGACGGCATGGAGGAGAACGACCGCTCCGCCACCGGCTACCTGCCCGAAGCCGAATTCCAGGAGATGGCCAACGCCTTCTTCGCCCGCCCCGCGGAAAGCGTGCGCGGCTGGGAGCGGGCGGTGGATGCCCAGGCGCGGATCGTGGCGGCGGTGGAAGCGGCGCTGGCGGCCTTCGGCGGGGCGGGGCAGCGCCTGCTCTTTGTTGGCCATGGCGGGGTGGGCACCTTGCTTCTGTGCCACCTGGCGGGCTACCCCATCTCCCGCGTCCACGACCAGCCACCGGTCGGGGGCGGCTGCTGGTTCCGCGCCGGTCCCGCGCGGCGGCCGGACCGCTGGCGCGCAATGGAGGAGACGGCATGACGCAGGTTGCTCAGGACACCCCGATCCGCGCGGATGTCCGCGACAAGCTCATCGTCGCCCTCGACTATCCCTCCGTCGCCGCCGCCGAGGCCGCCGTGGCGAAGCTCGGCGACGTGGTGAGCTTCTACAAGATCGGGCTGGAGCTGGCGGTTTCGGGGGGCATCGACCTTGCCGCCGACCTCATCGCCGCCGGCAAGAAGGTGTTTCTCGACCTCAAGCTCCACGACATCGGCAACACGGTTGAGCGGGCCACCGCCGCCGCCGCCGAGCGGGGCTTCGACATCCTCACCGTCCATGCCTACCCCATGACCATGGCCGCCGCCGCGCGTGGCGCCGCCGGCAGCAAGCTGGAGGTGCTGGGCGTCACCGTGCTCACCTCCTATGACGATGCCGACCTCGCGGCGACCGGCGTCGTCGGCGGTGTCACGGAAACGGTGCGCCTGCGCGCCGGGCAGGCGCGGGAGGCCGGCATCGCCGGCGTCATCTGCGCCCCCACGGACGCAGCCATGGTGCGCGGCATCCTCGGCCCCGACATGCGGGTGGTGACGCCGGGCGTGCGGCCCAAGGGCGCCGCCGTGGGCGACCAGAAGCGCTTCGCCACGCCGGCCGAGGCGCTGGCGGCGGGTGCCGACCGCATCGTGGTGGGCCGGCCGGTGACGGCGGCCGAGGACCCGGTCTCGGCGGCGCGGGCGATCCTTGCCGAACTTCAAGGTGCGTGACGGGGGCGGAGCGATGGCAAAGGGCTACTGGTTCCTCAATCTCGATGTGGTCAATCCGGTGGACTACATCACCTATCGCGAGGCGAATTTGGCCTTTGCGCGCTCGCACGGCTTCCGCTTCGTGATCCGCGGGGGCGATTTCGAGCAGCTCGAAGGCATCAAGCGCCATCGCAACGTGCTCGTGGAGCTGCCCTCCTATGAGGATGCCCTGAGCACCTACAACTTGCCCGAATACCAGACCGTGCGAGACCTGCGCCGGGCCACCGCCATCGCCGACCTCGCTGCGGTGGAGGGCTTCGAGGGTCCCCAGTTCTCGCCGGAGCCGCCGGAGGGCACGCCCGAGCACCCCCGCGGCTACTGGATGGTCAAGGTGGATGTGACCGACCCTGATCGCTACAAGGACTACGCCGCGGCGGCCGCCGAAGCCTTCACCGAATACGGCGCGTGGTTCCTGGTGCGGGGCGGGCGCAATCATCTCCTGGAAGGCCGTGGCCGTTCGCGGTATGTCGTCACCGCATTCAAGGATGTGGCGACGGCGCGCGCCTGCTATTTCTCGCCCGCCTACCAGAAGGCGCGGGCCATCCGGCAGCAAGTGTCGGAAGCCGACTTCCTCATCATCTCCGGCTATACCGGGCACGAGCTGCCACCCGCCTGAACGCGACCATTCAAAGGACCTCACCCGTGACCGATCTGCGCATCGTCATCGCCGGGGCCGGCGGCCGCATGGGCCGCACCCTCATCCGCGCCATCGCCGAAAGCGAGGGGCTGAAGCTCGTGGGGGCGCTGGAATATGCCGGCTCCGCCCATCTCGGCGAGGATGCCGGCCTGATGGCGGGCGCGGGCCCGAATGGCGTCACCGTGGAAAGCGACGTCGCCCCGGCGCTCAACGGCACCGACGTTGTGATCGACTTCTCGACCCCCGCCGCCACGGTGCGCCTCGCCGGCCGCCTGGCCGAGGCCGGGATCGCCCACGTCATCGGCACCACGGGCCTCTCCAACGAGGACAACGCGGCCATCGCCGATGCGGCGCTGCGCACGGTCATCGTCAAGTCCGGCAACATGAGCCTCGGCGTGAACCTGCTGGCCGCCCTCACCCGCCGGGTCGCGGCGACGCTGGGCGACGATTTCGACATCGAGATCGTCGAGATGCACCACAACCGCAAGGTGGATGCGCCTTCGGGCACCGCGCTGCTCCTCGGCGAGGCGGCGGCGGCGGGCCGCAAGCTCAAGCTGGACGACTGCTCCGAGCGCGGCCGCGATGGTCTCACCGGGCCGCGGGTGAAGGGCAATATCGGTTTTGCCAGCCTGCGCGGCGGCTCCGTGGTGGGCGAGCACATGGTGATCTTCGCCGGCGCCTCCGAGCGCATCGAGCTGGTTCACAAGGCCGAGGACCGCACGCTCTTCGCCAATGGCGCGCTCACCGCCGCCCGTTGGACGAAATGCGGAGAGACCAAGCGGGAGCCGGGGCTCTATTCCATGGCCGATGTGCTCGGCCTCGCCGATTTCTGAGCGTCTGGAGATTTTTCATGTCGGATCGCATCCTCGTCCTCGTCCGTCACGGGCAGAGCGAGTGGAACCTGAAGAACCTTTTCACCGGCTGGCGTGACCCCGGCCTGACCGAGCAGGGCGTCGCGGAGGCAAAGCGCGCGGGCGCACTGCTGAAGGCCGAAGGCCTGAAGTTCGACGTGGCGTTCACCTCGCTCCTGTCCCGCGCCCAGCGCACCCTGTCGCTGGTGCTCGGCGAGATGGGGCAGGAGGGCGTCGAGACGCTGACCAGCCAGGCGCTGAACGAGCGGGACTACGGCGACCTCTCCGGCCTGAACAAGGACGACGCCCGCGCCAAGTGGGGTGAGGAGCAGGTCCACGTGTGGCGCCGCTCCTACGACATTCCCCCGCCCGGCGGCGAGAGCCTGCGCGATACGGTGGCCCGCACGCTGCCCTATTACAATCAGGAGATCCTGCCGCGCGTGCTGCGGGGCGAGACGACGATCGTCACCGCCCACGGAAATTCGCTGCGGGCCCTCATCATGGTGCTGGAGAAGCTCTCTCCCGAAGGCATCATGAAGCGCGAGGTGCTCACCGGCGTGCCGATGGTCTACCGCCTGCGGGCCGATTCCACCGTCGAGGACCGGCGCGACCTCGCCGCCTGAGGACGCCTTTGGAGGCGGCCGGTTTGCCGGCCGCTCCCTTCCGAAAATGCGCTCAGCTGCGCCGGGCGGCGACGAACCGGGCGGCCTCGGCGAGGATTTCGCCGCGCGCGCCGAACGGCGCCAGCGCCTCGGCGGCCTCCGCCACCAGACGGTCCAGCAGCCGGCGCGCCTCGGGCAGGCCGAGGCGGGAGACCAGCGTCGCCTTCCCGGCGGCGGCATCCTTGCCCACCTTCTTGCCCACCTCCTCCGCCGTGCCTTCCACGTCGAGGATGTCGTCGGCGATCTGGAACGCCGCGCCCAGCGCCCGCCCATAGGCGAGGAGCGCCGCGCGCTGGCCCGCGTCGGCGCCGCCGAGGAGCGCGCCGGCCTCGGCCGAGACGGCGAGCAGGGCGCCGGTCTTCATGGCCTGCAGGTCGCGGATGGCATCCTCGCCATGGGCGAGGGGCGTGCCGCCGGAGAAGCGCCCTTCGGCGGCGAGGTCCAGCATCTGCCCGCCCACCATGCCGCCTATGCCCGCCGCCCGGGCCAGCGCCCGCACCAGAGCGATGCGCACGGCGGGGTCGGGATGGGCGTGCTCGTCCGCGAGCAGGTCAAAGGCGAGGGTGAGCAGCCCGTCGCCGGCCAGGATGGCGGTGGCCTCGTCATAGGCCTTGTGGACCGTGGGCCGGCCCCGGCGCAGGTCGTCGTCGTCCATGGCCGGCAGGTCGTCATGGACGAGGGAATAGCAATGGACGCACTCGATAGCGGTGGCGGCGGTCACGGCGGCGTCCGGCGCAAGGCCGAACAGGGCCGCCCCCTCGATCACCAGGAACGGCCGCAGCCTTTTACCGCCACCCAGCGCGCCGTGGCGCATGGCGGCCATCAGGCGCTCCGGCCGCAGCCGCTCGCCGGGGAGCGCCGCATCGCCGAGCGCGGCGGCCAGCCGGGTTTCGGTGAGGGTGGCGGCGGCGTCGAGACGATCCTTGAGGGAAGAGGTCACCGGGTGGCCTAGCGTGGCTGAGAAGGGCAAGGTGGGAACGCCCGCGCCGGGCGCACCGTTGACGGGGGCCACCGGGTGCCTCAACCAGGGGGCAAGGTCAAGCCGCATGGCGGCGGGGAGGGCTGGGGATGATCCGTCTGGTGCTTCGGGTGGTGCTCGTCCTCGCCGCCATCCCGCTGCTGCTCGCCGTCCTCTACAACGTCGTCAATCCGGTCTCCACGCTGATGATCGGCCGCTGGATCGCCGGCGAGCGGGTGGAGCGCATCTGGACTCCCATCGAGAAGATGTCGCCGGCGCTGGTGCGCACCGTCATCGCCTCGGAGGATGCGAGCTTCTGCCAGAACATCGGCATCGACATCGGCGAATTGCGCGAGGCCCTTGAGAAGGCCGACGATCTGGAAGACACCCGCGGCGCCTCCACCATCCCCATGCAGATCGCCAAGAACCTGTTCCTGTGGCCGGGGCGGGACTACATCCGCAAGGCCATCGAGATGCCGCTCGCCATCTGGCTCGACCTGGTGGTGAGCAAGAGGCGGCTGATCGAGATCTATCTCAACATCGCCGAATGGGGGCCGAACGGGGAGTTCGGCGTGGAGGCCGGCGCCCGGCGCGCCTTCGGCATTCCGGCCGCGCAGGTGGATGCGCGGCAGGCGGCGCTGCTGGCGGTGATGCTGCCCAATCCGCACCGGCGCGATGCCGGCAGTCCCACCGCCGGCGTCCAGCGGCTCGCGTCCCGGCTGCAGGCGCGGGTGCCGAAGGAGGGGCCGGAACTGGTCGCGTGCCTGGGTCCGCTGCGCTGAACCGGCACGCGGCTTGATTGTTGGCCCGACACGCGCCACATGGGGGACGTCGCGCCGTTCCGGCTGAACCGCCGGGCCCGGCGGTATTTTTCTCCTGCCGGCCCGCCTGAATGACCCAATCGCAAGTCCCTTCGCCCGCGCCTGCCTCCGCGCCCGCCCCCCGCAAGATGAGCCCTTGGCTCAAGATCGGTCTGGAGATCGGCCCGCTGGTGCTGTTCTTCATCGCCAACGGGCGGGGCGGCATCTATGTGGCGACCGGCGTCTTCATGGTGGCGACGCTGCTCGCGCTCGGCGCCATGTGGGTGCTGGCCCGGCGCATCGCGGTGATGCCGCTGGTCTCGGCACTGGTGGTGATGGTGTTCGGCGGCCTGACGCTGTGGCTGCAGGACGACCATTTCATCAAGCTCAAGCCGACCATGGTGAATGCCCTTTTCGGCGTGCTGCTTCTCGGCGGGCTCTGGTTCCGTAAGCCGCTCCTGCCTTATGTCTTCGACGGCATGGTGAAGCTCACCGACGAGGGGTGGCACAAGCTCACCATCCGCTGGGGCATCTTCTTTCTGGTGATGGCGGTGCTGAACGAGATCGTCTGGCGTTCGGTCTCCACCGACACCTGGGTCACCTTCAAGACCTTCGGCTATCTGCCGATGACCTTCGCCTTCGCCATCGCCCAGGCCCCGCTGATGAGTCGCTACGAGCTGAAGGACGGCTCCGGCGCCAAATGATGCCGGGTAGAATTTCACACGCCCGCCGTTGACGGCGGCGCGCCCAGTCCCCATAAGCCCGAAAGAGGGCGCTCCATGCTGACGAAAAAGGGAAAATACGGTCTCAAGGCGGCGGTCCACCTGGCGCGTCTGCCGCCGGGCGGCTCCACGCAGGTGGCGGACATCGCCGAGGCCAACAATATCCCGAAGAAATTCCTCGACGTGATCCTCGGCGAGCTGCGCAACGCCGGCTTCCTGTCGTCCAAGAAGGGCAAGCTCGGCGGCTACCGGCTGGCCAAGCCCGCGGACGACATCATCGTCGGCGAGATGATCCGCGCCCTCGACGGGCCGCTGGCGCCCTTCCCTTGCGCCAGCCGCAATGCCTATGAGCCGTGCGAGGATTGCGACATCGCCACCTGCGAGGTGCGCCTGCTCATGGTGCGGGTGCGCGACGCCATCGGCACGGTGCTCGACACCTACACCCTCGCCCAGATGCGCGACCTCTCCCAGGAACAGCTCGCCTCCTTCGTGGACTACATCTGAAGCCCGCGCGGCGCCTGAGCCGAAACAAACCGATCCCTCGCTGTTCTTCCCTTTGTCATCGCCCGCCTTGTGCGGGCGATCCACCGTGGGGCGCCACGGTGCCCGGATTGCCGGGGACAGGACGAGCGGAGGCGTGGATCCCCCGGACGAGCCGGGGGATGACGGTCCGGCAATGGCGGCTTCCCTCACTGCTGGGCGGCGAGGAACGTGCGGAAGCGGGCCAGCGCCACGGCGAAGAACAGCGCGCCGATGCCGAAGGTGGCGGCGAAGCGCGGCCACACCGTCTCCAGCCCCGCCCCGCGATAGAGGATGGCCTGCGCGAAGGCCACGAACTGGGTGGAGGGCGAGGCCTGCATCCCCACCTGCAGCCATTGCGGCATGCTCTCCAGCGGCGTGAAGCCGCCCGACAGCATGTTCATGGGCAGCACCACCAGGAAGAACAGCAGCCCGAACTGCGGCATGGACCCGGCCAGCGTGCCGAGGAAGATGCCCAGCGACGCGGTGAAGAACAGATAGAGCGCGGCCCCCGCCAGGAACAGCGGGATCGAGCCCGCGATGGCGACGCCCAGCACCCCTTTCAGCACCGCGATGAGGCTGACCAGGGTGGCGACGAGGATCACCGCCCCGTTTGCCACCACCTTCGCCAGCATGATCTCGGAGGGGCGCACCGGCAGCACCAGCAGGTGCTCCAGCGTGCCGTGCTCGCGCTCGCGGATCAGCGCTGCGCCGGCCAGGAGCACCGAGAGCATGGTGATGTTGGTGATGAGACCCATGGTGCCGGTGAACCAGGAGGATTCCAGCCCCTGGTTGAAGGCGGCGCGGATCTGGAGGTTGACCGGGCTCGCCACGCCTTCTGAATGGCGCAGCACGAAGCGGTTCACCTCGGTCTGGAAGATGGCGGAGATGTCGTTGGCCCCGAGCCCGGCCTGCATCAGCGCCGTGGCGTCGATGAGCAGTTGCACCTCGGGGCTGCGGCCGGCCAGCACGTCCGCCTGGAAGTTCGGCGGGAAATTCAGCACGAAGGTGTAGCGCGCCGCGTCCATCACCGGGTCCACGTCCTGCGGGGCGATGGGCACCGGGCGCTGGAAGGAGGGCGGGAGCAGCGCGTCGAGGATGGCGTTGGAGAGGGCGGAATTGTCCTCGTCCACCACCGCCACGGCGGCGCGGTTGAGATCGTGCTTCATGCCGTTCGCCTGCAGCACGATGGCGAGGGTGAAGGCGTAGACCACCAGCACCAGCAGCGCCCGGTCGCGCCACAGGCCGAGCAGTTCCTTGCCCACCAGCCAGTGGACATTGGCCAGCGGCAGCCGGCGGGGCGTCTTCGCCTTGAGGGGGGAGGGGGCGGGCGCGGCCATGTCAGGTCTCCTGCTTGCGCAGGATGAGGAAGGCGATGGCGAGCAGCGCCGGCCAGAAGGCGGCGGTGGCCAGGATGAAGGGCACAAGCTCGGCGAAGCTCAGCCCCTTGGTGAAGGCGCCGACGCTCACCCGCATGAAATAGGTGGTGGGGAAGAAGGTGCCGAGCACCCATCCCCCGCCCTCCAGCGAGGCCACCGGCTGGAGCATGCCGGAGAACTGGGTGGCGGGCATCATGGTGCCGATGGCCGTGCCGAACAGCGCCGCCACCTGCGTGTTGGTGAGGGTGGAGGAGACGAGCCCGATGGCGGTGGTCGCCAGCACATAGGCGAAGGCGCCCAGCGCCAGCCCGAGGAACGAGCCCTTCAGCGGCACGCCGAACAGGAAGAGCGCCATCAGCACCATGACCACGAAGTTGAACAGCGCCACCCCCACATAGGGCGCCTGCTTGCCGAGCAGAAATTCCAGCTTCGTCACCGGGGTGACGTAGAGGTTGGTGATCGAGCCCAGCTCCTTCTCCGTCACCACCCCGAGCGCGGTGAGGATGGCCGGGATGAAGATGAGCATCAGCGCGATGTTGGCCGGCACCATGGCATCGAGGCTGCGGAAGGACTGGTTGTAGCGGTAGCGCATCTCCAGCCCGGCGAAGGCGGAATAGGCGCGCCCCGCCGCCTGCGCCGCATCGGCGAGGAAGAGGGTGTGGACCGCCTCCACATAGCCCTTGATGGTCTCCGCCCGGAACGGCATGGCGCCGTCGATGGTCACGAGCACTTCCGTCTGCCGCCCGGAGCGCAGGTCCGCGCCGAAGCTCGGCGGCAGCTCGATGGCGAAGGCGATGGCGTTGGATTTCAGCCGCTGGTCGAGGTCGTCCGGCGAGGTGAGAGGCGGCTGGATGCGGAAATAGGTGGAGTGGGCGAAGCCGTCGATATAGGCGCGGCTTTCCGGGGTCTGGTCGCGGTCGAGCACGGCGAAGCGCAGGCGGTCCACGTCGAGCGTGATGCCGTAGCCGAAGATGATCATCAGGAACGCAGTGCCGAGCAGCGCAAAGGCGAGGCGCACCGGGTCGCGCTTCAGTTCCAGCGTCTCGCGCCAGGCATAGGCGGCGAGCCGGCGGGGCGAGAAGGCGGAGGGCTTGCCTGCCGGTCGGGGCTGGGGCGGCGGCAGCCGGGCTTCGGTGCCGGCGGCGCGGCCGCCCATCTCCATATAGGCGACGAATGCCTCTTCGAGGCTCGCGGCGTGCTGCGCCTCCTTCAGCGCCTCCGGCGTGCCGGTGGCGATGACGCGGCCGGCGTGCATGAAGGAGATGCGGTCGCAGCGCTCCGCCTCGCCCATGAAGTGGGTGGAGACGAAGATGGTCACGCCCTCCTCGCGGGAGAGCCGCTGGAGATGATCCCAGAAGCCGTCGCGGGCCACCGGGTCGACGCCGGAGGTGGGCTCGTCGAGGATCAGCACCTCCGGCTCGTGCAGAACGGCCACCGCCAGCGACAGGCGCTGGCGCACGCCCAGCGGCAGGCCGTCCGAGAGGTCGTCCAGATGGTCGGTCAGGTCGAAGGTGGCGACGAGATCGGCGATGCGCTTTTTCGCCGCCTCCTCGGGCAAAGCGAACAGGCGGGCGTGCAGCTCCAGATTCTGCCGCACGGTGAGTTCGCCATAGAGCGAGAAGGCCTGCGACATGTAACCGACGCGCCGCCGCGTCTCGATGTCCTTCGGGTCTACCGGCACGCCGAAGAGCAGCGCCTCGCCCGAACTTGCCGGCAGCAGGCCGGTGAGCATCTTCATGGTGGTGGACTTGCCGCAGCCGTTGGAGCCGAGGAAGCCGAAGATTTCGCCGCGGCGGATGGTGAAGCTCACATCGTCCACCGCCACGAAATCACCGAAGCGGCGGGTGAGGCCGCGGGATTCGATGGCGATGGGCGCGTCGGCAGGAATGGCCGCCACCGGGAGGGCTGCTTCGCCGTCGCCACGCTGGCCTTCAGGCAGCAGGGCGATGAAGGCGCGCTCCAGGGTCGGCTGGCCGGTGCGGGCGAGGTGCTCGGCGGGGCTGCCGTCGGCGAGGATGCGGCCGTTGTCCATCAACACCACTCGGCCGAAGCGGGCGGCCTCCTCCATGTCGGCGGTGGCGACGAGGAGGGTCAGGTGCGGACGGTCGGCGCGGATGGTGTCCACGAAGTCCCAGAACTGTCGGCGGGAGAGAGGATCGACGCCGGTGGTGGGTTCGTCCAGCAGCAGAAGGTCGGGGTCGTGGACCAGCGCGCAGCACAGGCCGAGCTTCTGTTTCATGCCGCCGGAGAGCTTGCGCATGAGCCGGTCGGCGAACGGGTCGAGCCCCGTGGCGGCGAGCAGTGGCGCGACGCGCGCGCCCTTGGTGGCGGCATCCTCGCCGAACAGGCGGGCGAAGAAGGCGATGTTCTCGGCCACCGAGAGGTTGGGATAGAGGTTGCGTCCCAGCCCCTGCGGCATGAAGGCGATGCGCGGCTGCGCCTCCTCCCGCGCCTTGCGCGACGAGAAGTCCGCCCCCAGCACCTCGACCTGGCCGGTCTGGATGCGTTTCGCCCCGGCGATGAGGCCGAGCAGGGTGGACTTGCCCACCCCGTCCGGCCCGACGAGGGCGACGGCGGAGCCTTCCTGAATGGCGAGGTCCACCCTGTCCACCGCCTGCGTCTTTCCATAGGCGTGGCGGATGCCGGCGAGCCGGACGGCGCTGGCGCGCGCCGCCTCTGCCTCGCTCACTTCTGGGCTCCCGCGTCTTTGGCTCCCGCGTCCTTCACGCCAGTGCCCTTCGTGTCGGCATCGGCGGCGTCGCGCACGAGGTCGGACTCAAGCCATGCGGGCCACTGGGCGGCGGGATCGAGCCGCACATAGCCGACGCCGGTGACGCCGGTCTTCACATGCTCCAGATACTTCTCCACCAGCGGCCGGGAGATGCGCAGCTTCACGCGGAACATCATGCGGTCGCGCTCGCGCTGGGTTTCCACCTGCTTGGGGGTGAACTGGGCGCGGGCCGAGACGAAGGAGACGGCGGCGGGGACCGCGCGGTCGGGCAGGGGCTCCAGCAGCAGCCGCGCCGGCGTGCCGAGGCCGATGCGCCCGGCGTCGGCGGCGGGCAGGAAGATGGTCATGTAGACGTCGGAAAGGTCGATGAAGGTCAGCACCTTGCCGCCCGCGCCCAGCACCTCGCCCGGCTCGGCGAGCCGGTAGATGACCCGGCCAGACTTGGGGGCGATGAGGGTGCCGTCGGCCACGAGGCGCTTCAGGCGATCCACCTCGGCTTCGGCCGCGCGGATGGCGCTCTCGCTCGCCGCAAGGCTCGACTGGGCGGCGGCCAGCGCCGCGGCAGCGGTGAGCTTGGTGGTGCGATACTGGTCCACCTTCTGCTCGGTGGCGAAGCCCTTGGCGACGAGGGTTTCCTGCCGCTCCAGCTCCTTGGTGGCGAGGTCCAACTCGCCCTTGCGCTGCTCCACCACATGGAAGGCCGTGTCGCGGGACTGGCGCGCCTGCGCAGCCTGCGCGTCCGCCGTGCGCAGGGCCGCCTCTAGGTCCGAGACGTCCATGTGCGCGACCACCTGGCCCTGCTTGATGAAGTCGCCTTCCTCGGCGAGCACGTCCAGCACCCGGCCGGCGGCCTTGGTGGCCACGTCCACCTCGGTGGCCTCGATGCGTCCGTTGCCCTCGGCGAAGCCGGGGGGCAGGGCGCGGCTGCGGTGCGCGAGATACCACGCTCCGGCGCCGCCTGCGGCCGCGAGGGCGACGATGACGGCAAGAATGGCGAGGGAGCGCTTCATAGGGACACCTTCAGGGGGCTGGCACGCCCCCGCGATGCCGATCGAGAATGGCACTCCCGCGGGGCGTCGGGGACCGTCTCTGTGTCAACACTTTACCGCAGCGCACACGTCTGGCGTTGATTGAGGTCAACGGCTGTTCACCCGCCGTCCGCCTCCCGCTGCAAGGCGATGGCGCCCGCCGGGTTGCGCACTTTGGCACCGGCGATGAGGTAGAGGAAGACATCGCGTTTGGCCGCCTTCTTCCCCTTCGCTTTCTTGTCGGGCGTACCAATCTCGGGCAGCCCCTCGGGCACCTTGCCGTCTTCCCACGCCTTGGCCGCCTTCGCCCAGCGGGTGAGATCGGCGGCGCCATAGCCGGTCTCGATTTCCTCCTGGGTCTGCTGGAGGCGGGCGTAGGTGAAGTCCGCCGTCAGGTCGGGGATGGCGGGATAGGTCTCATGATCCGCGAAGACGATGGCGACGCCATGCTTGCGGGCCAGTTCCACGAACTCGGGCACGACGAACGATGGATGCCGCACCTCCAGCGCATGGCGCAGGGCGACGCCTTCGTGCGCCTTCGGCAGCAGCGGCATGAAGGCGGCCATGTCGTCCGGATCGAAGGCTTTCGTCGCCGCGAACTGCCAGTTGATGGGGCCGAGCCGGTCGCCCATCTCCACGATGCCGCTGGCGATGAATTTGCCGACGCTCTCCTCCGCCTCCGCCAGCACGCGGCGCTGTGTGACGTAGCGCGTCGCCTTCAGCGCGAAGACGAAGCCGTCCGGCACCTGCCGGGCCCAGTCGGCGCAGGATTTGGCGGAGGGCGTGCGGTAGAAGGTGCCGTTGATCTCGATGGTCTTCAGCACGGAGGCGGCGTGCCGCAGCTCCTTCGCATGGGGCAGGCCTTCGGGATAGAAGACGCCGCGCCACGGCTCGAACGTCCAGCCGCCGATGCCGACGCGTATGGCCATTTTCGCCCTCCTCTCGCGTCCCGGCCGTTACGGCAGCGGCAGGACGTGGGAATATTTCACCTGTTCCAGCGCGAAGGAGCTTTCGATGGAGGCGATGCCGTCGAGCCGCGTGAGCTTCTCCTTCAGGAAGCGCTCATAGGCATCGAGATCGGCCGCCACCACCCGTAAAAGGTAATCGCGCGGGCCGGTCATCAGATAGCATTCCAGCACCTCCGGCCAGCCCCGTATGGCGGCCGAGAAGGCATCCAGCGCCTCCTCCTGCTGGCGCTCCAGCTTGATGGAGACGAACACGCTCACCGGCAGCCCGGCCTTGCGCTGGTCGAGGACCGCCGCATAGCGCGAGATCAGGCCTTCCTCCTCCAGCGCCTTCACGCGCCTCAGGCACGGCGAGGGGGAGAGGCCCACCTCGCCCGACAACTCCGCGATGCTCTTTCGGCCATCCGCCTGCAGCGCGGCGAGGATCTTCCGGTCGATGGCGTCGAGGCGCATGATCCTGCTCCGGCGGCTGCGGTCGGCAGCATTTTATGGCGCAGATCGCAGCAAAGTAAGGCCGATTCGGCCGGAAACGCCGCTCCGGCCACGCTACACTCGGCGCCGGGCCGATGCTCCGGCCCCGAAAACATCCGCGCCGAGGAAACGCCATGGCCTCCCCCCGTTCCACCCCTCCCGCCCTCAAGACCCCGCCGTCGGCCGCCGATCTCGCGGTTTTGGCCGAGCTGGAGAAGAAGGTGCTGTGGCTGGCGAGCTGGATGATCCACAACGCCAACCATTTGCGGCCCGGCACGGACGGCCTGAAGGTCGGCGGCCATCAGGCCTCCTCGGCTTCGCTGGCCGCCATCATGACCGCGCTCTATTTCCACGTGCTGCGCCCCGAAGACCGGGTGGCGGTGAAGCCGCACGCGAGCCCCATCTTCCACGCCATCCAGTATCTGCTCGGCCGGCAGGACCGCGCGCGGCTGGAGAATTTCCGCGGCTTCAAGGGCGCGCAATCCTACCCCTCGCGCACCAAGGATGCCGACGACGTGGACTTCTCCACCGGCTCGGTGGGCTTGGGCGTCGCGCAGACGCTGTTCGCCAGCCTCGCGCAGGATTACGTCCACGCCCACGGCCTCGCCGGCGACCGGCCCAAGGGGCGGATGATCGCCCTCGTGGGCGATGCGGAGCTGGACGAGGGCAACGTCTTCGAGGCCCTTCTGGAGGGCTGGAAGCACGAGGTGCGCAACACCTGGTGGATCATCGACTACAACCGCCAGAGCCTCGACGGCGTGGTGCGCGAAGGCCTCTACGAGCGCTTCACCGGCATCTTCGAGGCCATGGGCTGGCAGGTGGTCGTGCTGAAGTACGGCACCCTGCAGCAGGCCGCCTTCGCCGAGCCGGGCGGCGCGGCGCTGAAGCGCTGGATCGACACCTGCCCGAACGCCGAATATTCGGCCCTCACCTTCCAGGGCGGGGCCGCGTGGCGCAAGCGCCTGATGGACGATCTCGGCGACCAGGGGGACGTTTCCGCCCTCATCGCCCGGCGGACCGATGCCGAATTGTCCGCGCTGATGACCAATCTCGGCGGCCACGACATCGCCTCCCTCATCGCCGCCTTCGACGCCATCGATCACGACCGGCCGGTGGCCTTCCTCTGCTACACGGTGAAGGGCTTCGGTCTGCCGCTGGCCGGCCACAAGGACAACCACGCCGGCCTCATGACCCCCACCCAGATGGAGGCGCTGCGCGCGTCCATGAACGTGGGCTCGGGGCGCGAATGGGAGCCCTTCGAGGGGCTGAAGCGCCCGGAAGGCGAACTGCGCGCGTTCCTCGATCGCGTGCCCTTCGCGCAGGGCGGCCCGCGCCGCTATGCCGACCCGGCGCTCGCCGTGCCCGCGCTCGCCCCGCCGCCCAACCCCAGCATCTCCACCCAGGCCGGCTTCGGCCTCATCCTGCAGGACCTCGCCAAGGGCGACAGCCCGCTCGCCGACCGCATCGTCACCACCTCGCCTGATGTGACCGTCTCCACCAATCTCGGCCCGTGGGTGAACCGGCGCGGCCTGTTCGCCCATGAGGCGCTGGCCGACGTGTTCCGGCGCGAGCGCATTCCCTCCACCTTCGCCTGGGAGTTCTCGCCCAAGGGCCAGCACATGGAACTCGGCATCGCCGAGATGAACCTGTTCCTGACCCTCTCGGCCTTCGGCCTCTCCCATTCCCTGTTCGGCGCCCGCCTCGTGCCGGTGGGCACGCTCTACGATCCCTTCATCTGCCGCGGGCTCGATGCGCTGAACTATGCCTGCTACCAGGATGCCCGCTTCATCCTCGTCGCGACGCCCTCCGGCATCACGCTCGCGCCCGAGGGCGGGGCGCACCAGTCCATCGCCACCCCGCTCATCGGCATGGCGCAGGATGGCCTCGCTGCCTTCGAGCCGGCCTTCGTCGATGAGCTGGCCGTGCTGATGGAATTTGCCTTCGACTATGTGCAGCGCGACGGCGAGGGCGCCGCCGACGAGCGCAACTGGCTGCGCGACGAGACCGGCGGCTCGGTCTATTTCCGCCTTTCCACCCGCCCGCTGGAGCAGCCGAGGCGCGCCTTCACCGAGGCGCAGAAGCGCGCCATCGTGGACGGTGCCTACTGGCTGCGCGAGCCCGGCCCCAATTGCGATGTGGTGATCGCGGTGCAGGGGGCGGTGACGCCCGAGGCCATCGATGCCGTGGCCCTCATCGCCGAGGACCGGCGCGACGTGGGCCTCCTTGCCGTCACCTCCGCCGACCGCCTCAACGCCGGCTGGACCGCCGCTGCCCGCGCCCGCGAGCGGGGTTTTGCGGGGGCTGAGAGCCATGTGGAGCGGCTTTTGGCACCCCTGCCGCGCCATTGCGGGCTCGTCACCGTCATCGACGGCCATCCCGCGACGCTCGGCTGGCTCGGCGCCGTGGCCGGCCACCGGGTGCGGGCGCTGGGGGTGGAGCATTTCGGCCAGACCGGGACGCTCGCCGACCTCTATGCCCATTACGGCCTCGACACCGCCTCCATCATCGCCGCCGCCCAGGGCATCTCCTCGGGCCGGCCGCTGCGGCACCTGAAGGCGGTGTGAGGGGCAGCGCCTCACCCCCTGGCGACAATAGACTCCGGCGTTTCCCCGCTCCGCCCGCGCAGATCCGTTCATGTTCCCGCGACGGACCTTCGCGCGACCGCTTGTCCTCCGCCCAAACGTCCGCTAGAAGCGCACGACCACGCCACCGGCGTCATGGATACCCTCGCGGATTTCCTCCGGCGCCGGCTCTGCGGAGAGGTGGCAGAGTGGTCGAATGCACCGCACTCGAAATGCGGCATACGGGCAACCGTATCGGGGGTTCGAATCCCTCCCTCTCCGCCAGACCTTAAGTCGCCTCCGGTCACTGACGGTCGAAAACCCCTTTGACATCAACGAAAATCTGCCCTCTGCTAGTCGCTGACGGTCGCAGCTAGTCGCCCAAAGGCGCGTTTTGCGCTGGGGCAGATGCTGGGGCCGCTGGGGCACGCAGATGGGTCGCGAGACGAAGAGGCTGACCGCGCGCACGGTCGCGACGCTCACCACGCCGGGGCGGCATGCCGACGGCGGCAACCTCTATCTGTCCATCTCCGCGAACGGTGGGCGCCGGTGGATCTTCCTCTATCGCTGGGGCGGCAAGCAGCTCGAGATGGGGCTGGGCTCCGCCCGCGACGTGTCGCTCGCGCGGGCGCGTGAACTGGCGGACGCGGCTCGCGCCCAGCTCGCCGAGGGGATCAGCCCGCTGTCCCTCCGGCGGGCCGAGCAGGTGGTCCCCACCTTCGGCGAAGCTGCGGATGCGCTGGTGGATGACATCGCGCCCGGCTTCCGGAATGCCAAGCACATCGAACAGTGGCGCATGACCCTCAAGGAGTACGCGGCCTCGCTTCGCGACAAATCGGTTGCCGACATTGCCACCGATGACGTTCTGGAGGTTCTGAAGCCGCTGTGGTCCACGAAGCAGGAGACGGCTTCCCGCCTTCGCGGGCGCATCGAGCGCGTCCTCGACGCAGCCAAGGCGAAGGGGCTCCGCACCGGCGAGAACCCGGCCCGGTGGCGTGGCCATCTCGACGCCTTGCTGCCCAAACGCCAGAAGCTCCAGCGGGGGCATCATGCCGCGATGCCGTATGGCGAGGTGCCGGCGTTCGTGAAGCGGATCCGCTCCCTGAAGGGCGCCACTGCCCTCGCACTGGAATTCCTGATCCTCACGGCCGCGCGTACGGGCGAGGTGCGTGGCGCGACCTGGGCGGAAATCGACCTTGAAGCCAGGGTGTGGACGGTGCCGGCTCCGCGCATGAAGGCGGGCAAGGTGCACCGCGTGCCGCTCACTTCGGTGATGCTCGATGCCCTGGAGCGCGCGAAGGACCTCCAGCCAGATCCGGGCCGAGACAAATTCATCTTCCCCGGTGGGCGCCGGGGCCAGCCGCTTTCCGTCATGGCGCTCGATATGCAATTGCGCCGGCTGGAGGTGGATGTGACCGTCCACGGCTTCCGGTCCTCCTTCCGGGATTGGGCCGGAGAGGAAACCAGCTTCCCCCGTGAGGTTGCAGAGGCGGCGCTGGCCCATGCTGTGGGCGACGCCACCGAGCGCGCCTATCGCCGGGCCGATGCCCTCGAAAAGCGGCGGCAAATGATGGAAGCGTGGACGCGGTTCGTTCAGGGCGGCGCCGGCGCCACTGTGGTGCCGCTCCGGCCGGCGGCAGAGGGATAGGAATTGCCCTGTCCAGATTGGACGGGGCTTCGTGAAGCGTGGGGCTAGGCCGGCCAGCCGAAAGCCGAGAGCGCACCCTCGGTGCCCCACGCGCCATCTGGTGCGAAAAGGCGGTGCGCGCCGTGACGAGAAGACCGAGAATTGTGCCTCCCGGCATGTGGCTCATCGCCGATGCAGAAGCTTGGGTCGGCGAGCTGATGTTCGGGAAGGACTGGTTTCCGCCGTGGGCGCTCCCCAACCGCTGGATCATCCCGCCCCTTGGATCGAGCGCCGACAATTTGAGCGCGCGAACCCTGGCGGTTGAATATCTGGACTACCGGCGCAACTTCGACCGGCACTTCCTGGTTCACGCCGAGGAATATGGCCTGCGCCCCCCTCTGCTGGTTCGGGATGAGAACGACACCTCGGCGGCGGACTTCTCCGAAGGTCCTGATGACGCGGACGAAAGCATGAAGCTTGTCCGGATAGCCGTCCCGGATCGCCAGTACCGCGCAGCTCTCCGCCTCAACGCCGACGTAGCTAACCGCTGGCAGCGAGTGGCGCAGGTGCGAGAAAGCTTGGTTCGCAATTTCGCGAGCTGTGCAATCCAAACGTTTGTCCGCCCGGAGCACGGTGGGCCGCCAGTCCCGTTCGACGCGGGCAACTGGCATCTGGAGTATTGGGACCCGAGGTTCGATACCCGGCGTGTGGATTTGAGCGAGCCATTCCCGCCCCGCCCCGTCGAGGCGGACTTGAGACCCAGTGAGGACCTGGGACGGTGGCTGGGGAAACTCTATATGGGTCCCATTCGCCCCGCCCATCCGCCGAGCAATGGCCATTGGATCTTCGTCGATATCGAAAGCCTTTATCGCGCCTATAACGTGCCGATGAAGACGGGCTCGGGCGGCAATCCGCCCCCGGATCTGCCTGGGCTTCAGCCCGAGGATATCGCCTTGCCGGGCCTGTCCTACCCAACGCTGCAAGAGGCGGTCTCGGCGGCCCTAAAGGAGATCCCAGAGCAAGCCGACACGACCCGCCGAGCATTAAAGGCTATTCAGGTCCTAGGATGGACGGGGTGGCCCACTGGTTCATCGAAGAAGATATATCCAATGATCCGAAGCAAAATGGGACTTCAGAAGGGGGAAAACGTATCCGATACCCTTCGCAGAATGGTTCGCGCTTATCGCCTGAATGAGTACCGATAATAGGTAAGTGATACATCCGTACTTCAGCACTTCATCCCGGTGCACGAATCGCGATATGTTCTCACCTTCTTGCTCGCTGGAGGTGCAGATGATCGACGGACTTTACAAGGTGGAGTTCGGTACGCAGCTGGGTGCAGGAACGGGTGTAGTCCACTTGAAGGATGGCCGCGTCTGGGGCGGGGACATGAGCCTATACTACGTCGGCACCTACACCCTTGACGGCGACAGGTTTGCTGCGGAGGTTCGAACCGATAAGCACTCTACCGTTCCCGGTTTGGCTTCCGTCTTCGGCATAGACCGGGTCAACATCCGCCTCAACGGCAGCGTCGCGGGCAACTCGATCCGCACCAATGGCACGGCCGCGGAGGCCCCCGGCGTGAGCTTTCAGGCTCACCTGACGCGCCTCGCGGATTGAGGTCCGGCTCTGGGGAGCGGAGGCACCGGAGATGGGCGCGCCATGACAGTGGCAGACGAGGTTAAGGCACTCGTGGCGCGAACGCCCGGCGTCACCGAGGAAAAGAACCAGTGAGCCGGCCGCGGGCGCATCACTTCGTGCCGCAGTTCCTCCTCCGGCGATGGGCGGACGCTGATGGCCGCGTGCAGGCGTGGCGATGGGATGGCGGACAGGTCCGAAACTTTCGCGTCCGACCTTCGGAGACCGCGAATGTCCGGAACCTCTATGCTCGCGAACTCGTGCCGGATGATGAGCAGGACGAAGTCGAGCGGTTCCTTGGTGCCTTAGAAGCTAGGGCGGCCGCAGCGATCGATGCAACGGTAAGTGGGGATTTCAGTCTGCTTCCCGACGAGCATCTACGCAACCTCGCGGTTTTCATGATCGCGAGCCATGTGCGGCTTCCGCATCACATCGATCATATGCGAGCAGAAGGACGCCGTCTCGTTGAGGAGGCCTTATCGAGGCCCGATCCGGACTTCGAACGGCTGAATACGACTTCCGCGCGTAACCTATTGGAGTGGACTCGACAGCATCATCCCGCACGCATCGCCAACTTCGGCATCGATACCTTGCCGGGCGTCATTCTTCGCGGCGGATCGCTAGATAAACTGCTCAGAATGAAGTGGATGCTCTCTAATTTTGAAACAACGCCATTCGAAGTGCTCCTATCTGATCGGCCGTTGGTGCTCTACGGTGGGATCGATAACCCGCACCATTTGCAGGCGTTCGCGATTGGGCCTCGCCATATCATCTTCGCCGCCCCAAGTGGCGAGACACTCACCCGCATCACAAGGTGGTTGCCCCGCGACGTAGTGCGGGCGTTCAATCAGGCCGTAGTCGGGCAGTGTGCCCGGTTTGCCTACGGGCGCGCCGAAGCTCGCTTCATCGAGAAGTTCCTGCCGCGCTCGCCGCCTGCGTCACGCCTCCTACCGATCGGGTCTTGAGGCAGGCGCGCCAAACCACCAGGGAAGGCAGCGGCCAGTTCGTGGCGGGCCATGCTTCCCTCGGCGGCCGCCCTGGGCCTCACGATTGGCGAGGGTGAAGCGGTGCATTGAGAGGCAAGCCGAGCGGAACTGCGGGTTAACCGCTCGGCCCCCCATCGGCCCCCCATCTGAGCTGGAGGCAGATGCCGACTTAATCAGCTTCAGTTTGCCCGTCCGCCAACGAGAGCCCGGCTGTCTGGAGCGTCACGGGACGCGGGAAAAGCCCTTCTCTCGATCGGAGTGAGTCCGAGTCGGAGATAATATCCTCAAGAAGAGACAAAATCAGAACACGCTCGCATGATGTTACCGATCTCTCGATCGACATAAACAGATTCATTGCCCGCGCCATCGCTGCCGATTTTTTCATGATTTATCTTTCTGCCGGGCAGACAGACGGCTTTTTATGCGCAGACAATTGCTGTCCGAGAGATCGGGCGACTCCAGTTCTGATTATCCTTTAGGGGTCGCGGCAATGGGCTTGGACGCCTTTTCTTCCGCAAGTAGACGAACGAGCATTCGGCGAACAGCCGGGTCCGTTTCGTTCTCGATCTTTTTCTCAAAGTTTTTGATGTTTCTTAGATGGACGAATTCGTCGAAGCTGCGGGGCATGAGGTATCCCTTTTTCAGGGTCGTCATCAGCCATTTGCATTCGATGCTTAAAGGAGAACGCCCCAAAGTCCTCCGAAAAATCCCGTACCATCCCTCCAGTGCGACACGAGAACGAGATGGCGGATTTTTCAAACTCCAAGATTTTACTATGCGCCGGCGCGCATGGATTGGCAAATCAAATAGAAAGCCATGCCAAGCTTGAGCGGAACAATTTTGTCTCCGGCCGAGTTCTATTTCTCGTCAGCAGGAGACGGCGATGTCTACGGGTATTATTATCCTGCTAATCGTCGTCAGCCTCATCTGCATTCTTTTGGTCACGTGGTTGACTCGGTAGGCTTAGCCGAGACGCCGAGAAGCTGCTCCTCGTCGATGACGAAACGGTAGATTCCCGGCGGAAGGTCGCCATCCGCCTCGCTGAGGCGAATGGCGCGATCGAACGTGACCGTGATTTCACGGATTCATACGTTCAAGACGGCACCTCAACCCTTCTTCTTGGGCGGGCTCAACGATACCGGGGACCCCTTCACGAAAGAAGCTGGCGCGTCCGGCACCTTGATCTTCTTAGGCTTCTTTGCCTCGCGATTGCCGCGCAGCTGTCCTTTGGCCATGGCCGTTTCCTCTCGGGCACGTGGGTCGATCCTGCCGGCGAAACGAAAAACGCCCTGCGACCGTCAAGGGCCACAGGGCGTCGGGCGCTCTGCTAGGCAAAGGGATGGCACATCACCACCGGAGCTGCCGGTACATCCGCGGTCAGCCGTCGGCAACAATGATCAGTCCGGCGCTCCTGAAAGACTCAGGCTGCCGGCCATCAGGTCAGCTCAGATCCCTGAGCATGTCCGCGGACATCTTCCCGCTCTTGCGATCGGCGACAAGCACAAAGCCCACCTTCTGGCCTTCGCGCAGTTCGCCGAGGCCGGAGCGCTCGACAGCGCTGATATGGACGAACGCGTCATTGCCGCCTGCATCAGGGGCGATGAATCCAAAGCCCTTCTGGGCATTGAACCACTTCACGGTTCCCTCAGTCATGGGAAACCCTCTCAATTTCGATAATTAGCTCACCGGCCCACGGCCAGTCGTCGACATCGCATTTTCTGGCGAGAATTTCTGGATGGGCGCAAAATAAAAATCTGCGCAAAACCAATTGATCAGGCTTTGTATCGACCAGACCACTATGCGCCGATATTCGCGAGTGTGCAACATTATTTATCTGTCAATCAATTCAACGAGGGAGCCGAACGGCAATGTGCTAAGCTGATGACCCTGCCCCCCTTGGAGCTGACCTGAACCCAGGCTAGCTAGGTGCGCTCTTGTTTGCGCAGCCTGTCCAGACGTTCGAGCGCGGCAGACCCCACGGAGCGCCCTTGATCCCTCTCCAGATCCGCCACACCACCACCTATCACTTCCATCGACCCGTGACATTCGGGCCGCACAGACTGATGCTGCGCCCCCGTGAAAGCCGCGACCTACGACTGATGTCGAACGAACTGGCGCTGACCCCAGCGGCAACGGTGGACTGGGCCCAGGATGTCTTCGGCAACGCCGTCGCCACGGCGACTTTCGCGACTTCCGGCGATCAACTGGTCATCAAGAGCAAGACCGAGCTCCAGCTTGATGCCGTGCCATGGCCGGTGTTCGCCATCGAGGGCTCCGCCACGTCTTTTCCCTTCAACTATTCCGCCGATGAGTGGACCGATCTCGGGGCGCTGGCGGTCCCCCAGTTTCCCGATGCCAGTGGACGGTTGCGGAGCTGGGCGATGGGCTTCGTCCGGGGAAATTCCACTGACACTCTCTCCCTGCTCAAGGATCTGAGCGCCGGCGTCTCCCGGCAGATCTCCTACCAGAGCCGCGACGAGGAGGGGACACAGTCGCCAACCCAGACGCTTGATCGTGGTTGGGGCTCATGCCGCGATTTTGCGGTGCTGTTCGTCGAGACGGTCCGCAGCCTAGGCTTCGGCGCGCGTATCGTATCGGGCTATCTCTATAACCCGACCGGAACTGTCGTGGGCACTCAGGGCATGGGCTCCACCCATGCGTGGGCGGAGGTGTTTGTGCCCGGCGCCGGCTGGATCCCATTCGACCCCACCAACCGCAGCATGGGCGGGTACAATCTCATCCCGGTCGCGGTGGTGCGCGACATTCGTCAGGCGATCCCCGTGCAGGGCAGCTTCATTGGAGACAGCAGCGCCTTCGGCGGCATGACGGTTGACGTCCACGTCACCTCATGACCGGACGCCTTAGCCCAGGGCGGTGCTCTCGGCTCTGATCGGCCTCTAGCTGGCCGACGCCGTACTCCTCACCCTGCTGTGGCGGTCCCATCGTGGTGATGTGGACTAGGCACTGTCGATCGGCGGGCAAGCGGCCGGCGCCCGGTTTCCCCGACGCCGGCCGAAGTACTTCACGCCAGCTCTACCTCGCGAACGGCGCCGGCCATGGCCTGCGCACAGGCGGCATAGGTTCGGCGGTGCAGCTCGGTCTCCCCGTAGTTCAGGCTTTCCAGCTTGCCCTGGAGCAGATCGAACTCGCCGCCGGGCACGATGTCCGTGGAGTATTCTGGGGATTCTGCCTTGCATCATTAGCGAACCAGCGGGCATTCTTGATCGGCGGTGCGGGGGCTGAGGAGCAGATTTCTCGGCACTGATTAACTATGGGGCCGACTAATGCCGGTTACGGCCGCTCAAATTGATTTGTGGCGTAAGGCGCCAACGGAAACCCAAATCCTCGAGTTCAAAGAGGCAAAAGCAAGCTTTGATCGGGAAAAACTTAATGAATATTGTGTAGCTATCGCTAATGAAGGCGGCGGCCACCTTGTTCTTGGGGTATCTGATGTAAGGCCACGCGTCGTGGTGGGAACCCGAGTATTTCAGAATCTGATCGATTTAGTGAATGAGGTCTTCCAGCGGGTCGGCTTCAGGGTCGAGGTCGAAGAGGTCGAACATCCCGATGGGCGCGTGGTAGTTTTCACGATTCCCTCCCGACCGAGAGGAACAGCGTACCACTTGGCCGGTCGCTATCTAATGCGCTCGGGATCATCATTAGTGTCGATGTCGGAGGACCGGCTTCGCTCAATTTTCGCCGAGGGGGCACCAGACTGGCTCGAAGAGCCATCAATGAGCGGGATAGACGCTCAGGAGGTAATAGACAAACTCGATACCCAAGCATTCTTTGAGATGATGAAAATGCCTTATCCAGGCGACAGGGCGGGCGTTATTGCGCGGCTTCTTGATCAGCGCTTGATAGATCAAGTGGATGGCATGTTTTCGATACGAAGAATCGGAGCTCTTTTACTCGCCAAAAAGCTTGATGATTTCGCTGACGTCTCTCGCAAGGCGGCGAGGGTTGTCGTTTATACAACTAATTCAAAATTAGAAACTCGTCTCGACCAGATTGGTCAACGAGGGTATGCGGCTGGTTTTCAGGGGTTAGTCAATTTCGTTCTTCAGCAAATGCCCCAAAACGAAGTTATCCAGAACGCTTTGCGAAAGAAAGTTAAGCTCCTTCCAGAAAACAGTGTGCGCGAGCTAATAGCAAATTCGCTAATTCATCAAGACTTGAAAGTGGGTGGCGCAGGCCCAATGATCGAAATACACCCAGAGAGGATCGTAATCTCGAACCCGGGTGAGCCGATAGTCAAGGTCGACCGCTTTATTGATGGCTATCAATCCAGGAACGAGCGCCTCGCCGACTTCATGCGTCGAATGGACATTTGCGAGGAGAGAGGAAGCGGCATTGATCGTGTGGTGCATGAAGCCGAGCTTTTTCAACTCCCCGCACCAAAATTTCAGAGTGACCCGCAGCGGACCATGGTGACCGTATTTGGCCCGCAACCGTTTGAGCATATGGACCGAGAGGACCGCGTTAGAGCTTGTTACCAGCATTGCTCGCTGAAATGGGTACTTAACGAGCGTATGACCAATCAGACGCTTCGCGAGCGCTTTGGACTGCCCGAAAGTCGGGCGGCCATAGCGTCCCAAATTATCAGCGCAACGATCGATTCGGGGATGATTAAGCCCGATGAGACAGTGGGGGCTTCGCGAAAGTACGCGCGCTATCTGCCTTTTTGGGCCTAGCTCATTTTTGAGCATCCGCGCCTCAAGCGGGCGCAGGACAAAAACCCTTGTTAAATCAATATGATGTTATTTTAGCCTTTCCGAGGGGTGTGGCCGTATTATACCTCTTATCTTATTTTAGCTCCCGCCTCCGACTGGCTCCTCCCCGCCCGAGAACCCCGCCTCCTCAATACCTTACCATTTTAGCCTATTCCGCGACGGGCGCTCAGAGTGCTATAATACCGTGTGGGCTCGCTGATGAGGATTTCCTGTTCACTGCTGCGCTATAGGCAGCGCTAGCGAGCCCCGGCAGCTTTTGCCGCATCTCTCTCTCGCTCCCACGCATCCCACGAATCTTCCGGCGCCGTCACAGCCTCGCGCAGCCCGCTCGCCTTGTCGAGGGCGGCATCCAGCGCCTTGCGGTCCCATCGGTTCGTGCCTGGGATCGGGCCGGGCACCAGCCCTTGCCGCTGCCATGCCGAGAAGCCGCTGCGCGTTAGGGCGCAGTAATCCGCGGCCTGCTGCAGCGTCAGGCAGCGCGGCTCGATGGCGAGGGCGGGCTTGTCCTTGTTGCGGGCCATGGGTCAGCTTTCGTCCTTCTTCACACCCCGCGCGACGATTTGGAGCGCATCGGCCGGAAGCGGCCTCTGTAGCGCCTTCGCATCCTGCCATGGCGCGGTCATCCAGATTTCGATTTCCTCAGGCTCCGTGAGGATCACCGGCATGGCCTTGGGATGGATCGAGGCGACCGGCTCGCTCGGCTCGGTGGTGAGGAACCCGAACAGGTCCGCGGTCTCGACGCCCGTCTTCATCTTGCGGACGCAGGTCCATCCCGCCGTCCAGATCCCGGCGAACACGGCCAGCGGGCGCGCCTCCGAGAAGGCGAACCATACGTCGCCGCCGGCCGCCTTGTTGAACTCGCTGAAGCTCGTGAAGGGCACGACGCAACGGCTCTCCGGCCCGAGCCATCGCTGCCAGTGCTTGCTCGACGTGTTGCGGATGTTCGTTGTGCCGCTGTCCGGCTCCAGGCGCAGCAGCTCCTTGAAAACGACCGGCTGCCCCTTGGCCTCGAGCTTTGCCGCGCGCTTCTTGGCGGCCTCCATGAGCGCCAGCTGCGACGACGGCATGCCCCATCGCGCCATGGCAATCTCGCGCACACCGTCGGCACCCCTGCGCACGATGGGCGCGTCATAGTCTGGGAAGATCCCCGGCTGCGGCGGCAGATTGCCGGCGAGGTTCCGCGTCGCGCGCGCCAGATCGATGATTGCCTGGACGTTCGAGGTGTGGCTGTAGAGGTTGCACATGGGGCGAGGCTACGGCACAGCGCCGGCCGCGCGCCAGCCCCTATATCTCGTGACTTGTTCTCTTTTTGTTCTCGTGGAATCCATGGGCGGGGAGTGTCCGCTCATGCGTCTGGTCGAGTATCCCCACGTCGTTGTCCGGGTGGCTTGCGTCTTGTGCCAGAGGCGCGGGCGGCTCCGGCTGGCTCGGCTGGCAGAACGGTATGGGGCAGACGCGGGCCTGGATGTGATCTTGGACCGGCTCCGGTTCCCGTGCCCCTATCCGCTCCCCGATCCAACACGGCGTGCACAACGCAAACTGTCGCCCACCTGCGGAATCTATCTTCCGGATCTGGCGAAGCCCCGCCCGCCTGATCTGGCCCGGCCGGAGCTGCGGGTGGTGCGTGGGCGCAACGAGTGAGGGGCGGATGAAGGACGAGCCTTGGACATCGCCCGACGCGCCGCGCTGGAAGCGCTGGGCTGGGAGCGTGATCCTCACGCTCCGCATGGCGGGGCCCGGCGCACCGAACGCACATGTTGATCCTGCGCGTGCTTGGAAATAGTGGGGGGCATGCGTGCGCATCGTCGCGCAGGATCATCGGGAAGCGCCTCATGTCGTTCCGTTTGACGCGGGAACAGCTCTACGACTTGGTGTGGTCCGAGGCCATGCAGAAGCTGGGGCGGCAGATCGGAATTTCCGATGTCGCCTTAGCCAAGCATTGCCGGAATCATAATATTCCGGTCCCCGAGCGGGGCTATTGGAACAAGCTGAGCGCAGGTAAAAAGGTTACTCGGAAGCCTCTGTCGTTACGTGACCTAGGTTCGATTGATTGGATCGAGATTTCCGGGAAACTTACCTCGGATCTGCTCGCGCGGATCAAAGGCGAGCCGGGCGTGCCGAATCCGGAGGAAGGCAGCCTCGATCTCCTCACAGAACGCTTCCGGCGGCGCCTGGGTAGCGTGTCTGTTCCTCGGAGCTTTGCCCGAGCGCATCCCCTTATCGCCAAGCTACTGGCTAAGGACGAAACGCATCGCCAGAGGAAGCTGGCCGAGCCCTTCTATTGGAGGGAGCCTCAGTTCGATACCCCATTCGAGAGGCGGCGCCTTCGGGTTTTGAACGGCCTTTTTCTCGCTTTCGAAAAAGTGGGATGTGGAGGTTGGGTTAGGGGCGAGCAAGCGCGTGAGCTCTCTCTTTCCATTGGGGGGAAGCATATGGGGTTCACACTCGATCGCCCCTCGAGTCGCCGAGGCGGTGGTCGGCCGGCATCATCGGGTGACACCAATGACAAGCTTTGCCTCGAGCTTGCGTCTTACGAGCCACCTGCGGGTGTACGGCTGCTCTGGGCGGACGAAAACGGTTCGACCTTGGAGGACCAATTTACGGAAATGATCGTGGGTATCGCTGTGGCGGCGGAGCAGCTTCAACGCGCAGCGATATCCAGGCAGATTGCATGGGAACGACAGCGGAGGGAGGAAGCCGAGCGAGAAGCATTGAAGCGCAAGATCGAGGAAGAGCGCCGAGAGCGCGAACGGCTTGCTGCGTTGGCACGGGCTAAAGTCGATCGTCTTCGCAATCAAACAGAAGCATGGTTCTCTGCAGCGAATATCCGTACTTTTGTCGCCGCCGCCTTAGCCTCCGCCAGTGGGGCGCAGGACAGAGCCAGGGCAGAGGCGTGGGCAAGCTGGGCGCTTGAAGTGGCAAATGAAATGGATCCTTTGACGTCTGGTTCCGCCATCGAATTCATCAGGACATTCCGGGCGTCTGAGGACCAAGATCCAATCGCTCGGGGGGAAGGAGAAGAGGAGGAGGATTTCTAGGCGCCGGTATGTCTGCTACCGCTCCTTCCTCAGCCTCACGCCCGGCCCCTCGCAGTTTTCGGCGACGAAGATGATACGGGCCGGATTGGTTATTTGTTGAAACGGTACCCCCAAGGGCCGGGCGTCCATTGGGGGACGTCCATTTTCGGCACCGTCAATGAACTGCCCTTAATGCGCCAAACGTCGTTTCCGTGATCGAAAACGGCCACAGGTGTTCGCGTTTCGTTGATCTGAAAATCGATGATCACTTCCTCATTCTCTGGCGGCAGGTGGCCGTTTTTAGTGATGAACCAGTTAGGGCCACGCATTCTTACCCCCGGTTGCCCATGGTTCAGGAACTCGACGCCGGCTTCTTCGAGGGCGCGCATGACGGCCGTGATTTTGTCGAGGCCGCTCGTGAGCATGTCAGGCCCGCGCTTTTCCATGGCGCCGATGGTGTTGATGTTGACGCCCGCTCGGCGCGCGAGTTCACCCTGATCCATCCCCGCCAGCGCTCGCGCTGCCTTGAGCTGGTTTCCCGTTGTCAGCATTCCGCTTCCTCATATCTATCTAACTAGGATTTTTTCATAGTTCGCTGTTGACGGCAACTGAAATGCAAATCATAGTGAACTAGGATTTAAACCTAGTTAGACGGGTCCAGAGATGCCCAACCTCTCCCACATCATGCGCCGCGCCTGGTCGCTCCTGCGCCAGTCAATGGCGCTCTACAGCCGGCCCGCTTTCGCCGCCCATCTGCGGCAGGCATGGCATGAGGCCCGGAATGCCCCGGTGACGGACTGGGCAGTCCTTCAACGCTACATCGTCGTGTCGCGCGGCGCCCACCGGGCCGAGGTCATCGGCAAGCTGGAGAACGCCCTTGCCGAGGCGCGTTCTCGCTCGGCGAAGTACAGCCGGGCCGGCGTGCCTGCCTCGTGGACAGCAGGCAAGCACCGCTCCAACGACCTGATGCGCGTCGCCAACGTCGAAGCCATCCTGCGCGCCGAGAAGGCCGCGGCCGGCATCGCTGCCAGCTACACCGCGAAGCGGGACGGCGCCGCCTTTGTTCTGAAGCGGGATGGCGTCGAGTTCGGCCGGCTGATCGGCCCCGCCGACCGGCTAGCCTTCACCAGCACCGACATCGCCCTCGCCGAGAAGGTGCGCACCGCCGTCGTGCCGTGGGGCGGTGTCCCTGCCGCCCTCGCCAAGGTCCGGGCGGCTGACGAAGCCCTGCGCCTCGCCCGTATCGCCTGATCCCGAGGCGGCCCGCCGCCTCCCATCGCCCACCCTTCACACCCCTGGAGCCCACCGATGCCGAAGCCCACCGCGGCGGCAAACGCCGCCCCCATGCCTGCATCCTCCCGCCGCGCCTTCCTCAAGGCCGGTGCGGCCCTCGGAACCGTCGCGGCGCTCGCTGTGCCCGTCGTCGTGCTGCCGAAGGCGGAAGCCGCGGAACCCGATCCCGTCTTCTCCGCTATTGCGGCGGTGCGCAGCGCCCAACAGGAGCGCGACCGCCTCTGTCGCAAGGTCGATGCCGAGCACATGGCCGGAGGCATCTCCGCCCAAACGGATGCCGAAGTGATGGCCGCGTGTTCGGCCTACGCAATCGTGTTGCACCGCGCCGTGCGCACCGTACCCACCTCCGCCGACGGAATGCAGGCCTGGCTCGCTCTCATGTGGGCGCCCAGCACCTGGGATGATGACATCTGGGAGGAAGAGGTCCGTCCTATCCTCGCGACGGTGCGCGCCTATCACGCGCGGGAGGCAGCCCATGCGTGAGCCCCGCACCCTCTCCCGCCGCGGCGCCCTTCTCGGCGCTGCCGCGCTCTCCCTCGGCGCAACGATGGTGGGCGCCTCGGCCATCGCTGCGCCCGATCCGGTCTTCTCCGCGATTGCGGCCCACGCCGCCGCTCGCGCCCGGCTGAACGAGATGGACAGCACGGATACCGGCTGGGACGCCGCCCTCGATGAGGAGGAAGACCTGTGGAAGGCCTTCTGTGCCTGCCGTCCGGTCAGCATGGGCGGCCTCGCGGCCTATGCGGCCCACGCTGCGGTATACCCCGATCTGGAGGTGTTGACCGGTCATTACGGCCCCGCGCAGATCATCTCGAACATGGCCGAGGCTCTGCGCCGCCTTCCGGTGGGAGGCGCCAATGTCTGAGCGTCACTCTTCCCCTTCTCGACGCGGCATCCTCAAGGGTGCTGTTGCCGGCCTTGGGGGCGCCGCAGAGGCCGCTCCCGCCGACGAGGAATTGCTCGCCATGGGGCGCGAGCTGGCCGCTCTGGCTGTACAGGAGCAGGCTGCGGATGTTGCTTCGGATCGTCTCCATGATGCGGCCAAGCGCAGTTGCTCGGCTCCTTCTGCCGCCCTGTTGGCCTATACCCATCAGGGCGAACCGCTGTTCCGCCCGCTGGGCGACGGCTACACGCTGAACACGGGGCCGTATGGCCATCTGCTGGAGCGGTTCCGACTGTGCAACTCCTTGGGCACCGTTGCCGACCGTTGGCCCGAAGTATCGCTGATGGCGGATCTCAGGACTTGGGAGGACGGGTTGCGCGCGGCCGGTGAAGCGAACGGCTACGCGGCGGCGATGCGGGAAATGGAACGGGCTGCACAAGCCGCCCACGCCCTGTGCGAGCGCATCGCGGTGACGCCTGCCACGACACCGGCCGGCGTCCGGGTGAAGCTCCAGGCGTTGGCCTACTGTCATCGAGGCGAGCCCGGCGAAGGCACCGAGTGGATTGCGGAAACCATCAACAATCTCCCGATCTATGGGCGCGGGTTCACGATGGACGAACGGCTCGTCTACAGCGTCTTTCGCGATGCGTGCGCCCTTGTCGGAGGCGCCCATGTCTGAGCATCGCCCCAGCCGCCGGGGCCTCTTGGCGGGAGCCGCCGCCGTCGCGCTTATCGGCCCGGCCACCACCGCCCACGCTGCCGACCCGCTCGTGGCTCTCATCGCGGCTTATCGCGCCGAGTGCGAACAGCTCGACGCGACCGTGGGCGATATCCCGGAGGATGCCCCCATGCCGATCTGGCACGCGCTCAACGACGGCCGCATCCCGGCCGCCACGAGCAAGGCGGGGGCGGTTGCCGCCCTGAGGCTGGCAGCCGAGATGTGCGAGGACTTCGGCGGCGCCGATGCCGTGCCGAACCTCATGCAGGCGGCCCTGAGCTTCTTGGAAGGTGCCGCAGCATGACCCGCCGCACATCCACTGGCCGGCCGGGCCGCGCCCTCGCCACCACGCCGCAGCTCCCGGCTGTCCAATTTGAGCACCAGCCCGAGCTGCGCGCCCTGATGATCCTGCCGGCGCTCCCGCCGGGGCAAATGACGTTCCCGGTGGAGGATGACGCCTTCCACCCGCACCTGCGCCGTGGCGAGTTCGCCGTGGTGGACCTCGCCGACCGCCAGCCGGCGCAGGGCGAGCTGTTCCTGATCTCCTACTCCGATCCACGGATCGAGTGCGGCCGCACCTTCGCCCTCTGCCAGATGGTGGGGCGGCCCCGCTATCGACGGCCGGGTGGCGGGTGGGTGCAGCAGCCGGAGGCGGGCGCCGAGCCCGCAACGTGCTGGATGGCCCGGCACTGGATCCCGCCGGCTGATCCGCGGGACCGCGAGGCGGCGCTGCGCTCCGGGCGCTTCGGCGCGAGCGAGGGACCATTCACCACCGAACACGCCGCTGAGAAGCTCGTGGGGCGCGTCGTGGGCGTGTGGGTGCCAGGGTGATTTGGGGCATGATTCTCACATGCGGCGTCGTCACGGTCCTGAAAAGCCGCAAGTCTCGTCGCGAAAGCCGCAAGTCGGGCCCCAGGTGCGACCGCCAGCGACCGGCTTATAGCCGCTTCTATCTCGCATGCGGGGCAAGTCATCTCGCATGCGGCGCAAGTGCCTCTGATGCGGGTTCTTTTGCAGAAATTCGATCGGCACTCTTCTCGTCGTCACACGCCGTTGTGCGCCGGATCGGCGCAGGCGGCACAAGCAGCGAGGACGCGATGGCCGCCAGCACGAACACCGGTTTCGCCACCACAGAGGCTCCCTCCGCCGCCGCACGGGATCTGCAGCACGGCGCCTACAGCATCCGCGACGCCGCGACCTATCTCGGCATCGGGGAAACCAAGCTCAAGGAGGAGATCCGCGAGAAGCGCCTGGAGGCGCGGAAGTACGGGACCCGTACCCTCATCCTGCGTGAAGCTCTCGACGCGTGGCGCCTGAGGCTTCCCGTCCGTGCCGCCTGAAATCGAAAACGCCCCGATGCCAGCGAGCAACGGGGCGCTGATTTCGTTGGTCTGACGCCTCTCTTCCGGAAAAGCATCATGGACAAATCCATACCTCACACCCGCCGCGCCGGCAAGCGTCCGCCGCCCACCAGCAGCGCCAAGCCCGCGTCCTCCAGCCTCCCGAACACCCTTCACCTCGCGGCCCATCGGCTCGCATCCGCCCTCGGCGTGCCGTTCGGCGTGGCCCTGGCGCACGCCGAGGCCGCGGGCCTTGGACGGGAGGCGCGTCATGGCTGATGTGATCCGGGTCACCTTCCGCCTCGATGCTGAGGGGCCGGCCTTCACTGTGAAAGGCCGCATGGCCTGGGCCCTCCACGCACTTGTCGAGGCCGGAGAGCGCGGCTGCACCCCCATTGACCGGCCCGCGCCCCGTTGGTCCGACTATATTTTCAAGCTCCGCAAGGCGGGGCTGGCCATCGAGACGCTCGATGAAGCCCACGGCGGAGCCTACAGCGGCTCCCATGGCCGCTACGTGCTCCGCTCGCCGGTGCAGGTGATCGAGGAGGCGCGGCGATGACGAATGTCGTCCACCTCCACGCCGAGCCCCACGTCATCCTGGAAGTGGGCACCGTCGCCCGCTCCAATGATCCGCGGGACCTCGGCCAGCGCCGATATTTCCTCTACCGCTGCGAGGGCGGCAACAGCTCGTGCGTCTGGAGCGGTGGCGACCACGCCGCCGCCTTGGATGCTCTCTCCCGCTGGCGGCAAGATGGCTTCCTCGGGTTCGACCGGACAAGCCCGCCGGCTCGGGAGGTGCGGGCATGAACGAACACGCCCTCAAGCGGCGCGTCGAGCGCCTGACCGCCAAGAACACATCCACGACCAACGCGGACGAACGGTTCTTCGCACGCTTTCCGGATCGCCGGCACCGCGTGCGGCTCGCGTCCATCCACGAAGTGGAAATCTTCTGCCTCATCGGCAATCCGCCGCCGGTGGCCGAAGGCTGGCGGGTCTATGCGGTGCTCCGCACCATAGGCGGGGCCCGGATGCGCGGCTTCCTTGTACTTCCCGCCGCGGCGGCCGCTCAGGTGGACAGCCTCACCGAGGCGGACTGTGCCGAGACCTTTGAATGGTTCCTCCGGCTGCATCCGCAGATGGGCGCGGTGGAAGCCGAGGTGCGCAACACCTTCGCAAAGGGAAGCGCGGCATGAGCGGCGTCGTCAGCTTCCCCCCTTCAGCGATCCATTCGCACGAGCACGCGAGCGCCGAGACGACATTCGCCGTTGAACATGACGGCGGACCGTGGTGGGTGGTGCAGCGCCTCGCCAGCAGCAGCTGGCTCATCCGCCGCATTTCTTGCGCCACGGAGCGTGAGGCTCGCGCCATGGCGGAGTGTCTGAGCGCCGGTGAAGAGCAGGTGCTGGATGGCGAGACCCTGGCGGCTTCCCACGGAGGGCTGGACGACTGGGGAGGCGCTGCATGACCCCTCTCGAGCACGCCCTCGACTACGCCCGCCGGGGCTGGCGGGTGTTCCCGTGCAATCCGACGCCCAGGCGTGGCTTTTCCAAGGTGCCACTGATTGGGTGCGACAAGGATGACGCCGGGAAGGACATTAAGGACACCGGGTGGAAGTTGAAGGCCACCACGGACGAGGCCCAAATCCGGGAGTGGTGGGCGAGGTGGCCGGGCGCGCTCATCGGCGTGCCCATGGGCCCCGTGAGCGGCGTGTGGGCCATCGATCCCGACGGCGTGAAAGAGGAAGGCGACCCCGACGGCATGGCTGCATGGGAGAACATCGCCAGCCAGCACCCGACGATCCGGACCCATACGCATCTCACGCCCAACGGCGGGCGCCACCTCCTATTCCGGTGGCGGGACGACCGGCCCATGACGAATACAGAGCGCGGGTTCCGCGCTCATGGTGCGCGCGGCATCAACGTTCGCGGGGAAGGGGGTTATGTCATCGCACCGGGCTCACGGCTTTCGGACGGCCGCAGCTACGAGATGGAAGATCCCATGGATTTCTTCCACTTCGCCGAGGCGCCTGACTGGCTCTATGCGATGTTCGATGCGACGGCGACGCAGCCGGCGCCCCAGCGCTCCGCGAACGTCGTGGACTTCCGCGGACAGCGGCAGGCGCCGCCGGACCGCTACGTGCAGACGGCCATTGCCGGAGAGTGCTGGGCGCTGGCGCAGAGCGGCCGCGGCGAGCGCAACAACCGGCTCAACGTCGCCGCCTTCAGCCTGGGGCAACTCGTGGGCGCCGGGCTGGTGGACGAGGACATCGTGCGAGGCGAACTCCTTCAGGCGGCGGCGAGCTGCGGCCTCATCGCCGACGATGGGGAGCGGCCGGTGCTCGCCACCATCGAGAGCGGTCTGTCGGCCGGCCGGCTGAAACCCCGCGAAGTCCCGGACCGGCAGGAGCACCGGCACGAGATGCGCGGCACCGGCACGGATGGCCCGGCCCCTGCGCCACAGGCTGCGCGGCGTCAGCGGATCACTGCAACCCCCTGGCAGTGGGTGGACCCGACCACGATCCCGCCGCGCCGCTGGATCTATGACAAGCACTATGTCCGCCGCTTCGTCTCGGGCACGGTGGCACCGGGTGGCGTCGGCAAGTCGTCGCTCATCATCGCCGAGGCGCTGGCCATCTCCACCGGCCGGGCCCTCTTGGACGTGCCAGTGCAGGAGCGGGCGCGCGTCTGGTACTGGAACGGCGAGGATCCCCGCGAGGAGATGGACAGGCGCCTTGCTGCCGCCTGCCAGCACTACGCCGTCCAGCCGCAGGAGATCGAGGGCCGGCTGTTCATCGATACCGGCCGCGAAGTACCGATCATCATCGCTGAGAAGGTTCGGGACACGCTGACGGTGTCGCGGCCGGTGATCGAGGACATGGAAGCCACGATCCGAGAGAACGACATCGACGTTGTCATCATCGATCCCTTCGTGTCGTCCCACAGCGTCGGCGAGAACGACAACGGGGCCATCGACCGGGTGGTGAAGGAGTGGGCCGGCATCGCCGAGCGGTGCAACTGCGCTGTGGAGCTCGTGCACCACGTCCGCAAGGCCATGGGCGAGCACACCTATACCGTGGAAGATGCCCGCGGCGGGTCGGCCCTCATTGGTGCGGTCCGCTCGGCCCGCGTGCTTAACGTCATGGCTCAGGACGATGCTGACAAGGCCGGCATTGAGCCCGAACACCGCAGGCTGCACTTCCGGGTGGACAACGGCAAGGCGAACATGGCGCCCCCCATGGAGCGCGCCGTCTGGCGCAAGCTGGTGTCGGTCGGGCTGGGCAACGGCAGGGATTACGGGCTCATCAACACCGAGGATCACGTCGGCGTCGTCACCGCCTGGGAAATGCCTGACACCCTGCACGACGTGCGCGCCGAGCACATCGAGAAGGTCGTGGCGGCCGTGCGGGAGAACCCGGATTACCGCGTAGACATCCGCGCCGCCAACTGGATCGGCAACCTCGTGGCGCAAGTGCTAGGCGTGGACCTTGTCGACAAGGCCGCCAAGGAGAAGGTCAAGCGGGCGCTGGCCATGTGGTTCGCCTCGAAGGCGCTCGGGAAAGAAATCAGGCCCGACAGCAAGCGCGAGATGCGCGAATTCGTGGTGGTCGGTCCGGGGTGGCAGTCATGATTGCCGCAGTTGAAAAACCAAACTGCGGCAGACTGCGGCAACTACGGCGG
Organism: Xanthobacter sp. DMC47; assembly: GCF_056313845.1. NCBI lineage: Bacteria > Pseudomonadati > Pseudomonadota > Alphaproteobacteria > Hyphomicrobiales > Xanthobacteraceae > Xanthobacter > Xanthobacter sp. DMC47. The sequence continues at coordinate 2,076,653 of NZ_JBQUZM010000001.1, read as the reverse complement.
AAAAGGGCGGTTGCCGCAGTGCCGCAGTTGCCGCAGTCCTATGTATATAGGACGCGGCACTACTGCGAACTGCGGCGCCCCGGTGTGGGAAGAGAAGTGCGGCAAAATCGGGTGGTCCCGAGGCCGATATCCCGACCTCGCCGCCTACCTGCCCGCGCCGTGCCCGCCGGGTCGCCTAGACCGGCATCCCCTTCTGCGGTCCTGCCCTCGATCATCCACTCCGCATTCCCATGACGACAAATGACGGTTTCCGCCGCGCAGGAGGGCAACGCATGGCGACGCTCGATCTGGAGAAGCTCCGCAAGGTTCACGGCCTCATGACCGGCGGTGCGACCGAGGGCGAACGTGCCGCAGCCCGGTCCCGTGCCGAGAGCATCGCGATGGCCGCCGGCATGTCGCTGAATGTCGCCTTGTCCAAATTGGACGCCGCACCGCAGCCGACGGCCCGCAGCATCTTCGAGGGCTTCGATGACTGGATGGAGGCGAAGGAGCCCGGCTACAAGGCGCGGCAGGCGGCGAAGCGCGCGGAGCGCCATGCTCGGGAAGCACGGCGCCGTGCGGAAGTGCTGACTGCCTGTGGCTCGGAAGCCGCCGTGTTCGCCCGCAACGAGCGCGAGGCACTGCTTGATGCTGCCATCGCGCATCTCGCCACCTGGGACCACTGGACGGACGACGCGGGCACGGTGCACCGCTTTGCCAAGACCCTCGACGGCCGGGCGGGCGACCTCTGGCGCGTGACGGACATCACGCCTGCCATCCGCGAAGCCGTGACCGGCGCATACCCATGGCCTGCGACGCTCGCCGATGCCCTCGCCGAGGTGAAGGACTGGGACCGCCTCGCCATGGATCGGGGCCTTTTCTGCCGGCATGGCGAATGGAACCACTACGCCGAGGTGCATTGCCGGGTGCTGCTGCTGGAGGACGAGCTGGAGGCCTCTCGCCCCGTCGCCTCATGGGATGACATGCAGGCTCGCTTCGACTGGAAGCGCTACGCCCACGAGCGCACATGGATCGATCCCAAGAAGCGAGACGCGCCCTTCCTTGAGCGGCTAGAGGCGGATTTCGCCATCCTCCGGGCGAATGCGGGTGCCGTCCAATCTGGACAGGCCGAAGCCTCGCCAGCGGCCCGCCGCATCGATGCGCAGAAGCGCGCCGACGTGCTGTCCATGTTGGACACCCAGCCCGAGCTTTCCGACCGCGAGATTGCCCGCCGGGCCGGCGTGTCGCCGCAGACCGTGAACACCTGGCGCAGGAAGGCGCGTCTCGATGATAGCAAATGACAAGACCCGCGACCGGCGCAGATGACTGATTACGATCATCCCAGACGCGTCCAGCGTTTGAAAAAATAATCAACGGAAATCAAAATTCAAACCCCGCTCCATCAACTTTGGAATGCAGCAATAGGCAGCGTCCCGGCGGGCTGGAGGTGAGTAATGCCGAATAAGCAGAAATCTCCTTTTGAAATCCTCCTACGCACGCTTGCGGCTTGGATGGAAATGCGTCGAAGCAGCCCCAATCGCACCGCCCGCGCCGAACGCCGCCGCCGTTCTCGTCAGCGGCTAAAGCAGCGGGCCGCGCTGGCGGACTTCTTCCGGGACCGCTGCCACGACCTCGGTGGCCAGGTGGACGCCCTCCAGCAGCTCGTGGCCGGCCTCAACGTCGAGCGTGACCGCCTGCGCCAGCAAATCCAGATCCACCACGAGTGCATGGACGACCTTGGCCGGCGCAACGCATACCTGCTGGACCAGTGCGCCGTGTCGCAGCACGAGGCCGAGCACTGGAAGCGCTTCGTGGAGGGCGAGCGGGAGCGAGAGGCTGAGATTGCGCGGAAGCTTCAATTAAATTGATGACGCGACCGCTCCTGACCTCCTATGACCTTTTACCCTCTCTGACCCATCAAGATAAATCGCAATATTACAGAATTCATTCGCTGTACCATGGGCCGATCTGGAGATTTGCAGATGGCCGGTTCCCTCACCGAAATCATGAACCTCCGAGGCCCGCAGGGCTTCAACGCCGCGATTACAGAGGCTGCGGCCCGCGAGAGCATCACGCAGGCCGAATTCGCGCGCCGCGCCATCCTGGAGCGCATCGAGCGCGCCGGCGTGACGCCGCCGGCCGTGAAGCCGCTCCCGAAGCGGGAGGGCTGACGCCATGGCCTGGGATGTCCCGAGCTTCTTCATTCCGGTCCAGCCCAATCAGGGCGGCCAGATTGCCTCCTACGCCGACCGGCTGTTGGGAGCCTTCGATCAGGGCCAAGCGTCCCGGCGCCAGCAGGATGTGCTGGACGGCCGAAAGGCACTCGGTGCCGAGATGGCGGCGAACCCCACGGCGACGCCGAACTACCAGAGCATGGCCGCGCGGCTGATGGGCAACGGGGATCTGGAAGGTGCCCGCGTCTATCAGGGGCTCGGCCAGCAGGCTACGCAGAACGATTTCGAGCGGCAGAAGATCGACATCATGCGCCAGCGGGCCGGGAAGGCCGAACAGCCGACCTACGGCCTCAACCCGGTGTGGGGCGTGGACGCCAACGGCAATCCCGCGATCATGCAGCTGGGCAAGGACGGCAACCCGATCCAGCTGAAGCTCCCCGCCGGCTTCACGGTCGCGAAGGACCCGATCAAGGTCGACGCCGGCACTCACTTCGTGTTGCTCGATCCGCAGACGCGCCAGCCCATCACCACGATCCCGAAGAACGTGGCTGGCGTGGCGCAGCAGAACGCTGTCGGCAAGGCGGCCGGCGAAGCGCAAGCACAGCTCCCCGGCGCGGAAGGCATGGCGGGCCAGATCACCAAGCAAATCGAGGATCTGGCGACCGATCCCTACCTGCCGATTATGCTCGGCCCGCTCGCCTCCAGCCTGCCGAATGTGTCGGCCGACGCGGCGCGCGTTCAGGCCCGCATGGATCAGCTCAAGGGTGGCGTGTTCCTTCAGGGGTACAACATGCTGAAGGGCGGCGGGGCCATCACGGAAGTGGAAGGCCTGAAGGCAGAGAACGCCATGGCCCGCCTCAACGCTGCGCAGAACGAGAAGGACTACAAGGCGGCCCTCTACGAATTCCGCGACGCGCTGACCATCGGCCTCAACAAGCTGCGGGCGCAGGCCGCGATGGTGCCTGGCAGTCAGCCGCAGTTCGGCCAGCAGCCGCAGGGTGGGCAGGCGGCCGCGAGCGGCGGCCAGCAGCCCGGCACCGGACAGGGGGCCGGCGGCCTCGTGCCGGGCACCATCGTGAAGGGCTTCGTCTATCGCGGCGGCAATCCGAAAGACCCGAACTCGTGGGGGCGCACGCAATGAACCCTTGGGAAATGGACTGGGCAGGGGCGACCCTCCCGCCGGCCGCCGCCAGCTTCGCCGACCGCCTCATGGGCCCGGCGCCGCGCGCCACCACCTATTCGCCCCAGCGCGCCGGCGACCCGATGGAGGGGGGCTATGCGTCGTCGCGCCCGGGCCCGGACGGGCAGGCCGTTGTGCGCACGCTGGAGGACTTCCGCATGGGGCAGGCGCCCTATGTGACTATCGCCGGCAACCCGGCGCTCTATGGGCGCGAGTACACCATCCCCGAGGTGAGCTATCAGGCCGGCGGGCAGCGCCACGTGCTGCGCGACGTTCCCGTGGTGGTCCACGACACTGGCGGCTCCTTCCGCAATGCGCCGGAAGGCCGGTTCGACGTGCCCGTGGGGCGCGACCTCGGCCCGGCCGACACCAACCAGGGGCTTCCCGGAGTGCAGTTCGTTCCTCGTCAGGCCATGGCCTACATGGCAGAGCCGCCGAAGCCGACCGGCGTGCAGGCCATCGAGGGCGCCATGCGGCCGACTGGTGCCGTCGATCCCGTTCCGCCGCGGCCGACGGATGCGCAGGTGCGGCCCTGGCAGGACGGCACCGTGCAGCGGATGCCCGCGCCACCGGTGGATGATGGCCAGCCGCCGTGGGAGATGGATTGGCCGGACGCGGGGCCCCAGCAGCAAGCCGCGCAGTCTTCCGGGCCGATGCCCTGGGAGATGGACTGGAGCGGCCACGAGGCGGCACAGCCCCAGCAGGCCAGCCAGCCCGCGCCCTCCGGCCCTTGGAACAACTTCACTGCTGGCGCGAACGAGGCGATCTATTCGACCCTGGGCGCGCCGGTGGACGCCGCCACGTGGCTGACGAACAAGGGCGTGCAGGCCATCAACGCTGTCACCGGCGCCGATCTGCCACAGGCGCGCACCAACCTGCCCGGGTCCAGTCAGTGGCTGGCTGGCGTCGGTGAGGCCGCGGGGGTGAACGACCCCGCCAAGGTGCAGGCCACCACCATCCCGGAGAAGTTGGGGCGCGCCGCCGGTGCGGGCGCCGCCGGCATGCTGGCGCCCGAGGCGGTGCTGGGTGGCCTGAACCGGGCCGGCGTGGTCGGCGAAGGCGCCATGAACACACTCGGGCAGGTCTTCGGCCGCTCGGCATCGGTCGGAGACGCCGCGGTCAATGCCGGTGTTGGCGCCGCGGCGGGTGTCGGCGGACAGATGGCGGGGCAGGTTGTCCCGGACCAGTGGAAGCCGCTCGCCGAGACGGTGGGCGGCATGGCCGGGGCCGGGCTGGGTGTCGGCGCCGTGGCGGCCGGGCGCGGCGTGGCCGGCCTGCCGCAGGCCTGGCGCGACTTCCGGCTGTCCGATCCCGCGACGCAGGAGCGCGTGGCCGGCGAGCGCCTTCAGCAGTGGGCGAGCGATCCCCAGGCGGTGCGCGACACGCTCGACGCGGCTGCGGCATCGAAGCAGGTGGGCCTGCCCGCCGAGCCGGGAGCCGTGGCGCGCAATCTGGTGCAGGGCTCGGACCCGACGACCTTCCAGTTGACGGGCGACATGGGCCTTGGCGCGCTGGAGCGCGCGAGCGCGGCGCAGAACCCGGCTGAGTTCATGCAGCGACGGGCTGACCAGAACTCGGCGCGTGTCGGTGCGCTGGAGGCGATCCAGCCCAAGGGCGCGCCGGAACAGGTGGTCAACACGCTTCGGCAGAACCTTGCCGCGCTGGATCAGCAGACCGGGCAAGCACTGGAGGCGGCCACCAGCCGAGCGCAGGGAGCGGCGGCGGCCATCGGCGGCGAGGGCGCGCCGGAGGCCTATGGCGGCGCGATCCGCCAGAGCATCATGGACGCGCGGGGCGTGGCCAAGGAGCGCGAGCGCGCCCTGTGGAAGGCTGTGGACCCGAACGGAGACTTGAACCTGCCGGCCATGGGCGTGCGCGACACGGCCCGGTCCATCGTGAAGGAGCTCGAGAAGTCGGCTGCGCCGCTGGCGGGCGAGGAACGCGCCACCATCGTGACGGCGCTGCAGTACCCCGATGTGGTGCCTTTTCGCGAGATGACGGCGCTCCGCAGCCGTGTGTCAGACGCCATGCGGCAGGAGATGGTGACGAACGGACAGTCTCGCGTATATGCTCGCCTGTCGCAGCTTCGCGGTGCCATCGAGCGTGACATCGAGAACGCTGTGGCCGCGAAGGCGGAGATGGAACAGCGGGCGGTGCAGGCCGGCGCGATGTCCGAAGAGGACACGATGGCGGTGGCAATCGCTCAGCTCCAGCGGGACCAACAGGCTTGGTATGAGCGACGCGCCTCCGAGACGGCCATGGGGCAAGGCGCTGCAGAAGGTGGTGGCGGAAATGCCTCCTTCGGACCGGGCCGAGTTCATCCAACACCTGGAGGCCAAGTACCGGGCGGAGGGGGATTTCGCGATGCTCCGCGAGATCAAGGCTTACAAAGCCCTGGCCTCTTCCCCGACAACCTCTCCCCCAACATCGACGAAGCCGCCGCAGGACGACTGAAGGCCGCCAGCGAGGCGACCAAGCAGCGCGCGCAGACCTTCGATGCCGGCCGGGTGGGCAGCACCATCCAGCGCTCCGGCGCCGCAGGCCCCTTCCAGATGGAAGCCTCGGTCGTGCCCGGTCGGTTCTTCGTGCCCGGCCCGCGCGGCTATGAGGCCATGCAGGCGCTGCGCAACGCCGCTCCCGGCGCCATGGCGCAGGTGCAGGACTATGCTCTCTCCACCCTGCGCAAGGCCGCGCAGAGCCCCCTCGACGGCACGCTCGACCCCGCCAAAGTGCAGGCGTGGCGCCAGAAGCACGCCGACGCCCTGCGGGCCATGCCCGAAGTGGACCGCATGCTCGCCGACCCGGTAGCCGCGTCCGAGGCCATGGCCAAGGCGGCTGTGGACCGCAAGGCGGCGCTGGACACTTTCGAGCAGGGCGCCGTCGCGCGGCTCCTGAACCTCTCTGACCCGGCCGACGTTACCAAGACCATCGGCGGCATCTTCTCGCGGCAGGACGCCGTGCAGCAGATGGGCCGGCTGGCGCGCGAGACGGCCGGCAACGAAGAGGCCCGCAACGGCCTGCGCAAGGCGGTGGCCGACTACATCAACCTCCGCTTCATCGGCAACACCGAGGGCGCCACGTCCGGCACGGACTTGATGCGCTCGGACGCCTTCCAGCAGTTCCTGCGCCAGAACGTTCCGGCCCTCAAGCAGGTTCTGTCCGGGCCGGAGATCATGACCCTCCAGGCCGTCGCGGCGGACCTGAAGCGCTCCAACCGCTCCATCGCGGCGGTGAAGCTTCCGGGCGGCTCCAACACGACGCAGGACATGGCCGGCGTGGCCAAGGCCGGCGGCGCGCAGTCGTGGCTCGCCCGCATCCTGTCGCCGGGCGCGCTCGCCAGCGCCGGCGCGGCGGCGGGAAGCATGACGGCCGGCGGCATCGGCGCGGCGGCCGGCGCTGGTGGTGGTGCACAGCTCGGCCGCGTCATCGAAGCCATGCGACAGGCCGGCCTTCAGAGCGTCGATGACATCGTGAAGGACGCCCTGCTGAACCCGGAGCGCGCCCGCGCGCTGCTGGCGCAGGTGAAGGGTGAACCCACCTCCGGGCAGGCTCTCAGCCTCACCCGCGTCTACATGCGGGCCGCAGCGGCCAACGCCGCCGACTGACCTATCAAGGGGGAGCGCTCATGGACCACGAAATTCGGCTCGCGTGCCTGAAGTTGGCGATGGAAGCCGGCGGCCCCGACGAAGACGTCATCAAGCGGGCCGCCACCTTCTACGCGTTCGTCACCGGTCGCGATTACCCCTGACGGCTTCAAGGCATTCAGCAAAGGTGTCGAGGATCCATTTCCTGTCGGCCTTTTCTCCCGAATTGTGAAAGGGGCTCACATCTTTCTTTTCCGCGTAGCAGACGGCGCCCAATAGCTTGAACGCGATCTGTTCTGGCGAATTTTCTCCGATGTGCACGACTGGCGGTTTATCGGCCATCCCATCCTCCCCATAGTCAATGCGGGCACGCTAGCACCGGCTCAATCAGGGGTGGAGTCCGTCAAAAGAAGGAGCGAACCATGGCCCCTCTTCGCAACGGCCGGCGCGAGCGGTTCGCCCAGCTCGTGGCGGAGGGAAATGCGACGGCCGAAGCCTATGCCGAAGCCGGCTTCCGGGCGGATCGAAAGAACGCCCACCGGCTGGCGAGCGAGCCGGCCGTGCGCGCCCGGATCACCGAACTGCAGGAGAGAGGCGCCATGCGCGCGGAAATCACCCTGGCCGACGTCACCGCAAACCTGAAGCGCATCGCGGAGGCCGCCGAGGAGGAGGGCGGGGCGCCTGGCCTCTCGGTGGCCCGCGCCGCCTGGATGGACGTGGCGAAGCTGAACGGGCTCGTGGTGGACAAGAGCGAGAACGTGAACGTCGTCCACACCATCAGCGACAAGCCCATGTCGGAGGACGAATGGACCGCGGCTTATGGGGCGGAGGGCGCTACTGGCAACTGATCGAGAAACCAGTGGCGCGACATCCATAGCCGGAGGGGAAGCTGGTCCCCGCGATACCGGCGTTCAGCCTCGGACCGCCAGGGCCGAGGACGCCCCTCCCTTCCACCTTTGACAGCTACTGCTCGATGCGTCGAGGGCTCTACGGGACGAGATGGTGTTTTGATTGGTGGTGGGCGCGATGTGGAATTTGGGCGGTGCGACCATCCGCTTACTCCCGATCCCGAGCGGCGCTGCCCTGGAGACGGATGGACCGCACATCCACAATTCGCAATAAATTGGAAGCGAAAAGGATAATCTCGAAGGCTTCCTCAGAATTAGTTATGGTCATTTCCCTGTGTGCGGCTGCGTTGCGATAATATTGCATTGCTCCAGCAAACATGTGGGCAATCCCTTCTTGCTCAGAAATGTCGTCATCCTCAAGTGTTAGGGGTCCTCCTCCGGACTGAAAGGATTTTCTCATAAGTTCTTTTCCATAAAATTTTGACAGGCGCGGATCAGCGTCCCTTACTTTCTGCTCAACCGCGCGAAATGCTTTGAAAATAGCATCTCCAAACTGTCCTCGTGCAAGCTCGATCCAAACTTCGCTTCGTATGTCATCGTGAATAAGGTCGGGGTTTAGCTTCTTGGCCGAGGCATAAGTTCTAAATGCCGCCTCATCGTCAACCAGCTTCATTCCTCGTCTAGTCAATACCCACCATCCATTCGATCCGTTTATGCCATCTGCCGGCATTATCAACATGTTCAGTGAAAGCCAATGCCATGCTTCCATTACAGCGGATCGAAACTCCAGTTCACCAGATGCGCTTTTTGCAGGTTTAAATCCCATCTTCTCCATAGTAACGTCAATCATGGAAAGCATGGATCCTTGCATATTACGTTTTGAAAAAAGGAGAATTGGATAGGCTAATTCTTCCGGAGGCATCGATAAAACGAGCCTATAATCCGAAATTAATTCAGAAAGCAGCATATTTGGGGGCAATGTGGTCTCCTAGTCGCGTAAGGGAAGGGTTGCGGCTCATGTTTGGTGAGGTAGAGAAAGAATCCACCGTCCTGCTTGTTCATGAAGCGAGCTGGCTTACGAGCATAGATAGGGCTGCCGATAAGGCTGAGGCGCCGCTCCATAGGGCGGCGGTCTTGTTCAGCCGGCCGCCCTCCTGCAGTGCAATGGCAGTGCCGGCTATCCACCCGTCCGAGGCCAAAAGACGATCTATTGGTTCGGCGGCCAGATTTGGAGGCTGACCGCGCGCCCACACTGGGATAACTTCAATTGCCGAAGCCTTGTACCAATAAAATGATGCAACAAATGCGCAGGCGGCGCTGATAAGTCCAAGGGCGGAAGAAGTGCCTTTGAGGATCAATAGCAGAGTCTCATTTTCCATATCTTGGCCTCGCGGAATATCATATTTCAATATGCTTCATTAACCAAACAGGCAGGGTGGGGCGCATTCGTCCCAGACTCGCCAAGTATGAGGCCATAGCATATCTGCGGTGGCCCTCCACCAAGAGGTAGGCGGCTGGGTAGAACCCTGGCACGATATCGTCGACTATGTGGAGATCCCGGTTATCGACTATGATTGGTGGGGACGGGAAAGTCCCGGTTTCAACGAGATAGCCACTTAGATAGGTAGGCCAGCGTTGATGGTGCTCTTCAATTAGGAAGCGACCATGCGAGACGGCCGGTTCGTGGTCCTCGGCGAAATTATTGAAGTTCCACCGGATAGAGCGGAGATCGGCGCTATCCCAATCTATCAGATCGAACCGGTGCTCCGCGGACCTGAGAAACGCGAACGGGGAGTGGCGCCAATGACGGTGAAGCCATTCGCGGGCGACCTCCTCGGGAACATTTGGAAAGGACGCTGCGACCTGCGCCCACCATTCGGGGAAAGACGTCGCAACCCCGCCACCTTCGTCGAAATCTGGTGCCAGGTGGTCCGGGTAGCCGTCCATCGCCCAAATTTCCTCGCCTAGGTGCGCAACCAGGGAATCTCATTGCCGCGTCAAAATAACTTAATCATGCCGGCTTGGTCACCGCCGGTCGCTGCAAGTCGTGTCAGATGCTGGGGCAAATGCTGGGGCAGTGCATTTTTGTTCGGAAAAATATCATATAATATCAAATATTTATCAGTTTTGTTTGCCGGTCTCCCTCTCCGCCAGTTCTCTTTAAAATATCAATAAAAATAGAGACTTGGTCTGGCGTCTAGCCTCTGGTCCCTCATTCTGTTTCTGTCGTCTCGTGCGCGCGAGGACAGCAAGCAGCGGGCCATTCGGGTGCCTTCGCCGCAGCCGCCTCGCCCTGCAGGCGCAGAATGAGTTCGACCTGCTGAACGGCGACGGCCAGCTCGTCGTCGTCCAGATTGTTCACGGCCGACACCATGCGGTCGATCAGCTTCTGAGCGCTCGGTCGGCTGGGGCAGGTCGTCAGGCTCGCGCTTCGTCCCGGGCAGCGCATCGGGCGTCGTGCCCCGCGCCTTCGATATCTTCACCAGCGTCAGGAGGAGAGGGCATTTCAGGGGGAAGACGCAGCCGGCGTTCCCGCCGTCCAGGCGATGGGCGAGGACCCGTGACGGCGGCTTGAGGTGGACGGACGCTGAAGACGCCCGTCCCAGGCTCTGGCCGCACCGCTGTCTGCAGTCGACGCTATTTGCCAGCCGGATGGGCGATGGGGTCGAGCCCCGTCTTGCGGATGGCGGGTGCCGCCTGGGGGGATGCGAGGAAGGCGATGAGGTCCGCGCCCGCCTTGGCGGAGGCCGCCTTCGTGGAGACGCCCGCCGCAAAGATGGTGATCTTCTGCACGCTGTCAGGGATGGGACCCACAACCTCCACCCCGGCCACGGGCAGCAGTTCGCTGATCTGCTGGAAGCCGAGTTCCGCATCGCCGCGCGCCACCACTGCGGCCACCGGTTCGGCCGGGATCATGCGCGCCTTGCCTTTCACCTGCTCCTCGATGCCGAGGCGCTTGAACAGTTCGGTCTCCACATAGACGCCGCTGGCGCTGTCGGAATAGGCGATCGATTTGGCCGCGAGCAGCGCGGCGCGCAGACCATCGACCGAGGAAATGTCCGGCTTCGGCGCGCCGGCGCGTACGGCGATGCCGATGGGCGAACGGGCGAGATCGACGCGGGAGGACTTGTCCGCCTTGCCCTGCTCCGTCAGGCCGGTAAGGGCTTCGCCCACCATGATGAGGACGTCGACGGGCTCGCCGCGGGCGAGGCGCACGGGAATGGCGTTCTCGGTGGTGCCCATGGACGGTCCGTAGGCGGTGAGTACCTTGTGGCCGGTCGCCTGCTCGAACTGGGGCACGAGCTGTTTGTAGGCGGCGGAGAACCCTCCCGAAATCATCACCCTGACCTCATCCGCCCGCGCCGCGGCCGGCAGTGCCAGCGTTGCGCCCACGAGCAATGCGGAGAGCCAGTTCCTTGCCGTCGTCATGTTCTATCCTCCCGAGATTGATCTTTGTTTTGTTCAGCCGACCCCGCCGGGGTCGGAAAGGCGCGGGCCGAGCGCGCACCGCGGGTGGCCGCGGGACCTGGAGTCAGGCGTCGTGGCCACGCTCCTGCGCGTAGCGGACCAGCGCGGCGAAGCGATAGAGCCCGTGCACGAACCGCCCGTAGGGCAGGCTCAGGAACAGGGCGAACACGATGCCGAGATGGATCGCCAGCAGTGCATTCATGGCCGGTGTCGCGCGCAGGACGAGAAGGAGCAGACCCGACACGGCCGTGAGCAGGAGCATCACCGTGAAGGCCTTGTCCATGCCCGCACTGGCGTCGCTCACCAGGGCCGGGTCGCGCTGGCGCTTGGCCTTGAGGAGGCCGATGGGGCCGACCACGAGGCCGAGGCCGCCCAGGGTCCCGAGCACCACCGGCAGGTCCCACCAGGGATAGGGCGCCTCCCGACCGAACAGGAAGTGATAGAGCGCGCCGACGCTGGTGGCGGCGAAGCAGAGCATGAAGCCGTAGAAGGTGAGGTGATGGTAGAAGCGGCGGTTGTCGTCCGGCTTCTCATCCTTGTTGTAGCAGCCCACCCCGCCGCCATCGAGATAGCGCAGCGAGCCCGCATCCTTGATGGCCTGCCACAGCGGGCGCGGCGCGAGCGGGCTCTCGGCGCCTTTGCCGATGTCCCGCCAGAAGCGGCGCAGCGACAGGGCGAGCGCGACGAGGCCGAAGGTGAAGACGCCACCGAACAGCCACGCGATCAGCTCATGGGGCATGATGCGGTAGAACGCGCCGGTGCCCAGAGCGGGCTCGCCGAAATGCGCGCCGCCCGCCCCCATGAAGGCGAAGATGAAGAGCGCCACGCTCGCCGCCGTGGCCAGCGCCACGAACAGCCCGTTGCGCCGGAACAGCACCGCCAGAGGACCGGGCCAGGCGTAGTGCGCGTAGGACTGCGCCCGCACCGTCGCCAGCGTCCGCGGCACATTCACGTTGAACTCGTGGGGCGGCGAGAACTGGCAGTCGGTGTAGCAGGCCCCGCAGGCGTGGCAGAGGTTGGCGAGGTAATTGAGGTCGCCGCTGCTGAAGGCGCGCCGCATCTCCATGGCCGGAAACACCGCGCACAGACCTTCACAATAGCGGCAGGAGTTGCAGACCGTCATCAGCCGGTCGGCCTCCTTCAGAGCATCAGTGGCGTGCATGAGCGGCCGCCTCCCGTCCTGCGATGCGTCCGAACACGCTGCCGATCGTCATGCCGATGCCGGCGGCATATCCGCGGCCCAGCACGTTGCCGGCCATGATCTCGCCGGCGGCAAACAGGTTTTCCGCGCCACCGCCGGAGGCCATGCGCATCCGGGCGTCGGCATCGACCCGCACACCCAGATAGGTGAAGGTGATGCCGGGACGCACGGGGTAGGCGTAATAGGGCGCCTTCTCCAGCTTGCGCGCCCAGTGCGACTTGGGCGGCGTCAGCCCCTCCGTCCGGCAATCGTCGAGAATCTTGTCGTCGAAGGTACCGGGACGGACCGCGGCATTGAAGCCGTCGACGGTGCGCGTCAGGCTCTCGGCATCGAGGCCCAGCTTACCCGCCAGTTCGGCAATGGTGGGCGCCGAGATGGGCGGGAACAGGGAGGGCATGAACAGCTCGAGCGAAGAGGCGTCGAAGATGATGTAGGCGATCTGGTCTGGCTGCTGGGCCACGAGCCGCCCCCAGATGGCATAGCGCTTGGGCCAGATGTCCTCGCCCTCGTCGTAGAAGCGCTCGGCCCGATTGTTCACGACGATGCCGAAGACCACGCAGTCGAGCCGCGTGATGATGCCGCCGTCGAACTTGGGCGCCCGCGCATCGATGGCCACGGCGTGACACTGCATCGGGTCGCCGGTCTTCTCCACGCCCCGGTCGATCAGCATTCTCAGCAGGGACCCGCGATTGTAGGGCGTGCCGCGGATGAGGAAGTTTTCTGCGGGCGGTCCCCAGGCCTCCTTCAGCCAGTCGATGTTGGCCTCGAAGCCGCCGGCGGCCGCGACATAGGCCTTTGCCTCGATGCGGGCGATGCCATCCGGGCGACGGATGCGGACGCTGTGGCAGCGCCCGCCATCCATCTCGAGGTCGATCACCTCGCAGTCGTAGAGCACCTCGACGCCGAGGCGCTCGGCCGTGAGATAGAGGGCGTTGAGCATCGCTCGGCCGCCGCCCAGAAAGAACGAGTTGGTGCGGCCAAGGCTGAGCGTGCCGCCGAGCGAGGGCTGCCAGCGCACGCCCTGCTCGACGATCCAGCCGAGCATGTCCTTGGATTCCCGGATCATCAGTCGGGCCAGATTCTCGTCGGTCTGGCCCTGCGTGACCCGCAACAGGTCGTCGTAGAACTCATCCTCGGTATAGGGACCGGAGAGGATGGCCGTCGCGCTGTCGTGGGCGCAGCGCATGTTGCGGGTGTGGCGCGTGTTGCCGCCGCGGTAGAATTTCGGCGCCGCCTCCACCACCAGCACGGACGCGCCGGAGCGTCGCGCCGAGATGGCGGCGCAAAGCCCGGCGTTGCCGCCACCGATGACGAGGACGTCCACGCTTGCGAGCGTCGCGTCCATCGTCTCAGCTCCGCTGCGGGGTCGCGCCCCGACCGCGATAGATGAGGATGGTCGCGATGAGGCCCGAGGCCGCCGCCGCCATGAGCCAGAAGCCCGGGGCTGCGCGGTTGCCCGTCATGTCGATCAGCCAGGTGGAGACCAGGGGCGTGAACGTGCCGAACAGGGCCGCGGCGAGGGCGAAGGCGAGCGAGAAGCAGGTGGTGCGCACATGGGCCGGCACCTCTTCGGACAAGGCCGCCACCATGGCGCCGTTATAGACGCCGAAGCACAGGGAGAACCACAGCTCCACCATCAGCATCTTGTTGAAGGTCGGCTCCACCACCAGCCACGCGAGGGCGGGATAGGCCGTCGCCAGCGCCAGGATGGCGATGGTCAGCAGCACCGGGCGGCGACCCACCCGATCCGAGATCGCGCCGCCGATGGGCAGCCAGATGAAGTTGGTGGTGGCCACCAGCAGCGTGACGAGAAGGCTGTCGGTGATGGACAGCTTCAGCACGTTCTTGCCGAAGGTGGGGGTGTAGACGGTGATGAAGTAGAAGGTCACCGTGGTCATGGCCGTCAGCATCATGCCGAGCAGCACGATCCGCCAGTTGGCCAGCATCGCGGCGAAGACTTCGCGCTGGGTCGGGTGCTTCTTCTGCTTGAGGAACTCCGGGGTTTCCTCGAGCGTGCGGCGGATGAAGAAGATGAAGGGGATGATCGCGCAGCCGATGAAGAAGGGAATGCGCCAGCCCCAGGCGGAGATGGTTTCGGCCGGCATCAGCTGGCTCAGCGAGAAGCCGATGATGGCCGCGAAGAAGATGGCGACCTGCTGGCTGGCCGACTGGAACGAGGTGTAGAAGCCCTTGTTGCCGGGTGTCGCGATCTCGAACAGGTAGATCGAGACGCCGCCCAGTTCCACGCCCGCCGAGAAGCCCTGCAACAGGCGGCCGAACAGCACGATGAGCGGCGCGGCGATGCCGATCTGCGCGTAGGTGGGACACACCGCGATCAGCACCGTGCCGGCGGCCATGATGCCGAGGGTCACGATCAGGCCCTTGCGGCGGCCGATGTGATCGAGATAGGCGCCAAGCACGATGGCGCCGACGGGCCGCATCAGCGCGCCGAGCCAGAAGGTGGTGAAGGTGAGCAGCAGCTCGGTGACTTCATTTCCGGTCGGGAAGAACGCCTTGGAGATGGACGTCGCGTAGAAGCCGAAGAGGAAAAAGTCGAACTGCTCGAGGAAGTTGCCGCTCGTCGAGCGCAGGATGGCTGCGGTTCTCGACTTGATCGCAGGCACCTCTGCGGTCGCGGTGGATGGAACGGCGGCTGCCGATGGCCCGACCATGCGTTGTCTCCCATGCCGGCGCAGCCGCTCGCGGCGTCTCTGCGCTGCTTCTTGTTGCTTCGTCCGGCCGT
This sequence comes from Xanthobacter sp. DMC47, assembly GCF_056313845.1. NCBI lineage: Bacteria > Pseudomonadati > Pseudomonadota > Alphaproteobacteria > Hyphomicrobiales > Xanthobacteraceae > Xanthobacter > Xanthobacter sp. DMC47. Next base: position 2,061,476 of record NZ_JBQUZM010000001.1, on the reverse strand, counting down.
CTGCAGCCCGCCGGTCCCTTGGCGGGAATCCGGCGCAGCCCATCGCATGACGGCATCGGCGGGGAGCCTAGGGGGGAGAACCTGTCAAGAACCTGTCACGTGCGGTGCAACGATCGTCGGATGCGCATGGGCGATCGCCGCCGCGATCATTCGCCTTCGAGCGCCTTCCGCCAGTCGCGGAAGAAGATGCGGCGACGCGACTGGTCCTGGTAGGCCAGAAGCTCGGGGCCCACATGGATCGGGCGCAGCCGTGCGGGATCGGCTCCGGCTTCCGCCGGCGGCGGCATGTCGAGCCGGACAGTGCCGAAGTCCCGACGCGCGAGATCCTCCTGCCCTTCGCGGGACAGAAGGAAATCCAGGAAGAGATGCGCCTGCTCGGGGTGCGGCGCCTGTTTGGGAATGAGGGCGATGCGGGTCATCACCAGCGTGTAGTCCTCGAAGGCCACGACGCCGAGGGCCGGCTCCTCCCGCGCCCGGGCCCGGGCATAGGAGGAGATGGTGTTGTAGGCGAACAGCTGGTCGCCATCCGACACGCGGTCGAGCATGGTGTGCGCAAACGAATAGAATTTCGGCCCGGTCCGCCCCAGGGCCCGGACCAGTTGCCAAGTGTCTGCGGTGATGCGCACATCACTGTTCCAGAACAGAAAACCGGTGCCGCTGCGCTCCGGGTCGTAAGCCGCCACCTTGCCCCGATAGGCCGTGCCCTTCTCGCGCAGGAGGCGGACGAAATCGGCATGGGTGCGCGGCACGTCTTCCGGCGGCACGCGCATCTTGTTGTAGACGAGGACGATGGGCTCCGCCGTGACGCCGAAGGCCTCGTTGCGCCACACCGCCCACGGCGGAAGCATCGCCGTGGCGGGGGATTCGTGGCGCGCGGCATAGCCGTCATTGACCAGCTTGATCTGGAGATCCATGGCGGAACTCCAGGCGATATCGGGACATGGGCGGGGGTCGTTGCACTCCACCACGTCGGAATAGACGTACAGCGAATTCTTGTGCCGGTAGGTCAGCTTGATGTCGGGATAGCGCGCCCGCCAGTGCTCCAGAAGTTCGCCCATTTCCACGAGATCGATGGAAGACACGACGGTGAGCGAACCGGCGGTGCCGGTGCCGACCGAGATCTCGTCAGAGCGGGACTGCGCTTCAGCCGGGCGCCCCCCGACCGCGAGGCCCCCCGCAACGAGGACTACGGCAAGGAGGATTCCGCTCAGGCGCCCTGCAGCCGCCCGAAAGCGTCGCACCATGGACGGCGTGTCGATCCGCCCCCAGTCGCTGCCCATCGGGGCCATCCAGCCGCCTGCCGCACGCACGTCCGCACTCTCTTGAACTTGCTTCCGTTAGCCGGTCTACATTATGCGATGCGACGGGTGTGGTCACGTATGGGGCATCCTTCCCGCTTTGAACCTGGGGCGGTCACGCCTTGCGGCCGGTTGCAGCCCGGCCGGGAGACGGCTTGATGCGTATCCTCATCGTGGAAGACGACCGGGCGCTGGCGAGCGGACTGAAGCGCTCCCTTGCATCCCTCGGCTATGCGGTCGACCACGAGGCCGATGCGGCCGATGCCGTGGGGCTCGCGACCCGCGAGGCGTACAATCTGGTGGTGCTCGATCTCGGCCTGCCCAACGGCAGCGGATATGACGTGCTCAGGGCGATCCGCCGCGCCGGCCTCAAGACGCCCGTGATGATCCTCACCGCACGCGACCATGTGAGCGAGAAGGTGAAGGCCCTCGACCTCGGCGCTGACGATTACGTAAACAAGCCGTTCGCCCTCGCCGAGTTCGAGGCGCGGGTGCGGGCGCTGGTGCGCCGGGGCTTTGGCGTCAGCGACGCCCTGATCGAGTTCGGGCCGCTGCAGTTCGATACCGTGCAGCACATCGCGCGGCTGGAGGGGAGCCCGCTCGATCTCCGCCGGCGGGAGCTCGCGGTCCTGCATCTCCTTCTGGTCCAGGCGGGCAAGCTCGTGCCCAAGGCCCGCCTCATCTCGGAGGTGTTCGGGCTGGACGACGCGGTGGGGCCGAATGCCCTTGAACTGTACATCGCCCGCCTGCGCAAGAAGCTCGGGGCGGGCGGGTTGCGCATCCGCACCGTCCGCGGGCTCGGCTACATGCTGGAGAAGGACTGATGCGCCCCACCCGCCGCTCGCTGAAGCGCGCGGTCCTTCTCAATCTGCTCGCGCCGGTGCTGCTGCTGGCGGTGGCCATCGGCGCCGGCGGCTATCTCACCATCACGTCGGTGGTGGAGAGCTCCCACGACCGCCTCCTCGACGGCTCCCTGATGGCCATCGCCGAGCGTCTGGCGGTCGAGAGCGGCGAGGTGGTGGTGGACATGCCGCAGGTGGCTCTGGGCATGCTCGAAACCAAGACGCAGGACAATGTCTATTACCTCGTCGCCTCGGACGCCGGGCCGGTGACGGGCTATCCCGACCTGCCGCTCGGCGGGATGGCGGCCGCCCTGCCCGGCCAGCCGGTCCACTGGAACGATACCTATCGCGGCAATGCCGTGCGGCTCGCAGCGGTGGCACGTCGCGTCTATGGCGTCGAGCACCCGGTCATCGTCGCCGTCGCCGAGACCCGGCTCGCCCGCAACCAGCTGCGCAACGAAATGCTGCGGAACCTGGGTCTTGCGGAAGCCGTCCTCATCCTCGCCATCGGGGTTCTGGCGTGGGTGTCCGTCGAGCGCGGGCTGATGCCGCTCGCCGACCTCAGCCGGCAGATCGACACGCGCGCCGTCAGCGACTGGCGCGACCTGCGGCCGCTCGATCTGTCCGAGGTGCCGCAGGAGGCGATGGCCCCCGCCACCGCCATCAACGCCATGTTCGAGCGCCTGCGCTCGGCGACGGAGCTGCTACGGCGCTTCACCGCCGACGCCTCCCACCAGATGCGCACGCCGCTCGCCATCGTCAGGATGCATGTGGACCTGCTGCGGCGGGAAAGTTCGGATCCCGAGCTGCGGGGCAGCGCGCTGGCCGAGCTGGACCAGGGCGCCGAACGGCTGGAGCGGCTCATCACCCAGCTTCTCACCCTCGCCCGCGCCGACGAAAGCGCGGTTTCAGCCGCAGGCGGTACGCCATGCGATCTGGGCGAGGTGATCGAGCACGTCATCGCCGAACGCATCGCCGGCATTCCCGCAGACACCCAGGTCTCCTGCCTGATCAAACACCGCCCGCTGCCGCTCGTGTCCGACACGGTGCTGCTGTCCGAGCTGCTGGGCAATCTTCTCGACAATGCGGTGAAATATTCCGGCGCCGGTGGCCAGGTGGTGCTGTGCGCCGACCGCAGCGGCGCTGCCGCCGTGGTCACCGTCGAGGACAGCGGCCCCGGCATTCCCGAAGCCGAGCGCGAGCGCGTGTTCCAGCGCTTCTACCGTGCGCGGAACCAGGCAGACGTGCCGGGCAGCGGCCTTGGCCTTTCGATCGTGAAGGTGATCGGGGACCTGCTGCACATTTCGATCGTCCTTGATGGCAGCCCGGACCTCGGCGGCCTGCGGGTCACCCTGCGCATGGCGCTGTCCCCATTGCTCGGCCATGAGGCGGCGGCCGGAACTGCGGCGCGGGGCTAGACGCGGGGGTCCGCCGGGCCACAAGCGCGCGCTTGGCACCCGGCGTCCCATCCTGGTGCCGGATCGGGTCAATGTCCGCTGGAGCCTTGATTTCGTGTCGGATGCCTTCACGCACGGTCGGCGTCGACGACTTCAGCCGGGAGTGCCTGGCGCTGGTGGCCGACACTCGCTCTCGGCCCATGGTCCCAGCCGAGCGGCGTCGAATGGCACGACATCGCTCCCGGCAAGCCGATGCAGAACGGCTTCGTCGAGAGCTTCAACGGTCGGTTCCGGGACGAATGCCTGAAGGAGACCCTATTCTCGAACCTGGGCCAGGCCCGTTCCGCAATCGCCTGATGGAAGGAGGACTTAAACCTGAACCGCCCTCATTCGGCTCTCGGCAATCGATCCTCCGCCGAGTTCGCCGCAACAATCCTCTGGAAACCCAAGCCGCCTGAGGCCAAAAATCAACCCTCGGACGCTCCTCTTAACCGGAGGAGAAAACGGGCTCAGGTCACCAGATGACACGTCAAGGGACGGGGCGCTTGAGCGGGGAGGGGCGATGACCGAGCAGGGCGTGCTGCGCATATCCATCGGTGTCACCCTGCTGCTGGCGCTGCTGGGCATCGTGTTCGGGCTGATGTCCGGCTCATATGCCATCGTGTTCGATGGCGTCTACGCGCTCACCGACGCCAGCATGACGGTGCTGGCCCTCGTGGTGGCGCGGCTGATCGCGACCTCCACCGCGCCGGGGGCGCCGGCGAAGGGGTTCATCGCGCATTTCACCATGGGGTTCTGGCATCTGGAGCCCATGGTGCTCGGGCTCAACGGCATCCTGCTCATGAGCGCGTCGGTCTATGCGCTCATCAATGCCGTGGGCAGCCTCATGTCCGGTGGGCGGGCGCTCGATTTCGACCAGGCGATCCTCTACGCGGTCATCACCGTGGCGGTGGCGCTGGCAATGGCGCTGTTCGTGCGGCGGGCGAACCGGGCCATCAAATCCGACTTTCTCGCCCTCGATGCCAAGGCGTGGCTGATGTCGGCGGGGCTCACCGCGGCGCTGCTCGTCGCCTTCCTCATTGGCCTTGCGGTGCAGGGCACGCCGCGGGCGTGGATTTCGCCCTATATCGATCCGGTGGCGCTGGCACTCGTCTGCCTCGTCATCATCCCCCTGCCATTCGCCACGGTGAAGCAGGCGCTGGCGGACATCCTGCTCGTGACCCCGCCGGCGTTGAAGGAGCACGTGGATCAGGTGGCCGCCGGCATCGTGGCGCGCTACGGCTTCCTCGCCTTCCGCTCCTATGTCGCGCGGGTGGGGCGGGGCAGGCAGATCGAGCTTTATTTCATCGTGCCCCATGGCTGGCCGCCCATGCGGCTGGAAGACTGGGACGTGATCCGCGACGAGATCGGCGCCGCCATCGGCAACGACACGCCGGACCGCTGGCTGACCATCGCCTTCACCACCGACCCGGAATGGGCGGATTGAGGTCAGCAGTCCGGGAAAATTGGTCAGGCCAATATTCCGCTTGCGGCCTGACCAATCTCAAGCCATAGAGATTTCGCGCGCCAGCTGCCGATATTGGACTGACCAATATCCCAGTGCCGCCGCAGCCGCGAGGGGCGCTCTTGGCCGACCTGACCGACACCATCGAGGCCCTCATCGCCGAACGCGGCCTTCAGCCCGGCGCGCGCCTGCCGGCCGAGCGGGCGCTGGCGGCGGAGCTGAACGTGTCGCGGCCGACCCTGCGCGAGGCCATCCGCCATCTTGCGAGCCGCGGCCGGCTGGTGAGCCGCAGGGGCGGGGGCACCTATGTGGCCGCGCCCGCGGACGCCCCGCTCTCCGAAACCCCGCTCTCCGTGGCGCTCGGCCCGCTGGCCGAGGTGGCGGCGGGGGAGCCGGGCTACTGGCACGACGTGATGGAAATCCGCAAATCGCTGGATGCGGACATGGCGTATCACGCGGCCCTGCGCGCCGGCCCGCAGGACAAGACGAACCTTCAGGCGGCGCTGGAGCATGTCCTCTCCGCCGCCGCCACCGATGCGCAGACGCAGGCCAAAGCCGATTCCGCCTTCCACATGGCGGTGGCCGAAGCCTCCCAAAACGTAGTGATGCGGCAGGTGATGGCGGGTCTCTTCGACCTCCTGCGCGCCTCCATCTCCCGCAGCCTCGAAAAGCTCTACCTCATCCCCAGCACCGCGCAGGCGCTGGACGACCAGCACCGCGCCATCGCCACCGCCATCATCGAGGGCCGGCCCGAGGAGGCGCGCAAGGCCGCGCTGCTGCATCTCGAATTTGTCGAGGAAACCCTGCGCGGGATCGAGGACGACGCGGCCCGCCGCCGTCGCTCGTCCCGCGTCGCCCAACGCCAGCAAGAAAACCAGCAACAGAAAGAACTGACGCCGTGATCATCTCCTCCGCCTCGGACTATCGCGAAGCCGCCCGTCGGCGCCTGCCGCCCTTCCTGTTCCACTACATCGACGGCGGCGCCTATGCGGAGACGACGCTCGGGCGCAACGTCTCCGACCTCACGCTGCTCGCCCTGCGCCAGCGGGTGCTGAAGGGCGTGGGCGAGGTGGACCTGTCCACGACGCTGCTCGGCGAGAATCTCGCCATGCCCATGGCTCTCGCGCCGGTCGGCCTGTGCGGCATGTTCGCCCGGCGCGGCGAGGTGCAGGCGGCGAAGGCGGCGCTCGACAAGGGCATCCAGTTCACCCTCTCCACCGTCTCCGTCTGCCCCATCGAGGAGGTGCGCGCCAAGGTGGAGAAGCCCTTCTGGTTCCAGCTCTATGTGCTGAAGGACCGGGGCTTCATGAAGAACGCGCTGGAGCGCGCCTGGGCGGCGGGCATCCGCACGCTGGTCTTCACCGTGGACATGCCGGTGCCCGGCGCGCGCTATCGCGATGCGCACTCGGGCATGTCCGGCCCCAACGCCGCCGTGCGCCGCATGGTGCAGGCCGCGCTTCACCCCTTCTGGGCTTATGACGTGGGCCTGATGGGCACGCCGCACGATCTCGGCAACGTCTCCGCCTATCGCGGCCACAAGACCACGCTGGAAGACTATGTGGGCTGGCTCGGCGCCAATTTCGATCCCTCCATCGCCTGGCGCGATCTCGAATGGATCCGCGAGTTCTGGCAGGGGCCCATGGTCATCAAGGGCATCCTCGATCCGGAAGACGCGGAGGACGCGGTGCGCTTCGGCGCCGATGGCATCGTGGTGTCGAACCATGGCGGCCGGCAGCTCGACGGTGTGCTCTCCTCGGCCCGCGCGCTGCCGCCCATTGCCGACAAGGTGAAGGGCCGCCTCGCCATCCTCGCCGATTCCGGCATCCGCTCGGGTCTCGACGTGGTGCGCATGGTGGCGCAGGGCGCGGACGGCGTGCTGCTGGGCCGCGCCTTCATCTATGCGCTGGCGACCCACGGCCAGAAGGGCGTCGAAAACCTCCTCGACCTGTTCGCCAAGGAGATGCGCGTGGCCATGACGCTCACCGGTGCCCGCAACCTCTCGGAAATCTCCCGCGAGAGCCTGGTGCGCGACGTGGAGCAGCCGCTCAAGCATCTCTCCGCCGCGGCGGAGTGAGGGGAAAGCGGTGTTGCTTCAAGGCTCGGCCGTCGCACGGCGCCGATCCTAACCCCGCGCCGCCATCTGCGGCGCATAGCCAGCCCGCAGCACCCCCACCGTGGGCCGGGGCGTGAGCACGGTCACGTCCGTGGCCGGCATCGCGACGGGCGGGCCGTACCCGGCGTGGCTCCAGCGGTGGAGCGCGCCGTGATCGACGAGGAAAGCCTCGTCCGGCCGCTCGTCCAGCGCGACGAAGGTGCCGGCCGGGAGATCGCGCAGGGCGGCGCGGAAGGTCACCTTCCGGCCGCGCGCGATGCGGGCCGCGTGGAGCGCCATATCCATGGCGCCGGCGGTCAGGGGCGCGCTCTCGGGCATGGCGAAGGCGCGCCGCCAGGCCTGCTTGAAGGCCTGATAGTCCGCGTGCCGGCATTCCCCGCAGGGCCGGTGACCGGCGGCAAGGGCGACGGCCTCGTCCATGAAGAAGAGTGGCGTGTAGCGGTGCGGATCATCGAGATCGAGACGCCGGCCCCGGAAGGTCGTGACGCAGCAGACCCAGCCGCGCGCGTGCCAGAGCTTCTGCGTGCCGTCCGGCCGGCGCAGGTTGCCCCGGTTGCCCATGAGGAGGCCGCGTTCGGGTACCGCCTCGATGGTGCCGAAGGGTGTCACCCGGTTCTGCCGGTGCGTGCCGCCTGCCATGTCCCATGCCTCCGGGGATGCCCGGCGTCGGGAATAGGGGGAAGGGCGGGCCGCGCCAACCCGGTTCAGCCGGCGGGCTTGTCCTTCGGCCCGTAGGCGGCAAGGAACACCCGCACCGCGCGGCCGACCGTCCGTTCGATGTCCTCGGGCGTCGGCCCTTCGGACACGCCGAACATCAGCCCCTTCACCTGATTGCCCTGGCACAGGTTGATGAACTCGAAGGCGGCGGCCTGGCAGTCGTCCACGTCGAGCCGGCCCAGTTCCACCTGCTTCTGCAGCAGCTCGGCGAGGCGGCGGCCGCCATAGCAGGGGCCGCTCTCGAAGAAGGTCTGGCCGATGGCCGGAAACTTCTCCGCCACGCCGAACACCATGCGCACGAGGCGGATGTGGTTCGGCCGGATCATCATGCTCATGAACGTGACGCCGATGCGCTTCAAAACGCGCCCGACGTCCGCATCCGCCTCGTCGAACTCGAACAGGCGTTCGGCGGACTGCCGGCGGTCGGCCTCCACCAGCGCGCGGAACAGGTCCGCCTTGCTCTGGAAATAGACGTAGATGGTGGCCTTGGAGACCGCCGCGGCGCGGGCGATCTCGTCCATGCTGGCGCCGTCGAAGCCCTTGTGGAAGAAGACGCGGCGGGCGCCGTCGATGATGTCGAGACGCTTCTTCGCCTCCAGATCCTGTTCGGCGGGGGAGGGGGTGTCCGTCGCCTTCGCGCGTTCGAGTGCCTCGTTCATATCCGCCCTCCTTCGGCGGTCTCCTGCATGGAACCCTTCCAGCATTTTGTCAAAGTAATTGACTAAACCGTTCAGTTCAATATAGTGGCTGCAGATTTTGACTAAACCGTTCAGTCAGGCCCCAGCTGGCCGGGAGAGACCAAGGTGGCTCAGATCAACAGGAAAGAGGCGGCAGCGCCCGCCATCACACCCGAACCGCAGACGGATGCGCAGGCCGAAGCCCCCTCGGCCGGCGTGACCGTGCTCAAGGCGCGGCGGGAGGAGACCCCTACCGCCGCTGCGGTGGCGGAAGCCGAGGCGGCGGCCCCGGCCAAGGCCCGCTCGCGCAAGCCCCTCATCTTCGGGTCGGTGCTCGCCGTTCTGCTCGCGGCCGGCGGCTGGTACGGCACCCATTGGTGGCAGGTCGGCCGCTTCCAAGTCTCGACCGACGATGCCTATGTGGCGGCCGACACCTCGGTGATCGCGGCGAAGGTCGGCGGCTACGTGAAGAGCGTGGACGTGGACACCAACCAGTGGGTCAAGGCCGGCGACGTGATCGCCCGCATCGATGACGGCGACTATCGCCTCGCCCTCCAGTCGGCCGAGAACAAGATCGCCACCCAGCAGGCAACGCTGGCCCGCTTCGACCAGCAGGAGACGGCGGCCCGCGCCACGGTCGACCAGATGAAGGCGCAGCTCACCTCGGCCGAGGCCGACCAGAAGCGGGCGCAGGCGGAATTCGACCGGCAGGACAAGCTCGCCCGCTCCGATTTCGCCAGCCGCTCCACCCTCGACAATGCCCGCGCCGACAAGGACAAGACCGCCGCGAGCGTCGAGGCCGCCAAGGCCGCCATCGCGTCTGCCGAGGCGCAGGTGGTGGTGCTCGGTGCCCAGCGCACCGAGGCGGCGCACGTGCTCGACGAGCTGAAGACCGCCCGCGATCAGGCCAAGCGTGACCTCGATTTCACCGTGGTGCGCGCGCCCATCGACGGCGTTGTCGGCAACCGCGCGGTGCAGGTGGGCCAACTGGTGCAGACCGGCACGCGCCTCGTCGCCGTGGTGCCGCTGGAGGGCGTCTATGTGGATGCCAACTTCAAGGAGACCCAGCTCGGTCGCCTGAAGCCCGGCCAGAGCGTCGACGTCTATGTGGACGCCTATCCGGACCACGACTTCACCGGCAAGGTGGTGAGCGTGTCGCCGGCCTCGGGCTCGGTGTTCAGCCTGCTGCCGCCGGAGAATGCCACCGGCAACTTCACCAAGATCGTGCAGCGCATCCCCGTGCGTATCGCCATCGATCCCCGCGTGCTTGCCAAGCATGAACTGCGCCCCGGCATGTCGGTGACGGCGACGGTGGACACCAAGTCCGCTCCCGCCACCTCCACCGCCGCCGCGCCCACCCCCTCGCCCGCGTCCTGACGCGCGCATCCTGAGCCTCGACAGGAGGCGGCCATGGCCGACACCCTGACCCTGAAGCCATCCGCGGCGGGAGCGCCTCCTGCCGCCCCCGCCGCGCATGTGGACGGGCGGCGCATGTTCGCCTTCCTGTGCATGGTGTTCGGCATGTTCATGGCGATCCTGGACATCCAGATCGTCTCCGCCTCCCTCGCCGAGATCCAGGCCGGCCTTGCCGCGTCGTCGGATGAAATCTCCTGGGTGCAGACCAGCTACCTCATCGCCGAGGTGGTGATGATCCCGCTGTCGGGCTTCCTGTCCCGGGCGCTGTCCACGCGCTGGCTGTTCGCGGCCTCGGCGGCGGGCTTCACGCTCATGAGCTTCATGTGCGCGACGGCCTCCTCCATCAACGAGATGATCGTCTACCGCGCGCTGCAGGGCTTCCTCGGCGGCGGCATGATCCCCACCGTCTTCGCCGCCGCCTATTCGGTGTTCCCGCGCGAGAAGCAGCCCATCGTGGCGCCCATGATCGGCCTCGTGGCGACGCTCGCGCCCACCATCGGCCCGACGGTGGGCGGCTATCTCACCGACCTGTTCTCCTGGCACTGGCTGTTCCTCATCAACGTCATCCCCGGCATGTTCGTGGTGCTGGCGGCGGTGACGCTGATCGACTTCGACGAGCCGGATTTCGCGCTGCTCGACAAGTTCGACTGGTGGGGTCTCCTCTTCATGGCGGGCTTCCTCGGCAGCCTTGAATTCGTGCTGGAGGAGGGGCCGACCAACGACTGGTTCGAGGACCAGTACATCGTCGCCTTCGCCATCGTGTGCGGGGTGTCGTCCCTCGCCTTCTTCGCCCGCGTCTTCTCCACGGACCATCCGGTGGTGGATTTGCGCGCCTTCGAGAACCGCAATTTCTCCATCGGCTCGGCCTTCAGCTTCATCATGGGCATCGGGCTCTACGGGCTCACCTATCTCTATCCCGTCTTCCTCGGCCGGGTGCGCGGCTACTCGGCGCTGCAGATCGGCGAGACCATGTTCGTCACCGGCATCGCCATGTTCCTCACCGCACCCATTGCCGGGCGGCTGATGACCAAGATCGATCCGCGCATCATGATGGGCGCTGGCTTCGGCGCCTTCGCGGTGGGCACCTGGTGGGTGACCTACATCACCAAGGACTGGGATTTCTGGGAGCTGTTCGTCCCCCAGATCCTGCGCGGCGTCGGGCTGATGATCGCGATGATCCCCATCAACAACATCTCGCTCGGCACCATGCCGCCGGCGCAGCTGAAGAACGCCTCCGGCCTGTTCAACCTCATGCGCAATCTCGGCGGCGCGGTGGGGCTCGCGCTCATCAACACGGTGCTGAACAACCGCTGGGACCTGCACCTCGCCCGCCTGCACGAGCATGTGGAATGGGCGAGCGCGGCGGCCGTGGAGCGGCTGGACACCATCACCGCCGGCTTCGCCAAGCTCGGCTCGGATGCCTCGGCCGCGGCGCTGAAGCAGATGGCGGCGATCGTGCGCCAGCAGGCGCTGGTGATGGCCTTCTCGGACGTCTTCTACCTGCTCACCTTCCTGTTCGTCGCTTTGGTGCTCGCCGCGCCTTTGATGAAGCGGCCCAAACCCGGCGCCGGAGGCGGCGGGGGGCACTAAGAGGTTCCGGCGCTGGAGGCGGCGGGGGGCACTGACGGGCTTTCGGCACCGTCACTGTCCCGTCCCTGAGGGGCGGGACGGCGTCGCCGCCGCGTGCGGAATGATCTTCTGACAATTCGGTGATGTCCCGGGCCGGAACCCCGTTTTCCCGCGGGCGTTGGGGTCCGGTCGTGCCGCGCACGGCTGGCGAAGCGCGCCATTTGGTGCGAATGCTGCACTGCACAGCTGCCGCTCGGCTCCAGAGCGACTGCCCCCATCAGCCACAGGCACCCGTCCGAAGGAGGATCAGGCACCCATGGCGAGCTCTCCCGATCTCGATATCAACCGGCGCGAGGTCATCCTCGCCGGGGCCGCCGCGGCGGTCGCCTCCTCCCTTCCCGGCGGCGCCGAGGCCCAGCCCGCGCCGCTGCCGGCGGGGACCGGACCCAACCACGCGACGGTCTCCCTCACCGTCAACGGCGTCATCCGCGAGGTGGAGGTGGACACCCGCACCACCCTCCTCGACCTCTTGCGCGAAACCCTCCATCTCACCGGCACCAAGAAAGGCTGCGACCACGGCCAGTGCGGCGCCTGCACGGTGATCGTGGACGGTCGGCGGATCAATTCCTGCCTCTCCCTCGCGCTCATGCACGAGCACCAGAGCGTGACCACCATCGAGGGGCTCGGCTCGCCCGACCAGCTCCACCCCATGCAGGCGGCCTTCGTGGAGCATGACGGCTACCAGTGCGGCTATTGCACCCCGGGGCAGATCTGCTCGGCGGTGGCGGTGCTCGCGGAGGTGAAGGCCGACATTCCGAGCCATGTCACCGACGATCTCACCGTTCCCGTCGAACTCACCGAGGCGGAAATCCGCGAACGCATGAGCGGCAACATCTGTCGCTGCGGCGCCTATTCCAACATCGTGGAGGCCATTGTCGAGGTGGCCGGGAGGCGCGCATGAAGCCCTTCACCTACGAGCGCGCCCTGAGCCCGGCCGATGCCGCGGGCGCGGCGGCGGCGACCCCCGGCGCCCGCTTCATCGCCGGCGGCACCAACCTGCTTGATCTCATGAAGCTGCAGATCGAGACGCCCGCCCACCTCATCGACGTGAACGGCCTCGGGCTCGACCGCATCGAGGCAACCGACGACGGCGGCCTGCGCATCGGGGCGCTGGTGCGCAACACCGACCTTGCCGCTGACGCACGGGTGCGGCGGGATTATCCGGTGCTCTCCCGCGCCTTGCTGGCGGGGGCTTCCGCGCAGTTGCGGAACAAGGCGACCACCGCCGGCAATCTGCTCCAGCGCACACGCTGCCCGTATTTCTATGACCCCGCGCAGGCCTGCAACAAGCGCGCGCCCGGCAGCGGCTGCGCCGCGCTCGGCGGCTATTCGCGCCAGCTCGCGGTGATCGGCGGCTCGGACGCCTGCATCGCCACCCATCCGAGCGATATGGCGGTGGCCATGCGCGCCCTCGATGCGGTGGTGGAGACCGTGCAGCCCCACGGACGCACGCGCCAGATCGCCATCGCTGACTTCCACCGCCTGCCCGGCGACACGCCGCACATCGAGACCGCGCTGGAGCCCGGCGAACTCATCACCGCCGTGACCTTGCCGAAGCCCGTGGGCGGGCGGCAGGTGTATCGCAAGGTGCGCGATCGTGCCTCTTACGCCTTCGCTCTCGTCTCCGTCGCGGCGGTGATCCAGGAGGACGGCACCGGGCGCATCGCGCTGGGCGGCGTGGCGCACAAGCCGTGGCGGGTGGAGGCGGCGGAGGCCGAGCTGCCGCGCGGCGCGAAGGCCGTCTCCGAGCGCCTGCTCGCCGGCGCGAAGCCGACCAACGACAACGCCTTCAAGATCACGCTCGTGGAGCGCACCCTCGGTGCCGTGCTGGCGGACGGGAGGAACTGAGCCATGAAGTTCGAGACCCCTGCCGCCGACAATCCCATCGACCAGCTCAAGGTCATCGGCCGTCCGCTGCCGCGCATCGACGGCCCGTTCAAGACCACCGGCACCGCGCCCTATGCCTACGAGCGGCACGACGTGGCGCCCACCGCCGCCCACGGCTTCGTGGTGGGCACGACCATCGCCAAGGGCCGCGTTACCGCCATCGACACGGCGGCGGCCGAGGCTTCGCCCGGCGTGCTCGCCGTGGTGACGGCCGCCAATGCCGGGCCGCTCAAGAAGGGCAGCAACAACACGGCGCAGCTCATCGCCGGCCCGGAGGTGGAGCATTATCACCAGGCCGTGGCGCTGGTGGTGGCGGACACGTTCGAGCAGGCCCGCGCGGCCGCCGCTCTGGTGAAGGTGGACTATGCGCCCGCCGAAGGCGCCTTCGACCTCGCCAAGGCCATGGACAGTGCCGTGAAGCCTGAGAAGGGCGACGGCATGGGCGGGGCGGCCGACACCGCGGTGGGCGACTTCCACGGGGCCTTCTCCGCCGCGGCGGTGCGCCTCGACGCCACCTACTCCACCCCCGACCAGTCCCACGCCATGATGGAGCCGCACGCCTCCACCGCCGCCTGGGAGGGCGACCGGCTGACGGTGTGGACCTCCAACCAGATGATTGAGTGGGGCCGCAGCGATCTCGCGAAAATGCTCGGCCTGCCCAAGGACAAGGTGCGGCTGGTCTCGCCATTCATCGGCGGCGGGTTCGGCGGCAAACTGTTCGTGCGCGCGGATGCGCTGCTGGCGGCCTTGGGTTCGCGAGCGGCCAGGCGGCCGGTAAAGGTGGCGCTGCACCGGCACCTGATCGCCAACAACACCACCCACCGCCCGGCCACCATCCAGCGCATCCGCATCGGCGCGGGGCGGGACGGGCGCATCACCGCCATCGGCCATGAGAGCTGGTCCGGTGACCTGCCCGGCGGCGGGCTGGAGACGGCGGTGAACCAGACGCGCCTGCTCTATGCCGGCGCCAACCGCCTGACCGCCATGCGGCTCGCGACCCTGAACCTGCCCGAGGGCAACGCCATGCGCGCCCCCGGCGAGGCGCCGGGCATGATGGCGCTGGAAATCGCCATGGACGAGATGGCGGAGAAGCTCGGCCTCGACCCGGTGGAGTTCCGCATCCTCAACGACACCGAGCGCGACCCAGAGCACCCGGACCGCCCCTTCTCCCAGCGCCAGCTGGTGGCTTGTCTTCGCCTCGGCGCGGAGCGGTTCGGCTGGAGCCGGCGCAATCCCAAGCCGGGACAGGTGCGCGAGGGCGACGTTCTGGTGGGCCTCGGCATGGCCGCCGGCTTCCGCAACAACCTGCTCATGAAGTCCGGCGCGCGGGTGCGGCTGGATGGCGAGGGGCGGGTGACGGTGGAAACCGCCATGACCGACATCGGCACCGGCAGCTACACCATCCTTGCCCAGACGGCGGCGGAGATGATGGGCGTTCCGCTCGACAAGGTGCGCGTGGTGCTGGGCGATTCCGATCTGCCCGCCTCCTGCGGCTCGGGCGGCCAGTGGGGCGCCAACAACGCCACCTCCGGTGTCTATGCAGCGTGCGTGAAGCTGCGCGAGGAGGTGGCCCGCAAGCTCGGCTTCAATTCGCAGGAAGCCGTGTTCGCCGATGGCGAGGTGCGCGCCGGAAACCGCGCGGTGCCGCTGGCCCAGGCGGCGGGTGCGGAGGGGCTGACGGCGGAGGACACCATCGAATATGGCGACCTCGGCAAGCGCTACCAGCAATCCACCTTCGCCGGCCATTTCGTGGAGGTGGCGGTGGATGCGGCCACCGGCGAGGCGCGGGTGCGGCGCATGCTGGCGGTGTGCGCCGCCGGGCGCATCCTCAACCCCAAGACGGCGCGCAGCCAGGTGATCGGCGCCATGACCATGGGCGTCGGCGCCGCGCTGTTCGAGGAGCTGGCGGTGGACACGCGCCACGGCTTCTTCGTCAACCACGATCTCGCCGGATACGAGGTGCCGGTGCACGCCGACATCCCGCACCAGGAGGTCATCTTCCTCGACGAGACCGATCCCATGTCCTCGCCCATGAAGGCCAAGGGCGTGGGCGAGCTGGGCCTGTGCGGGGTCGGCGGGGCGGTGGCCAACGCGCTCTACAACGCCACCGGCGTCCGGGTGCGGGACTATCCCATCACCCTCGACAAATACATCCACCGCCTGCCGCAGGTGGGGTGAGGGGGAAAAACATCCGCGCCGTGTCGGATGCGTCGCGCGCCGTCCGTCATTAGAGTGACGGGCGGCGCCGCCGCCTCTGACAGGGAGAAGAGACATGCCCGGCTCCGTCCGCCTGCACCGCATCCTCACCACGAGCCCGGAGAAGGTCTATCGCGCCTTCGTCGAGGCCGATGCGCTGGCCAAATGGCTGCCGCCCAACGGCTTCACCTGCACCGTGCATCACCTCGACGCCGTGGTGGGCGGCACCTTCCGCATGTCGTTCCGCAACTTCACCACCGGCCACAGCGATGCCTTCGGCGGGGAGTTCCATGAGCTGATCCCCGGCGAACTCGTGCGCTACACCGACCGCTTCGACACGCCCGCTCTGCCCGGCGACATCCATGTGACCATCGCATTGAAGAAGGTCTCCATGGGCACCGAGCTGGAGATCACGCAGAGCGGCATCCCGGACGTCATTCCCGTGGAGGCCTGTTATCTCGGCTGGCAGGAGTCGCTGCGCAATCTGGCGCGGCTGGTGGAGCCCGAGATCAAGCAATAGCGCGGGCTTTGTCGTTGCCGTCGCTCAGGCGCCGCGCGGGCTTTGCCGTTGCTTTCGCTCAAACGCCGCGCGGGCTTTCCAATCACATCTGCGCCCAGCTTCGCAGCAGGTTGTGATAGACGTTGGTGAGCTGCAGCACGGCCGCCTCGTCGTCCGGCAGCCGGCTGCGCACGGCCATGATGGCGAGGTCGAGGTCGTAGAGCAGGGCGCGGCGGCCGTCGTCCGGGATCATGGACTGGGTCCAGAAGAAGGAGCCCCAGCGGCTGCCGCGGGTGATCTCGCGGACGCTGTGCAGGCTGCTCGCGGGATAGACCACCGCATGGCCAGCGGGCAGCTTCACCTCGTGGACGCCGTAGCTGTCCTCGATGAGCAATTCGCCGCCGTCATAGTCGTCGGGATCGGTGAGGAAGACGGTGGTGGAGACGTCCGCCCGCATCCGTCGGCCCGCGCCCGGCACGGCGCGGATGGCGCCGTCCACATGGGCGCCGAACTTCATGCCCACGTCGTAGCGGTTGAACATGGGCGGCAGCACGTGGAGCGGCATGGCCGCCGAGTTGAACACCGGGTTGCGGCCGAGCGCGCGCAGGATGAGGTCGCCCAATTCCAGCGCCTCGGCCGACTCCACCGGGATCTGCAGATTCTGCTTGGACTTCGCCGCCTGCTCCCCGGCCGTCACGCGGCCGTCCACCCAGGGGGAGCCTTCCAGCACGCGGCGGCAGTGGGCGACCTCGGCGGCGGTGAGCAGATCGGGAATTTGAACGAGCATCGCGCATCCTGAAACAGGGCGACGGCCCGGCCTCATCGACCGCGCCGCCGCATCGTGACTTCTCAGAAGGTGTAGCCGACGCTCAGCGTGAACGAGCGGCCCGGAGCCGGAATGGCGCGGTTGCCCCAGCCGGATGAATAGTTGAGCGCGTTGGTGAGGTTGTATCCGTTCAGCGCCACGCGATACTTGTCGTGCTTGTAGGAGATCAGCGCATCCAGCGAGAACGTCTCGGGAATGATCGAGGAATTGGCGCTGTTGGTGAAGTAGCCGTCGGCATAGGTGATGCCGCCGCCCACCAGCAGCTGGCCCGGAATGGCCCGCACGACGCCGCCCTTGATGAGGTCGTAGGTGGTCCAGAGCGTGAAGTTGTTGGGCGAGACGAACGGCACCTCGTTGCCCACGTAGCTCAGCGTGGTGGAGGTGAGGATCTCGCTGGAATAATAGGCGTAGCCGGCCTGGATGGTCCAGGCGTCGGTGATGCTGCCGGTAATGCCCAGCTCCACGCCCTGCACGCGCTGGTTCTCGCCGCTCTCCACCGAGTTTCCGGTGACGGGATCGGTATAGAAGACGTTGCTCTTGTTGATGCGGAACACCGCGCCGGTGAGCCCGAGCCGTCCGTCCAGCACCGAGACCTTGGCGCCGGCCTCCCACGTCTCGTTGTCCTCCGGCTCGAGATTGTTCTGCACCGGGTTGACCACGGTCACGTCATTGGTGGGGAAGCCGCCCTGCGGGCTGAAGGACTTGGCGTAGGAGACATAATAGGTCTGGGTCTTGGTGGGCTCCCAGATCAGCGCGGCCTTGGGGCTGAAGAAGCGGGTGTTGGACTCCGCGTTGATCCAGGTGCCCTTGCTGTTCAGGCAGCCCGGCACGGTGGAGGTGCCCTGCGCGTCCACGCACCAGTATTTGTAGTCGGAAGAATAATTGTCCCAGCGGATGCCGGCGAGGATGGAAAGCTGGTCATTGAACCAGATGCGGTCGCTGGCGAAGGCGCCGAAATCGTAGCTGTTGCTGATCTTCTGGCCGCTGTTGCCGAACGGATTCTCGTAAAGATAATAACCGGTGGTGTTTTCATAGACCGGCAGCCAGATGGTCGACAGGCCCTTGCTGCCGGAGACCGACAGCGCAGTGCGGTTGTCGTTGACGAAGTAATAGTCGATGCCCGTCACCAGCTCGTGCCGCAGGAAGCCGGTGTTGAACTTGGCGACGAGGGTCGCGACATTCTCGGCCGCCAGACTTTCCTGCAGATAGCCGGGATTGCCGCCGCCGAAGGTGATGGCCGGGTTGTTGCCCGCGAAGAACTGGCCCGTGCAGCTCGCGGCATAGGTCTTCGGCGTCGCCGGGACGGTGGTGGTGGAGCCGTTGCTGCAGCCGGGGACGGAGGTGGCGAAATCGCGGGTGTAGTATCCGACGCGGCTGTCATTGGTGAAGGTCAGCCAGTCGTTGATCTCGTTCTTGTAGTTCGCCGTGAACATGTTGGTGTCGGTGATGTCGCGGTCCGTCACCTTGCCGTAGAAGTTGGAGCGCGGAACGCCCCATTCCGTCACCGGCTGGCCGAGGGCGCCGAACTTCTTCACGTCGTTGAACAGCGGCGTCACGATGGGCACGCCATAGTCCGGCGTGCGGTCCCCGTGCTGGTAAAGATAGTTGAGGTAGAGCGTCTGGTTGGTGCCGAGGCCGAAGCCCAGCGAGCCCATGAGACCCCAGCGGTCGGCCTCCACATGGTCGCGCCCCACCACGTCCTGCTCATTGATCATGCCGACGATGCGGGCCGCCGTGGTGTCGTCGATCTGCTTGTTGAAGTCGAACACGCCGCGATAGAGCGGGCCGGAGCCGAACTGGCCGTCCACGTCGTACTTGTCGCCACGGTGCGCCTGCTTCAGCTGCATGTTGATGGCGCCGCCCGTGGTGCCCGAGCCGAAGCTTTCGGAGCTCGGGCCCTTGAAGACCTCCACGTTCTCATAGGCGAAGCTGTCGCGCACATAGACGCCGAAGTCGCGCAGGCCGTTGACGAAGAGGTCTCCCTTGGCCTGGAAGCCGCGGATGCGGAACTGGTCGCCGTTCATGCCGCCGCCGCCCTCGCCGATGCCGACGGTGACGCCCGGAACGTTGCGCAGCGCCTGCTCCAGCGTCGTCACGCCCTGCTGCTGCATGGTCTGCTGGGAGATGACGGTGACGGTCTGCGGTGTGTCCTGGATCGTGCCGGGCAGGCGCGACAGGCCGGTGGTCGCCTCCAGCGAATTGACCGGCTCGCCGTCGGCATCCACCACGATGGTGGGCAGGTCCGTGTCGGTGCCGGCGGGCGCGGTCGCCTGCTGGGCGAACGCCTCCATGAATGGCACCGCCGACAGGCCCATCAGCAGGCCGGCGCCCACCGTCGTGCGCGACATGCTGGGCCGAAGTGTGCTCAACGCTCCCATGATCTTTCCCCGTAAGGTGAGACGGCCCGGCGATGCTTGCGGCGGCGCGCTGCGGGCTGGTTTCGGCAATAGTCGAGCGCTGACGGAACAGGCGTCAGGGCGGTGTCTGCAATAATGATCGAAGTAGAAGTGATCTAAGGTCTGGTTTGGACCATGATACGTCAAGCCTGACTGTAGGCGCGCTGCCCCTCAACCCGGCGACGGCACGCATATGGAAGTCATCATTCTGTTACGGGAGGTATAGAGGCCCATCCTTCCGCAGCGCAACCATTATGTTTTTGATCTGATCCAAGGTGGGCGGAAAAGGGGCGGATGGTGATATCGCAATACTGAATGTTACATCTCGCGACATCACCTGAAATCGTTCAAATCGAGAACTGTTCCATTTAAGAACTGCGGCGTCGTGGTTGACAGGGCGGGTCGAGGCGATGGTCTATCGCGCTGGCGCACCTCTGCGGGCCGGGCATGAGCGACGAGCGGATTTCCTACAGCGCCCTGAAGGGCATGAGCGTGGACGACCTGCGTGCGCGGCTGTCCGCCGAGCCGGCGCGCAGCGTCACGCTGGTGCGGGCGGCGGCGCACAACGGCATCAAGAGCGCGCAGGTGGTGTTCGGCCAGATGCTGCTGGACGGCCTGGGGGTCGCGCGCGATCCCGAAGCCGCCTGCCGCTGGTTCGTCATCGCCGCCGATGCCGGCAGCCTCGACGGCGTGAACATGGTGGGGCGCTGCCATGAGAAGGGCTGGGGCGTGCCGCGCGATCTCTCCGAAGCTGAACGCCGCTATCGCGCGGCGGCGGAGCGGGGACATGCGTGGGCGCAGTTCAACCTCGGCTCGCTGCTGGTGAATGCGGAGGATTTCGCCGCCGATCCCGCGCGCGCCCTCCACTGGTTCGTGCGGGCGGCGCGGCAGGGGCATCCCAAGGCCATGGCGATGGTCGGCCGTTTCCTCGAGCAGGGCTGGGGCCGGCCGGCCGATCCCGGGGCGGCGCGCCGCTGGTATCGCCGCGCTGCGCTGGGCGGGGATTATCGCGGCCAGTTCGATTATGCCCGCACGCGCTATGAAGACGGCGCGCGGGAGGAGGCGCTCGCCTGGTTCGCCCGGTGCATCGAAAATGCGGTCCCGGATTTCTGCCGGCTGGCGGCGGAAGGGTTGCGCGCCTCCGGCGATCCCGCGCTCGCCGCGCTCGCGGACCGGGCGATGGAGCGGGTGCGCGAGGCCGAGGAGGCGCAGGCGGAGGCGGACCGGCGGGAGGCCCAGGAGACGGCGCAAGCGCGCGCGGCCCGTGCCGCCCGTCCCCGCCGCGGCTTCGGGCGCTGGCTGCGGATGCGGTAGTCATACCAAAGGCGCTTGAGCTTGGCTCAAGGCCTTTGGTCAAGCCCGCGCGGCGCCTGAGCGTAGCCAGCCCATCTCAAGCCCGCGCGGCGCCTGAGCGTGGCCCGCCCCTCTCAATCCCGCGCCAGCGCCGCCACCGGGTCGAGGCGGGAGGCGTTGCGCGCGGGCAGATACCCGAAGCCGACCCCGATGAGGCTGGAGCACACCACGGCGGCGACGATGGACGACGCCGAATAGATCAGCGTGAAGTTCGAGCCCGAATAGGCGAACAGCACGCCGAACCCCAGCGCCAGGGCGATGCCGGTGACGCCGCCGACGAGGCACACCAGCACCGCCTCGATGAGGAACTGGTTCAGGATGTCGCTCTGTCGCGCGCCCACCGCCATGCGCACGCCGATCTCGCCCACCCGCTCCGACACCGACACCAGCATGATGTTCATCACGCCGATGCCGCCGACGATGAGCGAGATCACCGCAATGGCGGCGATCAGCACCGTCAGGGTCTCGGTGGTGGCGGTGATGGTGTTGCGGATGTCGTCGGTGTTGATGATGAAGAAGTCCTTGGTGCCGTGGCGCTGCGTGAGGAAGCGCGTCACCTGCTGCTCGGCCACGTCCATGGGCGCATCGTCGGCCACCTTCACGGTGATGGAGCGCAGGGAGGTGGAGCCGACGAAGCGGGACTGCACCGAGGTGTAGGGCAGGTAGACGGAGAGGTTCTGGCTGGAGCCGAACCCGCCCTGCTGCGGCGCCGCCACCCCCACCACGCGGGCGAACACGTCGCCGATGAGGATCACCTTGCCGAGCGGCCCGCCAGGCACGTCCTGGAACAGGGTGCGGCGGGTGTTCTCGTCGATCACCGCATCGAGCTCGCGCCCGCGCACGCTGTCGGCGTCGAACAGCCGGCCCTGGGTGAGCTTCACGCCCTTGGCCGCGAAATAGCCGTCGCCGACGCCGTTGATGAGCGCGCTCGCCTCGGTGCCGCCGTAGCGCACGGTGGTGGATTTGGAGACGGTGGGCGTCACCGCCGCCACATAATGCTGGCGCGCGAGGGCGTCGGCATCCGCCACCACCAGTGTGGTGATCTTGCCCGAGCGCGTATCGCCGAAGGTGCGGCCGGCGAAGATCTCCAGCGTGTTGGTGCCAAGGCTGGAGATGTTGGCGAGCACCTTCTGCCGCGAGCCCTCGCCCAGTGCCACCACGCATACCACCGAGGCGATGCCGATGATGATGCCCAGCATGGTGAGGAAGGTGCGCAGCCGGTGGGCGTTCATGGCCAGCAGCGCCATGATGAAGGCCTCATAGAGCCGGTCGCCGAAGGCGCGCCAGCGGGCGAGCCGCGAGGTGGGCGCAGCAACGGGCTTCGGCACGCTCACCATGCGGGTGCGGGCCGCGGCCGATGGCCGGTCGGCGACGATCTCGCCGTCACGGATCTCGATCACCCGCTGCGCCCGTTCGGCCACCGTCATGTCGTGGGTGACGATGATGATGGTGCGGCCTTCCGCGTTCAGCTCGTCGAGGATGCGCAGCACCTCGGCGCCACTCCTGGAATCGAGCGCGCCGGTGGGCTCGTCGGCGAGGATCACGTCGGCGCCGTTCATCAGCGCGCGGGCGATGGAGACCCGCTGCTGCTGGCCGCCGGAGAGCTGGCCCGGCCGGTGGCCGGTGCGGTCCGCCATGCCGAGCCGGGCGAGGATGGCCTCGGCCCGCTCGCGCCGGGCCTCGGCATTGGCGCCGGCATAGACGGCAGGGATCTCCACATTGCCCAGTGCGGAGAGTTCGCCCAAGAGGTGATAGCGCTGGAAGATGAAGCCGAAATGCTCGCGGCGCAGGGCCGCCAGCTCGTCCGGCTCCAGCGCCGCCGTCTCCTTGCCGCTCACCCGGTAGCTGCCGGAGGTGGGCCGGTCGAGGCAGCCGAGGATGTTCATGAGCGTGGACTTGCCAGAGCCCGAGGCGCCGACGATGGCCACCATCTCGCCGCGGGCGATGTCGAGGTCGATGCCCTTGAGCGCGGCAATGGTGCCCTCGCCGGAGGGATATTCCCGCCACACGCCCTTGAGCTGGATGAGCGGCGCCTCGCCGGTTTCCGCCACGGGCGGAGGAAGAGACACGTTCATGCCGGGCGCCTCCTCACAGACCGCCCATGGGCGGCGGCCGCCGCGGCGCCCCGCCGGCGCCAGCCGCGCCGGCCACGGCCTCGCCCGTCACCACGCGCTCACCCTCGGCGAGGCCGGAGCGGATCTCCGCCGTCACCTTGTCGTTGAGGCCGACCTCCACCGGGCGGCGCTCCACCGTGCCGTCGCCATGGAGCACGCGCACGCGCCAGCCCTTGCCGGCCCGTTCCAGCGCGGTTGAGGGCACGGTGAGCACGTTCTCGGCCCGGCCGAGGATGATGTGAACCTCGGGCGTCATGTAGGTCCGCAGCCGCCCCTTGGGGTTCGGCACGTCGAACACGCCGATGTAGTAGATCGCCGACGACGTGGTGGAAGACGACGACGAGGACGACGAACTGCTGCTGGTGGTGGAGAAGCTGCTGTCGTTCTTCAGGCTCTCCGGCGCCGGCTCGATGAAGCCGAGCTTGGCGTTGTGCCGCTCGTCCGGCGCGCCCACCACGGTGAACCATAGCGGCATGCCGGGGGCGACCTTGATGATGTCGGCCTCGGAAATCTCGGCGCGCACGGTCATCACGTCGAGCTGGCCGAGGATGGCCACGGTGGGCGCGGTCTGCGTGGCGTTCAGCGTCTGGCCCTGCTGGGCCACGAGGGCGAGCACGGTGCCGTCCGCCGGGGCGGTGATCTGCGTGTAGCCGAGATTGGCGCGGGCGGTGTCCACCGCCACCTGCGCCGAGATGATCTGGGCATCGAGCGCCGCGAGCTGCGCGCGGGTCACCTTCACCGCGGAATCGGCCGCCTCGAAGTCCGCCTGGGAGACCGCCTTCTGCGCCACCATGGTCTTCTGGCGGGCGAGGGTCTGCTCGTTCAGCACGAGGGTCGCCTCCTTCTCCGCCTTCTGGGCGCGGGTGTTGGCGAGGGAGGCTTCCGCCGTGCGCAGGGCATTTTCCTGCGTGACCGAATCGATCTGGGCGATGAGATCGCCCTTCTTCACCTGGTCCCCCAGCTTCACCTTGATGGCGATGATGCGGCCGGAGGCCTGCGAGCCCACCGCCACGAGGTTGGAGGGCTTCAGCGTGCCCGAGGCGAGCACCGTCTCCTCCAGATTGCCGCGGGTGACGGGCGCGGTCATCAGCCCGGCGCCGGGCACCGGGGCGGTGTAGCGGCTGTAGCCATAGGCGCCGGCGGCGATCAGCACCGCGAGCAGCCCCCAGCGCCACAGCCGGCGGGGCTTCTTCTTCGGCCGGGTGGTGGCGGCGGGCGCGGCGCGGGTTTCGTCGAGGGGAGGCAAGGCGTTCACGGCAGCACCGTCATGGCTGGGCGCTCCCGGCAAGGGGCGCGAGCGGCGCGATGCGGGCGAAGTGGGGGCCGGTGTTCTGGTCCACCACCTCGGGCCTGGAGGTGTCGACACCCCCGTCCCAGCCGCCGCCGAGCGCCTTGTTGAGGGCGATGTAATATTTTGTGGTCGCGACCCGGCTCTGGATGAGCTGCGTCTCGGCCGCATAGAGCGAGCGCTCCGCGGTGAGCACGTCGAGGAAGCTCGTGGAGCCGTTCTCGTAGAGCGTGCGGGAGAGCCGCGATGCTTCCCGGTACGAGGTGACGGCGATGGTCAGCTTGCCGGTCTTGAGACGCTGCTGGGAGAGGGAGACGGAGGCGTTCTCCACATCCTCCAGCGCCGTGAGCACGCTCGCCCTGTAGGCGATGAAGGAGACATCGCGATTGGCCTCCGCGAGGTCCACCAGCGCCTTCAATTGCCCGCCGGTGAAGATCGGCACCGTGAGCGTCGGCCCGAATGCCCAGCTGATGGACGAGGCGCGGCCCAGATCGCCGAGCCGCGAGCCGGTGGCGTCGATGTTGCCGGTGAGGCTGATGGCGGGATAGCGGTTCGCCTCCGCCTGCCCGATGAGGGCGGTGGACTGGCCGAGCTGCCGCTCGGCCGCGCGCACGTCCGGGCGGTTGATCAGCACGTCGGCGGGAATGCCGCGCGGCACCGGCAGGCGCGGCGATGGCACGGGCTTCACCCGCGACAGCCGCAGCATGAGCGCCGCCGGCGGCTGGCCGGTGAGCACCGAGATGCGGTGGATGGCGGCCGCGAGGGAGGCCTCCAGCTCCGGGATGTTGGCCTCGGTGGAGGCGACGAGGCCGGAGGCGTTGGCGAGGTCCACGGCCGAGGCGGCGCCGGCATCGAGCTTGCGCCGGGTCAGCGCCTCCGTCTCCTTCTGCGAGGCGGCGGTGCGGCGGGCCAGCGCGATCTGCGCCTGATAGCCGCGCACGTCCGCATAATAGGAGGCGACATCCCCTACCAGCGTCAGCAGCACCGCGTCGAGGCTGTTGACCACCGCATCCACATTGTAGGCCGCCGCTTCCAGCCCCCGGCGGTTGGCGCCGAACAGGTCGATCTCCCAGCTGGCGTCGAGGCCCGCCTGGTACTGGCCGTAGCCGTTGGACACGGTGATGTCGCCATTGGGGCTGACCCCGCCGCCGCTGTCGCCCCGCGTGCCGGAGGCGTTGCCGGTGATCTGGGGGAACAGCGTTCCCATCTGCTGGTGGTAGGAGGCACGGGCGGCCCGGACATTGGCCTTGGCGGTGGCCACATCGAGATTGCCGGCGACCGCCTCCGCCATCAGGGCATCGAGCATGGGATCGCCCATGCGCCGCCACCAGGCCTTGAGGTTGGGTGCCGGCTCCCCGGTCTTCGCCGTCGCCCCCCAGTGGCCGGGGAGGGTCAGCTCCGGCGTGTCGTATTCCGGCCCGACCGCGCAGGCGGAGAGCATGAGCGCGACGAGGATGCCCAACGTGGCCCGCACGGATCCCGCCCTCAGGGATCGCTCCCCCGCCGGTCTCGCGACCGGGGGGGCGGCGGCCGGGGCGGGGGCCGTCGGGGTGGTCTGGCCGTCTATACGATGCACGCGCAACCTGCCTCCCCGCCCCCGAATCTCGATCTCGACTCGAACCTTGTCCCGAACCTCTACCGAATGCCGGCCTGACACCCACCGGAAACCCGGTGAAAGTGCGCCACTATGCGCCATCAGTTGAACGTGTCCACGCGAACCCGCCCCTCGGCGACCCACTGTCCGATCTCCGCCCGCGCCGCCTCCGGCTTCAGCCCGCCTTCGGTCACGAGAACCTCCGCAAGGGCCACCAGCACCGCCTCCGACATGGCCCGGCGACCGCAGATATAGACGATGGCCTTCGTCTCAACGAGCCATTCAAATACCTCCGCAGCGTGCTCCCGGAGCCGGTCCTGCACCCGCGCGCCGTCGTTGGAATCGCGCGAAAATGCAGTATCCATGCGGGTTAGCGTGCCATCGGTCAGCGCGGTTTCGAACACATCGCGCCACAGGAAATCGCCGTCACGATGGCGGTTGCCGAAGATCAGCCACGCCGGCCCCGCCCGTCCCGAGGCGCGGCGCTCCGCGATGAAGCCGGGGAAGGGGGCGATGCCGGAGCCGGCGGCGATCATCATGATGGGCCAGGAGGGGTCCGCAGGCGGGTTGAACCCGGGGTGGGGATCGAGCCGGGCCTCGACCGTAACCCCTTGCTCTGCCTCACGTAACAGGAACCCGGAGACCCGTCCGAGCCGTCGCGCGCCGTCCTCCGCGGTCCAGTCATGCAGCCGGACGGTCAGGGCGATGCGGCCGGGATCGACCAGGCTGGAACTGCCCACCGAATAGGAGCGCGGCCGCTCCCCCGCCCCCGCGGCGATGCGCACCAGATCGCCGGGACGGAAGGCGAGGTCGTCCGCTCCCTCCAGGAAAATCCGCCATGTTTCCTGAGTGTTACCGGTGCCCGGCACATCGAGGCGCTGGCGGCCGGCGACCGTGAGGGCGACCGGCGGCGAGACCGGAGGCAGGCCGGCGATGGCGCAGTTCAGGGCCAGTTCGCTGCGCACCGTATCCACCCAGGCCATGAAGACGCCGGAGGGATCGCCGTCGGCCTCCCGGAGCGGCAGCGCCTCCACCGCCCCCGCCGCCAGCAGGGCCGCCCTGACCCGCTGGCCACCGCCGCAGAAATGGGTATAGCTGCGGTCGCCGAGGGCGAGCACCGCGACACGTATCCCCTTGAGGCTGCTGGATTTCAGCTGCCTGATCAGCGCACGGGCGCCGTCCGGCACCTCGCCCTCGCCGGTGGTGGAGGCGACGAGAAGCACGAGGGGAAAGCGGGCGATATCGGCCGGCTTCAGCGCGCCGAGGGGCGCCAGCGTCGCCTTCTCCCCGCCCGCGATCAGTCCCTCGAATACCGCCCCCGCAAGGCGCATGGCGGTGCCGGTCTGGCTGGCGTGGGCGACCAGGATGTCGCCGCCCGCCGCCACCGGCCGCACCCGGTTGCGCGCCTTGCGCCTCCCCCACGACCACAGGCCGGTGACTGTAAGGCCAAGAAGCGCCAGCGAAATTCCGAAATTGAGCACACCCGACCATGCCCCGCCCCAGGTGCCCTCGTGGATCTGCTTGACGAGGCCCGGGCCGCCGACCAGCGGCGTGACCCCCGCATCCGTCACCACGAAGCCACCCCCGTTCCGGCCTGCGGCATCCGGAGCGATCTGCAGCATCACCGTGCCCCCGCGGAACTTTCGGGCACCGGTGAGACGGTTCAGGTCTAGATCGCGTCCGGCAATGGCAAGGGCCTGGCTGATGGTCACCGGGCGCTTGGTCCGCGGCAGTTCAGGCCGCGACCCGGTGCCAAGGTGGAGCGAGAGCATCACCGCCGTTACCGGCGAGGTCAGCGTGAGCGGCAGCAGGAGCCATCCTACGGCGGCATGCCAGCCCATCAGGCTGTTGCGGAAGCGCAGCCAGGCGAGGAAGGGCCCGGCCACCATGATACCCAGCATCAGGAAGCTCGCCACCTCCACCACGATGCCGAGGCCCAGCAGCAGCGTCTTGTGCAGCCCTTCCGCCGTGCGGAAGATGTCGATGCCGCCGGCCGGGGCAGGGGTGTGGGCGCCGGTGGCCATGTCCCAGCGACCGGCGACCGACGGGTCCTGAGACATGACCTGAAGCGCGCGGCCACCCTCCGCCACGCTGATCCCGCCGGGTTGGCCCGCCTTCTCGATGGTCCCAACCAGCTGGCTCAGGGCGGCGACGTCCACGACGGCGCCGGGGCGCGGTCCCTGCAAATCATTGAGAACAGGGCGGAAAGACAGCACCGCGCCGGTCAGGATGATGACGAGGAAGATGGGCGTCAGGATCAGCGCGATCCAGCGATGCAGAAGGATCAGCGTGCGGCGCAGGGCGGCAAACGACATCTGTGCAACTCCAGACGGAACCTGAGCGTGCTGGCTGGACGCGCGGGGCGGTCTGGCTACGGGTTCGTTGCGGATGTTCATGCCTCATCCGCGTCGGGAAAATTTGTCCGGCCGCGGTCGCTTCGTAAATGTTCGTCCCATGCGGCGGCGCTGATACAGTTGGATACAATTTCGCGGTGGCGGGGCGCGGACCTGTCGGCTCAAGTCACGCCGGAAGGGCACGTGGCCGGCGCCCGCATCCCAGAGAACGGCAACCCAACGGCAACATGGAACGCACGCCGCATATCCTCGTCGTCGACGATCATCGCGAGATCCGCGAACTCCTGGCCAAATACCTCACGCGGAACGGCTTTCGAGTCAGCGTCGCATCCGGCGGCGTGGACATGCGCCAGCAGATGCGCACGGGGACATTCGACCTCGTGGTGCTCGACATCATGATGCCTGGCGAGGACGGGCTCACCCTGTGCCGCCAGCTGCGGCAGGCAAGCGACATTCCCGTCGTGCTCCTCACCGCGGTGGCGGAGGAGACGGACCGGATCGTCGGGCTGGAACTGGGCGCGGACGATTATGTCACCAAGCCGTTCAATCCGCGCGAGCTGCTCGCCCGCATCCGCGCCATCCTGCGGCGGGCGCAGGGGCCGGCACGGGCGCAGCAGGGGGAGCCGGCGCTCTACCGCTTCGATCGCTGGCAGCTCGATCCTGGCCGGCGCGTGCTTTTGGACGAGACCGGCAATGATGTGCGGCTCGGCAGCGCCGAATTCCGCCTGCTGCTTGCATTCGTCACCCGTCCCTCGGTGTTGCTCTCGCGCGACCAGCTGCTGGACATCACCGCCGGCCGCCCGGCCCAGGTGTTCGACCGCAGCATCGATAACCTTGTGAGCCGCCTGAGGCGCCGGATCGAGCGCGACCCGCAGAATCCCACCCTCATCAAGACCGTGTGGGGCGATGGCTACGTCTTCGCGGCTCCGGTGGAGGTGGAGGCGTGAGCGGCCGGCTGAAGGGGCTGCTGCGCTTCCTCTGGCCGGGCAGCCTCGCGGGGCGGCTGGTGCTGCTGCTGGTGGCGACGCTGGCGCTGGCGCAGGTGCTCCTGGTGCTGGTCCTCCAGAACGAGCACGACGCCGTGGTTGCGGGCATCGTACGCGGGCAGGCCCTGAGCCAGACGGTGACGCTCACCCGCCTCATCGAATCCATGCCGCAGGAGCAAGCCGATCGCCTGGCCGGCGCCTTCACCACGCGGGGCACCTGCGCCTGGGTCT
Source organism: Xanthobacter sp. DMC47 (assembly GCF_056313845.1). Taxonomy (NCBI): domain Bacteria; kingdom Pseudomonadati; phylum Pseudomonadota; class Alphaproteobacteria; order Hyphomicrobiales; family Xanthobacteraceae; genus Xanthobacter; species Xanthobacter sp. DMC47. The sequence goes on along the minus strand of NZ_JBQUZM010000001.1, from coordinate 2,032,159 downwards.
CCGCCGATCCTCCCGACCCGCACGAAATGACCTCGACGGAAGACGGGCTCGCCCGCCTGCTGTCGCGGCGCCTGCATGGTGTCGGCAACGGAGCGCCGGCCGTACACATCGATACCGACGGCCTGTGGGATCGCCGCTGCCCCGAGCGCAGCAGCGATGACTTTCCTTGGCTGCGCCGTGGCACGGGCGGCCCCGCCCAGCCGCTGCGGCCGGGGCTCGGCGTGGTGGCGCTGAGCGTGCCGCTTTCGGGCCAGCGCTGGCTGCATGTAGATGCGGTGGTGGGTTTGCCGGGCATCTGGAGCCGGCCCATCGTTCTCTCCTTCCTGATCTCGGCGCTGGCCGTCTCGCTGGTGACGGTGGCCTGCGTGCGCCTCCAGACCCGATCCCTACGCTCGCTGGCCGATGCCTCCGAGCGCTTCGGCCGCGGCGAGAGCGTTGAGCCGCTTGATGTGCGTGGTCCCTCCGAGGTGGCGGCGGCGACGCGGGCGTTCAACACGATGCAGCAGCGCCTCAGCCAGTTCGTGCGCGACCGCATGCGCCTGCTCGCGTCCATCAGCCACGACCTGCGCACGCCGCTCACCACGCTGCGTCTCAAGGCGGAGTTCGTGGACGATGCGGAGGTGCGCAACGACATCGTCGCCACCATCGACGAACTGGTGGCCATCTGCGAGGCGACCCTCGCTTTCACGCGCGCCGAGGCGACGAGCGAAGAAACCCGGACGGTGGACATCGAAGACCTGTGCGCGGATGTGGTGGAGGAATTCGCCGGCGTCGGTGCCGATGCCCGGATGGCGGATCGGATGGCCGCCCATGTCAGGCTGCCGTGCCGGCCGGTGGCGATGCGTCGGGCCCTGCGCAATCTGGTGGACAACGCGGTGCGCTACGGGCGCGGCGCGGTTGTGTCCGTGCGCCACCCTGTCGACGGCACGGTCGCGATCCGGGTGGAGGACGACGGTCCCGGCCTGCCGGAGGATCGCTTCGAGGAGGCGTTCCAGCCCTTCGTGCGACTGGAGCCCTCGCGGAGCACGGAGACCGGCGGCATCGGCCTCGGCCTCGCCATCGCCCGCAGCATCGTCAAGGCGCACGGCGGCGAACTGACCCTCGCCAACCGCCCCGGCGGGGGCCTGTGTGCCGAAATCGTGCTGCCGACGGTCGGCTCCGGATCAGGAGCGGCCTGAGGCGGGGAGCTGCACAGCTTCCAGCGAGAGGGTGACAAGCAGGCCTGTGTGGTCGGAGAGGCGCCGCCCGTCATCGGTCTGGTTGGGCAGCACCGTGACCGAGATCAGTGTGAGGTCGCGGCTGTGCGCCACATGGTCGATGGCGGCGGTGGGAAGACCGGCAATCGCACCTGCCGTGGCAATTGCGAAACGCGGTCTGACGGTGGCCTCCAAGCGCTCGAACACCGCAATCGGCGCGTGGCGGCGCGGAATGGCCTGGTTGAAGTCGCCGAGCAAGATGGTTCGGGCAGGGGCGTCCGCTCGGCCGAGGATATGGCTGAGGCCGTCGAGGTAGCGCGTGTGCTCCTGCCAGGGACGGCTATCGCGTCGTCCAGTGCTGACATGGGCGGCGCTCCAGGGAATGCAGACGCCAATCACGTCGAGTGGTCCATACGGCGTTGCAACGCTGCCACGCACGAAGCGTCCCTTGGGCAGGGCGGCATCGCCGATGCTGTCGATCGCCTGCCAGGGCCAGCGGCTCCAGAGGAGAACCTTCCTGCGGTCTTCGCGGATGGGGTACCCGAAGTCCGCATCCGACGCGATGCGTCCCGTCTCGTCGAGCAGGTCGAGATTGCTTTCGGTGAGGCAGATCAGGTCCGGGTCATGCGCGGCGATAATGGAGCGGATCTCCGCGCCGCGATCCGTGCGGGCGCGTTGCCACTGGACGTTCCAGAGAAGGATTTTGATCGAGCTCATTGCCGCCGCCGCGGGCCGGGCATCGGCCCCGGCCGGGTGTTAGCCCGCGTCCGCAGCGGCGGCAATGCCTCAGTCGTCCTCCATTTCCAGCCCGTAGAGCGAAGCATCGGGCGTCGCGAGCGGGGCAGAGAGTGTGGCCTTGAGGGCGGTGGCGAAGAACAATGGCGGAGCCATGGTGCGGGCGAGCTCGACCACCTTCTCTTTCAGTTCGGCCACCTTCGCCGGGTTTTGTGCCGAAAGGTCGTTCTTCTCCTCCGGGTCGGCGTCGAGGTCGAACAGCTCCACTTTCGGCGGCAGCAGCACGTGCCAGACGAGCTTCCACTTGCCCTCGCGCACGCCGCCCGTGGTAGGTTCCACGTTGTAGATTACCTCGTCGCGTCCCGGGGCGCCGGCCGTCAGGGCCGCCCATGCATCCTTGCCGTCGAGGGGCTTGGACTGCTTAAGGTCCGCGCCCGCGAGCTTCGCGAATGTGGGCAGCATGTCCACGACATGCATCACGCCGTCCGCCTGCCCCGGCTTGATGTGCCCCGGCCAGTTGGCGAGCGCTACCACGCGGGTGCCGCCCTCGTAGAGGGAGCCCTTGCCGTCGCGGTAGGGGGCGTTGTTGGGGGGCGGATCTCCGGCGAGCGCGCCTTCACCCACGAACATCTTGTTGCGGGTGCCGCCGTTGTCCGAGTGGAAGAGGATGAGGGTGTTCTCGCGCATGCCGCGGGCGTCCAGCGCGGCCACCACCTTGCCGATCTGGTCGTCCATGGCGGTGACCATCGCCGCATAGGCGCGGCGGGAGGGGTCGGCGATGTTCGCGTACATGTCGAGATAGCGCTGCGGCGCCTGGTAGGGCGTGTGCGGCGCGGTGAAGGCGAGGTAGAGAAAGAACGGGGTCTTGGGGTCGTGGGCGCCCAGCTGTCGCACGGCCTCGGCACCGAACAGGTCGGTGTCGTAGCCCTCTTCCTTCACAAGCGTGTTGTCGCGATACCAGTCGGTGACGCCGTGGGCCTCGTGCTTGAAATGATCGATCTCGCCCACCAGGGGACCGTAGAAGCTGTCGAAGCCGCGCTGGCGGGGCCAGTATTTCCGGTCCGCATGGCCGAGGTGCCACTTGCCGACCAAGGAGGTTCGGTAGCCTACGTCCTTTAGTGCCTGCGGCAGCAGGAATTCGTCGGTGGCAAGTCCGTAGCTGCCGCCGGAGGGGATCACGCCCACCTGCAGGCCGTAGCGCATGGGATAGCGGCCGGTCATCAGCGCCGCGCGCGTGGGCGTGCAGAGGGGCTGGGTATAAAACTGGGAAAGCTTCGCGCCGCCTGCCGCGAGTCGGTCGAGGTTCGGCGTCTTGATGTCCGAGCCGTGGAAGCCCACGTCGGCGAAGCCCAGATCGTCAGCCAGGATGTAAAGGATGTGCGGACGCGGTGCGCCCTGCGCCCGCGCGCCCGGGGCGAGCAGGGAGAGGCCGGCAACGGCGGCGAGGAACCCGGCGCTGCCAGCCAATACATCGCGACGGCTGGGAGCCTGCGCGTCAGTCTTCTCGCTATGATCGGTCACTCGAAACCTCGTCAGCTGGTGAGGCGACGCACACATCGGAAGCCGATGTGGACGGAGCCGGTATCGACGGATTGCGGCTGGCGCGCGGCGGGCCGATAGCGCCGGCAATAGCTGGGCGCGCAGAGGTGTGAGCCGCCCTTGAGCACTTTTCGCGGAATGGCGAGACCGGGGGCGGCCCAATCCAGGCTGTCCGCGATCGTCCCGCCGCGCGGGTTGCGCGGCAGGCAGCAGGCCTTCGCCGCGGGCGCTGGATGGCGCGGGCGATACCAGTCGTCGGTCCACTCCCAGACATTGCCGATCATGTCGAGCAGGCCGTAGCCGTTGGGCGGGAACGCGGTGACGGGCGAGGTGCCGACGAAGCCATCCTCCGCGAGGTTCTCCACCGGAAAGCGCCCTTGCCAGGTGTTGGCGCGATAAACGCCGCCGGGGGCGAGTTCGTCCCCCCAGGCGAAGGCCGCTCCGTCGAGCCCGCCCCGCGCCGCGAACTCCCATTCCGCCTCTGTGGGCAGGTCCTTTCCGGCCCAGGCGGCATAGGCGGCCGCGTCGGTGTGGCAGACGTGAACGACGGGGTGGTCCTCGATGTTGGAAAGATCGCTGCCGGGACCCTGCGGGTGGCGCCAGGATGCGCCGGGCACGAACTGCCACCAGCGTGTCCAGTCGTCGGGATCGCCTGCATCGGCGGGCATGCGAAACACCAGAGAGCCCGGCGCCAGCAGGGCGGGATCGGCGCCCGGATAGTCCTCGGCGCGCGGCACCTGCTCGGCCACGGTGACATAGCCGGTGGCCTCAACGAAGCGGGCGAACGCGCGGTTGGTGACGGGGGTGCGATCCATGAGGAAGGCGTCCACATGCACCTGATGCACGGGCGCCTCTTCCGGATAATGATCGTCCGACCCCATGCGGAACAGCCCGCCGGCGATCCGGACCATCTCCGGATCGCCGGCCGCGGCTGGTACGTCCTCGACGGAGCCAGTCCCCTGATGTGCGACGGTGCAGCTCTGCCCGTCCATGACCTCTCCGCCAGCGACCGTTCCGCTCTCGGCCTGCGCCCGTTCATGTCCCCCGCATGCGACGGTCTTAGCCAACTCCTGCTCTAGCGGGAGGGGCGGGGGCTTCTCAATTGCCATTTGGCGCCACGTCTGAAGTCACCGGGGCATCCGCGCAGAGGTTCGGAACGCGAGGGGCGTGCGGCCCTCCCAGCGCCGGAACGCGCGGACGAAATGCGCGGGATGGCCGTAGCCGAGGGCGCGCGACACCGAAGAGACCGGCGCCGTCGAGCCGCCGAGCTGCAGCCGTGCCTGCGCATGCCGCCACGTGTCGAGCAGTCCTTCGTAGGACGTGCCGAGCCCGGCAAGCCGCCGCTGCAGCGTGCGGGGCGACAGGCCGAGGCTGCGCGCCGTATCCACGAGGGAAAGGGCGCCGGTGAGGGCCGCGCTGTCGAACAGCGCTTCGATCATGGCGATGAGCGCGTCGTCGTCGAGGGAGACGGGCGCGGGAGGCAGCCCTGTGGCGGCACCGTCGGGAGCCGGCGCAAACAGCAGGTTGGTCTGGTCGAGCCAGCGGGCATCGAACGAGATCTCGATGCCGTCGCCACCACCGAAGCTGACGCCGGCCTGGAGCCGATCCTCGTAAAGAGATGCCGGCGCCTTGGCCCGATGGGCGAACCGCAGGTGGACCGGCGCGGCGTCCGCCCCCGTGATGGCCCGCAGCGCGCGCAGGATAAAGGTGGCGATGCCCTCGTTCAGCACCTGCGCATGCTCGGGATCGCTGTCGGCGAGGCGATGGCGCCAGCGGGCGATGCCCTCGCGCTCCTCGATCGCAACCGAGACGCCGCCCTGCAGGTCCGGCATCTGGTGGTGCAGGGCGCCAAAGCAGTCGCGCAGGGTACGGCCGGCGAACAGGGCGCGGCCGGCGAGACCGAGCTGCATGGGATCGGCGGCGGCGGCAAGGTCGAGCCCGATGGCGGCCTCGCCGCTGCGCCGGGCGAGGTGGAACAGCAGGGTGGAAATCTGGCCGCGGGCGACCACGCGATCGCCGCCGAGCGAGGTGTCGTCGAGCGCATTGTCGCGGGGTGCCGCATCGGCAAGTCCCGCCCGGCCGAACAGCGGCGCGAGTGGCACGCCCTGGCCGTCGGCGACCTTGGGCAGCATGTGGACGAGCGAGAGCCGGATCGGATGGCGGTCCCACATGGGCTGCGGACTCCAAATCGGCAGGGATCAGGGGCCGATGCGTCGGGCGTGCCTCGCCCGCGACCGGTCCTAGGATGATCCGGCGCCCCCCTTGCTGACTTTGAACCCTACCTGCAATGGCGTGGTCAAGTTGCGCTTGCGTTACTCAGGTCGGGCGACGCGCGGATCGATGGATCGTGTCAGGGATGACAGGCGCCGCGATAGTCGTTCCGGCAGGGGGAAGCTCAGAGACCGCCGAACCATGCGCCGAAATAGCCGGCATAAAGCTCCGGGGCCTCCAGATTCATGGAATGGCCGACGCCGGGCACGGCGACGAAGCGGCAATCGGGCATCAGGGCGGCCATCTCCTTCATGTCCGCTTCCTTGATGACGCCGTCGCGCAGGCCCCAGACGACGAGATGGGGATGGAGGATGGTGCCCATCTTCCCCTTCAGCTCCCCGCTCCTCGCCTCCTTGGTGAGGGTGTCGGGCGTGCCGAACCAGATGCCGTCCGATACCGCCCAGACCTGATCCACGATCCGGTCGAACAGGCCGGCGCGCGGTCCGGCGTCGGCGATGAAGCGGGCGGGGCCGTTCGCGAGGGTCTCGTCCACGAAAAGGCTCGGCGCAGTCGCGGCCATGATCTGGCGGGTGAGGTCGTAGCTCTCCTTCATCTGGCCGAAGAAGGCGGCCTGCTCCGGCCGGAAGTCGATGCCCTGCGGGCCGACGGGAGACAAAGAAAACACCCGGCCGAAGCGGTCCGGCTGCTTCAGGATCATGCGCGTGGAGATGATGCCGCCGGTCGAGTGGGTCGCCAGATGGCAGAAGGAGATGTCGAGGGCATCCAGCGCCGCGATCATGTCGTCGGCATGCTGGGTGATGGAATAGTTGGAGAAATCGGCGGCGGGGGCCGGCTTGTCGCTGTCGCCGCAGCCGCGCCAGTCCACTGCGACGGTGCGCACGCCGCGCGGGAAATGCGGGGCCGCCAGCTCGATCCAGTCCTTGCTGGCGAGATTGCCATGGATGAAGAGGACTGTCGTGTCCCCCGAGCCCCATTCCCGGTAGGCGAGGCGAAGGCCATTCACGTCGAGCGTCTGCATGGAGGCCTCGTTCTAGAGGGGAAAGGCTTGCGCCCTGATGCCGGAGCGCAAGCCGATGCTTCGTCCGGCGCCTACTTGTTCAGCCCGGTCGGTGCCGCCGCCTTGGCCGGGGCGACCTCTGCGGCGGCGGGCGCGCCGTGGATAAGGCGGTCGATGCTGGCCGGCGCGCCGGTGGGGACGCGACCGGTCTCCACGAAGTCCACCACATCCTCGGCGAAGGCGACCGGCTCGTCCGTGTGGATGAAGTGGGCGGTGCCGGGATAGATCTTCACCTGCACGTCACGCCCCGCTGTGTTCATGCGGCGCAGGAAGGGCAGCACGAGCTGGCGCGAGAGATCGGTGAGCCCGTTGAAGGCGGTGCCGGGGATGAAGGGCTCCTTGTCGCCGAAGGCGAGGAAGATGGGTACCTTGATCTCGGTCAGCCGCTTGTAGAGGCTCTGCGGATCCTTTTCCTGCAACTCCGCCACCATGGCGTAGATGTCGAAGGTGAAGACATCCACCCACTGCTGCAGCTCGCGCGGATCGCCCTTGATCATGCCGATGCGCTGGGCGGTGTGGAGGCGGGCATATTCGCTGTCGCGCAAGAAGTAGCCGTTGCGCTGGGTCGTCACCGCCCCGGTGACGGGATCGCGGCTGCGGAAGTGATAGAAATCGTCAATCTGCTGGGCGGTGAGGTTCTTCTCCCGCTCGCGCAGGCCGGTCTGGTCCCACGCCTTCTTCCACGCGTCGAAATCGTGGGCGAAGGCGGGATCGAACAGGTCCAGCTTCTTGCCCGGCGCGATGGTGACCTCGCGCGGATACTCCTCGAGGCCGGCGGGCGCCTCGAGGATCAGCTTCGTTACCGCATCCGGCCAAGAGAGGGCATAGCCGAGCACGATCTGCCCGCCCATGGAATGACCGAGATAGGCGGCCTTGGGAACCTTCAGCTGGTTCACCACCACCTCATGCAGCACGTCGCGCATGTCCTGCAGGGTGCGGGCGGGGCTCTTGTCGAGGTTGCCCGGCCCGGACATGCCATAGTGCGGCATGTCCACGGCGATGACGCGCAGCCCGCGCTCCAGTGCGATGCGCATGATGTTGCCGTAGTGCCCGCCGAACGCGCCCTTGCCGTGGACGATGACCAGCACGTCGGGATTGGCCGCCGTGCCGGCATATTCGTCCATGTAGCCGATGTCCCACTCGACACCCCGGCCGTCTTTCGCCTTGGTCTTCTTCACGGGGAAAGGATAGGTGACGAAGCTGTTCCAGAACGACTTTTCGGGGGTGATGTCCGCCGCGACCGAGGGGGTGCGGTAGGTCTTCGCCGCCATCTCGCGATTGCGGGTGAGGCGGGAGACGTCGCCGAGGAAGGCGGCCACGGTCGGATCGAACTGGCGGTTCTTCAGGATGGGGAAGACGCCGTAATGGGCGACCGGGCTCGTCTCATGCACGAAGTCCGCGCCGGGCACCTTCTCCACCGTGCGCTTGGCGCGGTCGAAGGTGAGCCACTGGTCGTTCTCGATGTGCATCACGAGGGTGCGCGCCTTGATGCGCTTCAGCTCAGCATTGATGTTGTAGGTCTCGCCGGCCCGGTTGCGCCACAGCAGGTCGACCGCGTCGAACAGCAGCGATCGGGCGGCAATGGAGGCGCCGGCCTGCGGATTGGGCGGGTTCCAGTAGAAGACGTCCCGCTGCACCGTCGACCAGTCTTGCTGCGAGCGGTGCTGGAAGTCGAACCCGGTGAGGTTGAGGATCGACCAGCCGAAGGCGACGCCCTGGTTGGGATGCTTGTCCTTGGGCAGGTTGTAGTAATTACCGCCGGTCGCGCGCCACTGCGGATCGCTCTCGATGGCGGCGGACATGAGCTGGAAGGTCCAGTTGCCGACCGGATCCTCGCCGTCCGACTGGCTGGTGCCGCCGATGGGCATGAGGCCGTCCATGAAGTCCGGATGCATCACACCCCAGACATAGGTCTGGGTCGCGCCCATGGAGACGCCGGTTACGAGGGAGGCGCGGGCGACCTTCAGATGGTCGCGCAGCATCCGGTAATTGGCCTGCACCATGTCCTGGTAGCTGTATTGCGGGAATTTCTGCCCGAGCCCTTCCGAGGGCTTGCTGGTGCCCCACAGGCCGAGGGCATCCACCAGCACCACGTAATACTGGTCGGTGTCGATGGGCTTGCCCGGCCCGATCACAGAGCCGCCGGAAAGCGCCGTGCCCTCCACCCATTGGGCGTACATGTCGGTGGCGTCGCCGGAATAGAAGGAGTTCACCACCACCGCGTTGGTGATCTCGCCGGCCGCGTTGCGCTTCGGGGTGCCGAGGGCGATGTAGGCGGTCTTCGCCGGGCCGGCACCGAGGGATTCCAGCGTCGTGCCGCCTTCGCCGCCGTTCGTCCATTTGTCCGGGCTCGACAGGTCATAGCGTCCGCCGATCCGGAAGTTCGCGACTTCGTAGAACTTCTTGAGTTGGCAGAGCCTTTGCTGCGAGCAGGTGCCGGTGAGGGGCGGTTGCGGCGCCTGGGCCGCCGGTGCCTGTGTGGCCGGTGCCTGGGCGTAGGCGGCAGGGATGGTCGCGGACAGGGCCGTCGCGGCGAGCGCGAGGCCCAAGGCTATGGCATTCCTCATGTTTCCTCCTGCGGCCGGTCTTTGTCATCGCCGCCGTCCGGAGGAGAGAACAGCATGCCGGCGCGCCCAAGGGAAGCGCGGCCGTTCTGATGATGGATGCAACCTGTGGGCGGCGCGATTCCTTAGCCGCCGTAGCGTCGTGCCGCCTCGATGGCGAGGCCGGTGCCCACGGAACCGAAGGTGTCGCCCTCGATCACCCGAGCCTGCGGCAGGCAGGCGCAGATGGCCGCGCGCACATGGGCGAGGCGGGTCGAGCCGCCGGTGAGGAACAGGGCATCGATGGCGTCCGCCTTCAGCCCGGCCGCAGAGAGGCAGGACGAGATGCGCCCGGCGATGCGCTCGGCGAGGAGCCCGGTGTGCGCGATGAGATCGTCGTGGGAGATGCCGACCGAAAGCCCGGCCTCCAACACCGCGAGATCGAGCACTGTGGCACCTTCCTCCGCCACCCGGATCTTCGCCGCCTCCACATCGAGCGCGAGACCATGGCCGCGCTCTTCCTCCACCGCGCGGGCGAGGCGCGAGACCAGCTCCGGCTGCGCCGCGGCGCGCTCCAGCTCGCGGATCGAGCGCGCCGTGCGGCCGTCATACAGCCGGTTGATGGCCGACCAGGTGGCGAGGTCGTGGTAGAGCGCCGCCGGCATGGCGAGGCCCTTGCGCTTCAGCGGGCTGCCGTGGCCGAGCAGGGGCATCACCACGGCGAGCGATAGCTGCCGGTCGAAGTCCGTGCCGCCGATGCGCACGCCCTCGTTGGCGAGGATGTCGGAGGCGCGGTCAGCGCGGTTCTGGTGCCCGCGATCGATGCGCACGATGGAGAAGTCCGACGTGCCGCCGCCGATGTCGGCGATCAGCGCCAGCTCCTCGCCGGCCACCTGCCGCTCGTAGTCGAGGCTGGCAGCGATAGGCTCGAACTGGAAGGAGAGGGCGGTGAAGCCGATGTCACGGGCGATGGAGCCCAGGGTCTCCTCGGCGCGCTTGTCGCCGTCTGCGTCGCCATCGACAAAATGCACCGGCCGGCCGAGGACGACTTCGCGCAGCGGCCCGTTGGCCTCGGCCTCGCCCCGCGCCTTCACCTCGGCGAGGAATTCGCCGATCACGCCCTTGAAGCCGAGCCGGCGGCGGCCGACCGGCGTCGTCTCCTCGATGAGGGAGGTCCCCAGGACGGATTTGAGGGCGCGCATGAGGCGCCCCTGTTCGCCGCCCACATAGGAGGCCATGGCGGCGCGGCCCACCAACGGCGTGCCGCTCCAGGGGAAAAAGATGGCGCTCGGAAGCGTGTCCGCGCTGCCTTCCAGCCGCGCGAGGCGCGGGCCGTTAGGTCCGTTCAGGCCGAGGGTGGTATTGGAGGTGCCGAAATCGAGGCCGCAGGCGGTCATCGGGCCTCCTTGCCGTATGCGGGTGCGGAAGGCCGGGCTAGCTAAAGCAAGTCTCGCTGCAGCGCAAGAGAAGCCGCGAGCGAAAGCGGCGGGAGCCGCCCGGGTGGCATGCCGTCGCCCGGGCGCTATCCGAACTCAGAAATGATAGCCGATGCTCATGAACGGCCCGTGCATGGTGGTGTTGTAGCGGAAGTCGCGCGTGGGTGACGTTACGGACTGGTAGTCGGTGTAAAGCGCCCGATAGCCGAGCGCGGTCGACCAGGACTCATTCCAATTGTACCCGATGGCGACAAGGCCCTGCGAGGACAGCTTCGAACTCGCCGGCAGCCCGAAGCCGCCCACGTCGGCCAGCGCGTTCAGGAACCATTGCTTGTTGAGCTTCCACTGAAGCGCAAGGCCGAAGGTCGGATCCAGCCAGTCCTTGGAGTCGGACTCGGAAAAGGCGAAGGGAAAGAAGAGCGAGCTGATCGAGGTGTTGGCCGACAGGCGCTGATAGCGGAAGCCGGCCGTCGCGGAGAGATCGAAATCGGCATCGCCCAGAGGCAGTCGATAGCCGGCGGCGCCGGACAGGATGAACAGGCGCTGGGAGAAATCGACGAGGGGCTGGCCGGCCGTCGACAGGTTCTTGCTGGTGCCGAGCTGCGACCAGAACACGTCCGCGAACAGCGTCCAGTTATCCTTCTTGGCGATGAAGTTGCCCATCACCGCGCCCTGGAAATTCTGCATCACGTCGCCGAAGGTGATGTCCACCGGGATGGCCGGCAGGCGCCGGATGCCGATGTCGCCGTCGATGCCGGTGGCCCAGAGGTACAGGGTCGCCTGATACTGCCAGCCCGAATTCGCCTGGGGCTGTGGTGCCGGTGTCGCCGCCGGTGCGGCGCCAAGGTCCGCGGCTCGCGCGGTGCGGCCCGCCGCCCCCAGAAGTGCACCGGCGACCAGCATGGCGATCGCTGCGCGCACTCCCATACGCCTGCTACGGTGCGTGCCGGCCATGGCATCCGCGCCGCGCAAACGATCCGCCACCTTCGTTCCGGATTGATACCCCCCGACCATAATTCCCCCGTCTTGACCTGACGCCGCACCGCGGCGTCTCGCGGCGCGGCTCGTCACCCCGCCACTTGGCCCCCGCCAATGGCCGCACTCTAGCGCAAGCACGGCTTTGGAACTGCCCCTTGCGCGCTATTCCCGGCGAGGTGTGGCGCCGACGCCACGGCATTGGTTGGGCTTGCGCAAGGGCATGCCCCGGAATGTCGAATTTCGTGTCCGCGTCATGCAATCTCTGACGATCGGCATGTCGGCCAGCTTCGCGCCGGTGTGAACGCAAGTCCGCACGCCAGGCGGGATTTGACCTTGCGCGCCACGACGAAAATATGGGAACAGGCATGGTCACGGTTCAGCTTGCGCGGCGGCCGCCCCACCCCAGTCGGGCTCGCGAGGGCATAACCGTTTCGTCGGAAAGAGAGCGAGAGAAGATCGTTCGTGACCACCACTCTGCCCCTGGTGCGCGCAGCCGCCATCGCGCCGATCATGGTCTGGCTGCAGGATGGCGGCCATCCGCTCGATCGGATGCTCCGTGATGCCGGGCTGCCGGCCGGCCTTATCGAAGATCGCGATCGTCCGATCCCCCTGATGGCGGGAATCCGCCTGCTGATGGATGTGGTTCGGCGCGAAGGCCATGATGTGCCGTGCCGCATGGTGGCCCATGCCGGGATCGAGGAACTCGGTTTGCTGGGGCAGGTCGTCATGTCGTCCCGCACGCCGCGCGAGGCCTTTATCAAGGTGGAGCGCGCCTATCAGCATCACGGCTCACATGAGCTGTTCACTTTGACGCCAACTCCCGGCGGCGGCGCGGTGCGCCATGCCTTTCGCGTGCCCGTGGACCTGGTGCATCTGTCCTACGTGCAACAATACGTGGCCGCGCTGATCCGCACTGTGGTTCAGCGCACCGGACTTGCCGGGTCACTGGTCGAGCGGGTCGAGTTGAGCCCTCACCCGCTTCACGGCGTGGAGGGAATGGGCACACAATTCGGCTGCGAGACTGTGCCCGCGGCGAACCGGACGGTGACCATGCATTTTTCCGATGCGGTGCTCGACCGGCCCTATGTGAACGGCCGTCAGCTTGCCGATGCGGTCGTCCCTCCGGGAGCCGCAGTGATCCGCGGCGACGGCACGTTGGCGGGCTCGATCGCCGCCATCCTGCCCGGCCTCATTGAGGCGGGGGCGGAGCCGGGGCTCGCCAGCATCGCCGAGCTTGCCTTCATGAGCCGGCGCACGCTGCAGCGTCGACTGGCGGGGGAGGGGACCAGCCTCTCCGAGTTGGTGGATAAGGTGCGCGCCGAGCAGGCGATCGCCCGTCTCACAGCCAGCGGCAGCGCCATTCGCGCCGTAGCGGCGGAGGTGGGCTATGGGTCCAACGCCAGCTTCAGTCGCGCCATCCGTCGCTGGACCAGCACATCGCCGAGCCGGCTTCGACGCAGCGCGTTGGCGGGGCGGGTGCGCATCGGTGAAGAGGCGGAGTAGAGCCTCTAGCGTCGGCGTGTCCCCTTGCTGGGCTGGGCCTGCGTCACCGGATGCGGGACAGCTCCCGGCGTAACCTCTGGCCCGCCATGAAATGTGCATTGGCCGTGATCGGCCAGTATCTCGATTACACGGCATTCCGCCACCCGGCCGTGCGCGCAGGCATGGACCATGTGCTCCAGCTCTGCCTCCAGCGCCTTGAGCGAGGAGATCCGCCGCCGCACTTCGTCGAGCCGGGCGCCGGCGATGGCGTCCGCTTCGGCGCAGGGCTGGTCGGGGCGATCCTGCAAGGTCAGCAGCGTGCGGATGGCGTCGAGGCCGAAGCCCAGCTCGCGGGCATGGCGGATGAAGGCGAGGCGCTTGACCTGCGCATCGTCGTAGAGCCGGCGATTGCCTTCGCTGCGCGGCAGGTGGGGCAGCAGGCCGGTTTCCTCGTAGAAGCGGATGGTGGGCACCTTCACGCCGCTGATGCGGGCGGCTTCGCCGATGGTCAGGTGAGCAGGGACCGGTGCTGCTGCCATGGGGCTTGCTCCTCTAGTCGCTAGAGCATCTAGGCTGCCACCATGACCAAAGGAAAGGCGGCATCATGACAGCCAGTCAGGTTCAGACTCGGTATCGCGTCTCGGGCATGGACTGCGCCTCCTGCGCAGCGAAGATCGAGGCCGTTGCAAGCCGTCTGGACGGGGTGGCGGAGGCGCGCGTGTCCGTGGCTGCGGCGACCTTGGTCGTGCGGCACGTTTCTGGTGCCGATCTTTCTGCCTTGCCGGCGCGGCTGAAGCCCATGGGCTATGGCCTCATGCTCGCGAATGCCGAGCCCGCCCACACGTCGGCTCCGGTCGCGGCACGCGAGGCCTGCTGCGGGCACGATCATGGGGCCGGCCTCGGGAGCCACGATCATGGCGGCCACGATCACACGGCGCATGACCACGGCGGGCAAGATCGCGCTGGGCAAGATCACGCCCGGGAAGCCCATGCCCGCCACGATCATTCCGGTCATCCAGATGAGACGGCGCCCGCCGCCCGCCACGATCACGCCCATGGCGCCGAACTGGGCGAGGGCGGCTTCTGGTTCAACGGCAAGTTGCGGCTGACCCTCGCCAGCGGCGCCGCCTTTGCGGCGGCCTTCCTCGCCGGACTGGTGCTGCCGCAGGTCCAGACGCCGCTGTTCATCGCCGCCATGCTGGTCGGCCTGGTCCCCATCGCGCGCCGGGCATTTGCGGCGGCGGCCGTCGGCATGCCCTTCACCATCGAGACGCTGATGACCATCGCCGCCGTGGGTGCGGTCATCATCGGCGCGGCGGAGGAGGCTGCGGCCGTCGTGTTCCTGTTCCTCGTCGGCGAATTGCTGGAGGGCTTCGCCGCCGGCCGTGCCCGCGCTGGCATCAAGGCGCTCGCGGTGCTGGTGCCGAAGACGGCGCTGGTGGTGCGGGGCAGCGATGTCGTGGAGGTGCCGGCGGCGCAGCTCGCCGTGGGCGACACCATCCTCGTGCGCCCGGGCGACCGCATCGCAGCCGATGGCGCGATCCTCGCCGGAGAGGGCGGGATCGACGAGAGCATGGTCACCGGCGAGAGCGCCCCCGTGACCAAGGGTGTGGGCGCGAACGTCTTCGCCGGCACCGTGAACGGCGATGCGGCGCTCACCGTCCGCGTGACCGCGACCGCCGAGGACAACACCATCGCCCGCGTGGTCAAGCTGGTGGAAGAAGCGCAGGAGGCGCGCGCCCCAACGGAGCGGCTCATCGACCGCTTTTCGCGCGTCTACACCCCCGCTGTCGTGGTCATCGGCGCGCTGGTTGCGACCATCCCGCCATTGCTGATGGGCGGTGACTGGGGCGAATGGGTCTACAAGGGCCTCGCCATCCTGCTTATTGGCTGTCCGTGCGCACTGGTCATCTCGACTCCCGCGGCCATTGCCTCCGGTCTTTCCGCGGGCGCGCGTCGGGGCTTGCTCCTCAAGGGTGGCGCAGTGCTGGAGACGGCGGGCAAGGTCACCATGGTCTGTCTCGACAAGACCGGCACCCTGACCGAGGGGCGGCCGAAGGTGACGGACGTGATCGGCGTTGCGCTACCCGAACTGGAGGCGCTGCGCCTTGCTGCCGCTCTGGAGGCCGGATCGAGTCATCCCTTGGCGAAGGCCATCCTCGACCGCGCTGCCGCCGATGGCCTCTCCATTCCCGCTGCGAGCGATGCCCGCGCGCTTGGCGGCAAGGGGGTGACGGGGATCGTGGAGGGACGCGCGGTGTTCTTCGGTTCCGTCGCGGCGGGGGCTACGCGGGTGGCGCTCGATCGCGCGCTGGAGGCTCGCCTCGCGGCGTTGAACGACGAGGGCAAGACCGTGTCCCTCCTCATCGTGGACGACGCGCTGGCGGGTGCCATCGCCATGCGCGACGAGCCGCGCGCGGATGCGGCGGCGGGTCTCGCGGCGCTGAAGGAACGTGGGCTGCGCACGATGATGCTGACGGGGGACAATCCCCGGACCGCCGCCGCCATCGGCGGGGTGCTGGGCATCGAGGTGCGCGCCGGCCTCCTGCCGGAGGACAAGCAGCGCATAGTCTCCGAGCTGAAGCGGAAGGGGGAGGTCGTCGCCAAGGTGGGTGACGGCATCAACGACGCGCCGGCGCTCGCCGCCGCCGACATCGGCATTGCCATGGGCGGCGGCACCGATGTGGCGCTGGAGACGGCGGACGCCGCCGTGCTGCATGGCCGCGTCCGGGATATCGCCGGCATGATCGACCTGTCGCGACGGACCATGCGCAACATCCGCCAGAACATCGGCCTCTCACTGGGGCTGAAGGCGGTGTTCCTGGTCACCACCATCGCCGGCCTCACCGGCCTGTGGCCGGCGATCCTCGCCGACACAGGGGCGACCGTGCTCGTCACCGCAAACGCGCTGCGGCTTCTGCGAGCGACGAAGGGATGATGCCCTTCGTCACGTCGGGATGCTGAGGCTCCACATGGCATCGAACATGGACGCCTGGAAAGCTGCGAACTCGGCGCTGTCGATGATCATGCCGTAGCTTTCGCGGGCGGACGAGATCAGCGCGACCTTGTTGCCGTAGATGAAGCAGGTCATCGCCAGCTGGTGGGCGGGCGGTGCGTAGCGCAGTTCGCGCCGCTGCTCCTGGCTGGACGGCCAGATGGGCGCGATGTCGCGCTCCGCAGAGCGGATCACGTGCAGCCAGATGCCGCGGCGCGCGCGCTCGGTCAGATATCGTTCCATCTCGTCGAGGCCCGGCTCGGCCATCAGCTCCTTCATGGAGAGGGTGGCCCGCAGCACCGCGTCGCCGCCGGAGAGCGTATCCCACAAGGTCGTGCGGATGCCCTCCGGGCCGGGATGGAAGCGCACGTTCGGCTTGCCGGTCTCGTGGTGGTACATGGACCTGAGCACCGGCATGACATCTTCCAGCATCTGCCGGCGCGCCTCGATGCGCTCCAGCAACACGCCGGGGTCCTGCGCGACCACGAAGCGCCGCTTTCCGTGGTCCACGAACCGGATCAGCCCCTCTTCCTCCAGCTTGGCCAGTGCATCGTGCGCCGTGGTGCGCGCGAGTCCCGCTTTCGCCGCGACCTCGGTGATGGAGGCGCCGCCGAGGCCGACCGCCGTCAGATAGAGCTTGTAGAGCGTCCCGGTGATGCCGATCCGGGCCAGCTTCTCTTCGATGTCCGCCGTCACTGTCACTTTCCCCCGATGGACGCAGCATGTCCGATCTCGCCGGAGAGGTCTATCATCGGTTTTAGCCGATAAAATTTCAAACGACGCGCCCAAAGAATAAGCGGGTTGCTATCGCTTTGATCGGATCAGTCGGCATTTTTGCCCGATGAATCATCATCTTCGCCGCCTTTGTGAATTGACGGAAATGACCGACATAAATTAGCCTTCGGTCATGGCTGATCGCATTGACGTGCCGCCGCTAGGCGGGGTGAAGGAGGAGGTCCGGATGGGAGCGAACGCTGAAGCGAGCGCGATGACGGCGGTTCCCGACAGATCGGCGCCTGCCGGCCGCAAGGTCCTCTGGAGCCGGCTGTTCGCTGACAAGTCGGTCCGCGCGGGGCTGGGACTCGCAGCCTTCTTCGCCTTTTGGCAGGCGGTGACGGGGCTCGGCCTCGTGGACGGCTTCCTTCTGCCGTCGCCGTTCTCCGTGGCGCAGGCGCTGTGGAACATGGCCCTCGACGGCTCCTTGTGGATTCATCTCGCCGCCAGCCTCCAGCGCGTCGCCGTCGGCTTCCTGCTCGCCTGCGTTGTCGGTCTGGCGCTGGGGCTCGTCTGCGGCTGGTGGCGGTCGGTGTCGGATTTCGTACGGCCGGTGGTGGAGGCCCTGCGACCCATTCCGCCGCTCGCCTGGATTCCGATCACCATCCTCTGGTTCGGCCTCGGGGACGCGGCGTCCTACTTCCTCGTCTTCCTCGGCGCCGTCTTCCCTGCCTTCGTCGCCACCTACACCGCCGTGCGCGGGCTCGATCGCAACCAGATGAACGCGGCCCTCTGCCTCGGCGCCAAGCCCTGGCAGCTGTTCTGGGACGTGCTGATCCCCGCCTCGCTGCCGATCATTCTGCCCGGCCTGCGTATCGCCCTCGGCGTCGGCTGGATGTGCGTCGTGACGGCGGAGCTGATCGCTGCGCAGACCGGCCTCGGCTACCTGATCCAGCAGTCCCGCATGCTGTTCCAGATCAACAACGTGGTGGCAGGCATGGTCACCATCGGCCTCGTCGGCTTCGCAATGTCCGCCATTCTCGAGCGCATCGAGCGGCGGGTGAACGCCTGGGCGCCCTCCGAGCGCAGCTGAGGACAGCGAAAGGAACAGCCATGCTTGCCAGTGCCTCCCTCATGTCTTCCGCCGCCCCGACCCTCGCGCCGCAGCTCTCGCCCGAGGATGTGCAGATCGACATTCGCAATGTCGGCAAGGTCTACGGGTCCAAGACCGAAGAACCTGTCATTGCCCTCGATGGCGTGACGCTCCGTATCCGCCGCGGGGAGTTCATCTCGCTGCTCGGGCCGTCCGGGTGCGGCAAGTCCACCCTGCTCGGCATCATCGCCGGCTTCCAGTCCGCCACCAGCGGGCAACTGCTGCAGGATGGTCGGCCGATCACCCGGCCCGGCCCCTCGCGCACGGTGGTGTTTCAGGACTACGCCCTGTTCGGCTGGATGACGGTGCAGCAGAACGTGGAATTCGGCCTCAAGGCCAAGGGCATGGGCAAGGCGGAGCGGGCCGAGATCGCCCGGTCGCTCATCGCCATGGTCCGCCTGAACGGCTTTGAGGACAAGTTTCCGCACCAGATGTCCGGCGGCATGAAGCAGCGTGCCGCCATTGCCCGCGCGCTCGCGCCCGATCCCGACATCCTGCTCATGGACGAGCCGTTTGGCGCGCTCGATGCGCAGACCCGCGTGCTGCTGCAGGAGGAGATCGCCCGCATCTCCTCGGAGGCTGGCAAGACGGTGATCTTCGTCACCCACGGCATCGATGAGGCGGTGTTCCTCGCCGACCGCGTGGTGGTGATGAGCCCGCGTCCAGGGCGGGTGCGCGAGGAGGTTCTGGTGCCGCTGCCGCGCCCGCGCACGGCCGAGATGCGGTCCGATCCATGGTTCGTCTCCACGGTCAATGACCTGTGGGAAACGCTCAAGCCGGAATGGCAGAAAGGGGAATAATCGTGACCTCAGGACTTTCGCGCCGCCGTTTCGGCCAGCTGGCCGCCGGCTTCGCCGCCTCCCTTCCTTTGGCAGCCCCCTCGATCCTGCGCGCGCAGGAAGGGGACGTGGTGCGCATGTGCTGGTTCAACACGACCACCGTGTCGGCCCAGATCGCCCATGTGCTGATGCGCACGGACATTCCCGCGCGCAACGGGCTGAAGATGGAGATGATCCAGCTCGCCGCCTCGCCCGCCATCACCGAGGCGCTGGTGTCCGGCGCGGGTGACGTGGGCACGCTCTCCGATTTCGCCGCCGTCACCACCATGGCCATCGGCGCGCCGGTGACGACCGTGTCCTCGCAGGCCCGCTTCCGCTCGGCGGTGCTGGCGACCAAGAAGTCCGGCATCACCAAGATGTCGGACCTGAAGGGCAAGCAGGTCTACGGCACCTTCGGCATCACCGCCTTCCAGAATGCGCAGGATGCCGTGTTGAAAGCCGGCCTCGTACCGGGCAAGGACATGACCTTCGTGAACGTCGGCCCGGCGGAACTGGCCGATGCCGTCGGCGCCCAGCGCATCGACGCGTTCTTCACCTATGACCCCTTCGTGAGCTTCTTCGAGAGCACGGGAAATGCGGTTGTCGTCTCGGAAAACCTGAGCCCGGTCATCGTGCTCGCCGCCAACAACCGCTTCCTCCAGAAGCCGGATGTGCTGCGCCGTCTGCTGCTCGCCAATGCGCAGGCGCTATTCTTCGCCGCGCAGAACAATGACCTCGCCAACAGCTGGTTCCGCTCGCTGGAGCCGGCCAAGAACATTCCGGAGCCCGTGCTCCAGAAGGCGTCGAGCTACGATCCGGCGTGGAGCGCGAAGACCTTCACCGACATCAAGGTCGCGCTGTCCCCGGCCCAGATCGCGCAGATGGAGACGCTGGCCAAGTGGGGCGTGGAAGCCAAGCTTCTGCCGCGCCTGCCTGACGTGCCGAAGTTCATCAATACGGCCATCGCCGGCGAGGTGGACAAGGAGATCGCCACCGGCAGCTTCGACGTGAAGAGCGTGAAGATTCTTCGCGCCTGATGTCGCCCCCGTCCACCACGGAGACGACGGCCCCGCCTCGGGCGCGGGCTGTCTTCCGCCGGCCGGTGAGAGTGCTCGCCGCCGGCCGCAGGGACATCATGACCCATACCCAGACACAGGACGTGGCGCCCCCGGATGGCCCCGCCATGCGCCATTTCGATTTCAGCACGCTCTCCGCCGAGATGCGCTATCGGCTTTTGGCCTCCGCGGTTCTCCCGCGGCCCATCGCATGGGTTGGCACCATGAGCGCGGATGGGGTGGTGAACGCCGCGCCCTACTCCTTCTTCAACGTCTTCGGCGCGGATCGCCCCATCGTGGCGCTGGGCATTCTGGCGCGGCCGGAGCGGGAGAAGGACACCGCCGCCAACATCCGCGCCACCGGCGAATTTGTCGTCAATCTCGTGCCCCACGCCCTCGTCGAGGCCATGAACGTGACCTGCGTGGATGCCCCGCCCGAGGTGGATGAGATCGCGCTGGCGGGGCTTCGATCCGTGCCCAGCATTGGTGTACGTCCCCCCCGCATCGCGGAATCCCCCGTCGCTCTCGAATGCCGGATGACCCATATGCTGGACACCGGCCCGGGCCAGCTTCTGGTCGTTGGCGAGGTGATACACGCCCATTATGCCGTCCATGTGCTGACCGGCGATCCCGCCCGTCCGCGGGTGGATGGTGTCGCCCTCGATCTCGTCGCCCGGATGCACGGCCCGACGGCCTACACGCGCACGCGCGACCTTTTCGACCTCGACCGCCCGCTGTGGAACGGCGCAGCACACAACAAGGAATGAGCGAGATGCCCAGGATCAAGGTGGCCGCTGTCCAGGCCGCAACCATCCCCTTCGACGGCCCTGCAGCGACCCAGCGCACCATCGCCCTCATCGCCGATGCAGCCGCCACGGGAGCGAAGATCGCGGTCTTCCCGGAGGCCTTCATCGGCGGCTATCCCAAGGGGCTGGACTTCGGCTGCAGCGTCGGCCGGCGGACAGCCGAGGGACGGACCGATTTCGTCCGCTACGTGCGCGGTGCGATTACGGTGCCCGGGCCGGAAGTGGACCAGCTCGCCGCCGCCTGCGCGGAGCATGACATCCATGTGGTGGTCGGCGTCATCGAGCGGGACGGTGGGACGCTCCATTGCACCGTGCTCTATCTCGGCCCGGACGGCCTCCTCGGCAAGCATCGCAAGGTGATGCCCACCGGCTCCGAGCGCCTGGTGTGGGGGTTTGGCGACGGCTCCACCCTGACCGTAGTCGACACGCCCTACGGCAAGCTCGGCGGCGCCATCTGCTGGGAGCACTACATGCCCCTGCTGCGCGCCGCCTATTACGGCAAGGGCGTCGAAATCTGGACCGCGCCTACCGCCGATGACCGGGAGACCTGGATCTCCACCATGCGCCATGTGGCCATGGAGGGCCGCTGCTTCGTCATCAGCGCCTGCCAGGTGATGCGTCGCTGCGATTTTCCGGAGGACTACGCCAGCCGCATCCAGGCCAGCCCCGACGCCTTCATGATGCACGGCCGTTCGGTGATCGTCGGTCCGCTGGGGGAAATTCTCGCTGGGCCCGTGCTGGACGAGGAGACCATTCTCACCGCCGAGATCGACCTCGACGACATCATCGGCGCCAAGCTCGATTTCGACCCCATCGGCCACTATGCGCGGCCCGACCTGTTCAGCCTCAGCGTCGATGAAGCGCCGCAACTCCCAGTTATTTCCCGCGCCGAAGGCTAGGGTTCGACCGGGCTTTCAGAATTGCAGAGCGTCCTCATCCGCCAACGCGGACGGGGATGCGTCTGCATTGCGGAGGAACTCGCAACGACATCCCGCCGATGAAAACAACCATCGAGACGCGGATAATGTATTAGAATATCGAGCCGAATAGCATTTATTTGCCCTTCAAGAGGCTCGCCTGGGAATTGCCCAACAGAGGCATTCATCGTCCCGGTGGATTTGAAATTTATCAGAACAGTCACTGCCCAATTTTTCTCGATCCCCCTGATGCCATTCGCCAGCCTTCACAGTACCCTTGATCGCTTCCATAAGCGCAAAGGGCATCCGGCGAGGGCGAATGGCGAAAGATGACGTCAAGGGAGACGCTCTCGACGCGCCCATTCTGCTCGCGGAATGGGAAATGCCTCTGCAGCGTGAGGCGAGCCTGATCGAGCGGCTCTCGGAGGTCGATCAGGCCATCGTTCGGATGCATGGGCGGGAGATGCGCCTTTCAGCCGGCGAGCCGCTCTTTCGTCAGGGCGAGCACCACGACGGCATCGTGGTCATTGAAGACGGACAGATCCGCAGCTTCTACGTGGCACCCTCGGGCCGTGAAATCACGCTGGCCTATTGGTCCAAGGGCCATTTCGTCGGTGGACCGGACGTCTTCGGCGGCGGCACCCACATGTGGGCGGCGACGGCGGTTCGGCCGAGCCGGCTGGTGTTCCTGCCGGGCGCAGGCCTGCGGCAGCTGGCGCGACAGGTGCCGGACCTAGCCATCGGGATCATCGACGCCCTTGTCTTCAAGGCCCGCTGCTATTCCGCCTTTGCGCAGATGCTCGGCACGCGCTCCGTGGCGCAGCGGCTTGTGCAGTTGCTCCAGCACCTGGCTCAGACCTATGGCGTGAAGGATGAGCGCGGCATCCTCATCGCCGCCGCCTTTACCCACGCAGATCTTGCTGCGCTCATCGGCGCCACACGGCAGTGGGTGACGGTGCAACTCGGCCGGATGCAGCAGGACGGCATCCTCACCAACCGGCGCGGCCTGATGGTCATATTGAAGCCCGAGGCCCTGGCTTCCGAGCTGGAGCCGGCCGACCGCAACTGACAATCTGCGGACCGGGCAAAGGCCGCCGGTCTCTCCGCCTCAAGCAACGAATTGCTTTTATATTTAAATTATCGATTTGATATTTTTTGAGCGGCCTGACTAAGGTCCGCCCTGGCTCCGGCCGCGAAACTGAGCGAAGGCCGTTCAAAAGCAATTCCTTTGCAACGGAAAAACTGCTCGATTCTCCAAAGAGATAACTGCGCATTCCGCAAGTGGCATCCCCCTTGCTGAGGTCAAACCATATTCGAGGATGCCATGACCGTCGCACTCACTCCCCAACCCGCCGCGATCTCCCAGCGTGACGCGGTCTTGTCCTTCATCACCGAGCAGACGTGGCTCGATCTCGCCTGCGAATTGATCCCGGCCGGCCAGCCGGAGGCGGAGAATCCGCTGGACCCGGACCTGCCGGGCGGGCGGGAAGAGGGCATCGCTCTGCTGCTCGCCGACAAGCTGGCGGCGCTCGGCTTCACGGTGGACCTGAAGGCGCGCACGCCGCACCGGCTCAATGTCATCGGCGCGCTGGCCGGGGCCGAGGAGGGGCCGTCCCTCATCCTCAATGACCACCTCGACACCTACCCTGCCGGCGACTGGGCGGCCTGGACCATGACCGGCGGCCATCCCTTCCGGCCGACCCGACACGGCGATCTGCTCTATGCGCGCGGCACGTCGGACACCCGAGGCAACCTCGCCTGCACGCTGCTCGCGGTGGAGGCAATCCGCGCGGCGGGTGTGCGCCTCAAGGGCACGCTGAAGTGCGTCTACACGGCGGACGAGGAAAAGAACGGGCCAGACGGCTCCATCTTCCTGCTCGACGAATGCGGGCTTGAGGCTGACTACACCATCGTCTGCGAGCCCACAGCCTGGACAGCGCCGGATGGCAGCTGGGGCATGGGGATCGCCATCGCCAATTGCGGCAATTTCCTCGTGGAGGTGGAGACCTCCGGTATCAAGACCCATCTCTGGCGGCCCGATACGGGCATCAATGCCATCACCAAGATGATGGAATTGCTGCCCCAACTCGAAAAGATGAGCTTCGCCCATACCCCCACCCCGCACGCGGGCGGCACGCCGCCCACGGTCACGGTGCTGCGCATCGCCGGAGGCGTGCCGCGCGAGATGCAATTCACGCCGGACAGCTGCAAGGCGGTGCTGGGGGTGGTGGGCATCCTTCCCGGCATGACGCGGGAGAGCGTGATGGCGGACATCAACGCCGTGATCGCCACCGCGCTCGCCACCGATCCGACCCTGAAGGCCGAGGCCCGGCCGTTCCCCGGCGCCCTGTTCGTGGATGGCACGGGCGAGCAGGAGGCGGAGGCCGAGCCCGTCCGCACCCTGCGTAAGGCCTATGGCGAGGTGCTTTCGGGCGAGCCGAAGCTCTACCGCAAGAACGCCTTCAACGACACCATCCGCTTCTCCGAGCGCGGCTTCAAGGCCATCACCTTCGGCCCCGGCGAAGACGGTTGGGCGCCGGTGAACGAGAGCATCCACATCGGCAAGGCGGTGGCGGCAACGCGCATCCTTGCGCTCGCCGTGATGGACTTGCTGGGAGTGGAGGAATGAGCGCCGTGGAGACCGCTCCCGAGCGCGCCTCAAGCCCGGCCCGGACTAGCCTGCTGCCGGGCCGTGTGCGGGCGGCCCTCCCCCGCACACGGCTCCTGACTGCGCTGACCGCCGCCACGCTCTTCGCCCTGTGGTGGCTCGCGGCCCACTATGCATGGGTGAACCCGCTCTTCCTGCCGTCGCCGAAGGCGGTGTGGGAGGCCTTCGTGCGCACCGCGACCGTAGGCTACCAGGGCAGCCTGCTGCACGAGCATCTGATCGCCAGCCTCTACCGGGTGCTGGCTGGCTACAGCCTCGCGTGCCTCGTGGGCATTCCGCTCGGCATCGTCATGGGTCTCAGCCGTGACGTGAAGGCGGTGTTCGATCCGGTGATCGAATTCTACCGGCCCCTGCCGCCGCTGGCGCTCTATACCCTTATCGTGATGTGGCTGGGCATCGGCGACGCGTCCAAGATCGCCATCCTGTTCCTCGCCGCCTTGCCGCCGCTGACCATCAGCTCCATGCAGGCGGCGGCGAGTGTCGATCCGCGCTACGTGAAGGCGGCGAAAAGCCTGGGCGCCAACTCCCGCCAGCTGTTCCGGCACGTTTTCCTGCCCGCCTGCCTGCCCGGCATCTGCACGGGCATGCGCATTTCACTGGGCTTCACCTACACGGTGCTGGTTGCCGCCGAGATCGTCGCCGCCACCGCCGGCCTCGGCTGGATGATCTGGGACGCGAGCAAGTTCCTGCTCGGCGACATCGTGATCATGGGCCTGTTCGTCCTCGCTTTCACCGGCATGGCGCTCGACTTCCTCATCCGCCTTGCCGAGCGCGCCCTGACCCCCTGGCGCTTCCGCTGATTCCCCTTTCGCCGACTGGAGACTGAGATGAACACGCTTCGACGCACGGCCTCTCTTCTGCTCGCCGCCGCCTTCTCCCTCGGCCTTTCGGCTGGCGCGCATGCGCAGCAGAAGCCGGAGGGGATCACCATCGGCTATCTGAACCTCGTCAATGCCCAACTCGTCACCAAGGCGCTCGGCCTGCACGAGAAGTCCGGCGTGCCGATCAAGTGGGTCAAGTTCGGCTCGGGCGGCGACATGAACCGCGCCGTGGCGGCGAACCAGGTGGATTTCGGCGGCGTCGGCAACCCGCCCTTCACCCTCGGCGCCACCCGCGCTTTGCCCTACAAGGGCATCTTCGTGCTGAACATGCTCGGCCCGGTGGAATCCCTCGCCGTGCGCTCGGACAAGAACATCAAGTCCCTGAAGGACCTTGCCGGCAAGACCGCGGCCGCCCCCTTCGGCTCCACCACCCATTATCTGTTTATCGCCGCGCTCAAGGAGGCGGGGGTGAACCCCACCGACGTGAAGCTCATCGACCTTTCGCCCTCCGATGCCGTCGCCGCCTGGCTGCGCAAGGACATCGACGCGGCGTGGATCTGGGAGCCCAACCTCGACAAGATCGTGAAGAATGGCGGCGAGATCTTCCTCACCAGCGGTGAGATGGCGAAACGCGGCTATCCCACCTGGGACGTGGGCGTCGTGATGAACGACTTCGCCGCCAAGTATCCGGCGCAGGTGGTGGCCTACGTGAAGGCGGAGTGCGAGGGCATCGACTACTGGCTGAAGCACCCCAAAGAGACGGTGGACATCATCGCCAAGGAATTGTCCCTGCCCGCTGACGATGCCGAGCGCATGATGAAGGGCACCACCATGGTGCCGTGTCCGGAGCAGATCACGAAGGACTATCTCGGCATGCCCGGCCAGATCGGCCAGTTCGCCGACACGGTGCTTGCCACGGCCACCTTCCTGAAGGACCAGGGACGGCTTCCCACTGTCCTGGACCGGGCCGGCTATGCGGCCTTCATCGACCCGTCCTACCTTGCGAAGGCACTGGGCAAATGAGCGGCGGCCCCGATGGCGTGATCATGGAAGCTCCCGTTCCCGTGCCCACGCACCTCGCCCCCGTACCGGGGCGGGGAAGGCTGCAGCTGAAAGACCTCTCCATCGCCTACGGCGAGGGCGCGGCGCGGCGCACGGTGGTGGAGCGCTTCGACCTCGACGTGGAGCCGGGTGAGTTCGTCTGCGTGCTCGGTCCGTCCGGCTGCGGCAAGTCCACGGTGCTCAATGCGGTGGCGGGTTTCGTGCCCGCCGCGCGCGGGCTGCTGGAGGTGGATGGCGAGACCATTCGCGGCCCCGGCGCGGACCGGGGCATGGTGTTTCAGCAGCAGACGCTGTTCCCTTGGAAGAGCGTACTGGACAACGTCGCCTTCGGCCCGCTCATGGCGACCGGCAGCACCTCGACGGCCGAGCAGACGGCGCGAACCTTCCTCTCGCTGGTGGGGCTTACCGCGTTCGAGAAGCACTACCCGTCCGAGCTATCCGGCGGCATGCAGCAGCGGGTGGGTATCGCGCGGGCGCTGGCCAATTATCCGCGCGTGCTGCTCATGGACGAGCCGTTCGGCGCCCTCGATGCGCAGACGCGGGCCATGATGCAGGAGGCGCTCCTGAACATCTGGGCGGAGTTCCGCACCACGGTGCTGTTCATCACCCACGACATCGAGGAAGCCATCTTCCTCGGCGACCGGGTGGTGGTCATGAGCGCCAATCCGGGGCGCATCGTCGCCGACATCCGCGTGGACATTCCCCGCCCGCGCACGCCGGAAGTGCAGTTCTCGGAGGCGTTCGTCGCGATCAAGCGGGAATGCTTCGCGCACATCCGGTCAGAAACGCTGAAGGCCTTCGCCCACCAGCAGAACGCCGCCGTGCCGGCGGCGTGATCTTTCGATGCGGAAGCGGCAGGGTCACGCCTGCCGCTGGAACTGCCGCGCGAGCCCTGCGACCACACCATCCTGCCCGGCGAGCCCGATGAAGCTGAGCGACGAGGGCAGGCCCGCGCGCGCCGGAGCGCCCGGCGCCACGATGGCGCACAGATCCATGGGACCGACGAAATAGGTGTAGGTGCCCATCACGGAGTTCCGGCCCATGGGATCGGCCAGCATCTCCTCGATGGTGTAGATGGTGGGCACCGTGGGCACGACGAAGGCGGCGTAATCGGCGAGCGCGGTTTCGGCCACGCGCTTCAGCTCGCGCATCCGGTACAGCGTCTCGAAAGCCTGCTTGGCGGAATAGCCGCGCCCCGGCTCGATGGCGGCGAGCGCGGCCGGGTGGATGGCGTCGCGGTGGGTGGTGATGATCTCGTCGTATTCGACGAGGCGCTCGGCCACCAGCGCGGACTGGAACACCAGCCGCCCCGCCTCCTCGAACGGCGCGAAATCGATCTCCTCCAGCGTGAAGCCGAGCCCGCGCAGACGGTCGAGATTGGCAGCGAAGGCGGCCTCGGCGGCGGCGTCGCCGAAGAAGCGCATCTGGTCCCCGCGCGGGATGGCGAGGCGCGCCGAGGGGGCCGGGGCCGGCGCGGTTCCGATGGTGCCCGCGTCGCGGCGGCTCCACGGATCGAGTGGGTCATAGCCGGCGATGAGGCCGAGGATCTCGCTTGCGTCATCCACATTGGTCGCAAAGATGGGGATACAGTCGAGCAGGGGGCTGTTGTAGACGGCGCCGCGCGTGCTCACGAGCCCGAGGGATGGTCTCAGCCCCACGATGCCGTTGCAGGCTGCGGGAACGCGTCCCGACCCACCCGTGTCGCTCCCCAGCGAGAAGGAAACCAGACCGGCCGCCACGGCCACGCCGGAACCGGAGCTGGAGCCGCCGGGAATGAAGGCTGGGTCAAGCGCATTGCGGCACAATGGCTCGGGGCTGCGGGTGCCGTTCAGGCCGGTCGCGAACTGATCCAGAGTGTTCTTGCCGACGAGCACGGCGCCCGCCGCCTCAAGGCGCGTGATCGCGAGCGCGCTTTCCTGCGGCGCCATGGCGACGGCCGGGCAATTGAGCGTCGTCGCCATTCCCGCCACGTGCAGATTGTCCTTCACCGAGAAGGTGAGACCGAGCAGTGGGAGCGCCTCGCCGGCCCGCGCGCGGGCGGCGGCGGCAGCGGCCTTCCTCTCCACCTCTGCGCGGGGGACCAGAGCGGTGAAGATGCCGTCTCCTGCCGCCGCCTGGGCGCGATCCGCTCCATCAAGCGCCAGCGCCACGGGATCGGCGCCATCGGCAAGAGCGGCACGGGCGGCCGCGAAGCCGCTTCGCGGAGGGCGGACCGTGGGGGCGACCTTATCAAGCATCTTGGGTCCCTTCGAAGGCCTTCTGGCTCTGTTGTCGGATAAGGTCGAGGCACTCCCGGCGAAGCGCCTGGAAGCGGGTCCCCAATGTCGTTTCGATGGTGCGCGGCCGCGGAAGGTCTACGGCTAGGTCGCGGACAATGCGCCCCGGCCCCGCCGACATGACGAGAACCCGGTCCGCCAGCAGCACAGCCTCGTCGATATCGTGGGTGACGAAGAGGATTGTGGTGTCCAGTTGCGCCCACAGCCGGAGCAGGCCCTCCTGCATCACGGTGCGAGTCTGGGCGTCCAGCGCGCCGAACGGCTCGTCCATCAGCAGGATGTTCGGCCGGTTGGCGAGCGCGCGGGCGATGGCGACACGCTGCTGCATGCCGCCGGAGAGGGTGTGCGGCAGCGCGTCGGCAGAGCGCGAGAGGCCGACCATCTCGATCAGCTCGTCGGCGATCGCGCGGGCCTCGACACGGGACTTGCCGGCCATGCGCGGGCCATGCGCCACGTTCGCCCGCACCGACTTCCAGGGAAACAGGCGGGGCTGCTGGAACACGACGCCGCGATCCGGCCCCGGTCCCGTAACGACCTTCGTGCCGACCACCACCTCACCTTCATAGGGCGTCTCGAAGCCGGCAACGGCATTGAGGAGGGTGGACTTTCCGCAGCCGGACGGCCCCAGCAGGCAGATGAACTCGCCCCGGCGCACCTGGAAGGATACCCGGTCAACGGCGGGTACGAGTTCGCCGCCGTCTCGCTCGAACGCGATAGTGACATCGCGCACGTCGATTTCCACCTCGCCGGCCTCCCTCAGCGGGACAGGCACGGGCTTGCGGATCATGGAAATGATGCTCATCGCCACCATACCAGGCGCTGCGCCAGCATCGCGAAGCAGCGATCGGCGATGAAGGAGATCAGGCCAAGCGCCGCGAGGCCGGCGAAGACGAGGCCCGTCTGCATGTTCTGCTGGGCCTGCTGGATGCGATAGAAGATGCCGGCGAATGCGCCCGCCAACTCTGCCGCCACCAGCGTGTAGAAGGAAATGCCCACCGCCGTGCGCAGGCCCACGACGATGAAGGGCAGCGCGCTCAGCAGCACCACCTCGCCCACGAGCCGGCGGCGTGGCGTGCCCAGCATCTGGGCGGCGCGCACCAGTCCCTGGTCCACCTTCTGGACGCCGAGATGGGTGGACAGCCAGACGGTGAAGAACACACCCCAGACAATCAGGAAGACCTTTCCGCTCTCCGACAGCCCGAACCACAGGATGACGATGGAGACGAAGGCGATGGGCGGGATGGGCCGCAGCACTTGGAACAGCGGGCCGAGCAGCCCGGAGAAGAAGGCAGAGCGACCGGTGAGCAGGCCGCATCCCACGCCGACGACGGAACCGACGAGATAGCCGGTAGCGACCCGCTTCAGGCTCGCCACCACGTCCTCTAAGAACAGGCCACTCGTCACCCACTCCATCGCCGCGCGTGCAACTTC
The DNA here is from genome assembly GCF_056313845.1 of Xanthobacter sp. DMC47. Lineage (NCBI taxonomy): Bacteria > Pseudomonadati > Pseudomonadota > Alphaproteobacteria > Hyphomicrobiales > Xanthobacteraceae > Xanthobacter > Xanthobacter sp. DMC47. The sequence goes on along the minus strand of NZ_JBQUZM010000001.1, from coordinate 2,002,245 downwards.
GGTGGGTGCGGGAAAGAGGATCGGATTGACGATCCTCGCCTGCGCGATCAGCTGCCACACCAGCACGAACAGCGGGATGGAGACGAGCCCCACCGCCATGTTGATCCGCTGGCCCAGCCGGGCCTTGCGCCGCCGCTTCGCTCCCGCAGCGGGGAGCGTGCCTGCCCCGCGTGGGGAAAGGGCGGCCGGGGTGGAAACGTCCGCCATGACCCTGGCGCTTCAGTTGAGCTTGTAGGTGACGCGGGCGGCGTCCAAGGCGCGCAGAGGTTCTGGAAAGAGAACCACTGCGAAATCCGGCACGCCGGTTACGCCGGGCGGATGGTTCTTCGTATCGAGACGCCACTGAGCATGAGCCTTGAGGGCATCGATCTGCTTCGCGCCGATGCCGACCCGATAGACATAGTCGCTCCAGATCGGCTTCAGATCCTCCGGCTTCATGCCGACGGCCTTGGAGACGACCTCGATCGCCTCTTCGGGATGCGCCTTCACCCACGCTTCGGCGGCGATGAGGGCGGCGAGGAATTTGGAGACGATCTGCGGATTGGCCTTCAGGTAATCCTGCATCACGACAATGTTGAAGGTCTCTGAATAGACACCCTTGGTGTCCAGCAGCGCGACATCGTCGCCGAGCGCCTTCCGGCCGTTGGAGATGTGGGGTTCCCAGGTGTCGTAAGCATCGATGCTGCCGGCCGCCATCGCGGGCAGCATTTCCTGCGGCTTCAGATTGACGAGCGTGACATCCTTGGCGGTGAGGCCGGCCTTCTTGAGAAGCTCAGTGGTGTAGACCTCGCTGCCGGTTCCGGCTGTGTAGGCGATCTTCTTGCCTTTGAGATCGGCGATGGTCGAGATGCCTGCCTTCTTCGCCGTCAGCGTCTTGATGTCCGAATATTCCATGCCCGCCACGAACGCGATGGGCTGGCCAGCCATGGCGGCCGCCGTGACCGGCGCTTCCGCCGTGGTGGCGATGTCGGCGCCGCCCCCAATCACCGTGTCGAGGGCCTGCTTGCCGCTGGTGAAATTGCTCACCGAGACATCGAGGCCTTCCTTCTCAAACAGGCCCTGCGCCTTGGCGACGATGGTCAGCGCCGAGATGGGTGCCAGGTTCTGGGCGAGGCGAGCCTTCACGAGCTCTGCCGCTCCAGCGCTCGATACGGGCCCCAGGAGGATTGCAGCGGCAATGATGCTGTAGAGCTTGATATGCTGCATGGCCCGGTCTCTTCGCTGCGGTGCACGGATGACGCCATCGAATGCGTCCCGGCCGGGCTTTAGAAGCAATTAATTGCTAGCTGCAGAGACCCGTCAGCTCGGGTTCATCCGCCCACCGCCGGACGTCAGGGCCTGAGAAGGGCAATGGTCATGGGCTACGGTATAATTTGCGGGATGTCGGGTGCGCAGCTCGGGTGCCAACGAGGGTGCGCGCCCGCTCTCAGTGGGTGATTGAGTCGATGACGCTATTTCGAATTTTGGAAATGCGGTTCGGGCTGGTGGAGCCGAGTTCCACCTAACTATAGTCCATGGTAGACTATGAGGGCCTAAAGAGCCCCGAAAAATACCTTCTGAATCAGCCATTTGCTGCCCTTCCCGTCTATGGGAGTCTACCATAGACAACGACGATCTAAGTTTGCTGCTGGGGCAGATGCTAGGGCAGCGCTGGGGCAGAGATGGGCCGCGAGACGGAGAGGCTGACCTCACGCACGGTCGCGACACTCACCACGCCGGGGCGGCATGCCGACGGCGGCAACCTCTATCTGTCCATCTCAGCCAAAGGCGGTCGCCGGTGGATCTTCCTCTACCGTTGGGCCGGGAAGCAGCTCGAGATGGGGCTGGGCTCGGCCCGTGACGTGCCTCTCGCCCGAGCCCGCGAACTTGCCGACGCCGCCCGGGCGCAGCTCGCCGAGGGGATCAACCCTCTGGACGCGCGCCGGGCCGGGCAGGTGTTCATTGTTTGATCAGAGAGCGCGTTTGTTTGAGAAATACGCCCCACTCTCCGATTTCGATCCTGTAGATGCAATAATGCGGGATCTCGTGATCGACGCCTCAGGCGTGCGCCGGTGACCGGTGTCTTGCCCGCCCGGGATCGCACCTCGCGTAAAAAGCCCCACTCTTAGCACACGCTCATCGGTGTCAGCTTTCCCTCACACCGCGGTTAGATCGTCATTCGACGACCGCGGACAATGTGACAGGAGAGCTGCCATGACGTTTGCGCCCGGCACCACCGACACCGCCGAAATCGCCCGCCAGCGCACCGACACCTTCATTATGTGCCAGGAGCCGGAACGCCAAGGCCTACAGGTGGCCGGCTTCCGCGCCGAGGACGCTCTGGCGTACGACATCAACACTGCTGCCCTGATGCTCGGCGTGTGCCGCGCCACCGTCTTCAACGAGATCAAGAGGGGAAACCTTCAGGCCCGAAAGCTGGGGCGGAACAACGGGCGGTGCAGGCCGGCGCGATGTCCGAAGAGGACACGATGGCGGCGATGCTTCGAAGGGCGCAGCAGGACGCGGATGCCTGGAAAGCCAGACAGGCGGCCAACGAAGCCGGGCGAAGCGATGCTGTTGGCTCTGGAAACGCTGGAGCCGCATCAGCGGCCTTTGTTTCTGCAGGATATGGAAGCCAAGACGCGCCGTGAAGGGGATCTCGGGTACCTTCGGGAAATCCGGGCATGCAAGGCGATCCTGGCCTCTTCCCCGACAACCTCGCCCCCAACATCGATGAAGCCGCCGCAGGACGACTGAAGGCCGCCAGCGGGGCGACCAAGCAGCGCGCGCAGACCTTCGACGCCGGCCGGGTGGGCAGCACCATCCAGCGCTCCGGCGCCGCTGGCCCCTTCCAGATGGAAGCCTCGGTCGTGCCCGGACACTTCTTCGTGCCCGGCCCGCGCGGTTATGAGGCCATGCAGGCGCTGCGCAACGCCGCCCCCGGCGCCATGGCGCAGGTGCAGGACTATGCCCTGTCCACTTTGCGCAAGGCCGCGCAGAGCCCCCTCGACGGCACGCTCGACCCCGCCAAGGTGCAAGCGTGGCGGCAGAAGCACGCCGATGCCTTGCGGGCCATGCCCGAGGTGGACCGTATGCTCGCCGACCCGGTGGCCGCGTCCGAGGCCATGGCCAAGGCGGTTGTGGACCGCAAGGCGGCGCTGGACACCTTCGAGCAGGGCGCCGTCGCGCGGCTCCTGAACCTCTCCGACCCGGCCGACGTGACCAAGACCATCGGCGGCATCTTCTCGCGGCAGGACGCCGTGCAGCAGATGGCGCGCCTCGCCCGTGAGACGGCCGGCAACGAAGCGGCTCGCGACGGCCTGCGCAAGGCGGTGGCCGACTACATCAATCTCCGCTTCATCGGCAACACGGAGGGCGCCACGTCGGGCACGGACCTGATGCGCTCGGATGCCTTTCAGCAGTTCCTCCGCCAGAACGTGCCGGCCTTGAAGCAGGTTCTGTCCGGCCCGGAGATCATGACCCTCCAGGCCGTCCCGGCGGACCTCAAGCGCTCCAACCGGTCCATCGCAGCGGTGAAGCTGCCGGGCGGCTCCAACACGACGCAGGACATGGCCGGCGTGGCCAAGGCCGGCGGCGCGCAGTCGTGGCTCGCCCGCATCTTGTCGCCGGGGGCGCTCGCCAGCGCCGGCGCGGCGGCGGGCAGCATGACGGCCGGCGGCATCGGCGCGGCGGCTGGCGCCGGCGGTGGTGCCCAGCTTGGACGCGTCATCGAGGCCATGCGGCAGGCCGGCCTTCAGAGCGTCGATGACATCGTGAAGGATGCCCTGCTGAACCCGGAGCGCGCCCGCGCGCTGCTGGCGCAGGTGAAGGGCGAACCTACCACCGGGCAGGCCCTCAGCCTCGCCCGCGTCTACATGCGGGCCGCGGCGACCGAGAACGGCGGCTCTGAACGGCCGCAGGGGCCCAAGGAGCGCCAGGCCCCCGCCCCGAACCCGCCGCAGACCGCTCCTGCCCAGCGCTCGTTCGGCGACTTGGTCCGGTAGGACGAAGCACGATGGATGACGAGAACGATCAGGAGCGCCAGCAGCGCAACGGGCGCGGGCAGTTCGTGGCAGGCCATGCTTCCCTCGGTGGCCGCCCGCGCGGTGCCCGGAACCGGCTGGGCGAGGAGTTCCTCGAGAAGCTCTATGCCGACTTCGCGGAACATGGGCCGGAGGCCATTGCCCGCGTCCGTGAGGAGAAACCCGACCAGTACCTGCGGGTGATCGCCTCGCTCCTGCCCAAGGAGGTGAAGGTGTGTACCGAAGCGGACCTGTCCGACGAAGAACTCGACCGCCGCATTCGGCAACTCGCGGCGGCGCTCGAGCTCACGTTTGGCGAGGGCGAGTTGGTGCATTGAGCGGAAGCGGTGTCAGGGCGCAGTGTCCGGCCCCTAGCCTTCCGGATACGGACTACCGCTCCCGCGGGCCTGAGGGGGCCCGCCCCCTTTTGGTCTACGGGGTGACGCTCGGGCGCGCCGAAGCCCGGGTCACAGCTTCAATCCGGACGCGTCGCCGCACCTTGCATTTTCCGCTTGACCGCGGCTGCACCCGGCGCGATAGGCGGCGACACCGGAGGCTTGGGAGTTGGAGCGTGCCCGTTCGCGGGTTCATCGAACACTCCACCGTCAGGCCGGCCGGATTTCTTGAAAGCAATCGGGTGATGGACAGTTCCAGTCGATCTAGCTCGAGCCCGCCCGCGGCCGCGCGGACCTGACCTTTCTCGTCCGGTTCACCGTCCCCGTCGGCAGGCTCCGGGACAAGAGGTGAGCCATGCGGGCGCAGTATTTCCGCAAACCTATCGCGTTCTCTCGTCGTAACGAGGACGGCGATCGAAGCCGATGCGCGCACAGGCGCAGTCCTGGCACTCATCCTGGCTGACCACAGCCCCGACGCGGCGTCGTCATGGCGTCGTCGCACGGCCGTGCTCCGCTGCGCGGCCTCGGGCAGGGCGGTTCCTGCTGTTCCGGCAGGACAGGGTGAGTCTCGGTCCCATGCGAATCCTCCCGGCACCGGCTGCCCGCCGGCGCCGTAAATTCCCAATCGCATTCGGAACTGTCGTCATGACGATGCAGCACCCGGCCCTGGAAGCGGGCCGTCGGCGGCGCTTTGCGCCGAACCTTTGGGATGCGCTGGCCTTCGGCCTGCTGTTCGGCGCCCTCATCCTGATCGTGCATGGAGGGCAGGGCACTCTCGTGCCCCTCACCGCCCTCAACCAGACCCCGGTGTCGCTCGATCCCGCCCAACTGCCGGAATATGCGCTGCGCACCACGCTGCGCATGCTGGCGGCCATCCTCGCCTCACTGGTCTTCACCTTCCTCTACGGCGCGCTGGCGGCCAAGAGCCGGCGGGCGGAGATGGTGCTCATCCCCATGCTGGACATCCTCCAGTCGGTGCCGGTGCTAGGCTTCCTGTCCTTCACCGTGGTGGGCTTCATGTCGCTCTTCCCGGGCAAGGTGCTGGGGGTCGAACTGGCGGCCATCTTCGCCATCTTCACCAGTCAGGCTTGGAACATGACCTTCAGCTTCTACCAGTCGCTGAAGACCGTGCCGCGCGACCTCGACGAGGCCACCCGCTCCTTCCGCCTCACCGGCTGGCAGCGCTTCTGGCGGCTCGAGGTGCCCTTCTCCATGCCGGGACTGGTGTGGAACACCATGATGTCCATGTCCGGCGGCTGGTTCTTCGTGGTGGCGTCGGAGGCCATTTCGGTGGGCGACACCACGATCACGCTGCCGGGCGTTGGCTCCTACGTGGCGCTCGCCATCAAGGAGCAGAACCTGCCGGCTGTCGGCTGGGCCGTGCTGGCCATGCTGGCGGTGATCGTCATCTACGACCAGTTCCTGTTCCGGCCGCTGGTGGCATGGGCCGACAAGTTCCGGGTCGAGACGTCAGCCAGCGGGGTCGCGCCCTCCTCCTGGCTGCTCTCGTCGGCCCGGCGGACGCGCCTGTTGCAACGCCTGTTGCGGCCGCTGGGAGCGGTGCTGTCCGCAGTCCCGCGCCAGCGCCTCGCCCTGCCTGCCGAGATGCCGACAGAAGCCCGTCGCGCCTGGGACAGCCCGATTGCAGACAAGCTATGGCTCGCGCTGGTGCTGGCGGTGACGGCCTACTGCCTGTGGACCATCGTCACCTTCGTCGCCACCGAACTAACCTTGCCGGAGGTGGCGCAGGCCTTCGGCCTCGGGGTGCTGACCATGCTACGGGTGATGGTGCTGATCGCCCTCGCGACCCTCATCTGGGTGCCCATCGGGGTGTGGATCGGGCTTCGGCCTGCCTGGGCTGAGAGGGTGCAGCCGCTGGCGCAGTTCCTTGCCGCCTTCCCGGCCAACATCATCTTTCCGTTCGCGGTGGTGGCCATCGTTCGGCTCGGCCTCGATCCGGACATCTGGCTGTCGCCGCTGATGGTGCTCGGCACCCAGTGGTACATCCTGTTCAACGTGGTGGCGGGGGCGAGCGCCTTCCCCAACGATCTGAGGGAGGCGGCGGGCACCTTCCGCATCCGTGGCTGGAGCTGGTGGAAGAAGGTGATGCTGCCGGGGATCTTTCCCTATTACGTGACCGGCGCCATCACCGCGAGCGGCGGCTCCTGGAACGCCTCCATCGTCGCCGAGGTCGCGAGCTGGGGTGACACCACCCTGCGCGCCCACGGCATCGGGGCCTACATCGCCGATGCCACCGCAGCGGGGGACTATCCCCGCATCGTGCTCGGCATCGCGGTGATGTCGATCTTCGTGATCCTGTTCAACCGACTGCTCTGGCGTCCGCTCTATGTGTTCGCCGGCCGCCGTCTGCGCCTCGACTGATGGAGGATGAGATGACCTTGATGGAACACCACGCCTCTGCCGTCGATACCGAGAAGAAGACTCTCGTCTCCGCATCCGGCGTCCGCCAGATCTACCACAAGGGCGAGAATGCCGATCTTGTGGTGCTGGATGACGTCGCCCTCACCATCAACGAGGGCGAGGTGGTGGGGCTGCTGGGCCGTTCGGGCTCGGGCAAGTCCACCCTGCTGCGCATCATCTCAGGCCTGGTGAAGCCCACCACCGGTCGCGTGGAATGGTGCGGCAAGCCCGTCACCGGCCCGTGCGAGGGCCTCTCCATGGTGTTTCAGAGCTTTGCGCTCTTCCCCTGGCTCACCGTGCTGGAGAATGTGGAGGTGGGGCTCGACGCCATCGGCGTACCGGCCGCGGAAGGCCGGCGCCGCGCTATTCAGGCCATCGACCTCATCGGCCTCGACGGCTTCGAGAGCGCGTATCCCAAGGAGCTGTCCGGCGGCATGCGCCAGCGCGTGGGCTTCGCCCGCGCTCTGGTGGTGCACCCGCGCCTGATGCTCATGGACGAGCCCTTCTCCGCCCTCGACGTGCTGACCGCCGAGACCCTGCGCACCGACCTCATCGACCTGTGGATCGAGGGGCGGCTGCCCATCAAATCCATCCTGATGGTCACGCACAATATCGAGGAAGCGGTGCTCATGTGCGACCGCATCCTGATCTTCTCCTCCAATCCCGGCCGGGTGGCGGCGGAGATCAAGATCGACCTGCCGCACCCGCGCGCGCGCCTCGATCCCGTGTTCCGCGCCATCGTGGATGACATCTATGGCCGCATGACCCAGCGCGCGCCGCTGGAAAGGAGCGAACCCAGTCACGAGCGCGCCGGCGTGGCGGGCATCGGCACCGCATTGCCCAACATCTCCACCAACCTGCTCTCCGGCCTGATGGAGACGCTGGCGGCACCGCCCTACAACGGCAGGGCCGACCTGCCCGTTCTCGCCGCCGCCTTGCAGATGGAGGTGGACGAGCTGTTCCCCATCGTCGAGACGCTGCAATTGTTGCGCTTCGCCGGGGTGGAAGCGGGCGACGTGACGCTGTCGGAGGCCGGCCGGCACTTTGCTGAATCCGAGGTGGATGTCCGCAAGCGCCTGTTCGCGGATCACCTGATGGCCTACGTGCCGCTGGCCGGCCTCATCCGCCGGGTGCTGGACGAGCGGCCGACCCACCGCGCGCCTTTCACCCGCTTCAGCGAGGAGCTGGAGGACCACATGTCCGAGGACTTCGCCGAAACCACCCTGCGTGCGCTCATCACCTGGGGCCGCTACGGCGAGCTGTTCGGCTATGACGAGCACGCGGGCCAGTTCAATCTGGAAAATCCGACCTGACGGATCGGCAATGGGTTGGCATTGACGCGCAACGACCGGCGCCTGGTTCCCCCGGCGTCGGCCGATGTGCTGCAAGTCACCTCTACCTCGCGGATCACCGCGGCGACGATCGGGAGCACCATTGTGCCTTCGGCATCAGCGGCCGCAAATGAATAAAGGGATTCCTGCGCTCGATGGGTCGGGAAGGGCTCTTGCGCCAAAGGGACGGCGGCACGAAACAAAGAGGTCCGGCATGGTCCCCTCAACTAAAGTATGGTGGTGGCCATGCTGCTAAAATACGGAGCTCACTCAGTTAGACGGACCTAACTGAATAGATTTCGCTTTTTGACGGTCAGCCGCTGCGTTATTGTCGTCACCAGTCATGTGATACGCCGCACGTCGCATATTATAAGCATCAACATATTTTGGGAAAAGCCCTATCGCGATGGAGCTTTCCGATATAGCCGATTTGTATAGATTCAAATTGAAATAAACCAAACCCAAACCATAGTGCGCTTGAGCCTGTGTCGTGTCTATCTTTATCGCTTCTACATAGCTTGCGATAGATAGTTCATATTTTTTTAATGAACTATAAGCTGTTCCTCTATTAATTAATGCCGATACGAAATTTGGATGAATATAAATTGCCTGATCAAAATCACTAATGGCTTTCTCAAATTCCTTTAATCGGCTAAATGCAGCCCCTCGATTGCTGAATGCCATGTGGTCCTTAGGATCAAGGCGAATTGCCTCGCTGTAGTCTGAAATCGACTGCTTTAGGTCCCCCTTTAATCGGTAGGCTAATCCGCGAGATACAAAAACGGCCGCATCCCCGCCGGCGGGTTGCGGGCCTGGCTCGCTCTCATGTGGGCGCCCAGCACCTGGGATGATGACATCTGGGAGGCAGAGGTCCGTCCTATCCTCGCGACGGTGCGCGCCTATCACGCGCGGGAGGCCGCCCATGCGTGAGCCCCGCACCCTTTCCCGACGCGGCGCCCTTCTGGGCGCTGCAGTGCTTTCCCTCGGCGCCACGATGGCGGGCGCCTCGGCCATCGCCCCCTCTGATCCCGCCTTCGCCGCCATCGCGGCCCACGCTGCCGCTCAGGCTCGCCTGAACGATATGGACAGCACGGATGCCGGCTGGGATGCTGCCCTCGATGAGGAAGGCGCCTTATGGGATGCCTTCTGCGCCTGCCGGCCGACGACGCACGACGGTCTCCCGGCCTATGCCGCACATGCCGCCGCATACCCTGATCTGTCTTGGTTGCAAGGGAAGTACGGCCCGGCGCAGATCATCGCCAACATGGCCGAGGCTTTGCGCCGCCTTCCGGTGGGAGGGGCCCATGTCTGAGTGACGCCCCAGCCGCCGGGGCCTCCTGGCGGGAGCCGCAGCGGTCGTACTCCTCGGCCCGGCCACCATCCACGCTGCCGACCCGCTCGTGGCTCTCATCGCGGCCTATCGCGCCGAGTGTGAACAGCTCAACGCGACCGTGGGCGACATCCCGGAGGATGCGCCCATGCCGATCTGGCACGCGCTCAACGAAGGCCGCATCCCGGCCGCCACGAGCAAGGCTGGGGCGATTGCCGCCCTGAGGCTAGCAATGGAGATGTGCGAGGACTTCGGAGGCGCTGACGCCATCCCGAACCTCATGCAGGCGGCCCTGAGCTTCTTGGAAGGTGCCGCAGCATGACCCGCCGCACATCCGCCGGGCGCCCTGGCCGCGCCCTCGCCACCACGCGGCAGCTTCCGGACAGCCTGAGCCCGCGCCGACTGAGAAACGACGGAAGGCCCGCAGGCAGGTCGTAACCTTATGCCAGTTGAGCGATTCTCATGGCGAATTCAAAAGCGGTATCGGACACGCCGGGTTGTTGTGAAAAATATAATAAAATAGGACACACACCATAATGGCGGATATGAACGCCTGCATTATGCAGGCCTCAGACGCTATCCTGTTGAAGTCCAACTTTTTAATTTCATCTCGGTTTATAAATGAAAAATATTTACGTACGAAATCAGGCTCTTTCCATTCATTTCTGATGTCAAATCCAAAATATATTTTATAATAATTGTAAGATAATAATGAAAGTGCAAAAATACAAAATAATATAAAGCCGGGCCTATCAAATTTGAACCCAATGCATCCAGTCTCGAATGAGATAAGTAGGCCAACAACGCAAAGAACAAGTAAAGAAAATATGAATATGCCGCAAAATAGCAAAACTCTCTTTGCGGCATCGTCCGACTGCTTTCCAGGCATCGCCACGCTCGCTATCGAGTGCAATCCAATGAACGCGACCCGTACAATAAGGAACCATCGCTTCCTGCCGTGGGCCTCATTTGAGCACTCTCCGCCCAAGAAACCAAGGAAGCGCGTGGTGGCGCCTTCTCTGCAGCAGGAGCGAACAAAAACTCACTCTGTGTCAGCCGTCCAATTTGAGCACCAGCCCAAGCTGCGCGCCCTGATGATCCTGCCGACGCTCCCGCCGGGCCATATGACGTTCCCGGTGGAGGATGATGCCTTCCACCCGCACCTGCGCCGTGGCGAGTTCGCGGTGTGGCTTGCCGATCACCAGCCGGCTCAAGGCGAGCTGCTCCTGATCGCCTATTCCGACCCACGGGTCGAATACTGCCGCACCTTCGCCCTGTGCCAGATGATGGGGCGGACCCGCTTCCGACGGCCAGGCGGCCCATGGCTGCAGCAGCCAGACGGCCGGCGCCGAACCCGTCACCTGTTGGATGGCCCGGCACTGGATCCCGCCGGCCGATCCGCGGGACCGCGAGGCCGCCCTGCGCTCCGGGCGCTTCGGCGCCAGCGAAGGGCCGTTCACCACGGAGTACGCGGCCGAGAAGCTGGTTGGGCGCGTCGTGGGCGTGTGGGTGCCCAGAATGTGATCGGCGCCTCAATCGCTTCGCGAAGGCCTCTCCCACGCCGGCCGGATCGTTCGACATTAAACACAGCGGCGCACTCACGGGCGCCGCTTATGCGCGCAATCCTTGTTTACACCACCGACCGACGGCTATTCATTGGGAAGCCAAATATCTGGCGCTAACGAGAGCGAGGCACCTTCGTGTCGTTTTGGCTGGCCATACTATCTCTTGTTGCATCCATCGCGGTCGCAATTCTGTATGCAATACGCGCGCTTCTTATGATATTCATTATGTTTTTATTTAACGATTCGTCAGCCTCTTTTGAGCAGTTGTGGCCACACATATCGATTGAGCTCGTACATATGTCGTCTCCTCTTTTATGTATCGTGCCCTTTATTGGAATTCGTTATAATATGAACTACGCGTCAGCAATTTCGTCGTTATGCATTATTGGCATGTTATTGAATGCCGTCTCCCAAGAACGCGCCCGAAAAATTCCGCAAATGACGGTGGCGGCTCGTTCAGCAGCGCTGTCGGGGCGAATGCGCACCGGCCGGAGGGTCGGCACCAGAGAAGGCCTCTGTCGTCATCCACATAATACCGCTCAGAGCCCCCTTCCAGCTGCAGCGTGAATCATGGTCATAGCGCGGCCCTCGCCGACAGTCGGGCCGGCAAGGGACCGGCAGGATGATCGGTAGACCTAAGACGCAGTTCGCGCGGATGGTTGTGAAGTTCTGTCAGGTCCGAGGGGCCGGGCTGCTCCCGCCCCGCGAGATGGCCGCTTTCCGCTCCTACCTTCTCCTGCTGCTGGCCGAAGGTGAATTGCCGCCTGGACCGCGAGGTGCGCCGGATTGGCTCCGGATTGCAGGATCGTGCGGTATTGAGGCGGAGGTTCTGGTTAAAGCTGGCGCCGGGCTGGCCCCTGTGGTGAACGCGCTTGCTCGCCAAATTTCTTCGAGGAGCCGCTGGGCGCGGTCCACCCGGCCCAAGCGGCCGGCGCCGGCCTCCGTCGAGGCAGCTGGGCCGCCCCACCAGCCGCCCGCGCCGGACCCCTGCCAAAGCGAGGTGCTCCCAGCGAAAAGGAGCGCGACTGGAAGACCGGACCGAAGCCCAAAGCCATTGTCGAATTCCCCGCCGCCCGAGAAGGCGATTGGGATGACCCCTCGACCTTTGCCGAGGCACTCGCCCTTCATATGGAAAGGCACAGCGAAACGACGTGCTACCTCGAAAGAGTGCTGGCCGCAGGCGGCTGCCCCGTATCTGTGACCACCATCCGCATGTGGCTGCGCGACCGGAAGATACCCCGCACAGCCGACAGCCTCCGTGCCTTGGACTTTTTGGATCGGCGCTACCGGCTACCTACGGGCTATCTCCGCTCTAAGGCTTCCGATGGCTGACCGGAGCCCGTCATCGAGGAAACTCCGGGCATCGACCGGGCTGAACGGCGCCGGCTCGCCTGGCACCTCCCCGACGATTTTGACCACCGCCCGCTTCGACAGCGCGAGGAGATCCTCGAATGGGTTCAGCGCGTCGTCATCACAGGCGCGACCGAATATCGGCAGGACCAAGCCGCCGCGATGAAGACCCCCTAAGCGATCCGCTTCCCGGAATTTCAGTCGAAGAAGCTGCGCAACCGCCGCTCTGCCGCCGAAGCGCGAAGGGACACGGCGGACCTTGATCCGGACCTTTCTGGCACCATCACCGACGCTCCCGCAGGGCTCGCGGCCAAGATGGCGCAGCTTGTTCGGTTCAAAACATCCACGCTCACAAGCTTCGGCCTGCAGCGTAGCGGCGTCTGGGGTGACGAGACAGCATCCCAGCGGATCGAGCATTTCGGTCTGATGTTCGGCGCCCTGGCCGCCACACCGAGTGGGGCAGTCCGCGGCTTCGGCGTCCCGCTCGAAAACCTCACGTTCGGGCTGCTGGTCTTCCCCATCGTGTGGGACTGGTACGTGCAATGGCGGGAACGCCGGCGAGGCTTCTTCACACGTTGGGAGTCGGAGATGCTGGCACTCGGGCTGTCCTTCACGAGAAAGGACACAGGATGGATCCGGCAACATCCGGCGCTCGCCGACCGGCTGCACCCGATCCCCAACCTCATCACCGAGGCAGACATCGCGAGGGCCCGCGCAGATTGGGAAGGCGCCTGCGATGCTCTCCAGAAGCACGCGCACGCCCGGGTGCCTGAGATCAAACGCGTCGTACGCGTCCATCGCGACCCGTTCGAGCCGATCCTGGCAGTGCTCGAAGCCGAGAGCCCGGTGCGGGAGTATTTGAAGATCCCCGCAGAGATTCTCCGCCTCATGCCCGACGCCAAGCGCTATCCGATAGCCGCAGCCGAGGCGGTTCGCTCGTTCCTCATGATCCGCCTCGGCCTGCGGCAGAAAAACTTGAGGCAACTTCTCGTCTGCCCGCGAGGGCGGGCACCGGCGACAGAACGCCAACTTGAGGATGCAAAACGAGGAGAGCTGCGCTGGAGCGAGCGGGATCAGGGATGGGAGGTGTTCATTCCTGCGTGCGCCTTCAAAAACGCCACCTCGTCCTATTTCGGCTCGAAGCCGTTCCGCTTGGTGCTGCCCGACCTCGGCAGCCTCTATCACTACATCGACGCCTATATCGACCGGCACCGGAAGGTGCTCCTGCGCGGAGCCTCTGATCCCCGCACCTTCTTCGTCAAATCGGTGAAGGCGAAGACGGCGGATCCGGCCTATTGCCAGAACACGTTCTATGAAGCGTGGCGGCTCACGATCCAGCGCTATGGCATCTACAATCCCTACACCGAGCGCGGCGCCATCAAGGGGCTTCTGCCCCATGGGCCGCACAACGTCCGCGATGTCCTGGCGACGCACATCCTGAAGGTGACGGGCTCCTACCAGCAGGCGAGCTACGCCATTCAGGACACGCCCGAGATGGTCGCGAGCCGCTACGGCCGGTTCCTCCCGCAGGACAAGGCCGCACTCGCTGCTCAGATCCTGAACCGGGTATGGGAGGCGGCCTGAGGGCCGCCGTCCCGCCTGATCCCGGCAAATCCCGCTTGTGTCCATCACAGACCACCCACGAGCTAATGCTCGTGCTGGGGCAGATGCTGGGGCACGATTCCCCGTCGACGAGAATTGCCGTTATATTTCAGATGTTTATGGAATTTAACTGGTGGAGCCGAGGGGAATCGAACCCCTGACCTCTGCAGTGCGATTGCAGCGCTCTCCCATCTGAGCTACGGCCCCGAACCATGGGAGGCGCCATTTATGATTTGGGGCCCCATGCTGTCAAGCGGGGAAAATCCCGGCGAGCACGCGATTTTCCGGCTGTCCACCGTTCCGCGTCACGCCCCCCGTGGTTCTTCCGCGGGCTTGCCTCTCAGGACCACGTAGATGGCGGGAATGACCAGCACGGTCAGCGCCGTGGAGGAGGCGAGGCCGAACAGAAGGGAGATGGCGAGGCCCTGGAAGATCGGATCGGTCAGAATCACCGCCGCGCCGATCATCGCCGCAAGCGCAGTCAACAGGATCGGCTTGAACCTGATGGCGCCCGCCTCCAGCAGCACCTCCTCAAGTGGGCGGCCGGGGGTCCGGGCGTGGCGGATGAAGTCCACCAGCAGGATGGAGTTGCGCACGATGATGCCGGCCAAGGCGATGAAGCCGATCATTGAGGTCGCCGAGAAGGGTGCGCCGAACAGCCAGTGGCCGGTCATGATCCCTATGAATGTCAAGGGGATAGGCGTGAGGATCACCAGCGGCAGCTTGAACGAGCCGAACTGCGCCACCACCAGGATGTAGATGCCGAGGATGGCGACGATGAAGGCGCCGCCCATGTCGCGGAAGGTGACCCAAGTCACTTCCCACTCGCCGTCCCAGAGAAGGGTCGGTTTCGCCTCGTCGGAGGGTTGGCCATGGAGGGCGATCTCCGGCTTCGGCAGATCTCCAAAATCCATGTCTGCCAAGGCCTTGGACACGGCCAGCATGCCATAGACGGGAGCCTCGTAGGCGCCGGCGAGGTCGGCCGTCACCATCTCGGCGGGGCGGCCGTTGTGGCGGAAGATGGGGAAGGAGGCGGGTTCACGGAGGACCCGGACCACGTCGCCCAGCTCCACCACGCCGCGGCCGCCGGGCAGGGCGTTGGCGGGCACGGGGGTCGCCAGGGTACGCTCGTCTACGACCTTGTTTCCCTTGGACATTTGGAGGCGGATCGGGATCGGCGCCCGGCCGTTGCCGCGGTGGGAATAGCCCAGGGTGCCACCGGCGAAGATGGAGCGGATGGCGTCGTACACATCCCCTTGTTCCACCTTGTAGAATTCGAGGTTGTCCTGGTCGATGGCGAGGCGGACGCGCTCGCCCGGCGTGCCGAAGCTGTCGTCCACGTCCACGATAAAGGGAACGTTTTCAAAGGCTTGCCGAACCTTCCGGGCGACCGCGCGACGGGTCTCGGCGTCCGGGCCGTAGATTTCGGCAAGGAGGGTCGACAGCACCGGCGGGCCGGGGGGCGGCTCGACCACCTTGAGCGACGAGCCCGGTGGAAGTGCGATTGATTTCAGTCTGTTACGGACATCCAAAGCGATCTCATGGCTGGTGCGCGAGCGCTCATTTTTCGCCTTCAGGTTGATCTGGATGTCCCCCTGCCGCGGGGCGGAGCGGAGGCCATAATGGCGCACCAATCCGTTGAAGTTGAACGGCGCGGCAGTGCCGGCATGGGTCTCGAACGAGACGGATTCGGGCAGGTCCGAGAGCGCGTTCACCAGGGTGTTCAGCGTGGATTCGGTCCGTTCCACGGGGGTGTCAGCCGGCATGTCGAGAATGACGGCCAGTTCGGTCTTGTTGTCGAACGGAAGAAGCTTGACCGTCACCGCGTGGGTATAGAAGAGGCTGAGGGACGCGAGGGTCGCCACCCCCACGGTGGCGAGGAAGGCACCCGCCCGGGCGCGGGAGGCGAGGATGGGCTTCGCCACCCGCACATAGAAGCGCCCCAGCCGGCCTCCGTCGGCGGCCTCCGCATGGACCTCGTGACCTTTCCCTGCCCGCCCCGCGATGCGCAGCATCAGCCAGGGGGTGAGGATGACGGCGACGAAGAAGGAGAAGACCATCGCCGCCGAGGCGTTGGCCGGGATGGGGCTCATGTAGGGGCCCATCATGCCGGAGACGAACAGCATGGGCAGGAGGGCGGCCACCACGGTCAGGGTGGCGACGATGGTGGGGTTGCCCACCTCCGCCACCGCGTCGATGGCGCCCTGCGCCCGCGAGCGGCCATCCTTCATGGCCCAGTGGCGGGCGATGTTCTCGATGACGACGATGGCGTCGTCCACCAGGATGCCGATGGAGAAGATGAGCGCGAACAGGCTCACCCGGTTCAGCGTGTAGCCCATGAGGCGGGCGGCGAAGAGGGTGAGGAGGATGGTGGTGGGGATGACCACCGCCACCACCAGCGCCTCGCGCCAGCCGATGGCGAAGCCCACCAGCACGACGATGGAGACGGTGGCGAGGCCGAGGTGCAGCAGCAGCTCGTTGGCCTTCTCGTTGGCGCTCTCGCCGTAATTGCGGGTGACCTTCACCTCCACGTCGGCGGGGAGGGCGGAGCCGTGCGCGGCCTCGATCTGGCGCAGCACGGCCTCGGCGATGACCACCGCATTGGTGCCGGGGCGCTTGGCGATGGCGAGCGACACTGCCGGGCGCCGGGTGAGTCCTTCGGGCCCCTTCTCGATATGGGTGACGTAATGTTCCGCCGGCTGGGTGGCGAGGCTCACGTCCGCCACGTCGCGCACATAGACGGGGCGTCCGTCGCGGGAGGTGAGCAGGATGCCGCCGATCTCGGAAGGGGTCTGAAGCGTCTGGCCGGCGACGAGGGTGCGCTGGCCATTGGCCTCGCGCACGGTGCCGGTGTTGAAGGTGCGGTTTGCGCCTTCGAGCTTGCCCTGCAACTGGGCGAGGGTGATGCCGTAGAGGGACAGGCGCTCGGGATCGGGCGCGACGCGGATTTCCTCCGGCTGCTCGCCGACGATGTAGGTGAGGCCGATGTCGGGCAGCTTGGCGATGTCGGCCTGCAGCTCCCGCGCCACGCGGGTGAGATCATTAGCGGTCCAGCGCCCGGCCGCGTCCGGCTTGGGCACGAGGGTGAGCACGAGGATGGCCACGTCATCGATGGAGCGGCCGACGATCAAAGGCTCGGTGATGCCCACCGGGATGCGGTCGAGATTGGCCCGCACTTTCTCGTGGACGCGCAGGATGGCGGCGTCCGGGCTGGTGCCGGTGAGGAAGCGTGCGGTGACGAGGACGCCATCGTCCTCGGTCTGCGAATAGACGTGCTCCACCCCGTCGATGGCCTTGACGATGGTTTCCAGCGGCTCGGTGACGAGCTTCACCGCATCCTCGGCCTTCAGCCCCTGGGCCGAGACGCGGATATCCACCATGGGCACGGAAATCTGCGGCTCCTCCTCGCGCGGCAAGGTGATGAGCGCGATGAGGCCGAAGGCGAAGGCCGCGACCAGCAGCAGCGGCGTCAAAGGCGAAGCGATGAAGGTGCGCGTGAGCACGCCGGCGATGCCGAGAGGGCGGGTGTCGGGGGAGGTCTCGCTCATGATCAGCGCCCCGCCGCGGAGATCACGTCCGCGTCCTTGAGGCCGGTGAGGATTTCCACCCGTTCGCCGCCGTCGCCGGGAAAGCGCTCGCCGAGGATGACGGGCACGTCGAGCGGGCCGCGCGGCGTCACCAGCGTGACGTAATCGATGCCGTGCTCGGTGCGCACGAGCGTCGCGGGAATGGCGAGCACGGCCCTCTTGCCGATCTCCACCCACACGAGGGTGCGCTCGTTGACGAAATAAGTGCCGAGGCCGTCCACCTCCACGTCGGCCATGACGCGGCCGGCGGCGATTTCCGGATACACCTTCACGATGCGGCCAGGTCGGGCGGTGGCTGGCGAGCCGGCCTTGTCCTGCGAGATGCCGCGTTCGCCGATGCGCACCGTGCCGCCCTCGCGGATGGAGGTGGCATGGCGCTCGGGCAAGGAGAGCCTGAGATAATAGGGGCCGGAGGCGACGCGGGCGATCTCGTCGCCGGCCAGCACCACGCTTCCGGGCGTGACCGGAACGGTGAGGACGCGGCCATCGGCGGGGGCGATGACCGCGCCCTCGCGGGCGCGCTGCAGGATCACGGCGCGGTCCGCTTCTGCGGCCGTCACCTGGTTGGTGGCGACATCGAACTGGGTCTTCGCGGTATCAAGCCGGGCCTGGCTGGCGACGCCGCGGGCGAGCAGTTGCTGGGCGCGGTCCAGCTCGGTCCTGGCGTTGTCGAGCTGGGACTTCAGCTCCTTGATCTTGGCGTCGGCGGCGTTGAGGGTGAGAGCGTTCTTGTCGTCCACCACCAGCGCGATCTCGTCGCCCTCCTTCACGCTGTCGCCCTCGGAGACAGAGACGGCACGCACCGTGCCGCCGATGCGGGCGCGGGCGGGCACCACGGTGCGGCTCTTCACCTCGCCGAACACGCCCTTCAGCTCCGGCACTTCCACGCTGCGCACGGTGAAATCGGCCGCACGGGCAAAGGTGGCGCCGGCAACGGGCACAAGGGCGGCCATCGCCGCCGCGAGGGCCGCGGCGGGCGGGAGGAAGCGCTGGGACATGGTGGCTCTCTCTGCCCGGGCTCGCGCCGGGCGGGGGTCAGATCAGGACGTTCAGTTGAAGGCGACGCCGGGCTTCACGCCCAGCTTCTTGAGCAGCATGGCCGCCGGGCAGAAGCCGGTGACGGACGCCTGCATCAGGTTCGCGCCCACGAAGGCGGTCAGCCAGAAGAAATAGGGCGACACGGTGAGGCCCAGGCCGAGCGACGCCAGCACCATGAACCCCGCAAACATCATGACGATGCGATCGACAGACATTATCCTGCTCCGTTGGAGCGCTTCTCTGGGCGCTCCTCTCGTGCGGGCCTCCCCGCGTTGGCATTGCATCTAACATTCAATTATCATAAATTCAAGACTATGAATGTTGTTGAAATGATCCCGGCCTCCGAGCGGGCCGCCGAACTCATGCGCAGCCTGTCCCACCCGCAGCGCCTGCTGGTTCTGTGCGCGCTGGTGGATGGCGAGAAGTCCGTGGCGCAGCTCCGCGACGAACTCGCCATCGAGCAGGTGCCCATGTCGCAGCAGCTCATGCGCCTGCGGTCGGATGGGCTTGTGGAAGCCCGCCGCGAGGGCACCAGCGTGTTCTATCGCATCGCGCGGGAGGAAGTGCTGGCGGTGATCGCCGCGCTTCACAAGGCGTTCTGCCCGAGCCGGGTGGAGTGCTGAGCCGCCTTCTGGGTCGGTGATGGCGGTGATCGCGTTAGGCGGTCTTCCGCGCCCCGGACGCATGGAGCGCCAGCGCAATGCGAGCCGGGGCCCAGCGCAAGGGACCGCCGAAGGCGCTTCCTGACCCAAGCATCCTCAGGCATTGCCCGCTGCGCGGAACTCTTGCGCTGGACCCCGGATCAGCGCTCCGGCTGCGCCGTCGCTTGTCCGGGGAGCGGGCGCGCCCCCCTCACGCCGGCCGCCACACCGCCGTGCGCTTGATCTCCATGTCCTCCAGCTCCCGCGTCACCGGAACCGAGTATTCGGCGAGCTTCACCAGCCGGTCCTTCGGCAGATAGGTGCGGCCGGGATCGCCGATGAGCACCGTCGCGCCGCGCCCGGCGAGGGCGAGGAGCCAGGCGAAGACCTTTTCCGCCAGGTCCCGCTCATAGGCGATGTCACCCGCGAGCACCGCGTCCCACCCATCGTCGCGGCCGATCAGGTCGTCCTGCGTGGGGGAGAGCACGACGCTGTTCGCTTCCCCGTTCAGCGCGATGGCGGCCACCGCGAAGGGGTCGATGTCGGCGCAGGTCACGCCCGCCGCCCCCGCCTTCATGGCCGCGATGCCCACGAGCCCGGAGCCCGAGGCAAAATCCAGCACGTGCTTTCCCCGCACCGTTTCGGGATGGTCCAGCACATGCCGGGCGAGGGCCTGTCCGCCGGCCCAGGCGAAGGCCCAGAAGGGCGGCGGCAGGCCGAGTTCGCCCAGTTCCTCCTCCGTGCGATGCCAGATGGGCACCGCCTCGTCGGCCACATGCAGAGACACCTCCGGCACCAGCGGCACCGGACGCAGGCGGGTTTCGGCGCGGATGAAGGCGGCGGGATCGCTGATCGCGCGGCTCACGCCTTCACGCCGCCCATGGCGCACACGAGCGCCCATTCCTCGTCCGTCACCGGCTGGACCGAGAGGCGGGAGAATTTCATCAGGGCCATTTCGGCGAGCCGCGGCTCGGCCTTCACGGCGGCGAGGGTGACGGGCGTCTTGAGCGGCTTCACCGCCTTGATGTCCACCATCACGAACTTGCCGGTGGGGTCGGAGGGGTCGGGATAGGCTTCCTTGATGACCTCGACGATGCCGACGATCTCCTTGCCCTCGTTGGAATGGTAGAAGAATCCGGTATCGCCGATCTTCATGGCGAGCATCTGCTGCTTGGCGAGGTGGTTGCGCACCCCGTCCCAGTGGGTGCCCTTGGCGCCCGCCTTCACCTGCATCTCCCAGGACCATTTGAAGGGTTCGGACTTGTAGAGCCAGTGGGCCATGGCAATGCTCGCGTTCGCAATCGATCGAGCGGATGTGCCGTGTCCCGCCGTGCTTGGCAAGGTTTGCTTGAGACGCCAGACGCCTTAATCTCCGCCGCCGGCGGCGCGGACGGCCGCCGTATCACGCAAGGAAGCGCACATGGTCTATGAGGTTGCCACGCTCGACATCAAGGAAGGCTCCGAGGCGGCCTTCGAGGCGGCGGTGAGGGAGGCGGCGCCCCACTTCCAGAAATCGCGCGGCTGCATCGGCATGTCGCTGGCCCGCGGCGTCGAGACGCCCACGCGCTATACCCTGCTGGTCACCTGGGAGAGCGTCGAGGACCACATGGTCCATTTCCGCAACTCGCCCGAGTTCCAGGAGTGGCGCCGCCTCGTCAGCCCCTACTTCGTCTCTCCCCCCTCCGTGGAACACACCACCGGGGTGGCGACCTACTTCTGAGGGCACTTCCCGCCCTCTCCGGACACGGGAGGGCGGGGCTCTACGCAGATTCCCGGACTTGTCGGCTATTCCCGATCGTACATAGCTTGTTCCATCTCAATGCTCCGGCTGCGGCTTTTCGCCAGCGTGCCGGATCGCCCGTTTGGGGCGCGATGCATTTTTGGAGGCTTGCCGTGGCGATCGCTTCTGAGCCAGAGACCGCATCCGACGGCCCCGCCGCCTTCTTCCGCGCCCAGCATGCCGCCTTCGGCGCGACGCTTGAGGCCCACGCGGCCTCGGCCGAGCTTCTCGATCGCCTCTGGATGCAGGCTTTTTCCAGCTACGAGCACAATGTCAACGAGCAGACGAAGGATCTGCCGCCGCTCGCCTGCCACAAGGGCTGCGGCACCTGCTGCCGCATCCAGGTGGCGGCGACCATGCCGGAAGTGCTGATGGTGGCGCGCTATGTCCGCGCCATGTCCGAGGGCTTCCGCAAGGTGGGCATCGATTTGCCCGCCCGTCTCGCCGCCGCGCAGGGGGCAAACCCCGCCGCCTCCGGCACCATGGCGCTCGGCGCGGAATGCCCGTTCCTCGCCGAGGGCATCTGCGTGATCTATCCGGTGCGCCCTTTGGCCTGCCGCGGCCATGTCTCGTTCGATGCCGAGGCCTGCATCGCCGCGCTGGAGGGGGAGGCGGACGAGGTGCCGGTCTCCGAGAGCCACCGTACCGTGCGGGCGCTGGTGCAGGGGGCGCTGCAATCGGCCCTGCGCGATGCCGGCAAGCCGTGGGCGCTCTACGATCTCCTCGGCGCGCTGCGCATCGCGCTTTCCCACCCCGACGCCGAGGGCGCTTTCCGCGCCGGCGCCGACGTGCTCGACCCCGCCATCATCGCCCATGTGAGCCGCGAGGAGATGGGCCGCACCTTCGACCGGCTGAAATCCTGAAGCCCGCGCGGCGTCCGAGCGAAGGCAACGCCTAAAGCCCGCGCGGCGTCTGACCGAAAGCAACGTCTAAAGCCCGCGCGGCGTCTGAGCGAAAGAAACGCGTGAAGCCCGCGCGGCGCTTGAGCGAAAACAACGCCAAAAGCACCAGCCGCACAACCACCGACGCCGCAGACCCGGGGGAAACGGGTCTGCGGTCGAAGCGCATGGCTGTCGGCCCTCCGTGTTTTTCTTTAGTCACTCACGCAAAGGAAAAGCCGGGGATGGCCGCTTTTTGAGGCCACCGCGCGCGCCGATGGGACGGTGAAACTTAACGCGCGCGGGGCCACGGCCACCCCCGGTGAAGCCCCGGGAGGGGGCAAGTCTGGAGCGTTTTCAAGCGAAGTGGAGACCGGTTCGCGTGAAGAAAACGCGTCGCAACAAAGACCGGATCATTTCAACGTTTTCGGGGAGCGTTGAAATGATCTCGGGATCGCCGATCAGAAGAAGCCGAGCTTCTTGGGCGAATAGCTGACCAAGAGGTTCTTGGTCTGCTGGTAGTGGTCGAGCATCATCTTGTGGGTCTCGCGACCGATGCCGGACTGCTTGTAGCCGCCGAAGGCCGCGTGGGCCGGGTAGGCGTGGTAGCAGTTGGTCCACACGCGGCCCGCCTCGATCGAGCGGCCGACGCGGTAGGCGCGCGAGCCGTCTCGGGTCCACACGCCGGCACCGAGGCCGAAGAGGGTGTCGTTGGCGATGTGCAGCGCCTCTTCCTCGTCCTTGAAGGTGGTGACGGAGACCACCGGGCCGAAGATCTCTTCCTGGAAGATGCGCATGTTGTTCTTGCCGAGGAAGACGGTGGGCTTCACGTAGAAGCCGTCCGCCAGCTCGCCGGTGAGCACGTTGCGCTCGCCGCCGGCCAGAACCTGCGCGCCTTCCGCACGACCGATGTCGATGTAGGACAGGATCTTGTGCATCTGCTCGGAGGAGGCCTGCGCGCCGATCATGGTGGAGGGATCGAGCGGCGAACCCTGCTTGATGGCGGCGACGCGGGCGAGCGCCTTCTCCATGAACTTGTCGAACATGCTCTCCTGCACCAGCGCGCGGCTCGGGCAGGTGCAGACTTCGCCCTGGTTGAGGGCGAACATGACGAAGCCTTCCACCGCCTTGTCGAGGAAGTCGTCGTCCTCGGCCGCCACGTCGGAGAAGAAGATGTTCGGCGACTTGCCGCCCAGCTCCAGCGTCACCGGAATGAGGTTCTGCGCGGCGTAGCCCATGATGAGCCGGCCGGTGCCGGTCTCGCCGGTGAAGGCGATCTTGGAGATGCGCGGCGAGGAGGCCAGCGGCTTGCCGGCCTCGAGGCCGAAGCCGTTGACGATGTTGAGCACGCCGGGGGGCAGAAGGTCGGCGATCAGCTCGGCGAGCACGAGGATGGAGGCGGGGGTCTGCTCGGCGGGCTTCAGCACCACGCAATTGCCGGCGGCCAGCGCCGGGGCGAGCTTCCACGCGGCCATCAGGATGGGGAAGTTCCAGGGGATGATCTGGCCCACCACGCCGAGGGGCTCATGGTAGTGATAGGCGATGGTGTCGTGGTCGATCTCGCCCAGCGTGCCTTCCTGGGCGCGGACGCAGGCGGCGAAATAGCGGAAATGGTCGATGGCGAGCGGGATGTCGGCCAGGGTCGTCTCGCGGATCGGCTTGCCGTTGTCCCAGGTCTCGGCGCGGGCGAGGAGGTCGAGATTGGCCTCCAGGCGGTCGGCAATCTTGAGCAGCACCAGCGCGCGGTCAGCGGCGGAGGCGCGGCCCCAGGCCTTCTTGGCGGCATGGGCGGCGTCCAGCGCGCGCTCGATGTCGTGCTCGTCGGAGCGGGGAACCTCGCAGATCACCTTGCCGGTGATGGGGGAGGTGTTCTCGAAGTAGCGGCCGTTCACCGGCTCGACGAAGGTGCCGCCGATGAAGTTGCCGTAGCGGGGCTTGAAAGGCGAGGTGTGGGCGCTCGAAAGAAAGGCGGGGCTGTTCATTTTTTCCTCCCGTGATGGTGCCGGAGGATTTGCACCGGTCGTGCCAGTTCTCGAATGTGCGCCGCACGCCTTTATTTGCGGTGCGGGAAGATGCTGTGAAAACTTGATTTTGACGGCACCTCGCGGGCCTACGCAGAAGCCCGACTTTACGGCCGGCGAATAGTCGTGCGAGACTGTCGCGCATAAGAACAGGGTGCCGCGACACCTGTCGCAAAATGCGACAGTCGGCGCCGATAATGTCGCGTCAGGGAAGCGAGACGAGCCGAGGGACGAATGCCTGCGCCATTTCCGCCCCTCTCGCCGGTGCCCCCGCCGGACGAGCTGCTCACCGCCCGCCGCCGGTTCTTTTCCGGCGCGCCCGGGGCGGAGCAGGCGCTCGCCCTTCCCATCATCCGCTCCTGGACCCGCTGCGCCGAGCGCGGCCTGCCCGTGGGCGGCCGGCTTAAGGCCGAGCCGTTGACGCAGGGCGAACTCTCCGTCCGCCGCGAACGCTACGAGGCCTTGCGCCGCCGCTGCCGGCCGGAGCTGGAGGCGCTGCACCTGAGCGCCAGCGCGGCGGGCGGCATCGTCATCCTCACCGATCCCGCCGGCCTCGTGCTCGACACCGTGGGCAGCGCCGATTTTGCCGACCGCGCCGCGCAGGTGGCCCTGCGCCCGGGCGTGAGCTGGAGCGAGGCAGACAGCGGCACCAATGCCATCGGCACGGCGCTGATCGAGCGCCGCGGCATCGAGGTGCGCGGCGCCGAGCATTATGCCGAGCCGCACGGCATCCTCACCTGCGCCGCCGCGCCCATCCACGATCCGTTCGGCGAACTGGTGGGCCTGCTCGACCTTTCCGGCCCCTCCGCCGTGCCGCATCTCCATGCGCTGGCGCTGGTGGAGCTGGCGGTGGGGCAGGTGGAGCACCGCATGTTCGAGGGGGCCTTCCCCGGCCGGGACGTGGTGCGCTTCCACGCCGACCCTTCTTTCCTCGGCACCGCGCGCGAGGGCGTGCTGGTGTTCGAGGATCATCGCCTCGTGGCCGCCAACCGCCCGGCCCTTGCGCTGCTCGGCCTCGGCTGGGACGCCTTGGGCGCGCGGCGCTTCTCCGAGCTGTTCGAGGGCAGCCTCGGCCGCCCGGGCGATGCCCGCCGCGCCCGCACGCCCAACGGCCCCGTGATGCTGCGGCTGGAGCGGCAGGCGCCGGCGCCCCTGCGGGCCGCCCCGGTGCCCGTCCCACCGCCGACGCCCGTCGCGGCCCCCGCCGGCCCGCGCTTCGATGCCGAGACCGAGCAGGCGCTGGGGCGCGCCATCCGGCTGATGAATGCCGGCGTCCCCGTGCTGATCCAGGGCGAGACCGGCTCCGGCAAGGAAGTGTTCGCCCGCCAGATCCACGCCCGTGGACCGCGCGCGGACCGCACCTTCGCCGCGGTGAACTGCGCGGCGCTGCCGGAAGGCCTCATCGAATCCGAGCTGTTCGGCTATGAGGACGGCGCCTTCACCGGCGCCCGCCGCGCCGGCTTCAAGGGCCTGTTCCGCGAGGCGGACGGCGGCGTGCTCTTCCTCGACGAGATCGGCGACATGCCGCTCGGCCTGCAAAGCCGCCTTCTGCGGGTGCTGCAGGAGCGGGAGGTGACGCCGCTCGGCGGTGGCAAGGCGGTGAAGGTGGACTTCGCCCTCGTCTGCGCCTCCCACCGCGATCTCAAGATGCTGGTGGAGCAGGGCAGCTTCCGCGCCGACCTCTATTTCCGCATCGCCCAATACACCGTGACGCTGCCCCCGCTCCGCAGCCTCGCCGACCGCGAGGCGCTGGTGGAGCGGCTGTGGCGCGAGATGGCGGGGCCGGGGGCGGACGCGCCGCTTCTTTCGCCCGAGTGCCGGGAGGTGCTGGCGCGCCATACGTGGCCCGGCAATTTCCGCCAGCTTACCGGCGTGCTCAAGGTGCTCCTCGCCTTGGCCGAGCCCGGCGAGACGGTCGGGCCGGAGGCGCTGCCGGCCGACGTTCGGACAAGCGATCTGCGCGGCGCGGTACCGCCCATGGGCAGCGCGGGTTCAGACCCGTTCGCGGCCCCCAATGCGGCGGCGGATGCGTCTGCCCTCTCCGGCGATCTCGGCAGCGTCACTCGCGCCGCCATGGATGCGGCGCTCAAGGAGTGCGACGGCAACATCTCCCGCGCCGCCCGCCGCCTCGGCATCCACCGCTCCACGTTGCACCGCCATCTCGCCTCCCGCGGACATTGAGGGGCGGAGGCGGGCTCACACCCCCGCCAGATGGTGCAGGACGATCCCCGACGTGGTGGCGACGTTAAGGCTGTCGAAGCCGGCCGCCATGGGGATGGCCACCGTGCGCACCCGCGCCATCACGTCCGCCGGAAGGCCAGGCCCTTCGGTGCCGAACAAAGCGGCGACGCGTGGCGGGCGGGGGAGGCGCGAGAGCGTCTCCCGCCCGGACGGCGACAGCGCCACTGCCTCGAAACCCCGCGCGGAAAGCAGTTCTATGAGCACGCCCGCATCCCGCACCCGGGCGAACGGCACCACGAGGCTCGCCCCCACGGAGACGCGGATGGCCTTGCGGTAGAGCGGATCGCAGGAGGCGTCATCGAGGATCACCGCATCGGCGCCGAAGGCGGCGGCGTTGCGGAAGATGCCGCCCATATTGTCATGATTGGTGAGGCCGAGGGCCGCCACCACCAGCGCCCGGGGCCCGAGGCCATCGAGCAGCGCGCCCACGTCCGGCAGCGGCCGTGCCGCCCCCAGCGCGAGGATGCCGCGATGGATGGGAAAGCCGACGATGGCGTCCATCACCCCCTGCGGCGCCACATATACGGGCAGGTCTTCCGGCAACGCCGCGATGAGGTCGGAAAGCCGCTCCGCCTGCGCCTGCGACAGCAGGACGGAGGTGAGCCGATGACCGCCGCGCGTTCCCAGCCGGCCGGCCAGCAGCCGCAGCACCACCTCGCCCTCGGCCATGAAGCCGCCCTGCCGGCCCACGAGATCGCGCTCGCGCACTTCGCGGAAGCCGGCGATGCGGGGATCGTCGGCCTCGGACACCGGAACGATCATAGGGGCCGGCGCTTCACCGGCACGGGGGCGCAGGTGCTGGCGCGCACCACCAGCTCGGGCTTCATCTCCGCGCGCTCCACCGGCCGGCCGGGATCGGCGATGCGCTTCAAGGCCAGCGTCGCGGCAGCGCGCCCGTATTCGGGAATGAAGGTGTGGACGGTGGTGAGCGGCGGGTACCAGACCCGCGCCTCCTCGATGTCGTCATAGCCGACGAGGGAGAAATCGCGGCCCGCGAGAAGGCCCGCCGCCTGCAATTCCATCAGCGCGCCGAACGCGGAGAGGTCGTTGAAGCACACGGCGGCGGTGGGCGGCTCGTCCAGCGCGAGGAGGCGCGCCATGGCCTTGCGGCCTTCCGCGCGCAGGCCCGGCCCTTCCATCACCAGCGCCGGATCAAGCGGGATGCCGGCGGCGGCAAGACCCGCCTTGTATCCGGCGAAGCGCTTGCGGCCGGTGGAGATGGCGCCGAAGCCGCCGATCATGCCGATGCGCCGGTGCCCCAGCGCAACGAGGTGCGCGACACCCAGCGCCACGCCCGTCACGTCGTCGGACCCCGCGAAGTCGAAGCCGGAGCCCTCGATCTCCCGCGTCACCTGCACCACGGCGATGCCGGTGGAGGCGAGCGCCTTCAGATCCTCCACCCGCGAATGGGCGGCCGGCGAGACGAGGAAGGCATCGGGGCGATATTCGGCCAGCGTGCCCAGCGTGCGGGTCTGGCGCGCCACGTCTTCCTGGCTGACGCCGAGCAGCACGGTCTTGCCCGCCTCGGAGAGGGCATCCTCCACCGCCGCCAGAAGCTCGGTGAAGGAGGGGTTCACGATGTCATGCAGGCCGAGGGCGACGATGTTGGTGCGCGCCGTGCGCAAGGCGGCGGCGCCGCGGTTTGCCACATAGCCCCGCGCCCGCGCCGCCTCCTGCACCTTCAGGCGCGTTGCCTCGGCGACCATGGGGCTGTCGCGCAGGGCCAGCGAGATGGTGGCCGTGGACAGGCCCAGCTCCCGGGCGAGGCCCTGGAGCGTCACCTTGCCAATGGGAACGCCGGCCGGAGCGGCACCGGCCGGGGCATCACCCGGCGGAGGAGGAATCGTCTCGTCCATGGGCCATCCCTATAGCGGATCTGTCGCGTCTCGCGCCGTCCTTTCCGCCATGCTAAACGATTTAGCGACAACGGCAACGACAGCCGTGACGATACGAACCGGGAGGATGCCATGGCAGGGACGCGGGTTGGATTCATCGGGGTCGGGCTCATGGGCCACGGCATGGCCAAGAACATCCTCGCCAAGGGCTTTCCCCTCGCCGTGATGGGCCACCGCAACCGCGCTCCGGTGGAGGATCTGGTCTCCCGCGGCGCCACCGAGGTGAAGACGCCGGCCGAGATGGCGGCGCAGTGCGACGTGATCGTGCTCTGCGTCACCGGCGCCCCCCAGGTGGACGAGGTGCTCAACGGCGAGAACGGCATCCTGAAGGCCGCCAAGGCCGGCCTGCACATCATCGACACCTCCACCTCCGAGCCGACGTTGACTATGGCGCTGGCGGAGAAGCTGGCGCAGGACGGCATCTTCCTCTGCGACGCGCCCTTGGGCGGCACGCCCATCCAGGCGGAGGAGGGCGCCCTTTCCGCCATGGTTGGCGCGGACGATGCGGCCTTCGCGGTGATCGAGCCGGTGGTGGCGGCTTTCGCCAGCCGCATCGTGCGGGTGGGCGCGCCGGGCGCCGGGCACACCATGAAATTGCTCAACAACTTCCTGTCGCTGGGCTACGGGGCCATCTATGCCGAGGCTTTGGCCATCGCCGGCAAGGTGGGGGTCATGGCTGAGGTGTTCGACAGCGTCATCCGCGGCTCGCGCATGGATTGCGGCTTCTACCAGACCTTCATGGGCTACGTGCTGGAGGCGAACGTGAACGCCCACCGCTTCACCATCGCCAATGCCCACAAGGACATGCGCTATGTGACGAACCTCGCCACCAACACCGGCGCGTCCGCCTTCATCAGCGCCACGGTGAAGAACCTTTACGCCGCCGCAGAAGGCCTCGGCAACGGCTCCAAGAACGTGCCGCAGATCACCGACGTGCTGGCGCAGATGAACGGGCTGCCCACCGTGCTCGAGCTGAAGGCGGCGGCGGAGTAGCCGTTACCGCAATTTACCGTCGTCCCGGCCGGGATTCACACTTCCGACACCGCCGCGCGCCAGCCTTCCCCGGCATGTCGTGCGGCGCAATGACTCATCGGCAGGGCGGAACCTTCCGGCCCCCGGTGCATTGCCCGCCATATGGCGCCCTTCCGGGCGCGTCGGATGGCAATCGGGAGGCTCGTGAGCGTGTCGCAGACCGGGCAACGATTGGTGAGCATCGATTTCTGGCGGGGCTTCGCCCTGCTGACGATCTTCATCAACCATATTCCCGGCCACGTCCTCGGCGGCTTCACCTATCGCAATTTCGGCTTTTCGGACGCGGCCGAGCTGTTCGTCTTCCTTGCCGGCATTTCCGCGGCCTTCGCCTATCTGCGCCCCTTCTCCGCCGGCGAGCGCGTGCGCACCACCGCGCGGGTTTGGATGCGCGCGTTCACGCTCTATGCCGCTCACCTCGTGCTGGTGGTGATGTCGGTGGTGGTGGTGGGCGGCTTCGTGGTGCTCACCGGCGACGAGCGCATGCTCGAATGGATGCACCTCGACATCATCCCGCAATATCCGCTGGAATCCCTCGTGGGCATCGGCCTGCTCACCTACCAGCCGGGCTATCTCAACATCCTGCCGCTCTATGTGGGGCTTCTGCTGCTGGCGCCGATCCTGCTGCTGCTGGCGCGGCGCAGCCTGGGCCTTGCCCTTGCGGCCTCGCTCACGCTCTATCTCGTCACCCAGATCGCCGACCTCGCCTTGCCGGTGTGGCCCGGGCCGGGCGGCTGGTTCTTCAATCCGCTGGCGTGGCAGCTCCTGTTCACCTGCGGCCTCGTCATCGGCGCGCTGATGGACCGGGGGCTGCGCTCGGCCGCCCATCAGGTGCTGGACGTCTCCGCGCCCCTCTATCTGCTGGTGGCGCTGGTGTGGGCGGTGCTCGGCTATCCGGTGACGCCGGATCTGTCGCCCGTGCCGCCCTTCCTGTGGGATTTCGACAAGACCAACCTCGCTTTGCCGCGCCTTCTGCACGTGCTGGCGCTGGCCTATTGCGTGTCGCGCCTGCCGCTGGAGGCGTGGCTGAAGACGAGCCCGTCGGCGGCGCCGCTGATCCTCATGGGCCGCCACGCGCTGCCGGTGTTCTGCCTCGGCACCGTGCTCAGCCTCGGCGCGCAGGTGGTGCGCCCCCTCGCCGATGGCGCGTTGAGTGTGGATTTGCTAATCATTGCGGCAGGTTTCTCGCTCCAGTGGTCCCTCGCATGGGCACTCGAATGGCAGCGCGGCGATCGCGCCCCCGCCCGGCAGGCGGCGCCGGCTCCGGCTTCTCCGGCCGCGGCGCTCGCGCCCCGTCCGTGAAGCGCGCGGCCGGCGCTCTTCTCGCCGCATGGCTGATGCTGTGCCCGCTGACGGCCGGGGCAACCATCTCCAGCGCCTGCCGCGTGCCGGACATCTTCCTCGCCTTCGACAGCGATCTGTCCCGCACCGAGCGGCTGGTGGACCGCTCCGCCCCCGTGCGCATCCTGATGATCGGCCCCCAGCCTGACCGGCAGGCGCTCTCTGAGAAAAAGCGCAGCCGGCTCGAGACGGAACTGAGCAACCGCCTGCCGAACATCACCTTCACCATCATCGACGAGGGCTTTACGCAGGGCCTCGCCCGGGATGATTTCAGCCGCATCCGCTCGGCCGTGGAGCGGGTGGCGCCGGACCTTATCATCTGGCAGGTGGGCACGGCCGACGCGCTCGCCGCCACCGATCCCGAAAGCTTCGCCCACACGCTGGAACAGGCCGCCGACTGGCTGCGCGGGCGCAACATCGACCTCGTGCTCATCGACCCGCCCTTCGTGCCGGGCGTGGACCACGAGCACCTCTACGGCCGCATCGTGAAGCAGATCGACGCGGTGTCGGACAAAGAGCGCATGAACGTGGTGCAGCAATACGGCGCCACCTCCTACCTCCAGGCCTCCGCCCGCTCCCCCGCCGAGGGCCGCGCCTGCATGGCGGAACTGGTCGCCGAGGCCATCGTGAAGGCCGTGACGCGATAGGGCGCGGATTGTCTGACGCTGGGCGAGGGCGGACGGAGGGGCCGCAGGCTGCTCCGCCCGACAATCAGATTCGGTCGGCCTACCCCCCGACCCGGGCTCGCACCGTCTCCGCGCCCCGACGGGTCAGGCGAAGCCAATGCTCTTCGAGCACCTTGAGACTGCCGCGCAGCTTTATGGCCGGCTTCTCAACGCAGTGCCACGACAAGACACCGCACAGGATCGACAGCGGCACCGCGAAGAGCAGGTTCAGATACCAGACGCGGGTGAACGGCAGCACGTCTGCAACGAACTGCTGAATGACGTAGCCGTAGAGATAGATGCCATAGGAATAGTCGCTCAGCCCGACGAACGCGCGCCGCTTCGGATTGCACAGGCCGAGGAAGATCGTCGCGTAGGCCGCGAAGATGATGCCGACATAGTGCCCGAGCGGGATGAACGTCGTGAAAAGAACGGCGAGCAGGATGGAGGGGACGAACAGGCGCCAGTCCCAGGGAATGTCATCCTTGTAGAGAAACAGGGCAACGCCGAGCAGGAAGCACACGATCAGCTCGCGGCCCGAAACATGCCCGACCAGAGGACCGAAAGGGTCCGCCCCGGCCATCGCCGGGCGGATCACTTCCGCGAACACGCAATAGAACAGGAGCAGGCCCAGCGCCGGAAACACGAGGATGCGCCGCCGCTTCACCCCGAGCACGATCAGGATCGAGATCGAGACGTAGCAAAGCAATTCCCACGGCACGGTCCAGAGCTGCCAGTTCACGATCAGCGGCTTCGGATTGTTCACGAACACGCCGGGCAGGTAATAGGTGATGTGGCCGGTGGCGTTCACGAGATACCGGAAGAACAGCGGATCGGTGAAGTATTCCCTGAGGGGCAGGATGGTCACCAGCGGCCCGACGATGAAGGCAGAAAGGATGACCTCCACCACCAGAGCCGGATAAATGCGAATGAACCGCAGGCCGGCAAACATGACGAGGGTCTTGGAGCGGAACATGCTTCCAGACACGAGGAAGCCGCTCAGAATGAAGAACGCCGGAAGGACAAGCTGGAAATAGGGCGCGAACGGGCCGTTGAAAAACTCTTCTCCGAACGCCTCGCCCTGGGCGATCGTCGCGGCGTGGGGCACCAGCACCGAGAGCGCCAGGATCAGTCGCATGAAATCGAAGCCGGAGGGCCTGAAATCGTCCAGCTCGAGTTTGGCACCAAGCGAAAGTGGACGTGATGAACCGACCATTGAAATCCCGCCCCCGGGTTGCGCCATTCTCTGCCCGTTCAACACCGCCGCCAGCCAGCAGCCCGCCGCCCTGCCGATTGCGTGACGGGCATTTTCCCAGCATTTC
Organism: Xanthobacter sp. DMC47; assembly: GCF_056313845.1. Classification (NCBI taxonomy): domain Bacteria; kingdom Pseudomonadati; phylum Pseudomonadota; class Alphaproteobacteria; order Hyphomicrobiales; family Xanthobacteraceae; genus Xanthobacter; species Xanthobacter sp. DMC47. The sequence continues at coordinate 1,969,812 of NZ_JBQUZM010000001.1, read as the reverse complement.
AGACGTGTTTATCGCCTTCATGAATAGCAGGTCGGCGGTTGGCGCGGAAGCCAGCGCAGCAAAATTGTGGGCACTGCAGCAAAAGCATCTTCGGCATCTTCTGCCGCATGGAAACGCCACCTTAACCCATTGCCGCCATCCTCAGGCTCGTGAGTAAGCGTTGCGTAGGGTTGCGTCATGCGTAGTGTGGCCAAGGGGGCGGCCGGGCGGACGGCGCGTCAATGTCGTCCGGAGTATCCCGCAATCGCCCCCTTGGCGGCCCCGCCGGCCGCCCCTCGGGGAGCGGCTCCTGCGGGAGCGGCTCGGGACCGTGCTCTCCCCCTCAATGAAATCCTGATCGGCGACACCATCGCCCGCATGGCGGCCTTGCCCGCCGGCTCGGTGGATCTCGTCTTTGCCGATCCGCCCTACAACCTCCAGCTCGGCGGCGAGCTGAAGAGGCCGGACGAAAGCCGCGTGGACGCGGTGGACGACCATTGGGACCAGTTTGAGAGCTTCGCGGCCTATGATGCCTTCACCCGCGCCTGGCTGTTGGCCGCGCGGCGGGCGCTGAAGCCGAACGGCACGATGTTCGTCATCGGCTCCTATCACAACATCTTCCGCGTCGGCGCGCTGATGCAGGATCTGGGCTTCTGGATCCTCAACGACATCGTGTGGCGCAAGGCGAACCCCATGCCCAACTTCCGGGGCCGGCGGTTCACCAATGCGCACGAGACCCTGATCTGGGCCGCCCGCAGCGCGGAGTCGAAATACACCTTCAATTACGAGGCGCTCAAAGCCGGCAACGAGGACGTGCAGGTGCGCTCCGACTGGCTCTTCCCGCTCTGCACCGGGCAGGAGCGGCTGAAGGACGAGAAGGGCCGCAAGCTCCACCCCACCCAGAAGCCCGAGGCGCTTCTCGCCCGCGTGCTGCTCTCCTCCACCAAGCCCGGCGACGTGGTGCTCGATCCCTTCTTCGGCTCCGGCACGACGGGGGCGGTGGCCAAGCGCCTGCGCCGGTCCTTCATCGGCATCGAGCGCGAAGAGACTTATGCCGAAGCGGCGCGCGCGCGCATCGATGCCGTGGAGCCGCTGGCCGAAGACGCTCTGGTCGCCCCCCCGAGCGCGCGGGAAGCGCCGCGCGTCGCCTTCTCGGCGCTGGTGGAGCGCGGGTTCGTCACGCCGGGCGCGGAACTCACCGACGCCAAGGGCCGCTTCCGCGCCGTGGTGCGGGCGGATGGCACCATTTCGCTGGCCGACAGCCCGAACGTGGGTTCCATCCACCGCGTCGGCGCCCTCGCCCAGGGGGCGGAGGCCTGCAACGGCTGGACCTTCTGGCACGTGGAAGAGGAAGGCCGCCGCCACCCCATCGACATCCTGCGCGCCCGCCTGCGGGCGGAGATGGGCATCGCCGCCGAATAGCTCAGAAGCGGTAGTTCACGCCCGCGCGCACCACGTTGAAGGCGTAGTCCGACGATGCGGCGATGACGAAGTTCGGCACCGGGTTGCCCGGGCTGTTGGCAAGCGGGAAGGTGCTGCTGCCAAGGTCCACATAGAGATATTCCGCCTTCACCGACCAGTGGGCGTCGATGCGCGTCTCCGCGCCGCCGCCCACGGTCCAGCCCCAGCGGGTGGAGGAGTTTGAACCCGCCCAGGCATATTGCGCGCCGTTGGCGCCGCCGATGAAAAGGCTGCTGCCCGCATTGCCGACCGCGAGGCCGCCGGTGGCGTAGAGCAGCGTCGTCCCGACCGCATAGCCGAGCCGCGCCCGCAGCGTGCCGAACCACTCGCCGGTCAGCGCATAGTCCTTGACGATGAACTGGCCGGGATTGACCAGCGAGGGGAGGATTTCGCTCCCGGCCTGGCTCCGGTCGGCATAGGCGAAGTCAGCCTCGAGGCCGGCCACCACCGCGTTCCACTGCCAATTGTAGCCGATGGTCGCCCCGGCGCTGAAGCCGGCGGAGGAGCTCCCCAGCGCCGTCTCATACTGGAGCGCATGCAGCACGGGATCGGACTGCAGGAAGGCGCCGCCGAGCTGAGGCGTGACGCTGGAGGCATCGATCACCGCGCCGGCGGTCACACCGGCATAGAAGCCCTGCCAGGACATCGGCGCGGCGGCGGCAGGGACAGGCGCCTTCACCGCAAGATCCGCCGCCCACACCGGTGCGCATGTTGCCACTACGGCCGCAACGGCCAGTCCGAACCGCATCTCTTGCCCCCAAGTCTCCCAGCGCAGGCTTAGCTTTACGAGGCTCGGGGCGCCCGATGCAAGGTCCGTCTAGGGACCGCATCTCATCGGTCGTCGAGATGCGCGAGCACCTTGCGCATGACCGAGGGCAGCGCCTCCGCATCGAACCCGTCCGGTGTCACCCAGCGGTGCCCCTCGGGGGCGGGTGCCGTTGCGGGGAGGTCGGCGCGCAGCACCTTCAGCGTCAGCGCGAAATGGGTGAACACATGCTCCACCGCGCCGGGCAGCGCCCGCCAGCGGGCCTTGAGCGGTGCGTGGGCCTCGGGCGCCTCCGTCTTCGGGCCCCATGGCGTGGACGGCACTTCCGTCATCTTCGCCAGAAGCCCCTTGTCCGGCCGGGTACGCAGCAGAACCGCGCCATCCGCACGCACGGCGAGGAAGGCGACGCCCTCCCGCCGCGGCTTGTCGCCCTTGGGCGCCTTCACCGGATAGAGCGCGGCATCCCCCGCCGCCCGCGCCTCGCACGGTTCCATCCAGGGGCAGAGCGAGCAGGCCGGCGAGCGCGGCGTGCAGATGGTGGCGCCGAGATCCATCATCGCCTGCGCGAAATCGCCGGGGCGCTCTGCGGGGGTCAGGGCAGCGGCCAGCGCCTTGATGCGGGGCTTCGCGCCGGGCAAGGGCTCGGCCACCCGATAAAGGCGGGAGACGACGCGCTCGATATTGCCGTCCACCGGGCTCGCCTTGAGGTCGAAGGCGATGGCGGCGATGGCCGCAGCCGTATAGGGGCCGATCCCGGGCAGATCGAGCAGCGCCGCCTCGTCGTCCGGGAAGCGCCCGCCATGGCGCGCCACCACCGCCTGCGCGCAGGCGTGCAGGTTGCGGGCGCGGGCGTAATAGCCGAGCCCCGCCCAGGCGGAGAGCACCTCCTCCAGCGGTGCCGCCGCGAGGTGGGAGACCGTGGGCCAGCGGGCGAGGAAGCCGGTGAAATACGGCCCCACCGCCTTCACCGTGGTCTGCTGGAGCATGATCTCGGACAGGAAGACGTGGTAGGGGTCCGCCGTCCGGCCCGGCTCGGCCCGCCAGGGCAGGCGGCGGCGGTGGCGGTCGTACCAGGCGAGGAGCGCGGCGGGGGCAGGCGTGCCGGGTTTGGCGCCGGGTTTTCCGGCACCGCTTGCGGCCGCGCGTGCGGCGGGGGAGGATGTCATGCGGCCAAGGTGGCCGCGCCCGCGTGCCGGGGCAAGAGCCTCGCCCACCCCTCTTTCCTTCGTGTGCCGGAAACGCCTTGAACACCTCGAACTTCACCCGTCGCCACCGTGGCCCGCGCCCCCTCGCCGATTTCGTGGCGCCGGGGATCAGCGACCTGTGCGGCCGCGCCGGCTTCTCGGTGGTGGAGGTGGTGACCCATTGGGACGAGATCGTCGGCCCGGACCTCGCGCCCCGCTGCATCCCCCTCAAGCTGCAATGGCCGCGGGAGGACGGGGCGGCGGCGACCCTCGTGGTGCGGGTGGAAGGCGCCTACGCCATCGAGCTGCAATATGCCGCCGGCATCGTGGTGGAGCGAATCAACGCCTATTTCGGCTGGCGCTGCGTCGGCCGCCTGATGCTTCGACAGGGGCCTGTGCCCCAGCGCCACGCGCCGCCGCCGGTGCCGCCGAAGCCCGACAAGGCCACCATCGCCGCCGTGCGACACGAGATCGGCACCTTCGAGGACGAGGCGCTGGCCGAGTCGCTTGCAAAGCTCGGTGCGCTGGTGCGGCGCGAGCAGCGTGGCGGCTGAGGCGCGGATGCCAGACGGCCGGCGTTCACCCGTCCGTTATCGGCGCGGGAAGGCGCGGGCCTTTCCCGCCATAAGGGCGACATGATAGAGCCCCAAGGCTTTTGCGCAGGATCGGCGTCGCCGCGCCGGACCTGACCCCGTTTCCCGTCCTGATGCCCCTACGGAACCGGCGATGCGGCCAAGACCGGGAAGCCCGGTCGCCAGCCGCCGGACCATTCGGAGATGTCCATGATTGTCGATCGCCGCCGTTTCCTGGTTGGAGCAGGCCTCGCCGCGCTGGCGGCTGGTCTCGGCCTGCCGCTCTCCTTCGATCCGGCCGCGGCCCAGACGGTGGAGCAGGCCAAGCTGATCGCGCCCGCCGCGAGCCCGCTGCCTGAGAAGGCGCTGGGCAGCGCCACCGCGCCGGTCACCGTCATCGAATATGCCTCGATGACCTGCAGCCATTGCGCGGCCTTCCACACCGGCACCTTCCCCGAGCTGAAGAAGAAGTACATCGACACCGGCAAGGTGCGCTTCATCTTCCGCGAGTTCCCGTTCGAGCCGGTGGCCACCGCCGCCTTCATGCTCGCCCGCTGCGTGCCCGAGGACAAATATTTCCCCATGGTCTCGACCCTGTTCGAGACGCAGAAGACCTGGGCCTACAGCACCGACCCCGCCGCCGGCCTCCTCGCCGTCGCCAAGCAGGCCGGCATGAGCCAGGCCGATTTCGAGAAGTGCCTCACCGACCAGCAGCTCGGCGAGAAGGTGCAGGAAAGCGCCCTCTACGCCAACAAGGAGCTGGGCGTGAGCGCGACTCCCACCTTCTTCATCAACGGCAAGAAGGTCTCCGGCGCCCTCGGCATCGCCGAATGGGACAAGGAACTGGCACCGCTGCTCGCCGGCAAGTGAGTTTCGCTGAACTGATGGTCAAGGGCCGGTGCGCTGCGCCGGCCCTTTTGATTCCCGATTGCCTTCGCTCAATCGCCGCGCGGGTTTACTCGTTGCTCACGCTCAAGCGCCGCGCGGGCTTTCACGTTGCCTTCGCTCAATCGCCGCGCGGGCTTCAGGCGGCCCGGAGCTTCCTCTCCACATAGCGGCTTTCCTGCGTGCGCCCGCCGTAGCCATAGGCATCGGCCTTCACCTCGCGCACGAGGATGTAGCTCTCCTCGTCGAGGTCCGGCAGCAGGCCGGACATGGCGGCGAAGACGGCTTCCAGATAGGCGGCCTTCTCGTCCTTGGTGTTGGTGCCGTCCACCACGAGAATGTCGAGGGAGAAGGACGTGCGCGCCTTCGCCGACAGCGCCTCTCCGCCGACGAACCACTGCTCGGCCGGCACGAAGGAGATGGCGACGGCCGTCACCTTGGGGTCCTTGCGCAGGATGCGGGCGGTGAGGTCGGACAGGGTGGCGGCGACCTTGGCGGCGAGGGCGGCATCCGGGGCGCCGGACAGCTTCACGTTCAGAATGGGCATTTTGACCTCCATCGGCGCGATGCACCGGCATCGGCTGCGATGGCTTGTTCTAGGCTGCCCCAATTGATGAGAAAAATTGAATTCTAAAATCCCAGAGTTTTGCTAATCTCATAGCATGATCCGCAATCTCGACCTCGACCTCATCCGCAGCTTCGCCGCCGTGGCCGACCTCGGCTCCATATCCGCGGCGGCGCGGAAGGTGGGGCGCAGCCAGTCGGCGGTGAGCCTGCAGATGGACCGCCTCGCCGAGGCGGTGGGCTTCTCCCTTCTGGAGCGGCGCGGGCGGGCGGTATCGCCCACCTCGCGCGGTGCGGCCTTCCTGGAGGATGCGCGGCGCCTGCTGGACCTCAACGACCGCATCCTCACCCAGCACGTCCACGGCGCCTTCGCCCAGCCGCTCCGGTTGGGCTTCGTGCAGGATGTGGGCGAGCAGGTGCTCCAGCGCATTCTCTATCGTCTCTCGGCCAGCTTCCCGCAGGCGCCCATCACCGTGCGCGTCTGCACCACCTCCCACATGCTCGACATGCTGCGCGCCGAGGAGCTGGACGCGGCCGTGGGCTTCCGCGCCGAGAGCGAACTGCCGGCCTCCCTGCTGCTGCGCGAATCCATGGTGTGGATCGCCGCACGCCAGCTCCGCCTTGACCGCGAGGCGCCGGTGCCTCTCGTGCTGTTCGAGCACCCGTGTTCCTGCCGCACGGCCGCCATCGCCGCGCTGAACGCTGCCGGGCGGCAATTCCGCATCGCCTTCACCAGCCCCAGCCTGCCGGGCCTGATGGCGGCGGTGGGGGCGGGAATGGGCGTCACCGTGCGCTCGCCGCGGGCGCTTCGACCCGACCTCGCCATCGTCGCCGACCTCGACCGCGCGGCGCTGCCGGACATGGAATTCCTGCTCTACACCCGCCCCGGCGCCCGCCCGCCGGCGCTGCAGAAGGTGGAGGAGGTGCTGCAGGAGGAATTGCGGCGCGAGCATCCGCTCTACGCGGTGGCGTGAGCCCGCGCGGCGCTTGAGCGAAGGCAACGAAAGAGCCCGCGCGGCGCTTGAGCGGAAGCAACGCACAAAGCCCGCGCGGCGATTGAGCGGAGACAACGCGAAACATCCGCGCGGCGCTTGAGCGAAGGCGACGCAAAAACCTGCTCAAGCTGGACAGGCCGGGATGAACCCGGCACCCTTTTCCCATCGTTCGGTCCGGGACTGCCCCTTTTCGAGCCCGGCGGAGATTGCCGCGATGACCAGCACACAGCCGACCCCGAAGGCGTCCCCCGCCTTTCCGTTCGACAATTCCTATGCCCGCGACCTCGCCGGCTTCTATGCGCCGGTGCTGCCGACCCCGGTGGAGGCGCCGGCGCTGGTGAAGGTCAACACCGACCTCGCCGAGCTGCTCGGCCTCGACCCCGCCGATCTCGCGACGCCCGAGGGCGTCGCCGTGTTCGCCGGCCTCGCCGTGCCGGAGGGTGCGGAGCCCATCGCGCTGGCTTATGCCGGGCACCAGTTCGGCCATTTCTCGCCCCAGCTCGGCGATGGCCGCGCCATCCTCCTCGGCGAGGTGGTGGGCCGGGACGGTCTGCGCCGCGACATCCAGCTGAAGGGCTCCGGCCCCACCCCCTTCTCCCGCCGGGGCGACGGTCGGGCTGCGCTCGGGCCGGTGCTGCGGGAATATATCGTCAGCGAGGCCATGGCCGCGCTGGGCATTCCCACCACGCGGGCGCTGGCGGCCGTCACCACGGGCGAAGCCGTGGTGCGGGATCGCGCGCTGCCGGGCGGCGTGCTGGCGCGGGTAGCGGCGAGCCACATCCGCATCGGCACCTTCCAGTTCTTCGCCGCGCGCAAGAGCTTCGATGCGGTGAAGCAGCTCGCCGACTACACCCTCGCCCGCCACTATCCCGACCTCGTGGGGGCGGAGAACCCCTATCTCGCCTTGCTCGACGGGGTCATCGGCCGGCAGGCGGCGCTGGTGGCGCGCTGGCTGTGCGTCGGCTTCATCCATGGGGTGATGAACACCGACAACATGTCGGTGTCGGGCGAGACCATCGATTACGGCCCCTGCGCCTTCATGGACGCCTACGATCCCAACACGGTCTTTTCCTCCATCGACGAGATGGGGCGCTATGCCTATGGCAACCAGCCGGACATCGCCCACTGGAACCTCGCCCGCTTCGCCGAATGCCTCATCCCCATCATGACGCCTTCTTTGGGTGAGGACCGGGAAGCCGCCATCGCCGCCGCCAATGCGGCGCTCGGCACCTTCCCGAAGCGCTTCTATGCGGCCTACCACGCCGGCCTTTGCGCCAAGATCGGCCTGCCGGAGGCGGGCGACGAGGACGTGGCCCTCGCCCACGACCTCCTCAACGTGATGATCGGCTCCAGGGCCGACTTCACCCTCACCTTCCGCCGCCTCGGCGCGCTGGCAGAGGACGCGGACGCGGGCGGGCCGGTGCGCGACCTCTTCCTCGACCGCGCCGCCTTCGATACCTGGGCCGAACGCTGGCGCGCGCGCCTCGCCGAGACGGGCTGCGCGGGTGCCGACATCCGCGCCGGGATGGATGGGGTGAACCCGCTCTTCATCCCCCGCAACCATCTGGTGGAAGAGGTCATCGCCGCCGCCATCGAGCGCGGCGACCTCGGCCCCTTCGAGCGGCTGAACACGGTGCTGGAGCATCCCTATGCGGAGCAGCCGGAGTTCGCCGCCTATGCGGGGCTGCCGCCGTCCATGGAGGGGTATCGGACGTTCTGCGGGACGTGAGGGGGGCTCTCTAGGCTTAGAACGGCTAAGCTCCCTCTCCCCTCAAAGTCGGCTTCTGCCGACTTTGACCTACACGAACCGAACTCGGCAAAAGCCGAGTTCGGGCGGGAGAGGGCAGGGGTCAGGGGTGTATCGCCGCTCGAACCGGCATCGGACATGCGGAAGCAGCCCCCCTCACCCCCAACCCCTCTCCCGCAAGGGGAGAGGGGAGCATGGCCCGATGCGGCAGACTTTGCCGCTGGACCCCGGATCCGCGCTCCGGCTGCGCCGTCGCCTGTCCGGGGCACAGAACCAATATCGCCGTCGTCCTCCGACTTGATCGGAGGACCCATGGTGACGTTTGTTCTGCGTTTCGGCTGCCCGCGCAGGCGACGGGATGGCCCTCCGGTCACGCCGGAGGCGACGGCGGTCTGGGCCGCCCTGGCGTCCCGGACGCATGCAGCGCCAGCGGAATGCGAGCCGGGACCCAGCGCAAGAGTTCGCCGCAGGCGCTTCTTCAAACTACCGTTCTCAGGGATTGCCCCCGCTGCGCGGGAGTTTCGCGCTTGACCCCGGATCGGCGCTCCACCTGCGGTGTCGCTTGTCCGGGGAACGGCAAAAGAAAAGGGCGCAGCCTTTCGGCCGCGCCCTCTCTTTCTTCCCGGATGGGAGGGTGGATCAGAAATCCATGCCGCCCATGCCGCCCATGCCGCCGCCCGGCATCGCGGGCATGCCGGAGTCCTTCTTCGGCAGCTCGGCGACGAGCGCTTCGGTGGTGACGATCAGGGCCGCGATGGAGGCGGCGTCCTGGAGGGCGGTGCGCACGACCTTGGCCGGATCGACGATGCCGGCGGCGATCATGTCCACATACTCTTCCGTCTGGGCGTTGAAGCCGAAGGACGGATCGTTGGACTCCTGCACCTTGCCCACCACGATGGAGCCTTCCACGCCGGAATTCTCGGCGATCTGGCGGATGGGGGCCTCGAGGGCGCGCAGGACGATCTTGATGCCGGCCTTGATGTCGGCGTTGTCGGAGGTGACCTTCTCCACCGCCGCCTTGGCGCGGAGCAGGGCGACGCCGCCGCCGGGGACGATGCCCTCTTCCACCGCAGCGCGGGTGGCGTTGAGCGCGTCGTCAACGCGGTCCTTCTTCTCCTTCACCTCGACCTCGGTCGAGCCGCCGACGCGGATCACCGCGACGCCGCCCGCGAGCTTGGCCAGACGCTCCTGGAGCTTCTCGCGGTCGTAGTCCGAGGTGGTCTCCTCGATCTGCGCCTTGATCTGGTTCACGCGGGCCTCGATGTCGGCCTTCTCGCCGACGCCGTCCACGATGGTGGTCTTTTCCTTCTCGAGGATGACCTTCTTGGCGCGGCCGAGCTGGGCGAGGGTGACGTTCTCGAGCTTGATGCCGAGGTCCTCGGAGATCACGGTGCCGCCGGTGAGGATGGCGATATCCTCAAGCATCGCCTTGCGGCGATCGCCGAAGCCGGGAGCCTTCACCGCCGCGACCTTCAGGCCGCCGCGCAGCTTGTTGACCACGAGGGTGGCGAGCGCCTCGCCTTCCACGTCCTCGGCGATGATGACGAGGGGACGGCCGGTCTGCACCACGGCCTCGAGGACCGGCAGGATCGGCTGGAGGCCGGAGAGCTTCTTGTCGAAGATGAGCAGGAAGGGCTCTTCCAGGTCGGCGATCATCTTCTCCGCATTCGTGATGAAGTAGGGAGAGAGATAGCCGCGGTCGAACTGCATGCCCTCGACCACTTCGAGCTCGGTCTCGGCGGTCTTGGCTTCCTCGACGGTGATGACGCCTTCGTTGCCCACGCGCTGCATGGCGCCGGCGATCATCTCGCCGATGGAGGCATCGCCGTTGGCGGAGATGGTGCCGACCTGCGCGACTTCGGCGGAGGAGGAGACCTTCTTGGCGCGGCCCTTGATGTCGGCGATGGCGGCGGCGACGGCGAGGTCGATGCCGCGCTTCAGGTCCATCGGGTTCATGCCGGCGGCGACCGACTTGGCGCCTTCCTTCACGATGGCCTGGGCCAGCACGGTGGCGGTGGTGGTGCCGTCGCCGGCGAGGTCGTTGGTCTTGGAGGCGACCTCACGCACGAGCTGGGCGCCGAGGTTCTCGAACTTGTCCTCGAGCTCGATCTCCTTGGCCACCGACACACCGTCCTTGGTGATGCGGGGAGCGCCGAAGCTCTTCTCGATCACCACGTTGCGGCCCTTGGGACCCAGGGTGACCTTCACGGCGTTGGCGAGGATGTCGACGCCGCGCAGCAGCTTCTCGCGCGCGTCGGAGGAGAACTTTACTTCTTTGGCAGCCATCACGGCCTCCTTATGATTCTGTTTCGCTCAGAAGACGCGCAAGATCACTTGGCGATGACGCCGAGGATGTCGCTTTCCTTCATGATGAGCAGGTCCTGGCCGTCGATCTTGACCTCGGTGCCGGACCACTTGCCGAACAGCACGCGGTCGCCGGCCTTCACGTCGAGGGGGACGAGCTTGCCGCTCTCGTCACGGGCGCCGGCGCCCACCGCGATCACCTCGCCCTCCTGGGGCTTTTCCTTGGCGGTGTCGGGGATGATGATGCCGCCGGCGGTCTTCTGCTCGGCTTCGATGCGCTTGACGACCACGCGGTCGTGCAGAGGACGGAAGGACATGGGTCGTTACCTCTTTCGGGGGAGCGCGAGCCTTGGCCCGCCGTTCTGGCACTCCCGGATGAAGAGTGCCAAGCTCGCCGCGGAGATAAGGGCGCGTCCGCCGGACGTCAAGGCGCGCTGCAGCAATCGAGGAGCTAGCAAAGCGGTAACGAGCCGTGGGATAAGCTCGTGCGGAGCTGGGGCTTGACCGGCGGACGGGGCCGACGTGGACGGCATCGACGCCGACGGCGCAAGCCTTTATGGTCAGGCGACTGCCTGGGTGGTCGCTTTCTTGTTCCAGGCGGCGGGAGGCCTCGGAAAGCACATGACGAAGATGGTTGCGGGATCCAAGTCTGCTTTCGGGCGGTTTGCTTTCGGAAGGCCGCGCGCCGCGCTGGCCGGTGCCGCCCTCACGGTGCTGGCCCTCGGCCTCGCCGGCTGCGAGACGACCCCCTCCGCGCCGCCGCCGGCCGCGCGCCCGGTCTATACCAGCCCGATCCCGCCCGACCGTCTCGTCGGCCGCTGGGGCCTCGCCGCCTATCACCGGCCGGACGACGCCACCCGCACCGAGGCGCAGGCCAAGGCCTCCTGCGGCAACAATCCCTATGTTATTACCGCCGGCACCAATGGCGGCGTAATGATGTATCTCGCCGACGACAACAAGCTGACCGAGCTGGTCTCCAAGCAGGTGGGCAACGGCCCGGTCTATATCGGCCCGCCCGACGACCCGGCCGGCGGCGAGCGCGACCGTCAGGTGGTGCGCTTCGACGGCAATATCCTGGTGCTGCGCTTCGTCGATCCGGAAGTGGCCAAGCGCTACGGCACCATGGTCTACGTGCGCTGCTCGTGACGGGGAGGGGCTTCGCGCCCCTCACTCGGGCTGAGGCTCACCGCCCGAAGGCGGCAAAAGCCGCAGAGGCTCACCGCCCGAAGGCGGCAAAAAACCCCAGAAGCTCACCGCCCGAAGGCGGTGAGCATGGCGGACCCCCGGTTGGTGGGGTCGAACACGTGCAGGCCCAGTTCCTCGGCCAGTTCCCGGAAGGCGGCGATGCCGCGCACGGAATTGCCGCGCGCATCGAGGCGCGGTGAATAGGTGGCGATGCCGAGCTGGCGGTTGACCACGCCCAGGATGCCGCCGCCCACCCCGCTCTTGGCCGGCACACCCACGTCGAACGCCCAGTTGCCGGCGAAATTGTACATCCCGCAGGTGAACATCACGGCGAGCGTGGCCCGCACCGCATCCACCGCGAACACGGTGGTGCGCGTGAGCGGGTCCTCGCCGATGTTGGCCAGCGTCGCCCCCATGCGGGCGAGGTCGCCGGCCGTCACCAGGATGGAGCATTGGCGGAAATAGAGGTCCAGCGTCGCGTCCACGTCGGCGGTGAGCGCCCCGGCGCTGGTGAGCAGGTGGGCGATGCCGCGGTTGCGATGGGCGGTCTCGGCCTCCGAGCGGAACACCGCCTCGTCCACCACCAGCCGCCGCCCGGCCGCGGCGGAGAAGCGATCCAGCACGAAGTCCAGCGCCGCATCGCCGAGATGCTCCACGAGCAGGCCCGAAACGGTGATGGCCCCGGCATTCACCATGGGATTGAAGGGCCGATTGGTATCGGCATCGAAGACGATGGCGTTGAAGGCATCGCCCGAGGGCTCCACGCCGACGCGGGACAGCACCTTTTCGCGCCCCGCCACCTCAAGGGCGAGACAGAAGGCAAATGCCTTCGAAATCGACTGGATGGTGAACGCCACGTCGGCATCGCCCACCGAGACCACCTCCCCCTCCACCGACACGGCGGCGATGCCGAAGCGGTCCGGGTCCACCAGGGCCAGTTCGGGAATGTAGTCGGCGAGGGCGCCGGAGGTATCGCCGCGGCTGCGCTCGAAGGTGTGGCGCACCACCGTCTCCAGCCCGTAGCCGGGAGCCGCGTGAGCAGGACCCGAATCCATCATCATCCCCCATGCCGACCGGCGGCGCCGGCCCCACCCCGGCTTTAGCACAAGGCGTGCCACGGCCCGGGGAGCGGCAGGGGAAGGCAGGGACGGTGGCCGGCCATGACCGGAGCGGGAGAGGGACGAAACGAGGAAGGACGGGCTGTGAATGCGCGCGGCCGCCCTCACTCCGCCCGCTGCGGCCGGGCCATCAGCGCCTCGATGGCGCCGTCGATGCCGAGGCGGCCGGCGAGTACCGCGTCCACCGCCGCGCTGACGGGAACGTCCACGCCCTTGGCCGCTGCCATCTCCACCAGCACGCTGGCGGTAAAAGCCCCTTCCGCCAGCTTGCCCGCGCCGGCCTCGCCCGCCCCCAAAGCGCGGCCGAAGGCGAAGTTGCGCGATTGCGGGCCGGAGGTGGTGAGGATGAGGTCGCCGAGGCCGGAGAGGCCGGTGATCGTCTCCGGCCGCGCACCATAGGCGGCGCCGAAGCGCATCAGTTCGGCAAATCCCCGCGCCACCAGAGCTGCGGCGGCGCTCGCGCCCAGCCGGCGGCCGGCGACGATGCCGGCGGCAATGGCCAGAACGTTCTTCGCCGCCCCGCCGATCTCGGCACCGCGCACGTCGGTGGAGTGGTACAGCCGCAGCGTGGAGGAGCCCAGCGCCTGCGCGAGGTCCTTCGCCAGCGCGCCATCGCCCGCCGCCAGCGTCACCGCCGTCGGCAGGCCGGCCGCCACGTCGCTGGCGAAGCTGGGGCCGGAGAGCACGGCGGGCCGGGCGCCGGGCAGGGTCTCGGCGATCACCTCGCTCATGAAGGCGCGGGTGCCGCGCTCGATGCCCTTGGCGCAGGAGATGACGGGCATCCCCGCCCGGACGCGGGTGCCGAGATGCCCCAGCGCCGCACGGCAGGCCTGCGCCGGCACCACCAGCAGCACGGCGTCGCAATCGGCCACGCGGTCGAGGTTGGACACCGGCGAAACGGCGGGATCGAGCGCGATGCCCGGCAGGTCTGCCCGGTTCTCGCGGGCCGCGGCCATGTCGGCCATGGCCGTGGCGTCGCGGCCCCACAGCACCACCTCGCGGCCGGCGCGGGCGGCGGCATTGGCGAGGGCGGTGCCCCAGGCGCCGGCCCCCATCACGCCGATGCGGCGAAAGCTTGAACCCGACACCGCTCAGGCCCGCGCCGAGGCCGAGGCGGCGGCCGCCGGATCGAGCGGCCAGCGGGCGCGCGGGCTCACGTCCAGCCGGTCGCGGATGCCGCGGGCGAGCCGCTCGGCTCCGGCCCAGGCGATCATGGCGCCATTGTCGGTGCAGAGCACCGGGGCCGGCATGGCGAAGCGGGTGTTCAGCTCCGCCGCCACCTTGGCGAGGCTCTCGCGGATCATGCCGTTGGCGGCGACGCCGCCGGCCACCACCAGCGCAGTCGGGCCACGCCCCAGCCGGTCGCGGAAGGCGCGGGCGCCGGCCCGCACGCGGTCGGCGATCACGTCCACCACGGCCGCCTGGAAGCTGGCGCAGAGGTCGGCCACGTCCTCGTCCGAGAGGGGGGCGAGGCGGTCCGCCTCCAGCCGCACGGCTGTCTTGAGGCCGGAAAGGGAGAAATCGGGCTCGCGCCGGCCCAGAAGCGGGCGCGGGAAGGCGAAGCGGGCGGAATAGCCGTGCTTGGCCTGCTCCTCCACCTGCGGGCCGCCCGGATAGGGCAGGCTCAGCATCTTCGCCACCTTGTCGAAGGCCTCGCCCACCGCATCGTCCAGCGTGGTGCCGAGGCGGGTGTATTTGCCCACGTCCTCGATGGCGAGGAGCTGGGTGTGGCCGCCCGAGACGAGGAGCAGGAGATAGGGGAAGGCGACGCCATCGGTGAGGCGGGCGGTGAGCGCATGGGCTTCCAGATGGTTCACCGCCACCAGCGGCTTCTTCGCAGCGAGGGCGATGGCCTTGGCGGTGGTGAGGCCCACGATGACCCCGCCGATGAGGCCGGGGCCGGCCGCCGCCGCGATGCCGGAGAGCTCGGAATAATCCACGCCGGCCTGCCGCATGGCCTCGGCGATCACATGGTCCAGCACCTCCACATGGGCGCGCGCGGCGATCTCCGGCACCACGCCGCCATAGGGGGAGTGGATCTCCACCTGCGAGCGGATGACGTTGGAGCGGATGTCGGATGCGCCCGAGGGCGAGCGCGTCACCACCGCGGCCGACGTCTCGTCGCACGTGGTCTCGATGCCGAGCACCATGAGATCGGGCAAACCTTGATCCTCCAGAGCGTTGCGCGCCGCCATTGCGCTGCGCCGCAACGCCGCCTATCCCGTTTCGAATCCCTCGCGCATTCTACGCATCCCTGAACGAGAATACGAAATTGGAAGAAATGTCCGGCGGAAATTCCCCTCTCCTGCGCATCGGCACCCGTGGCAGCCCGCTCGCTTTGTGGCAGGCCCATGCGGTGCAGGCGGCCCTGGCGGAGGCGCTGAACGTCGCGCCGGAACGGGTCGCCATCGAGGTCATCCGCACCACCGGCGACCAGATCCAGGACCGGGCCTTGTCCGAAGCCGGCGGCAAGGGGCTCTTCACCAAGGAGCTGGAGGAGGCGCTGCTGGACGGCCGCGTCGACCTCGCCGTCCATTCCGCCAAGGACGTCGCGACCTTCCTGCCCGAGGGCCTGCACCTCGCTGGCTACCTGCCGCGCGCCGACGTGCGCGATGCGCTGATCCTGAAATCCGGCGCCGGCCTCGCTGATCTTCCGGCCGGCGCGCGGGTCGGCACCGCCTCGCTCCGGCGCGAGGCGCAATTGCGGCGCCTGCGGCCGGACCTCAAGGTCGAGCTGCTGCGCGGCAACGTCCACACCCGCCTCGCGCGGGTGAAGGACGGGGATTTCGACGGCACCCTCCTCGCCCTCGCCGGCCTCACCCGCCTCGGGCTCGCCGATGTGGCGAGCGCGGTGCTGGCCACATCCGAATTCCTGCCGGCAGTGGGGCAGGGGGCTGTCGCCATCGAATGCCGCGTGAACGACCCCGCCACCAACGCCGCCATCGCCGCCGTCGCCTGCCGCGACACCGGCATCGCGCTGGCGGCGGAGCGCGCGTTCCTGACCGCCCTCGACGGCTCCTGCCGCACCCCCATCGCCGGCCTCGCCCGGGTGGAGGGCGATCAGGTGCGCCTCTCCGGCCTCGTCATGACGCCCGATGGGGCGGATGCGGCGGAAGCCTCCGGCGCCGCTCCCATTGCGGATGCCGCCGCGCTCGGCACGGCGCTCGGCACCGAGCTGCGCGCCAGTGCCCCGGCCAAGGCGCTGGGTCTCTAGACTTTCCGGCGCGGCCTTAACCGCGTCGGCCGTTGTTCTGCCCCGTTCTTCCGTTCGATTGTTTTGCCCATGCTTGTTCTCGTCACCCGGCCGCTGCCCGCGGCGAACCAGACCGCCAAGCGCCTTCGGGCGCTGGGGCATGATGTGATTATCGATCCCATGCTGCGGATCGCCCCCACCACGACACCGTTGCCCGAGGGGCCGTTCGATGCGGTGGCCTTTACCTCCATCAACGGGGTGACGGCCTTCGGTGCCCATCCCGACGGCAAGCGCTTCCTCCATCTGCCGGCCTTCGCGGTGGGTCCGCGCACGGCCAAGGAGGCCCGCGCCATCGGCTTTGCGAGCGTCACCGATTGCGACGGCGATGCCTCGGCGCTGGCCGGGCGCATCGCGGCGGTGCTCCCGTCCGGCGCGCGGGTGCTGAACCCGGCGGGCGAGGACCGTGCCGCCGATCTCGCCGGCCTGCTCGCCGCCCCCGGCATTTCGCTGGATCTCGCCATCGTCTACGCGGCCGAACCGGCGGATGCCCTGTCGGAGGAGGCGCGCGCGGCGCTGGCGAGCGGAACCGTGACGGCGGCGCTGCACTTCTCCCAGCGGACGGTGAAGACCCTGCTGCGGTGCGTTGCCGCCGCCGGGCTTAACGACGCGTTGACCGGTGTGCGCGAACTGTGCCTCTCCGAGCAGGTGGCCGAGCCGTTCGTCCGCAAGGGTCTGGCGGTGGAGGTCGCCGCCGCGCCCAATGAGGATGCACTGTTCGCGCTGCTGTGACGCGGCTGTGAGGGACGGGGGCGGGCGTCGCGGTTGCGGCCCGGCTCCGGCCGGTCTATCCCGGTCCCGAAGACGGGTCCGAACCCAATAGGGAGGCACGAGCGACGCCGATGGCCACCAACACGCCGGCGAGCGACGATCCGAAGGCGGAGAACTTCTCCTCCCGACCGCCCCGCACCCCGCCCACGCTCGACCTGAAAGCGCAGGAAATCCCGTCGGCGCCCAAGCCGACCGGTCCGGCGGTCCAGAAGCCCGTGACCGGCGCCGCGCCGGCCGAGCCGGCCAAAGGCACGGGCACCGTCCCGAACACCGGCGGGCCCGCAGGCGACGCCCCCGCCAAAAGCGCAGCGTCCAGCGCGGCGGCCGAGAAGAGCGCCGAGCAGGTCGCCGAGACCGAGGTGCGCAAGGAGGCCGAAGCCGCGGCGGACGCCAAGAGCGACGCCCCCACCCCGTCCCAGCCCGCGCCGGAGCCCCCCCGCAAAGGCGGCGGCGGCACCGTGTTCGCGGCGCTGATCGCCGGCCTCATCGGCGGCGGCGCGGCGGCGGGCGGGCTCTGGTACGCCTTGCCGATCCTCTATCCGCCGGCTCCGGTGGCCGCTCCCAAGGTCGATCTGTCGCCGCTGCAGTCGCGCATTGCCGCTCTGGAAGCGCGCCCGGCGGTCGATCCCAAGGCCATTGCCGCCCTTTCCGAACGGCTCGACCGCGACGAAGCCGCCCTCAAGGCGGTGCAGGAGGCCCTCGCCGGCCTCAAGGCCGGGCCGGCTCCGTCCGCCGCGTCGTCCGCGCCAGCGGCGCCCGCCGTTCCCCCCGCGCTTGTGAAAAGCGTGGATGATCTCAAGACCGCGACCGACCAGGCGCGCGAGGCGCTGGCCGCCCTGCGCCGCGACGTGGACGCCCTGAAGGGCGGCGAGGGCGCGCTGCGCACCGCCGTTGCCGCCGCCACCACCGGCGCCCGCGAGGCCGGCGCCAAGGCCGAGGCGCTGGCTCCGAAGCTGGAGGCGCTCACCCCGCAGGTGGCGGCGCTCATCGGTGCCACCCAGTCGCTCGGCCCGCAGGTTCAGGCCCTCGCCACCCAGACCCAGGCCCTCGGGCCGCAGGTGCAGGGGCTGGAGAAGCAGGCCGAGGCCATCGGCCCGCGCTTCGACGCGCTGAAGAAGCAGATCGAGGAAGCGACCGCCGCCGCGACCCAGTTCAACCGCACGGCCTCGAGCCTCGTGGTGGTCGCCGCCTTCCGCGACGCGGTGGTCTCCGGCCGGCCGTTTGCCGCGGAACTCGCCGCCGCCCGCGCTACGCTCGGCGCCAATGCCGGCCAGCTCGACGCCTTCGCCGCCGCCGCCGAGAAGGGCTTCGCGCCAACCCCAGCGCTCGCCGCCCGCCTCGCGCAGGAAGGCGCCGCCGCCCTCGGCGCCGCCGCGCCCGCTCCGGCAAATGCCAACGCCTCGCTCGTGGATCGGCTGATGTCCTCGGCCGAAAGCCTCGTGAAGGTGCGCCCGGCCACCGGGCCCGGATCGGTGGATTCCGAAGGGCTCATCGGCACCGCGGTCACCCAGGTGCGCGCCGGCCAGCTCGACGAGGCCCTGAAGACGCTGAAGCAACTGCCCGACAGCGTGCAGCAGCGCCTCGCCGTGATCCGCGACATCGAGGCGCGGGCCGCCGCGGTCAAGGCCGCCGGAACTCTCTTCCAGCAGCAGCTGGCCGCCATTTCGGGGAAGGTGCCGTGATCCGCCTCGTCCTGCTCCTGATCCTCCTCGCCGCCGCCGCCTTCGGCGTCTCCTGGCTCGCCGACCGGCCGGGCGAGATCGCCGTGGTGTGGGAGGGCTGGCGGGTGGAGACCACCGTGCCGGTGGCCCTCGCCGTCATCGCGGTCGTCTCCGGCGTGCTGCTGCTGCTGTGGCGGCTGCTCTCGCTGCTCATCCGCTCGCCCAAGCTGATCGCCGCCTTCTCCCGCCGCCGCAAGCGCGAGAAGGGTTGGCAGGCGGTGTCGCGCGGCCTGCTCGCGGTGGGCATCGGCGACAATGCCGCCGTGCGGCAGGCGCGCCACGACGCGGCTCGCCTCCTGCCCCACGAGCCGCTGACCCACCTCCTCACCGCCCAGGCCGCCCAGCTGGACGGCAAGCCGGAAGTGGCCATCGCCGCCTTCCGCGCCATGGTGGACGATCCCTCCACCCGCCTCCTCGGCCTGCGCGGGCTGCACATGGAAGCCCGCAAGGCCGGCGACAAGGGCGCCGCCTACGCCATCGCCGAGGAGGCTGCCTCCGCCGCCCCGACGCTCGGCTGGGCCGCCGATGCGGTGATCGAGGCGCGCTGCGCGGCCGGCGACTATGCCGGCGCGCGCGCGGTGCTCGAGCGCCAGATGGCGCAGAAGGGCATCGACAAGGCCCAGTACAAGCGCCGCCGCGCCGTGCTGCTCGCCGCCGAGGCCATCGCGCTGGAACAGACTGACCCGCTGGTCGCCCGCGAAAAGGCGGTGGAGGCGGTGCGCCTCGCGCCCACGCTGGTTCCCGCCGCCGCCTGCGCCGGCCGCCTGCTCGGCGCTGCCGGGGAGCTGCGCAAGGCGGCGAAGATCGTCGAGACGGCGTTTGCCGCCAATCCGCATCCCGAACTCGCCGACGTGGAGGCGTATCTGCGGCCCGGCGACGCGGCGCTCGATCGCCTCAAGCGCATCCGCACCCTCGCCAACAAGGCGCCCTCCCAGCGGGAAAGCGCCATCGCGCTCGCCCGCGCGGCCATCGATGCGCAGGAATTCCGCCAGGCGCGCCTCGTGTTGGAGCCGCTGCTGGAGGATCCCAGCCAGCGCGTCTGCCTGCTGATGGCGGAGCTGGAAGCGGCCGAGCATGCCGATATCGGCAAGGCCCGCGAATGGACCGCCCGTGCCGTGCGCGCCAATCGCGATCCCGCCTGGATCGCTGACGGCGTGGTTTCCGACCGCTGGGCGCCGGTGTCGCCGGTGTCCGGCCGCCTCGATGCCTTCGTCTGGGAGGTACCGCCCGGCGTCTCCGCTACCCCGATCCTGGAGCATGAGGCGGAGCGGGTGAAGGCGGCGATTGCCGCCGTGCGCGCCAGCGAAGAGGCCAAGATCGCCGAGCAGAAGAATCTCGCCGAGCAGAAGAAGCTCGCGGAGCAGAAGCAGGCCGAGAAGAAGCAGGCCGAGATCAAGGCTGCGGAGATCAAGGCCGCCGAGGCCGTGGTCGTGGCGAAACCTGCCGCCTCCGATGCCGCGGTGGTGGTGGTCGAGGCCCCTGCGCCGGTTCCGACCGAGGCGCCCAAGGCGTCCGAGGCGAAGACGCCGGAGGCCGCGGGTCCGGCGCCCAAAGGAGCCGACTCAAAGGGTTCCGAGCCTAAAGCCATCGACGCAAAGGGTGCCGACCCGAAGGCCTCCCGGCCCACCGAGCCTGTGCCGGTCATCCTCGCCCCACCCCCCGGCAACGGCGCGGAAGCGGGGCGCGGACGGGCGAAGCCGAACGGCAAGCCCGAAACCGGCAGGAAGCCCGACGCCATCGTCGCCCTGCCGCCTCTGCCAGACGATCCCGGCCCCGAGGCAGATGCGACGGAAGACCCGGACCCCACCCCCAAGTCCCGCCGGCTGATGGGGCTGTGAGCCGTCCTTTGCCTTCTCCCCTCGCGGGAGAAGCTGGCACCCGGCGTATGCCGCGAGACGGATGAGGGGGCTGGCCCCAGTCTTCATGCGTTGGTGGTGGCGGAGAGAACCCCTCACCCCGGCCCTCTCCCGCAAGGGGAGAGGGGGCGCGAACGTTCGATGCGGGACGACCAAGGGATAGGCCAGAGGATTGGCCTTTTCCCTTCTCCCCTCGTGGGAGAAGGTGGCACGCGGCGCCTGCCGCGTGACGGATGAGGGGGCTGCTGACTGTCGCCCGCCCAATGCCACGGCGGCACATACCGCTTACCGCCGGGCGGTCATAATCGCCTTCGCCTTGTGGCCGCCCCGCGCCGATGCTATGCGGCGCGGATGACCGCCAGCGCCCAGAAGCACATCCGCAACTTCTCCATCGTCGCCCATATCGACCACGGGAAGTCGACTCTCGCCGACCGCCTCATCCAGATGACCGGCGGGCTCTCCGAGCGCGAGATGACGGAGCAGGTGCTCGACAGCATGGATATCGAGCGCGAGCGCGGCATCACCATCAAGGCGCAGACGGTCCGCCTCTCCTACAAGGCGAAGGACGGCGAGACCTACGTCCTCAACCTCATCGACACCCCCGGCCACGTGGACTTCGCCTATGAGGTGAACCGTTCGCTCGCCGCCGTGGAGGGCTCGCTGCTGGTGGTGGACGCCTCCCAGGGCGTGGAGGCGCAGACGCTGGCCAACGTGTACCAGGCCATCGACAACAACCACGACATCGTGCCGGTCCTCAACAAGGTGGACCTGCCCGCCGCCGAGCCGGAGAAGGTGAAGGCGCAGATCGAGGATGTGATCGGCCTCGATGCCTCCGACGCCATCGGCATCTCGGCCAAGACCGGCCTCAATGTGGAGCAGGTGCTGGAAGCCATCGTCACCCGCCTGCCGCCCCCCGTGGGCGACCGCGAGGCGCCGCTGAAGGCGCTGCTGGTGGACAGCTGGTACGACACCTATCTCGGCGTGGTCGTCCTCGTGCGCATCGTCGACGGCGTGCTCAAGAAGGGCCAGCGCATCAAGATGATGGGCTCCGGCGCCATCTATGACGTGGACCGCGTGGGCGTGTTCACCCCCAAGATGGTGACCCTCACCGAGCTTGGTCCGGGCGAGATCGGCTTCCTCACCGGCTCCATCAAGGAAGTGGCGGACACCCGCGTCGGCGATACCATCACCGAGGACAAGCGCCCCACGGACGCCGCCCTTCCGGGCTTCAAGCCGGCCCAGCCGGTGGTGTTCTGCGGCCTGTTCCCGGTGGATGCGGCGCAGTTCGAGGATCTGCGCGCCGCCATGGGCAAGCTGCGCCTCAACGACGCCAGCTTCTCCTTCGAGATGGAGACCTCCGCCGCGCTGGGCTTCGGCTTCCGCTGCGGCTTCCTCGGGCTGCTGCATCTGGAGATTATCCAGGAGCGCCTCGAGCGCGAGTTCAACCTCGACCTCATCGCCACCGCGCCCTCGGTCATCTACCAGATCGAGATGACGGACGGCACGACCATCGATTTGCACAATCCGGCCGATATGCCGGACGTGGTGAAGATCGAGGAGATCCACGAGCCGTGGATCCGCGCCACCATCCTCACGCCGGACGATTACCTCGGCTCCGTGCTGAAGCTCTGCCAGGACCGGCGCGGCAACCAGATCGAGCTGACCTATGTGGGCGCGCGCGCCATGGTCACCTATGACCTGCCGCTGAACGAGGTGGTGTTCGATTTCTACGACCGGCTGAAGTCCATCTCCAAGGGCTATGCCTCGTTCGACTACCAGATCACCGAATACCGCCCCGGCGACCTCGTGAAGATGTCCATCCTCGTGAATGGCGAGCCGGTGGACGCCCTCTCCATGCTGGTCCACCGCACGCGGGCGGAGGCGCGCGGCCGGGTGATGTGCGAGAAGCTGAAGGATCTCATCCCCCAGCACCTCTTCAACATCCCCATCCAGGCCGCCATCGGGGCGAAGATCATCGCCCGCGAGACCATCAAGGCCCTGCGCAAGGACGTCACCGCCAAGTGCTACGGCGGCGACATCACCAGAAAGCGCAAGCTTCTGGACAAGCAGAAGGAAGGCAAGAAGAAGATGCGCCAGTTCGGCAAGGTGGAGATTCCGCAGGAAGCCTTCATCGCCGCGCTGAAGATGGACGAGTGAGACCTTCGCCCGGGACGCCGGCGGCGGCCCACTTCAGGCTGCGCCGGCCTTGAGCAGCGCCAGAAGGCCGGTGAGCAGGTCCACCGGCGTCGGCGGACAGCCGGGGATTTTCAGGTCCACCGGAATGACGGCGGCGGCGCCGTCCGTCACCGCATAGCTGCCGGCGAAGACGCCGCCGTTGATGGCGCAGTCGCCGGCCGCCACCACCCATTTCGGGCCGGGGGTGGCGTCATAGGTGCGCTTCAGCGCCTCGGCCATGTTCTTCGCCACCGGGCCGGTCACCAGAAGCACGTCCGCATGGCGGGGCGAGGCGACGAAGCGGATGCCGAAGCGGTCGAGATCGTAGAAGGCGTTGCCCAGCGCGTGGATTTCCAGCTCGCAGCCGTTGCACGAGCCGGCATCCACCTCGCGGATGGAGAGGCTGCGGCCAAGCCGCGCGCGGGCGGCGGCGTCCAGCTCGCGGGCCAGCGCTTCCACCGCCGCGTCGTCGGGGCCATTCTCGGTGAGCGGGGCCTTGAGCAGGCCCTGAAGCAGGAGCTTCCGCATCGTTTCACGTCTTGCGTTTACGCGTTTTCTTCACGCGAACCGGAATCCACTTCGCTTGAAAACGCTTTTAAAGGTCCACCCCCGAATAGGAGCAGTTGAAGGATTTGTTGCAGAGGGGGAAGTCGGCGACGATGTTGCCCTCGATGGCGGTCTCCAGCAGCGGCCACTGGAACCAGGAGGGATCGCGCAGATGCGCGCGGCGTACGCGCCCGTCGCTCTCCAGCGCCACGAAGGCGAAGACATCGCCCCGGAAGCTCTCCACCAGCGCCACGCCCTCGCCGCCGCCCGGCGGCACGGGGACGATGATGTCGCCCTTCGGCAATGTGTCGAGGAGGCGGACGATGAGGCCGAGGCTTTCCTCCACCTCGCGGATGCGCACCCACACGCGGGCGTTCACGTCGCCGTCCGTGCGCACGGGCACCTCGAAGGGTAGCCGGTCGTAGGGCGGATAGGGCAGGGCCCGTCGGGCATCGAAGCTGCGACCCGAGGCGCGGCCGACGAATCCGCCGGCGCCGAACTGGCGCACATAGTCCGGTTTGGTGAAGCCCGTGCCGACGGTGCGATCCTGGAGGGAGGCGGTCTCGTCATAGAGGCGGACGAGGGCGGGGAAGGCGCGGCGCACCTCGGCCACCATGGTCTTCACGCCGGTGGTGGCCTCCGCCGCTATGTCCTGCGCGATGCCGCCGGGCACCACGCGGTCCATCATCAATCGATGGCCGAAGGCGCGGGCCGAGGCGCGCAGCACGCGCTCGCGCAGCACGCCGCAATGGGCGAGCATGATCGCAAAGGCGGCGTCGTTGCAGATGGCGCCGATGTCGCCGAGATGGTTGGCGAGGCGCTCCAGCTCCGCCATCAGTCCGCGCAACGCATGGGCGCGCTCCGGCACGGCGACGCCGCGCGCGGCTTCCACGGCGCGGCAGAAGGCGAGCGTGTAGGCCACCGTCGCATCGCCCGAATGGCGCCCGGCGATGCGGGCGGCCTCCTCCGGCGTGCGGCCGGTCATCAGGCCTTCCATGCCCTTGTGGACATAGCCAAGGCGCTCCTCCAGCCGCACCACCGTCTCGCCATAGGCGGAGAAGCGGAAATGGCCGGGCTCGATGATGCCGGCATGGACCGGGCCGACCGGGATCTGGTGCAGCCCTTCACCCTCCACCGGCAGCACCGGATAGGCCTCACCCGCCCCTGCATCGGGGATAGCGGCGCCGAGCGGCGCGCGCACGCCCCAGCGGGCATGGTCGAGCCACGGGCGTTGATCGGGGGCGCCGGTGGGCGTCAGGCCGAACAGGTCGCGGACGGTCCGCTCCAGCCGCGCCGCGGGGGGATGGTGCCGCGCCACGGACGGGAAAGAGCCGGTGGGGCAGGGGAGGGTGGCGAGGGCGAGGCGGCCGGTGGCCTCCTCCAGCAGCGCCATGTGGACGGCGCCGCTATCGCCGAACAAAGCGGAGAGGGTGAGCCGGCCCGCAGCGAGTTCCGCGCACAGGCCGGTCCATTCCGCCTCGTTCACGCTCACGCGCGGCCAGGGGCGGCAGGCGGAGCCGTTGCGGGCGAACAGATCGGAGAGGTTGACCATGCCGCCCTCCTAGCCCAGCACCGCGGCCACATGGCGGAACCACGCGACCAGCTCCGGCGGCAGATAAAGCCCGGCGGCGAAGACGAGGGCGAGGTGGACGCCCATGGGCACGAAACTCGCTTTCACCGGATCGGTGCCCGGGCTCGGCTCACCGAAGGCGATGGCGGAGAGCTTCACCATCAGCGCCCCGAAGGCGATGAGCAGGCCGAGGACCAAGATCAGCGCCAGCCAGGGCCGGGCGGCGAAGGCGCTGGTCACCACCAGGAACTCGCTCATGAACACGCCGGCCGGCGGCAGGCCGGCGATGGCCACGACACCCGCCACGAGGCTCCAGCCCAGCAGCGGGTGGGAGGTGGTGAGGCCGCGGATCTGCGCCAGCTCCTGCGTGCCTTTCACCTGACAGGCATGGCCCACGGCGAAGAAGATGGCGGACTTGGTGAGGCTGTGCATGGTCATGTGCAGCAGCCCGGCGAAATTCGCGAGCGGCCCGCCGAGCCCGAAGGCGAAGGCGATGATGCCCATGTGCTCGATGGAGGAATAGGCGAACAGGCGTTTGATGTCCCGCCGCCGGTACAGCATGAAGCCGGCGAGCAGCAAAGAGCCGAGGCCCATGGCCATCATCAGCGGCCCCGGTGCCAGCGTTCCGGGATGGGCGGCGAGCAGCGACTTGAAGCGCAGCACCGCGAACAGCGCCACATTGAGCAGGAGGCCCGAGAGCACCGCCGAGATGGGGGTGGGGCCTTCGGAATGCGCATCCGGCAGCCAGGCATGGAGCGGGGCGAGGCCCACCTTGGTGCCGTAGCCCAGCAGCAGGAAGACGAAGGCGACGTTGAGCAGCGCCGGGTCGAAATCGCGGGCGTGCTTCATCAGCACGCTCCAGATCATCCCGTCCGTGCCTTCGCCGACCACGGGCTGTGCCACCATGTAGACGAGGATGGTGCCGAACAGGGCGAGCGCGATGCCCACCGAGCCGAGCATGAAATATTTCCACGCCGCCTCGATGGCCGCCTCGGTGCGGTAGAGGCCGACCATGAGCACGGTGGTCAGCGTCGCCACCTCGATGGCCACCCACATCACGCCGAGATTGTTGGAGAGCAGCGCCAGCGTCATGGCGCCGAGCAGCACCTGATACATGGCGTGGTAGAAGCGCAGGTTGAGCGGCGTCAGCCGTCCCGTCTCCAGCTCGTGGGCGATGTAGTCGGCGGAAAACCACGCGGTGGTGAAGGCGACGAAGGTGTTCAGCACCACGAAGACGATGTTGAGATCGTCCACGATGAGGAACGGCCCGGCGATCCGCGGCGCGCCGAGCAGCAGCAGGGCCAGCGCGAAGGTGAGGCCGCAGGCCGCGACATTCAGCAGCGCGCCCGCGCGATAGGACGGCACCAGCGCCAGCAGCACGGCGCTCATGGCGGGTACCGCGACGAGGAGGGGAGCGGGGTCTGAGAGGATGCTCATGCGCGCCCTCCCCGGAAGCGGTCGAGGGCGTCCACGTCCACGGTGTCGAACCGCTCGCGGATGCGGAACAGGAAGATGCCGATGACGATGAGGGCGATCAGCACCGAGAAGGCGACGGAAATCTCCACCACCAGCGGCATGCCCTTCGCCCCCGTGGCGGCGAGGATGAGGCCGTTCTCCAGCGACATGAAGCCGATGACCTGACTGACGGCATTGCGCCGCGTCACCATCATCAAAAGTCCGAGCAGCACCACGGAGAGGGCGAAGGCGAGGTCTTCGCGCGCCAGCGCATCCGCCGCGCCGCCGACACCGGCGGTGGCCTTCAGCATGACCACGAGGGAGAGCGCCACGAGGGCGATGCCCGCGAGCATGGTGGGGCCGATGGAGACCACCGTTTCCACCTGACGGTGGATGCCGAGGCGGGCGACCATGCGGGCGAGCGCCAGCGGGATCACCACCGCCTTGAAGACGAGGGCGATGGCGGCGGTGACATAAAGATGCGGCGCATCCTGCGCCAGCGCCTGCCAGCCTACCGAGAGGGCGAGTACCACCGCCTGAAGGGCAAAGACTTTCAGCAGCGCATAGAGCCGGTCCTGATAGAGCATCAGGAAGCTGATGAGCACCAGCGCGCCGGCGAACAGATGGGCCACGTCGAACACGAGGCTGGCCGAGAGGGCGGCGTCCAGCGGCGTTCCGTGCGCGAGTTCGAGCGTGCGGTCCATCACAGGATCCTCGACACGAAGAGGAGCAGGGTGCCGAGCAGCCCCAGCATCAATGCGGCGCCGAGGAAGTCCGGCACACGGAACACCCGCATCTTGGCGATGGAGGTCTCGAACACCGCCAGCAGCACCGCGCCCGCCGCGAGCTTTGCGCCATAGCTCGCCATGCCGAGCAGCACGGCGCCGGCCCCGGCGCCGGCCGGTGCCAGCCCCCACGGCACGAACACGCAGGCGACGAGGGAGAGGAAGAGGAGGAGTTTGAGCTGCGCCGCCAGCTCGATGAGCGCGAGGTGGCGGCCGGAATATTCCAGCACCATGGCCTCGTGGACCATGGTCAGCTCCAGATGGGTGGCGGGATTGTCCACCGGGATGCGCCCGTTTTCGGCCACGGCGACGATAGCGAGCGCCACCAGCGCCAGCGCCAGCGATACGCGCAGGCCCACGCCCGCGACCATCACCGAGGCGATGGTGGAGAGCTGGGTGGAGTGGGCGACGAGGGCGAGGGAGAAGACGATCATGATCATCGCCGGCTCGGCCAGCGATGAGATCATCACCTCCCGGCTCGATCCGATGCCGCCGAAGCTGGTGCCCACATCCATGCCCGCCAGCGCCAGGAAGAAGCGGGCCGAGCCGAGCAGCGCGGTAATCACGATGAGGTCGGCGGACCAGGAGAAGATGAGCCCAGTGCCGAAGGTGGGCACCAAAGCCGCCGCCACCCAGGTCGCCGCGAACAGCAAATAGGGCACGGCGCGGAACAGCCAGGAGGCGTTCTCCGCCAGCACCGCCTCCTTGTTCAGGAGCCGGGCGAGGTCGCGGTAGGGCTGGAAAATGGAGGCGCCGCGCCGCCGCGTGAGGCGCGCCTTCACCTTGCGCACGAGGCCGGTGAGGAGCGGCGCCAGGGCCAGCACCAGCAGCATCTGGGTGCCCTGCACCAGCAGGTTCGCCATCATGTCCATAGCGCCAGCACCAGGAGCAGGAGGACGAGGGCCCCGAACACCAGCGCCAGATACTGGCGGATGGTGAGATATTGCAGGCGGTTGGCCCGCGTCGCGATGCGCTCCGCCAGCCCGGCCAGCGGCAGGAACAGGAAGGCCCAGGCGGGATCGCGGGCGGTGATCTCGATGCGTGCCGGGGCGAGCGCGCCGGGCGGCGGCATCTCCACCCGTTCGCGCGCCGCGAACAGGGTGCGGGCGAAGACGCGGCGGATGGGCTGGGCGAAGGAACCAGCGGAATATTGCGTCACCGGGTCGGCATTGGGAAAGCCGCAATCCCACGGCGGCGCGCGCCGCACCGCCCCGGTGGCGAGGCGGTGGATGATGAAGGCCGTGAGCAGCGCCGAGGAGGCGATGAAGAGGAAGACGAGGAGGCCGTTATAGGACGAGCGGCTTTCCGCCACCGGCACGATGGAGAGCCATGCCACCTCGCTCTGCGCCGGCATCTTCACGCCGATGAGGGCCGCGACGGCCGGCTGTAAGGCATCGATGACGAGGCCGGGGAACAGGCCGGCGGCGACGCAGATGCCGGCAAGGGCCAGCATGGCCGCGCGGGAGAAGGCGTCCACCTCATGGGCGTTCGCCGCCTGCTCGCTGCGTGCCCGCCCGAGGAAGACGATGCCGTAGAGCCTTACGAAGCACGCCGCCGCCAAAGCCGCTGCCAGCGCCAGCAGCGCGCCGGCTGCGGGCACGGAGAGCTTCAGGCCCCAGGCCGGAAGTTCCGGGCTGAGCAGGATGGCCTGGAACACCAGCCATTCGGAGGCAAAGCCGTTCAGCGGAGGCAGGGCCGAGATGGCCGCCGCGCCGATGAGCATGGCCACCGAGGTCACGGGCATGCGGTGGATGAGCCCGCCGAGGCGGTCCATCACCCGCGACCCCGTGGCGGTGAGCACCGCCCCGGCGCCGAAGAAGAGCAGGCTCTTCATGGCCGCGTGGTTGAACACGTGGAACAGCGCCGCCGTGAAGGCCAGCGCCGCCGCCCCGCCGAAGCCCGAGGCCTTGAAGGCGAGGGCGAGGCCGAGGCCGACGAAGATCAGCCCTATATTCTCGATGGTCGAGAAGGCCAGCACGCGCTTGGTGTCGCCCTGCAGCAGCGCCTGCAGCACGCCGACGACGCCGGCCACCGCGCCCGCGACGATCACCGGGATGCCCCACCACCACTCGGGCGGGCCGGCGAGATCGAACACGATGCGGATGAAGCCGTAGACGGCGACCTTGGTCATCACCCCGCTCATGAGCGCGGAGACATGGCTCGGCGCGGCGGGGTGGGCCAGCGGCAGCCAGACATGCAGCGGCACGAGGCCGGCCTTGGAGCCAGCGCCGAGCATGGCGAGCGCCAGCACCACCGCGCCGGCCCAGCCGGTGGGCGGGGCGGCGCGCATGGCCTCGAAGGTGAAGCCCCCGCCTGACGCCAGCAGGCCGAAGGCCAGCATCAGCGCCAGCGTGCCGAAGGAGGCCATGAGGATATAGACGAGGCCCGCCTGCACGTTGCCGGCCTCCTTGTCGTGGGAGACCACCAGCGCCCAGGAGGCGAGGGACATGAATTCCCAAGCGAGGAGGAAGGTATAGGCATCCGCCGCCAGCGGCACGAGGCTCATGCCGGCGAGGAAGGCCGGGAAGAAGGGCAGCACCCGCTCGGGCGCATGATCATGCCGACCATAGCCGAGGCCGTAGAGGCTCGCCGCCGCGCCGCCGAGATTCACCACGAACAGGAAGACGGCGGAGAGCGCATCGAGCCGGAGGTTCGCGCCGATCCACGGAATGCCCAAAGGCAGCACAAGGGCGCCCGTGGGCGCGGCGATGGCGGTAAGGGCGGAAAGCGCGGCGAGCAGCGTCACCACCAGCGCGCCGCCATAGACCACTGGCCGTCCAAGCGGCCCGCGCGCCAGCAGCACGCCGGCCACGGCCAGCGCGAGCAGGGCGGCCACGGCTGCGAGCGCCGTCAGAAGCTGGAAGGTGGGGGCGAGGGCGGGGGCCATCTCAGTCCCCCGTCGCGCGCGGCGCCTTGAGGCGCACGCCCCGTCCGCCGCCGTCGCTCACCGCGCCTTCGCCGATGAGATCGACCCCGGCGGCATCCAGAGCCCCCACCAGCTTCATCAGCGAATCCACATTGCCGCGGATCACGCCGTCGCTGGCTTCCATGCGCTGGATGGTGGGGAGCGAGAGGCCGCACAGGCCGGCAAGGGCGCGCTGGTCGAGGCCGAGAAGGGCGCGGGCGGCACGGAGCTGGGCAGCAGTGATCATGATCGCTGACGGCAGGCGTTAAGCGTGATTTGTGCTGCTTACACCCGGTCTATTAAGCGATCAAGCATTATTAGTGATGTTTAAAACATCACTTCATCGCGAGGGCGGGCGGCAACGGTCGGCGCCCGCCCCATGTCGCCCGCCCTTGCCGCGGGGCTCACGCCTCGCGGATGTCGTTGGCCACGCGAGCGAGAATCTCGACGATCCGCGTCTCGGCGCCGCGGTTCTGCTCCAGCTTCTCGCGCGTCACGTCGCGCAGGTTTTCGAGCGCCGCCTCCACCAGGCGGGGCAGCTCGGCGCCGTGGCTCGGGCCATTCTCGCTCCAGCCCATCCACTTCTTCACCCGGCCCATCTTGAGGCCGATCTCGGACAGGCGGCCGATGATGGCGTCGGCGAAGTCGCGGTTCTCGGCGAGGTAGGCGCGGCCTTCCTCGGTGATGGCGTAGCGCTTCTTGGAGCCGTCGGCCTCGGCGGTCACGTAGCCGGCCTCTTCCAGGAAGGTGAGGGTGGGATAGACCACGCCCGGGCTCGGCGAATACCAGCCGGCGGTCTTCTCCTCGATCAGCTTGATGATCTCGTAGCCGTGGCGCGGCTGCTCGGCGATGAGCGACAGGGCCAGAAGCTTGAGGTCGCCCTGGGCCAGCATGCGGCCGATGCGGAACATGTCGCCGCCGCCGCGCCCGCCGCGTCCCCCCGGCCCGCCGCGATGGCCGCCGAAATCGCCAGGACCATGGCCATGGCCGCCACGGCCCGCGAACTCATGTTCGCCGAAGTCCCCGCCCATTTCGCCGCCAAACCCGCGGCCACGGCGGGCGTCCCGCCAGTCTCGTCTGCATCCGAACATTCGGAAGTCTCCTTAGATATGTCGTTCGATATAACGACGATGGTTATATCGTTCGATATATCTCGATGACAAGGGGGCCCTCCGAAAATTCCGTTCAGGCTTTCTGAAGGCCGGCGCTTGCAGGATCGGCCGGATCGCCGGAGTCTTCCCACATGGCCATGACCGATCAGGACCGAGCCGCCCGCGCCGCCCACGGCCTCGCCAGCGCCGCCGCGCCGGATGTGGCGACGGCCATCGAAGGCTGGCTGGCGCGGCTCGCCCATGAGCGCCGCCTCTCGGCCAAGACGCTGGAGGCTTATGCCCGAGATCTCTCCGTCGTCCTGCTGCGGCTCACCGACCACCTCGGCCGCCGCCCGACGCTGACGGATCTGGCCGCGCTCACGCCGGCGGATATCCGCGCCGTGCTCGCCTCACGCCGCGCCGAGGGCGTCGCGCCGCGCACGCTGGTGCGCCTTCTCGCAGCCGCGCGCTCCTTCGGCCGGCATCTGGAGCGGGAAGGGCAGGGCAAGGTCGGCGCGCTTACGGCGGTGCGCGCACCCAAGGTGCCGAAGGGTCTGCCCAAGCCCGTCTCCGTCTCCGCCGCCCGCGCGCTGGCCGATCCCGACACCCGTGCCGGCGAGGCGCGCGAGCAATGGGTGCTGGCGCGCGATGCGGCGGTCATCGCCCTTCTCTACGGCGCTGGCCTGCGCATCTCCGAGGCGCTGGGCCTCACGGCCGGGATGCTCTCGCCCGGCACGGCGCAGATCACGGTCACCGGCAAGGGCAACAAGACGCGCATGGTGCCGCTGATTGCCCCCGTCCTCGCGGCGGTGGAGGCCTATCGCGCGCTCTGCCCTCATGCGCTGGCGCCGGACAAGCCGCTGTTCCGGGGCACCCGGGGCGGGCCGCTCTCGCCGCGCATCGTGCAATTGGCGGTGGAGCGGATGCGCGGGGCGCTGGGCCTGCCCGACAGCGCGACGCCGCACGCCTTGCGCCATTCCTTCGCCACTCACCTCCTCTCGCGCGGGGGCGACCTGCGCGCGATCCAGGAACTGCTCGGCCACGCCTCGCTCTCCACCACCCAGATCTATACCCAGGTGGATGCGGCGGCCCTCATGAATGCCTGGCGCGCCGCGCACCCGCGGGCCCGTGCGCACACGGGGAACTGACCCATGACGTTCACGCCCATCCGCCCCATCATCGAGCATCTGTCCGTCACCACCGTGGACCTTGCCCGCGCGGTGCGCTTCTACGATGCGGTGCTGGCCCCTCTCGGCCTCGTGCGGGTGGCGGATTATGACGAACCGGAGGGGGCGTCCGCCTGCTGGGGGCCGCCCGGCACCCTGCCGGCCCCGGAGGGTGTGCCGGGCGCCGCGCCCTTTTGGGTGCAATTGCGCGAGGGGCCGGTGACGCCGCCACCGGGCACCCATATCGCCTTCTGCGCGGCGGATCGGGCGGCGGTGGAGGCCTTCCATGTGGCGGGCCTCGCCACGGGCGGCACGGATTACGGCGCGCCGGGCCTGCGGCCCCAGTATGGCCCCGGCTATTACGCCTCGTTCCTGATGGACCCGGACGGCTGGCGCATCGAGGCCGTCGCCTACGTTTAGAAGCGGCAAAGCCATTTGCCGGCTGTGGGCCGGCCGCGGTCGGCCCTTTCAATGGTGGTAAACGCTCCGTTATCCTTCGCAAGTGATTCGCGGCGCGCCGCAGAGAGGCTGCGGCAACCGCAGGGCAGGGGAAGGACACCGGGGCGAATGGCGGAGCGCATCCGGAGGAGCGGCGCGCGGCGGCCGGCGCGCGGGCGCAGGCAGCAGCCAGCCCCGGCGACGGGATGCGCGAATTTCTGCGTCGGCACCCGGACCGCACTGTTCGGCTCCTTCCTCCTTGCCACCACTGCCCTCGCCGGCACCCCGGCCGCCGCCGACGGCTGGAGCATCGCCATGGGCGCGGCCGAGGCGCTTTGGCCGGTCATCGCATTATCCGCCTGTGCCGTTGCCGGCCTCGTCGCCCTGAGGTCCCGCCGGGTGGCGGCCGATCTCGGCGCGCGCATGGACAAGGCCGAGGCCGAGGCCCGCGACGCCGGTGCCGCCGCTGCCCGGGCGCGGGCGGAAGCCCATGCCGCGCGCACCCTTCTTACCGTCGGCGCGCCCGCCTTCATGGCCTGGAGCGGCCGCGCCCTGCCGGTGGATGTCCATGGCGCGACGCCGGAAGCCTTCCGCGCCGGCCTCGGCGCCGCCTCGGTGGTCTTCGACCGGGCCCTGGAGCAGTTGCGCCGGGAAGACGGCGCCGTCTCCCAACAGGTGGAGACCCCGGCGGGCCCCATGCGCCTCGAGGGGCGCAGCCTCGGCGGCGCGGGCGTGCTGCTCGTACGCCCGGCCGATGCTGCGGAGACGTCCGCAAAGGCCGAGGCTGCCGATTTCGCCGAGGCGGAGCGGATGGCCCATGGCCTCGCGGCGGCCCTCGATGCCGCCGCGGCTCCGGCCTGGCTGCGCCGCCCGGACGGAACGCTGGTCTATGTGAACCCCGCCTTCGCCACGGCGGTGGGCGCGCCCTCCTCCGAAGAGGCGCGCGCGGCGGGCCTCGACCTCCTCGACGCCCGCATCCGCAGCGCCGCTCTGACCGCCGAAGGGACGGCCGGCACCTTCCGCCAGCGTGTGAAGGCTGTGGCCAGCGGCCAGCGCCGCCAGATGGACGTGGTGGAGGTGGCCGGCCCGTTCGGCACCGCTGGCATCGCCATCGATGTCACCGGCGAGGATGCGGCGAAGGCCGAGACGGCCCGCACCGTCGCCGCCCACCAGCGCACTCTGGACCAGCTGACCACCGCCGTGGCCATCTTCGGCGCCGACGAGCGTCTCGTGTTCCACAATGCGGCCTATGAGCGGCTGTTCGATCTCTCCCCCGGTTTGCTCGACCAGCGCCCGCCGGAGAGCGAGATCCTCGAAGACCTGCGCCGCCGCCGCAAGGTGCCCGAGCAGGCCGATTTCCGGGCGTGGCGCGCGCAGTTGCGCGAGGCCTATCGCGCCATCGAGCCGGTGAACGACTGGTGGCACCTGCCCGGCGGGCAGATGCTGCGGGTGGTCATCACGCCCAATGCCGAAGGCGGCATCACCTATCTGTTCGACGACCTCTCCGAGCATCTGGCGCTGGAGAGCCGCTACAACAGCCTCATCCGCATCCAGGGCGAGACGCTGGATGGCCTCGCCGAGGCGGTGGCGGTGTTCGGCGCGGACGGGCGGCTCAACCTCTACAACGAGGCCTTCCTCGCGCTCTGGTCCCTCGATGCCCAGGCCATGGGCGACAAGCCCCATGTGGACGCGGTGGCCGCCATGTGCCGCCCGCTCTATGGCGAGACGGCCGCCTTCTCCCGCATCCGGCAGGCCGTGACGGCCATCGGCCCGCGCGATGCGACCACCCTGCGCATCGAGCGGCCGGACGGCCGTGTGCTCGACGGCGCCACCCAGCCGCTGCCCGACGGCGGCACCATGGTGACCTTCCGCGATGTGACCGACAGCGTGCAGATCGAGCGCGCGCGCACCGAGCGGGAGCGGGCGCTGACCGAGCGCGCCGAGGCGCTGGAGGCGGCAGACAAATTGAAGAACGCCTTCGTCGGCCACGTCTCCTACCACCTGCGTACGCCCCTCAACACCCTGATGGGCTATGCCGACATGCTGCGCGAGGGCCTCGCCGGCCCGCTCAACGACCGCCAGCGCGACTATCTCGACCATATGCGCCAGTCTTCGGACCTGCTGCGCGCCCTCATCGATGACATCCTCGACCTCGCCACCATCGATGCCGGCGCCATGGAGCTGGACCTCGCCGAGGTGGATGTGCGCGAGCTGGTGCTCTCGGTCGCCGAGGCGGTGCGCGACAGCGTGGACGAGGCGCGGCTTTCCCTCGCGGTGATCATCGATCCTGCCGCGGGCACCTTCGTCGCCGATGCGCGGCGGCTGCGGCAGATCCTGTTCAATCTCCTGTCCAACGCCATCGCCGTCTCGCCCGAGGGCGGCACGGTGTCGCTCGGCGCCGCGCGGCGCGAGGGGGCGCTGGTGTTTACCGTGCGCGACGAAGGCCCGGGCGTCCCGGCGGAGGTGCGGGAGACGCTGTTCGACCGGTTCGAGAGCCGCAGCGCCGGCCCGCGCCATCGCGGGGTGGGCCTCGGCCTTGCCATCGTGCGCTCCTTCGTGAGCCTGCACGGCGGCTCGGTCACCGTGGGGCCGGCCTCCGCCACGCGCGGGACGCTCGCCACCTGCATCTTCCCCCTCGACGGCGAGCGCCGGCGGGAGGCTGCCGAATGAGCATCCTGCTCGAACGCCTCGAAGGCCAGCCGGTGGCCTGCCGCGTGGTGCTGAAGGACCTCGCCGCCACCAGCCGCCTCGCCGCCCTCATCGCCAGCTGGTTCGGGGGGAAGGACACCATCACCCTCACCGGCGACCTCGGCGCCGGCAAGACGGAGCTGGCCCGCGCGCTCATCCGCGCCTTCGCCGACGATGGCGGCGTGGACGTGCCGAGCCCCACCTTCCCGATCCTGATCTCCTACGACTTTCCCCGCGGCCGGGTGGTCCACGCCGACCTCTACCGCATCCAGGAGCCGGACGAGCTGGACGAGCTCGGCTGGGACGAGCTGCGCGACAACGCGCTGCTGCTGGTGGAATGGCCCGAGCGCGCCGAGGAGCGCCTGCCTGCCGACCGCCTCGACGTGGCGCTCTACCTCGCCGCCGGCACGCGGGACGCGGCCGATCTCGGCCCCGAGGCGCGCATTGCCATCGTCACCGGCTACGGCAGCTTCGGCCCGCGGCTCGACCGGCTGATGATCGCGCAATCCCTCATCGAGCAGAGCGGCTTTGCCGAGGCGGCCCACCGCTTCCTGCAGGGCGACGCCTCTTCGCGTTCCTACAGCCGCCTCGTGCTCGGCGACCGCTCGGCCATCGTCATGAACGCCCCGCGCCAGCCGGACGGGCCGCCGCTGAAGCGGGGCCTGCCCTACAGCCAGCTCGTGCATCTGGCGGAAGACGTGAAGCCGTTCGTCGCCATGGACCGGGCACTGCTGGCGCAGGGGCTCTCCGCACCGCTGATCTATTCGGCGGATCTCGAAGCCGGCATTCTCGTGCTGGAAGACCTTGGCCCGGAATTCGTGGTGGCCGGCACCCCGCCCGCCCCGGTGCCGGAGCGCTATCGCCTGGCGGTGGAGGTGCTCGCCACCCTGCACAGCCGCCCCCTGCCGCGCACGCTGAACATCGCACCCCGGGTGGAGCGGGCGCTGCCGTCCTACGATGTCGCCGCCATGCTCACCGAAATCGACCTGATGCTGGACTGGTATCTGCCGTCCCGTGGCATCCGGCTGGACGGCGTGGTGCGGGAGGAGTTCCGCCTGCTGTGGCGGAGCGCGCTGAACCCGGCCATGGCCGAGCCGCCCACCTGGGTGCTGCGCGACTATCACTCCCCCAACCTCATCTGGCTGCCCCGCCGCGAGGGCCTGCGCCGCATCGGCCTCATCGATTTCCAGGATGCGGTGATGGGGCCGGCCGCCTACGACGTGGTGTCGCTGGCGCAGGATGCGCGGGTGGACGTGCCGGAGGAGCTGGAACTCGATCTCGTCTCCCGCTACGTGGCCCTGCGCCGCGAGGCGGATCCGACCTTCGATCCCCGCAGCTTCGCCCGCACCTATGCGCTGATGGGCGCCCAGCGGGCGAGCAAGATCCTGGGCATCTTCACCCGCCTCAACGATCGCGATAGCAAGCCGCACTATCTCAAGCACCTGCCGCGCATCCGCCGTCATCTTGCGCGCTGCCTCGCCCACGAGGAGCTGGGATCGCTGCGCATGTGGTATGAGGCGGTGCTGCCATCGAAGGACCTCTCCGCGTGACCGCTGCCCCCGACACGCTGCTTGACCCGCCCGCCGCCGGAACCGTCCGGATCGATACCGCCATGGTGCTGGCCGCCGGCCTCGGCACCCGCATGCGGCCGCTCACCGACACCCGCCCCAAGCCGCTGGTGGAGGTGGAGGGGCGCGCGCTGGTGGATCATGTGCTCGATCGTGTCGCGGCCGCGGGCATTCCGCGCGCCATCGTCAATCTGCACCACCATGCGGACATGCTGGAGGCGCATCTCAAGGCGCGGACGGGCGCACCGGACATCGTCCTCTCGGACGAGCGCGGGGTTCTGCTGGAGACCGGCGGCGGCGTGCGCAAGGCGCTGCCCCTGATGGGGGGAAAGCCCTTCCTCGTCATCAATTCCGATACCATCTGGATCGAGGGCGCGCGGCTCAACCTCATCCGGCTCATGGAGCAGTTCGACCCGGAGCGGATGGATGCGCTGCTGCTCCTCGCCTCCGCGGCCCATTCCATCGGCTATGACGGCATGGGCGATTTCCAGATGGACAAGCTCGGCCATCTGGAGCGCCGGGGCGAGCGCACCATCGCCCCCTTCGTCTATGCCGGCGCCGCCATCCTGAAGCCGGAGCTGTTCGAGGGCACCCCCGAGGGCGCCTTCTCGCTCAACCGCGTGTTCGATCGGGCGGGGGCGGCGGAGCGGCTGTTCGGCTTGCGCTTGGACGGCATCTGGATGCACGTGGGCACGCCCGACGCCATCGCCTTGGCCGAGGAGGCCATCGAGCGGTCGAGCGATTGAGGCTTTTCATCTGGTGGGACTGGGAGTGAAGCCGTGCCGCGCGTGCTGACCATTCCGCCGTCCGCGCCCTTCCTGCCGGTGCTCGCGCGTGCCCTGCTGGACGGCGCGCTGGTGGAAGGCTTCGCGCCGCGGACCGATCCCCTCGCGCTCGCCGGAGCCACCGTCTTCCTGCCCACCCGCCGCGCCGGGCGGCTGTTCGCCGAGGCGCTGCTGGAGGCGTCGGGCGGAACGGCGCTGCTGCTGCCGCGCATCGTGCCCCTCGGCGACGTGGACGAGGACGCGCTCGCTTTCTCCGAGGACGCCCCGGTGCTCGCCGCGCCCCACGCCATCGCGCCGGTGCATCGCCGGCTCGTGCTGGCCCGGCTCGTGGCGCACTGGCGCGATACCCTGTCCAAGGCGGTGGCGCGGGAGGCTGTCGCCGCCGGCACCGCCTCAACCTTCGCGCTGGCCGATGCGTTGGGCGCCCTGTTCGACGATCTCACCACCGCCGGCCTCGGTGTCGAGCGGATGGACGGGCTCGTGCCCGACGAGCTGGACCGCTATTTCAAGGTGGGGCTGGATTTCGTGCGCATCGCCCGGCGCGCCTTCAGCGCCTATCTGGCGGAGGAGGGGCTGGTGGAGCCCGCCGCCCGCCGCGACGCGCTGGTGGATGCGGAGGCGCGCCGCCTCACCGCTTTGGGTACGGCGGCCGGGCCGGTGATCGCCGCCGGCTCCACCGGCTCCATGCCGGCCACCGCGCGCCTCTTGAAGGCCATCGCCAGCCTGCCCCATGGCGCCGTGGTACTGCCGGGCCTGGACCTCGATCTCGACGCGTCGTCCTTCGACCGGCTTGCCGATCCCCTGCTGGGCGCGCCCGACCATCCGCAGTACGGCCTCGCCCGGCTGCTCGGGACCCTCGGCGTGGAGCGGCGCGAGGTGATCCCGCTGGCCCCGCCCGCCCCCTTCGGCCGCGAGCGGCTGATGGGCGAGGCCCTGCGACAGGCGGAGACGACCGATCTCTGGGCGTCGCTGCCCGTCCGCCTGCCGCCCGACGCTCTCGCCGCCACCATGGCCGGCATCAGCGTCGTCGAGGCGGACGACCCCCGCTCTGAGGCGCTGGCCATCGCCCTCCTGTTGCGCGACAGCCTGGAGCGGCCGGGCGAGACGGCCGCCCTCGTCACCCCCGACCGCGATCTCGCGCGCCGGGTGGCGGCGGAGATGGCACGCTTCGGCGTGGCGCTGGACGATTCCGCCGGTACGCCACTGGCCGACGCGCCCGCCGGGCGCCTCGCGGGGCTGCTGGTGACGGCGGCGGCGGAAGAACTGGCGCCGGTGCCGCTGTTCGCCCTTCTCACCCATCCGCTGGCGCGCTTCGGGCTCGATGCGGATGCAAAGGCTCATGCGGTGGCGGCGCTGGAGCTGGCGGCCCTGCGCGGACCACGCCCCGCCACCGGCATCGCCGGCCTCTTCGCCGCGCTCGATGCCCACGATCCCGAAGGCTACCGCCGCTCCGATCCCCGCAGCCGCATCGACGGGGCGGCCATCGCCGCCGCGCGCGATCTGGTGCGGCGGCTCGAGGGGGCGCTAGGCCCGCTGCTGGCGCTGGGCGAGCGGCACGGCGCGGTACCCCTCGACGAACTCGTCGCCGCCCATCGCGCCGCTGTGGAGACGGCCGGCGGCCCGCTCGATCCCGAGGCCGAGGATGCGGCCGAGGCGGCGCTGGCCCGCACGTTCGAGACGC
The DNA here is from genome assembly GCF_056313845.1 of Xanthobacter sp. DMC47. Lineage (NCBI taxonomy): Bacteria > Pseudomonadati > Pseudomonadota > Alphaproteobacteria > Hyphomicrobiales > Xanthobacteraceae > Xanthobacter > Xanthobacter sp. DMC47. The sequence goes on along the minus strand of NZ_JBQUZM010000001.1, from coordinate 1,930,601 downwards.
TGGGGCGCGTCGCCGGCGACGGCCCCGCCCTCGACCTCGCTTCCTATGCCGATGCGGCGGGCGCGCTCTTCTCCGACACCATGGTCCGCCCCCGCGCCGAGCCCCATGCGCGCATCCGAATTCTCGGCCCGCTGGAGGCGCGTCTTGTCCATGTGGACCGCATGGTGCTGGGCGGTCTTGTGGAGGGCTCCTGGCCGACCATTCCCGAGACCGACCCGTGGCTGAGCCGTCCCATGCGGGCGCAACTGGGGCTGGACCTGCCGGAGCGGCGCATCGGCCTCGCCGCGCACGATTTCGCTCAAGCCTTCGGTGCCCGCGAACTGGTGCTGAGCTTCGCCGCCAAGGTGGGCGGCACCCAGAGCGTGCCCTCCCGCTTCGTGCAGCGGCTGAAGACGGTGGCCGGGGAGGCGGAATGGGACGCCACCCGCGCGCGCGGCGCGCGCTTCGTCCGCGCCGCGCGGAAGCTGGACGAGGCCCCCGCCGTGCCGCGCGCCACCCGCCCCGCGCCCGCCCCGCCGCTGGAGCTGCGCCCGCGCCGGCTCTCGGTGACGGAGGTCGAGACATTCCTGCGCGATCCCTATTCCATCTACGCTCGCCACGTGCTCGGCCTGTCTCCGCTGGATGACCTCGACGCTCCTCCGGGCGGCGCCGAGCGCGGCAGCGCGCTGCACGAGGCCGTGGGCCGCTTCACCCAGGCGTTTCCCGATGAGCTGCCCCCCGACGCGCTCGCGCGGCTGCTCGAGGAGGGTGCCCGCGCCTTCGCGCCGCTGAAGGCGTTCCCCGCCGAGCATGCCCTGTGGTGGGCGCGGTTCGAGCGGGCGGCGGCCTTCCTCGTCGCCTTCGAGCGCGAGCGGCGGATGCATCTCGACCGCATCGTCGCCGAGACCAAGGGGAGCCTGGAGATCCCGCTCGCCGCCTCCACCTTCCGCCTCACCGGCCGCGCCGACCGCATCGAGATCAAGCGCGACGGCACGCTCGCCATCATCGACTACAAGACCGGCACCGCGCCGAGCGCCAAGCAGGCCGCCTCCCTTTCCCCGCAGCTGCCGCTGGAAGCCGCCATGGCCCGGCGCGGCGGGTTCGAGGGGGTGCCGGCGGCGCCGGTGGAGGAACTCACCTATGTGGAGCTGAAGGGCGGCGCCGAGGGCGGCGCGGAAAAGCCGGTGAAGGTGAAGGACCGCTCCACCCACGATCTCGCCGAGGATGCCCTCGCCGGCCTCGAAAGCCTGCTGAAGGCGTTCGAGAATGTGGCGCAGGGCTATCGCTCGCTGGCTGCGCCGCAGTGGTCCGGGCGCTATGGCGACTACGACCACCTCGCCCGCGTGCGGGAATGGGCGCTGGCCGGGGAGGAGGGCGAATGAGCACCGACACTCCTCTCGCCACCGGCCCCAAGGCCGAGGCCACCCGCCGCCAGTCGGAGGCGTCACACCCCGCCGTCTCCGCCTGGGTCTCGGCCAATGCCGGCTCGGGCAAGACCCATGTGCTGGCCCGGCGCGTCATCCGCCTTCTGCTCGCCGGCACGCCGCCGGGGCGCATCCTGTGCCTCACCTATACCAAGGCGGCGGCGGCCAACATGGCCAACCGCGTGCTCGCCATCCTCGGCCGCTGGGCGCGCATGGACGATGCCGCGCTCGATGCCGCCATCGCCGAGACGGTGGGCGAGCCGGCGGATGCCGCGCTGCGCGCCCGCGCCCGCCGGCTGTTCGCGGCGGCGCTGGAGACGCCGGGCGGGCTGAAGATTCAGACCATCCATGCCTTCTGCGGCGGCCTTCTGCACCGCTTCCCGTTCGAGGCGGACGTGGCGGCCGGCTTCCGCGAGCTGGACGAGGTGGCCCGGCGTGAACTGATGGCCCGCATCCGCGCCGACCTCGTGGTGGCGGCGAGCCTTGCCCCCGTATCCCCCGCCGGCGAGGCGCTGGCGCGGCTGACGGAGGAGATGTCCGACAGCGGGCTCACCGGCCTCATCGAGGCGGCGGTGGCGCTGCGCGCGCGCATCCTGCCGCTCGGCGACACGCCTGCCGCCCGCCGCGCCGCGGTGGCGCGGGCGCTGGGGCTTCCCGACGGGCTAACGGTGGCGGACGTGGAAGCCGAGATGTTGGCGAGCCCGCATCTGCCGCGCTCCGGATGGGAGAGCGTGGCCGCGACCCTCGCCACCTCCGACAAGGCCACCGACCGCAAGCGCGCCGACGACCTCGCCGCCGCCGCTGCGGCGGAGGACGACGCGTCGGCCCTCGTCGCCTATCGCGGCGTGTTCTTCGGCTCGGAAGGCCCGCGCTCGGACAAGAACCTCCTCACCAAGGGAATGGGCACCCGCGAGCCGGACCTCCTCGCCCGCCTCACCGCCGAGCGCGACCGTCTCGCCGGCCTCGACGACCGCCTCAAGGCCGCCTGGACGCTGGAGCGCACCGGCGCGGCTCTCACATTGGGCGCGGCGGCCTGCCAGGCCTACGAGACCGCGAAGGCGGCGCGCGGCCTGCTGGATTTCGACGATCTCATCACCAAGGCGGCCGCCCTGCTCGCCGAGCAGCCGACCTTCGTGCAGTTCAAGCTCGACCAGGGCATCGACCACATCCTCGTGGACGAGGCACAGGATACGAGCCCCGAGCAGTGGAAGGTGGTGGAGGGCCTCGCCTCCGACTTCTTCTCCGGTGAAGGCGCGCGGGCGGGCGTGACACGCACCATCTTCGTGGTGGGGGACGAGAAGCAGTCCATCTTCTCCTTCCAGGGCGCCGATCCGCGGGCCTTCGGCGCCATGCGCACGACCTTCGAGCGCAAGGTGGGGGCGGACGGCTTCCGCCGGGTGGAACTGCCCCACTCCTTCCGCTCGGCGCCGGGCGTGCTGGAGGCGGTGGACGCCATCTTCCAGAGCGCCGACGCCCATGCCGGCCTGACGCTCGATGCTGTCGCCCCGGTCCATGCCGCCATCCGGGCCGACGCGCCGGCACTGGTGGAGATCTGGCCCACCACCGTGCCCGAGCCCCATCCCGAGCCGGACAACTGGCGCCGGCCGCTGGACGAGGTTCCCACCGACGATCCCGTCAGCCGGCTTGCCGCGCGCATCGCGAGCTTCATCCAGGCGGGGATCGCGAACGGCCTCGCCATCCCGTCCCGCGACGGGCGGCCCATGCGGGCCGGCGACGTGCTGGTGCTGGTGCGCCGGCGCGGGCGGGTGTTCGAGGCGGTCATCCGCGCGCTGAAGGAGCTGAAGGACCCGCGCGTGCAGGTGGCCGGCGCCGACCGGCTGGTGGTGCCGGAGCACATCGCCGCCCTCGACCTGATGGCGCTGGGCGATGCGCTGCTCTCGCCGCACGATGATCTTTCGCTCGCGTCAGTGCTGAAAAGCCCGCTGTTCGGCTTCACCGACGACGACCTCATGCGTCTGTGCCCGCAGCGCAAGGGGACGCTCGCCTCCGTGCTCGCCGCCTCCGACGATTCGCGCCACCGCGCCGCCGCGGCCCGGCTCGCCGGCTGGAAGGCGGAGGCCAAGGGGCTGCGGCCGTTCGATTTCTACGGCCGCGTGCTCGGCCGCGACGGCGGGCGGCGGGCCATGCTGGCGCGGCTCGGCCCTGAGGCGGCGGACGTGCTGGACGAATTCATGGCCCTCGCCCGCACCTATGAGGGGGCGGAGCCCGCGAGCCTCGCCGGCTTCCTCGCCTTCCTGCGGCGCGGCGGGGCCGAGACCAAGCGCGACATGGAGAGCGGGCGCGACGAGGTGCGGGTGATGACCGCCCACGGCGCCAAGGGGCTGGAGGCGCCTCTCGTCATCCTCGCCGACACGGTGGATATGCCGCGCCCGCGCATCGCCGGTGGCCTCCTCACCCTGCCGGGGGAGGGCGTGCCCGTGCTGGCGCCGCGCAAGGCGGAAGACCCGGAGGTGCTCGCCACCGCCCGAGCCGCCGCCGCCGCCCGTGAGCTGGAAGAATATCGCCGGCTGTTTTACGTGGCGCTGACCCGCGCCGAGGATGCCCTCGTGATCTGCGGCGCCGAGACCCGTGCGCCGGCCAACGACAAGCCCCACGCGCGGCCCGAGGGTTGCTGGTACGACCTCGCCCGCGCCGCGCTGGAGCCGGAAGCCGACGCCGGCCCGGCGCTGGGCTTCGAGGGCGAGGTGCTGCGCTGGCGCCGGGGGCCGGGGCTGAAGGTGGCGGGCGGCGGCGCTGCCGTGGTGGCGCCGCTCGAGGCGGGGGAGGCGCTTTCCTTCCCCAATCCCCCGCCGCCCGAGCCGGTGCTGCGGCGCCTGCGTCCCTCCAGCATCGAGGGCGGCGCCGTTCCCGAACGACCCGCCGCGCCCGCGCCGCTGCCGGAGACTGCGCTGCCCCCCCTCGTGCGCGGCGATCTGGTCCACCGGCTGCTGGCCGGCCTGCCGGAGGTGACGGCGGCCGAGCGTGAGGCCGCGGGCCTGCGCCTGCTGCGCCACGCGGCGGACGGGGTGGACGCGGCGGCGCACCGGGCGATTCTTGCCGAAGCGCTGGCTGTGCTCGGCCATGCGCCCCTCGCGGAGCTGTTCGGCGCCGGGAGCCGGGCCGAGGTGCCGGTGATCGGGCGCATCACGGGGGCGGGCGGAGAGGTGTTCGCCGTCAACGGCCGCATCGACCGGCTCGTCCTTCTCCCTGACCGCATTCTCGTCGCCGACTTCAAGACCGACCGGGTGCCCCCCGCAAACCCCGCGGAGGCCGGCGAGAGCTACATTTCCCAGCTGGCGGTCTATGGCGCCATTCTGTCGCAGGCGTTCGGCGGGCGGCCGGTGGAGGCGCGGCTGATCTACACGGCCGGGCCGCTTGTGGTGCCGCTCGATCCCTCCCGGCTCGCCGCGGCGCTGGCGAAGCTTGGCGTTGCGGCGCCGGCTTTCGCCTCCCTCGGCGTCAAGGGCGCGTGAAGCCGCCTTGACGGGGAGGGGAGGGGCTACCTACGTTCTCCCCCAACATCCAGTGGTTCTCCCCGTTCTGCCCTACGAGGTATGTCATGGCCGTCGAGAAGGTTTCCGATCAGAATTTCGATCAGGACGTGCTGAAGTCCAGCGCGCCGGTCATCGTCGACTTCTGGGCGGAGTGGTGCGGCCCCTGCCGCATGGTTGCCCCCATCCTGGAGGAAGTCTCCGGCGAGCTGGGCGAGAAGGTCCGCATCGTGAAGCTGAACGTGGACGAGAATCCGCAGACGGCATCCAAGTACGGCATCATGTCCATCCCCACCCTGCTCCTGTTCAAGGACGGCAAGATCGCCTCCCGCCAGGTGGGCGCCGCCCCCAAGGCCAAGCTGGTGCAGTGGATCAACGGCTCGATCTGAGCGGTCCGTGCCCCCGAATGTGAAAAAGCCCCCGGTTCGGGGGCTTTTTTGCGTTTGGGTGATTGGATCGGGCGTCAGCCCAGGCTTGCCAACGGCTTTCCGGAGGCGGTCACACGCTCCACCATGAAGGCCGAGGCGGCGCGCACCCGCCAGGGCCGGTCGAGGCAGAGGCTTGAATCGTTGAGGCGGGCGGCCTCCGCCTGCGCCTCCCCCTCGCTGGCGAAGCGATGCGCCTCGCGCGGGAAGAAGGCCCCGCCGGGGATGATGACGGCCTCGCCGTCTTGCGTATCGATCCGCGTCTCGCTGCCGTCGAAGAAGACCCAGCCGCACGGCGCACCGGGCACGGCGCGGGCAACGACATGGGCGAGCGAGAGGGGGACGCGGCGGCGCGAGGGCTGCCAGCGCGGCATACGGAAACTGAACATCGGACCCGTCGTCCTCTATCGCCCCTGAGGTGTCTTCCATGGGGAAATGCTCAAGGGCGCCGGACCGTTCCAACCTGCGACGTCAGGAACGTTTACAGGATGTTGCCGACCGCGGGGCATGGGCCCGCGAATCAGCGTGGACTCAATAACTGACGGCTGCGAGATAAAGCCCGGCCGCCGGCGCCATCGGGCCGCAGCGGGTCCGGTCGGCGGCGGCGAGGGCGGCGGCGAGGTCATCCGCGCTCCAGCGGCCTTCGCCCACCCGCATGAGCGAGCCCACCATGGAGCGCACCTGATGGTGCAGGAAGGACCGGGCCGAGGTGACGACGCGAATCTCGTCGCCATGGCGGGAGACGTCCAACTGGTCCAGGGTCTTCACCGGCGAGGCGGCCTGGCATTCGGCGGCGCGGAAGGTGGAGAAGTCGTGCTTTCCCAGAAGGCGCTGCGCGGCGACGTGCATGGCGTCGGCGTCGAGCTTCTGGGGGATGCGCCACGCCCGGTCGCGGTCCAGCGCGAGATCCGGGCGGCGGTTGACGATGCGGTAGAGATAGTGCCGCTTCGTGGCCGAGAAGCGGGCGTCGAAACTGTCCGGCACCTTCTCGGCGGAGAGCACGGCCACCGGGTGGGGCCGAAGCTGGGCCGTCATGGCATCGCGCACCGTGTCCGTGTGCCAGTCCTTGCTTAGATCCACATGGGCCACCTGCCCGGTGGCATGGACCCCGGCATCGGTGCGCCCGGCGCCCGCCACCGTCACCTTTTCCCCGCAGAAGCGCTGGAACGCCTCGGCCAGCACGCCCTGCACGGTCGGCAGGTCCGCCTGCATCTGCCAGCCGGCGAACGAGGTGCCGTCATATTCGATGGTGAGCTTGTAGCGGGGCATGGCGGGTTGCCGCCGTCAGGCGAGCCGGCTTCCGGGCGGGACGGCATTGCCCCTAAGGAAGGTGTCTGCGCCCATGGGCTGCTTGCCGGCCTTCTGCAGTTCCACGAGACGCACCGCCCCCGGGCCGCAGGCGATGGTGAGGTGGTCGTCCAGCACCGTGCCGGGCGCGGCGGAGCCGTCCGCCAGCGTGGAGCGCAGCACCTTCACCCGCCCCTCTTCCGGCCCGAGGGGGAACCAGGCGCCGGGGAAGGGGGAGAGGCCGCGAATGCGGTCGTGGACTTCTTGGGCGGGCTTCGACCAGTCGATGCGCGTCTCCGCTTTCTCGATCTTGGCGGCATATTCCACGCCGGTGGCCGGCTGAGGCGTGAAGGCGAGGCCGCCGCGCTCCAGCGCCGCGAGCGCCCGGCCCATGAGGTCGGCGCCGATCACCATCATCCGGTCGTGCAATTCGCCGGCGGTCATGTCCGGCCCGATGGGGATGCGCTCCACGAGGCCCACGGGGCCGGTGTCCAGCCCCGCTTCCATCTGCATCACCGCGACGCCGGTCTCCTTGTCGCCGGCCATGATGGCCCGCTGGATGGGCGCGGCGCCGCGCCAGCGTGGCAGCAGGGAACCGTGCAGGTTCAGGCAGCCAAGGCGCGGGGCATCGAGGATGGCCTGCGGCAGGATGAGGCCATAGGCCACCACCACCGCCACGTCCGCATCATGGGCGCGGAAGGCGTCCGCCGCCTCCTCGCCCTTCAGGCTTTTCGGCGTGAACACCGGCAGGCCGAAGCGCTCGGCAACCGCATGGACGGGCGAGGGGGTGAGGTCGAGCCCCCGACGGCCCGCCGGGGCAGGGGCGCGGGTATAGACCGCAACCACCTCATGGCCGCGCCCGACGATCTCCGAGAGGGTGGGCACGGCGAAATCCGGCGTGCCCATGAAGACGATGCGCATGAACCTCGTGTCCCGTGATCGCCCGCTGCGACGGGGTCAGGCCTCGGCCTTGTGCTTCGCCTGCTTGGTGAACTTCTTGATGACCCGGTCGCGCTTCAGCTTGGAGATATGATCGATGAAGAGCACGCCGTTGAGGTGGTCGATCTCGTGCTGCACGCAGGTGGCGAACAGGCCCTCGGCCTCCACCTCCCGCGTCTTGCCCTCCACGTCCAGGAAGCGCACCGCCACCTTCGCCGGCCGCTCCACCTCCTCGTAATATTCGGGGATGGAGAGGCAGCCCTCGCTGTAGACCGAGGTCTCCTCCGAGGCGGCGATGATCTCGGGATTGATGAGGGCGATGGGCTTCTTGTTCTCGCCGTCGCGCGCCACATCGATGGTGATGACGCGGCGCTGCACACCCACCTGTATGGCCGCCAGCCCGATGCCGGGGGCGTCGTACATGGTCTCGAACATGTCCTCCACCAGCTTGCGCACCTCGTTGTCGATCTTTTCGACCGGGGCGGAAAGCGTGCGCAGCTTGGGCTCGGGGATGATGAGGATGGGCCGGATCGTCATTCGAGCGAGATAAGCGAAGCTGCCGCATAGGTCAACATGTTCGCCGTTTGTTCAAGGAAGAGAATCACGTAAGAAGAGAAGGTTCACGCAAGAGCAAGGCATGCCGGTTGTGCTGTTCACCTTCGGCGGGCGGCCCTTCACCGTGGCCGAGGCGGCTGCGGTCGCCGCGGCGGTGCTGGCGCTGCTGCTGTTTCTGGTGCTGGTGAGCCTCGTGCGCCAGTCGCGGGCGCGCGCCGCCGCCGCCTCCGAGGAAGCCCTGCGGCGCGACGAGATGGACCGCCGCCTGCGCGAGCTGGTCCGCGTGCAGTCGGAGACCGCCGGCCGCGTCCAGAGCATGACGGAGATCCTCGCCCAAAGGCAGAGCGAGCTTGCCCGCGCCGTCTCCGACCGCCTCGACCAGACCTCCCATCGCCTTGGCGAGACGCTCTCGACCGCCGCCCGCGCCACCCATGAAAGCCTGACGCGGATCGCCGAGCGCCTCGTGATGGTGGAGGCGGCCGAGCGCAGCCTCGGCGATCTCTCCGCGCAGGTCGTTTCCCTGCGCGAGACGCTCGCCAACAAGCAGGCGCGCGGCGCCTTCGGGCAGGCGCGGATGGAGGCCATCGTCTCCGACGGGCTGCCGCGCGGTAGCTTCGCCTTCCAGTACACCCTCTCCAACGGCAAGCGGCCGGACTGCGCCATCTTCCTGCCGGGCGACCCGCGCCCGCTGCTGGTGGATTCCAAATTCCCGCTGGAGGCCGTCACCGCCTTCCGCGAAGCGCCGAGCCCCGAGCACCGCAAGGCCGCCGGCCAGCGCCTGCGCAACGATCTCTTGAAGCACGTCTATGACGTGGCCGAGCGCTATTTCATCCCCGGCGAGACGCAGGACGTGGCGCTCATTTTCGTGCCGTCGGAATCCGTCTACGCCGAGATCAGCGAGCATTTCGACGGCGTGGTGCAGGAGGCCTATCGGCTGCGTGTGGTGCTCGTCTCCCCTTCGTTGCTGATGCTGGCCGTACAGGTGGTGCAGGCCATCGCCAAGGATGCCCGCATGCGCGAGGAGGCGGACCGCGTGCGGACGGAGGTCGCCGCCCTCGTGGACGATGTGAGCCGCCTGCGCGAGCGGGTGGGCGATCTCGCCAAGCATTTCGCGCAAGTGGGTGACGACGTGCAGCGCGTCATCGTCTCCGCCGACAAGATCGCCCGGCGCGGGCTGCGGCTGGAGCAGCTGGATTTCGACGCGCCGGGTCCGCCGCCCTCCGCGCCTCCCCAGTGAGGGCAGCCCCATGCAGAAGCACCGCATCTATACGACCAGCTTCGCCAGCGTTTACCCGCTCTATATCGCCAAGGCCGAGCGCAAGGGGCGCACCCAGGCGGAGGTCGACGAGATCATCCGCTGGTTGACTGGCTATTCCGATGCAGAGTTGCGCGCCCTCGCCGCCAGCAGGACGGACTTCGAGACCTTTTTCGCTGAGGCGCCCACACCCAATCCCGCCCGCGCGCTCATCACGGGCGTCGTCTGCGGTGTGCGGATGGAGGACGTCGCCGAGCCGACCATGCGGGAAATAAGGTATCTCGATAAGCTCATCGACGAACTGGCGCGCGGGCGGCCGCTGGAGAAGATCCTGCGCAAGGGCTGAGGCTGTTGATGTGGCCGCCCTCCGCATCTGCGGCATCTTGCGCGGCGGCGTTCGAGGCGGGATGCTGGCAGCCGAGATGAATCGCGCGCCGGTTGTTGCGCGCCCGTGACCTTTAAGGACGAAATGCCCGAACTGCCCGAGGTGGAAACCGTCCGCCGCGGCCTGATGCCCGTCTTGCAGGGCGCCGTGATCGAGAGCGCCGAAGCGCGCCGCCCGGACCTGCGCTGGCCGCTGCCGGAGAATTTTGCCGAACGTCTGGCGGGTCGCCGCGTGGAGGCCATCGGCCGCCGCGCCAAATACCTGCTCGCCGATCTCGATGGCGGCGAGGTGATGATCCTGCACCTCGGCATGTCCGGCTCCATCCGGGTGGAGGGGGCAAAGGCGGTTCGGCCGGGCGCCTTCCATTATCCGCGCGCCGAAGCGGGGCCCCACGATCACGTGGTGCTGCACCTCGCCGGCGGCACCACCGTCACCTTCAACGATCCGCGCCGCTTCGGCGCCATCCTGATCGTGCCTTACGACCGGCTGGAGAGCCATCCGCTGCTCGCCGGGCTCGGCCCGGAGCCGCTGGGCAATGCTTTCCACGCGGACTATCTCGCAAGCGTCTTCGCCCGCCGCAACACCTCGCTGAAGGCCGCGCTGCTGGACCAGAAGCTCGTCGCCGGGCTCGGCAACATCTATGTGTGCGAGGCCCTGTTCCGCGCCGGCCTCTCGCCGCGCCGTCTCGCCCACACCATCGTGACGGGCGACGGCAAGCCGACGCCGCGGATGGAACGCCTCGTCACCGCCATCCGCGACGTGCTGCGCGAGGCCATCCAGGCCGGCGGCTCCTCGCTCCGCGACCACAAGCAGGTGAGCGGCGAGCTGGGCTATTTCCAGCATACCTTCCGCGTCTACGGCCGCGAGGGCGAACCCTGCCGGACCCGGCATTGCAAGGGCATCGTCCGCCGCATCGTGCAGGGCGGGCGCTCCACCTTCTACTGCCCCGTCTGCCAGCGATAGCGCAGCCTCGCACGGCCGCTGTGCGAGGCTGCCACTTCGCATCAACGCCGAGGCACGGTAGAGCACGTCTCCCGTGCGCGCGAAGCGCCGCCGAGGCTATCGACCGGTGTCACGCCGGCTGAGGAGGAGATGAGGATGGCTTACGAGACGATCCTGTTGGAGGTGGACGAGCGGGTCGGCATCATCCGGCTGAACCGCCCGCAGGCGCTGAACGCGCTGAACGCCCAGCTCATCAACGAGCTGAACGCCGCCCTCGACGTGCTGGAGCACGACCGCGCCATCGGCTGCATCATCCTCACCGGCTCGGAGAAGGCGTTCGCCGCCGGAGCCGACATCAAGGCGATGCAGAACTTCACCTATCCGGACACATATCTCGACGACTACATCACCTCCTGGGAGCGTCTCTCGCGCACCCGCAAGCCGGTGATCGCGGCGGTGGCCGGCTTCGCGCTGGGCGGCGGCTGCGAGCTCGCCATGATGTGCGATTTCATCCTCGCCGCCGACACGGCGAAGTTCGGCCAGCCGGAGATCAAGCTCGGCGTCATGCCCGGCTCCGGCGGCACCCAGCGCCTCACGCGCTTCATCGGCAAGTCGAAGGCCATGGAGATGTGCCTCACCGGCCGCCTGATGGATGCGGTGGAAGCCGAGCGCTCCGGCCTCGTCTCCCGGATCATCCCCGCCGCCGAGCTGATGACCGAGGCACTGAAGGTGGCGAAGGTGATCGCCGGCATGTCGCTGCCTGTCGCCATGCAGACCAAGGAGGCGGTGAACCGCTCCTACGAGACCTCGCTCGCCGAGGGCATCCGCTTCGAGCGCCGTGTGTTCCAGTCCCAGTTCGGCCTTCCCCACCAGCAGGAAGGCATGGGTGCCTTCATCGAAAAGCGCCCGCCCGACTTCAAGGCCTGACCACGACGCGGGTGCGGCCCCACCGGCCGCACCCGCCTTCCCCATCTTTCCGCGACAGAGCGCAAGGAGCGTGTTGACAAGCAAGCCGCACCCCCTCTATGTGTCGCGCTCCCAGCCGGCCAAAACCGGACGGGGCCCAGGTGGCGGAATTGGTAGACGCGCTGGTTTCAGGTACCAGTGGTGAAAGCCGTGGAGGTTCGAGTCCTCTCCTGGGCACCATCCCCTTCGGGATAAGCCTTATCCGTCAATGGCTTAAGAGCGATTTTCGTCCCACTTTCCGGGGGTACCGGAGACGGTGGGACAAACTCTTCCCTAGATAGCTTCTGCCGCGCCGCCGCTGCCAATCGTTTTTGGCTGGCTGATCGCGTGTACCGATCCACCTCCTTTGAGGTGCGGTGTCCCGTCATCGACATGATCTCGCGATCGCTCGCGCCGTGCTCGGCGAGGGTGGCGGCAAAGTGCTTGCGCAGGCCGTGGGCGGAACGGCCCTGAAGCCCGGCTTCCCTGCACCAATCCCTGAAGCGGTTGCCGAACACGGCAGTCGAGGCGAAGGGCTTGCCATGCTCGTTGACGAGGAATGTGCGCCGGCCCTCGGGCAGCGCTTCGAGAACAGCGCGCAAGCGCTCGCTCACGGGGAGCGTCAGCGTCACCGGCTTGCGATTGCGGTTCTTGTGTTGGGTGAAGGTCAGGGCCCCATCCTTCATCATCGGCGGACCAAGCCGATGCACATCCGAAATCCGTTGCCCGAATTCAACGAAGAGCATCAAGGCAAGGCGGGCCATCGTGCCAGTGGGGTGCTTCGCCTCGAATGCCCGCACGTCGTCGTCACTCCAGGCGGGGATGCCGTCAGGGCGCACAGGCGGCAGATAGGGCACCTCCTTCGCCGGATTGTTGTCGGCGAGGTCGCACGCCACGGCAAATGTGAAGAGCTGGCGCAGCGCCTTCACCATGGAATTTGCCGCGCCTGGGGTGTCGGCCTTCTTGTCGCGGAAGCTGCGAACATGGCGGGGCAGCATTGCCTTGAAGGGCAAGTCTCCGCATGGCGAGCCTGATGGCGTCGTCTCTTGGCACAGGCGCTCAAGGATAGAGCGGCGCACTCGCCGCGTCGTCTCGTCCAGGCCACGGAAATCCCCGCTCGCGAAATAGCGCTCGCACAGGGAGCGGAGAGAGCCGGGGGGAGCCGGCTCCTTCTCGGTTCGCGAACCCGCCTTTTGCGGCCTGATGCCCACCAGCGCGTCACGATAGATCGACCAGAACGCCGGCGTTCCGTAGTCCTCACGGATGCGCACCTTGGGCTTGCCGGGCATGCGCACGTACCAGCGCACGTTGCCGTGCCTGTCGGTGTCGCGGGAAAGGTGGGGTGGGTTCTGGCGAGGCATTTTAGCCGACAGCTTCATCCCAAGGATTCGCGGCTTCGCCGGTGACAGCGTCCGGCATGGGCGCAACGGGGTTTTCGGCGACAAGCACCACCTTGCCGCCAGGCTCGATTTCAAGCCTCGGATTATTGAAGCCAGCATCGCGCGCCGCTTTGAGCAGCTGCGTCGCGTCGGACTTCCGAATGAGCGCGGGGCGTTTCGCCATCACATGCCTCGTTACGAAATTGGTGCGGCTGCGCTCGCCTTGGCCCTGACATGTGCGTCTGCGTGGGAGGGAGGCGAACTTTCCGGTGTTGGGCCAGCCGCAGGCCCTCAGGATGACCCCACGCCGAACGGGTTAAACGCCTTTCGAAGAATGGATGAGCACGGTGCGCACCGGCGTGCGCGTCAGAGCGGCAAGGCGCCGCTCCAGATCGGTGATGACGCGGCCCATCTCATCGAGCGAGCCGTATTCGTGGGCACGGCCATCGCTGTATTGGACTTTGCGGATGCCGCGGGCGCGGGCCGCGCGCAGCTCGGTGAGCTGCGCTTCCAGTGTGGCGAGGTCATCGGCCATGGTCAGTTCCCTGCGTTGCGGTACCAACCGCGCCAGTCGATGAACGCGCACCCGAAGTCGAGGCGAATGCGGGTCTCGATGCCGTCCACGTCGAAGCCCGCACGGCTTTCCAGCTGAGGGCCGGGCTCGCTGGCGAGGTGGGCGTAGATCAGGCCGTCGACCGTGGGATCGACCACATACCAGGCGTTCCCGGCAATGCGCGGCTCCACCACCGGCGTCAGCTTGCTGGCGAAGGGGTTGGCCTCATCGACCGAGGTCGCGGAGATGGACGAGACGATAAGGTCGGCCTCGGTCTCCTTGGCCGGGCCGACGACGAGATACTTCGGCACCACGCTGATGAGGTGGCCGGCATCGTCCGTCTGCGCCCGCATGGCGAGCCGCGCCGCGCTGAGGCTGGACACATCCACCGCCGCGCCGGTGGCGGCGAGGTTGCCGTGCCCGGCGTGAAAGAGCGCCTTGCCGTCAGCCATAGTCGGGCCAACACCGCCCCCGGAGGTGAGGAGCTTTGCGAGCTTGTCCGCCTCGAAGCGTGCGGCAGCATCGCCGAACTTGCGGGGCACGTCCGAAAGCGCCCCCGTGTCGTCGTTGACAAGCGCCTGGCGGGAGATGCCGAACACCTTGCCGAAGGTTTCGAGGATGACGGATTCACCGGCCTCCCCGAACGTCCCGCGCTTGAACTCGCCCGCTTCGTTCACCTTCTCCAAGTCGGAGATGCCAGAAGTCCGGATGAAGGTCCGCTTCCGGAAATCAGGCAACGTCACCTGCCGGGCGAGGGGTTTCAGGCCGGAAGCCGCCGCCTTGTAGGCCGTCGCGAGCACCCGTCCCTGGGTGTCGGCGAGGGCCAGCGCGAAGTCGGACGTGGTGTGCAGCGCGCGCGTCACCACCTCGGCGGTCCCGAGGCCCGTCACAGGCACGCCGCGGGCCCGAAGGCAGTCGCGGGCGATCTCCGGAATGGAAAGGCCCACATAAGCACGCGCCGCTTCGGAAGGGGTGTGCCCCGGATTGGCGCGGGTGTAGAGCGCCTCGCCGATGGCCGCCGCCCGCATCGCCGGGTCGGTATGGTCGACACCGACGCTGATCGTGCTGGTGCGGAGCTGACCGGCCGGGGCCGATCGGGCGCGCATGGCGTCGAACGCAGCAGCACGGGCCGCTTCGGTGTTCACGCCGGCATCGATCTGGCCATCAATCCAAGCCTGATCGAGTCCGGCGACGCTCGCAATGGAGCGGATCTCCGCGTTGACGGCGGCCCGGTCCGCGGACGCCGTGGGGATGGGGGCCGCCGCGGCGGGCGGGGTCACGCTCGCCGATTCAGCGGGCGCACTGGTGGGGGCCGTCATGGTCTCACCTCGAATGGTGGCCTGGCGGTCGGCGGGAATGGGGACGATGGAAAGCTCAACCGGGCTCCAGCGGGTCGCGGTCTTCACGCGCCGTCCGCCTTCGGTGGTTTCTTTCCAGTCGTGAACGACATAGCCAACGGAGACACCGCGAAGGTGCCCGTCGCGAATGTCCTGAACGATGGGATCAACATCCGCCCGCCGGGACAACTTGATGACGGCGCGGGCCTCTCGGTTCCCGCCGACCGTCCAGGCTTTCTGGACGGAGCCCAGCACGTCGGTCAGGTCGCCCCGGCGGTGGCTGTTCAGGACGGGGGCGCCGATGAAGGTCGACCAGTCCTGATCAAGGTTGAGGCGCTCGGTGTAGGCGCCGCGAGCGTCGTAGCGCTCCACCGGCGCACCCGTGGAAAAGGTCACTTCAAGGGTGCGCTGCTCGGCGTCCCAGCTGGTGGCGGCGAGCGGTGCGCGGCGGGTGATGATGTCGGCAGGCGCGTTCATGCTGCCCCCTTCTTCCGGCGCTTCTGCGCGAGGATGTCGAGACGGTCGGCGAACAGGCGGCAGGCGCGAGCCATCCGGCGAAGCTCATCGCGCGAGCATTGGGACAGGATGGGATTGGCGAAGTGCCAGAAGCGGGACCATGAGGGGACGATGAGGTCGGGTTTCATGCGTCGGCCTCTTCCTTCGCAGCTTCGCCCTCTTTGCCCTTGGTCTCCTGGCCTTGCGTCGCGGCTGGCGCCGAACCTCCTGCCGCGAAATTGAGCCCGAGGGCTGCGGCCCGCGCATTGTCCGCCGCGATTTCCGCATCGAGGGCTTCGAGGTCATAGCCACGGGCCGCCACCGCCTGCCGGCGGCTCATGAGACCGGCGCCGATAGCGGCAATTTCGGCCTGGCTGTCCTTCGCCGGATCCACCCATTCCTGGCGCGGCGTGATCCAGCGGGCCGAAAGGTAAGGCTCCGGATCGCGCTCGAAGCCCGGCGCAGCAAGTCGGCCGGAGAGCACTTCGGCGGTGATGAACCGGCGCCAGACGGGCCGGCAGAACTGATAGACCAGCAAATTGTGCTGGAGCGCTTCTACTCGGCGGCGGAACGCCACCAGTCCGGCGCGGATGCTGGAATAGTTGGTGCCCGAAAGGTCGCCCGTGAGCGTCTCATAGGGGACGCCGAGGCCGGCGGCGATTTCCCGCGCCGTCACCTTGAGGAACTCGATCACCTCGGCACCGACACTCGCCGGGTCGGAAAAGCGGATGTCCTGCCCCGGATGGAGCACCTTGAGCGCGCCCGGCTCCATGCCGCCCTCGAGATTGCCCGAGCTGTCCGGCTGACCGGGGAACCCCACCGGCTCCGCGTTCGGATCGATGATGAAGCCGGTCAGCAGTGCCGCCACCTTTTGGCGGACAAGCTGGGCGTCCGAGGCGGCGTCATAGTCGGCGAGACGCAGGAGCACCGGGGCGAACCACGAGAGGCCGCGCACCTGGCCCGGCACGTCCATTCGGAAAATGTGGCAAACGTCTTCGGCCGGCAGGCGCACGGTCTCGAAGGTCGTGCCCAATGGCAGGCCCGGCCGCTCGCGGAACACGTGATAGGCCAGCCGGCGGCCCGCCGCGTCGAACTCGATGCCGGCGATGATCCGCACACCATCCGCCAGCTCGCGGTGCATGGATGCGTCGACCTGTTCGCCGTCGATCAGACGAAGGCGCAGACTACCGCGCGCATCATGGACGAAGGCCACGAAGGCCTCGCCGTCGACCACCATGCGGCGCATGATCAGCTCTTGCAGGCCGTAGAAGTCCGACCGCCCTTCCGCGTCGGCGGTATCGGTCCAGCGTTCGAAGCTGGCGCTGATCGTCTCGCGAACGGAAACCTGTGGGTGCGTGCACTGCCCCTTGATGCCTGCGCCGACGCCGGCCGAAACCCACGCCTCGGCCCCCGATGCGGCAAGCGGGTTGTTCGCGACCAGGGCACGGGCACGCTTCGCCACTGGGCCGCGCGCGGCGAGCTGTGCGCCGAGCTGGTTGGACATGTCGTTGAAGCCGCGCCACCGCCGGCCGCCTCCGGCCGCATCGTAAGAGCGGCGGGCGGCCCCGAACGCGGCGAACGGCCGGCCAAGCGTGTCGAATAGGCGGGTAAGGGACGGGATCATTGGGCCACACTCCGCTCGACGCGGATCAAGGGGCGCGGGAGACGCTGCGCCAGCTCTTGGCCGAGGGCGCGGCAGTCGAGAATCAACGCACTCGCTGACTTCCCTTCCGCGTCCTGTCGCGCGAACCACTCGGCGGGCGCATCGCAGCGCGCTGCATCGCCGTCGTGGGGAACGACGAGGAAGCGGCGTGCCTTGCTGCCGTGGAGGCCGACGAAGGGTGCATCTTCGGGGGTGACTGATGCCCACTCGGCGAAGGTCATGACCAGGGGTGCAGCGAGGGCGGCGATGTCAGCCGCGGCCCCAACGAACATCTGATGGTGGGTCAGCTCCCGCAGGATCACAAGGAAAGCCAGATCAAGGCCCTTGAAGGCTGTCCGGCCGCCATTACGACCGGGCTGGATCAATCCGCGCCGCAGCCAATCTCTCTGGGTGACTTGGCTCACCAACGTTGCCGCCTCAGCCTCGGCGGAGCTAAAGCGCTCCTCATGAATTTCGATACGAGCACCGGGCTTGAGCGACATGTGAGACGTCCCACGATTTCGTTCACCATGCCACAGCTCGGGTGGCGTGGGAAGTCTCACGATTTCGAATTTTGAACTAGGCGAGGATGACGGTGGGCGCATAGGTGCCCGATGCAGTCTCATCCTCAGTCCATCCGAGGTCCGGCTCCTCGTCGCCCTGTTCCGGCTCGCGGCCATCGTGCTCGTCTTCGAGGTCGGCGCCGCTGTGAGTGTCGCCTTGGCCCCAATGCTCTTGCGAGGGGTTGCCGAGCGGCGAATACCAGCCCTGGCCGGGTGTCTTGAGGCCGCGTGGCCACGAATAGGCAACGCCGCTCGGTTCCTGTGCACCGAGGCTTGGTTCATCATCGCCATCGGGTTCGGCGTCGGCGTCCGGCTCCAGGTCGGCCTCGCCTTCCAATTCATCGAGCATGGCGAGCATCGCTTCGATGGCGGCTTCCATACGCTCCCGAAGGCGCGCCTGCTCCACCATCACGAACTCGCGGACATGCTTTCCCCGTTCGCGAACATGGGTGCCCATGCGCGTGCTCCTGTGGTATAAACCCAAATCAGGCGAGATTGCCGATTTGAAGTATACCTAAAACAGGCAACGTTGCAACATGCCTCTCACCCCTGCGCAGTGCCGGGCAGCTCGGGCTCTTATCGAATGGTCAAGGGAAGACCTGGCATTGCGAGCCGGTGTCGCTATTCGAACAATCGCCGACTTCGAGGCAGGCCGTAGAGAGCCGATCAAAGCCACAATGGGGGCGATGCAGCATGCGTTGGAAAGCGCAGGCGTTGATTTCATCGCGGGCGACGGCGGCGGGCCAGGCGTTCGCTTGCGCCACGTTGACACTTAAGCGTTGCTATGGGCACCATCCGCGTGGCCCTTAGGGGAGAGCTTCTCCCCCCGTCGTCTAACGGTTAGGACGTCCAACTTCTAATTGGAAAACGTCGGTTCGACTCCGACCGGGGGCCGTTTCGCCCGTTCTCGCTGCATGCATAGCCGTGGGAGTTCCGGTAAGGCAGCGGCTCCGTACATATCTCGCGGCACCGTCTTTGCTTGCAGCTACGTGTTGTCGGCGCTGTACAGCGGTGCTGACGAGTTCGCGTACACGGCGAAGTGGCTGGCTACACAGAACGTGAGTTGCGTGACTTGACGAAGTCATGTACGAAGTTAATGCCTCCGGCCAATCGAAGCTGTTCGCGCAGCCTTGTTCAAGGTACTTGAACAAGGCTGCGCAAACGGCTTGGCGTACCGGCGGCTTGGTGGGAATTTTGCGTTGATCGACAATGCAAATTTCCGTGATGCAGAGTCGCTATATGGCTGATCATCGTTCACCCAAGACGACATAGAACGTCGGGTTAACGAGTGCGCCGTAGAGTAAGAGGCAGGGAGACGAGTATGACCAATGTCGCGAAGTCACATGATCTGGAATCGCTCGCAACGTGCCTGGAGCGTCTAGAGGTCATCGTGTCGAAGACCGGGGATGGCTCGTTCACGGTTTATAGCACCTCAGAACCGTTATTTTGCTTCGAGAGAGATACACTCGGCGAAATACACGAACTTGTTGTGGATTCGTTAAAATCCTACGTTACATCGTTTTATCAGGTGGATGGTGCTGAGGTAACGGTTGAGAGCCACCCGGTTGTACCATCCGCACCTATTCGCGTCGAACACGTGGAGCCCATCTCGCGTTTGCGGCCAACTATCGGTAATCTCTTTGGCGGGAATCAACTAGCCTGTGCGTGATTCATGCCTTGGTTTCGCCTGCCACCTGACCGTCTCAAAGATCTTCCCCTGTTCGGAATTGACCTCATAAAAGACGAGGGGGATTTTGCTTGGTATCATGGTGAGAACGGACGGATGCGCGTCGAAAAGGCGTGCCCCTGCGTTTTCTTCAGTGATGTAGCAGAAGCCCATCAGTGTGGGGCTGAGGCAGTATTGATAACGGGTGGATCAGAGCACGGAAGTTAGCCCTGGTCCCCTGTTACCCATCGCGATTTGAAAGAACAAATTTCTTCTGCGGGGGGCAAACCCGGCGGTGTGGTGGCCTCGCCGTCCAAAGAGCGAGATTCCGTCAGACGTAAATTGCCCGAATTTTGCGCCTGTAGTGCTGCATAGGCATACACTCGGCAATCTAAAGCCTCGTTTCGGACCCCCGGATCCTTCCGCCATTCACGGATCGGCACACCTCGCCGCCACGTCTTAAGGAGCCGTTCGGCGCCGAGCTGGCGGAAATAATCGAGGTCCCGCCCCACGGGGAAATGGCAATAGCCGGGGCCGGGGGTGGTGAGCCGCAAGCGGTTCGTGATCGCCTCCTTTGCCGCATCCACGCCCACGATGAACGGCGTCAGCAGCTTCGCCCGATCCTTCGGCTTGGGCGGGCGCTTGGGCCAGACCGGAAGGCCGGGGCCTGCGCGGCCCTTGATCGCCCAAACCCGCCGGCCGCCTCGGTCGCGGGCGAAGCGGTAGACGGTTTGGGTGTGATGACCGCCCGAATCGATAGCGACAGCGCGGATGGGTACCGCGCCCATCAGTCGATGCGGGAAAGTCCGAAGCAGCTCGGCGTCGAGCGCGCGCCACACCTCCGGCTCGGCCGGATTGCCCCATAACACCGTATATTCGAGAGACCACGATTCCTCGCCCGGTCCCCAGCCCACGATTTCCAGCTCCAGGCGGTCGCCCTGCACGTCCACGCCGGCGGTGATGACCGCCACCGGCTCCGGCAGTTCGTCACCCCAGTCCTCAAGGCGGGAGAGGAAGCCCGCCGCCTCGATGGCGGCATCGTCGCGATCCTCGAAGGGCTCGCCGAGCTTCAGGTTGGTCCAGGCCTTCAGCCGCAGCGGGTCGCTCTTCGCGGCGAGGAAGTCGGCGGCGATCTCACCCCAGCTCTCGAAGGGCGAATAGAGCGCGGAGAGGTGGAAGCCGGCGGTGAGCCCATCGCCCTCGGCGGTCGCGCGCCACTCGCCGGCCGCCAGCAGCCCCGGCTTGTCCGCCTCCTCGATCACCCCGCCGCAGGCCTCGCAGCTATAGAAGGCCTTGCGCGGCTCTCCTTCGGGCCACGTCACCCCGCGCCACGCGAGCACCTGGTGCGTGCCGCAGTGGGGGCAGGGCACGAAATAGCGGCGACGGTCGCTCTCGGCATAGGCCTTTTCAATGCGGGAGATGCCGGCCTCGGTCGGCGTCGAGATGAGGAAGATTTTGCGCCGGCCGCGGAAGGTCACGGTGCGCTGCACGGCGAGGGCCACCGGGTCGCCTTCCCCGTCCGCGTCGGCCGGGAAGGCGTCTACCTCATCGAGCACCAGATAGCGGGCGGGGGTCGAGCGCAGCCCCGTGGCCGAATTCGCGCCAGTCATCACCAGCGCGCCGCCGGGAAACTCCTTCATGCCGACCGTATTGCCGGGGTCCTTCGCGCGCGCGGGCGCGATCTTGTCCTTCAGGGCCGGCGTGCCCTCAATGAGGGGCTCGATGCGTGTGCGCGAATTCCGTCGCACCATGTCGATGGAGGGCCACACCGCAAGGATTAGGCCTGGCGCGTGAGCGATCCAATAGCCGATGGCGTTAAGGCCGGCTTCGGTCCCTCCCGTCTGTGCGCCCTTCATGAGCACCACCCGTTCCACCGGCGAGGCGGTCGAAAGGCAGTCCATCACCGCGGCGAGGTAGGGTACGCGGCTGGTGCGCCACGGGCCGGGTTCGGCGTTCATGCCGGGCAGGATGCGGTGTCTATCCGCCCACTCCGTCACAGTGATCTGCAATTCCGGCCGCAGGCCCGCCCGCCATGCGGCGTCCACCAGCTCGGCGGTGAGCGAGGCGAGGTCATCCATGGTCGATATCTCCGAGCGGCAGATCGGCGAGGCGCACCAGTTGCTCGCGCACCAGGCGGTCGAGGAGGGGCACCACGGCGGCGAGGTCCGCATTGGTGAGGCGGGCGATGTCGGGCGCCACTCGATGCACCCACCCGATCCAGGCGTCGCGTTCGGCGCGTGCGCGGGTCTCGATGGTGCGCAGCGTCGCCCGGCGGTCGATAAGGGCACCGCCCATGCGCTCGGCCTTGAGGCGGGCGATCTCGGCTTCCGATTCCTCCTTGGCCGCGCGAGGGGTGAGTGGAGCCGGCCGGCGGCCATCGTCGTCCAGGGAGGCGCGGCGCCGGTTCGGGTCCACGTTCGCGGCCACCCAAGCACGGCCCCGCGCCACATGGATGCGCCCGTTCGGCTCCACCGGGAGGCCGGCAGCGATCATCTGCGACACCCGTCCCGGCGAGACGCCGATCAGCTCGGCGAAACCCTTTTTGGACATGGTGTCGGGCGGGCCGCCACCGCCGCCGAAGAGGTCGGAGCCATGCGTCTCTGGCATGCTCAAGTCTTCCTCAAGCCTCGGATTTTAGGCCTAAAATGCTCCCCCTCTAAAAAACCCTCGCGCCCTGTCTGCCCGTATTGAGATCCGGCCGGGAGGACCCTTGCCAAGGCCTTCAACTCGGCCTCGATGGCCGACTTCTCCTCATGGAAGGCTTCGGGGTCTCGGTGTGACGGCGCCAGCCGTCGCACCCGACCAGCGAGGCCCACCAATGCCGCAGCGGCGGTGCTGGTGTCGGGACGGGGGACACCCCCTAAGGGGGGATGTCCCCCGTCCCGCTCCCACCGGGACAATCGGGACTGTCCCGCTGGGACATGCGTGTCCCGCTTCATCGGATGATCCATGCGAAGGGCTCCCAAACGCCAATGATGCCCTTGGCCTTGAGGCCCTCCCGCGCGCGCTGGAACGCCTTCTTCTTCGCGTCCGGCGTGTCGCCAAGCCCTCGCCTGTAGGCATACTCCCGCCATGTTTCGATGCGCACGCCACGCGTGGAGGCGGGGGCATGGTTGCCCTTCATCTCCTCGCCCTGCTGATCGATCGCCTCTATCAACGCCTCACGCGCAATCCGCTCGGCATTGGAGAGCTTGGGCAGGCCCTTCGTCTCACCGGTGCTCGCGTCCGCGGGCGACACAACGCAGGAGGTGATGTCATCACCTTCCTCGTCTGTCCCGAGAACCGATTGCAGCAGCTCGTACGTGAAAGGCGCTATGTCCCCGCCGTCCTTCACCTTCGCGATCTTGCCCTCACACAATCCCGTCTCGTGGCGGGATATCTCTATTGCCGCATCGACAGCTCCGAGCAGGGCGTTCGAGCCCCGCGCGCCTCGCTCGCGGTCCTTGCCGGAGTGGTGCACAACGAGCACGTGGCACCCCAGCTCACGCTGCATGCGCTCGGCCCGCTGCACCACGACATTGATGTCACGCGCCTTGTCCTCGTCACCGCCGCCGATCATTCGGGAGAGCGTGTCGAGCACCACCAGGCGCAAGGGCGCGCACATCATGCCGGCGTGCTGCTTGACGTCGGCGATCAGCGTCTCGACACCATCGTCGTCATCGAACAGGTTGACGGAAGAGGGCACGAGAACGAACGGCCGGCCGGGTTCTCCGCCACGCTCCTTGCGCCATGCTTTCATGCGCTGGCGCATGCCGGAGCCACCCTCGCCCGAGACGTACACCACGCCTCCGGCCGTGACGCGCCGGCCGAACCACTCACGCCCGTGAGCAACGTGCAAGGCGAGGTCAAGCACAAGGAACGTCTTCGAGGTGCCGGGCGGACCGTAAACGGTCGATAGACCGCCGTCGACCAGCATCCCCTTCACCAGCCACTGCAACGGCGGTTGCTTGTCTTCGTCGCCCCACCAGACGGCGGGGAGCCGCGTCGCAACGGTCGGCTTCCATGGGGGAGCCTCTTCGGCAAGGCGGTGCAGATCCTCCGCGCTGCCGCCGGCCGCAATCCAATCGGACACATCGCCCTTGCGCGGCAAGCCGGCGAGGGCAAGCACGCGCACGCGCGCCGCCACCGGTGCGAGCGAACGCGCGACCTTTTCAGCATGGTCCCGGCCGGCGTCATCGTTGTCCGGAAGGATGACGATATCGGCGCCTGTGAAGTGGGTGGCGAAGTCATCCCGCCATTTGCCTGCACCGCCCGCATTGCACGTGGCAGGGATGTTGAAGGCCCGAAGGCGGTCAACGTCCTTCTCGCCCTCTACGATGAAAACGGTTCGCTCATGTGCAATTGCTTCGATCAGCTCCGGCAAGTGATACGGCACCTGCCGCACGCCCTTGAGGTTCCACGCATAGCCCCCCGCGCCATCGGGGCGCCGCTGGCGGAAGTCCTTCGGTTCCGAGCGGACCACCTCGAAAAGGAGGGTGCCTGTCTCATCGTGGTAGGGATAGGTCGCCACGATGCGGCCGCGGGCGCTGGGCACCTCCGGGCGGCCGGCGAAGTCCGGGAACTCACGCCGCAACCAGCTAATGGCCGCATCCTTGCCGCCGCCAAGGTGCCGCGCGATGAGGTCCAGAACGCCCCCGCCCTCGCTCGCCTCATGGTCTGCCCACGTGCCTTTGTGGGGACCGCCGACCTTGACTGACAAGCTGCCGTTGGTGCCGTACCGCCATTCATCATTGGAAGAGTGGCGCGGGTTCGGCGGTCCCAAAAGACGCTCCGCGACCGCTCCCATCAGCTCGGTGAAATCGGTCATTTGTCCGACTCCGCCGGTGGGATAGCCCCGTCGAAAACGTCTTTCGGATCAGTAGAGGAATTTTCGTCCCACTTCTCGCCAGTGCCTTCGGAGAAGGACCTATTGCGGGTCCTCTCCTGGCACCATTTACCCTTCCGGGTAAGTCCCAAAAGCTCCTAAAACCCTTGCAAACACTTAATTGGCCGGCCCAGCCGGGTGCGGGGGGTGTCCGGTAGTATCCCCGGTGCCGTTGACCATGCGCGTGGCGCGGGGTGGCCGAGAAGCGCTCGCGGGGGTGCTTGTATCCTTGAGCGATGCCTTGCCGGCGCGGGTGATTTCGGTGGACGGCTTCGATCGCTCCGGCGTTGCCTATGTCCAGCTCTGCTCTTCCCCCAAATCACGCCTCGACGGATGGTTGGAATCGCCGCCGCCCGTCCCGATGCGGCGCGGGCATCCTGATCCTTCGGCTGCAACAGTTCGCGCTTCAGGCCGCGGTCGATCCCGCGTGATGCAGCGATCCATGGTGACAGCGATGCGACGGGCGCTGCAGCTTTTCGCGGCGTACCGCACCTCCGAGGGGGTTGCGCATCGGCGCGACTTGGCCTGTAGAGAGGGCCGCGGGCGCGATGCGATGCCCGCACAGGGATCTGGAGACCAAGATGGCCGACCTCATCATCATCGCCTATGACTCCGAGGCCAAGGCGGAGGCCGCGCGGCAGGAGCTGCTCAAGCTCCAGAAGGAATATCTCATCGAGCTGGGCGATGCCGTGGTTGCGGTGCGCCAGGAAGACGGCTCCATCAAGCTGCACCAGCTCATCAACACCACCGTCGCGGGCGCAGCTTCCGGCGGCCTGTGGGGCGGGCTCGTCGGCCTTCTCTTCCTCAACCCGCTGCTCGGCATGGCCATCGGTGCCGGCGCCGGCGCGCTCGCCGGCAAGTTCACCGATGTCGGCATCAATGACGACTTCATCAAGCAGGCGAGCTCGGCCCTCGGCCCCAATCAGGCTGCGCTCTGCGTGCTGGTGGGCAAGGTGACGGCCGACAAGGTGGTGGCCGACATGGCCCAGTTCGGCGGCACCGTGCTGCAGACCAGCCTCTCCAAGGAGCAGGAAGAAAAGCTCCAGGCCGCGCTCAAGGGCGCCTGAGGTTTCGACTAGAGCGGGCGCCGTCTGAAAACGGGCGGCGCCCGCTCAATCCAGCCGCTGACGCGCCAGCCACTGGCGCGGCGTGGTTCCGAGTTCTGAGCGAAAGGCGACGCGCAGGGCCTGCGCGTCCGCAAATCCACAGCGCTGGGCGATGGCCTCGAGCCCGCGGGCACCGGAGGCGAGCAGATCTTGCGCCTGGGCGAGACGCGCCCGTTTCAGCCAGTCCCCGAGGCTGCCGCCGGTGCGCGCGCGGATGTGGCGGGTGAGGCTGCGGCGGCTCATGCCCATGCGGGCGGCGAGGTCATCGAGCGCCGGGGTGGCCGAGGGATCGGCCCTGAGGCTTTCCAGCAGATCGGTGACGCGCTTGTCGGCGGGCGTGGCGATGGTGGGCCGCGCGATGATCTGCGGCTGGGCGCCGGCCCGCTGCGGCGCCACCACCAGATGGCGCGCCACCCGGTTCGCCTCGCCGACGCCGGAGAGCCGCGCCATGAGGTGCAGGCAGCAATCAAGACCGGCGGCGATGCCGGCCGAGGTCAGCACCTGGCCTTCGTCCACGAACAGCGCGCCGGCATCTACCCGCACCAGCGGATAGCGCCGCGCGAAGGTTTCCGCCCGCGCCCAATGGGTTGTGGCGCGCCTTCCGTCGAGCAGACCCGCCTGCGCGAGCCCGAAGGCGCCGAGACACAGGCCCGCCACCAGCGCGCCGCGCGCTTCCGCCGCTTTCAGCTCCGCCACCAGCGGTTCCGGCACCGGCTCGTCCGCATCCCGCCAGCCGGGGAGGATGACCACATCCGCCGCGCGGGCGGCCGACAGGGGATGCGGCGCCTCGATCACCAGGCCGCCGGTGGCGGACAGGCGGGGCGCTTCCGCGCAGACATCGACCCTGTGGCCGCCCGCGAGGAAGGGCTCGCCGAACACCGCGAGGGGCGTGGACAGCATGAAGGGGCTGATGCCGTCATAGGCGAGGATGGCCAGGCGCATTGGCCCGATTTACATGGTTCTTGTCCATCAGGCCACTGACGGCCGGCGCGGCGCCGCCCTAGAAGAGGGGCATGCACAGGAGCGAGCCATGACCCGAACCCTTCTCGTCATCGACATCCAGCAGGATTATTTCCCCGGCGGCGTGCTGCCCCTGTGGCAGGCCGAGGAGACCGAGGCGCGTATCGTCGCGGCCATCGGCAGGGCGCGGGCGGCGGGAGACCGCATCGTCCTGGTGCGCCATGTCTCCGCCGCACCGAAGGGCCTGTTCGCGGCGGACGGGCCGGGCATCGTCATTCGTCCGGCGATCCTGGAGGCGGCGGGCGATGCGCCCGTCGTCACCAAGCGGTTCGCTGACGCCTTCCAGGAGACGGACCTTGCCGCGCATCTCGCCGGCACGGACGACCTGCTCGTGTGCGGAATGATGACGCAGAACTGCGTCGTCTTCACCGCTCTGTCGCGGGACGCCGACGGCTATTCGGTGCGCGTGATCGGGGATCTGTGCACCGCGCCCATCGAGGTCGTCCACCGCATCGCCCTCAATGCCATCGGCTCGAAGACGAAGCTCGTCACGGCCGCGGAGGCGGGGCTCGCCTGAGCGCCGTGGCTTTCAGGCGAGGGCGTCGATGAAGTGCGCGAAATTCTCCAGCGGCTCGCGCACAGTCTCGAAAGTGTTCTCCGGCGCCGCGAGGTCGGCGTGGCCAAGTGCCATGCCGCAGATGACCATCTCGGTGTCGGGGATGGCGAGGCGCTGCGCGATCACGGTGCTGTAGAGCATGAACGCCGCCTGCGGGCAGGTGTGGAGGCCGAAGGCGCGCGCGGCGATCATGATGTTCTCAAGGAACATGCCGTAATCGAGCCAGGAGCCCGCCTCCATGTCGCGGTCGATTGTGAAGATGAGGCCCACCGGGGCACCGAAGAACAGGAAGTTGCGGGCGTGCTGCTCGCGCATCCGGCCTGTGTCGGTCTTGCCGATGCCCAGCGCGCCGTAGAGGTCCCACCCCACCTTGCGGCGGCGGCCGAGATAGGGCTCGCGCCACTTGCGGGGGTAATAGGCATATTCCTCGGCACCCCGATCGCCGGAAAGCGAGAGCGCGTGCAATTCGGCGGTCAGCGCGGCGAGGGGCGCGCCGCGCAGCACCCGCACGCGCCAGGGCTGGATGTTGGAGCCGGATGGTGCGCGGGCGGCAAGCTCGAGGATCTGCGCGACGATTTCGTCTTCCACCGGCGTCGGCAGGAAGGCGCGGATCGAGCGGCGCGAGCGGATCGCCTCCGCGGCGGAGAGGGGGGCGGCGGAATCGGTCGGAAGGGGCATCGGGCAGAGATCACCGGCAATGAACGGGCCTGGACGGGCGGCGCGGAAGGTAGCGCGCGCGGGGCGGTCATTGAAGGGGTGGATGCCCGGGAAGTGATGCTGGGGGCGGACCCGGTATGCGCCCCGGGTCCGCCTTGAGTGGGGTCGGTCGACAGGCCCCCGCGCCTGTTCGATCGCCCTCTTCGCGCAGATGACGAGCGCGCACGCCGTAAGCGGCGCGCCTTCGGCTCAGAATGTGGCCTTCAGACCGGCATAAGCGGAGAAGGGCTGGCCGGGCGACTGCATCTGCGGATTGCTGAGACCAAGATATCCAGTGTCGAAGAAGGTGCCGTAGCTGGCGTACTTCGCATTGAACAGGTTGTTGATGTAGCCAAACACCTGGAAATTGTCGGTCACCTGATAGGACGTGTGGAGATTTGCGACCCAGTATCCAGGAAGCATCGGCGCCTGGTTCGCATCGTCGCCCACGTAATACTGGCTGGAGACGGCAATCACGTCGCCGCCCAGCTTCCATTTCGGCGTCACCATGTAGTCGAGGCCGAGTTTGAGGGTCTGGGTGGGAATGCCGGGAATGGTGTCGCCCGGCGTCACCAGCACCTGCCCGTCGGTGGCATAGGGGTTGTTGGGCGAGGCGAGATAGCCGGTGAACTGGTAGGTGGCGTTGAGATAGGCGTAGTTGGCGTAGAATTTCCACGGCCCGTTCACATACTGCATCTCCGCCTCGAAGCCCTCGCGGCGGGTGGCGGGCACGTTGGTGTAATAGCCGTAGCCGGTCTGCTGGCTGGCGAGGGACACGATGTCGTCGTCGCTGTCCACGCGATAGACGCCGAGCTTCCAGTTCACCTTGCCGCCGAACAGCATGCCGTTGCCGCGCAGGCCCACCTCGTAGGTGTGGGAGACCACCTGGTTGAGCGGCGGGTCCGCCACCAGGGAGTTCTCCAGCAGGCACGGCCGGTTGGGATCGGCGCAATTCAGCTCCAGCGGGGTGGGCGCGCGGTTGGACTCCGAATAGCCGCCATAGAGGGTGGCTTCCGGCGTGAGCTTGTAGGTGAGGCCGATGAGCGGATTGATGCGGGCGAAGGTGTAGTCGCCGTTGAGCTGCGGGCTCGTCCCGGTGCCGTCCTGCATGGAGATCTGCGCGATGTTGAGGCGCGCGCCCATGGTCAGGGTCGCCCGGTCGGTCATGTCAAAAGCGTTGGTGGCGTAGAGGCCGTAGTATCGGGTGCTCGCGTTGAGGTCCACCGGCAGGTAGAAGACCTGATACTGGTCGGGCAGCGAATAGTCCGGGATGTTCTTGATATAGGTCCCGGTGCCCACCACCTGAAGGGTATTGGTATTGGTGATGCCCAGCTCCGAATTGGAGCGGAAATTGATGTCGCTGGAATCGACGCTGCCGCCGATGACGAAGTAATTGTCATGGCCGAACAGCTTGTCGGTGCTGGTCGCCTGCACCGAGCCGCCGTAGGTGGTGGTGTCGGTCCAGGTGCGGTTGATGACACCGTAGAGCTGGTTCGGTCCGAGCGCGGAAAAGGGGATGGTGTTGCCGTTCTGGTCATACAGCACCATCTGGCTGCGGAAAGCGGCATAGGCAGGATTGGTCGCCGGGTTGCCGCCGCCGGGCGGACCGGTGAACTGATCCTCCTCCAGGCACATCTTGGTGTTGCCGACGCCGGGGTTCCACTTGTTGGAACAGGCCTCCAGATCGGCGTCGTTGCCGTCCACATGCGCCTGGCTGAACTTGCGGGCGTAGAGATTGCCCTGCAGCTGCCAGGTATCGGTGAGGTCATACTTGCCGTTGAGGGCCAGCATGCCGACGTTGTTCTCGGTGGTCTGCGGCCAAGTGTAGATGGAGTTCCAGTTCTGGTCGAGCAGCTGCACCGGGGTCGGGCCGACCACGCCGAGATTGGTCGTTGCAGCACTGGCGACGAGGTGGACCTCGGTCTTGTCGTTCTTCCAGCCGAAGTCACTGTAGAAGCGGGCGAGGTCGGACGGCGACTGGAGCCGCCAGCCATCGGCGTGTACGGCGTCGGCCGCGATGTAGACGCCGAAGCCGTCCTTTTCGCCGCCATACTGGATGTTGCCGCCGATCTGGCCGAACGAGCCGCCCTGAATGCTCCCTTCGAAGCCGTGATAGTTGAAGCCGTTCTTCATCTGGATGGAGACGGCGCCGCCCAGCGCGTTGAGGCCGAAGGCGGGATTGTTGGAGAACACCTCGGCGCGGCTGATGGCGACCTCCGGAATGAGGTCCCAGTTCACCGTGTCGCCGAACGCCTCGTTGAGGCGGATGCCGTTCTGGTAGACGGCGATGCCCTGCGGAGTGCCCTGCAGCGGCGAGGCGGCGAAGCCGCGGAAGCGGAAATCCTGGAAGAAGGCGTTGCCCTGAACGTCCGTGGTATTGGCGCTGGGCGTGTACTGGAACAGACCGTCGGTGACGGCGAAGGAATTCAGCCGGTCGAACTGGTCGGCACCGATGATGGTGACCGCGCCGGGCACCTTGTCGGCATCGATGCCGGTGCCGGAGAGCGGGGTGGTGGCGACGACCTCGACGGTGCCGAGCTGGAGCGTGCCGGAGGAATTGGCGGACTGCTCCTGGGCCATGGCTGGGAAGGCCGCCAGAAGCGCGACCGGCACGGCCGCCGCGGAGAAGCCGAGCGCGATCGCGATGGCGTGCTTCGAGGCGATGCTCGCCGATGCCGATTTGCCGGACGCCGCGCGGCGTGAAACCGCCCGCTCCGCACCCATACCCCGTGAGGCTCCGCTCCCGCGCTCCCCGTGCATCTCCCGCCCCTTTCAGCCCTCGTCCGACCGGGGCCGTTTTTTTGGCGGTGTGACGTCGCCGCGATGGTCCGCGCCCGGCGCTGGGGCATCGTGTGGGTCGTCACACCAGAATTCTACCACCATGAAACCATAAGCGCGCCCGAAGTGCCGTCAATCGGCCACAGAGCTGAGAATTCTCTTAGGTTTTCAAAGTGTGTCTTCTTGGGAACGCCCGAGGGACAATCGGGAAGATTCGGCAACGAAAAACCGGGAACATTTGGCAAAACGGGTGCGTGCTCTCCGCCCCTTGTGATGATGATCAACTATAGGCTCGCCCGACTAGACTTGTCGTGTGTGATTCTTCCCGACCATTCGAGAGCGTGTAAGGCAGGCGGGGGGCGGGCGGCTCCCCCGCCTCGGCGTCAACCCGCGTCCGCTACGTGTGCGACGAGGCCCGTCCGGCCCGGCGACACGTGCTCGGCCATGGTGTGCCGGTCCGGGAAATCGCCCCCGTTCTGGGCGCGGAAGGGGATGGGCGCGTCCGTGAACAGCCCGCCGAGACGCTGGCGCCAGCCGGCCTTCGCCGCTTCGACCTGCTCCGCGCTGGTGAAGCGGCCGGCGCCGTAGACGGGATGGATCGGCAGCACGTCCATGCCCGGATAGAACAGGGCGCCGTGGGTCAGGGGAAACAGCAACTGGTCGATGGGGCCGTTGATGCCGCGTGGACCGTAGTCGGCGGCGGGGCCGCCCGTCTGCACATTCACGAGCGCCCGCTTGCCCTTCAGGATGCCCTCGCCGAAGCGGTGCTCGTTGGTGCCCGTCTTGTAGCCATAGGCGAAGCCGAAGGCATAGACGCGCTCGATCCACCCCTTGAGGATGGCGGGCACGCCATACCACCAGAGCGGAAACTGCAGGATCACCGCATCGGCGGCGAGGAGCTTTTCCTGCTCCGCCACCACGTCGGGCGGCTGCCGGCCGGTCGCATAGGCGTGGCCGGATTCCGCGACGAAGGAGAGCCGCTCCGGATTGGCGCGGCTCGGGAAGTCGTCGGCGTCGAACACCGCCTTCCAGCGCATGCCGTAGAGATCGGAGGTGAGAACGCGGTGGCCTTCGGCGGCTAGCGCCTCCACCGTCACGTCCACCAACTGGCGGGTGACGGAGGCAGGCTCGGGGTGGGCGAAGACCACCAGGACTGTCTTGGACATCACTGAAACTCCTCGGCGCGCGGCGGGCGGCCCTTGGCCGATGGGGCGACGCGCGGTGATGCCGGCAAGCTAGGCCGCGATATGCTATATATGAAATCGCATCTCGTCTGAGTTGGCATAATTTTGATGGATACCAGCCGTCTCGATCTCAATCTCCTGGTCACGCTGGAGGCGCTGCTCGCCGAGCGGAACGTGACGCGGGCGGCGGCGCGGCTCCATCTCAGCCAGCCGGCGGTGAGCGCGCAGCTCGCCCGCCTGCGCGACCTGTTCGACGATCCGCTGCTGGTGCCGGCCCGGCGCGGCATGACGCCCACCGCCAAGGCGCTGGACCTCGCCGGCCCGCTGCGTGCCGCGCTGGACCAACTGCGCATGACGCTGGAAGCGCGCGACTTCCACCCGGCGACGGCGGAGCTGACCGTATCCATCGCGTGCTCGGACTATATCCAGGCGGCCGTCGTCATGCCGTTGGTGCTGGCGCTGCGGGAACGGGCACCGGGTGTGCGGGTGGCGGTGCGCCATCTGCTTCCCGATCTGATGGAGCCGCAGCTCGCGTCCGGGGAGACCGACCTCGTGCTTGCCACTCCGCTGCCGACGCAGCCGCATCTGCGGGCGCAGCATCTGTTCGAGGAGACCTATGTGCTCATCGGCCGGCGCGGCCATCCACGGCTCAGGCCGGGACTGACCATCGAGGCCTATGCCGAGCTGGAGCATGTGATCGTGTCGCGCAGCGGCGGACACTTTCACACGCCCGTGGATGAAGGCCTCGCCGCGCTGGGCCATCGGCGCAACGTCGTGATGTCGGCGGCCTCCTTCCTGTTCATTCCGGAGATCGTCGCGGCGAGCGACCTCGTGGCGCTGGTGCCGCGCCGCCTCCTGCGCGATCCGCCCGCCCGCCTGGTGATGATCGACCTGCCGTGGCTCGCGGAGCGGTTCGAGGTGGGCCTCATCTGGCACGAACGCACCCACGGCCATGCCGGCCAGCGCTGGCTGCGCGCCCTCATCGCCGAAGTCGCAGGCGCGGCGCCGTCCGCACCCTAGAGCACGCGCCGATCCGATCGCACCGCGCTCAGATCGGATTACGCGTTCTCTGTCTTCGCGTGAGAGGGCGATTCACCGATCAAGTTGATTCAACTTGATCGGATCGCGCTCTGGGCCGCGCCCGCCGTTCCGTGCCGGGCCACCTCGGCGATGGCCATGTCCAGGGCGATGCGCAGGGGCTCGCCCGAGCGTGCGGTCTTGGCGAGCAGTAACCCGCCCTGAACGGCGCTGAGCACGGCGATGCCGAGGGTGTGCGGATCGGCAGAGGGGCCGAGTTCGCCGCGCGCCTGCATCCGGGCGAAGCCCAGCTCCAGGAGGCCGCTCCACTTCTCGAAGCCGGCGGCGCAATCGAGCCGCGCGGTCTCGAAATCGTTGGACACTTCGCTCGCCAGCGACCCCAGAGGACAGCCGGAGGTGCCGCCCGCCGCATTGATCGCCAGCAGCGCGTCGCGCCAGCGCTTCAGGGCGTAAAGGGAATCAAGCGTGGCGAGATAGGGGTCTTGAGCGGCGAGCACGCGCTCCGTCTGGAAGCGGATCACCTCCAGCACCAGCGCATTCTTGTCGGAGAAGTAATGATAGAGCTGCGATTTGCTGAAGCCGCCCGCCTCCATCACGTCGTCGAGGCTGGTGCGCTCGGCGCCGTGGGCGTGGATGAGGTCCGCCGCCGTCTCGATGATGCGGGCGCGGGTGGCGGCGCCGCGGCGGGTGAGGGCAGGTGGGGGCGTCGGCGTCTTCGACATGGACAAAGCCTAACTGAACTGGACTTGACAGTCCAATTTCTTTCTGGCGCCTTGGACCGACAAGTCCAGTTGAAGGAGTATTTCCATGTCGCGTTTGGAGAATGGCGCTACGTTTCCCGCGCTCACCGTCGCTGCCGTGGGTGGCGGAGCGATTGCGCTGCCGGGAGCCCTCGCCGGCTCATATGGGGTGGTGCTGGTCTATCGCGGCGCCTGGTGCCCCTATTGCCAGGCGCAGTTGGCCGGCTTCCAGCGTGCAGCCGAAAAGCTGGCCGCGACCGGGATCAAGGTGGTGGCCTTCTCGGTGGACGACGAGGCAACGAGCGCCAGCACCATCGCCCGGCACCACCTGTCCTTCCCCGTGGGCCACAGTGTGAATGCGGATGCCGTCGCCGCAGCGCTCGGCGCCTACACCAATGCGGAGCCGCATTACCTGCAGACCACGGGTTTCCTGCTGGACCCGGAGGGCCGCGTGGTGAACGCCGTCTATTCGAGCGGTCCCATCGGCCGGCTGGTGGCCGAGGATGTGATCGGCATGGTCACCTACCTCAAGTCCAAGGCCTGAGGCTCTGCCGCCGCCCGCGCCGCATCAGGCGCGGGCGAGGCCAGCGGCGATCTTCTCGGCGATCATCAGCACCGGAATGTTGGTATTCGCCGTGGGCAGGCGGGGCATGGCGGAGGCATCCGCCACATAGAGGTTTTCGCTGCCGATCACCTTGCCAGTGGGGTCGAGCACCGCCCCGGGATCGTCGGGCGCACCGAGGCGGCAGGTGCCGCTGGCGTGCCAGACACCGAACACGCTGCCTCGAACGAAAGCCTCCAGCCGCGCCTCATCCGCGACGATCTCCGCCAGCGAGACACCGCCGGACATGAAGCGCTTCAGCGCCATCTGGCGCAGCCCCGCCGGCACGTCGAGGAGTGCGCCCAGCGCCTCGGCGACGAGCGCATTGGTGCGGGAGACGCGGCTGAGGCGCTTCACGAAGGGCGAGAAGGCGGCGGGAAAAACATCCCCCGCATCCGGGTTAAGCGCCTCGCAGACGAGGAGCGAGAAGAGCGTGCGCACCCCCGCCTTCATCCGTGCGAGGTCGGAGGGATGATCGAGCAGGTTGAGGTCGGCCTCGGGGTAGGCGCGGGGATCGGCAGACACGAGGCGCACGGACCCGCTCGACTTCGGCCGGTTGCACCACAGGAAGTAGAGCCCCAGCCGCCGGCCGAGCCCGTGCCAGCCCGCCCGCGCGGAGGCGGTGGCGTAGAGGTCCGAAGCCTCCCCCTCTTCCACACCGGAGGAAAATCGCAGGGCGGCGAAACTGGCCCGGCGATAGGACATGGGCAGGCGTAGCCGCTCGGGCAGATACTGGCAGAGGGTGAGGGTGGGATGGTCGCGCAGGTTGCGCCCCACGGCGGGACGGTGGACGGCCACCGGGATGCCCAGCGCCGCCAGCGCCACCCCATCGCCGATGCCGGCGCGCATGAGGATGGCCGGCGTCTGCAGCGCGCCCGCCGTCACCACCACGCGGCCGGCGGCAACTTCCATCACCGCGCCGTCCCGCTCCACCTCGACCCCCGCGGCCCGGGCGCCGTCCATCCTGAGGCGCAGGAGACGCGTGCGGGGCCAGATCGCAAGGTTGGGCCGGGCACGGGTGGCGGCATCGAGATAGCCGACGGCGGCGGAGACACGGCGGTCGTGTTCGTTGTTGAAGGCGGGCGGGAAGACCCCGTCCGCGAACTCGCCGTTCTGGTCCAGCCTGCGAGGCAGCCCGCTCGCCGCGAAGGCCGAGGTCGCGGCCTCGGCGAAGGGTGGCCAGCCGGGCGGCAGGATGCGGCGGATGGGAATGGGCCCGTCGTTGCCGTGCAGCGGGCCGCCGCAGTCGAGATCGCGTTCCAGCTTGATGAAGTAGGGCAGAACGTCGTCCCAGCCCCAGCCGGCGGCCCCGAGGGCGGCCCATTCGTCA
Organism: Xanthobacter sp. DMC47; assembly: GCF_056313845.1. Taxonomy (NCBI): domain Bacteria; kingdom Pseudomonadati; phylum Pseudomonadota; class Alphaproteobacteria; order Hyphomicrobiales; family Xanthobacteraceae; genus Xanthobacter; species Xanthobacter sp. DMC47. Next base: position 1,895,426 of record NZ_JBQUZM010000001.1, on the reverse strand, counting down.
TAGTCGCGCGGCAGTCCGCGATTGGCGGACTGGACGTTGATGCTGGAGCCCCCGCCCATGATGCGCCCCTGCTCATAGGCACGGGAGCCGCGCGTGCCGTCCACCCGCTGAGCGGTGAAGGCGGAGAGGCCGGGCCAGACGAAACGGTCGCCGTGGAACAGGCCCATGGGGTAGCTGTCGGCGATGGCGTCGGGCACGGCGCCGGGCGGCGTGTCCTCCCCCGCCTCGATCAGCAGGACGCGGTGGGCGGGATCCGCCGAGAGCCGGTTCGCCATGACGCAGCCGGCGGAGCCGCCGCCGACGATCACCGTGTCGAAAAAGGGCATGTCCGAAAGAGGCGTACGGGCGGGCATCAGACCACCCCGGCCTCCTGATAGATGTGCTTGATCTCCATGAAGTCGATCAGCGCATCATAGCCGTGCAGCCGTCCGAGGCCGCTGCGGCGATAGCCGCCGGTCTCGGCCTCCGCGAACAGCTTGTTGTGGTCGTTGATCCACACCGTGCCGTTGCGCAGCGCCCGCGCCACCCGCATGGCCCGCGCGCCGTCGCGGGTCCACACGCTGGCGGAAAGGCCGTAGTCGGTATGGTTGGCGCGCGTCACCGCATCCTTTTCGTCGGAGAAGCGCTCGATCACCACCAGCGGTCCGAAGATCTCCTCCTGCACGAAGAAGGCGCTGGTGTCGGCATGGGCCAGCAGCGTGGGGGAAAGGAAGGTCCCGGTCTCCAGCGCGCCGCCGGGGCGGCTGCCGGCGAGCACCACCTCGTCGGCGAGCGCCATGGCCTCCTCGGTCTTGCGCTCCACCTGCGCGCGGGAGGGTTCGTCGATGAGCGGGCCCATCTGGCTGCCCTCCGCTGCGCCGGGGGCGATCTTCAGGCCGGCGAGGGCATTCTTCAGCGCCGCCTTCATGGCATCGAAGCGGCTCTCGTGGACAAGGATGCGCCGTGCCGCCGTGCATTGCTGGCCGGCGATGATGGTGGCCGCCGCCGCGAGCTTCGGCGCCACGGCCTCCACGTCCGCATCCTCGAACACGAGGCAGCAGGACTTGCCGCCCAGCTCCAGCGATAGCTTCTTCATGGTGGGCGCGGCATCGGCCATGATACGGGCGCCGGTGGCGTTTGAGCCGGTGAAGGAGATGACATCCACCTCCGGCGAGGCCACCAAAGTGCGCGCCACGTCATGCCCCGTCTCTGTGACGAGGTTGAGGACGCCGCGCGGCAGGCCCTCCACCTCGGCCAGCGTGCGCAGGATCTCGGCGGTGACGAGGGCGGTCTGGGCGGCCGGCTTCACCACTGCCGTGCAGCCCGCGGCGAGCGCCGGCGTCAGCGCGCGGATGAGCAGCACAGCCGGCGCGTTCCACGGGATGATAAGGCCGGCGACGCCCGCCGGCTCCTTCAGGAGCGTCGAGAAGGCGCCCGGCTCCACCTCGAACACATGGCCGGGAATGTAGCGCGTGATGCCCGCATAATAGCGGATCTCCGAGATGGAGCCGGCGATCTCGCCGCGCGACTGGGCCAGCGGCTTGCCATTCTCGGCGGTGAGCAGGCGGGCGAGGTCGTCCGCCCTCTTCTCCATGGCATCTGCCCAGCGCAGCATCACCATCTGCCGCAGGCGCGGGGCCTGCGACCATTCCGGCCGCTCGAAGGCGCGCCGTGCGGCGGCAATCGCCGCCTCCGCGTCGGCTGCCCCGCTCGCCGGGAAATGGCCGAGCATGGCGCCCGTGGCGGGATCAAAGCTCGGCGCGGTCTCTCCCGAGAGCGCGCCTTGCCAGGCCCCGTCGATGAGGTTCTGGGCCGCGAGCGGGGTGATGGCGTTCATGTGTCCTCCCGGCCGTCCGTGACGGCGTTTGTCTTCAGCCGTGCAGGTCAGCCGTGTCCTGCCTTCAGCGCCGCCTCGCGCAGGGCGGTCAGCGTGGTCGAGGGGGTGATGGCCTCGGGGTCGATGACGAGTTCGAGCAGCGCCGGCTTGCGGTGCTCGGCGGCGAAGGCGCGGGCGCGGGCAAAGGCGTCGGCGAAGGCTGCCGTCTCCTCTACCTTCTCGCCGAATGCGCCATAGGCGCGGGCGAGCGCCGGAAAGTCGGGATTTTCCAGCGTCGTGGCGTACACGCGGCCGGGATATTCGCGCTCCTGATGGGCGCGGATGGAGCCGTACATGTTGTTGTTGACGACCAGCACGACGACCCCCGCCCCGTACTGGCAGGCGGTGGCCAACTCCTGCCCGCTCATGAGGAAGCAGCCGTCGCCGGCGAAGCAGATCACCTCGCGCGCCGGTTCATGGAGCTTGGCCGAGATGGCCGCCGGCAGGCCGTAGCCCATGGCGCCGGAAGTGGGCGCGAGCTGGGTGCGGAAGCCGCCGTAGCGATGGAACTTGTGGACCCAGATGGCGTAGTTGCCGGCGCCGTTGGTGAGGATGGCATTCTTCGGCAGCACGTCGCGCAGATGCATCATGACTGCGCCGAGATCGAGCGGGCCGGGCATGGTGCCGGGGGTCTGGTCTGCCTCAAAGGCGGCGCGAGCGGACCGCACCTCGTCGCTCCACGGCATGCGGGAGCGCCAGCCGGCGGGACCCTTGGGTTTCAAGGCAGCGGCAGCGGCGGCGAACTCCGGCATTCCCGCATTGATGGGCAGGTCCGCCTGATAGACCCGGCCGAGCTCGTTCGGGTCGGCATGCACATGCACGAAGCGCTGCGCCGGGCGCGGCACGTTGAACAGGGTGTAGCCGTTGGTGGTCGTCTCGCCGAGCCGTCCGCCCACGGCAATGATGAGGTCGGCGTTGCGGATGCGGGCGACGAGCGCCTTGCTCGGGCCGAGGCCGGCGTGGCCGATATAGTTGGGGTGGGTGTTGTCGAGGATGTCCTGCCGCCGGAAGCCGGCTGCCACCGGCAGGTCGAACGCCTCCACGAAATGCGCGAAGTCCCGGCAGGCGGTCTTGGTCCAGCCGCCGCCCCCCACCAGAACGAGGGGCCGCGCGCTCTCCCCGATCATTGCCGCAAGTCGCGCCATGTCCTCCGCGCCCGGATGGGCGGCGACGCGGCGGTAGGCTTCGGCATCCGCCGTCTCGCATTCGTCGGCGAGAACGTCCTCCGGCAGCGCCACCACCACCGGGCCTGGGCGGCCGGAGGTCGCCACGTGGAAGGCGCGGGAGACGAGTTCCGGGATGCGCTCGGGGCGGTCGATCTCCACCACCCACTTGGCCATGCCGCCGAACATGGCGGGATAGTCCACCTCCTGCCACGCCTCGCGCTGGCGCATGTGCGAGCCCACCTGGCCGATGAACAGGATCATCGGCGTGGAATCCTGCGCGGCGGTGTGGACGCCGATGGCGGCGTGGCTGGCGCCCGGTCCGCGCGTGACGAAGCAGATGCCGGGCTTCGCGGTGAGCTTGCCATAGGCCTCCGCCATGTTGGCGGCGCCGGCCTCGTGGCGGGTGACGATGGTCTGGATCGCCCGGTCGGCTCCGCCGAGCGCGTCGATGGCGGCGAGGAAGCTCTCGCCGGGCACGCAGAAAACGCGTTCGACGCCATGAATCTTCAGCGCGTCCACCAGGATTTCGCCGCCGGAGCGCAAGGTCTTCGTGTTCGCCATGGTCCTGCCCGTGTGTGGTCTTGCCCGGTCCTGCCGGGGTGCGAGGCCGCGCCTTTTCGGCGCGACCCGCGCGTTTGAGGGTTGCCCAGCCTAGAGCGCGATCCGATCAAGTTGAATCAACTTGATCGGTGAATCGCCCTCTAACTCTAAGAAGAGAACGCGTGACCCGATCTGATTGCGGTGCAATCAGATCGGCGCGTGCTCTACCGAAAATTGCCCTTGGTTTCCGGGATGATGAGCGTGCCGATGAGGTAGAGCACGAACACGCCGCCGGCGAAGAAGGAGAGCGACAGCGGCAGGTCCGCGGGCGTCGGGCTCGCCAGCGAGACGAAGGTGGGCATCATGCCGCCGATGGCGAAGCCGATGTTCCACGACAGGCCCGTTCCCGAGGCGCGCATGGCGGTGGGAAAGCGCTCGTTGAGGAAGATCAGCACCGGCGCGTAGCCCGCATTGCCCATGAAGGCGATACCCAGCGCATAGAGCACGATGGTGGAAAGATCGGTCGCCTTCGCCATGCCGAGATAGAAGGTCGGCAGGAGGATGATGGCGGCCATGCCCACCAGCAGGAAGGTCTTCTTGCGGCCGATGATATCGCTGAGCGCACCCACCAGCACCGCCGAGATGAGGGCCGACACCGAGCAGGCCATCAGGATGTAGGACGAGGTCTGGTTCGGCAGCTGGTTGATGAGCTTCAGGAAGGTCGGCATGTAGCCGGAGGTGAGGTAGTAGCCCGCGCCGCCGCCGATGGTGATGAGCAGGTTCACCAGCAGCACGTTGCGGTAGCCGCCCGCGAACAGCGCCTTGAGCGGCGTCTGGGCAACGACGCCCTGCGCCTTCTTCGCCGCCTTCTGCTTCTGCATCTCCTTCCAGTACGGGGATTCCTCAAGGTTCCGGAAGATGAACCAGCCAAGGAAGGACGAGAGCAGGCCGGAGAAGAACATCACCCGCCAGCCGGTCTCGGCGAAGGCATCGCCCGGGAACAGGGTTGAGGTGACGAGGAAGACGATGGAGGCGAGGAGCGCACCGATGCCCGCGCCGCCGCCGCCGACGAGGCCGGACATGAAGCCGCGCCAGTTCGGCGGCACCGATTCCGTGCCGATGGTGTGGGTGGAGGCCACCACGCCCCCCACGAACACGCCCTGCACCAGCCGCAGTAGCAGGAAGATGACCGGCGCGATGGCGCCCACCTGATGGATGGTCGGCAGCAGGCCGAAGGCGGCGGTGGAGAGGCCGACGCCGGTGATGGCCACCAGCATGGCGCCCTTGCGGCCGTGGACATCCGCATAATGGCCGAACAGGGCCGAGCCGATGGGCCGCATCAGCAGCGTCACCGCGAACGAGGCATAGACCGCCGCCAGCGACCAGGTGGGATGGGTGGAGGGGAAGAACAGCTGCCCCACCACCGGGGCCACATAGAGCAGGATGAACAGGTCGAACAGATCGAGCGACCAGCCGAGCACCGACGCGATGATCGCGCTGTTGCGCTGGCGGCTCCCCACCGCGATGGCGGTGGGGGCAGTTGCGTCTTGAGCAGACATTGTTGTTTCCTCCCGGCCCTGAGGGGCAGTTTCGTGCTCAGAAGCCCTTGAATTCGGGCTTGCGCTTTTCGTGGAAGGCCTCGACGCCTTCCTTGAAGTCGTGCGACTGCCGCAGGCGGCTGTAGCAGTGGCCTTCCAGCTCGATGGCGATGGAGAGCGGGGAATCCTCGGTATCGTTGAGCAGCTTCTTCGCCGTGCGCTGGGCCATGGGCGAGAAGGCGACGAGTTCGTCCACGAGGGCGTCGGTGGCCTTTTCCAGGTCCGCGTCGGCGACCTTCTCGGTGGCGATGCCCCAGTCGAGGGCCTGCTGGGCGCTGATGCGCTTGGAGCGCATCACGATGTCCTTGGTGCGGGTGATGCCCACCATCATCTGCAGGCGTGCGGAGCCGCCGGAGCCGGGGATCTGGCCGAGCTTCTGCTCGGGCAGGGCATATTGGGTGGTGTCGGTCACGATGCGGAAGTCGCAGGCGAGCGACAGCTCGAAGCCAACGCCGAAGCAGAAGCCGCGGTTGGCGGCGATGACGGGCTTGGAGGCGCGGAACGGGGCCGCGATGTTCCAGGCGAGCTTGGAGACGGTCTCCGGCGAGGCCTCCATGAAGCCCTTGATGTTGCCGCCGGAGGAGAAATGCTCGCCCACCGCGCGCACCACGATGACGCGCACGCGATCGTCCTCGTCCAGCGTCTCGAACACGAGGCGCAGCTGGTCGCGCTCCGGCATGGAGACGATGTTGAAGGGCGGACGGTTCAGGATGATGTCGGCGCGCTGTTTGGCTTCGTCGATCTCGACGCCGAACCCGTCGAGCTTGGCGAGGCGGGGGTCGGAGAAGGTGTAGGCAACAGCCATTTTGGACTTCCTTTTGGATGATCTGCGATTGGTAAGAAGAGATCAGGCGGCGGAATGGGCGGCGTCCGCCTCGGCCACGTATTCGCCGGCCACGAGCTGGCGGCGCAAAAGCTTGCCCACCGGTGATTTCGGAATGTCGGCCACGAAGACGAAGCGGCGTGGGCGCTTGAAATTGGCGAGGCCCGAGGTGCGGCACCAGGCATCCAGCTCGCCCGCCTCCACCGGCGCGGCGCGCTTGACGAAGGCGACGACGATCTTGCCCCACTTCTCGTCGGGCAGGCCCACCACGGCCACTTCCGAGACGGCGGGGTGAAGCGAGAGGCAGCTCTCGATCTCAACCGGGGAGACGTTCTCGCCGCCCGTGATGATCATGTCGTCCACCCGGCCGGTGACGAAGAGGTCGCCGTCCTGGTCGAGAAAGCCGGTGTCGCCGGTGAAGTACCAGCCGTCGCGCAGGGACTTCGCGTCCGCTTCGGGGCGCCGCCAGTAGCCCTCGAAGGATTCGTCCCCCGCCAGCAGCGCGATGATCTCGCCTTCCTCACCCTCGGCGGCGATCTCCTCGGCCGAGGTGGCGCCGAGGCGCACCACGCGCACCATCTGGTTGATGCCCGCGCGGCCAGCCGAGCCAGGCTTCAGGATGGCCTTCTGGTCGATGGTGAAGGTGTAGATTTCCGAGGAGCCGTAATGGTTCACGAACAGCTCGGGCCTGAACTCCGCATCCAGCTTCTTCAGCAGCCCGTCGGTCATGGAGGCGCCGGCGAAGCCGAGCTTGCGCACGCTCGACACGTCGGTCGAGGCGAAGGCGAGATCATGCACGAGGTCGTGGTAGAGGGTCGGCACCAGATAGAGGTTGGTGACGCGCTCCCGTTCGATCAGCGCCAGCGCGCTCTTGGTGTCGTAGCGTGGCAGGCAGACGAAGGTGCCGCCGATGACCGACATGGCAATGAGCGAGCGCACCCCCATGGTGTGGTAGAGCGGCATCACGCCCAGCGTCACCTCGCCCCGCCGATAGAGGTTCTGCGCCACATGGGCGATGCCCGCCGCCCGCTCTGCCCGGTGGCGGCGCGGCACGCCCTTGGGGCGGGAGGTGGTGCCCGAGGTGTAGAGCATGATGGACCAGGCATCCGCCCCCGCCCGCGGCAGCGGGTCGGGTGCCGCCTCGGCCAGAAGCTCGGCGAAGGGCACGGCGCCCTCAGCCGCGACACCCACCGCGATGGTGAGGAGGCCGGCGGTGCGTGCCGCGCCCTGCACCGCTTCGGCGGAAACCGCCTCGAACACCAGGGCCTTGGCTTCGGCATTCTCCAGCGCGAAATCGATCTCGTCGGCCTTGCTGCGCCAATTGATGGGGGTGATGACGATGCCGGCGAACTGGCAGGCCCAGTGCAGGGTCGCCGCCTCGAATCGGTTCTGCAGCACGCTCACCAGATGGTCGCCGGGTTTCAGTCCCAGCCGGTCGAAGGCGGCGACCACGGCGCCGATCTTGCCGAGCCACGCGCGATAGGTGAGGCGCAGGTCGCCGTCCACGATGGCGATGGCTCCCGGATCGCGCGCCACGCTGGCGAGGAAGCTGGTGCCGAGGTCAAGCATGGGCGGGTTCCCCCTGGACTTTTCGCAGTTCCGCCGCCGCTTCCAGCGCGGCGCGGACGATGGGCGTGTAGCCGGTGCAGCGGCACAGATGGCCGGAGAGGAGATCGCGCACGGCTTCCTCGCTCGGGTCGGGCTCCGCCTTCAGGAACACGTCGAGCGACATGAGGATGCCGGCGGTGCAGAAGCCGCATTGCAGGGCGTGATGGCGGCGGAAAGCGGCCTGCAGCACCGAGAGGCGATCCGGTGCGGGGGCGAGGCCCTCCACGGTGCGGATGGCGCAGCCCTCGACTTGCACCGCGAGCGTCATGCAGGCCCGGGTGAGCATGCCATCCACGTCCACGGTGCAGGCCCCGCACACGCCATGCTCGCAGCCGACGTGTGTGCCGGTGGCGCCGATCTCGTGGCGCAGGAAATCCGAGAGCAGGGAGCGCGGGGCGGCCTGCCCCGACACGGGGCGGCCGTTGAGGGTGAAGCGCACGGTATGGCGCGCCTTGGCGCTCAGGCGCGGCATTGTCTGGCCTCCTCGATGGTGGAACGGCCGATGCGGCGCACCAACTCGCGGCGATAGCGGGCGCTGGCGTGCACGTCGTCGCGGGCATCCAGTTCCCACGCGAAGGCGTTCAGCGCATCCTCGAGCGCCGAGCCGTCGAGCAGCGGGAAATCCCGTGCCACCGGCATGTCGGCGACGCCACCCACGCCGAGGCGGATGCCCGTGTCCGACACCAGCGCGGCGCAGGCGACGATGGCGAAATCCCCATGGCGGCGGGCGATTTCGCGGAAGGCCGTGCCCTCGCCCCTTGGGGCGGGGAAAGAGACGGCCTCGATCATCTCGTCGTCGGCCTTGGCGGTAGCCATCATGCCGGTGAAGAAGTCCTCCGCCGCCACTTTGCGCGCGGCTTTGGCGTTCCTCAGATGCACATGGCCCTTCAGCGTCACGAGGCAGAGCGGCAGCTCCGCGCTCGGGTCCGCATGGGCGATGGAGCCGCAGACGGTGCCGCGGCTGCGGGTCTGGGCGTGGCCGGTGAAGGGCAGCGCCTTGACGATGAGCGGCGCGGCATGGGCCAGCCCATCGGAGGCCAGCAACCGCGCCTGCCGCACGCCGGCGCCGATCTTCAGCGCGCCCTTCTCCTCGTCCATCCGCGCGAGGGGGGTGACGCGCATGATGTCCACCAGCACCTTGGGCCGGGCGAGGCGCATGTTGAGCATGGCCATGAAGGACATGCCGCCGGCGAGGATGCGGGCGTCCGAGCCCTCCTCGCGCAGCACGGCGAGGGCTTCCTCCACGCTCTCGGCGCGGACGTAATCGAAGGCCGCGGGCTTCATCGCGCGTCCCTCCCGAGGAAGGAGGAGAGCCGGGCGAGGAGCCGGGCGACGAGGCCGCCGTCCGGCGCCGCACCGCCGCCCGCCTTGCGGGCCAGCGCCGCGAAGAACTGGCCGATGATGACCTTGGCCGCGCCATCCAGCAGGCGTCCACCGACGCTCGCCACCTTGCCGCCCACGAAGGCCTCGTAGGTGTACGAAAGCTCCGTCCCGCCCGCGCCGTCCGGCGTGAGGCTGATGCGGCCGGAGCCGCCGCCGAAGCCGAGGTTTCCGTCCACCTTGCCGGAGAGAGTTACGGCGTTCGGCGGATCGAGGTCGGAGAGCGCAACCTGCGCCTTGTAGCGGCCCTTCACCGGGCCGATGCCCAGCGTCACGTCGGCGGTGAATCTGGTGTCCGAGACTTTCCGCACGTCGTGGGCGCCGGGGATGATGGCGGCGAGCGTGTCCGGGTCGAGCAGCATGGCCCACACCGCTTCCGGCGTTGCGGAGACATGAGCCTTGCCGTCCCCGCGCATGAGCCGCTCGCCCTTGCCGGAGGGGGCCGGAGCCGCCATGGCGCGGGCACCCGCCGGAGCCGGCGGCTCCGCGCCATGGATCAGGGCAGCCACGGCGGAGGGCACCAGCGGCAGGCGCACGTCCGTGATGCCCAGCGCATCCGCCACTGCATTGGCGAGGCAGGCGGGGGTGGACATGCAATTGCCTTCGCCCACGCCCTTGGCGCCAAGCGGCGTGAAGGGGGAGGGGGTCTCCATATGGACGATGACCGGCTCGGGCACCTCCATGGCGGTCGGCACGAGATAGTCGGCGAAGGTGCCGGTCAGGAAGCTGCCGTCCTCGCCATAGGCGTACTCTTCCAGCAGGGAGGCGCCGAGCGCATGGGCGAAGCCGCCGCGGATCTGCCCGTCCACCATGCCGGGGTGGAGGATGGTGCCGCAGTCATGCGCGGTCACGTAGCGGTCGATGCGGATGGCGCCCGTGTCGCGGTCGATCTCGATGCCGCAATAATCGAAGATGAAGCCATGGCAGAGGGAGGAATTGATGTGGTCGCCCGCGTCCGCCGCGGTGAGTTCCGGCGGCGTCCAGAACACCGTCTCGCGGATGGTGGGCGCCACCCCTTCCGGCAGTTGCGCCGGCGACCAGTGGGAGAGCGCGGCGACGCGGGAGAAGGGCACCGCATTGGCGGGATTTGAGCGGGCGGCGATCTTGCCGCCGGCGAACATCACGTCCTCCGCAGGCACGTTCAATTGGGCGGCCGCGACGCGGGCGAGGCGTTCCGCGATGCGGTCGGCCGCCATCTTCGCGGCGCCCGCCACGGCGGCAGCGAAGCGGCTCGCATAATTGCCGGAGGCGATGGACCAGGCATCCTTCGCCGTGTCCATCTCCGCATTCACGCGGATGTCGGACGGCTTCAGGCCGAGCACATCCGCGACCACCTGCGAGAGCACGGTGCGGTGGCCCTGGCCTTGCGGGACGGAGGCGACGTGGACGGTGACAGAGCCCACCGGATCGATGGCGATGGTGGCGGTGGCTTGCGCGCCGTTCTTCGGCCCTGCCTTGTGCCGCTCGGCGGGCGTGAGGAAGGTCGCGATATAGCCCATGTTGGAGACCGAGGGCTCCACCACGGCGGCATAGCCGATGCCGTAGATGCGGCCCTCCGCGCGGGCCTTGTCCCGCCGGGCCAGAAGCTCTTCGAGATGGCCGGCCTGAAGGCCCAGCTCCAGCGTCTTCTGGTAGTCGCCGGAATCCAGCAGCGCGCCGGAGGCGGTGCGATAGGGGAAGGCATCCGCCGGCACGAGATTGCGGCGGATCACCTCCAGTGGGTCCAGCCCCAGCTCCACGGCGATGCGCTGCACCAGCCGTTCGAGGGCGAGATAGACCTGCGGGCCGCCGAAGCCGCGGTTGAGGCCGGTGGGGCACTTGTTGGTCACCACGACGCGGTTGCGGACGGTGAGGTTCGCGATGTCGTAGGCGCCGGTGAGGTTTCCGTGCATCCGGTAGAGCGTCGCCGGCTCGGGCGCGCGAAGGTGCGCGCCGCAATCCTCCACCTGATCGTAATCGAGCGCCGTGATGCGCCCGTCCGCCGTCACCGCGGCGGTGAGGGTCGTGGCGCGGTTGGTGGCGGAGACGGAGGCCATGAGGTGTTCGAGGCGGTCCTCGATCCACTTCACCGGCCGGCCGGACACCCGCGCCGCCACGGCCCCCAGCACGATGTAGGGGAAGATGCCCTGCTTGATGCCGAAGGATCCGCCGCTGTCGCGCGGCGTGCGCAGGCGCAGGCGATTGCCCGGCACCTTCAGCGCCCGCGAGATCACCGCATGGATGGAGAAGGGGCCCTGGAAATTGGCGAGGACGTCATAGGCATCCTCGTGCGGGTCGTATTCAGCGACCAGCCCATAGGTTTCGATGGGCGTGCAGGAATTGCGGGGGTAGCGCACCGAGATGGCGATGCGGTGCGCGGCCTTCGCGAAGGCGGCTTCAGGGTCGCCATAGCGGAAGCTGCGGTCGGAGGCGATGTTGTGCGGAAAGCCGTCGTGCAACAGCGGCGCGCCGTCTTCCATGGCGACGAGCGGGTCCACCACGGCCGGGCGCATCTCGTAGGCGACCTCGATGAGGTCGAGGGCGTCCTCCGCCACGTAGCGATCCTGCGCGACCACGAGGGCCACCGGCTCGCCGACGAAGCGCACGCGGTCCACCGCCATGGGCCAGCATTCCACCGGCGCCTTCACCCCCACCACGAGGGAGTTGGTGAGCCCCGCCACGTCGGCCCCGGTGAGCACGGCGGCGACGCCGGGCAGCGCCTTGGCGGCGCTGGTGTCGATGGAGGCGATGTCCGCATGGGCGTGGGGCGCCCGCAGGATCGCCATGTGGAGCGTGCCGGGCTTCACGCCCAGATCGTCCAGATAGCGGCCGCCGCCGGTGAGAAGGGCGGCATCCTCCACGCGCTCGATGGCGCGGCCGACCCACTCTCCCGCCTTGTCGTGCGGCGTATCCAGCATCCCGGCGCTTCCCTTTTTGCCCCGCAGGTGCGGCGGCTTTGGTTGGCGGGAAGGTGCCGGGACAGGGCGGCGCGGGCCATGCCGAGCCGTCTCAGCTTTTACCGAGGAGTCTCATTCGGCGTTGTGCGGTGCGGTGGGAAAGGCAGGGCGCCGAGGCCTCGAAAGCCCTTATGCCGCATCAGCCTTTGGCGCGGGCGCGCCTCACATTGCGATGCGGGAGATGGCGCGGAATTCGCTGGGCGTCACGCCGGTATGATCGCGGAAGAAGCGGGTGAAATGGGAGGGGGCGGCAAAGCCGAGGCGCTCGCCGATATCGGTGAAGCTGTCGTCCTCGGCGGTCACGGCGGCCACCGCCGCCTCCACCCGCATCACGTTGAGATAGATGCGCGGCGGCACGTTGGTGGAAGCCTCGAACAGGCGGAAGAAGTGGGCGCGGGAGAGCCCCGCTTCCCTGGCCAGCGTAGACGTGTCCACCTCTTCGGCGAGGTTGGCGCGCATCCCGTCCACCACCCGGCGGATGCGCCAGTCCATGCGGCGCTGGCCGTCCAGCGCGCGGATGGAGAAGCTGCGCCAAGGGGTGAAGCGCTCCACCACCGCGATCATCAGATCCGCCAGCAGCGCCTCGTGGACGGCCTTCGCGTCCGGTTCGGCCATCATGGCGGCGGCGAGGTCGTGGGTCAGGCGGTGGATGCGCGGCGAGACCTCACCGCCAGGCTGCTCGAAGAAGCCGGCGCCGCCCGAGGCCACCCAGCCGGGGCGGAAGGTCTTCAGCCAGTCCGGCTCGATATAGAGGGCGAGGATGATGGTCTTCGGCCGGCTCGGATCATGCACATAGGCATGGGGCTCCCAGCCGTTCACCAGAACGCACGAACGGTCGGTGAGGGGAACGAGCCCTTCACCGACCGCGAATTGCGTGTCCGCGCCCTCGACCTTGAGGAGCACATGGCAGTGCGGATGCGCGTGGCGCACCAGCGGGCGGTCCATATCCAGAAGGGCGACCCGCCCGAAGGCTCCATGCGCGATCCGGAGTGCGTTCGACATCCGGCCTCTTTCTATGCTTAAGCTTTCGCCTTCCAGGGGATCAGCATCCGCTCGATCTCGTCGAGGATGACGGAGAAGACGAAGCCGAGCAGGGCAATAACCAACAGCCCCACATACATGGTGTCAACCGTCAGCACCTGCCAGGCGTTCCAGATCATGTAGCCAATGCCGTCCGAGGCGGCGACCATCTCCGAGATGGCGATGAGGATGAGGCCCATGCCCATGGCGAGCTTCACCCCGGCCATGATGGAGGGCAGCGCCCCCGGCAGCGCGATGGTGCGGAACACCTGCCAGCGGCTGGCGCGGTAGTTGTGGCCCACGTCCAGATAGATCTTGTCGATGTTGGCGACGCCCATCACCGTATTGATCAGGATGGGATAGAAGGCGCCCAGCGCCACCATCACCACCTTGGACATCTCGCCGAGGCCGAAGATGAGCAGCACGAGCGGCAGGATGGCGCTTTTCGGGATCGGGTAGGTGGCCGAGATGAGCGGATCGATGGCCGCGCGCAGCGGCTTCGAGATGCCCATAGCGAGGCCGAGGAACAGCGCTGGCACGCCGCCGAGCAACATGCCGAGGAAGAGGCGGCGCAGGCTGGCGAGGAGGTTCGTCCATAATTCTCCGGAAGCAACCAGCGCGCCGAAGGTGTGGACGATGCTGGAGGGCGGCGGGAAGAAGCGGGCATCGATGAGCCCCATGCGCGCCGCCGCCTCCCACAGGCCGAGCAGGACGAGGGGCGTGAGAAGCCCGATGAAGCGTTCGCCGACGAGGCCGGACCTTTTTGCCATCACTTGCCTCCCTCGGCATTCATGCGGGCGCGCTGCACCTCGTCGCGCAGCTGCTCCCAGATGTGGAACACCAGATCGCCGTAGGCGGGATCGTGGCGCAGCTCCAGCACGTTCCGGGGGCGGGCGAAGGGCACGTCGATGATGGCCTTCTCGCGCCCCGGATTGGCGGTCATGATCATGATGCGGTCGCCCAGCGTCACCGCCTCGTCCACCGAATGGGTGATGAAGACAACAGTCTTCTTGGTGGCTTCCCAGATGCGCAGCAATTCTTCATGCAGCAGCATCTTGTTCTGCTCGTCGAGCGCCGAGAAGGGCTCGTCCATGAGCAGGATTTCCGGATCGTTGGCGAAGGCGCGCACGATGGAGACGCGCTGGCGCATGCCGCCGGACAACTGGTTGGGATAGCGGTCGCGGAAACGGTAGAGGCCGATGCGCTCCAGCCACAGCTTCACGCTCTCCGCCACGTCCTTCTCGGCGACGCCGCGCATCCTGAGGCCATAGGCGGCATTGTCGTAGACCGTCATCCAGGGGAACAGGCTGTCGCCCTGGAAGATCATGGAATTCTCCGGCCGGCTCGGGTCCGTCCGGTTGAGCTTCATGGTGCCTTCGCTGACGCTCTCGAGCCCCGCGAGCATACGCAGGAGAGTGGTCTTGCCGCAGCCCGAGGGGCCGACGATGACGAAGAACTGGCCCTGCGGAATGTCGAGGTCGATGCCGTCCACCGCCACGAAGCCGGACGACCCGAAGTATTTGCGCACGCCGCGCATGGAAATCTGCACCGGCGGCGCGGCTTCTGCAGGGCTCGGCTTCACGTTCAACATGCTCACGACGGCCATGAAGTCTTCCTCCGGATTCCGGATGGGGCGGCGCCGCACGGGCGCCGCGCGCGCGTCAGTCGCGCATCAGTTCTGGGCGGCCTTGTAGGGGCCGAGCGCCTTCAGGGTGTTCTCGGCGAACGAGGTGTCCACCACGTCGGAGACCTTGGCCGGGCGCTCGATGTAGCCATTCTCGGTGAAGAACTTGAGGTCTTCTTCCATGCTCGCCGTATCGACCTTGCCATCGGGGTCGATGCCGTTGGGGATCATGGTCTTGAACAGCTCGGCATCCTTCAGGCCGGTGGTGCGCATGATGGTCTTGACGACCTCGTCGGCACCCTTGCCGTCGAACTTTCCGCCCGCGGTGGCATCGTTGAAGATGCGGGCCGCCTTCACATAGGCGTTCATGAAGCGCTGGGCGACGTCGCGGCGCTTGGCGATGAAGTCGCCGCCGTAGAGCAGGACGGCCACCTGCTGGTTCGGATAGCCGTCCACCACGAAGCGCACGGCGACGCCGTTGTTCACCGCCTGGGTCACCGAAGGCTCGGTGGTGATCGCGGCATCGATGGCGCCGGTGGTGAAGGCGGCGATCTGCTGCGGATAGCCGATGTAGTTGTGGTTCACGTCCTTGTAGGTGAGGCCCGCCTTGGCGAGGAGATGCGCCATCTTGGCATTGGTCGCCGCACCCGGGCCGACGGACCCAACGCGCATGCCCTTGAGATCGGCGATGGTCTTCACCTTGCCAGAGTCCACCAGCTCCTTGCGGACCATGAGGGGCATGTAGTCGTAATGGACCGGGGTGGAGCCCTTGTCCGCCACCACCTTGATGTTGATGCCGCGCGCGGCCGCATTGTAGAGCCCAGCGGAAGAGGCGCCGGCGCCCACGTCGATCTGGCCCGAGCCCAGCGGGGCGACCATCTTCGGTCCGGAATCGAAGGCGATCAGCTCCACGTCGAGGCCTTCCTGGGCGAAGATGCCGCGCTCCACGCCGAGGTGGAACACCACGTCCGACACCACATTGTTGATGCCGACCTTCACCTTGTCGGCGGCCTGCGCGCCACCGGCCGCGGCGAAGGCGACGGCAAAGGCTCCGGCGCAGAAGAGGCGGCGGGTCGTCGTCTTGAACATCGAAATCCTCCCGGACTGGCGGCCGGTGCGTAGGGCGCCCGGCTTTTTGTGTTGGTTCGCGGACGGGTCCGCGCTGCTTTGGGATCAGGAGACCTGAGCGACGATGCGGGCGAAGGCGGCGTTGGGGTCCTTCACCAGCGCGTCGGCAAGGTCCACGCTCTCCTCGCCCTTCACGCGGATGCGCCGGAAGGCGAGGGGATCGTCGGAGAGCGGCGCGGTGGCATCGAGCCCGAGCTTGGCGCTTATGCCGCCCTCTTCGGTCGAGGGGTCGAGCTTGGAGCCGAGCGCGCCGGAAACGACCACCATGTCGCGATCGGCCTGGAAGCGGGTCGCCACCGCCCACTCGATCTCTTCGGCGCTGGAGATGTCCACGTCCTTGTCCACGACGACCACCTGCTTCACGTCGTAATGACCGCCGAAGGCGCACAGAATGATGTTCTTGGCCTCGCCCTCGCGCTGCTTGTCGATCTTGACGACGAGGTGATAGCGGCAAGTGCCGCCGCGGGTGAGGCGCACGTCCAGCACGTTCGGGAAGGAGCGCTTGAGGTGCTGCAGCAGCGTCGCCTCGCGCGGCACGCCGCCGAGCACCAGATGCTCGAACGAGCCGCCGACGATGGTGTGATAGATGGGATGGCGGCGATGGGTCACCGCATCCACCTCGATCACCTCGCGTGCGGCGCGCGGGCCGTAATACTGCGGGAACTCGCCGAATGGGCCCTCCGGCTCGCGCACCTTGGGCAGGATGCGGCCTTCCACCACGATCTCGGCGGCGGCCGGCACGCGCACCGAATTGGTCTTGCACTTCACCACCTCGACCGGGCGGCCGAGGAGCGAGCCGGCGATCTCCATCTCGTCCTCGTCCAGCGCGCAGATGGCCTGCGAGGCGAGGAGCAGCGCCGGGTGGGCGCCGATGACGATGGCGATCTCCAGCGCCTCGCCCGCCTCTTCCGCCATGCGGTAATAGGCGAGCGTATGGCGCGGCAGCAGCAGGACGCCGATGCGGTTCGGCCCGCTGATCTGGCAACGGTGGATGGAGACGTTCTGCACCCCGGTGACGGGGTTGCGTGCGATCAGCAGGCCGGCGGTGATGTAGGGTCCGCTGTCCAGCTCGTTGTGCGAGGGAATGGGAAGCTGGGCGAGGAGATCGACCTGTGGATGCACCACCTCCTGCACCGGGGCGGAGGTGACCTCCACGCACGGCGTGGGCTTTGCGGCGGCGGCGAGGAAGTGGGGTAGCAACTGGGCCTCGGTGACGCCGAGGCTCGCGGCCACCCATGCGCGCTGGGTGAAGAGGTTCACCACGACAGGCATGTCGTGCGCCTTGCCGTCCACGCCCACGGGATGGGGGAACAGCACGGCCTTGTCACGCTCGGTGCGCTTGGCCACGGCGGCGAGATTGTCGGCCAGCGGCAGGTTTTCCCGCGCGACCGCCAGACGGCCATGCGCGGCGAGGTCGGCGAGCCAGGTGCGCAGGTCCGGGGGCGTCTGCGCGGCGGGGCGGGGGCGGGGGTCCAACATGGGTCTCAGGTTCCGCTGGTCGGGAAATTCGGGGGTCAGCTGGCGGGCGAGATCTGGCGCAGCGGCGTCTTGCGGCGGCGGGGGCCACTCTCCTCGCCCCAGCGGCGCACCGCGCCCACCTCGATGTCGAACAGGTCGAGCACCCGCCCGACCGTATGGTCGATCATCTCTTCGAGACTGGCGGGGCGGGAATAGAAGGCCGGCATGGGCGGGGAGATGATGGCGCCCATCTCGGACACCTGAGTCATGGTGCGCAGATGGCCGGTGTGCAGCGGCGTCTCGCGCGCCATCAGCACCAGGCGGCGGCGCTCCTTCAGCACCACATCGGCGGCGCGGCTGAGCAGGCTGGAGGTGACGCCGGACGCGATCTCCGACATGGAGCGCATGGAGCAGGGCGCCACCACCATGCCCATGGTGCGGAACGAGCCGGAGGAGATGGCGGCGGCCATGTCGTCGTTGGAATGGCAGACGCTGGCGAGGGCCTTCACGTCCGCCACCTTGCGGTCGGTCTCGTGGGCCAGCGTGATCTCGGCGGTGCGCGACATGACGAGATGCGTCTCGATGCCGGCGGCGCGCAGAAGCTCCAGCATCCGCACGCCATAGATCACGCCGGAGGCGCCGGAGATGCCGACGATGAGACGCTTGTGATCCTGCATGGCATCTCCTCCGCGCTGCCGCACGTGTGGCCGGGCCGGACGGGAGATGTGGAGAAAGGCAAGACGCATCATTCGGGCGCCATGCGCCCGTCCTTGCCGACGATCCCTCCCCGCCACGGGCCGCTTCGACCTTCTGGGCGACGGCTCCATGAGCCGGTTATGGAGTCATAGACAAAGGTCGTAATCACTGCAAATAATGAATGATTATCGGCGCTATCATTAGCGCTGATTTCAGGCGTGGCCGCGAAGGACAATCGGCGATGGACCTCAGGCAGATGCAGTATTTCCTGTGCCTCGCGGAGACCGGCAACGTCACCCGCGCGGCCCGCCAGCTCAACATCGTGCAGCCGGCGCTCAGCATGCAGATCGCGAAGCTCGAAGCCGAGTTCGGCAAGAAGCTGTTCGACCGCACCGCGCATGGTGTCTCCACCACCCCGGCGGGGGAGGCGCTGGCGCGGCTCATCTCGCCGATCGTGCGGGACGTGGAGCACGCCATGCAGGAGATGGCGCGGCTCGACGGGCGGGTGTCGGGCCGCGTGGTGGTGGGGCTCATCACCTCGGTGGCGCAGAGCACGCTGGCCAACTCCTCCGCCACCGTCGCCGCGCGTTACCCGGACGTGGAATTCTCTGCCTGCGAGGGCTACACCGAGACCATGATGGATTGGGTGACGACGGGTCAGCTCGACCTCGCCATCATCAACGTCCCGCGGCAGAAGAGGGGCCTCGCCTCCCAGCACATCCTTGACGAGGAGATGGTGTTCGCCGCGCGCACCGATGCACCCCTCACCGTGCCGGACAGCCTCGGCTTTGCCGATCTCGGCGGGCTGGATCTGGTGCTGCCCTCCAAGCGCCACGGCCTGCGCGCCATCCTCGAGGCGCAGGCAGCCGAAGCGGGGATCGAGCTGAAGCCGCGCATCGAGATCGACACCCTCTCCGCCATCTGCGAGGTGGTGGCAACCACGGACCTCGCCACCGTGCTGCCCACCATCGCCCTGCATCAGGTGCTGGCGGCGGGACGGGTGCGCGGGCATCGGTTCGCCACCCCGCTCACCCGCTCCATCGCCGTGGTGCATCATCCGCGCCGGGCCATCTCGGCGGCCGCCCATGCGGTGGTGGAGGTGATCCGGCAGGATCTGGTGGATGCCGCCACCTCAGCCGCCACCTTCGTGCGCGCTGCGGCGCCGGTGCCGCCCGTGCGGCGGCGGGGACGGGGCAAGATCAGTCAGGCTGATTGCTTCAATAATCCATAATTATTTGCAGTGATGAGCGCCCGCGCTCTACCACAGCTCTAACGAGACAAGACGAGGAAACGCCATGGCAAACGTGGCAAGAGAACGTGGCGTGAGCGCCGGGACCGTCCCACCGACTGCCGCGCCGGCAGCCGCATCTTCGCCGCCTGCGGCCGCCTGGGGCGCCGGTTCCGGCACCAGCGCCGCCGCGCGGCTGAAGCAGCGGATGCCGACCCTGGACTATCTGGACCGTGCCGCCCGCCGCCGCATTCCCCGCTTCGCGTACGACTTCCTGGAAGGCGGCACCGGCGCTGATGTGGGCATCGCCGAGAACCGCGCGGCGTTGGATGCCGTGAAGCTGGTGCCGCGCTATGGCGCACCCGGTCCGGTGGATTGCGGCGTCGATCTCTTCGGCACCCGCTACAGCGCGCCCATCGGCATCTCGCCGGTGGGCGTGGACGGGCTGGTCTGGCCCGGCGCCACGCAGCTCCTCGCCAAGGCGGCGGCGAAGGCACGCATTCCCTACGTGGTCGGCACCCTCGCCAGCGCCTCCATCGAGGAGGTGGCGGCGCTCGCCGGCGACTGCACCTGGTTCCAGCTTTACGGCCTGCCGGGGCGCGACCATCTCGTGACGCTCGATCTGGTGCGCCGGGCCGACGCGGCCGGGGCCCGCGCCCTCGTCGCGACGCTGGATGCCCCCGTGCGTTCCAAGCGCCCGCGCGATCTCAACAACGGTCTCGTCGTGCCCTTCCGCACCACGGCCCGCACCGTGCGCGACGTGGCGCTCGCCTGGCCGTGGGCGCTGGCGCTGGCGAAGGCCGGCACGCCGCAGTTCGCCAACATGGCGCCTTATGTGGAAGCGCCCGCGACGCTGCCCAAGACCGCCGGTTTCGTGCAGAGCGAGATCAAGGGCACGTTTTCGTGGGAGGCGGTGAAGCGCCTGCGGGATGCCTGGCCGCGCGCGCTGGTGATGAAGGGCATCCTGCATCCGGCCGATGCGGAGATGGCGATTTCCATCGGCGTGGACGGCATCCTCGTTTCCAATCATGGCGGCCGCCAGCTCGATGCGGCACCGGCGGCCATCGACGTCTTGCCCGCCATCGCGGAGGCGGTCGGAAGTCGCGCCACCGTCCTCTACGACAGCGGCATCCGCTCCGGCCTCGATGTGGCCCGCGCGCTGGCTCTGGGGGCGACCAGCACCTTCTGCGGCCGCGCCTTCCTCATCGGTCTCGCCGGCATCGGCGACGGCGGCGCAGACTATGTGGCGGAGATGCTCACCGAGGAAGTGCAGGTGGCCATGGGCCAGCTCGGCGTGCGCGACCTCGCCGCGCTCAAGGGCGTGGAGCGGCGGCACGCGGCCGCCTTCGCGTTCCGGCCGTGACGGTCCGCCCCGACGCCGCCGTCCTCGACCGCCTCCGTCAGGCGGTGGGTCCGGCGGGAGTGCTGGAAAGCCCGGCGGATACCGAGCCCTTCTGCACCTCTTTCGGCGCGACCTTCCACGGCGCTGCGGCCCTCGTGCTGCGCCCGGCCTCCACGCAGGCAGTGGCCGACGTGGTGCGGCTCTGCGCCGCGGCGCGCATCCCCATCGTGCCGCAGGCCGGCAATACCGGCCTTGCCGGCGGTGCCCAGCCGGATGGCTCGGGCACGGCCGTGATCCTGAGCGTCGACCGCATGCGCAAGGTGCGGGCGGTGGACGTGGCAAACGACACCGTCACGGTCGAAGCCGGCGTGACGCTGGCCGAGGTGCAGGCCGAGGCGGAGCGGGTGGACCGCCTGTTCCCGCTCACTCTCGCCTCGGAAGGCTCCTGCCGCATCGGCGGCAACCTCGCCACCAATGCCGGCGGCACGCAGGTTCTGCGCTATGGCAACATGCGCGCCCTCGCCCTCGGGCTGGAGGTGGTTCTGCCGGACGGGCGCATCTGGGACGGCCTGCGCGGCCTTCGCAAAGACAATGCGGGCTACGACCTGAAGCAGCTCTTCATCGGCTCGGAGGGCACGCTCGGGATCATCACCGCGGCGGTGCTGCGCCTGTTTCCCCGCCCGCGCACCACGGCCACCGCGATGGCCGCCATTCCGGATCCGGCAGCGGCCATCGCGTTGCTGGGACGCGCGAAAGCGCGGCTGGGGGACAGCCTCTCCGCCTTCGAGCTGATGCGCACGCCGAGCCTTACCCATGCCATCGCCGCCCTGCCGGGCCTCGTCGCGCCCTTCGCCGAGGCGCACCCGTGGGTGCTGCTGGTGGAGGCCAGCGCGCAGGAGGGGGGCGACAGCCTCAATGCAGGCCTGGAGGCGCTGCTGGGGCAGGGGCTGGAGGATGGGCTGGTGCTTGATGCCGTCATCGCCGCCTCCGGCGCACAGCGGCGCAATCTCTGGGCGCTGCGCGAGGCGCAGGCGGAAGCGCAGGCCCATGCCGGCAAGGGCGTGAAGCACGACATCAGCGTGCCCGTCTCCGCCATCCCCGCCTTCGTCGAACGGGCCGATGCGGCGCTGGACGCACGCTTTCCCGGCATCCTGCCCTTCACCTTCGGCCATGTGGGCGACGGCAATCTCCACTACAATCCGGTGATGCCGGCCGACTGGACCGAGGAGCAGCGCCGGGCGCGGGCCGGCGAGATCAACCGCATCGTCCATGACGTGGTGGCGGATTTCGGCGGTTCCATCAGCGCGGAGCACGGCCTCGGCCAATTGCGCGTCGCGGAGGCCGAGCATTACAAGTCCGCCGTGGAGCTGGATTTGATGCGCGCCGTGAAGGTGGCGGTTGACCCGCACGGGCTCATGAATCCCGGCAAGGTGCTGCGGGTGCGCTAGAGCACGCGCCGATCTGATTGCATCGCAATCAGAGCGGATAACGCGTTCGCTTTGCTTAGAGTTAGATGGCGGCGGCGATGGCGCGCACCGCGGCTTCTTCCTCAGGCGTGGCCGGACGGCCGGCGAAGGACGCCACCACCTGCGTCATGGCGGCAATGGCGAGGGCTGGCGCATCGACCCCGGCGGGTGCGGGCGTGCCGGCCGAGAGCGTGCCCAATTCTTCCAGTTCGATGATCTCGGCGGCGATCTCGGCGGCCTGCACCTGACTGCGCAGCTTCGCTGTCCGCTCGTCCGGCGCGGGACTGGGGCCGGTCTTCAGGCGGCGGCGCACGACGCGCAGCGCCTTCACAACCTCGCTGTGCCACGCCGCCACGCGCGCCCGCGCTGTGGCGATATCGGCGGCGCCGACGTCACACCGCAGAATGGCCCCGCGCCAGGCGGCGAAGAGGAGGATGTTGACGTCGATTCCAGCGCTATCCTGCAAGGCGAGGCAGGCCGGCGGCACGCCTTCGCGGCCATAGAGGGCGAGGGCAAAGTCCTTCAGGGTGGGGGTCTCGTCCGCCATCGTCGCGCCCTCTCTCGTCTCCGGCGAAGGCTTAAGCGCGGAGCGCGCGGGACGCAATTCATCCGCATTGCCGCGCCGGGTGAAGGCTGCTTCACTCCGTCGGAACGGAGGCGCGCCCATGCCCGCAGACGAGATTTCGCCGAAGACCTTTGTGCTCGTCCACGGCGCGTGGCATGGCGGCTGGTGCTGGCGGGAGGTGGCGGACCTCTTGCGCGCGCGTGGCCATCGCGTGTTCGCGCCCACGCTGACCGGCCTCGGCGAGCGGCGCCATCTCATGAGCCCCGACATCAGCCTCGCCACCTTCGTTGCGGACGTGGCGGGCGTGATCGAGGCAGAGGAGCTGGAGGACATCATCTTCGTCGGCCACAGCCATGGCGGGGCGGTCATCAGCGGCGTGGCGGACGCCATGCCGGAGCGCATCCGCGCCCTCGTCTATCTCGATGCCACCATCCTCCAGAACGGCGAGAGCGCCTTCGGCGTGCTGCCGGCAGAGGTGGTGGACGAGCGGCGCCGCAAAGTGGCGGGGACGGGGGGCATCGCCATGCCGGTGCCTGATGTGACGGCCTTCGGCGTCCCCGCCGACCATCCCCGCGCCGAGTGGGTGCGCCGCCGCCTCACGCCCCATCCGGTCGGCTCCTACGAGAGCCCGCTGGCGCTCGCGCATCCGGTCGGCAACGGGCGGCCGTGCACCTACGTCTCGTGCACCGACCCGCTCTATCTGCCCATGGAGCCGGCGCGGGCCTATGCGCGGCAGGCGGGCTGGAGCTTCATCGAGATGCCCACCGGCCACGATGCCATGGTGCTGGAGCCGGAGGCGCTGGCGGGGCTGCTGGAAGGCGTGGGGTGATGAAGCCTCAATACTTCAGCTTGGCATAATAGGACGTCGCCGCTGCGGCCCGCGCCTCCCCCAAGGTGCGGATGCCGCGCGCGCGGAGCAAAGGCAACAGTTTCAGGAAGATTTCCGCCGTCACCAGCGCATCGCCCAAGGCCGTGTGACGGCCGGAGACGGTGACGCCGAGGCGGCCGGCGATGGCTTCCATGCTGCGGCTCTCCTCGCCCGGATGGGCAAGGCCGGCAAGGAGCAAGGTGTCGAGCACCGGCTGGTCGAAGGCGACGCCGCTCGCCTCTTCCTTGAGGGTGAGGAAGCGCATGTCGAAGGCGACGTTGTGGCCCACGAGGACCGTCTCGGCCGCGAAGGCGTGGAAGGCCGGCAGCACCTCGCCGATGCGGGGCTTGCCGCGCACCATCTCCGGCCGGATGCCATGCACCGCGATGCCGGCCTCCGGGATGGAGCGGCCGGGGTCCACCAATTGGTCGAAGCATTCGCTGCCGAGGATGCGGCCGTTGACGATGCGGGTGGCGCCGATCTGGATGATCTCGTCGCCCCCTGCGGGATCGAGGCCGGTGGTCTCGGTGTCGAACACCGTATAGGCGAGGTCGCTCAAGGCGCGGTCGTCGCTGGCGTGGCTGCCGGCGCTGGCGGCGAAGAGATCGAAATCGAAATAGGCCGGCCGGCTCTCCGCGGGGGCCTGCGCCTCGGCATGGCCTCCCGAGGCGGCGGGGAGCAGGAAGCGGAAGCAGGCGCCGGTGCCGGTCCGCGCGCGCTCCAGCCAGAGTTCCCCGCCGTGCCGCTCCACCACATCGCGGACACAGAGCTGCGAGGCGCCCATGGGCGCGCCCGGCCAGCCGGCACCGCCCGCCGCCGCATGGGCATCGGCGAAGGCGAGGTCGAGATGCACCCGCCCCCCGGCCGGCGACAGGCGCAGCGCGAAGGCGGGATCGGCGCCGCCCTCGGCCTCGGCCACGCGGGCGGCAAGGAAGGCGAGCGCGCCGATGAGGGCGAAGCTGTCCACGCTCAGCCAGATGGTCGCGTCCACATCGTCCGTCGCGACGGCATGGCCGGTGTCGGCGGAGATCCGGCGGGCAGCGGCGGCGGCAAGGTCCGCGCCCAGCATGTCCTGCAGTGGCCAACTCCGGCCCGTGCTGCTCGTTGCGTCGGCGGCGAGCGAGAGGCGGGTGCCGAGCCCCATCACCTCGTCACGGACCACCGCCTGGAACCGCTCGCGATCGGGCGCGTCGAGGTCGGGATAGTCCAGCATGTCGAGGGCCGCCTGCATGGCGGCGAGCGAGGCGCGGGCGGATTCGTTGAGGTCGACGAGGGTTCGGTCCTGCCGGGCGCGGGCTTCGTATTCGTCGGTGATGTCGTCGAGCAGCAGCACGAAACCGGTCACCGCGCCCCCCGCCTCGGCCCGCACGGGCGCGAGCAGCACCCGCACCAGATGGCCCAGCGGCGTGGTGGTGACGAAGCGGGCGGAAGGCCGCGCTTCGCCGCGACCCATCAGGCGCTCCACCGTCTCGCGCGCATGGTCCATCAAGGCGCGGTCGATGACGGTGTGGATGGAGCGGCCGAGGCCGATGGGATCGGCGCCGACGCCTTCCGCCGTCCCCGGCGCGCGGAACAGGCGGCGGAAGAGGGTGCGGGCGCGGGCGTTGTAGAGGAGGATGCGGCCTTCGAGGTTCAGCACCACCACGGACTGCTCCAGCTCTGCCATCAGGGCGGCGAGCTGGTCGCGCTGGAAGGCGACGTCGCGGCTTGCCTCGGCGACGAGCCGGGCCATGTCGTCCTGAAGCGCGCGGCGCTGGGCGGCGAGATCGTTCACCGCCTCGGCGAGCGCCTTGAGGCCTGCCGGGCCGGAGGCGGGAACCGGAGGCGCGGAAGGATCTCCCGCCAGCACCCGTGCCGCGGCGGCGAGCCGGGCCGGCGCCTCCACATGGGCCCCGTAGAACCGCCGCGCGAGCAGGCCGGCTCCGGCGGAGAACAGCACCCACCACAGCACCAGAACCATGCCGTGGCTCTCAACCACCGGGGCGAGGGCGCCCAGAAGCTCGGTGCGCGCTTCCCCATCCAGCGCCATCAGCAGGAAGCCGGCACCCAGCACCAGCCACAGCGCAAGGGCGAGCCCCGGCAACAGCATGGCCAGAACAGCGCCCGTCCCCCGCGGCAACCTCATGCAGGAAGGCTCCCCGCGGGCGGCTCGGCCAGCATGTCCTTCACCTTCTGCATCAGCTCGCGGGTGGAGAAGGGCTTGGTGACATAGGCATCCGCCCCCGCCCCGACGCCGCGGGCCATGTCGGTCTCGCGGCCCTTGGCGGTGAGCATGACGATGCGGGTCGAGCGCACCTCGGCATCCGCGCGCACCGCCTCGCACACGTCGAAGCCGCTCATGCCGGGCATGGTGGCGTCCAGCAGCACGAGGCGGGGATGCTCGCGGCGGATGGTCTCCAGCGCCTCGCGCCCGTCGCGGGCCACCAGCACGGAAAAGCCCTCGCGCTTCATCATGAATTCCAGCGAGACGACGATGTTGGGCTCGTCATCGGCAATCAGCACCTTGGCCCCCTGGGGGCAGGGCGCGGGCGTCGGGCCCGTCTCCACTGCGATCTCCCTGTCCATGGCGTTTCCTCCTCACATGGTGTCTTCGGCTTCTGCCGAGGTTTTTTCTGTTAAGGCGTCTGCTCCCCGGGGCCGGAGCGGCAGCCGGAAGGCGAAGCATGCGCCTTTCCCCTGCCGTTGATCCAGCCAGATCTTTCCGCCGAAATGATCCACGATCCGGCGGCTGATCGGAAGCCCGAGCCCGGTGCCGGGCGGTCGGCTCAGGGCATCGCCGCCCTGGCGGAATTTCTCGAAAATGGTGTCGCGGTCGGCGGGCGGTACGCCGGGGCCGTTGTCCTCCACCTGCACTTCGAGGCCCTCGGCATCGGGGATGAGCCGCACGTCGATGCGCCCGCCTTGCGCGGGGACGAATTTCGCGGCGTTGGAGATGAGGTTCAGCATCACCTGGGTGAGGCGGTCGGGATCGGCCTTGAGGAGCGGTACCGTGTCGGGGGCGGTGAGCACGATCCGGGCGCCTTTGGTGCGGGCGAGCTCCGATGTGGCCTTCACCGCGTCGGCGACGAGGGTGCGCAGGTCCACATCCGTGCTGTGCCACTCGGCATGGCCGGATTCGATCTTCGCCATGTCCAGCACCTGGTTGACGAGCCGTCCCAGCCGCTCGCTTTCGCCCACGATGATGCGCAGGAAGTCCTGCCGCTGCTCGCCCTCCATGTCCGGCGTGTCCAGCATCAGTTCGGACAGGGCGCGGATGGCGGTGAGCGGGGTACGCAGTTCGTGGGTCACCGACGACATGAAGTCGTCCTTCAGTTCGTCCAGTGTGCGCAACTGGGCGTTAGCGGCGGAGAGTTCGGCGGAGGCGATCTCCAGCGAGCGGGATTTTTCCTCCAGCGCGCGGGCGTAGACGCGCAGTTGCGAGGCCTCGTTCAGGATATCCATCACGTCGCCGGCATTGAGCGGCTCCTCGTCCGCCACCGCCGCCACCAGCACGCGGGCCGAGGCCGAGCCGACCGCGCCGGCGATGCGGCGCTCCACGATGTCCACGAGACGGGCATCGGCGGTAAGGTCCGCCACGTCGCCGGTTCCGCGTTCGCGGGCGTGCGCCTCGAAGATCTGCCGGGCGGCCTCCGCGCCCAGCAGGCGCCGGGCGAGGGCTTCCAGGTCCGCCCGGCGCGCCCGCCCGCGCCAGAAGACGGGATCGGCGGCACTGCGGCCACGGGCGAACACATCCACGAAGAGGAGCGCCTGGCTCGCCTCCCGCCCGGACGGCGCGCGCCAGAGCGAGAGCCCCACATAGAACACGCCGTTGACGAGAAGGCTCCAGAACAAGGCGTGAGAGAGGTTGTCGAGGCCGGAGAGTCCGAACAGCCGTTCGGGCGCCAGGGCAGCGATGCCGAACGGGCCGTGGGTGAGGAAGGCGCCGTCCATCCAGCCGGATTTCGCCACCGAGGGCAGCATCAGCGTATAGGCCCACACCGCGAAGCCGCCGAGCAGCCCGCCCAGCGCGCCGAGGCGCGTTGCGCCGCGCCAGTACATGCCGCCGAGCAGCGCCGGGGCGAACTGCGCCACCGCCGCGAAGCTGATGAGGCCGATGGAGACCAGCGCATAGGCCTCCCCCGCCACCACGAAATAGAGATAGCCGAGCAGCAGCACCCCGAGGATGGCGGCGCGGCGGATGTTGAGGAGGAGGCGGGTGAGGTCGCCCCCGTCGGCGCGGATGAGCTTCAGGCGCAGCAGCGCCGGCATCACGAGGTCGTTGCAGACCATGGTGGAGACGGCGATGGTCTCGACGATCAGCATCCCCGTCGCCGCCGAGAGCCCGCCCACATAGGCGATGAGCGCAAGGCCGCCCGCCCCGTGCGCCAGCGGCAAAGTGAGGACGAAGGTCTCCGGGTCCGCGCCCTTGCCCAGCAGCACGAGGCCGCCGAGCGCGAGGGGCAGGACGAAGATGTTGATGGCGAGGAGGTAGGCCGGAAACACCCATGCGGCGCGCTTGAGGTGCCGCTCGTCCACGCATTCCACCACCATCATCTGGAACTGGCGGGGCAGCAGCAACACCGACAGGCCGGAGAGGAGCGTGAGGCTGAACCATTGCGCCCAGGCGAAATTGCCGGCGCCCGAGAGGGTGAGCAGGCCCTTCACGCCGGGCAGCGCCGAGGCGCGCGCCCACACATCGGCGAAGCCGCCGAACAGGCCGTAGGTGACGAAGGCGCCCACCGCGAGGAAGGCGACGAGCTTGACGACGGATTCCGCCGCCACCGCCGCCACCATGCCTTCGTGGCGCTCTGCGCTGTCGAGGTGGCGGGTGCCGAACAGGATGGTGAAGAGCGCGAGGGCGATTGCGACGAGCAGCGTCCCGTCCTGCCACCAGCTCGGAGCCGTCGCCTGCGCGCCGGGCGTCGTGAGCACCGTGTAGCCGGCGGAAACGGCCTTCAGCTGCAACGCGATGTAGGGGACGATGCCGACCACCGTGATGAGCGTCACCACCGCCGCCACCAGCGGGCTCTTGCCATAGCGGGAGGCGATGAAATCGGCGATGGAGGTGATGCGATAGGTCTGGGCGATGCGGATCATCTTGCGCACCACCACCCACGCCACCAGCATCACCAGCGTGGGGCCGAGATAGATGGGCAGGAACCAGACGCCTGTGGTCGCCGCGCGGCCGACGCTGCCGAAATAGGTCCAGGCGGTGCAATAGACCGCCAAGGACAGGCCGTAGACCCACGCATTGCCGATGAGCGAGCGGCCCTCCCGCGCGCGCCGGTCGGCGAAGGCGGCGATGGCGAACAGCGCCGCGAGGTAGAGCGCGGCGGCACCGATGACGAGGGCGGGAGAAAGGGCGAGCGGTGCGGGGGTCATCACGCCGCCTCAGGGCTCGTCCGGCTTGGCCGGGAGGAGAGAAGAGGTCGCGCCATGCCCCCGCCGTTCGCTGGCGAAGGCCAGCGCCGCGATCAGCGCGCCCCAGATGACGAACAGAGCCACCGGCAGCAGCGGCAGGCCGAAGACGGTGGCCTCCGTGTCCCATACCGCCAGCAGGGGGAAATTGAAGGCGAGCGCGCCCAGCGCCGCCAGCGCGACCAGAACCTGACGGTCCGGTCCCTGGCGGGCCGGTCCTTGGCGGTCCGGTCCTGGGCGGTCCGGTCCTGGGCGGTCCGGCCCACGCCCTCCCGGCGGCTCGGCGGACTTTGCGGAACCGCGGCCGGCGCTCATAGCGCGTCGAACCGGTAGTGGCGGGAGAGCCACTGCTTGAAGCCGCGCACGATGGCGAGGGCCTCCTTCAGCGCCTGCCGGTCCAGCGTGCCGAGGTCCGCGAGGCGGAGCGCATTGCTGGGCGGTCGGCCGTCCGCGATCTGCCTGAGATTGCTGGACAGCTTCATGCCCATGAACAGGCGCAGCGCATCGGTGAGATCGCGGGCGAAGCCCTCCTCCATATGCCCGGCCGCCACCAGCGCGGCGAGCCGGTCGGCGGTGCCGAGCGCGGTGATGCGATGCTCCAGCGCCAGGGCCCGCACGCCGTGGACGAGGGGGAAGATGCCGAGCTTCTTCAGGTCCACCTCGGCCGCGCCCCGGCCGGTGAGTCCGGGCAGGCGGCTCCACCAGCTCGCGCCGTCGCCGAAGCGCTCCACCGCCTGGGCGAAGCGGGCGAAATAGCCGTGGTCGCCCATCATGAGGAAATCCACATGCGCCCGCGCCGCCGCGAGCAGGGACGCATCGCCCGCCACCGCCACGGCATCGAGGAAGATGGCGAGGTTCATGGGGCCTTCGGCGACGCTGCCGTGGATCCAGTCCTTCAGCGTCTCCTTGAAGGCGGATACGGGCTGGCACCAGGTGGGCAGGCTGAGCATGACGCCGCCGGGGCAGGGCGGGTAGCCGAAATCGATCAGCGCCGCGGTGAAGCGCGCGGTGATGTCGTCGAGCCCCTCGAAGACGAAGCCGTCGGCGAGGATCAGGCCGTTGTCCTGGTCGGTCTTGATGATCTGCTCGCCGCGCCCCTCGCTGCCCATGATAACGAGGCAGGACTGGGCGCGCAGCTCTTCCGGCGCCAGAAG
Organism: Xanthobacter sp. DMC47; assembly: GCF_056313845.1. Lineage (NCBI taxonomy): Bacteria > Pseudomonadati > Pseudomonadota > Alphaproteobacteria > Hyphomicrobiales > Xanthobacteraceae > Xanthobacter > Xanthobacter sp. DMC47. The sequence goes on along the minus strand of NZ_JBQUZM010000001.1, from coordinate 1,865,574 downwards.
CTCCCACAGGCGGCGGAACACCTGCCGGTTCAGCTCGCCCACCAGCGCCGCGATCACCTCCACCCGCACCCCGTCGGCATTGAGCACGGCCACCATGCTGTCGATCTGGCGGGCGGCGGCCTTCAGTTCGTCAAGGCTCGCCGCGTGGGCCGCCTCGAGGGCGATGAGGTGGGAATGGTTGGCGACGAAGGCCATCAGGTCGAGCTGGCCGAGCACGCCGACGATGCCGTCGCCCCCCGTCGCCCGCCCGCCACCCGCGCGCACGAGGAGGCGGTGGATCCGGTGGCGCAGCATCAGGATGAGGGCCTCGAACAGTTCGGCGTCGGGCGAAATGCACCAGGGCTCGAATGTCGCGACCTCGCGCACCGCGAGGGCGGAAGGGGGCGTGTCGCGGGTGAGCGCGTCGCGCAGATCGGTGGTGGTGAAGATGCCGATGCGGCCGGCGTCGCGCACCACGGCCTCGCTGAGGCGGCGGGCGGAGAGATCGCGGCAGAGGGTGACGAGGTCGGTCGCCCCGTCCACGAAGAAGGGCTTGCGCAGATAGACGTCGCGCACCCGCGAGGTCATGAGCGAGACCAGCTCGCGCCGGTCCCGCTCCGACGGCGAGGCCCGCCCGGGGGCGGGCGGGCCGGACGCTGCGGGGGCGTCCTCGGGACCGTGGGGGTCTGCGCCCCGGGCCGTGGCGGCCCGGGGTTCGTTCTCCCGGCGGTCCCCGTTCGGGGGGCCGGTCATGTCGTCCGGCCGTGGCATGGTTTCAGCCTAGCACGGGGTCAGTGCCCCGAGGCCTCCGCCGCGCCAATGCCCGTCTCCGAGCGCACTTCCTGCGCCGGGAAGCCGGCCCGGTCGATCTTCGCCCGCTGGCTGTGGTCGAGGATCGAGAACAGCCAGATGCCGACGAAGCCGAGCGTCATGGAGAACAGCGCGGGCGACGTGTAGGGGAACGGCGCCGAGCCGGCCGGGTTGCCCAGCGTGGCTTCCCACACCGACGGCGACAGCACGGTCAGCACCACCGAGGACAGGAGCCCCAGGAAGCCGCCAATCACTGCGCCCTTGGTGGTGCAGTCCTTCCACAGCACCGACATGAACAGCACCGGGAAGTTGGCCGAGGCGGCAACCGCGAAGGCCAGCGACACCATGAAGGCGATGTTCTGCTTCTCGAAGGCGATGCCGAGCAGCACCGCGAGGATGCCGAGGCACAGCGTGGTGATGCGGGACACCTTCAGCTCGGAGGCGCTGTCGGCCTTCCCCTTCTTGATGACCGTCGAGTAGAGGTCGTGGGACACCGCCGAGGCACCGGACAGCGTGAGGCCGGCCACCACCGCGAGGATGGTCGCGAACGCCACCGCCGAGATGAAGCCGAGGAACACGTTGCCGCCGACCGCATGGGCGAGATGCACCGCGGCCATGTTGTTGCCGCCCTGCAGCGCGCCCTTGGCGTCCAGGAACTCGGGGTTCGTGAGCACGAAGGTGATGGCGCCGAAGCCGATGATGAAGGTGAGCAGGTAGAAGTAGCCGATCCAGCCCGTTGCCCACATCACCGACTTGCGGGCTTCCTTCGCGCTCGGCACGGTGAAGAAGCGCATGAGGATGTGCGGCAGGCCAGCGGTGCCGAACATCAGCGCCATGCCGAACGAGATGGCCGAGATCGGGTCCTTGATGAAGGAGCCGGGGCCCATGATGGACTGGCCGGCGGCGGCAGCTGCGGCCGGCGTGGTGCCGGGCTTGGCGGCGGCAAGGTTGGTCTTCACCTCGACGGCGGCGGCGAACATCTTCTCCGGGGAGAAGCCGTAGCGCCACAGCACCATGACGGCCATGAAGGTCGCGCCGCCGAGCAGCAGGCAGGCCTTGATGATCTGCACCCAGGTGGTCGCGGTCATGCCGCCGAACAGCACGTAGATCATCATCAGCGCGCCGACGATCACCACCGCGATCCAGTAGTCGAGGCCGAACAGCAGCTTGATGAGCTGGCCGGCGCCCACCATCTGGGCGATGAGATAGAAGGCCACCACCACCAGCGTGCCGGAGGCGGCGAACACGCGCACCGGAGTCTGGGCGAAGCGGAAGGCCGCCACGTCGGCGAAGGTGAACTTGCCGAGGTTCCGGAGGCGTTCTGCCATGAGGAAGGTCAGGATCGGCCAGCCGACGAGGAAGCCGATGGAGTAGATGAGGCCGTCATAGCCCGAGGTCATCACCGCGGCCGAGATGCCGAGGAAGGAGGCGGCGGACATGTAGTCGCCGGCGATGGCGAGGCCGTTCTGGAAGCCGGTGATGCCACCGCCCGCGGTGTAGAAGTCGGCCGCCGACTTGGTCTTCGCGGCCGCCCACTTGGTGATGTAGAGCGTGCCCATCACGAACACCACGAACATGGTGATCGCGGTCCAGTTGGTGGCCTGCTTGTCGGCCTGCCCGAGGTCGCCGCCGGCGGCGAGCACCAGCGAGGGCGCGAGGACGAGCGCGGCCGCCGCGCCGATCGCGATCGCGCGGCGGGCGAAAGAGGTCGAGAGCGTCGCGTTCACTTGAGCGCCTCCTGCTTGATCTTCTCGGAGAGCGCGTCGAACTCGCCGTTTGCGCGGCGGACGTAGATGGCGGTGATGATGATGGTGAACACGATCACGCCGAAGCCGATCGGAATGCCCCAGGTCATTACGCCGTCGCCGATGCGCGCGGCCAGCACGTCCTTGCGGAAGGCGATAAGCAGGATGAAGCCGTAGTACACGACCAGCATCGCCAGGGTGAGAATCCACCCGAAGCTTGAACGGCGCGCTTTCAGCGCCTTGTAATTGGGATCGGCCGCAATGCGTGCGGCCACGGATGTTTCCATGGGTCGCCCTCCCTGAAAGCCCGCGGTACCCGTGGGCCCCGGTTGTTATCTTCGTGATCGACCTTGGCCTGGACCGGCCTCGTCACCTTGCACTCTGTATCAGAGCCGATGCCGCGCGCTAGTTGAGGAAACCCCGTACTTTCGGCCATACGCCAAATGTATTGTGCAGTGCGCCGACTACCCGGGTGACGACCGCGGGAATCAATGATCTGCAAATGCTTGGCATCGATCTTGACGTTTTATTACGTGGGGATCGGGCCAGTTTTCCGGGCGGGAAGCGTCGTTGTTGCGCGGGAAAGGCGCCTAATACTTTCGGGTGAAGGGCGCGACGCCTTCGACTTTCGTTGTAACAATGACGTAGGGGAAGGGCGGCCGGGTTGCGTCGGGTCGCCAATGCGACGAGTTCCCCGCCGCCCTCCGGTCAGGCCGGAAGGAGGCGGCGGAACAGGGCGGATGCCCCCGTCACCGCCGGCCCTGGCCCAGGAAGGTTTCCGCGAACCAGCGGTCCAGCGTCATGGGCGGCTCCTGCTGGGGCGGGGGCGCCGGCATCTGGCCGACCACGGCCGACGGGCGGTCGTCCGGCATGTCGGCCGGCGGCAGGTAGGTGGCGCCCGGCTGGCCGTAGCCGTTGCCGCCGAAGCCGTAGGACCTGAGGCCGCCCGGAAGCTCCGCCACCGGCACGCCCTGGTGCGCCGCCTTCATGACGCGGCTCCACACCTCCACCGGAAGATTGGCGCCGGAGGCCTTTTTGGTGGGCGAGGAATCATCGTTGCCGAGCCACACCGCCGTGACGTACTTCGCCGTGTATCCGACGAACCAGGCGTCGCGGTAGTCCTGCGAGGTGCCGGTCTTGCCGGCGGCCTCCCAGCCCGGCAGGTCGGCGCGGCGCGCGGTGCCGGTGGACAGCGTCTGGGTCATCATGTGGTTCATCATTGCAACATATTCGGAGGCGACGACGCGGCCCATGCCGGTCACGTTGCGCTCGTAGAGCGGCTTGCCGTCCGGTCCCGTCACGCTGTCGATCACGTGGGGCATCACCCCGAGGCCGCCGTTGGCGAAGGGCGTGTAGGCGCCCGCCAGCTCCAGCACCGACACTTCGGACGTGCCGAGCGCGATGGAGGGGTTGGGGTCGAGGTTCGAGGAGATGCCCATGCGGTGGGCGGTCTGCACCACGGCCTTGGGGCCGAACTCCAGCACGAGGCGGACCGAGACGGTATTCAGGGAGAGCGAGAGCGCGGTGGTGAGCGTCACCGGACCGCGATAATCCCGGGTCGAGTTCTCCGGCCGCCACCCCTTGAGCTGGATCGGCGCGTCGTCGCGCACGCTCTCCGGCGTCAGGCCATGCTCGACGGCGGTGAGGTAGATGAAGGGCTTGAAGGCCGAGCCCGGCTGCCGCCGGGCGGTGACGGCACGGTTGTACTGGCTGTCGGCATAGGATCGGCCGCCGATGAGCGCCTTCACGCCGCCATCGGGATCGAGCACCACGATGGCGCCCTGGCCGACGCCATACTTGGCGCCCGACTTCGCCAGCGTGTCCTCAAGCGCCGCCTCGCCCGCCTTCTGGAGCGCGGGATCGATGGTGGTGCGGACCACCACGTCGCCGGGCAGTTCGCCGTCGCCGAGCACGGAATCGAGCTGGTCCATCACCCAGTCGGCCACGTAGCCGGAGGAATCCGGCATGCCGCTGCGGGCGAGCTGGGCCGGCCGTGCCTGCGCCGCGCTCGCCATGTCGGCGGTGATGAGCTTCTGGTCCCGCATGGCGGCGAGCACCAGATTGGCGCGGGTCTGCGCGCCCTTGAGGTTGCGCGTCGGGGCAAGGCGCGAGGGCGAGTTGACGAGCCCGGCCAGCATGGCCGCCTCGGCCAACGTCACCTGCCGGGCCGACTTGCCGAAATAGCGCTGCGCCGCCGCCTCCACGCCATAGGCGCCGGCGCCGAAATAGACGCGGTTCAGATAGAGGTCGAGCAACTGGTCCTTGGTGAACTTGTGCTCCAGCCACAGGGCCAGCACCAGCTCCTGCATCTTGCGGGAAGCGGTGCGCTCCTGGGTGAGGAACAGGTTCTTGGCCAACTGCTGGGTCAGCGTCGAGCCGCCCTGCCTGAGCCGGCGCGAGGTGAGGTTGGTGACGAGGGCGCGCGCGAGGCCTTCGGGATCGAGGCCGAAATGGCTGTAGAAGCGCTGGTCCTCAATGGCGACGAACGCCTTGGGCAGATAGGGCGGCAGCTCGCCGATGGGCACGGCGACGCCGCCCATGTCACCGCGTGTGGCGATGGTCTTGCCATCGGCACCCTGCACAGTGACGGTGGGCGGACGCTTGGGGATCATCAGCGTCTGCATGGACGGCAGCTTCGACGCCTCGTAGGCGATGACGCCGGCGAGGGCGAGCAGCGCCCACACGCCCAGGATGAAGCCCCATTTCACAAGCCGGAACACGAGACGCCCCCCTCCGCCACGGCGGGGCCGGCGCGGCGGGGGCTCGGAACGGCCGCGGCGCGGGGCGGGATCGGGACGCATGTCGGGTTCCGCCTTGGCCTTGGGCCGCGCAGCCGCCTTGCGGGCCGGGCGGGGCGGTTCCGGGGGCGGTGCGGCGGAGCGGTCGCGCGGGTCGAGGCGGATGTCGAACAGGGATTCGGGCCGCTCCATGAGCGGCTCGCGCCTCATGCCGTCCCCCCGTCCCTGTGCGGTCATTCCATTTCCCGTCGCATAGCCGGCCTAGATCGCAGCCGCGCGGCTCCTTCCACCACCAAAATGGGGCGAAGATCAGCCGCTGCGGCAGATCGTGCCCGCCTCACCTCAAGGAAGCGTTACGCGGCAAGCGTTTTCGGCCGGCGTCTTGGGAGAATGCCCTAGGGACACTTGCTCCAGTAGCCCACGGTCTTCGCCGGCGTCGTGTAGAACCAGCAGGTATTCGGCGCCGGCGCCGGGCCGACGAGGGGCGTGGCGAGGCCGCCCGGCAGCACGCCGAGCGGCGCGCCAGAGCCCGGCTGGGCGCCGATGGGCGTATTGGTGCGGAAGGGCGCGGGCTGGATGATGGGCGTGGGGTCCGCCGGCACCACCGGCTTCGGCGCCGGCAGCTTCGGCCGGGGCGTCACGACCGTGGGGGCGCGCGGGACGACCGGGGCGGGCCGCACGACGGGACGCGGCGCCGGCCGCTGGATGGGCGGAATGACCGCGGCTCCGCCCACGATGGGCGTACCCACACCCGTCGCGGCCAGGGCAGCGGCTGGCGCGAGCGCCATCGCGAGCACTACAGCACCATACATGACCATACGACATGTATGGACGGTCCCAGCGCGGAGCTGTCCGTAAGGCATGTGTTCCATAACGGAAATATAGGTTCCGCTGCGGCTGATTCGAGAGCGACCAATCAACGCCGCTCGCGGCCGGGCGCTGATTGCGGTACAGATGAAGGCTCCTGTCCTTCGTGCCCCCAAGATCGCCGAGCAATGCCCACCGTCCGTTCCTCCAAGGTCAACCGCGTCATCGGCGAACCCTTTGAAGGCCAGGCCCTCAAGGCCGAGATCAGGGAAATCGCTTCCGCCCACAAGGGCCGCGACCTCGATTTGCGCAATGCCGTCGTCGCCCGCCTCAAGAAGGGCATGCAGGAAGGCCGCGCGGAAGCCGAGCGCCTGCTGCTGGAAGACGGCTGCGGACGCTGCTGCGCCATGCGCCTCTCCGCGCTGCAGGATGCGGTCATCACCAGCGCCTATGAGGTGGCCACCACCTTCCTTTATCCGGTGGACAATCCCTCCCGCTCCGAGCGCATGGCCGTGGCGGCAGTGGGTGGATACGGCCGGGGCATGATGGCGCCGGGCTCGGATACCGACATCCTGTTTGTGCTGCCGTACAAGCAGACGGCCTGGGGCGAGAGCGTCGCCGAGGCCATGCTCTACATTCTTTGGGATCTGGGGCTGAAGGTCGGCCACGCCACCCGTTCGGTGGAGGAGTGCCTGCGGCAGGCGCGGGCCGACTTCACCATCCGCACCTCCATCCTGGAAGCGCGCTACCTCGTGGGCGACAAGGCGCTGTTCGAGGATTTGGAAACCCGCTTCGACAAGGAAGTGGTGGAGGGCACCGGCGCCGAATTCGTCGCCGCCAAGATGGCCGAGCGCGAGGACCGCCTGCGCCGCTCCGGCCAATCGCGCTATCTCGTCGAGCCCAACGTCAAGGAGAGCAAGGGCGGCCTTCGCGACCTGCATACGCTCTTCTGGATCTCCAAGTACGTCTACCGGGTGCAGACCGCGAGCCAGCTGGTGGCCAAGGGCGTGTTCACCCGCGAGGAGGCGAACCTCTTCAAGAAGTGCGAGGACTTCCTGTGGTCCGTGCGCTGTCACCTGCACTTCCTGACCGGTCGCGCCGAGGACCGCCTCTCCTTTGACCTGCAGCGCGAGATGGCGCTGCGCCTCGGCTATACGGAGCATCCCGGCCAGAAGGACGTGGAACGCTTCATGAAGCACTATTTCCTCGTGGCGAAGGATGTGGGCGATCTCACCGCCATCCTTTCCGCCGCGCTGGAGGAGCGCCACGAGAAGCCGGTGCCCGGCCTCAAGGGCATGGTGGAGCGCTTCCGCGCCGGCTCGCGCCGCATCACGCTGAAGGACACGACGGACTTCATCCTCGACCACGACCGCCTGAACGTGGCGGATCCGGAGGCGTTCATCCGCGACCCGGTGAACCTCATCCGCATCTTCCACGTGGCGGACAAGCGCAACCTTGCATTGCATCCCGACGCCAGCCAGCTCGCCGCCCGCTCCCTCGGCCTCATCGATGCGAGCGTGCGCGAGAATCCGGAGGCGAACCGCCTGTTCCTGGAGATCGTCACCTCCAAGGACGCGCCGGAGACGGTGCTCCGGCGGATGAACGAGGTGGGCGTGCTGGGGCGGTTCCTGCCGGAGTTCGGCAAGATCGTCGCCATGATGCAGTTCAACATGTACCACCACTACACGGTGGACGAGCACCTGCTGCGCTGCATCGGCATCCTCTCCGAGATCGAGCGCAAGGTGAACCCGGAGAACGGGCTCGCGAACGAGCTGATGGGCACGGTGAAGAACCGCAACCTGCTCTACGTGGCGCTCCTGCTGCACGACATCGCCAAGGGGCGCCCGGAGGACCACTCGGTGGCGGGCGCCCGCATCGCGCGGAAGCTCTGCCCGCGCTTCGGCCTCTCGCCGGTGGAGACCGAGACGGTGGCGTGGCTGGTGGAGCAGCACCTCGTCATGTCCACGGTCGCGCAATCCCGCGACCTCTCAGACCGCAAGACCATCGAGAATTTCGCCTCCGTGGTGCAGAACCTGGAGCGCATGAAGCTGCTGACCATCCTCACCACGGCCGATATCAAGGCGGTGGGGCCGGGCACCTGGAACGGCTGGAAGGCGCAGCTCCTGCGCACCCTTTATTACGAGACCGAGCCGGTGCTCACGGGCGGCTTCTCGGAAGTGGATCGCGGCAAGCGCGTCACCGCCGCCCAGTCGCAGTTCCGCAATGCACTTTCCGACTGGGACGACGAGAAGGTGGCGGCCTATGTGGCGCGCCATTATCCACCCTACTGGCTGCGCGTGGACCTTGAGACCAAGCTGCGCCATGCCCGCTTCGTGGATGAGGCGGAGGCGGCGGGCCGCTCCATCGCCACCCATGCGTCGCTGGAGCCGGGCCGTGGCATCACGACGCTCACCGTTCTGGCGCCGGACCATCCCAAGCTGTTGTCCATCATCGCCGGGGCCTGCGCCGCGGCCGGCGCCAACATTGTGGACGCGCAGATTTCCACCACCACGGACGGGCTGGCGCTGGACACCATCGCCATCCGCCGCGCCTTCGACCATGACGAGGACGAATTGCGGCGCGCCAACCGCATCCGGGAAGCGGTGGAGCAGGCGCTGACCGGCGAGGTGCGCCTGCCGGAGGTGATGGCCAAGAAGCTGCCGAAGGGCCGGCGGACCTTTACCGTCGAGCCCGAGGTGACGGTGAACAATTCCTGGTCGAACCGCCACACGGTGGTGGAGGTCTCCGGCCTCGACCGGCCGGGCCTCTTGTTCGCCCTGACCAACACGTTGTCGCGGCTCAACCTCAACATCGCCTCGGCCCACGTCGCCACCTTCGGCGAGCGGGCGGTGGACGTGTTCTACGTCACCGACCTGATGGGCGCGAAGATCACCGGTGCCGCCCGCCAGTCCACCATCCGCCGCGCCCTCGTCTCGGTGTTCGAGGGACCGGTGGAGGACGAGGAGCCGGCGCGCCGGGTGGCGCGGGGGTGACGGGGCGCCGCGGATCGGGCGGGGCAGCCGTTTTTTCGCCGCGCTCGCGTGGCTCAGATGCCAATCGTTTGCACCTCGTTTGCACTAGGCGACGGTGCGGCATACCTTCTGCCGCGCCTCCTTCCGACCCTACGACCCAAGACCGACGATCGCGATGACCGACGACCTCCTCCTCGATGCCTCCGACGCCACCCGTGCCGCGCGCGCGGCGACGCGCGTCGTCGTGGCCATGTCGGGCGGGGTGGATTCGTCCGTGGTCGCGGCGCTGCTGGCCCGCGCCGGCTATGACGTGGTGGGCGTCACCCTCCAGCTCTACGACCATGGCGAGGCGGCGCACCGGGCCGGCTCCTGCTGCGCGGGGCAGGACATCTATGACGCCAGCGAGGTGGCGCGCACGCTCGGCATTCCGCACTACGTGCTCGATTACGAAAGCCGCTTCCGCGAGGAGGTGATCGACCGCTTCGCTGCGAGCTATGCAGCCGGCGTCACCCCCATCCCCTGCGTGGACTGCAACCGCACCGTCAAGTTCCGCGACCTGCTCGCCACCGCGGAGGAGCTGGGCGCTCGCTATCTCGCCACCGGCCATTACGTGGCGAGCCGCGCGCTGCCCGGCAGCGGACGCGGCCTGTTCCGCGCGGCCGAGGAGGCGCGGGACCAGTCCTATTTCCTCTATGCCACCACGGCGGCGCAGCTCGACAAGCTGCGCTTTCCCCTGGGCGAGATGCAGAAGGCGGACGTGCGGGCGCTGGCAGCCGAATTCGGACTGCCGGTGGCGGAGAAGCCGGACAGCCAGGACATTTGTTTCGTGCCCGGCGGCGATTATGCCGAGGTGGTGCAGCGCCTACGGCCCGAGGCCGGCGAGGCGGGCGACATCGTGCATCTGGATGGCCGGGTGCTCGGCCGCCACAAGGGCGTGCTCCACTACACCATCGGCCAGCGCAAGGGCCTCGGCATCGCCACGCCCGAGCCGCTCTATGTGATCTCCATCGACGCCTCCCGGCGCGAGGTGCGCGTCGGTCCGCGTGAGGCGCTGGCGGTGCGGGCGATCTCCATGGCCGACGTGAACTGGCTGGGCGACATACCCTTCGACGCGGCGCTGGATGTCGAGACCGAAGTTTATGTGAAGGTGCGCTCCACCCGTCCCCCGGTACCGGCGCGCCTGGGTCGGACGGCGGACGGCACCCCGGCGGTGCATCTGGCGCTCGGCGAGGAAGGCGTTGCGCCGGGGCAGGCCTGCGTGCTCTACGATGCCCCGGGCGCCGGTGCCCGCCTTCTGGGTGGCGGCACCATCGTGAAGGCGGAGCGGGTGGCGAAGGCGGTCGCAGAGGTCGCCTGAGGCCGGGTTGCCCTCGGGACTTGGGGCGGGAGAGACGGCAATGGCGGTTCAGTACGATCTCGAGGGCCAGAAGAAGGCCTATGCCAAGTGGGCGCCCATCTATGACAAGGTCTATGTGAAGCTGCTGGCGGACGCCCAGCGCAAGACCTCCGCCGCCGCTGCCGCCTGCGGTCCCGACATTCTGGAAGTGGGCGTCGGCACCGGGCTGGTGCTGCCCTATTACCCCGCGCACTGCCGCGTCACCGGCATCGACCTCTCCTTCCACATGCTGCAGAAGGCGGTGGAGAAGAAGGTGGAGCGCGGCCTGAAGCAGGTGGGCCTGCTCTGCGCCATGGACGCCTGCAAGCTCGGCTTCGCCGACCACAGCTTCGACGCCGTGACCGTGCCCTTCGTCATCACGCTGGTGCCTGATCCGGAAGGCGCGCTGGACGAGATGTACCGCGTGCTGCGGCCGGGCGGCGAGATCGTCATCGCCTCCAAGCTCGGCGCGGACGAGGGCGCAACTATGCACGTCGAGGCGGCGCTGGCTCCGCTGGTGAAGAAGATCGGCTGGAGCATCGCCTTCAAGGCGAGCCGCCTGCGCAATTGGGCGGCCAAATACCCCGACATGGAAGTGGTGAGCATCGCTCCCGTCTTCCCGGTGGGCTTCTTCAAGATGGTGCGCATCAAGAAGAAGGCGGCCTGAACCTCCTGTTCACAACAGGGGCGCGGCTTTCTTGACACCCGTGCGGCCCCGCCTCTATATGCGCGTCTCCCGGCGCCGCGCGCGTCGGATGTGCGTTGTGGCAGCGTAGCTCAGTTGGTGAGAGCGCCGGATTCATAACCCGGAGGTCGGCGGTTCAAGTCCGCCCGCTGCTACCACCCGTCTCCTGCCTCCAAATTTTCTTCACGGCGCCACTTCATCCAGAAACGCGCGCACCGCCGCGCGCGTTTGCGCGGCCCGCCCCACCAGCAGATGGCCGCCGGTATCGTAGGCAATGAGCCGGGCGCCGGGGATGCGCGCCGCCGCCACTTCCGCCGCCGGCAGCGTGTTGAAGAGGTCGTCCCGCGCCGAGACGATGAGGGTGGGCGCCGTGATCCGCTCCAGCGGCAGCACGGGGTGTGGGCAGGCGCTGTCGAGCCGAATGCCGGCGGCCCGCTCGGACACCGGCGCGATGGCGCCGGCGATCTTCAGCACCCGCGCGCGCTCCTCCTCCCCCGCCTGATCCAGCAGCGCCGGCCGGACGCCGACGAAGCGGATCACCATGGTCGGCCCCAGCGCGCCGATGAGCCACCAGAAAAAGTCGCCTCCCGCCTTCACGATGGCGAAGGCGAGCCGGCTGCCTCCGGTGGGATCGGTGGCCACCGGGCTGTGCGGGGCGTCGAGGGCCGGCACCAGCAGCACCAGCGCGCGCACCCTCTCGGGATGGCGCACGGCCAGCGCCGCAGCCGACCGCGCGCCCGCGGACAGGCCCATCACGATCACCTTGTCGAGGCCGAGATGGTCGAGCAACGCTGCGTAAGCATCCGCCTGCGCTGCGACGCCGCCGTCGGGCGCATCCACCGCTGCGGCGGGCGTGCCGGTGCGCAGATAGCCGAAGCGCGAGGGCGAGATGAGGCGGAAGCCGCTTCCCATCAGTTCGTCGGCGAAGAACAGGCCATGGTCGAAGCCGCCACCCGCGCCATGGATGGAGAGCAGCACAGGCCCGTCACCGCGGTCGGCATATTCCACTGCCCCGCCGGGGAGTGGCGCGATTTCGCTCCCGGAGGCGACGCGCGCGAGGGCCTGCTCGTATGCCGCCCTGAACCTGCGGGCGACCACCACCGCCAGCGCGAGGCCGGCCAGGGCGGCGAGAAGGGCGAGGGTCAGTCCCATGGCGTCGTCACTCCGCGGCATCGGCTAGGCGCCCCGGTTGGCCGCACGCGGACGCTTCCGCTATAGGTAGCCCGACGCAGCCATGGGGTCACGGCGCGCGAGGAGGGGCCATGACATTCACCGAAGCCGTCCGCAGCTGCCTCAGTCAATATGCCGGCTTCCAGGGGCGCGCGCCGCGCAGCGAATTCTGGTGGTTCTGGGTGTTCACCCTGCTGGTGGAGATCGCGGCTTTCGTCGTCGGCACCATGCTGCTCGCCGGGTCCATCACCGCGACGCAGGTCAGCGGCGGCCAGATCGACGCCTGGTATTTCTTTGCGGGGCCCAACTGGCTTTCAACCGTGGTGCATCTCGCCCTGATCCTGCCTTCGCTGGCGGTGGCGGTGCGGCGGCTGCACGACATCGGGCGGAGCGGCTGGTGGTTCCTGCTCCTCTTCATTCCGTTCGGCTTCTTCGTGCTCCTGTTCTGGTGGGTGCAGCCCTCCCAGCGCGAGCCGAACGCCTATGGGCCTCCGCTGCTGCCGGTGCGCTAAGCCTCCGGTCAAATGAAAAGGCCCGCGCGCATCCTGCGGCGGGCCTTTTTCACGTCCGGTCTTCCAGCGCTCCGGGATCAGGTCTCGTCGGCGCGGGTGCGAATCCACTCGATGATGCCCGAGAAGTCCTTGCCCTCGTTCCCCTCGGCCGCGAACGCGGTGTAGAGGGCGGTCGCCGCGGCACCCAGCGACGTGGCGGCGCCGGCCGTCTCGGCGGCTTCCTGAGAGAGCTTCAGGTCCTTCAGCATCAGCGCGGCGGCAAATCCCGGCTGGTAGCCGCGATTGGCGGGGCTGGTCGGCACCGGGCCGGGCACCGGGCAATAGGTGTTGATGGACCAGCATTGGCCCGAAGATGTCGAGGCGACGTCGAACAGCGCCTGATGGGAGAGGCCGAGCTTCTCGGCCAGCACGAAGGCTTCCGAGGCGGCGATCATGGAGATGCCGAGGATCATGTTGTTGCAGATCTTCGCCGCCTGACCGGCGCCTGCCCCGCCGCAATGGACGATCTTCTTGCCCATCAGCTCTAGGATGGGCTTCGCCGCTGCGAAGGCTTCGTCCGTGCCGCCCACCATGAAGGTAAGGGTGCCGGCTTCCGCCCCGCCGACGCCGCCGGAAACGGGGGCATCCACGCTCGCGTGACCGGCCGCCTTGGCTGCCTCATGGAAGGCGCGGGCGGAAGCGACGTCGATGGTGGAAGAATCGATGAAGAGCGTGCCCGGCTTTGCTGCCGCGAACAGGCCGTCCGCCCCGGTGGTCGCACCCACCACATGCTTGCCGGAGGGCAACATGGTGACGACCGCATCGGCGGACGCCACCGCCGCCTTGGCGCTGTCGGCGATGGCGAGGCCCTTGGCCTTCGCCGCCTCCAGCGCGGCGGGCACGAGATCGAAGCCGGTGACGGCGTGCCCCGCCTTCACGAGGTTGGCGGCCATGGGCCCGCCCATGTTGCCGAGGCCGATGAATGCGATGGTGGCCATGATGGTTTCCTCTCTGCCCTCTTCCCCAAGGGGGAGAGGAGATTTTTAGCTAGTTCCCCTGCGCGATCAGCGCGCGGGCGACGATGAGGCGCATGATCTCGTTGGTGCCCTCCAGGATCTGGTGGACTCGCAGATCGCGCACGATCTTCTCGATGCCGTAGTCGGCGAGATAGCCGTAGCCGCCATGCATCTGGAGCGCCTCGTTGGCCACCTCGAAGCCACGGTCGGTGGCAATGCGCTTGGCCATGGCGCAGAGCTGCGTCGCATCCGGCGCCTTGGCGTCCAGCGCGGCGGCGGCGCGCCAGAGGAAGGTGCGCGCGGCCTCCAGCTCGGTCGCCATGTCGGCGAGGCGGAACTGCAGCGCTTGGAACTCGTCGAGCCGCTTTCCGAAGGCCTTGCGCTCGCGCATGTAGGAGAGCGCCTTCTCCAGCGCCGCCTGCGCCCCGCCCAGCGAGCAGGCGCCAATGTTCAGCCGGCCGCCGTCGAGCCCGGCCATGGCGATCCTGAAGCCCTCGCCCTCCTCGCCCAGCCGGTTCTCCACCGGCACCCTGACGCCCTCGAAGGTGACGGTGCGGGTGGGCTGCACGTTCCAGCCCATCTTGCGCTCGTTGGCACCGAAGGAGAGGCCCGGCGCGCCGTTCTCGATGACGAGGGTGGAAATGCCCTTCGGCCCGTCGCCGCCGGTGCGCACCATCACCACATAGATGTCGGAGGAGCCGGCACCGGAGATGAACTGCTTCTGGCCGTCGACGATGTAATGGTCGCCGTTCCGCACCGCCTTTGTCTTCAGCGCCGCCGCGTCCGATCCCGCGCCGGGCTCGGTGAGGCAATAGGAGGCGAAATGCTCCATCGAGGCGAGGCGCGGCACCCATTTCCTGCGCTGGGTGTCGTCGCCGAAGCGGTCGATCATCCAGGTCGACATGTTGTGGATGGAGAGATAGGCCGAGGTGCCGGGGCAGCCGGTGGCGAGTTGCTCGAAGATGAGCGCCGCATCGAGGCGGGAGAGGCCCGAGCCACCCACGTCCTCCTTCACATAGATGCCGCCCATGCCGAGGGCGGCGGCGGCGCGCAGCTGCTCGACGGGGAAATGCTTCTTTTCGTCCCACTCCACGGCATAGGGCGCGATCTGCTCGTTGGCGAAATCGCGGGCCATGTCGCGGATGGCGATCTGGTCCTCGGAGAGCGTGAACATGTCAGGGGCGCTTTCGTGCGAGCCATCCAGTGCCCGCCGAGATATGCGCCCGACGGACCCGCCGATGCCAGAGCCGCCCCGTCCTGAGGACGGAGCGGCTGATCCGGCGTGTCAGCCCATGGTGGGGATCACGAAGTCCGCGCCGTCCTTGATGCCCGAGGGCCAGCGGGAGGTGACGGTCTTGGTCTTGGTGTAGAAGCGCACGCCGTCCGGGCCGTGCTGGTTCAGGTCGCCGAAGCCGGAGCGCTTCCAGCCGCCAAAGGTGTGGTAGGCGAGCGGTACCGGGATCGGCACGTTGATGCCCACCATGCCCACGTTCACCTTGGAGGCGAAGTCGCGGGCGGCATCGCCGTCGCGGGTGAAGATGGCGACGCCGTTGCCGTATTCGTGCTCGGTGGGAAGGCGCAGGGCCTCCTTGTAGTCCGGCGCACGCACGACGGAGAGCACGGGGCCGAAGATCTCTTCCTTGTAGATGCGCATGTCGGCGGTCACATGGTCGAACAGGCAGCCGCCCATGTAGAAGCCGTTCTCATAGCCCTGCATCTTGAAGCCGCGGCCGTCCACCAGCAGCTTCGCGCCCTCCTGGACGCCGAGGTCCACATAGCCGCGCACGCGCTCCAGCGCCTCGCGGGTGACGAGGGGGCCGAAATCGGCGGAGCCGTCGGTGGACGGGCCGATCTTGAGGTTCTCGACGCGGGGGACGAGCTTCTCCAGCAGCCGCTCGGCGGCTTCCTCGCCCACCGGCACCGCCACCGAGATGGCCATGCAGCGCTCGCCGGCGGAGCCGTAGCCGGCGCCGATGAGGGCGTCCACGGCCTGGTCCATGTCCGCGTCGGGCATGACGATCATGTGGTTCTTGGCGCCGCCGAAGCCCTGGATGCGCTTCCCGTTGGCCGAGCCGCGGGCATAGATGTACTGCGCGATGTTGGACGAGCCGACGAAGCCGATGGCGTGGACGTCGGGATGGTCGAGCAGACCGTCCACAGCCTCCTTGTCGCCGTTCACCACATTGAGGATGCCGGGGGGAAGGCCCGCCTCAAGCATCAGCTCGGCGAGGTGCATGGGCACGCCGGGATCGCGCTCGGACGGCTTCAGGATGAAGGCGTTGCCGCAGGCGATGGCCGGGCCGAACTTCCACATGGGGATCATGGCCGGGAAGTTGAACGGCGTGATGCCGGCCACCACGCCGAGCGGCTGGCGCATGGAATAGATGTCGATGCCCGGGCCGGCGCTGTCGGAGAAGTCGCCCTTGAGGAGGTGCGGGATGCCGATGGCGAACTCGATAACCTCAAGGCCGCGCTGGATGTCGCCGCGGGCGTCGGGCACGGTCTTGCCGTGCTCGCGGGCGAGCAGGTCCGCCAGCATGTCGTAGTCGCGGTGGACGAGTTCCAGGAACTTCATCAGCACGCGAGCGCGGCGCTGGGGATTGGTGGCGGCCCAGGCGGGCTGCGCGGCCTTGGCATTGGCGACGGCGGCGGCAAGCTCGTCCTTGGAGGCGAGGGCCACGTGGCCGACCACATCGCCCGTCATGGGCTGGTAGACGTCGGCGAAGCGGCCGGACGTGCCGGGCACATGCTTGCCGCCGATGAAATGGCCGATCTCACGCATGATGCGGGTGCCTCCTTGGGCGTTCTTCTGGGAATGCGTTTCCAATGCGGCGCCACCGCTTTCCGGCAGCGTTCGTTGGCCGGCACACTGCCCTATCTTTTTGTGCACAGCTACGGCAATCTCCGCACCATTGATGTGCACCCTTTCACAGTCCCGAGAGCCATGCCCGGCGGCGATTTCGAGTGGTCCGACCTCACCTTCTTCCTCGCCGTGGCGCGCGCCGGGCGGCTGACCGTGGCGGCGGCGCGGCTGAAGGTGGAGCACTCCACCGTGAGCCGGCGCATCGCCGCGCTGGAGACGGCGCTCGGGGCCAAGCTGTTCGACCGGCACCCCCACGGCTATGCGCTGACGGCGGCCGGAGATCGCCTGCTCGCCGCCGCCGAGGGCATGGAAACGCTGGCACTGTCCGCGCAAGGTGAGATCGCGGGATCGGACCTCGGCGTGTCGGGCACGGTGCGGATTGGCGCGCCGGACGGCTTCGGCACCTTCTTCCTCGCCCCGCGCATCGGCGCGCTCTCCGATCTGCACCCGGAGCTGGACATCCAGCTCCTCGCCATGCCGCGTCTCTTCTCCCTGTCGAAGCGCGAGGCGGACATCGCCATCTCGCTGTCGCGGCCGAAGGAGGGGCGCCTCCATGCGCGCAAGCTCACCGACTACCGGCTCGGCCTTTATGCCGCCCGCGCCTATCTGGAAAAGTACGGTGCCATCGAGAGTCGCGCGGCGCTCCAGCGCCACCGCTTCATCGGTTATGTGGACGATCTGATCTACGCGCCGGAGCTGGACTACGTGCCGCTGGTCGCTAAGGACCTTCGGGTGCGCCTGAAAAGCTCCAGCCTCGTCGCCCAGATGACGGCGACCCGCGCGGGGGCGGGCGTGTGCGTGCTGCCCTGCTTCATGGCCGACCTGTTCGCCGGGGAGGGGCCGGAGGCGCTGGTGCCCATCCTGCCCACGGAAGTGGGCCTGACGCGCACCTTCTGGCTCCTCACCCACGCCGACACCCGCGACCTCGCCCGCATCCGCGTCGCCGCCGATTTCATCGCGGAAGCGGCGCAGAAGGGGCGGGGCGTGCTGATGCCGGGGTGAGGGCGCTGCGCCCTACTTCAGGCTCCAGTACTGGTCGGACGGCCCGCCGGCCACCTCGCATGTGGCGAGCTGCAGGCGCGCGCCGTTCGCGGTGGCGGCCGCGCCCTTCACGTCAATGCAGAGGCCCGACAGCTTGTGACGGATCAGTCCCTCCTGGGTGAACTGCCACTGCTGGTCGGTGGTCGATCCGTTGGGGTTTTTGCCGGACAGCTCGCAATCATAGAGGATGAGCGCCGTACCGGCCTTGATTCCGGGCGCGCCGGGCACGTCGATACACTTCTTGGACAGCGTGTTGCGGATGAAGCCCTGGGGCAGGACCTCCCACCTTTGGTCGGTGGGCGTGCCGTTGGGGTTCTTGCCGGAGAATTCGCAGGCGTAGAGGATGAGGGGCGACCCGTTCTTGACGCCGGGCGCGCCCGACACATCGAGGCACTTGCCCGAAAGCTGGTTGACGATGAACTTGCCCTGTGCGCTCGCCTCGCCCGCGCAGAAAAGCCCCGCCGTCGAGAGCGCGGCGGCAAGCAGCCAGTTTCCGATTCTCATGCAATCCCCCATCCCGGCCGTGATGGTCCGGCTCTTTTCCCCTGCCGAGCTTGGCCTTGGCGTGGGTCTCATGGCAAGCCCCGAGCGGGCGCAATAGGCCCCGCACCTTGACTGGCTCCCCCTCTCCCCCTATAGGAGCCGCTTCCCGATAGAGCGGGTGAGTGCACGCGGGTCTTCTGGCCCCGACGCGTTCCCCGCGCCATACGAAGAAAAAAGGACTTTCGCCATGTCCCGGCGGTGTGACCTGACCGGCAAGGGGGTTCAGAGCGGCAACCTCGTGAGCCACTCGAACCGCAAGACCAAGCGCCGGTTCCTGCCGAACCTGTGCAACGTGACGCTGGAGAGCGAGACGCTGAAGCGTTCCGTGCGCCTGCGCGTCAGCGCCAACGCGCTGAAGAGCGTGGACCACCGCGGTGGCCTCGACGCCTTCCTCGCCAAGGCCCGCGACGAGGAGCTGTCTCCTGTCGCCCTCGACCTCAAGCGCCAGATCGCCAAGGCCGTCGCCGCCGCTGCCGCGGCCTGAGCTTTCGGCTTTCCGAGAATTTTGAACCGCGGACGGCAACGTCCGCGGTTTTTCGTCGTGGGCGGGTCCGTTCGGTGCATCTTGCAGGGGGGGCGCCCTCTCGGCGCTTGTCATCCCCCGCTTTATGCGGGGGATCCACCCCGCCGTTCGCCGGCTCTCTCGATCGCAGCACCCTTCCCGGCCCACGGTGGATCGCCCGCACAAGGCGGGCGATGACTGCCGGGGGAGAGGGGGACGATGAGCGGACGCCAGCGCTGGCAGAGAATCGCCCCTCCCCCGCGGCTCACGCCCTCGGCGGCAACTCCGGGCGCGGCGATGGCGGGGGCAGGGCTTCGGCCCGCTCGGCGGGGGAGCGCAGGATGGGCTTGAAGAAGCCCGCCGTGGAGCCTGCCACCAGCCAGTAGGCGAGCCCACCGGCGAGGCCCGCGGCCACCACGTAGAAGGGATCCCCCGCCACCGCCGTCGCCCCGTCGGTGGGCGCGAAGAGCTGGGCGCCGATCCAGGCCGAGACCACGCCATTGGCCGCGTGGAACATCCACGAGCGGATGGCGAACGCCTCCGAGAATAGGATGCCCACGGCCGCGACCAGCCACATCAGCATCAGCAGCATGAACAGCACCACCACCGTGGTGACGATGGCGACGATGAAGCCCAGCGCCCGGTCGCCCGGATCGGTGGCGGTGAACAGCGTACCGATCCGCCATTCCCCGATGAGGATCACGCACGCCCCCGCGATCACCGACGCAAAATAGCCGAGCGGAACGAGGACGAAGCGCAGCAGCAGGCGGACCAGGTTGTCCATGGGCTCAGGCGGCCTCGGGCAGATGGCAGACCGCTTCCACGTTGAGTCCGTCGGGATCGAACACGAAAGCCCCATAATAATCGGGATGGTAGTGCGGGCGCAGGCCCGGCGCGCCATTGTCCACGGCCCCGGCGGCCATCGCGGCGGCATAGAAGGCATCCACCGCCGCCCGGTCCTTCGCCGTGAAGGCGAGGTGCAGATGTCCGGTGGAGGTCGGCGCATCGCCGATCCAGAAGTCCGGTTTGCCGGAGCCGACCAATCCGAAGCCGATATAGGTATGGCCCCCGGGCGGGTTCACCTCCATCAGGATGCCGTAGCCGAGCGGGGCAAGGGCGGCGAGATAGAAGGCGCGGGAGCGCGCCACGTTGTGAACCGAAATCCCCACATGGTCGAGCATGGCACGCATCTCCGGGAAGGGGCGGAAATTACTCCTCCGCCTGGGCCATCATGGCGCGATAGGCGAGGCGCTCGCGGGCGGAAAGCTTCTCGCTCTCGCTCTTGAGTTGGCCGCAGGCGGCGAGGATGTCGCGCCCGCGCGGCGTGCGCACCGGGCTCGCATAGCCGGCGCGGAACACGATGTCCGAGAAGCGCTCGATGGTCTCCCAGTCCGAGCACTCGTATTGCGTGCCCGGCCAGGGGTTGAACGGGATGAGGTTGATCTTGGCCGGCACGCCCTCGAGCAGCTTCACCAGCGCGCGGGCATCGGCGGGCGTGTCGTTCACGCCCTTCAGCATGACGTACTCGAAGGTGATGCGCTTGGCGTTGGAGGCGGCCGGATAGGTGCGGCAGGCCTCCATCAGCTCCTTGATGGGGTATTTCTTGTTGATGGGCACCAGCACGTCGCGCAGGTCGTCGCGCACCGCGTGCAGCGAGATGGCAAGCATGGGGCCGACCTCGGAGCCCAGCCGCTCGATCTCCGGCACCACGCCGGAGGTGGAGACGGTGATGCGCCGTTTGCCGAGGCCGAGGCCGTCGCCGTCCGAAAGGGTCTCGATGGCTTCCTTCACGCTGTCATAGGCATAGAGCGGCTCGCCCATGCCCATGAAGACGATGTTGGTGACGAGCCGGTCGCCCTCGGTCGGCAGGCCGGGCCCCACCGCGCGCTCGCGGCCGGGATAATCGCCCAGCCGGTCGCGGGCGACCATGACCTGCGCGACGATCTCGGCGGCGGTGAGGTTGCGCACCAAGCGCTGGGTGCCGGTGTGGCAGAAGGAGCAGTTGAGGGTGCAGCCGACCTGCGAGGAGACGCACAGCGTGCCGCGGTCGCTCTCGGGGATATAGACCGTCTCGATGTCGTGGGGCCGCTCGCCGGGATGATCGGCCGGGAAGCGCAGCAGCCACTTGCGGGTGCCGTCCTGCGACACCTGCTCGGCCACGATCTCGGGGCGGGCCAGCGTGTAGGCCTCTTCCAGCCGGGCGCGCAGGTGCTTGGAGACGTTGGTCATCTCCGAGAAGTCGAGGGCGCCGCGCAGATAGATCCAGTGCCAGAGCTGGTTCACGCGCATGCGCCGCTCCGAGCCCTTCACGCCGATGGCGTCGAGCGCATCGCCGAGCTTGTCCCGGTCGAGGCCGACGAGAGACGCGCGAGCAGGCGCGACGTCGCCGGCGAGGGGCGGCACGGTGGTTTCAGGCGTGAGCGTGGCTTCAGGCATGGTTTCGAGCGTGGACATCATCCGCCACACATAATCCCTCGCGGCCCGCCTTTCCACGGGAAGAATGCGGGAGCCGCCCCGCGCCCGCCTCAGGGCTTGGTCGTGCCGGCCCCGTCGCCCTCGGCGAGCAGCGCCTTCAGGCGGGCCTCCTCGGCCGCCGAAAGGCGCGGCGCTGGAGGTGCGGCGCTGCGGCGGCGCAGAGCGAGGACGGCGCCGAGGCCGCCCAGCAGCAGCACGAGGATGGGCGCCCCCCACAAAAGCGCATTGCGCCACGAGAAGCGCGGCCGCAGCAGCACGAACTCGCCGTAGCGGGCCACCATGAAGTCTAACACCTGGCTGTCGCTGTCGCCCGCCTTCAGCCGCTCGCGCACGATGAGGCGCAGGTCTTTCGCCAGCGGGGCATCGGAATCGTCGATGGACTGGTTCTGGCAGACCATGCAGCGCAGCTCCGCCGAAATGGTCCGGGCGCGACTTTCCAGCACTGGGTCGCCCAGCACCTCGTCCGGCTGCACGGCGAAGGCCGGGACACCGAGGGCGAGGAGGAAAAGAAGGGAGGCGAGGAGGGCGCGCGGGTTCAGTGCCATGCTGTTCACTCCGCCGGCGCTACGGCCTGCCGCGCCTTCTTCGCTGCTGGGCGGGGCGCGCCCACCCTGAGCCGCCGGTCGGCGAGGGAGAGCAGGCCGCCCAGCGCCATCACCACCGCCCCGAGCCAGATCAGCGTGACGAACGGCTTGAAGGTGGCGCGGACGGAGACGTGGCCGTCGGCGGCCTCCTCTGCCATGCTCACATAGAGCTGGCTGAAGCCGAAGGTGCGCAGGCCCGCTTCGGTGGTCGCCATCTGGCGGGCGGCGAAGGTGCGGCGGGAGGCCTCGATGGTGCCCTCGGAAACGCCGCCGTCGCGGATGGAGAAGACGGCCGTGCGGGCGCGGAAGTTCGGCCCGGTGCGGTTCTCCAGCCGGTCGAGGGTGAGGGTGCGCGAGCCGATGGTGATGGTATCGCCGAGCTTCACCGCGGCGATCTTCTCGAGGCTCCACGAGGTCTCGCAGACGATGCCCAGCAGGCACACGCCCACGCCGAAATGGGCGATGGCCGTGCCATAGGCCGAGCGGGGGACGCCGGCGAGGCGGGCAATCGCCACCTTTGCCCCCACGCGGCCAAGGCCGGCGCGCTCGGCGAGGTCGGTCAAAGCCCCGAGCATGATGAAGGCGGCAAGGCCCACCGCCAGCGGCGCCAGCACCGGGCCGCCGGTGGTCGCGGCCGCCGTCACCACCGCCGCGACGATGGCGAGGCCGGCGGCCAGCATCAGCCGCTGCGCCGCGCCCAGGATGTCGCCCCGCTTCCACGCCAGCAGCGGGCCGAACGGAATGGCGAAGATGAGGGGCAGCATCAGCCCGCCGAACACGAGATTGAAATAGGGCGGCCCCACCGTGATCTTGGCGCCGGTGAAGGCTTCCAGCGCCAGCGGATAGAGCGTGCCCACCAGCACCGCGGCAGCCGCTGCGGTGAGGAACAGGTTGTTGAACACCAGCGCCCCCTCCCGCGAGATCGGCGCGAAGAGGCCGCCCTGCTTCAGCTCGGACGCGCGGAAGGCGAACAGCGCGAGCCCGCCAGCGATGAAGAAGGTGAGGATGCCGAGGATGAACACGCCGCGCGCCGGATCGGTGGCGAAGGCATGCACCGAGGTCAGCACGCCCGAGCGCACCAGGAAGGTGCCCACCAGCGACAACGAGAAGGCCAGGATGGCGAGGAGGATCGTCCACACCTTCAGCGCGTCACGCTTCTCCATCACCACGGCGGAATGCAGCAGCGCGGTGGCAGCGAGCCACGGCATCAGGGAGGCGTTCTCCACCGGGTCCCAGAACCACCAGCCGCCCCAGCCCAGCTCGTAATAGGCCCAGTAGGAGCCGACCGCGATGCCGAGCGTGAGGAACACCCAGGCCGCCAGCGTCCAGGGCCGCACCCAGCGCGCCCAGGCGGCGTCGATCCGCCCCTCGATCAGCGCCGCGATGGCGAAGGAGAAGGAGATGGAGAGTCCCACATAGCCGAGATAGAGCAGCGGCGGGTGGATGGCGAGGCCCGGATCCTGGAGGATGGGATTGAGGCTGCGCCCTTCGGCCGGCGGGGGCACGATCCGCGCGAACGGGTTGGAGGTGAACAGGATGAAGGAAAGGAAGGCCGCGGCCACCGCGCCCTGCACCGAGAGCACCAGGGCCTTGAGCCGGTCCGGCAGGTTCGAGCCGAACACCACCACCAGCGCGCCGAAGATGGCGAGCACGAACACCCACAGCAGCATGGAGCCTTCGTGGTTCCCCCAGGTGGAGGTCACGCGGTAGACCAGCGGCATCTGGGAGTGGGAATTCTCCACCACGTTCACCACCGTGAAGTCGGAGGTGACGTAGAGCTGCACCAGCGCGCCGAACGCGAAGGCGACGAAGCCGAACAGGGCGAGGGCGATCGGCCCCGCCGACCCCATCAGCACGGCATCGCCCCGCGCGGCGCCCCAGGCCGGCAGGATCACCTGCGCAAGGGCCAGCGCGAAGGCGAGGGCGAGTGCGTATTGCCCGATTTCGGCGATCATGCCTCAGCTCCCGGGCTGGCGTGTGGAGGGGGAAGCGGCACCGGGCGCGGGCGCCCCGTCTTTCCAGTGGCCCTGCTGCTTCAGCGCGTCGGCGACTTCGCGGGGCATGTATTTCTCATCATGCTTGGCGAGCACGCTGTCGGCCTTGAACGCGCCGTCCGGCTGGAGCGCGCCTTCCGCCACCACGCCCTGACCCTCGCGAAACAGGTCGGGGAGGATGCCCTGATAGGCCACCTTCACCGTGGCGTTGCCGTCGGTGATGGAGAAGGTGGTGAGGGTGCCCGCCTTGGTGACGCTGCCGGTCTCCACCAGCCCGCCGAGCCTCAGGCGCGCGCCCGGGGCCACCTGCTTCTGCGCCACTTCGGTGGGGGTGCGGAAGAAGACGATGGTGTCGTTGAGCGCCGAGAGGATGAGGCCGGCGGCGAGCGCGAGCACGCCGAGCCCGGCGCCGATGAGGACCAGCCTGCGCTGTTTGCGCGTCATCCTTTTCCTCCTGTCGGCAGGGCCTTCTCCGCCGCGTCGAGACGGGCGAGGGCCGCCGGATCGTCCTTGAAGGCGGCGCGCGCGCTCTTGAGCGCGGCGTCCGCCTTGTCCTTGTCACCGAGCACGCCGTAGGCGCGGATCAGCCGTTCCCACCCGTCGATGTCGTTCGGCTCCTTGTCGAGCCGGGCGGCGAGACGGTCCACCATGCCCCGCACCATGGCGTTCCGGTCCTGCGGCGACATTTGGGCGGCCGCATTGACATCGGCGGCATTGGGACCGGGTGTCGCAGGGGAAGTGGCCGCGGGCGGGACCGTGCCGCCGACGCGGACAAGGGCGTCGGCCACCACGGGCCGGTAGAGGGCGGAGGCCGGCGTGCGGGCGAGCAGGTCGCTCCAGATGCGCGCCGCATCCTCGCGGCGGCCGTCCTGCTCGGCGGCGAGGCCGAGGAAATAGGCGGCGCGCGGCTCGGCCGGGTTCAGCGCGAGGGCGGCGGCGAAAGCCTTGGCGGCATCGGCGGTGACGAGGCCGTCAGCCGCCACCACCAGCGCGTCGCCGCGGGCCGACAGGCGTTCGGCGGTGGGGCCGAGGATGCGGATGGCTTCGCCATAGGCACGGGCGGAATCCTCCGGCCGGCCGAGGCGCAGATAGATGGGGGCGAGGATTTCATAGCCCTGCCCGTCATTGGGGTTCTTCTGCAGGTGCTCCTCCACGCGGCGCACGAGGATCGCCACGTCGCTGCGATCCGGCGACGCCGACAGGCGCTCGGCGAGGGGCGCGCCGGGAAGGCCGGGCGACCCCATGACGGCATAGAGCGCGGCCGCGCAGACCGGCACGAAGACCAGCGCGACGATGGCCGCCACGCGCCGGCGCCGGCCGGACACGGCAGGATCGGCGGAGGCGGCGTCGGCCACCGCGTCGGCGGCGAGCATGCGCCGGGCCACCTCGATGCGCGCGGCCTCCGCCTCGGCGGCGGGCAGCCGGCCGGACTTGGCGTCGCGGGCGATCTCGGCCAGCTGGTCGCGATAGACCGCAAGGTCCGCCTCCCGCGTCGGCTTCGTGCTGCGGGCGCGTGACAGCGGCCACAGCACGGCGAGGGCCGCGACGGCGGTCATGAGGGCGAGGGCCGTGAACAGAGGGAGTGGGATCATCACTTGCGAGCCGTTAGCGGCTGACGATCCTCGTGCATAGGCCACACGCCGTCCCAGCGGCGCGGAGCCGCAGGCGATCAGGCATTCGTGACCGATCCGCGCCAGATCGACACCGCTCGGGCGATCCGGTACACCAACGCCCGGCGCGCCGCATCGTGCAGCGCAACAGGGCGGAGGAGACGGGGATGGGCCTGTTCGACCAGATGGCGGGCAGCATGCTCTCCAACATGCTCGGCCGCGCCGGCCCCGAGGGTGCTGGCGCCCTGATCGATACGCTGCTGAGCGGCCCCATGGCCTCGGCACTGCCCGGCATCCTGGACGGCGCGCTGGCGAAGACTCCCTATGGCAGCATCGAGGGCGTGCTGGCGCAACTGCACGAGGCGGGGCTTGCGCACGAGGTGGAGAGCTGGCTCTCCAACGGCCCCAACGTGCCGGTGAGCGCGGACGAGATCGTCAACGCGCTCGGCGCCGAGCCGCTGACCGCCATCGCCAGCGGGCTGGGCCTCCAGCCGGAGATGCTGCCGGAGCTCCTGGCCAAGCACCTGCCGACCATCATCGACCGCTTCAGCCCCAACGGCGTGCTGGACCTGCCGGGGCGGTGATCGCCCGGCCGGTGAGCGTCGGGACGGGCACCGCCCGTCCCTCAGGCTTTACCTGATCGCAGTCACCTGTTCGCCGTCACTTGCATTCCTGCGCCACCCGGTCGAGCGCCTGACCGAGGCCGACCAGAGAATATTTGTCGGTGGTCGCGTTGCCGCGCAGCGAGGTGGAGGCGACGGTGAGATCCTTGCCGCGCTTCATGGCCTCCACCAGCTTGGCTTCGTCGGCCACGTTGCGCACCCAGGCGCCCTGGTCCTTGGTGTAGAGCTGGAGCGTGGCATTGCCGACCGTGAGGGTGGCGTCCGAGCCCTCCTTCAGCGGGAAGCCCACGGTCACGGTCACTTCGTTCTTCACGTTCTCCCCGGGGCGGGTGGAGATGAAGAAATAGGCCGGATCGCGCTTCAGGCCTTCCGGCGAGCGGGTTTTCGGCTGGGAGATGGCGTAGCAGACCTTGGGACTTGCCGTGGAGACGTAGACGCTCCAGTCGCCGAACTGCGCCACCGCCTTCGACTGAGGCTGACCCTGCGCTGCGGCCGGGGCGGCTGCGGCACAGGCGATGAACATGCCCAGGAGAGCAGGATGGACACGAGGAAGCGTCATGGCTTCTCCTAAATCGCTGGGGCCCTTTGAGGCAAACTGACTTCGGGCTGGCCGCCGGCTGTCGGGTAGCGAGGCAGGCGGTCAAAAAAATGGCGGGGTGGTCTTGCGTTTTCCTAACCCAAAGGCTCGGCTCCGCTCAATGCGCCGGACGTGTGAAGTCGCCCGATTCGTTGCGCCATGGGACTTTGCGAGACTGTCCGGCCGCTCGGTGAAGCGCAAGGCGCAGGGATCGCAAGGGGCCGGTGCCGTCGCGGAAGGGCGTGTTTACCCCGTGCTTCCGCCCGGTTGGGTTAATTTTTGGTAATCCGTTCCCGTCAGCCGGGAGAGAAGGAGCCTTCATGAAAGCGGTGGTGTGCGCGCGCCATGGTGCCCCCGAGACCCTCGAGATTCGCGACCTGCCGCAGCCGGCGCCGGGTCCCGGCGAGGTTCTGGTGAAGGTCGCGGCCATCGGCCTCAATTTCTTCGACACGCTCATCATCCGCGATCTGTATCAGGTGAAGCCCGAACTGCCCTTCTCCCCCGGTGCGGAATATGCCGGCCATGTGGCGGCGCTGGGCGAGGGCGTGACCGGCTTTGCCGTGGGCGACCGGGTGTGCGGCTATCAGACCTACGGGGCGGCGCGCGCGTATGTCGCGGCCCCGGCCCAGTTCCTGGCCAAGGTGCCGGATGACCTCGACCTCGTGAAGGCTGCGGGCCTCATCGTCACCTATGGCACGGCGCTCTACGCCCTGCGCGACCGCGGCGAACTGAAAGCCGGCGAGCGGCTCGCCGTGCTCGGGGCCTCGGGCGGCGTGGGCCTCGCGGCGGTGGAACTCGGCCGGGTGCTCGGTGCCCGCATCATCGCCTGCGCCTCCTCGCCGGAGAAGGTGCGCTTCGCCCTCGATCACGGGGCGGACGAAGGGTTCGACTATGCCTCGGGCGATCTCAAGGCCGCGCTGAAGGCGTTCGGCGGCGAAAAGGGGCTCGATCTGGTCTACGACCCCGTGGGCGGCGATATGGCCGAGCAGGCGTTGCGGGCGCTCGGCTCTCTAGGCCGCTTCCTGGTGGTGGGCTTCGCCGCCGGCGAAATCCCCAAGATTCCGCTCAACCTGCTGCTGGTGAAGAATTGCGACGCGCGCGGCGTCGCCTTCGGCACCCATGCCCGGGCCAATCCCGGCTGGCTGCGGGACGCGGTGGCCGAGCTGATGGGCTATGCCCGCGACGGCCGCATCTCCGCCCACGTGGACAAGACCTTCCCGCTGGAAGATTGCGCCGAGGCCCTTGGCGAGATTTCCGGCCGCCGGGTGAAAGGCAAGGTCGTACTGACCATCGCCGACTGAGCCTCAGGCGGGTCGGCCGTCCTCCGCGGCCGGCCGGCCGTCGGGGTCGAGGGCGGCCCGCGCCGCCTCGTAATGCTCCGGCTTCACATGGCCGGAGAGCAGCTTGAGCGCGCCCATCAGCACCGCTGCATCGTCGCCGAAGCCGATCAGCGGGAGGATGTCCGGCGTCAGGTCGAACGGCAGGATGAAATAAGCGAGCGCGCCGAGCAGCGTCGCCCGGACTCGCAAGGGCGTCTGGCGGTCGAAGGCGGCGTAATAGATTGCCACCGCGTCCTCGGCGAAGGGGACGTGACGCGCCGCGCCCCGCATCTTCTTCCAGAAGCCCTTGCGGACGCTGGCCTCGTCCTGCGCGGCCTGATCGCGCTCGACGCCGGACAGGTCGTCGAAGCCGTCGGGGTTCAGTGATTGCGTGAACATGAGATGTGAAATGGGGACCCGGCCGCCCGCCGCAAGGGCCGGGGCTAGAGAAGGGGATAGGCCGCTTCCACCAGATAGGGGCCGCCGCCGACCGAATCCCGCGAGGAGAACAGCACGAAGCGTGGCACGCGAAACGGTGGGCTGCGGAAGGAGCCGCGCGCGGCGAGGTAATCTGCCACCTGGCGGGAGGAGGCGTCGCGCAACCGGGCGAGGGTCACGTGGGGCTTATAATTGCGCTCCGCACCGAGGCCGAGGCGCTGCATGATGCGCTCCTGTTCGGCCTGCAGCTCCATCAGCGCCGCATTGGCCTTCACCGCTGCGAACACCGCGCGCGGCTTGTGGCCGCCGAACTGGTCCAGCCCGTCCAGCGCGACGTCGAAGGCGGGGCGGCGCACCTGCCCCAGCATCAGCATGATGTCGCGGCCGGTGGCGTCGTCCACGTCGCCGATGAAGCGCAGGGTGACGTGGTAGTTCTCCGGATCGATCCATCGGGCGCCGGAAAGCCCGCCCCGCAGCATGGAGAGGCCCAGCCCCACCTCGGTGGGGATCTCGATGGCGGTGAACAGTCGCGGCATTGAACCCTCCGCGATGGCCGGCGGCATGGTGCCGGTCTCACGAACGACCGCGGTGCAACCGCGGGTCCTGCACTGCCAGTGAAGGAGATTCGCGCGCCGAAGGAAAGGGCTCTGCCCTGTCTTCCGCATGGCCGAAACAAACCGCCCGGCCGAAGCCGGGCGGAAGGAAGGTCGAAGGCTCAGCGCTGGCCGGGCCGTGGCCTGTTCTGCGGTGCGGCCCGCTGCGGAGCCGCCCGCTGGGGCATGGCCCGCTGCTGCGGCCGCATCTGCTGGGGCCTCATCTGCTGCGGCCGTTGCTGCGGACGCATCTGCTGGGGCCGCTGCTGCGGTCGCATCTGTTGCGGCCTTTGCTGGGGCCGCTGCTGCGGACGCACCTGCTGCGGTCGGTTCTGCGGCCGCACGTTGGCGGGGCGGTTGGCCGGCCGGTTCGGCTGCGCCGACGGCCGGTTGGGGCCGGCGTTCGGATAACCGGGCCGGTTGGGGCCAGCATTCGGATATCCGGGCCGACCGGGTCCACCGGGCCGGCCGGGGCCCGCGCCGGGATAGCCGGGACGGTTCGGTCCCGCCCCCGGAACACCGGGCTGTCCGGGACGGCCGGGGCGACCGGGTCCGACGCCGGGCTGCCCGGGATATCCGGGACGGCCAGGACCCGCGCCGGGCTGGCCGGGAATGTTGCCAGGGTAACCGGGGCGACCGGGACGGCCGGGTCCGACACCGGGCGTGCCCGGATAGCCGGGACGACCCGGTCCCGCGCCCGGACCCCCGGGATAGCCCGGACGGCCGGGAGCACCGGGAACGACGGGCATTCCGGGGCGACCGGGGCCGACGCCGGGTCCACCGGGATAGCCGGGCGTGCCGGGACGACCCGGACCCCCGGGATAGCCCGGACGGCCGGGGGCACCGGGAACGAGAGGCATTCCGGGACGGCCGGGACCGACGCCCGGTCCCCCCGGATATCCGGGACGGCCGGGTCCGCCGGGTCCACCAGGTCCTCCGGGTCCACCGGGCCAACCGGGACGGCCGGGTCCTCCAGGACCACCGGGACCACCAGGACCACCGGGATAGCCGGGGCCACCGGGCCAGCCGGGACGTCCCGGACCGCCGGGTCCACCCGGTCCACCCGGCCAACCGGGTCCGCCGGGACCACCGGGCCAGCCCGGACGACCCGGGCCGCCGGGCCCGCCCGGCCAGCCGGGACGAACCGGCGGCGGGAAGCCGGGACGGCCGGGTACCCACGGTCCCGGACCCCATGCCGGCGGACGGCCACCCCAGCCGGGACCCCAGTAAGGCGGGCGCACCCAGCGCGGCGGCACGACCCACACCGAGTTCCACGGCCGGTTGTTCCAGCCCCAGTTGTTGTTCCAGTAGGAGCCGACCAGCACGCCTGCGCCGAACGCCAGGGCGCCCGTGGCGAAGGTGGTGAACACCTCCGAGCTGTCATAGGCCGGCACGTAGATCCGCTCGGGATCGGCCGGCTGGATGTAGATGGTGCGCACGGGGCTGCCGCCGCCGCTGCTGCTGGCGGGGAGTTCCTGCGTCGTCACCACCTGCTGAGGCGTCGTCTGCAGATTGCCGACAGCCTGCGCCTTGGCGCGCAGCATCTGAATGGTGTTGGAGACGTCCTGCGGCTGGGTCGAGAAGGCGAGGCCGAGGGATTCCGCCCACTCCATGTGCTCATGGAAGAGGGTGATCACATCCGGGAACCGCACCAGCGCCTTCACCGAGGAGTCCCAGTTGAAGGCGTCCACCGCGGTGAAGTTGCGTTCCTGCACGAGGCTCGGATTGGCAACGATCCAGTTGTAGGCTTCCACCAGCTGTTCCGGGAACAGGGTGGCCGGGAACAGGATGGCCAGCAGCGGGTCCGGATAGAGCGCGACCGGGCCGAGCAGATATTCAAGCTCGCTGAGCGAATAAGCCGGCTGCACCTGATCGCCCGGCTGGGGCGGCGGCAAGGCCTGCCCCTGTGGGCCGGGCTGGCCCTGCGGCGCAGGCTGTCCTTGGGGGATCGGCTGCCCCTGCGGATAGCCCTGGGCGCCCTGCGGCCCGGGGGGCGGCGTCTGGGCGAGGGCCGGGTAGATGGTCGACCAGCCGAACACCGCCGCGACGGCGATGCGCGAAAGGTTTCCCGTCCGCCCCTTGACGCAGTTTTTTACGGATATGCCACCCATGCGGCCCTCCTTGTGGCGGCGCGTTGACCGTAGGGTAGACCGGTCTGCGCAGCCGTGTCCTTGATGTTGCTCTATTTTCTCGAGGGCCTGCTCAGGGCAGGGGCACCAGGATCTCGATCTCCAGGGCCTCCGGGGAGGCGGTGAGGAGGTCGGTGCGGTAGCGCTCGATATAGAGGTCGTTCTGCTCGACGTTCTTTTCGTCGAGATAGTTGGCGATCTGCTCGTAGGTGTTGTCCATGTCGCCGAACGAGCCGGTATGGACGAACCGCAGAACCTTGCCGGCGAAGGAGCCGCCCAGCTTCATGGGCTCCGCCGGCTTCTGGGTGGTGGTGCCCGAGAACGGGACCTGCACCTCATAGTCGAACCCGCGGTCGTCGCTGGTGGTGTACATGACGAACACCTCGCCCGCCCGCGTGAGCCCGAGCCGCTTCACCTCGGCATCGGCCTTGCGGACCGCCTCGACCAGCTTGTCATAGGCCTCTTCCCACGACGACGAGCCCGAAATCGTGAGCACCGGCACCGGCGCCAGCGTCAGTTCGTCCGGCGCGAAAGTGGAGGCGCCGGGGGTGACGGGCGTCGTTTCCACCTTCTTCGGGTCCACCACCGGCGGCGGGGTGAGCGTATCCGCCCCCTTTTGCGGGGCCTGTGCGGCCGCGGGAGCCACCAGCGCCATCATCAGCCCGAAAACCGCCGCCGCCCGTCCGAGCCTCGTCCCCCAAACGCCCGTCATCGTACATCCTCCCGCGGGCCGAAGGGCCGCGACGCACTCTGTCTAGCATGTTCTCATGCCGCAGTTCGGCGCCATTGCGGCGCCTTGCAGGCGGCGCGGGGGTGGTGTGATGGACACAACGGCGCCATATAGGGCAAAGACCTTGCAGGACAGCCCCGGACGCCCGTGAACCCGCTCAGCCACCGCCCCTTCGTGAAGATGAATGGTCTCGGCAACGAGATCCTCGTCCTCGACCTGCGCGCCGATCCGGTGGACGTGCCGCCCGCCGCCGCGCGGGCGCTGGCGCGGCCGTCCGTGCTGCCGTTCGATCAGGCCATGGTGCTTTATCCCCCGCGCCGGGCGGACACCGCCGCCTTCGTGCGCATCCTCAACAACGACGGCTCCATCTCCGCCGCCTGCGGCAACGGCACACGCTGCATTGCCGCGCTGGAGGCCGGGCGCACCGGCACGCCCCATGTCCTCTTCGAGAGCGAGGCGGGGCTGCTGGACTGCACCGTGCGGCCGGACGGCCAGGTGAAGGTGGACATGGGCGCCCCCCGCCTCGGCTGGCAGGACATTCCGCTGGCGGAGGATGTGGGCGACACGGCATCGGTCCTCGTCCCCGGCTTCGAGACTCTCGGGCCGGCGGTGATGGTGAGCATGGGCAATCCCCACGCCATCTTCTTCGTTCCCGATGCCGGTGCCATGGACGTGGAAGGCCTCGGCGCCGCGCTGGAGCACCATCCGCTCTTTCCCGAGCGCGCCAACATCTCCTTCGCCAGCCTCACCGCGCCGGACCGCATCCTGCTGCATGTGTGGGAGCGTGGCGCCGGACGCACGCGGGCCTGCGGCACCGCCGCCTGCGCAACCGGCGTCGCCGCCGTCCGCACGGGCCGCACCGGCCGCGCCGTCACGGTGACGCTGCCGGGCGGGCCGCTGGAGATCGAGTGGCGCGAGAGCGATGGCCATGTGCTGATGACCGGTCCGGTCGAGCACGAATTCGCCGGCACCCTCACCCCCGCCATGCTGGGGGAGGCCGCCTGATGGCGGAGGGGCCGGGCGTGGAGCGGGCTTTGGAGGTGGTCAATTTCGGCTGCCGCCTCAATGCGCTGGAAGGCGACGGCATCGCCCGCGCCGCCGCAACCGCGGGGCTCGATCGCGCTTTTGTGGTGAACACCTGCGCAGTGACGGCCGAGGCCGTGCGGCAGGCGCGCCAGGCCATCCGCCGCGCCCGGCGGCGTGATCCGTCCCTGCGCATCATCGTCACCGGCTGCGCAGCCCAGACCGAGCCCGCCACCTTCGCCGCCATGGACGAGGTGGATCTGATTCTCGGCAACGCCGAGAAGGTTTCCGCCGCGAGCTGGGCCGGCGCCCGTACCGCCCTCGATTTCGGCGTCTCGGCCGAACAGAAGGTGCAGGTTCAGGACATCTCCGCCGTCCGCGAGGCGACGCCCCATCTCGCTGACCGCTTCGAGGGGCACACCCGCGCCTTCGTTGAGGTGCAGAACGGATGCGACCACCGCTGCACCTTCTGCATCATCCCGTTCGGCCGCGGACCCTCGCGCAGCGTGCCCATGGGCGCCGTGGTGGCGCAGGTGGCGCGGCTGGTGGAGAGCGGCCACGGCGAGGTGGTGCTCACCGGCGTCGATCTCACCGCCTATGGCGCCGACCTTCCGGGCACGCCGACCCTCGGACGGCTGGTGCGGGCGGTGCTCGCCGGCGTGCCGGAGCTGAAGCGGCTGCGCCTCTCTTCCATCGACGCCGTGGAGGCAGATGCCGAGCTGATACGCGCCCTTGCCGAGGAGGCGCGGCTGATGCCGCATCTGCACCTCTCGCTCCAGTCCGGCGATGACATCATCCTGAAGCGCATGAAGCGTCGCCACAGCCGGGCCGAGGCGCTCGCCTTCATCGCGGCGCTGCGGCGGGCACGGCCGGACGTGGTGCTGGGCGCGGACATCATCGTCGGCTTTCCCACCGAGACCGAGGCGCAGGCCCGTGCCACGCGCGACTTCGCCGAGGAAGCCGGCCTCGCCTTCCTTCACGCCTTCCCCTATTCCGCCCGGCCGGGCACGGCGGCAGCCCGCATGCCGCAACTCGCCCCGGCGCTCGTCGCCGAGCGCGCGGCGCGGCTGCGCGAGACCGGGGCGGGGCTGCTGCGCCGACATCTGTCCGCCGAAGTCGGCCGGCGCCGCACGGTGCTGGTGGAAGCCGGCGGGCGCGGACACACCGAACATTTCACCCCGGTGCGCCTCTCCGGCGCGGCGGTGCGCGGCAGCCTCGCCGATCTCAGGATCGCCGGGCACGACGGCGCGCGCCTCATCGCGGCGTGACGCATTTTCAGGGATCTTCGGCATGAGCCAGCAGGACGGCGGAAACGACAAGAAGAAGCGCGGCTTCTGGGGCTGGCTCACCGGCGAGCCGGCGGCCGAAACGCCGGTTCCGCCGCCGCCGGATGCGCCTGTTCCCGATTCGGCTGACCCCGAGCCCGCGCCTGCCGCACCGGAGACGCCGCTGCCGACCTCGGTGGAGAGCGCTGCGGCGGAGCCCGTAGCCGCGTTGCCCGTCGAAACACCTGCGCTTGAGCCCGCCGAACCCGAGCCGACGGTCGCGCCCGCGCCGCTGGCCGCTGTCGAGCCGGAGCCTGTCCCCGAGCCGGTCGAAGCCCCCGCTCCTGAGCCGATACCGGCCATTGCTCACGAAGCCCCCGCGCCCGATCTTCCTCCGCCGGCGGAGGAACCCGCCGCGCCGGCCCCGGAGCCGCGCAAGGGCTTCTGGAGCCGCCTCGCCTCGGGCCTGGCGCGCACCGCCTCCAGCCTCGGGCAGGGCATCACCGACCTCGTGTCCAAGCGCAAGCTGGATGCGGCGACGCTGGAGGAGCTGGAAGAGGTGCTGATCCGCGCCGACCTCGGTGTGGAGACCTCCATGCGCATCGTCGAGGAGGTGGGGCGCGGCCGGCACGACAAGATGATCTCGGCCGAGGAGGTGAAGAGCCTTATCGCTGCCGAGGTGGAGCGCATCCTCGCGCCGGTGGCGACGCCGCTGGTGGTGGACACCGCGCACAAGCCCTTCATCCTGCTGATGGTGGGCGTCAACGGTTCGGGCAAGACCACCACCATCGGCAAGCTCGCCTCCCAGTGGCGCGCCGAAGGCCGCAAGGTGGTGCTCGCCGCCGGCGACACCTTCCGCGCCGCCGCCATCGAGCAACTGAAGGTGTGGGGCCAGCGCACCGGCGCCACCGTCATCGCCCGCGAGCAGGGGGCCGATGCGGCGGGCGTCGCCCACGACGCCATCACCGAGGCGCGGGTCCAGAACGCCGATATCCTCATGATCGACACCGCCGGCCGCCTGCAGAACCGCGCCGAGCTGATGGCCGAGCTGGAAAAGGTCGTCCGGGTCATCCGGAAGCAGGAGCCGACCGCCCCCCACGCCGTGCTCCTCGTGCTCGACGCCACGGTGGGCCAGAACGCGCTCTCGCAGGTGGAGGCGTTCGCGCGCATCGCGGGCGTGACCGGCCTCGTCATGACCAAGCTCGACGGCACGGCGCGGGGCGGCATCCTTGTGGCCATCGCGGCGAAGCACAAGCTGCCCATCCACCTCATCGGCGTGGGGGAGGGGCAGGACGACCTCCAGCCCTTCGCGGCGCGTGATTTTGCGCGGGCCATCGCCGGGCTGGAATGAGGTCTTTTTCGCCCGCGCGGTAGCGGTTTGCCGCGCTGCTGCCGTTTCGGCACGCGGCGGTTGAAAATCCCCGCATCCTCGGGAAATGTCGGCCTTGAGCGCTGCAATGCGCCCTACCGAGGATCGCCGCAATGACCCTTCCCACTCGCCGCCTGTTCTCCCTGTCGCTGGTCGCTGGCAGCCTTCTGGTCCTTGCCGGAGCGGCCTCGGGGGCGGAGACGACGCCGCTCTTCAAGATCGTCACGGTGAAGGACGAGATCGTCGTCGGCCTCGCGCCGCAGGACGTGACTGCGCTCGGCGGCAGCGATGTCACCGCCATCGGCAAGGCGCTGAAGGGGAAGGGCGAGGTGACGCTCTGGCGCTATGCGGTGCGCAAGGGGCCCGACGGGGCGCTGGAGCAGGCGCCGGTGGCGCGTGTCAGCATCCTCGGCAACGATAGCCTGCGGATCGAGCCCTACACGACCCCGCTGAAGATCATCGCGCCCCAATGAAGCGCTTTCTCCTCCTTGCGCTTGCCTTGGGCGTGCCGGCCGGCGAGGCCCGCGCGGACGACGCGGCCTGGGTCGCTGCCGCCACGGCGCAACTGCCGAAGACGCTCGTCCCCGGCCGCGTGCTGCGCACGGGCGAACTGGGGCAGACGGCGCTGATCGCGGTCTTTCCTGCCGGCGCAGACGATCCCAGAACGCCGGGCAGCGCCTTTGCACCCGGGCAGGTGCTGGAGGTGACGCTGGCGCCGGAGGGGGATGCCCGCCGCGTCGTCTCCGCCATCGTGCGCCCCCGCACGCCTCAGGACCCGGCGGGCGATGATCCCTTTGCGGAAGAGCAGGCGGACATTCTCGCCGGTCTGTCGAAGCAGAAGGCGGAGCCGGGCGTCGAGCCTTGCCGTCTCAAGGCATGGTCCATCGACACCAGCCGCAAGGGTCTTGCCGTGCGCGCCGCACCCTCGGCGACGGCGAAGGTGGTCGGCACCCTCGCCCCGCCGCGCCATACGCCCGAGTCCGGACAGGGCGAGGACGACAGCTGGCACGTGGAATTCGAGATCACCGGCTACAAGGACGGCTGGTTCCGCATCCGCAATGCCACCCCGCCCGGTGCGCCCTACGACGATCCGCCGCCGCGCTCCTATCCGAAGACCTACAAGGGCGCCGGCTGGATTCCGGCGGACAAGGCCGGCGGCGCCTATGCCAACACGCAGATGCCGGTGATGCGCCTGCATCAGGCGCCGAGCGTCGATTCAAAGGACATCCCGCCCGGCGACGACGCGGCCGATCCCTCCGGAAATCTGCCCATCGATGGCACGCTGGAGCGCATCTATGCCTGCTCGGCCAACTGGGCTCTGACGAAGAGCCGGGACGGCAAGCGCGGCTGGTGGCGTGGCATCTGCTCCAATCAGGTTACGAACTGCAGCTGAGTTTTCAGCCGCGCGGCACCGCCAGCAGGTCCACATGGCCGATGATACAGCTCTGCGCCATCGCCCGCGCCTGATGCCAATCGGCTGCGACCTCAGCCGGGACGGGCCCGCTCTCCGCCGCCGCCTGCGCGGTGCCTTTAGCCAGCGCGGCGATCAGCTGCCGGTCGCCGGCGTCGAGCACCCACGGGCTATTCGCCGTCTCGGCGGCGTAGCCGACGGCGGCAAGCGCTGCCGCGAGGATGCCCGCGGCGTCCGCGCCTGCGGCGGGGCCGAAGCCTTTGTCCGTTGATTGATGGGCGCGGAAGGCGTCTGCGATGGCGGCATCTGCCGGATGGGGTGGCGACCACGCATCCCGGCCGTCGCAGGTGAGCGCCGCATGGAGCACGACGCCGCTGCCGGCGAACGCTGCCGCAAAGCGCCGGCACCAGTCCGCCGACACGAGGTCGTAGAACGCTGAAGCGGTGACGAGATGGGGCCGGAAGGCGAGCGGTGCGGCCGGGTCGGCGGCGATGTCGCGCAGGGCAAATTCCACCGTCACCTCCTTGCCCGTGAGGTCGAGCACCAACCGGCTGCCGTCCTCCCGCCAGCCGTCCGCGAAGCCGCGGAAGGCGATCCGGGCGGCCTCGGCGAGGGTGTCGTCGTGGTCAACCAACACCCAGTGCTGGCGTGGTCCGAGCTTCGGCGCGAGGGCCCGCAGATTCGAGCCGGAGCCGGCACCGAGATCGACGATGCGCTGCTCCGGGACGTGGGCCAGCCGGGCGGCCAGCTGCGCCTCCAGCGCCGCCGCGCGGGCACGGTGGTCGGCGGGCTCCCGCAAGGCGAGCCATCCGGCGGAGAAGGTGGCGGCGGGCGCGGGCGCAAGCTCGGTCAACGTCCAGCGACCTCCGTCAGCACCCGGCCGATGGCGGCCACGGTGTCGGGCCAGTCGGGCAAGGCGGTGCCGGCGGCGAAGGCGGCATCGGCCATGGCCCGCCGCCGCGCGGGATCGACGAGAACCGCGCGCAGCGCGGCGGCGAGGGCATCCACGTCGCCGGGCGGCACCTTGAGGCCGGCTCCGTCCGGAACGGTCTCGCCCGCCGCGCCGCCGGTGGTGCAGATCACGGGCAGGCCGCGCCGCAGCGCCTCGGCCAACACCATGCCGTAGCCCTCGTAGAAGGAGGGGTGGACGAAGATGTCGGCGGCGGCATAGGCCGCATCCAGCGCCGGCACGTCGAGTGTGCCGGCGAGGCGGATGCGGGGCCCCAGTCCGGCCGCACGCGCGGCGATCTCCCGCGCCGTCTCGGGCTCCAGATCGGGGCTGCCGACGATGGTCAGCGTCCAGTCGAGATCCTCCAGGCCGGCGAGGGCGTCGAGCAGCACCCCATAGCCCTTGCGGGGCGTCAGCGACCCCACCGCGATGAGCCGGGGCGGGTGGCCATCCGCCGGAACGCGGTGGGCGGGGGCGGTGCCGGGCAGGGCGAGGGTGATCTTCTCAGGCGGCACGCCATAGCGCTCCACCAGCATCCGCCGCGTCTCGGGACTGATGGCGATGACGGCGGCGGCGGCGGCGAGCGCCTCCGTCTCGCTCTCCAGCAGGCGGGTCGCGGCCTCCTCAGACAGGCCGGTCTCCAACGCAAGGGGATGATGCACCAGTGCGACCACAGGCCGTCCGAGCTGCCGCAGGCCCTCGCCCGGCAGGACGCCGAGGGCGAGGCCATCCGCCAGTAGCACGGTGCCGGCCGGCGTCGCGGCAAGAGCGGCAAGGGCCGCATCGGTTTCTTCGGCCGTGGGAAAAGGGAAGCCGCCCTCGAGCGAGAGCGGCATCGCATCGAAGCCCTGCGCCGTGAGCCCGGCGAGGATGCGCCGGTCATAGGCATAGCCACCGCTGGTCGTATTGATGTCGCCGGGATGGACCAGGGCCACCGCCGGCCGCGCGTGACCGGTCACGCGGCGGCTCCGATGTCGGCCTCGTACCAGGCGCGGGCGACGTGGGATTCGTGCAGCGAGACGCGGATGCGCACGATGCCGTCGCCGCCGGCGCCGAGATCGCCGGAGCGGGCAGCGGCGGCCATATGGTCGAACACGTGGCGGGCAAGCACCTCGGTGGTGGTGTTGCGGCCGGCGAAGGCGGGCACCTCGTCGAGATTCCTGTAGTTGAGCGGTCCGAGCACGGCCTTCAGCGCGTCATGGGCGCGGGCGATGTCCACCACCACGCCCTCCTCGGTCAGGTCCTCGCGATAGAAGGCCACATCCACCACGAAGGTCGCCCCGTGCAGCGCCTGCGCCGGGCCGAACAGGTCGCCCCGGAAGGAGTGGGCGATCATGATGTGGTCCCGCACTTCTACCGCATACATAGAATGTCCTTTCTGTCCGGTGGTCCGGCCTCAGCCGTAGTTGACGACGGTGGCGATCCCTTCCGCACCGGCTGCGAGGATACGCGGCATTCGGGCCGGCAGATCATTGAAGGCGACCTCCTCGGTGATGAGCGCGTCCAGCCGGTCGTCGGCGAGGAGGTCCAGCGCCTTGAGGAGGCGGCGGCGGCGGCTCCAGCGCGGGCGGCGGGCCGGGCTGACCGCGCCCACCTGCGAGGAGAGGATGGCGAGGCGCTTGTGGTGGAAGCCGCCCCCCAGCGCCACGTCCACCGGACGGTCGCCGTACCAGCTCATCTCGATCACCCGGCCCTCGTCGCCGCAGCAGGCGAGGCAGATGTTGAGGCCGGCCGAGGAGCCCGAGGTGTGGAAGACGAGATCGGCATCGAGATCGGCCGGCCCGGGGTCGGCGGGCAGGAAGCGCGCGCCGAATGTAGCGGCGACGGCGGCCCGGGCGGGGTCGGTGTCCACCACCGTCACCTCCGCGCCGGGCAGCCGGCCGCAGAGATAGGCGACGAGCAGCCCGACCAGCCCCGCGCCCACCACCACGATGCGGTCGCCGGGCCCGGCACCGCCGTCCCACACCGCATTGAGGGCCGTCTCCATGTTGGCGGCGAGGGTGGCGCGCCGCGCCGGCACGGCATCGGGCACCGGGGCCAGCATCTCGGTGAGCGCCACAAACCGCTCCTGATGGGGCGCGAGGGAGAAGACGCGGCGACCGACCAGTTCGGGCGGTCCCACCTCCACCTCGCCGACCGCGCAATAGCCGTACTTGACCGGGAAAGGGAATTCGCCCTCCTGCAACGGCGCGCGCATGCGCTTGCGGTGGACGGGATCGGTGAGCCCCGCCGCCACCAGCCGCTCGGTGCCGCGGCTGACCGCGGTGTAGAGGGTGCGCACCTGCGCCGTCGCCTCGTCCACGGCGGGCAGCACGCCCGGGCGCAGCTCACAGGCGCCGGGCGCGACGTACCAGAGGGCGCGCGCAAAGAGAGGTG
The DNA here is from genome assembly GCF_056313845.1 of Xanthobacter sp. DMC47. NCBI lineage: Bacteria > Pseudomonadati > Pseudomonadota > Alphaproteobacteria > Hyphomicrobiales > Xanthobacteraceae > Xanthobacter > Xanthobacter sp. DMC47. The sequence goes on along the minus strand of NZ_JBQUZM010000001.1, from coordinate 1,825,372 downwards.
CGTGGCAAGTTGACGCAGGTTGAACGGCCATGCTTTGGCTCTCGTATAGGCTTGGGGTTCCATCGCCGCGGGCCGCCGGCACCCAGGGAGCTATGCATGTCTTCAAGGTCCGGTCCACTGTCCACGCTTCCAGATAAACCCGCACCCGCGTCGGCGACGCTGACGCCGGCCTTGATCCAGCCGCTCTCAACGCTCCGGCGGCGCCGTCTGTTCATGCTGGCGGCAAATCTGGTCACGGTGGCCCTCGTCCTCGCCGGCATGGTGGCGCTGGGCGCTCATGACGGCTTCTCGCTGGTGGATGGGCTGCTGCTGGTCTGCGCCCTCGCCATCACGCCGTGGAACTCCATCGGCTTCTGGAATGCGGCGGTGGGTCTCTATTTGCTCCACGGCCGGCGCCGGGGCGTCGAGGCGGCGGCGCCCTTCCTTGCACCGCCCCTGCCCGAAGGGGCGATCAGTGCACGCACCGCCATTCTCCTCACCGTGCGGAACGAGGACCCGGCGCGGGCGCTGGCGCGGCTCAAGGCGGTGAAGGCCGACCTAGACCTCTCCGGCCATGGCGCCGCCTTCGACTTCCACATCCTCAGCGACACGTCCCGCCCCGAGATCGCAATCGCCGAGGAGGCACTTGTGGCGGCGTGGCGGGCGCAGGAGGGACCTGCCCGCATCTTCTACCGCCGCCGCGCGGACAATGCCGGCTTCAAGGCGGGCAATATCCGCGCCTTCTGCACGGACGCGGGTGATCGCTACGACTTCATGCTGCCGCTGGATGCCGACAGCCTGATGGGAGCGGACACCATCCTCTCCATGGTGCGCCTGATGGCGGCCTATCCGCGCCTCGGCATCCTGCAGAGCCTAGTCGTCGGTCTGCCGTCCCAGAGCGCGTTCGGACGCATCTTCCAGTTCGGCATGCGTCACGGCATGCGCAGCTACACCCTCGGCGCGAGCTGGTGGGCGGGGGATTGCGGCCCGTTCTGGGGGCACAATGCGGTGATCCGCGTCGCCCCCTTCCGCGATTCCTGCCACCTGCCGGAGCTGCCCGGCGGGGCCCCCTTCGGCGGACCGGTGCTCTCCCACGATCAGGTCGAAGCCGTGCTCATGCGCCGCGCCGGCTATGAGGTGCGCGTTCTGCCGGTGGAGAGCGAGAGCTATGAGGAGAACCCGCCCGCCGCCACCGATTTCGTCGGCCGCGACCTGCGCTGGTGCCTCGGCAATCTCCAGTATCTGCGCCTTCTGGCGGTGCCGGGCCTCGCGGCGAGCCTTCAGCCCATGAGCCGCTTCCAGCTCGTGTGGGCCATCCTGATGTTCGTGACGGTGCCCGCCCATCCCGCGCTTCTGGCGCTGCTGCCGCTGGCGGCGGCGGAGGCCGGGCCGGCCTATCCAAGCGGCCTCGCTCTCGCCCTCTACGGGGGGATGATGGCCATGGCGCTCCTGCCCAAGCTCGCCGGTGTCGCCGATGTGGTGCTGACGTCGGGCGGCGTCGCCCGCTACGGCGGGGCGCTGCGCTTTGCCGCGTCCGTGGCGGCGGAGCTGGTGTTCTCCTTCCTGCTCAGCGCCATCACCGCCATGGCCGTGACGCTGGAGATGGGGCGCCTGCTGCTGGGCCGGGTGCGCGCCTCCTGGGGCGCCAAGGTTTCTTGGCGGGCCCAGGCCCGCGACGGCCATGGGGTGGACGTCGCCCATGCGGCGCGGGCGTTCTGGCCGCAGACGGTGTTCGGGCTCGCGGTGCTCGTCGCGCTGCTGGCGTTGCAGCCGGTGCTTGCCCTGTGGGCGGCGCCGGTGCTGGCGGGCTATGTGCTCGCCATCCCTTTCACAATGGCCACCGCCGATCCGCGCCTCGGCCGGCTGTGCGTCCGCCTCGGCCTGTGCGCCGTGCCGGAAGAGTTTGCTCCGAGCCGGGTGCAGCGCCTGCTGGCGGGCGAGACGTTCGAGGCCCGCCGGGCGGCCTGACCATCTGACACTTGAAATGAAAAGGCCGGGCGTGAGCCCGGCCTTTCGTCTTGTCGCCTGCGAAGGAGATCAGCGGCGCCCGCCGCCGAACCCGCCACCGAAGCCGCGGCCACCGCCGCCCCAGCCGCCGCCACCGCCGAAGCGATCGCCACCGCCGAAGTCACCGCCGCGGTCACCGCCACCGAAGCCGCCGAAGCCGCGATCGAAGCCGCCCGAGCCGAAGCTGTCGCCCCGGCCGTAGGCGTCGCCGCCGAAGCCGTCGCCGCCGTAGCTCGACACGCGCTGGCTGCTGGTGGAGCGGGCCCGCTCCTCATTGTCGAGGCTGGAGGTGTCGCGGCTGGTGTTCTGCCAGCCGGAGTTGGTGTGCTGGCTCCAGCTGCCGTTGTCGTTGTGCTGGTAGACGTTGCCGTCGTGGTCCACGGCCACATGGCCGTTATCCCAGGCGACGGCATTGCCGGTCTTGGCATTGCCGGCGACGCCTCGGCTGTCGACGTTCACGTTGCCGTTCTTGTCCGTCACGCCGGTCTGGGAGGCGTGATAGGTGCCCGTGGTCGGGTTGGCGCCGGCGGATTCACGACCGGCGGCGGCATTGCCCGTATAGGCGTTGCCTTCCACCCCGGCACGGCTTTCGCCACGGGCGCCGGTGGTGGGGTTGTAGCGGCTGTTCTCCCGGCCGGCGGCATAGTTGCCGGAATAGGGATTGAACGCGGCGCCCGAGCGGCCGGCGAAGTTGGTGCCGTTGGCCGTGGTGCCATGCCAGTCGCGGCCCGACCAGTCCGTGCCATTCCAGGTGGTGCCCCACGCGTGATTGACGGTGGCGGCGCCGCCCCAGCGGCCGTAGAGGTTGGCCTGATTCAGGTTGGTGTAGCCCCAGTGGCCGCCCCAGGGTCCGTAGGGTCCATAGGGACCATAGGGATGCCAGTAGGGACCCCAGTAGGGGTACACCGCCGCGCCCCAGCCCCAGCCGGCGGCAAAGCCGAAGGCGAAGCCGGTATCGAGGCCCAGCGCGAAGCCGGCGCCGACGCCATAGGTGACGGGGCAGGAGTACCAGTCGGCGAAGCCGGCGTAGCCGACACAATTGTAGCCGGTGCCGTAGACCACCGTGCCGCCGGGGGCGACGACGACGCCCATGTAGCCGGGGGTATAGCCCACCACCACCGCGTCCGGCGTGGACCCGTAGATGCGCACGTAGGTGACGTAGTGCAGGGGCGAGGACACCGGGATGGTGTAGATCACGTCCGGCACCACATCGGCGACCCGCCACGGGCCGGCCGGATCGACCGCCACGAACCACGCGCCGTTGTTGACCGCATAGAAGCGGTCGGGCGCGAGGCGGATCACCGGCGTCGCGGTGTTCACCGCATAGGCGAGCGCAGTGCCGCTGATGGGCTCGAACTTCGGCGCGCCCTCAAAGGCGACCTTCAGTTCCACGCTGCGCTTCACCGTGGCGGTCTGCGGGATGGTGGCGGCGATTGCCGCTTCCTTGGCCTGCGGCGTGCCGGCCACCGAGACCAGCACGTTCGCCTTCGGATCGTTCGGCGAAATCTTCGAGAAGTCCCTGGGCAACGCGTTGCTGGCCACGAACGCCCACGGCCCCTTCAGGTCCGGCGCCTTGAACCAGCGGCCGGAGATCAGGACGTAATAGGTGTTGGAGGTGGTCTCCATGAACACCGCATGATCGGAATTGTTCATGGTGAGCAGGTTGGTGCCCGCCACGGGCAGCATCTGCGGCTGTCCATCGGTCTGGATCAGCTCGGTGGGCTTGGTGACGGCGATGATGGCCGGGGCCGGGTTGATCGGCTTCTTGTCGCTGCTGAGCAGCGGATCGGCCGGGCTCTCCGCACTGGCCGCCTTGCCGGCGGAGGCGAGGGCGTCCGAGACCTGGGGCGTGACGATCCAGGTGCCGCCGAGGTTCGGCGTCTCGTACCAGTGGCCGGCGGCTTCGAGGTGATAGGTGCCGGCCTCATCCTTCAGCAGCAGCGGCTGGGTGTTGATGACCCGCTGGAAGCCGCTCACGCCCTTGATCGGCCGCAGCACGGGCTCGCCGGAGATGGGGATGAGGATCGTGGTGGTGGTGGCGAACAGGATCTGCGGCGGGGTGTTGTCCACCGGCTGGGTCTGGACCTTGGCCAGTTCCTGGTTCACCGCATAGCTCGCCTGGAGCTGGTCGAGCGGAACCGTGATGCCGTCAGGCGGCAGGCGGGTCTGGAGCGCGGAGCGGATCTCGCTCGCCTTGGCCGGCTCGGTGGGCACCTGCACCCCTTCGATGGTGAAGGTGGCCAGGTGGACGAGGCCCGCCGGCTTGTCGATGGCGACGCGGGTGCTGAACTTCACCATGCCGTACGTCGGGGCGCCGGTCTTAACGCCGATGGCGACGGCGGCGCGGCCGGACATGGTGTCGCCGTTCCATGCGTCGATCTGCGGTTGATAGAGTTGCAGCACCTGGTTGTCCGGCAGGTCATAGACGCGCGGCCAGGTCGGAGGCGCGGAGGGCGAGGCCGCGGTCTGGCTCTGCGCCTGTGCTGTCGACGGGGGCTGCTGGGCGTCGGCCGTCGCGGTCCACAGCATCGCCGCTGCAACCAGCGCGGCAGCTGAGGCGCCGGTCCATAGTCGCATCATGAAGTCCCTCCCTCCCCGAAACGCCGGGGCGCGCACACCTAACATGTTCGCGGCCCAACGTCAGCGTGACCGGAAGGGCTCCCGTCCTGCGGCGCCCGACCGTGGCGCGAGGAGCATGAAGCTCAGATGGGACGCGCGCAGTTGCGCTGCCACGAGAGGCGGGGCCCCTCCCACGACATGCTGATGCTCTTGCGCGCGGGGCAGGCCCGCGTCGTGGCCTCCGCGCCGTCACGGTCCCAATAGTCGCGCCACTGGTAGGCGGCCGGGCGTGCGGCGGGCGTATCCACCTTCGCCAGGGCGGGGGCGGCATCGCTGGGGAAGGCGCGCACGAGGTCACCACCGCCCCAGGCGGCGATGGCGATGAAGGTGGTCGCGGCGGCCGCGAGCAGGGAGGAGGTCTTCATGGCACAGGTCTCGGTTCGTCGTCGCGTGGCCGGCTTAGAACGCCGGAGGGCGGCGCGTCGTCCCCTCAATGGAGGACGATTTCATCGCCCTTGTACGACGTTCACCCTGAACCCGTGCCGACACGGGCCTTTACATTCCGTTCATCTTTTCGCGAGCGCGGCAGGCGATGCTGCGCTGCCGCACGCCAAAAAGGTGGAGATGGGTGGCTTAGATTTGAGGTTGCAGTCTTGATCTCTGCCGTTGGCGGGAGTTGGCTTGAGCTGCGGTTGACCTTCGGGGGCGCCGCGAGGGAGCGGGTCCGCCCGGTCTCGTTCGGTCCGGACGGGGAATTCTGCTCCTGAACCTGATGGATGCGCGCCGGACCGCCCGGTCCCCCACCGGCCGGGGCGCGCAGGGGAGACTGGGCAATGAACAAATACGTCGCCGAGTTCATCGGAACAGCAGTTCTCGTCCTCTTCGGCTGCGGCTCGGCCGTGCTCACCGGCTACGGCTCTGCACCCATCGGAATGCTCGCCATCGCCTTCGCCTTCGGCCTCGCCGTGACCTCCATGGCCTACGGCATCGGCCATGTGTCGGGCTGCCACATCAATCCCGCCGTCACCGTCGGCGTCTGGGCCGCGGGACGCATTCCCACCTCCGAAGTGCCGAAATACTGGATTGCGCAGATTCTGGGCGGCATCGTCGGCGCCGCCATTCTGTTCATGATCGCCTCCGGCAAGCTGGCCGGCTTCGATGTGAAGACCGCCGGCCTCGGCCAGAACGGCTGGGGCGAGGGCTATATCGGCGGCTACGGCCTCGGCGCCGCGATCATCGCCGAGTTGGTCGGCACCTTCATTTTCCTCGTGGTGATCCTCGGCTCAACCTCCAAGGCCGGCATCACCCAGGCGGCGGGCCTCGCCATCGGCCTGTCGCTGGTGATGATCCACATCGTCTTCATCCCCGTCACCGGCGTGTCGGTGAACCCGGCCCGCTCCATCGGCCCCGCCCTGTTCGCGGGGGGCAAGGCCATCTCCCAGCTCTGGCTGTTCATCATCGTGCCGCTGGTGGGCGCCTATCTCGCCGGCCTCCTGTTCAAGCTGAAGGTGCTGGAGGACTGATCTTCCCTAAGGGACGGATAAAAGGGGGCGCGCCGGCAAGGCGCGCCCCCTTTCCGTTTGCCGGGTCAGGGCTCCCGGCAAACCCCCGCTCCGGGATCACGTCACTCGGCGGCGACAGGACCCGCCGGGTTCTTCTGCTGCTGCGCCGTCTCCGCCGCCTTGGCGCGGGTCTCCTGCTCCAGCGCCGCCTTCACGCCCGCCCCATACTCCGGGTGGACCTTGGTGAAGAGGGCGATCTGCCGGTCGGCGATCTCCTGCGGGATGCCGTACATGGCCGCCGCGAGGTTGCTGAAGAGCCGCTGGCGCTGGCCGGCGTCGAACAGCTCGAACAGCGCGCGCGGCTGGGAAAAGTCGTCATTGCCGATGCGGTGGCTGTAGCGCTCGGCGTCGCCCGAGATCTTCAGCGGCGGCTCGGCGTACTTGGCATCCTCGGCGGCGCCGTTGAACGAGTTGGGCTCGTAATAGGCGTCGGTATTCCCGGTCATCTGTGGGAAGAACCGCATGGCGCCGTCCTTGTGATAGTGGTGCACCGGGCACTTGGCGGCGTTCACCGGCAGGTGCTCGTAATGGGTGCCGAGGCGATAGCGGTGCGCGTCCGCGTAGGAGAAGATGCGGGCCTGCAGCATCTTGTCCGGCGAGAAGGAGATGCCGGGCACGATGTTGGACGGCGAGAAGGCCGCCTGCTCGATCTCGTTGAAATAGTTCTCCGGGTTGCGGTTCAGCTCCATGACGCCGATGTCGATGGGCGGATACTCGCCGTGCGGCCACACCTTGGTGAGGTCGAAGGGATTGTAGGAGGTCTTCTCCGCATCCAGCTCCGGCATCACCTGCACCTGCACCTTCCACTTGGGGAATTCGCCGCGCTCGATGGCGGTGAACAGGTCCTCCTGCGTGGATTCGCGGGTCCGGCCGACCACCTCGGTAGCCTCTCCATTGGTCCAGTGCTTGTGGCCCTGCAGGGTCTTGAAGTGGAACTTCACCCAGAAGCGCTCGCCCGCCTCGTTGATGAAGGAATAGGTGTGCGAGCCGTAGCCGTTCATGTTCCGGACGCCCACGGGCAGGCCGCGGTCGGAGAACAGGATCGTCACCTGGTGCAGGCTCTCCGGCGAGAGGGACCAGAAGTCCCACATGGCGGTGGGCGAACGCAGGTTGGTCTTGGGGTGGCGCTTCTGGGTGTGGATGAAGTCCGGGAACTTGTAGGGGTCGCGGACGAAGAACACGGGCGTGTTGTTGCCCACGAGGTCCCAGTTGCCCTCGGGCGTATAGAACTTGAGCGCGAAACCGCGCACGTCGCGCTCGGCATCCGCCGCGCCCAGCTCGCCGGCCACCGTGGAGAAGCGCGCGATCATGGGCGTCTGGGCGCCGGGCTGGAGCGCCTTGGCCTTGGTGTATTTCGAGATGTCGCCGGTGATGGTGAGGGTGCCGTGCGCGCCCCAGCCCTTGGCGTGGACCACGCGCTCGGGAATGCGCTCGCGGTTCTGGTGGGCGAGCTTCTCGATGAGCTGATAGTCCTGCATCAGCACCGGGCCGCGCGGCCCGGCGGTGAGCGAATTCTGGTTGTCGGAAATCGGGTTTCCGGCCGTGGTGGTGAGGGTGGGTCGCGTCATGAAGGGCTCCCTGCTTGGTTTCGCGCCGTGACGGCTGCGGATCAACCGGGGCGCAGCATGGCCGTGAGTTGGAATAAGGACAAATCAGATTGCATTGAGTTTTCGATAAGGTAATCTTATCGAGTGCTCTCCACCCGTCAGCTCCGCTACTTCGACGCCCTCGCCCGCCACCGCCATTTCGGCCGCGCGGCGGAGGAATGTGCCGTCACCCAGCCGGCTCTCTCCATGCAGATCCGCGAGATGGAGGAAGCCCTCGGCGTCCGCCTCGTGGAGCGGGGGCGGAGTGGCGTGCGGCTGACGCCGGTGGGCGAGGAGGCGGCGTCCCGCGCCCGCGGCGTGCTCGCCGCCCTTGCCGACATGGAACGCACCATCCGCGATCGCGGGCGGTTGCTGGAAGGGCGGATGCGGCTCGGCGTCATCCCCTCCATCGCGCCCTATCTCCTGCCCCGCCTGCTGCCGGAGATGGCGGCCCGCTGGCCGGGCGTCGAGATCGCGCTGCGCGAAAGCCAGACCGAGCAACTGGTGAACGACCTCGCCCATGGCGATCTCGACCTCGTCATCCTCTCCCTGCCGGTGGATCACCCGGCGCTGGAGGCAAAGGCGCTGTTCGAGGACCCGTTCCTGCTGGCCGTTCCCGAAGGCGCGGCGGACTTTCGGGGCGAGACCGCCGCCGCCGAGGACATCCTCGCCGCCGATCTCCTGCTGCTGGAGGACGGCCATTGCTTCCGCGATCAGGCGCTCAACGTCTGCCGCAAGGTGGATGCACGCCAGCTGCGCCGTTTCGGCGCCTCCAGCCTGTCGACGCTGGCCCAGCTCGTCGCCAACGGGCAGGGGGTGACGCTGCTGCCGCAGATGTTCGTCGCCTCCGAGGGCGGGCACATCCCCCGCGTGCGCCTGCTGCGCTTTCCCGATCCGGCGCCGTCGCGGACCATCGGCCTCGTCTGGCGGCGGACCCTGCCGTTCCGGGACGATGTGGAGCAGGTCGCCGCCATGGTGCGGGCCTGCCGCCCCGCTGTGCAAGACGGCGAAGAACGGCACTCTGCCTTGCTTTGACCCGCGTTCGCGGCTAAGCCCCGCGCAAAGACGGGGATCCTATGGCTCAGGACGGACTTTCCTACCGCGACGCGGGCGTGGACATCGATGCGGGCAACCGGCTCGTCGATCTCATCAAGCCGCTGGTGAAGGCCACCGCCCGGCCGGGGGCCGACGCGGACATCGGCGGCTTCGGCGGCGTGTTCGACCTGAAGGCGGCGGGATTTGCCGATCCCCTCCTCATCGCCACCACCGACGGGGTGGGCACCAAGCTCAAGATCGCCATCGATACCGGCGTCCATGACACCATCGGCATCGACCTCGTGGCCATGTGCGTCAACGATCTGGTCGTTCAGGGCGCCGAGCCGCTGCTGTTCCTCGATTATTTCGCCACCGGCCGCCTCGCGCCGGAGGTGGGCGCCCATATCGTCGCGGGCATCGCGCGGGCCTGCAAGGCTGCCGGATGCGCCCTCATCGGCGGCGAGACGGCCGAGATGCCGGGCATGTACCGCGACGGCGACTACGATCTCGCCGGCTTCTCCCTCGGCGCCGTCGAGCGCACCGAGCTGCTGCCGAAGAAGGACGTGGGGCCGGGCGACGTGATCCTCGGCCTCGCCTCGGACGGCGTGCATTCCAACGGCTATTCGCTGGTGCGCCGCATCGTCGAGCGCTCCGGCCTCGCCTGGACCGACGAGGCGCCCTTCCATAAGGGCAAGAACCTCGGCACCGCGCTGCTCACGCCCACCCGGCTCTATGTGAAGAGCGTGCTGTCGGTCATCCGCTCGACCGGCGCGGTGAAGGCGCTCGCCCATGTCACCGGCGGCGGCATCACCGAGAACCTGCCGCGCGTGCTGCCGGCGGGCACCATCGCCCGCATCGACCTCTCCAACCTCATCGTCCCTCCGGTCTTCCGCTGGCTCGCCAGCGTTGGCGCGGTGGTGCCGGAGGAGATGCTGCGCGCCTTCAACTGCGGCGTCGGCATGGCCGTGGTGGTGCCGGTGGAGCGCGAGGAGGAGGTGGCGGACGCCTTCGCCGCCGCGGGCGAGACGGTCATCCGCCTCGGCGTCATCGAGCCCGGCACCGGCGCGGCTCATGTGGTCTATGACGGGGCCGCCGACTTCGGGTTCGCGTCATGAGCGAGGCGGCGCCGAAACGCACCGCGATCCTGATCTCCGGCCGCGGCTCCAACATGGCGGCGCTGGTGAAGGCGGCCGAGGCGCCGGACTTCCCGGCCGAGATCGCGCTGGTCCTCTCCAACCGGGAGGATGCCGCCGGCCTCGACTTCGCCAAGGATCATGGCGTGCCGACCCTCGTGCTCTCGCACAAGGGCTATAGCGACCGCCTCGCCTTCGATGCGGCGCTGGACGCGTACCTCAAGGCCGAGGGCATCGAGATCGTCTGCCTCGCCGGCTTCATGCGCCTGCTCACCCCCTGGCTGGTGGAGCGCTGGCGCAACCGCATGATCAACGTCCATCCTTCGCTCCTGCCGAGCTTCAAGGGCCTGCACACCCATGAGCGGGCGCTGGAGGCCGGCGTGCGCCTGCACGGCTGCACGGTGCATTTCGTGCGCGCCGAGATGGACGAGGGGCCGATCATTCTCCAGGCCGCCGTGGGCGTGGAGGCCGATGACACGCCGGACGTCCTCGCCGCCCGCGTGCTGGCGCAGGAGCACGTGATCTATCCCAAGGGGCTGGAGCTTCTGGCCGCCGGCCGCCTGAAGGTCGCCGACGAACGGGTGGAGATCACTGGAGCCAAGGGCGGCCTGCCGCCGCTGGTTTCGCCGGGGGTGTGAGGGCAAGCCTCGTGCTCCGGACGCATTGAGCGTTAGCGGAATGCGAGCCGGAGCCCAGCGCAGAAGACCGCTGCAGGCGCTTCGTGAGGTGCGATACCTAGGTACTGCCCGCTGCGCGGAACTCTTGCGCTGGCCCCCGAATCAGCGCTCCGGCTGTGACGTCGCTTGTCCGGCGAACAGTCCGCCGGGCGTGGGAGCCTCACGACCCGATCTTCACCACCCGCACCTTGTTGTCGTGAAACGCGGCGCCGCCTACCGGCGCCACGGGGTCGGCCCCCGTCAGCGTGTTGATCCCCCGCCCGCCGCGATGGGCGCCGGCCGGATGGATCTGTTCCGAGACCACGACGCCGCGCCGGAGCCCGTCGAACAGCCGTACGCGCAGTTCCACCCGCCCGCGCGGGTTCTCCACGGCCACCAGTTCGTCTTCTGCAACACCCAGCGCAGTCGCATCCTCGGGATGGACCAGCAGCGAGGGCGCCCCCTCCTTCTCCTGCGAGGTGGGCGTCTCGGTGAAGGAGGAATTGAGGAAGTTGCGGGCCGGCGCCGTCACGAGGCGGAAGGGATGGTCCGCATCCGCCTCCTCGATGACCGCCCAATGGTCGGGTAGGGCCGGCATGTCCGCCACCGGGCCGAACTTGCCCGGCGCGGGGAAGGAGAGGTTGGCCCAGTCCACCGCGAAGTGGAAGCGCTTGTCGCGATGGGCGAAGCCGTCGAGGAAATGGGCGGCGCGGAACTCCTGCGCCACATCCATGAAGCGCGCCTCCTCCAGCGCCTCGACCGGGCCGCGGCCGCTCTCGCGCAGGGTCCAGTCGATCAGCTCGCGCGCGGTCATGGCGAAGCCGGGATGCTCGGCGCCGAGACGCGAGGCCAAAGCGCAGATCACGTCGTGGTTGGTGCGGCACTCGCCCGGCGGCTCGACGATCTTGGTGCCGATCTGGATGTGCGGATGCCCGCCCGCGCCATAGATGTCGTCATGCTCGGTGAACATGGTGGCGGGAAGAACGATGTCCGCCATCTTCGCGGTATCGGTCATGAACTGCTCGTGGACCGCAACGAACAGGTCGTCCCGCGCGAAGCCGCGCTTCACCTTCTCCTGCTCGGGGGCGACGGCGACCGGATTGGTGTTCTGGATGAACAGTGCCGCCACCTTGCCGCCACCCGCCAGCGCATCCTCCTCGCCCACCAGGATGGGGCCGATGCGGGACTGGTCGAGGGCGCGCACGGTGGGATCGAGATTGTCCAGCCCCTCGATCATCTTCTTGCGCCAGCCATAGGTGCCCGACATGGAATGGAGCGCGCCGCCGCCCAAGTGCTGCCAACTGCCGGCGACCACGGGGATGGACGCCACGGAGTGCATGTTCACCGCCCCGTTGCGGCTGCGGGAGAAGCCGTAGCCGATGCGGAAGTAAGAGGCCGGCGTTGTGCCCACGAGCCGCGCATAGGCCTCGATCTCCGCTACCGCCAGGCCGCAGAGCGCGGAGGCCCACTCCGGCGTGCGGGTGGAAAGGTGCGCCTCCAGCGCGGCGGCGTCGCGGGCGTAGCGCTCCAGATAGGCGCGGTCGGCGAGGCCGTCGCGGAAGAGGATATGCATCACCGCGCAGGCCAGCGCCCCATCGGTGCCGGGGCGGATGAGGAGAGGGATGTCCGCCTGCTCCATGGTGGGCGTGCGATAGACATCCACCACCGCGATCTTGGCACCGTGCTTCTTCCGGGCATGGATGGCATGCGTCATCACATTGACCTGCGTGGACACCGCATTGGTGCCCCAGAGCGTGATAAGGCCGGACGAGGCCATCTCGCGCGGGTCCACGCCGGCGATGCGGCCGGCGCCGGCCATGTAGCCGCTCCAGGCGGGATTGACGCAGATGGAGGAGAAGAAGCGCGAATAGCGCTTCACATGGGTCAGCCGGTTGATGCCGTCGCGCATCACGAGGCCCATGGTGCCGGCATAATAATAGGGCCAGACGGACTCCGCCCCGTGCTCCCGCTCGGCCTTCAGCAGACCGTCGGCGACGCGATCCAGCGCCTCGTCCCACGAAATGCGGGTGAACTGGCCGGAGCCCTTCGGGCCGGTGCGCAGCAGGGGATGGGTCAGGCGGTCCGGGTGGTTCGCCCGTTCGGCATAGCGCGCGACCTTCGCGCAGATGACGCCAGCGGTATAGGGCTGGTCCTTGGAGCCATGCACCCGGCCGATGCGGCCGTCGGCCATCACGTCCACCTTCAGGGCGCAGACGGACGGGCAGTCATGGGGACAGACGGACGGGTGGGTCGCAACCGGGCTGTGGGCGGTGTGCGAAACGGTCGGGGCATGGACGTTCATGGCCCCGAGACAATAAAGGGGGCGACGCGCGCCGTCGCCCCCTTTTCAGATAACGGCCGGGTGAGGCTCAGGCGCCGTGGCCGGCCTCGGCGGCCCGGTCGCGCCCACGATTGCGCAGCACGTAGCCGAGCCCCAGCACGAAGAGCGCGCCGATGGTGCTGGCCACATAATGGGGGAGCGCGGCCGGATGCAGTCCGTCCTCGGCCACCTTCACCAGCGCCGGGTTGAGGTGCTGCAGGTAGCTGAGCGCCATCACGTCGCCCACCAGCATCTCGCCGGCGATCCAGCCGAGCAGAGCCGCGCCGGCCCAGATGAGGATGGGGAAGCGGGTGAGCAGCGAGAGCAGCAGCTGCGAGCCGAAGATGATGAGCGGGATGGTGAGCAGCAGGCCGAACACGAACAATTCCCAGTGCCCGCGCGCCGCCGCGGCGATGGCCACCACATTGTCGAGGCTCATGACCGCATCGGCGATGGCGATGGTGCGCACCGCCTTCCACAGGCTGTCGGAAGCGGCGACCTCGTGGGAATCGCCGCCATTGTCGGTGACGAGCTTGATGGCGATCCAGAACAGCAGCAGACCGCCCACCACCTTCAGGAACGGCACGCCGAGAAGGTAGGACACCGCCAGCGCGAACAGGATGCGCAGGCCCACCGCCGCGCCAGCCCCGAGCAGGATGCCCCATTTGCGCTGCTTGGCCGGCAGAGAGCGACAGGCCAGCGCGATCACCACCGCATTGTCGCCGGACAGCAGCAGGTCGATCCAGATGATCTGCAGGAGGGCAACCCAGAAGGTCGGGGCGGTGAAATCCATCGTCCACTCCATGTGGTGAGGCTGGGGATGCGGGTAAGGTCGGATCAGGCTCCGGCACGCCGCAGTTATTATTACGTAGCGTCATGTTGATGACGCGCCGAAACTTCCGTTACGTCAATCAAGGGGCAGAAAAAAGGGGCCGATGCGGCCCCTTTCGTCTTGATCGTCTCAGGCTGGGAGGTCGTCGTGGGCGTGGGCGCGCCGACCCTTGTGCCAGCGCAGGGCCAGCGCGAGGCCGACCACAAGGGCGGCACCGGCGGCGGAGACGATGCGGTGGAGGTGATGCGTGGTTTCCTCGCCCAGCCGCTCGATGATGGCCACGTCGCCGAGGAGCATGTCGCCGGCCACCCAGCCCAGCAGGGCGGCGCCGGCCCAGACCAGCAGCGGGAAGCGATTGATGAGCGCCATCACCAGCGAGGAGCCGGCGATGATGAGCGGAATGGAGATGGCGAGGCCGAAAATAAGCAGGAACCAGTTGCCGTCGGCAATGGCGGCCACGGCCACCACATTGTCGAGGCTCATGACGATGTCCGCCACCGCCACCGTGCCCACGGCCTTCCACAGATTGTCGCTGGATTGAATGGCCTCTTCGCCGCCCTCGTCGGGACTGGCGAGATCCACCGCGATCCACATGAGCGCGAGCGAGCCCACGAGCTTCAGCCACGGCAGCGCCAGAAGCGTCGCGACGATGCCGGTGAACACGATGCGGAGGGCGACGGCCACGCCGGCGCCGAGGATGATCCCGGTACGGCGGACCTTCTCCGGCAACGAGCGGCAGGCGAGGGCGATCACCACCGCATTGTCACCGGACAACAGAACGTTGATCCAGATGATCTGCAGCAGTGCCAGCCAGAGCACTGGAGAGTCGAGCGACATAGTCCCTACCCCGGGCCATTTGAGCGTCAGCGTCACCGCGAGATTGTATTCTGCGTCTGGTGCGCCGTATTCTGGATTTTGACGCTACGTTAATGTGCCCAAGCGGAACCCTCAACAAAAACCGGATACCGCGGCGCACAAATTCGATCGCGCGCCGCAGTATCTTAATCCAATACCTGTTCAGCCGACAATTTCATTGCCGGAGAAGAACTGGGCGATCTCCGCCTTGGCATTGTCGGTGCTGTCGGAGCCGTGGGCGGAATTCGCCTCGATGGACTCGGCGAACAGCTTGCGGATGGTGCCCTCGGCGGCGTTCGCCGGGTTGGTGGCGCCCATCACGTCGCGGTACTTGGCGACGGCGTTCTCGCCTTCGAGCACCTGCACCACCACGGGGCCGGAGGTCATGAAGGCCACGAGGTCGCCGAAGAAGGGGCGCTCCTTGTGGACGGCGTAGAAGGTCTCGGCCTCCTCGCGCGTCATGCGGATGCGCTTCTGGGCCACGATCTTGAGGCCCGCGTTCTCGATGACGGCATTGATGGCGCCGGTGAGGTTCCGACGCGTGGCGTCGGGCTTGATGATCGAGAAGGTGCGCTCGATCGCCATGGGGGACCGTCCTGTCTGTTCTTGGAAGAGGAATGCCGCGAGCATCCCGCGGATGGCGCGGCTCTTAGCAGGGGGGCGGCCAAGGGGCAAGGCGAGGGGGCGAAATGCCCCGCCTTCAGCGGCCCTTCAGCACCCCGTCGATGGCCCGCTCCACGGCGGCGGAGGCATCGAAGGCCACCGGCACGCCGAGCACCCGCGGCCAGAACAGGGGCTCCTTGATGGCCCCGAGGAATTGGGCCGCCGCCAGCTGCGGATCGTCCGTCGCGAGGCGCCCCTCCGCCGCGAGGGCGGCGAAATAGGCGCCGAGGCCTTTCAGCGCCGGCTCCTTGCCGACGGCGAAATAGGCCTGCGACAGCTCGGGAAAGCGCGGTGCCTCGGCGATGACCAGACGCAGCAGCGGCACCACGTCCGGTCGCTCCCAATGCTCGGTCAGGCGCCCCACATAGGCGCGCAGCACGGCGCGCGGGTCGCCAGCCGTGTCCTCGGGTAGGATGGGCGCGCGGGTGAAGTGGGACCATGCGTCATCGATGACGGCGGCGAACAGCTCCGCCTTGCCGGGAAAGTGCTGGTAGAGCGTGCGCTTGGAGACGGGGGCGGCCGCCGCCACTGCATCCATGGATGTGCCCTCATAGCCACGCTCCAGAAACAGCCGGCGCGCAGCTGCGCGGATGCGCGGCACAGTCGTGCGGCGGTCGCGCCCGGGATTGCCATCAGCCTGCGCGGCATCGGTCGCGCGGCTGGACTGCGGGGGAGGGGAAGGGATGTCGCTTGACATAAGTACACTATACGGTGTAGTTTACATTCATGGCCAGCGCGGATCCGCCTGGCTGTACGTCCCCAAACTCCCCTTCATATGAGGTCCCCCATGGACCATCGCTCCCTCGGTCGCTCGGGCCTGTCCGTGTCCGCCATCGGTCTCGGCTGCATGGGCATGTCCGAATTCTACGGACCGAGCGACGACGAACAGTCGCTCGCGACCCTAGCAGCCGCTCTCGACCTCGGCATAAATTTCTTCGACACGGCCGACATGTACGGCGTCGGCCACAACGAGCGCCTGCTCGGCCGCTTCCTGAAAGGGCGCCGCGATCAGGTCATCCTTGCCACCAAGTTCGGCAATGTGCGGGGCCCGAATGGCGAGCGCCTCGGCATTTCCGGTACGCCGGACTATGTGCGCTCCGCCTGCGATGCCAGCCTGGAGCGGCTCGGCATCGATACCATCGATCTCTATTACCAGCACCGCGTGGATCCGAAGACGCCCATCGAGGAAACGGTGGGCGCCATGAAGGGGCTGGTGGAGGCCGGCAAGGTGCGTTTCCTCGGCCTCTCCGAATGCTCGGTGGCGACGCTGCGCAAGGCCCATGCGGTGCATCCCATCACCGCGGTGCAGATCGAGTATTCCCTGTGGAGCCGTGAGCCGGAAGACGAGATGCTGGCGGCCTGCCGCGAGTTGGGCGTCGCCTTCGTCGCCTATTCCCCCCTCGGCCGGTCCTTCCTGACCGGGGCGGTGAGCGGGCCGGAGAGCCTCGCCGCCGGAGACTTCCGGCGGGATAATCCCCGCTTCAGCGGCGATGCCCTCAAGACCAACCTCGCGCTGGTGGAAGCCCTGAAGGACTTCGCCGCATCAAAGGGCGCGACCAGCGCGCAGATCGCTCTCGCCTGGATTCTCGCCAAGGACGACAACATCGTCCCCATCCCCGGCACGCGGCGGCAGAAGTATCTGGAGGAGAATGTGGCGGCCACCCGCATCCACCTCTCGCCGGAGGAGGTCGCCGCGCTCGATGCGCTCTTCGTACCGGATGCGGTGGCCGGCACCCGCTATCAGGCGGCCGCCATGGCGCTGCTGAACCTCTGACCCGATCGCATCAAGGCCCGCGGCGCTGTCGCGGGTCTTTTCTTCCCAAACGTAAGTTTCGGTGGAGCGGGCCCCCTGCGTGGTTCACAGCCCCCATTTCACATGCTAGGAACGGTACATGTGAAAACCACATTTCAACTTATGTGAAATGTGAAATCGGGAGCAGGTTCCATGATTACCCGCCGCGCCCTCCTCGCCGCGACCCTTGCCGGCGCGGCCTTTGCCCCGCTTGGCGCCGTGCCGTCGCTGGCCCAGCAGGGGCCGAACACGCTGCTGAATGTCTCCTACGACATCTCCCGCGAGCTGTTCACGGCCATCAATGCGGAGTTCATCCCCTTCTGGAAGTCGAAGACCGGCCAGGAACTGACGGTCAACCAGAGCCACGCCGGCTCCTCCCGCCAGGCCCGCGCGGTCATCGAGGGGCTGGAGGCGGATGTGGTCACCTTCAACCAGGTGATCGACGTGGATACCCTCGCCAAGGCCGGCTATGTGGCGAAGGACTGGGCCAAGAAGTTCCCCAATTCGGCCTCGCCCTATTATTCCTTCCCGGCCTTCCTCGTGCGCGCCGGTAACCCGAAGAACATCAAGGACTGGTCCGACCTCGTCCGCGACGACGTGAAGGTCATCTTCCCGAACCCCAAGACCTCGGGCAACGCGCGCTACACCTATCTGGCCGCCT
This sequence comes from Xanthobacter sp. DMC47, assembly GCF_056313845.1. Classification (NCBI taxonomy): domain Bacteria; kingdom Pseudomonadati; phylum Pseudomonadota; class Alphaproteobacteria; order Hyphomicrobiales; family Xanthobacteraceae; genus Xanthobacter; species Xanthobacter sp. DMC47. Next base: position 1,807,732 of record NZ_JBQUZM010000001.1, on the reverse strand, counting down.
ACGCCTATGCGCTGGAGCAGAACAACGGCGACGCCGCCAAGGCGGACGCCTTCGTGAAGAAGCTGCTTTCCAACGTGCCGGTGTTCGACACCGGCGGCCGCGCCGCCACCACCACCTTCGTGGAGCGCGACACCGGCGACGTGCTGGTGACTTTCGAGGCCGAGACACGCACCATCGAGGGGCTCTATCCCGACAAGAAGCTCCTCACCGTCGTGCCGTCCGTGAGCCTCCTCGCCGAGTTCCCGGTGGCGGTGGTGGACAAGGTGGTGGACAAGCGCGGCTCCCGCGCCTCGGCCACGGCCTATCTCGAATTCCTCTATTCCCCCGCCGGCCAGACGGTGGCGGCCAAGGCCTTCCATCGCGTGGTGGACCCCAAGGTGGCGGCTGAGTTCAAGGACCAGTTCCCGCCGATCCGCCTCGTGAAGGTGGAGGACGTGTTCGGCGGCTGGGAGAAGGTGCAGGCCACCCACTTCGCTTCCGGCGGCAAGCTGGACAGCCTGTTCGTGGGCAAATGACCTTGTGATGCGGCGGGCGCAGTCGCTGCGCCGTGTCGCATTCCCGCCAGTGTCGCGACCCGCGCCGGCGTCCCCTCGGGGCGCCGGCGTTTTCATTGGCCTATGGCTCTGGACTGAAACGGCTTTCGGCGAACGACGCGCGGCGGCATGCAATTTGAATGGCTTCAGGAAACCTCACCGAGCCGCGAGCCGTCATGTCCGAAGCCGCCGAAGCCGAAGTCCTCGAAATCCCGCAGGTCTACACCCACCACGTCTTCTGCTGCTTCACCCAGCGGCCGCCCATGCACCCGCGCGGTTCCTGCGGGGCCAACGGCGCGCAGCCCTTGTGGGAGCGTCTGGGCAAGAAGCTGGAGGCCTCCGGCCGCCGCGACATCGCCATGACCTCCTCCGGGTGCCTGAGCTTCTGTCAGGCCGGGCCCATCATGGTCGTCTATCCGCAGGGCATCTGGTACACGCCGAAGACCCCCGAGGACATCGACGAGATCGTCACCGAGCATCTGCTCGGCGGCAAGCCGGTGGAACGGCTCATCATCGTCCCGCGCATCTGAGCCAAGCCCGCGCGGCGCCGGGGAACCCGCGCCGACCTCTCACGCCTTGCCGGGACCGACGAGGCGGAAGGTGAGACGCACGCAGGTGCCGCGCGCGCGGGGGTCGAAGGTCGGCTCGCAACCGAGCTTCATGGACATGGCCTTGACGATGCGGTTGCCGAGGCCGGTGGACGTCGCCGGCTTTTCCGGCGAAATGCCGGCGCCGTCGTCCTCCACCGTGAAGTCGAGCCGTTCGCCCACGCGCCTGAGCATCACCCGCACCGGCCCCTCGCCGTCGGGATAGGCGTATTTCATGGCGTTGATGACGAGTTCGGTGGCGATGATGCCCAGGGCGACGCCGCGATCGGGATCGATGTGGATCGGGTCGGCATCATAGGTGAGAGTGATGCCGCCGTGCTCGCGGTGCGCCGACACCTGCAGGTCGTCCAGCAGCGAGCCGATATACTGGTCCAGCGCCACCGTCGCGATCTGGTCGGAGGTGTAGAGACGGCGGTGGACCTGCGCGACCGCCGAAACGCGGTTGCGGGCTGAATTCAGCGCTTCCTTCACCCGCGGATCGTCGGTGGCGCCGGCCTGCACGTTCAGCAGCGAGACGATGATCTGCAGCGAATTGCCGACGCGATGGTTCATCTCGCGCAGCAGCAGCGCCCGCTCGGCGGCCAGCGCCTCGAACCGGTCGCGGGCCGCGCGGATTTCCGCTTCCGCCGCCTCGTGGGCCCGGCGCATGCGCACCTGCTCCACCGCCGCGACAAAGGCGGCGCGCAGAAGCTCGATGAAGTCGGCCTGCACCTCCTTCACCACATAATCCGCTGCACCGGCCTTGAGCGCGGCGACCGCGAGGCGCCCGTCCTGTGCGCCGGTGACGTAGACGACAGGCGGCGCGTTCTCGAGGGCGCGGATGGCCCGCAGCGTGCTCATGCCGTCCTGGCCCGGCATGTAGTGGTCGAGGGCGACCACATCGAACCGTTCGGCGTCGAGCCGCGCCAGTCCGTCCTCGCCCGACAGCGCCGGCACCACCTCGAAGCCGAGGCGGCCGAGCTGTCGCTGCACCAGCCGGCCAAGGGCCGGATCGTCGTCCACGTAGAGCACGCGCAGCGGCGGCGGCGGGGCGGTTGCCGCGTCCTGTTGGGATGCCAGAGGGTCGGACACGGCGCATTCCATCAATCGGTCTCCGGCACCTGGATGACGGAAAAGAACAGGCCAAGCTGCCGGATCGCGTTGGCGAAATTCTCGTAATTGACCGGCTTCGTCACATAGACGTTGGCGCCGAGGTCATAGCAGCGCTGGATTTCCACCTTGTCGTCGGTGGTGGTGAGCACCACCACGGGCGAGCGCTTGAGATGCTCGTTCTGCTTGATGCGGCCGAGAATCTCGACGCCGGTCATGTCCGGCAAATTGAGGTCGAGCAGCACGAGAAGCGCGCGCCCGCTGCTTTCCCGCCCGCTGCCATCGGCGCCGAACAGGAAATTGACGGCGCTGGTGCCATCCTTGAAGGCAACGATGTCGTTGCTGACGCCGGCACGCCGGATGTTCTTCTCGATGAGGCGCGCGTGGCCCTCGTCGTCCTCGATCATGATGATGGTGACGTGCTCAACCATGGTCCTTCTTTCCGGTTTCCGTGGGCAGCCGGCGCGGCACCGTCACCTTGAAGGTGGAGCCTTCGCCCAGCTTGGAATCGAGGGAGATGAGGCCGCCCATGCGCCGCACCAGCGCGCGCACATGGGCGAGGCCAATGCCTTCGCCGGGACGGTCCTGGCGGCCCGAGCGGCGGAACAGCTCGAACACCCGGCCGCGATCCTTGGGATCGATGCCGCGGCCGTTGTCCTCGACGATGAAGGTGACGAAGCCGGGCGTCTCCACCGCGCTGACCTCGACGCGGAGCGGCACCTCGTCCCGGCGGTACTTGAAGGCGTTGTCGAGGAGGTTGGTGAAGATCTGCTCCAGCGCCAGCCGGTCCGACTGGATCGTCGGCAGGCGCTTGATGACGATCTCCCCGCCGGCGTCGTGCAGCTGGTGGGTCATGCTGTCGCGCAGCGAGGCGATCAGCTGGCCCACGTCCACGTCCACCGGCATGAACTCCTTCCGCCCCTCGCGCGACAAGGCGAGGATGGCGTGGATGAGCCGGTCCATGCGGGTGATGGAGGTCTTGATGAAGCCGAGGGCTTCCTCGAAATCGGCGGCGATCTGCGCGTCGGCCTCGGGCGGCTCGTCGGCCTTTGCCCTCAACTGGGCGAGACGCTCGAACAGGTCGCCGCGCATGGCCTCGATCTCGCTCGTGAAGCCCATGATGTTGACGAGGGGCGAGCGCAGGTCGTGGCTGACGATGTAGGCGAAGCTCTGGATCTCGTCGTTGGCTTCCTTGAGGTCGGCGGTGCGCTCGGCGACGCGCTTCTCCAGCCCCTGGTTGGCGGCCTCCAGCTCGCGTTGTGCCGATTGCAGCGCATTGATGTTGCGGCGGTTGAGGGTGAGGGCGAGGGCGCCGAGCGCCAGCACCACGCCGAGCCCGGCGATGGTGACGGCGGTCAGCCATACCGTGCTGTCCCGGGAGGCGCCGTAGCGCTCCTCCAGCAGCTTGTTCTCCTCCGCCTTCATCTCCACAAGCAGCGTGCCGAGGCGGGTCATGGCGCCTTCGGTGCGGTCGGCGCGAATGTCTGCGAAGGCGCCCTCCACGTCGCCCGCCGCCCTGAGCGCCATGGAGCGCTCGTAGGAGGCGAGCCGTTCGGCGATCAGGGTGCGGGCCTCCGCCACGCGCCGCTGCTGCTCGGGATTGTCGGCAGTGAGGGTGGCGATCTCATCCAGCGTCGGGCCGCTCTGCGCCTTCGAGGTCCCGTAGAACCGGGCGAATCCCTCGCGGCCGGTGATGAGATACCCGCGTTCTGCACTTTCGGTGCGGCGGATGAGGACCTGAAGCTGGGAAACGGCGTTCATCACCTGCAGCGTATGGGCGACGCTTTCCGCATCCGACCGCGCCCGGTGGACCAGGGTGATCGAGGATGCACTTATGGCGACGAGGATGGCGAAGCCGAGCAGCAGGAACAGCGTCGGACCGGGAGTGGCAAGCCGGTGCCGCCACGCGCCTGGAGCGGACTGGGTGAAGGTCGCCGTCATGATGGCGACAGACATGGTGTGCAGAAATCCCACGCGCGGCATTGCCAGCGCAGGCCGAAGGCCATCGCGCGGCCCGGTTTCCTGCCGCTCGCGGAAGCCGCCTCGCCGAGGGGGCGAACCGCCCATCGTCCCATCTCGTCCCGCCTCTCCGGCGGCGCGGTAAAAAGAAACCTCTCCGGGGTCAATCCGCGCCCGCTTCAGGGGTGATAAGTGCGGACGCGCTTGAAGGTTCCACGCCTTCGCGCTTGGATGCGGCTTGAACGTCGCTTTTTTGAAGACGGAGTATCATGCCGGTCACACTCCCCGGCCGCCGACCCGACGAGGCCTCTGCCACGGCAGAGCCTCAAGACGAGGTTGCGGCCTATCTTTCCACCTACGGCGAGCCGGAGGTGGTGGAAGTTCTTCTGCCCGACACGTCCGCGGTTCTGCGCGGAAAATGGATTCCCGGGCGGTCCATCACCAAGATCTGGAAGGACGGGGTGGCCATCCCCCTTTCCATCTTCGGCCTCGATATCTGGGGCTGCGAGGTGGAAGCGACCGAGATCCACCTCGAGACCGGCGACAAGGACGGCCTGTGCTGGCCGGTGGCGGGAACGCTCAAGCCTGTGCCCTGGGCACCGCGGCCCACCGCGCAGGTGCTCATCACCATGCATGAGCCGGACGGCTCGGCCAAAGGCGCGCCGTGGAAGCTCGATCCGCGCCAGCAGCTCGCCGGCATCGTGGACCGCTTCACCGCCCGGGGTCTCGCCCCCTGCGTCGCCTTCGAGCTGGAGTTCTATCTGCTGAAGCCGTCGGACGTGCCCGGCGCGCCGCCGGAGCCGGTGTTCCCGGCCACCGGGCAGGCGCGGCAGAACATGTATTCCATGTCCGACCTTGATGCCTTTGCGCCGGTGCTGCACGACATGCGCGCGGCCTGCGAGCAGCAGGGCCTGCCTGCGGACACGGTGATTTCCGAGGCCGCACCCGGCCAGTTCGAGGTCAATCTCTACCATCGCGTGGACGCGCTGGCGGCAGCCGACGACGCCATATTGCTGCGTCGGCTCATCGACGGCGTGGCCCGTCGGCACGGCCTGCGCGCCAGCTTCATGGCCAAGCCCCTGGTGGATTTCGCCGGCAACGGCATGCACGTCCACGTCAGCCTGATGGAAACGTCGGGTGGAAACCTCTTCGCCAAGCCCGACGGCATCGGCGACCGGGCGTTGCGCCATGCCGCCGGAGGGCTGCTCGCCACCATGGCGGAGTCCACGCTGCTGTTCGTGCCGAGCTATAATGGCTACCGCCGCCTCGTGCCGGGCTCCTATGCTCCGGTGTCCATCAGCTGGGGCTACGACAACCGCTCGGTGGCCGTGCGCGTGCCGAACGGGCCGCCCGCCGCCCGCCGGCTGGAGCACCGCATCGCCGGGGCCGAGGCCCATCCCCACCTCGTGCTGGCCGGCATTCTCGCCGGCATGCTGGAGGGGCTGGAGCGGGAGATCGAGCCGCCGGCGCCGCTTTCCGGCAATGCCTATGAGCACGCGGCGGAGCGCCTTTCGCCCTCCATGGAGGAAGCGGTGCGTCGGTTCTTTACCTCCGACTTCATCGCCCGTGCCTTCGGCGAGGACTATCGGCGCATCTACGGTGTGATGAAGCGGGAGGAGTTGGCCGCCTTCACCCGGCAGATCCTGCCCCTCGAATACGACACTTACCTGTAAGCGCTGCGGCGTGGCCGTTTCCTGTTGAGCGGTGTGCCGCAACGCAATAGCCTTCCACCACCGGGGACGGCAGGATAAGCCCGCCCCGCGCAAGAGGAGAACGGCGGATGCTTCGCCAAACGCTAGCTGCAGTGGTCGTGGCCACGCTGGGCCTTACCGGCGTGGCGACGGCCCAGGACAAGGTCGTCAACGTCTTCAACTGGTCGGACTATATCGATCCGACCGTGCTGGAAGACTTCACCAAGGAAACCGGTATCAAGGTCCGCTACGACGTCTTCGACAGCAACGAGGTGCTGGAGACGAAGCTGCTCGCGGGCAAGACCGGCTACGACGTGGTGGTGCCGTCGGGCTCGTTCCTGCAGCGGCAGATCAAGGCGGGCGTGTTCATCCCCCTCGACAAGTCCAAGATCCCGAACCTGCAGTACGCCTGGCCCGAGGTGACGCAGCGCCTCGCCGTGTACGATCCCGGCAACGCCCACGCGGTCAACTACATGTGGGGCACCACCGGCATCGGCTACAACGTGGACAAGGTGAAGGAGCGCCTCGGCGACATCCCGCTCAACACCTGGGACATCATGTTCAAGCCGGAGATCCTCGCGAAGCTGAAGGACTGCGGTGTCTACGTGCTCGACGGTCCCGAGGAAGTCATCCCCACCGCGATGAAGTATTTGGGCCTTGATCCCAATTCCAAGAATCCGGACGACATCGCCAAGGCCGGCGCTCTGCTGATGACCATCCGGCCTTATATCAAGAAGTTCGATTCCTCGGGCTACATCAATGCCCTCGCGCGTGGCGACATCTGTATCGCCCTCGGCTGGTCGGGTGACGTCTACCAGGCCAAGGCGCGCGCGCAGGAAGCTGCGAAGAAGACCAAGAAGAAGCCGGTGAATGTGGACTACGTGCTGCCCAAGGAAGGCGCGCTGATGTGGTTCGACAATTTCGCCATCCCGAAGGACGCGAAGAACATCGACAACGCTCTCGCCTTCATCAACTACATGATGAAGCCCGAGGTGGCGGCCAAGAACTCGAACTTCATCTCCTATGCGAACGGCAACCTCGCCTCGCAGAAGTTCATCGACAAGGAGATCATGGACAACCCGTCCATCTATCCGACGAAGGAGGTCTTCGACCGCCTCTTCATCGTCACCACCAACGAACCGCCGGTGCAGCGGGTCATCACCAAGACCTGGAACACCTTCAAGCGCGGGAAGTGAGGAGAGCTCGGTACATTCTGGCCTGAAATGACAAGGGCCGCGGGAAACATCTCCCGCGGCCCTTCTTATTGATGGTGACCCGCCTTCTCAGCCCTTGAGTGCCCGCTTCACCGCATCCACGATGCGGTCCTGGGTCGCCTCGTCCAGATAGGCGTGCATGGGCAGGGAGATGACCTCCTCGGCCAGCGCCTCGCACACCGGCAGGATGGCGCCGGCCGAGGGGTAGTGGCGATAGGCCGGCTGGAGGTGCATGGGCAGGCGATAATAGACGGCGGTAGGCACGCCCTCGACCTTCAGCTTCTCCGCGAGGCCGTCGCGGACGCCGGGGGCGAGCTTGATGGTGTATTGCGCCCACACCGACGTCGCGCGCGGATCGACCACCGGCACGCCGGCCACGTCCTTGAGAAGTTCGTTGTAGCGCCGCGCCACCTTCTCGCGGGCCGCGATCTCTTCCTCGAAGATGGCGAGCTTTTCGAGCAGCACCGCCGCCTGGATGGTGTCGAGGCGCGCGGTCATGCCGATGCGCACGTTCTGGTACTTGTCCACGCCCTGGCCATGCTCGCGCAGGCTCTTGAGGATCGCCACCAGTTCCTCATTGTCGGTGAGGATGGCGCCGCCGTCGCCATAGGCGCCGAGCGGTTTGGCGGGGAAGAAGGAGGTGGCGGTGGCGTCGCCGATGGAGCCGGTGCGCCGGTTGTTCCAGGTGCCGCCGAAGCCCTGCGCCGTATCGCACAGAACCTTCATGCCGTACTTCTCGGCGATGGGCAGGATGGCATCATAGTCCGCCGGCTGGCCGAACAGATCCACCGGGATCACCACGCGCGGGTCGAGCCCCTGCTCGATGGCCACCTGGATGGCCTGCTCCAGGCTCTCCGGGTCCATGTTGAAGGTGTCCGCCTTCACGTCCACGAACACCGGGGTGGCGCCCACCCACGGCACCACCTCGGCGGTGGCGCAGAAGGTGAAGGCCGGGCAGAACACGGCATCGCCCGCCTTCACGCCCCAGGCCATGAGCAGCAGCGCCAGCGCATCCGTGCCGCTGGAGCAGGAGACGGCGTATTTCGCCCCGGCGAAGGCGGCGAGCTTCTGCTCGAACTCGGTCACTTCCGGGCCGTTGATGAAGCGGCAGGAGGCGAGCACCGCCTGCACCGCGTCATCCACGCGCCGGCCGATGCGGGCGCGCTGGGCGGCAAGGTCGATGAAGGCGATGGGGGCCGTCGCGGGAGCGGTCATCTCATGTCCGTTTTGAAAGGCCCGGTGGCCGGGCATCTGGCGTGCGCGTACCCGCCCGCCGGCGCGAGGCCGGCGCGGCACGCGTTCAGCGGCAGGCTCAGCCCACCGCGCGGCGCTTGGAGGCCTGTGCCGGGGGCGCGCCGGGCAGGCACGAGATGGCGATCTCGAGGCTCGCCACGCCCTCGTCGCCGGTCACTTCCGGCGGCCGGCCCGTGCGCACGGCGGCGAGGAAGTTCTCAAGCTCGGCGCGCAGCGGCTCGGCATAGGCCACCGGCAGATGGCGGGTGGAATAGGAGCCGTCCGGCCGATAGTCGAAATGCTCCGTCACCTGGCGGGTGAGCAGATCGCCGATCACGTATTTCTTGGAGGTGGCGACGTGGACCGTGCGCGCCTTGAAGGGCGTCAGCCAGTTGGTGTTGATATGCGCCAGCGCCCCGTTGGCGGTACGGAACTGGAGGAGGGCGATGTCCTCCCGCTCGGCGATGGCGGCGCGGGTCTGCGGCTGCACTTCCAGGATGTCCGAGCCGGTGAACCAGCGGATCAGGTCGATGTCGTGCACCGCGAGATCGATCACCACGCCGACATTGGACATGCGCGGCGGGAAGGGGCCGACGCGGGTAATGGCGATGGAGAGGAGGTTCTCATCGCGGATGGCGTCCTTGATGGCGCGCACCGCCGGATTGAACCGCTCCACATGGCCGATCATGAGGGTGACGCCCTTGTCGCGGGCGGCGGCCACGATCTCGCGGCCTTCCTCGGTGGTGGAGGCGACGGGCTTCTCCACCAGCACCGAGCAGCCGGCGGCGATCACGTCGAGGGCGATGGGGTGATGCAGGTGGGTGGGAGCTGCCACCACCACGGCGTCGAGACCGAGGGCGAGGAGATCGCGATGGTCGCCCACCGCCTTGCAGCCGAGAAAATTAGCGACCCGCTGGGCCTGGGCCTGATCGGGATCCGCCACCGCGACCAGTTCCGCGCCGGGGAGTTCGGCCAGCACGCGGGCGTGATTCGATCCCATGATGCCGATGCCCGTGACGCCGATGCGTACCGGACGGTTCGAGGCGCGCTCCTGAGCGGGCGCTGCCGGATGAGCCATTTCAGCCCTCTTCTGCCGTTCAACGATTGCGCGCTCTAGCACGATCATAGTTGAGAAGGCGAGGCAGTGGGTCAAATCCGGCCCCTGGCCCCGTTCAAGAATTGCATCCCCGTGTTACCGGACGCGGATGGCCGCCTCCTATTTCCTCCGGCGACGCGGCGGCCTATCACCCGCAGCAACCAGATCGCGGGAGGAGGGGACAGAGCCATGCGCAAGATCGTCGCCGGCAAGTTGCACGGGCTGACCGTGACCGGGGCCGACCTCAATTATCACGGCTCCATCACGCTTGATCCCGAACACTGCGAAGAGGCCGGCATTCTGCCACTGGAATTCGTGGAGATCTGGAACCGCAATTCCGGCGCCCGTATCTCCACCTACGTCATCCTGGGCGAACGCGGCTCTCGCTGCTGTGTCCTCAATGGCGCGGCGGCCCGCACCTGCCAGCCGGGCGATGAGGTCATCATCTGCAATTCGGTCTACGTACCGGAAGGGGAGATCGTGGCGCTGCGGCCGAAGGTGCTGACCTTCGACAGGGAGAACCGCATCACCGGCCGTCTCACCTATGAGGTCACCCGGGACAGCCACGGCGCGTACCGATTCGCGGTGCGCGACGAAAGCGGCTCTGAGAAGAAGGTGCCGCTTCGGGCGGATGTCTGAATGGACCGCCCAAAGCAAAAGGCCCCCGGCAATGCCGGGGGCCCAATGCAAGGGGGTGCTTCGGATCAGAACTTGTAGTTCACACCGAGGCGGGCGGTCTGGATGTTGCTGCCGACGGACAGCTGATCGCCGTTGGTGTAGTTGGTCTTGCTGTTGTCGAAGCCGAGGTACAGGTACTCGGCCTTGATCGTCCAGTTGTTGGTGATGGCGTACTCGACACCGGCGCCGGCGGTCCAGCCCCACTTCAGGTTGCTGTCGGAGAAGCCGAAGGGGTCGGTGTACTTGGTGTTGGCATAGGCCGCGCCGCCGGTGATGTACGGCAGGAAGCGGTCAACCGCGTAGCCGAGGCGGGCGCGGATGGTGCCGAAGTAGTCGACCTTCTGGGCGATGACGGTGCCGCCGATGGGGCCACCGAACACCACGCTGTTGGTGCTGATGTCGGCCCAGTTGATGTCGGTCTCGACGCCGAGCACGACGTTGTTGGCGAACTGGTAGTTGTAGCCCAGCTGCAGACCGCCGGTGAAGCCGTTGGAGGTGCCGGGGCTGTAGCTGTAGGTGGGCGAGGCGAAGGGGGTGTAGTCGTAGGTGTTGTTCGCCCAACCCCAGCCCACGTTGCCGCCGATGTAGAAACCGGTCCAGGAGAAGACCTGCACGGGGATCGGGGCGGCCTTCACCGGATAGCGGGTGGCCAGGTCGGCCGCGGAGGCGGTGCCGGCGAGGAGAACCAGGGCGGTGGCGCCCAGAAGTGCACGCTTCAACATGAGTATCTACCTTTGTGGTTTCGCCGGCCCCTCCCGGAGGAGGTCGCCGTCGGGTGGTTCTTTCTTACAGCCCCTGCCGGGTGCCGTCTGTAGCGATCGGGCCACACCAGGAAAATCAAACCGGGCAGAGATGTGGCCTTTTCCTAACTTTTCTTAATCTCCGCGACACAATGGCGCGTAAACGCGGCAGATTTAGGATTGTTCCCATGTTTTGCCGCATTTCTTTTCCTTGCGTTACGTCCCCCGCTAGAAACGATAATTCACGCCAGCCCGAAGAATATTGGCGTCCAAGCCAGTAGTAACCGGGCCGACTGCAGTTGGGAACGTGGCGCTGCCCAAGTCTACATAAAGATATTCGAGCTTCGCGGACCAGTTCCGGTCAAATCCTACCTCCGCGCCGAGGCCCAAAGTCCATCCGGTCTGGGTCGAGGAGGAGGTGAGACTGAAGAAATTCGCGCTCCCCTGGCCATAGGCGAAGCCGCCGGTGCCATAGACCAGCACGCGGTCGAAGGAATAGCCGAGGCGGGCACGCACGGTGCCGAGATTGTTGAGGCTGTAAGCCCCGGCCGACATGCCGGCGAAGTCGAAATCGGTCTCGACGCCGAGCACGAAGGGGCTACCGAACTGGAAATTGTATCCGGCCTGGAAGCCGCCGAGAAAACCGCTGGGGCTGCTGAACGACGAGGAGCCCCAGCCATAGCCGGCATTCGCGCCGAGATAGAAGCCGGTCCAGGTGAAGGCGGCCACCGGCTGCACGTAGGGTGCCGGATACCCAAGGTCGGCCGCCTGCGCCGGCGCGGCGAGAGCAAAGCCCGCCAATGCAGCGGCGGAAGCGAGCAGACGGATACGCATGGATCATCCTCCGAGGGGCGGGCCGGCTGTCGTCCGGCGTTTGACGCACCCTGGCAGGGGAAACTTGCCCAATTCTCAGCGGTTGCTCCGGCTCGCGCCTATGGTTGATGGCGCATTAACCATCCATGCTGTTGCACGGACTATGGATTTTCATCCTTGCGCGAAGCTGGCGCACGGCGTGGCTCAAGGTCCGATGCAGCTATGGTTGATGCGGCGTGAATTCGGGCCGCCGGCTCCGCCGTTCCCTCCGGGCGCCGGGCGCATTACATACGGCCCATGACCCGCCGCCGGCCCACCGATCCGCCCGAGATTGCCATTGCCCGTCCTGACGGCGACGCGTCACGCGAAGCCTTGCCGCCCGGCACGGGGGAGGGGCTGGAGGAGGCCGAGGAGGGCGTCCTTCTCGAGATGGAGCCCGCAGACGAAACCCTGCCGGGCGAGGAAAGCCTCGCGACGGGGCGCGCCGCCATCATCCGCGCGGTGAAGCACGCGCCCGGCGGGCCCGGCGTCTACCGCATGATCGCGGCGGACGGCACCGTGCTCTATGTGGGCAAGGCCAAGAGCATCAAGAAGCGCGTGCTCAGCTACACGCGCCCGGTCGGCCACACCAACCGCATCGCCCGCATGATCGCAGCGACGGCGCAGATGGAGTTCGTCTCCACCCGCACCGAGCCGGAAGCGCTGCTGCTGGAAGCCAACCTCATCAAGCAGTTGAAGCCGCGCTTCAACGTGCTGCTGCGGGACGACAAGTCTTTCCCCTACATCCTCATCACCGCCGATCACGTCTCGCCGCAGATCGCCAAGCACCGCGGCGCGCGCAATCGGCCGGGCGACTATTACGGCCCGTTCGCCAGCGTGTGGGCCGTGGACCGCACCATCAACGCGCTGGAGCGGGCCTTCCTGCTGCGCTCCTGCTCCGACAGCTATTACGAGAATCGCACGCGGCCGTGTCTCCTCTTCCAGATCAAGCGCTGCGCCGGCCCCTGCACCGGTGAGGTGAACCACCAGGATTATGCCGAGCTGGTGCGTGAGGCCCGCGCGTTCCTTTCCGGCCGCTCCCGCGCCATCAAGGAAGAGCTGGCGAAGGAGATGGAGCAGGCGGCCGAGGAACTGGAGTTCGAGCGCGCCGCCCGCCTGCGGGATCGCCTTGCCGCGCTCTCGGCCGTGCAGGGGTCGCAGGGCATCAATCCGCGTGGGGTGGAGGAGGCGGACGTGTTCGCCTGCCACCAGCAGGGGGGCGCGACCTGCGTGGAGGTGTTCTTCTTCCGCACCGGCCAGAACTGGGGCAACCGCGCCTATTACCCCCGCGCCGACCGCTCCCTGAGCGAGGCCGAGGTGCTGGGCGCCTTCCTCGCCCAGTTCTACGAGGACAAGCCCTGCCCGCGCCTTCTCCTCCTCTCCCACAAGGTGGAGGAGCAGGAACTGCTGTCGCAGGCCCTGTCGGAAAAGGCCGGCTACAAGGTCGAGATCGCAGTGCCCCAGCGCGGCGAGAAGCGCGACCTTGTCGATCACGCCTTGCAGAACGCGCGGGAGGCGCTGGCTCGCACCCTCGCCGAAAGCGCGACGCAGGCGAAGCTGCTGGAGGGTGTCGCCGCTACCTTCGGCCTCAAGGCGCCGCCGCAGCGCATCGAGGTCTATGACAATTCCCACATCATGGGCACCAATGCGGTGGGCGGCATGATCGTGGCCGGGCCGGAGGGGTTCCGGAAGTCGCAATACCGCAAGTTCAACATCAAGTCGGCCGACCTCGTGCCCGGCGACGACTTCGGCATGATGCGGGAGGTGCTGACCCGCCGTTTCGCGCGCCTGCTGAAGGAGGCGCCGCGGGAGAGTGTTCCGGTTCTCGAGACCGCGCCCCCCTCACCCCCGCCCTCTCCCGCGAGGGGAGAGGGAGTTCCGGCGGTTATGGACGGGGGCATCGAGGAGAACACGACGCTGGCGGCTGAAACTCCAGTGGTCGAAGAACCGCTCGTGCCCCCTCTCCCCTCGGGGGAGAGGGAGGGGGTGAGGGGTGAGTTCGCCCCCGCCGAACCGCCCCCCGAGGATGATGCCGAAGAGCCCGACGCCCTCCCCGACGCCACCGGCGCCTCGCCTTGGCCGGACCTCGTGCTGATCGACGGCGGCCTCGGCCAGCTCAACGCCGCGCGACAGGTTCTGGAGGAACTGGGCATCACCGACGTGCCACTGGTGGGCATCGCCAAGGGGCTCGACCGCGAGGCGGGGCGTGAGCAGTTCTTCCTGCCCGGCCGCAGCCCCTTCCGCATGGAGCCGCGCGATCCGGTCCTCTATTACATCCAGCGGCTGCGCGACGAGGCGCACCGCTTCGCCATCGGCTCGCACCGGGCGCGACGGAAGAAGGACATCACGGAAGCCGGCCTTCAGGCCATTCCGGGAGTGGGGCCGACGCGAAAGCGCGCGTTGCTGCGCCATTTCGGCACGCTCAAGGCCATCGAGCGCGCCTCGCTGGCGGATCTGGAGCAGGTGGCGGGCATCAACGCCGCTACGGCCAAGGCGGTGTACGATTATTTCCACGAGCGACCATCATCATGAGAAGCCCACAAGGCTTTCGCCTGCCGCCCGCCCGGCCTAAATAGGGGTGATGGCCCGCGCGATGCGCTCCATCGCGGCCGTGCTTTTTCAAGTGGTGCTCATGTCCGACGCAGCGACACGATCCGATGCCCCGCCCGCGACCGAGCGGCGTTCCCGCGGGCATGCCCTGTCGCTGCCGAACATCCTCACCTATTCGCGCTGCGTGGCGGTGCCGCTGGTGGCGGCGAGCCTGTTCTGGTCGGACATCCTCGCCGGCGGAGTGTGGCTGCGCTGGGTCGCCTTGTTCATCTATGTGGCGGCGGCCATCACGGATTTCTTCGACGGCTATCTCGCCCGCGCCTGGTCCCAGCAATCGGCCATCGGCCGGATGCTCGATCCCATCGCCGACAAGCTGCTGGTCTCCACCTGCCTGCTGATGCTGGCGTCCGACGGCACCATTCGGGGCTGGTCGCTGTGGGCGGCCATCGTGATCCTGTGCCGGGAGATCCTGGTCTCCGGCCTGCGCGAATTCCTGGCCGAGCTTCGGGTGTCCGTGCCGGTCTCGCGTCTCGCCAAGTGGAAGACGACTCTGCAGCTCGTCGCCGTGGGCGTGCTCATCACTGGCACGGCGGGAGAGGCGGTGCTGCCGGGGGTGACTCTGGTGGGCCTGACGCTCCTGTGGATCTCGGCCGTGCTCACGCTCTACACCGGCTACGACTATTTCCGCGCCGGTGCCCGCCATCTGGTGGAGGACGAGCGGTGAAGGTGCTCTATTTCGCCTGGCTGCGCGAGCGCGTGGGCCTCGCCGAGGAGGAGGTGGCGCCACCCGCCGAGGTTGCCACCGTCGCCGACCTCGCCCGCTGGCTGGCCGCGCGGGACGAGGCCCATGCCCACGCCTTCGACAATCCCGCCATCGTGCGCGCCGCCATCGACCGTCGCCACGTGAAGCCCGACGCCGCCATCGCCGGCGCGCGGGAAGTGGCGTTCTTCCCGCCCATGACGGGGGGCTGAGGCCCATGTTCGCCGTCCGCATCCAGGCTGAGCCGTTCGACGCCGTGGCCGAAAGCGCGGCGCTGGCGGCCGGGCGGACGGACGTGGGCGCCATCGTGACCTTCACCGGCCTCTGCCGCGCCGATGTCGGCCCGGAGGGCGCGGGTCTCGCCGCCCTCACGCTGGAGCATTATCCCGGCATGGCCGAAGAGGAGATCGAGCGCCATGTGGACGAGGCCCGCCGCCGTTGGCCGCTCACCGGCGCCATCGTGGTGCATCGTCATGGGCGGCTGGAGCCGGGCGATCCCATCGTGTTCGTCGCCACCGCCTCATCCCACCGCGCCGCCGCCTTCGAGGCCGCCGAATTCCTGATGGACTGGCTCAAGACCAGCGCCCCCTTCTGGAAGAAGGAAGAGCCGGCCGACGCCGCCCGCCCTGGCGGCTGGGTCGAGGCCAAGGCCAGCGACGACGCGGCGGCGGATCGCTGGCGGGACTAGGCCCGGCCCCAACTCCGCGCTCCTTCTGCACTGCGACACTTGCGCCGCGGCATCGGCCGCGTCTATGAAAACGGACGCTCGCTTTTCAAGAACCGGCAAACGGTCCCCGCGCAGGTGAGAGAAACGTTACCGGGAAGAACTTCATGGATTTCCGCGTCTCGCTGGACGGGCGCTCCGCGTTGGTGACGGGAGCGTCCGGCGGTCTTGGTGCGTATTTCGCCGGCCGTCTGGCGGCTTCGGGCGCGAAGGTCGCGCTGGCGGCGCGTCGGGCCGACGCCTGCGCTGCCCTCGCCGACGAGATCAACGCCTCCGGGGGCAAGGCCATCGCCGTCGCGCTCGACGTGACCGATCCCGCCTCCGCCGCCGCGGCGGTTGCCGCCACCGTCGAGGCCTTCGGCGGGCTCGACATCCTCGTCAACAATGCCGGCGTCACCGGCACCACGCCGCTGATGGATGAGACGGCGGAGGATTTCGGCCGCATCATCGACACCAACCTCAAGGGCTCCTTCCTCGTCGCCCAGGCGGCGGCGCGGGTCATGGCCGAGGCCAAAAAGGGCGGCTCCATCATCAACGTGGCCTCCATCCTCGGGCTGCGCGTGGCAGGGCAGGTGGCGGCCTATGCGGCGTCCAAGGCGGCGCTGGTGCAACTCACCCGGTCCATGGCGCTGGAATGGGCGCGCCATTCCATTCGCGCCAACGCCTTGTGCCCGGGCTATGTGGAAACCGACCTCAACCGCGACTTCTTCGCCACCGAGGCGGGGCAGGCGCTGGTGCGGCGCATTCCCACCCGGCGGCTTGGCGCGCTGGCCGATCTGGAAGGGCCACTGATGTTCCTCAGTTCCGATGCCTCCGCCTACGTGACGGGCACGACGCTCGCGGTCGACGGCGGCCACCTCGTCTCTTCGCTCTGATTGCGCTGCGGACCCGCTTCCGCTTCGCCCCATGTCCCAATAAGTTCATCTCGATGCCAGCGCCCCAGGGAGCGCCCAGGAGGAAGTGATGCGACACAAGGTGTATCCGGACGCAAAGAGTGCCCTGGAGGGCATCGTTTCGGACGGCATGACGATCATGGCGGGCGGCTTCGGCCTGTGCGGCATTGCCGAGAACCTGATCTCGGCGCTGCGCGATCTCGGCCCGAAGCAGCTCACCGTGGTGTCCAACAATTGCGGCGTGGACGATTTCGGCCTCGGCATCCTGCTCGCCAACGGCCAGATCAAGAAGATGATTTCGTCCTACGTGGGTGAGAACAAGCTGTTCGAGCAGCTCTATCTCGCCGGCGATCTGGAGCTGGAATTCAACCCGCAGGGCACGCTGGCCGAGCGCATCCGCGCCGGCGGCGCCGGCATCGCCGGCTTCTACACCAAGACCGGCTACGGCACGATCATCGCCGAGGGCAAGCCGACCCGGGAGTTCAACGGCCAGCATTATGTGCTGGAGACCGGCCTCGTCGCCGACCTCTCGATCATCAAGGCGTGGAAGGCCGACAAGGAAGGCAACCTCGTCTACCGGAAGACCGCGCGGAACTTCAATCCGATGATGGCCACCGCCGGCAAGATCACCGTCGTCGAGGTGGAGGAACTGGTGGAGATCGGCGAGCTCGATCCCGAGAACATCCACACTCCCGGCATCTATGTGGACCGCATCGTGGTCGAGGTCGGCGCCGAGAAGCGCATCGAGAAGGTGACCACCCGCAAGCGCGAAGAGGTGAAGTGATGGCCTGGACCCGTGAGCAGATGGCGGCCCGCGCCGCCCAGCAGATCCGCGACGGCTTCTACGTGAACCTCGGCATCGGCATCCCCACCCTCGTCGCCAACGCGCTGCCGCCCGGCATGACCGTGAGCTTCCAGAGCGAGAACGGCATGCTCGGCATCGGCCCCTTCCCCTATGAGGGCGAGGAGGACCCCGACCTCATCAACGCCGGCAAGCAGACCGTGACGGAGGTGCCGGACACCTCCTATTTCTCCTCGTCCGACTCGTTCGCCATGATCCGCGGCGGGCATATGGACCTCTCCATCCTCGGCTCCATGCAGGTGTCCGAAGAGGGCGACATCGCCAACTGGATGGTCCCGGGCAAGATGGTGAAGGGCATGGGCGGCGCCATGGACCTCGTGGCCGGCGCCAAGGAAGTCATCGTGCTCATGGAGCACGTGGAGAAGTCCGGCGCGCCCAAGCTGGTCACGCGCTGCACGCTGCCCCTCACCGGCACCCACGTGACCGACTTCGTGATCACCGACCTCGCCGTGTTCGAGTTCACCAAGCGCGGCGGCACGCTTGTGCTGAAGGAACTGGCGCCGGGTGTCACCCTCGACGAGATCAAGGCCAAGACCGAGGCGAAGTTCGAGATCGGGCTCGCCTGATCCGCTTTACAGGGTCGGTTCGGAAAGGCGCCCTTCACGGGCGCCTTTTTCGTTCAGGCGGCCGCTTTCGCCGGGCCAAGATCGGGCAGCGCGAGGCTCACATCGGCGGCGTCGAGGATGTCGCGCCAGCGCGGTCCGCGCAGGACGCCGTATTCCACTTCCCGCTGGTGGGTGAGGGGATCGCGGGCGACGAGCGGGTCGTCCACCCGGCCGGGATGCACCATCACCAGCCCGCCATCAGGGACGCCGGCGAGGAAATGGCCGAGCAGCGTCGCGAAATCATGGTCGCCGGAGAAATCGTAGGCGCCGCCGAAGCCCCGGTTGGTGGTAAGCCCCACGCGTGCCGCATCCCGGGCGAAGCCGGCGGAGAAGGCGCCGATCAGCCGGCCCTTGATGTCGAGGCCGTTGAGCGCGCCGCGGGCGGGAGTCACGTCCCGCAGGAAGGCGCGGGGGGCATGGCGCGCGGTGGCGGCGATGACCGCCGTGCGGATCACCGGCAGCACATGCACGTGCTGGTGGCCGTCCACATGGTCCGGCGGCCGGCCAAAGGCGTCCTGGAAGGCGGCGAACTGCGCCTCCACCTCTGCCGCAATGGCCTTGGCATCAAGCCGGCGCGAAAGGGCCGACAGCAGAAGCCGGGGCAAGGCGGGGAGGGTACCTGACGCCTCGGCCATGCCGGGGGTCAGCGGCGCGAAGGCACCGGTGAGGGTGACGTGGAGGCCGATGCTGGCGCCGGTGTCGGCCGCCGCATCGTCCAGCGCCCGCGCGGCGGGGCCGAGGCCGTCGAAGACGGTCATTACCGAGGTGGCGTTGATGCGCCGGTCGGCGATCAGTGTCGCGATGGCCTCGGAAACGCCGGGGGAGATGGCGTAGTCGTCGGCGCAGAGGATGACGCGCTTCACTGGTCGCCCCGCGAGGCGAGCACCGCCGGATGGGAGATGACCTGGGCGTGTCCGTGGGCCTGTCCGTGCGCCGGCAGGTCCAGCGCTGCCTCGGGCGCGCGGTTGAAGACGTGATCGGCCACGTAATAGACCGGGCGCGCCTTGATCTCGGAGAGGATGCGGGCGATGTACTCGCCCATCAGCCCCATCACCAGCAATTGCGTGCCGCCGATCACCATCAGGCCCACGACGATGGACGGGTAGCCGGGCAGGGGGATGCCCCAGACGAGGCGTTCCACCACGATCCAGCTGCCATAAAGCAACGCGAGGCCCGCGAGCGCCGCGCCGAACAGGGCGGCCAGCCGGAGCGGGGCCGGCGAGAAGGAGGTGAGCGCCTCCATAGACAGCCCGAGCAGCCGCAGGAAGTTGAACGATGTGGAGCCGTGGGCCCGGGGCGCCGGGCGATAGGGCACGGCCACCTGCCGGAAGCCGATCCAGCTCGTCAGGCCCTTGAAGAAGCGGTTGCGCTCGGGCATCCGCCGCAGGGCGGCAGCCGCGCGCGGGGAGAGGATGCGGAAATCGGCGGCGTCCTCGGGAATGCGGGCCGTGGCCCCGAAATTCAGCAGCTTGTAGAAGGTGCGCACGAAGATGCGCCGGCTCGTCGCCTCGTCGGAGCGATCGGCCTTCACCGCATAGGCCACGTCCCAGCCCTCGTCCTTCCACAAGCCGATGAAGGTCGGGATCATCTCGGGCGGGTGCTGGCCGTCGCCGTCCATGAACATCACGGCGTCGCCGCGGGCATGGTCGTGGCCGGCCATCAGCGCAGCTTCCTTGCCATAGTTGCGGCTCAGCGCCACCACCTGAACGTCCGTCCGTTCATGCGGGAGGGACGCCGCCACGGCGGCTGAACCGTCGCGGCTGCCATCGTCCACATAGACGATTTCCACCCGCATCCCGCGTCGCTCCGCCTCCGCCGAGGCAATGGCCGTCACGCGATCGTGGAAATCGGGCAGGCCGGCGGCTTCGTTGTATAGCGGTATTACGATGCTCAGGTCAGGTGTCATGATACTACCGTCGATCCCGCGCCGGGGATGGAGACCGCATCTAGCCGGGGCTGGCGGGAATTGCGCAAAAATTTTTCGAGGACGATGGAACCGATCGGCGGAACTCGCGTTCTCCAGTCAGCGCGATCATCCCCCCCAAGTGATCGTGCCATTGGCGCGGCCGCCTTCCCCCAGGGCGGCCGCGTCGTCATTTCTAAGGGGTGTTCCGGCATCTGGTCGATTCTCGCCGCCTTCGCGCGGCCCCGGAGACCGGAGCCATTTGCTCCACATCAAGACCCGAGACTTTGGGCGAGTTTAGGGTAAGGTCGCGTCGTTCAAACGGCCGAACGGGGGCCTTCCCACATGATTCGCGACATTCTGGTCAATCTCGCCCAAGGGGTCGAGACGGACGTCGCCTGCGACTATGCGGCGAGCCTTGCCGCCAGCTTCGGTGCCCATCTCACGGGCCTGTCGGTGGCTTATGAGATCGACGTGCCGCCCTTCTACATGGGCGCCCTGCCCACCGACTTCATCGATGCCCAGGTGCTGGAGAACCAGGCCGCCGCCGAAAAGGCCGCCGCGCGCTTCTCCGCCTCTGCTGCGGCCGCTGGGCTGTCGCACGAGGTGCGCAGCCTCTCCGCCTCGCTCGGCGTCGCGGCCAACAGCTTCGCCGAACTGGCGCGGCTCTATGACCTCACGGTCGTCGCCCAGCCCGATCCCGACCGGCCGGGCCCGGAAGAGGTGATTTCCGAGACGGTGCTGATGGAGTCCGGCCGCGCCGTGCTCATCGTGCCCTACGTGCAGACCAAGCCGTTCACCGCCGAGCGCGCGGTGGTGGCCTGGGACGGCAGCCGTCCGGCCGCGCGCGCTTTGGCGGAGGCCCTGCCTCTGCTGCATCGCACCAAGGTGGTGGAGATCTTCCGGGTGGTCACCCACCCCGATGACGAAGACACGGCCGGCGCCGAGGTGGCCCGCCATCTGTCGCGCCACGGCCTGTCCGCCACCGTGCGCAAGCTTCCGGTGGGCTCGGGAGAGTCGGTGGCCTCGGCCATCCTCAACGAGGTGTCCGACCAGGGCGCCGACCTGGTGGTGATGGGCGGCTACAATCATTCCCGTCTGCGCGAGATGATCGTCGGCGGCGTCACTCGCGAAATCCTGAACACCATGACGGTGCCGGTGCTGATGGCCCATTGAGGGCGGCACGTCCCACACGGCCCTGAAACAAAAATGCCCCGGCCGAGCCGGGGCATTTTCATTTCCAGCGGTGCGGGAGGCCTCAGTCCTCGTCGTCCTCGGCCTCGTTCTTCTTCGAGCCGCCGAGCTTGGCGAACACGGTTTCGAGGTCGAGGCTCTCGCGCCCCTTGCGCGGCTCCTCCTCGGGCTCCTCGTGGCCGGTGGTCACATCGGCGGGCAGCAGGGTGGCGCCACGGTCCTCATGGCCGGCGGTGGCCGGGCGGTCCTTGGCGGCGCGCTGGACTTCCAGGTCGAGGTCAATCTGGCTGCACAGGCCGAGCGTCACCGGGTCCATGGGGGAGAGCTGGGGCGAGTTCCAGTGGGTCCGGTCGCGGATGGACTGGATCGTCGCCTTGGTGGTGCCCACCAGGCGGATGATCTGGGCGTCCTTCAGCTCGGCATGGTTGCGCAGCAGCCACAGGATGGCGTTGGGCCGGTCATGGCGGCGCGACACCGGGGTGTAGCGCGGGCCGCGGCGCTTCTTCTGCTCGGGCAGGCGCACCTTGGGGTCGAGCAGGCGCAGCCGGCGGTTGGGGTCCTTCTCGGCGATGGTGATCTCGTCGCGGGAGAGCTGACCGGTGGAGATGGGGTCGAGCCCCTTGATCCCCTGCGCGACCTCGCCGTCGGCGATGCCCTTCACCTCAAGGGGGTGCAGCTTGCAGAAGTCGCCGATCTGCTCGAAGGAGAGCGCCGTATTGTCCACGAGCCAGACGGCGGTGGCCTTGGGCATCAAAGGTACGTTCGACATGACGGCCTCTTCGGCTTGTTGGTCTATCGGGCCCGTCGGGTGGGACGCGCCGGTCATGAGAAGAATGTGGCGGGCATATGCGTCTTCGCCTGGCCACCCCACCTTTCGGGGCGGACCGCGGAATGCATCGCATGTGTCCGGGATGCCGCCAACATAAGCGGGCGGGGCACAAGTTGCAATTCCCACGGCGCTGTCGGCCCCGAAATCGCCCCAGAAGCTTGACACCGGCCCAAGGAGGCCGCCAATTCGCGCCATGTCCGACACCCCGATCGTGCCCGACCGTGCCCTAGCGCCCGCCGCAAGGCCGGCGCTGAAAGTCCTCCTTGCGGCGCCGCGCGGCTTCTGCGCCGGCGTCGTGCGCGCCATCGACGCCGTGGAGCAGGCGCTCAAGCTCTACGGCGCGCCCGTCTACGTGCGGCACGAGATCGTGCACAACAAGTATGTGGTGGAAGACCTGAAGCGGAAGGGTGCCATTTTCGTCGAGGAGCTGGACGAGGTGCCGGATACCACCGCGCCGGTCATCTTCTCCGCCCATGGCGTGCCCAAGTCGGTGCCCGAGGCGGCCGCCGGCCGCAACCTCTTCGCCATCGATGCCACCTGCCCGCTGGTCACCAAGGTGCATCGCGAGGCGCAGGTTCATTTCAAGCGCGGCCGCCACATCCTCCTCATCGGCCACAAGGGCCATCCCGAGGTGGTGGGCACCATCGGCCAATTGCCGGATGGCGCCTTCACCCTGATCGAGACGGCCGAGGAGGCCGAGCGGGTGACGCCGCCGGACCCAGACAATCTCGCCTATGTGACGCAGACCACCCTGGCGCTGGACGACACGGCGGAGATGGTCGCCATTCTGCGCCGGCGCTTCCCCAAGCTCTCCGAGCCGCACAAGGAAGACATCTGCTACGCCACCACCAACCGGCAGGAGGCCGTGAAGGTCATCGCGCCCAAGGTGGACGCGGTGATCGTGGTGGGCGCGCCCAATTCGTCCAATTCCCAGCGCCTGCGCGAGGCGGCGGAACGGGCCGGATGCCCGCGCGCGGCTCTGGTGCAGCGGGCGGCGGACATCGACTGGTCGGTGTTCTCAGGTCTTTCCAGCCTCGGCGTCACCGCTGGAGCCTCGGCCCCGGAAGTGCTGGTGGAGGAGATCATCGACGCCTTCGCGACACGGTATGACGTGAGCGTGGAGACCGTGACCTCCACGGAAGAGGACGTCTTTTTCCCCTTGCCGCGCGTGCTGCGGCCGGATGCGGCGGCGGAGTAGAGCGTGGCTGTCTATACGGATGTGGCGCCGGCCGAGCTGGAAGCGTTCCTGGCCAGCTACGACATCGGCACCCTCACTTCCTTCCACGGCATCGCCGAGGGTGTGGAGAATTCCAACTTCCTGGTCCAGACCACGACGGGAGGCTACATCCTCACCCTCTACGAGAAGCGGGTGCGGCGCGAAGACCTGCCCTTCTTCGTCGGCCTTATGCAGCACCTCGCCGCGCGCGGGCTCTCCTGTCCCGAGCCGGTGGCGGCGCGCTCCGGCGCCATTCTCGCGGAAATCGCGGGGCGGCCGGCGGCCATGGTCACCTTCCTGCCCGGCGTCTCGGTGCGCAGGCCCACGGCCCACCATTGCGCCGAGCTTGGCCGTGGCCTTGCCCAGCTGCATCTCGCCGGAGCGGATTTTGCGCTGAAGCGGACCAATGCGCTCTCCGTCGCCGGCTGGCGGCCGCTGTTCGAGGCGGCCGGAGCGGCGGCCGATACGGTGGCGCCGGGCCTGTCGGAGACCGTCGCGGCCGAGCTTGGCGTGCTGGAGGCGAACTGGCCGCAGGGTCTGTCCTCCGGCGTCATTCATGCCGACCTCTTCCCGGACAATGCCTTCTTCCTCGACGACCAGCTCTCTGGAATCATCGACTTCTATTTCGCCTGCACGGACTTCCTCGCCTACGACGTGGCCATCTGCCTGAACGCGTGGTGCTTCGAGGCGGACGGCGCCTACAACGTCACCAAGGGGCGGGCCTTGCTCGCGGGATACGAGGCCGTGCGGCCCCTCTCCGAGGATGAGAAGGCGGCGCTGCCGCGCCTCGCCCGCGGCGCCGCCCTGCGCTTCCTGTTGACCCGCCTCGTGGACTGGCTGAACGTGCCGGAGGGGGCGCTGGTGCGGCCCAAGGACCCGCTTGAATATCTGAAGAAGCTGCGCTTCCACCAGGCGGTGGAGCGGGCGCAGGATTACGGTCTCGCCGCATGAAGGCCGTGGAGATTTTCACCGACGGGGCCTGCTCCGGCAATCCCGGCCCCGGCGGCTGGGGCGCGCTTTTGCGCTTCGGCGCCCACGAGAAACCACTCTGCGGCGGCGAGGGGCTGACCACCAACAACCGCATGGAACTGATGGGCGCCATCTCGGCCCTTGAGGCGCTCAAGGAGCCGTGCGCGGTCG
This sequence comes from Xanthobacter sp. DMC47, assembly GCF_056313845.1. NCBI lineage: Bacteria > Pseudomonadati > Pseudomonadota > Alphaproteobacteria > Hyphomicrobiales > Xanthobacteraceae > Xanthobacter > Xanthobacter sp. DMC47. The sequence goes on along the minus strand of NZ_JBQUZM010000001.1, from coordinate 1,783,363 downwards.
ATCTGCACACCGACAGCGAATATCTGAAGAACGGCGTCACCAAGTGGATGCACGGCTGGAAGCGCAACGGCTGGCGCACCGCCGACAAGAAGCCGGTGAAGAACCAGGATTTGTGGGAGCGGCTCGACGAGGCGCTGAAGCGCCACGAGATTCGCTGGCACTGGGTGAAGGGCCACGCTGGCCACCCCGAGAACGAGCGCGCCGACGAGCTCGCTCGCGAGGGCATGGCCCCGTTCAAGCTGAAGGCCCGCCTCGGCGGGTGAGGGGCGGGCGCTTTCGTGCTAGGCTGCGGGCGGGAGCTTCATGATGTCGAACCGCGCGCGCGCCTTCCAGCCCATGAGCATCGCCGAATTCTTCGCCTATCGCGGCGAGGAGGGCGTGCGCTACGAACTGGTGGACGGGGCTCTCGTGCGGGCGATGACGGGCGCGAGCCAGCGGCACGACCTCGTGCTCGTCAACATTCTCGCGAGTCTCCATTCCAAGCTCCGCGGCTCGCCCTGCCGCGCGTCCACCGATGACCTCGCCATCGTCGTCCCCAACGGGAACGTGCGGCGGCCGGACGTGAGTGTCAGTTGCGGGAAGCTCGACGACCGTGCGCAGCAGCTTTCCGACCCCCGCATGGTCGTGGAAGTCCTCTCTCCCTCCACGCGCGGCATCGACCTCGTGCGCAAGCTCGAGGAATACAAATCTGTCCCCGGTCTCGCCTGCATCCTGCTCGTGGAACCGGAGGTGCCCCACGCCCTGCTCTGGCGGCGCGGAGCCGCAGGCTGGGAGCTTGAGGAGGTGCAGGGGCTCGACGGCGGCTTCGACCTGCCGGAGATCGCGGCGAGCCTCACCATGGCCGAACTTTACGACCGGCTCACCTTTCCCGCCGAGAGCGAGGCGGTGGCGGCGGGCTGAGGCTTTTCTTGCCGCGTCGCGGCTGCGGTGTAGGACTTTCCTTGCCGCGCGCGGGCCATTAGGGTCCGGCCACCCTTTCGCCAGAGCGCCGGCCGCCCGCATCCCATGTTCCGCAACATCCTCTCCGTCGGCGGCCTGACGCTGCTCTCGCGCCTCGCCGGCTTCATCCGCGACGTGGTGATGGCGGCGGTGCTCGGCGCCGGGCCGGTGGCCGACGCCTTCCTCATCGCCTTCCGCCTGCCGAACCATTTCCGCGCCATCTTCGCGGAAGGGGCGTTCAACGCCGCCTTCGTGCCCACCTACGCCCGGCTCCGGGAGCAGGACGGGGTGCCGGTGGCGCGGGGGTTCGCCGACGAAATCCTTACCGCCATGACGCTGGTGCATGCGGTGCTGCTGGCGCTGGCGCTGGGCTTCACGCCGCAGTTCGTCTCACTGCTGGCGCCCGGCCTCGCGGAGGACGGCCAACGCTTCGACCTCGCGGTCACGCTCACCCGCATTACCTTTCCCTATCTGGCGCTCATCTCCATCGCGACGCTGGTGACGGGCGCGCTCAATGCCTCCGACCGCTTCGCCGTGGCCGCCGCCGCGCCCATCCTGCTCAATGTGTGCATGGTGAGCACCCTGCTCGGTGCAGCGCTGTTCCCCACGGCCGGCCATGCGGCGGCCTGGGGCGTGCTGATTTCGGGCGTGGCGCAGCTGTTCGTCGTCGGGATCGACGCCGAGCGGCACGGCATCGGGCTGCGCTTCGCGCGGCCGAAGCTCGATCCCGGCACGCGGCAGTTCCTCAAGGCGCTGGGGCCGGCCATCATTGGCTCGGCCGGGGTGCAGATCGCCCTCTTCGCCGACACCATCATCGCCACCTTCCTGCCGGTGGGTGCGCTCTCGGCGCTCTATTATGCGGACCGCATCAACCAGCTGCCCATCGGCGTGGTCGGCATCGCGGTCGGTACCGTGCTGTTGCCGGAGATGTCCCGGCGCCTCGCCGCCAAGGACGATGCGGGTGCGGCCCACGCCCAGGCGCGCTCCATCGAGCTGGCGGCGCTGCTCGCCATCCCGTTCGTTGCCGCTGCCCTTCTCGTGCCGGACCTGACCATGCGGGCGCTGTTCGCCCGCGGCGCCTTCACGGTCGCGGATGCGGCGGATGCCGCGGCGACGCTCAGAGCCTATGGCGTCGGCCTCCTCGCCTTCGTGGTGGTGCGCGCCTTCATCGCCCCGTTCCACGCGCGGGGCGACACCAAGACGCCCATGATCGCCTCGCTCAGCGCGGTGGCGCTCAACGTGGCGCTCAAGTTCGCGCTCATGGGCAGCCTCGCCCAGGTGGGCCTCGCCTTCGCCACAGCAGTGGGCGGCTGGATCAATGTGGGCTTGCTCGTGCTGTTCGCCGTCCGCCGGGGTTATCCCGTGGGCGATGCGGCGCTCGGCGGGCACCTGGTGCGCCTCGCGGCGCTGTTGGTCGTGGTGGGTGCGGCGCTGGTTGGGGTTCAGTCGGCGGCATCGGCGGCGCTGCCTGTCGGCATGTGGGCGCGCGAGGAAGTCATGCTTGCGCTGGTGGTGACGGGGGGCGGCGCCGCCTATCTTGCGGGGCTGTGGCTGCTTCTCGGCCGCGGGTTCATCGCGGGTGTGATCGGCCGCCGGGCACCGCGCGCCGGCTGAGCCGCCGCATGGCGGGCCGGTATGAAAGTCCGCAGACGGGAAATCTGCCCTTTTGCATCGCACGCCCGCTGTGCTATCGATCCGACGATTTTCCGGTCTCGGCTCATCGGTTGCGGGAGGTGCCGAACCTTCTCCGAAATAATTATGCGCGGACACCCGTCCGTCCAGGAGCCGGATGCCCATGTCGCCTGCCCCGCGTCTTTCGGTCCCCAGCCATTTCACTTCTGCCGCTGCGGCCCTTCCCGTCCTGGCTCTCGCGCTGGCGCTTGCCGGCTGCGGCCAGCCTGCGGCGCAGCAGCAGGGTGCGCCTCCGCCGCCCCAGGTGACCGTGGCATCTCCCACGCCTGCGTCGGTCACCGATACCGACGAATATGTCGGCCGCTTCATCGCCATCGATGAAGTGAACCTGCGCGCCCGCGTTTCCGGCTATCTGGACAAGATCCATTTCACCGACGGCCAGCTGGTGAAGGAGGGCGACGTCCTCTTCACCATCGACCAGCGCCCGTTCAAGATCGCGGTGGATCAGGCCCAGGCGAACCTCGCCCAGGCCAAGGCCAACCTCGACTTCACCAAGGCGGACCTTGAGCGCGCCCGCACGCTGCTGGAGGACAGGACCTCCAACGCCATCTCCAAGCAGACCTTCGACCAGCGCACCCAGGCCGAGCGCACCGCCGCCGCCATCGTGCAGTCGCAGGAGGCGCAGGTGCGCTCCGCCCAGCTCGACCTCGGCTTCACCGAGGTGAAGGCGCCGGTGTCGGGCCAGATCGGCGACCGGCGGGTGTCGGTCGGCAACTATGTCACTGGCGGCACGGGCGCTACGCCCACGCTGCTCGCCGTGATCGTCTCCACCGACCCGATCCGCTTCGAGTTCACCATCGACGAAGCCTCGCTGCTGCGCCTCACCCGCCGCAAGGGCGGCACGGACTTCAAGGGCGAGCCGGTGACGCTCCGGCTCATCGACGACAAGGACTTCGTCCACAAGGGCAAGCTCGACTTCCTGAACAACGTCGTCGACCGCGAGACCGGCACGATCCGCGGCCGCGCGGTGTTCGACAACAAGGACGGCCTGTTCCGCCCCGGCATGTTCGCGCGCCTGCGGCTCCAGTCTTCCGATCCCTACCAGGCGCTGGTGGTGCCGGATGTCGCCATCGGCACCGAGCAGGTGAAGAAGTTCGTCTACGTGGTCGGCCCCGAGAACAAGGTCTCCCAGAAGTTCGTCACCCTCGGCCCGCTGCAGGGCGACATGCGGGTGATCCGCGAGGGCCTTTCGCCGGACGACAAGGTGGTGGTCAACGGCCTGATGCGGGTGCGGCCCGGCGTGACCGTGACCCCGCAGGCGGCCGGAGCCCAGCCCGCTGCCGGTGCGCCGGCCGGTGCCGCCAACACCGCCGCCAAGTAAGGAGAAGCCCGCATGCGCTTCTCCCACTTCTTCATCGACCGTCCCATCTTCGCCTCGGTGGTGTCGGTGGTGGTCATCATCCTCGGCGCGGTCTCCTACTTGCGCCTGCCGGTGGCCCAGTATCCGGACATCGCCCCGCCCGTCATCACGGTGACGGGCCAGTATCCCGGCGCCTCGGCGGAAATCGTCGCCGAGACCGTGGTCGCGCCCATCGAGCAGCAGATCAACGGTGTCGAGAAGATGATCTATCTGTCGTCGAACTCGACGGCGGACGGGCGCTTCTCCATCTCCGTCACCTTCGACATCGGCACCAACCTCGACATCGCCCAGGTGCAGGTGCAGAACCGCGTCGCCATCGCCGCCCCCCGCCTGCCGGCCGAGGTGCAGCAGGTGGGCGTGGTGACGGCGAAGGCCTCGCCCGACCTCCTCCTCGTGGTCAGCCTCTACTCGCCGGACGGCTCGCGCGATCCGCTGTTCATCTCGAACTTCGCCAATATCGAGGTGAAGGACGTGCTGTCGCGCATCGACGGCGTCGGCTCCATCACGGTGTTCGGCTCGCGCGAATATGCCATGCAGGTCTGGCTTGATCCGGACCGGCTCTCGGCGCTCAACCTCACCACCACCGACGTAGTTCAGGCGCTGAAGGCGCAGAACGTGCAGGTGGCCTCGGGCATCCTGAACCAGCCGCCGGTGCCCAACCAGCGGGCGTTCCAGATCGCCGTGCGCACCCTCGGCCGTCTCTCCGACCCGCAGGCGTTCGCCGACATCGTCATCAAGCAGACCGACCAGGCGCTGGTGCGGCTGAAGGACGTGGGCCGGGTCGAGATCGCGGCGCAGGACTATGCGTCCACGTCGTTCCTCGACAAGGACATCTCGATCAACCTCGGCATCTTCCAGCGGCCGGGGTCCAACGCGCTCGCCACCGGCAACGCCGTGGTGGCGGAGATGGCCCGCATCGGCAAGACCTTCCCGGCAGGCCTGAAGTACGCGATCTATTACAACCCGACCGAGTTCATTCAGCAGTCGGTGGATGCGGTGGTCCACACCATCGGCGAGGCCATCGTGCTGGTGGTGCTGGTGGTGATCCTGTTCCTGCAGACGTGGCGGGCGGCGATCATCCCCATCCTTGCCATCCCGATCTCGCTCATCGGCACCTTCTTCGTCATGGCGCTGTTCGGCTTCTCTCTGAACAACCTGTCCCTATTCGGACTGGTGCTCGCCATCGGCATCGTGGTGGATGACGCCATCGTCGTGGTGGAGAATGTGGAGCGCAACATCGAGGCCGGACTCTCCCCGCGCGATGCCGCCTACAAGACCATGGACGAGGTGGGCGGGGCGCTGGTCGCTATCTCGCTGGTGCTGTCGTCGGTGTTCGTGCCGACCGCCTTCATCACCGGCATCTCGGGCGAGTTCTACCGCCAGTTCGCGCTGACCATCGCCGGCTCGACGCTGATCTCGCTCCTCGTCTCGCTGACGCTCTCGCCGGCCATGTGCGCGCTGCTGCTGAAGCCGCACCGGTCGAAGCACGAGAAGCCGGCGTGGTACGCCCGGCCCATCGTTGGCTTCTTCGGCCTCTTCAACCGGGGCTTCGAGAAGGTCGGCAACGGCTATGCCTGGATGACGGCCCGCCTCGTGCGGTTCGTCGCGCTGGTCCTCATCGTCTATGCCGGCATCGTCGGCTTCGGCGGCTGGCTGTTCGCCACCACGCCGCAGGGCTTCATCCCGCAGCAGGACCGCGGCTATCTCATCGTCGTCGCGCAGCTGCCGCCGGGCGCCTCCATGCAGCGCACGGAAGACGTGATGAAGCGCGCCGGCGATCTGGTGCTGGGCACGCCCGGCGTCGGCCACATCGTCAACATCGCCGGCTTCTCCGGTGCCACCTTCACCAACGCGCCCAACGCCGGCGCCATGTTCGTGATCCTCGATCCGTTCACCTCCCGCGCGGGGCACCCCGAGCAGAGTGCGGCAGCCATCCAGAAGGTGCTGTTCGGCAAGGTGGCGTCCATCCAGGAAGCGCAGATGATCGTGGTGCAGCCGCCGCCCGTGCAGGGCATCGGCAATGCCGGCGGCTTCCGCATGATGCTCGAGGACCGCTCCGGCGCGGGCCTCCTCGCCCTGCGCAACGCCACCTACGCCATGATGGGCGCGGCGGCGCAGACGCCGGGGCTGATGCAGGTCTACTCCCTGTTCGAGACCTCGACGCCCCAGCTGTTCCTCGATATCGACCGGCAGAAGGCGCAACTGCTGCAGATCAACATCGCCGACGTGTTCTCGGCGCTGCAGACCTATATCGGCTCGTCCTACGTCAACGACTTCAACCTGTTCGGCCGCACCTTCCGGGTGCAGGCGCAGGCGGATGCGCCGTTCCGGCTCGATCCCAAGGACGTGCTCTCCATCCGGGTGCGCTCGGCCAACGGGCAGACCGTGCCGCTCGGCTCCTTCACCACCGTGCGCGACATTTCCGGCCCCTACCGCGTGCCGCGCTACAACCTCTATCCCACCGCCGAGCTGGACGGCTCGCCCGCCCCCGGCTACTCGCAGGGCCAGGCCATCCAGATCATGCAGGAGCTGGCGGCCAAGGTACTGCCGCAGGGCTTCTCCTATGAATGGACGGCGCTCGCCTACCAGCAGCAGCGCGCAGGCAACACGGCCATCTTCGCCTTCGCGCTGGGCGTGGTGTTCGTCTTCCTGGTGCTGGCCGCGCAGTACGAGAGCCTGACACTGCCGCTGGCGGTCATCCTCATCGTGCCCATGTGTCTTGTCGCGGCGCTGATCGGCGTGATCCTGAGGGGGCAGGACAACAACATCCTGACCCAAGTGGGCTTCATCGTGCTCATCGGTCTCGCGGCGAAGAATGCGATCCTGATCGTGGAGTTCGCCAAGCAACTGCAGGATCAGGGGCATGGCCGGCGCGAGGCGGCGGTGGAAGCGGCGCGGCTGCGCCTGCGGCCCATCGTGATGACCTCGCTCGCCTTCATCCTCGGCGTGGTGCCGCTGGTATGGGCTACTGGCGCCGGCGCCGAACTGCGGCAGGCACTGGGCACGGCCGTGTTCTCGGGCATGATCGGCGTGACGCTGTTCGGCCTGGTGTTCACGCCGGTGTTCTACGTCTTCGCCCAGTGGATCGCGTCCCTCGGCCGCCGCCGCGAGGCGGAAGCGCCGCCGCCGTCCCATCCCGCTCCGGCGGAGTGATCGGATCGACCGGCATAAACGCGAACGGGCGGCCCAGCGGCCGCCCGTTTCGTTTCGGCGAAATGGATGGGAGACGGGATCAGCGGCCTTTGTCGCGGCGCGACTTCAGCCACTTGATGCGGTTGACGATCTGCTGGGGCTGGTAGGGCTTGTCGACGCCCGGCCCGTCTTCGCACAGGTTGGTGGCGTGGGCGGCCGCCATGGCGGTGGAGCCGGCGAGGATCACGTCGATCTTCGGATGCGCCTCGCGCAGCCACTGGGACAGGGCGAAGCCCTCGCGATCTCCCGTGGCATTGGCATCGGCCAGCACCACCTCCACCCGCTCGGCTTCGACTTCCAGGATGATTTCGGCTTCGGCACCCGTCGCGGCTTCCAGCACCTCGTAGCCGCAATGGCGCAGATATTCCGCGATCACATGGCGCACGAGAATGTCGGACTCGACCACGAGCACGACGGGCGGGAGTTCACTCGGACGGTTGTCGTTCATCAGTCGCCTTTCTCGATCCGGGTTTATGAACCTGCCTTCCCCTGAAGCTGGGCCTGGATGATCTGCAGCACGCTCTCGACCCGGTAGGGCTTGGCAAGGAAGGGCGCCACCACGGCCGCGACCGATCGGTCGAACTGGCCGGAGGTGAGGATCACCGGCAGGTTCGGCCGCTCGCTCTTGAGCAGGAGGGCGAATTGATATCCGTCGAGCGCGCCCTCGGTGTGCACGTCGGAGAACACGACATCCACATGCAGGCCGGCGATGATCGCATGATGCGCCTCCTCCGCGGAGACCGCCTCGATCACCAGCAGTCCGGCGGAACGCAACTCGGCTGCCGTTACCATGCGCACGAGCGCATCGTCCTCGACCAGCAGCACGGTGAGAGGAACCGGCTCCGCCATCGGCTGGGCTTCCCCAAATGTCATTTTTCTGTGGCCCACTCCAAGGTGCAGCCTGAAAACGCTGTGGCCGCGCTTCGGTTCCCCAATACGGTCGATCAAAAAAGCCGATCCCGCTCATTCCATCTTCCGATTGGCGGCGCGGCCCTTGCGGCGCGACGCTTGGGCCTCCTCTCACATCGGGACGACCCCCTTGGCCCTGACGATCTTTTTTCTCAACGGACCCAACGCCAACCTCTACGGCCTCGATCCCTCCGGCACGTACGGGCGCGAGAGCTTCCCGGCGATCCGCGAGCGCTGCCTCGCCCATGCGGCCGGGCTCGGCGTGTCGCTGGATTTTCGCCAGTCGAACCACGAGGGCGAGATCGTGGACTGGATTCAGGAGGCCCGGCTGAAGGCGGATGCCATCGTCATCAACGCCGCCGGCCTCACCTACACGTCCATCGCCATCCTGGATGCTTTGCTCGCCTTCGATGGGCCGATCATCGAGACCCACATGAGCAACATCTGGAAGCGCGAACCCTTCCGGCACCACTCCTTCGTGTCGAAGGCCGCCACCGGCGTGGTGGCGGGGCTCGGCGCGCTGGGCTACGAGCTTGCCATCGGCGCCGCGGCGAAGCTCGCCGGCGCGCGCAAGGAGGGTGGCAAGTGACAGCGACTTCGCGCGGGGCGTTGGTGTTCTACAGCGCCTTCGATGATCATGGGGAGTGGAAGGCCGCGCTTCAGGCGGCGGTGCCGGGCCTCGATGTGCGGATCGCAGATGTGGCGACCTGTGCGGTGGACGGCGATCCCGCGGATGTGCGCTACGCCCTCGTCTGGAAGCCGCCGCAGGGGTTCTTCGCGCGCTTTCCCAACCTCGGGCTGGTCATCAATCTCGGCGCGGGCGTCGATGCGCTGGTCGCCCGGGATGATCTTCCCGACGTGCCCATCACCCGCCTGTCCGACCCGAACATGTCGCAGATGATGGCGTCCTTCGTCCTGTTCTGCGTGCTGCGCCATGCCCGCGAGATCCCGACCTTCGAGCGGGCGCAGCGGGAAGGGCGGTGGCACTATGTGCATCCGCGCACGGCGGGGGAGATCCGTGTTGGCGTGCTGGGCCTCGGCGAACTCGGCTCCACGGCCGCGTTGGAGTTGGTGCGGCACGGCTTCGACGTGCGGGGCTGGTCCCGCTCGCCGAAGCAGCTCGAAGGCGTCAAGACCTGCCATGGGGCCGGTGCGCTGCCGGGCTTCCTCGCCGAGGCGGACATCCTCGTCGTCATGCTGCCGCTGACCGGCGAGACGCGCCACCTCCTCGACGCCGGGCGCCTCGCCCTTCTGCCGAAGGGGGCGAAGTTCATCAACGTCGCCCGCGGGCCGGTGGTGGATGAGGCGGCATTGATCGCGGCGCTGCGCTCCGGCGCCATTGCGGAGGCCACGCTCGACGTGTTCGAGGTGGAGCCGCTGCCCACTGACAGCCCGCTCTGGGCCATGGAGAATGTGCTGGTGACGCCGCACCTCGCCTCCATCGCCATCCCCGCCAGCGCTTCCGCGCAGATCGCGGAAAACATCCGGCGGGTGGAGGCGGGCGCGGAGGTGCTGAACCAGGTGGACCCGGCACGGGGCTACTGAGCCCCGTCGCGGCCTTCGAGGATCTCCCGCGCCCGTTCGTGCGGCGCCAGCGATTGCTCGGTCACGGCGTCGCCGAAATCTTCCATCTCGTAGAGCGGGCGGATCTCGATCTCGCTCGGGCCGGGCATGGGGTTGGGGCAGCGCTTCACCCAGGCGACGGCCTCCTCCATGTCCTTGACCTCCCACAGCCAATAGCCGGCGATCAGCTCCTTGGTCTCGGCGAAGGGGCCGTCCATGACGATTCGGGAGGCGCCATCGAAGCCGATGCGCTTGCCCAGCTTGGACGGCTTCAGCCCGGCGCCGTCGCGCATGATGCCGGCCTTGGCCAGTTCCTCGTTGAAATTGCCCATGGCCTCCAGCAGTTCGGGTGCGGGCATCAGTCCGGCCTCGCTGTCGGCCGTCGCCTTCACGATTACCATCACGCGCATGACGCTCTCCTTCGGGGTTCGATGGTGCGAGGACGCCGCGCCGTCGCTGCGTCCGACACGATGACGGCAAATTTTGCAGATGAGGTGCGCCTTGACTCGAACTCCGGGTCAAGGCCTAGCTCGCGCCCGGTTGGACGCGGCGACCATCGCCTAAACAGGGGAATGACATGCGTTTGCGTGGGATTGCGATCGTGGCGGCCGTGGTGCTGGCCGCAGGTGCAGCCGAGGCGGGCAAGCAGACGAATACCCAGTTCCGCGCTTTCGGCCAATGGAAGGTCGAGACCGTGCTGGACGATGGCAAGTTCTTCCTCTGCCGGGGCGTCACCAAGACGGCGGGCGGCATCGTCGGGCTTCTCTATTATCCCAACGGAAAGTGGGCCATCGCCTTCCCGGACCTTAGCCTGAAGCCGGGTAGCAAGGTCTCCGGATCGCTGGAGATCGGCAAGGCGTCGCAGCCGGTGGAGCTGGTCGCCAGTCAGCCCGGCGTGCGCGAGCGCGTGTTCATCACCGACGACGTGCTGAACGGGTTGCGGCAGGGCGGCAAGGTCTCGCTCAAGATCGCCGGCAAGACTTTCGACTGGGACATGACTGACGCCGGCCAGGCCATCGGTGCGGTGCAGGATTGCTGGACCGCCGGCAAGAAGATCGGCGGCTGAGGCGGCCTAATCCATATCCGGCGCAATGGAGCCCGGCGCGAACATGCCGCCGGGCGAGAAGGCGTCGGCGAGGAAGCGGGCGAACACCTCCACCGCCGGCCGCATGGGCTGGCGGCGCAGGGACAAGCGCATGACGCGCACCGGCGCCAATTGCTCCTTGAGCGGCCGCACGGCCACCCGGCTGCCGTCATAGGCCATGGTGGTGCGCGGCGAGGCGTTGTGCAGCGTGTAGCCGCGCTTCTGGCCCACGAGGCCGCGGATCAGCTCGTAGGAGCGTGAGCGATAGGCGATGCGCGGGGTGATGCCGCAGGAATCGAACAGCGAGAAGAAATAGTCGCGCGTGTGCGGGAGATCGTAGAGCAGGAAGGGCTCGTCGGCCACGTCCCGCAGCGACACGACCGGCTTCTTCGCCAATGGATGGTCGGCGGCGAGCACGAGCAGCGGCGGCAGGTCGATCAACAGCTCGCCGGAAAAATCCTCAGGCACCGCATAGCCATAAGACACGGCGATCTCCAACCGGCCGGACAGGATGCCGTCGAATATCTCCTTCTGGTCGCCTTCCTCCAGCTTCACCGTGATGCCCGGCTGCACCTCCGCGAAACGGGCCAGCAGGGCCGGCATGAAGCGCGGCGCGATGGTGAGGAAGCAGCCGAGCGAGATTTCTCCCCTGAGCGTATCGCCCAGCGCCTGCGCGCTCTGGGCGAAATCGCGCGCGTGGGCGAGGAGATGGCGGGCCTCGTTCACATAACGCTGGCCGGCGGGCGTCAGCGAGATGCCGCGCGCATGATGGCGGATGAAGAGCGGGATGCGCAGCTCCGCCTCTGTCTGGGCGATAGCGGCGGAAATGGACGGCTGCGAAACATTGAGCTGGCGCGCGGCTTCCGTGACGTTTCCGAGATCGGCGGCCGCCACCACGTATCGCAACGCCCTCAGCGACACGTTCATCGCGCGCGCCCCGAACCCAAGGGGGCAGCGGAAAGGCTCTGGCGAGGGGTATCGCCGGCAGGGTTCGGCTTGGTCACGGGCGGGGCTCCAGTGAGGGGCCAGTGTCGCGCATTGATCTGGATCAGAAAAGCCAATCTTTTCGCCAAAGATAAAATATTTTATCGATCCTGCGGCATCCCCCACTCTTGCTCCAATCGTGGGCATGACCAATTCGGGAGCAGGCGTGATGATCAGGACCGGTGCCGCGTACAAGGAAGGCCTGCGCGACGGCCGCGAGATCTGGATCGACGGCGAGCGCGTCTCCGACGTCACCACCCATCCCGCCTTCAAGCCCATCGTCGACATCAAGGCGCGCATGTACGACCTCCACCACGAGGAGGCGACCGCGCCGGCGCTGACCTATGTGGAAGAGAATGCGGTGCATTCCGTCTTCCATCAGCCGCCCACCGAGACCGCGCACTGGGACGCCAAGCGCAAGGGCGTCGACATCCTGCTGAAGGACGTGGGCGGCGTCGTCACCCGCGTCGGCGACGAGACCATCGGCGAGATGTGGTCGCTGCAGGACGGGCGCGACATGTTGGCGGAGATCGATCCCCGTTTCGCCGCCAACATCGACAACCACATCAAGCGCGTGGTGGAGGAAGATCCCTTCCACGTCTCTGCCAACACCGACCCCAAGGGCGACCGCTCCCGCCACATCTCCGAGCGCGACCCGGACATGATGGTGCATGTCACCAAGGAGACGGACGCCGGCATCATCATCCGCGGCGCCAAATATGAGACCGCCGCTGCCTATGCCGACCAGGCCTATCTGAAGCCTACCGTGGGCGCCTGGACGGACGAGAAGGAAAGCGACTACGCGCTGGGCTGCATCGTGAAGATGGGCGCGCCCGGCGTGAAGCACATCTGCCGCTCCTCCTTCGCGGGCCGCTCGAACCCGAAGGATTATCCCCTCGCCAACCGCTATGACGAGGTGGATACGCTGGTGGTGTTCGATGACGTGCTGATCCCTTGGGAAGACGTCTTCTTCTATCGCTACACCAAGGCCGCCCAGTTCGTGCGCGGCACGCTGCACCGCTATTCGGCGTATCCCTATGTCCTGCGCCTCCTCTACGTGGCCGACATGATGATCGGCGCGGCGCTCTGGAACGCCAAGCAGACCGGCCTGGACAAGCTTCAGTCGGTGCAGGAGAAGCTGGCGGATCTCGCGGTCTATCGCGAGGGCATCAACGCCCACCTCACCGCCTCCATCGCGCTGGCGGAGAAGAGCCCGGCCGGGCTGCTGATGCCCAACCAGTCCATCCTCTATGCCGGCCGCGTGCTCGCCTGCTCCCAGCTGCCGACCATGATGCACGCCACCCGCGAACTGATCGGTGGCCAGATTTGCGTCACGCCGAACGTCGCCGCCTTCGAGGCCGAGGGCACCGCCGAGTGGCTGAAGAAGTTCTACACGCTCAACGACAATTGGGAGTCCGAGGACCGGAGGAAGCTCCTCGCCTTCGCCCGCGATCTCGTCTCCTCGGACTATGCCGGCCACCGCCTCGCCTTCGTGCAGTTTGCGCAGGCGCCGCACTTCAACCACCTGGCGGCGGTCTACAAGAGCTTCGATTTTTCCGGTCCCCTCGACTTCGTGCGCAAGACGGCGGGACTCTCGGACAATGTCAAAGGCTCGCTGAAATGAGCGCGGTCGGCGATATCTCTCCCGTTGATGCGGGCCTGTTCCGCGAGGCCATGCGGCGCATGGCGTCCGGCGTCGCGGTGATCGCCACGGATGGTCCGGCGGGCCGGGCTGGCCTGACCGTCTCCTCGCTCGCCTCGCTCTGCATGGAGCCCCCTTCGGTCATTCTCTGCATCCACGAGCAGAGCAACGCGCTGAAGGTGATCGAGGCCAACGGCGTGTTCGTCGCCAACGTGCTGGCGCATCACCAGTCGCATGTCTCCGACACGTTCGCCGGGCAGGTGCCGCAGTTTCGCGACGACAAGTTCGCCTGCGCGGACTGGCGGGCCGCGCAGAGCGGCGCGCCGGTGCTCGATGGCGCGCTCATGAGCTTCGACTGCCGCCTTGCCACCCATCACGCCTATGGCACGCACCGCATCGTCGTCGGTGCCGTGACCGCCGTCCACGGCCTCGAGGGCGAGGCCGAGCCGCTGCTCTACGCCAACCGCGCCTACCGGCGCCTGACCGCTGCATGAGGCCCAGAACCGTGCCGACCCATACCCGCATCCGCCCCTTCAACACGAAGGAAGCCTATCCCGAGCAGAAGCTCGACAACGACGTGTGCATGGCGGTCCGCGCCGGCAACACCGTCTATCTCCGTGGCCAGACGGCCATGGACCTCGACGGAAACATCGTCGGCGTGGGCGACGCCGCGGCGCAGGCCGAGAATGCCATGGCCTGCGCCAAGGTGCTGCTGGAAGAAGCCGGTGCCAAGCTCGAGGACGTGGTGAAGATCGTCATCTACATCACGGACCGGGCCTATCGCGAGCCGGTCTATCGCGTGGTGGGCCAGTGGCTGAAGGGCGTGTTCCCGGTCTCCACCGGCATCATCGTGCAGGGTCTCGCCAAGCCTGAATACCTGATGGAAATCGACATCATCGCGGAGATCCCGTCCGAGCGCGCCTGAGGCGTCGCCACGCGTTGCAGCGGCACGCCGCGTCCCGTTTTCCTCGCGCCGCAAACGGCGCGGGGAATATTTGTGTTTGTTCGATAACATATTGATTTTAAAAATAAAAATCGCCGTACGCAGGCATTTTTTGCTTCCATCATCATCCGAATTACGTAGATTTACGTATCGGCGACCTTCGCGGTCACACGAAAAGAAACCGCCAGAAGGCGGATCCAGAGGAGAGACGGATGAACGGCAAGATCGTTGCCCTCGGGCTCGCGCTGGCCGCCTTCGTGGCGGGCCCGGCGAGCGCGGCGGAAAAACTGGTGGTGAGCACGTGGGGCGGCAGCTTCCGCGACCTCATCGCCGAGGCCATCGCCTCAAAGTTCACGAAAGATACCGGCGTCGAGGTGGAATACATCACCGGCGGCACCATCGACCGGCTGAACAAGGCGAAGCTCGCCAAGGGCTCGCCCGAGAGCGACATAACCTTCACCACCGCCCATGTGGGCTGGCTCTACGCCAACGACGATCTGTTCGAGGCCCTCGATCTCTCGAAGATCCCGAACGCGTCGAAGCTGGTGCCGCAGGCCAAGGTGAGCCCCTATCACATCGGCGCCTGGGCCTATGTCTACACCATCGGCTACCGGCCGGACCTGACCCCGAAGAACATCACCTTCTCCTCCTGGGGAGACCTCTGGAATCCCGAGCTGAAGGGCATGCTGGCGGCGCCTGATTTCGACCCGAGCCACATCATCGCCGTCTCGGCCCTGCTGGCTGGCGGCTCGCCGGCGGACTGGCAGAAGGGCGAGCAGAAGCTCCTGGCGCTGAAGCCCAATTTCAAGGCCTTCTACACCAACGACGCGAACTCGCAGCAGCTCATCGCCACCGGTGAGACGCCTGTGCAGATCATGCTTTCCATGAACGCCTATTACATGATCGCGCAGGGCGTCCCGATCAAGCTCGTCATCCCGAAGGAGGGTGGCGTGCTAGGCATCGACACCATGGCGATCATGAAGGGCTCCAAGAACCGCGAGCTGGCGGAGAAGTTCATCAACACCGCGCTCGATCCCGAGGTGCAGGGCAAGATCGCCGAGCTGAAGAAGGGCTCGCCCACCGTGCTCGGCGCCAAGGTGAGCCCGGAGACCGCGAAGCTTCCCGGCGTCTTCACCACTGCTGAGCAGTGGGACAAGGAGACCATCATCATCGACCACAAGCTCCGCGCGGAAAAGACCGCCGAATGGCGCAAGTGGTTCTCGGAAAACATGATCGCGAAATGATCGGCAGGTGAGGCGGACAACCGCTTCCGTTAGACTGCCCTGACCCGGACGCGGCTCCGTAGCGCGGCGGGCAGGGAAGATGATCCCCCTTTCATCTTCCCTGCCTCCACCGGGGTGCTTCCGACAAAACCAAGAGCGAGAGCCGTGAACAAGCGCCCCTTCCTCGCCCTGTTCGTCGCGCCCGCGACGCTGGCGGCCATAGCCTCCGCGGCGGCGCTGGCGGCGATCCTGCAATATGCCTTCCGTGCCTATGTGCCGGGTTCGCTCAATCCGGGCGGGCTCACGCTGGACAATTTCTTCGCGCTGCTGCGCCCGCTCTACGCGCAGGTGTTCATCCAGACCGTGTGGATCTGCCTTCTCACCGCGCTCATTACTTTGGTGGTGGCGTATCCGCTCGCCTTCGCGCTGGTGAGGACGCGGAACGTGGCGCTGAAATCCTTCTTGCTCATCACTGCCGTGACGCCGCTCTTCCTCGGCGAGGTGGTGCGCACCTATTCCTGGATCATCGTGTTGGGCAACACCGGCTTCATCAATTCGGTGCTGAAGGGCCTTGGGATCATCGACCGGCCGATACAGATGATGTTCACCACCTTCGGCGTCGTCACCGCCCTCGTTCATGTAACCCTGCCGGTGATGGTCATCATGCTCTCGGCCGCGCTCTCGCACATCGACCGCGACTACGAAAAGGCCGCGACCTCTCTCGGCGCGGGGCCGGTGAAGGCGTTCCTGACCGTGACGCTTCCCCTTTCCATGCCGGGCGTGGTGGCGGGCGTCTCCACCGCCTTCGCTTGGACGTTTTCCGCCTTCGCCACGCCGCAGATGATCGGCGGCGGCAAGGTGAGCATGATCTCGACGCTGGTCTACCAGCTTGGTTTCGCCTCGTTCAATTTCCCCTTCGCGGCGGCCCTGTCCGTCACCGGCCTCGCGCTCACCTTTGCGGTGCTCGCCATGGCGAAGCAGGCCATCAAGCCGCTGGAAAAGATCGGAGCCCACTGATGTCCGCTCCGCGCAAGCGCCTCATCTCCGCCAAGGCCGGCGAGCGCCTCCTCGCCATCGCCGGCTGGAGCGTGGTGTGGCTGGTGGTGGCCTTCATCATCCTGCCGGCGGTGGTGGTGGGCATCTCGGCCTTCAACGATCGCGCCATCCTGTCCTTCCCGCCGCAGGCCTGGTCCACGCGCTGGTTCGCGCGGGCCTTCTCCTACCGGGATTTCTCGGAAGGCTTTCGAAACGGTCTCATCATCACCGCCTTCGCCTCGTCCATCGCGCTCGTGGTGGGGGCGGGCTTCGCATTCGCCCTCGACCGCTACAGCTTTCGGGGCAAGATGGCGCTAGAGGCGGTGCTGACCTCGCCGCTGGTCATTCCGCATTTCACCATCGGCCTCGGCTTCCTGATCCTCGCGGCGCAGATCCATGCCACGCGCACCTTCACGCTCGTCGTCGTCTGCCACGTGGTGCTGGTGCTGCCCTTCGTGATGCGCTCGGTCTATGTGTCGCTGCGCAATCTCGACAGCCGGCTGGAACTCGCCGCCGCGAGCCTCGGAGCCAAACCCGGCCGGGCACTCTTCACGGTGACGCTGCCTTTGCTGATCCCGGGCCTGTTCTCCGGCTGGCTGTTTGCGGCGATCCTCTCCTTCAACGAGTTCACCGCCTCGCTGTTCGTCACCGCGCAGGCGACACAGACCCTGCCGGTGGCCATGTACAATTACGTCCGCGAATATGCCGATCCGACGCTCGCGGCTCTGTCCGTCATCTACATCGTGGTCACGGCGCTGCTTCTGACCATCGCTAACGCCTTCCTCGGCCTCGGAAAGGTTCTGAACGTTGAGCATGTCCGCTGAACGCATCGATCCCCGGGAGCCTGTCTCCCCCGCCGCCTCCGCGCCTGTCGCGGACGCTGCCGCGCGCGTCGCCGGCGTCCAGATCGACGGCGTCACCAAGCGCTTCGGCGATGCCACAGCGCTGCACGAGGCTTGGCTGAAGATCGCCGAGGGCGAGTTCATGACGCTGCTCGGACCGTCCGGCTGCGGCAAGACCACCCTGCTCAATCTCATCGCCGGCTTTCTGGAAGCGGACGGCGGCGAGATTTTCGTCGGCGGCCGGCTGATGACCGAGACCGCGCCCTATGATCGCGAAATCGGCGTCGTCTTCCAGAACTATGCCCTGTTCCCCCACATGAATGTCGCGAAGAATGTCGGCTATGGTCTCAGGATGCGCGGCGTGGCGAAGCGCGAGGTCGACCAGCGCGTTGCGGAGGCGCTGGCGCTGGTGAAGCTCGACGGCTTCGGCGAGCGCAAGCCGCGCCAGCTTTCCGGCGGCCAGCAGCAGCGCGTGGCGCTGGCCCGTGCCCTCGTCATCCGGCCCAAGGTGCTGCTGCTGGACGAGCCGTTCTCGGCCCTCGACAAGAATTTGCGCGGCGCCATGCAGGTGGAGCTGAAGGAAATCCAGCGCCGGCTCGGCGTCACCACCATCTTCGTCACCCACGACCAGAGCGAGGCGCTGTCCATGTCGGACCGCATCGCCGTCATGTCGCAGGGGCGCATTCGCCAGGTGGGCACGCCGGACGAAATCTATCGCCGCCCGCTCGACCCGTTCGTTGCCTCCTTCGTGGGCGACGTGAACGTTCTGCCCGGCCGGCTGGAGCGGCGCATCGGCGAGACCGCCACGGTGCTGATCGCCGAGGGGCGGCTCAGCGTGCGGGCGGACACGCTGGAAGGGGTCGCGCCCGGCGCGCCGGTCGAGCTGTTCGTGCGGCCTGATGCGGTGCGCATCGCGGAAGGGGAGGGGCTCGTCTCCGGCACGGTGGCGACCCATGTCTATCAGGGCTCGCACGTGGACGTGCTGGTGGATGTCGCGGCCGCGCGCGGTGGCCGCGTCACGGTGCGCGTGCCGGGGCACGGCGCCTCCACGCGCTGGCCGGCGGGGGCCCGCGTGGCGCTCGAATTCTCGCCCGCCGACGCGGTGGCGTTCGCGTCCGATGTCGCCTGACATTGCGGCGCGCCGGTTCTGGTCCGGCGCGCCGTGTTCGCCGTCAGAAGGCCGGGGCGGAGGAGGGGTTGCGCGCGCGGCTCTCGAAGGCCGGCTGCTCCAGCGCATAGCGATCCCACAGGCTGCGCAGCGCGCCGATGGGGTCCTCCTGCCAGTCCACGCGCAGGTCCACCACGGGCCAGTCATAGGTGCGCGCCACGTGCAGGCCGGCCGCGTGCTCGTCCCCCGTCTCGCCGCCGGCGGCAAGCCCAACCTCCAGCCCGCGCATGAGGCGCTCGGCGAGCGGCAGGCCCGCCGCTGCGAGGAAGGCATCGCGCATGGCGGCGGGGACGCCGTCATTCACCAGCAGGTTGCCGAGCGCGATGCAGCCGGGGCCTTGCGCCGCCGCGGCGATGGGCAGGGCCTCGGCCCCCGAATGCCACGCCACCTGACCGTAGCGGTCGATGACGCTGGCCTGCCGGAAGGCGGGCTCCGGCGTGCCGGCGAGCAGCGTGGACAGCACGCCCCCGGCGCCGAGCCCCTGCCGCAGCAGAGCAAGGCCGGCCGGGCCGAGGGCGGGGTCGGTGACGTTCTGCGTCGTCACGAGCCCGAGCGGGCTGACCCACGCGCAGCGGCTGGCAACGCAGATGCTGGACGAGGTGATGGCGATGCCGAAGGCGCCCGTTTCGGGGCAGTGGGCGGCGATGGAATACGTCATTCCCGTCTCCTTTTCGATGAATTTTTAGAGATCATGGCCTAGAGATGCAAGTATCTACGGAAGAAATACTTGAGAAAATCATTTCCGTTCCTTCGGTGACCGATACGGAAAATGACGAGATCGTCGCGCGCATCGCCGAGATTGCCGCGCCGTTCGCCCGCGTGCGCCATCTGCCCAACGCAGCCGGGGACCGCACGGCGCTGCTCCTCTCCATCGGACCCGAGGACCGGCCCGGCGTGGTGCTCTCCGCCCATACGGACGTGGTGGCCGTCGAAGGCCAGCCCTGGACCAGCGAACCCTTCGCACTGACCCGACGGGGGGATCGCCTTTACGGGCGCGGCACCTCGGACATGAAGGGCTTCGTCGCCTGCGTCCTCGCCGCGCTGCCCGCCTTCGCCGCAGCTGCGCTGGAGACGCCGGTGCATGTCGCGCTCTCCTATGACGAGGAGATCGGCTGCAAGGGCGCGGGCGATCTCGTGGCGCTGCTGGCCGCCCTGCCGGTGCCACCGCTCCTATGCATCGTCGGCGAGCCGACGGGCATGAAGGTGAAGCGCGCCCACAAGGGCAAGACCGGTTGGCGCGTCACCGCAACCGGCCGCACCGGCCATTCCGCCTTGCCGCACCGCGCGGCCAACGCAGTGACGGCGCTCGCCCGCCTCGCCGCGCGCCTCGCGGACCTTGCTGACGAATTGCGCAACGGGGCGCGGGACGAGGCCTTCGACCCGCCTTATGCGACGCTGCACATCGGCTCGCTGCATGGTGGCGGGGCGCTGAACGTGGTGCCGGACAAGGCGGTGATCGAGTTCGAGCTGCGCAGCATTCCCGGCGCTGACACCCCCACCATCCTGCGCCGCATCGAGGCGCTGGTGGCGGAGGCGCGCGCCGCCCTCAAGGCCGAGGCGGAGGAGGCGGCTCTGGTGGTGGAGGAGCTTTCCTCCTACCCCGCGCTCGCAACGGCGGCGAGCGCTCCCGAGGCCGCCGCGGTGGCGCGTCTGTGCGGTGACAATAGTCCTCCCGGCACCATCGCCTTTGGCACCGAGGCGGGGCTTTATTCCGAAGCGGGTATTCCCACCCTCGTCTGCGGCCCCGGCGACATCGCCCGGGCCCACAAGGCAGACGAATGGGTGGGGCGGGATGAGCTGGCCCAGTGCGACGCCATGCTGGCCCGCCTCGCCGAACTGCTGAGCCGTCCCGCCGCCGACTGGATCACCCGTTGAAAGGAGCCATGATGACCGAGCAGAAGCCGCTGACCCGTCCCGCCGCCAAGCTCACCCATGCCGGAGCCCTGATCGCGCTTGCCGCTGCCGTGACGCGGGCGGAGGAGATGGGAGTGCCGCAGAACATCACCATCGTGGATGAGGGGGGCAATCTCCTCGCCTTCGTGCGTATGGACGGGGCGAAGCTGCTGTCGCGGGAGACCTCTCTCTCCAAGGCCATCAGCGCCGCCTCCCACCGCCAGCCCACGAGCCGACTTGATCCGGCGCTGGAGCTGAAGCTCGCCATCGCCTCCGGCGGCCGGCTCACCAATCTGGAAGGGGGCTTCCCGATCATGCTCGATGGTGTGTGCGTCGGTGGCATCGGTGTGGGCTCCGGCAAGGGAAGCGAGGACGTGGAGGTGGCCAAGGCGGCGCTTGCGGCGCTCGGCGCGCAGGTCTGAGGGCGATGGCGGGGCCGGCTAGTTTGCCGACACCCGTCCAGATGTGGCTGCCGGCGCCCTTGCCTATCGCCTGAAGCTGCGGCACAGGTGGCGCGCCATCAACGGGGATTGCCCATGTCGACCACCGTGTCTCCCCTCGCGCCGACGTTCGTGCCCGAGCTCAAGCCCGTGCCGGGCGTCACCTTCACCACGGTGGCGGCGGGCATTCGCTACAAGGGCCGCACCGACGTGTTGGCCATGGCGTTCGAGCCCGGCACCACGGTGGCGGGCGTCACCACCCGCTCGCTCTGCCCCTCCGCTCCGGTGGAATGGTGCCGTGAGCTGCTGAAGAAGGGCAAGGCGCGGGCGCTGGTGGTGAATTCCGGCAATGCCAACGCCTTCACGGGCATGAAGGGGCGGGAGGCAACGAGCCTCACCGCCGACCTTGCCGCGAAGGCGTTCGGCTGCAAGCCCACCGAGGTGTTCCTCGCTTCCACCGGCGTCATCGGCGAGCCTCTGGACGCCAGCAAGTTCGAGGCGGCCCTGACCAGCGCGGCGGGCCAATTGGTCGACTGGCCGTGGCTTGATGCCGCGCGGGCCATCATGACCACCGATACCTTCCCGAAGCTCGCCACCGCCACCGTTCTGCTGGGCGACGTGCCGGTGACCATCAACGGCATCGCCAAGGGCGCGGGCATGATCGCCCCCGACATGGCGACCATGCTCTCCTTCGTCTTCACCGACGCGCCGATTGCCGCCGACGTGTTGCAGAAGCTGCTTTCCAAGGGCGTGAAGACCACCTTCAACGCCGTCACCATCGACGGCGACACCTCGACCTCCGACACGCTCCTCCTGTTCGCCACCGGCGCCGCCAAGGAGCGTGGCGCGAAGACGGTGAAGGACATCGACGATCCCGCGCTGAAGGCCTTCAAGCGCACGCTCACCGAGCTGCTCGCCGACCTCGCCGAGCAGGTGGCCCGCGACGGCGAGGGCGCCCGCAAGCTGGTGCGCATTACGGTCACGGGGGCGGTCTCCAACAAGTCGGCGCGGCGCATCGCCATGTCCATCGCCAACTCGCCGCTGGTGAAGACGGCGGTGGCCGGCGAGGACGCCAACTGGGGCCGCGTGGTGATGGCGGTGGGCAAGGCTGGCGAGCCGGCCGACCGCGACCTGCTCTCGATCTCCTTCGGCGACATCCGCGTTGCCCACGAGGGTGCCCGCGATCCCGGTTACGACGAGGCGGCGGTCTCCGAATACATGAAGAACCCGGTGATCGATCTCACCGTGGACCTCGGCCTGGCGCGCGGCACCGACCGGGTGCTCACCTGCGACCTGACCAAGGAATATGTGGCGATCAATGGGGACTACCGCTCGTGAAGATCACCCTTGTCGCCGCCTGCGCCCTCATCGACGGCGACGGCCGCGTGCTGGTGGCGCAGCGGCCGGAGGGCAAGGCGCTGGCGGGGCTGTGGGAGTTTCCCGGCGGCAAGGTCGAGCCCGGCGAGCGGCCGGAGGAGACGCTGATCCGCGAGTTGCAGGAAGAGCTGGGCATCACAGTGAAGGAGGCCTGCCTCGCCCCCCTCACTTTCGCGAGCTACCCCTACGAGACCTTCCATCTCCTGATGCCGCTCTGGATCTGCCGCCGCTGGGAGGGTGTGATCCAGAAAAAGGAGCATCAGGCGCTGCAATGGCTCCGGCCCGGACGCCTCCGCGACATTCCCATGCCGCCCGCCGACGAACCGCTGATCCCGGCGCTGATCGACCTTCTCGGCCCCTGATCGCCCGATGTCATCCGCCACGGCGACCCGCATCGGCTTCCTCGCCATCCTGCTGTGGGCGACGCTCGCCTTCTTCACGGCGGCGACGGGGAAGGTGCCGCCCTTTCTGCTCACCGCGCTCACCTTCGGGATAGGTGGGGCGGTAGGGCTGGGCGCGGCGCTGGCCGGGCCGGGGCTTTCCGTGCTCAAGCAGCGCCCGCTCGCCTATCTGCACGGCGTGGGTGGGCTGTTCGGCTACCATTTCCTGTATTTCACTGCCCTGAAACTGGCGCCGGCGGCGGAGGCGGGGCTGATCGCCTATCTGTGGCCGCTGCTGATCGTACTGCTCTCGGCCTTCCTGCCGGGCGGCGGGCTCAGGCGCGTGCATGTGATCGGCGCGCTGATGGGCTTTGCCGGCACCGTGGTGCTGCTCGCCGGAAAGGGCGGCTTTTCCGGCATCGAGATGCGGTTCCTGCCCGGCTATCTCGCCGCCTTCGCCTGCGCCTTCATCTGGTCGTCCTATTCGGTCGCCTCGCGCCATTTCGCCGATGTGCCGACACAGGCGGTGGCCGGCTTCTGCCTTGCGACGGCGGTGCTCGCCGCCCTTTGCCATGTGGCATGGGAGGAGACCGTGTGGCCTGCCTCGGCGGCGGAGTGGGTGGCGGTGGTGCTGCTCGGCATCGGGCCCGTGGGCCTCGCCTTCTACACCTGGGACATCGGCATGAAGCGCGGCGACGTGCGCCTGCTGGGCGTCGCCTCCTATGCGGCGCCGGTGCTATCCACGCTGTTGCTGGTTGCGACCGGCTTCTCGGCGCCCTCCCTCTCGCTGGCGGTCGCCTGCGCGCTCATCGTCGGCGGAGCCTTCGTGGCCACAAGGCGTTGACCGCGCGAACCTGAACGGAGACCTGCCATGACCCATCCCGCGCTGTCCTCCGGCGCTGTCGCCGTCATCACCGGCGGCGCGTCCGGCATCGGCCTTGCCGCAGCGGAAAAGCTTGCCGCGCGCGGACTGAAGGTCGTCCTTGCCGACCTGCCGGGCGAAAAGCTTGACGTCGCCGCCGCTCAGGTGGCGGCCGTAGCGACGGGTGGGGCCGGGGACGTTCTCGCTGTTGCCACCGATGTGAGCCGGCCGGAGGATCTGGCGCGGCTGGAGGAGATCGTCGACGGGCGCTTCGGCGGCACGGACCTCCTCATGAACAATGCCGGCGTGCAGCCGGGCAGCGCCATCTTCGGCCCCTTCGCCAATTGGGAGAAGGTGCTGGGCGTGAACCTGATGGGCATCATCCACGGCAGCCGCGCGTTCGGGCCGAAGATGATCGCGCGGGGCCGGCCGGGCCTCATCATCAACACCGGCTCCAAGCAGGGCATCACCACCCCGCCGGGCGATCCCGCCTACAATGTGTCCAAGGCCGGCGTGAAGGCCTTCACCGAGGCGCTGGAACACGAACTGCGCAACACGCCGGACTGCCGGATCTCGGCGCGGCTGTTCATTCCCGGCTTCGTCTTCACCCCGCTGGCGGCAGGCGGGCGGACCGAGAAGCCGGCGGGGGCCTGGACGGCTGCGCAGACCGTCGACTTCCTGCTGGAGAAGCTGGGGGAGGGTGATTTCTATATCCTCTGCCCGGACAATGATGTGCCCCGCGGGCTCGACGAGAAGCGCATCGCCTGGGCGGCCGGCGACATCATCGAGAACCGCCCGCCTTTGTCGCGCTGGCACAAGGACTATGCGCAAGCCTTCGCGGCCTTCGTGAAAGGGGCCTGAAGACCGCGGGCCGGCGTGTTCCTCCTTGCCATCGGCCCAGCGAGGCCCTAGCACTCCGCGCCGAGCCGCCGCCCTCAGGGCGACCCAAAAACGGCGTGATGCCGCAGCGTAAATCAAGACCCGAGGAATCCACCCATGGCCACCCACAAGCTCCTTCTTCTCGCCGGCGACGGCATCGGCCCGGAAGTCATGGCCGAGGTGAAACGGGTGGCGAAGTGGCTGGAGCAGGCGGGCCTCGCCTCCTTCGCCATCGAGGAGGATCTGGTCGGCGGCTGCGCCTACGACGCGCACGGCGTCGCCATCTCCGAGGATGCCATGGTGCGCGCCAAGGGCGCCGACGCCATCCTGCTCGGCGCGGTCGGTGGCCCCAAGTGGGCGGACGTGCCCTATGAGGCGCGCCCCGAAGCCGGCCTGCTGCGCCTGCGCAAGGATCTCCGGCTGTTCGCCAATCTGCGTCCCGCCATCTGCTACCCGGCGCTGGCGGATGCCTCCTCCCTCAAGCGCGAGGTGGTTGAGGGGCTCGACCTCCTCATCGTCCGCGAGCTGACGGGCGGCGTCTATTTCGGCGAGCCGAAGACCATCACCGATCTCGGCAACGGCCAGAAGCGCGCCATCGACACGCAGGTCTATGACACCTACGAGATCGAGCGCATCGCCGCCGTGGCCTTCGAGCTGGCGCGCACGCGCCGCAACAAGGTGACCTCCGCCGAGAAGCACAATGTGATGCGCTCCGGCGTGCTCTGGAAGCAGGTGGTGACCGACCTCCACGCCCGCGCCTACAAGGACGTGGAGCTGGAGCACGCGCTGGCCGATTCGCTCGCCATGCAGCTGGTGCGCTGGCCCAAGCAGTATGACGTGATCGTCACCGACAACCTCTTCGGCGACATCCTCTCCGACCTCGCCGCCATGGCCACCGGCTCGCTCGGCATGCTGCCCTCCGCCTCCCTCGGCGCGGTGGATGCGGCGACCGGCAAGCGCGCGGCGCTCTACGAGCCGGTGCACGGCTCCGCTCCGGACATCGCCGGCAAGGGCATCGCCAACCCCATCGCCATGATCGGCTCGCTCGCCATGGCGCTGCGCTATTCGTTCAACGAGGGCGCGGTGGCGGATCGCATCGAGCAGGCCATCGCGGGCGTGCTCGCCTCCGGCAAGCGCACGGGCGATATCGCCGCCCCGGGCATGGAGACCATCGGCACCGAGGCGATGGGCAAGGCCATCATCGCCGAGCTGGACGCCGCGACCGCCTGAGCGGCCGCATTGCGTCTGTGACCATCGGACCCTCCGGCGTGCCGGAGGGTCGTCGACGTGCGCGCGTCAGCCGCGCTCGACGTCGAAACCGGCCTCGCGCCAGCCGATGATGCCGCCTTTCATGTGCTCCTCATAGGCAAGGCCCGCCTTCTGGGCGGCCGCGGCGGCCTGCTGGGAGCGCTGGCCAGAACGGCAGGAGAACACGAGGCGCCTGCCGGCCGGGTCCGGCAAGGTCGCCGGGTTCCAGGTGCTCAGCGGGAAATTCACCGCGCCGGGAATGCGCTCTGCCTGAATCTCGTTCGGCTCCCGCACGTCCACGAGAAGGATGCTGCCGTCGGCGAGACCCTGTCGGACCTCCGACGGGGAGAGGTGGGTAATGGTCCCGCCGAAGGGGTTGCGTTCACTCATTGACCTGTCCTGAACACGAAGCTGTGAGCCGGTTTGTCCCGGGGGCGCGAGCCTGCACCGGAGCGCCTTGCCGATGCAAGAGGTGTTCCTCGTCGTCGCGGGGACCCGCAACGGAAGTGGGTCTTTACGGCGCAGCTTGCCCGGTTCAGAACCATGAACGAAGCTGCACGATGCCCGAACAGCCCGCTCATCTGGCGTTCATGTGGCCTTTGCTAGATCAGGTGCCATCGCAGCACGCCGCGGGCTGACGCCCGGCGGATGCGGAAAGGATCAAGATGTCGACCCGTAATGCCGTTCTCGGCACTTTCGCCGCCCTTTCCCTGGCCGGCGCCCTCGTTGCCGGCTCGACCGTCACCGCCAGCGCCCAGAACAACACGGTTGGTGGTGCGCTCATCGGCGGCACGGCCGGCGCGCTGATCGGCGGCGCGGTGACGGGCAATGCCGGCGGTGTCGCGGCCGGCGCCATCATCGGCGGCACTACCGGCGCCATCATCGGCAACCAGCAGGACCAGCGCCGCGCCTATTACTTCTGGGGCAACAACGGCCGCTGCTACCTGCGCCAGACCAACGGCAACGTTGTGAAGGTGTCCCGCGGCTACTGCGGCTGATCCTCCATTTTCAGGACTGTTGATCGGTTCCGTTCCCCCGCACGGATCCGATCAGTGGGAGAGGCGCCGGCTTTTGCCGGCGCCTTTTTCCGTTGGCGCGCAAACGCGGCGAGTTGCCTCCCGCACTGCGGCAGCTAGATTGGCGCAATGCCGCCCGAGCCCGCTTCCACCGCCGCACCAGACCGCACGCGCACCTCCCTTGTGCCCGATCTCGCCACGCTGGCCGCCGGCGGCAAACGCGCCGTCGCCCGTGCGCTGGCGCTGGTGGAGACGGCCCGAGGACAGCCCGACCTCGTGGCGCTGCTCGATGCCGCGGCCCGCGCCGGCAAGGCCGAGGTGCTGGGCCTCACCGGCCCGCCCGGCGTGGGCAAATCGACCCTGACCAATGCGCTGGTGCGCCGTGCCCGTGCGGCGGGACGCACCGTGGCGGTGCTGGCGGTGGACCCGTCGTCGCGGCGCACCGGCGGCGCACTGCTTGGCGACCGGGCCCGCATGAAGACCGATCCCGATGACCGTGGCGTGTTCGTCCGCTCCATGGCGGCCCGTGACCGCCTCGGCGGCCTTTCGGATGATTCGATCGCCGCCGTGGTGCTGCTGCGCGCCGTCTACGATCTGGTGATCGTCGAGACCGTGGGCGTCGGCCAATCGGAGGCGGACATCTCCCTCGTCGCCGACACGGTGGTGCTGTGCATCCAGCCGGCCTCGGGCGACAGCCTTCAGTTCATGAAGGCGGGCGTGATGGAATTGCCGGACATCATCGTCGTCACCAAGGCCGACATGGCCGAGGTCGCCCGCCGCGCTGCTTCCGAGGTGGCGGGAGCGCTGTCGCTGGCGGGCTCCGCCTCCGTCGGCTGGGCCGTTCCGGTGATCCGCCTGTCGGCGGCGACCGGGGAGGGGCTTGAGGCCTTCGAGGCGGCCGTCGCGGCCCATGGTGCTTTCCTCGACGCCGACGGCCGCCGCGCGACGCAGCGCGCGGCGCAGGAACACAAGTGGGTGGAGGAGGCGGTGCGCGTGCGTTTCGGCACCCATGGCCTTGCGCGGGCACGCAAATTCCAGCTGCGGGGGCAGGGGCCGTTTGCCCGCGAAGCAGAGCTGGCGCTGAAATTAACCTCCGGGCAAGACTGATCGGACAATGCTCTTGCGTGTCGCCGGCCGGCAACGGTCCGGCGCCCTATTGGGGACATGAAGTCTCGGCAAGGGCTGGCGTATGGGAATTTGTCGGGATCGATGGCCGAGGGCCGGTCGGGCTTTGTCGCCGCTTCTCGTCGCCACCGCCTTCATCGTCGCAACGCCTTGCGGGGCGGGGGCTGACGACGTATCCGGCCGGGCGCCGAAAGGGCTGACGGCCGGTTCCGGGCTCGGCCTCTGGCCGGGTTCAGCGCGGGCGCTGAAGCTCGCCACGCTCGATCTGCCTCAGCCGGTCGGTACCGGCCTGCCCGAGGTTCCGAAGGAGGCGATGGCCGAGGCTGCGAAGCCGGCGCGCCGTGTTGTCGCACCCGGCACCATCGTCACCGCCTCCCTCGCGCCCGTCTCGGAAGAAAGCGCCCGAGCCGCAGCCGTCGCCGCGGTGGCGGGCCAACCGGTGATGGAGGTGGCGCGGGATGAGATCGGCACCGGCCTCGAGCCGTCCGACCTCGTGTCTCCCGCGCTCGCCTCCGCCACCCCGTCCGTCTCCGATCCGGCCGATACCGGCGCGGCGGACGATGACGCCTTTGCTTTTCCTCCGCCGCTCGTGCTTTCGGACCACGATTCGGTCGGGGCGGCGCGCCGCCATGATATCTCCGGCGCCTATCTGGAGCTGGCGCTCGACATTCTTCTCGAGCTGCCGCTGATTCAGGACGCCGCCCGCGTGGCTGCGGCGGAAGATATTGCCCCCGATCTGGACCGGGCGCGCCGGGCCGCCGAGGCATTGTCGCGGGATGACGGGCCGGAAGAGGCGCTGAGCGAATTCGGCGGCGGTACGGCCCTGGTCGGCCCGGTGCCGCATCAGGACCCGGTGGCTGTGTTCAGCCGTGATCCGGTGCTCTTCCCGGCCCTCGCCTTCCAGTATGCCGCCCTTGCAGAACATGGCTATGTGCCGCATCCGGCGCCGCACGCCGAAGGCGAGGCGACCCTGGTCTCACCGGACAGCACAGTCGCATTGGAGACGCCGCCCAGCGACGGCATCTGGCCCTCGCCCGCCCAGCGTCTGGAACTCGGCGGCGAGAAGCTGGCGCGGGCGCAGAAGTGCCTGGCGGAAGCCATCTATTTCGAGAGCCGCGGCGAGCCCAAGCGCGGCCAGATCGCGGTGGCGCAGGTCATCGTGAACCGGGTCTTCTCCGGCTATTACCCGGCGGACGTGTGCGGCGCGGTCTACCAGAACGCCCACAAGCACCTCGCCTGCCAGTTCACCTTCGCCTGCGACGATGTGCCGGACGTGGTGCGCGAGCCGGACATGTGGGTGCAGGCCAAGGAAATCGCCGCCGACATGCTGGACGGCAAGCTGTGGCTCTCGTCCATCGGTCGCGCCACCCACTATCACGCCTACTGGGTGCATCCGAGCTGGGTGCGGGAAATGCGCAAGCTGGACAAGATCGGCGTGCACACCTTCTACCGCCCGCGCCGCTGGGGCGACAGCTACTGACGCGCCCCTAAGCCCGCCCCCTCAAGCCCGCGCGGCGCCTGAGCGAAGCAACGTTCCGCCCGCGCGGCGCCTGAGCGAAAGACCGCTCAGGCGTGGCCCGCGTCGCTGGAGAGCATCCCGGGGACGATGCCGAGCTTGCGCAGGGCGCTGTCGTATTTCGTCTCCACGCCCGCGCCGAAAATCAGGTCCGGATCGGCCGGGCAGTTCAGCCAGCCGTTGGCCTGGATCTCGGTCTCGAGCTGGCCCGGCGCCCAACCGGCATAGCCCAGCGCCAGCACCGCGCTGCGCGGTCCGCGCCCGCCGGCGATGGCTTTCAGGATGTCCAGCGTCGCGGTGAGGCAGATGCCGTCGTCGATGGTCAGCGTGGAATTCTCGACGAAATAATCCGCCGAATGCAGCACGAAGCCACGCCCGGTCTCCACCGGCCCGCCGCGCAGCACTTTCACGCTGCCCGCGCTCTTCGGCAGAAGGATGCGCTCGGAGGCGGGAACAACATCAAGCTGGACGAGGAGGTCGGTGAAGTCGATGTGGCTCGCCGGCTGGTTCACCACGATGCCCATGGCTCCTTCCGGAGAGTGGGCGCACATATAGACGAGGGTGCGGGCGAACTGCTCGTCGCGCATGGTCGGCATGGCGATGAGCATCTGCCCATCGAGGAAACCCGACCCTCCGCCTTCGATCGTGTGGTTCTGGCTCGCAGTCATGGAGAAAGGGTACCGCCGTTCGGGCGTCTTGGAAATGCGGATTGCATCGCAGGAGGTCCCATTGGGGGCCGGCAAGGCGGTGGGGCTGACGGCGGCTCACACGCTTGTGCGCGCCGTGGGTGATGTCCGGGGCTTTGCGTCGGCGCCGCGAGCAGGTACCCGCTAGGCCATGATATCGACCCCTCTGCGCTCCCGCGGCGCATGGCCGGCGGTTCGGCCTGCCCTTCCGTCCCCGACCGGCGCATTTGGCCGCATGCTCCTCGCCGTCGCGTTTGTGGCCACGCTCTGCCCATTGGCCACACAGGCGGCGAGCGCGCCGCCGGTGAAGGTGCCGGGCGCCGATGTGATCCTGATGGCCGGCGCCGTCTCGGGCACGACGGCGGACGCGGGCATCGAGCTGAAGCTGGCGCCCGGCTGGAAGACCTACTGGCGCTATCCCGGCGACAGCGGCGTGCCGCCGACTCTGGACTGGAGCGGCTCGGAGAACGTCGCGCGCGTGGAAATGGAATGGCCGGCGCCCAAGCGCTTCGCCGATGGGGGCGGGGGCTTTTCCATCGGCTACAAGGGGGCGGTCCTGTTCCCCCTGAAGGTGGAGCTGAAGGACAAGGACAAGCCGGCGCGGCTCGTCCTCGCGTTCGATTTCGCGGTGTGCGAAGCGCTGTGCATGCCCGCCCGCGCGGATCTGGCCGTACCGCTTGGCGCAGACGCGGGCGCAGAGGCGTCCCGCATCTCGGCGGCCCGCGCGGCCCTGCCCATGGAACGTCCGCTGGGTGTTGCCGAGCCGACCTCCGTGCAGAAGATCGAACTGGACACGAGCGCCCAGCCGCCCCGCCTCGTCATCGAGGTGAAGGCGCAAAATCCCAAGGCCGATCTCTTCGCCGAGGGCCCGGACCGCTGGGCCCTGCCGCTGCCGCAGAAGACCATGCTGCCCGATGGTGCCGCCCGTTTCGAGCTGCCGCTGGAGGGCGTGCCCGCTGGCACCGATCCCTCGGGGACGCCGCTGACCCTGACCCTCGTGGACAGCCCGAAGGCGATCATCACCACGGTGCAGGTGCCGCAGCTTCCGCCGCGCTGAATTCGCCTGCTCGGGCGCGCGGCGGGCGCTTTTCTCGCGATTAAAAGCCCGTATTGTCGGCGCGGGCGCAAACGCCCAAAATTGTGGAGAAGACGATGCCCATTTCGGTCGGCGACAAACTGCCCAACGCCACCTTCCGTGTTCCCACCGAGGACGGCCCCGTGCCGAAGACCACCGACGAAATCTTCAAGGGCAAGAAGGTGGTGCTGTTCGCGGTGCCGGGTGCCTTCACCCCCACCTGCCACAAGAACCATCTGCCGGGCTACGTCCACGAGGCTGACGCCATCAAGGCCAAGGGCGTGGATGCCATCGCCGTGGTGTCGGTGAACGATCCCTTCGTCATGGGCGCCTGGGAAAAGGCGTCCGGCGCGGATGGCAAGATCGTGTTCCTGGCAGACCCCGACGCCTCCTTCGCGACCGCGCTCGACCTCACCTTCGACGGCTCGGCCGCCGGTCTCGGCGTGCGCTCCAAGCGCTATTCGATGGTGGTCGAGGACGGCGTGGTGAAGACCCTCAACGTGGAGGACGTGCCTTCCAAGGCAGACGCCTCCGGCGCCGCCGCGCTGCTTGGCCAGCTCTGAGCCGTTCTGCCGCTTTCCGGAGACCGGGCACGCCCGGCCTCCGCGCACCGGATGCCTCCTCAGGAGATCCGGCCTCGCGCCTCTGCCAGGCGCGTCCGCTCAGGCGATGATATCGGGGAACAATTCGTCCTCGATCTGGCCGATGCGGTCCTTCAGTTGCAGCTTGCGCTTCTTGAGCCGCTGGATCTGCAGCACGTCCGATCCCGACACGCTGGTGAGCGCCTCGATCGCCGCATCGAGATCGCGATGCTCCTGCTTCAGGCGCTCCAGGTGGACCTTGAGATCCCGTTCCTCGTCGCTCGTCATGCCCGGTCCTGTCACCGGCGCGCGGGTCCGCCGCCCGCTCGCCCCCATCTGGAATGACTATGGCATGGGCTTGCCGCGCCGCAAGATGGGAGGTCGCCGGAGGGGCGGAAAGACGGTCCACAAGGCGGTCGACTCTTCGTCGGCTCCGTGACAGACTGATGTCGTGTTGCAGACAGGGAGTGGCTCAGAATGTCCATCCAGTCGCACCTTCAGGAGCTGAAGCGGCGTCACGCGGCCATCGAGCAGGAGCTCAGCCGCGAAATGAACAGCCCCGCCTCGGATCCTCTTCGTGTCGCCGAGCTGAAGCGCAAGAAGCTGGTTCTCAAGGACCAGATGTCCAAGCTGAACGGATCTTCCACCGTACATTGATGGCGGGACTGCGCGCGCTGCCGGAATAGTCCCGGCAGCGGTCGCGTCGCCGTGTCGTGCGAGGAACGAGCGGGCCGCGAAGGCAGGCGCCGTGCGAACGGGCTTTGCGTTCCGGGGCAGAGGGCTTTAATCCGGCTCCATGGCTCCTCCGCTCGTTTTCCTCCAGGACATCCATCTGCGCTTCGGCGCCACCCCTCTGCTCGACGGTGCGGAGCTTTCCGTGTCGGCGGGCGAGCGGGTGTGCCTTGTCGGCCGCAACGGCTCGGGCAAGTCCACGCTGCTGAAGGTGGCGGCGGGGCTCATCGAGCCGGATTCCGGCACGCGCTTTTTCCAGCCCGGCGCCACGGTGCGCTATCTGCCGCAGGAGCCGGATTTTTCCGGCTATGCGACGACGCTCGCCTATGTGGAGGCCGGTCTCGGGCCTGGCGACGATGCCTATCGCGCCCAATATCTTCTCACCGAGTTGGGCCTGACCGGACAGGAAGACCCCGCTCACCTCTCCGGCGGCGAGGCCCGCCGGGCCGCTCTGGCGCGCGTCATCGCGCCGGAGCCGGACGTGCTTCTGCTGGATGAGCCCACCAACCATCTCGACCTGCCGGCCATCGAATGGCTGGAAAGCGAGCTGAGGGGCCTTAAGTCCGCCATGGTGCTCATCAGCCATGACCGGCGCTTCCTCGAAACGCTTTCCCGCGCCACCGTGTGGCTCGACCGTGGCCAGACCCGGCGGCTGGAGCAGGGGTTCGGCGCCTTCGAGGCGTGGCGCGACGAAGTGCTGGAGCAGGAAGAGACGGAGCGCCACAAGCTCGACCGCAAGATCGTCGCGGAACTGGACTGGCTGCGCTACGGCGTCACCGCCCGCCGCAAGCGCAACGTGCGCCGGCTCGGCCTGCTGCACTCCATGCGCAAGGACCGGCGCGAGGAGCGCCGCGCCGTCGGCAACGTCAAGCTGGCGGTGAGCGAGGCCGAGGCCTCGGGCAAGCTGGTCATCGAGGCGAAGCACATCGCCAAGGCGTTCGGCGACCGGTCGGTGGTGAAGGATTTCTCCACCCGCATCCTGCGCGGTGATCGCATCGGCATCATCGGCCCCAACGGCGCCGGCAAGACCACCCTCATCAAGCTGCTCACCGGCGAACTTGCCCCCGATTCGGGCACGGTGAAGCTCGGCACCAACCTCGAAGTCGCGAGCCTGGACCAGAAGCGCGCGGCGCTCGATCCCGGCACCACCCTGCGCGATGCGCTTACCGGCGGCGGCTCCGACCAGGTGCAGGTGGGCGGGGTGCCCAAGCATGTGATGGGCTACCTCAAGGACTTCCTGTTCACCCCCGAGCAGGCCAACGCGCCGCTCTTCGTGCTCTCCGGCGGCGAGCGCGGCCGGCTGATGCTGGCACGGGCGCTGGCGCTGCCCTCCAACGTGCTGGTGCTGGACGAGCCCACCAACGACCTCGATCTCGAAACCCTCGACCTGCTGCAGGAGATGGTCGCGGACTATCCCGGAACCGTCATCCTCGTCAGCCACGATCGCGACTTCCTCGACCGCACCGTCTCCAGCGTCATCATGGCGGAAGGGGAGGGCGCGTTCCGCGAATATGCCGGCGGCTATTCGGACATGCTGGCCCAGCGCGGCCGCGGCGTGGAGGCGCGGGACAAGGGCGCCAGCTCTGCCAAGGGGAAGGCCGGGGCGGAGCCGAAGCCGGAGGCCGGCAAGGCGTCGCCAGCCGGGGCGAAGCGCCGGCTCTCCTTCCACGAGCAGCACGCGCTCAAGACGCTGCCCAAGACCATGGACGACCTGCGGGCGAAGCTGGAGAAGCTCGCTGCCGAGATCGCTGATCCCGCGCTCTACGCCCGCGACCCGGCGCGCTTCGACAAGGCCTCGGCCGCGCTTGGAGAGACGCAGGCGGCCCTCGACGCGGCGGAGGAGGAATGGCTGCGCCTCGAAATCCTGAAAGAGGAATTGGAGGGCTGACGCGCCTCAGGGCCGGCGGCGCATCAGCACGGTGCTCTCGAAGTCGATGACGAGATCCCCGTGCTGGTTGATGCCGGAATTGTAGGTGCGCAGGAAGCCCCATTGGGGCCGGGACTTGATGGTGATCTTGTCCCGCACCTCGGTGGCGAACGAGATGGTATCGCCCGCATAGACCGGCTTCACCCAGCGCAGCTTGGTGAAGCCGGAGGCTGGGCCGAAGGAGCCGCCGCCCGGCACGCTGTCCTCGCCGGGCTTCGAGGCCTCCCTGGGTAGCGCCATGTTGGAGGCGACGAAGCACTTCATCCACATGGCGGCGGTGTGCCAGCCGGAGGCCACCAGCGCGCCGAACGGGCTGCGCCGGGCCGCCTCGGGGTCCACATGGAACGGCTGGGGATCGTAGAGCCGGGCGAACGCCAGCATCTCCGCCTCGGTGAAGGAGTGGTTGCCCAGCGCGGCCGTGGCACCCACCTCGACGTCCTCGAAATACATCATGCGAGGCGCGCTCCCGGGTTGCGGCGGCCGATCATGCACACGCAGGTCTGGTCTACCGCGGCGCTCTTGTCGGCCTTGAGAAGCTCGAAGCGAAACGTCACGAGCCCCATGTCGGGCTTGCTCTTGGAGGTGCGGCTCTCCAGCACCGTGCGTCGGAGCGTGAGCACGTCGCCGGGGAAGACGGGCGCGAGCCACTTGTTCTCGGTGACGCCGGGCGAGCCCTGGCCGGCGGTGCGCAGCAGGAAGCCGTCGCAGATGAGCCGCATCATGATGGCGCAGGAATGCCAGCCGGAGGCCGCGAGCCCCCCGAGCAGGGACGCCTTGCCGGCCGCCGCATCGAGGTGCATGGGCTGGGGATCGAACTCCCGTGCAAAGGCGAGGATCTCCTCCTCGGTGACCTTGTGCGAGCCGAACGTCTTCACCTCACCGATGATGAAATCTTCGAAGAAGATGTCGGGCAAGGCGGCCTCCCTGTCGTTGGAGGCCGATGGAAGGCGAGGATAACGCAAACGTCAAGCTGGGCGTGGGGATGACCGTCGTATTGAAGAAGCCCGCTATGAAGCGGGCTTCTCGTGCTTTCAATGCCAGCCGGGGAGCGGCAAGGGGACCGCTTCCGGGAACCGACGTCCTTTGACGATATGATTGACGGTGCCGCAGTTAAGTTCGAGCACCACCGCTGCTTTCGTTTGAGACCATCCCATAACATTGACAGCCCAGAGAACGTGGCACGCCTTCGAGTAGGAACACGGAAAATGATCACGCAAGCTCACGGGAGCCTCCATTGGGTAATGGAAAAAGCCCCCTGCCTTGAATTCGGCATCGACCCGTGCGATTCTTGGTATGCGTCAAGCACGTGTAACTTAGAACCCGAGCAGGGGGATAAGTTTCGCGGTCAAAGCCGGATCAGGTGCTCGAACACCTGATCCGGCTACTCCCCCCGGCTAGACCGCCGATCCAGAGGGAGTTTCTTCCGTAAAGTCATCATCTTCTCCTTGGCTGTCAGAATCGTCGATCCGGTGCGCATCATCCGCGCTCGGCAACGGAATGCCCTTGGCTTGGCGGTAAGCCTCAAAGCGGTTCAATAGCTCATCGCCTTGATCACTTAGAGAGTATCGCTCGTCGGTACTCGCATCGGGAGTGACGATGCCATCAAGCGCATCATCCCTTAGCTGGTCCCGAATGCGCTTAGAGACGAGCTTAGTCAGGCGTTCGATCTCAGGAATGGAAAGCGCGCCGTAGACTTGCAAAGCTTTCAGGATTGCGTATCGCTGTGGACCAATCCGCGCTCGTTTGGGGCGGGAGCTGATCCGGTGCGTTTGCGTAAGGGCTTCGCCTAACGGGCTCTCCCCTAGTGCAGCTAACTGCAATTTCTCGACTTCGACAATAAGGCTGCGCTTGCGTTCGATTTCCGCGCGAGCTTCGGCCGCGGCGGTAAGCGCGCGCCGCGCGTTGTCCTCCCTCTCGACGACGCCAGCGAGATCGACTTCAAGGTCGTCTAAAAGTCGCCGATTAAGAGCGCGGATCGCGTCCGCCTGAGTTGACATGTGCACTTCCGCCCAGCTTCGAGTCTGGGGAATCTACACGGCAAACTTGGCAGGCACAAGGGAGGCGGGCCTAATCTACGGCGACATTTTCTTTAGGGCGGAGCCTAAGTGCGGTCAGCGGCACTCATTAGGTAGAGCCGTGTCCGGCGCCAGATGCCTCAGCTGGAAGCGCATCACCTCGGTCCCATCCTCCCGCCGGGCGCTGCCGGTGCGGTGGTAGATCGTCCAGCCGGGGCGGCTGCCGCTGGGGCGGGCGTCGAGGATTTCGGTGAAGAAGGTGATGGTGTCGCCGGCGCGCACGGGGGCCAGCCATTTGAGGTCGGTCAGGCCGAAGCCGACGCCCACGGGCGCGATCACCGCGGCGTGGTCGGCGGGCAGGGCTTCAACCGCCGCGCCATGGGCGCGCACGAACAGGCCCATCCATGTTGAGACCGTGTGCCAGCCCGAGGCGATGAGGGTGCCGAAGGGGGAGGCGGCGGCCGCCTCCGCATCCACATGGAAGGGCTGGGGATCGTAGGCGCGCGCGAAGCGCACGATCTCCTCGGCCGTGAAGGTGAAGCGGCCGAGTAACTGCGGCCCGGCCCCGACCATCACGCAGCCTCAGTTGGCGAAGCGGAAGTGCAGCACGTCGCCGTCGGCGACCACATAGTCCTTGCCTTCCAGCCGGAACCGGCCGCCCTCGCGCGCGCCGGCCTCGCCCTTGAACTTCACGTAGTCGTCGTAGGCGACCGTTTCGGCGCGGATGAAGCCCTTCTCGAAATCCGTATGGATCACGCCCGCCGCCGCCGGGGCCTTGGTGCCGGCGGTGATGGTCCAGGCCCGCGCTTCCTTCGGGCCGACGGTGAAATAGGTGAGCAGCTGGAGCAGCTCGTAGCCGGCGCGGATGACGCGGTTGAGGCCCGGCTCGTCGAGGTCGATGGCCTCCAGATATTCCTTCTGCTCGTCGGGCGGCAGCACCGCGATCTCGCTCTCGATCTTGGCGGAGACGACCACCGCCTTGGCGCCTTCCTCGGCGGCGCGCTTGAAGACTTCGGCGGAGAGAGCGTTGCCCTCCTTCGCGGAGCCTTCCTCAACGTTGCACACATAAAGCACCGGCTTGGCGGAGAGCAGGCCCAGCTGGTTGAAAAGCTTCTTTTCTTCCGGCTTCACCTCGGCGAGGCGGGCGGGCTTGCCCTCGCGCAGCAGGACGAGGGCGCGCATGACGAGGTCGAGGGTTTCCTTGGCTTCCTTGTCGGTGCCGCCCTTGGCCTTCTTCTCCAGCGTCGGCAGGCGCTTCTCGAGGCTCTCGAGGTCGGCGAGCATCAGCTCGGTCTCGATGGTCTCGATGTCGTTGACCGGCGCGATCTTGCCTTCCACATGGGTCACGTCCCCATCCTCGAAGCAGCGCACCACATGGGCGATGGCGTCGCACTCGCGGATGTTGGCGAGGAACTGGTTGCCGAGACCCTCGCCCTTGGAGGCGCCGCGCACGAGGCCGGCGATGTCCACGAAGGTGAGGCGGGTGGGGATGATGGCGCCGGAGCCGGCGATCTCCGCCAGCGTGTCGAGGCGCGGATCGGGCACCGCGACGTCACCCACGTTAGGCTCGATGGTGCAGAACGGATAATTCGCCGCCTGCGCCGCCGCCGTCTGGGTGAGCGCGTTGAAGAGGGTGGACTTGCCCACGTTGGGAAGCCCGACGATGCCGCATTTGAAGCCCATGGAAAGCCCGGAGTTGCACCCGCCCGCCGGTGCGGCTGCAGGATGGAAGAAAAGGATCAGGCCGCGCTGCGGCCGTTGGGGGATCGCATAGCCCCTCGGGCCGCGTGTGCGCAACCCGCCGAAGCTTGCGCCATGGTCGTAGGCGGGGCCTCAGCCCTTCTCGCCGACCCGTTTCTGCTCGCCGAAGCCCTGGGCTTCCAGGAAGAGATGGGCGCGGTTCTGGAACTCATCCGGGCGCTGCTTCACCAGCAGTTCGGCGAAATCGGCGCAGGCGTCGCTCACGGCATCCACCCAGCCCTTCTCCGACTTGGCGAAGTCGTTGAGCACGTAGGCATGCACCAGCGCCTTGTCGCCGGGATGGCCGATGCCGAGACGGACGCGCCAGTAATCGTTGCCGCACTGGGCGGTGATGGACCTCAGACCGTTGTGGCCGGCATTGCCGCCGCCCTTCTTGATCCGCAGCTTGGCGGGGGGCAGGTCCAGCTCGTCATGGAAGACGAAGATGTGGTCGAGGGGGATCTTGTAGAAGCGCTGGGCCTCGGCGACAGCCCGGCCGCTCTCGTTCATGAAGGTCTCGGGGAAAAGCGCGATGACCTTCTCGCCGGCGATCTCGCCTTCCGCCGCGGCGGCCTGGAAGCGGCGCCTCAGCGGCCCGAGGCGGTGGCGGCGGCAGATGGCATCGAGCGCCATGAAGCCGACATTGTGCCGGTTGCCGGCATATTTCGGGCCGGGATTGCCGAGCCCTG
This sequence comes from Xanthobacter sp. DMC47, assembly GCF_056313845.1. Lineage (NCBI taxonomy): Bacteria > Pseudomonadati > Pseudomonadota > Alphaproteobacteria > Hyphomicrobiales > Xanthobacteraceae > Xanthobacter > Xanthobacter sp. DMC47. The sequence continues at coordinate 1,744,606 of NZ_JBQUZM010000001.1, read as the reverse complement.
CGAACAGGAACATGAGGCGGATCTCCGGCCCGGAAAACGGGGCGCCGCGGCTTTGAAGAAAGCGCGGCGCCCGGGATGGTCAGCGATCAGCTCAGGCCTTGGGCTCTTCCGCCGCCGGTTCCTCCTCGGCGCCCACCGGGGCGACGATGGTGGCGAGGGTGTCATCGCCCTGGCCGGCCCAGCTGGAGCCAGCCGGCAGCTTGAGAGCGGACAGGTGGAAGGCGTCGCCGAATTCCGCTCCGGTGAGGTCGACCTCGATGGCGGCGGGGATGTTCTCCGCATCGCACTCGAGCTCGACGGTGTGGGCAACCACGTTCAGGGTGCCGCCGGCCTTGAGCGCCGGGGAGGCTTCCTGCTTCACGAAGTGCACCGGAACTTCGACCGTCACGGTCGCGCCCTTGGAGACGCGCAGGAAGTCCACGTGGAGGGGGAAGTCCTTCACCACGTCCAGCTGGTAGTCGCGCGGGATGACGCGGTGCTTGGTGCCGTCCACGTCAACCTCGAACAGGGTGGTGAGGAAGTGGCCGGCATAGATGATCTTGTTGATCTCGATGAAGTCGAGCGAGATCGTGATGGGGTCCTGCTTCTCGCCGTAGATCACGGCGGGCACACGCCCGGCGCGGCGCTCGGCACGGGCGGCCCCCTTGCCGGCCCGCGGGCGCGCCACAGCCTTCAGTTCCTTGATGGCAGTCATGGCACTTGTCCTGATTTTCGAGTTTCCATCGCCGCATCCGTATGGACGCGCGATTTCGCCCTGCGGCACGCCTCCAGGGGGGCGCATGCCGAAAGCGAAGGCGCGCTTATAGCGGCGGAGCCCCGCCGATGCAAGGAAGCGGCGGGGTAAAAGGGCGGATCAGCGCGGGGTCGAAGACTGGCACGCGCCGGGCTTGCCCACCGGCGTGCCCTGGCCGAACCAGTTGCCGCACTTGTCGCAGCCGGAGACGGCAATGGCCAGCGCGGCGACGGCGGCGAGACGGATGGCGACGCGCATGACTTCTCCTCGGGAACCCGCGGCAGATTAGGCGATCCGCCGCGGAAGGAAAGGGGCCGCGCCGCCGCGGCCCCTTTGCGGTCAGTAAACGATGACGTGCCGCACCACTTCGCCACGGTCGAGGCGGTCGAAATTCTCGTTGATGGTGTCGAGCGGCCCGGTGGAGGAGAGCAGGCGGTTCACCGGCAGCTTGCCGCGCTTGTAGAGCGCCATGAAGCGCGGAATGTCGCGCGGCGGTACGCAACTGCCCATGTAGCTGCCCTTGATGGTGCGTTCCTCGGCGACGAGATGCACCGGCGGCAGCGAGATGCGGGCGTTGGGATTGGCGAGGCCGCCCGTGGTGGTGGTGCCGCCCCGGCGGGTGATCTTGTAGGCGAGCTCGAAGGCGGGGGCGGAGCCGGCCATCTCGATGGCGTGGTCCACGCCGCCGTGGGTCGCCTCCTTCACCGCCTCCACGATGTCCGCGTCGCTGGCGAGGAAGGTATCCGTCGCGCCGAGCTGGCGGGCGAGATCGAGCTTGGACGGCGAGAGGTCGAGGGCAACAATCTGGTCGGCACCCGCCGCCACCGCGCCCATCACCGCCGAGAGGCCGACGCCGCCGAGGCCGACCACGGCGACACTCTGGCCCGGGCGCACGCCGGCCGTGTTCACCACGGTGCCGACGCCCGTCATCACCGCGCAGCCGAACAGGGCCGCGTCGATCAGCGACATCTCCTTGTCGATCTTGATGATGGAGCGGCGCGAGACCACCGCATACTCGCCATAACCGGCGATGCCGCAGAGGTGGTAGATGTCGGTGCCGTCGTCGCACTTCAGCCGCCGCCCGCCGCCGAGCAGGGTGCCTGCGCCGTTGGAGGCCTGTCCCGGTCCGCACAATTGGGCGCGGCCTTCCATGCAGGAGGGGCAGGTGCCGCAGGTGGGCACGAAGCTCATCACCACATGGTCGCCGGCATGGAGATCATCGACGCCCGGGCCGGTCTCCACCACCACGCCTGCCGCCTCGTGGCCGAGCACCATGGGGAGCTGGCGCGGGCGGTCGCCGTTGATGACCGACAGGTCGGAATGGCACAGGCCAGCCGCCGCCACCTTGATGAGCACTTCGCCGGCCTGCGGCGGCGCGAGCTGAACCGTTTCAATCGAGAGCGGACGCGTGTCCGCATAAGGCTTGTTGACCGGAGACGTGCGCAGGACGGCGGCGCGGATCTGCATCTTTTCCTCCCGATGCTGTTACCGCGTTTTCGGACGCCGTGGGGCGGAGCGTCAAGCGCGGGAGACTGCGCATTTCGCAGGGGGAGGGAGCCGTCTCACGCTCTGGACGCATGGAGCGTGAGCGGGAGCGGAGAGGCGCTCGTCAGGCCGCTTCGGCCGCCATGCCCGAGAGCAGCAGGTCGGCCGTCTGGCCCGCCAGAAGGGCAACGTTGGCGTCCTTCGTAATCATGGCGGCGACGATGGCGCCGTCGATCAAGACGCCCAGCTGGTGGGCGGCGCCGTTGGGGTCGCGCGCGCCGGCCTCCGACGCGAGGCGGGTGATGGTCTCCAGCACGACTTTCTTATGGGCAAGGGCGATCTGGCGCATGCGGTCGTCGGCCTTGTCGTGTTCCGCCACCGCATTGATGAAGGGGCAGCCGAAGAAGCGGGCGTCGCCGAACCATTCCCGCAGCACCGGGAAGATGCGGCGCAGGCGCATCTGCGCGGTTGCCTCGCCTTTCAGCAGTTCGCCGAGAAACCAGTCGCGCCACGCTGCGCCCTCGCGCTCCAGCACCGCCTCCACCAGCCGCTCCTTGGAGCCGAAGGACTTGTAAAGGGTCGCCTTGGCGGTCGCGGCCTCGGCCACCACGGCATCCACGCCCACCGCGTTGATGCCGTACTGGCAGAACAGCCGCGTCGCAGCCTGGAGGATGCGTTCGCGCGCCTTCGGCTCCGCCTCCCCGGCGTCCGGTGCGGCGTGGGGATTGGCCTTGGGGCGGATTGCCTTCGCTTGCTGCATCGCTTCTCACCAATGTGCCGTTTTCGCGAGCACTGAGACAGACCTGTCTGTTTTCTACAGGCACGAACCGTGCCGGACAAGCCGCGTCCCTTCTTCCCACAGCTCCTTATTTCTCATGAGGAAATGCAGTTCTCCTCCAGTCCGCTGCCTCGATCGGCGGATCTGGCATAGGGCGTGCATAAGACAGAACGGTCTGTCTACACGACCCAAGGAGATCCTGATGACTGCGCCCCAGACCGCACTGACCGGCTGCCTCGCGCCAGAAGCGACCACGGGCTGCCTTGCGCCCATCGACAAGGAAGGCCTCGCCAAGCTGATTGCGGCCGGCAAGGCGGACCCCAAGGTCATCAAGACCCTGAAGTGCAAGACCGTCGCCGAAGGCCGCTTCCGCCACGCCAACTACATCCGCAATCTCGAGCCCTACATCGTCGACGAGCCCCCGGGCCTGCTCGGCGACGACACGGCCCCCAACCCGTCCGAGGCGTCCCTCGCCGCGCTCGGCTCCTGCCTCGCCGTGGGCCTCCACGCCAATGCGGTGCATCGCGGCTGGACCGTGCGCAAGCTCGAGCTCCAGCTCGAAGGCGATCTCAACATCACCGCCGTGTGGGGCACGGGCGACGTGAGCGAGAAGCCGGTCGGCTTCACCGACGTGCGCGTGAAGGTCGACATGGAGTGCGACGGCGTGCCGAAGGAAGAGGTTGAGGCACTCATCTCCCACGTCACCAAGTGGTCGCCCGTGGCCAACACCTTCGTGCGCCCGGTGAACCTCGAGGTGGCGCTCGGCTGAGCAAGCCCGCTCCGGACGCCCGGCCGCCCGCGGCCGCATCCCTGCCCGGCGTGTGCCGGGCAGGCTCCCGCCCTCTCCCCGTCGAGGATCGTCATGTCGATGCCCGTGCACGCCGCCGTCACTGCCCTGTCGCCGCACGACCCCGCTGCGGTCGATCTCGATGCCGGCATCGCGCTGGACGAGATCGGCAAGATCGCGCGGACCGACCTTTCCGCCTGGGCGCGGGCCATCGACGAGGGCACCTACCCCGCGACGCTGCTGCATCGCTTCGCCGATGCCGGCGCGTTCCGGCTGCATCTCTCCCAGGACCACCGGCTGGGCAATGCCATCGAGGGCATGTCGCGCATGTCCGAGGTCTGCGCCGCGACGGGCTTCATGGCCTGGTGCCAGAACACGCTGGTCTGGTACCTCATCAATTCCGAGAACGCGGCGCCGCGCGCCAAGTATCTCGCTGCCGTCGCCACTGGCCACGTGCTTGGCGGCACCGCTTTGTCCAATCCCATGAAGTCCTTCTTCGGCATCGAGACTCTGAAGCTGAAGGGTACGCGCGTGGAGGGCGGCTACAAGGTGAAGGGCATCCTGCCGTGGGTGTCCAATCTCGGCCCCGACCATTTCTTCGGCTGCATCTTCGCCGTGGACGGCGCCGCGCCGGTGATGGCGATCATCGATTGTGCCGAGCCGGCCGTGACGCTGAAGCCCTGCGAGCCCTTCCTCGGAATGGACGGCACCGGCACCTATGGCGTGCAGGTGCGCGACCTGTTCATTCCCGACGACATGGTGCTGGCGCACGACGCCATGTCGTTCGTGAAGAAGATGCGGGCCGGCTTCATCCTGCTGCAGGCCGGAATGGCCATCGGCCTCATCCGCGACTGCATCGCCATGATGCGCGAGGTCGAGGAGCCCCTCGGCCACGTGAACCGCTACCTCGACGTCCAGCCCGACCAGATGGCCGAGACGCTGGCCGCCACGGAGGCGGAGGTGAACGCCCTCGCCGAGACGCCGTTCGAGGCGAGCCCGGACTACTGGCGCCGCGTCGTCTCCGCCCGCCTTCTGGCCGGCGAAAAGAGCGTCGAGGCCGCCCACAACGCCATGCTCCACTGCGGCGCCCGCGGCTATGTGCGGGCCTCCCGCTGCCAGCGGCGCCTGCGCGAGGCCTATTTCGTCGCCATCGTCACGCCTGCCACCAAGCAACTGAAGCTGATGCTGGACCAGATGCCGGCCTGACCTCCGCCCGTTTCAAAACATGAGGGGCAAAAGCCCCCGTTGCCTTCCGAAGACGTGTCCTTGCGACCCGCAAGATCCGACCCACCAGAGGGGATCACCATGAGCGCAATCCTGATTTCGCCGCCCGACCTGTCGACCCTGATCCTGTCCGAGCCCACCGTCGTCATCGATACCCGCGATCCGGGCAGCTACGCCGCCGGCCACATCCCCGGTGCGGTGAATCTCCATGAGATCTTCACCTTCCTCGCCACCTCGACGCCCGAGGGCTACGCCGAGCTTCGGCAAAAATTCGCCGACGCCTTCGGCAAGGCCGGCCTCTCCGGCAAGGAGACGGCGGTGATCTACGAGCAGTCGATGAATTCGGGCTTCGGCCAGTCCTGCCGTGGCTATTTCCTGCTCACCTTCCTCGGCTATCCGAAGGTGAAGGTGCTGCACGGCGGGTTCGCCGCCTGGAGTGCGGCGGGCCTTCCCGTCTCGACGGATGTGCCCGAGCCCAAGGCCGCCACCTTCCCGGTGGACCCGGCGGCCGGTGAACTCATCATCGATGCCGCCGCCATGCTGAAGGCGGTGGAGGATCCGGCCGTCGCCAAGCTCGACGTGCGCGATGTGGACGAGTGGATTGGCGAAAGCTCCTCGCCCTATGGCAAGGACTTCTGCCCCCGCAAGGGACGCATCCCCGGCGCCAAGTGGATCGAATGGTACCGCATGATGAAGCCGACCGCCGAAGGGCCGCGCTTCAAGTCCTCGGCCGAGATCCTCGCCGAGTGCGCCACCGTGGGCATTTCGCCGGAGACCTCCGTCTATCTCTACTGCTTCAAAGGGGCGCGGGCCTCGAACACCTTCCTCGCGCTGAAAGAGGCGGGGGTGAAGGACGTGAAGATGTATTTTGGCTCCTGGAACGAGTGGTCGCGCGATCCGTCGCTCCCCATCGAGGAGGGGCATCCGGCCGCGGCCCTCGGCTGAACCGAGCCAAAGGAGCCCCGCCGTGCCCGAGATCATCTGCTATTTCAGCCCCCAGTCCGGATATGCCTATCTGGGGCACGGCCGCCTGCGCGAGATCGCGCGCGCGGCGGGCGCGGACATTCTGTGGCGTCCCGTCGACATCCTGAAGGTCTTCGCCGAGGGCGGCTCCACCGCCCCGGCGAAGCAGTCGCCCCAGCGCAACGCCTATCGCAAGCAAGACATCGTGCGCTGGGCCAAGGTGCGCGGCATCCCGATCAACACCGAGCCGAAGTTCTGGCCCACGGATACGCTGCCCGCCTGCCGCCTCATCGCGGCGGCGCAGCTCGAGGGCATCGACCCCGCCGACCTCATCGGCGGTTGCCTTTCAGCCGTATGGGCGCGGGACATCCAGATTTCCGAGCGGGACAACCTTGTCCGCCTGGCCAACGAGGTGGGGCTGGATGGCGAGAAGCTCGCCACCGTCTCCGACAGCGTCGAGGCCGCCGACAAGATCGCGCGCAACACCGCCGCGGCCATCGAGGCGGGCGTGTTCGGCTCGCCCACCTATTTCGTGAACGGCCAGATGTATTTCGGCCAGGACCGGCTGCTGTTCGTCGCCGCCGCGCTTGGCGTCGCGCAGGAAGACGTGGCGCGGGAGCATCTGTCGTGAGCGCGCCGCTCGTCATCATCGGGGCCGGGCAGGCGGCGGCGCAGGCTGTCACCTCCCTCAAGGCCGAGGGCTATGGCATGCCCATCATCGTCATCGGCGACGAGCCCTATCTGCCTTACCAGCGCCCGCCGCTCTCCAAGGCCTATCTCGGCGGTGAGATGACCGAGGACCGGCTGGAGCTGAAGGCGCCCGCCTTCTATGCCGAGGCCGGCGCCGAGATGCGGCTCTCGACCCGCGTCGCCCGCATCTTTCCGGTGGGCAAGGAGGTGGAGCTTTCCGACGGCGCCCGCCTCACCTACGGCGCGCTGCTGATCGCCACCGGCACCCGCGCCCGCGCGCTGCCTGTGCCCGGTGCGGAGCTGCCCGGGGTCTTCTCCATCCGCAGCATCGACGATGTGAAGCACTTCCGCGCCGCCGCTCTTCCGGGCGCGCGGCTGGTCATCATCGGCGGCGGCTATATCGGGCTGGAGACGGCGGCCAAGGCGCGGACGCTCGGGCTCGATGTCACCGTGGTGGAGGGTGCGCCGCGGCTTCTCGCCCGGGTCGCCTGCACCACCATCTCGGAATTCGCCCGCGTGCTGCACGAGGGCCACGGCGTCACCATCCTCACGGGCACCGGCGTCGCCCGCATTCTGGGCACGGACGGCGTGACGGGCGTGGAACTCGCCGATGGGCGGGTGCTGTCGGCCGATCTCGTGCTCTCCGCTGTCGGCGCGGTGCCGAACGGCGAAATCGCGGCGGAGGCTGGTCTCGCCATGGAGAACGGCATCCGTGTGGATGAGGCGACCCGCACCAGCGTGCCCGACATCTATGCTGCCGGAGACGTGGCCAACTTCCCGAGTAAGCTCTACGGCCGACGAGTTCGCCTCGAATCCGTGCAGAATGCGATCGATCAGGCCAAGGCTGCTGCAAAAGCGATCAGTGGTGGGGCAGTTGCATACGATCCGATCCCCTGGTTCTGGTCCGATCAGTATGATGTGAAGCTGCAGATCGCCGGCCTTCTCGACGGGCACGACCGCACCGAATGCGAGGGCGACGTCGCCGCGGCACGCTTCTGCGTCAGGTACTTCGCGGGGGATCGCCTCGTCGCGGTTGCCTCCGTCAACGATCCGAAAAGCCACATGCTGGCGCGCAAGGCGCTCGCCACCCCGCCACCGATCCCCGTCCCCGGGTGAGCGTGGCACGGGCATTGCCCTATCCCAGCGTCACGATCGTCCGGTCCATCGCAAGCCCTCACGGAGAGCCCTGATGTCGATGTTTTCCAACCCGTTCTCGCTGAAGTCCACGCTGCGCCGCTGCCTGTGCGGGCGGCACGCGAGCGCGGAGGAGCATGCGGCGGCGGAGCGGGCTGCGACGCTCTCCGACGAGGCGCGCTACAAGGAGGTGGTCGCCTCCGGCCTCATGCGGGCGCTGTTCCCCAACGACCTGAAGCGCCGTGCCTTCCTGAAGGCCGTGGGCACCTCGACCGCGGCGGCGGCCCTCGCCACCTTCTTCCCGCTCGACGCCGCCACCGAGGCGTTCGCCCAGACCGGCAAGCCAGAGAAGACCGACCTCAAGGTCGGGTTCATCCCCATCACCTGCGCCACGCCCATCATCATGGCCCATCCGATGGGCTTCTATACCAAGCACGGCCTGAACGTTGAGGTGGTAAAGACCGCCGGCTGGGCGGTCGTGCGCGACAAGACCATCAACAAGGAATATGACGCCGCCCACATGCTGGCGCCCATGCCGCTCGCCATCTCGCAGGGGCTCGGCTCGAACCCGATCCCCTTCGTCGCGGCGGCCATCGAGAACATCAACGGCCAGTCCTTCACCCTCGGCATCAAGCACAAGGACAAGATGGACGTGAAGTCGTGGAAGGGGCTGAAGTTCGCCATCCCCTACGACTTCTCCATGCACAACTACCTGCTGCGCTACCTCTTGGCGGAGAACGGCCTCGACCCGGACACCGACGTGCAGCTGCGCGTGGTGCCTCCGCCGGAGATGGTGGCGAACCTCCGCGCCGAGAACATCGACGGCTTCCTAGCGCCGGACAACGTGGCCCAGCGCGCGGTGTTCGATGGCGTGGGCTTCATCCATTCCCTGTCCAAGACCATGTGGGACGGGCATCCCTGCTGCTCCTTCGCGGCCAGCAAGGAATTCATCGCCACAATGCCGAACACCTACGCGGCGCTGCTGCGGGCCATCGTGGATGCCACCGGCTATGCCTCGAAGGCGGAAAACCGCAAGGCCATCGCCGAAGCCATCGCGCCGGCCGCCTATCTCAACGCCCCGCCGATCGTTCTGGAGCAGGTGCTGGTGGGCAAGTACGCGGACGGTCTCGGCAACATCAAGGATGACCCCAAGCGCGTCGATTTCGATCCCTTCCCCTGGGATTCCTTCGCCGTGTGGATGCTGACCCAGATGAAGCGCTGGGGGCAGATCAAGGGCGATGTGGACTACACCAAGGTCGCCAACGAGGTGTTCCTCGCCACCGACGCCGCCAAGGTGATGAAGGAGATGGGCCTCACCCCACCCGCCACCACCATGAAGTCGTTCTCGGTGATGGGGAAGGTGTTCGACCCGGCGAAGCCCGCCGAATACGTCAATTCCTTCGCGATCAAGCGGAGCTGAGCGGATGAAGAGCCTCGGCGCGCGCGCCGGCCTCCTCTCGGTGCTGCTGTTCGTCGCCTTCTGCGCGCTGTGGCAGATCGCCGTCACCCCGAGCGCAAGCTCGGGGCCGGCGCTCGATCCCGAATATGCCAAGCTGATGGGCATCGCGACCGAAGGCGCCAAGTCCGCCATGCCGGGGCCACTCGATGTTGCCGGCAAGCTTTGGGACAACCTGAAACGGCCGTTCTACGACAATGGCCCGAACGACAAGGGGCTCGGCCTCCAGCTTCTCTATTCCATCGGCCGGGTGGCCATCGGCTATGGGCTGGCGGTGCTGGTGGCGGTGCCCATCGGCTTTCTCATCGGCATGTCGCCGCTAGCCTACCGGGCGCTCGATCCCTTCATCCAGGTGCTGAAACCCATCTCGCCGCTCGCCTGGATGCCGCTCGCCCTCTACACCATCAAGGATTCCTCCCTCTCGGCCATCTTCGTCATCTTCATCTGCTCGGTCTGGCCCATGCTCATCAACACCGCGTTCGGCGTGGGAGCGGTGCGCAAGGAGTGGCTGAATGTGGCGCGGACCCTGGAGGTGGGGCCGTGGCGCCGTGCCTTCACCGTGATCCTGCCGGCGGCGGCGCCGACCATCCTCACCGGCATGCGCATCTCCATCGGCATCGCCTGGCTGGTCATCGTGGCGGCGGAGATGCTCGTGGGCGGAACCGGCATCGGCTACTTCGTCTGGAACGAGTGGAACAACCTCTCCATCGCCAATGTGATCGTCGGAATCCTGCTCATCGGCGTCGTCGGCATGGCCCTCGACCTCATTCTCGCGCGCTTGCAGAAGCGCGTGACGTTTCCGGAGTGAGGGTCATGGAGAACGATCAGAAGTTCATCTCCATCGAGGGCATTGCCCGGCGCTATCCGGCGGCGGGTGGCGGTTCCACCACCATCTTCGAGAATCTCTGGCTGCCCGTGGCGCGGGGCGAATTCGTCTGCATCATCGGCCATTCCGGCTGCGGCAAGACGAGCGTGCTCAACATCCTCGCCGGGCTCGAGGAGCCGTCCGACGGCGTCGTCGTGGTGGATGGGCAGGCCATCTCCGGCCCGAGCCTCGACCGCGCAGTGATCTTTCAGGGCCATGCGCTGCTGCCATGGAAGAGCGTCATCGGCAATGTGGGCTATGCGGTCTCCTCCCGCTGGCGCAAGGCCGGGCGCGCCGAGGTGGAGGCGCGGGCGCGCCGCTTCATCGATCTCGTCGGCCTAAAAGGCAACGAGCTGAAGCGCCCGGCGGAACTCTCCGGCGGCATGCGCCAGCGCGTCGGCATCGCGCGCGCTCTGTCTATCGAGCCGAAGATCCTGCTCATGGACGAGCCCTTCTCCGCCCTCGATGCGCTCACCCGGGGCACGCTGCAGGATGAGGTGCGGCGCATCTGCAAGTCCACCGGCCAGACCGTGGTCATGATCACCCACGACGTGGATGAGGCCATCTACCTCGCCGACAAGATCGTGCTGATGACCAATGGGCCGGAGGCGATGATCGCCGAGGTGGTGGAAAATCCGCTGCCCATGGAGCGGGCGCGCGACAGCATCCACCGGGAAGAAGACTACTACGCGGTGCGCAACCATCTCGTGGACTTCCTCGTCTCCCGCAGCCGCACCTTCAAGGCGGAGATGCCGGCAGGCTACGACCGCCGCCACCCGCCCGTGGTGCGTCTCGGCCGCCAGCCGAAGCCCGAGCCGGCGGCGGCCAACACCATTCCCTTCCCCGCCATCGCCAAGGCACGCGACTGACGGGCCTTGTTTCTTCGACCGAACTCAAGCGGAGACCATAAGAAGATGAAGCGCGAGCAACTGACCGAGAAGATCCTCGACATCAAGCGCGAGAAGGGCTGGACCTGGAAATACATCTGCGACGAGATCGGCGGCATGTCGCCCGTGCTCGTCGTCGGCGCGCTGCTGGGCCAGATGAAGCTGGTGAAGCCGCTGGCGAAAAAAGCTGCCGAGCTGTTCAGCCTTTCCGAGGTGGAAGAGCGGATGCTGAACGAAGTGCCCATGCGCGGCGCCGGCACGCCCATGCCCCCCACGGACCCGCTGATCTATCGCTTCTACGAGCTGGTGATGGTCAACGGTCCGGCGTGGAAGGCGCTGATCGAGGAGGAGTTTGGCGACGGCATCATGTCCGCCATCGACTTCAACATGGAGATGGTGCGCGAGCCGAACCCCAAGGGGGACCGGGTGCAGATCACCATGTCCGGCAAGTTCCTGCCCTACAAATACTACGGCAACGAGCAGGGCATCCCCGACTACGGCTTCAAGGAAAGCTGAGCCGGCACGTAGCGGGCGGCCAAAGAAAAACCCCGCCGGGCGACCGGCGGGGTTTTTGTTTCGGTCAGGAGAACCGGACCTATTCGTTGAACAGAACGGGCTGCTCGGGCGCCGGCGCCTCGGCAGCGGCCTCGGTTCCTTCGCCGGCCCGGGTGCGGAAGCGGCGGCGGCGCGGGCGCGGGGCATCTGCCTCGGCGGCCTCTGTCGCCTCTTCGCGAGGCGTCTCGGCAGCAACCTTGGCTTCCGCCTTGGTTTCGGCCTTGGCCTCAGCCTTCGGCTCGGCCTTGGGTTCGCGCGGCTCAGCCTTCGGCTCGCTCTTCACCTCGGCCTTCATTTCGGCCTTGGGCTCCGGGCGCTCCTTGGCCACGGCAGGCGCGCCGGTGATGAAGGACGGCAGGCCGAGATCCTGCTCCTCCGCGCGGGGCGCACGGGAGGGACGGGGCTGCTCGGCTTCCTCGCTGCGCGGGGCACGATGCGGGCGCGGCTGGTCGTCGTCGCTGCGGGGCGCACGCGCCGCGCGGGGCACGAACCCATCGCCGTTGTCATCACGATTGCGGCGACGGAACTCGCGGGGCTCGCGCTGTTCCCGCTGTTCGCGGGGCTCACGCATTTCGCGGGGTTCGCGCTGCTCCCTCGGTTCGCGCTGCTCGCGTGGGTCACGGTTCTCGCGGAACTCGCGGTTGTCGCGGGCCTCGCGCGGCTGGTAGCCCTCGTCGTCATCCCGGTTGCGGCGGAAGTTGCCCTGGCGGTTGTCGCGCTGGCTCCGGTCGTCCCGCTGCCCCCGGTCATCGCGGGAGCCGCGATCGTCACGTTGGCCGCGGTCTTCGCGCGGACCCCGGTCGTCCCGAGGACCGCGATCCTCGCGCGGACCCCGGTCATCGCGATTGCTGCGCCCCTGGTAGGGCTGCTCGTCGCGGCTGTAAGGCTGGTCGTTGCGATTTCCATACGGCTGCGGCGCGTCGAGGGAGGACACGTCGTCCATCTCCTCGTCGTCGCCGTCTTCATCGCGGCCGAATCCATTCACCGGGGCGAACTGACCCTGCAGCGAGGCGATGAGGCGCAGGTAATGTTCCGCATGCTGGAAATAGTTCTCAGCGGCCACGGGGTCGCCGGAGGCCTGGGCATCGCGGGCGAGCTGCTGGTATTTTTCCGCAATGTGGTGGGCTGTCCCACGCACCTTCACATCCGGGCCGTTCGACTCGTAAACCCGCGTCAAAGGGTTTGAGCTGCGCCGGTTGTTGTTGCGGCCGCGCATGCGCTTCTGCTGACCATTTCTCATATGGATCGATCTCTACTCGCCCGGCGTTCACGCCGCCGTCTGCGCCCGGCCGCATCGCGCCGGTACAATCCGCATATCCCGCCGGGCTTCCCGCTCCGGCGGCGCGCATCTCATGAAACGAACCTCCGGAACGCCATCCCAGCGGAATAGGCCCCGTGGCACGCTGCCTTGTGCGCAGGACATGACCGTCAGATCCGCGGAAGCCGCCTGCGCCGGCATCCGCGCTGGACCAAAGCGAAAGTCGTCAAGAAGTCAGGATCAGTCCGATCATTGAGCCCCGTTCCGTGCCCCCCAGCACGGGTGCCGCTACACGCGATGCCGCAACCCGAGACGTCATCGCCCAAGACGTCACCAAAGACCGCCATCGACCGTCTGTGGGCCGCGCATGCTCAGCACCGTGAAACGATCCAACCGTGGGACGCTCGCGTGAGCGGCGCCATCGCGCGCTCCACGCTCTCGCATTCCCAGCACCCGAAACATCCGTTTGAGATTTCGGAAGCCCGCATCAGCCCTCTGGACCAATGCTCCGGTTCGATTCCTGCGACTGACACTAGCGATTTCCCTCAAAGGTTCCAAGCCTTTTTTCGTCAGCCGCCCCGTGCCGGGTGCCGGGATGCTGCGCGCAGAGGGCGCGCGGAATGCCACCGAGGTCGGGTCGGGCCGGGCCGAGCACGCAGAGCCCTGCGGCTTGAACGAGGGCGGCGACGGCCGGTTCCTGGCCCGCGCCGAGTTCCAGAACAACAATGCCACCGGGCTTCAGCAGGCGCGTCAGGTCGGCGGCGATGGCGCGATAGGCGGCGAGCCCATCGACTCCCGCGACCAAGGCCAGCCGGGGGTCGTGATGGCGGACGTCGACGGCAAGCCCTTCCATCTCGTCCTCGGCGATATAGGGCGGGTTTGAGACCACGAGGTCGAATCCGCCGGCGAGGGCCATGCCCCAGTCCGCGACGACGACGCAGGCGCGGTCCGAAAGATCGTTGGCTGCGAAGTTGGCTCGGGCTGTCCGGGCCGCATTCTCGGAGCGGTCCACGGCGACGCCGGTTGCGGCCGGCCGCTCCGTGAGGAGGGCCGCGAGGATGGCGCCGGTGCCTGTGCCAAGGTCGAGGGCCCGGAATGGCGCGGCACGGTCGGGAAAGAAGGCGAGGGCCGCCTCCACCACCGTTTCCGTATCTGGGCGCGGTACCAGCGTGTCCGGGGAAAGGTGAAAGGTGAGGCTCCAGAATTCCTTATGGCCGAGGATGCGGGCCACGGGCTCTCCCGCGAGCCGCCGGGCGAGGCGTGCGTGGGCGGCGGCGCGAATGTCCGGCGTTGCACGATCATCCCCCCGCGCGAGAAGTTCGCCCGGCCCGCATCCTAGGGCGTCGGCCAGCAGCAGCCGTGCATCCAGCTCCGGCGTCTCCATGCCTTCAGCGGCGAGGCGCGCGGCCATCTGCCGCCGCAGCTGGGCGATGGTCAGACCGGCCTCGGGGGCATCGCCGGGGCCGGGCACGGCTCAGGCCTCCTCGGCGGCGGCGAGCAGGGCCGCCTGATGCTCGGTGAGGAGCGGCTCGATGATGTCGTCGAGCGCGGTGCCCGCGATCACCTCCTCCAGCCTGTAGAGGGTGAGGTTGATGCGATGGTCCGTCACGCGCCCCTGCGGGAAATTATAGGTGCGGATGCGCTCGGAGCGGTCGCCGGAGCCCACCTGCCCCTTGCGGTCGGCAGCGCGGCCCGCCTCCTTGCGCTGGCGTTCCTCGTCCAGCAGGCGGGAGCGCAGCAGCGCCATGGCGCGGGCCTTGTTGCGGTGCTGAGAGCGCTCATCCTGCACCGCGACCACCGTATTGGTGGGGATATGGGTGATGCGCACCGCCGATTCGGTCTTGTTCACGTGCTGGCCGCCGGCGCCCTGGGCGCGGAACACGTCGATCCGGAGGTCGGATTCGTTGATGTCCACATCCACGTCCTCCGCTTCGGGCAGGACGGCGACGGTGGCGGCGGAGGTATGAATGCGCCCGCCGGCCTCCGTGGCCGGCACCCGCTGAACCCGGTGGACCCCGCTCTCGAACTTCAGCCGGGCATAGGCGCCCTTGCCGTGGACGGCGGCGACGATTTCCTTGTAGCCGCCCATGGTGCCCTCGCTCTCAGAGAGCACCTCCACGCTCCAGCCCTTTTCGGCGGCATAGCGCGTGTACATCCGATAGAGGTCGCCGGCGAACAGGGCCGCCTCGTCGCCGCCGGTGCCTGCACGCACTTCCAGGATGACGCCGCGCTCGTCCATGGCGTCCTTGGGCAGGAGCGCGAGGCGCACGGCGGTCGTCAGCTCGGCGATGCGCGCATCCAGCCGCTCCACCTCCGCTTCAGCCAGGGTGCGCATCTCCGGGTCGCCGGCCGAATCGGCGAGCAGTTCCCGGGCGCCCTCCAGATCGCGTTCCGCGCCGCGCAGCGCCAGTACCTGCTCCACCACGGGGGAGAGATCCGAGAATTCACGGCCGAGGCGGACGAACTCCTCCCCCTCGGCCCCGTGGGACAGGGCGGCCTCGATCTCGGCATGCCGGGCGACCAGCTGGTCGAGTTTGGCGAGGGGGAGCGTGCTCATCAGCTGGTGATTCTGGATTCCGGATGGTTTCGGGAAAACGGCAGGGGGCCGGGCGGCGCAGGCGCGCGCCGGCTAAAGCGGCAGGCCGCAGTCCCGCGCGAACTTGGTCAGCACGGCGCGCGGATCGGCCGCGCCGGTGCGGTCCTCAAGCAAGGGCAGCAGCACCTTGCGGGCGGCGGAGACGTCCGTCTCGAGCAGCATCGCCTTGACCGGCCCCATGGCCGCCGGGGAAACCGACAGGGAGCGGTAACCCAAGGCCGCCAGCGCAACCGCTTCCAGAGGCCGTGAGGCGAGTTCGCCGCACAGGGTCACGGGCTTGCCGTGGCGAATGCCAGCCTCCGCCACCAGCCGGAAGGCGCGCAGCGCCGGCGGGGAGAGCGGATCGAAGCGGTCGGCGACCCTCACGTTGGCGCGATCGGCGGCATAGAGGAACTGCACGAGATCGTTGGATCCCACCGAAAGGAAATCGGCACGGGACAAAATCTCGTCGAGTTGGAAGAGGAGGGAGGGCACCTCCACCATGGCGCCCACATAGACCCGCTCGGGCAGGCCGTGGCCGTGGCGGCGCAAGTGGGTCAGCTCCCGCTCCACCATGGCCCTGGCGCGGTCGAACTCCTCCACCGCGGCGACCATGGGGAACATGACGCGCAATTCCCGCCCTGCGCCGGCGCGTAGCAGGGCGCGCATCTGGCTGCGCAGCAGGCCCGGCCGGTCCAGTCCGAGGCGGATGGCACGCCAGCCCAGCGCCGGGTTCTCCTCTTCAACCGTCCGCATGTAGGGCAGCACCTTGTCGCCACCGATATCGAGGGTGCGGAAGGTGACGGGCCGGTCGCCGGCGGCATCCAGCACCGCCCGATAGAGCTTCAGCTGCTCGGAGATGCGTGGAAAGGCCGACGCGATCATGAACTGAAGCTCGGTGCGGAACAGGCCAATACCCGCGGCGCCGGTCTCGGCGATGTGGGGCAGATCGACCAGCAGGCCGGCATTGAGGTTCAGGTCCACATGCACCCCGTCCTTCGTGACGGAGGGGCGGGTGCGCAGCGCGGCATACTGGGCCTGCCGGCGGGCGCGGAAGCGCACCTTCTCGGCATAGGCTTCCTCGACATCACCGGGCGGGCGCAGATGCACCTCCCCGGCTTGGCCGTCGACGATCACCGGATCGCCCTGGTCGGCGAGGCCGGCGGCATTCTCCACCTGGCCTACGGCGGCGATGCCGAGCGCGCGGGCGACGATGGTGACGTGGCTGGTGGTGCCGCCTTCCTCCAGCACGAGGCCGCGGATGCTGGTGCGGTCGTAATCGAGCAGCGCAGCCGGGCTCATGTTGCGGGCGACGAGGATGGCGTTTTCCGGCAGCGCCTCCCGCTCCATGCCGCGGGACCGGCCGGTCAGCTCGCGCAGGAGGCGGTTGGCGAGGTCGTCGAGGTCGTGCAGGCGCTCACGCAGATAGGGGTCGGAGGCGCGCATCATGCGGGCGCGGGTATCCGACTGCACCCGCTCCACGGCGCCCTCGGCGGTGAGGCCGGAGAGCACGGCCTCCCGCATCTTGTGCATCCACCCCCGGTCGTGGGCGAACATGCGGTAGGCTTCTAGGATGTCGCGATGCTCGCCGGCCTTCGAGAGGCCGTCGTCCTCCAGCATCAGGTCGATGGAGTGCCTGAGCTTGCCGATGGCGGCGTCGAGGCGGGCGGTTTCCTTGACCACGTCGTCGGCGATGACATTGGTCACCCGGATGCGCGGCTCGTGCAGCACCACGTGGCCGAGGCCGAGGCCATCGGCGAGGGCGACGCCCTTCAGATGCAGCGGCCGGCGCACGGCAGGCTCGGCGCCGGGCTTGGCCAGCGCCGTCAGCTCGCCCGAGGCGATCATCTCCGCCAGCACCATGGCGGTGGTCTGGAGCGCCTCGATCTCCTCTTCCGTATAGGTGCGGCGGGCGCGGTTCTGCACCACCAGCACGCCCAGCGTGTTGCCGCCGCGCAGGATCGGCACGCCGAGGAAGGAGTTGTAGACCTCTTCGCCCGTCTCCGGCCGGTAGGAGAATTCGGGGTGGGACTGGGCGTCCAGCAGGGCCAGCGATTCGGCCTCGCGCGCCACATGGCCGACGAGGCCCTCGTCCACGCTCAGGACGGTAAGGTGAACCGCATCCCGGTTCAGACCTTCCGTTGCGTACAGCTCAAGGGTCTGATCGACGCGCAGCACGTAGACCGAGCAGACTTCCGCCACCATGTTGGCGGCGATCAGCACAACGATCTTGTCGAGGCGGTCCTGCGCGCTGACCGGCTCCGCCATCACCTCGCGGAGGCGCCGGAGCAGCACGCGCGGACCGCCGAGCGCGCCACGCATCGGCCGCATCCTTAAAAATGAGCGGGCTCAGGTGCCCGCGGGGCAATCCACTGGACGGCGCGCCCCCGCGAAGGCCACCCTCAACTGTTCCGCCCTCAGCTGTCCAGCCCGTATAGCGAATGGAGAGTCCGGACCGCAAGTTCGGTATAGGCCGCATCTATCAGGAAGGAGATCTTGATCTCCGACGTGGTGATGGCGCGGATGTTGATGCCGCGGCCCGCCAGCGCCTCGAACGCCTTGGCGGCGACGCCGGCGTGGGAGCGCATGCCAATGCCGATGACCGACACCTTCGTCACGTCCCCGGCGCCTTCGATCGCCTGGAAGGCGATGGAGTCCCGCGCCTTCTCGATCACCGCCTTGGCGCGCTCGAAATCGGCCGTGGGGACGGTGAAGGTGATGTCGGTATAGCCGTCCGCCGACACGTTCTGGACGATCATGTCCACATTGATGTGCGCGTCCGCCAGCGGGCCGAACACGGCGGCGGCGATGCCGGGCTTGTCGGCGACCCGGCGGATGGAGACCTGGGCCTCGTCCTTGGAGAAGGCGATGCCCGTGACCACCTGCGATTCCATCTGGCTTGCCACGATTTCCTCCTCGTCGCAGATGAGGGTTCCCGCCTTCTCGACTTCGCGCATCTCCGGCGCGTCGGGGTCGACCAGGCTCGAGCGCACGAAGGTGCGCACATTATGCACCATGGCGAGCTCCACCGAGCGCACCTGCAGCACCTTGGCGCCCAGCGACGCCATCTCCAGCATTTCCTCGAAGGCGATGCGGTCGAGGCGGCGGGCCTTGGGCACGACGCGCGGGTCGGTGGTGTAGACGCCGTCCACGTCGGTATAGATGTCGCACCGCTCGGCCTTGAGCGCGGCCGCCACGGCCACCGCCGAGGTGTCCGAGCCGCCGCGGCCGAGCGTTGTGATCCGCCCCGTGGGCAGGTGGATGCCCTGGAAGCCCGCGATCACCGCCACCTCGCCGCCCTCGATGGAGGTGGCCAGCCGGTCGGCGTCGATGTCCATGATGCGGGCGGAGCCGTGCGCGTCGTCGGTGGAGATCGGGATCTGCCAGCCCTGCCACGAGCGGGCGGAAACGCCCATCTCCTGCAGCGCGATGGCCAGCAGCCCGCTCGTCACCTGCTCGCCGGAGGCCACCACCGCGTCATATTCACGCGCGTCGTAGAGCGAGGAGGCATCCTTGCACCACGCGACCAGCTCGTTGGTCTTGCCGGACATGGCGGAGACCACGACCGCCACCTTGTAGCCGGCCTCCACCTCGCGCTTGACGTGGCGCGCCACGTTGCGGATGCGCTCGATATTGGCGACGGACGTGCCGCCGAACTTCATGACAAGCCGAGCCATCGCTCGTGCCTTTCTTCGCCTGATATCCTTGGGGTTGCACGCGTGCGGCGCCGATCCCGGCCGCCGGCTTCAGCCCCGCGTCATTTTCGCCGGCTGCGCTGGGCGTGCGATGCCTGGGGTGCGGAGAAGGCCGAGCGGAACATCCCTGAAGTCCTTGCGCGCGGGGTTCTGGAAGTCGCGCAGCTGTTGGGGCGCCTCCATAGCGGCAACGGGGGGCCGGGGCAACCGGTCAGCGCAACCGGCCGAGAACGCGCTTGCGGCGGGGGGCGCCGGGGGGCATCAACCGCCTGTCCCACAGGAGCCCCGCCCATGACCGAAGATGCCTTCGTGCTCGACCCCCGCCTCGCCGCGGACGGCCCGGCCGTGGGCGACCTTCCGCTCTGTCATGTGCGGCTGGTGGAGGATCGTCGCTTCTTCTGGGTGTCGCTGACGCCGCGCCGGGCCGCCATGTCGGAGATTTTCGACCTTCGTCCCGGCGACGGCGCGACGCTGATGGAAGAGATCGCCCACGTCTCGCAGGCCCTGAAAGACATCACGGGCTGCGCCAAGCTGAACATCGCGGCGCTGGGCAACATGGTGCCGCAGCTCCACGTCCACATCATCGCCCGCAACCCCGGCGATGCGGCGTGGCCGGGCGTGGTGTTCGGTGCCGGCGCCCGCGAGCCGCTGGACGAGGCGGAGCGCTCATCCCGCCTTCAGGCCTTGCGCGCGCGGCTGGGTGTGCACGGCTGAAAGGCTGCCCGAGGGACAGCCTTGCCTCCATCCCGGACGCGTGCGACGGTCGCCAACAGTTCGCAGCCTGCCGCCTGCCGGGGTCGTCTGGTCCATGTCCGTCATTACCCGCCCCGCTCTCGGCGCCTGGCCGACCCTCGGTTATGTGGACAGCCCGCTTGACCGCGCCTGCCACCTGCGCGCCGGTGCCGCCGATCTCCTCGGCCATGCCCAAGCCCGCTTCTATCTGCTCGGCGGGGAGCTGGTAGCGCTGAATGGCGCGGGGCCGGTCTTCGATCCCCTGTTCGACCGTGTGGAAGCCGAGGCCCGCGGGCGGGGCGAGCCCTTGTTCCTGGGCATCGAGGGCGACGGCGCGCCGCGCTTCGCCATGGGGTTCGATCCCGCCAACCGGGAGGCGCTGGAGGGCGATGGGCTGACGGTCACCGACCTGCGCAGCATCGCCGTCAGCGGTCTGGTCGCGCCGCATCACCTCGGGCCTCTGGCCTGCGGCAAGGCGCTGCGCGCGTGGCACGGCCGGCACGGCTTCTGCGCCAATTGCGGCGCGGCCTCCCGCATCATGGACGCCGGCTGGCGGCGGGATTGCCCGTCCTGCGGCGCCCAGCATTTTCCGCGCACGGATCCGGTCGTCATTATGCTCACGGCCCGCGGCGACCGCTGCCTGCTCGGCCGGCAGCCGCATTTCGCGCCCGGCATGTGGTCCACGCTGGCCGGCTTCGTCGAGCCGGGGGAGACGATCGAGGAGGCGGTGCGCCGCGAGACGCTGGAGGAGGCGGGAATCGCCACCGGGGCCGTGCGGTATTTCGCCAGCCAGCCGTGGCCCTTCCCCATGTCGCTGATGATCGGCTGCATCGCCGAGGCGACCAGCGAGGACTTGGTGATCGACCGCAACGAGCTGGAGGATGCCCGCTGGTTCGGCCGGGACGAGGTGGCGCTGATGCTCACCCGCACCCACCCCGACGGATTGTTCGTGCCCCCGCCCATCGCCATCGCGCACCATCTCATCCGCAGCTTCATCGAGGGTGGGCATGCTTGAGCCGGTGCCCGATGGTGCGCCGCGCCCGGCGCGCTTCGCCCGTCTGACGCATCTGCTCGACCGCTTTTTCCCTGATTCGCGCCGCGGCACGCGGACCGGCCGCCGACCGCCCTCCCTGGTCTACGGCCTGGACGATCCGGTTCCGCCCGCGGCGCTGATCCCGCTCGCCGCCCAGCACGCCATGCTGGCCGTGACCTTCCTGATCTACCCGGTGCTTGCGGCCACCGAGGCCAAGCTGCCCGCCGACCAGATCTCCGCCATGGTCTCGGCCTGCGCCATGAGCATCGGCGTCGCCACCATCATCCAGTGCATGCGCACCCGCTTCGGCTCGGGCTATCTCGCCGTGCATATCCCGGCCCCCGGGGCGATTCCGCTGGCGGTGCAGGCGCTTGCGCTCGGCGGGTTGGGGCTGATGGCGACGACCACGCTCCTCGTCGGGATCGCGCAACTGTTCATTGCCCGGCTGGTGCGGCCGCTGCGCGTTTTGCTGCCGCCGGAAGTCTGCGGCGTCGCGGTGAGCATGCTCGGCGTCTCGCTGGCGAGCCCGGCGCTGAGGCGGGCGCTCGGGCTCGATCACGGCATGCTGGTGGAGGAAAATGCCGTTCTCTCCAGCCTGGCGACCGTCGGCATTATCGTCGCCATCACCGTGTTTGCGCCGCGGCGGCTGAAGCTGTTCGCCGTTTTCGCGGGGGCGAGCATCGGCTGGATCGTCGCGCTCTCGCTGGGTGCCGGGCGTCCAGAAGCTCCGGAAGCGATTGCCGCCGCGCCACTCCTCGCCCTGCCGACGCTGACGCTGCCGTCCTTCCAGTTCGCCCCCGCGCTATTCCCGCTGATGGCGTTGCTCGTGGTGATGAACCTCGTGGACGTGCTCTCCGTCACCGTGTCGCTGGAGAAGATGAACGACGCCGACTGGCGCCGTGCCCACATGCCGGCGGCGCAACGGGCGGTGACGGCCTGCGGTATCGGTAACATATTGAACGGATTGACGTCGGGCTTCCAGTCGGGCCTCTCGTCGTCGTCCGTGGGCCTCGCCTTTGCCACGCAGTCCACCGCGCGGGTCATCGGCTTCGCTGCCGGCATCATGATCTTCGCCATCGCCTTCGTGCCCAAGGCGATCGTGGCGCTCACCCTGATTCCCTCGCCGGTCATCGGCGGCATCCTGCTCTACACTTCGGCTTATCTGGTGGTGGCGGGCATGGACCTCGTGACCTCCCGCCGTCTCAGCGAGCGCAGGGTGTTCGTGGTCGGGCTCTCGGTGCTGGCTGGCCTTTCGGTGGCGCTCCTGCCCATCACCCGCCAGCTGCCGCTGATGCTGCAGCCTCTATTCTCGACGCCCCTCACGGTCGGCGCGCTCAGCGCCATCCTGCTCAACCTCCTGTTCCGCATCGGCATCGCGCAGGAGGCCGTTGAGGAAGTGCCGGAGGGCGCACACGCCTTCCCCTTCGTGCGGGATTTCCTTGAAAATCAGGGCGATAACTGGGGTGCCCGACGCGACGTGATTGCCGCGGCCATCCCCACCGTCGCCCAAGCGCTGGAACTGGTGGCCGACAGCGGCATCGCCGAAGGTCCCATCGAGCTGCGCGCGCGATTCGACGAGAGTCACCTGGACGTCTCGGTCGTCTATGACGGCATCGTCATGGAGGCGCCGAAGGAGCGCCCCTCACCGGAGGCGCTTCTGGGCGACGCCCAGGAGCAGGCCTCCTTCGCCGCTTACATGCTCACCCATCTGTCCGACCACGTGAGCTTCGGCCGCACCGGCGGCCGTGCCCGCATCATGGTGCGGTTCGATCATTAGGCGTTGCCCTCGCTCAAGCGCCGCGCGGGCTGGTCAGATGGCCGGATCTGCATCTCCGAAGCGCGCCCGGTAGGGGTGCGCGGGATAGACGCCGAGGATGCGCATCTCCCTGGAGAAGAACGCCAATTCCTCCAGCGCCAGCTTCACGGAGCGGTCGTCCGGGTGGCCTTCCACGTCGGCATAGAACTGGGTGGCGGTGAACTGGCCGTCGAGCTGGTAGGACTCCAGCTTGGTCATGTTCACGCCGTTGGTGGCGAAGCCGCCCATGGCCTTGTAGAGCGCCGCCGGCACGTTGCGCACGCGGAAGACGAAGGTGGTGATGACCGGCCCGCGCCCCGCCGGAGCCCAGTCGGCGCCGCGGGTCAGGATGATGAAGCGGGTGGTGTTGTGGGCCTCGTCCTCGATGTTCTCGGCGAGGATGTCGAGGCCGTAGATGTCCGCCGCCAGACGGGAGGCGATGGCGGCCCGCGACGGGTCGTTCGCCTCGGCGATCTCCCGGGCCGAACCTGCTGTATCCGCACCGATAATCGGCGTGAGGGACAGGGTGCGGATGGCCTTGCGGCACTGGCCCAGCGCCATCACGTGGCTCTGCACGGTCTTCAGCGTGGACAGGCTCGCGCCCTTCACCGCCATGAGCTGGTGGGAGAGGGGGAGGAAGTACTCGCCGACGATGGAAAGGCTCGACTGCGGCATCAGATGATGGATGTCCGCGACCCGCCCCGCCACCGAATTCTCTATGGGAATCATGGCGTAAGCCGCTGCCCCGTTCTCCACGGCGGCGAACGCGTCCTCGAAGGTGGGGCAGGGGACGGCTTCGAAGTCGGGGAAGACTTCGCGGCAGGCGATGTGGGAATTGGCGCCGGGCTCGCCCTGGAACGTGATGCGGCGGCTCATGGGAATGCTCATTTTTCCTGCGCGAGGAGGACCCGCGCCCTTTCCAGATGGGACGGGGTATCGACCCCCAGCGGCACCGCGTCAACCACCGCCACGTCGATCCGCATGCCGGCCTCAAGTGCCCGCAACTGCTCGAGTTTTTCCCGCTTTTCCAGGGGGGAGGGCGGCAGGGAGACGAAGCGTTCCAGGGCGGCGCGGCGATAGGCGTAGAGGCCGATGTGGTGGTATAATGGCCCCTCGCCGAAGGGGACCGTGGCGCGGGTGAAATAGAGCGCGCGCAGCAGGCCCGGCGCCAGCGGGGAGCCCACCACCTTGACCACGTTGGGGTCCGTGCGTTCCTCGGCAAGGGTGATTTCAGCGGCCAGTGTCGCGATGTCAGCCGGGGTTTCCAGTAGGGGAATCAGTGCGGTTCGGATGGTGTTCGGTAGAATCGTCGGCAGATCGCCCTGCACGTTCACCACGATCTCCACCTCTCCTGCCGGATCGAGGGTGGTGAGCGCCTCGAAAATCCGGTCCGAGCCGGAAGGGTGGTCGGCCCGCGTCATCACCGCCTCGAGGCCGGCGGCGGTCACCGCGGCGGCGATCTCGGGGGCGTCGGTGGCGACCGCCACCCGGCCGATGCCGGCTGCGACCGCGCGCCGCGCCACCTCGACGATCATGGGGCGGCCACCCACGTCGGCGAGCGGCTTGCCGGGCAGGCGCGTCGCGGCCATGCGGGCGGGGATGAGTACGAGCACGCGCCCGGCCGAATGCCCTGCCGGGGCTGGAGCGGGGAAGGCGGTGTCGGCCGGCATGGCGGGATCCTCGGCGGGTCCGGAAGACCGCGCCGGGGCGGACGCGGGGAGTGGCATTGGGGCGCGCCTTATACGGGTTGCTTCGCTCCGTTCAAAGTGCTTAGTGTCCCCGACGGTTCGTGGGGTTCCCCCGCGCGCCATTCATCGACATGCTTGGGGCCGGGCAGCGCGCCTTTTCGGTGCAGCGTCCGGTGGGACACAGGACCTCCGAGGGGCGTAGCGCCGATGGACAGTTTTGAATTGAACAAGATCGCGGGTGCAGTTCTGGGCACGCTCACGCTGACCCTCGGCCTCGGGATCGTGTCCGAAATCCTGTTCACCCCCGAGGCCCCGGCCAAGCCCGGCTTCGAGATCGCCGTGCAGGAAGGCGCCGGCGCCGCCGCGGCGCCCAAGGCCGCCGCCGAGGTTCCGATCGAGCAGCTCTTCGCCACCGCCTCCGTCGAAAAGGGTGCGGCCCAGGCCAAGAAGTGCGCTGCCTGCCACAACTTCCAGGAAGGCGCCGGCGCCAAGGTCGGTCCCGACCTTTACGGCATCGTCGGCCGTCCGGTGGCCTCCGCCGCCGGCTTCGCCTATTCCGCGGCCATGAAGGCCAAGGGCGGCGACTGGACTCCCCAGGCGCTCAACACCTTCCTCACCAGCCCCAAGTCCGCGGTGCCGGGCACCGCCATGGCCTTCGCCGGTATCCCGAAGGAAGCCGAGCGCGCGGACCTGATCGCCTATCTGAACACGCTCTCGCACGATCCCAAGCCCCTGCCGACCGCCGCCGCAGCGGCTCCGGCCGCTGCGCCTGCCGCCGCCGCTCCCGCCGCGGCCCCCGCCGGGCACAAGTGATCTGAGAGAAGGGTCGGGGCTGCTGCTTCGGCCTGATCCTGCTCTGCCGATAAAGCCCTCTCCCGCCGCGGGGGAGGGCTTTTTCTTTTCGGGGTGCGCCTTCGTCGTCACGCCGTGGCCCTCCGGCTTGACCGGAGGGCCCATATCTCCGCCCGAGCCGGCGGCCGGATGATGGGACAAACGGCGCGATGGGTGGTCCGGTCGAGCCGGACCACGACGGTGTTTGGGGGGGCGCGTGCTGCGTTGGGGGGCGCGGCTCTCCTTCAAGGGGAAAGGGAGTTTGGCCGGTGACTTGAGTGCTTGCGCTCGGTTCGGAGGCACCTCTCATCACCCAGACAAGCCGCGATGATGGTGTTGAGGCTGGAGGCACCGCACCCGCGCCGGCGTCAGCCCCGTCCGTTTCACGCCATTGTCATCCCACCCATGCCGCCCGTCTTCCGCGCCGGCGCTCCCCCGTGGCTCGGCGATCGTGTCGCCTCAAGGCTTCCGCAGCGTCGTGGCCTGCGGAGGCCCATGCCCGCGCCGCCCTCGCCCACCCCGCGTCGCCATGTTTCTGCCGTCGCGGCGGGTGCCATAATCGGCTATTCCCGGATCGAAGCGCGATCCAACCGGAGTTGCCGATGCTTGCGTCCCTCGCCCGCCGCCTTGCCCTCGCTGCCGCGCTGAGCCTTGCCTTCGCCGCGCCCGGCCGCAGTGCGGAGGAGGCGAAACCGGCGCCGGACCCGGCCGCTCCCGCTGCCTCTCCCGCGCCGGCGGCCGCGCCCGTGTTCAGGCATGGCGTGTCGCTGATGGGCGAGCCGGCCTACCCGGCCGGATTTCCGCACTTCAAATATGTGAATCCCAGCGCCCCCAAGGGCGGGCTCCTGCGCCTCGCCGAGGACGGCACGTTCGACACCTTCAATTTCGTGGTTCCGCGCGGCACGCCCGCGGCGGGCATCAATCTGATCTACGACACGCTCATGGTCCCCGCCTCCGACGAGGTGGCGAGCGAATACGGGCTGATCGCGGAGGGCGTGAGCTACCCGGCGGATTTCGCCTCCGTCACCTACCGCATTCGCTCCGACGCGCGCTGGCATGACGGCAAGCCGATCACGCCCGAGGACGTGGTGTTCTCCTTCGAGGCGCTGACCAAGAATAACCCCAACCAGCGCTTCTATTACAGCCACGTGGTTAAGGCCGAGAAGACCGGCGACCGGGACGTGACCTTCACCTTCGATCAGGCCGGCAACCGCGAGCTGCCGCAGATCGTCGGCCAGCTCACCATCCTGCCCAAGCACTGGTGGACCGGCACGGATGCCAGCGGCAAGCCGCGCGACATCGCGCAGGGCTCGCTGGAAGTGCCGCTGGGCTCGGGCGCCTATCGCATCAAGAGCTTCATCGCCGGCCGCTCCATCACCTACGAGCGGGTGAAGGACTATTGGGCGAAGGACCTCAACGTGAACGTCGGAAAGGATAATTTCGACGAGATGCGCTACGAGTATTTCCGGGACGATACGGTGATGCTCGAGGCCTTCAAGGCCGACCAGTATGACTTCCGCGTGGAATCCTCGGCCAAGAACTGGGCGACCGCCTATGACTTTCCCGCCCGCGCCGATGGCCGCGTGGTGCTGGAGATGTTCGAGAACCGCGCCTCGGGCGTGATGCAGGCCTTCATTCCCAACCTGCGCCGCGACAAGTTCAAGGACCCGCGGGTGCGCCGCGCGCTCAACTACGCGCTTGATTTCGAGGGCATGAACCACACCCTCTTCTTCGGCCAGTACAAGCGCACCAATTCCTTCTTCTCGGGCACCGAACTGGCCTCCTCCGGCCTGCCGCAGGGCCGCGAGCTGGAAATCCTCAACAGCGTGAAGGACAAGGTGCCCCCGCAGGTGTTCACCACCGCCTACACCAATCCCGAAAGCGGATCGGAAGAGGCGCGGCGGGCGAACCTGCGCGAGGCCGCGCGGCTGTTCAAGGAAGCCGGATACGAGGTGAAGAACCGCAAGCTGGTGAACGCCAAGGGCGAGCCCTTCAGCATCGAGTTCCTCATCTCCAGCCCCGCCATGGAGCGGGTGGTGGTGTTCTATCGCCCGGCGCTGGAGCGGCTGGGCATCGAGGTGAACATCCGCACCGTGGATACCTCGCAATACATCAACCGGGTGCGCTCGCGGGACTATGACATCATCGTCTCCGGCTGGGGCCAGTCGCTCTCGCCCGGCAACGAGCAGCGCGAATACTGGGGCTCGGAGGCCGCCGACCGGGACGGCTCGCGCAACCTCGCCGGCATCAAGGACCCGGCGGTGGACGCGCTGATCGAGAAGGTGATCTACGCCACCGACCGCGCCGATCTCGTGGCCGCCACCCACGCGCTGGACCGCGTGCTCCTGTGGAACGAGTACGTCATCCCCGCCTGGGGGCTGAACTACACCCGCACGGCGCGGTGGGACCGCTTCGCCCATCCCGCCCAGCTGCCCACCTATTCCTACGCCTTCCCGGACATCTGGTGGTTCGACCCGGCCAAGGCCTCGAAGACCGGCGCGGGGGCGGGCAAATGAGCCTGACGCGCCGCGACCTGCTGGCCTCCTCGCTGGCGTCTTCCTGCGCGCTCCTCGTGCCCGCGCTGGCCCGGGCGCAGGGGGCGGTGTCCGCCCCTCCCTCGGCGGCAGAATCCACCGCCAGCGAGGGCGGCGTCTCGGCCGGGGCGGTGGAGCGGCACGGCCTCTCCTTCTTCGGCGATCTGAGGTATCCGGCCGGATTCCCCCATTTCGACTATGTGAACCCCGCCGCGCCCAAGGGCGGCCCCTTCTCGCAGATGGGCCGCACCACCTATTACAATCAGGCGCTGACCACCTTCGACACGCTGAACCCCTACAATCAGCGGGGCAACGGCGCGCAGGGCATCGAGCTGATCTACGATACCCTGATGACCGCCGCCGGCGACGAGAAGAGCGCCATGTATGGGCGATTGGCCTCGTCCGTGGTGATCTCGGACGAGGGGCTGACGTATCGCTTCAAGCTGCGGCGCGAGGCACGTTTCCATGATGGCACGCCGCTGACCTCGGCGGATGTGGTGGCGACCTTCGAGGCGTTCAAGGCGGAGGGCTACGAGACCATCCGCATGGCGCTGCGTGACGTCACCTCCTTCGAGGCGGACGGGCCGAACGAGGTGGTGTTCCGCTTCAAGCCCGGCCGCGCGCGGGACGTGCCGCTCACCGTGGCGGGCCTGCCCATCTTTTCCAAGGCGTTCCTGGCGAAGCACCCCTTCGGCCAGTCCTCGCTGGAGGTGCCCATGGGTTCGGGGCCGTACCGCATCGGCCGCTTCGAGCAGGGGCGCTATATCGAGTACAACCGCGTGCCGACCTATTGGGGCCGCGATCTGCCGGTCATGAAGGGGCGCTTCAACTTCGATCAGGTGCGCTACGAATATTTCCGCGACCGGGTGGCCGGCCTCGAGGGCTTCAAGGCGAAGGCCTATCTCTTCCGCGAGGAATTCACCGCCCGCGAATGGGCCACCGGCTATGATTTTCCCGCCGTGCGCGAGGGGCGAGTGAAGGTGGAGACCCTGCCGGACGAGAGCTTCTCCGGCGTGCAGGGCTGGTTTCTCAACACCCGCCGTCCCAAGTTCTTCGACCGCCGCGTGCGCGAGGCCATCGGGCTCCTGTTCGATTTCGACTGGACCCGCAAGAACCTGATGTACGACAGCTACACCCGCACCGTATCCTTCTTCCAGAATTCGGAGATGATGGCGCAGGGCCTGCCCTCGCCGGCGGAGCTGAAGCTGCTCGATCCCTTCCGCGACCGCCTGCCCGAGGAAGTGTTCGGCGAGCCCTACGTGCCGCCCCAGTCCGACGGCTCCGGCGAGGACCGCAATCTGCGCCGGCAGGCCCTGAACCTCCTCAAGGAGGCGGGCTACAGCGTGCAGCAGGGCAAATTGATGGATGCGAAGGGCGAGGCCTTCACCATCGAGTTCCTCGACAGCGACGGCAGCATGGAGCGGCACACCGCGCGCTTCATCGGCCATCTGAAGAAGGTGGGCATCGACGCGACCTTCCGCATAGTGGACCCGGCCCAGTTCCAGCAGCGGCTGCAGAATTTCGACTTCGACCTCGTGGTGCGGCGCTACAGCTTCGCGCCCTATCCGGGGGACGAGCTGCGCGCCTATTTCTCCACCGAGGCGGCGCGCACGCGCGGCTCCTACAATGTGGCGGGCATCGCTGACCCGGCGGTGGACGGCCTCATCAACGATGCGCTGGCCGCCGCCGACGCGGCCGCCCTCGTCACCGCCTGCCGGGCGCTGGACCGGGTGCTCCGGTCCGGACGCTACTGGATACCCCAGTGGTATTCCGGCCAGAACCGCATCGCCTACTGGAACCAGTTCGCCCGCCCGGCGACCAAGCCCCGCTACGAGCTGGGCGTGCTCGACACCTGGTGGAGCACCGGCACCGAGCCCGCCCGCTGAGGGTAAAGGACGCGAAGCGGCTGCGCGACGGTGCCGCGCAGCCATGTCCTGCGGTCCCGCGTCAGGATGTGATGATGGTGACGATCTTGTAGTCGGACGGCTGCACGATCACGATCCGCCCGTCCCCGAGCACGAAGAAGCGGTAGCCGCGATATTGCGGCACGACCTCGATCACGCTCGGCGGCAGCGGGCGCAGGTCCACCGTCCGCGGCACCTCCACACCCACATTCACCTGGAAGTTCACGTCGCGCACCGGCGCGACGTGCTCGCGGGTGATGGACTGGTGGATGGTGGTGCGCTTCTCGGCGGTGAGGTTGACGCTGCCGGTGGCGTCGGCGCCGCCCCGGTTGCCGCCGGCCCGCTGGTCCATGGGCTCCCGGCGATCCTGCGTATTGCGGCCGGGATCGTTGGGCTGGGTCCGCTGCTGGCCTTCCGCGTTGCGGTTGGCCGGGTTGTCACCCGATGGACCGCCCTGGGTACGGGGCGAGCCCGCGTTGGGCGCCGCATTCGGCGACACGTCCGTGCGGCCGGGGCGGGACGAGTCCGCGCCATTCTTGCCGCCGGGTGTCTGGGCGCGGGTCTCGCCGGGGGACCCGTCCCGCGGAGCCGCCCCGCTTTGCGTGCCAGGCGCCTGAGAGGTGGGCCCCTGAGCTGCGGGGCCCTGAGCTGCGGAGCCCTGAGACCCGGCGCCCTGCGAGCCCGATCCCTGCGATGTGGCGCCGGCAGCGCCGGTTCCGCCGGAGCCGCTCGATCCACCCGAGCCTCCGCTCTGGGCATTTGCGGCGGTGGCGGCCATCAGGGCCAGGGTCAAGCCGGTACAGGCAAGCAGTGCCTTGCGCATGTGATCCTCCTTATTGGCGGGTTTGGAGGCCAAGTTTTCTCATCTGAACCTCCACATTATCTGTGCTGACGCGCAAAAACCGGGCGCAACAAGGAAATCCAGATTGCGCAAAATCGTTCCAATGCCGCACCATGGTGCAGTTTTTTGGCGTTATTTATTGCGAAGCTTCGTATGGATACTGTCGAATCCGGGGAGAATAACAGGTGATATCGTGCCTTGGCTGTTCGCCGGGCCGTCGCCCTGTTCGATGCCTTGCGCGTGGGGTGCGGACGGGGGGCGACCGAAGCGGGCGTCTCAGACGGGGCAGCGGCTGTCACTTGACGGGCCGTCGGGCGATCATGAACATCCCAGGATCGTTCGCGCCGAAAGGGATGCCTTTGCGTCACACCCTGAACACCTTGGCCGTGCTGCAAGGTGCCGCCGTCGCGGCCCGGAGCCGCGTCCGGTGCCGCGTTCGGCTCCGCGTCCGGGGCATCGGCGGGGCATGAAGCAGAGCAGGAGAGCGCCGGCGCGGCGGGCCCATTCGCCGGCCTCGACGAAAAATGATCGGCCCCCGCCTTGGCTGAGGCTAAGTGCTGTAGTCTCCATGCCCAACGCTGCGTTTCAGGAAACCTGATGCTCGCCTACATCGTCCGCCGCATCGCCCTCATGGTGCCGACCATTCTCGGCATCATGCTGGTGTCGTTCGTGGTCATCCAGTTCGCCCCCGGCGGTCCGGTCGAGCGCGTGATCGCGCAACTGACCGGCGAGGATGTCTCCGCCACCCAGCGCGTCTCCGGCGGCGGCAGCGACTTCAGCGGGGCGGGCGCGGCGGCGCAGGCGGGTGCGGCGGCGGACATGTCGTCGAAATACCGGGGCGCGCAGGGCCTCGACCCGGCCTTCATCAAGGAGCTGGAGAAGCAGTTCGGCTTCGACAAGCCGCCCCACGAGCGGTTCTTCAAGATGATCAAGGACTATGCCACCTTCAATTTCGGCAAGTCCTATTTCCGCGACATCTCGGTGCTGGAGCTGATCGGCGAGAAGATGCCCGTCTCCATCTCGCTCGGCCTGTGGATGACGCTCATCACCTATCTCATCTCCATCCCGCTCGGCATCGGCAAGGCCATGCGCGACGGCTCGCGCTTCGATGTGTGGACCTCGGCGGTCATCATCGTCGGCTATGCCATTCCGTCCTTCCTGTTCGCCATCCTGCTCATCATCCTGTTCGCCGGCGGCTCCTTCCTCGATCTGTTCCCGCTGCGCGGCCTCACCTCCGAGAATTTCTGGCAGATGAGCTGGCCCGAGCGCATCGCGGACTATGCCTGGCACCTGGTGCTGCCGCTCACCTCCATGGTGCTCGGCGCCTTCGCCACCATGACGCTGCTCACCAAGAACTCGTTCCTGGAAGAGATCCGCAAGCAGTACGTCACCACCGCGCGCATGAAGGGGCTTTCCGAGAGCCGGGTGCTCTATGGCCACGTGTTCAGGAATGCCATGCTCATCGTCATCGCCGGCTTTCCGAGCGCCTTCATCGCCGCCTTCTTCTCCGGCTCGCTCCTGATCGAGACCATCTTCTCGCTGGACGGCCTCGGCCTGCTGGGCTTCGAGAGCGTGCTGAACCGCGATTATCCGGTGGTGTTCGCCACCCTCTACATCTTCTCGCTGGCGGGGCTCATCGTCGGCCTCATCTCGGACCTCACCTACATGCTGGTCGATCCGCGGATCGACTTCGACACGCGGGAGGTCTGAGCCATGGATGCCGTTCCCGTGCTCCAGCCCGGCGCGCCCACCGACGTGCCCGCCGCCCGTGATACCGCCCATGGCTCGTTGCCGCCCCCCGGCGAGACGAAGCCGAAGGGCCGCTTCGCGCTCTCGCCGCTCAACCGGCGGCGGCTCGCGAACTTCCGCGGCAACGGGCGCGGCTACTGGTCGTTCGTTGTTTTCATGGTGCTGTTCGTCATCAGCCTCGGCGCCGAATTCATCGCCAATGACAAGCCCATCCTCGTCTCCTATGACGGCGGCTATTACTTCCCGGTGCTGAAGGCCTATCCGGAGACGGCGTTCGGCGGCGACTTCGAGACGGATGCGGACTACCGCGACCCCTTCCTCCAGAAGCTCATCGCCGAAAAGGGCGGCTGGATGGTATGGCCCCCCATCCGCTTCTCCTATTCCACCCACAACCTGGACCTGCCCACCCCCGCCCCCTCGCCGCCCACCTGGATGCTCACCGAGGCCCAGTGCAAGGCGGCGGCGGAGAAGAAGGGGGTGTCGGGCTGTTCCGGGCTTGAGGTGAACTGGCTCGGCACGGACGACCAGGGCCGCGACGTGGTCGCCCGCCTCATATACGGATTCCGCATCTCGGTGCTGTTCGGCCTCGCGCTCACCATCGTCTCCTCGGTGGTGGGCGTCGCGGCGGGCGCGGTGCAGGGCTATTTCGGCGGCTGGGTGGACCTGTTGTTCCAGCGCTTCATCGAGATCTGGACAGCCATCCCCTCGCTCTACCTGCTGCTCATCATCTCCTCGGTGCTGGTGCCGGGATTCTGGGTGCTGCTCGGCATCCTGCTGCTGTTCTCGTGGGTGTCGCTGGTGGGGCTGGTGCGCGCCGAATTCCTCCGCGCGCGCAATTTCGAGTACGTGCAGGCGGCGCGGGCGCTGGGGGTGGGCAACCTCACCATCATGACGCGGCACATGCTGCCCAACGCCATGGTGGCGACGCTGACCATGCTGCCCTTCATCCTGTCGTCTTCGGTGATGACGCTGACGGCGCTGGACTTCCTCGGCTTCGGCCTGCCCCCGGGCTCGCCCTCGCTCGGCGAACTGCTCTCCCAGGGCAAGAACAACATCCAGGCCCCGTGGCTCGGCCTCACCGGCTTCTTCACCGTGGCGGTGATGCTGAGCCTCCTCATCTTCATCGGCGAGGCGGTGCGCGACGCCTTCGACCCGCGCAAGACGTTCGGGTGAGGGGCGGGTGTGGTAGGATGAATGCGCGAGGGTGACTGAGATGAATACGATCGTGCGCCAGAACTACCCGGTGGAAAAGCTGCCCGAGGATCTGCAGCAGGTCGGTGCGGAGAGCGACGGCCTGCGGGTCATCGTCGAAGTCGTGCCGGCGCCGGTTTCCGAGGCGAAACTCCGGGAATTGCTTGCGCTCGCACGGCACGTCGATCCGATCGGCGACGACCCGGTGGAGCGAATCCGTCAGTTGCGGGACGAGTGGGACGACTGAACCTGCGATGGCCTTCCGGATCTATTGGGACACCAATGTTTTCGTCAAAGCCTTCGAGGGGCGCGAACCCGCGTCCGAACTGCTCGTTTCCCTCCTGCTTTCCGGCTGGGAATCGGGCGTGCCGCCACTGGTCACAAGCGAGCTGACGCACAGCGAGCTGCTGGTGAAGCCGCTGGAAGTGGGCCGGGACGATCTTGTTCAAGTCTATGACAATTGGACCGTCTCGAACCGGCACATCGAGGTCGTGCCGGTCTTCCGGCAAGTCCTGCACGATGCCGCATTCCTCCGCTCCCGTGACAAGACACTGAAGCTTCCCGACGCCATTCATGTTGCCACCGCGCTCGGGATGAAATGCAGCGTGTTTCTCTCTTCGGATCAGCGCATCAAGCCGCACGAGGGCTTGGAGAGGCTCGAACCCACCGAAGCGAACGTCCGCGCGCTCCTCCAGAAGGTCGCCTCGCATGACCGCTGAACCCCTCCTTTCCGTCCGCGACCTCTCCGTCGCCTTCCGCCGGGGCGATGGTGCGCCGCCGGCGCTGGCGGTGAAGACCGTGTCGTTCGATCTCGCCAAGGGCGAGACGCTGGCGCTGGTCGGCGAATCCGGCTCCGGCAAGTCGGTCACGGCGCTGTCGGTGCTGAAGCTGCTGCCCTATCCCTCGGCGAGCCATCCCTCGGGCGAGATTCTGTTCAAGGGGCGCGACCTGCTCACGGTTTCCGAGCGGGAATTGCGGGGCATCCGGGGCAACAACATCACCATGGTGTTCCAGGAGCCCATGAGCTCGCTGAACCCGCTCCACACCATCGAGCGGCAGGTGGGGGAGATGCTGATCCTCCATCGCGGCATGTCCGCCCACGCCGCCCGCGCCCGCACGCTGGAACTGCTTGCCGAGGTGGGCATTCCCCAGCCGGAGGAGCGGCTCAACGCCTATCCGCACCAATTGTCCGGCGGCCAGCGCCAGCGCGTGATGATCGCCATGGCGCTTGCCAACGAGCCGGACCTCTTGATCGCCGACGAGCCCACCACGGCCCTCGACGTGACCGTGCAGGCGCAGATCCTGAAGCTCTTGAAGGAGCTTCAGGCGCGGCTCGGCATGGCCATGCTGTTCATCACCCATGACCTCGGCATCGTGCGCAAGATCGCCGACCGCGTGTGCGTGATGCAGAAGGGCGAGATCGTGGAGCAGGGCGGGGCGGAGGAAACCTTCCTCCACCCCAAGCACCCCTATACCCAGGCGCTGCTGAAGGCCGAGCCGAAGCCGGACCCCGCGCCCATCGCCCCCGATGCGCCCATCGTGGTGGAGGCGAACGACCTCAAGGTCTATTTCCCCATCAAGCGCGGCATCCTGCGCAAGACGGTGGGGCACGTGAAGGCGGTGGACGGGGTGTCCGTCGCCATCCGCCGGGGCGAGACGCTGGGCGTGGTGGGGGAATCGGGCTCGGGCAAGACCACGCTGGGGCTTGCGCTGCTGCGGCTCATCTCCAGCACCGGACCCATCGCCTTCCTCGGCAAGCCCATCGATGCGCTGAGCTTCAAGGCCATGCGGCCGCTGCGCTCCGACCTGCAGATCGTGTTCCAGGACCCCTATGGCGCGCTCTCGCCGCGCATGTCGGTGGCGGAGATCGTGGGGGAGGGGCTGCTGGTCCACCAGCGCAAGCTCACCGCTGATGAGCGGGAGGCGCGGGTGATCGCGGCGCTCGCCGACGTGGGGCTCGATCCGGAGACACGCCACCGCTATCCGCACGAATTCTCCGGCGGCCAGCGCCAGCGCATCTCCATCGCCCGTGCCATGGCGCTGGAGCCCTCCTTCGTGGTGCTGGACGAACCCACCAGCGCCCTCGACATGATCGTGCAGGCGCAGATCGTGGACCTGCTGCGCGCGCTGCAGAAGAAGCGGGACCTCACCTTCATGTTCATCTCCCACGATCTGCGCGTGGTCTCGGCGCTGGCGAGCCGCATCCTCGTCATGCGCAACGGCAAGATGGTGGAGGAGGGGCCGGCCCACGACGTGTTCGAGCATCCGAAGGAGGACTACACCCGCGCCCTGTTCGCGGCCGCCTTCAACCTCGACGCCACCGGCCACGGCGTGGTGCGCCAGTGAGCGAGATGGAAGACCGCCCCGCCCGCGTGGACGTGGAAGGCCCGGAACTGCTCGCCAAGGGCTTCCGCCCCTATGAGCGCTACCGCCTCGTGCTGCATCATTCCGACGGCACCAGCGATGCCCAGGTGCGCGACATCGTGCGCGGCGGCACGGCGGTGGGGGTGCTCGGCTATGATCCCGCGCGCGATGACGTGGTGCTGATCCGCCAGTTCCGCCTCTCGGCGCACCTCGTCCAAGACCGCGGCGACCTGGTGGAGATCGTCGCCGGCATCGTGGAGCCGGGCGAGGAGCCCGAAGACGCCGCCCGGCGGGAGTGCGAGGAGGAAGCGGGCGTCACCCCGCGCCTGCTGCTGCCCATGCTCACCTTCACCCCGTCGCCCGGGGTGAGCGACGAGCGCGTGTTGCTCTATCTCGGCATCCTCGATGCCGCGCGCCTGCCCGAGCGGGCGGGATCGGCGGCGGAGACGGAGACGACCCGGCCTTTCGCCGTGCCGGTGGACGAAGCCCTCGCCGCCATCGCGCAGGGGCGCTGCATCAACGGCTTCCTCATCCTCGCCCTGCAATGGCTCGCGCTGAACCGCGCCCGGCTGCCGGAGTTGATTGCAGGGGCGGAGCGGGGGTAGGGGAGCGATTATTGCGCCGTCAGGGCCGGGCTACTGAAGCGCTCCCTTCCCGCCGTCATCGCCCGGCTCGTCCGGGCGATCCACTGCGCCGCCTGAGCCATGTTCGAGAGCCGGATCCAGCCCTACCGTGGATGCCCCGGACAAGCCGGGGGATGACACG
This sequence comes from Xanthobacter sp. DMC47, assembly GCF_056313845.1. NCBI lineage: Bacteria > Pseudomonadati > Pseudomonadota > Alphaproteobacteria > Hyphomicrobiales > Xanthobacteraceae > Xanthobacter > Xanthobacter sp. DMC47. Next base: position 1,708,094 of record NZ_JBQUZM010000001.1, on the reverse strand, counting down.
GTGACATGGGGAGCACGCGCTTTCGTCTGCCGTCCCCGCCCCCTCACGCATGCGGCTCCAGCCGCGCGAGGTCGAAGGCCGCCACGTCCTTCAAAAGCTCCACGAAGGCGCGGGAGCCGTATTCGTAGGCGGCTTCGCCCTTGAGCGCGGTGGCGTGGGTGGCGTCGCCCATGGCGCCGTCGGGGCTGAGATCTTCCGCCAGCCAGCCGAAGCCGACCGGGTGGTTGGCGCGCAGGCGCTGGAACTCGGTTTCCATGGCGATGGAATAGGGCGGGAACGGCCCGGCGTGGCTCATGTCCACCAGCTCGGGGCGGAACGCGAGCATCAGCGAGGTCTCGATCTCCCCGCCATGGATGCCGTGCGCCCGCTCGTGGTCGGAGAAGAGGCCCACGGGGTAGCCGAAGCGGTGCATGGAGCAGGTGACGGCCAGCATCTTGTGGTCCACCCGCAGGGTACGGGCGACCAGATCGATCACCGGCACGTTGCCGCCATGGGTGTTCATGAGCACGAGGCGGCGCACCCCGGCGCGGGCGAGACTGCGGCCCAGCTCCACCCAAGCGGCGATGGCGGTGGCGGGCGAGAGGGTGAGCGTGCCGGCGAAGGAGATGTGCTCGTCGGACTTGCCCACCGCTTGCACGGGCAGGAACACCGCGTCCACCTCGCGCGGCACCATGAAGGCGATGCGCTCCACATAGCCCTCGGCGATGAAGAGGTCGGTGCCCAGCGGCAGGTGGGGGCCATGCTGCTCCACGGCGGCGACGGGCAGGACGGCGACCATGCGGGTCTTGTCCAGCGCTGCGAGTGCCGGTGAGGAAAGTTCAGCCCATTTCAGAAACACCGCTGCCTCCACGCCCCCGGCGCGTGCTGCCGCGCCGCCCTACCTCCATGGGAAGGAAAAGCCGCATCAAGTCAAGGGTATGGGACGCGCTGGCCTGCCTCGCGGGAGAACACCCCGCGAACCCTGCCCCTCACCTGATTCGCTCCCCTCCCGTTCCGCGAATGTCCGCGCGCCCCCTTTCGCCATGGCCCCCGCGTCCCGATATGATACAGGGACACCCCTCCTTTACGTGGATTGCGCCAGAGCCGATGGACGACGTCACCCGATGGGCCGTGCTGCCGCGCAATCTGAGGGCGCGGGGGGTGAGCGCGGTCCTTGGCCCGACCAACACGGGCAAGACCCACCTCGCCATCGAGCGGATGCTCGGCCATGAGAGCGGCATCATCGGCCTGCCGCTGCGCCTGCTCGCGCGCGAGGTCTACCAGCGCATCGTTGACCGGGTGGGGGCGGAGAAGGTCGCGCTCATCACCGGCGAGGAGAAGATCAAGCCCAAGGGCCGCCATGGGGAGAACGCCCGCTACTGGGTCTCCACCGTGGAGGCCATGCCGCGCGATCTCGACGTGGCCTTCGTCGCCATCGACGAGATCCAGCTCGCCACCGATCTCGACCGCGGCCATGTCTTCACCGACCGCATCCTGAACCGGCGCGGCCGCCACGAGACGCTGCTGCTCGGCTCGGCCACCATGCGCCCGCTGGTGGAAAAGCTCATTCCCGGGGTGAACGTGGTGGTGCGGCCGCGCCTTTCCACCCTCTCCTTCGCCGGCGAGCGCAAGATTTCCCGCCTGCCGCGCCGCTCGGCCATCGTCGCCTTCTCGGCGGACGAGGTCTATTCCATCGCCGAGTTCATCCGCCGCCAGCGGGGCGGTGCGGCGGTGGTGATGGGCGCCCTCTCGCCGCGCACCCGCAATGCGCAGGTGGAGCTCTACCAGTCCGGCGACGTGGATTATCTCGTCGCCACCGATGCCATCGGCATGGGCCTCAACCTCGACGTGGACCATGTGGCCTTCGCCTCGGACCGCAAGTTCGACGGCTGGCAGTATCGCAAGCTGAACGCCTCCGAGATGGCGCAGATCGCCGGGCGCGCCGGCCGTGCGACACGCGATGGCACGTTCGGCACGACGGGACGTTGTCCACCGTTCGAGGAGGAACTGGTCTCGCGGCTGGAGGAGCATGTGTTCGACACTGCGAAGGTGTTGCAATGGCGCAACGCCGTCGCGGATTTCCAGTCGCCCGCCGCGCTCCTCGCCTCCCTTTCGCGCCTCCCGAAAGAGGAGGGGCTGACCCGCGCGCCCACCGCCGATGACGTTGCGGTGCTTGAAATCATGAGCCGGGACATGGAGGTGACGGGCCGTCTCGACGGCGCCGCCGACGTGGAACGGCTGTGGGATGCCTGCCAGGTGCCGGACTATCGGAAGGTCTCCCCGGGCGCCCATGCGGAGCTGGTGGGCACCCTTTTCGGGCACATAAAGGGGGGTGGCCGCATCCCCGATGACTGGTTCGCGCGTCAAATCGCCTTGACCGATCGCGCAGAAGGCGACATCGACACGTTGTCGAACCGGATCGCGCAGGTGAGGACCCTCACCTTCGTCGCGAACCGGCCCGACTGGCTCAGGGATCCGGAGCACTGGCAAGGCGTCACGAGAGGGGTCGAGGACAAGCTGTCGGATGCGTTGCACGAAAGGCTGGCCCAGCGTTTCGTGGATCGGCGGACCAGCGTGCTCATGCGGCGCCTGCGAGAGAACACGATGCTCGAAACTGAAATCAGCAAGACCGGTGACGTTACCGTCGAAGGCCACGTCATCGGCCACCTCCACGGCTTCCAGTTCGCCCCCGATCCCGCAGCCGCGGCCGGTGGCGAGGAGGCGAAGGCATTGCGCGCCGCCGCCCAGCAGGCGCTGGCCGGCGAGATCGAGCAGCGCGCCCAGCGCCTGTCGCAGGCGGTGGACGAGGCGTTCGTCCTCACCTTCGACGGCACCATCCGCTGGACGGGCGAGGCGGTGGCCAAGCTCATCCCCGGCGACGAGGTGCTGAAGCCGCGCTTCAAGATCATCGCCGACGAGCATCTCACCGGCCCGGCCCGCGACCAGGTGGAGGCGCGCCTCACCCTGTGGGTGGCCGCCCATATCGAGAAGCTGCTCGGCGCGCTCACCAAGCTCGGCACCGCCGAGGACATCACCGGCATCGCCCGCGGCATCGCCTTCCAGATCGTCGAGAGCCTCGGCGTGCTGGAGCGTGCCCGCGTCGCCGACGAGGTGAAGGGGCTGGATCAGGCCGCCCGCGCCACCCTGCGTGGCCATGGCGTGCGCTTCGGCGCCCATCACATCTACCTGCCGGCGCTGCTGAAGCCCGCCCCGCGCGCGCTGGCGGCTGAGCTTTATGCGTTGAAGCACGGCGGCCTCGCCCAGAAGGGCCTCGACGAGCTGCCGCACCTTGCCGCCTCGGGCCGCACCTCCATCCCGGTGGATCACGAGGTGCAGAAGGGGCTCTATCGCGCCGTCGGCTTCCGCGTGTGCGGTGAGCGCGCGGTGCGCGTGGACATTCTGGAGCGCCTTGCCGACCTCATCCGCCCCGCGCTGGCGTGGCGGCCCAACTCCCCCGGCCCCAAGCCGGCCGGGGCTGTGGATGGCCGGGGCTTCACCGTCACCGTGGGCATGACCTCGCTGGCCGGCTGCTCGGGGGAGGATTTCGCCTCCATCCTGAAGTCGCTGGGCTACCGCATGGAGCGCCGCCCCCCGCCGCCGGAGGCCGAGGCCCCCGCCGCCGCGCCGGAAGCCGCCCCTGTGGAGCTGGCCCCGCTGCCGGAAGGCGCCATCGAGGCGGATCTCCTGTTCGACGCCCCGGCAGAAGCGCCGGCCGAATCGGTGGACGAGGCGCTTGTCGAGGCGCCCGCCGAGGATGTTCCCTCTGAGGAATCGCCCGCCGAAGAAACCCCCGCTGACGTGGTCGCCGCTGATGTGGTTCTTGCCGACGCGGCCGAGGCCGAGGCTGCTGCCGAGGCGGTCGAGGTGTCTGGCGATCCCACCGCCGCCGAAGTCGCGGCAGAGGTCGAGGCCCCCGCCGCCCCCGGTGGCCCAGAGGCGGTTGAAGGCGTCGCCGAGGTCGTTGCCGAGGCTCCCGCGGCCGACGCCGCTCCCGCCGAGCCCGAGCTGATCGAGGTGTGGCGTCCCGGCCGTCCGCCGGGCGCGCCGCGTCGCGAGCGTCCTGCCGGCGAAGGCCGCCGCTTCGGCGATCGTCCCGGTGGCGATCGCGGCGATCGCGTTGGCGAGAAGGGTGGTGGCCGCGGCGAGCGTCGCGATGGCCGTCCGCCCCACCGCCGTCCCGAGCATGCCCCCGCCGAGGCCGGTGCCCCCGAAGGCGAGCGCGCGCCGCGTCCGCCGCGTGGCGACCGCCCGTTCCGCGGCCCGCGCGAGAACGAGGGCAACCGCGAGCATCGGCAGGAAGGCCACCGGAACGAGGGCCATCGTGGGCCGCGTCCCGAGCAGCGGGCGGACAACCGCCCCGCCCATCAGGAGCGCCGCCGCGAGAAGCCGGCGGACCCCGATAGCCCGTTTGCCGCCCTCGCCGCGCTGAAGGCGCGGCTGGAGGCGGAGAAGAAGGGCGGCTGACCCGTGACGGATCCGGCGGAGCGGCAGAGGCTCGACCGCTGGATCTGGCACGCCCGCGTGGTGCGCGCCCGCGAGGACGCCGCCGATCTCGTCCGCTCGGGCCATGTGCGGCTCGACGGCGCGCGGGTGACCAGCCCCGGCCACATGGTGCGGGCGGGGCAGGTGCTCACCATCGCCCTCGACCGGCAGGTGCGGGTGCTGCGCGTCACCGCCTTTGCGGAGCGCCGGGGAGATGCTACATCCGCCCTCGCGCTTTTTGAGGAAATAACAGAAGCGTAGCGGTGTTTAGGGGCCTGCGGCTTGCAGCCGCTTGCGTGGCGCGTGCGCCTGCGCTACCCGGACCCCTCGAAAGGGATTGCCCATGACCTACGTCGTCACCGAGAACTGCATCCGCTGCAAATACATGGATTGCGTGTCCGTGTGCCCGGTGGACTGTTTCTACGAGGGCGAGAACATGCTCGTCATCCACCCCGACGAGTGCATCGATTGCGGCGTCTGCGAGCCGGAGTGCCCGGCCGAGGCCATCAAGCCCGATGCCGAGCCGGGGCTGGAGAAGTGGCTCGCGCTCAACGCCGAATACGCCAAGACCTGGCCCAACATCACCCTGAAGCGCGACGCCCCGCCCGACGCCAAGGAATGGGACGGCAAGCCCGGCAAGGAAGAGCTGTTCTCCCCGGAGCCCGGCCAGGGCGACTGAGCCGACTGCCTACGCTCCCCCAAATGGTGCGTCATGGCCGGGCTTGTCCCGGCCATCCACGTCGGGCCACTGGCGCTGTCGGTCGGATAGGTATTCCCAGACCATCCACGTGGATGACCGGGACAAGCCCGGTCATGACGGTCTGCTCCGATGGCTGACGCCCCTCAGGGCAGCGCCTCCAGCTGGAAATATTGCGAGAGCACCAGCTTGCCGTCAGCGTCGAGATAGGCGCGGCCGAATTTGGCGGCCTGCAGCTTGTCGGTCTCCTGGTAGATGGTGCCGCCCAGCGGGGGCAAAGCGTTGGGGCGGGCGCAGGGGACGTCGAGCGTCACCTTCTGATCGACGGTGTAGGCCGTGCCGCGCTCCACCACCTTCACCGTTCCCGTCACCGCGCAGGTGCCGAAGGCGCGCGGGGTAAGCGTCACCCCCTCCACGGCGAGGACGATGACATTCTTCGCGCCGTCGCGGGCCGTGGCGTAGACCTGCGGCGACATCAGCGCCAGCGCCGGTGCTGCGCCGGAGAGGAGCAGCACCGCCGCGAGGGCAACGGCGCGTCGGCTCCTGAGGCGCCTCGTCGGCGCGAGTCCCACGGGCTGCCGATGGCCCGGCCCGCGATCCATCCGCTTCTCGCCCATCTGGTCCTCCCCGCCCGTGCCACCTCGGGGCGCACGGGCCTGTTCTTGCCTGCCGTCCGTTCTGGAGCGATTTCCGGCATTTTGCAAAGCGGCCTTTCGCAGGGGGAGGGCTGTGGCGCTCAGCCCGGCGATGCGGTGGCATCCACCGCCGCCTGATGCTCGGCGGCGAGCCGTGCATCCAGCTCCGCCACCTGGAGCGCTGCCGGCCGGCCGGTGATGCGCCGGACGTAATCGGCGATCACGGGCGTTTCCGGCACCAGCTTGAACATCACGCCCCAGCGGAAGGCGTTGCCCCAGAGGATGTCGGCCGCCGTGCAGCGGTCGCCGAGGAGATAGGGCTTCGCCGCCAGTTCCCGCGTCACCGTGTCGAGCATGGTGTCGAAGTCGCCATAGGGGCACATGGAGGCCGGACCGGCCTCGCGCTCAAGGGCGCGGTCCATGAGGGCGGGCTCGTAGCAGGCCGCGTAATAGGCGAGCCAGCGCAGATACGCCCCCCGCCCCGGCGCGCCGATGGCGGGCGCGAGACCGGCCTCGGGGAAGGCGTCGGCGAGATAGATGAAGATCGCGACCTGCTCGGTGACGAGCTCGCCCCGGTGCAGGATGGCCGGCACCTTCCCCATGGGATTGACGGCGAGGTAGGCCGGCTGGCGCTGCGCGCCGGCCTTCATGTTGAGCACATGGAGGCGGTAGGGAGCGCCCAGTTCCTCCAGCAAAGTGAGCGCGCAGGAGGCGCGGGTGTTGGGGGAGAAGAACAGGGTCACGGTGTTGTCGGCGGTCATGAAATCTCCTGTGGCGGGAGGTGAGACCCATCCTCTAACCGGCCAAGGCTGACACCTTCTGTCAGGTTTGCTAGCTCTATCCACATGCGCGCCAGCCGCCTCCTCTCCATCCTCATGGTGCTCCAGGCCCGCGGCGCGGTCACCGCCCAGGCCCTCGCGGAGGAGTGCGAGGTGTCGCTCCGCACCATCTATCGCGACATCGATGCCCTGAGCGCGGCGGGCGTGCCCGTTTATGCCGAGCGCGGCGCGGGCGGCGGCTACCGGCTGCTGGAGGGCTACCGCACACGGCTGAACGGCCTCTCCGCGCAGGAGGCGCAGGCGCTGTTCCTCTCCGGTCTCGGCGAGGCGGCCACCGCCCTCGGCCTCGGCGCCGTGCTCGCGGCGGCGCAGACCAAGGTCACTGCCGGCCTGCCCGCCAATCTGCGCAGCGCTGCCGCCCGCATGCGCGCGCGCTTCCATCTCGATGCGCCCGGCTGGTTCTATGAGGCGGAGGAGCCGCCCTTCCTCCAGGCCGTCGCGGCGGCGGCGTGGGAGCAGCACCTCATCGAGATCCGCTACCAGTCGTGGCGGGCCGAGAAACGCCGTCGCGTCGCACCGCTCGGCCTCGTGCTGAAAAGCGGCGCCTGGTACCTCGTGGGCGCGGTGGAGACCAGCGTGCGGACCTACCGCATCAGCCGCATCCGGGAGCTGGAGGCGCTCACCGAGCCGTTCGAGCCGCCGTCCGGCTTCGACCTCGCCGCCTGGTGGGGTGCGAGCACAAGGCGCCTCGAAGAGGAGATGTACCCGAACCGCGCCACTCTCCGCCTCTCCGCCATCGGCCAGCGGATCCTGGAGCATGTCACCTCCACGTTCTCGCGGGCGGGCATGGTGGCGGGCGAGCCGGACGCCGAAGGCTACGTGGTCGTCACCCTCAGGGTCGGCTCCCTCTGGGAGGCAGCGAGCGAGCTGCTGCGCTTCGGCCCCGAGGCGGAGGTGCTGGAGCCGCCGGAGCTGCGGGCGCGCGTGAGGGAGACGGTGCAGCGGATGGGGCGGCTCTACGCGCCTTGAAATCCACCGGCTTCGGGGGCCAATCCCGCCATTTCATGGCGCGCGATTTGCCCGTATAAGGCGCCCATGCTCGACCAGACGCCCAACGCCGCCCTCGCGGACCTGCCCGATTTTGCCCGCCGGCGCACCTTCGCCATCATCTCGCATCCGGACGCCGGCAAGACCACGCTCACGGAAAAGCTCCTGCTTGCTTCCGGCGCCATCCGCATGGCCGGCCACGTGAAGGCGCGCGGCGAGCGCCGCCGCACGCGGTCGGACTGGATGGAGATCGAGCAGCAGCGCGGCATTTCCGTCACCTCCTCGGTGATGACGTTCGAGCGCGACGGCATCGTCTTCAACCTGCTCGACACGCCCGGCCACTCGGACTTCTCCGAAGACACCTACCGCACCCTCTCGGCGGTGGACGCGGCGGTGATGGTGATCGACGCCGCCAAGGGCATCGAAAGCCAGACCCGCAAATTGTTCGAGGTCTGCCGCCTGCGCGACATCCCCATCTTCACCTTCGTCAACAAGGTGGACCGGGAAAGCCTCGATCCCATCGCGCTGATGGACGAGGTTTCCTCCACCCTCGCGCTGGACCTCACCCCGCTCACCTGGCCCATCGGCATGGGCGTGGATTTCCGCGGCCTCATCGACATCGCCAACAAGCGCGCTTTGCTCGCCACCGAGCGCGGGGGCCCGCTGGTGCGCGAGGTGCCGTTCAACGAACCCGAAGACCTCATCGGCCTCGACGGGGTGGAGGAGCGCATCCTCAACGAGGCGGTGGAGAGCCTGACGCTGGCTTTGGGCGTGCTGCCGCCCTTCGATCTCGCCGCGTTCCGCGAGGGCCATCTCTCGCCGGTCTATTTCGGCTCCGCGCTGAAGGAGGCGGGAGTCGCCGAACTTCTGTTCGGTTTGGGCTCGGTGGGCCCCAGCCCGCTGCCGCGCTCCGCCGCCGGCGACCGCACGGTGGAGCCGGCCGAGGATCTCGTCTCCGGCTTCGTCTTCAAGGTGCAGGCCAACATGGACCCGAACCACCGGGACCGCGTGGCCTTCGTGCGCCTGTGCTCCGGCCGCTTCAAGCGCGGCATGAAGCTGTTCAACCCGCGCGAGAAGCGCAACATGGCCATCGCCAACCCCATCTTCTTCTTCGCCCAGGAGCGCGAGACGGTGGACGAGGCGGTGGCCGGCGACATCATCGGCATTCCCAACCACGGCATGCTGCGGGTGGGCGACACCCTGTCCGAGGGCGAGAGCATCAAGTTCGAGGGGCTGCCGGACTTCGCCCCGGAAATCCTGCGCCGCGTGCTGCTCTCCGACCCCATGAAGGCCAAGCAGCTGCAGAAGGCACTGCAGGACATGGCGGAGGAGGGCGTCGTGCAGGTGCTCAAGCCCGTCAACGATCCCGCCCCCATCGTCGGCGTGGTCGGCACCCTCCAGCTCGACGTGCTCGCCGCGCGGCTGGAGAAGGAATACGGCGTGCCGATCCGCTATGAGACGACCTCCTTCGTCACCGCCCGCTGGATCGTCGGCGAGCGGGCCGAGGTGGACCGCTTCCTCGAGCTGAACCGCTCCTCCACCGCGCGCGACCGCGACGAGGCGCCGGTCTATCTCGCCCGCAGCCAGTGGGTGCTGGACCGCGCCATCGAGGAATATCCCAAGCTGAAGTTCGTGGCCGTCAAGGAACGCGCCTGACCTCTTTCCCGCACTGATAGAAGGGCGCGTCCCGACGCCGCCCGTCCGGAGGATGACATGACCGACGCCCGCCTGTCCGCGCTTGCCGCCACCATCGATGACGCCTTCGAGAAGCGCGCCGAGATCGGCTTCTCGACCACCGGCGCCGTGCGCGACGCCGTGAACGAGGCGCTGACGCTGCTGGACAGCGGCGCCGCCCGCGTGGCCGAGCAGAGCGCCAACGGCCAGTGGACGGTGAACCAGTGGCTCAAGAAGGCGGTGCTGCTCTCCTTCCGCCTCAACGACATGGAAGCCATCCCCGGCGGCCCCGGCGGTGCCCACTGGTGGGACAAGGTGCCCTCCAAGTTTCTGAACTGGGGCGAGGCCGAGTTCCGCGCCGCCGGTTTCCGCGCCGTGCCCGGCGCCGTGGTGCGCCGCTCCGCCTTCATCGCGCCGAACGTGGTGCTGATGCCATCCTTCGTGAACCTCGGCGCCCATGTGGGCGAGGGCACCATGGTGGACACCTGGGCCACCGTCGGCTCCTGCGCGCAGATCGGCAAGAACGTGCATCTCTCTGGCGGCGTCGGCATCGGCGGCGTGCTGGAGCCGCTGCAGGCCGGTCCGGTCATCATCGAGGACGACTGCTTCATCGGCGCCCGCTCCGAGGTGGTGGAGGGCGTGGTGGTGCGCCGCGGCTCCGTGCTCTCCATGGGCGTGTTCATCTCCGCCTCCACCAAGATCATCGACCGGCAGACGGGCGAGATCTTCATCGGCGAGGTGCCGGCCTATTCCGTGGTGGTGCCCGGCGCGCTTCCCGGCAAGCCGCTCCCCGACGGCACCCCCGGCCCCTCGCTCTATTGCGCGGTGATCGTGAAGCGCGTCGACGAGCAAACCCGCTCCAAGACCTCCATCAACGACCTCCTGCGCGACTGAGATCGCGCTGGCCGGCGCGGGCTGCGAACGCCCTTCGCCGGTGGCGCGCGGGGACCGCCGGCGCGGCGGATGCGCGGCGGATGCGACCTGTTGGCAAGGCGGAGATTCCGGCTTGCCAACCAAGGCCGAGCCGCTATATTCCGCCGCCTCGCCCGGATGCGACGCCCTCGCGGCCCGCTCCCTTCCCCGAGCCTTCTTGGAGACGACCGGCGAGACCCGGCCCCGCCCGTGCGGCGTGGTCCGGAAACAGGGGCGACGGGATCGCGGGCCTTCAACCAGCTCGCCACATGTTCGTTACCCCAGTGTCCGCGTGTGCCTCGGCGCTTGCGGTTGAAGAGGTGGCCGAGTGATTGAAGGCGCACAGACCGCCTTCGCAGCGGTTGCCTTCGAGTAAAGTTCTGCGTGCGCCTCGCGCATGCGGCTGGAGAGGTGGCCGAGTGGTTGAAGGCGCACGCCTGGAACGCGTGTATACGGGAAACCGTATCGAGGGTTCGAATCCCTCTCTCTCCGCCAGTTTCCCCTAACGCATTGAAAATCCTGTTTGATACGTAAGATCAAGAGCTTACGAGGCCGCTTGCTACACACGCCTGCTACACAAGGCGGCGAAATGGCAAGGGAAAGCAGGCTCTTCAAACGGGCGGGAAAGTGGACATTTCGCGTTCGGGTTCCGGCCGACATCCAAGGCAAAATCGGGAAGAAGGAAATTTGGAAGGCGCTCGGCGACGTCTCCCACGCTGAGGCTCGCCGCCTCACCCGCGTCGAGAGCATTAAAGCGGACGCGTTGTTCGCCGAGGCACGTTCGCCCGCTTCGAGCCTTGCGCTCAACCAAATCTCCGATGCGGATCTCCAGCATCTGGCGCTGACCTATCTCCACCGGCTGAAGGCGGGGGCGGAGCCCATGCCTTTGGATGCGTCATTGCGAGGAGACCTGGCGTCCGAAGCGTCAGAAAAGATCATGCTCGTCGGGCGTGTCGCCGGAGGACGCTTCGTTGCAACTGGTTGCAGCGGCGTTGGCCAAGGAGGCTCAAGTCGATCTTGGACAAGATGCGACGATCATCGCGCAGTTGGCGGAGTAAGTGCAGAGGGCGCTGATCGAGCACTACTCGCGTGAGATAGATCGGGTCGACCTCGTGCAGGAGCGGTCGTATGACCCACTTTTCGCCAACGTCGATCGCATGTCGCTGCCACCGCCTTCGCGCCTGACTCTTGCGCGAGCGGTCGAGCTTTACAAGGCGGAACCTGACCGGGCAGGGGTGTCTCCCAAAACCCGCGCGGCCTATTAGTTTCGGTTTGCGATGCTCTTGGACCTGCTCGGGCATCAGAAAGTGGTCGACGAAATCAGCAGAGCGGATGTTCGGGAAGTGCGTAATCTCCTGATGAAGCTCCCGCCAAATGCGACCAAGCGCTTTCCAGACATCGGTCTGCGGCAGGTTGCCCAGATCGCGGAAAAGAATGGCCTGGAGCCAATGTCTCCGAAGAGCGTCGGCCTCAATGTCGAAGCCCTGTCGGCCTATTCCGTTGGCTCAGCAAGATTTCACGCGAGCACCAGCGGCGGAGATTCCGCATCTGCCGCCTCGCGGACGGTGCTCTCCCAGCGCAGGCCTCCGGCATAGCGCCAGGCCATGCGGCCCTCATCATCAAGCGCGAAGAGGTGGAGCCAGCGATTGTCGAACAGCGCGCGGAGCTCGGAGTGGCGACCGAGAATGTCTGCGATCGCCTCGCGCGGCGCTTCGATCAGTACGGAAAGCCGCAGCGGTTCATGGATCAGGCGTTCGCCGTCATGAACCGATTGCCAGGGCAGTCCCGTCCGCAGCAGGCCGCCATTGCCCTCGACGACGCCGAGGCCTCCGGTGACGTTGTGGAGCAGCTTGTTGCCCGCGCCGAAGACGTCGGGCGCGACGGTCGAGCCGTAATATTGCAGGCTGATCCAGCTCGCGACGACGACGGGGGCGGTCAGGATCAGCTCCAGCACGCCAAATCCATCGTCGCGCCGCCAGTCATAGTCGTGGAGGAAGGCGCGCCCGGCGAGGTCGCGCCCGACGGTGCGCGAGCGCGGTGCCGCGATGAAGGCCTGGCAACCGGCCAGCGCCCATTCGGGGCGTAGCTCGGCCCAGTCCCGGGCACGATGGGGAATGTCCTGGCTGCGTGCGGCGCGGGGCAGCCGCAGAGCCCGCTCGCCCCGCGCCAGGACGCCGGCGGAGGCCAGCCAGCGCTCGGCCCTCTCCAGATCGCCCGCATGGGCGGCCGAGGGATGGTCGGCCGCATAGATCGTCACGGTGTCGGTCGTCGTGTCGTGCAGCGCCGCGAGGAAAAGCGTGTCCTCTGGAATGGCGATGCCCCGCTCTGCCAGACCGGTCCGCACGTCCCTGTCGTTCAGCAGCGAGGCCAGAAGCCGTGCATTCACCTCGCCGGAATACCCGCCGCACGCGCCGCAGTTGAGTGCGCTGGCATGGGGATTGTTGACCACATTGGCGCCATGGCCCGCGATCAGCACCAGCCGGGCAAAGCCTTCGGTAAGCGACATCGCCTTGAGGACCCGCTGTGCCATCGTCAGCCGTGTCGCGAGATCGAGAGGGGTGACCGGGCGCGGCGCCGGATCGTTCGGCGCTGCGTGCCGCGTCAGCGCCAGTCCGTCCCGCAGCAGCTTGGCGGCGTAGAGTGGACCCGCGGCCTCGACAAAGGCGAACGAGGAAATGGCCGCCAGCTTGAAGCGGCCCCAGGCCCGTTTCGCTCGCGCCGTGACCCGGGCGGCGAGGTTCGCTTTCTCCGTCGCCGGCGTCGCATCGCCCGAGCACGTGAAGACACCCGGCGTCAGGAGCACGGGCAGGCGCGCTTCCAAGACATCCGAGGCAAAGCGGCGATGACCGACGCCGAGACCGAAGAACCCGGCAAATCCCAGGGTCCGGATACCGGGGTCGAGGCTTTCCAAGGCCCGGCGAAACACTTCCGAGCGCACGTCGATACAGAACGCCATCTGCAGCAAGGGACGGCCAGCGGCCCGGGGCGAAGGCGTTCCAGCAAGAAGGACTGCGAGGCGCCGCTGTGCGGCGCGCTCGGCGGCCTCCTGCAGGATGGCATCGACCACATCCTCGCCGGTCGCCGTGACGGGCTCGGCGCAGGCTGCGATGGCTGCCTGCCATTGGGAGGCGAGCGGAAGCGTGTATTTGCGCAGTAGGGCTGCCTCCCAGAACAGGCGGATGGCGAGGAGGTCGATGATCGACCCATCCGTCCCCCCGCTCAGCTCCGCCTGCCAGAGGCGATGGCGGGCAACCTGCCCCCAGCCGCCGAGCGTCGTCAGAAGCCGGTGGAAGTACATCTCGAGCGCAGCCGGGGGAATGCCGAGCTCGCAGACGGACGCGACGAGCGCGTCCTCGGCATTGGTCGGCGCATCCGCGACGGTCTGTGCGAAACCCGTGAGACCGGCGATCTCCGGCGTCAGGTCGTGGGTCGCGACGATCTGCCATGACGCATAGGAGGTTCTGGCCATTGCGTCGGCCCAGAGCGCCTGGCCCTGATCGAAATAGCGCGCTGCCCAGTGACCGATCCGGTCGTTGACCATGCCGGGCCAATCGATGGAGGCTACTTCCCGTGCCAGATCGGCAACCGTTGGGACGGCATCTGACGGCATCCCTTTGGCATGCATAGCCTGCCTCAGCGCCGCGAGCGTCTCGGGGCGCAGCGCTGCGGGTGCCGCATCGAAAGCTGCGCGCAGATCGTCATCGGTGATGTCGCCGGCGCGCAACTTCTCGGCATAGCAGGCCCGCGGCATGGTGAGCGCAATGCCCGCAGCGCGCCGCAGACGTGCCGCGGCCGTCGCCAACGGCTCGTGCGTCTGGCCGAGGAAGGGATTGACCGCGACGCTCGAGGCGAGCGGCCATAGGGGAGGGATCGCGCGCGCCGCACGATGCGCCGCCGCGATGATCGCATCGGCGGGTGCAAGCGGCAGTCTGGTCGCAGTCATCAGCATGGGAAATGTCCTTGTTCTTGCTGCTTCACGAGGCCTTGCGGATGGACCAGCCGCCGAGAAGGCGATCGATCGTGGCGTTGACGTAGAGGCCGTTGGAGAGATGGACGCGCAGCCCGGCGGCCGCGGGGTGCGACGCCCAGAGCGGAAAGAGGGCCTGCGCCACCGCCACCAGCCCGAAGCTCAGCACTGCGAGCGCCATCAGGGTCCATTCCAGCCGCCCCGGCGCCGGCGTCGCGGGCAGAACTCCCGTCGTCAGCCACTCGGCTGCGGTCTGGAGCGCGAAGTAGCCGACCGCGGCGGTGCCGGCGTAGATTGCCGTCTTGCGGGTGAGCGGACGTGGCGCGGCATCGGCCAGCCCCTGGGCGAGCAGATAGGCCACGCCGAAGATCAGGATGGCGCCCAGCGCGATCGCCTGGGGCGACTTGTGGTCGAACCCGAAGACGAAGCCGAACGTGCCGCCGATCCCGGCATAGATCGCAAGTGCGATCAGGAAGGCGCGGCCGACGGCTGATCCATCAGGGACGGCCACCGGTCCCGGCCGGCGAATGGCCGCAATCTGCTCGACCGCTCCTCCGGAGGCCAGAAACGCGTGCGCCTTGTAGAGCGAGTGGGCGACGATGTGGAGCAACGCGAGCGGGAACAGGGCAAGGCCGCACTGGAGCGTCATGAACCCCATCTGAGCGACCGTCGACCAGGCGAGGGATGTTTTCACCGCAGGCTGCGTCAGCATGACGAGCGCACCGAACAGAGCGGTGAAGCCGCCCAGGATGGCCAATGTGGCGAGCACGCCGGGCGCCAGCAGCATCACGTCGGCAAAGCGGATCAGCAGGAAGCCGCCGGCATTGATCACGCCGGCATGAAGCAGGGCCGACACCGGTGTCGGCGCCTCCATGACCTCGGTGAGCCAGCCATGGGTCGGGAATTGCGCCGATTTCAGCACCGCGGCGAGCGCAAGCAGGGCGGCTGCCGTGACGATCAGCCAGGTGGCGTCGCTGGTCCGGGCGAGCGCGTTGAGCGTGGCGATATCGGTGGTGTCGAACCGCGCCCACATCAGGGCGGCCGCACCCGCCAGCGCGACGGCACCGATCATCGAAAACACGCGCTTCTTGCGCGCCGCGCGCTGCGCGGCCACGCGCTCCGGATAGAACAGAAGCAGGCGATGCAGCGCGGCACTGGTCGCGATCCAGGCCCCGACCAACTGGATGAGATTGCCCGCCTGGACGAGCAGGAGGACGGCCGCGAGCGCGCTGCAGAGCCAGCCGGTGAAATAGCCCTGGCGGGCCTCGCCATCGAGATACGTGCGGGCGTACCGCACGACGATCCAGCCGACGAACGCCACCAGCAGCAGCATGGTCGCGCTGACCGCATCGAGCCGCGCCGAAAGACCGATCCCCGCCCATCCGACAAGACCGCTGTCGCCGGGGCCTCGCCCGATGAGCAGCGCAAGCGACGCGATCGCGATCAACAGACTGCCGATCGCGGCGGCCTCCGCGAACACGGACACCGAGGGTGGGCGCCTGCCGCTCCGTTCAAATCCGAAGAGGGCGGCGCAGAGCAGCAGGAGCGGTGCGGCAAGCGGGAGCAGATAGAGCGACAAGGCAATCCCCAACGAACGATGACGGTCGGGGTCCCTCGATAGCGAGCGGCAGAGGTCGAGAAAAATTCATTGTTCGAGAGAAACCATTCGCTATTATCGAACGATATGGGATCGCTGAACTACAACCATCTGCGCTATTTCTGGGCGGTCGCTCACGACGGAAACCTCACCCGCACGGCCGAGCGGCTGAATCTCACGCAATCCGCCTTGTCGGTGCAGATCCGCAAGCTCGAGGACCAACTCGGCCATTCCCTGTTCGAGCGTCGCGGGCGCCAGCTCCATCTGACCGAGGCGGGGCAGATCGTGCTCGATCATGCCGATGCGATCTTCGCGACGGGTGAGGAGATGCTGGGGACGCTGCGGCAGACAGGAGCGGCTCGGCAGGCGTTGCGCGTGGGCTCGCTGGCCACGCTGTCGCGCAATTTTCAGCTGGAATTCCTGCGCCCGGTTCTCGGCCGCACGGACATCGATCTCATCTTGCGATCGGGCAGCGCGGCCGAACTTCTGCGGGCGCTCGAGGCCCTCAATCTTGACCTTGTGGTGTTGAACCATGCGCCGCCGGGCGACGCTCTGACGCCTCTCGTTGCCCATCGTCTCGCCGAGCGTCCGATCAGCCTCGTCGGCACGCCGGATCGTCTGGGGCGCGCAGCGAGCCTCGCCGATCGCCTGCGGACACATCCCATCATCCTGCCGACGCTGGACAGCAGCATACGCAGCGGATTCGACGCGTTGACGGATCGCCTCGGTGTCCGGCCGCAGATCGTGGCCGAAGTGGAGGACATGGCGATGATGCGGCTTCTCACCCGCGAGGACATCGGGCTTGCGGTTCTTCCGCCCATCGTGGTCAAGGACGAGATCGCGGCGGGCGTGCTGGTGGAAGGCGACCAGCTGCCCGGCATCGTGGAAACCTTCCACGCGGTGACCATGGCGCGGCGGTTCCCCAATCCTCTGGTGCGGCTTCTCCTTGAACCGTCAGCAGCGAAGGAAGGCATGGCCTGAGGTCATGCTCCGCCTCACGGCGCGGGGCCAATTCATTGGCATAGTAAAGCCGCCGGAGCGATCCGGCGGCTTTCTCGTCCCAGCGGGTCGGCGTCACATCGCCCGCAACACCGCAATGTCGTGGACCGGCCCGCTCACGCCCTTGATCTTGCCGACCTCGCTGGCCGCGCCCTTGGCGAGATCGACGCGGTACAGCGTGCCATCTGCCACCAGCCAGCCTTCGCTCGCCGCGGCGTCCACCGTGACGATGTCGAACGCATAGCTCTTGGCCTTCACCCCGAGCTTACCGACAGCGGTCAGCACGCCGTCATTGGGCGGCGCCTGCTTCACCAGCGCGCCGATGGTCGCGTCGATATTGTAGAGGGCGGTTTCCTTCGCGCCCTTCACCGCATTGGTGTAGCCGCCGGCCACGATGTTCGGTGTCTCGCCCTTGTGCATGTCGGTGTCCGCGAACTTCAGCGTGCCATCCGTCGTGACCTTGCCGTCATCCACGTTGGCGCGGAGATTGGTGCCGTCGCTGCCGATGACCCGCAGCCGATCGGCCACCGGGTTGAAGTCCACCGTCGCCGCCACGCCCCGGGCCAGCGTGCTGCTGAGCTTGGATTTCAGGGTCGCCTTGGCGGTCGAAGTGTCGATCACGGCGACGCTGCCATCGTCGAACAGGCCGTAGAGCATGCCGTCGGCAGGGCGCACGTCGATGCCGATCAGCTTGGCCTCGACACCGGTCACCTTCATCGGCTTTCCGGCGGTCCAGCTTTTGGCGTCGATGGGGGCGATCATGTTCCCGTCCATCAGGGCGATCACGGTCTGGGCCTGGGCCGTACCGGCACTGGCAAGGAAGCCCGCGAGCATCAGGGCCATCGTCGAGACTTTCATGTGTCGTCCTCCGCTTGAAGCCGAACGGATCGGCTGTGACGGAGCGGCTACCCCCGACCTCCGCCGACGGATGCAGGCCGTCGGCTTTTTTCTTCGGTGCATCCGAAGTGCGCGCTCGCGCGTAACCACAGCGTGCGATCCGGGCGGAGGCGAGATGACGGTCCTTGAAGCGGGCAAACCCCGAGCCTCCCCCGACCAACTCGCGCGGGCCCTCGACGGCTGCGCGCGGGGGGATCGATCAAGCCTGCGGCACCTCTATGAGGCGCTCGCCCCGCAGATGATCGGCGTCGCCCTTCGGCTGCTGCGCCGCCGTGACCTGGCCGAGGAGGTCGTGCAGGATACGTTTCTGCGCATCTGGGATAAGGCCGGGACATTCGATCCGGCGCGCGGCGAGCCCGCCACATGGATGTTCGCGATCCTGCGTCACCGTGCCCTCAATGTCCTGCGCGGCGAGGGCCGCACCGAACTGGTTGACGATTTCGAGCCGATGGGTTTGGCGTGCGAGGACGCGGACGCCGAGCACGTGGTCATCGCCCTGTCGGAAAACGCGGCGCTGCGCCGCTGCCTCGAACGCCTCGAACCCTTGCGCCGCAATGCTATCGTGCTGGCCTATGCGCGCGGACTGAGCCACGGCGAACTGGCGGGGCGACTCGGGATTCCGCTCGGCACCGCGAAGTCATGGATCCGCCGCGGCCTGCTCTCGCTCCGGGAGTGCCTCGCATGATGGGGCCGGAACAAGAAGCCCTGGCTGCGGAATTCGCGCTGGGCCTGCTCGATGCGGACCAGGCGGCGCGCTGCGAAGCCTTGCTGGGCAGCGATCCCGACTTCGCTGCACGGGTTGAGGCATGGCAGCGGCACCTGATCGAGATCGACATGACCGTCAGCCCGGAGCCGCCGACCGAGGGGCTGTGGCGGCGGATCGAAGCCGGGATCGCCAGCCCGGCGGCGGTGCGGGCGCCGGTCCATGCACAGGCACAGGTGGGCACGCGGCAAGGCTGGTTTGCCTCTCTGTGGGGTCATCTTCCGGCCTGGCGTGCGATGGGGCTTGCGGCGGGAGCAGCCTGCCTCGCTCTGGCCATGGCCCTGACATTGCAAACCCGCAGCATCGCCCGCACACCGGTGCTGGTCGCGGTGATGATGTCAGACCAGAATCGACCGCTCGCGCTCGTCAACGCATTTCGCGACGGCCGCGCAGAGCTCGTGCCGCTGCAGGCGCTCAACGCCCCTGAGGGCAAGTCGCTGCAAGTGTGGACCCTGTGGGATCGCAGCCGCGGCCCGGTTTCGGTCGGCCTTCTCGAAGCGATGCGCAATATCGATCTGAGGGTCGCGGGGCTCCCTTCGACCAGCCCCGACCAGTTGTTCGAAGTCACGCTGGAGCCCGCTGGCGGCTCCCCGACCGGGCGGCCGACGGGGCCCATCCTCATGAAGGGCAACGCATCGCGGACCGACGTCGGAACGTAGCTCGTCAGACGCGGCGGCCGGGGGTCCGCGTCCAACGCGCCAATTCGTCGGACGCTGTGCGAGTTCGATACCACTGTTGATGTTCACGTTACGGAAGCTGAAGCGTCTCAGGAACATTCGAATTCTCGGCGCGTTAAGGCGCCATGACCACCGCTGAAGCTTCCGCTCGTCCGACCGAAAAACCAGATGCGACCGCAGAGTCCGAACTGGACAGCGTGATCGCGGAGAGTGGGAAGGTGGTTGAACCGCCTCCGCCTGAGGCCATAGAGCCTGATCCCTCCCTGGCACCGGAGGAAGTCGAGCGGCTTCGCAAATCCTATCTGCTGAAGCGATTCTGGATCAGCGCCCGGGGATACTGGGGCGCCAAGGGCGACAGGCTCGCCTGGGTCTTCACCATCGGCCTTCTGCTGCTGATTGTCACCAACGTTGGCTTCCAGTACGCCATAAATGTCTGGAACCGCTCTATCTTCGACGGCATCGAAAAGCGCGACGCCTCCACCGTCTTCTTCCTCACGGCCGTCTTCTTTCCGCTCGCGGCGGGAAGCGTCGCCCTGGGCGTGGCGCAGGTCTATGCGCGCATGGGCATGCAGCGGCGCTGGCGCGCATGGCTCACCAATGCGGTGGTCTCGCGCTGGTTGACGGGCGGCCGCTATTACCAGCTCAATCTGGTGAGCGGAGATCACAAGAACCCCGAATATCGCATCGCCGAGGATCTCCGGGTCGCGACGGAATCCCCCGTGGACTTTCTTGCCGGCGTCACGTCGGCATTCCTCTCGGCAGCGACCTTCATCGTGGTGCTGTGGACAATCGGCGGGGCACTGACAGTCACCGTGGGTGGGGCGGACATCACCATTCCCGGCTTTCTGGTGATCGCGGCGGTGCTCTATGCGCTCATCGCGTCCGGATCGATCCTGCTCATCGGTCGCCGCTTCGTGGAGGTGTCGGAGGAGAAGAACCAGTCCGAGGCGGATTACCGCTATGTGCTGACGCGCGTGCGCGAGAATGGCGAAAGTATCGCCTTGCTCGGGGGCGAGCAGGAAGAGCGGGATGGTATCAATTCCACCTTCTCCGGCGTGCTCCGGCAGTGGTCGCGGCTTGCCGGCCAATACATGCGCACCACGCTCGTGTCACAAGGCTCCAGCCTCATTGCGCCGGTGGTGCCGCTGCTGCTGTGTGCGCCGAAATTTCTCGAAGGACAGATGTCCCTCGGCGAGGTGATGCAGGCGGCGTCCGCCTTCACCATCGTGCAGACGGCCTTCGGATGGCTGGTCGACAATTATCCCCGGCTTGCCGACTGGAATGCCTGCGCGCGCCGCATCGCCTCGTTGATGATGTCGCTCGATGCCCTGGAGCGGGCGGAGAACGGCGATGGCGTGGGGCGCATCCAGCGCGGCGAGACGGACGGGCAGGCCATGTTGACGCTCAAGGACCTGTCCGTTTCGCTGGATGACGGCACGGCCGTGGTGGACCAGGCCGAGGTAGTGATCGAGCCGGGTGAGCGGCTGTTCGTCTCGGGGGCCTCCGGCAGCGGCAAGAGCACGCTGGTGAGGGCCATCGCCGGGCTGTGGCCGTGGGGTGGAGGCAGCATCAATTTCCATCCCGATGCGCGCCTCTTCATGCTGCCTCAGAAGCCCTATGTGCCCTCGGGCACCCTGCGGCGGGCGGCGGCCTATCCCGGTGGGGCCGAGGACTGGTCAGCCGAGGAGATCGGCGCGGCGCTGAGCGCGGTCGGACTTGATCACTTGAAGGAGAAGATCGAGGAGGATGCGCCCTGGGACCAGACGTTGTCCGGTGGCGAGAAACAGCGCCTGGCCTTTGCGCGCCTGCTGCTGCATCGCCCCGACATCATCGTGCTCGACGAGGCCACCTCCGCCCTCGACGACAAGAGCCAGGACAGGATGATGGAGCTCGTAACCACGGAACTGCCGGAGGCCACCATCGTAAGCGTCGCTCACCGCGCCGAGCTGGAAGCCTTCCACAGCCGCAAGATTGTGCTGGAGCGCCGGAAGGGAGGCGCGAAGCTGGTGACTGACATCGATCTCATTCCGCGAAAGGGGAAGCCGCGACTATTGGGGCAATTGCTGCGGCGACGTCGCGCGCCGCCCCCCGCTTAGCGGCCTACGCCACGCGGGGCTTTCCGGTCCGCGCACCGCGCGCGGCCGCTGCAATCGCGGACGTGCCTGACCGCTTAATGTCATGTCACTGCTCACATGCACCAGTATGACAATTGATGACATTGCGCGGCGGCGCGGTTGCCTAAGCACGAGCTGGAGTATTTCCCCAACGGGCTCCGGGCGCGGTGTAACCGGGTGCACGGCTTTTGGCTCTGAAGGGGCGGTGATGTCATTGATCACCAACACCTGCCTGCCATTTCGTGCGAGTGGCCAAGGAAGGTGCGCGGTGGGTTTGAAGAGGCGCGCATTTCGAGACGCCCAGCGATCTGATGCAATCGGGTGCAGTAGCGGAAACGTAATGGACCACGCCGCCTCCGGTATTGCTAGGTGCTGCTCAAGTCCGCAGGTTTTCGCCGCAGTGGGGCTCTTGCGCCAGAAGCTGAAATAGGCGGGTCGTCCACTAACGGACATTGGGCGGAATAACAGCGCCCGTCCTGCCAAGGTTTAATGTCGACCACCCGTGAATCTCGCAATTCGGTCCGAGTGAATCCGCGAGAGTGCAGAAAATTAAAAGTATGATATTTTAATAATAATGTAATATGTTTTCGCAGATCTGATTAAATCAATCTGCTCGGATCGCGCTCTAAGATTTTCTGGATCGCGGCCGGCACGGGCTCGACGATCCGGTCGGGAAAGTGCAGGCGCAGTCTTGCAGCGGCGGCGCTGAGTGGGCCACCTCCGATCACCACCGAGTCCGCGCCGTCCTGCTCGATGCAGGCGGTCGCCGCCGCGGCCAGGGCCTGGTCCTGCGCGGGAGGATTCGCCGCGAGCGAGAGGGGATCGCCATCCGGCACGCGAACGCCCGTAAACTGGCTCTGAAGGCCAAGGGCGCGGACGCCGGCCTCGATGGAGCGCGTGAGATCCGGCGTCGTTGTGGCGATCCCGAAGCGGGATCCTTTCGCCGCGGCCTTGAGGACGGCCGCTTCGCCGATACCAACCACGGGAACCCGCAGGAGCGCACGCAGCACCCCCACTCCCGGATTGCCGAAGGCCGATACGATGATGGCATCGACGCGCGATGCCTCCGCGAGCCCGATGCGGACGACCTCGTCGGCGGCCTCGGCAAGGCCGGCCTCGTCCACGATCATGGAGGCCCCGCTCATGGCCGTCACCCCGCGCAGGGTGACGGCATCAGGCAGGAGAGGCCCCGCGACCGAAAGCATCATCTCGGTCGAGCGGGTCGAGGTATTTGGATTGATGAGAAGGATCGTTGTCACGGCAAGTTCCTGATACCTGGGCCGGACCTCGGCCCAGGGGGGAGGCGTCAGGCGGTCTGAAGCGGACGTTCGGCCGGCGCCGCCTCCGGCACGGCTTCCATCGACTTTCCGAAGGTTTCCGGCGCGAACTGCACGGCGATGGCGAAGATCGCGTACATGCCCGCCATCATGGTGAACATGCCGGCGACACCGGCCATGTCGAACACCCGGCCGGCAAGCAGCGGCATCCATGCGCCCGCCATGGTCCCGAGCGCAAGGATGAAGGCCGTGCCGAAGCCGCGAACCCGGGTGGGGTAGTTTTCCGGCGCGAAGATCCAGATGGTCGTGTTCAGGAGCAGCACGAAAAACTGAAATGCGGCGCCGAACGCGAGGATCAGCGCGTCGGTCGTGGCCAGGAAGCCGAAGCCGAGCCCCGCCGCCACGGCGCACAGGGCACCCGTCGTCAGCACGATCTTGCGCGGGACGCGCGCTGCCAGCACCGCAGCCGTGAGCGCGCCCAACAGGCTGCCGCTCTGCAGGATGATCGTGTACAGGAAGCTCCGCGTGATCGTATGGCCCTGCGAGACGAGGATCGTCGGCATAAGGGTCAGTACGGTGAGCTGCGCGCCGAACGTCATCCAGGACGCGATCCCAACGGCTAGGGTGCGACGAAGAAGGCCGCGGCGGAAGATGTCGGCCACGATCGCGCCGAGCCTGGGCGTCTCGATTGCCGGCTGCGAGGTGACGTGATCGGTCACCGTCACGTTCTTGGTCGAGAAGGACCCGGTCGCAAGTTGCGACAGCACGCGATTGGCTTCTGCCACCCGGCCTCGTGTGACCAGGAAGCGTGGCGTCTCCGGCACGAAGCGCCGGTAGAACACGACCAGGACCGCCGGCAGCACGAGCGCGCCGAACAGCCACCTCCAGCCGTCCCCGCCCGGGAACAGGGTGAAGATCAGGAGGGCGAAGGCCGGGGCCAGCATGTTGCCGAGGCCGCCGCCTCCCACATTGATGAGCCCGACCGCCGTACCGCGGAACTTGGAGGAGCAGAACTCGGCGAGCAGGGTGACTGCCGTCACGATCTCGCCGCCGAGCCCGAGGCCGACTATGAAACGGCCGATGGCCATCGTGGTATAGCCGGGCGCGAGCGCGCAGATCGCGGCGCCGACCGTGAACAACAGCAGGTTGACGTTCAGCATGAAGCGGCGGCCCACCCTGTCGGCCAGGACGCCGGAGCCGAGCCGCCCCATGGCGGCCGCGACGAAGGTCATCGTGTTGAGAAACCCGATGTCGGCCGCGGAGAGATGCCACTGTTCCCGCAGGAACGGGGCGATCAGCCCCACGGTATTCTGCTCGAAGACGTCGAACATCACCCCGAACAGCACCAGCAGCACGATGAGCTTGTGCGCGGTGGTCACACCGATCTTGTCGAGCGCCGTCTCGACTTGCACCGCCGCCTCGGACGCGGGGGCGGAAAGCTGCACGTTTTCCCCAGCCATGGTCAGTCCCTTTGTTGGTCCCCAAACCCGCAGGACGGCTGCGATTGAATTTTCAATACACAAGTTCTGCAAAATTTTTTTCAGCAACTTCCATGCCAGCGCAACGATCCGCATGGTGCCGCGCGGCGCTTTGGGTCATACAGGAGCTGGATCGCATGCCCGCGGCAGGCGGGCCGAACCCTGGTTCGGCTGAAGGCACAAGATGATAGGAACAGGTGAGGCGCGGTGAGCACGACGATTTCGGCCAAGGACTCGCTGGTGGCGCGCATCACGCGTCACAGGGATGATCTGTCTCCGACCGAGAGGCGGCTCGCCGAATTCTTGATCGATTTCCCGGGCAATCTGCCTGCTTATACGGCAACCGAGCTGGCCAATGCCGCACGGGTCTCCAATGCGGCGGTGACCCGCTTTTTTCATCGGCTCGGGTATGAAAGCTATAACGACGCGCGGCGGCAGGTGCGGCTGGAGCAGAAGGCCGGCTCGCCGCTGATGCTGCTGAGCGGCGAGAGCCATGCCAGCGACACGTTGCGCGCCCACCTCGAACTCAGTGTCCAGAACCTGTCCGAGACCTACGGCGGATTGTCCGACGAGATGATCGACCGGATCGCGCGGGCCATGCTCGCGGCAAAGCGGGTCTGGTTCGTGGGCTTCCGCAATAATCAGTCCTTCGCGGCCTATCTGCGCTGGCAGGTCTTCCGCGTCATCGAGACCAGCATCCTGCTGCCGGTTGCGGGGGAGACCATCGCCGAATATGCGGTAACCCTGAATAAGGGCGACGTCCTCATCGTCTTCGCCCTCCGGCGTTCGACGCCTGCCTCCTCCCACCTGATCACGCGGGCAGTCGAGGCCGGCGCGCAGGTCCTGTGCGTGGTGGACTCGGCCACGGAGAATCCGGGCCCGGCCACATGGCTCATCACCTGCCAGGCGCGGGCGGCCGGCCCGCTGGATAACCACGTGGCGGTGATCGGGCTTTCGCATTTTCTGGCCACTCGCGTCCTGGAACTCAGTGGCCGCGAAGGCCGGCGCCGCATGGCCGCGATCGAGGCAGCCCACGATGCCTTCGATGAGGAGCCCTAGGAGCCTGTCCGGTGTAACGGTATCGACGGCTCTGGTGTGACGTGATTCACTTGCGCATGGCCAAGACGTTTCGCTTGTGGGATGTGGATCAAGGCTGGCTTCTGCCGGCTTCGGTGCATGATTTTGTGCCGCCGGATCACGTGGCGCATTTCGTTCGTGACACGGTGCGGGAGGGTCTCGATCTCTCGGCCATCCTCGCCGGCTAGACCGAGGATCGGGGCTACACGCCCTACCATCCCGGAATGATGGTGGCGCTGCTGCTCTATGGCTACAGCCGAGGCCTCTATTCCTCGCGGCCTCTCGCCCGCGCCAGGGCTTCGGCACTCGCCCGGCCGATGCCGGACGACGCCCCCGTCACAAGAGCGGTTTTTGGAGAGTGTGAGGACATAGCTGCTGATCCGGTTTGAGGGACGAGGGAACATGTCCGCCATCGCGGCCCAAATAGTTACTGCCAGGCAGCGCCGCAGGGCCGGCCATATGTCAGGGTGGGGCCGCAGCCGCCGTCACTTCAGCCGGACGACGACCTTGCCTTTGGACCGTCCGGTGTCGAGATAGGCCAAGGCTTCGTTGGTCGCTTCAAACGGGAAGACTCGGTCCATGATCGGGCGAATGGCCCCTGCCTCGATCAGCGCCGTGACCTGGCTCAACTGCCCGCCATCCGCCCGCATGAACAGGAAGGAGTAGTGGACACCCCGGGCTTTGGCCTTCCTGCGGATGCCGAAGCTCAGAAGGCGCACGAGCTGACTCAGCATCCAGTTCAGCCCCTGCTGCCGCGCGAAATCGGCGTCAGGTGGGCCGGAGATCGAAATCAGCTTCCCGCCAGGCTTCAGCACGCTCAGGGACTTCTTGAGCGTATCGCCGTCCAGGCTGTTCAGGACGACATCGTAGCCCGTCAGGACTTCCTCGAAGTTCTGCGTCTTGTAGTCGATCACGACATCGGCGCCGAGGCTTCGGACCAGTTCGACATTGGCGGTGCTGGTGGTCGTCGCGACCGTCGCGCCGAGATGCTTCGCCAGTTGAATGGCGAATGTCCCAACGCCGCCCGAGCCCGCGTGGATGAGGATCTTCTGTCCCTTGCGCAAATCGGCGCGGTCGACCAGGGCCTGCCAGGCCGTCAGCCCGACCAGAGGGATGGACGCCGCTTCCTCCATGGTCAGGTTGTTCGGCTTCAGCGCGAGATCGTCCTCATGGATGGAAATCCGCTCCGCGAAGGTTCCGACCCGGCCATCCCGCGGACGGGCATAGACCTCGTCCCCCGCCTTGAAGCGGCGGACCTTCGCGCCAACCCGCGTGACCCGTCCCGCCATGTCGTGTCCCAGCACGAAAGGCGGGCGATACGGAAGAAGGGTCTTGAAGGCGCCATCCCGGATCTTGGAATCCAGAGGGTTCAGCCCGGCGTCGTGGATCTCGACCAGGACGTCCTCTTCACCCAGAGAGGGCTCCGGCCTATCGCCAAAGCGAAGGATGCCGCTCTTCTTGTACTTGTCGAGGATGAAGGCCTTCATGATGGTGTGCTCTCTGGGTTCCTGCACAAAGGCTCAGTCGGCCGTCTGGTAGCGCGCGGCGGCGTGTTCCTGGCGTGTGTTCGGCAGCATTGCCTGACGCGCGGCCTGGAAGGCGTTCCACTGCTCCACATTCGGCAGCGGCGGGATCGTGACGGCCTCGCGGCGGTCGAAGCCGATCATGGCTGCATCGACCAGCTCATTTACGTCCATCACACCGGTCATGGTGCTGACATCGGCACCGGCGTGCTCCCAGATCTCGGTGCGCGTGGCGGCAGGAAGCACCGCCTGGACATAGACGCCCTTCGGGCCGAGCTCGAGGCTGAGCCCCTGCGACAGGAACAGTGCGAAAGCCTTGGTGGCACCATAGACCGTCATGGCGAATTCCGGCGCCAGCCCGACCACCGAGCCGATATTGACGATCGCGCCCCCGCCGGCCTGAGCCAGGCGCGGGGCGATGGCACTGGCCAGCCGCAGCACCGCAGTGGTGTTGAGGGCGAGCAGCCGCGCGACATCATCGGTGCTCTGCTCGATGAAGCTGCCGCCAATGGCCGTTCCGGCATTGTTGATGAGGATGCCGATGCGGGCGTCGTCGCGTAGGCGGGCTTCCACGGCCGCGAGGTCGGCGAGCTGTGTCAGGTCGGCCGTGATGATGTCGATCGCCACTCCGGTCTGCTCACGCAGGCGAGCCGCCAGCCCCTCCATGCGTGCCGTGTTGCGGCCGACCAGCACCAGAGCATGCCCTCGGCGGGCGAACCGCTCGGCATAAGCTGCGCCGATGCCGGTCGAGGCACCGGTGATAAGAACGGAGGGGGGTGCGGCCATGGGTTGCTCTCTCATCAATCACCAGCCATATACATGATAGCCATCATGATTGATTCTAAATATGATGACCATCATGTAATTGTCAATGACGCGCCGGAGGAATCTGAAATGAAGGTCAGCCGCGAGCAGATGGCCGAGAACCGCCGCCGTATCCTCGACGCCGCCAGCTCGCTGTTTCGCGACAGGGGATTCGACGCAGTCAGCGTGGCCGAGGTGATGAAGGCCGCCGGGCTCACCCATGGCGGTTTCTATGGTCATTTCAGTTCGAAGGATGATCTAGTCGCGCAGACGTTGGCTCATGTCCTGGCGGCGGACTCAGACGGAAATGGCGATTTCAGCCATTATCTGAGCGCCTATCTGTCGCCCCGCCATCGCGACAATCCGGCCGAGGGTTGCCCCACGGCGGGCCTTGCCGCCGCCATACGCCACCAGACCCCGGCGGCACGCGCGGCGATGACGGAAGGGCTTCGCTCGCAAATCGCCCGTATCGAGACGGCGCTCCCGGAGGCATATCCGGCAGACCGGCACCGCACCGCAATCGGAAGCTGGGCGGCGATGGTGGGCGCCGTCATCCTCGCCCGCGCCATTGATGACGCCGCTCTTTCGGACGAGATCCTGGAGCAGACGCGCGCCTGGATCGAAGCGGGGATCACGACCGAGTCAGTCTTGTAATTCCGAGGCCTGCGAACGGAGTTGGATCGCATCCTCGGCTAGCAGTAGGCCACCACCAATTTGATATGGACTTCAAAGCGGAGGTTTCGAAGGTACCTTTTGGTCAGCTCCGCCCTTTGGCAATTCATCGGCGCGTATGTTCGCTTCTCCTTTGAAATCCCTAATAGCGGACAGTCTGCCATCGGCCCCATTCCGGACGTTCAGGCCCGCTCTTGGCAAGTTCCGCTCCTGGCGCTGTCGTACATGGACGTATTGAACCACCCTCCAACCTCATCTCCTGAGGCGAGCCGCCAGCGCGTCGATGAACAGGCGGACTTTCGACGGGATCATCCTGCTGGTCGGATAGACGGCCCAGACGTCCAGCGGCTCGGGGACGGCATCCTGCAACTCAATGACCTTCACACGGCCATCGGCAATCTCGTCTCGGACGAACCAAAGGGACAGATTGGCAATTCCCAGGCCGCCCATGCAGGCCTGCAGCAATCCCTCGATGGAATTGGCCGAGAAACGCCCTTCGATCCTTGCCGTGATCAGGTGCTCGGGGGTCTTGAAGGACCAATGCGTCGTCCCGCTGGTAGCAAGGCATTCGTGCCGCGGAAGATCGCCCAGCGTCGCCGGCGCGCCATACTGTTCGAGATAGTCGGGCGAGGCGAGCAACACGCGCGGATTGTCAGCGAGCCGCCGCGCGACGAGGCTGCTGTCGTTCAGCTTGGCAATGCGGATCGCGAGGTCCAGCCCTTCGGTGACGAGGTCGACCAGGGCGTCCGTCATCGTCAGGTCCACCTTCAGCGCTGGATTGGCGCGCATGAAGTCGGGGATCATCGGCGCAATAACCCTGCGCCCGAAGGCGGCCGAGCTGGTGAGCCGTAAAAGGCCGAAGCCGCCTTCCGTCACCGGGCGCACGCTCGCATAGGCGCTGGCGCGTTCTTCAAGCAGCGCGCGCGCATGCGGCAGGAAGGACTGCCCCTCGGGCGTGAGAGCCAGAGCGCGGGTCGTGCGGTGTACGAGCCGGGCGCCAACTTCCTTCTCCAATGCGGAGAGCTGGCGCGTGGCGGCCATGGGGCTGATGCGCAGGGTGCGGGCCGCCTTCGACAGGCTGCTTCCACCGGCTACCTCGGCAAGGATGGATAGAGCGAGGAAATCCATTCTAACGCCTCGGGATATAATCCTTATCCGGTGACCGTATCACACTCCTGCCCGGAAGCCGGTAGGTTCGCTTGTGACGATCAGCATTCTACCGGGATGCACCAAGCAATCTCGTCTCACACCTGACAATAGCCGATCGCGCCGGATGGGTCGCCGGCTGCACGGGCTTCCCGTGTGGCGTGCCTCAGCCCGCCCTGCATCGGCAAGGAGGCGCCGATGCCGACATCCTCGTTCACGCCCTCACCGCCCGTGATGCCATGATTGACATTCACCACCACACCGTCCGCGCCAACGGAATCCGTCAGCATTTTCTGGAGGCGGGGTCGGGCGCACCGGTCGTTCTCCTCCATGGCTTTCCTGAGACGAGCTTCGCCTGGCGTCACCAGATCCCGGTCCTCGCCGAGCGCTTCCGTGTCATCGCCCCCGATCTGCGCGGATATGGCGAGACCGACAAGCCCGCCGCCGGGTACGACAAGCGAACCATGGCAAACGATCTCGTAGAGCTCCTCAAGAGCTTGGACATCGGAAAGATCGTGCTGGTCGGCCATGACCGCGGCGCGCGCGTCGCTACTCGCTTCGCCAAGGACCATCCTGAGCTTCTCGACCGGCTGGTCGTGATGGACAACGTGCCGACCCGCATCGTCGCGCGCTCGATGAATGCGCAGATCGCAAAGGCATATTGGTTCTTCATGTTCCACCTCGTGCCCGACCTCCCCGAGGCGCTGATCGCCGGGCGCGAGGACCTCTGGCTGCGGCACTTCTTTTCGGACTGGTGCTTCAATCCGCATGCGATCAGCGGCGCGGATTTCGATGCCTATGTCGCTGCCTATCGCGCACCCGGCGCGGTGCGGGGTGCCATGTCCGACTACCGCGCCAATGCCGAGGACAATGCTCAGGACCTCGTCGACGCGGATGTGAAGATCGCTTGCCCGGTCCTTTCGCTTTGGGGGGCGGACTTCGGCGCCGTGGGCAAGACCTTCGACATGGCCCAGGTGTGGTCCGAAATGGCCAGCGACCTAAAGGCCGTGCCGATCGAGCGCTGTGGCCATCTCCCGCACGAGGAGCAGCCCGACATCGTGAACAGCCTCCTCCTCGACTTCCTCGATGGCTGGCGCGCCTGACCCGTCGACACGATCTCGATCCATCCATGCTGAAAGGACCCCTTCCATGACCACCATTTCTAAGGGCGTTACCGTCGTCCTCGTCCACGGCGCTTGGGCCGACGCCTCCAGCTGGCGGCTCGTCATCCCCTATCTCCAGCGCGACGGCATTGATGTTGTCGCGGTGCAGAACCCGACCACTTCGCTGGCCGACGACGTCGCTGCCACCCGCCGCACGCTCGACAGTATCGACGGCCCGGTCGTGCTGGTCGGCCACAGTTGGGGCGGCACGGTGATAACCGAGGCCGGCAACGATCCGAAGGTGAAGGCGCTCGTCTATGTCGCCGCCTTCGCGCCCGATGCCGGCCAGTCGACCGGCGACCAGGTCGGCGCCCATCCTGCCCCGCCCGGCCTCGGCGGCGTCACCCCGTTTGGCGAGGGCTTCCTCAAGATGAGCGAGGCGAGCTGGATCGCCAATGTCGCGCAGGACCTGCCCGAGCAGGACGCGCGCGTGCTCGCCGCCGTCCAGACGCCGCTGTCGCTCACCACCTTCAACGACAAGGTCGGCACGCCGGCCTGGGCCGGCCGCCCCAGCTGGTACATTGTGTCAAGCCAGGACCGTGCAGTGAGCGTGGAGCTGCAGCGGGAGCTCGGCCGGCGCATCAACGCCCAGACCGTGGAGCTGGTCGCGAGCCACATGTCGCTGCTGTCGTTGCCGCAGGCCGTCGCCAACATCATCCGCGATGCCGTGAACGGCGTTTCGGAAGGTTGAGGGGAGCGGGGGTGCCATGTCCACCTCACCGATGCCTCATGCCGTCGGATCGCGCGTTCGCGATGACTAGCCCGCTCCTCGATTGAAGCGTGGGCGAAGGTAAGGCCACGCTTGAGGACATCGACCGCCGACGTCCGGCTTCAGACATTTCGGCAAGTGCTGAGCTTGGCCACATAGGCTCGCTGATCAGCAGTGAGCACGCTTTTGCGCCCGAACTTGACGCCCCAGGCCTTGGCACGAATGCGTCCTTCGCCGGTTCGGGTCTTGATCAGTTCGCGCTCGAACTCCGCCAAGCCCCCGAGGACCGTCAGCTTGAGCCTGCCATGCGGCGTGGTGGTGTCGTCCCATGCATCGGACAGGGACCGGAAGGCCGCGCCCCGCTCGCTCACAGCCAGCACGTTGAGCAGATCGCGCGTTGATCGCGCCAGGCGGTCGAGCCGCACGACAATGAGCACATCGCCGGCCTTGAGCGAAGCGATGCAGCGTCGCAGCTCGCGCCGATCTGTTTTCGCGGCGCTGGCCGTCTCAGAAAAGATTTTCTGGCAGCCTGCTATCCTGAGGTGTTCGATCTGGCTGTCTAGCGTCTATACGTCAGTAGATACGCGCGCATATCCGATGATCATGCGCGCATTGTGAGACTATAATTAGAGACGCGAAAGCAATTAATTTTGTTCGTGTCTGGCGCAATCAAATATTTTGAATTTTTATACAATCATGAAATCAGTTGTAGCGTAGATGAGACGCGGCGATTGCGGCGCTCGAACGAAATAAATTTCTGGTAGCGGACCGGCGCTTGCCATGCCAGGACCAAGTGTGACGCCATCGCAACACACCACCATGAAACCTCCGGTCGACGGTCGTGCCCGCATTGAGCGGTTGATTCCTGTATCTCGTTGAATATAGCGTTCGGCTGCCCCATCGTTCATTGCGTCCCCCATGCAGCTTTCATAACCCCCTCATTTCGCTCGAAGGATTGCAGATGACCCTTGTCCAGACCCGCGCGTGCGGGCACGGGAATGTGCGCGCCTATGCCCATCTGCCAAGTCGGCGGCATGCAGGAGGGATCGGCGTATTCCGGATTGGAGGATCGGCGCCTGGGCCCAGGCGCCTGGCGCGCCTCTTGGCCGCCTCCACGGCCCTTGCGCCCCTCTTCATCACCCATCCCGCCAGTGCGGCGCCGCAGGGCGGGAATGTCGTGGCGGGGTCGGCAACCATCTCCCAGTCGGGATCGACCACCACCGTCAATCAGTCCACCAACAAGGCCATCATCAATTGGCAGTCCTTTTCCGTCAGCAAGACGGAAACGGTGGATTTCAACCAGCCCTCCAGTTCATCCGTGACTCTGAACCGCGTCACCGGCAATGAAACCTCGATCATCGCCGGCGCGATCAATGCCAACGGCCAGGTCTTCATCGTCAATTCCGCCGGCATCCTCTTTACCGGCACCAGCCAGGTGAATGTCGGCGGCCTCGTCGCTTCGACGCTGGACATCTCCAACCAGGACTTTCTTTCGGGCAATTACGTCTTCTCCGGCTCCTCCACCAATTCCGTCATCAACAAGGGCTCGCTGACGGCCGCGCCGGGCGGCTATGTCTCGCTCATGGGCAAGACGGTCTCCAATCAGGGCGTGATCACCGCGACGCTTGGCACCGTGGCGCTCACGTCCGGCTCGAAGATCACACTCAATTTCGACGGCAATTCCCTGTTCGACGTGACCATCGATGATGGCGTCATGAACGCGCTGGTCGAGAACAAGCAGCTCATCAAGGCCGATGGCGGCAAGGTGATCCTGACCGCCAAGGCGGCGGATGCGGTGCTCTCCGCGCAGGTGAACAACACCGGCATCATCCAGGCCCGCACCATGGCCTCTCTGACCGGGGGCAAGGCCACCTACAAGACGGGCTCCATCAAGCTGAAGGCGGACGGCGGCACCACCAGAGTGTCCGGCACCCTCGACGCATCCGCCCCCAGCGGCGGCGACGGCGGCTTCATCGAGACCTCCGGGAACACGGTGAAGGTGGACGAGACCGCCAGCCTCACCACCCTCGCGGCCCTCGGCGCCACCGGCACGTGGCTGATCGATCCCGACGGCTTCACCATCGGCACCTTCGGCTTCCGCTTCGGCCCGCAGGACCAGATCACCGGCCTCAATCTCGGCGGCGACATCAGCGCCAGCAAGCTGTCGAAGCTTCTGGAGACCACCAATGTGGATATCAGCTCAACCGACGGGAAGGGCAAGGACGGGGACGTCAACGTCAACGCCGCCGTGTCCTGGTCGGCCGGCACCACGCTGACGCTGAACGCGACCAACGACATCAACGTGAATGCCGCCATTACCGCTTCGGGAGACAAGGCTGGTCTCGCCCTGAATGCGGGGAAGGACATCTACATCAATGATGGCGTGGCCCTCTCCGGCGGCCACGCTGCCCTCGCGATGACATATGGCGGCGACTACCACATCGACACCGCCAACGGCGCTGCGATCACCCTTTCTGGCGCCGATGCGAGCCTCGCCATCAACGGGCAGGCCTATACCCTTATTCATACAATGGCAGAGTTGGAGGCCCTGGACGACGCGACTGGCACGGCGACAGGAAACTTCGCCATCGGTAACGACATCGATGCCTCTGGCACGACCTATGACGGTGCCGTCGTGGCGCGCCTCAGCGGCAATGTCGCCGGCTTAGGCCATACCGTCAACGATCTCACCATCTCGTCTGGCGGCAACTATGTGGGCCTGATCGGCTCCATCGGAAGCGGCAGCATCGTCCGCGACATCGGTTTGTCGAGCGTGGACATCACGGGGAATTCTACCGTCGGCTCCTTGGCGGGCGAGAATAACGGTACAGTCATCAACGCTTATGCGACCGGGCACGTCACAAGCCTGTCCACGGGCTGGGCTGGAACCGGCGGCCTGATCGGAGAGAATTACAGCACCATCGAGGACTCCCATGCGGATGTAACCGTGGTGAGCTCCGGCAATTATGTAGGTGGCCTGGTCGGCTTCACCTACGGCGTGATTTCCAGATCCTACGCGACCGGGGATGTCTCGGGCACGACGGCGGTCGGCGGGCTCATCGGCGGCGGTGGTGGCATTGTGAGCGACGCATATGCCACCGGCAACGTCACCGGGGAGAACGAGGTTGGCGGCCTCGCCGGCCTCGCCAGCGGCAGCTACAGCAATGTCTCCGCAAGCGGGAACGTGACGGGGGGCGACACGATCGGCGGGCTTATCGGCTACGCCAACGCTCTCACGTTGAAAAATGCCTCGACCAGCGGAAACGTGACCGCCACGGGGCAAGCCGTGGGCGGATTGGTCGGCACCTCAGAGGGTGGCACGTTCACCGGCATATCCGTTTCCGGGACGGTCTCGAATTCGGGCACCTACACGGGCGGCTTGGTGGGCCAGTCGAATGGAACGACCATCAGCGATGCCTCCTTCAGCGGCAGCGTGACGGGCACCTGGATCACCGGGGGCATCGTCGGCTGGAACAGCGGCACCGTCACCGACGCGCAAGTCACGGGCACAGTAAACGGCACCGCCGCCGTCGGCGGCATCGTGGGCCTCAATCTCGGGGGCACCATCAGCGGGGTCACCGCGAGCGGGACCGTCAGCGGGACGACGGCTGTGGGCGGGGTCGTCGGCGCGAATACCGGCAGCGTTTCCAATGCCACATCGAGCGGGACGACCTCCGGCACCAGCAATGTCGGCGGCATCGCAGGCAATAACCTCGGGTCGATCACCAGCGCGTCCGCGACGGGCGCCGTCTCCGGGGAGACGAATGCGGGTGGGCTTGTGGGGGCCAATATCGGCCTCGGTGAGGTGTCGTCGAGCAGTTGGAACACCACCTCCACCGGACAGGCGGGTGGTGTCGGCAATGGAGCCGGGGTGGGCTCATCGGTCACGGGAGTGACCCCGCCTGTAGTTCCGGCCTATGCGACGGATGCCGTCCGCTCCGCCGTACAGGCGGCGACCTATGCCGCGACCACGGGCACCCAGCAATCCGCAGAGAATCCCCCGAACGCTCGCGATGCCAAGGCCGGCAGCGCGTCAACGGCGGCACTTGCCGGACCTTCGGTGGCGTCTCAGATCGACAGCAGCGCCGCCCCGGCGCCGACGACATCCTGGCGCCAGTTGCAGGAGCAGGAGGAGCGGCGGAAGAAGCGCGCTGCGCAGCAGGTGCATCCGGCTTCGGCGCCGAAGGGTGGGGTCGGCGGGTCCATCCGCTCCATCGACGTGGACGGCCAGCATTTCGACCTGGAGAAGGACGCCGCTCCCGCGGGGGCGCCGCCGGCCCCTCCCGCCCAGCCGGCCGCTCCCGCCCGATAGGGCCTTGCGGATCGGGCCGGGCGGACTGCCCCCGGCCGGCCCGTGCCCTGCCGTCGGCGATGGATCCCCCGAGTGGGCGTCACCGCTTCCGAGCCGCTGCGAGGTTTGTCGTCGGCGGCAGGGATGATCCACGCGCCTCTTCGGTTCTCGCCTTTCACCATTCGTCGCGCGCGTTCGCCGCGCCTTGCATTTTCAAGGTATGCCATGAGCCCTTCTGCACGCCGCATCACGAGCCGCGCCCAATCTTGTCCCACGCAGACCGCCCGGAGCCCGGCCGGCCGTGCCGTTCTCCCCAGAGGTGCCCTCGGTCGGGCGCAAGCGCTCATGGCGGCAGCGGGATTCTCGCTGGCGGCGGGACCGGCCCTTGCGCAGGGCCTGCCCTTCAACATCGGCGATGCGGTGCGCGATGCGCAGCAGTCCCAGCAGGCCGCCCCGCAGCCCCAGCAGGCCGCGCCCCTCGTGCTGCCGAAGCTGGCGGAACCTCAACTGGTGCTACCCGGCAAGGAGACGCTCCATGTGCGCCACATCGCCGTCACCGGCACCGCCGGGCTCACGGTGGAGGACGACAAGCTGCGGGCGGTGCTCGCCCCCTATGAGGGCAAAAAGCTCACCGTCGCCGAGATCTATACTGCCGCTGACAAGGTCACCGCGCTCTATCGCGAGGCCGGATACCTGGTGGCGAAAGTCTATGTGCCCCAGCAGGATGCCCGTAGCGGCACCCTCACCTTCAAGCTCGTCCCCGGCCATTACGGCAAGGTCTCGGTGAAGAACGAGAGCCGGGTGAAAGACTTCATGCTCCAGGGCACGCTCGACGCCCAGAAGGTGTCGAGCGGCGAGCTGATCGAGCAGGCGCGGTTGGAACGCGCCATGCTGCTCATCTCCGACCTTGCCGGTGCCGGCATGCCCCGCGCGGTGATCGGGGCGGGGGCCACGCAGGGTACGTCCGACTTCCTGTTCGACGTGCCCGAGCAGCGCATGGTGGACGGCTTCCTCATGGGCGACAATTTCGGCACGCCCTATACCGGCATCTGGCGCGCCTCCGGCGGGCTCAACATCAACTCGCCGCTCGGCATCGGCGACCGGCTCTCCGCCTACGGCCTCGTCTCCAATTCCACCGACATGCTCAACGGGCGCATCGCCTATGCCCTGCCGCTGGGCTATGACGGGCTGAGGTTGGAGGTGGCCGCCTTCCAGACCACCTATGCGCTGGGTGGCACCTATGCCAACCTCGATGCCACCGGCGTCGCGGACGGCATCTCCGCCAGCCTTCTCTACCCCTTCCTGCGCTCCCGCGCGGATTCCATCTGGGGCAGCGCCGTCTACACCTACAAGAACCTCAATGACGAGACGCTGGGTGTCTCCTATGCCCACCGCAAGATCAACGAGGGCACGCTGGGGCTGAACCGGGAAACCTCCGGCGTGCTGCCCTGGCTCAACATGCCGGTCGTCACGTCGTCCTCGGTGGCATTCACCTTCGGCAATGTGGACTTTCCCGCTCCAGACCAGGCGCTGGCCAATCTCCTGGGCGCCGACACCCAGGGCGACTTCTCCAAGCTGACGGCGTCCTTCGTGATGACCGTGGCGCTGATGGAGAAACTGTCGTTGTCGGTGAATGTGCGCGGCCAGAAGTCCTTCACCGGCAACCTCGACAGCTCAGAGCAGTTTGGCCTCACCGGCATCTTCGGAGTGAGGAGCTATTACGAGGGGCTTTCGGGCGACAGCGGCTGGCTGGTGACGCCGGAGCTGAAATACGCCCTGCCGGACATCTATGGCTGGCATCATTCGGTGAGCGCCTTCGCCGACGTGGGTGGCGTCGCGCTGGAAGACGGCAGCTACACCATCACCCAGCCGGACTATGTGCAACTCGGCGATATCGGCATCGGCTATTACGGCAATTACGAATACATGCCCGGCCGCAACCTGCTCCTGAAAGCCTATCTTGCCTGGAGCGTGGGCGGCAACGAGGCGCAGGCCGGCTACAGCCGGGGCAACACCGTGGGCCTGATCCAGGCCGGCATCACCTTCTGAGGGGCCGGCGCATGGACAACATGACCTGGCTGAAAGAGGCCATCGATTATGGCGTCATCGGCCTCCTGCTGGTGCTGAGCATCCTCGTGGTGGCCGTGGTGCTGGAACGCATCGCCTTCTTCATCCGCGTGCGCCCGGAGGCCTATGCCTCCGTGAAGCAGCTGGAGCTGGACCTGTCGAAGCGGCTGGTGGTGGTGGCGTCCGTGGCGTCCAATGCGCCCTATATCGGCCTGCTGGGCACGGTGCTCGGCATCATGCTCACCTTTTCCAGCATGGACCTCTCGGCCGGTGCGGACCCGGGCAAGATCATGGTCGGTCTCGCCCTCGCGCTGAAGGCGACGGCGGCGGGCCTGGTGGTCGCGCTGGTGGCGGTGGTCGCCTACAACGCGCTGCTACGCCGGGCCAAGGTTCTGATGCTCAGATGGGAGATCGCCCGCGAGAGCCGCGACCGCGATGCGGGAGCCCCCGCCCATGGATGAGAAGCCGTTCGAGACCATGAACGTCATCCCATTCGTGGACATCATGCTGGTGCTGCTGACCATGGTGCTCACGACGGCCAGCTTCATCGCGGTGGGCCGGATCCCGGTGAGCCTGCCGCAGGCCGCGCCCATGAAGGCGGAGCAGCAGAAGGACACCATGATCGAGATCACGGCGGACGGCACCTTGCACCTCGATGGCATCGCGCTGTCGGTGGACGAGCTGAAGGGTCGGCTCGCCCCGATGCCGAAGGACACCTCCATCCTGATCCGGGCAGACAAGGCCGTGGCCTTCCAGAGCTTCGTAGATGTCGCCGACGTGCTGAAGACCCTCGCCTTCACGAAGGTCGGGGTGCAGACGAAGGGCGTGGCTGGGGCAGGATCCACTTCGGGGGGAGCGGCGGCGCAGGGGACGCAGCCATGAGCTTTCCCTTCGGCCCCTTCACCCTCGGCCACGGGCTCGCCATGTCGCTCGCCCTGCATGGCGCGCTGCTCGTGCCCTTCATGGACGTCTTCGATGCCCCCGAGCCGCGGGACGACCAGCTCCTCGTGGTGGAGCTTCAGGGCCTGATCTCCGACACCCAGGCCGAGCAGCAGGTGCTCCAGCAATCGAAGGGGGCTCCCGAACAGAAGCAGCAGGAGGAGGCTCGGGAGGAGCAGAAGACCCAAGCCGCCCAGACCGCCGCGCCCGACCGGCCCGATGAGGACACCGCACCCGACGGCACCCGCGCCATCGCCCCGCCGCCGGCCCCCGAGCAGCAACAGCAGGACGCGCCACCGCAAGAGGCGGCGAAGCCGGCAGAAGCACAGTCGGGCAACCCCGGCCTCGCCGATGTCCAGGGCGCCCAGGAGCAGAAGCAGGCGCAGCGGCTTGAAGCCCCCGATGAGGCCGAGATTCTCAAGGCCTATGTGCGCAGCCTCAGCAGGAAGATGCGCGAGAACCTCGTCTATCCGCCAGCGGCCCGCAATGCGGTGCGCGAGAAAACCACCACCTATGTGGCCTTCACGGTCGAAGCCGACGGAAATCTCCGCCCAGGTACGCTGAAGGTGACCCGCTCTTCGGGCAACTCCGCCTGCGACGCCGCGGCCCTGCGCACGGTAGAGAAGAACGCCCCCTTCGATCCACCGCCCCGGCCCATGACCGTTGGCGTACCCGTGGATTATTTCCCGAATTGAGGGTGGCAGGCTTGGGGGATTACGAACCGATCTCGGC
Source organism: Xanthobacter sp. DMC47 (assembly GCF_056313845.1). NCBI lineage: Bacteria > Pseudomonadati > Pseudomonadota > Alphaproteobacteria > Hyphomicrobiales > Xanthobacteraceae > Xanthobacter > Xanthobacter sp. DMC47. Next base: position 1,668,997 of record NZ_JBQUZM010000001.1, on the reverse strand, counting down.
TATTGTGACCAGGCAACCTTCGCGCCTGCCCGCGCCCTGCGCGAGCGCATGAAGGCCATCGCCCGCGAGCGGCGCCGCTTCGGCTATCGGCGCCTGCACGTCCTGCTGAGGCGGGAGGGTTTCACGGTCAACCACAAGCGCCTGTTCCGGCTCTATCGCGAGGAGCGTCTCAAAATGCGGGGCCGTGGTGGCCGCAAGCGGGCCATCGGGACGCGGGCCCCTGTGACGATCCCGATGCGGCCGAACGAGCGCTGGTCGCTCGACTTCGTGTCGGACCAGCTCACCTGTGGCCGTCGCTTCCGCATCCTCACCGTCGTCGACGACTGCATCCGGGAATGCCTGACCCTGCTGGCGGACACATCGCTGTCCGGCATGCGGGTGGCCCGGGAGTTGGACCGCCTTGTGGCCGAGCGCGGCCGGCCGAAGATGATCGTCAGCGACAACGGAAGCGAGTTCACATCCAATGCCATCCTCGCCTGGGCGGACGCGGCACAGGTCCAGTGGCACTACATCGCGCCGGGCAAGCCTATACAGAACGCCTTCCTCGAGAGCTTCAACGGCCGCCTGCGGGACGAGCTTCTCAACGAGACGCTGTTCTCGGCGCTCGGCCAGGCCAGAGCGACCCTGGCAGCTGGCGGTCCGACTACAACGGATCACGCCCGCACTCCGCAATCGGCTGGCAGACCCCCCTCCGCCTTCGCCGCCACCTTCCATCCGCGAAGAGATCTGCCGCTGCGCCAGGTCAAAAGCTCCGCGCCAGATCCCGCCGCTCACCCGGCCGAACAGGCCAAGTCCACCCGCCAGAACGAACGTGACGCTGGATAAAATTGGGGGCAACGTCACGTGGCCTAAAGGGCCGGACGATGCAATCTGGATCGGTTCGTTGATTCCGATCGCTTGATTGCATCGATGCTCTCGTCCAATTTCTACGCGCGGTTGGCGCTGGGGGAACGATGGACTGGGCATTTTGGGGGACGTGGGTCAAGGAAGGGATTCTCGGGGTCGCACAGATCATCACCCGAGATTTTGTCCCCGGCCTGATAAGCCTCGCGCTGCTCGCGCTTCTGGCAGTGCTCTCATGCGCTATGGGCCTTTCAGCCTATCGGCGCCTGCGGCTGCTGGACAAGGCAGCCCGTCGCGTGGAGGCGGCTGGAGATTCCGCCGGGTTTCAGAGCCAGCTTCATGAGATCCAGAGCGATATCGGGCGGGGGAGCGGCGAAGACGCCCGACATCTCGCCGAAAGCTTTGCCGAGTATCGCGAGACGCTGATCGAGCCGTCCCGGCATGGAGAAGGCCATGTCCGCAATTCCGTTCGGCCGTCGGCCTTCTTCAATCTGGACGACCTGCATATGGGGCTCGCGGGCTGGCGTATATGGCCTGGCCTGTTCGTGTCGATCGGACTTCTCTGCACGTTCCTCGGGCTCATCGCAGCGCTTGCCCAGACCCAAGCCAGCCTTGAAGCCGGTGGTGGCGATCAGGCCCAGATGATCGCCGCGCTCGAAGGGCTGCTCCGCACGGCGTCGGCAAAGTTCATCATGTCGGTCACGGGGCTGTTTTGCTCGATCGTCTTCAGCGCCGGATACCGCTTATTGAGCGAAAAACTGGAGCGCTCCGTCGCCCGTCTCGCTCGCACACTCGAAAAGCGGATGGATTTCATTAGCCTCGAAGCGCTTGCGGACAAGCAATTGGCCGCCATCCAGGAACAGACGGCCCAGCAGCAATTGCTAAACACCCAGCTCATTGCCGAGCTCAGCAAACCGCTCGAACGCATGACGGCAACCGGGACGGAAGCGATCGGGGGCATGGTCAATGAACTCGGCCAGACGCTGACGGCGCGCATCGGCGCCTCCCTCGACAAGGTGGCCGAGCGGATCGATGGGGCCGCCGACAAGCTGATGGAACTGTCGTCTGCGTTAGGAACGACGTCCGAACAATTCAGCGCGACGCTGGGCCGTTCGGCGTCTGCCTTGGACACGCTTGTCGACCGGATCGAGGCGGCGGCGAAGCAACTGGTATCTGCGGCCGACAGCATGAACGCGGCATCCAATCCGATTCTGGACAGCGCGCGTGCGACCGCCGACCAGGCGCGCGCCATGGCCGATGGCGCCCGGAACCTGGTTGATGCGGCCAAGGAAGCGATCGATGCGGAACGCACCATCGTGGTCACGTCGGCCAAGTCCATCGAAGAACTAATCCGCAATTTCGAGACCCGTGCGAAGGCCTATGATGGCCACCTGGAGAAGGCGTTTTCGACCTATCTGGAGCAGGTCCAGCGCACACTCGGCGAATTGCGCCAGCACAGCGATGGGGTCCACGACCGGTATGCCGAGGCGCTGCAGGTGTTGCAGGCCGTCATCGAAAACGCCCGGACCTTCACGCCGGAAAGTGAGCCGCCACGAGAGCGGTTGCCTGCATGAGAGCCGCGCGACGCATTCGGCGTGCCGAGGAGGACGATGAGTCCGCTTTCGTCTCGATGACCGACCTGATGGTGAGCTTCCTGTTCATCATTATGATCCTCCTCGCTTTCTTCGCCACCCAGATCGCGCCGAAGGACGCCGTGTCGCGCCAGCGCTTCGAGACAGTGGCGGACAAGCTCACCGACCGCGAACAGAAGCTGCGCGCACTGGAGGAGGAAAATCGCCGGCTTCGCCGCCAGCTCAGCGCGCAGGATGGCAACCCTATCGAGCGCTACAATTTTCGCTCTGCCGAGCTGCGGGGCAAGATGCTCGATCGCATTCAGAAGCGCATCAAGGCGGCAGACACCTCGATCGACGTCTCGATCAGCCGTAATGGCGACGCCCTTGAGTTCAAGGGTGACGGGCTCTTCGAATCGGGCAGCTATGCGCCCAGCCCACTCGGTCGCCGCAAGATGGAGATTATCGCCGGCATCCTGAGGGAAGAGCTGAGATGTTTCGCGCTGGGTGAGCGCTCGACACTTGCATCCGCCTGCAACCCCGCTGTGGCATTGATCGACGCGCTCCAGGTCGAGGGACACACCGACAGCACGGGCACGGATGTGCTGAACATGGACCTCAGTTCCAGCCGGGGAAGCGCCATCTACGCCATCATGGTGTCGACAAGCCCCGAATTGCTGGGCTTCCGCAATCTCAGGAACCAGCCCATCGTCTCGGTGGCGGGCTATGGCAAGGGTCGGCCGATCCGCGACAACAACACGGTCTCTGGCCGCGACGCCAACCGGCGCATTGACCTGCGCTTCATCATGTTTGCGCCGCCCGAAGAACAGTTCGTGCCGCAGCGGATCGAGGATCTGCCCCGTCTGCGACAGCTGCTCGCGGCCGGTCCTGTACCTTAGGGCGGACCCATGAGCCTGATTGACCGACTGGCACGCCTGCCGCCAGCGCCAGCCCCGCCGCAAGTTCCGGAGCGGCTGGTGGAAGTCGCTGAGCGCGTCCGGCAACGCTTCGGCGATCGGCGGCCGGTGAAGCCGGAGGCGCTGAACATCCTCATTTCCCGCCTGACGCAGGCGACCCGGCAATGGGACTGGAAGCAGTTGACAGACGGGGAGATGGCGCAGGTAGTGCGGGCCTGGGCCAGCCGGCTTGCTACGCTCGCGCCCGACATCGAAGACTTTTTGCTGCGCGAGCTTCGGTGCACCACGCGCAGGTCCCTGCTCGGCGCGCTCTGCGATGGCTATCTTACCGGCTGGGTTGCGCGAGAACCACGGACCTCAGAGCTCGCCCGCATCATTCAGGCTCGCGCGGCCTTCCTGCCTCGATTTTGGCAGATCGCGTTTCGGGCGACCCCCGAAAGCCTTGATCCGGCCGATGGGGCCATCCGGTTCGGTCGCTGGCTGGCCGCGCAGGCCGATCCTTATCGCGCGGTGATCGCGCGCGGCATCCTCGCCCCTCATGGGCCGGGCTTCATGACCGAGGCTCACGAGGCCTGGCTGTCGGCTTCGCCCGAGCCGGTGGACGAGCCGACGGTCCGCAGAATGCTGGCCTGGATACATCCCGCCAGCGCGCCTCGGCTGGAAGGCGATCGGGCCGCAGCCGTCGTGGCGCGGCTCCTGCGCCCCTGGACCGCGCGCATGCCCGCAAAGCCGCTACGCACGCTCCTGCTCAATGAACTGATCGGGCATCGCGGTGATCCGCGTCATCAGAATCCGCATTTCTGGATGCAGGTGGGCGAGGACGGGAAGCGGATCCTGCTGCGGTGGCTGGCCGGCCAGCGCATGGAGGCCTTTCTCGATGTTGTGTCGCAGGCAGCTGCGAACATGAATCAGGGCAGCCAGTGGCCTCCACGGAGAAGGTTCTGGATGGGCCTGTATGAGGACGGACGTATTGACGAAGCTTGGCCCTCCTTTGGCAAGGATGCGCAAGCCATTGCGGACAACCTCAATTGGAGCGCAGCTAACGCTGCCAATAGTCCCGCGGGTGGGGTATTTTTCGGTCGCCAGGCCACCAATCGAAGCCTTCTTATTATGAAAATTGGCAAAAAGATCGTGGTAGAGGGATCTCACAATTTTCGCGTTCACATTTTCGATCTTGGAAAACGGGGAACCCCAGATCTATACCAGGGTGAATACGAATTAAATGAAATAATTTTGCCGCGGGACGATAAAGAAAATACTCATTGGCATGATCCGCAAGGAAGATGGATGGACTGGGTCCGCGAGAAAATCGGATGAGCCTGACCTTCACATGTGTCCCCGACGCCGACGGCTGTACGCTGTCCGTCGTCCAGCCCAAGCGTGGCCTGCTGTCTTTTCTCGGAACGCGCCGGCAATACGATCTCGATGCATTGCCGCGCGAGGAGCGGGCCGTGGCCATGGCGCTGGCGCGACTGCGCGTGCTCGACCGGGACCGGGGGGAGCATTCCGTCGACGGCGAGAAGATCCGCCTATCGCACCGCCTTGTCGCTGCGCTGGACAACGGAGCCGCGCGCGCTATCGGGCTGCCAGGGCTCAACACGCGCTATATCTTCAGGGCGGCCATGCGCGGGTCTCTCGGCGGCGCGGACTTCCGTCTGGACTGGTGGTGGGAAAAGGGCGGGCGGACCGTGCCCCTCAAGCGGACGGGCGCTATGCTTCACGATGGGCCCGAACTGCTGAGGATTCCGGCTCCGCTCTTCGAGGCAATTGGCATTGCCGAGGCTTTTGATCCACGTGGGACGTTGCAAGACCACTGGCTGGCGCTTGGCGCATTTCGCCGAGCTCTCGGCTTGGAGGAGGCAGGCAAGGCGGTCGCGCTTGACGGGGCGCTGGATCAGATCGAGATCGTCACCTGCGACCGGGTCGGCCTCGATCTTGACGCGGCCGACGACAGCCGGTTTGCCCCGCTCCCCTTCATCGGCGCAAACCTCGCGTCTGGGTCTCCGGTGGAGGCGATGGCGTCTCCCGTCAAAGCCGAAGAACTGGCCGAATTCCAGCATCAGGCCATGGCGCGCGGTGCGCAGCCGGCCTATCGGATCGGCTCGGCAAAATTCCTGATTCTGGATCGTTCGGCCATGCCCGTGGTGGATGCCATCGCCGCTGCGGGCCGGCAGGATGCGAATGGGCGCCGTGTCTTCATTCGCGACGCTGAGCGTATCATTACCGAAGCCGTCGAACGTCAGGCACGTGATGATGGCCGGCTGAACGAGCTGATGAGCCCTGCTGGCTACCAGGAGGCTTTGGAGCGGGCCGTCTCGGGGGCATGGACCAAGACCGCCGCATGGACGTCGCGCGTCATCGCCGTCGCCGAGTGGGCTCGCCCCGCGCCCGCCATGATGGAGGGGTCGGGCACCAACTGGCTCCCGGCGACAACGACCGAGGAACTGGGCGAGAGGCTCGGTCTCTTGCACGACGACGAGGTGGAGCCCCTGCTGCATGCTCTGGCCGAGGCGAAGCTTGTGGGTCAGGAGATCGTGCCCCATCGCGTCGGCGCCATCCCAGTCATCGACGACGTGATCGAGGCTTTGGCGCGGCGGCTGGAGATGCTGCGCAACCGCGGGGATACGCCCGCAACGGGCGACCCGCAGACGGTATTTCTGCCGCTCACGCACAGCAACTTCTGGGATACGGACTTCGGAGCCAAAGTCACCCCACGTGGTTCGGTAGCGCAGTTCAGTCTGCCGCCACAGGTATCTACGACGCTACGCCCCTATCAGGTCGCGGCCTTCGAGTGGCAGGCGCAAGCCTGGAGCACGGGATTGCCGGGCATCCTGAACGCGGATGAGCAGGGCCTAGGCAAGACATTGCAGACGTTGAGCTTCCTGACCTGGCTGCGGCAACAAATGGTCGATGGCGAAGTGCCGTCCCGACCCTTCCTCATCGTCGCGCCGACCTCCCTGCTGCGAAATTGGGAGGCAGAGTGTGCCACCCATGTCGATCCCGACTTCTGGGGCGAGCCGGTCCGCCTCTTTGGTCAGCACCTCAAGCGATGGAAGCGCCCCGCGCAGCGCGGGCGCGACATTGATGATGGCACGGCCCGGCTCGACCTCTCTTCGATCGAGAATTCGCCCTGCCTCGTGATCGCGACCTACCAGACGGTTGCCAATTATGCCGTCTCCTTTTCGGAAGCGCCCTTCGCCGTGGTCGTGTTTGACGAGATCCAGAATCTGAAGAACCCGTTTGCCATGCGTTCGGAGGCAGCAAAGGCCGTCCTCGCCGATTTCCGCATCGGCCTCACCGGGACGCCCGTGGAGAACGCCACGCGCGATATCTGGGCGATCATGGATCAGCTCTTCCCGCTGGCGCTGGGCCCGCTCGCCGAGTTTCGCCGGGTTTTCGACGAGCCGCGCGAAGAGCGCATGAAGCAGCTTCATGCTGCGCTTTTCTCGGGTCAATGCGGCCGGCCGCCGCTTGCGCTGCGTCGGCTGAAAAAGGACGCTGCACCCGACCTGCCGCCGAAGGTCCGGATCCTTCACCCCCGCATTATGCCAGAGGTGCAGGCCATCCGATACGACGAGATCCGGGGCAAGGGCGGCGGCATGTTCGCGCTTCTGCATCACATTCGTCGCACGTCGCTGCATCCTGGTCTCGTTGAAGGCGAGGTTCCGGGCACGTTTACGGCGGCATCGGCCCGTTTGTCCGCGGCAATGGACATTCTGGCGCACATCAAATCGCGCGGTGAGCGCGCGCTTGTCTTCATCGAAAACCGTGACGTGCAGGCCTGGTTTGCTGAATTGATAAAGATCGAGTTCGGGCTGGAACGCGTCTATGTCATCAATGGTGACACTCCCATCGACGACCGAAAAAAGATCACAGACCGGTTCCAGCGGCATCTGGTGGAAGACCAAGGCTTCGATGTGCTTGTGATGGGTCCGCGCGCGGCCGGCACCGGACTGACTTTGACGGCGGCCAACCATGTGATTCACCTGACGCGCTGGTGGAACCCTGCGGTCGAAGAGCAATGCAACGACCGAACCCACCGCATCGGCCAAGGCAGGCCGGTTACCATTCATATTCCGCTTTCAGTGCATCCGCGCCTTGGCCCGAACTCTTTCGACTGCCTCCTGCAGCGCCTAATGACTCGCAAGCGGGGAATCGCGAATGCCGTGCTCTGGCCGCAGGAGAGCGAAGGGCCGGAGCTTCTCGAACTCTACCAGGCCATCTTGTCCGACAGGGATGTTCGCGACGAGGCGGGGCCGCATCCCTCAGACGCCCCAGACCTCATCACGACCGAGCTCGGGCCTGGTATTTCGCGTGTCGCCATAAAGGGCGGCGGTTCAAGCATCGTCATAACGCGTGGGGTCTGTCCTGATCGTGTCGAAGGACAGCTGCAAGTCGAGGATGCTGTCGTGATAGCAATGGCCGCTCCGGAAACCCCACGGTTATCATCAGGCGTGCCGGTTTCGCCGCTTCCCGACGCCTCATTGTGGCCCGATTATATCCTGCCCCACTGAATGCTCAGATTTTGGTGGGCTTGCCCAAGCTTCATCAGCGAGTATTGGCCATTCGAGGGCCTCTGCAAGGATTAATCGAACACCGCTACCAACCTTAGCAGGGATGGGAGGCGGCTGATGTCGCCAGTTCCGAAGCTGCCCTCCCTGAGCTTTCAAGGGCCACGTCGTATCCAGTCAGCTTGTCTCCATGCAGTTGATTGCAATGCTGATTGCCCTGACATTTCGGGTGTTCAATTGTGCCGGCTTGACCGGCCCATTAGTCTGGTACAGCTTCTGCCCACACGGGGTGCGCAACCGCCCGGTCCTTGCTCGATTTCGAAACTGGCAATCTTCTCCCTCTCTCCGCCAGTTTCTGAAAATTTAGCCCTGCCGGCAACGATGCCCCGACCGCAGCTCGCCAATTCTCCGTCAGATCGCCCGCGCCCAATCAGCCTCCTCTGAAGAGAGGCCGTGTAAGAGGCAGACGGCGATCTGGGCTTCCCTCTTGTCACCACGCTCTAGCGCTTCCCCGATGGCGGTGCGCGCCGGTCCCCCCCGATTGCAGGCACGTGTTGGGCCCCTCGGCACGGCGGATGCGCCCCCGCTGCCGTGCCGAGAGGGAGAGCCGCGGCTCAGCGCAGGTCGATGAGGATCTTCAGCTCCTGCCCGGCGGGGTCGAGAAGGGCCTCGAAGCCGTTCTCCACCACCTCGGAAAGGCGGATGCGGCGGGTCACCACCTTCTCCGCCGGCAGCAGGCCCTTGCCGATGAGCGCCGCCACCTTGGGCCACATCAGCGTCGAGTAGCACCACGAGCCGCGCACATCGATGTCCTTGAAGGTCACGGTGAAGCCGTCCACGGCTGGCCTGCCCACATGCAGGCCCACCTGCACCACCACGCCCTGCCGGCGCACGGCATCGATGCCGGTGGCAAGGGCTGCCTCGGCGCCCACGCATTCCAGCGCCACGTCGACGCCCACGTGGCCCTCGGTCTGGTCGCGGATGGCGTCGGCCACGGCGTCGCGCTTCGGGTTGAGGGTGATGACATCCGGCAGTATCTGGCGCGCCATGGCGAGGCGGTTGTCGTTGGTGTCGGAGAGGAAGATCTGCGTCGCCCCCGCCGCCCGTGCCGCCAGCACCTGCAATTGGCCGATGGGGCCGGCGCCGGTGACGAGCACGCTCGATCCCGGCTTCACCCCGCCGCGCTCGGCGGCATAGACGGTGACGGCGGCGGGCTCCACCAATGCCGCCTGCTCGTCGCTGACGAATTCGGGCATGGCGAAGACGTTGTAGTCGTTCACCAGCGCGTATTCCGCCATGCCGCCCCATTGCCAGCCGAGGCCGATGATGGCGAGGCTTTCGGAGAGCTGGTAGAGGCCTCGGGTGCCGAAGTAATCGTCGCGCGGCGACACCATGGGCTGCACCGAAACCCGGTCGCCAACCTTCACGTTCGTGACCTCGCCGCCGATGGCGACGACCGTGCCGCCAAATTCATGGCCCAGCACCTGCGGCAGATTTGCGCCGGTGTAGGGATGTGGCTCGGTGGGGATGAAGATGGGGCCGGCGGCGTATTCGTGCAGATCGGTGCCGCAGATGCCGCAGAAGCTGTTGCGGATGACGACCTGGCGTGGGCCGGGGGCAGGCGGCTCGGAAATGTCCTCGACGCGCACGTCGCGCTTGGCGTGGAAGCGGGCGGCCTTCATGGGTGGTTCTCCCTTCTCTCTGTTCTTGGTGGGTCAGGCCGGCTCGGTGGCGAGGGCGTCGAACGCCTCCAGCGCCCTGCCCGCATAGACGGCGGACGGCCCGCCCCCCATCTCGATGCAGACGCCGAGAATGTCGGCGAGTTCGGCGCGGGTGGCGCCGTGGCTCCGCGCATTGGCGGCGTGGAACACGATACAGTCGGCGCAGCCCTGGTGGACGGCGATGGCGAGGGCCACCAGCTCCTTCATCTTGGCCGGCACGGCGCCGGACTTCGACGCCTCTCCCATGAGGCCGCGGAAGGCCGTCATCACCTGCGGCGCTGCTTTCGCGAGAACGCCGAAGCGCTGGTTCATCTCTTTCAATTGCTGGGGCACGGAAGTCATGGCGGCTCCTCAGGTGAAGACCATGCCGCCGTCCACGAGCAGGGACTGGCCGGTCATGAAGTCGGATTGGGACGAGGCGAGGAAGCGGGCGACGCCGACAAGATCATCGGGACGCGAGGCGCGGCCCAGCACGGCGCCGGCCGCGAAGGTGTCGAAGGCCTCGTTCTCGCCGTGGGTCAGGCCGCTGTCGCGGAAGCCCTTGTCGATCACCTTCCACATGTCCGTGGCCACCACGCCGGGGCAGAAGGCGTTGGCGGTGATGCCCTCCTTGCCGAAGGCGCGGGCGGCGGCCTGGGTCATGGCCACCACCGCGAACTTGCTGGCGCAGTAATGGGCGAGGGGCTCGTAGCCCTGCTTGGCGGCGATGGAGGCGGTGTTGATGATCTTGCCGCCACCGCCCTGCGCGCGGAAGGTCTTCACCGCCTCTTGCATGCCGATGAGCACGCCGAGCGCGTTCACATCGGTGACGAAGCGCCAGTCCTCCTCGGTGATGTCGAGGAAGGGACGCGTCTGCGCGACGCCCGCATTGTTGAACAGCACGTCGAGCCGCCCGAACGCCGCGACTGCCTTGTCGATGAGCGCGCGCACCTGCGCCCGCTCGCGCACGTCCACCGGCACGGCGATGGCGGTGCCGCCCTTGGCCGTGATTTCGTCCGCCACCTTCGTCGCAGCGGCCTCTGAAAGATCGGCGACGACGATGCGCGCGCCGTCCTCGGCGAGGGCCCTGGCGATGGCGGCGCCGATGCCGCCGGCGGCGCCGGTGATGATGATGCTTTTGTCCTTGAGGTCAGACATGCGTCCTCCTTCGCCGGTCGCCCTGGCGCGCCGGCGTTTGTCGTTGCGAGGTTTGAGGCGGTCAGCGCTTGAGGTGGTCGAGAAGCAGCTCGTTCACCCGTCCGGATTTCTCCATCTGCACCATGTGGCCGGCGCCGGGGAGCACCTCCACCGTGGCGCGGCCTTCCAGCGCGCCGGCATGGGCGGCGGGGATGACGCGGTCGGTCTCGCCCCACACCACGAGGATGGGCGCGTCGGTCTCTTTCAGCCTGTCGGCCAGCACATGGGTCTGCCGCTCGGCCGGGAAGAGATTGGCGGAGAGGGCGGAGAGTGCGCCGTCCACCCCGTCGAGGCGCTTGTACTTGAGGATGTCCTCGATGAGCTGGCGCGTGACGGTCCCGGGATCATGGAACAACTGTTCCAGCACAGGCTTCATGTCGCGCCGCGAGCCGGCGGCAACGAAGCCATCGGTGTAGCCGGAGTTGATCTCCGGCCCGAGCCCCGCCGAGCCGATGAGCGCGAGGGAGGCCACCCGGGCGGGATGTTCCAGCGCGGTGGCGCTCGCCACCGCCCCGCCCATGGAATGGCCCACGAGATGCGCGCGCGAGATCGCGAGCGCATCCATGAAGGCGATCAGCGCGCCGGAGAGGAAGGCGAGGTTCGCCTCGCCCACCGCCTTGTCCGATTGCCCATGGCCGGGCAGATCAAGCGCATAGACCGTGGCGGCATCGGCCAAGGCGTCGATGTTGAACAGCCAGTTGTCGAGATCGCCGCCGAAGCCGTGGACCAGCACCACTGATTTCTCGCCCTCGCCCCGGCGGGCGTAGCGCAGGCGGCCGGCGGGCGTATCCACGAACTCGTAGCGCGGGCCGGCGGCTTCCTCCCCCGCGCCCGCTTCCTCCGGCGCCGCGAAGGCGGCGACGAAGGCGTCGATCTCGGCGTCCGGAACGTCCGCATCGGCCAGCACGCCGATGAGCGCCTTCACCGGATAGACCGTTCCGGGCGTCCCGAGGGTCCGCCGCAGCACACCGGCGTCGCCCGCCTCCACCACGCCGGCGATCTTGTCCGTCTCAACCTCGACGATCTCGTCCCCGACGGCGATCTCGGTGCCCTCGGGCTTCAGCCAGCCCGTGACCTTGCCCTCCGCCATGGAGAGCCCCCACTTGGGCATGACAATGGGCTTGATGCGCGTGTCCGTCATTGTCCGATGCTCCGGCGATCAGGCGGCGAGCGCCTGGGGATGGGTCTTCAGCACGGCGGCGGCGATGGCATCGGCGGAGGGGATGTAGAGGTCCTCCAGCGCGGGCGAAAACGGCACCGGCGTGTGCGGCGCGGTCACCATCTGCGGCGCCGCCTTCAGCGCCCCGAAGGCCTGCTGGGCCACGAAGGCCGCGACGTCGGTGGCGATGGAGCAGCGCGGGTTGGCCTCGTCCACCACCACGAGGCGGCCGGTGTTCTCCACGCTCTCGATCACCGTGTCCCAGTCGATGGGCGAGAGGGTGCGCAGGTCGATCACCTCCGCCTCGATGCCGCTGCGCTTCGAGAGCGTCGCCGCCGCCTCCAGCGCGCGATGGACGGTGAGGCCGTAGCTGACGATGGTCACATCCCGCCCGTCGCGCACCACGTTCGCCTCGCCGAAGGGGATGGCATAGGGCTCGGCCGGCACGTCAGCCTCGCTGGCGTAGAGGTTCTTGTGCTCGCAGAAGATCACCGGATCGTCGTCGCGGATCGACTGGATGAGGAGGCCCTTGGCATCATAGGCGTTGGAGGGGCACACCACCTTCAACCCGGGCACGTGGGTGAACATGGGGGTGAGCATCTGCGAATGCTGCGCGGCGGCGCGGAAGCCGGCGCCCACCATGGCGCGGATGACCACCGGCGTCTTCGCCTTGCCGCCGAACATGTAGCGGAACTTCGCCGCCTGGTTCAGGATCTGGTCGAAGCACACGCCCATGAAATCGAGGAACATCAGCTCCGCCACTGGGCGCATGCCGCAGGCGGCGGCGCCGATGGCCGCGCCGATATAGGCGCTCTCGGACAAAGGCGTATCCATCAGGCGGTTGCCGTGCTTGCCGTAGAGCCCCTTGGTGACGCCGAGCACGCCGCCCCAGGCGTCCATCTCGCCGGGCGAGCCAGAGCCGCCGACTATGTCCTCGCCGAGCAGGATGACAGAGGGATCGCGGCGCATTTCAAGGTCGAGGGCTTCGTTGATCGCCAGCTTGAAGCTGAGGGTGCGGGACATGGTTTCCTCCAGGAAATCGTTGGGCCGTGCGGGTTCGCTGTCGTGGCTCAGTAGGAGACGTAAACGTCGCTGGTGAGCTCGTGCGGTGTCGGCTGCGGCGCCGACTTGGCGGAGGACACCGCGTCGTCGATGAGGGTCGCGACCTCGCGGTCAAGGAGCGCGATCTCGGCGTCGGAGACGATGCCCGCCGCCGTGACGCGATCGGCGAAGATCTTCAGGCAGTCGCGGTTGAGGCGGTTGAAGTCGTTCTCACCCTTCGCCTTGTAGGTCTGGCTGTCGCCCTCGAAATGGCCGTAGAAGCGCACCATCTTGCATTCGAGCAGCGCCGGACCGCCGCCCGCGCGGGCCTTGGCGATCAATTCGCCCGCCGCCTTGTGGACGGCGAAGAAGTCCGTGCCGTCCACGCTGACGCCCGGCAGGCCGAAGCCGTGGGCGCGGTCGAGGAAGCTGTCCACGCCGGTGGCGTAAGTCACGGAGGTCGCCTCCGCATAGCCGTTGTTCTCCAGCACGAAGATCACCGGCAGGTTCCACACGGCGGCGAGGTTCATGCTTTCCAGAACCGTGCCCTGGTTCGCCGCGCCGTCGCCGAAGAAGGTGATGCCGACCCCGCCGTCGCCCCGGCACTTGGCGGCGAGCGCCGCGCCGCAGATGAGCGGCGCACCGGCGCCGAGGATGCCGTTGGCACCCATCATGCCCTTGGAAAGATCGGCGATGTGCATGGAGCCGCCCTTGCCGCGGCACGAGCCGGAGGACTTGCCGTAGATCTCGGCCATCATCTCCGCCACGTCCACGCCCTTGGCGATGCAATGGCCGTGGCCGCGATGGGTGGAGGCGATGCGGTCGCTGTCGGTGAGGTGCATCATGATGCCGGTGGCACAGGCCTCCTCGCCGGCATAAAGGTGGACGAAGCCGGGGATGTCGCCCTTGGCGAACTCCACGTGCAGCCGCTCCTCGAAATCGCGGATGGTCCGCATGGTGCGGTAGGCCGCAAGAAGCGCGTCCTTCTCCAGCGGAATGGGATTGTTGGACAGCGCGCCGTCGGCGATGTGCATGGGCGATGTGATGGACGTCTGAATGGACATGGGCTTTTCCTCCTCCTTCGGATCGACCGGACCGGCAGGGAGGAAGGGCACAGACGCAGGCGCGCCCGTTCACGGCCCGCTTCTCGCGGAGCGGGTCCCGTTTCCTTCCCTAGCCGTGTTCTTCAGTGCCGGCTTCGCGCCGGCTTGATGGAGAGGACATCAGCAAGGGGCGGGCCAATTGCGCCCCTCGCGCCAAAGCGTTGCGCGGCAAGGCGGAGACCCCGGGGTGGGGCGCGGGCACCTGAGGCGGCGGCGCCACACCTGTGGCGCCGCGCGTGCCACACCTGTTGCAGCGTGGCCCTGGCCGTGGCCATCGAGAACCGGGCCTGCCCCTCGGAAAGGCTTGCCGGCGCTTCATTTCGGGGCAACACTCCCATTCAATAAAAAGCGATCTGGGAGGATCGTCATGCGACAGGAGCAGGTCGCGCATATCGACGAGCTTGTGCGCGCGGCGAGCGGCTTGCCCGTGCCGTCACGCGGCACGCGCGATCCGGTCATCATGACGTCCTGGCAGCGCTGCGTCAGCGAGCACAATCTCGATCCGGTGGTGTTGCGCGAGCCGTTGATCCTGCCGTCGACACAGCTGCGCGAACATCAGGACGCCATGGACGAGTTCACCCACACCGCGCGCTTCGGTGTGGAGACGCTGTATCGCGACGTGGCGGGCCTCGGCTACGTGCTGCTGCTCACAGACGCCAAGGGCATCACCGTGGATTTCATCGGGGATCCCACCTTCGATTCCACTCTCATGCGCGCGGGCCTCTATCTCGGCGCGGACTGGAAGGAGCCGAGCGCGGGCACCTGCGCGGTCGGCACCTGCATCGCCACCGGCGAGGCTCTGACGGTCCACCAGACCGATCATTTCGACGCGACGCACATCCCGCTCACCTGCACGGCGGCGCCGGTGTTCGATCCCTCCGGAGCGCTCGCCGCGGTGCTCGACATCTCGGCCCTGCGCTCGCCTCAGCCGAAGGAAAGCCAGCTGCTCGCGCTCCAACTGGTGAAGTCGGTGGCCCACAAGATCGAGACGGCGAACCTCCTCAACCGTTTCCGGGGCGAGTTCATCCTGCGCCTCGCGCCCTCTCCGGAGTTCGCCGACGTGGACCCGCCCTATGTGATGGCGGTGGACAGCTCCGGGCGGATCGTCGGCTTCAACAGCAAGGCCCGCGCGCTGCTGCGGCGTGAGCTGGAGGCCCGTCCGCCCGTCGATGCCGCGCGGCCGCTGGTGGGCCGCCGCCTCGGCGACTTCATCGAGATCGTCCTCGACGACCTGCCGCGCCTCGGCCCGGCGAGCCCGGTGGCGCAGCGCATGGTGCGCCTCGCCGGCACGGGCACGCCCATGTTCGCCCACTGCCAGTTGCCGGCCCGTGTCTCCCCGCGGTCCGAGGCCGCCGCGGCGCCCAGCTTGCCCGCGCCGCTCGCGGGCCTTCATGGCGGCGATCCAGCCATGGCTGCGGTGGCGGCCCGCGCGGCGCGGCTGGTGAACACGCAGATGAACCTCATCGTCTGCGGCGAGACGGGTACCGGCAAGGAATTCCTCGCCAAGGCCATCCATGCCGCCGGCGCCCGCTCTGCGCGGCCCTTTGTAGCGGTGAATTGCGCGGCGCTTCCCGAGACGCTGATCGAGGGTGAATTGTTCGGCTACGAGGCCGGCGCCTTCACCGGCGCGGTGGCGCGCGGCCGCAAGGGGCTGGTGCTGGAGGCGGATGGCGGCACGCTCTTCCTGGACGAAATTGGCGACATGCCGCTGACGCTCCAGACCCGCCTCCTGCGCGTGCTGGCCGAGCGGGAGGTGACGCCGCTCGGCCGCACGCGGCCGGTGCCCGTGAACATCCGCGTCATCGCCGCGACCCACCGCGATCTGCTTGCGGAAGTGAATGCCGGGCGCTTCCGCGAAGACCTCTACTTCCGCCTCAGCGGCGCCGTCCTCACGCTGCCGCCGCTCCGCCGCCGCGCCGATTTCGACTGGCTGGTGGAGCGCCTGCTGGAGGCGCGGGGCAAGGCGGCGAAGACGCGCTTCAGCCTGTCGCCGGACGCGCTCGGCCTGCTGCGCGCCCATCGTTGGTCCGGCAACATCCGCGAGCTGATGAACACGCTCGATTTCGCCTGCGCCCTCGCCGTCGGCGGGACGATCCAATGGGAAGATCTGCCCGAGCGGCTGCGGGAGGCCGAAGGCCTGCCCGATGCGGCGGCCACGGGGCCGGCCAGTTCCCCGCCCCTCCTGTCGGGGGAGGGGGATGCCGCCCGCGACCGGCTCCTCGCAGCTTTGCATGTGCGGAGCTGGAACATCTCCGCCGTCGCCCGCGACCTCGGGGTGGACCGCACCACGATCCACCGCCGGATGCGCCGCTACGGCCTCGCCCGGCGGATCTAGGCGGAAGGGCGCCCGTCGCCGTCCAGAAGGTCGCCCAGCGCCGCCTCCTGCAGGTCCGCATCGCTCAGGTGCTGCGGGTTGGCGGCGCGCATCTTCGCGCGGGCATGGGGCTTGATGCGGGCCGTCTCAGCCGTGACCGTGTTGGCGTGGCGGAACACGTCGACGATGCTGTCCAGATTCTCGTAGACGATGGACCGCTTCTCGGACGGCGCCGCGATCACCACCTGCAATCCGATATGGGCGTAGAAATCCAGCAGTGTGCGCTGGTTCGGCCCGTCCATCTTGCTGAAGGCCTCGTCGAAGACGGCGAGGCCGAGGCCGAGGTCGGGCCGGTCATACTGCTGGCGCGTGCCGTGGTAGATGCTCGCCAGTGCCGCGCCGATGATGACGTAGTACGGCACCTGCCGCTCGGCGCCGCTGGCGACGCCGCGCCGGCGATCGTAGCTGGTCTGCCGGCCGCTGGTGATGTCCTGCATCCTCAGGTCGAAGTCGAAATAGGCGCGGTAGTCCTGATAGGCGGAAAAATCGAGCGAGGGGTCGCCGAGCAACCGCTCCACCTCGGCAAGGGCATCGGCATGCGCGCCGCCGCCCGATGAGGGATCGAACAGCAGATCGAGCAGCGTTTCATTCTCCTCGCTCTCGCGGGCGAGGCGATAGAGGGCGTCGAACGCCTCCTTCGGGCGGAAGTGCAGCGAATAGATCTCGTTGTGCAGCGGGCGCGTGCGCAGCGCGCGGTTCAGCAGGTCCACCTCGGTCCGCAGCGTGTTGAAGCGCGCGTTCAGCTCGTGGACGAAGGCGGTGCGGAAGATGCGCACCACCTGCCGCGCGGCCTCCTCCGCCTGCCGGCGATACTGGATCAGCTCGTTGTTCTCCAGCGCCTCGATGCCCGAGGTCACCCACGGCTTGATGACCGTGATGACCTGGTTCGGCTGCACCACGGGCGCGCCCTCGTCGAGCAGGCGATAGCGGCCGTGGGCCTGGCGGATGTCGCTCTCGCAGGCGCGGTAGTCTTCCCGTGCCTGGTTGGCGCGCTGCTCCAGCTCGCGCACGAAGGCGGCAAGCGGCATGGACCCGCGCGCGGCATAGGTCGGGCGCAGCAAGGCGAGCTGGGCGCGATTGCGCACCCGGCCACGGAACGCGGTCCAGCGATGCCGCAGGCAGGCGCGGGAGCCGACCAGTTCGTGTCCGCCGCCGAGGGTGCGCAGGGCCTCGGCCGCATCGCGTGCCAGCCCGCCGCGCTTCTCCACCAGTTCCTGCTTGTCGCGGGCCAGAGCCTGCCGACGCGCCTTGAGGCCTTCGAGCGCCGACAGCAGCGCCGGATCGATCATGGCGGAGATGCGATCCAGCCGAAGCTGGAGCTGCGCGCGCCGATCGTCCCGCTCGGCGATGTCGATGGCGAGGCGATCGAGCCGATCGGGGGCATCCACCGGCTGAGCCAGCCCCTCGAGGCGCTTGGCGATGTCCTCGTGGAAGCGCTCGATGCCGCGGTGGGTGGCAACGAGGGCGTTCAGCTCGTCGATCTGGCGGCGCAGGCCCTGCTCCATCAGCGGCACGGCCGCCCGGCCGATCTTCATGTCGCGCGTGCGCAGCACCTCGACGACGATCCCGTTGTTGTAGGCGCCGTCGCGCATGATGGCGCGGCCGCCGGCGAGGAGGGCGGGCTGGCTCTCCGCCAGTTCCACCTGCCCGGCGCGGAAGACGATGAAGGCCATCGCCAGCGGGTCGTCGCTGGCGAGCACGCGGGCGAGGGTGCCGGGTGCCGCCTCGCGCGAAAGCGTGGCGAGCCGGCGCGTGTTGGCGACGCGGCAGCCGCGGTACAGGTCCCGCCCGGCGCGCAGGATCTCCACCGCCCGCGCGGCGTGCCCGGCATCGACGATGATGGTTTCGCGGTCGCGCCCGAAGAAGGCTTCTGCGGCCTCGCGCCAGCCCTCGTCCAGCACCTCGGCGACCTGGCACAGGGCGCGCGGGCGCATGCCTTCCCGCTCCAGCGCGGCCATGAGATGGGCGGTCGGCTCCTCCAGGCGGACACGGCCGGTGCGGGCGTGCTCCAGCCTGCGCTCCTGCTCCTGCGCCTCCGCCTCGAGCTTGCGGCGCTCGCCGATGGCCGCGTCCCGGCGCTCGATGACCTTGGCCAGCGCGGCGGCGGCCTGCGGGCGGGCGGCGTCGATCAATGCGTCCATGGCCGAGGGGTCGCGCGGCCAGGCCGGCGGCTCCAGCCCCGCGCTCTGGGCGGCCATCGCCTCCAGCGTGCGCATCAGCTCCCCGAGCTTGAGGGATGCCAGCCGCTCGGCGTGGTCGATGAGGCTCACGCCCCGCGCCGTGGTGAGGAAGCGCGCCCGCAGGCGGCCGAGAACGAGCGTGCGCTCCTGTTCGAGAACCTTCAGCTCGCTGTGGACCACCGAGCGCTGGCTCGCCGCATCCTGGGCCGCGAGCTGGGACTGGAGGCTCTCGATGTCCGCTTCCAGCGCGGCGATTTCCTCATCGTGGCGGGCGATCTCGCGGTCGACGTCGGCGCGGGCGTGGGCGATCTTGCGCTGGCGGCGCAGCCCGGACAGCAGGCCGGCGCCGGCCTCGACGGCGGAGGCGAGGAGGGCGGTGCCCCGGGCCACGTCCTCGCGCTCCAGAAGTTCTTCGAAGCGGTCCACCAGCAGCTTGATCTCGTTGAGCGCCTCCAGCCGGCGCTCCAGGTCGCGGATGTCCTTCCGGATGTCCTGGTAGCGGCCGATGGAGTCGCGCAGCTCGCCGATGTCGATGTCCTTCTTCTCCAGCAGGAACTGGTGGACGAACTGGCCGACGGACCGCATGTCCTCGAACGAGAGCGCCATGACGAAGGCGCGCACGAAGCGCTCCGGGTCGGTGTGACGCCGCCCGGTGAACAGGTGCCGCATGTAGTCGCGGATGAAGTGGCGCGCCGTGTCGGGCCGCGCAAGCTCGCTGCCGGCGGCGCTGCAGGCCTCTTCGAGGCGGCGGCGCGTGGTGGTCCAGGAGGCTGCACGGATCTGTCCGGCCGCGCCCGCCGACCCCTCGTCCAGCGGCTCCACAAGCATGTCGGTATGGATACGCACACCCGGCGCCACGTAGCGCCCGATCACCTGCGCCTCCTCCTGCGAGGAGGCCTCCACGCACAGGCCGATGCTGACCGGCGGCCGCACGCCGTCGGGGTCCTCGAACAGCAGCGCGACGTGCGTGACCGCGGCGTCGCGCAGCGTTTCGCCATCGCCGAGCTGGCCCAGGCAATAGCCGCGCAAGGTGCGCTCCGACCCGCGGCTGCCGCTCTCGCCGGCGGAGCGGTTGAACCTGTAGTAGCGGGCCGAACCGCCCGTCATGACCGTCTGGATGAGATCGATGAGGGTGGATTTGCCGGAGCGGTTCTTGCCGAGCACGGCCGTGTCGCCGGACAGGTCGAGGTCTTCCCGCCCGAACAGGTGCCACTGCACCAGCGAGATTCGGCTGAGCTGCATCATTCGGAGGTCTCGCCCTGCTGTTCGTCGTCCTCGTCCTCGGGTTCGGCCTCGGCAAACTCCGGCCGCGCCACGAGCTGTTCCAGCCGCTCCACCACATCGTCGCCCGCAACGGTGGCGATGAGGGCCCGGATGGTGAGGCGATAGTCCTGCAATTCGTCGTCATATTCGTCGAGCCGGACGATGGCCTTGCGGGCGAGCCCCTCCAGGATGGCCTTGAAGTCGCCGGCCGACAAAGCGGGCCGGCGGGCACGCGCCACCGTGTCCTGGTAGGCGTCATAGGCCTCGTTGAGCGTCGCCAGCACGCTGCCGTGCCGCTCGATATCCCCCTCCTGGATGCCTTCCTCCCACAGCCGGCGCAGGATGAGCAGGACCAGCGTGTCGTCGATCCGGAGCCGCGGCTGCCCGGCCTGCTCGATGTCCGGCAGGATGCCGGCCCAGCCTTCCGATTCCCGCACGACGAGGCGATAGCCTGCGACCTCGAAATAGTCCGCAACGAGCTTTTCCAGATCCGGCCGCAGCAGGCTTTCCATGAGCGCGGCGCCGCCGCGGTCCTCCAGGTGGAGGAATTGCTGGCGCAACAGGTGGCGGATCACCCGCTGCACGCGTTCGAGCAGGCGCGGGTCGCGGCTTTCCAGAGCCGAGAATTCAGCGAGCACGGTCCGCCTCCAGGGTGATGGCATCGTCGGTGCGGACGGCGAGGAAGCCGGCGCATTCCAGCCACGCATTGTCCACCCGCAGCCCTTCCAGCGGCCGGAAGCTGAAGCTGCGCGCGAGATGCGCGCCGAGCGCCGTGCCGGCAGGGGCCTCGCCGGCGAGGACCAGCAGGCGCAGCGCCTCGAAGACGAGGAAGTCGTCCACGGTCTCGATCGGGAATCCGTCCGCCGCCGCTTCGCCGAAGGGCGGCACGCGGCACTCCAGGAAGCGGCTGACCTCTTCCGGCAAGACCGTCAGCCGGTCGAGATAGTCCCGTTCGAGCTTCTTCCGCAATTCGCGCAGCGGGTCGGGCGGCGGCAGCGCGATGGCGCCTCCGACCACCGGCGCGCGGGCCGCCCGCGGCCGGGCGAGCAGGAGCGGAGAGAGCGGCCGCGACATGGGCTCCAGCGGTCCGGCCACGGTGAGGGCCTCCGGCTCCCGCGCGCGCAACGCGTCGAGCCGCAGCAAGAGGGCTTCGCTGCGGGCGAGGAACCCGCCCGTGCGGCGCCCGGCGTAGCGCACCGTATTGCGCAGGCGCGTCTCCAGCCGCCCGCGATGCTGCTGGATGCGGTCGAACACATCATCAATGCGCTCGAACACCCGGCGGATGGTGGCGAGATCGTCGAACACCATATCGCGCGCGCCGGCTTGATCGGCGGCAAGGTGGGCATCGAGATAGGCCTGCGCGACGACGCCGACGTCGCCCGCCGATTCCTCCACCGCGTCCAGCCGCGCCAGAATCCGGTGGCGGTAGCGGTAGGGGTGGGCGGTGGTGTTGATGGCGGTATAGTCCTGCAGGAGGATCCGCTCGACGAAATCCTCGAAATAGAAGCGCAGGCGTTCCCCCACGCTGTCGCTTGTCAGGATCTGCCGGTCGATCTCGCGCAGCGCGGAGAGCACGGAGCGCAGGTAGCGGCCGAACGATGCGGAATCGCGCGCCGCCTTGTGGAGCCCGAGGGCATTTTCGCGGGCGTCGGCCTCCAGGGCGTCGAGCCCGTTCTTGACCTGCACCACGAGGCCGCCGAGCTGGTCGGACACGCCTTCGCGCAGTGTGCAGAGGAACTCCGCGAGCCGCAGGGCCGCCGCCGGCATGTCCAGCGTGACCTTGAGGCCGTAGCGTGTCTCCTCCAGCCAGCCGGTGGCGATCAGCCGGTGGTAGATGTGGCGGGCACGCCCCATGGCGTCGCTGGTGGCTTCGGCGTGGGCTGCATCCAGACCGCGCCGGCGCAGGCGGCCGCGGCGGCCGACCACATGGTCGAGCACCACCGGCTCCTCGTCGTCGCGCCAGAGGGCCGGGTTCTCGCGGAGCTGCTCGTAGATCAGGGCAAGGATGTCCGACTGGGCCGGAAAATTGAGATCGGACCTGAAGAACGCGCGATAGATGCGATCGACCATGATCTCGTAGATGGCGCGGTTCGAGCCCGAGAAGATGGTGAAGATGTCCGCGTTCAGTTGACCAAACAGCATTCCAGGGCGCCTCTTCCGGCCATCGATCGAACGGTTGAGTTCCGCTTGCGGTCCCGCGGGGCGGTTCAGGCTTCGGCGGACCCGATTCTGGGCGCACCAGATTCCGAGCGGCCGGCCCTACGGGCGGATTCGGGCGCAATTCGGGATGAGGCCCATGCCGGTCGCCCCCGCGTTCCAACGCCATAACCGATACCGCGGGGGATGGCGAGGCCGGTGTCCGGCGCGGCCGGCGGGAATTTCGCCGCGGCGGGCTGGCCTCACCGGTAGCGAACCTCTAGCCTTGGGGGCAATAACAAGGTGAAAACGCGTTGGAAACGCCCGAACTGCCCGCTTTGCGGTCCTATCATTCCTGGATCGCCAACGAGACGCTGGAGGACTATTCGCTGCGCTACACGGCGCGGTCCTTCCGGCGCTGGTCGCCCTTCGTCATTGCCAACACGGCGCTCGGCGGCATCTCCTTCCTGGCGCTGGAGACCATCGGCGGCTCGATCACCCTGAACTACGGCTTTACCAACGCGGTCCTCGCGATCCTCGTGGTGTCGGTGTTCATCTTCGTTACCAGCCTGCCCATCGCCTATTACTCCAGCAAATACGGAATCGATCTCGATCTGCTCACCCGCGGGGCGGGGTTCGGCTATATCGGCTCGACGATCACGTCGCTGATCTATGCCAGCTTCACCTTCATCTTCTTCGCCCTGGAAGGCGCCATCATGGCCCAGGCGCTGAAGCTCTATTTCGATCTGCCGCTCGTGCTCGGCTACATCCTGTCGTCCCTCGTCATCATCCCCGTCACGCTCATGGGCATCACCATGATCTCGCGGCTGCAGATGGTGACGCAGCCGCTCTGGCTCGCGATGATGGTGCTGCCCTTCGTCATGATCTGGCTGAAGGCGCCGGACGAGATCGCGGCGTGGACCCGCTTTGCCGGCCGCGACACCGGATCGGCCGGGTTCGATGCGCTGGCCTTCGGCGCGGCGGTCAGCGTCATGTGCTCGCTGGTGGTGCAGATCGGCGAGCAGGCGGACTATCTGCGGTTCCTGCCCGAGAAGAAGGCCGCGAACCGCCTCGCCTGGTGGGGTGCGGTGGTGATGGCGGGGCCGGGCTGGATTGTCATCGGCGGGTTGAAAATCCTCGCCGGCGGGCTGCTCGCGGTGCTGGTGCTCGGCGCCGGGCTGCCCCGTCCGGCGGCGCTGGAACCGATCTACATGTATCTCGTCGCCTACCAGCACGTCTTCGACAATCCGGCGCTGGCCCTGTTCTGCGCCACGCTGTTCGTGCTGGTGTCCCAGGTGAAGATCAACGTGACCAACGCCTATGCCGGCTCGCTGGCGTGGTCGAACTTCTTTTCCCGCGTCACCCACTATCATCCCGGACGGGTGGTGTGGCTGGTGTTCAACATCCTCATCTCGCTGCTGCTGATGCTGCTCGGCATCTTCGAGACGCTGGACGTGGTGCTGGCGGTCTATTCCAACATCGCCATGGCATGGGTCGGCGCCATCATCGCCGACCTTCTGGTGCTGAAGCCGCTCAAGGTCAGCCCCGGCTTCATCGAGTTCAAGCGCGCGCACCTGCACGATTTCAATCCTGTCGGCTGCGGCGGCATGGCGGCGGGCTCGCTCGTCTCCCTCCTCGCCTTCACCGGGGTCTTCGGCCCGGCCGTTCAGGCCTATGCGGCCCCGCTCTCCTTCCTCATCGCTTTCCTCGCCGCCATCGCCATCGGCTTCGGAACGCGCGGGCGCTATTATCTCGCCCGGCCGCCCGTCGATGCCTCGCCGGCGCCGGGCAGCGGTCCGGTCCTGCGCTGCGAGATCTGCGATCACGGCTACGAGCGGGACGACATGGCCTATTGCAGCTTCTACGAGCGGCCCATCTGCTCGCTCTGCTGCAGCCTCGACGCCCACTGCCACGACGCCTGCAAGAAATCCCACCAGGACCTCGAAAGCTCGCGGTCACGCTATTTCGGCGAGGGGTTCCGACGCCGCATCGCGCCGCACATGCCCCAGCGCCTGCTCAAGGTCGGCGGCGTCCTCGTCGCCCTCACGGTGGTGACCGCGGCGCTGTTCCTGCTCACCTACCGGCTGATCGATCCGGGGGCTGAGACGCCGCATCTGGACAATGGCGGGCTGCTGCTGCGGGTGTTCCTCGCCATGCTGCCGCTGCTCGCCATCAGCGCGTGGTGGATCGTCCTGTCCAACGAGAGCCGGGAACTCGCCGAGCGCAATCTCGTCGGCTCGCTGGAGAAGCTGAACGAGACGCGGGAGGAGCTGACGCGCAGCGAGCGCCTCGCCGCCATCGGCCAATTGACGGCAACGGTGAGCCACGAACTGCGCAATCCCCTGGGAACGCTCACGACCTCCGTCGCGGTGCTGCAGCGGGCGGGCACCCTCTCCGGCGAGCGGGAGCGGGGCGAGCTGGACCGCATCCAGCGCAATGTGCGGCGCTGCGTGCGCATCATCGAGGATCTGCTCGAATTCTCCCGTCGGCCCGACGTCAGCATGGTGCCGCTGGCGCTCGATGCCTGGATCGCCGAGCAGGCCTCCGACCTGCGCGCCCTGTCCGGCGTCGAGCTGGCACTGGACCTCGACTGCGACCGCATCATCGAGGCCGATGGCGAGCGGCTGCGGCAGGTGCTCGCCAATCTGGTGCAGAACGCCATGCAGGCCGTGCTGGAACGGCCCGCCGGGGCACCGCCCGGACGCGTCGCCATCGCCACGGCAGCGGAGGGCGAGCGGGTGCGGATCACCGTCACCGACAATGGCGTGGGCATGAGCGAGGAGGTGCGCCGGCGCCTGTTCGAGCCGCTGTTCAGCAGCAAGCCGTTCGGGCTCGGCCTGGGCCTCGCGCTGGTCAAGCGCATCACCGAGCGCCACGGCGGCAGCGTTTCCATCGCTTCACAGCCGGGCGCGGGCACGCGCGTGGACATCATTCTCCCCGCCGCACGGGAGCACGCGGATGCCTCGTAGGGCGGAGCGACGCGTCCTGATCGTGGACGACGACCAGGACTTCGCCGGCAGCCTCGCCGCGCTGCTGGAGATGGAGGGATATGTGATCGCCGTCGCCCATGACGGCGCTGGCGCGAAGGCGCGGGTGGAAGCCATGGCGGCGGAGGCGCCGGGCGTCGCCCTCGTGGACATCCGCCTCGGGCGCGAGGATGGCGTGGCCCTCGCCACGGAGCTGGGCCGCATCCGGCCGGATCTGCTGGTGGTGATGGTGACGGCCTATGCCTCCGTCCCCACCGCGATCCGGGCGTTGCAGGCGGGGGCCTATGACTATGTCTGCAAGCCGTTCGATCCCGATGATCTTCTTGCCACCCTCGGCCGCTGTTTCGATCGCCACGCGCTCGCCCACGAGCGGGCGCAGGCGGAGGAACTGCTGCGCCGCAGCCGGAGGCTGGAGGCCATCGGGCGGCTCTCGGCGGGCATCGCGCACGATTTCAACAACCTCCTCGCGGTGGTCGGCGGCAATCTCAAGCTGCTGCAGGAGGAGGTGCTGCGCGAGCCGCCGGGCGATCGCACGGTGATGCGGGAACTCGTGGCGGATGCGCTCGGCGCGGTGGAGGAAGGCATCGTCGCCAGCCGCCAGTTGCTCGCCGTGGGCCGGGCGCAGCCGCTGCTGCCGCGCCTCGTGGACATCGCCCCTGTGCTCGATCAGGTGGTCCACCAGGCGGGGGCGGTGGTTGGCCCCGGCATCGCGCTTCATCGGGAGGCTGCGCCGCAGCCGTGCGCCGCCGTCGTCGATGTGCGCCAGTTGGAGGCGAGCCTCCTCAACCTCCTGCTCAACGCCCGCGATGCCCTCGAAGGGCAAGGCGTCATCCGCCTCGCCGCCGAGCTGCGCGAACTCGCACCCGGCGCGCCTGAGCTTCTGGAGGACATGCCGGCCGGTGCCTATGTGGCGCTGGTGGTGGAGGATGCCGGCTGCGGCATGGCGCCGGATGTCGTGGAGCGGGCATTCCATCCCTTCTTCTCCACCAAGCCGGCGGAGAGCGGCAGCGGCCTCGGCCTCGCGACCGTCTACGGCTTCGCGCGGCAGTCCGGGGGCAACCTTGTCATCGAGAGCGAGCCGGGCGCCGGCACCCGAGTCACGCTGCTGCTGCCGGCGGTTACGCGCGGCGCTTGAGAACCCTCAGTGCGGCGCGGGCGGGGTGAAGACATAGCCTTCCCCGCGCACGGTCTTGATGATCTCCCCGCCGCCGCCGTCCTCCAGCTTGCGCCGGAGCTTGCCGACCAGCACGTCGATGCTGCGGTCGAACGGCGCCCATTGCCGGTTGGCTACGAGGTCCAGCATCTGGTCGCGGGTGAGCACGCGGCCGGGCCGCTCGGCAAGGGCGGCCAGCAGGCGGAATTCGTGGCTGGTCAGCGCCACGCGGGTGCCGTCCACTCGCGTCAGCTCGCGGCGGTCGAGGTCCAGCCGGAAGACGCCGAACACCAGGTGATGGCCCGCCGGCGAGGCCGGGGCAGGGGAGGCGGCGACCGATGCGGGGGTGGCGCGGATGGCGCCGTTGGCGCGCCGCAGCAGCGCCCGCACGCGGGCGAGCAATTCGCGTGGCTCGAACGGCTTGGTCACGTAATCGTCCGCCCCGAGTTCCAGGCAGACGATCTTGTCCACCGTCTCGCACTTGGCCGAGAGCACGAGCAGCGGCATGTCCCAGCCGGCGCGCACGGCGCGGGCTAGGGAGAGCCCGTCCTCGCCGCGGGGAAAGGTAAGGTCGAGGATGATGAGATCAAAGCGCGTCGCGGCCAGCGCGTCGCGCATGGCGCTGCCGTCCAGCGCGAAATCGGCGCAGAAGCCCTCCCGCGCCAGGAATTTGGTGACGAAGCCGCACATCCGGCGGTCGTCGTCCACCATCAGGATTCTCGGACTGCGCGCAGCCTCGTTCATCATCCCGCCGTGCACCCTCGCGCTGAGCTTCTGCTTCGCCTCCGGATCATAACGCGGCTTGCGCGCGATAGGCGCAAGAGCCGCCGCCGCTTACAAAAATTTACATGAGGCGCACGGCAAACGCCGAAAGCCGCTTACATGGGCTTCCTAGCCTCCGGGCAGGGTGCGGGCGTGGCGGCTTCAAGGCTGCCCGCAGAGCGGCGCGAAGGCCGCGGCACCCTCCAAGGAGGAAGCCATGGCAAAGACCGTCTTCAAGATCGATCTCAGCAAGAAGCCCGAGCAGCAGACCATCAAGACGCACAATCGCTGGCATCCGGACCTGCCCATGGTCGAGATGTTCAAGCCCGGCGACGAGTTTCGGGTCGAGTGCTACGACTGGACCGGCGGGCAGATCGGCAACAACGACAGCGCCAACGACGTGCGCGACGTGGACCTGACCAAGGTCCATTATCTCAGCGGACCGTTCGGCGTTGAAGGCGCCGAGCCGGGCGACCTGATGGTGGTGGACATCCTCGACATCGGCCCCATCGAGGGCTCCGAATGGGGCTTCAATGGCCTGTTCGACAAGCAGAACGGCGGCGGCTTCCTCACCGAGCACTATCCCGAGGCGGTGAAGTCCTGCTGGGACTTCCACGGCATCTACACCACCTCCCGCCACGTGCCGAAGGTGCGCTATCCCGGCCTCATCCACCCCGGCCTGATCGGCTGCCTGCCCGATCACAAGCTGATGGCCGAGGCGAACCGCCGCGAGGCCGCCCTCGTCGCCACCAACCCGCAGCGCGTGCCGCCGCTCGCCGCGCTCCCCTATGCCGACACGGCCCTGATGGGCCAGATGACCGGCGCCGCCCGTGACAAGGCGGCGGCTGAAGGCTGGCGCACGGTGCCGCCCCGCGAGCACGGCGGCAATTGCGACATCAAGAACCTCTCGCGCGGCTCGCGCTGCTATTTCCCCGTCTATGTGAAGGGCGGCGGCCTCTCCATGGGCGACATCCACTTCTCCCAGGGCGACGGCGAGATCACCTTCTGCGGCGCCATCGAGATGGCCGGGTGGATCGATATCGGCGTCGGCCTCATCAAGGGCGGCATGGCGAAGTACGGGGTCATCAACCCCATCTTCAAGCCGAGCCCCATTGACCCGCATTTCGACGACTACCTCATTTTCGAGGGGATCTCGGTGGATGAGCACACCGGCGAGCAATACTATCTCGACGCCCACGTCGCCTATCGCCGCGCCTGCCTCAACGCCATCGAGTACCTGAAGAAGTTCGGCTACTCGGGCGAACAGGCCTACACCATCCTCGGCACCGCGCCGGTGGAGGGGCGTATCGCCGGCATCGTGGACATTCCCAACGTGTGCGCGACGGTGGCCATCCCCACCAAGATCTTCGAATTCGACATCAACCCGAATTCCACCGGCCCCACCCGGCAGGTCTCGGGCGTCGACGTGGCCCGCGCGAGCTGAGGTCCAGGCACCATCTCCGTAACCCCTGGCGCCCCGGCCGCGCGACCGGCCGGGGCTGAGGAGATCCATCATGCTGCTTGGACTTGGCCTGCTCTATGTGGGCGCGGTGCTGGTGCTCAACGGCCTCTGGCTTCTGGGCAAGATCGAGGACCGCGAGATCATTGTCGTGAACGTGGTGTCGGGCGTGGTGACGCTCGCCATCTCGCTGTTCTGGGCCTTCAACCCGGCCGCGGATGCGGCCTCCATCAAGGGCGCCGCGCTGACGCTCCTGTTCACCGCCACCTATTTCTGGGTGGCCTACAACCGCGTGACCAAGGTGGACGGGCGGGGGCTGGGCTGGTTCAGCCTGTTCGTGGCCATCACCGTGGCGCCGGTGGCGATCCAGTCGTTGCGCGGGGCGGACAGCCCCATCGGCCTCTGGATGGGATGGAACTGGGTGGGCTGGGGCCTGCTCTGGTTCTGCTACTTCGTGCTGTTGACGATGAAGCAGCCGATCCTGAAGTTCACCGGCGCCTTCACCGTTCTCATCGGCATTCTCACCGGCTGGGTGCCCGGCCTTTCGCTGCTGCAGGGCTGGCTCAACCCCTGACCTTTCATCCGGGCGGCCCGCGGGCCGCCCGTTTCCTCCCCGGGAGACCACGATGCCCCTCTACACTTATGCCTGCGAGGCCTGCGGCCCCTTCGACGACTGGGGTTCCATGAGCGCGGCGGAACAGCCGGCCTGCTGCCCCAATTGCAGCGGCGAGGCCCCGCGCGAGATGGCGATGCCCCGCCTCAGCACCATGAACGGCAAGCTGCGGCGGGCCATCGACCGCTCGGAGAAGACCTCCGCCGAGCCCAAGGTCGTCAAGCGCGAGCACCTCGCCGGCTGCGGGTGCTCGCTGTGCGCCACCCGCAAGAAGCAGCCCACGCCCATCGAGCGGCGTTGGTCGCTGGGCCACTGATGCCGCCTGTCCGCCTTGCAAAGACGCCCGTGCCTGGAGGATGGTGGACACGGGAGATCTGGCGGGGGGCTCCGGCGGGATGGCGCGGGTGACATTGGCGGATGTGGCGCGGGCGGCCGGCGTTGACATGTCGACGGCCTCCCGCGTGCTCAGGGGCGAGGCGAGCCAGCGGGTGCGGGAAGAAACGCGCGTCCGCATCCTGAAGATCGCCGAGGAGATGCAGTATCTCGCCAATCCGCTGGCCCGCGGGCTTCGCACCCAGCGCACCGACACGCTCGGAATCGTGGTGCCCCAGCTCGACAACCCGGTCTTCGCCTCGGCCATCCGCGGGGCGGAGCTGGCGGCGGCGGAGCGCGGTTACTCGCTGCTCATCTCCCACCGCGAGCCCGGCGAGACGGCGACCACCATCGCCAAGATTTCCCGCACCAACCGGGTGGACGGCCTGCTCGTCGCCAGCCTCGACGACGACGAGGTGCTGCGCACGGATCTCGCCGCAGCGCGTGTGCCCTTCGTGCTCATGAACCGCGTCCTGCCCGGCGCGCCGCTCTCCGTGGTGCTGGACAGCCGCGCCGCGGCGCGCAAGGGCGTGGAGCATCTGACCGCCCTTGGCCATCGGCGCATCGCCCACCTCGCCGGCCGGGAAGGCGGCTTCAATGCCCGCGAGCGCCTGCAGGGCTATCGCGATGGGCTGGCGGCGGCCGGCCTCGCCTTCGATGAAGCGCTGGTGGGCGTGGCGGGCTACACCGCCGAAGGCGGCACTCAGGCCATGCGGGCGCTGCTGCCGCAACATCCGACCGCGGTGCTGGCGGCCACCCTTGTCTCCGCCGCCGGCGCCATGGCGACGCTGCACGAGGCGGGCCTGCGCATTCCCGAGGACATCTCGGTCATCGGCCTGCACGACGCGCCGTTCGCGGCCATGCTCTATCCCGCCCTGACCAGTGTCGCCATGCCGACGGAGGAGATGGGCCGCGTCGCCGCCGGCCTCCTCATCCGCGCCCTCGGCGGGGAAGACCCGGCGCCGGTCGCGCCCCTGCCGCCCGGCGCCCTCGTGGTGCGCGGCTCCACCGGCCCGGCGCCTCATTGAATATCACCGCTTGACGCCCCCAGCTTTGTCTGACAGCCTTGAACAAACGATTGTTCAAGATCGAAAACGACGATGGGAGGACGCCAGCATGGGAGCCCGCAAGGGATCGCATCGCCGTGCCTCTCGTCCAAAGAGGTGCCCATGACCGGTCCAGCCGCCGCCCAATCCAATATCGCCGAAGCTGAAGGCTCCCACACGCCGGGCGCCGATTTGGGGCTGGTGGAGGCCCTCGCCGCGCTGGTCGGCCGCGACAACGTTCTGACCGGCGACGAAGACCGGCGCGCCTATGCTCATGACCGCCTGCCCTTCGCCAATTTCCGCGCCCGCACCGGCCGGCTCGCCGGCGTGATGCCGCGCCTCGCGGTGCGGCCCGGCTCGGCGGACGAGGTGGCCGCCATCGTGCGCCATGCGCGGCAGAACGGCATCCCGCTCATCCCGTTCGGCAATGGCTCCGGCGTGCTGGGCGGCGCCATTCCGCTTGCCCACGAGGTGATGGTGGACCTGCGCCGGCTGGACAAGATCGTCTCGGTCGATCCGCAGAATGCCATGGTCACCGTCGAGGCCGGGATGAACGGCGCCGAATTCGAGGCGGCGCTCAATGCCGAGGGCTTCACCTGCGGCCACCTTCCGCAGTCCATCGAGATTTCCACGGTGGGCGGCTGGGTCGCCTGCCGGGGCGGCGGACAGGCCTCCAGCCGCTATGGCAAGATCGAGGACATCGTGCTCGGCCTCAAGGCGGTGCTGCCGGATGGACGCCTGCTGGAGGTGCGCCCGCTCGCCCGTCGCTCGGTCGGACCCTCCATCCGCGACCTGATGGTGGGCGGCGAAGGTGCCTTCGGCATCATCACCGAGGTCACGCTCCGCATCTGGAAGAAGCCCGAGGTGGAGCGCGGCGTGGTGCTGGCCTTCCCCTCGCTGGAAGCCGCGTGGGAGACCGCCCGCCAGATCATGCAGGCCGAGCTGCGCCCGACCATTGCCCGCCTCTACGATGCGGCGGAAAGCGCGGAGCGCACGCAGGGGCTTGAGGCGTTCGCGGCCAACCCCATTCTCGGCATCTTCGTCTTCTCCGGTTCCGAACCCATCGTGAGCGCTGAAGAGGACATGAGCCTCGCCATCGCCAGGGCACAGGGCGCGGTGGTCGCGCCGGACGGGCCGTACCATCACTGGAAGGAAAATCGCTACGTCGCCTATTCGCAGAAATGGCAGGCGGCAGGCTATTACAACGACACCATCGAGGTGACCGGCAACTGGTCGGCGATCCCCGGCATGTATGCCGCCATGGAGGCTGCCGTGCGGGCCATCTACCCCGATATCCATTTCGGCGCGCACTGGTCGCACATCTATCCGGAGGGCGCCTGCCAGTACATGACCATCCGCCTGCCTCCCATGCCGGAGCAAGAGGCGCTGCCGCTCCATGCGCGGCTGTGGGAGGCGATCCAGTCGCTGACGCTGGACCACGGCGGCTCCATCGCCCACCATCACGGAGTCGGCGTGTTCCGCAACCCGTGGCTGGCGCGGGAGCTGGGCGTCGGCCTCGACGTCCTGCAGGCCATCAAGGACACGCTGGATCCGGGCAATCTCATGAATCCCGGCAAGCTGGGCCTGCGCCCGGCCGCCGGAGCGGTGGACGTGCGCCGTGGCGGCTGATCTCCTCATCGGTATCGATCTCGGCGCGGGGGCGCTGAAGACCAGCGTGATCCGCCTCGACGGCACGCTGGCAGGCGAGGCGTTCGCGCCCATCGCCACCTCCGCCCCCTATCCCGGCTGGAGCGAGCAGGACCCGCACGACTGGTGGCGCGCGGTGTGCGAGACCGTGCCCCGCGCGCTCGCCGCCGCCGGCGCGTCGCCGCGCGATGTGCTCGCCGTTTCCTTCTCCGCCGGCGCCCATACGCAGGTGCTGGAGGACAAGGACGGCGCGGTGATCCGCCCTGCGATCCTCTGGAACGACCAGCGTTCCGGCCCCGAGACGGCGGACCTGCGCCGGCAGTGGGACGCGCGCATCCTGGAGATCGGCGCCAACCGCGCCAATCCCACTTGGACCTTGCCGCAGATGCTGTGGCTGCGCCGTCACGAGCCGCAAGCCTTCGCCCGCGTGCGCCGGCTCTACGTGGCCAAGGACTGGCTGCGCTCCCGCCTCACCGGCACCTGGGAGACGGACACCATCGACGCCGTCGGCACGCTGATGGCGGATGCGTCCACCGGCGGCTGGTCGCCCGAATTGTGCGCCATGATCGGCTGGCCGCTGGAGACGTTGCCGCCCATCGTCGCGCCCAAGACGGTGGTGGGCACCGTGACGGCGGAAGCCGCGCGCCAGACTGGCCTTGCCGAGGGCACGCCCGTGGTGTGCGGCACGTCCGACACGGCCGCCGAGACCTATGGCGCGGGCATGACGGGGGAGGGGCTCGGCGTGGTGAAGCTCGCCACCGCCGCGACGGTGAGCGTGCTCTCGCGCCATCCAAGGCCGGACTTCACCGTCATCAACTATCCCCACATCATGCCCGACCACTGGTATGTGATTGCGGCCACCAATTCCTGCGCCTCGGCCCACAAATGGCTGCGCGACACCTTCTTCAAGCGCGCGGGCGAGGACGGTGGAGCAGTTTTCACCGAGATGGACCGTCTCGCTGCCGCCGTACGTCCGGGGGCGGAAGGCCTGTTCTTCCACCCCTATCTCAACGGCGAGCGCAGCCCCCATTGGGATCCGCTGCTCCGCGCCGATTTCGTGGGCATCGGCTTCAACCACGGGCCGGGCCATTTCGTGCGGGCGCTTTATGAGGGCATCGCCTATTCGCTGAAGGATTGCCTCGTCGCCCTGCGCGCCAAGGGGCTAGACTTCTCCACCGCCCGCCTCACCGGCGGCGGGGCGAAGAGCGCGCTGTGGCGGCAGATCGTGGCCGATGTTCTGGATGTGAAGGTGGAACTACCTGCGGTGGCGGAAGCCTCCTTCGGCGCGGCACTGCTGGCCGGCCTCGGTGTCGGGGCCTATGCCGACGAGGCGGATGCGGCGCGCCGCGTCGCCATCGTTTCCACCGCCACGCCCGATCCCGAGCGGGCCGCGCTCTATGCGCGCGGCCACGGGCTCTATGGCGAGATACAGGCGGCGCTCGCCCCCATCAACCATCGCATCCACGCCTTCGTCGCGGACGCGGCATCCGGCGCCGCGGCGCGTCGGGATGAGGTCACCCATGGCTGAAGTCAGGCTCAATCAGGTCCGCAAGGCCTACGGTGCGCAGGTGGCCGTGCACGGGGTGGACCTCACCATCCGCGACGGCGAGTTCGTGGTGTTCCTCGGCCCCTCCGGCTGCGGCAAGTCCACGACGCTCCGCATGATCGCGGGGCTGGAGGAGATCACCACCGGCACCATCGAGATCGGCGGGCGGGATGTTACGCGCCTCGAACCGAAGGACCGGAACATCGCCATGGTGTTCCAGAACTACGCGCTCTACCCGCACAAGACCATCTACGAGAACCTCGCCTTCGGCCTGCGCATGCGCAAGATGGACCGGGCGGAGATCGACCGCCGGGTGAAGTCCGCCTCCGCCATGCTGGGCCTCGACCCCTATCTGGAGCGCAAGCCCAAGCAGCTCTCCGGCGGGCAGATGCAGCGCGTGGCGCTAGGCCGGGCTCTGGTGCGCGACCCGGACGTGTTCCTGCTGGACGAACCGCTCTCCAACCTCGACGCGAAGCTGCGCGTGCGGATGCGGGAGGAGATCGCCCGGCTGCACCAGGAGGTCGGAACCTCCATGGTCTACGTTACCCACGACCAGGTGGAGGCGATGACGCTCGCCAACCGCATCCTCATCATGCGCGACGGCCATGTGCAGCAGGTGGGCGCGCCGCTGGAGGTGTACGACCGGCCAGCCAATCTGTTCGTGGCGGGCTTCATCGGCTCGCCCGAGATGAACCTCATCGAGGGACATCTGGAGCGCGGCGCGCTCAAGGCCGGCGGCCTCTCCATCGAGCTGCCGCCGGGCGTCGCCGCGGCGGAGGGGACACCGCTCGTTCTGGGCGTCCGGCCCGAGCACATCGGCGTCGGCGAGGCGCCGGGCGCGCACGCTTTTCAGGTGGCGGTGATCGAGCAGCTCGGTGCGCAGACTTTGTGCATCGGCGAGGTCGCGGGTGTGCGCCTGCGGGTAATGCTGGACCGCACTGACGCGGTGCGCAGCGGCACCACCCTTCCCATCCAGTTCCGGCCCGGCCGGCTGCATGTCTTCTCCAAGGAAACCGGAGCGCGGATCAACTGCGCCGACACGGATGTGGGGCGGCGTCCCGCCGCCTGAATTTGCCGAGTGAAAACAAGAACGCAGAACAAGACGATCGGGAGAACGCCATGGACGAGATCAAGAAGGACGGGCTGTCACGCCGGACCCTTTTGAAGGGCGCCGGAGCCTTGAGTGCCGGCATCGCCGCGGGCGGGCTCGCGGCCCCCGCAGTGGTGCGCGCGCAAGGCACCAAAACCATCCGCTTCCTCAACGCCGAGACCTCCATCGACAGCATCCGCGCGCTGAAGGTGGCGGCTGCCGAATACGAGAAGCAGTTCGGCACCAAGGTGGTCGTGGATTCCGTGCCGCTGGACGGCATCTTCACCAAGGTGACCACCTCGCTGCGCGGCGGCACGCCCTACGACATCGCCACCTTCGCCTTCATCGGCCATGTGCTGATCCTCGCCTCCGAGGGGCAGCTGATGCCGCTCAACGAGCTGACGGACAAGTACAAGTGGGGGCCGAACATTCTGTTCCCGGTGGATGGGAAGGTCTATTGGTATCCCTACGACTACAACCTCGCCTGGATCTATTATCGCAAGGATCTCTACGAGAAGAACAAGCTTGAGGTGCCGAAGACCTGGGACGGCTTCCTGAAGAACAGCCAGGCGCTGAACGGCGACGGCACGGCCGGCTCCCTGTTCCCCATCGGCTCGAACGGCGCCACCAACTGGCTCTCCCCCGGCTTCATGTGGGCCGAAGGCGTGCAGCTGTTTGACGACAAGTGGAACATCATCTTCGACAATGCGGACATGGCGCCGCGCGCGAGCCGTTATCTCGATTTCTTCGGAGAGCTTTACAAGACCATGCCGTCCGGCACCAGCCAGGCGAGCTTCGGCGAGGTGCTGTCCAACTTCACCTCCGGCAAGGTGGCGCACACGGCTTATGCCGGCCGCATCATCGAGGTGCTGGAGCGCAACAACCCCGCGCTCGCCGACAAGTACGGGATCATGCCGTACATGGATTCCGCCGGGAAGCATCAGGCGGTGAACCATGGCTATGACGGCTGGGTGGTGCTGAAGACGCCCCAGTCCGACGAGGCCATGAAGTTCATGAAATGGTTCACCGAGAACCAGTACATCAACTTCCTGCACACCGCCCCGCTGCACTTCCAGCCGCCGCGCCTCGATGTGTACGATGATGCGCGCTGGCGGGCCCATCCGCTGATCGAGAAGCACAATGCGGCGGTGGAGATGATGAAGTCGTTCCTCACCGACAAGAACATGATCCTCACCTCCATCGACACGCAGGGGCCCTCGCCGAGCCTGAAGCCGGGCAAGATCTTCGAGGCCTTCGTGTTCCCGGAAATGTTGCAGAACAAGGTTCTGAAGGGCATGTCCTCCGCCGAATGCGTGAAGGCCGCCGCCGACCGCATGCGGCAGGTCATCGCTTCGTGAGCGGTCATCGCCACACGGTTGCGTCCTGAGGATTTCGTCCGAAGACGCAAGGCCGGCAGGCTCTGCCCTGATCGTGGCCTGCCGGCCATTCCACCGCTCCGGCCCTCGGGCCGGGCGTTTCCGTCTCGACCCTGAAGGGTCACAAGCCGCTCAGCGAGGCGCCGCAGGTGAGTTCCAAAGCGACCATCTATTCCTTCCTCATTCTGGGCCTTGCCGTGACCGCGCTGCTCATCGTGGCGCCGGTGGTCTATGCGGTGTCGCTGAGCTTCTACCAGATGGATTCTTTCGTCGGCGCTCCGAAGTGGGCAGGGCTCGACAATTACACGCGCATGCTCTCGCAATGGGTTTTCTGGCGCGCGCTGATCAACGGCTTCATCTACTCGCTCGGCACCATCGTCTTTCAGGTGGTGCTGGGCATCGGCTTCGCGCTGGTGCTCAATCAGGTCTTCCCCGGCCGCAACATCGTGCGCGGCCTCTCCATCCTGCCCTATCTGCTGCCGACCGTGGTGGTGGTGCTGACCTTCAAGTGGATGGTGGACGGCTCCATCGGCGTGCTCACCACCATGATGTCCGCCCTCGGCCTGCCGCAGGTGCAGTGGTTCGAGAGCCCTGGCGCGGCCATGGCCTCGGTGATCCTGGTGAGCGTGTGGATGTGGACACCTTTCGTCACCACCACCTTCCTCGCCGCACTCCAGACCGTGCCGTCCTCCCTCTACGAGGCGGCGAAGGTGGACGGCACGAACGCCGTCCAGCGTTTCTTCCACATCACGCTGCCCATGCTGAAGCCCATCCTCACTGTGATCGTGCTTTTGCGCGCCGTGTGGATGTTCAACAAGTTCGACGTCATCTGGCTGCTCACCCAGGGCGGCCCGGTAGGCGCCACGGAGCATCTTGCCATCCTCTCCTATCGCCAGGCGTTCGGGCAGTTCGACATCGGCGGCGGCGCGGCGGTGGCGACCATCTCCTTCGCCATCCTGTCGCTGGTGGTGTTCATCTATTTCCGCCTGTTTCCGCTCGATACGGAGTGAAGCTGCGATGTCCCGCGCCCCCCGCTCGCTCGCCGGCCGCATCGCGCTTTATGGCGCCGCAACGCTGATCGCGATCTATTCGGCCTTCCCCATCTACTGGATGGTGGTGTCCTCCACCCGCGCGCCGCAGGCGCTCATCAATTCCACCTCGCTGCTGCCGGGCCCGTTCACCTGGGAATACTACACGAACCTTCTGGAGCTGACGGATTATCCCTCCCAGTTCCTGAATTCGCTCATTGTTGCAGCGGTGACGGTGGCGGTGACCATGGTGTTCTCCATCATGATCGCCTATGCGGTCACGCGCCACCGCATCCGGGGTAAGGGAATCATCGTGGGGGCGATGCTCTACGCCTACATGTTCCCGCCGCTGCTCATCGCCATTCCCATGTTCTCCATCTTCGCCAAG
Source organism: Xanthobacter sp. DMC47 (assembly GCF_056313845.1). Lineage (NCBI taxonomy): Bacteria > Pseudomonadati > Pseudomonadota > Alphaproteobacteria > Hyphomicrobiales > Xanthobacteraceae > Xanthobacter > Xanthobacter sp. DMC47. Next base: position 1,631,535 of record NZ_JBQUZM010000001.1, on the reverse strand, counting down.
CTCGGCCTCGGCGATACGCTGACGAGCGTCATCGTCTCCCACCTCACCCTCACTTTGCCGCTCGGCGTGTGGTTCCTGTGGGGCTTCTTCAAGAGCATGCCGTTCGAGCTGGAAGAGGCGGCCATGGTGGATGGCTGCACGCGGCTCGGCGCCTTCCTGCGTGTGGTGCTGCCGCTGTCGCTGCCGGGGCTCATTACGGTCGCCATCTTCTCCTTCCTGCTGTCGTGGACGGACTACACCTACGCGCTCATCATGATCGGCTCCGATGCCAACAAGACCGTGCCGGTGGGGCTCGCCTCCATGGTCGGCTCGTTCGATCTGCGCTGGGGCGAGATCATGGCCGGTTCCACCCTCATCGCCTTGCCGCTGTTCGGCGCCTTCGCCCTGCTGAGCCAATACTTCATCCAGGGGCTCGGGGCGGGCGCGGTGAAGGGCTGATCGGAGACCAAGATGGATCTAGGATTGAAGGGCAGGGTCGCCCTTGTCACCGGCGCGGCGCGCGGCATCGGCCGGGCGGAAGCGCTGGGGCTCGCCGCCGAGGGCGCGCGCATCGTCATCAACGACATCGATGCGGAAGCCGCGGCCCGCTGCGCCGAGGACCTGCGGCAGGCCGGGCACGAGACGGCGGCGGCGCCGGGCGACGTGGCCGACGAAGCGGGCGCGGCCGGCGTGGTGGCTGCGGCGGTGGACGCCTTCGGGCGGCTCGACATCCTCGTGAACAATGCCGGGGCGGGCGGGCGCCATCTCGGGCGGCGGGTCGCGGAAATGGAGATCGAGGATTTCGACATCATCGTCTCCAGCCATCTGCGCAGCACCTTCCTGTGCAGCAAGCACGCCATTCCATTGATGCGCGCGAACGGCTTCGGGCGCATCGTCAACACCTCGTCCATGAACGTCACCGGCGGCGGACGGCCGGGCGTCGCCAACTACTCGGCGGCCAAGGCGGGCGTTCTGGGCTTCACCCGCACGGTGGCGAAGGAAGTTGGGGCGGACGGCATCACGGTGAACGCCATCGCCCCGGGCTATGTGGCCACCGATTTCATCGCCACCTTCTCGCCGGAGAAGCGGGCGGTGATTACCGGACAGAATCCCGTCGGCCGCTTCTGCCAGCCGGAGGAGGTGGGCGCGCTTGTCGCCTTCCTGTGCTCCACGCAGGCGGCCTTCATCAACGGCGCCTTGATCTGCATGGATGGCGGCAAGCGCGATTTCCACTGGGGTGACGCATGAGCGTGCGCGCGTTCGGGTCTCCGGCCCGCTACGTCCAGGGGCCGGAGGCGCTTGGCGAATTGGGTGCGCTGGTGCGGCTCCATGGGCGACGCCCCTTCGTGGTGGCCGATGCCATCGTCATGGATCTGCTCGGCCCGCGACTGAAGGTCGAACTGGCGGAGGCCGAGGCCGTCACCTTCGCCACCTTCGGCGGGGAATGCACGGCGGCTGAGATCGACACGCTCGCCGCCGCAGCGCGGGCGGCGGGGGCTGACGTGGTAATCGGCGTCGGCGGCGGAAAGGCCATCGACACCGCCAAGGGCGTGCGCATCGCGCTCAAGGCGCCCCTCGTCATCGTGCCCACCATCGCCTCCAACGACAGCCCCACCTCGCGCCTCGTGGTGGTCTACACGGCCGACCACGTGCTGAGCGAAGTGCGGCTGATGGATGCCAATCCCGACGTGGTGCTGGTGGATACGTCCGTCATCGTCCAGGCGCCCGCGCGCTTCTTCGTGGCGGGCATCGGCGATGCCCTGTCCAAGAAGTTCGAGGTGGAGCAGTGCGCCGCCGCCGGGGGACTGAATTTCTTCAAAGGCCACCCCACCACGCTCGCGGTCACCATCGCCGATGCGTGCTACCGCGCCATCCGCGCCGACGGGGAGGCGGCGGTGACCGCCGTGACCCGCAAGACCGCGGACGAGGCGGTAGAGCGCGTCGTGGAGGCGACCATCCTCCTCTCCGGCCTCGCCTTCGAGAGTGGGGGCCTCTCCATCGCCCATTCGCTCACCCGCGGCTTCTCCACCGTGCCGGAGGTGGCGCAGGCGCTGCATGGTGAGCAGGTGGCCCTCGGGCTTCTGGTGCAGTTGCTGGCGGAGGGGCGCGACGCCGACTTCATGTCCGACATGCTGGCCTTCTACACCCGCCTCGGCCTGCCGCGTGCGCTGGAGGATTTCGGTGTCGCGACCGATGCGGTGGTGGACGGCATCGTCTCCGTGTCCTGGGAGACCGCGCCCTATCTGCGCAATTTCGTGCAGCCGCTCTCCAAGGAGATTCTCGCGGATGCGTTCCGCACGCTCGCGGGCTGGCGCACCGAATGAACTGATGGGGTAGTCTCGCCGTTGTGGTCGCGGCAGGACCACTGAGGAGGCCCCATGAGCGACGCCAGCCGAGATGCCCACCACGTGGTTCAGCGTGAGGACGGCCCAGGCGGGGGTCGGTACGTGATCCGCCTCGGCGGTGGTGCGGAAGCGGAACTCAGCTACCAGCGCCGGGGCGACGGGCCCCTGGTCGTCACCCACACGGGTGTGCCGCCGGCCTTCGAGGGGCAGGGCATCGCCGCGCGGCTGGTGGACGCGCTCATTGCCGATGCGCGCGCACAAGGGTTCAAGATCACCCCGCTCTGCTCCTATGTCGCGGCGCAATTCCGCCGTCATCCGGAATGGCAGGATTTGCGGGCGTAAGGGCACGACGAAAGGCTCCGGCGATCGGTCGACCGCCGGAGCTATTGCCAGGTGCCAGTGGTTCAGGCCGCGCCGAGCAGCGTCTTGTCGACGGAGGCGCCGAGCGTATATTTCGGGTCCACCATATTGCCGACCCTCAGATGGCCGGCCTGCGTGAGCAGCATATAGGCCTCCAGCTCGTCATAGCCGTAGTCGGCGGCCATCCAGCGCACCAGCTCGCGATAGGCGATGCGCGCCGCATCCTCCATTGGGCGGCCGGAGCCGATGGTCATGACGCGATCGTGCGTCTCCAGCCGCGGCCAGCGGAAATTCCACCCCTTGATGAGGTCGATCTGCACTGTAGTCACGGTGGGATGCTCGATGGCGAATCCGCACAATTCACCGTCGCCCTGCGTCGCGTGACAGTCGCCAAGATAGAGCAGCGCGCCCGGCGCATGCACCGGCAGGTAGATGACGGCGCCGGGGGCCACATCCGGCAGGTCCATGTTGCCGCCGTAATAGTCCGGGACGAGGGAGGAGATGGCCTCGATCTCCGGCGCGGTGCCGATGGTGCCGATGAAGGGCTGGTAGGGCAGGCTGATTCGCTCGTTCCAGCGCACGCCGGTCGCCCGATCCACGTGCAGCTTCTTGACGATCTCCGGCAAAGGCGCGTTGAGGATCGCGGTGTCGCCCGTACCGACGAGGCCGCCGAACTCCGGCATGATGCAGGTGGTGCCGATGGGCTGCGGCCCGCGTGGGACGATGTCGTGTATATAGACGGCGAGGCAGTCGCCCTTCTCTGCACCGTTGACGAAGATCGGCCCGTTCTGTGGATTGAGGAAGGGGAAGTTGAGGATTTCGGACGGCTTGTCGCTCTCGCTTTTGATCTGCCCTTCCATGGCGTCGTGGGTCTCGGCGCTCACCACCGCGCCTGGGTCCACGCGCAGCACGGGCGTGGCATAGGGGCCGTAGACGTAATGATACTTGCCCTGGCTCGCCTCGGTGATCTCGTAGCGTTCGCCGGCGCGCCCCTTGGCTTCGCCGCGGGCGGCCATGATGGAGCCCTCGAGCCAGGCCGGATCCGGCGGGGAATAGGGGGGCGGTGTCAGATGCCGGGACATATGCCTTCTCCTTGCGGGCGGGCTGGCGTCGCTGGCAGCTGCCACGTGCGCGGAGCCGGGCGGCTCCGTCGGGATGTGGGTGTGGTGAGATCAGCGCCGGGCCGCGGTGCGCGGCTCGGCTTCGGGCGAGGACGCGGTCAGCTTCGACCGGCCGGAGATATAGTCCTCGCAATAATCCTCGAGGCTCTGGCGCCGGCGCATGCTGTCGCGGCGGAGCATCACATAGGCCTCGTCGTCGTCCACCTGATGCTCTTCCATCAGCAGCAGGATGGTCTTGATGACCGCCCTGCGGCGGCGGCGGCGATCCTGCTGGGCGTTCAGCTCACTCGCCATCTCCTTGCGCAGGAGATACTGGTTCACGCCCAAGAATAGAGTGGTGTAGACGGCGCCGGCATAGACCGGCTTGCGCAGGAAGGCCGTAGCGCCCTGGTTCATCAAGGCCTTCAGCCGGCTGGGTGCCTCGATGCCGACCAGCCCGATCACCGGCACCGGCGGCGTGCGGGCCGCGCCGAGGTCACAGGGCAACACGCTGTCGAGATCGCCGTCGATGAAGAGCAGGTCCGCGCGCTCCTCCAACAGGGCGAGGTCAAGATGGCGCCCGGCCTCGGGCGCGTCTGCGCGGGCGACCATCAGGCCGAGCTTGCCGAGCACGCTCTCCAGCGTGTCGATGCCGCCCTCGCCGGAGGCGACGATGAGGGCGCGGGCGCCGCGAAAGTTCTGGAGGAGGTTGCGCGACATGGCTCGCCCGCTCCTTACTTGGCGACCCGCAGCCGCGGCGCGGATGCGAACCAGCTGTCGGTGGGTGAGGAACGCACCAGGTAGGGATCCGGCCGGATGGGCGCCGGCTCCTCGCGGATGATGTCGAACGCCGTCCCGCGCGAGCGGCCGATGCGCGGCGTGAGATGAAGATGCATGGTCTCCGCATCCACCCAAACATCGCCCTGGGGCGCGGCGAGCCGCTGGCGCGCCACCGCCGCCTTCACCGCGAGGATTTCATCGGTGCCCGCCTCGGCCAGCGCGCCGGCCAGCAGCTTCACCGCGATGTAGGAGGCTTCCGCATCCGCCGAGGTCAAGGGCGCAGAAGGGTAAGCCGCGGCGTGGCGGGAGACGAAGGCGTCGTTCACCGGATTGCGCAGGGCCGAGAAATAGACGCTGGAGGAGATGTGGCCGTCGCGGGCCTCCGGCTCCAGCTCGTCCAGATCGGGCTCGGAGAGGTTGCAGCTCGCCACCGGCATGGTGCCCGGCTGGTCGATGCCTCGTGCGAGGCAGGCGTGGCGTAGCGCGCTGAGGAAGGCGAGGCCGCTGACCCCGATGAGCGACGAAAAGACGAAGCTGGGCCGCGCCTCGATCACCGCGTCCACGAGCTTGCGCAGGTCGATCTCGCCGACAGGGAGATAGCGCTCCGCGACCACCGTGCCGCCACGCGCCGTCACCGTCTCGCGCAGGATGCGGCTGTTTTCCCACGCCCAGATGTAGTTCGAGCCGACGCAGAAGGCGCGGTCGCCGAAGGTGGACATGAGGTAGTCGATCAGTGGCAGGATATGCTGGTTCGGCGCCGCGCCGGTGTAGACGACATTGTCGGCGCTCTCGAAGCCCTCGTAATGGGAGGGATACCAGAGCATTCCGTCATGCTTTTCGAAGCAGGGGATGACTTCCTTGCGGCTCGACGAAGTGTAGCAGCCCACAACATGGCGCACCCCTTCGGCGAGGAGCTGGCCACTCAGCGCGGTATAGCGCGAGAGGTCGCCGCCCGGATCGACAACCACGGGCACCAACTCAAGCGGCCCCGCTTCGCCGATCTCCGACACCGCGAGCAGCGCGCCGTTGAGCATGGCGCCGGCGACCGTGCTGTAGGGTCCCGTGGTGGAGAACATCAGGCCGATCCGATAGCTGGGTCTCGCCATTTCCCTCACCGCACGTGTCCGTTGCCGGTTTCCCGCTCGATGTTCGTCCGCCGCAAGTAACATTGCCGCAAACAAAAACGCCCTCGGGCCGTTCGGCCTGAGGGCTGCATCGCCACGGGGTCTGTCCCGAATGTGTGTTCGCAAGTGGCGACTTAATAGGCAGCCTTGCCTATCGCCTACGAATTAGCCTGACTGTGCGCCGGCGCTGTGTCAAGCGCAAATGCGGCTGACCAGAACCAAAGCGGGGATCAAATTGCGCAAGCTCCGGGCCGGCGTGCGCTGGTGCCTGTATCTCCGGTTGAAATCGTGTCTTCCACGCTAAAACCGGGACCTGAAAATTCTCGCTTGACAGTTCTTTTGCTGCGTCGCACTGTTTTCACGGTCGTCGAGCAAGGACGCTCATCAAGACGCCGCCAGCATGATTTATGGATCAGTGGCAAAGCCGCCCGCAGCGAGGTGCTGACGGGCTTTTTTGCGTTGGCGATCATCTTCGTCGGCCTTGAAAGCCTGGCTCCTCGTGTTCCGCCGCTCCGCGGGCCGCCCGTCGCGGCGGCAGGGGCGGATCAACCGAGGCTCGCGATCCGCTTGGGATCGCAGGCATGGCAGAGAGAGGCGTCGGCATGAAAGTTCAACATTTCCTCGGGGGCATCGAAAACCTCGGCCCCGTGGCCGTCGAGAAGCGCGTGTTCGTGGAGCCGTGGGAGGCGCAGCTCTTCGCAGTTCACACCACCATGATGGGCACAGGCATCTGGGCCTGGCCCGATCTGCGGGTGCTCGCCGAAGGCATGAGCCCGCTCGACTATTTCAAGTATCGCTACTACATCAAATGGCTCGGCGGCATGTGCCATTTCCTCGTGGCGAAGAACTATATCTCCGAAAAAGAGCTTGAAGAGCGCACCAAGCACTTCCTGGAACACCCCGATGCGCCGCTCCCCAATTCCGGGGACAACGCCGTGACCGAGCGGGTGATCGAGTATTTCTACACCGGCGCCAATCCCTACCGGGACGTAGCGGTGGACCCGCTGTTCAAGGTCGGCGACAAGGTGCGCGTGAAGGATATGCCGCCCGCGGTCCACACCCGTCTGCCGGGCTATCTGCGCAACAAGGTCGGCGTGATCGATACCGTCTACAAGGGCGCCTATCTCTACGCTGACAACGTGCCCACCGACGGCATCTCCACCACCCAGCCGGTCTATCTCGTCAAGTTCAAGACCCGCGACCTGTGGTCGGACATCCCGGACAAGGGCGACGTTCTCTACAACGACTGCTTCGAAGTCTATCTCGAAGCCGCCTGATCTCTTTCCTCATCACAACAACCGGCCTCGCGCCCAATAGCCAGAGCGGAAAATCATGAGCGACGATCACGATCACGATCACGATCACGACCACGATCACGAACATCATCACCACCTGCGGGAGAGCGAAAGCTATTACGCCGCCCGCACCAAGGCCCTCGAATCCCTGTTCCGCGAGAAGGGCATGATCGGCATCGACACGGTCGATCGCGTCATCCGCTTCTTCGAGCACGAGATGGGGCCGTTCAACGGCGCCAAGGTGGTGGCCAAGGCCTGGACCGATCCGGCCTTCAAGGCGCGCCTCCTGGCCGACGCCAACAAGGCCATCGCCGAACTCGGTCTCAAGGACGGAATCGAGGGCGAGAACTTGCGTGTCGTGGAGAACACCGCGGACGCGCACAACGTGGTCTGCTGCACCCTGTGCTCCTGCTGGCCCTGGCCGCTGCTCGGCCTGCCGCCCTACTGGTTCAAGGATCCCGTCTTCCGCGCCCGCATCGTGCGCGAGCCGCGCGGCGTCCTGGCCGATTTCGGCGTGAGCCTGCCTGAGGACAAAAGGATCGACATCTGGGATTCGAGCGCGCAGGTGCGCTACTTCGTGATCCCCGAACGGCCCGCCGGCACCGAGGGCTGGCCCGAGGAGAAGCTCGCCGCCCTCGTCTCGACCGAGGCCATGCAGGGCCTCGGCCTCGTTGCCGCCTGAAGGGATCGCCGCCATGGACATCTATGTGGAATCGCTCGACGGGCGGGGCGCCATCCCGCGCAATTGCGAGAGCCTCCAGTTCGAGGAGCCCTGGCAGGGCCGCGCCTTCGGCATGGCCCTCGCCCTGGCCGAGGCCAAGGCCTACCAGTGGGAGGACTTCCGCCAGAGCCTGATCGGCACCATCGGCACCTGGGACAAGTCCCACGCGCCCGATGACGAAACCTGGAACTACTACCAGCAGTGGCTGGCGGCGTTCGAGAAGCTCGCACTGGAGCGCGGCCTCGTCAGCGCCGAGGAGCTCGATCGCAGGACGGAGGAATTCCTCCACCGGACCCGCGAAGAGGTGATCTGAGCCAGGCGGCGGGCCGCGTCGAGACCCGCCGCCACGACAGCAATCCATCGCCGTCAACCCATCGCCGTCTCTTGCCCCCGGCGCGCCACCCGCGCGCCGGAACGGGAGAGGCTTGTCTCACCGCCTCAGCGGAGGCTTCCACATGATCATTTCCCTGGCCCTGAGCGTCGGCGTGCTGGGAGGCCTGTGCACCTGGCTGTTCCTGTCCACGCAGGCGTTCCTTATCTGGGCGGCGTTCATCGCCTGGGCGTGCTTCTTCCACTCGGGCGGCGACGCCGGTGCGTTCCGGACCACCATCGTCTCGAACGTGTTCGGCGTCGTCGTGGCCTGGGCGACGGGGCTCGTCCTCGCCACCCTCGCGCCCGGCCCGGTGGTGGGCGCCGTCTTCGTTGGGCTGTCCATCGCCCTCTACATCCTCGCCGCCTACATCCCGGCCTTCTCCTCGATCCCGGCCGTGACCTATGGCTATGCCGCCACCTTCGCGTTCCTCACCCAGAACGCGGATGCCTTCACCCCGGCCGCGATGCTGTCCCTCTCGGGCCGCAACGCGATCCTGCTGGTGCCCTTCTCCATGATCCTCGGGGCCTGCTTCGCCTACGCCTCCGCCTTGTGTGCGGCGCGTATCCAGCAGGCTCTTGCCCAGCCGGAGCGCAGCCCCGTCTGAGACCCGTTCCCTTTCCAACCAATCCAGAGCAAGGAAGAACATCATGTCCCGTTTCGTCAGCAGGATCGCGCTCCTGTCCCTCGTTCCCCTCCTCGCCGCCACCAACGCCGAGGCGCACCACGCCATGGGCGGGCGGCTGCCGGCGACCTTCGGCGAAGGCTTCATCTCCGGCCTCGCCCATCCGGTGATCGGGCTCGATCATCTCGGCTTCATCGTCGCCGCCGGCCTGATCGCGGGGGTGATGGGGCTTGGCGCCTTCGTGCCGGTGGCCTTCGTGGTGGCCTCCATCGCCGGTGTCATGCTGCACGTGCAGCTCGTGAACCTGCCGTTCGCCGAGACTGTGATCGCGCTGAGCGTGGTGGCCATCGGCGGGCTGCTAGCGACCGGGCGGGAGAAGCCGGCGCGCGGGATCTGGATCGGCCTGTTCGCCATCGCCGGCCTGTTCCATGGCTACGCTTATGGTGAATCCATCGTCGGCGCCGAGCCGACCCAGCTCGTCGCCTATCTCGCCGGCCTCGCGGTGGTGCAGTCGGTGATCGGCGCGGGTGTCGCCCTCGTCGCGTCGGGACGCGCCTGGACCCCCGCCTCCCTGGCCCCGCGCCTTGCCGGTGCCGCCGCTTTCGGCATCGGCCTGTCGGCGGTGGTGACGCAGCTGATCCCGGGCTGAACGGTCTGAAGCCGGCGCCCGTGGCGGGTGCCGGCTTCAGACTTTTGTCTATCGCGTAGGTCAGCAACGCTTCATTTTACCCGTCCCGCTTCTGGTGTAGGTTCGCGCACCAGAAAGCCAGCCCCGAGGCTTCAGATGACGGCCCGACTTGATACGGCGGGACCCGGTGGAATCACCCGCCGCGACAGCCTCGGCTGTTCCGTCGCGGCGCTGGAAGACCAGAAGGAACTGGTCGGTACCGGCTTCGTCGTTTACCGCAAGCAGCACGAAGGCTCGGCCATGAGCCGTGTCGAGACCCCGCCGAGCGGCCGGGGTCTTCTTTTGGGCGTCGCGCTCTCGAGCGGGCACCGCCGCCGCATCTTCACCGATGGCACGGCAGAGGCCTATGATTTCGAGCCGGACAGCTGCTACGTCCGCTCCTTCTCCGATACCTATCGCGCGGACATCGAGACCGGGTTCGACTTCTTCCTGCTGGAGGTCTCCCACGCGGCGCTGCATCAGACGTTCAGCGAGATGGGGCTGCCGCTGGCGGAGTGCGTCTCCTGCACCCCCGGCACCCGCGACCCGGTGCTGGCCAGCCTCTCGCGCGCTCTACTGCCCATGCTGGATACGCCGGAGCGGCAGGTGCCGCTGTTCCTGGACCAGGTGGTCTCCGCCATCCAGACCCATCTCGCCACGCGCTATCACGGCGCGGCCGTCCGCATTCCCGGCGGCCTCTCGCCGCGCCAATTCGCCATCGCCAAGGAGCGGCTCGCCGCGGGGCTCGACGGCAACGTGCTGATCGCCGACATCGCCGCTGCCTGCGGCGTCTCCCGCGGCCATTTCATCAAGTGCTTCAGGGACGAAACCGGGCTCACGCCCTACCAGTGGCTGCTCCACCTGAAGGTGGAGCGCGCGCGCGACCTCATCGTCGGCTCCCGCCTGCCGCTGGCGGACATCGCCATCACGTGCGGATTTTCCGACCAGAGCCATATGACGCGCACCTTCACGCGCCTCACCGGATCGGCGCCCGGGCTGTGGCGGCGCGGGCATTGAGCGCGCCGCATCGCTTTCGGGAAATCCCATCGTTCAAGGATACGGGCTTTTCGGCAAGACGGGTTGCAATTGCAACGCCATAGTCCGCCCTGTCAGACCCGCTTCGGGTCTTTCGGCAAGGGAGCGAACCGATGAGCACTGCCCCGCTCAAGTTCTCCGCACGCTGCGGTCCACCGCCAGAGGTGGGCGCCGTCAGCGCTCGCTAGTCGGTGCGCCCAGCGTGCCTTCAAGGTAAAGCGCCGCTTCCGCCTGCCCCAGAAGGAGATCGATGGCGCGACCCGAGTCCGTCAGCCTGTATTCCACCTGACGGACCCGGCCCTCAATCTCCCGCCGCGTCACATATCCCCCGGCCTCGAGTGCCTTGAGCCGGGCAGAGAGGACGCGTGCCGAAATCGGCCCCGGCAAGCTTCGCCGGAGCTGTCCGAACCGTAACGTGCCGTGCCGCGACAGTGCCGCGACGACATGAGCCATCCACTCCTGAGCAAAAAACTTCAGGAGAGGCTCGGCCATGCACGCCTTGTCTGCCTGCGGTTCGATTTTGTCTTGGGAATTCATGAAGGTGTCCGGTATCCCGCCAGTAACTAATGGTCTCAGCACGTAACGGGCGCTAGCTTCGCGCCGGCTTTCACACAGGAGATTCAACCGTGCCCAACGCAGTCGCCGCCCCCGGCGGTATGCTCCTTTCCCCGAAGGACCATACGCTCATCATGATCGACTTTCAGTCGCAAATGTCGTTCGCGACCAAGTCCATCGACGCCGTGAACCTGCGCAACAACGCGGCTCTGGTCGCCCGCGCCGCTGCCGGCTTCGGGGTGTCCACCATCCTCACCACGGTGGCGGAAAAAAGCTTCTCCGGCCCCATGTTCTCCGAGATCACCGAGGCATTTCCGGGCGAGAAGTTGCTCGACCGCACCTCCATGAACACCTGGGAGGACGAGGCCGTCATCGCCCGGGTGAATGAGATCGGCAAGGGACGCATCGTGCTTTCCGGCCTGTGGACCGGCGTGTGCATCGTCGGCCCCGCCCTGTCGGCCATCGAGCAGGGCTTTGAAGTCTACGTGATCGCCGATGCCTGCGGCGATGTCTCCGACGAGGCGCACGAACGCGCCATGCAGCGGATGATCCAGGCCGGCGCCCGGCCGATGACCTCGCTGCAGTATCTGCTCGAGCTTCAGCGCGACTGGGCCCGCACCGCGACTTACGACATGACCACCGGCATCGCCAAGACCTACGGCGGCGCCTACGGCCTCGGCATCATCTACGCCAAGACCATGTTCGGCGCTTCCGAAGCCCACTGAGGTCCAAGACCATGACCGAGCCTGACGCACCGGGCGGCGCACGCCCCCCGGAACAGTCCCCCCTTGTCTCGCGCCGGACCGTGGTCGGTGCCGGCGCCACCGCGGCGCTCGCCGCCGCACTCGGCCTCGACATCCCCGCCGCGGCCTTCGCAGCCTCCAACCCCGCAGTCTCCACCCCCCACGGAGTTCAACCCATGCCCAGCGTGACCACCAAGGACGGCGTCGAAATCTTCTACAAGGACTGGGGTCCGAAGACCGCCCAGCCCATCGTCTTCCACCATGGCTGGCCCCTGTCCTCGGACGACTGGGACGCGCAGCTCCTGTTCTTCGTGAACAACGGCTATCGCGTGGTCGCCCACGATCGCCGCGGCCACGGCCGCTCAACCCAGGTGAGCGACGGCCACGACATGGACCATTACGCCGCCGACGCCGCGGCCGTGATGGACCATCTCGACCTGAAGAACGCCGTGCACATCGGCCATTCCACCGGCGGCGGCGAGGCGCTGCACTACACCGTGAAGCACGGCAAGGCGCGCGTCGCCAAGCTGGTGCTCATCGGCGCCGTGCCGCCCATCATGCTCAAGACCGACGCCAACCCCGGCGGCCTGCCCATGGAGGTCTTCGACGGCTTCCGCAAGGCGCTGGCCGCCAACCGCGCCCAGTTCTTCCTCGACGTCCCGACCGGCCCGTTCTACGGATTCAACCGTCCGGGCGCGCAGGTCTCCCAGGGTGCCATCTGGAACTGGTGGCGGCAGGGCATGACCGGCGGCGCCAAGGCCCACTACGACGGCGTCAAGGCCTTCTCCGAGACCGACTTCACCGCCGATCTCAAGGCCTGCGAGGTGCCCACCCTCGTGATGCACGGCGATGACGACCAGATCGTCCCCATCGCCGACAGCGCGCTCCTCTCGGCGAAGCTCCTGAAGCACGGCACGCTGAAGGTCTATCCCGGCTATCCGCATGGCATGTGCACCACCCACGCGGACGTCATCAACGCCGACCTCCTCGCCTTCATCAAGGCGTGATCCCATCCGACGCCGGCCTCCCCCCGGCCGGCGTCGGCTCCTGCATTTGCGGAGGGCGCATGAAGCTCTATCTCGCCTCGCTCGGCGCCGGCCTGCTGGTCGGCATCGTCTACAGCCTCATCAATGTGCGCTCCCCGGCCCCGCCGGTGGTGGCGCTGCTGGGGCTGCTTGGCATTCTCGTGGGCGAGCAGATCATCCCGGTCGCCCGCCACCTGATGAACGGCGACGGCCTCGCACGCGCCATCGGCCTCGCCGACTGCAAGGACCATGTGCTCGGCCAGCTGCCGGGCCGCCACGATACGGCTGACGCGCCCGCCCCGGGCGACACGTCCCCTCCCAAATCCTGAGTTTTCATTCTCGTCGCCCACTGCAGAAGGCGCGCACCATGAGCGAGATCGCCGACCTCATCCTGTTCAACGGCAAGATGACCACCCTCGACCGCACCAATCCCACGGCGGAGGCGGTGGCGGTGCGCGACGGCGTGATCGTGTTCGCCGGCGCCACCAACGACGCCATGCGGCTGGCTGGCACGACGACAAAGATCATCGATGTTGGCGGCCGGCGGGTCATTCCCGGCCTCATCGACAGCCACATGCACATCATCCGCGGCGGCCTGAACTACAATATGGAGCTGCGCTGGGATGGCGTTCGCTCGCTGGCCGACGCCATGGACATGCTGAAGCGGCAGGTCGCCGTCACGCCGGCGCCCCAATGGGTGCGCGTGGTGGGCGGCTTCACCGAGCACCAGTTCGCCGAGAAGCGCCTGCCGACGCTGGAGGAGATCAACGCCGTCTCCCCGGACACGCCGGTCTTCATCCTGCACCTCTACGACCGCGCCTTGCTCAATGCCGCCGCCTTGCGCGTGGTGGGCTACACCAAGGACACGCCCGATCCGCCCGCCGGCGAGATCATCCGCGATGCCAACGGCAATCCCACCGGCCTGCTGGTGGCCAAGCCCAACGCCACCATCCTCTATGCGACGCTGGCCAAGGGGCCGAAGCTGCCGCCCGAATACCAGAAGAATTCCACCCGCCACTTCATGCGCGAGGTGAACCGCCTCGGCGTCACCTCGGTGATCGATGCGGGCGGTGGCTTCCAGAACTATCCGGAAGACTATTCGGTCATCGAGGAACTGCACCGGGAGGGAAACCTCACCGTGCGTATCGCCTACAACCTCTTCACCCAGAAGCCGAAGGCGGAGCTGGCCGATTTCGCCGGCTGGTCCAAGTCCGTCACGCCGGGGCAGGGCGACGACCTCTATCGCCACAATGGCGCGGGCGAGATGCTGGTCTATTCCGCCGCCGACTTCGAGGACTTCCAGGTGGCGCGGCCGGACTTGCCGGGCGCCATGGAGGGTGACCTTGAGCCGGTGGTGCGGCTGCTGGCCGAGAACCGCTGGCCGTTCCGCCTGCACGCCACCTATGACGAGACCATCTCGCGCGCCCTCGACGTGTTCGAGAAGGTGGATTCCGACGTGCCGCTCAAGGGTCTTAACTGGTTCTTCGACCATGCGGAGACCATCACCGACCGCAACATCGACCGCATCGCGGCGCTGGGCGGCGGCATCGCTGTGCAGCACCGCATGGCCTATCAGGGCGAATATTTCGTCGATCGCTATGGCGCCAAGGCGGCCGAGCGTACGCCGCCCATCCGCCGGATGCTGGAGGCCGGCATTCCGGTGGGTGCGGGCACCGATGCCACCCGCGTCGCCTCCTACAATCCGTGGGTCTCGCTCTCCTGGCTGGTGACGGGCCGTACGCTGGGCGGGCTCTCCCTCTACCCGCCGGCGAACCGGCTGGACCGCGAGGACGCGCTGCGGCTGTGGACGGAGGCCAACACCTGGTTCTCCAGCGAGCCCGGCAAGAAGGGGCAGATCAAGGACGGCCAACTCGCCGATCTGGTGGTGCTTTCGGATGATTATTTCTCGGTTTCCGAGGACCGCATCCAGGACATCACCTCCGTGCTCACCCTGCTCGGTGGCAAGCCGGTGCATGGGGATGGCGCGTTTCGCGACCTCGCTCCGCCGTTGCCGCCGGCCATGCCGGACTGGTCGCCGGTGCGCACCTTCGGTGGTTATCAGCCGCGCAAAGCGGACGGTACGCAGAAATACGCTTTCGCCGCCGCCTGCGGCTGCGCCAAGGCCTGCGACGTTCATGGCCATGCCCATGCGGGGGCCTGGGGCGCGAGCGTGCCGGTGGGCGATCCGCGTGGCTTCTTCGGCGCGCTCGGCTGCGCCTGCTGGGCCTTCTGAAGCATGGGGATGGATCTGTCCCAACGCCTCGGGCGCGCCGCCCGTCTGCTTCTGTCGCCGCGGCCGGTGCGGGCGCTCGCGCTGCTCGCGCTGACCTCGGCCTATCTGCAGGGCGGCCTCACCAAGGCGCTGGATTTCCCAAGTGCCATTGCCGAGATGACCCATTTCGGCCTGGCCCCGGCGGCCCCGCTCGCCGCTGCCGTTGTCGCGCTGGAGCTCATCGCCCCGCTGATGGTTCTCTCCGGCGTCTTGCGCTGGGCCGGCGCGCTGGCGCTGGCCGCCTTCACGGTGGCGGCGAGCCTCCTCGCCAACCGCTTCTGGGGCATGGCGGGGCGGAGCGCTTCGCCGCCGCCAACGCCTTCTTCGAGCATATGGGCCTTGCTGGGGCCTTCGTGCTGGTGGCGTGGTACGATCTGGCGGGGAAGACGGAGGGACAACGAGCATGAGCGACAACCCCCCAGCCCCGCCGTCCGCGCCCGCGGCCGCCCCCGGTGCCTTCGCTCCGCTGAAACGGCCGGTCTTCGCCGTGCTGTGGGTGGCGACCGTGCTCGGCAATACGGGCAGCTTCATGCGCGACGTGGCGAGCGCCTGGATCGTCACCGACCTTTCCGCCTCGCCGGCGGCGGTGGCGACCATTCAGGCTGCGGCCATGCTGCCGGTGTTCCTGCTGGCCATGCCAGCTGGCGTGCTCTCCGATATCCTCGACCGGAGGCGCTTTCTCATCGCCATCCAGATCGGGCTGGCGTCGGTGAGCGCCGCGCTGATGCTGCTGTCGCTCACCGGCCTGATGACGGTGTCATCGCTCATCGCGCTCACCTTCCTCGGTGGCATCGGCGCGGCGCTGATGGCGCCCACCTGGCAGTCCATCGTGCCCGAACTGGTGCCTCGGTCGGACCTGAAGAGCGCGGTGGCGCTCAACTCGCTCGGCATCAACATTTCCCGCTCCATCGGCCCGGCGCTCGGCGGCGTGCTGCTCGCCGCCTTCGGCGCGGCGGTGACCTACGGGGCGGACGTGGCGAGCTATATCTTCGTCATCGCTGCCCTCGTCTGGTGGCGGCGGCCCGCCACGCCACAGGACGAATTGGGCGAGCGCTTTCCCGGCGCCTTCCGGGCGGGGCTGCGCTATGCGCGATCGAGCAAGGAGATGCACGTCGTCCTGCTGCGCTCGGCCTTCTTCTTCGCCTTTGCCAGCGCGGTCTGGGCGCTGCTGCCGCTGGTGGCGCGCGGGCTGCTGAAAGGCGATGCGGCCTATTACGGCCTGCTGCTCGGGTCGGTGGGTGTCGGTGCCATCGGCGGGGCGTTGCTGATGCCGCGGATGCGGGGGCGCCTCTCGGCGGACGGCCTCATCCTCGTGGCTTCGCTCGTCACCGCCGTCGCGACGGTCGCCCTCGCGCTCGCGCCGCCGCGCTGGCTGGCGGTGCCCATCCTGCTCGCCATGGGTGCGGCCTGGATCACCGCGCTGACGACGTTGAATGCCACCGCCCAGGCCATCCTGCCCAATTGGGTACGGGGCCGGGCGCTGGCGGTCTATCTCACCGTCTTCAACGGCGCGATGGCGGGCGGCAGCATCGCCTGGGGCCTCGTGGCGCAGGCGGTGGGTGTGCAGGTGGCGCTGGTGGTGGCGGCGGCGGGTCTCGCGGTGGTGGGCCTCATCATGCACCGGGTGCCGCTGCCCGCGGGCGAGGCCGATCTGACGCCCTCCATGCACTGGCCGGAACCCGCGATGGCCGAGCCGATCCCCAACGACCGGGGGCCTGTGCTGATCCTGATCGAGTATCGGGTGGCGCGGGCGGACCGGGAGGCCTTCCTGAAGGCGCTGGAGCGTCTGTCCGCCGCCCGGCGCCGGGACGGAGCCTATGCCTGGGGCATCAGCGAGGACTCCGCCGATCCCGAAGAGATGCTGGAATGGTTCATGGTGGAATCATGGGCCGAGCATCGGCGCCAGCATCGCCGGGTGTCCCATGCGGACGCCGACGTGCAGGCCGAGGTGCTTTCATTCCATCAGGGCGATGCGCCGCCGGTTGTGCGCCACTGGATCGGCGTCGATCCACCGCGATAGAGCCGGATCAGGACGCTCCCATCAGGAGGCTTTGACCTCCGCCGGGGGGCTTCCGCCGGTGCTCTCGCGCAGTACGATGCGGTAGCCCACCTCGCAGGTACCACCCCGCGCGGCTGTGCCCGCAATGCGGCCGAGCAGCATCTCGGCCGCCTTCTGGCCCATCTCGTAGCGCGGGATGTCCACGGTGGACAGGGAGGGGTTGAGGTGGCTCGAAAAATCGAGCCCGCCGAAGCCCGCGACCGCTATGTCGCCGGGCACGGCGAGGCCCATGCGCTGGAATGCCAGCAGGGCGCCCGCAGCGAGCACGTCGTTGAGGCAGAGCAACGCATCGGGGCGCGGCCGCAGGGCGGCCACGCGCTCGGCAATCTCGCGGCCGGACTCCATGCTGGTGAGATCGTCCGCATTGAGGGTTAGCGGCGCGCCGAGCCCGGCCTCGGCGATCGCGGCCTCATAGCCCTTGGCGCGCATCTGGGCGCGGCGGTCGCGCGTCGCGGCGCCGACAAAGGCGATGCGGCGGAAACCCTGCGCCACCAGCGCTTCGGTCATGGCCTTCATGGCATCGAAATTGGAGAGCCCGACGAGGCTGTCGATGGGCGTCTGCGTGCTGTCCCACGTCTCCACCACGGGTACGCCCGATTTCTCCAACAGCGCCCGCGTGGTGCGCGTATGCGAGACGCCGACGATGACGAAGCCGTCCGGCCGGCGCCGCAGCAGCGCCTCGATGACCTTTTCCTCCTCCGTCGGGGAGTAGTTCGTCTCAGCCATGATCATCTGCACCGCGTGCTTGCGGGCGACGTCCGAGACGCCCTTCACGCTGTCGGTGAAGATGGATGACGCTACCGTCGGCAGGATCAGCGCGATGATGCCGCTGCGCTGGGACGCGAGGGATGAGGCGACGAGGTTGTAGATGTAGCCGGTCTCGCGGATCGCCGCTTCGACGCGGGCCTTGAGATCGGCATTCACGAGGGCCGGCTGGCGCAGCACGCGCGAAACCGTCATGGCGGACACGCCCGCCACGCGGGCCACATCCTCCATTGTGACGCCTGCCGCCCGTCCCCCCCGCTTCTGCCGCATCGCTGATTCCGCCCCCACATCCCTAGCCAACATATGGCCTGCCGGTCGCTTGACAAGCGGATCAGGTTAGCGCTAACAAATGGTAGCGCTAACAATGAAAAAACCGGGATGGGTGGAAATGCGCGACGCGAGGCCCGCGGAGGTTCTGGAAACGGATGTGCTGGTGGTCGGCGGCGGTGCTGCCGGGCTGGCCTGCGCGGTGGCGGCCGCGCGGCGCGGCCGGCGCGTCATCCTTCTGGAGCGCTATGGCTTCAGCGGTGGCGCGGCGGTGGCCGGCCTCTCCGGCACCATCTGCGGCCTCTATGCCGCATCCGACCGCCGCAACGCCGAGCCGGAGCAGGTGGTGCACGGCTTCGTTGACGAATTCATCGCCGCCATGGAGGCCCGCGGCGGCCTCACCGGGCCGGTGCAGTATGGCAAGACCTATGTGCGCGTCCACGATCCCCTCGTCTGGCGCGAGGCGGGAGATGCGCTTCTCGGGGCCGAGGGCAACATCCGGGTGCTCTACCACGTCACCGTCACCGGCGTTCTTGCCGAGGGCGACCATGTGCGCGGTGTCACCGCCTTCACCAAGCAGGGGCCGCTGGAGGTGCGCGCGAAGATCACCGTGGACGCCTCCGGCGATGCGGACGTGGCGGCCATGGCGGGGCGGGCGCTGACCAAGGGCCGCGACGGCGCCATCCAGAACCCGACCATGATCTTCCGCATCCTCGGTGTGGACATGGCGCGCTTCCTCGCCGCCAACGGGCCGGATTCCATCCTCGACGAGCGGGTGATGAAGCTCATCCAGGCGCTGAACGCTTCGGGCGATTACCGCCTGCCGCGCGCCAAGATCTTCCTCTTCCCGACGCCCCGCCCCGGTGAGCTGATCTGCAACGCCACCCGCATCGTCGGCGCCGACGGGCGGGAGCTGGACGCCACCCGCGCCGCCGACCTCAGCGAGGCGGAGATCGAGGGGCGCAAGCAGGTGCGCGAATACGCCCGCTTCATCCACGACCACATTGCTGGCTGCGAGGCGTCCTTCGTCAACGACACCGGCGTGCAGGTGGGCATCCGCCAGACCTGGCAGATCGTCGGCCGCGACCTCCTGAAGAACGAGGACGTCACCTCCGCCCGCAAGCGCGCCGACGGCATCTGCCGCTCGCCCTGGCCCATCGAGCTGCATTCCGGCGAGAAGCCGAAGCTGCACTGGATTCTCGACGACTATTACGAGATCCCCCTCGGCTGCTTCCTGCCCGCCACCGGCACGGGCCTCGTGATGGCCGGGCGCTGCCTCTCGGCCGAGCACGAAGCCATGGCCTCCGCCCGCGTAACGGCCCAGTGCTTCGGCTACGGACAGGCCATGGGCCTCGTCGCCGACCAGCTCTGTGACGATCCGGCGGCCCTGCCGTCCGGCTCCGATGTCCGCGCCGCGCTCAACGCGCTCGGCGCCCAGCTCAACTGACGAGACAGGGACGTTTCATGTCCGACGCCGACCAGAAAATGCCGACGCTGCGCAGCAATTTCGAGCCCGGCACCACCCGCTGGGCGGTGCGCCGCGCCCAGTGGCTCGCCATGGGCTACAGCGAGGAAGACCTGCTGAAGCCGAAGATCGCCATCGTCAACAGCTCCAGCAAGCTGTCGGTCTGCTACGCCCATCTCGACGATGTGTGCCGCGTGGTGGAGCAGGCCATCCGCGATGCCGGCGGCCTCCCGTTCGAGATCCGCACCGTGGCGCCGTCCGATTTCGTGACCAGCGCGGGCCGCCAGGCACGCTACCTGATGCCGAGCCGCGACCTGCTGGTGAACGACATCGAGGTGCAGGTGGAAGGCGCGGAGCTGGACGGCATGGTGCTGCTCGCCTCCTGCGACAAGACCACCCCCGGCCAGCTCATGGCCGCCGCGCGGCTGAACGTGCCGTCCGTGGTGCTGCCCTGCGGCTACCAGCTCGGCGGCCATTGCGCGGGCAAGGAAGTGGACATCGAGGAGGTCTACAAGAGTGTCGGCTCGCTGAAGGCGGGGTCCATCTCGCTCGCCGACCTCAAGGCGATGACCTGCACCGCCATCACCGGGCCGGGCGTGTGCGCGGGGCTTGCCACCGCCAACACCATGCATGTGCTCTCCGAAGCCCTCGGCATGGCCTTGCCGCGCAGCGCGCCCATCCGCGCCGGCTCGCAGGCGCTGATGGAGAATGCCGCCCGCGTCGGGGCCGCCATCGTGGACCTCATCATGAAGGACATCCGCCCGCGGCAGATTCTCACCCCCGCTGCCTTCCGCAATGCCCTGCGCGTGGCGGTGGCAACCGGATGCTCGGTGAACTGCGTGCGCCACCTCGCGGCCACCGCCTCGGAAGCCGAGATGGACATCGACATCGTGGCTGAGCTGGAGGCGCTGAACGACACGCCGCAGATCACCACCGTGCGGCCCAACGGTCCCCACCGCATCGAGGACCTCGACCTTGCCGGCGGTTGCCGGGGTGTGATGCGGGAACTCTCCGACGTGCTCGACCTCTCGGTGATGACTGTGACGGGCCGGACGCTGGGCGAGAACCTCGCCGACGTTCCCGAGCCCGACCGCGCCGTCATCCGCCCGCTGGCCGATCCCTTCCGGCACGAGCCGGGCCTCACCATCCTGCGCGGCAGCCTCGCGCCCGACGGGGCGGTGGTGAAGGTCTCCGCCGTGCCGGCGGAAGTGCGCACCTTCTCCGGCAAGGCGCGGGTGTTCGAGGACGAAGCCGTCGCCATCAAGGCGCTGGAGACCCACTCCATCACGCTCGGCGACGTGGTGGTGCTGCGCGGCCTGGGGCCGAAGGGCGGGCCGGGCACGGTGTTTGCCGCAAGCTTCATGGCGGCGCTCATCGGCGCGGGCCTCGGTGCCGGCGTCGCGGTGGTGACCGATGGCGAACTGTCCGGCCTCAACAGCGGCATCACCATCGGCCAGGTGATGCCCGAGGCGGCGGAAGGCGGGCCGCTAGGCCTCGTCGCGGAGGGCGATGTCATCTCCATCGACATCGGCGCGCGCCGGGTCGATCTCGACGTCTCCGAAGCCGAACTCGCCACCCGCCGCGCCACGTGGCGCGCGCCGGACCACAGCCAGATCCGCGGCTGGCTCGGCCAGTATGCGGCCATGGTGCAACCGCTCTCCAAGGGTGCCGTGCTGAAACCCATGCGGCCCTGAGGGCCGACGACAACAAGGCGGCCCTGAACGCCTTCGACAAACAAAAAACGAACAGACAGGATCGGGAGGTTTGAATGCCCAAGAAGACTGAAAGGTCCGGGAAGACGACAAGGTCCGGAACGCTGAAGACCGCTCTGGCCTCGACCGCGCTCGCCGCCCTCGTCTGCGCGGCCTTCGCCGGTGGCGCGAGCGCCGAGAGCGTGAAGGTGGGCGTGCTCAACGACCAGGCCGGCGTGCAGGCGGATTTCGCCGGCGCGGGCTCGGTGGTGGCTGCGAAGATGGCGATCGCCGATTTCGGCGGCAAGGTCGCCGGCATGCCCATCGAGCTGGTCGCCGCCGACCACCAGAACAAGGCCGACATCGGCGTGAACGTCACCCGCCAGTGGTTCGACACGGACGGCGTGGACGCGGTGCTGGACGTTCCGAATTCCGCCGTCGCGCTCGGCGTCAGCGGCATCGCCAAGCAGAAGAACAAGGTGGCGATCATCTCCGGCGGCGGCACGTCCGACCTAACCGGCAAGGATTGCACGCCCAACACCGTCCACTGGACCTACGACACCTGGGCGCAGGCCAACACGGTGGGCACCGCCGTGACCAAGGCGGGGGGCAACACCTGGTACTTCATCTCGGTGGACTATGCCTTCGGCCATGCGCTGGAGCGCGACGCCGGCGAGGCCATCAAGGCCGCCGGCGGCAAGATCCTGGGCACCGTGAGACATCCCCTCGGCACCTCCGACCTCTCCTCCTTCCTGCTCCAGGGCCAAGCCTCCGGCGCCAAGGTGATCGGCCTCGGCAGCGCCGGGGCGGACACCATCAATGCGGTGAAGCAGGCGTCCGAGTTCGGCATCGTCAAGGGCGGGCAGAAGCTCGTCGCGATGCTGATGGTGCTCAATGACATCAGCGCGCTGGGGCTGGAGACGGCGCAGGGCCTGTTCCTGTCGGAGGCCTTCTACTGGGACCTGAACGACCAGACCCGCGCCTTCGCCAAGCGCTTCGCAGAGGCCAATGGCGGGCGCTATCCCAACATGGTCCATGCCGGCGTCTATGCCGGGCTGCTGCACTATCTGAAGGCGGTGGAGAAGGTGGGCAGCGCCAAGGACGGTGCGAAGGTGGTGGAGGCCATGAAGGCCATTCCCACCGACGATCCGCTGTTCGGCAAGGGCGCGGTGCGTGCGGATGGTCGCGCCATCCACGACATGCACCTGTTCGAGGTGAAGAGCCCGGCGGAGTCCAAGGGGCCCTACGACTTCTACAAGCTCATCGCCACCGTCCCCGCGGATAAGGCGTTTCGCCCCCTCGCGGCCGGCAATTGTCCGCTTGTGAAGTAAGACCAAGCCCGCGACGCCTGAGCGAGGCCCGCGAGAAGCGGCCGCAGGCCGAGGCCGCGGGCAGGGCGCGTCAGCGCTCCTCCTCCTGCTCCGGCAGGAGGAGGATGATGAGCACCGCGGAGATCCAGCCGATGAAGGCGAAGGCTGTGGATTGCCCGTTCCATGTCTTCGACTGCCACATGGCGAACCATTCCCCGCCGATGGCCACGAAGCCGCCGCCGTAGAGCAGGATGCCGAGGGTGAGCCCGAGGACGGCGGTCGCCTTTGCGCGGGCGAAGGCGGGGCCACGCAGGGAACCGAGCATCCGCGCGACGCCCACCCACAGCACGAGGGCGGCGGCGGCCTCGGTGGCGATGATCGCGACATATGCGGCGGTCTGGAGCCGTTCGTCGGTGATCGCCCGCCACCGCACCGTGGAATCCGGGAAGATCGTATCCATCGCCAGCACGTGGTGGACGAACGCCCAGTTCGTCCCGTAGTCCGTGATGTTTCCGTAGGCGACGAGCGTGAAGAAGACGGCGATGGTCGCCACCAGCGCGGTCTTGCAGAGCCGGATCAGAACCATGCCTCGCTCCCGCCGATGGATCGCCTGGTAAATGGGGCGCCGGCAGATACTAGATCGGTCGGTCGTGGACGCGCACCCACAAGCGCGCGGATGGGCGCCCGCCGGGCGAACGCGATCTTTGCACCCCCCGTGGCTCCGCCCTATCGTAAAGCATGCCCACCGCTCCAGAAGCCCGCCATCTATCCTCCCATGCCCTCGCTGCGACGCTCCCGAGGCGGCTTCCGGATGCCCGCATCCGCTATGGCGATGTCAGCCCCGTGCAGTTCGCCGACCTTCGCCTGCCGCCGTGCGAGCCGCCGCCCGCCGGCTTTCCGGTCGCGATCTTCGTGCATGGCGGCGGCTGGCTCGCGGACTGGACGAAGGACTATTCCGCGCCCTTCGTCGAAGCGCTGACCGACGCGGGGCTCGCCACCTGGGACATCGAATTCCGCCGCATGGGCACCCGCAACGGCGGCTATCCCGAGACCTTTCGTGACGTCGCGATGGCCGCCGATCACCTGCGTGAGGTTGCACGGTCCCATCCGCTGGACCTCCGTCGGGCCATAGCCATCGGCCATTCGAGCGGCGGCCACCTCGCCCTCTGGCTGGCGGGACGCGCCAGCCTGCAAGCCGGCAGCCCGCTTTTCGCTCCCGATCCGCTGCCGCTGAAGGGCGTCATCTCGCTCGCGGGGGTCAACGACCTCGAACGCTCCCTGGAGCTTGGCGGCCGCACCGACATCCTCACCCTGCTGGGGGTGACCTCCGCGACCGAGGCCGCCCCGCTCTTCGACCAAACCTCGCCTGCGCGCCTCTTGCAGTTCGGCGTGCCGCAGGTGCTCATTCTGGGGACTCTGGAGGACGGCTGGCGCAGGGAGATGACCCGCGCCTATGCGGAGGCCGCAAGGCGGGCCGGCGACACGGTCCGGCTGCTGGAGCCGGAGGGGCTGGATCATTTCGACGTGGTCGATCCGCTGGGCCCGGCCCTCGCGCTGGTCTCGCGGGAGGCGCTGGCCCTCGCGCAGGCGCCGTAGCACCGTCCTCGCAGGACGGGATGTTCCGGACTGTTCCGGGCCGTCGGCCGGTGGCATGGTCCGGGCGTGACGTGCCGGGTGCGCCGGCCGATGGAGACGAACTCGTGGCAGCGGACGGCACGTCCACTCAGAAGTCCTCGTGGACGGTGCTGGCGAGCTTCGCCGGATATCGGCCGGGCTGGATCAAAACGGATGTCGCCGCCGGGCTCGCCATCGCGGCCGTGGGGCTGCCGAGCGCCATCGCCTACCCGGCCATCGCCGGCCTGCCGCCGCAGACCGGGCTTTATGCCTCCATCGCGCCGCTCATCGCCTATGCGGTGTTCGGCCCCTCCCGCCAATTGGTGGTTGGGCCGGATGCGGCGACCATCACCGTGCTCGCAGCCGTGCTGGCCGGCATGCCGGACCTCGCGGCCGTGGACAAGCCGGGCGTGGCCGCCCTCATCGCCCTCGTGGTGGGGGGCTATTATTTCGCCGCGCGGCTGGTGGGGCTGGGGGTGCTCTCCACCTTCCTGTCGCGGCCGATCCTGGTGGGCTTCTTCGCGGGTATTTCGCTGTCCATCCTCGTCGGCCAGCTCAAGCGCGTCACCGGCATTCCCATCGTCGGGGACGGGCTGATCGCGCCGGTCATCGAGCTGGTGCGCAAGGCGCACGAGGTGCATTGGCCCTCGCTGCTGCTGGCGCTCGGCATGTTCGCCGTGCTGCACCTCGTGCGCCGCGTGCGATTGCCGGTGCCGGGGCAGGTGGTGGTCGTGGTGCTCTCGGTGCTGCTCTCCGCGCTGTTCGATTTTGAGGGGCGCGGCATCGCCGTGGTGGGGTCTATCCCCTCCAGCCTTCCCGCGCTGGCCCTGCCGGCCGGGGGCGGCGCGGCGATCGACCAGTTGCTCATCGGCGCGGCGGCGATCTTCCTCGTCAGCTTCGCGGCGGGCATCGTCACGGCGCGCAGCTTCGGCGAGCGGGGCGGCTATCCGGTGGATGCCAATCGGGAGATGGTGGGCTTCGGCGCCGCCAACATCGCGGCAGGCCTGTTCGCCGCCTTCCCCATCACCGCCTCGGATTCCCGCACGGCGGTGAATGCCAGCGTGGGCGGGCGCTCGCAGCTCGCCAGCGTGGTGGCGGCGCTGGCGCTGCTCGCCATCGTGCTATTCCTGCAGCCGGCGCTCGCCATCCTGCCCATTCCGGCGCTCGGGGCGATCCTGATCGCGGCCGCCCTAAGTCTCGTGGACATCCCCGCGCTGCGTGAACTCTGGCGCATCAGTCGCATGGAATTCGCCTTCGCCATGATCGCGCTGTTCGCCCCAATCAGCCTCGGCGTGCTGAATGGCGTGCTGGTCGCTATCGGGGCGACCTTCGCCTACCTGCTGCACAAGATGATGTATCCGCGCGACGCGCTGCTCGGGCGGGTGCCCGGCCATGAGGGCTTCTACAAGCTGCACCGGCGGGCCGATGCGCGGCAGGTGCCGGGACTCGCCATCGTGCTCATCCAGGGCGACCTGCTGTTCTTCAATGCCGACCGCATGCAGGGCCGCATCGACGCCATCGCCGACACGCTGGTCGCCGGCACCCGCTGGCTGGTGCTGGATGCGAGCGCCATCACGCAGGTGGACTCTACCGCCGCTGCGGCGCTGGAGGAGGTGCGCGCGGAGCTGGAGCGCCGGGGCCTCAAGTTCGGCATCGCCGAGATGCACGATGAGGTGCGCACCCTGCTCGACCGTGCGGGGCTCCTCGATGCCATCGGCCCGGACATGATCTTCGACGACCTCGACGACGCCTATCGCGCCTTCGAGGCGAGCGGGGAGGGCGCGAGCAGCGATTAAGCCGTGACACTCTCCGCCGCGCGCATCCCAAGATAGGCAGCGATCACGCGCGGGTCGCGGGCCAAGGCCTCGGCGGTGTCGGCGAAGAGGATGCGGCCGTGCTCCATCACATAACCGTAGCTCGCCACCGAGAGCGCCTTGCGGGCGTTCTGCTCCACGAGGAGAACGGTGGTGCCCTTGGCGTTGATGTCGGCGATGGTTGCGAAGATGTCGTTCACCACATGCGGTGCAAGGCCCATGGAGGGCTCGTCCAGCAGCAGCAGCTTGGGCCGCGCCATCAGCGCCCGGCCCATGGCCAGCATCTGCTGTTCGCCGCCGGAGAGGGAGCCGGCATACTGGAACCGGCGCTCCTTGAGGCGCGGGAAGCGGGTGTAGATCAGCTCCATGTCGTCGGCGATGGCGGGGTCGCCGCCGCGCACATAGGCGCCGACCTTCAGATTGTCCTCCACCGACATGGAGGCCACCACCCGGCGGCCTTCCGGCACCAGCGAGACGCCGGCGCGGACGATCTTGTCGGCGGGGCGGGCCGTCATGTCCCGTCCCTCGATGCGCACGGTGCCGGAAAAGGCGCGGACGAGGCCGCAGATGGTGAGCAGCGTCGTCGTCTTGCCCGCGCCGTTGGCGCCGATGAGGCAGACGCAGGCGCCGGCGGGGACAGTGATGTCGATGTCCTCGACCGCCGCGACGGAGCCGTAGCCGGAGGTGACCTTGACGATCTCAAGCATCCTCGGTCCCCAGATAGGCCTCGATCACGCTCGGCATGCGGCGCACCTCCTCCGGCGTGCCGGCGGCGATCTCGCGGCCGAAGTTGAGCACCACGATATGGTCGCTCACCCGCGCCACGAACTCGATGTCGTGCTCGATGAGGAGCACGGTGATGCCCATGTCGCGGATGGCGAGCACGAGATCGGCCAGCGCGCGCTTCTCGGCGAAGTTCATGCCGGCCGCCGGCTCGTCCAGCAGCAGGAGGCGCGGCTGGGTGGCCAGCGCCCGGGCGATCTCCACCCGGCGGCGGTCGCCGTAGGAGAGGCCGCCCACGGCCACGTCGCGCAGATGGTCAATGCCCACGAGATCGAGCAGCGCCTCGCAGCGCGCCGTTTCCCGGCGCTCGCTGCGCTTCACCGCCGGCAGGCCGAGGAGCACGTCGATGAGGCTCGCCGACTGGTGGCGGTGGGCGCCGAGCAGCACGTTGGCCAGCGTCGTCTCGCTGGCGAGCAGGCGGATGTTCTGGAAGGTGCGGGCGACGCCCAGCGCCGTCACCTTGTGCGGGGCGAGGCGGGCGATGTCCACGCCGTCGAGGCGGATGTGGCCGGCGTCGGTGGGGTAGAGGCCGGTGATCATGTTCATGGTGGTCGTCTTGCCGGAGCCGTTCGGGCCGATGAGGGCCGTCACCTGTCCGGCGGTGGCGGTCAGCGACACGCTGTCCACCGCCACCACGCCCTGGAAGCGCTTGGCCACCTGCCAGAGTTCGAGCTGGGCTGCCGCCATCACTTCCCTCCTTCCGTGGCCGCCCGCCGGGCGCTCGCCGCCTTGCGCGGCCGCCATGTGAGGAGCGACATGGCCCCGCCGGGCAGGAACAGCACCACCGCGAGGATGAGCAGGCCCATCAGGATCTCCCGCCACTGGCTGGAGAAGCGCAGCAGCTCCGGCAGCAGCGTGGTGAAGATGGCGCCCACCAGCGGCCCCAGCAGCGCGTTTACGCCGCCGAGGATGGGATAGGCGAGGGCATCCACACTCCTGAGCAGGCCGAAGTCCGAGGGGCCGACGAAGAAGTTGAGGTGCGCCGCGAGGCCCCCCACGCCGCCGCTGACGAAGCCGGAGGCGACGAACAGCGAGAGGCGCTGGCCGAACACGTTGACGCCCATGGCCTCGCTCATCACGTCGTCCTGCCGGATGGCCGCGATGGACCGGCCGAAATAGGAGCGCCGCAAGGCGAAGACGAAATAGAGGGCGATGAGGACGAGCAGCACGAGCTGCCACGTCTCGGTGTAGCGCGGGATGCCGTAGATGCCGATGGCGCCGCCGGTGACGGCATCCCAGTTCAGAGCGATCACCCGCACCACCTCGGTGAAGGCGAAGGTGGCGAGCATGAAATAGTCGCCCCGCAGCCGCAGCACCGGCGCACCGATGACCAGCGCCACCGCCGCCGCCAGCAGCCCGCCCGCCACCACCGCGACGGCGAAGGGCGCGCCGAGCTGCATGGTGAGATAGACGCTGCAATAGGCGCCCACCGCCATGAAGCCGCCGGTGCCCAGCGTGAACATGTTGGCCGCCAGCGCCAGCCACACCCCATAGGCGAGGAGGGTGTTGAGCAGGCACAAATTCACGAGGTTGCCGTAGCTGGCGAGAAAGGCATCGAGGGCGGCCATCATGCGCGCCGCTCCTCGAAGCCGGAGAACAGGCCCGTGGGCTTTACCAAAAGGATCAGGAAGATGAGCCCGAAGCCGATGGCGTCGCGGAAGGCGGACGAGACATAGGCGACGGAGAACACCTCGACCAATCCCAGCAGGAAGCCGCCCGCCACCGCGCCGGGGATGTTGCCGAGGCCGCCGAGGATCATCACCGTGAGGCCCTTCACCAGCATGTGCTCGCCCATGAAGGGGGAGACGACGTTGAAGAGCAGGCCGAGCAGCACGCCGGCCGCCCCCGCCAGCGCGCCGGCGATGAAGAAGGTGATGAGGATGGTGCGCCCCACCTCCACGCCGACGATGCGCGCCACGTCCTCCGAGAAGGCCACCGTGCGGATGGCGCGCCCGACCGAGGTCTTCTGCAGGGTGAAGCCGAGGATGCCCATCAGGATCACCGCCGTGACCACCACGATGACCTGCAGCAACTGCACGCGCACGCCACCGATTTCCCACACGAGCGCGGTGAAGGGGTTCGCCGGATAGCCGTGGACGGCGGTGCCGAACACCTCCTGCGCGATGCCCACCAGCAGGCGGGCCAGCGCAAGGCTGGCGACGAGGCCCATCCATTTGTGCCCGCCGCGCAGCCGGAGCACGCGGAAGACCAGAAGCTCGGACGCCATGCCCAGAATGCCGCCGCCCACCAGCGCCACGAGGAGCGCCAGCGGCAGCGGCAGGCCGAGGAGGGCGATCTCCAGCCCGAGATAGGCGCCCACCATGAAGAAGGCGCCCTGCGCAAGGTTCACGATGTTCAGCACGCCGAAGATCAGCGTGCAGCCGATGGCGAAGACGGCATAGATCGAGCCGAGCGACAGCCCGTTCACGACCTGCTGCAGGAAGGTGGTCATCCGATGATCCCCGGGGCGTGCTGACGGATCATGCCATCAGCCGACGGGTTTTCACCCATCGCTTTTGGTCACGTCCGCACGGCGCCTGAGCGCCAGTCCATCGGCCCCGGCCTGTGACCGGGGCCGGCGGGGATCACTGGGCGAGCTGGAACTTGCCGTCCTTCAGCTCCAGCACCTTGGCGACCAGCACCGGCTCGCGGTCCTTGTCGAAGGAGAAGGGGCCGAGCACGGTCTCGAGGTCCTTGGTGTCGGCGATGGCGGCGCGCAGCTTCGCCGGATCGGACACGCCGCCCGCACGCTTCACGGCATCGGCGAAGATGGTCACGGCGGCGTGGGCCTGGGCGGCGAAGGTGTCGGGGGCGGAGCCATACTTGGCCTTGTAGGCCTCCACGAAGGCCTTGTTGGCCGGCGTGTCGAAATCGATGAACCAGCCCGAGCCCACGAGGAAGCCCTGCGCAGCGGGGCCGGCGAGATCGTTCAGCTTGGTGGAGATGGCGGCGTTGGCGCCGAGGAAGACGGTGGACTGCGGGATGCCGAGCTGGCGCGCCTGCCGCACGATGTTCGCGGTCTCCTCCGCGAGGCCGCCGACGACGATGATGTCGGGGTTGGCCGCCTTGATCTTGGTGAGCTGGGCCGAATAGTCCACGTCGCCCTTCTGGAAGGTCTCGGTGGCCACCACCTTGATGCCGGCCTTGTCGAGGGCGGCCTTGTGCACGCCGTAGGCGGCCTTCATCAGCACGTCGTCGATGCCGTAGATCTGCGCCGCCGTCTTGGGCTGGTAGCGCTTCACGGCATAGGCGAGCACGCCCGGGAACACCGCCGCCTCGGGGGCGCTGGTGCGGAAGATGTATTCGCCGATGGCCGGCACGCCGGGGGCGGTGTTGGACGAGGCGATCACCGGCACCTTGGCGGCGTTGGCGATGGGGTCGGCAGCGAAGGCCGAGGTGGTCAGCGTCGGTCCGAAGATGACCGTCACCTTGTCCTGGTTGATGAGCCGCTGGAAGATGTTCACGGTCTGGCCGCGATCGCCCGCATCGTCCTGGTGGACGGGCACGAGCTTGAGGTCGCCGAGCTTGCCGGAGGCGTTGATTTCCGCCGCGGCGAGTTCCGCGCCGTTCTTCTGCATGGTGCCGTAGAGGGCGGCCGAGCCGCCCGACGTGGACTGCACGATGCCGAGCTTCACGTCCGCCGCGAAGGCGGGCATGGCGGCGAGCGAGACGGCGGTGGCGGCGATGAATAGGCGCGTGAGACGGGCGTGCATCGTCATGGCTCCTGAGGAAGGTCGGTCGTTGATGAGCCCTTATTTTGCGGGCCCTTATGAAGGCTTTGTGTGGCCTTTGGCGTCGGTATCGGGGGCGTGCGCGGCTCGATCTGGGCGAGCACGGGCGCGAGCGCCAGGGAATGGAAATGCACGTGCGCGGCGTCCGGCGTCTCGGGCAGGCCGTGGTCGCCGATCAGCACCGTCTGCATGCCGAGCGCGTGGGGCACGGCGAGGTTCACCGCGCGGTCGTCGAACATGATGGCGCGCTCCGGCGCGACGCCGTGGCGGGCGAGCATGGTGTCGTAGGCGGCGCGCTCGGGCTTGCCGATGTAGTCGCACGCGGCGATGTCGCACACGCCCTCGAACAGATCGGCGATGCCGAGGCGGGCCAGCACCCGCTCGGCATGGGCGCGGGAGCCGTTGGTGAAGACGAGGCGTCGGCCGGGCAGGGCCTCCAGCGCGAGACGCAGCTCGGCGTTCTCCCCCAGCACCGTCAGGTCGATCTCATGCACGTAGGCGAGAAAGTCCTGAGGCTTCACCGCGTGGTGGCGCTGGAGGCCGACCAGGGAGGTGCCGTAGGTCTCGTAATAATGCGCGTGCAGCGCCGCGGCTTCTTCTGGCGTGGAGCCGGTGAGTTCCTGGATGAACAGCCAGACGCGGGCGAGCATCTGGCCGTGCAGGCCGGCGGAGCGAGGGTACAGCGTATCGTCGAGGTCGAAGACGAAGGTCTCCGTACCCGGCCTCAGACGAAACGGCATCTCCCCGCGCATCATCCCCCCGCGCTCAGTTGGACAACTGCTTCAGGCGGTCGATGGTCCGCTGCGCGCTCGGCTTGATGTCCCGCACATCGAGGCTGATGTCGAGGGCCTTCACCGTGTGGGTGAGGTCGCCGATGGAGATCACGTCCACCCCCAGTTCTGCGATGGGGACGATGGTGGTCTCGTTGATGCCGCCGGACGCCTCGGTCATGGCGCGACCCTTGGTGAGTTTCAGGCCCTCGCGCATCTCGTCGAGGTCCATGTTGTCGAACATGATGATCTCGACGCCGGCGTCCAGCGCCTCCTGCACCATCTCCAGGCTCTCGCACTCCACCTCGAACTTGAAGGTGTGCTGCGCGCTCGCCCGCAGGATCTTCACCGCCTCGGTGATGGAGCCGGCGATCTTGATGTGATTGTCCTTCACCAGCACGCAATTGGCGAGGTTGAAGATGTGGTTGTGGGCGCCGCCCACACGCACGGCATACTTCTGCACCATGCGCAGGCCCGGCCAGCCCTTGCGGGTGTCGGTGATGCGCACGCCGGTGTGCTTCACCAGCTCGGCGTAGCGGCGGGTCTTGGTGGCGATGCCACTCATCTGCTGCAGCCAGTCGAGGGCCGAGCGCTCGATGACGAAGAAGGTCGAGGCGCGGGCTTGCACCCGCATCAGCACGGTGCCGGGCTCCACCGCGGCGCCGTCCTCCACCAGCCATTCGATGCGCGCCTCGGGTTCGATGGAGCGGATGGTCTCGTCGGCGAACAGCATCCCGCAGACGATCCCCTTCGCCTTGGCGTAGATGTTGGCGGTCTGAACCGGATCGTCGCCGACGAGAAAGCCTCCGGTTGTATCGCCTGAGCTTAACTCCTCGCGCAGGCCCAGCTCCACGAGGGGCCGGATCATAAAGCGGTTCAACTTCATTACGCGGCTCCTGGGGCGTTCGCCGCCCGGCTCTGTGATACTGCCTAGCAGCTGTTTTCTACTATATCAATTGACAAAATCACTTATCGACAGCGCTCAGCCGTCCAGCCGGTTGGTGAAGGCCTTCCCGCCCTTCATCACCAGATGCAGGCGGTCGCGCTGCTCCAGGATGCGGATGTCGGCGAGCGGGTCACCGTCCAGCACCAGCACGTCGGCCATGCAGCCGGCCCTGAGCGCGCCGAGGTTCGGCTGTTCGATGCACTCCGCCGCCTTGGTGGTGGAGGCGACGATGACGTCCATGGGCGACATGCCGAGCCAGTCCACCATGAAGGCCAGCTCCGCCATGTTCTCACCCACCAGCAGGCGGTGCGACTGGTCGGTGCCCATGGCCACCTTCACGCCGCGCTTCACCGCCTCCTTCCAGAGGGGGATCTGCGTCTGCATGAGGGAATAGATCTGCGCGTCCTTCACGTCCTCCTGGCCCAACTGGTGGCTGGCCCAGGCGGTGTTCTTGCGGCGGTGCTCGATGGAGAGCGGCACCAGCGCCAGCGTCGGCACCCACCAGATGCCGCCCGCGATCATGCGGTCCACGCTCTCCTCGTCCATGAACCAGCCGTGCTCCAGCGAATGGATGCCGGACCGGACCGCATTCTTGATGCCGGCCAGCCCCTCGGCATGGACGGCCACGCGCTTGCCCTTGGCGGCGGCCTCGGAGACGGCGGTGGAGATTTCCTCGATGGTGAATTGCGGTTCGTCCCAGCTGTCGGTCACCGAGGTGATGCCGCCGGTGGCGCAGATCTTGATGAAGTCCGCGCCGCGCATGAGCAGCTCGCGCACCAGCCGGCGGATTTCCTCCACGCCGTCCGCCACCGTGTGGGGGAGCCAGGCGCGCTTCTGGATCCGCATGCCGGCGGGGAGCCAATAGTCGCCGTGGCCACCGGTCTGCGAGACCATGCCCAGCGAGATGAACAGGCGCGGCCCGTCGATGATGCCTTCCTCGATGGCCTGCCGGAAGCCGGCATCCGCACCGCCCATATCGCGCGCTGTGGTGATGCCGCAGGCGATGGTCTCGCGGAACACCTCGATGGATTTCAGCACGTTGTAGGTGGGCGTGTTGAGCAGATGCTGGCGCATGTCGCGGGCGCGGTAGGTGCCGTGGACATGGGTGTCGATAAAACCAGGCAACACGGTGCGCCCCGCCGCGTCGAGCTTCTGGGCGCCCGCCGGCACGCTAACCTGACTCTCTGGACCGGCGGCAACGATGCGCCCTTCCTCGATCACCACGACCGCGTTCGGCACCGGGTCCGCCCCGGTGCCGTCGATCATGGTTCCGCCGACGATTGCGATGGCCATCCGCGCCTTGCCTTTCGCTCTGTTCAAAAAGTTAGCAACGCCATTTGCCGGGCATTGAGAGCCAGCCGCCGACACAACGATGGGTCCAGCCCGCCGCCGGTGGCTCCTTTTGTCTTCCGCTACGTGAGGTCCACCACCACGTTCTTGATCTCGCAGTAGAAATCCAGCGCCTGAAGGCCAAGCTCGCGGCCGATTCCGGAGCGCTTGTAGCCGCCGAACGGCGCGAACACGCTGGTCTTCGAGGCGCTGGGCAGGCCGTTCACGGCTACCATGCCGGTGCGCATGGCCCGTGCCACCCGCAGCGCGCGGCCGATGTCGCGGCACCAGACGGAGCCATTGAGACCATACTCGCTGTCATTGGCCAGCGCGATGGCCTCGGCCTCGCTGTCGAACGGCGTGAGGGAGCAGACCGGGCCGAAGATCTCCCGGTTGAAGGCCGGATTGTCCGGCCCCACGCCCGAGAGGATGGTGGCGGGATAGAAGAAGCCGTCGCCCTCCGGCATCGCGCCGCCGCTCACCAGCGTCGCCCCCGCCTCGCGCGCCTGCGCAACGGTCCGGTCCACGGCATCCCGGTGCGAAGACGAGATGAGCGGGCCGAGATTGGTCGCTGGGTCCAGCGCAGGACCGTTCTTCAGCCTTGCGGCCGCCAGCGCGAAGGCGCGGGCGAAGGGCTCCAGCGCGCTGCGCTCCACCAGCAGGCGCGAGCGGGCCGAGCAGGACTGGCCGGCATTGCCGAAGCCGGAGGCCACCGCGCTCGCCGCCGCCTTCTCCATGTCCGCGTCGGCGAACACGACGGCGGCATTCTTGCCGCCGAGTTCCAGCGCCACGCGCTTGATGGAGCCGGAGGCGAGCCGCATCACCTCCGACCCCACGGCCGTGGAGCCGGTGAAGGAGATGCCGTCGATACGCGGGTCTTCCGCCAGCCGCCGCCCCACGTCCGCTCCGCCGGGCAGCACGGAGAGGAAGCCGTCCGGCACGCCGGCCTCGCGGCACACTTCGGCGAGCAGCAGCGCGCTCAGCGGGGTCAGCGGCGCGGGCTTGAGGATGGCGGCGCAACCGGCGGCGAGCGCCGGGGCGAGCTTCCATGAGGCGCCGAGCAGCGGGAAATTCCACGGCACGATCTGCGCCACCACGCCCAACGGCTCGCGCAATGTGAAATCGAGAAGGTCTTTGCCGAGGGGGATGGTGTCGCCGAACACCTTGTCCATGGCCCCGGCATAATAAGTGAAGACGCGGATCGCGCCCTCCACCTCGCGCAGGGCGCCGGAGATGGGCTTGCCGGCGTTCACCGCCTCGATCTGCGCGAACTGGTCCTGCCGGGTCTTGATCCCGGCGGCGATGCGGTGGAGCACCGCACCGCGCTCCATCGGTGGCAGATGAGGCCAGTCGCTGGCATCGAAGGCGTGGCGCGCCGAGCGGATCGCCGCCTCCACCTCCACCGGCCCGGCGAGCGCGATGTCCGCGAGGGGTGCGCCGGTCCAGGGATCGACCAGCGTCTCCACGTCACCGCCCATGGCGGGCACGAAGCGCCCGCCGACAAACGGCTCGCGATGGAGGGAGGGGAGCATGACGGTCATGAGGCCGCGGCCTCCAGCGCCTGCATCTTCTCATAGAGGGCCGCCGCGGCAGCGGCCGGGTCCTTCGCGTCGGTGATGAGGCGGCCGACGATGGCGAAGCGGCGCGGGCAGGCCGCCGCGGCGGCGAACGCCCCCTCGATGGTGCCGCCCAGCGAACCGAAACCGGTGAGGAACACCAGCGGATTTTTCACGTTCGCGGCGATCCAGCCGGACCAGCGGGTGACCTTGGCGGCATCGTGGGCGGGCAGCACGAAATGGTCGGCGCCACCCTCGGCCGCACGGGCGAGGATGAGGTCCAGCGCATTGTCGAGCAGATAGCCGCCGCCGGAGACGCCGTAATCGGCCACCGGAATCTCGCCGCCCACCACCGGCGCGATGCCGGCCTTGAGTGCCTCGCCGACGAAGCCGTCCACCGCGGTGGGGCCGGCGACGGGGAACAGGATCAGCCCGTCCACCTCGGCCTCGGCGCACAGGGCGGTGAACTTCTTGGCCATGTCCGGCATGTCCGGACCGGCCTTCTGGTGGTCGTAGAGGATCGGCAGGTCGGTGAGGTCGCGCACCCGCCGCATGGACTCCTTCAGGCCATGGCGCAGCACGCTGGTGAGGCCGAGCTTGTAGCCGGCGACGCCGGGGACGCCGCTCGTCGCCTTCACCACCGCATCGAACTTCTCCTGCGTCTCGATATCGAGGGCGGGGACGATGCCCACGGTGCCGGAGAAGGTCTTCGCCGAAAAAGTGCTGGCCATTGCGGTCTCGCTCGTTTCCATCCTGTGCCTGAACGCTAGGGCGGGGCAGGGGTCCACGGTAGCGCCGGCTCGTGGCGGGCTCATGGGGCCAGTCTCGATCATGGGGCCAGTCGGTGCGATCAACGCGGCCGCCCGCATTCAGCCCGGCGCGCGCCGGCATTCGGCCACGCTGTGTTCAGCTTGCATTCAGCCGATATTTCATACACATGGCCTTGCTTGAGCTTGACCGGGGGGCGAGCCGGCAGGGCGCAACGCCCCATCATTCACCCCTCATCTCCGACCCAGAAGGCCGCACATGAAGACGGGTATTCTCGCCGCGCTCGCCGTCGCCGCCACCCTTGCCACCGCTGGGGGCGCGCAGGCCCAGGTCAAGCCCTATGGGGCGGGCTTCGATGGCTGGACCTTCACCGCCACCACGGAGAAGTCCGGCATCGTCAACTGCCGCGCCACGCGCAAGGTCGGCAACCGTGACGACATCATCGCCCGACGCACCGACGGCCACGTTTACATGAGCGTCAAGGCCGAGGGTCGCAAGGGCGACTTCAAGGGCACCATCGTCAACGTCCCCGGCAAGCCGCGCGGCATGCTGGAATGGACCGTGCCGGGCGGCGCCGATGGCAACCGCATGTGGTTCATCATGCCCTTCGTCGCCATCGATCATATTGCGACCGCTGGCGCCTACCAGTTCTCGCTGCCGGATTCCGAGGATGTGGGCACGGTCAATCTCGGCAAGCGCGCCAAGGAGGCGTGGGCCCGCGTCAACCAGTGCGTCCAGGCCAACGGCGGGTGATCTGCCTTCGACCTAGAGCATTTTCAAGCGAAGTGGATTCCGGTTCGCGTGAAGAAAATGCGAAAACTCAGAGACATAGACCAATTCCGGTGAACCGGAGTTCGCCGGAATTGCTCTAGGCGCCGGCCTTGGGCCGGCGCCGGGCCATGCCGGCGAGCAAGGTCAGCGCGTCGGCGAGGTCCTGCTCCTCGATGCCGCGGGCGATGAGGACCATGCGGTTCTCGCCGTCCGCCGCGTGGGCGAGGAGCCCGGGGGAATAGACCAGCCCCTGCACCCCGTGCAGCACGACCGGCTGCGGCACCTCTTCGAGATGCAGGATGCCCTTGAGGCGCAGCAAGGTGGCGCCGAACAGATCGCTCACACGGTCGAGCCAGGCATCCACCTCATCCTGTGTCAGGCGGCCGGGGAAGGCGAGGGAGGCGGTTGTGACCGCATGGCCGGCGCCGGTGGCCGAGAAGCGCCGGCTGAGCGGGCGCGGCGTCTCACGCGGGTCGATCCAGAGCAGCGTCCCGTCGCGTGCCGTCGCCGGCAGCACGTGGCATTCCGCCAAGGGATTGAGCATGGCCACCTCGCGCTCGGCGGCGGCGAGCTGGTCCGCCGTCGCAAGGTCCGCCTTGCTGATGAGGATGCGGTCGGCGAGGGCGACCTGCGTCATCCCCTCGGGATGGTGAGCGAGGGTGGCGGCGAAGTTTGCCGCATCCACCACGGTCGTCACGCCGGCGATGGAGAAGTGCCGGTTGAACACGGGATCGGCGATCAGCGCATGGAGCACCGGCGCGGGGTCGGCGAGGCCACTCGTTTCCACCACCACCCGGCGGAAGGAGAGCCCGTCCATGGCGCGGCGGCGCAGGAGGCCGTTGAGCGTGGCGTTCAGCGAGCCCTTCATGCGGCAGCAGATGCAGCCGCCCTCCAGCAGCATCACCTCGTCGCTGCCCGTCTCGATCAGCGCGTGGTCGATGCCGGCGTCGCCCGCCTCGTTGATGATGACGGCGGTGTCGCGGAACGCCGGGCGCTTCAGCAGATCGTTGAGCAGGGTCGTCTTGCCCGCGCCGAGAAAGCCGGTGACGAGGACGACCGGGATGTCGCTCATGCGCGGGGTGTCAGCCGAGCTGGGACTTGAGCAGAGCGAGCGCAGCCCGCACGGCGCACAGGCGCACGTTGTCCCGGCTGCCGGGGAAGACGTGTCGCTCTTCCGCGAGACCCCCGTCGCGCGTGGCCACCGCGACGAAGATGGTGCCCACGGGGTTCACCGCATTGCCCCCGCCCGGCCCGGCGTAGCCGGTGATGGCGACGGTGGCGCCCGCCTCGGAATGGCCGAGCAGGCCCTCGGCGAGGCCCCGCGTGACCTCAGCGCTCACCGCGCCGTGGGCGGCGGAGACGGCGGCCGGCACGTCGAGGCCGGTGGCCTTGGCCGAGGAATGGTAGAGCACATAGCCCCGCTCGAAGATTTCCGAGGCGCCGGACACTGAAGTGAGGCAGGCGGCGACCAGGCCCGACGTTACCGTCTCGGCGGCGGCAAGGCGGATGTTCCGCGCGCGGGCGGCCGCGAGCACGTCGGCGGCGAGAGTGAGGAGGGACGCGGGAAATAAGGTTTCGTCCGCCTGGAGCAGAGCGGTCTCGGGCATGCGGTTCGCCTCGGCTGCGGGCGCGGCCTTTGGGACAAAGCACGCGCGTCAACGGTGAAAATGGTTGCCGCCCCGCCGGTAAGTCAAGCAAGCGGCCGGGGTGGTCCCAAAACGCCGTCAGCGACTGGCCCTCTCGCAACTGGCTCCAACCGGTGCCAACATGCAGCGCTGCCCGGACACTGGCCACGATCTCCCCGGCCAAGATCTCATGGGCAAGATCTCGTGGGATTGCGACGCCGTGCTGATCTCCCTCGACCGCGCCTCCGCCTTGAGCCTCCAGGAACAGCTCTTCGAGCAGATCCGCCAGCAGATCCTCGACGGGCGATTGAAGGCAGAGGCGGCGGTGCCGTCCTCCCGCCATCTCGCCCAGCAGCTTGGCGTCTCGCGCAATTCGGTGACGTTCGCCTATGAGCGGCTCATCAACGAGGGCTATCTCGTGACCCGCCCCATGGTCGGAACCTATGTGGCCACGGTGGTGCCCGAGGCGGCCATGAGTGCATCGGTGAGTGCGTCGGTAAGTGCGTCCGCGTCGGCCGCGGCGACGTCGACAGTTCGGGCGGAGGCTCCGGTGGAGCGACGCTCGCCGGAAAAGCTCGCGCCCGCCGCGTTCACCGGGCGGCCCCATTCTATCCTCAACACCAGCCGCATCCCCATCGATTTCTGGCCCCAGCGCACCGATCCGCGCGCCTTCCCGCTGAAGACGTGGCGGCGCCTCGTGCTGCATGCCCTCGCGGTGGCGGGGCACAATCTCACCGAATATGGCGAGCCGTGTGGGCTGATGGCCCTGCGCACCGCCATCGCCGACCATGTGGCGGTGATGCGCGACATCCATGTGCGGCCTGAGCAGGTGGTGATCGTCGCGGGTGCGCAGCTCGCCCTCAACCTCGCGCTCCGGGTGCTGGCGCGGGAGGGCGACGCGGTGGTGGTGGAAAACCCCTGCAGCCAGGGCGCCGCCTATCTGTTCGAGAGCGTCAACATGCGCCTCCACCCGCTGCCGGTGGACGAGCAGGGCATCGACACGTCGCGCCTCGCCGGAGTGGCGGCGCAGCTCGCCTATGTGATGCCCTCGCACCAATATCCCATGGGCGGGGTTCTCTCGCTGGAGCGGCGGCAGCAACTGCTCTCCTGGGCCGATCGCACCGGGGCCTATCTGATCGAGGACGATTACGACAGCGAGTTCCACTATGGCGGAATGCTGCTGCCGGCGCTCAAAGCCATGAGCCCGGAAAACGTGATCTATCTCGGCACTTTCTCAAAATCACTGGGCGCCGGGCTAAGGACCGGCTTCGCCATCTTCCCTGATCACCTCGCCCCGGCTGCGGGCGCGGCGAAGGCGCTGCTCGACAACGGCCATGTGTGGCTGGAGCAGGCGGCACTCGCCGAATTCCTGCATACGGGGGGCTTCGTGCGCCATCTACGACGGGTGCGGCTGCGCTACCAGCAGCGCCGCAATGTGCTGGTCTCCGCCTTGCGCGATGCCTTCGGGCGGGTGGAGCTGCGCGGCACGGAGGCGGGCACCCACCTCGCCTGGAAGCTGCCCCCCGGCCTGCCCCGCGCGCACCAGATGGCAGCGCTGGCCAAGAGCCGCAACGTCGGCCTCTACACCATCCCGAACGGCGGCGGGCATGAATACGGCACTGCCGACGTGAGCAACGACTGGCTCCTCCTCGGCTACGCCTCCCTCGCCGAGGAGCAGATCGAGGCCGGCATCCACCGGCTGCGCGGCGCGCTTTAGGGACAGAACGCGATGAGCGGACATCCATCAGATACGGTGCGGCGGCCGGAGGGCACGGCGTTGGCGGTGATCGAGGACTGGCTCGGGCCGCTCAACGGGCGTTCCCTCCTCGATATCGGCTGCGGCCATGGCGCGCTGGCGCGGGCGCTGACAGCGCGGGGCGCGTGCGTCCACGGCATCGATCCGGGGCCGCAGGCCATCGCGGCGGCGCGGGCGGCGGTGCCGGAGGCGACGTTCACCGAGGCCGGTGCCGAGGCGTTGCCTTTCGCGGACGGAAGCTTCGACGCCGTGGTCTTCCTCAACAGCCTTCACCATGTCCCGACGCAACTGATGGCGGCGGCGCTTGGCGAGGCGCTCAGGGTCAGCCGTGGGCCGGTGCTGGTGGTGGAGCCCTTGGCCGAAGGCAGCTACTTCGAGGTGCTGCGGCCGGTGGAGGATGAGACCGCCATCCGCGGCCTCGCGCAGGACGCCCTCTTGGACTGCATTGCGCGCGGAGCGGCACAGGCGGTGCGTCGGCTCGATTACGACGACGTGCGTCGTGTCGCCGGGGTGGATAGCTTCCTCGCGCGGGCGGTTGCCGTCGATCCCGCGCGCGCCGCAGCGGCGGAACGGCATCGTGGTGCCGTCGAGGCGCTTCTGGCCCGCTGGGGCGTTGCGGAGGCGGCTGGCATCCGCCTGGAACAGCCCCACCGCGCCCTGTTGCTGGCGCGATGTCAGGAGACCTCCGAGCGGTAACCAATGGCTGATTAATGAATTGATATAATTTAAGTTTTAGCGTTGCGCCCAAATTTGCGCGGCAAGCATCCGTGCATGTTGGGGAGCGTCCATGGAATCGTCGTCTGCATCCGCGTGGCCCAAGGGCCGGGCCGGATGGACCCTGCCTTTGCGGCTGCTGTTCGCCCTCGCCGTGGTGACGGCCATGGTTCTGCTCTCCGGCGTTCTGCTCTGGCAGGCCTGGACCAATGGGCGGGATGCGTTGCTGAACGCGACACTGGAACGCGCGGCTCTGCTGGGCCAGCTCATCACGGAGAAGGTGGAGAACCGCGCCCTGCCCGGCACGGTGGCGTTGGAGATCCTCGCCAGCGACGGCAGCGCGGTGACCGGCGGGCCGGACACGCTGCTCGATCACCTCGGGGCGCTGCGACCGGTGTTCGCCAGCATGCCCTTCCTCAGCTCCATCACCTTCGCCTATGGCGACGGGAATTTCGTGCGGCTGCTGGCGCTCGATCCGCCCGACGCGGCCCGCCAGTCAGCGCCGGGGGGCACTCGCTTCCTCGCCCATATCATCACGGCGGAGCAGGCCGCCGGGCCGGCTGGCCAGCCTGTCGGCGTCTGGCGCTTCTACGACGAGGACATGCGCACGATTGCGGAGCGTCCCGCCGCGACGTCGCTCCCGCGCGATCCTCGCCAGCGCGAATGGTATCTCGGCGCCATGGCACAGCCGGGCCAGCATGTGACCGCGCCCTATGTGTTCCCGTCGACCGGCGAGGTGGGCGTCACGGCCAGCCGCAAGGTGGCGGGGGTCGATGCGGTGATCGGCCTCGATCTCTCGCTGACCGACATCGCCCGCGAGTTGGACGGCTTGCGGCCTACGCCCGGGACCGAGGTGGCGATCGTCGATCAGGCAGGCTGGGTCATCGCCTATGCCGGCACCGTCTCCGCCATGCCGGATAAGATCGTGCCCCTGCGCGACCTTAAGTCGGGTCCGCTCGCCGAACTGGACGGTCTCGCCATGCCCGCGCGCGGGCCGGCGCGCTTCCGCGCCGACGGACAGGACTGGCTGGGCGTCAAGGCGCAGCTCAATGCCCGCGCCAATCGGCGCAACACGCTGGTCATGGCGGTGCCGCGCAATGAGGTCCTCGCCCCGCTGCGGGCGCGCCTGGAACGCCAGATGTGGGTCAGCGGCGGCATTGCGCTCGGCTTCATCGTCATCGGCTGGTTCGCCGGCCAGCGCCTCGGGCATGGGCTGAACGAACTGGCCGAGCAGGCGCAGCGCCTGACCCGGTTCGACTTCGGCCGCCCGGCCAGGGTGGGCAGCTTCATCCGCGAGATCGCCGACTTCCACAGGGTGCTCGACACGGTGGGCGAAACCATCCGCGACTTCCTCGCCACCAGCGAGATTATCGCCTGCGAGCCGCAGCTCGACCGGATGCTGGAGCAGGTGCTCGCCGCCACCGTGAAGGGTACGTCCTGCACGCGCGGGGTGGTCTACCTGGTGGATGGAGCGTCCCGCGACCTGCAGGTCGCCGCCGATGTCCGCGAGGAGGCCGACGCCTCCGCCGATATGCCGGCGGTGCTGCCCCTGTCCGTGCTCGATGCGCCGGAGACGGTCGGGCCGGTCGATGCCGGCGGCGCGGAACGGCTTGCGCTGCCGCTGCGCGACCGCAAGGGGCGCCCCATCGGCCTCCTGGTGCTGGTCCATGGCGCCGATGCCGTTCACCATAGCGGCGCCTTCATCGCCTTCGCGCGCCAGCTTTCCGGCACGCTTGCCATCTCCATCGAGACGCGGCGGCTGATGGAGGAGCAAGGGCGGCTGCTGGAAGGGTTGATCCTTCTCGTGGCCGACGCCATCGACGCCAAGAGCCC
The DNA here is from genome assembly GCF_056313845.1 of Xanthobacter sp. DMC47. Taxonomy (NCBI): domain Bacteria; kingdom Pseudomonadati; phylum Pseudomonadota; class Alphaproteobacteria; order Hyphomicrobiales; family Xanthobacteraceae; genus Xanthobacter; species Xanthobacter sp. DMC47. Next base: position 1,588,972 of record NZ_JBQUZM010000001.1, on the reverse strand, counting down.
CTATACCGGCGCCCATTGCCGCCGCGTGCCGGAACTGGCCGACATGATCGTCTCGCGCATGGCCGCCGACGCGGACGGCCCCTATCGCGACTTCACCCTCAGCGAGGGAGATCGCCGCGCCTTTCGGGTGGGCTCCTGGCTGCACGATTGCGGCAAGGTGACGAGTCCCGAGCACATCATCGACAAGGCGACCAAGCTCGAGGCGGTCCACAACCGCATCCACGAGGTGCGCACCCGCTTCGAGGTGCTGCTGCGCGATGCCCGCATCGCCCATCTCACGCGCCTCGCCGCCGGCGCGGATGCGTCCGCCTCGGCGCAGATGCTGGCCGAGGAGGAGGCGCGTCTTGCTGACGACTTCGCCTTCGTCGCCCGCTCCAATGTGGGTGGGGAGTTCATGACCGACGAGTCCCTCGCCCGCCTCGCCGAAATCGCGAAGCGCACCTGGACCCGGCATTTCGACGACCGGCTCGGCCTGTCGCGGGAGGAGGAGGCGCATCTCGCCGGCCTTCCGGCCCCCGCGCTGCCGGCCGAGGAGCATCTTCTCGCCGACAAGCCCGAGCACATCCACCCCTGGGGCTCCATCCGGCCTCCGGTCGAGAAGGGCGATCCGGCCAATCGCTACGGCTTCGACATGCGCCTGCCGCCGGCCGCCCAGAACCTCGGCGAACTCTACAACCTCTCCATCCGCCGCGGTACGCTGAACGACGAGGAGCGGTTCAAGGTCAACGACCACGTGGTGCAGACCTATATCATGCTTAAGGCGCTGCCCTGGCCCGAAGGGCTGGAGCGGGTGCCCGAACTCGCCGCCACCCATCACGAGCGCATGGACGGCAAGGGCTATCCCCGCCGCATCGCCGCCGACGGCCTCACACTGCCCGAGCGGGTGATGGCGGTGGCCGACGTGTTCGAGGCGCTCACCGCCTCGGATCGCCCCTACAAGCCGGCGAAGAGCCTGTCGGAAGCCATGCGCATCCTCGTCTCCATGGGCCGGGAGGGGCATCTCGATCCGGAGGTGGTGGCCTATTTCCTCAGGTCCCGGCTGTGGGAGACCTATGCCGGCCGCTTCCTGCGCGCCGACCAGAACGATGCGGTGGATGTGGCGGCCCTGTGCGGCCAGCTTCAGGCGGTCGCCTGACGCGCGCCCCAGCGCAGCCTTTGCAATAGCGCTGGCGCGGGCGGGGCGCGGCAGCCATGATCGGCGCATGATCGAGACGGTGAATCAGGCCCCCTCCCGCCCCTTCAACCTCGCCCGCTTCTGCCTTGCGTCCGCCGGTGCTGATGCGGCGAAGCCCGCCTTGCTGGTGGCCGAAGGGTCGAAGGGGCGCATCATCGAGCGGTGGAGCTACGGCGACCTCACCGCCGCAGTGCTGCGCGTGGCCGGCGGCTTCGCGGAATACGGCCTGCCGCGCGGATCGCGGGTGCTGCTCCGGGTGGGGAACACCTCCGAGTTTCCTCTGATGTTCTTCGGCGCCATTGCCGCGGGGCTGGCACCCATCCCCACCTCCACCCAGCTCACGGGGCACGAGGTGGAGATGATCCTTGACGATTCCGGCGCGGTCCTGGTGGTGGGCGACGGATCGGGCGTGATGCCGGCGCCGCGCGAGGGGGTGCATGTGATCGATGCCGCCGGCATGGCGCGGCTCGGCGCCGCAGCGGCCATCGATTTCGCCGCCACGGATGCGGACGATCTCGCCTTCCTGGTCTTCACCTCGGGCACCAGCGGCCGGCCCAAGGGCGTCGCCCACGGCCAGAGGGTGGGGCTCGGGCGCGTGCCCATGCGTGCCGGCTGGCATGACCTGAAGGGCGATGACCTGCTGTTTCACGCCGGCGCGTTCAACTGGACCTATACGCTGGGCGTCGGCCTCATGGACCCGTGGGCGGTGGGGGCGACCAGCATCGTCCATCTCGGCGATCGCCCGCCCGGCGCCTGGCCCGACTTGCTGGAAGAGACCGGCGCGACGATGTTCGCCGCCGTGCCCGGTCTCTACCGGCGCATCCTGAAATATGCGCAGATCACTCCCGGGCGTTTTCCCGCCCTGCGCCACGGCCTCACCGCCGGCGAGGCGCTGAAGGCGGCGCTGCACGGCGAATGGGTGGAGGCGACGGGGCGCCCGCTCTATGAAGCGCTGGGGATGAGCGAGATCTCCACCTACGTCTCCTCGGGGCCCGCGGTGCCGACCCGGCCGGGCAGTCCCGGCAAGCCGCAGGCGGGGCGGCGCGTGGCCGTGCTCCCGCCTGAGGGCGAGGCGCCGGACGCGCTGCATCCCCTTCCGCCCGGCGACACCGGCGTGCTTGCCGTTCACCGCTCCGACCCCGGCCTGATGCTCGGCTATTGGGGCCTGCCGGAAGAGACCGCGGCTGTCCTCCGCGGCGAATGGTTCCTCACTGGCGATCTCGCCCGCTTCGAAGCGGACGGCTACCTCTGGTACGAGGGCCGGGCCGACGACCAGATGAACGCCTTTGGCTATCGTGTGGCGCCGGAAGAGGTGGAGCGCGCGCTCGCCGCCCATCCCGATGTGGCGGAGGTGGCGGTGGCGGAGGCGCAATCGGGCGAGGTCTCCCTCGTCACCGCCTTTGTCGTGCTGCAGACGGGGGCTCAGGTGGACGCCGCGGCGCTGGAGGCCTATGCCGCGGAGCACCTCGCCGAATACAAGCGCCCGCGCGCCTACGTCTTCATCGAGGAACTGCCCCGCACCGGCTCCGGCAAGGTGATGCGCCGCGCGCTCAGGGGGTAGGGGCGCTCGGGGGCGGGGGCTTTGCCGCCGAGATCCCCTCTCAATCGTCCCGGGTGCTGGGGTGGAAGCGGTCGGTGAGCGCCAGCACCGCGTAGGCGGCGACGAAGATGATGTTGGCGACCACCAGCCACCTCACCTGCGTCTCGCTCACGTCCGTCTCGAGCCGCATCAGCGCCTTCAGCAGCGTGATGCCGGTGATGGCCATGAGCGAGGCGAACAGCTTCAGCTTGAGGCCCGAGAAGGAAATCCGCGTCATCCAGGCGGGCGAGGCCGGGGTATCGGCGCGGTCGATCTTCTCGACGAAGTTCTCGTAGCCCGAGGCGATCACCACCACCAGCAGCCCACCCACCAAGGCAAGGTCGATGAGGGTGAGGATGCCCATGATGACGTGCGTCTCGTTCATCCCCGGCAGGGCGATGGCGAAGCGCACCAGTTCCATCAGGAACGCGACGACGAGCAGCGCGAGGCCCACCGCGAGGCCGGCGAACAGCGGCACCATGGCCCAGCGGCTCAGCGTCACCAGCCGCACGATCGCCTTGCGCATCACCGATCCCCTCAGAAGCTGCCCAGGACGGTGCCGAGGCCGATCACTGCGGCGAGCGCGATGAGCGCGCCCACAACGGCGGCCATTACGATGTCGAGGTAGCCCTCCTTGTGGGTCACGCCGCACACGGACAGCAGCGTCACCACCGCGCCGTTGTGGGGCAGGCTGTCCAGCGTACCCGAGCCGATGACGGCGACACGGTGCATGAGGGAGGGGTCCATGCCGATCTGCGCTGCGATCTTCATGTAGGTCGGCCCCAGCGCGTCCAGGGCGATGGTGAGGCCGCCGGAGGCCGAGCCGGTGAGCGCAGCGAGGATGTTGGTGGCCACCGCCAGCGACACCAAAGGGCCGCCGCCGATGCCGAGCACCCAGTTGCGCACGTCCGCGAAGGCGGGCAGCGCCGCGACGATTGCGCCGAAGCCGACGAGGCTCGCCACCGCGAGGATGGGCAGCACCGAGGCGTTGGCGCCCGCCGTCATGGTGGCGCGCAGCTCGGGCACGCTGCGGAAGTTGATGATGATGCAGGTGACGATGGCCGCCGCTAGCGCCACGATCACCGACCACACGCCGCCCACCGCAGAGAGCGTGACGCCGCCCCAGCGGGGATCGGCGAGGAAGCTCACATCCATGCGCGGCAGCACCACGAAGGACATCAGGAGGTTGACCACGATCACCACCACGATGGGCAGCGCCGCCAGGAGGATCGGCGGCGTGCGGGGGGATTCATCGCTGGAATGGATCTCGGAGGGGTCGAACGGGCCGGCGGTGGAGGCGCGCTCGCGCACGATGGGGTCGTCCGCCGCAAGGTCCGCGCTCTCATCCGGCGCGGCGATGAGCGAGCCGAAGCCCTCGCCGGCGGCGCGGGCGGCGTTCTCCCGCCGCTTCAGCCACCACATGCCGAAGCCCAGCATGATGAGCGAGGCGATGATGCCGAGCCCCGGCGCCGCGAAGGGCGTGGTGCCGAAGAAGGGCATGGGGATGGCGTTCTGGATGGAGGGGGTGCCGGGCATGGCCGACATGGTGAAGGTGGAGGTGCCGAGCGCGATGGCCGCCGGCATCAGCCGCCGCGGCACACCGGACGCGCGGAACAGCGCGACGCCCATGGGCGCGAGCACGAAGAAGGCGACGAACAGCGAGACGCCGCCATAGGTGACGATGGCGCCGGCCAGCACCACCGCCAGGATGGCGCGGCTGGGGCCGAGCTTTTCCGTCATGGTGTTGGCGATGGAGGTGACCGAGCCGGAATCCTCCATCAGCTTGCCGAACACCGCGCCGAGCAGGAACAGCGGGAAGAATTGCGCGACGAAATCCGCCGCGTTGCGCATGAAGGTCTGCGTCCAGCTCGCCAGCAGCGGCTCGCCGGAGAAGGCCGCCGCGATCAGCCCCGCGATGGGCGCGAGGATGAGGATCGAGGAGCCGCGGAAGGCGAGGAAGATGAGGACGGCGAGGCCGACCAGAATGCCGAGGAGACCCATGCTCAAAGCTCCGCCATCAGCTGGTCGAAATTGACGGTGGAGGCCTTGCCGATGTCGTGCCCGTGATCGGCGAGGAACACCTCGGCGGCCTTGCGGCCTTCGTCCCTCAGCCAGGTGAGGAAGTCCCATTCCGCATTCAGCTTCGAGGAGAAGCCGAGTTCGTTCATGATGGGGTTGCGTACGACATGAACACGCATCCGTGCCCAGTTGCAGGCTTCCGTGTCGCCGGAGAGTTCATGCACATGGCGCTGGAGTAGCGCCATCATGTACAGCTCCTTCACCGCCACCGAATTGAACGACACCTCGTTGAGGCGGTTGAGGATCTCGCCCGGCGTCTTGGGCGTGCCCGGCCGCTCCAGCGGATTGATGGGCACGAGAATGGTGTCGTCCGACTTCAGCTCGCTCACCAGCGGCGCCAGCGTCGGGTTGCCGGAATAGCCGCCGTCCCAATAGGCCTCGCCGTCGATCTCCACCGCCTGGAACAGCGTGGGCAGGCAGGCGGAGGCCATCAGCACGTCGGGCGTGATCTCGGCGTTGCGGAACACGCGCGGGCGGCCGGTGCGTACATTGGTGGCGGTGATGAACACCTTGATAGGGGAGGAGCGCAGCCGGTCGAAGTCGATCTGTTTTTCGAGGATCGGCGCCAGCGCGTTCCCGCCCAGGGGGTTGTATTGGTAGGGCGAGAACATGCGCGTCATGAAATCCATCATCAGGAAGCCCGGCGCGGTGTCCATGGACCAGCGGCCGAGCATCTTGTCGAAGGGCGAGCGCTTGAACGGGCTGAAGCGCGCGGCTTCCGAGACGTGGGTCCAGTAGCTTTCCAGCGCCAGCTTCGCGCCCTCACGGCCGCCGGCGGCGTAGCCGTCCGCCAGCACGGCGGAATTCATGGCACCGGCCGAGGTGCCGGAGACGCCCTCGATCTCGAGCCAGCGCTCGTCGAGCAGCCGGTCGAGCACGCCCCAGGTGAAGGCCCCGTGGGAGCCGCCGCCCTGCAGGGCGAGATCGACGAGTACCGGTTCCCGTTCCATCTTGGACCTCATTCACACACGGGCCGCATCGGGTGCGGGCCGGTTGCCGTTGGCGTGGCGGGCTTTTCCTCGGGCCGTCTGTTCTCGTTGGCGGCGGCGGGTCAGGCCCGCCGTCCGCGCGCCGGTCACGCCGGCTGCGTCTTGACCGGCTGCGCGACGCGCTCCGGCCCGGTGTCGGGGCCGAACCATGCCACATAGAGCGCCGGCAGGAAGATGAGCGTCAGAAGCGTGCCCACCAGAAGCCCGCCCATGATGGCGAAGGCCATGGGCCCCCAGAACACGGTGGGCGCGATGGGGATCATGCCCAGCACCGTCGAGACCGCCGTGAGCATGATGGGCCGAAAGCGCATGGAGGAGGCGGAGACCACCGCATCCCACACGTTCTTGCCCGCCGCGCGGTCCGCTTCGATCTGGCCGATGAGGATGACCGCATTCTTGGTGATCATGCCGATGAGCGCCAGCACGCCGAGGATGGCGACGAAGCCCAGCGGGCGGCCGGAGGCGAGCAGCGCCGCCACCACGCCGATGAGGCCCAGCGGCGCCACCGACAGCACGATGACGAGGCGCTGGAAGCTTTTGAGCTCGAACATTAGCACGGTGAACATGAGCAGAAGCATCACCGGCACCACGGCGACCACCGAGGCGAGGGATGAAGCGCTCTCCTCCACCGTGCCGCCGGTGGTGATGGCGTAGCCGGCGGGAAGCGTGCGGCGCAGGGCCTCGATCCGCGGATCGAGCTTCTCCACCACGCTCTCGGGCAGCACGCCGCGCTTCACATCCGACTGGACGGTGAGGGTGGGCACCCGGTCGCGCCGCCAGATGGCGGGATAGTCCTGCCCGTACTCGAAGGTGGCGATCTGCGAGAGCGGCACGGTGCGCCCGTTGGGCAGCGGCACCTGCAGGGTGGCGAGGGAGGCCAGCGACACGCGCTCCTCGTCGGTGGCGCGGGCCACCACGTTGACGAGATAGATGTCGTCGCGCACCTGCGTCACCGGCTGGCCGGAGAGCACGGTGTTGAGCACGCCGGCCAGTTGCGCGGTGGAGAGGCCCAGCAGCCGCGCCTCGTCCTGGTCCACGCGGATGGAGACCTGCCGGGCGGGCTCGATCCAGTTGTAGTTGACCGTCTCCACCTCGGGGTTCTCGGCCATCACCTTGGCGAGGTCGAACGCGATGGCGCGCACCTTCTCGATCTCCGGGCCGGAGACGCGATACTGCACCGGCCAGCCCACGGGCGGCCCCAGCTCCAGCGGCGAGATGCGCGCCACGAGCTGCGGGAAATCGGTGGCGAGCACCTTCTCCAGCTTCACCCGCAGCCGCTCACGCGCGGCCACGTCCTTCGCCACGATCACGCTCTGGGCGAAGAAATCGTTGGGCAGCTGCACGTCGAGGGGCAGGTAGAAGCGGATGGCGCCACGGCCCACATAGGTGGACCAGCGGGCCACGTCCGGATCGTTCGCCAGCACCTTGTCGAACGCCTCGGCGACGCTCTGCGAGGCGTAGATGGAGGCGTTCTGCGGCGAGGCGAGGTCCACCAGCAGCTCGGGCCGGTCCGAGGAGGGGAAGAACTGCCGGGGGATCAGCGGCAGCGCCAGCACGGAGAGCACGAACAGGCCGGCGGTGACGGCCAGCGTCACCCAGCGCAGACGCAGGCACAGGATGAGGAAGGCGCGGTACATCCCCATCACGCCCTTCGGCGGGGCGTCGGGATCCGGGATCTTGTCCTTCGCCGGCGGGCGCAGGATGAGCACCTGGAGGAGCGGGGCGAACAGGACCGCCACGATCCACGAGACGAGGAGGGCGATGCCCACCACCGCGAACAGGGTGAAGGTGTATTCGCCCGCCGAGGAGGCGGCGAAGCCCACGGGCACGAAGCCCGCCACCGTCACCAACGTGCCCGCCAGCATGGCCGCCGCATAGGCCTTGAAGGCGTAGGAGGCCGCAGTGGGCGGATCGTCGCCGGCCGCGAGGCGCGTCAGCGTCGCGTCGGTGGTGGTCATGGCGTCGTCCACCATGAGCGCCAGCGCGATGATGAGGGCGCCCAGCGAGATGCGCTGCATGTCGATATGCGCGAGCTGCATCAGCGCGAAGACGATGGCCAGCGTCAGCGGGATGGCTAGCGCCACGATGGCCCCGGCCCTGACCCCGAGCGCGATGAACGACACCACGAGGATGATGCCCACCGCCTGCCACAGGCTCTCCATGAATTCGGAGATGGCGCTCTTCACCGTCACCGCCTGGTCGGCCACCAAGGTGGCGTCGATGCCCACCGGCATGTCGGCGAGGATGCGCGTCATGGCGCGGTCGATGTTGGCGCCCATGGCGAGGATGTCGCCGCCGTCGCGCATGGCGATGGCGAGGCCGATGGCATCCTTGCCGTTGACCCGGAACATGGGCTGGGGCGGATCGGCGAAGCCGCGGCGGATGGTGGCGATGTCGGCGAGGCGGATCAGCCGCCCGTTGACCGCGAGGTTCACGTTGGCGATGTCGGCCTCGGAGGCGAAGGCGCCGGAGACGCGGACGGAGATGTTCTCCTTGCCCGTCTGGATCTCGCCGGAGGGCCGCACGATGTTCTGTGCGGCCAGCGCCTGAAGCACCGCCTGCCGGTCGATGCCGAGGCTGGCCAGCTCCTGCATGGAGAATTCGATGAAGATGCGCTCGTCCTGCGCGCCGAGGATCTCGATCTTCGACACGTCCGGCACGTGCAGCAGTTCGGAGCGGGCCTCCTCCACATAGTCGCGCAGCTCGCGATGGGAGAAGCCGTCCGCCGTGAAGCCGTAGATGATGCCGAAGGTGTCGCCGAACTCGTCGTTGAAAAACGGCCCCACGATGCCCTGAGGCAGGGTGTGGCGGATGTCGGCGATGCTTTTGCGCACGTGATACCAGATGTCCGGCACCTCGGCCCCGGTGGCGGAGCCCTTCAGGTGGACGAAAACGGTGGTGACGCCGGGCTTGGTGTAGCTCTCGAGGTAGTCGAGCTTCGGCACTTCCTGGAGCTTGCGCTCCAGGCGTTCGGTCACCTGCCGGAAAGTCTCTTCCAAGGTGGCGCCGGGCCAGTTGGCCTGCACCACCATGGTCTTGATGACGAAGGTCGGGTCTTCCGCCCGGCCGAGATTCTTGAAGGCCATCAGGCCGGCCACCACCGAGATGGCCATGAGGTAGAGGATGACGGAGCGGTGTTTCAGCGCCCAGGCTGAAAGGTTGAAGCCGCCGCTCACAGGCTGGCTCCCGCCGGCGCCGCGAGGAGGCGCACCTTCTGGCCCGGATGCAGGGCCTGCACGCCCGCCGTCACCACGATCTCGGAGGGCTTCAGCCCCTCGCCGACGCTGACGGAGGCCGGGCCGAAGCGCAGCACCTCGATGGTGCGCAGCGCCACGGTCTGGCTCTTGGGATCGACCACCCACACGGCGGGCTTGTCGTTGAGGCGGGTCAGGGCGCTCGCCGGGATTTCCACCACCGGCCCGCGGTCCACCATCACCCGGCCGACCACCGTGGTGCCGAGGCGCAGCCCCTCAGGCGGATTGGTGAGGCCGACGCGCACGCGGAAGGTGCGGGTCACCGGATCGGCCTGCGGCGCCACCTCGCGCACCCGGCCGGTGGCGGAAACGGCGGGATCAGTGGCCAGCGCCACCGTCACCTCGGGATCTCCGGGCAGGCCGGAAAGCAGCGCGGCGGGCACGTCGAACACCGCGTCGCGGCCGTCCTGGCGCGCCACCTCGATCACCGGCTGGCCGGCCTGCACCACCTCGCCCGGCTCCGCCCGGCGCTGGGTGACGACGCCGGCAGAGTCGGCCTTCAATTCGGTGAAGCCGAGGCGGTCCTCGGCCATCTGCAGGCGCGCTTCCGCGTCGTCCACCTGCGCGCGGGCGTTCAGGAAGGCCTGCTCGGCCTGCTCATACTGGGCGCGCGGGGTAAAGCCGCGGGCGAGGAGCTGGCGCTGGCGCTCATACTGGTTGCGGGTCTGGGTGAGGTTGGCATTGGCCGCGCCCAGCGCCGCCTGCGCCGAGCGCAGAGCGTTCTGCTCGTCCTGCGGATCGAGGCGGGCGAGCACCTGCCCGGGGGCGACGCGGTCGCCCACGTTCACGAGGCGGTCGATGATGCGGCCGGAGATGCGGAAGCCGTAGGTGGCCTCGTTCTGCGCCTCCACCACGCCGGTGAGGCTCAACGTGTCGCTTGCCGCGCGGTTGGTGGCGACCACGGTGCGCACCGGCCGCGGCTCCTGCGCCTGAGGCTTCTGCGCCTCGCCGCAGGCGGAAAGGAAGAAGCACGCGCCGAGCACGCCCAGCAGCATGTGCTTACCTTTGAGCACGCCAGCATCCTGCCCGCGATATACCCGATGGTCGCGCACGAGCAGCTCCTCTTCGCAGTGCAACTAGCGTGGCTATAGAGGAGACTTGAGCATTAGACCAGCGAGTTAACTCAAAGCGCCTTCCTATACGTGGCCGTTTCTGCCATTCCCGTGATCGAACGGTGCGATATGCGCCAAAAGGAGAATATGAACATGGCAGAGGTCAAGGTCGCCGTCGTCACCGCGGGCGGTTCGGGCATGGGTGCGGCGTGCGCGCGGCGCCTTGCGGCGGATGGCTATGCGGTGGCCATCCTCTCCTCGTCCGGCAAGGGCGAGGCGCTGGCGGCGGAGCTCGGCGGCCTCGGCGTGACCGGCTCCAACCAGAAGGCTGAGGACATCGCGCGGTTCGTGGATCAGGTGATGGCGCGATGGGGCCGCATCGACGTTCTGGTGAACAGCGCGGGCCACGGTCCGCGCGACACCATCACCGCCATCACCGACGAGCAGTGGCACCAGGGCCTCGACGTCTATCTCATGAACGTGATCCGCTCGGTGCGGCTCGTCACCCCCGTCATGGTGGCGCAGAAGGGCGGGGCGATCGTCAACATCTCCACCGCCTGGGCGTTCGAGCCGGCGGCCATGTTCCCCACTTCGGCCGTGTTCCGCGCCGGGCTCGCCGCCTACACCAAGATCTTCGCCGACACCTATGCCGCCGACAACGTGCGCATGAACAACGTGCTGCCGGGCTGGATCGACAGCCTGCCGCAGACCGACGAGCGCCGCGCCGGCGTGCCCATGGGCCGCTACGGCACCAGCGCCGAGATCGCCGCCACCGTGGCGTTCCTCGCCTCCGAGGGCGCGGGCTACATCACCGGTCAGAATTTGAAGGTGGACGGCGGGCTGATGCGCTCGGTGTGAGCGGGGCGCCCTTCTGAATGCTTGGTGATGCGCCCCGGTGCCGCTCGTCAGCGCGGGGGCGCATCCGGCTTGGGAAGCGGTGAGCCGGAAAACCGCACAGTCAGTTTACGGTTGTGGGAATGGTCCCGACGGCCGGTCGTGGGGCGTCACGATCATGTGGGGGTTGGAAAGCTGGCACCCACCGATGGCGGCCAGCATTGCGACCACGATCACCATTCGCCCTATCCGGCCCATTCTCGCCCCCAACCTTGTCGATGCAACCATAGCGTTATCGCCGTTGCGGAACATGCGATCAAGGGGCGTGTCGGAATATCGGCCCGCTTTCCCGCCCCATCCCGCATGATCCCGGCAAATCATCCAATCGATCCCTTGGTCCTCTCGGCCCGCGCATCGCGCGCCACGTGGATCATCATCAGCTCCCCGACATTCTCCGGCGTGAGCAGGCCCACGAGGCGGCCGCCGGCGGTGTCGAGGACGCCGACGGCGGGGGCCTGGGCGCTGGTGATGAGCTTCAGCGCCGCATCGAGGCGGGAGCGCGCCTCCACGGTCGGGATGTCGTGCTGCATCACCTCGATGACGGGTGTGGACGGCCCCTGTTCCTTCAGCGCCCGGATCATGGCGTCGCGGGTGAGCACGCCGCGCAGATGGCCGGCGCCGTCCACCACCGGAAATTCCTTCTGGGTGGAGCGGATGAGCGCCTCCGCCGCGTCGTCGACGGTGGCCTGCGGCCCTAGCGTTTCAAAGTGGGTAATCATGGCGTCCGCCACGATATGCCCGCGCGAGGCTTCCTTGAGCTGCACCTGACCGGCCTCACCGGAGGCGGCGAGGAAGACGAAGACGCCGATGATCATCAGCATCGGGTTGGTGAAGATGCCGAGAAGCCCGAGGCCGATGGCGAGACCCTGGCCGATGGAGGCGGCGAGCGCCGTGGCCCGGGCAAAGCCCATCTTCATGGCGAGCAACGCGCGCAGCACCCGCCCGCCGTCCATGGGGAAGGCGGGGATCAGGTTGAACAGCACGAGGAAGATGTTGGCGCCGGCGAGCTTGACCAGCATGGACGTGCCGGGGTCCTCGATCTTCGCCAGATCCTCCGCCTTGAGGTCGCCGCCCGTGAGGGTGAAGCTGAGCACCACCAGCAGCACGAGGGCGATCACCACGTTGACCGCCGGCCCGGCGATGGCCACCACCAGCTCCTGCGAGGGTTTCTCCGGGATGCGCTCCAGATTGGCGATGCCCCCGAACGGCCAGAGCGTGATGTCCGGCGTCTTCACTCCATAGCGGCGGGCGGCGACCACGTGCCCCAGCTCGTGCAGCAGCACGCAGAAGAACAGCAGCGCCACGAACAGCACGCCCTCCCACGCCGCCTGCGACCCGCCGGACCGGTAATAGGCCGCCCAGATCCACACAAGGAACAGGAGGAACGTCACGTGGATGCGGATGGCGGTCTCGCCGAGGCGGCCGATGGTTACGGACCAAGGCATCGCAAGTCTCCCTGAGGGATGTCGCCCCACACATAGCGCGTCGGAGTGGGCGCGCAATGACATGTGTCAGGCCGGTCAAGGCTTGATAGTAAGGAAAGCTTATTATATATTGACCTTATGAGATCGCCCCCGTCTCCCGCCACGCCCCCACTCGGCTTCCTGCTGGTGGATTCCGCGCGCCTCTATCGCGCCCGCATCGACCGCGCCTTCGATGGCGCCGGCCTCGGCCTGACCATCGGCGAGGCGCGGGCGCTGGCCCACATCAACATCAACCCGGGCCTGCGCCAGTCGGCGCTCGCCGAGAAGATGAGCGTGGAGCCGATGACGCTGGTGGGCTTCCTCGATCGCCTCGAAGGCCTGGGGCTGGTGGTGCGCGAGACCGACCCTACCGACCGGCGCGCCAAGATCGTCGTGCTCACGGATGCGGCGCGGCCCTATCTGGATGGCATCGAGCAGGCGGCGGCGCGGGCGCGAGAGGAGGCGACGCGCGGCTTCTCGGATCAGGAGCGCGCACAGCTGCGCGATTTTCTCGACCGCATCCGCGGCAATCTCGCCCGCGACTGTGCCACCCGCGAGGCCGCCCCGCGCGAGACCCGGACCAGGGAGGCGCGGCGGTGAGCGCGTCCCATCCGGCGGAGGCCGCCGCGTCGCCCAAGCCGCTCATGACCGAGCGCGAGGTGTCGATCATCGGCGGCATGATGGTCATGCTCGGCCCGGTCAGCCTCTCCCTCTACACGCCGGCCTTGCCGACGCTGGTGGAGGTGTTCGGCACCTCGATTGCCACGGTGAAGCTCACCCTCACCGTCTTCTTCTTCGGCTTCGCCGTCTCGCAGCTCATCTGCGGCCCGCTGTCCGACGCCTACGGCCGGCGGCCGGTGGCGCTCGGCTTCTTCGGGATTTATCTGTCGGGCGCGGTGGTCGCCATGCTGGCGCCGACCATCGGCTGGCTGGTGGCCGGGCGCATCCTGCAGGGCATCGGCGCGGCGGCGGGCATCGCCCTATCCCGTGCGCTGGTGCGCGACCAATATACGGGGCAGGCCTCGGCGCGGGTGATGAACCTCATCGGGACGATCCTCGCCATCGGTCCGGCCATTTCGCCCACCATTGGCGGTTTTCTGCTGGGCGCCTTCGGCTGGTATTCGGTGTTCGTGGCCATGACGGGCTTCGGTCTCACCCTCATGTCGGTGCTGCTGCTGCGCGTGCCGGAGACCAACCGCGCGCCGGACCCGCGCCTCGCCGCGCCCCGTGCGGTCGCGGTGAGCTATCGCCGCCTCCTGACCGACCGCGGCTTCATGCGTGCCGCACTCACCGCCGGCTCCGCGCTGGGCGGTATCTATACGCTGGCGGCGGCGCTGCCCTTCGTGCTCATCGACCGGGTGGGTCTCTCGCCCACCCGTTTCGGCCTCGCCATGATGATGCAGACCGGCGCCTTCATGCTGGGCACCCTCATCGCCCGCCCGCTGCTGAACCGCTTCAAGGCGCAGCAGCTCATCCTGCCCGGCCTGCTGCTGGTGCTCACTGGCGCGGTGGCCATGGCGGTGGGGCCGCATGTGATGGCGCTCTCGACGCTCAGTGTGATGCTGCCCATCTCCTTCTGGGCCTGCGGCTGCGCCCTGCTGCTGCCCGGCTGCACCACCAGCGCGCTGGCCGGCTTCGGCTCCATCGCCGGCGCTGCCTCCGCGCTCACCGGCTTCCTGCAGATCGGCAGCGGCTTTCTCGGCACCTCCATCTCGGCGCTGCTGCCCTCGCCGCTGATGGCCATGACGGTGCTGGTGCCGGCCATGGCCGTGGCCGCGCTCGCCTTCCACCTCGCCCTCGCCCCGCGCCGGTCACCCGTGGTCGCGCCGGTGGAGGCCGAGCCGCAGGGCTCGGACCTCGCGCCCGATCTGGAACTCGCCGCGGATCCGCTCGGGCTCGTGGGCGCCGCGGGAGACGAGATCGAAGCAGGAACCTACCACCGCCGGGCGTCCTGATCGCGCCACGGCCGCGCCCCCGCTGGTTGACCAAGCGGGAGCTTGAATGGTCAATTCCCTCCGGCCCGCGATTCCGGGCGATGGGGGGGACACATGAAACTTCGGGGACTGGCCCTCGCGGCGCTGATTGCGCTCGGGGCAGGAACGGTCGGCCACAGCGCGGGGGCGCAGGCGCAGACCATGAGCTACGCGCAGGCCGCCGGCCTCCTGGCGCAGCACTGCGGCGAAGACATCATGAAGCTCTGCCGTGGCCAGAACCTCGGCAACGGCGGCATCTACAACTGTCTCAGCCAGAATGTGGGACGCCTTTCTCCCGCCTGTGCGGCCAACCACGAGGGCATCCGCCAGATGACCGAGGCGCGCGCTGCTGCGCAGCAGCAGGTCTACAAGGTCTGCGACCGCGACCGCGCCCAGTACTGCCCCGGCATGGTGCCCGGCGATGGCAACATCGTCTCGTGCCTGCTCGAGGCCTCGAAGGTGGTGAGCCGCGCCTGCACGAGCGCCCTCATCAACGCCGGCTACAATGAGCAGTGAGGGGGAGGGACCCATGAAGATCCAGATGCGCTCCGCCCTACTGCTGTCGGCAGCTCTGCTCATGCCGGTGCTTGCCGGCCCGGCCTCGGCGCAGGTCGCCACCTCCAACGCCCAGATCGTCCAGGGTCTGCAGGCCAGCGTCGCCGATGTGCCGACCGTGTCCGCCGAGGCCCTGCGCGGCCTTGCCGTGGCGCACATGAAGTACACGGGCCCGCCCGAGAGCCGCCCGCCGCTGGCCATCCAGCTCGATCAGCTGGCGCAGATCAACGTGGAGATCGAGTTCGATCTCAATTCCGCGATGATCAAGCCCTCGTCCTACCGGACGCTCGGGTCCATCGCCGATGCCATGCACAACCCCATCCTGCTGGGCTACAAGTTCCTTGTGGTGGGCAATACGGACACCACCGGCACGCGCGAGCATAATCTCAAGCTGAGCCAGGAACGCGCCGACGCGGTGATGCAGGCCCTCGCCACCACCTTCCGCGTCGACCCGCGCCGGCTCCAGGCCGTGGGCCTCGGCGAGGAAAACCTGCAGGACGCGAAGAATCCGCACGCCGCCATCAACCGGCGCGTCCAGATCTTCAATCTCGGGAGCACGGGTGTCCTCGCTCCCTGATTGCCTGCGGTAGCCTCAACGAAAGAACGCCGCCGCCGGGCATCCCCGACGGCGGCGTTCCTGTCTCTGCGGACCTGTCAGGCCTTCTCTTTGGAAGGCCTTCCGTTTTCAGGACTTCTTGGCGCGGGACGGCTTGGCGGCGGCCTTCGGCGCGGCCTTGGCCGGCGCCTTGGCGGCCGGAGCGGGAGCCGTCTTCACGGCCGCCGACTTGGCGCGGGCGGCCTTCGGGGCCGGGGTCTTGGGCGCAGGGGCGGCCTTCGGAGCCTTCGGGGCAGCGGCCTTGGGAGCAGCAGCCTTGGCAGTGGCGGTCTTGGCAGTGGCGGTTTTGGGAGCCTTGGCGGCGGTCTTGGGAGCCGCAGCCTTCGCCTCGGCAGGCTTCGCCTCGGCCTTGGGCGCCTCGGACTTCGCAGCCGCCTTGGGAGCGGCAGACTTCGGAGCGGCAGCCTTGGGAGCGGCAGCCTTGGGCGCCGCCTTGGCGGGAGCCGCGGCCTTCACGGCAGCAGCCTTCGGGGCCGCGGCCTTGGCGGGGGCCTTAGGCGCGGCCTTGGCCTTGGCCGGAGCCGCCTTCGCAGCCGCAGGCTTCGCGGCAGCGGTCTTCGGGGCAGCGATCTTCGGGGCGGCCTTCGCTGCAGGCTTGGCAGCCGTCTTCGCCGCAGGCTTGGGCTTGTCGGGGGACTGGGTCAGAGCGGAAGCCGCGAGCGACTTGATCTCCGCGTGGGTGAGGCTGCCCGGATCGCGAAGGGCCTTCGCGGCGAGGCTGCTCACTGCGTCACTGGTGACTTCCGGCTTCTTGGCCATGACTCTTCTCCGAAATTCTACGCGCCGGCGCGAATTCCGTGTCGAATCACGACGTTCGCCAGCATGTGATCCATCCCCCGGAAAATTTTCGGAATGGTTAACGCCAGTCTTATCAGGACGTTCCCCTGCCGCCGCGCGCGGCCTCCGGCGTATCCCGCGAAGGTGTCACACCCTCGTCCCACCCTCCGTCTAGGGTGCCGAATCAAAAAGCGGGCGCGGGGGCGCAATGCTCGCAAATTTCTATTATAAATGAAGGGGTTCGCATGCCCGGCCGTCCGACCGTGCTCTTCCTGTGCCCCGACAACGGGGCCCTCAGCCTGATGGCGGAAGCGGTGGCGCTCCACCGTCATCCCGACCTGCGCCCGTTCAGCGCCGCCGCCGCGGTGCCGGGTCCCGTCGATGCCGCCCTCGTGGCCGCGCTGGAGGCGGAGGGCATTCCCGCCGACGGTCTTTCCGCCAAGCCGGCCGGGGTGTTCCTGCTCTCCGGCGCGCCGCGTCTCGACGTGGTGGTGGCGCTGGGCGAGGCGAGCCGGCGGGCCATCCGCCGCCAGCCCTTCCTCGGACTGTTGCGACTGGAGACGTGGGGTCTCGCGGAGGTCGTCCGCAGCCTGCCGGCGCCGGCCCGCCGCTCCGCCTATCGCCGCCTGCTGCCGGACATCGGCGCCGCCATCGCACGGCTGGAGGAGCGCATCGCGCTCCGCCTCTCCGGGGTTGCCGCGTAAGGTTTTGCGCGTTATTCGCGTTGCCTTCGCTCAGGCGCCGCGCGGGCTTTTCGCGTGGCCTTCGCTCCGGCGCCGCGCGGGCTTTTGGCGTGGCTTTTGCTCAAGCGCCGCGCGGGCTTGGACCGCCCGCGCGCAACGCCGGCCTCAGTCGGCGATCTTGCCGCCGAGTTCGTCCTCGATGTGGATGCGGATGATCTCCTCGAAGGAGCTTTCCGCCTTGAAGCCCAGCTCGGTCGCGCGGGCGGCGTCGAACTTGCGCGGCCAGCCGGAGACGATGGTCTCGATCACCGGGTCCGGCACCTTCTTGATGCGCGCCACCGCCTTGTCGCCGGCCACCTTGCGCAGCGCTTCGATCTGCTCGCCCACGGTCACGGCGAGGCCGGGCATGGTGAGGTTGCGGCGGGTGCCCACCTTCGCCCCGTCGATGGTCGCGGCATGGATGAGGAAGCCCACCGCCGAGCGCGGCGAGGCGTGCCAGTGCATGACGTCCTCGGAGACCGGGAGGATCGCCTCCTGGCCCGCAAGCGGCTCGCGGATGATGCCGGAGAAGAAGCCGGAGGCCGCCTTGTTGGGCAGGCCGGGCCGCACGCAGATGGTGGGGAGGCGGATGCCGATGCCGTCGAAGAAGCCGCGCCGCGTATAGTCCGCCAGCAGCAGCTCGCCCATGGCCTTCTGCGTGCCGTAGGAGGTGAGCGGCGTGTGGAAATACTCGTCCGGGATCGCCTCCGGGAAGGGCGCGCCGAACACCGCGATGGATGACGTGAAGACGAGGCGGGGCGTGTATCCCTCGATCAGCCGCACGGCGTCGAAAAGATGGCGCGTGCCGTCGAGATTGATGCGGTAGCCCTTCTCGAAATCCGCTTCCGCCTCGCCGGAGACGATGGCCGCGAGGTGCAGGATCACGTCCGGCCGGTCCGCCACCAGCGCCGCCGCCTCGCCGGGCACGGAGAGGTCGGAGACGCGGGTGTCGATGGGGAATGGCGCCTCGGGGGGCTTCGGCGTCACCACATCGTGGGCGGTGATGCGGGTGATGGGTTTGCCGCCGAGGCGGCCGTCGCGGGCGAGGCGCTCGATGAGCTTGCGGCCGACCATGCCGGCGCCGCCGATGACCAGAATGTGCATTTCAGAAAATCCCCTCGCGCTCAGAGTGCCCAGCCGCCGTCGATGATGTGGATTTGGCCCGTGGTGAAGGCGCTCTCATCGGACGCGAGATAAAGGGCGAGCGCGGCGATTTCCTCAGGCGTGCCGAGGCGCCCCATGGGCTGGCGGCCGACGAAATCGGCCCGCACCTGTTCCAGCGAGCGGCCGGTCTGGGCAGAGACGGCGGCGATGCGCTCGTCCAGCGAGGGTGACTGGATGGTGCCGGGGCAGATGGCGTTGGCGCGCACCCCCTTCAGGATGAAATCCGCCGCCACCGCCTTGGTGAGGCCGATCACCGCCGCCTTGGTGGTGCCATAGGCATAGCGGTTCGGCACGCCGCGGATGGAGGAGGCGGCCGAGGCAATGTTGACGATGGACCCCGCGCCCGTCTCCAGCATCCCCGGCAGGAAGGCCGAGATGGTGCGGTGCATGGACTTCACATTGAGGTCGAAGGAGAAGTCCCAGTCCTTCTCGCTGGTCTCGAAGATGGTGCCCTGATGGACATAGCCGGCGGCGTTCACCAGCACATTGATGGGGCCGATCTCCTTGGCGAGCGCCGTCACGGCATCGGTGGAGAGGACATCCAGCGACCGCGTCTGCGCCCCCTCGAGGCCAGCCAGCTTGCCGGCGTCGAGATCGGTGGCGATCACGCTCGCGCCCTCACGCACGAAGGTTTCCGCGATGGCGCGGCCGATGCCCTGTCCCGCCGCCGTCACCAGCGCGGTCTTGCCCTGAAGTCGTCCACCCATGGTCTGTCCTCTTTCATTGTCGCGCGCGGTCACAGCCCGACGCGAATGTCCTCCAGCCGCCGGAGCTGGCGGCCGTTTTCATCGAAATTTTCCGGCGCCAGCCACGCCTCGAAGGCTGCCCTGGCGCGCGGCCATTCGGTGTCGAGCAGGGAGAACCAGGCGGTGTCCCGGTTGCGGCCCTTGACGATCATGTGCTGGCGAAACAGCCCCTCGAAGGTGAAGCCGAGCCGCGCCGCCGCCTGCCGGGAGGGGGCGTTGAGCGCGTTGCACTTCCATTCGTAGCGGCGATAGCCGAGGTCCTCGAAGGCGTGGCGGGCCATGAGATACATGGCCTCCGTCGCCCCCCGCGTGCGCTGGAGCGCCGGGGTGTAGAGGATGTTGCCCACCTCGATCACCTTTTGCGCCGGTTCGATGCGCATATAGGTGGCATGGCCCACCGCCCGGCCGCTGTCCGCTTCCTCGATGGCGAAGAGCAGCGGGTCCGCCTTCTTCGCGGCCTCGCCGTAGAAGGCGGTAAAGGCGATTTCGTCGGGAAAGGCGGCAGGGGAGAGATAGGCCCAGAGCGCCTCCTTCTCCGGCCCGTGGGAGAGCGTGAAGAGCGAGGCGCAATGCTTGGCCGCGTCGAACGGCACGAGGCGGACGTGGCGGCCCTCCAGCGTCGTCGGCTCGGGCCGGCGAGCGGGGGCGGTGTCCACGGGCGCGCCGAGGGGGATGGCATTATCTTCGGCCATCACTGGTCGCTCCCGGCGCGGAAGAAGCCGTTGATCTCGCCGAAGGGCACCGCGCCCACGAACTTGCCGAACGTGCCGGTGTCGCGGATTTCCTCCACCGAAGCGATGAAGGCGCCCCAGGCGACGCGGCTCAAGGTGCTGCCCACGCTGATGCGGCGCACGCCGAGCCCCGCGAGATCGGCGACACCGAGCCCGGTCGAGCCCGGCATCAGCACGTTCACCGGCAGCGGCGCCACGGCCTCCACCACGGCGGATATGTCGTCCCGCGTGCGGATGCCCGGCGCATAGAGGCAGTCCGCCCCCGCCGCCGCATAGGCTTTCAGGCGGGTGATGACCTCGCCGAGGTCCGGCCGGCCCACCAGGAAGCATTCCGCGCGGGCGGTGAGGATCACGTCGGCGCCAGTGGCGTCGATGGCCCTGCGCGCCGCGCGCACGCGGGCGGCGGCCTCGTCCAGATCATAGAGCGGACGAGCCGCATCCCCCGTCGCATCTTCGATGGAGAGGCCGGCAACGCCGGTGGCGACGCACAACGTGACGCTCTGGGCGACGCCGGCCGGGTCGCTCGCGTAGCCCGCCTCGAAATCCGCATTCATGGGCAATGCGGTGGCCGCGACGAGATCGGCGATGTGGGCCAGCATCTCGTCCCTCCCCACCGCGCCATCCGGACGGCCGGTGGAGAAAGCGTAGCCGGCGCTGGTGGTGGCGAGCGCCTTGAAGCCAGCGGCCTCCAGATAGCGCGTGGTGCCCACGTCCCACGGGTTCGGCAGCACGAAGCAGCCGCTTTCGTGGAGCGAGCGGAAGGCGCGGCGCTTGTCTGTGGGCGAGGTCATGAGGGCAATCCCGTTCGCCGCCGGGGCGTGGCGGCGGGGTGGGAGATTAGAGCCGGGGCGGGCGGACGGGAAAGGACCGTCCACCCGTCCGCATCGCGATCAGTGGTTGTCGCGCGGCACGCCCATGGTCTGGGCGATGTGCTGGTATTTCACCGCCGGCTTCAGCACCATGCCCTCGTCGAACTGGGCGACCATGGAGCGCTGGATTTCCTGCCACGGCGTCTGGCTCTCCGGCGCCTTGTAGCCGCCGTGGCCCTGCAAGTCGGCGCGGCGCTGGGCCAGCTCCTCCGGCGAGATCAGGATGTCGGCGGTGCAAGTGTTGAGGTCGATGCGCACCCGGTCGCCGGTCTTGAGCAGCGCCAGTCCTCCGCCTGCCGCCGCTTCCGGCGAGGCGTTGAGGATCGAGGGTGAGCCCGAGGTGCCCGACTGGCGGCCGTCGCCGATGCAGGGCAAGGCATGGATGCCCTTCTTCAGCAGGGCGGCGGGCGGCTGCATGTTCACCACCTCGGCGCCGCCGGGATAGCCCAGCGGGCCGGTGCCGCGGATGAAGAGCAGGGTGTATTCGTCGATCCCGAGCGAGGGGTCGTCGATGCGGTGGTGGTAGTCCTCCGGCCCGTCGAACACCACGGCGCGGCCCTCGAAGGCGTCCGGGTCATTGGGGTTGGAGAGGAAGCGGGCGCGGAACTCCTCGGAGATCACCGAAGTCTTCATCACCGCATTGTCGAACAGGTTGCCGTGCAGCACGATGAACCCGGCATCCTCCTTCAGGGGCGCGTCATAGGCCTTGATGACCTCGCGGTCCCAGGAGAGCTTGCCCTTGCAGTTCTCGCCCATGGTGCGCCCGTTCACGGTGAGCGCGCCCTCGTGGATCTTGCCCTGCTCGATCAGCTCCGCCACCACCGCCGGCACGCCGCCGGCGCGGTGGAATTCCTCGCCCAGATATTCGCCGGCCGGCTGGAGGTTCACCAGCAGCGGGATCTTGTGGCCGACGCTCTGCCAGTCGTCCACGCTCAGCGGCACGCCGACATGGCGGGCGATGGCGTTGAGGTGGATGGGGGCGTTGGTGGAACCGCCGATGGCGCTGTTGACGCGGATGGCGTTCTCGAACGCCTCGCGGGTGAGGATCTGGGAGGGCTTCAGGTCCTCCCACACCATGTCCACGATGCGCTTGCCGGTGTCGTAGGCGATCTGCCCGCGCTCGCGATAGGGCGCGGGGATGGCGGCGCAGCCGGGGAGCGACATGCCGAGCGCTTCCGCCAGCGCGTTCATGGTGGAGGCGGTGCCCATGGTGTTGCAGTGGCCCACCGACGGGGCAGAGGAGGCCACCACATCCATGAACTCGTCATAGTCGATCTCGCCGGCGGCGAAGCGCTCGCGGTTCTTCCACACCACGGTGCCGGAGCCGGTGCGCTCGCCCTTCCACCAGCCGTTCAGCATCGGCCCACCTGAAAGCACGATGGCCGGGATGTTCACGGTGGCGGCGGCCATGATGCAGGCCGGGGTGGTCTTGTCGCAGCCGGTGGTCAGCACCACGCCGTCGAGCGGGTAGCCGTAGAGGATTTCCACGAGGCCGAGATAGGCAAGGTTGCGGTCCAGCGCAGCCGTGGGCCGCTTGCCGGTCTCCTGGATGGGATGCACCGGAAACTCGAACGGCACGCCGCCCATGGCCTCGATGCCCGCGCGCACACGGTGGGCGAGGTCCAGATGGTGGCGGTTGCAGGGGGAGAGGTCCGAGCCGGTCTGGGCGATGCCGATGATGGGCTTGCCGGACTGCAATTCCTCGCGGGTGAGGCCGAAATTGAGGTAGCGCTCCAGATAGAGCGCGGTCATGCCGGGATTGTCCGGATTGTCGAACCACAGCTGCGACCGGAGCTTCAGGCCGTGCTTCTCGGGCTGGTCGCCCTTGCGCTCGATCGTTCCGTTTTTCCCCTGGTCGGCAGGACCGGACATGGCTTTCTCCGCTGTTCCAGCGTTCGGGTGCGCCGGATTTTAATCGATTTGATCGGCGGGATTTATGCGCCCGGCCGACGCGGAAATCAATCCGGGAATCCCGGGCGCGCAGTGTGCAATGCACCCTTGGGAGCCAGCCTATGCCTATGGTGCTCTTGCCTCGCCGCGCGAACCGTTTATCGGAGGAACGCTATCGAGGAGAGGTCATGAGCGAGATGCCCGCCGCCGCCGACATTCGCCCCGTCGCCACGCCCTTCGCGCGGCTTGCCGGGGTCGAGGTGACGCGCGGGGCGCGGACGGTCTTCTCCAATCTGAACCTCACCTTGTCCGAGCGGCGCATCGGCCTCATCGGGGATAACGGCTCAGGCAAGTCCACTTTGCTGCGCCTGCTCAACGGGCTGATCCTGCCGGATGCAGGCACGGTGACGGTGGAGGGGCTCGACACCCGCCGCGATCGCCGCAAGCTGCCGGCGACGGTGGGCTTCGTGTTCCAGAACGTGGACCACCAGATCATCTTCCCCTCGGTGCGGGAGGAGGTCGCCTTCGGCCCCATCCAGCAGGGGACGCCCAAGGCCGAGGCCAATGCGGCCGCCGACCGGCTGCTCGCCCGCCATGGCTGCGCCGGCTGGGGCGAGCGGGCGGTCTCCGATCTCTCCGAGGGGCAGAAGCAACTCGTCTGCATCCTCTCGGCGCTGGCCGCCGGCCCCTCGGTGCTGCTGCTGGACGAACCCTTCTCCAGCCTCGACCTCACCACCCGCCTCACCCTCGCCGCGCGCCTCGGCGCCCTCGACGTGACGCTGGTCATGGCGAGCCACGACGTGGACCTGTTCGCGGGCTTTGATCGCGTCCTCTGGCTGAGGGGCGGTGAGGTGGCGGCGGATGGCGCGCCGGCCGACGTGATTCCGCTCTACGAGGCCGATGCGCGGGCCCGCGCCGAGATCGCCGTGGCGCGACAGGTCGGGAGGGCGCTGCCGTGATCGCCGGCTATCTCTCCGGCCGCAGCCTGCTGCATCGCCTGCCCGCCGGGGTGAAGCTCATCGCGCTCGCGGTGCTCTCCGTGCTGATCGTGCCGCTGGACAGCCCGGTGCTGCTCGCCATGGCGCTCGCCGCCGTCCTCATCGTCTTTTCCAGCTTCGGCCGGCCGGGGCTGCGGCGGCTTGCCCAGTGGCGGAGCCTCCTGCCGCTGCTCGTCATCATCTTCGCGCTGCAGGTCTGGGCGGCGTCCGTCGAGGTGGCTGTGGCGAGCGTGATGCGTATCGCGGTGATGGTGCTGCTCGCCGATCTCGTCACCCTCTCCACCCGCATGCAGGACATGATGGACGCGCTCGCCTTGCCCATGCGTCCGCTGAGGCGCTTCGGGCTCGATCCCGAGCGCCTCGCGCTGGCAGTGGCGCTGGTGCTGCGTTTCGTGCCGGTGCTGCTCGACACCTGGCGGGGCCGCGAGGAAGCCTGGCGGGCGCGCAGCCCGTGCCGGCCGGGGCTGGCGCTCGTCGGTGCCTTCTTTTCCGGCGCGCTCGTCATGTCGGATCAGGTGGCGGAAGCCCTCGACGCCCGCGGCTTCGGCGCGCCACGCCGGCCCCGGCCGGTGCGCAAGCCCAGAATTTGAAAGGGGACAGGCCCATGGACACCCAGATCTTCGAGACGCGCACGCTGGTGCGCATCGCCCTCGTCGCCGCCCTCATTGCCGCGCTCGGCTTCGTGCCGCCCATCTATTTGCCCATCGCGGCCGGCGTGCCCATCACCGCCCAGAGCCTCGGGGTGATGCTGGCCGGCCTGCTGCTCGGCGCCCGCGCCGGAGCGGCGGCGGTGGGGCTGTTCGTCTTCGTGGTGCTGCTCGGCGCGCCGCTGCTCTCCGGCGGACGCGGCGGCCTCGGGGTGCTGGCGAGCCCGACGGCGGGCTTCCTCATCGGCTACATCGCCGGCGGCTTCGTCACCGGCCTCGTCACCGAGCGCCTCGCCGCCCGCAACCTGCCGGCTTTGGCGACGGCGCTCATCGCCGCCATCGTCGGCGGCATCCTCACCGTCTATGCGTTCGGCATCCCGGGGGTAGCGGTGATGGCCAATATCAGCCCCCTGAAGGCACTCATCGGCGCGTCCGTCTTCGTGCCGGGCGACCTCATCAAGGCGGTGGGCGCGGCCGTGCTCGCCACCACGGTCCTGCGCAACTGGTCGATCGCGGCGCCGCACCGGCCGTGAGGATCACGCGCCACCTCGCCCGCCACGCGGCCGAGCGCCCCGATGCCCCAGCCCTCACCTGCGCCGGCGAGACGCTGACGTACGCCGCCCTCGATGCGTTGGTCGCGCGCTGCGCGACACGATTCGCGGCGGCCCCGGCGGGCGGCATCGGGCTCGACCTGCCCAACGGGGCGGCCCTTGCCATCCTGTTCCTCGCCGCCGCCCGCGCGGGGCGGGAGGCGCAGATCCTCGATCCCGGTTGGCCGGAAAGCCAACGCTGGGAGGTGCTGGAGCGGGTCCGGCCCGGCCTGATTGTGAGCGCGAAGGCAGGCGACATCCGCCTCGCGCCGGGGCAGGGCGCGGCGGGGCTCGCCGAGGCGATCGGCGCGGGGCCGGCGGGGGCGACCCTCGAGCCC
The DNA here is from genome assembly GCF_056313845.1 of Xanthobacter sp. DMC47. Taxonomy (NCBI): domain Bacteria; kingdom Pseudomonadati; phylum Pseudomonadota; class Alphaproteobacteria; order Hyphomicrobiales; family Xanthobacteraceae; genus Xanthobacter; species Xanthobacter sp. DMC47. Next base: position 1,563,872 of record NZ_JBQUZM010000001.1, on the reverse strand, counting down.
GATCCCGATCTGCCCTTTTATGTGGGCTTCACCTCCGGCTCCACGGGCCTGCCCAAGGGCTATCGACGCGCGCACCGCTCCTGGACCGCGAGTTTCGATGCGGACACCGTGGAATTCGGCATCGGCGCCGCTGACGTGCTTCTCGCCCCCGGCGCGCTCACCCATTCGCTCTTCCTTTATGCGCTGGCGCGGGGCATCGATGCCGGGGCGCATGTGCTGCTCGCCCCTCACTTCCGCCCCCGCATCGCGGCCGAGCTGGCGCGGACCCATGGCGCGACTGTGCTCTACGGCGTGCCGACGCAGATCGCTCTGCTGCTGGACTATCTCGCAGCCGAAGGCGAGACCCTGCCGGGGCTGCGGCTCGTGCTCTGCTCGGGTGCCAAATGGCCGCCGGGGCGGCGGCAGATGCTCGCGCACTTGATGCCCAATGCCGCCTTTGCGGAATTCTACGGTGCCTCCGAACTCTCCTTCGTCACCGTGGCGAAGGAGGCGGAAAACGTGCCGCCCGGCTCGGTGGGCCGAGCCTTTGCCGGCGTGCGCCTCGCCATCCGCGATGCGGCGGGGCGGCGCTTGCCGACGGGGCGGACGGGGCGGGTGTTCGTGGCGAGCCCCTTCCTGTTCATGGACTATGCCACCGGCGACAGCCCGGACCTTTATGTGAGCGGCGACGAGGTGAGCGTGGGCGACATGGGCTTTCTCGACGATGCGGGCTTCCTGCATCTCGTGGGCCGGTCGCGGCGGATGATCGTGACCTCGGGCAAGAACCTCTTCCCCGAGGAAGTGGAGCGGGTGCTGGAGACCCACCCCGCCATCGCCGCCGCCGCCGTGCTGGGGGTGGCGGACGGCAAGCGGGGCGAGCGGCTGGTGGCCTTCCTCGCGCTCGCCGAAGGGGCGGCGCCCACCCGCGCGGACCTCATCGCTTTTCTCAAATCGCGCCTGCCCTTGTTCAAGGTGCCGCGCCTCTATGCGCAGGTTACCGACTGGCCGATGACACCCACGGGGAAGACCGACTTCCCCGCCATCGCCCGCCTGTGGCCCGAGCATTGCGAGCTTCTGCCATGAGGGTCGCGCTCCTCGCCGCGAAGCGCACGGCCGTCGCCCCGCGCGGCGGTGCCTTTCGCGATGTGCCGGCCCATGCTCTGGCGGCGGCGCTGATCGGCCCGGTGCTGGAGGCGGCGGGGGTGAAGCCGGAGGACGTGGACGAGGTGATCCTCGGCAATGCCCTCTCCGGCGGCGGCAACATGGCCCGCGTCGCCGGGCTTGCGGCGGGGCTGCCGGAGCACGTGCCCGCCCTCACCCTCGACACCCAATGCTGCTCCGGCCTCGATGCCATCCGCCTCGGCGCAGCCCGCATCGCGGCGGGGGAGGCGCGCTATGTGCTGGCGGGCGGCGGCGAGAGTTTCAGCACCGCGCCGCTGCGCGCGCACCGGCCCCGGGAGAAGGACGGCGCGCCGGATTTCTATCGCCAGCCGGCTTTCACCCCCTGGCCGGAACGCGAAGTCCCCCTGGATGCCTCCGCCGCCGTCATGGCGGCCGAAGAAGGCATCTCCCGCGCCGAGCAGGAGGCCTTCGCCGCCGAGAGCCACCGCCGCGCGCTGGCGGTGCCGGCGGCGGAGGGCGAGATCGTGCCGGTGGCCGGGCTTGCCACCGATGCCTTCGCGCGGCGCCTCTCGCCGGCGCTCATGGCCCGCTTGCCCGTGCTCGCGGGTGATGCGGCCCATGGCATCACCGCCGCCACCATCGCGGTGGAGGCGGATGCGGCCGGCCTCGTGCTGCTCGGCCCGTCGCAGGCGGGGGACGTGACGATTGCCGGGAGCCTGGCGCGCGGCGGCGACCCGCTGGTGCCCGCGCTTTCCCCCATCGCGGCGGTGGAGGCCCTGTGTGCCCGCCTGGGCATCGCCGCATCCTCCGTCGAGCATGTGGAGCTGATGGAGGCCTATGCGGCGCAGGCCCTCGTCGCCATCCGGCGGCTCGGGCTCGACCCGGCGCGGGTCAATGCGGGGGGCGGCGCACTGGCGCGGGGCCATCCCATCGGCGCGTCGGGTGCAATCCTGGCGGTACGGGGCTATCATCGGCTGAGAGCGATGGAGACAGGCCGCGCGCTGTGCGCCATCGCCGGCGCCGGGGGAATCGCCACCGCCTTGATGCTAGACCGGGACGGAACCGGCCCGGCGTGCGACCGTTGAGCCCGGGTTCCGGAGCAAACTTGCCCATGCTGGATGTCGCGACTCCCCACGCCGAACGCCTGCCCCCGCCCCGCGCCCCGGGAGACGCGCTGGCGGACGCCTTGGCAGCGACCCTCGAAAACGTGGCCGCGGCGGTGGCCGATCCCGACCCCGAGGAGATGGTCCACGACGCCCGCAAGGCCATGAAGCAGTATCGCGCGCTGCTCCGCCTCATTCCGGGCGACGATGCGAAGGCCGAGCGCCGGCGCACGGCGGAGGTGGCGCGCGCGCTCTCCGGCGCCCGCGACCAGGTGGCGGCCCGTGATGCGCTGGAGGTGATGGCCAAGGGCGGCTTCCTCCTCGCCTGCGACCAGACCGACGCCGAGGCGGCGCTGGGCGAGGACGCGGCCGAGGATGGCGGCGAGCATCGCGCGACGCTGGGCGGCTTCCTCGTCTCCGCCCGCGCGCTCCTCGCCGACACGCTGGCGGCGCAGGCGCGGGAGGCTGATGTGCCAAAGGGGCTCGTGAAGGCCTACAAACAGGCCCGCCGCGCGCCCTTCGACACGCCGGAGGCCATGCACGAGGCGCGCAAGCGGGTCGTCACCCACCGCTACCAGATGAGCTTCCTCGCCGACGCCTTCGACCATGGCGCCAAGCGCGCCCGCGCGGCGCAACGGCTGCGCGACCTGCTCGGCGCCTATCAGGACATCGAGACCCTGCGGCCCATGCTGGAAGCGGCGGGCGATGGGCTGGCGGAGGGCACGCGGGAGCGGCTCGCCCTCGCCATGGACCGGGCGCAGAAGCGGCTGCGCAAGCGGGCGCTGCGGCAGCACGCGGCACTGTTTCGACACAGCGCCAAGGCCTTCCGCGCCACCTGCCGGGAGCAGGTTGGCGCGGCGTCCGATTGACGCGCATCATTGCCGGCCCGGCCTCGGCGCGGCCTGATCGTCATCAAAGCGCCGCGAGAAGCGGTAAAAGCTGAGGCAGCAAGAGCTTGAGCGTAAGGTTTGACGCTGGACCCGTTCCGGGCCTGCGTCAGCCGTGTGTTCCAATCGCGGGCGCCTCCGCGCCCTGAAGAGATCGGCCGATGGTCAACGTGCCCGCCAATTCGCCCCGTATCCACCCCCAGACCGTGGGTGGCGCGCCCGTCGCCGCACCGGGGCCTGCCCCCGCGCCCGCCGTGCCCGCACAGGGTGCGCCGGCCTCTGCCGCCGATCTGGCGCGCGCCGCCATGGACTTCTCCAAGCTGCCGGAGGCCGGGCGCCTGTTCGCGCAGGCGTGGGCGCGGATGGCCTTCCACGACGAGGAGGATTTCGAGCACGGGCCGGGGCCGGAAGCCCTGCGCGCGGTGGACCGCGCCGCCGCCGCGCTCTCCGCCCGCGCCACCTCGGGCCTGTCGCCCATCGCGCTCAGCCTGTCCGTGATGGACTGGTGGATGCACCTTGCCGCCGCGCCCGGCAAGCAGGCGGAGCTTGCGCTGAAGGCGTGGCGCAAGTCCGCGCGGCTCGGCGCCTACACGGTGGCCTCCAGCTTCGACCGCAGCTTTCCCAACTGCATCCAGCCCCTGCCGGGGGACGAGCGGTTCAGTGCCCCGGCGTGGCAGGACTGGCCGTTCCGCTTCTGGTACCAGGCCTTTTTGCTGAACCAGCAATGGTGGCACAACGCCACCCACGGCGTGCCCGGCGTTGCGCCCCACAACGAGGCGGTGGTGGCCTTCGCCGCCCGCCAGATGCTGGATGTCTTCTCACCGTCCAACTCGCCCTTCACCAATCCGGAAGTGCTGCGGCGGGCGCGGGAGACGGGCGGGCTCAATTTCGTGCAGGGCGCGCGGAATTTCATGGAGGATGCGGCGCGCAAGGCCTCCGGCCAGCCGCCGGTGGGCGCCGAGGCGTTCGAGGCCGGCCGCAATGTGGCGGTGACGCCCGGCGAGGTGATCTTCCGCAACCATCTCGTGGAGCTGATCCAGTATCGCGCGACCACCGCGACGGTCGCCGCCGAGCCGGTGCTGATCGTGCCGGCGTGGATCATGAAGTATTACATCCTCGACCTTTCGCCCGAGAATTCGCTGATCCGTTATCTCGTATCCAAGGGCCACACGGTGTTCTGCCTCTCCTGGCGCAACGTGACGGCGGAGGACCGCGACCTCGGCTTCGACGACTATCGCCGCGAGGGCGTTATGGCCGCGCTGGAGGCCATCAACGCGGTGGTGCCGGGGGAGAAGGTCCACGGCGTGGGCTATTGCCTCGGCGGCACGCTGCTTTCCATCACCGCCGCCGCCATGGCCCGCGCCGACGACGACCGCCTCGCCTCGGTGACGCTGTTTGCGGCGCAGACGGACTTCTCCGAGGCCGGCGAGCTGCAATTGTTCGTCGATCCCGGCGAGCTTTACACGCTCGAAAGCATGATGTGGGACCAGGGCGTCCTCTCGTCCGGGCAGATGGCTGGCGCGTTCGAGATGCTGCGCTCCAACGATCTCGTCTGGTCGCGCCTCGTCCACGAATACCTGATGGGCGAGCGCGCGCCCATGAGCGACCTTATGGCCTGGAACGCCGACGCCACCCGCATGCCCTACCGCATGCACTCCCAGTATCTGCGCCAGCTCTTCCTCGACAACGACCTCGCCGCCGGCCGCTACAAGGTGGACGGTCGCCCCGTCTCGCTGCAGGACATCGGCGTGCCCCTGTTCGTGGTGGGCACGGAGCGCGACCACGTCGCCCCGTGGCGCTCGGTCTACAAGATCCACCAATTGACCGACACGGACGTGACCTTCGTTTTGACCTCCGGCGGGCACAATGCCGGCATCGTCAGCGAGCCGGGGCACAAGCACCGGCATTTCCGCCTGCACGAGACCCGCCACGGCGACCACCATCTCGGGCCCGACCAGTGGGTGGAGGCGACGCCGGTGGAGGAGGGCTCGTGGTGGCCGGCGTGGGAGGCGTGGCTCTCCGCCCGCTCTGCTCCGGGCCGCGGCCTGCCGCCTCTGGGCGCGCCCGGCTATCCGGTGCTTTGCCCCGCGCCCGGCACCTATGTGATGCAGCGGTAAGGAATTTCACGAGACGCATGTTCTTGACGCGAACCGGATTCACTTCGCGTCAAAATGCTTTAAGGCACCAGCACCGCCGCCCCTTCGAGCCGCCCGCCGCGCAGGTCATCCAGCGCGCGGTTGGCGTCGGCGAGGGGATAGGGCGTGACGTGGGTGGAAATGCTGGCCTCGGGCGCCAGCGCGAGGAATTCGCGGGCGTCGGCGCGGGTGAGGTTGGCGACGGAGAGGATCTTCCGCTCCTCCCACAGCCAGCGATAGGGAAAGGCGGGGATGTCGCTCATGTGGATGCCGCCGCACACCACGCGCCCGCCCTTGCGCACGGCCTTCAGCGCCTGCGGCACCAGCTCGCCCGCCGGGGCGAAGATGAGGGCGGCGTCCAGCGGCTCCGGTGCCGGGGCATCAGAGCCGCCGGCATAGACGGCACCGAGCGCGTGGGCAAAATCCTGCGCCCGCGTGTCGCCGGGCCGGGTGAAGGCGTAGATTTCCTGCCCCTGCCAGCGCGCCACCTGGGCGATGATGTGGGCGGCGGCGCCGAAGCCATAGAGGCCGATGCGCTTGCCCTCGCCCGCCATCTTCAGCGTGCGCCACCCGATGAGCCCGGCACAGAGCAAAGGGGCCAGCGCGATGTCCTCGCCCTCTTCGCCGAGGGGGTAGACGAAGCGGGCATCGGCCACCGTATGGCTGGCGAAGCCGCCGTCGCGGGTGCAGCCGGTAAAGACCGGCGTGTCGCAGAGATTTTCCGCGCCCTCCTCGCAATAGGAGCAGCAGCCGCAGGCCCGGCCGAGCCAGCCGACGCCCACCCGCTCCCCGATCGTGAGATGGGACACCCCGGCACCCAGCGCCGCGACGCGCCCGACGATCTCATGACCGGGGATGATGGGTAGAATTGTCTGCGGCAGCTCGCCGTCCACCACGTGCAAATCGGTGCGGCAGACGCCGCAGGCGCCGACCGTGATGAGCACCTCCCCCGGCCCCGGCACGGGATCGGGCCGCTCCTCGGCGACGAGGGGACCGCCGATCTGTTTCAGCACCATGGCGCGCATGAGGGCCTCCCAGGATGAGGAAGCCTCTCACGCCGGGCCGCGACGGGCCATGATTTCCCGCAACGCGAACAGCCGGAAATCACGACGGTGCCATTCATCAAAAGGCTTCTTCCTCTCTTCTGGAACCGATGGTCTCATTTCGCCATGTCTTGATCTGTCCGCTGCGAGAAAATCTCCTTGGCCGCGAACAGGCCGTTGAGCGCTGCCGGAAAGCCCGCATAAACCGCCATCTGCATGATGACTTCGGTGATTTCCTCGCGGGAAAGACCGACATTCAAACCGGCCTCGATATGGACCTTCAGTTGCGGTGCGCAGTTGCCCAGCGCCGTCATCGCAGCAATGGCAGCAATTTCCCGCGCCTTAAGGCCGAGACCCGGACGGCTGTAGATATCACCGAAGGAAAATTCGAGGATGTAGGTGGCGAAGTCGGGAGCAACGTCGGCTAGCGCGGCGATGACCTTGGCCCCGGCCTCTCCGTCGATTTCAGCGAGCGCGCGCTGTCCGCGTTCCAACCGGCTTTCGCCGGCGCTCTGGAAGTGTTGGGTCATCGTCCGTCGTCCTCTGTTGTTCGCCGGCATATCCGGCGATCTTGGTGTCGAGGACGAGAAGACAGGCTTCGAGTTCGGCCAGATGGGCACGAACCCGCTCGCGATGCTGTTTTAGCAGGTCGTGGCGTTCGGCTTCCGTGCCGGGGCCGCGCTCCCGCAAGGCTGCATAGCGCAACATGTCACGGATCGGCATCCCGGTCGTTTTCAAACGCCCGAGAAACTCGATCCAGGTCAGGATGGATGCGTCATAGTCCCGTTGGCTCGATCGATCCCGGTCGGCATAGGGAAGCAGCCCGATCCGTTCGTAATAGCGGATCGTATGGGCCGAAAGTCCCGAGCGTTTGGCCAGTTCACCGATCTTCATGAGCACCTGTTTCGTCACGACGCAGAGGAAGCTACGGGTTAGAGTGCGCTCTAAGTCAAGCGCGTCTTCGACTAGCTGCCGCCGATGAAAATGCCGGCCGCCAGCACCAGCGCACCGCCCAGCACCACCTGGAAGACCGAGCGCCAGAACGGCGTTTCCATGTAGCGGTTCTGGATGAAGGCGATGGCCCACAATTCCACGAACACCACGATGATGGCGATGGCCGTCGCGGTCCAGAATTCCGGGATGATGTAGGGCAGGGCATGGCCGAGGCCGCCGACCGCCGTCATGATGCCGGAGGCAAGGCCGCGCTTCACCGGCGAGCCGCGGCCGGAGATGACGCCGTCGTCGTGCAGGGCCTCGGTGAAGCCCATGGAGATGCCTGCGCCCACCGCCGCGGCGAGGCCGACGAGCAGGGTGGTGTGGGAATCCTGCGTGGCGAAGGCTGTGGCGAAGATGGGGGCCAGCGTCGAGACCGAGCCGTCCATCAGGCCGGCGAGGCCCGGCTGCACGAAGGTGAGAAGGAACTGCCGGCGGGCCTTCTCGTCCTCTTCCTTCTTCTTGTCGGCGGGCAGATAGCGGTCGGCGAGGTTGCCGGCGATCTCCTCGTGCTGCAGCTCGGTCTGGTAGAGGCTTTCCAGCAGCTTGCGGGTGTCGGGATCGGACGTCTTCTTCTGCGCCTTCAGATAGAAGGTGGCGGCCTCGTCCTCCATCCGCCCCACCTCGGAGCGGATGCGGTCGATGCCGAGATTGACCACGGCCCAGACCGGCCGGCGGCCATAATAGCCGGCGATGCTCTCGCGGCGGATCAGCGGCACGGTGCCGCCGTAGCGCCGCTCATATTCCCGGGTGAGGCTCGTCTGGTGGCCGCGCTCCTGCGCCGCCATGCTCTCGAACACCTTGGCCGTGTCGGGATACTCGCCGCGCAGCGCGTCCGCATATTCCATGTAGATGCGCGCGTCGTCCTCCTCGGAGGAGATGGCGAGGGCGAGGATTTCCCGCTCCGAAAGGTCTGCGAACCGGCGGCGGCCGGAGAGGAACGACAACATGCCGGGTGACTCCTGTTTAGAACTCTTCTAACAATCTGATCTGCGCGCGACAACAGCGACGTCAGTGCGACCAAATCGCCGCACGGGGGAGAGATGCCGGAGCCGGGACATATCCAGAGCGAGGCTGCCACCGGGCGCAGCCGCACCCTCCTGCTCGCCGCCGCCGTGGTGCCGTTGGCTGTGGGGCTGCTGCTGCAGCTTGCGGGGATGAAGGCCGCCGCCTCGACCGCCTTCGCGGTCGGCACGGTGCCGGTGCTTGCGGTGCTGCTCGTCGATATCGCCCGCTCCCTGCGCGCGGGCCGGTTCGGGCTCGACGTGCTGGCCGCGCTCTCCATGGCGACGGCCTTGGCCTTCGGCGAGCCGCTGGCCGGCAACGTGGTTGCGCTCATGTATGCGGGCGGCCAGCAACTGGAGCGGTTCGCGGAGGGCCGCGCGCGGCGGGAGATGACCGCGCTTGTGGCCCGCGCTCCGCGTGACGCGGTGCTGCATCGCGACGGCGGGCTGGTGGTGGTGCCGGTGGTGGACCTCGTGGCCGGCGACCGCGTGCTGGTGCGCTCGGGCGACACCGTGCCCGCGGACGGCGCGGTGATCGGCGGGCCGGCGGTGCTGGACCTGTCCTCCCTGAACGGCGAGACGCGGCCGGCGCGGCTTGAGGACGGCGAGGAGGCACCCTCCGGCGCAGTCAACGCAGGCGATGCCTTCGATCTCGCCATCCTGCGGCCGGCGGCGGACAGCACCTATGCGGGCATCGTTCGCCTCGTGGAGGAGGCGGCATCGAGCCGGGCGCCCATGGTGCGCCTCGCCGACCGTTATGCTTTTGCCTTCCTCCTCGTTTCCCTCGCCCTCGCCATCGGCGCGGCGATCCTCGCGCATGATCCGCGCCGGGCGCTGGCGGTGCTGGTGGTGGCGACGCCCTGTCCGCTCATCCTCGCCGTGCCGGTGGCCCTCATGGCCGGCCTGTCGCGGGCGGCGAAGCGCGGCGTGCTGGTGAAGAGCGGCGGCGCGCTGGAGAAGTTGGCGCGCGTCCGCGCCCTGGTGGTGGACAAGACCGGCACCCTAACCCACGGCCGTGCCGAGCTGGAGGAAGTGCGCACCGCGCCGGACTTCGAGCCCGAGGAGGTGCTGCGCCTCGCCGCTTCGCTGGATCAGGCGTCGAGCCATGTGGTGGCGCGGGCGCTGGTCCACGCCGCGCAGGAGCGGGGCCTCGCCCTCTCGCCGCCTCGCGCAGTGAAGGAAGACGGTGGCGCGGGACTGGAAGGATGGGTGGATGGCCGCACGGTCGCGGTGGGGGGCACGGCCTATGTCGCCGCCCGCGCCAGCGGCGACTGGAGCGAACTGCGCGCGCAGCTTCCCCCCGCGAGCGCCGTGGTGGCGGTGGCCGTGGATGGCCGCCCGGCGGGGTTGCTGTTGTTCGCCGATCCGGTGCGCGACGATGCCGCCGACATGATCGCCGCGCTGCGCCGCAGTGGCGTTCTGCACGTGGCGCTGGCCTCCGGCGACCGGGCCGAGGCGGTGGATGCGGTGGGCCGCGACCTCGGCCTCGACGCCTGGACCGGTGAACTGAAGCCGGAAGGCAAGATCGCCCACATCGCGCTGTCGCGCGAGACCGCCAACGGCGGCGCGGTGATGATGGTGGGCGACGGCGTGAACGACGCGCCGGCCCTCGCCGCCGCGGACATCGGCGTCGCACTCGGCGCGCGGGGTGCGGCTGCTTCCGCCGAGGTGGCCGATGCGGTGCTGCTGGTGGACCGGCTCGACCGCCTCGCCGAGGCCATGGCCATCGCCCGCCGCTCCCTCGCCATCGCGCGGCAGAGCGTGCGCTGGGGCATCGGTCTGTCGCTGGCGGGAATGGTCGTGGCTGCCTTGGGCTATCTCCAGCCGGTGCAGGGGGCGCTCCTGCAGGAGGCCATCGACGTGGTGGTCATCCTCAACGCCCTGCGGGTGCTCATTCCCGGGCCCGGGGAGGGAGCCGAGTCCTAGGCGGCCGCTTGGGCCTGCCGGCGGCGCCAGAATTGCGCGTCGGGCCAGCGTGTCTCGCCGGCATAGAAGGCTGCGCGCAGCCGCACGCCGGCGGTGAAGCGGGCGAACACGCGATCCTGATAAGCTCTGAACGCGCCGGCGTCCCCCGCCTGCGCCCCGGCGATGGCGTCGGCGGCGGCGAGGCCGTCCTCCAGTGCGCGGGTGAGGCCCTGCGAGAGCAAAGGATCAAGGCAGGCGGCGGCATCGCCCACGGCGAGCCATCCGGGGCCGGCGACGGCGCTCAATATGGCGGTGGGGGCGATGGCGATGCGTGGGGCGCCCCCATCCAGCGGCCGGCCGCGCATGAGCTTGGGACCGACGAGGCGCGTGCCAACCAGGGCATCGCGGAAGGCGGCGCCATCGGGGAAGCGCGCACCCACTTCGGTGGCGACGCCCACCACCACCTGCCCGCAGGGGATGCGGCTCGCGTACCACCAGCCCTCGGGGGCGGCTTCGAGGAAGGTGCGGGCGGGCATCGCCTCCGGCTCCGCGAGGGTGAGGAGGCTCCAGTGAAAGGCGATGGCATCGACGGAATTGCGCGCTACCTTCAGGCTGCGCAGCGCTGCCCCGCGCACGCCGCTCGCATCCACAACGAGGCCGGCCGTGACCTCGAATGGCCCGTCCGCGCCCTCGAAGCCGAGGTAGTGGCCCGTCTCCTCCGGCGCCATCATCCGCAGCCGGCCCGCGTGGAGGGCCACGCCGCATGCCTGCGCCTGCGCCCTCAGATCCGCATCGAAGCCGGCGCGGTCGAGATGCCAGCCGCCGCCGAAGGGATTGGCGAAGCCGTCGTTGTGGTGAGGCTCGGCCTTGCCCCACATGGCGGTCGAGCCCAGCGACGGCAGATGCCCGCGCGCAGTGAAGCGCTCCACGACACCGAGGCGGGAGAGCAGCGGCAGCGCGGCGCCGGGGATGGTCTCGCCGATGCGGGGGCTATCCCCTGCGCCAGCCTCGAACAGCGCCACATGGCCGATGCCGTGCCGCGCCAGCGCGATGGCCGTGGCGCAGCCGGCGGGGCCGGCGCCGATGATGGCGATGCCCACCCGCTCCGGCGCAGCGCTCACGGGGCGGGCGGAGTGTTGAAGGTGGGCCAGGGGGCGACCATCTGGCTCGTGTCGTTCTCGAAGAAGCAGGCGACTTCGAGGAACGGGTCCTCGGGCGCGGCGGGCCGGGCATCCGGATTGATCCGGCTCGCCTGCACCACGAAGCCCACCTTCTGCCAGTTGACGAGGAAGTCCGCCGCCTTCTGGAAGCGTCCGGCGTTGGCCGGATAGATCGTGGTCGTCCCCGCGCCGCGCACTGCGAACAGCTGGCGTCCCGGCGTCCAGCCGGTGGCGGGATCGAACCGCGCCAGCGCCTGCGGATAGACTACCACCGGCCGCTCAGCGGGCCAGGACCAGTAGAGCGTCTGGTCGGTGTTGGACGGGCTCTCCGGCGGATGGGAGGCGCAGTGGTTGTAGTCCGTGTGCCAGGGCGCGGCCATGAACTTGGAGAAGTCGCCCGGCTCCAGCGGGAACGGGCGCAGCGGGATGTAGCCCACCGTCAGGAACGCCCGGTCGGCCCGGGCCTTCGAGTAATCGAGCGGCGCGGCATTGATGCGGAATGGTCCGCCGGGCGTGCGCGCCCAGTCCTGCACGAAGAGGTTCGGGTCGCGCACCGGATAGGACACCTCGATGCCGGGGCTGAAGCGCCCGCCGAGGCAATTGGCCAGCGCCACCCGGTCCATCTCCTCGCCGGCGCCGAGCCTGAGGCGGCGCTGGGGCGTGAACACGCCCTTATGCCACTGCCGCAGCAGGTAATATTGCGTGGGTGTGAGGGTGAGAAACGGCCGGTCCGTATCGCCCAGCGCCAGCGGCATCATGGGGGTGCCCTGGAGGAGGCTCTTAGGGTTGTCCGGATTGCGGATGAGGGCGTCGAAGTCGGGGATCTTGTCGGTGGGCCGGTCGGCCGGGGTGATGGCGCCGATGCGGTTGTGGGCGGCAATGGCGGGCGCCGGCAGATTGGTGTTCCAGCGCTGGAGCATCACCGCGTGGAACAGGGGACGAGCGTCGTCCGTGAAGGAGGCGGCGAAGCCGGGGCTGAAGGCGCCGCCCGCATAGAGCGCAGGCTCCAGCGCCAATTGGCGGACGAAGGTGTCGTAGACCTCGTCCCAGGCGGTGACGACGTTGCGGGTCTGCGGCGCGAAGCCGGGATCGCCGCACATCGCCCAAGCCGGGGCGGCCGTGAGCGTCGAGCCGTCCTCGAACACGATGCGGGCGGAGACCGGGCCGTCACCGATGTCGTCGAACCAGTTGGTGTTCTCCGCCCCGCTGCGCTCGTTCACGTTCGGCTTGCCCTCGGGCGACATGATGCCCACCGTCGCGCCGAAGCCTCCGGCGAGGATGAGCCGGCCCGTCCCGGCCTCCACCCGCATGTCGCCGAGGCTGGTCAGCGGATCGGCCGGGACGTGCAGGGTGAAATGATCCTGCGGGAAGCTCACCGGATAGTCCGGCAGCGCCCGCACCGCCCCGCCGTCACCGAGGCAGCTCGCCGGCGTGCCGTGGGCGAACGCGGCGACGCGGCCCTGATCGGCACGGGCGGAGAGGGCGCGCGGGCCGGGGTCGATGACGAGGCGCCGGAGGCGGTCGGGGCTGTCGAGGGGGCCGTCCTGCGGGCGGCGGATGGGCATCAGCCGGCCGTCGGCGAAGCCGGCGAGAGCGGGGAAGTGGCCGGGCGCATCCTCCATGGAGAAGCAGTTGAGCTTCTTGTTGGCGACGTGCGCCTGCCACACGATGTCGGCGACCCTCTTGCCGCCGATGACCGCGCCGAGCGTGATCTCGGTGCTCTCGCCGGTGGGCCAGCCGGTGCCGGTGTAGGCATAGATGCGAAAGCGCACGGCCTGCCGCTTCAGCCGGCCCTGTCCGTCGCGAAAGCCGTCTGCGGTGAGGGGGTGGCCGGTGGCGGCATCGAGGGGCAGGCCGCCCCACAGGCCTTCGCCGGAGGCGGGCAGGTCGCCGGCCGCGGTCTCGGGGGCGAGGTAATAGTCCGGGCTGTTGCCGACGCGGGCAATGCCGATGGCGGGGTGGATGCGCAGGGAGGGCATGGCCGCGTCCGCCTGCGCCGGCAGGGCCGCCGTGGCCGCGAGCAGGGTCGAGCCCGCGGCGCCTTTCAGAAGCTCACGACGATCCATGATTCCGCCCCCCGTATCCGGGACGGAGTGTGTCCGAGCCGATGCCGGGGGCAAGCGCAAAAAGCGCCTGTCCCCGGCGACCGCGATCTTACTCGGAGATCTTGCGGGCGCGGCTGCCCAGCGTGCGCAGGCGCAGAGCGTTGAGCTTGATGAAGCCGGCGGCGTCGCGGTGGTCGTAGGCGACGGCGCCTTCCTCGAACGTGACCAGCTCCTGATTGTAGAGCGAGTAGGGGCTCTTGCGGCCGACCACGGTGGCGTTGCCCTTGTAGAGCTTCACCGTCACCTCGCCGGTCACATAGGCCTGCGAATGGTCGATGGCGGCCTGCAGCATCTCCCGCTCGGGCGAGAACCAGAAGCCGTTGTAGATCAGCTCCGCGTAGCGGGGCATCAGCTCGTCCTTGAGGTGCGCCGCGCCGCGGTCGAGGGTGATGCTCTCGATGCCGCGATGGGCGGCCAAAAGGATGGTGCCACCGGGGGTCTCGTAGATGCCGCGGCTCTTCATGCCGACGAAGCGGTTCTCCACGAGGTCGAGGCGGCCGATGCCGTTGGCCTTGCCCAGCTCGTTGAGCCTGGTGAGCAGGGTCGCGGGGGACAGCGCCTCGCCATTGATGGCCACCGCGTCGCCCTTGTCGAAGGCGATGGTGATGAGCGTGGCCTCGTCGGGCGCCTCCTCGGGCGAGATGGTGCGCTGGTAGACGTATTCCGGCGCGTCGTCGGCCGGGTCTTCCAGCACCTTGCCCTCGGAGGAGGAGTGCAGCAGGTTCGCGTCCACCGAGAAGGGCGCCTCGCCGCGCTTGTCCTTGGCGATCGGGATCTGGTGCGCCTCGGCGAACTCCAAGAGGCGGGTGCGGGAGGTCAGGTCCCACTCGCGCCAGGGGGCGATGACGGTGATATCAGGCTCGAGGGCGTAATAGCCGAGCTCGAAGCGCACCTGGTCGTTGCCCTTGCCGGTGGCGCCGTGGGCGACCGCATCGGCGCCCATCTTGCGGGCGATCTCGATCTGCTTCTTGGCGATCAGCGGGCGGGCGATGGAGGTGCCGAGCAGGTACAGCCCCTCATAGAGCGCGTTGGCGCGGAACATGGGGAACACGTAGTCCCGCACGAATTCCTCGCGCACGTCCTCGATGAAGATGTTCTCGGGCTTGATGCCGAGCAACTCCGCCTTCTTGCGCGCCGGCTCCAGCTCCTCGCCCTGGCCGAGGTCGGCGGTGAAGGTGATCACCTCGCAATTGTAGGTGGTCTGGAGCCACTTCAGGATGACCGAGGTGTCGAGCCCGCCGGAATAGGCCAGCACCACCTTCTTCACGTCACGCGCCATCACGTCTCTCGGATGTTTGGGGAAAATCGGCGCGGACTATAGGCGCGCGCGGCGCTCTGGCAAGCCGTCTCGGTCAAGGATGGGGTCGGGCGCCGCTCAGGCCTTGCCGAGAAGCCGGCGCAGGCCCGCCTGGAAGGCGAGGCCGGCGTTGCCGATGGCGTCTTCGAGGGAGGCATCGCTCGGGCTGCGCGGCCGGTCATAGAGCCAGAGCCGCGTCAGGACGGTCAGCAGGATGACCAGCACGCCGGAAAACACCACATCGGTGAAGAAATGCCCGCCGAAGGCGATGCGCAGGCCCCCCGCCAGCGCGCCGAACGAGACCGCCGCGACCATCGCCGCCGCCCCGGCCGGGCCGGGCACGAGGCTCGCCGGCGCCACCAGCCAGAAGCCCAGCGAGCCTTCGCCGGAGACGAAGGAGCAATTGGTGGGGCAGGTGCCGTCGGTGGCGTACCAGGGGCGGAAGGTGTCCTTGCCGCCGAAGGTGTCCACATGCACCGGGCGCGGCCGGCCCCAATGCTCCTTCAGGATGCCGTTGACCAGGAGCCCCGGCCCCAGCGCCATGGTGACGGCGAGCAGCACCGCCGCCCGCGACGGCATGAACATTTTACCCCGGGGAAAAATGAACTTGAGGAGGATGGCGGCGAAGGCCGGCCCGGCGAAGACCCACGGCAGCCAGTTGGCGAGGGTGCGGATGTTGGCCGCCCAGCCGAGGCCGGCGACGCCGAAATTGCGGCGCGTGGCGTTCCAGAACAGGCTGGAGATGGCCATGTCCCACTCGGGGAACACGGTGAACAGGATCGCCACCGCGGCCCCGATCACCAGCGCGAAGAACAGCACCCACTTCACCGCGTCGCCTGCTCCGATCCGGGATTGATCCAGCCTGTTGATCCAGACCCTTGCACGCGGGGCTTTCCCCGCCGCACTCTTCCGCCGCGATGTACAGGCCGGAGGAGCCTATGGCCAGCGGCACCCTCGATTTCTATTACGAGTTCGCCTCGCCTTATTCCTACCTCGCCGCCTGCCGCATCGCCGCTCTGGCCGAGCTGGCGGATGTGCGGGTGAACTGGAAGCCGTTCCTGCTCGGCCCCATTTTCGCCGCGCAGGGCTACACAAGCTCACCCTTCAACGTCTATCCCCTGAAGGGCGCGCATATGTGGCGGGATCTCGACCGCCTCGCGAGCGCCCAGCGCCTGCCGCCCATCACCAAGCCGGCGACCTTTCCGGCCAACGGCCTTCTGGCGGCGCGGGTGGCCATGCATCTCAACGATGCCTGCCGGCCGTCCTTTACCCGCGCCCTGTTCTCCGCCGAATTCGCGCAGGGCCGCGACATTTCGGACCGGGAGACCGTCCGGCAGGTGCTCGCCGGTCTGGGGCATTTCTGGGACGAGGAGATCGCCGACGCCGAATCCGAGGTGAACAAGGCGCGCCTTCGCGCGCAGACCGAGGAGGCGCAGGCGCGCGGCGTGTTCGGCGCGCCCACCTTCTTCACTGCCGATGGCGAGCTGTTCTGGGGCAACGACCGGCTGGAGATGGCGCTGGAGCACGCGCGAAAGCTCGCCCGACGGGCGTAAGACTTCCCCCGGCGCGGGGGCGCCCTGCGGTCGCAGGTGTGGCAATGCCGCCCGGCTCTGATATATCCGCGTCACACACCAGCGACGAAACCGCGACGAAGGCTTTCCCCATGGCGAATGTCACTGCTTTCCCGGACAAGGCTACGATCGCCGAGCAGACGGCGCGGATGCTGCTCGAGGTCGAGGCGGTGCGCTTTTCCTCCGGCGAGCCCTTCATCTTCACCTCGGGCTGGGCGAGCCCGGTCTATATCGACTGCCGCCGCCTCATCTCCTTCCCGCGCGTGCGCCAGACGCTGGTGGATTTCGGCATCTCCACCATCTACCGCGACATCGGCTACGAGCAGTTCGACACGGTGGCGGGCGGCGAGACGGCGGGCATTCCCTTTGCCGCCTGGGTCGCGGACCGGATGATGCTGCCCATGCAGTATGTGCGCAAGAAGCCCAAGGGCTTCGGCCGCAATGCCCAGATCGAGGGCCACCTCGCCCCCGGCGAGCGGGTGCTCCTCGTCGAGGACCTGACCACCGACGGCAAGAGCAAGGTCAATTTCGTCAACGCCTTGCGTGATGCCGGCGCGGAGTGCCAGCACTGCTTCGTGTTCTTCTTTTACGACATTTTCTCCGAGGCCGCGGGCATTCTGGACGGCGCCGGCCTCAGCCTGCACCGCCTCGCCACCTGGTGGGACGTGCTGGCGCAGGTGAAGAAGATGAACCGCTTCGAATCCGCGCAGGTCGCCGAGATCGAATCGTTCCTGCACGAGCCGCACGCCTGGTCCAAGGCCCACGGCGGCACCGCCACCACCGGCGAGTGACGCCCTAAATGGATCTCTACGCCCTTGTTCGGCCCTTCCTCGGGCTGGTGACCCCTGAGCGGGCGCACGGCTATGCCGTCCGCGCCATGGCGCGGGGCCTCATGCCGGACCTCTCCGGCCATGACGACCCGGTGCTCGCCACCCGCGTGTGGGGTCTCGACTTCCCCAATCCCGTGGGCCTCGCCGCCGGCTTCGACAAGCACTGCGAGGTTGCCGACGGCCTGCTGAAGATGGGCTTCGGCTTTGCCGAGATGGGCACGGTGACGCCCCGCCCGCAGCCCGGCAATCCGCAGCCGCGCCTGTTCCGGCTGGAGGAGGACGAGGCGGTGATCAACCGCTTCGGCTTCAACAGCGAGGGCCTCGCCCCCTTCGTCTACCGGCTGGCCAAGCGCCGGGCGGCGGGCGGCAAGGGCATCCTCGGCGCCAACGTGGGGAAGAACAAGGAGAGCGAGGACACCCTGGAGGATTACGCCGCCGGCGTTTCCGCCACCTGCCGGCTCGCCGATTATATCGTGTGCAACATCTCCTCCCCCAACACGCCGGGCCTGCGCGCCCTGCAGGCCCGGGCGGAGATGGAGGCGCTGCTCGCCCATCTCGTCGACGTGCGCAACGCCTCGGTCCCTGACCTTGCGGAACGTCCGCCGCTGCTGGTGAAGGTGGCGCCCGACCTCGACGACGCCGGCCTCGCCGACGTCGCCGAGGTGGCGCTGGAGACCGGGATCGACGGCATCATCATGGGCAACACCACCTTGTCGCGCCCGCCGAGCCTGCACAGCGCGCACAAGGGTGAGGCCGGCGGCCTCTCCGGCAAGCCGCTGATGACGCTCTCCACAGAGCGGCTGGGCGCGCTCTATCGCCTCGTGGGCGGCCGCCTGCCTCTGGTCGGTTCCGGCGGCATCAGCTCGGGCGCGGACGCCTATGCCAAGATCCGGGCCGGGGCGAGCCTCGTGCAGCTCTATTCGGCGCTGGTGTTCCACGGCCCCGGCCTCGTCGGCCGCATCAAGACCGACCTCGCCGCCCGCCTCAAGGCCGACGGCTTCGCCCATGTGGCGGACGCGGTGGGCGCCGATTTCCGCTGACCGTTGGGCGGCAGCACGCCGCCCTTGACCGCGACGGCTACTCTGTTACCCGTGATGCTCCTTCCTCCTGACGGTAGGGCATCATGGCCGGGCTGGATCGACGCGCCTTCCTCTCGTTCCTTGGCGGGACTCTGTTGGGCGCGGGGGCGCTGGTCCCGCCCTTCCGTCCTGCGCTGGCCCGTCCGGCTGTGTTCCCCCCGGCGGACCGGGAACTGATGGTTCCCGTCAAGGGCGGACGGGTCTATGTCCGCACCAACGGGGTGAGCGGGGATGGCCGCCTGCCGGTTCTGCTCCTCCACGGCGGGCCGGGCGGGATGCATTCCACCTTCCACGACCCGCTGGAACTGGCCGACGAGCGCATGGTGGTGCTCTACGACCAGCTCGACAGCGGCCGCTCCGACCATCCCAACGATCCTGCTAACTGGACGGTCGCCCGCTTCGCCGACGAGATCGACGCCGTGGGCGCGGCGCTGGGGCTGCCGCGCTTTCACGTGCTGGGGCACAGCTGGGGCGCGACGATCGCCCTCGAATGGGCGGCGCGCAAACCCGCGACACGCGCGGGACTGGTGCTGGCCAGCCCCTTCATCTCCGGCAAAAGCTGGATCGCCGACGTCGCCGCCCGCCGCGCGGCGCTCCCGGCCGACGTGCAGAAGGTGATCGACGCGTGCGAAGGCTCTGCCCCGCCGCCGCCGGCCACCTGCGATGCGGCGTCGGGCGCCTTCTATGCCGCCTTCAACCGGCGCGAGCCGCTGCCCGCCATGCGCAAGGCCTACGAGGCGGCGCAGAATCTCAAGCTCAACGAAAAGCTGTATGTGGCCATGAACGGCGCCGGCGAGTTCACCCAGACCGGCACGCTGAAGGATTACGATGGGGAGCCGCTGCTGGCGCGGCTCGACGGGGCGCGGACCTTGTTCATCGTGGGCCAGTATGACGAGACGCGCATCTCCACGGTCGCGGCCTTCGCCGAGCAGGTTCCGGGCGGCGCAGAGTTTGCGGTGATCCCCGGCGCCGCCCACGGCATCTTCAACGACCGTCCCGACGAGTCGGTGGCGGTGGTGCGGGGTTTCCTGCGGCGGCAGGACGAACTGGCGGCACAGGGCGCGAAGCCCTGAGCCACCATTCCGGCTTCACAGGGTCGGCGGGGTCGGGGGCGCGGGCGGCACCGCCGGGCGGGCGGCGGGGCGTTCGGAGGCGAGGATGTCGCGAATCTCCATCAGCAGCGCCTCGGACTTGGTCGGCGCGGCCGGCGGCTTGCCGGCCTCCGCCCGGCGCAAGGCGTTGATGCCGCGCACCACGAGGAAGAGGACGCCGGCCACGATGATGAAATTGATGGCGATGGTGATGAATGATCCATACGCCAATACCGCGCCCTGTTTCTTGGCGTCGGCAAGGTTCGCGGCGGTGACGGACTTGGACAGCGGGACGAAGTAGTTCGAGAAGTCGAGGCCGCCGGTGACGGCGCCGATGACCGGCATGAACACGTCGCCCACCAGCGAGGTGACGATATTGCCGAACGCGGCACCGATGATGACGCCGACGGCAAGGTCCACCACATTGCCGCGGACCGCGAACTCCTTGAACTCCTTCAGAATCGGCATTGCGTTCTCCTGCCCGGTGTCGCGCCCGGGGCGCCGGGGCACCTTGCCCCTGCGCGACAGGATATCCCATCGCGCCGGGGGCAACGCCCGCGCGCTCCCCAAGGGCAACGCCCGAGCTGCCGATCCGGTTCGCCCGGCGCGGCCGGATATCGCGCGCCTCGTGCCACACGTGACGCTTTCATGACTTTGAGCGCGCCCGTCCCTATGTTAGGGAGTGCCCGCCGCCGATGACGGGGGCGGGCCTAGAGGCTCATCAACAGCAACCCTCGGCTGCCCCTGCGGGCGGTGCAGAGGACTAAAATGGCGACACTGGCGAGAATGGCGGACCGGCAGACCAGCTTCGAGTATGAGGATCTCCTCGCGTGCGGACGTGGCGAGCTGTTCGGGGCCGGGAACGCGCAATTGCCGCTGCCGCCCATGCTGATGTTCGACCGGATCACCGAAATCTCGGAGACCGGCGGCGAATTCGGCAAGGGCATGGTGCGCGCCGAGCTGGATGTGAACCCGGACCTCTGGTTCTTCGCCTGCCACTTCAAGGGCGATCCCGTCATGCCCGGCTGCCTCGGCCTTGATGCCCTGTGGCAGCTGGTGGGCTTCCACCTCGGCTGGCTCGGCTCGTCCGGCCGCGGCCGGGCGCTGGGCCTCGGCGAACTGAAATTCTCCGGCCAGGTTCTCCCGGGCGTGAAGAAGGTGGTCTACGGCATCGAGTTCAAGCGCGTGATGCGCTCCAAGCTGGTGCTCGGCATCGCCGACGGCTGGCTGGCGGCGGACGGCGAGGTGATCTACCGCGCCAAGGATCTGAAGGTGGGCCTGTTCCAGGCCGAGACGGCACCCCAGCCCGCAGGCGCCGCGAGCGCCTGACAAGGCCTCGCCACGATCTGCGGCGACACTGGGTGCACTCCAATGGGGATTTGACATGCGGCGCGTCGTCGTCACCGGGATGGGCATCGTCTCGTCCATCGGCAACAACACGCAGGAGGTTCTCGCCAGCCTGCGCGAAGCCAAGAGCGGTATTTCCTTCGCCGAGGACTATTCCCGGCTCGGATTCCGCTCCCAGGTGCACGGTGCGCCGACCCTGAATGCGGAAGAGGTCGTTGACCGCCGCGCCATGCGCTTCCACGGCGGCGGCACCGCGTGGAATCACGTGGCCATGGAGCAGGCCATCCGCGATTCGGGCCTTGAGCCGAACGAGGTCTCCAACATCCGCACCGGCCTGGTGATGGGTTCGGGCGGCTCCTCCACCAAGACCATCGTGGATTCGGCCGACATCACCCGCGAGAAGGGGCCGAAGCGCGTCGGCCCGTTCGCGGTGCCCAAGGCCATGGGCTCCACCGCCTCGGCGACCCTCTCCACCTGGTTCAAGATCAAGGGCCTGAGCTATTCCATCTCGGCGGCCTGCGCGACCACCAACATCTGCATCGGCAACGCCTACGAGCTGATCCAGTACGGCAAGCAGGACATCATCTTCGCCGGCGGCTGCGAGGACCTGCACTGGACCCTGTCCGTGCTGTTCGACGGAATGGGCGCCATGTCGTCCAACTTCAACGACCGCCCGGCGGTGGCCTCCCGCGCCTATGACAAGAACCGCGACGGATTCGTGATCTCCGGCGGCGCCGGCGTGCTCGTGCTGGAAGAGCTGGAGCACGCCAAGGCCCGCGGCGCGCGCATCTACGGCGAAATCGCCGGCTATGGCGCGACCTCCGACGGCGTGGACATGGTGGCCCCCTCGGGGGAGGGCGCCGAGCGCGCCATGAAGCTCGCCATCGCGGGCATCAAGGCGCCCATCGACTACATCAACCCGCACGCCACCTCGACGCCCATCGGCGATCTCAAGGAGATCGAGGCGATCCGCGCCGTGTTCGGCGACAAGTGCCCGCCCATCTCGGCCACCAAGTCGCTTACCGGCCACTCGCAGGGCGCCACCGGCGTGCACGAGGCGATCTATTCCATCCTCATGATGCAGAACGGCTTCATCGCCGAGAGCGCCAACATCGAGGAGATCGACCCGGCGTTCGCCGACATGCCCATCGTGCGCCAGCGGGTGGACAACGTGACGCTCGGTCATGTGCTGTCCAACGGCTTCGGCTTCGGCGGCACCAACGCCAGCCTCGTCATCAAGCACGTCGACGCCTGAGGGTGCTGGACGCCTGACCGTCCCGCCTGGAGGCGGCGTTCAGGATTGGTCATCAATGGTGAGCCGGCGCCGGCCGAAACGCGATGGCGTGGCCGGGCGCCGTCTGCTATCGGCGTCTCAGGCGCAAGAGGGTGGGTTATGCAGGACCTGATGAAGGGCAAGCGCGGCCTGGTGATGGGTGTCGCCAACGATCATTCCATCGCCTGGGGCATCGCCAAGGCGCTGGCGGGTCAGGGCGCGGAACTCGCCTTCACCTACCAGGGCGAGCAGGTGGCCAAGCGCGTGAAGCCGCTGGCCCAGAGTGTCGGCTCCTCCCTCATGCTGCCGTGCGACGTGGAAGACCTCGCCAGCGTGGACGCGGTGTTCGCCGCGCTGAAGGCGGCCTGGGGCAGCATCGACTTCCTGGTCCACGCCGTCGCCTTCTCCGACAAGTCCGAGCTGAAGGGCCGCTACGCCGACACCAGCCGGGAGAACTTCTCCCGCACCATGGTGATCTCCTGCTTCTCCTTCACCGAGATCGCCAAGCGCGCGGCCGCGCTGATGACCGAGGGCGGCTCGCTGATTACCCTCACCTATGGCGGCTCCACCCGCGTCATGCCCAATTACAACGTGATGGGCGTGGCCAAGGCGGCGCTGGAAGCCTCCGTGCGGTATCTGGCGGCGGACTTCGGCCCGGTGGGCATCCGCGTCAACGCCATCTCCGCCGGCCCGGTGCGCACGCTGGCGGGCGCCGGCATCGCCGATGCGCGGGTGATGTTCAACTACCAGAAGCGCCACGCGCCCCTGCGCCGCACGGTCAGCATCGAGGAGGTGGGCGGCTCGGCCCTCTATCTCCTTTCCGACCTCTCCGCGGGCGTGACCGGCGAGGTGCATTTCGTCGATTCCGGCTACAACATCATCTCCATGCCGCACCCCGACGTGCTGAAGGCGCAGGAGGATGCGGAGGCCCAGGCCGCCGCCGAGGCCCCAAGCGCCGCTGCGGACGTGCCCACCAAGGCCGCCGAATAGGGCCGGGGCATGGGCGTCCCCTCTCGCCCGCTCACCCGCCGGGGCCTGCTCGCCGCCGGTGCCGGTCTCGCCGCCATGGCGATGGTCGCCCCGGCGGCGGCTGATCCGCTCTCCCCGGAGGCGCGCAAGCTGCTGGACGCCATGCCCGGCAAGGCGGTGCTGGGGGCGGAGAAGACCAAGCCCCTCGTCACCGAGCTGGTGGATTTCAACGCCCCGGACTGGCGCCGCTCCGCCTTCGACATGCGCGAGCTCCTCGCCGGTGACGCGAAGCTCGCCTATGCCATCGTTCAGACGCCGCGGGTGGACGTGGGCTCCATCGAGGCCGCGCGGGTCGCGCTGGCAGTGCTTTCCCTGCACCCCGGGAAGTTCGGCGACTTCTACCTGGCGCTCGCCGCCACCACCGGCGACATCGACGGGGTGAAGGCGATCAACGTGGTGCGCGCCGAGGGGCTGGACCACTACAAGGTGTTCCGCGCGGCCAACCAGCCGGACATCACCGACATCCTCACTCAGGGCGTGGCGCTCGCTGCCGCCCTCCGGGTGCTCGATCCCCCCGCCTATGTCATCGGGACGGACGTGGTGACCGGCTATGCCGACCTTGCCCGCAAGCGGTCCCGGATCGCCGCCGCCGCGCGCTGATCGCCGCGCGGCCCCCGCAGCGCGGTTCCTGCAACGGCAGTTCCCGCAACGGCATGGCGCCGGTCCGCAAATTTCTCCCTTTACGCTTCGAAGCCGGCGTCGTATCGGGCGAACCTTCGGCCGCCTGCGCCGATAATCCAGCACAAGTCAGACGGCAGTGCAGGCCAGGGGGAAGCCATGCAGGCGTGGCAGGTCGCGATACTGGTCTTTCTCGCGCTTGAGGGCGGGGCGCTGTTCGGCATGGGCGCCCAGCGCTGGCTGAAGGCGCATCACCTCTCCAAGGAGACGCAGGAGGCGGTGAAGCTGGGCGTCGGCATGGTCGCCGCCATGGCGTCGCTGATCCTCGGCCTGATGACCGCCTCGGTGAAGGGCAATTTCGACACCACCGGCAAGGACGTGCAGCAATACGCGACCTTCCTCACCATTCTCGACGCCACGCTCCAGCACTACGGACCCGATGCGAAGCCCGCGCGCGATGCGCTCAAGGTCTACACGGTCCACGCCATCGGCGAGACCTGGCCAGACGCCGCCGACCAGAGCATGCGGGTGGCCAGCCTCGATTCCGAGCAGAAGCTGGAGCGAGTGGGTCATGAGATCCGCATCCTCACGCCGTCCGGACCCGAGCAGTCCGACCTCAAGGCGGAGGCGCTCGACCGGTTCAAGTCGCTCAACGCTTTGCGCTGGACGATCATCGCCGAAAGCGTCACGGATATCCCCCCGGTGTTCATCGTCGTGCTGATCGTCTGGCTGACGCTGATCTTCGCCAGCTTCGGCCTGTTCTCGCCGGTGAATCTGGTCTCGCTCATCGTCTTTCCCCTGTGCGCACTGTCGCTGGCGGGCGCCATCTTCCTGATCCTGGAGATGAGTTCGCCGTTCGACGGTGTCATCATGGTGGGGCCGGAAGCCATGCAGCGCTCGCTCGCTCACATGAAACTGCCCTGAGTGGCGGTGTAGAGCGGGTGTAACCGGCAGCTCGGCCGGGACTGCGACCCTCGCGCGGTTGCGCCGGGGCGCCGGGTTTTGTACGTGCTGCATCGCGGGACGGACCCGCGGCGCCGCCCCCGACGGCGCGCAGAATGGAGGCCGACATGAGCCGCAAGGTGCTCTGGATTGCGGCGGCGAGCGTGCTGGTCGGCGCGATCGTCCTCGGCCTGAAGACGCTGGCCTGGTGGATCACCGGCTCGGTGGCGCTGCTGTCCGATGCGCTGGAAAGCATCATCAACGTCGCCGCATCGGCCGCCGCCCTGTTCGCCATCACGGTGTCCGCGCGCCCCGCCGACGACAACCACCAGTTCGGCCACCACAAGGCGGAATACATCTCCGCCGTGCTGGAAGGCGTGCTCGTGGTGGTGGCCGCCATTACCATCATGCGCGAGGCCTATTACGGCTTCCTCGACCCGCATCTGCCCGACCAGCCGTTCACCGGCATGCTCATCAACGGCGCCGCGACGGTCATCAA
This sequence comes from Xanthobacter sp. DMC47, assembly GCF_056313845.1. Taxonomy (NCBI): domain Bacteria; kingdom Pseudomonadati; phylum Pseudomonadota; class Alphaproteobacteria; order Hyphomicrobiales; family Xanthobacteraceae; genus Xanthobacter; species Xanthobacter sp. DMC47. The sequence continues at coordinate 1,538,860 of NZ_JBQUZM010000001.1, read as the reverse complement.
CGCCATCTGGTGCATGGTGCTGCTGCGGGTGGGCAAGGCCATGCGCTCGCCGGCCCTCGTCGCTGACGGCAAGCATGTGCTGACCGATGTCGTCACCTCCGCCGGCGTGCTGGTCGGCTTCGTGCTGGTGCCCGTCACCGGCTGGCCGGTGCTCGATCCGCTGATCGCCGGCCTCGTGGCGCTCAACGTGCTGTGGACCGGCTGGAGCCTGATGAGGGAATCCGTCGGCGGGCTGATGGATGCCGCCCCGCCGCCGGACGTGGTGGCGCGCATCCGCGAACTGGTTTCGCTGCACGCCGCCGGTGCCATCGAGGCGCACGATCTGCGCACCCGCCATGCCGGACGCATCACCTTCGTGGAATTCCATCTGGTGGTGCCGGGCGACATGACGGTGGCCGCCGCCCACGACATCTGCGACCGCATCGAGAACGCCTTCGAGCGCGACATGGACGATGCGATCATCACCATCCATGTGGAGCCCGAGGGCGAGGCCAAGCACCGCGGCGTGGTGGTGGTCTGAAGCTCTCCTACGCGCCTTTCGGGCGGAATGCGGCGCACACCTGCGGGTCGGTCTCGATGCGCCCGGCGCCGATCAGGTCCAGGCAATACGGGATGGCCGGGAACACCGCCGACAGGCAGACCGCGATGGACGCGGGCTTGCCCGGCAGGTTCACGATCAGCGTCTTGCCCCGCACGCCGGCCTCCTGCCGCGACAGGATGGCCGTGGGCACCTCATTGAGGCTGATGCGCCGCATCTGCTCGCCGAAGCCGGCCAGCGGCTTCTCGATCACCGCGGCCATGGCTTCGGGCGTCAGGTCGCGCGGGGAGGGGCCGGTGCCGCCCGTGGTGCAGATGAGGTCCATGTGCTCGTCGTCGGCGAGGGCGATGAGGGTATCGCGCACGCTCTCGAACCCGTCCGGGATCACCCGGTAGTCCGCGACCCACGGGCTGGTGATGGCGCGGCGCAGCCAGGCCTCGATGGCCGGGCCGCTCAGATCCTCATAGGTGCCGGAGCTGGCGCGGTCGGAGATGGTGACGATGCCGATGCGGGCGGGGCTCATGTGAAACATCCGGCTGGAAATCGTTCCGCCTGTGCTGGCGTGCCCGGCATCCTAAAGCAAGCGCGGTACCAGCGGTGCCCCGTCGCAGGGTGACAATTTGGGCTTGCGACCCGACGTCTATGCCGTATTCATGTGAACATAAGAAGAAAGTGTCGTTTCCTCCGGCGCGCCGCCTCGCCGGGGCCAATCGGGCCGGGCCGGATGTCGGAATATCTCACCACCCGCGAACTCGCGGCGCTGCTGAGGGTGCGCGAGCGCAAGGTCTACGACCTCGTCGCCACCGGCAGCCTGCCGGTGCGGCGGGTGACGGGCAAGCTGCTGTTTCCCCGGCAGGAGATTCAGGACTGGATCGCCGGCTCTGCCGATCCCGCGCCGGCCCATGCCGCCGCCCCGGCTGCTCCCCATGCTGTCGCGGCGGACCATCCCGCCCCGCCGGCGGTGATGACCGGGGGCCATGATCCGCTGCTTGAATGGGCCCTGCGGGAGTCCCGCTCCGGCATCGCCTGCCTCATGGACGGCGCGCTCGACGGCCTCGACCGGGCGGGGCGGGGCGAGTGCATCGCCGTCGGCCTGCATGTACCGGAAGGCGACGACTGGAACGCCGCCGTGGTGGAACAGCGCTTCGGCCGCGCGCCCTGGGTGCTGGTGGAATGGGCGCGGCGCGTGCGCGGGCTGATCTGCCGGCCGGGCCTTCCCCGCACGCCCTCGTGCCTTGCCGAGACGCGGGGCCTCAGGTTCCAGATGCGCCAGAAGGAGGCGGCGAGCGAACTGGTGCTCGACCGCCTGCTCGCCGCCGAGGGCCTTAACCGCGACGTCCTCGCCTGCGCCGCCACGGTGGAGCGCTCCGAGACCGACCTCGCCCTCGCCGTCGCCGCCGGGCGGGCGGACGTGGGTCTCGGCATCGCCGCCGCCGCGCGCCTGCACAATCTCGATTTCGTGCCGCTGGTGGAGGAACGCTTCGACCTCATGGTCTGGCGCCGGGCCTATTTCGAGCCGTCGTTCCAGAAGCTCGTCGCCTTCTGCCGCGAACCTGCCTTCCACGCGCGGGCGGCGGAACTGGGCGGCTATGACGTCTCCGGCTTCGGCACTGTCCATTTCAACGGGGCGTGACGCCCCTTTCCTCATTTCAACAGACAAAAAAGGCCCGCCCGAGGGACCGGGCGGGCCAGTGAGGGCAATGGGGGTGCCCTGTCTGCGAGCGTCACTCAGGCGAGCGGCGGCACGTCCAGCGCGCGGAAGATGGCGCAGCGGCGGAAGGCGTCGATGGAGGGCGGCTCGCCCTTCTGCGAGCAGTATTTCGCCACCAGCTTGGCGAGGCCCTTGATGTCGCGGCCCGACGTCTCCGGGAACATCTCCACCAGCGTGTCGATCAGCTCATTGGAGAGGATGAGGCCGAACTGGTCGCACATCACCCGCCAGATCTTCCGCCGGTCATCCGGGCCGGGGGAGTGATACTTGATGAGGGCGATGCAGCGCGAGACGATGGCCTCGTCGATGTCGTCCACCCGGTTGGTGGTGAGGAACAACAGGCCGTTGAAGTATTCGAGCACGCGCAGGAACACGCCCACCACCGCATTCATGGTGAGGTTGTCCTGCCGGCGCTTGATGTAGACGTCCGCCTCGTCGATCAGCATCACCGCGCCCCAGCGCTGGGCGCGGGTCAGCGCATCTTTCAGCGCCTGCTCCATGTGCGCCACGTCGAGGCCGAGCTGGCCGGAATGGACGCGGTAGAGCGGGCGCTGGATGATCTCGGAATAGACCTCGGCGGTGAGCGTCTTGCCGACGCCGGGCGGGCCGGCGCAGAGCACGGTGGTGCCGCCGGACTTGCCCGCCACCACGTCGTCCATGAGCGTGTTCATCTCGGCGGTGAGGATGTCGATGAGGTCGGTCTGCTCCGGCGGCAGCACCAGCTTCTGCTTCAATTCCGGGTGGTATTCGTAAGGTTTGATGTCGTCCACATGCACCCACACATGGTGGTGCAGCTCCAGATGGAACATCAGGATCAGGGGATGCACCGGCATGTCGGTGAAGGCGCCCTTGGGGATGCTCTCTTTCGCCGCGCGCAGCGCTTCGTCCACCGCCATGTGGAACAGGTTCTGCTTGTCCGCCTTCTTCACGATCTTGTCGAGGAAGAAGCCGGACGTCTCGGTGCCCAAAGTGCGCTCGCCCAGCAGTTCCTCGTCGTTCACCAGCCGCGCCTCGCTGCCGGAGGAGGAGAGCACCACGGTCGCCTTGCGCGCCCAGTCGGTGTCGCGCCGGTTGGCGGTGGGGTCCTCGGCGAAAAGGCCGGTGCCACGGCCGGAGAACTGCTGGCCATAGCGGCCGCGCCATTCGAAATAGCGCACCATCTGGTCATCGAAGGAGGCGAGAAGGCCCTCGTCCTCCATCAGCCAGCCCTTGGCGGCGAGCGTGCCGGGAATGGTGAGGCCGCGCAGATCCTTGGAGCGGATCAGCAAATTCTCGACGTGGGTCTTGCCGCGATTGTTGGCCTTCAATTCCACGATCAGCCGGCCGGCCTCCTCCTCGCCGGGGGGCGTGTAGTCGAGGCGGGTGATGAGATAGGGCTCGGGCTTGCCCGAGGGGTTCATGCGGAACAGCCAGCCCCGGATGCAGCGCTTGACGAAATAGAGCGCGATGGCCCCCGCCAGATCTTCCAGTTCGTCCGGCCCGAACCGCTGGCCCTCGTCGCGGAACACGCCGACGAGATTGGCGAGCTGCTCCTCCTGCCCGCGAATGGTGGTGCCGCCCGTCCGCAGCACCAGCTCGTGCAGATGGGCCAGCTCGTCGGGCTTCAGCGCATCGAGGCCCAGCTCCATACGGCTCGAGAGACGCGGCTGGGCGAGCAGGTGCGCCTGGTCCGGGAAGGCGTCCACCAGGCTTTCGACCACCAGGCGTTCGACGATGAGTTTCATGGGGCAGCCTCATGTCTCGAACGATGTCGGGGCTTCGACAATTTGGCCGACCTGTGACACGCCCTGGCATCGTGAACGGGGATGAAGGGCCGTGAGCAAGATCGGGGCCGCAGCCACGCGGCGTCGGCACTCCGGCGCCGCGAGTGGGGCACCGGGATAAGGGCGCTCTGCCGCAGGCGTGGGCAGAAAGGCGCCTGCGTCGAGGGCAGGCGATGCCCGCGCGCTCCTGTGGAATGGACGCAAGCCTTTGGCGACGCAGCGTGCACGCAGTCGGGGACCATGCTGCAATGCAGTGAAATCCGCCTGAAATTTCAGCTTGAAGCCACGCTCAAAATAGCTTTGTATCAAACCTAATCGCTGCCCCGCTTCCGTAGCGTCCGCCGTCCTCGGCGGGCGACGGCCTCAGGCCGAGGGGGAGGAGCGGCGCCCGCGTCCGGCGTACGAGAGGAAGGTTGCCCCGGCCCATGCTCGCGCAGCAGATCGTCAACGGCCTCATGCTCGGGGCCATCTACATGCTGGTGGCGGTGGCCTTCACCCTTGCCATCGGCGTGCTGAACTTCCTGAACTTCTCGCTCCCCGGCCTGTTCATGGTGGGTGGAATGCTCGCCTTCGGGCTGATGAAGGCGGGCTGGCCCTTCCTCATCGCCGCGGCGGGCGCGCTGGCGGCGGCGGCATTCGTGTCGCTGCTAGTCGAGCGCTTCGCGTATCGGCCCATGCAGGGCGGCGATCCGGAGGTGCCGCTCGTCTCCTCCCTCGGCTTCCTGGTGCTGCTCGAGAACTTGATGCTGATCCAGTACGGCTCGGACCAGCAGGCGTTCCCGGCCCTGCTGCCGGATCTCAACATCCGCCTTGGCGGCCTCGTCATCGGCATCGCCCAGCTCATCTCGCTGGCGCTCTCCCTCGGCCTGGTGGCGTTCCTGTCCTGGTATCTCTCCTCCACCGCCGGCGGCCGGCGCATCCGCACGGTGGCGGAGAATAGGGAGACGGCGCTGCTCATGGGCATCGACATCTCCCGCCTCGTGCCGCAGCTCTTCATCGCCTCCGCGCTGCTCGCGGCGCTGGCGGGCATCCTGTTCGCGGTGAACTACCAGCAGGTGTCGCCCTTCATGGGCGAGGGCGTCGGCTTCAAGGGTGTCGCGGCCATGATCGTCGGCGGCATGGGCTCCATCTGGGGCGCGGTGCTGGGCGGGCTGGTGATCGGCCTCGCGGAGGTGCTGTCCATCTCCTTCATCGGCGCGGACGTGGTGAACATCTCCGTCTATGGCCTGCTCCTCCTCATCCTCATCGTGCGTCCGCAGGGCCTCATGGGCCGCGCCGCCAGCCGGGAGAAGCTGTGATGAGCGGCTATCTGACGGGCGTCCTCGTCGTCCTCGCCTTCAACGTCATCGCCGCCTACGCGGTCTATCTGCCGCTGGCCGCGGGGCAATTGAACCTCGGCATTGCCGGCTTCATGGCCATCGGCGCCTATGCCTCGGCCTTCCTCACCAACGAATATATGTGGCCCATGTGGGTGGCCATCCCGCTCGGCGCGGGGCTTGCGGGTCTGGTGGGCCTGCTCATCGGCGTGCCGGTGCTGCGCACCCACGGCATCTATCTCGCCATGGCCACCTTCGCCCTCGGCCAGGTGATCTCCGCTGTCTTCCTCAATCTGGAAGTGGTGGGCGGCGCGGCCGGATATCCCGTCACCGACTATGCCGGGCCTTATGTGGTCTATGCGGCGGCGGCCGGTGTGGTCGTTCTCATGCTGCTCATCTCCCGCACCCGCTTCGCGCTTTGCCTCACGGCGGTGAAGAGCGACGCGACGGTGGCGGACCTCCTCGGCGTCTCCGTGCGCGGCATGAAGGTCGCGGCCTTCGCGCTGGGCGCGGCGGTGGCCGGCTTCGGCGGCGGGCTCTACGCGCACCATTATAGCTTCGTCGAGGCGCAGCATTTCAACGTGCTGCTGTCGGTCTTCACCGTGCTCTACGTGCTGTTCGGCGGCACGCAGACGGTGTGGGGGCCGCTGGTCGGCGCCGCCTTCTTCACGCTGGTGCCGGAGCTGCTGCGCGCCTCCGACCAGTGGCGCTATGCCCTTTTCGCCGTCTTCATCATCCTGTTCATGGCCGTGCGGCCGCAGGGGCTGGTGACGTCCTCTTTGTTCCGCCTGTTCCGGCGCAAGGCGGAGGCCGCGTGATGTCCGCTGCTCTCGCGATAACCGGCCTGTCGAAATCCTTCGCCGGCGTGCGTGCCATCCGCGATCTGTCCTTCACCGTGCCGAAGGGCGTCACCACCGCCCTCATCGGCCCCAACGGGGCGGGCAAGACCACGGTGTTCAACCTCGTCAGCGGCGTCTATGGCGTCGATGCCGGGCGCATCGAGGTGAATGGGCAGGACGTGACGCATATGCCGTCGCGCAAGCGCATCTCCACCGGCGTCGCCCGCTCCTTCCAGAACATCCGGCTGATGCCGCATCTCTCGGTGCTGGAAAACCTGCTGGTGGGCCAGCATGTGCGCGCCTCCTCCCTCGGCGCGCTGCTCACCCCCTACCGCCTCTTCCCCAATCACCGCTGGAAGCGCGAGGCGCGCGCGGCGCTGGAGGAGAGCGGCCTCGGCCGCTGGGCGGACGAGATGGTCTCCGCGCTGCCCTATGGCGTGCGCAAGCGCATCGACCTCGTGCGTGCGACGCTCGCCGGCGCGAGCCTCCTGATGCTCGACGAGCCCGCCGCCGGCCTAAATCCCAGCGAGACGAATGCGCTGCGCGATCATCTCAGGGCGCTGATGGCGAAGGGCGTCACCCTCCTCGTGGTGGAGCACGACATGCACTTCGTGGATTCGATCTGCGAGAACGTGGTGGTGCTGAACTTCGGCGAGAAGATCGCCGAAGGCCCGCTCTCCCGCGTGCGGCAGGAGAAGCTGGTGCGCGAGGCCTATATCGGCACGGACGAGGAGGCCTGAGCCATGGCGCTGCTCGAAGTCTCCGGCCTCTCCGTCGCCTACGGCCGCGTCGCGGCCCTCTCGGACGTGTCGCTGACCGTGAACGAGGGCGAGGTCGTCACCGTGCTCGGCGCCAATGGCGCGGGCAAGTCCACTTTGCTCAAGGCCATCCTCGGCGCGGTGCCGGCCAAGGCCGGCGGCATCACCTTCGCGGAGGCCGACATCACGCGCCTGCCCCCGCACCGGCGCATGGCGGCCGGCGTGGTGCTGGTGCCGGAAGGTCGGCGCATCCTCATCACCCTCACCGTGGAAGAGAACCTGCGGCTCGGCGCCCACATGCGGCGCGACACGGCGGCGGTGGAGCGGGAGATGGCGGCCATCTACGACCGCTTCCCCAATCTCGCCGAGCGCCGCCACATGGCCGCCTCCTGCCTCTCCGGCGGCGAACAGCAGATGCTGGCCATCGGCCGCGCCATGATGGCGAAGCCCCGCCTGATGATGCTGGACGAACCCTCCCTCGGCCTCTCGCCGCTGTTCGTCTCCAAGCTGTTCGATCTCATCCGCGAATTGAACACGGACGGGCTCTCCGTGCTGCTGGTGGAGCAGAACACCGGCAAGGCGCTGAAGGCGGCGCATTCGGCCACGGTGCTGGAACTCGGCCGCGTGGCCATGGCCGGGGCGCCGGACGTGCTCGCCGCCGATCCGAGGTTGCAGGACGCGTATCTGGGCGGAGGCTCGGCCGCCCATTGAGACACCTCCAGGGGCCCATGGGCCCTTGGATCAAGCCCGCGCGGCGATTGAGCGTGGGCATCCGGAGCCGGTCGAAGACCGGGGCCGGGAAGCAAAGCCAAGAGGAGAACGGGACATGAAGAAGAGCGTGCTGTTCGGTGCCGGCCTTCTGGCGGCGCTGGTCGCCTCCGGTGCCGCGCGGGCGGAGGGCGAACTGGTCCTCGGCTACATGATGGCCAAGAGCGGCCCCTATGTGAGCCTCGCCAACACCAATGAGGTGGCCGTCGACATGGCGGTGGAGGAGATCAACGCCAAGGGCGGCATCAACGGCAAGAAGATCAAGGTGGTGAAGTTCGACACCGCCGGCGATCCCAAGCAGGCGACCACCGCGCTGCGCTCCTTCGCGCAGGATGCCAATGCGCTCGCCGTCATCGGCCCGTTCTCGTCCTCGGAAGTGCGCACCACCTTCCCGGTGGGCGAGCGCGAGGGCATCGCGCAGATGTCCATGGCCTCCTCGGCCCCCGGCCTCACCAAGGGCTTCACCTACGGCTTCCGCAACACCACGGACGAGGGCAAGGTCATCGACCAGGTGCTCGCCTCCATCAAGGACAAGAAGCTGCCCATGGCCTCGGGCGCGGCGGCCTATGCCACGGATGACGTGGTGTCCAAGTCCATCGGCACCGTGGTGGTGCCGAAGATGTTCGAGAAGTATGGGATCCCCTCCAAGGGCTCGGTGGACTTCCAGCTCGCCGCATTCGACCTGTCGCCCCAGGTGGCGCAGCTGAAGCAGATGGCGCCCGATATCGTCGGCCTCGGCTCGCCGCCCGAGGGCGCGGTGAACCTCGCCAAGGAGCTGAAGCGCCAGGGCGTCTCCACCCGCATCGTCGGCGGCACCACCATTGCCGATCCCGAGCTGCCCAAGCGCATGGACGGCGCCGGCGACAATCTCACCATCGGCACCACCTTCTTCCCCGAGGTGAACGCCACCACCAAGGCCTTCACCGCCGAATTCGGCAAGCGCACCAAGGCGGCGGGCATGACCCGCACCGACCCGAACCAGATGGACGCCTCGGTCTACGACATCGTTTACCTCTATTCCGAGGCGATGAAGCGCGCGGGCGTCACCGGCGACAAGGCGAAGCTCGCCGAGGAGCGCGCCGCCATCCGCGACCAGCTCGCCAAGCTGAAGGATTATCAGGCGCTTGAAGGCGCCATCTCCTTCACCGACGGCGACGCCGTGAAGCCCGTCTACATCCTCGAGGTGAAGGGCGGAAAGTGGACCCTGCTCGACACGCGCACGCCGAACTGACCTCGGTTGGTGTGTGTACGGCCGGCGCCTCCTTTCCCTCCCCCTTTCGGAGGCGCCGGTCTCTTTCCCAGTCTTCTGAACGAGAGAAACCGATGGGCACGAAGCTCACCTTCACCCTCCACGCCGGCGGCGAGAGCCGCACGGAGACGCTCGACATCCGCCATGCGGTGATCGCGGGCTGGACCGGCCGCGACAAGGTCGCGCTGGAAAAGCACATCGTGGAGCTGGAGGAACTGGGCGTCGCGCGCCCGGCCTCGACGCCCATCTATTACCGCGTCGCCGCTGCCCGCTTCACCACGGCCGGCGAGATCGAATCCACCGGGCCGGAGTCGTCCGGCGAGGTGGAGTTCATGATCCTTCAGGCGAACGGGCGCCGCTGGCTCGGCGTCGGCTCGGATCATACCGACCGCAAGGTCGAGACCTACGGCATCACCGTGTCCAAGCAGATGTGCGACAAGCCTGTCGCCGCCGACCTCTGGGCGCTGGACGAGCTGCTGCCCCATTGGGACAGCCTGCTCATCCGCTCCTATGCGGTCATCGACGGGGACCGGGTGCTCTACCAGCAGGGCTCGGTCGCAGCCATGCTGCCGCCGGAGGAGATCATCGCCGGATACGAACCGGGCTTCACCGACGGCACCGCCATGTTCTGCGGCACGCTGGCGGCCATCGGCGGCATCCGCCCCGCCGCACGGTTCGAGTTCGAGATCGAGGACCCGGTGCTGGGCCGGATCATCCGCCACGGCTATGACGTGACCGTGCTGCCCATCGCCGGCTGAGCGCGGGGACAACGCAAGGCAAAGGGGGAGGGGGCGCCATGCAGCTCGATGCGCGCGACATGGATCAGGATGCGCCGGCCGAGGCCGGGCCGGCACAGGTGCGCTCCCTGCGTGACACCGCTTACGAGGCCATCAAGCAGCGCATCATCATGTGCGTCTTCCGTCCCGGGGAGGCGCTGAGCGAGGCGCAGGTGGCGGCTTCTCTCGGCCTTGGCCGCACGCCGGTGCGCCAGGCCTTCGACCGGCTCATGCGCGACGGCCTCGTGGAGGTGCTACCCCGCAAGGGCATCATCGTGCGCCCCATCTCGCAGGACGAGGTGCGCGACATGGTGGAGGTGCGCCTGCTCAACGAAAGCTTCTGCGCGCGCCTTGCCGCCGAGCGGGCGGACGCGGCCGTCATCGCCGCGCTGAAGGAGAATGTGCGCCGGGGCTCCGCCGCCGCGGGCGATGGCGACATCACCGAGCTGATGGCTCTCGATCGCGAATTCCACCTCACCATTTCCGGCGGCGCGCGCAATCCGGTGCTGGGCGAGATATTGCGGAACCTGCACGAACGGGCGCAACGCGTGTGGTTCGTCTCCCTGCGCGACGTCGCCCACCACCGCCGCGTGGTGGACGAGCATGCCGCCATCGTCGACACGCTGGCCGCCCGCGACGCCGATGCCGCCGAGCAGGCCACCCGCGCCCACATCCTCTCCTTCGCCGAGAACCTGAACCGGCAGCTTTAGGCCGGCTTCGTGCCCACCATCCCGTGGTGGGGGAAGGTGACGAACAGCTTTCCCTCGGCCTCCGCCTTCGCGAGCGCCGCACGGAAGTCGCCAAGCTCCTCGGCGGAAAGGCGCGGCTCCAGCCGCCCGACGATGAAGCGCCAGAAGCCGCTGCCATTCTCGAAGGCCGGCATGGCCGGGCAGGGCACGAGGCCCTCAAGCCCCGCCGCCCGCATCCGCCGGTAGAGGCTCGCGTCGGCGACACCTCCCGGCGACACCATGGGCGGCACCACCTCCACCTTGGCGCGGATCGCATCGGGCAGATCGGCGCTGAAGATGTGGCGGCCGTCGATGGCGCGGACGATGACGCCCACCCGCCCGCCGGGCTTCACCACCCGAAACAGCTCGGCAAGGGCGCGGTCGGCGTCGCACTCTTCCAACACGGTGACGCTGTAGGCGTGGTCGAAGCTGGCATCGGCGAACGGCAGATGCTCGGCATCCGCCTCGCGGAAGGTGATGGCGTCCGCGAGGCCCTCCTGCGCGGCGAGGTCCGCGCCCTCCCGCACCATGTAGGCATTGATATCGCAGGCGGTGACGTGGCCCGCCCGCCTCGCCGCCATGCGCGCCAGCGCGCCGGAGCCCGCACCCACGTCGAGCACGTGATCCTCCGGGCCGGGATCGATGACGTCGAGCAGCGTTGAGAACATGCCGCGATAGCTCGGGCTCGATGCGCGGTCCTCCAGCAGCGAGACGCCGCCGAGATGCGCGCCGCCCAGCCGGATCACGGTGAAATGCTCGGCGAGATGGGGCAGCGCGGCGTCCCACTGGGTGGGGGCGAGGAAGAGGGGGAACAGCACGAGGGCCGGCCCCGCACCCCGGATGTCGTAGCTGATGCCGGCATGGGCGCCGCTTGCGGGCGCGCGGGCGAGCGTGCTGGCCGCGCCCGGCAGGTCCTTCAGCGCGGCGATCACCTCGTCCGTGCGGTCGCGCACATGGTCCGCCCATCCCGGCTGCGCGTAATTTTCGAGGACGCGCCTGCGGCTCTCGGGCAGGGCGGCCGCGACCACGGCGGCGATCTGGGAGGAGGTGCCGCCATCCCCGGCGAGCACCGTCAGGCGGTTGCCCACGGCCGCGAAGGCGGCGGGCTCGCACCCTATCGGCTCGTGGAACAGCAGGCCGGCGATGCGCGCCGGATGGGCCGCCGCGAAGCCGGCGAGGCTGCCCGGCATCTGCGTCGCCACATGGGCGGCCTCCAGCCCCAGATGATCCCACAGGTCCGCCAGCCGGTCGGCAAGGCTTCCGCCGCGCGCCCCGGCCGTCTGTGTGTCGCTTGGCATGGTCCCCCTCCGCGCCATGATCCCGGTGACGCCGGGTCGCTCACGGCCATGCTAGCGCATTCATGCGATGGGTCGACAACGGCCGGTTCGTCTCGCTCCCCCCGTCGCCCTCCGGCTGGACCGGAGGGCCCATGTCGACCGTTGCGCCGGCGGAGGGATAGGTCCTCCGATCAAGTCGGAGGACGACGGCGGTTCCGGAGGGCGCGTGGTCTTCAGCCGGCGAGGCGCTCCCACCCCGCCCCGGCGGAGAGGAAGAGCGTGGGCGCCTCCACGTCCACGGCGAAGGCATAGGCGGCGGCGGGCAGGGCGCCGCTGCCGGTGAGGAAGGCACGGCCGGTGCGCACCACGAGGCCGCCGCCCTCGGGCAGGCGCACGCCGCGGGCGTCGCCGGCAAGGCCTTCGCCCGTCGCCTTCAGCACCGCCTCCTTGCCGCACCACTGGCGCAGGGCGGACGCGGCGCGACCGGGTTCGGGGAGGGCCGACCAGCGGGCGCGGTCGTCCTCGTGCATGAAATCGGGGGCGAGGCGGGTCCACAGATCGAGACCGCGCGCCTTTTCCACATCGACGCCGATGGTGCCGCCGCGGGCCAGCCCCACCGCCACCCAGCCGCCCGAATGGGTGAGGTTGAAATCGAGATCCGACGCCATATCGAGCCCCGGCCGCCCGTTCGTCCCGCGTGCCACCGGCACATCCGCCGGCGCGCGGCCGAGCGCGGCGCCGAGCAGGGTGCGCGCGAGGCTCCAGGCGGCAGTGCGGGCGGCGCGGTCGTCGGCCTTCACATGGCGGGCGATGCGGGCGGCCTCGTCAGGCGGCAAAGTGATGGAAAGGTCGGGATTGACGAGGGCATCGAAGACCCGCGCGATGGCGACGAGGCTCGCGCCCGGTCCCAGCCGCGCGGCCTCCACGGGCGAGCACGCATCAGGCACGGGCGGCGCGCCAGGCGGAGAGGGTGCGCTTGAGCAGGGCCAGAAGGCGCTGCTCGTCCTCGCGCACGAAGAAATGCCCGCCGGGCCACACCTCCACCGCCACGGGGCCGGAGATCACCTCGCGCCACGCATGAAGGCTCGGCTCCGGGGTGGCGGGATCGTCCGCGCCGCCGAGGATCACCGCCGGGCAGGCCAGCGCCGGGCCGGGGGCGAAGTCGTAGGTATCCACCATGCGGAAGTCCGCCTTCAGCGCCGGCAGCGTCATGGCGAGGATGTCGGGGCGGCGAAACAGCACCTCGGGCGTGCCGCCGAAGCGCTTCAGCTCCTCGATGAGCGCGGCATCGCTCATCAGGTGGCGGTCCTGCCGGGGAAACGGCAGGTGCGGCGCCGCCCGGCCGGAGAGCACGAGCCCGGCCACGCCGACGCCGTGGCGGGCCAGCGCCCGCGCCGTCTCGAAGGCCAGCAGCGCACCCATGGAATGGCCGTAGAGCATCACCGGCACATGGCGGTGGGCGAGGGGGGCGGCGATGTCCTCGGCGAGCGCCGCAAGGCTCGCCGGCACCGGCGCGCCGTGGCGGCTGCCGCGTCCGGGCAGCTCGGGGCTGTCCACGGTGGCGAGACCGATGAGCGCGGCCTTCCAGGTGCGGTAGAGCACGGCGGAGCCGCCGGCATGGGGCAGGCAGACGAGGCGCACCGCTCAGCCCTTCCGGCCAAGGGGCGGTCTCGCCCGTGTGTCTGGACAGCGACGCGGCATCGTGGAAGCCTCCCCTACCGAGATAAGCGGGAAAGGGGCGGCGGCTCAAGGCTTGCGCTGCAGTGCGGCAAGAAAAGGAGCGGAAAAGCGGCGCCCGCGCTACCTCGGTGCCGCTTTGGCGCACCGGCATGGGCTTGACAACGGGCCGCGTGGGAAATGTAATTCACTAGTTAGTTAAAACGGGACCGCAGAGCCCCGGCCGGGACAAAACGCTAAAGGGAGGAAGCCGCATGGCGTCGCCACGCCACAGGAATCCCGTGCTCGCCGTCATCGACGCCCCATGGGCGCGGCCGGTCGGGCTGCTGGTGATCCTCATCGTGATCTGGGACCTTTCGGTCCGCCTCTTCCAGATCCCGGCCTATCTCATCCCCACCCCGTGGGACGTGATGATCGCCTTCCGCAATGACGGCGCCATGCTGGCGCGCGAGGCGGTGCCCACCACCATCGCGACGCTGGCCGGCTTCGCGCTTTCGGCGGCCATCGGCATTCCGCTCGCCATGCTGATCGCCGGCTCGCGCACCATCGAGGCCTATCTCTACCCGCTGCTGGTCTTCTCCCAGTCCATCCCCAAGGTCGCCATCGCGCCGCTGTTCGTGGTGTGGTTCGGGTTCGGCATCGTGCCGAAGGTGATTTCCGCCTTCCTGCTGGGCGTGTTCCCGGTGGTGGTGGCAGGCGTGCAGGGCTTCAAGTCGGTGGAGGCGGACATGCGCGACCTCGCCCGCTCCATGAAGGCCTCGCGGCTCCAGACCTTCGCCATGGTGAGCCTGCCCCACGCCATGCCGGCCATCTTCGCCGGCCTGAAGGTGTCGGTGACGCTCGCTGTGGTCGGCGCGGTGGTGGGCGAGTTCGTGGGCTCGAATTCCGGCCTCGGCTTCGTGCTCCAGCGCTCCATCGGCAATTTCGAGCTGCCCACCATGTTCGCCGCCCTCATCGTGCTCGCGCTCATCGGCGTGGTGCTGTTCTGGGTGATCGACCTCGTGGAGCGCCTGGTGGTCCCGTGGCATGCGAGCCAGCGCCATGATGCCTTCGTCACCGTCTGAGGAGGGCGCCATGGCCAGACCCAACACCCTGCGCGTGATTTCCCGCAACGAAGGCCCCGCGACCCGCCGCCGGCTCATCGATATCCGCGGCCTCGCCAAGACCTACCGCACCCGCGACGGCGAGGTGCCCTCGCTGAAGCCCATGGACCTCGACATCACCGAGGGCGAGTTCATCTGCGTGGTCGGCCCCTCGGGCTGCGGCAAGTCCACGCTCCTGAAGCTGGTGGCAGGCCTCATCCCGGCGACGGCGGGGGAAATCCTCATCGACGGCAAGGCCGTGACCGAGCCGCCGGACGACGTGGGAATCGTGTTCCAGAGCCCCGTCCTGCTCGCCTGGCGCAATGTGCTGCGCAACGTGATGCTGCCGGTGGAGGTGCGCCGGCTCGATCGCGCGAGCCATCTGGAACGCGCCCGCCAGCTGCTCAAGACGGCGGGGCTCAACGGCTTCGAGAACAAATATCCCTGGCAGCTCTCCGGCGGCATGCAGCAGCGCGCCGCCATCTGCCGGGCGCTGGTGCACGACCCGAAGATCGTGCTCATGGACGAGCCGTTCGGTGCGCTCGATGCCATGACGCGCGAGAAGATGAACCTGGAGCTCCAGCGCATCCAGTACGAGACGGGCAAGACCATCCTGCTCATCACCCATTCCATCCCCGAGGCGATCTTCCTCGCCGACCGGGTGGTGGTGATGACCGACCGGCCCGGGTCGGTGGCCGCCATCTACGACGTGCCGCTGCCCCGCCCGCGCTCGCTCGACATGATGGCGAGCCCGGTGTTCGCCGAACTCGCCAAGACCATCCGCGGCCATTTCTACGCCCAGGGCCATCTGGACTGAAGCCTCAGGCTTCAGAGGATTGAGAGGACGAACATGCCCTTTCCGCGCGTCACCATCCGCGAGGTGGAGATCGGCGAGCGGCTGATGCCCTTCGTCCGCCCGTTCCGCTTCGGCCCCTCGGTGGTGGAGACGGCGCCGCAGGCCTTCGTGAAGGTGGCGGCGGAGGTGGAGGGCTTCGGCCCGGCGACCGGCATGGCCGCCGAGATGATGATGCCGCGCTGGTTCGACAAGGCGCCGGCGAAGAGCCCGCTCCACACGGTGGACGACCTGCGCCGGGGCCTCGCCCAGGCGGCGCGCATCTATGCCAATGCGCTGCCCGCCAGCGCCTTCGGCTTGTCGGTGGCGGCGCGGGCGCCCCAGCTCATGTGGGGCAAGCGCGAGGGTGTGCCGCCGCTCGCCGCCGGCTTCGGCCCGGCGCTCCTCGACAAGGCGGTGCTGGACGCGCTGCTGCGCGCCATGGGGCTCGGCCTCGTCGCCGGCCTCAAGGCCAACGTGATGGGCCTCGACGCGCGTCTCTCGCCGGACCTCACCGCCGGGCAGATCGGCGCCTTTCTCTCGGCGCTGGTGCCCGCCCCTGCGGTGGCGCTGCGCCACACGGTGGGGCTCATGGACCCCCTCGACGGCCCGCACGGCCTCGCCGCCGAGATCGCCGCCGCGCGGCTCGCCTTCTTCAAGATCAAGATCGGCGGAGAGCTTGCCGCCGACATCGCCCGGCTGGAGAAGATCGCCGCCATCCTCGCCGCCTCCGCGCCGGGATACGTGGCGACGCTGGACGCCAACGAGCAATACGATCCCGACCGCCTCATGGCCCTCGCCGAAGCCCTGAACGGCCCGCGCCTCGCCGCCTTCCGCGCCCGGCTTCTCTACATCGAGCAACCCTTCGACCGCGCCGAGACCTTCGCCGCGCCCCTGCCGCCGCTGGACGGCCTGCCCGTCATCATCGACGAGGCGGACGATGCGCCCGACGCCTTCCCGCGCGCGGCGGCGCTGGGCTATCGCGGAGTGTCGTCGAAGAGCTGCAAGGGGCTCTACAAGGCCATCCTCAACGCGGCGCGGGTGAAGGCGTGGAATACGGGCGGGGCGCGCGCGCCGTTCCTCATCTCGGCGGAAGACCTCACCTGCCAGCCGGGCCTCGGCATCGAGCAGGACACCGCCCTCGTCGCCGCCCTCGGCCTCGCGCACGGCGAGCGCAACGGCCACCATTATGTGGACGGCTTCGGCCCCGCGCCGGAGGGCGAGGCCCGCGCCTTTTTCGACGCCCATCCGGACCTCTACACCCAGCGCAACGGCCGCCTCGGCCTCGACGTCTCGCGCGGGCTCCTGCCCACCCGCAGCCTGCTGGAGGCGCCCGGCTTTGCCCGCGCCGCCGAGCCCGACTGGGCCAGCCTCACCCCCATCGCGCCGGCCGCGGTGCCCGAACCCATCCCGCACGGGACGCTCGCCTGAGCCCCCGCGCCGCCCTTTCAGGATCGCCCCCATGAACGAGCACGCCCGCGCCGCCGCCCTCTCCCTCCGCCTGCCCGTGGCAAGCGGGGGGCTGGAGACGTTCCGCCTGTCCGCCCCACGCGATTATCCCGCCCGCGCCTCCGGCCCGATGAACCGCATCGCCTTTTCCGCCGCCCATGTGGTGGCGGACCCGTTCAAGGACTGCGACCCGTGGCTGGACGCGGCCATCGACTGGGACAGGACCATCGCCTACCGCGCCCGCCTGTGGGACCTCGGCCTCGGCGTCGCGGAGGCCATGGACACCGCCCAGCGCGGCATGGGGCTCGACTGGCCGACCTCGCTGGAACTGATCCGCCGCTCGGTGGAGGCGGCGAAGGCCCACGGGCCGGAGGCGCTGGTCTTCTCCGGCGCCGGCACCGACCATCTCGCGCCCGAGGCGGCGACCTCGCTGGACGACGTGATCCGCGCCTATGAGGAGCAGATCGCGGCGGTGGAGAAGGTGGGCGGGCGCATCATCCTCATGGCCTCGCGCGCGCTGGCGCGCGTGGCGAAATCGCCGGAGGATTATGAGACGGTCTATGCCCGCGTTCTCTCGCAGGTGTCGGCGCCGGTCATCATCCACTGGCTCGGCGACATGTTCGATCCCGCCCTCGCCGGCTACTGGGGCACGCGCGATCTCGATGCGGCCATGGACACGGCGGTGGCCGTCATCAACGCCAACACGGCGAAGATCGACGGGGTGAAGATCTCCCTCCTCGACAAGGACAAGGAGATCGTCATGCGCCGCCGGCTGGACCCGGCCGTGCGCATGTATACGGGCGACGATTTCAACTATGCGGAGCTGATCGCGGGCGACGAGAAGGGCCATTCCCACGCTCTGCTCGGCATCTTCGACGCCATCGCCCCGGCCGCCTCCGCCGCGCTCACCGCGCTGGCGGCGGGCGACACCGCGCGCTTCCACGACATCCTCGGGCCGACGGTGCCGCTCTCCCGGCACATCTTCAAGGCGCCGACGCGCTTCTACAAGACGGGGGTGGTCTTCATGGCCTATCTCAACGGCCACCAGGACCATTTCACCATGGTGGGTGGGCAGGAGAGCACCCGCTCCACGCTCCACCTCGCCGAGCTGTTCCGCCTCGCCGACGCGGCCGGGCTGCTCACCGATCCCGACCTCGCGGTGACCCGCATGAAGGCGGTGCTCGCGGTGCGCGGCGTCGCGGGCTAGCCCCGCTCCGCGAGCGCTTCCGCCGCGCTTGCGCTTGTGCCACCTTCCCCCGGCGCCATCGAAAGGCGGAGGGGAGGGAGCATCGTGCGCATCAACCTTGACGCGGATCAGCAGGACGCGACGCTCGGCGCCATGCTCTGGGTGGCGCAGGCGAAGGGCTCCGCGGCCGTGACCGAGGCCGACCGGCACACCATCGCCGCCGCCGCGGAAGTGGTGTTCGGCCGACCGTCCGGCGGTCCGCTGCCAGGTCCCGTCGAGCCCGCCGGCCTCGCGGCGCGCCTCTCCGCGCCGGCCGCTTCCGAGGCCATGCGGCTCATCACCGTGGTGGCGCTGGTGGACGGCAGCATCGATGCCGCGCGCATCGACCGGCTCGTCGCCTGCGCGCAGGCCACCGGGCTGGGCGGCGCCGAATATGTGCGCGATCTCGCCGAGGCCGCCCATGGCCATCTTCACGCTGCGCTCGGGTGCATGATCCGGGCGAACATGGAGAGCGTCACCGGCCGTCCGTGGAACGGCAACGTCACGAGCGACGTCGCCGCCTATCTCCTGCCCTACAACGAAAAGCCGGACCCTGCGCTCGCCGCCCGCTTCCACGCGCTGGAGCAATTGCCGCCGGAGAGCTTCGGCAACCACTTCTTTCACCATTTCCGCGACAACGGATACGCGTTTCCCGGCGAGCCCAACGGCCTCTCCGCCGTGTTCAGCGTGCCGCACGATTCCTGCCACGTCCTCGCCGGCTACGACACCACGCCGCCCGGCGAAATCCTCGTCTCCACCTTCACCGCCGCCATGCACCCGAAGAATTCCATGGCGGCCCATGTGCTGCCGGTGATCGTGAGCTGGCACCTCGGCATCAAGCTGAATGACGTCGCCGCCTCGGCCACCGGCGCGCTGAAGCCCGGTGCCTTCTTCGAGGCGTGGGAGCGCGGGGCGGGCACGAACACGGACCTGTTCGCGCCGGGCTGGGACTTCTTCTCCGTGGCCGCGGAGGATCTCGAAGCCCTGCGGGTGCGCTACGCGATCGCGCCCCGCCACTTCCCCCTGAACGCCTGAGCGCGCGCGCCTAGCGGCACGCGGCCGAGAAGAGGCGGGCGCGCCACAGCAGGGCGCCGGCGCGGCTCGGGTGGATGCCGTCCGTGGTGGAGACCGATTGCGGCGCCGGCACCACCACCGCGCCGGTCTCGGCCCCGATGGCGCGGATGGCGGCGTTCTGCTCGGCCACGTAGGACTGGTCGAGCATGTCCGCATAGGGCGAGCGGCCGTGCTCCACCGGGTTCACCTCCACCAGCACCAGCTGGCTGCCGGGAAAGCGGGAGATGATCTCGCGATAGAGCGTCCGCCATTCGGCGATGGAATGCTTCGGCTTCACCGCATCGTTGGCGCCGATGGCGATCACCACGCGGGCGGGCTGGAGGTGGCTTTCGAGCGACCCGGCGCGGGAGACGAGATCGTCGATCTTGTCGCCGGGCACCGCGGCGTTCAGCACCTCTTCCCCGCACAGGCTGCGCGGGGCGGCCTGATAGGTGATGCTGTCGCCGATGGCGAGCACCGGGGCATTGCTGAAGCGGGCGCGCAGATCGGCCTCCAGGGCGATGCGGGCGCGCAGGGGAATCTGGTTGATGGACAGCGCCACCAGAGCGGCCGCGCCCCCCGCCACCGCGAGGGTCACGAGCCACGGCCTGAGGCGCGCCCACTGGCGCTGCGAGAGCGCCGGCACCAGCCGGCGGAGGGCGGGCAGGCTGCCGCTGCCGGCGTCGGGCCGGTCGGGATAAAAGCT
This sequence comes from Xanthobacter sp. DMC47, assembly GCF_056313845.1. Lineage (NCBI taxonomy): Bacteria > Pseudomonadati > Pseudomonadota > Alphaproteobacteria > Hyphomicrobiales > Xanthobacteraceae > Xanthobacter > Xanthobacter sp. DMC47. The sequence continues at coordinate 1,519,113 of NZ_JBQUZM010000001.1, read as the reverse complement.
CATGGGGCTTCACCTTTCATCTGGAAGGCAACGCCCGGAACACCTTTCGGTGCCCGGTCGCAGCGCCGGGTGCCGCCCCTCGCTGTGGTCCGAACCAAGGTCCCTCTTTGGAACGCTCCTTTGCCCCGTGCCCTGCCGCAGCGCGCCGGAGACGGTGGCAATCTTCCCTCTCCGCATGTCGCAAATTGGACCGTGCTGCGTCTTTTGGTGTCACGGGCGTTAACAAGTGTTTCCGGGTTGCGTGCATCGGAAATGAACGTTTTTGCCCGTTCGGGCGTTCCTGTCCTCGCAGGCACTGCAAAGCCCAAGCGCCATCGCGCGGGCCATCAGACCGAGGAGACGACCATGGCGATCATCCGCAGCGGTTCGGCGGAGTGGAGCGGCGGCATCAAGGACGGGCGGGGCAAGATCTCCACCGAGAGCGGGGCGCTGGCCGGCTTCCCCTACGGCTTCGCCAGCCGCTTCGAGGGCCAGCGCGGCAGCAATCCCGAGGAGTTGCTGGGCGCCGCCCATGCCGCCTGCTTCACCATGGCGCTCTCCCTCATCCTCGGCGAGGCCGGCCTCACCGCCACGCGGATGGAGACCACGGCGAAGGTGTCGCTGGAGAAGCAGGACGCCGGCTATGCCATCACCGAGGTCAATCTCGCCCTCGTCGGCACCGTGCCGGGCGCGAGCGCGGAGCAGTTCACGAGCCTTGCCGAGAAGGCCAAGGCCAACTGCCCCCTTTCCAAGGTCATCCGCGCGAAGATCACGCTGGAGGCCCGGCTGGAAGAGTAGGGCCCTTCACCGTGTCATCGCCGGGCTGCCCACGGCCCGGCCACTCCGGGGGGAGACGCCGGCTATGCCGCCGCCGAGGCCGCCCCTGCGCGGGCGTCTTCCAGCGCCAGCCGCGCGCCCTTCTCGGCGATCATCGCCGTGGGCGTGTTGGTGTTGCCGGAGGTGATGGTGGGCATGATCGAGGCGTCGATCACGCGCAAGCCACCCAGCCCGATAAAGCGCAGGCGCTCGTCCACCACCGCCATGGGATCGTCCACGCGGCCCATCTTCGCCGTGCCCACGGGGTGGAAGATGGTGGTGCCGATGTCGCCGGCCGCCTTGGCGAGGGAAACGTCGTCGTCGCCCACGGAGGGGCCGGGGAGATACTCCTCCGGCCGGTAGGGCGCGAGGGCCTGCTGGCGCATGAGGCGGCGGGTGACGCGGATGGCGTCGGCGGCCACCTGCCGGTCTTCCTCGGTGGTGAGATAGTGGGGGGCGATCTGCGGCTTCGCCTCGGGATCGGCATTGGGAATGCGCACGATGCCGCGCGAGGTGGGGCGCAGGTTGCACGCCGCCACCGTGATGGCCGGGAAGCGGTGCAGCGGCTCGCCGAACTTGTCCAGCGAGAGCGGCTGCACGTGGAACTGGATGTTCGCCCGCTCCTGATGCGGATCGGACTTGGTGAAGATGCCGAGCTGGGAGGGCGCCATGGTGAGCGGCCCGCGCCGCCGCAGCGCGTAGTCCACGCCCATCAAGGCGCGGCGGGGCAGGGAATAATAAGTCTCGTTCAGGGTGCGGATGCCCGTGACCTTGTAGATGGCGCGCTGCTGGAGATGATCCTGCAGGTTGCGCCCCACGCCCTGCCGGTCCAGCACCGTCGCAACGCCGCGTTCGGAGAGCCAGTCGCCGGGGCCGACGCCGGAGCGCTGGAGGATCTGCACCGAACCGATGGAGCCGGCGGTGAGGATGACCTCGCCGCGCGTGCGCGCCTCGATCCAGCGCCCGTTCTGGCGATAGCGCACGCCCACCGCGCGGCCGTTCTCGATGATGAGGCGATCGGCCAGCACCTCGGTTTCCAACCGGAGGTTCGGACGGCCGAGGGCGGGCTTGAGGAAGCCGCGCGCGGAGGACCAGCGGCGGCCGAACTTCTGGTTCACGTGGAAATAGCCGACGCCTTCGTTGTCGCCGGTGTTGAAATCCGGAGCCTTGCGGATGCCCAGCTCCGTGGCGGCATTGGCCACGGCGTTCAGCACCGGCCATTCGATGCGCGGCGGCTCGATGCGCCAGCCGCCGCCGACCCCGTGGATGTCGCTGGCGCCGAGGAAGTGGTCCTCCAGCGACTTGAAGGCGGTCAGTACGTCCGGCCAGCCCCAGCCGGAGAGGCCGAGCTGGCGCCAGTGGTCATAGTCCGCCGCCTGGCCGCGCATGGAGATCATGGCATTGATGGCCGAGCAGCCGCCGATGACCTTGCCGCGCGGATAGTTGAGCGCGCGCCCGTTCAGCCCCGGCTCGGCGTCGGTCTTGAACATCCAGTCGGCGCGGGGATTGCCGATGGCGAAGAGATAGCCGACGGGGATGTGAAACCAGATCCAGTTGTCCCGCCCGCCGGCCTCCAGCAGCAGCACGCGGGTGCGCGAATCGGCCGAGAGGCGGTTGGCGACGATGCAGCCGGCCGTGCCGGCACCGACGACGATGTAGTCGTAATCCCCTTCGAGCCGTTCCACCGGCGCCTCCCGCTTGTTTCTCTCCGCTGGTGATCCCAGCTTGGATTTCTGCACGCAAGAACGATAGTTTCCGATCCATCCTGCAATTTTGCAGGAATGGCCTCAATGCGCGCAGGGACTTCACCGCATCATGGATTGGGACGACCTGCGCATCTTCCTCCAGCTTGTCCGCACCGGGCGCATGGCCGGCGCCGGGCGGGCACTGGGGCTGGACGATACCACGGTGGGCCGGCGCGTCGCGCGGCTGGAACGGGAGGTCGGTGCGCCGCTCGTCGCCCGTGCCGGGCGGCGCACGCTCATCACCGAGGAGGGGCAGAAGCTGGCGCAGGCGGCGGAGGAGATGGAATCCCTCGTGCTGCGCAAGATCACCGGCCTCGGCGAGGGCGAGCGCCAGCCCACCGGGCGGGTGCGTGTCGGCGCGCCGGAGGGGCTCGGCGTCGGCTATCTCGCGGCGCGGCTCGCCGCGCTCTCCGCCGACAATCCGAGGCTGGAGACGGAGCTGGTGGCCCTGCCGCGCTCCTATTCGCTGGCGAGCCGGGAGGTGGACATCGCCATCACGCTGGACCGGCCCATCGCCGGGCAGGTGAAGGTGCGCAAGCTCACCGACTACACGCTCGGGCTCTATGGCACGAAGGCCTATCTCGACCGGCGCGGGCGGCCGGCAACGGCGGACGATCTCAAGGACCATGTGCTCGCGGGCTATATCCCGGAACTCCTCTTCACCCGCGCCCTCGATTTCTCGCAGCTCGGCCCGGGGGTGGAGCTGAAGCCGGTCATCCGCTCCACCAGCGTCATCGCGCAGGTAAATGCCGTGCTCTCCGGCGCCGCCATCGGCGTGCTGCCGGCCTTCCTCGCCGCGCCCCATCCGGCGCTCGTGCCATTGCTGGAGGATGAGGTGCGCCTCACCCGCAGCTACTGGCTCTCCGTGCACGACGATCTCAGCCACCTCGCCCGTGTGCGCGCGGTGCTCGATGCCATCACCGCCGCCGTGCGGGCCGACCGGGCGCAGTTCATTCGCAGATGAAGCGGGGGCGCTCCTCGCGGAAGCGGCGGGCGAGGAAGGCGCGCACGGTGGCGATGCGGCGCACCTCCACCGTGTCGGGATGGGCGAGCAGGAAGTAGCTCCGGCGGAAGGCGATGCGCGGCAGGATGCGCACCAGCGCGTCGCCATAATATGCGGCGGCGAAATCATGCAGCACGCCGATGCCGGCGCCGGAACGCACCGCCTCCATCTGGCCGGTGACGCTGGCGCAGCGGAAGGGCTGGCCGCCGTGCTTCTCCAGCACGCCGGAATAGTCCAGCGCCGAGGCATAGGCGAGGTCTTCCACCCCGGTCACTACCCGCCGCCCGGCCAGATCCGCCTCGCTCTCGGGCGCGCCGAAAGCCGCGATGTAGCTGCGCGCGGCATAGGCGCCGAGCGTATAGTCGGTGAGGCGCGAGACGGTGAGGCGGCCCTCGGTGGGCCGGTCGAGCACGATGGCGAGGTCCGCCTCGCGCCGGGAGAGGGAGAAGGTGCGCGGCAGCGGCACCAGCTCCACCACCAGATGGGGATGGAGCAGGGCGAGCCGCCCCAGTTCGGCGGCGAGGAAATAATTGCCCAGCCCATCCGGTGCGCCGATGCGCACGGTGCCGGAGACCTCGGCCTCCGCCGCCCGGAAACGCTCGGCGATGCCCAGCATCTCCGCCTCCACCCGCTCCGCCGCCGGCAGCAGCCGCTCGCCCGCCTGTGTGAGCACGCAGCCGGTGGGGCGGCGGTCGAACAGGGGGCTGCCCAGCGCCGCCTCCAGCGCATCGAGCCGGCGGGCGATGGTGGCGTGGTTCAGCGCGAGTTGCTTCGCGGCGGCGAGCAATTGCCCGCGCCGGGCGACGGCGAGGAAGACGCGCAGGTGGTCCCAGTCGAGGGCAATGTCCATGGGCTACAATATCCGCACAACAGATGCTCGGACAATGGCATTGCTGCGCGTCGTTTGAAGCGCCATCACGGGGCCATACCCAGCCCGGAGGCGCATCATGCCCACGCAGATTTCCCACTTCATCGGCGGCAAGCTCGTCGCCGGCACCAGCGGCCGCACGGCGCCGGTCTACAATCCCGCCACCGGCGCGCAGACCGGCGAGGTTCCGCTCGCGTCCGCCGCCGAAGTGCGCGCGGCGGTGGAGATCGCCAACAAGGCCGCGCCCGGCTGGGCCGCCACCACGCCGCTGCGCCGCGCGCGCATCCTCAACGCCTTCCTGCGCATCCTGGAAGAGCGGGTGGACCAGATCGCCGAGGTGGTGAGCGCCGAGCACGGCAAGGTGTTCTCCGACGCCAAGGGCGAAGTGCAGCGCGGCATGGAGGTGGTGGAGTTCGCCACCGCCGCCCCGCAGCTGCTGAAGGGCGAGATCACCGAGGACGTGGGAACCCGCATCGACAGCCACGCGGTGCGCCAGCCCCTCGGCGTGGTCGCCGGCATCACGCCGTTCAACTTCCCGGCCATGGTGCCCATGTGGATGTTCCCGGTGGCGCTGGCCTGCGGCAACTGCTTCGTCCTCAAGCCGTCCGAGCGCGATCCCTCCGCCTCGCTGCTGCTCGCGCAGTGGCTGAAGGAAGCCGGCCTGCCGGACGGCGTGTTCACCGTGATCCACGGCGACAAGACCGCCGTCGACGCGCTGCTCGACGATCCGGACATCCAGGCGGTGAGCTTCGTCGGCTCCACCCCCATCGCCCGTTACATCTACGAGACCGCCGCGCGCACCGGAAAGCGCTGCCAGGCCCTCGGCGGCGCCAAGAACCACATGATCGTCATGCCCGATGCGGACATGGACCAGGCCGTGGACGCACTGATGGGCGCCGCCTACGGCTCGGCCGGCGAGCGCTGCATGGCCATCTCGGTGGCCGTGCCGGTGGGCGAGGCCACCGCCGAGGCGCTGATGGCGAAACTGGAGCCGCGCGTGCGCGCGCTCAAGGTCGGCCCCGGCACGGACCCCGAGTCCGAGATGGGGCCGCTCGTCACCAAGCAGCACCTGGAGAAGGTGTCGGGCTATGTGGACCAGGGCGTTGCGGAAGGCGCCAAGCTGGTGGTGGATGGCCGCGGCCTCAAGCTCCAGGGCTATGAGGACGGCTATTACATCGGCGGCACCCTGTTCGATCACGTGACGCCGGACATGCGCATCTACAAGGAGGAGATCTTCGGACCCGTCCTCTCCGTGGTGCGCGCCGACAGCTATGACACCGCCGCCGACCTCATCAACAAGCATGAATTCGGAAACGGCACCGCAATCTTCACCCGCGACGGCGATGCCGCCCGCGAGTTCGCGCACCGCATCAAGGTGGGCATGATCGGCATCAACGTGCCGATCCCGGTGCCCATGGCGTTCCATTCCTTCGGCGGCTGGAAGGCGTCCCTGTTCGGCGACCACCACATGCACGGGCCGGAGGGCGTGCGCTTCTACACGCGCCTCAAGACCATCACCACCCGCTGGCCCACCGGCATCCGCGCCGGCGCCGAGTTTGTGATGCCCACCATGAAGTGAGGCCAACGGAGGGGTCTCAGGCCCTTCCGTCCTCCAAGAGGTGCGCCGAAGGGAGGGGTCTCAGGCCCCTCCCTTTTTCGTTCAGGCCGGCGCGTTCCCGAGTTCTGGAAGGCGCCGGCCGATGCGGCCGTTGCGGCGTGCGTCAAGGCGCGCAGCAAGGTGCCGTAACGACGGTGCTTTTCGTTCGGTGCCGAGGGTGGCAAGCTCGGTGGCGCGCGCGACCTGCGCCGCCTGAGGCCTCCACATGGCTGTCCCGCGTCCCGCCGCGCGCGTGACGATCGCGATCCTGAGCGCCTATGTGCTAGTCCTTCAGCTTCTGCTGGCGGGGCTGGCGGGCGGGGCCTTTGCCGCCGTCGATGGCGGACTGTGCGCTGTCGCCGCGCAGGCGGACCCTGGCGGGGCCTCGGGCCACGCCGTTTCCGGCGAGGATTGCTGCCTCGGCGCCTGCGTCATCCTTGATGCGCTGGAAGGCCCGCGTGCGCCTGTCCCCCACCGTCCTGAACGTCGCTGGGCGCCCGCGCGGCGAAGCGCCGATGGCGTCGCCATCCGGCTGGCACCGGGGCGCCCGCTGCCGCCCGCCCGCGCGCCGCCGGCCTGAGGCTTCCGTGGCCTGAGGCCATCCACGCCTCGGCCGCCGACCCGGCATCCCCTTCCACCTCGAAGGGGACATAACCTCAGGGAGCAGACATGACCCAACGTCCGCAGCCGCGGCGCCGCCGCCTTCTTGCCCGTGTCCATGGCGAGGAAATCCTCGCCGCGACTCTGTTCGCCCTGTGCCTTCTCATCGTCTCGGCGCAGCATCTGCTGGCCCACGAATACAAGGTCGGCGGCCTGCTCATCGACCACCCCTGGACGCGGGCCACGCCGCTCGGCTCGGACATGGGGGCGGGCTTTCTCGCCATCCACAATTCGGGTGACACGGCCGATCGCCTGCTCTCCGCCGCGGCGCCCTTTACCCGGCGTGTGGAGCTTCAGGAGATGACCATGAAGGACGGGCTGATGCGCATGATGCCCATCAAGGGCGGGCTGGAGATCCCGGCCGGCGGCACCCTCGTGCTGGAGCCGAGCGGCCACCACCTCGTCTTCATCGACCTGAAGGAGCAGCTCAAGGAGGGTGAGATGCTGGATGCCACGCTCACCTTCGAGAAGGCCGGCAAGGTCAAGATCCAGTACAAGGTCGAGGCCATCGGCGCGACCGCCATCGACAAGATGCACCACCCGCTGGGCCAGTGAGCGGTTCGCCCGCTCTCAGCGGCGGGCGAACCACCCCTGCATCAGCGGCAGCACGATGTAGCGCGCGGCGAGGGCGCCGATGAGCGCGCCCAGGGTGCTGGCGACCCAGTTCTCGACCAATGACGTCCGGCCGGGAATCCAGATCTGGCAGATCTCGAAGAAGGCGGACGCGGCCGAGAAGGCGAGGACGATCGTCGCCACGCGCCATCGTAGCAGCGCCAGCGCGACGAAGCCGGCCGTGCCGATATAGGCGGCGACGTGCTCGATATTGCCGGAATAGCCGGTGTGCGGCCGCTCGGTTCCGGGCAGCAGCGACAGCACGGTGATGACGATGCAGCAGGTGGCGGCCAACACCTTCAGCACCGGCCCGCCCGGCTGGAGCCAGTGGAGAAGCGTGCGGGGAAAAACGGAGGACATGGGCGACCCCTGCGGCGCGGCGACAGACCTGTTTCGCCTATCCCCGCGGCGAAAGGAAGACCCCATCCGCGCCGAACTCAGAAGTTCGGATTGGCCGGCCGCTCCAGCCCCAGAAGGTGCCGCAGCGTCGGCCCCTCGTAGGCCGTGCGGAACAGCCCTCGCTCCTGCAGGATCGGGATGACCAGATCGACGAAATCGTCGAACGCGCCGGGGAAATAGGGCGGCATCACGTTGAAGCCGTCCGCCGCGCCGCTCTCGAACCAGAGCTGGAGCGTGTCGGCCACTTGTTCCGCCGAGCCCACCAGCACCCAGTGGCCACGGGCGGCGGCGACCATGTTGTAGACGTCGCGGAGCGTGCCGCCCTCGCGCTTGGCCTTGGCCAGCATCACGCCGGTGAAGGACTTGTAGGTGTCGGCCTCGGGCAGGTCCGGGATGGGGCCGTCGAGGTCGTAGGCGCTCATGTCCGTGCCGAAGCGTTCGGAGAGCATGCCCAGCGCATTCTTCGCATCCACGAAGCGCATCAGCTCGGCCAGCTTCTCGCGCGCCTCCTGCGCGGTGCGGCCCACCACCGGCATCACGCCGGGCATCACGCAGACGTCCTCCGGCTTGCGGCCGAGGGCCGGCAGGCGATCCTTCAGCGACTTGTATCCCGCCTGCGCCTCCGCCATGTCCTGCACCACGGCGAACACGATGTCCGCCGTGCGCGCGGCGAGCTGCTGGCCCGGCTCCGAGCCGCCGGCCTGCGAGATGATGGGGTGGCCCTGCGGCGCCCGCGAGATGTTCAGCGGTCCCTTCACCTTGAAGAATTCGCCCTGGTGGTCCAGCGCCTTCACCTTGGCGGGGTCGATGTAGAGGCCGGTCTCCCGGTCGGCGACGATGGCGTCGTCCGCCCAGCAGTCCCACAGGCCCTTCACCACGTCGAGGAACTCGCCGGCGATCTCGTAGCGCCTGGAATGGTCGGGGTGGATCGTGCCGAAGTTCGCGGCGGCGGCCGGGGCGGCGGTGGTCACCGCGTTCCACACCGCGCGCCCGCCGGAGATGTGGTCCAGCGAGGCGAAGGCGCGGGCCACCGTGTAGGGGTCGGAATAGGTGGTGGAGACCGTGCCGCCGAGGCCGATGTGCTTGGTCGCGCCAGCGACGGCGGAAAGCAGCGTCAGCGGTTCGAGGCGGGCGGTGTAGGAGGGGTGGGCGGCCGGGTCGGCATTGAGGTTGTCGCCCATGAAGATGAGGTCGAACAGCCCGCGCTCGGCGGTGGCCGCGATGCGCCGCACCGCTTCGATGTCCTCGAAGGTGTCGACGGCACCGGGCACGCGCCAGCCGGCGATGTGGCTCCCCGTTCCGAGCAGGAACAGGCCGAAATGCATCTTGCGGGTCATTTTCTCTACTTCCAGAACACCAGCCGCCGTTCGGCGAGGCCGACGAGGCCGAAGAAGGCGAGGCTTGCGGCCGAGGCGATGAAGATGGCCGACCAGACCTTCACGAAATCCACCTGCAGCACCGCCTGGTAGATCACCCAGCCGAGGCCGTCGTAGGCGCCCAGCATTTCGGTGACGATGGCGACGATGACCGCGCGCACGGTGGAGACGCGCAGGCCCGCGGCGATCAAGGGCAGCGCGGTGGGAAGGCGCAGGCGGAACAGGATGGAAAGCCGCCCGGCGCCGAACGAGCGCATGAGGTCCACCGAGCGCCGGTCCACCCGGTCGAGGCCGGCCAGCGCCGAGAGGAAGACGGTGAAGGAGACGGCGAGCGCCACCATCACCACCTTCGACGGCATGCCGATGCCGAACCACAACAGGATCAGCGGCGACCACGCCACCACCGGCACCGAATTGATGGAGGTGGCCACCGGCACGATGGCGTTGCGCGTCATCGGGATGAGGGTGATGACCACCGCCAGCGCGATGCCGATGAGCGCGCCGATGACATAGCCGGAAAACGCCTCGACGAGGGTGTAGGCGCCGGCGAGGAACAGCGTCGCGCGGTGGTCGAAGATGCTGCCGAGGATCGCGCTGACCGAGGGCAGCGTATAGGCCGGCAGGTTGAAGCCGCGGGCGATGCCTTCCCAGGCGACGACCAGCAGCACCATGCCGAGGGCGCCGCGCTGGATCGCGCGTGAGGATTGGGTCGCGCTCATTGCTCGGCTCCCCAGAACACGAGGGCGCGCTCGGCCGCCGCGACCACGGCATAGAAGCCGGTGCCCAGCAGCGCGCACATGGCGATGGCGGCCCAGATGGCGACGACGTTCTCGTTGTACATGCCCTGCAGCAGCAGCACGCCGAGGCCCACCGTGTCGCCGAACCATTCGCCGACGATGGCGCCCACCAGCGACAGGGCCGAGGCGAGGCGCAGCGCGACGAAAATCTGCGGCAGCGCCGCCGGCAGTTGCAGCCGGGTGAGGAGCTGGAAGCGGCTGGCGCCGAAGGAGCGCATCAGCGCCTCCTGGCGCGGGTCCACGCTTTCGAGGCCCAGCAGGGCGTTCACCGTCACCGGGAAGAAGGTGAGGTAGAAGGAGATGGCGGCCTTGGCGATGAGCGTGTTGCCGAACCACAGCACCACCAGCGCGCCGAAGGCGATGACCGGGATGGTCTGCGAGACCACGAACACCGGAAAGATGAGTTCGCGCAGCACCCGCGCGCGGAAGAAGACGATGGCGATGCCCACGCCGAAGACCGCGCCGGACGTAAATCCCATCAGCGTCTCGGTGAGGGTGCGCAGGAAGCCCTGAATATAGGGCTCGGGCGTCGCGAGGATGGCGTTCAGCACCAAAGTCGGCCGCGGCACGTACCAGGGCTTCACGTTGAGGACGATGACGAGCCCTTCCACCGCCGCCAGCACGGCGAGGAGGATGGCGAGCCCGCGCACGGCGCGAAACAGCGTCGTGAGGAGCGGGGAGGTCCCCGGCCGTGCGGCCGGGGACTGGAGGGTTGCCGCGCTCACGGACGGCGGTCCGCCACCGGGATGGCTTCGAGGAAGGAGCGGTTGAAGGTGGCGTCGAGATCGACGGGCTTGGAGATGACCTTGGCATCGAGGAAGAGCTGCTGGGTGATCTTCACCGCGTCCATGTCGATCCAGAACAGGCCGTTCTCCTTCACCGTGCCGGCCGTCATCAGCTTGGCGGCCTCGGTGAGCTGGAATTCCTGATGGGCCCGGTCCAGCGTGGGGGCGGCCTTCATGATGGTGTCCACCGCGCCCTTGGGATCGGAGAAGGCATCCTTCCAGCCCTTGATGGAGGCGCGCAGGAAGGCCTTCACCAGCTCCGGCTTCTCCTTGGCGGTGGTCTCCGAGACGATCAGCGTGTCACGCGGGAAGGTGATGCCGGAATCTTCCGCCACGAAGGTGCGGAGCTTCTCTTCGCCCATGCGGGTCTTGATCGTGTAGTATTCGTTGTAGCGCGTGGCGGTGATGACATCGACCTGCCCGTCCACGAAGGGCGTCACGCTCACCTGCTGGGGCTGGATGTCCACCAGCGCGGGGTCGATGCCGTTCTTGGTCAGCATCGCCTTCAGCACATGGTTGGCGCCGGTGAACCAGGTGGTGACCTTCTTGCCCTTGAAGTCCTGCAGCGTCTTGATGGGGCCGTCCGCGCGCGCCACGAAGACGAAGGGCGTCATCTGGTGGGAGATGCCGACGCACACCACCGGCAGGCCCTTGTCGCGGGCGGCGAACACGCTGTCGAGGCCGCCCGAGAGGCCGAAGGTGTCGGCACCGGTGGCGACGAGGTTTTCCGCCAGGATGTTCGGGCCGCCCGGATTGATGGTGAGGTCGAGGCCCTCGGCCTTGTAATAGCCCTTGGCCACCGCGACGTAGAAGCCGGCGAACTGGGCCTGCGGCAGCCACTTGAGGCGCAGGGTGACGGGCACCGGATCAGCCGCGCGTGCGGGGAGCGCCGAGAGGAACGTGGCGCCCATGGCGGTGGAGAGAAGCGCGGCGCCGGCCGCGAGGGTGGAGAGGAAAGTTCGGCGAGGGATCATCAGGTGGTCTCCGCTGGAAGGGGGTGTTCTTGGTGTTGTGTTTCTGGCGTTCAGGGCTGGTCGTGGCGGATTGGTTCCATCCCGCCGTCATCCCCCGGCTTGTCCGGGGGATCCACGGAACGGCCGGGCTTGCTCTCGGGATTGCGTCACCCGCCAAACGGCGGGGTGGATGCCCCGGACGAGCCGGGGCATGACGCCGGTTCGGAGAGGGAAGGCCGGGAGCGACCCGGTGCTCTTGGCCATGCCGCTCAGCTCCGGTAGCTGGGATCGGCGCGGTCGAGCTGGCGCATGAGGGCGGGCCATTCGCGCTCGCCGGGAACAAGGATGTCGCCCTGCATCTCCCAGAACTGGCGGGCGGCCTTCTCGCACACCTCGGGGGGCGGCATCACCAGCTTCACGCCGGAGGCGCAGGCCGCCTGCATGGCGAGCTGGATGCGCGCGGCGCGCTCGAAATAATAGAGCAGCATGAAGGCTTCGCCTGGGGTGCGGCCCACGGTGAGGATGCCGTGGTTGCGCATCAGCATCACCTTGTGGGGGCCGAGGTCCGCGACGAGGCGCGCCTGCTCGTCCATGTCGATGGCGACGCCCTCGTAATCGTGGAAGGCCTGCCGGTTGTAGAAGCGCATGGCGAACTGGGAGAGCGGCAGCAGCCCCTCTTCCTGCCCCGAGACGGCGACGCTCGCGTCCGAATGGGTGTGCAGCACGCAGGCGGCGTCCGAGCCGGTCTTGTGGATCGCCGCATGGATGACGAAGGCGGCGAGATTGATCTCGTAGGGCGTGTTGTCGATCTTGCGCCCGTTGATGTCGATCTTCACCAGGCTCGATGCGGTGATCTCGTCGAACAGCAGGCCGTAGGGGTTGAGGAGAAACTGTTCCTCGTGCCCCGGCACGCGCAGGGAGATGTGGTTGTAGATGAGATCGTCCATGCCGAGCTTCGCCACCATGCGGTAGCAGGCGGCGAGCGCGACGCGGGCCTCCCACTCGGACGCGTCCATGGCGGCGGGCTTTTCAGCAAGAGCGGCCATCACTTGAGCGGCCATCACTTGCCCTCCGCGGTGAAGGACTTCATGGCTTCCTCCTCGATCGCCTCCAGCAGCGTGCGCTTGAGGCGGATGAATTCGGGGGAGATGACGATCTCGGCCGGGCGGGGGCGCGGCAGGTCCACCTTCTGCGTGAGCTTCACCTTGCCGGGCCGCGCACTCATCACCAGCACGCGGTCGCCGAGGAACAGCGCCTCGTCCACGTCGTGGGTGATGAACAGGATGGTCCGCTGGTGCTTCTGCCACACGTCCAGCAGCCAGCGCTGCATCATGGTGCGGGTGAGGGCGTCGAGCGCGCCGAACGGCTCGTCCAGCAGCATCAGGTCGCGCTTGAACAGAAAGGTGCGCATCAGCGCCACGCGCTGGCGCATGCCGCCGGACAGCTGGTGCGGATACTGCTGGCCGAAGCCGGCGAGGCCGAACTCGGGCAGCATCTTTTCGGCGAGCGCGCGGGCCTCCTTGCGGGGGGCGCCTTCCACCTCCAGCGCGAGGATGGCGTTGTCGATCACCGTGCGCCACGGCAGCAGCAGGTCGCGCTGGGGCATGAAGGAGACGCGGCCGAGGAGGTCGGCGGCGATCACGCTCCTGCCCTCGAAGCGCAGCGCGCAGCCGGGGTCCGGCTCCTCGAGCCCGGCGACGATATTGAAGAGCGTGCTCTTCCCGCAGCCGGAGGGGCCGACCACGGTGACGAACTCGCCCTTCTCGATGGTCGCCGAAAATCCGTCGAGGGCGCGGGTGGCCCCGAACGTCTTGGTGACGCCGGTGAGGGAGAGGATCTGCGCGGCGTCGGAAGCACCCGCCGCGTCGGCGGCGAGGACAGCCTCGCCGGGCCTGTGTGTGGAAGCCGGCAAGCCTGCCTCTTTCTTCTTTGTATAATGAGCGCCCATCGGCGCATGCGAAAGAACGGTGGTCATGCCTTCCCTGCTAGCAATCGACATGCCACACTTCTTGCAAGGACACTCTATGGACGGCGCGCCGGGCGTCAACCAGTGAAGGTAACGGAACGTAGCGCCTTCCGGAGCCCTCAGAATGGATGCCGCGGACGCGTTGATGTATACTGAACTGCAATTTTGAGAATGCAAATGGCTATCATGAGTGCACAAGAAGGCAGCAGCTGCCTGCCCCTTGACCAGAATGGGCGCTCCAGCGTGCCGGGCGAGACCCTGGCCGACCGCATCCGCCGTGCGCTGGAGGCGGATATTTCCTCCGGCCGGCTGGAGCCCGGCTCCAAGCTGGACGAACAGGAGCTTGCCGAGCAGTTTCGCGTGTCCCGCACCCCCGTGCGGGAGGCGTTCCGCCTTCTGGCGGCGAGCCATCTGGTGGAATTGCGCGGCCGGCAGGGCGCGGTGGTGCGCACCATTTCGGCGCAGATCCTGCTGGAGATGTTTCAGGTGATGGCGGAGCTGGAAGGCCTGTGCGCCCGGCTTGCCGCACGCCGGGCAAGCCCGGCGCAGCTCGGGCGTATCGATGCGATTCACAAGCGACTGGAGGAGGTTAGCGCGTCCGGCGACATCGACCTCTTCTATGATGTGAACCAGGAGTTCCACGAGGCCGTCTACGAGGCCTCCGCCAACGGCTTCCTCGCCGACCAGACCCGCCGCCTGCGCAACCAGGTGGCAGCCTATCGCCGCCGGGTCACCCACCGCCCGAGCCGGATTCCCAAGACTTTGAAAGAACATGGCGAGGTCATCGCGGCCATCCGCGCGCACGATGACGAGGCCGCCCAGCGCGCCATGCGCGACCATGTGAACCTGCTCGGCGACGATCTCCTGGACTTCCTCGCCGCCTACGGGTGAGGGCGCTGCATTTTCGTGGTATGCAAATTGCTAGAGTTTGTATATCCAATTTGGCGACCTCATCGGCGCCATCTGCCCAGCGGAGATGCAAACTTGAAGCTCGACCTCACCGACAAGACCGCCCTCATCACCGGCGCCTCCAAGGGCATCGGCCTTGCGACGGCCCGCGTGTTCGCAGGCGAGGGCTGTCATCTCCATCTCGCCGCGCGCAACGGCGAGGCGCTGGCCGAGGCCAAGGCCGAGATCGAGGCCGCCCACGGCGTGAAGGTCTCGATCTATCCGGTGGACCTCGGCTCCACGGACGCCATGGAGAAGCTGGCGGCCGACGTGGGCGACGTGGACATCCTCGTCAACAATGCCGGCGACATCCCGGCCGGCTCGCTGGACGTGGTGGACGACGCCGCCTGGCGGCGGGGCTTCGACCTCAAGGTCTTCGGCTACATCACCCTCTCGCGCGCCTACTATTCGCGCATGCGCGGCAAGGATGGCGTCATCGTCAACGTCATCGGCAATTCCGGCGAGAACTGGGATGCGAGCTATATCGCCGGCTCCACCGGCAATGCCGCGCTCATGAGCTTCACCAAGGCGCTCGGCGGCGCGAGCCTGAATGACGGCGTGCGCGTGGTGGGCGTGAACCCCGGCCCCGTCGCCACCGACCGCATGCTCAAGATCATGAAGCGCAAGGCCATCGACATGCTCGGCGCCGAGGAGCGCTGGGAGGAGCTGTTCGACAAGTATCCCGGCAAGCGCCCCGCCACGGCGGAAGAGGTGGCCGATCTCGTCGCCTTCCTCGCCTCGCCGCGCGCCGGCTACATCACCGGCACCAACGTGACCATCGACGGCGGCATCTCGGCCCGCGGCTCGGTCATCTGACGCACCCGTTCGCCGGCGCCGCCGCAACGGCGCGCCGGCCTCCCCTTCGAGGAAATCGCTTTCATGTCCTCCGCCCGGCTGCGCAACCGCTATTTCGACACCCTGTTCTCCACCCCCGGCCTCATGTGGATGGGCCAGAACACCAACCACATCGCCGCCCATCCCGCCGTCGAGGAGGCCATGATCGCCTCCATCCGCGCGCAGGAATACAATGCCTACGCGCCCCCGCTGGGCTTCGAGGCGCTGCGCGCCGCCATCGTGGACGACCTCGGCACGCCGGGCGCTGAAGCCCTCATCACCGAGGGCGGGGTGAATGCGCTGGCCCTCGTGTGCCGCGCCCACTGCCGGCCGGGCACCACCTTCGTCACCACCGATCCCACCTGGAAGTGGCCCTGCCTGTTCGCCGCCCAGATGGGCGCCGAGGTGATCGAAATCCCGATCTACGATCCGGCCGTGGACTACAAGCTCACTCCAGAGGCGCTGCGCGCCAACGTGGATGAGCGCACCGCCATCATCTATCTGGTGGACCCCAACAATCCCCTCGGCATCCGTTACACCCGCGAGGAGATCGAGGCCTTCTGCGAGATCGCCAAGGACTGCGGCGCGCTGCTGGTGCACGACTGCACCTATCGCGATTTCGCCGACGGCCATTATCCCGCGCTGCTCGCCGCGCCGGACCGCGCGCTGGTCTCGCTGTCCTTCTCCAAGTGGCTGGGTCTTGCCGGCATGCGCATCGGCGCGCTGGTGGGCGCGCCGGACCTGCTCGACGCCTGCTCGGCCCGCACCACCTCCGTGCTCGGGGCGAGCGTGCTGGCGCAGCGCGCGGCGGAGGCGGGGCTAAAGG
Organism: Xanthobacter sp. DMC47; assembly: GCF_056313845.1. Lineage (NCBI taxonomy): Bacteria > Pseudomonadati > Pseudomonadota > Alphaproteobacteria > Hyphomicrobiales > Xanthobacteraceae > Xanthobacter > Xanthobacter sp. DMC47. Next base: position 1,502,949 of record NZ_JBQUZM010000001.1, on the reverse strand, counting down.
TGAAGCCGGAGTGGATGCAGACGGTGCGCCGCATCGACCGCGCCAACAAGGCGAAGATCCACGATGCGGCACTCGCCATCGAGGGGCTCAGCATCCCGGTCTATCCCTCCCACGGCAACTTCCTGGTGATCGAGACGCAGGCCGCCGGCATCCGTCCCGAGGCGCTGGTGGAGGCCGCCCGCCGCAAGGATCTGATGATCCGCCAGGGCACCTATCACACCGCCCGCTTCGGCGACCGCTTCATCAAGGTCTCGACCTCCGTGCCGGAAGAGTGGGCCGACCGTTTCGTGGAGCTGCTGCCGTCGCTGGTGGCCGAGGCGCGCACGCTGAACGACGTGCCGGCGCAGTTCTAAGGTCGCGTTATCAGGACCGTCATCCCCCGGCTTGTCCGGGGGATCCACGGAATGGCTTGTTTGGATTCGCGGACAGCGCACCAGCGGCGGAGTGGATGCCCCGGACAAGCCGGGGCATGACGGCATCAAGGGTTTGAGACCATTCCCCCCAAAAGGGACCATTGCCATGACCTACAAAGACCTCACCGCCACCCACAAAATCTCCGCCAAGGACGGCGTGAAGCTCCATGTGGAGGAGGCGGGGCAGGGCACGCCCATCCTGTTCATCCACGAATTCGGCGGCAATCACATGAGCTGGGAGCCGCAGATGCGGTTCTTCGCCCGCCGCCATCGTTGCATCACCTACGCCGCGCGCGGCTATGCCCCCTCCGACATCCCGACCGACGTGGAGGCCTATTCGCAAGCCATCGCGGCGGATGACGCGGTGGCGGTGCTGGACGGGCTCGGCATCGAGAAGGCGCACATCGTCGGCCTCTCCATGGGCGGCTTCTGCACCGTCCATTTCGGCCTGCGCACGCCCGAGCGCGCGCTCTCCCTCACCGTGGCCGGCGCGGGATACGGCTGCGAGAAGGAGCATGAGGAGTATTTCCGCGGCGTCTCCCTCGCCGTGGCGGAAAACTTCGAGAAGCTGGGCGCGAAGGAATTCTCCAAGATCTACGCGCTGGGCGCGAGCCGCGTGCAGTTCGAGGTGAAGGACCCGCGCGGCTGGCGCGAATTCGCCGATCGCCTCGCCACCCATTCGGACATCGGCGCGGCGCTGACCATGCGCGGCGTGCAGGCGCGCCGGCCTTCCTTCTGGGATCTGGAAGAGGGCCTGAAAAAGATGATGGTGCCCACCCTCGTGATGGTGGGCGACGAGGATGACCACTGCCTCCAGCCCGGCATCTATCTCAAGAAGATGATCCCCGCCTGCGGCCTCAGCGTCTTCCCCAAGGCCGGGCATACGCTGAACCTGGAGGAGCCGGCGCTGTTCAACGCCCAGCTCGCCGAGTTCATCGCGCAGGTGGAAGCCGGCAAATGGCTGCCGCGCGATCCGCGCGCGATCCCCGGCCAGATCATGCGCACGGCCTGAGGCGATGATGAGCACGCCCGCCATCTCTCCCGACCGCCTCATGTCCCGCCTGATGCGGCTCGCACAGATCGGCGCGCTGCCGAAGGGCGGGGTGGACCGGCAGGCGCTGACCGATGGCGAGATCGAAGCGTGGCGGCTCATCCTGACATGGGCCGGGGAGGAGGGGCTGGAGGCGGCGTGCGATGATGCCGGCAGCCTCTTCCTCACCCTGCCCGGCACCGACCGGGCATTGGCTCCCATCCTCGCAGGCAGCCATATCGACACCCAGCCCACCGGCGGCAAATATGACGGCGCGGCGGGGGTGATGGCGGCGCTGGAGGCGGTGGTGACGCTGAAGCGCGCGGGCGTCACGCCCCGCCGCGACCTTACCGTCGTCGCCTGGATGAACGAGGAAGGCTCCCGCTTCGCCCCCGGCATGATGGGTTCGGAAGCCTTCGCCGGCGTGCGCGCGCTGGCTGATATCCGCGCCGTGACCGATGCGGAGGGCGTGAGCGTCGGGACCGCACTCGATGCGCTCCATGCCGCGTTCCCTGATCTGCCGCGCCGGCCGCTCGGGTTTCCCGTCGTCGCCTATCTGGAGCTGCACATCGAGCAGGGTCCGGTGCTGGAGGCTGAGAGCAAGGTGGTCGGCGTCGTCACCGGCATCCAGGGCAAGAAGACGTGGGAAGGTGTCATCGAAGGCGCTCCCGGTCATGCGGGCACTTTGGCCATGGCCGAGCGGCGCGACGCGCTTGCCGCCTTCGCCCGCATGGCGCACCGGCTCTATCCGGAGGTCGGCGGACACGACGACCAGGTGATGTTCACCATCGGCCGGCTGGTGATGGAGCCCAACGCCCCCTCCGTGGTGCCCGCCCGCGTCACCTTCCGGGTGGATCTGCGCCATCCCGACGGCGCGGCGCTGGACCTGCTGGGCGCGCGCTTCGAGGCCATCTGCGTGGAGGAGGCGGCGCCCTGTGGCCTCGCCCTGACCCGCCTCGTGGATGCGCCGCCCAACGGCTTCGACGCCGGGCTGATGGCGAAGATCACGGCGGCGGCCGAACGTCACGCCATTCCCGCCATGCCCATCCTCTCCGCCGCCGGGCACGATTCGCGCCACCTCGCCAAGGTGTGCCCCAGCGCCATGATCTTCATTCCCTGCCGCGATGGCGTGTCCCACGCCGAGCATGAATTCGCCGAGCCCGCCCACATCGCCGCCGGCACGCAGGTGCTGGCCGACGTACTGGGGGAACTGGTTGCCGAGGAGATTGCACCATGAGCCAGCCCGCCGCCCTCAGCACGAAGCCCGACCAGAAGCCCGATATGGCCGACCTGCCGGCCCAGCACCCGGCGGGGCCGAGGAGCCCGGCCGAGGCGCGGGCGCGCTATTTCAATTCCGGCAATGCCTTCAACATCAAGCTGCCGCCGGTGCCGAGCCGCCTGTTCACGGACGAGCCGGCCCGCGCGCTGGCGGAGGGCGCCACCACCGGCTTCATCCCCTGCGACCAGTCGGACGCGATGGCGTGCGCCTTCCCCGCCACCACGCCGTTGATGTTGGCGCGCTATGCGGTGGTGGCGGCGGGCGCGTGCTTCACCGTGGACCTCAGGGCCACCGGCTCCATCTGGTACGTGATCGCGGGGGAGGGGCGGGTGGACTGCCTCGGCGAGAGCCTCGCTGTGGCGGCGGGCGACGTGTTCCTGCTGCCGGGCTCACCCGTGCGCATCATCGCCGGGGCGGAAAAGCTGGTGCTGTGGGTGGTGTCCAACGAGCCGCAGCTCGCCCTGAACGGCGATCTGCCGCCGGACGAGGCGCGCCGGCCGGTGGCGGTGGTGCATTATCCCGCGGCGGAGATCGCCCGGCAGGTGGACATCATTTACGACCATGCGCAGAACGCCGAGACCTCGGGCATCGCCCTCATCTTCTCGTCGGAGCCGCAGGCGGCCGCGCGCAACATCCTGCCGAGCCTGACGCTCTCTTTGAACACGCTGCCGCCCGGCGAGCACCAGCGGGCGCACCGGCACAATTCGGCGGCCATCACCCTCGTGCTCCAGGGCGAGGACTGCCATTCCATGGTGGATGGCGTCCGCTGCCCGTGGCGCCAGTGGGCGACGCTGGTGACGCCGCCGGGCGCCCCGCACTCGCACCACAACGGGGGCGGCGAACGCGCCCTGTTCCTCATCGTCCAGGATGGCGGGCTGCACTACCACGCCCGCACTATGGGCTTCAGCTTTCTGGAGTGAGATCAGGCCGGAATAAGCTCGGGCGCCTTGCCCGTCTCGGGCAGCAGCACGCGGGGGCGCAGCACGTGGATGTGGCGCCGGCCGATGCGGGCGACGAGGCGGCGCTCGGCCTTGGGGCCCTGCGGATGGCCGCCGAGCCGCTCGTAATACCGGCGGGAGATCAGCAGGCCCTGTCCCGGCACCGGCAGGCCGATGACGGCGAGGCGGGCGGCGGCCATGGCCTCGCCGAGGCGCGGGCGCAGGCCGTAGCCGTCCACGGCGAGGCGGAAGGTGGCGGCGAGCCGGTCCGCCTGTCCGCGCCTTTGGGCGGTCTCGATGAAGGCCAGCACCTCGCGCGGCCAGCCTTCCTCCAGCATGGAGCCGTCGGTGAGGAAGAGGAGCCAGGAGCCCCGACCCTGCGCCGCGCCCTGCTTCAGCCGGAGGCCGAGATCCTGCGCGCCCTTCAGGAAGTTGCAGCCGGCCGCGTCCGCAATGGTGGCGGTGCCGTCGGTGGAGCCGGAATCCGCCAGCGTCACGTCGCTCAGCACGCCCGCCGTCACGCCCTGGACGAGCGCGGACAGCACCGGCACGAGCCGGCGCTCGGAATTGTGCGTTGCGATGACGGCGGACAGCACGGGAAACGTTCTCACAGGGACGTTCCCAGCTATACCGCTACCTGCGCGCGGCGTCGATGCGGCAGTGCAACATTCCTTGCGCCGGTAGCCGGGGATGGGGCAGGCGGGCCGCTGCCCCTATTTCGGGCAGGGCACGACTTTGTAGACCGCATCGGCGAACTGCTTCACGCCCACATTGATGCGCAGCGGAGACGTCCAGGTGACGTAGGTGACGATGCCCCGGGTCATGGAGATGACCTTGTAATTGTCGAGGCCCTTCGTCTTGTAGCACTTGCCGGGCTGAATATCCTCTTCCTTCAAAGGCATGGCAAAAAATCCACTGGCGATGACAATGCCGCCAGTATGGGTTCGCCCACCTGCCGAATCAAGAATGGCCGTCGCACGGGCGGTGGAGAATCTGGCAACATGCGGCTGGCGCGTCGGGGCGCCGGGGGCTCGATTCATGGTGCCGATGAGATTTTCCGCCGGACTCAGGCCGCTCGCCAGTTCCGCCGTCCGCTCCGCCTTTCTGGCCACCTTCCTCGCCGCCGGCCTGTTCTGCGGGAGCCTTGCCGGCCCCGCCTTTGCGCAGGCGTCCGATCCGCTGCCCTCCTGGAACGCGGGGGCGACGCGGAGCGCCATCCTCGATTTCGTCAAGGCGATTACTACCCCCGGCGGACCGGACTTCGTGGCCCCCGCCGACCGCATCGCCACCTTCGACCAGGACGGCACCCTCTGGGTGGAGCAGCCGGTCTATACGGAGGTCGCCTTCGCCGCCTCGCGCATCAAGGCGCTGGCCGAGACCAATCCGTCGCTGAAGACCGAGGAGCCGTTCCGCACCGCCGTCTCCGGCGACGAGGCCGCGATGGGCAGGCTCTCCTTCCCGGACCTGAAGAAGATTCTCATGGTGGCGCTGGAGGGCCTCACGGTGGAGGAGTTCCGCGCCGCCGCCGAGGCGTGGATGGCCACCGCCCGCAACCCGGTGCTGAACCGCCCGCGCGCCGAGCTCACCTACCAGCCCATGAAGGAGGTTCTGGAGCTGCTGCGCGCCAACGGCTTCCGCACCTATATCGTCACCGGCGGCGGGCAGGAGATGGTCCGCACCTATTCGGACCGGCTCTATGGCATCCCGCCCGAGCAGGTGGTGGGTACGCCGGACGCGGTGCGCTTCGGCTACGACGCCTCCGGCCGCCCGGTGCTGCGCATGGAGCCCTCGGTGCTGTTCGAGGATCTGTTCGGCGGCAAGCCGGAGGGCATCCACCTCGTCATCGGCAAGCGCCCCACGGCCGCCTTCGGCAATTCCACCGGCGACCGGCAGATGCTGGAATATGCCAAGGCCGGCAAGGGGCTGCGCTTCGCCGCCCTGGTGCTGCACGATGATGGCAAGCGCGAATTCGCCTATGGCCCGGCGCAGGGCCTGCCGGCGTCGGACGTCGGCACCTTCACCCAGAAGCTCTACGACGAGGCGAAGGCGCGCGGCTGGTCGGTCATCAGCATGAAGGACGACTGGAAGAAGGTGTTCGCCTTCGAGCCGTGAGGCGCCGGTATCTCCTCCGTTTTGGGGATGCGGCGCGCCCGCCGGCGGTGGACCATGGCGGCGCGCTGAACCGAGACCTCCCGGGAAGCGCCGGCCGGGCCGCCGCTTCCCCGCAGGCGCCCGGCCGGCTTTTTTGTTCGCCCCACACCTTGGCACCATTTTGCAGCGCACGCACGCGCCCTTGATCTGCATCATGGAAGGCGGGAGGCTGCGGGCCGACAGCTTGGGGCGAGCATCCGCCCGGAGGCCCTGCCCCTCGGCCGGCCCGGGCGCCGGCACGAGGGAGAGCGCACATGACCGCTCATTTGGCCGCAGCCGCGGCTCAGGACGCCCAGCACACCCGACATGCCAAGTACGATCGCCTGATCGCGGCAGCGCAGGCCCTGCCGAAGCTGAAGGTGGCGGTGGCTCACCCCTGCGACGACGTTTCCCTGCGCGCGGCGCTGGAGGCGGCGGACCTCGGGCTGATCGAGCCCATCCTCGTTGGCCCCCCGGCCAAGATCGCGGCCGCGGCGGCGGCCGGCCAGCTCGACATTTCCGGCGTGCGGCAGGTGGCGGCGGCGCACAGCCACGAGGCGGCGGCGAAGGCCGTGGCGCTGGTCCGCGCCGGCGAGGCCAACGCCTTGATGAAGGGCAGCCTCCACACCGACGAGCTGATGAGCGCGGTGGTCGCCCGCGACACCGGCCTGCGCACCGCGCGGCGCATCAGCCACTGCTTCGTCATGGACGTGCCGAGCCATCCAGACGCCCTCATCATCACGGATGCCGCCATCAACATCGCCCCCTCGCTGGAGGACAAGGCGCACATCGTGCAGAACGCCATCGAGCTGGCGCAGGCGCTGCTGTTCCCCGAGGTGCGGGTGGCCATCCTCTCGGCCATGGAGACGGTGAACCCCGCCGTGCCCTCCACCATCGAGGCGGCGGCCCTGTGCAAGATGGCCGATCGCGGCCAGATCACCGGCGCCATCGTGGACGGGCCGCTGGCGCTGGACAATGCCATCGACCTCGGCTCGGCCGCCATCAAGCACATCTCTTCCCCCGTGGCGGGGCGCGCCAACGTGCTTGTCGTGCCGGACCTCGAAGCCGGCAACATGCTGGCAAAGAGCCTCTCCTTCCTCGCCGGCGCCGACGCGGCGGGCATCGTGGTCGGGGCGCGGGTGCCGATCATCCTCACCAGCCGGGCGGATTCCGCGCCGACGCGCCTCGCCTCCTGCGCCGTGGCGGCCCTGCTCGCCGCCGCCCAGCAGGCCACGGCCCGCGCGGCGGCCAAGGCACTGGAGGGCTGAACCCATGGCAAAGGTACAGCTTGTCCTGAATGCCGGCTCCTCCAGCCTCAAGTTCCAGGTGTTCCTGGACGACGGCGCGGACGTGCCCAACCGCATCTATCGCGGTCTGTTCGAGGGGCTGGGCACGGATCCGCACTTCAAGGTGAAGGACCATGAGGGCGTTACCGTCGGCGATCAGCGCTGGGACGGCCACGCGGCCTTCGGCTTCGAGGAGGCGCTCGCCTATCTCTCCGACTGGCTCGGCGCCCACCGGGGCGGGCACCAACTGGCGGCGGTCGGCCACCGGGTGGTGCATGGCGGCCCGCATTATACCCATGCGGTGGAGCTGACGCCCGCCATCATCAACGAGCTGGACACCCTCTCCCCGCTGGCACCCCTGCACCAGCCGAAGAGCCTCGAGCCCATCCGCATCATCGCCCGCCGCGTGCCCGGCCTGCCGCAGGTGGCGGCCTTCGACACCGCCTTCCACCGCACCCAGCCCGAACTGGCGCAGATGTTCGCCATTCCCCAGTCGATGACCGACGCGGGGGTGAAGCGCTACGGCTTCCACGGCCTGTCCTACGCCTATCTCGCCACCCAGTTTCCGAAGGTGGACCCGCGCCTCGCCAAGGGGCGGGTGGTGGCGGCCCATCTCGGCAACGGGGCGAGCCTGTGCGCCTATGAGGCGTCGCGCTCCATCGCCACCACCATGGGCTTTTCCGCCCTCGACGGGCTGGTGATGGGCACGCGCAGCGGCTCCATCGACCCCGGCGTCGTCTTCTATCTCCAGCGCGAGATGGGCATGAGCGCGGAGGAGGCGGAGCACTTCCTCTATACGAAGTGCGGGCTCATCGGCGTCTCCGGCCTCTCCAACGACATGCGCGTGCTGCGCGAGCGCTGCGAGACGGATGCGGGGGCGCGGCGGGCCATCGACCTGTTCATCTACCGCATCAACTGCGAGTTCGGATCGCTTGTGGCGGCGCTGGGCGGCATCGATGCCCTCGTCTTCACCGCCGGCATCGGCGAGAACGACGCCGAGACCCGCGCCGAGGTGCTCCGCGCCGCCGCCTGGGCCGGCTTCGAGCTGGACGCCGAGGCGAACCGCGCCGGCGCCACCCGCATCACCCGTGGCAGCGGCCCGCAGGCCTATGTGATCCCCACCGACGAGGAATGGACCATCGTGCGCGAGATGCGCCAGGTCCTGTCCCATACGGCCGTAGCCTGAGGAGGCTGCCATGCACCCCATGGACATGATGAAGGTTTACGGCCGGGTGGCGGAAATCTACCGCCTGCGCATCGGCGAGGCGGTCTCGGCCTATGGTGCGGCCATGCGCGAGGCGGCCTCCGCCTTCGCCGGGGCAGGGCGCCCGCAGACGCCGGCCGAGGCGTGGCGCGACAGCGTCTCCTATGCCTTCGACGCGGCCCAGCGCTCGCTGATCTTCTGGGACACCATGCGCCAGCGCGGCAACACCTGGATCGAGCATGAGAAGGCCGGCAAGCCGCCGCTGCTCGCCTTCGACTATGAGATGGTCGCCGACGCCCGCACCTTCGCGCGGCCCTGCAACTACGCCCTCGTGCGCATCCTGCCGCCGGACGGCGTGACGCTGGACCCGGAAAAGCGCGCCTTCCTCATCATCGATCCGCGCGCCGGCCACGGGCCGGGCATCGGCGGCTTCAAGAAGGAGTCGGAGGTCGGCTTCGCGCTGAAGGCGGGCCATGCGGTCTACATGGTCATCTTCTTCCCCGAGCCGGTGCCGGGGCAGACGCTGGCGGACGTGTCGCTGGCGGAATCCGAATTCGTCCGCCTCGTGCGCGAGCGCCACCCCACCCGCGAGCGGCCGGTGGTGATGGGCAATTGCCAGGGCGGCTGGGCGGCCATGCTGGTCGCGGCGCTGGACCCGGACAATGTGGGGCCCATCGTGGTGAACGGCGCGCCCATGTCCTACTGGGCCGGCAACGATGCCGAGAACCCCATGCGCTATGCCGGCGGCGTGCTGGGCGGGGCGTGGACCGCCTCGCTCGCCTCCGACCTCGGCGGCGGCACCTTCGACGGCGCCTATCTGGTGGACAATTTTGAGTATCTGAACCCGGCCAACACCTATTTCACCAAATACTATTCGCTCTACTCCAAGATCGACACCGAGCCGCCGCGCTTCCTGGAATTCGAGCGCTGGTGGGGCGGCTACTTCCTGATGAACCGGGAAGAGATCAAGTGGATCGTGGAGAATCTGTTCGTCGGCAACCGGCTCGCCGCGGGCAAGGCGGAATGGGCGCCGGGCAAGGCCTTCGACCTCAAGGCGGTGCGCTCGCCCATCATCGTCTTCGCCTCGCTGGGCGACAACATCACCCCGCCCCAGCAGGCCATCAACTGGGTGGCGGATATCTACCCCACCACGCAGGCGCTAAAGGATGCAGGCCAGGTCATCGTCGGCCTCATGCACGAGAGCGTGGGCCATCTCGGCATCTTCGTCTCGGGCGCCATCGCCCGGCGCGAGCATGCGCAGATCGTCGACCTGCTCGAATATGTGGAGGCGCTGCCCCCCGGCCTCTATGGCATGACCATCGAGGAGGACCATTCGGGCCCCGAGGTGAAGTACGACGTGACCCTCACCGAGCGCCGGGTAGAGGATATCGCCTTCCTGCAGAAATACGACCGCGCCGACGAGATTCCGTTCGAGGTGGTGGCCAACGTCTCGCAGACCAATTCGCGCCTCTACGAGACCTTCGTTCATCCCGCGCTCGCCGCCGTGGTGACGCCGGAGATGGGCCGCCTCGTGCGCGCCGTGCATCCGCTGCGGGCTGTGCGCTGGGGCCTGTCGGACCTCAACCCGTGGCTCAAGGCCATGGCGCCGCTCGCCGATTTCGCCCGCAGCCAGCGCACCCCGCGGGACGAGACGGGCGTGCATGTGGCCGGCGAGCATTTCGCCGCCACCGCCATTACCGCCGGCTGGGACCTCTACCGGCGCCTGCGTGACGCGACGGTGGAGACGGAGTTCTTCCGCCTCTACGGCACCGCCGCCATGCTGGACCCGGACCTCACCGCGCCGGCCACCGCCGCAGCGCTGGTGGAGCAGCCGCCGGCCGAGGTTGCGGCGGCGCTCGCCGGCATCCGCGAGGGCGGCTTCACCGACGCCGGCGTGCGCGTGGCGCTGATCGGCTTCAAGCGCGGCGGCAACGAGCGCCGGCTCTCCACCCTGAAGCAGATCCGCGAGCTGGTGGGCTATGAGCTGGGGCTCATGTCCCTGCCGTCTGACGTCGCCCAGGCCATCATCCGCCGGCAGTCCATCATCGTGGATCGGGACGAGACGGCAGCCATCGCGACGCTGCCCGCGCTCCTGAAGACGCCACAGGAGCGCTCGCGCCTGCTGGCCCTGCTCGACCGTCTGCTGGCCAACATGGACATCGCCCCCGAGGCCGCCTCGGTGGTGGACGAGGTGCGCCACGTGCTGGCGGCGGATGGAGCGGTGCCGCAAGGTGCCGTGCAGGGTGTGGGCGCGCAGGTGGTGCCGTTCCCGCTCAGCGTCGCCTGAGGCGCGTGAGTCCGCCGCTGGTGGCGGCAGATGGTCATCCGTCCGACGTGCTCCGGCGCCAATGTCTCGTTGCGCGCCCCGCGCGGCGTGCCTAATGTCCGGACCGGCGAAGCTTGAATAATCTGCGCCGGCCCGGGTGATCGTTGCGGCGATCCTTCGCGCAGCGGAAGGTTCGGCAAATTTACGCAAGCAAGTTTACGCACGCAAGTTGACGCAAGACGGCCGGCGATGCCGGTTTCGGGGGTCACGCCGGACGACGCGCATCGTCCGGCCGGTCAGGGGGAACATCATGCGCGTCGTGTCTCATCGGAAGTCCGCCCGTTCCACCTCCCTCCTGCGTGCCGCGGCTCTCGCCGCGCCGCTCGCGCTGGCATTCGGCGCGATGCCCGCCCGCGCCCAGCAGGGCCCGATCCCCGTCGGCGTTGTCGCGGCGCAGCTCAAGCCCATCGCCGATTCCATGGAATTCGTCGGCCGCGTGGAAGCGCCCGAGCGGGTGGACATCCGCGCCCGGGTGAAGGCCATGCTGGAGGCGGTGCTCTTCAAGGACGGCGAGACCGTGAAGGAGGGCCAGCCCCTCTACCGCATCGAGAAGCCGCCGTTCGAGGCCGATGTGCAGCAGGCGCAGGGCGACGTGGAGCGGGCCAAGGCCGCCCTCGCCCTCGCCAAGATCCAGCGCGAGCGCGCCGAGGAGCTGCTCGCCAAGAATGCCGGCACGGCAGTGGCGCGTGACCAGGCGATCGCCAACGAGGACAGCTCCAAGGGCGCGCTGCTCACCGCCGAGGCGGCGCTGAACACGGCGAAGATCAATCTCGGCTACACCGACATCGTCTCCCCCATCACCGGCCGCATCGGCCGCACCGCCTTCACCCGCGGCCACATCATCGGCCCGGAGAGCGGCCCGCTCGCCACGGTGGTGAGCCAGGACCCCATGTATGTCACCTTCCCGGTGAGCCAGCGCGACTATCAGGAAGCGCAGAAGGAAGAGGGCAAGGTGGACCTCTCCAACGTGGAGGTCCGCATCAAGTTTCCCGATGGCGGCTTCTACGGCGAAGTGGGCCGCATCAACTTCATCGACGTCTCGGTGAGCCGCACCACGGACACCGTGGTCATGCGCGCCGACGTGCCCAACCCCAAGGGCCAGCTGGTGGACGGCCAGCTGGTGCGGGTGGAGCTGAAGGCCGGCAAGCCGGAGGAACGCATCGTCATCCCGCAGGCGGCGCTCATCGCCGACCAGGCCGGCGTCTACGTCTTCGTGGTGGAGGACGGCAAGGCGGTGGTGCGGCGGGTGAAGCCGGGCGGCAACGTCGGCAGCAACATCATCGTGGACGGCATCAAGGCCGGCGAGCCGGTGGTGGTGGACGGCTTCGAGGCGCTGCGCCCCGGCGCCCCCGTGCGCGCGACCCCCGTCGTCGGCGTGAAGGGCTGAGCCGATGCTCTCCTCCGTCTTCGTCGACCGCCCGCGGCTCGCCATCGTCATCGCCATCGTCACGGTGATCGCGGGCCTGCTCTCGCTCCTTGCGATCCCCGTGTCGCAATATCCCGACATCATCCCGCCGCAGGTGTCGGTGACCACCTTCTACCCCGGCGCCTCCGCCGAGGTGGTGGATTCCACCGTCGCCCAGCCCATCGAGGCGCAGGTGGTGGGCGTGGACAAGCTCATCTACATGAAGAGCGTGTCCGGTGACGACGGGTCGTACACGCTCACCGGCTCGTTCGATCTGGGCACCGACCCTGATATCAACACCGTCAACATGAACAACCGGGTGCAGGTCGCGCTCTCCAAGCTGCCGGAGGACGTGAAGCGCCAGGGCGTGACCGTGAAGAAGAAGTCGTCCGCGCTGCTCGGCGTGCTGGCGGTCTATTCGCCCAAGAAGACCTGGGACCCGCTCTACATCTCCAATTACGTCACCATCAACGTGCTCGACGAATTGAAGAGCATTTCCGGCGTCGGCGATGCGGCCCTGTGGGGTCCGCAGGACTATGCCATGCGCGCCTGGGTGAAGACCGACCGCCTCACCGGCCTCGGCCTCACCGCCGAGGACGTGGTGAAGGCCATCGGCTCGCAGAACATCCAGGCCGCGGTGGGCCGCCTCGGCGCCCGCCCGGTGGCGGACGACCAGCAATTGCAGCTGAACCTGCGCACCAAGGGCCGGCTCTCCAGCGTCGCGGAGTTCGAGAACATCGTGCTGCGCACCAATGCGGACGGCTCGGTGCTGCGCCTCGGCGACGTGGCGCGCCTCGAGATGGGGGCGGCGAACCTCGACCGCGAAACCCTGTTCAACGGCGGCCCGTCTGCGGTGCTGGCGCTCTACCAGTCGCCCGGCGCCAACGCCATCACCACCATCGACGCCGTGCGCAAGCGCATGGACGAGCTGGCGAAGGCCTTCCCCGAGGACCTCGCCTGGAAGGTCACCTACGACCCCACCGTGTTCGTCACCGACACCATGCATGAGGTGGAGAAGACGCTCATCGAGGCGTTCATCCTCGTGGTGCTGGTGGTCTATCTCTTCCTCGGCTCGTTCCGCGCCACCCTCATCCCGACGCTCGCCGTGCCCGTGAGCCTCATCGGCACCTTCATCGTGCTGAATGCCATCGGCTATTCGGCCAACACCGTGTCGCTGCTCGCCATCGTGCTCGCCATCGGCATTGTCGTGGACGACGCCATCGTCGTGGTGGAGAACGTCGAGCGGGTGATGGAGGAGCATCCCGAGCTCTCCCCCGCCGACGCCACCAAGAAGGCCATGGCGGAGATCACCGCCCCCATCATCGCCATCACCCTGGTGCTGCTCTCCGTGTTCGTGCCGGTGGCCTTCATCCCCGGCATCTCGGGCGAGCTGTTCCGCCAGTTCGCCATCACGGTGGCGGTGGCCATGTTCCTCTCGGCCATCAACGCGCTGACCCTCTCGCCGGCCCTGTGCGGCATCCTCCTGAAGCCCTCGCACGGGCCGAAGAAGGGGCCCATCGGCTATGTCATGCGGGCCATCGACAAGGTGCGCGACGCCTACGGATCGGTGGTGGCGCGGCTCGTGCGTTTCTCCCTCATCGGCCTCGTCTGCGTGCTCGTCGCTTCGGGCGGCATCTTCGCTCTGGCGAAGCTGACGCCCACGGGCTTCCTCCCCGAGGACGACCAGGGCGCCTTCTTCGTCATCGTGCAACTGCCCGGCGGCGCCTCGGTGGGCCGCACCACGGAGGTGATCCGCAAGGCCGAGGCGTTGCTGAAGGAAGAGCACACGGTGGAGGACTACACCTCCGTCATCGGCCTGAACTTCATCGACAGTTACTCGCAGCCCAACGCCGCCTTCATCGTCGTCACCATGAAGCCGTTCGAGGAGCGCAAGGGCAAGGACGAGAGCGCCAACGCGGTGATCGCCCGCCTCGGCGAGAAGATGCGGATGATCCCCGGCGGCACGGTGGTGCCCCTCGGTCCGCCGCCCATCGTCGGCCTCGGCTCCGGCGGCGGCTTCTCCTTCGTCCTGCAGGACCTGCGCGCAGGCGACCCGAAGGTGCTGGCGCAGGTGCTGCGCGGCCTCCTCATCGCCGCCAACCAGGACCCGCAGCTCACCCGCGTGTTCTCCACCTATTCCGCCACCAATCCCTCGCTCCAGCTCGACATCGACCGCGACAAGGCGCAGGTGCTGGGCGTGCCGCTCGACAGCGTGTTCACCGCGCTGCAGACCTCGCTGGGCGGCATGTACGTGAACGACATGAACCTCTACGGCCGCACCTGGCAGGTGCAGGTGCAGGCGGAGGGCGAGGACCGCAAGGATGTGGAGGACATCTACCGCATCCATGTGCGCAACAACAAAGGCGAGATGATCCCGCTCCGCTCCATCGTGGAGGTGCGGGTGGAGGTCGGCCCGCCGGCGCTCATCCGCTACAACAACAAGCGCGCGGTGACGGTGCAGGGCAATCCTGCCCCCGGCGTCTCCTCCGGCCAGGCCCTCGCCGCCATGGACGCGGTGGCGGCCAAGACCCTGCCGCAGGGCTTCTCCGGCGCGTGGACCGACACCTCGTTCCAGGAGAAGAAGGCGGAGGGCAAGACGGGCATCATCCTCGCCTTCGCCGTGCTGTTCGCCTTCCTGTTCCTGGTGGCGCTCTATGAAAGCTGGTCCATCCCGGTGCCGGTGCTGCTCTCCGTCACGGTGGGCATGCTCGGCGCCTATGCGGCCATCGTCATCGGGCAGCTGACCCTCGACCTCTATGGCCAGATCGGCATGATCGTGCTCATCGGCCTCGCGGCGAAGAACGGCATCCTCATCGTGGAGTTCGCCAAGGAGCGGCGCGAGCATGGCGAGGACCTGCTCGCCGCCGCCACCGAGGGCTCGCGCCTCAGGTTCCGTCCGGTGATGATGACCTCGCTCGCCTTCATCCTCGGCCTGTTCCCGCTGGTGGTCGCCACCGGGGCGGCGCAGATGGCGCGGCAGAATGTGGGTACGCCGGTGTTCGGCGGCATGATCGCCGCCTCCTTCCTCGGCATCTTCGTCATCCCGCCGCTCTATGTGATGTTCCAGGGCCTGCGCGAGCGCCTGCGTCCCGGCGCCCGGCCGAAGGTCTCAGCGCCCCCCGCGCCGGAGGCGGGAGCCGGCGGCGGCCACTGACGGCCGCTCGCCTCGTCCGGTGAATGGTCATCCCCCGGACGCGTCGGGGGATGCTGGAAACATGCCTGCCGTCCGCGCTGTCGCGCCGTCCGCTCCTTCGGGGGCGGACCGCCGCGGCGCGACGGCGCAGCGGGAATCGCTGACGTTCCGCAAACGTCCCTCTTGGCGAGCGGCCCTCCTTGCGCATAGATGGCGATGCGGGGTCGGGCTGCGTCGTTCCGGGACACGGGATGGCGGGCACCGGTCGGTCATTTCTCGTCAGAGCGTTTTCGTCCGTTGCGGGCGGGAACGCGTCCACGCCAAGAAATGGATCGCCCCTCGCTCCGACGTGCGGGGGACGCGATCCAGGGGGCCGGTCGAACGATCTGCGGGCTGGAGCCTCTTCGGAGCTTCCGCGGCCGCATCGCACGCCTCGCCTCCCGCAACGGTGCCGCGCACCGAGGGAGCGGTCCATGGACCTTCGCCGTCGTCTCCTCAGCTTCCGCCCCATGGGCGCGCGCCTTGGCCTTGCCGTCGCCCTGACGGCCGGCGTGGCCCTCGCACCCGTGTTGGCCCTCGCGCCCGCCTTTGCCCAGCAGGCGCGGCCGCAAGCGCCCGCGGCCCAGCCCGCGCCGGCCCAGCCGGCGCCCCCGCTGCCGCCCCGCGCGGCCAGCCAGAAGACGTTCCAGCGGCAGGATCTCGTCGCCGGTGCCCGGCGCTACGAGCGCCTGCTGCGCCGCGAGGCGACCGCGCCCACTGGCCCCTTGGACAAGGCTCGCCGCGATGCCGCGCAGGCCTTCCAGCGCAACGATGCCCGCGCCGCCGCCGAACTCTATGCCGGCCTCGCGCTGGTGCAGGCGCAGGATTCCGGCATCTGGATGCGCCTCGCCCGCTCGCTCGCCGCCATCAAGCCCACCGACGACGAGGACGCCTCCACCTTCATCGACAATGCGCTGGCTGCCGCCTTCATCGCCTACCGCCGCGCCACCACGCGGGCGGAGGAGGGGGAGGCGCTCTCCTTCATCGGCCATGTCTATGCCGACCGGCGCCTGTGGCAGCCGGCCATCGACACCATGAAGCTGGCCCTCGACCTGCGCGACACCCCCGCCGACCGCAGCTTCTACGACAAGCTGAAGGAGGAGCACGGCTTCCGGCTGGTGGACTATTCCGTCGAGTCCGACGCGGTGACGCCCCGCGCCTGCGTGCAGTTTTCCGAAGACATCGCGCCGGGCACCGATTTCGCTGCCTTCGTGCAGGTGGGCGGCATGGACAAGCCGGCCATCACCGGCGAGGCGCGGCAGATCTGCGTGGAAGGCCTGAAGCACGGTTCCCGCTACACCATCGCCGTGCGGCCGGGCGTGCCCTCGGCCAATGGCGAGAAGCTGAAGAAGGCGACCGAGCTTTCCATCTATGTGCGCGACCGCCAGCCCTCGGCCCATTTCTCCGGCCGCAATTATGTGCTGCCGCGCACCGGGCAGAAGGGCATTCCCGTCACCTCGGTGAACACGCGGGAACTGAAAATCAAGGTGCTGCGCATCGGCGACCGGGGCCTCGTGCCCACCGCCATCCAGGGCGAGTTCCGCCAGGGGCTCGACGGCTACGTGCGCCAGCGCCTCGCCGAGGGCGCGGCCATCGAGGTGTTCTCCGGCACGCTGGAGGTGGACGGCGCGCTGAATGCCGACGTGGTCACCGCCATCCCCGTCAACGAGGCGGTGGGCAAGCTGGAGGCCGGCGTCTACGCCATGACGGCCGAGCCGCGCGAGACCTCGGGCGACGACGATTACGGCAGCCTCGCCACCCAGTGGTTCATCGTCTCCGACCTCGGCATGACCGCCCTCGCCGGGCCGGACGGTGTCCACGTGCTGGTGCGTTCGCTCGGCAGCGCCGAGCCGGTGGCGGGAGCGGACGTGACGCTGGTAGCCCGCTCCAACGAGGTGCTGGGCACCGCGAAGACCGACGCCAGCGGCTATGCCCGCTTCGATGCCGGCCTCTCGCGCGGCCCCGCCGGCATGGGGCCGGAGGTGGTGACGGCGCGCGCCGCCAATGGCGACTACGCTTTCCTTTCCATGAAGGAGAACGCCTTCGACCTCACCGACCGGGGCGTCTCCGGCCGCGAGGCGCCGGGCGCGCTGGATGCCTTCCTCGCCACCGAGCGCGGCGTCTACCGCTCCGGCGAGACGGTGCATCTCACCGTCCTTTTGCGCGACGCGGCGGGCAATGCCGCGCCCAACGTGCCGCTGACCGTGCAACTGGTGCGCCCCGATGGCGTCGCCGACCGCCGTGTGGTGGTGCAGGACCAGGGCGCGGGCGGGCGCACGCTCGATCTGCCCATCCTCAAGGGCGCCATGACCGGCACCTGGCGGGCCAAGGCGCTGACCGATCTGAAAGCGCCGGCCATCGGCGAGGTGACATTCCTCGTGGAGGATTACGTCCCCGACCGGGTGGAGTTCGACCTCACCGCCCGCGCGCCGCGCCTGCCGCGTGACAAGGCGGTGGAGGTGCTGGTGGACGGCCGCTTCCTGTTCGGCGCCCCCGCCTCCGGCCTCGACGTGGAGGCGGAGACCGAACTGCGCGCCGCCGCCAACCGGCCGGGCTTTGCCGGCTACGCCTTCGGCAATGCTCAGGACGAGGTTCTGGCCGAGCGCCAGCCCACGGCGGATGCCCCCGTCACCGACGCGCGGGGCCGCGCCACGATCCGCCTGCTGGCGGGCGAACTCCCGAAGACCGCCCGTCCGCTGGAGATGGAGGCCTTCGTGCGCCTGGTGGAGGCCGGCGGCCGCGCGGTCCAGCGCACCATCGTGCTGCCGCTTGCCCCGGCCGGCAGCCAGATCGGCGTGAAGCCGCTCTTCGCCGACCGCGTCCGCGAGGGCGAGACGGCGAATTTCGACGTGGTGGTGGCCGGCGTGGACGACAAGCTCCTCGCCTCGCCGGGCCTCACCTGGAAACTCTCGCGCCTCGAGACGCGCTACCAGTGGTACCGCGTGAGCGGCTCGTGGGATTATGAGCCGGTGAAGACCGTGACCCGCGTCGGCGAGGGCACCATCGCCACCACCGCCGACGGCCCGGCCCGCCTCTCCGTGCCCACCCAATATGGCCGCTACCGCCTCGACCTCACCGGCGACGGCCTGCCGCTGACAAGCCTCACCTTCGAGGCGGGCTTCGGCGGCGACGGCAATGCGGACACGCCGGACCGCCTGGAACTCACCCTCGACAAGCCCGCCTACGCCGCCGGCGATACGCTGGAAGCCACCGTCACCGCCCGAACCGCCGGCACCGCCACGGTGCTGGTGGTGAATGACGGCGTGCGCGCCCAGCAGGTGCTGCAGGTGCAGCCGGGCGCGGCGAAGGTCAGCTTCAAGGTGGACGGAAGCTGGGGGCCGGGGGCCTATGTGGTCGCCTTCCTCCACCGCCCGCTGGATGTCCAGGCGAGCCGCATGCCCGGCCGCGCCATGGGGCTTTCGTGGTTCTCGGTGGACAAGGAGGCGCGCACCCTGAAGGTGGAGCTGTCCCCACCCGCCGACATGCGCCCGAACACGACGCTCGCCATCCCGGTGAAGGTGTCGAACCTGCCGGCCGGCGAGAAGGCCTATGTGACGGTGGCGGCGGTGGATGTGGGCATCCTCAACCTCACGGGCTACAAGCCGCCCGCGCCGGATAACGTGGTGTTCGGCCAGCGCCGGCTTGCCGCCGACATCCGCGATTTCTACGGCGCGCTCATCGACGGCATGCAGGGTGCGGCCGGCCGGCTGCGCTCCGGCGGCGACGGCAACGAGACGGCCATGATGGCGAGCCCGCCGCAGGGGCCGCCCGTGGCGCTGTTCTCCGGCCTCGTGGAGGTGGGGGCGGACGGCACCGCCACCGTCTCCTTCCCCGTGCCCGCCTTCGACGGCACGCTCCGGGTGATGGCCATTGCCTGGAGCCAGAACCGCCTCGGCCATGCCTCGGCCGACGTGGTTGTGCGCGACAAGGTGGTGATGCTCGCCACCCTGCCGCGCTTCCTCGCCTCCGGCGACCGCTCCAGCTTCAACCTGGACCTGACCAATGTGGAAGGTCCGGCGGGCGAATACCGCCTGGAGGTGACCGCCACCGGCGCCGCCGCCGTCACAGGCACCGTGCCGGCCCTCACCCTCGCCCAGAAGCAGCGCCAGTCGGTGCGGCTTGCGCTGGAGGGCCGGGGCGTTGGCCCCGCCACCCTCACGGCGCGGCTGACGGGGCAGGGCATCGACATCACCCGCTCCTTCCAGATGCAGGTGCGCCCGGCCTATCCGGACATCGAGCGGCGCACGGTGCGCAACCTCGCCCCCGGCGAGAGCATCAGCGTGTCGCGCGATCTCCTCGCCGACCTCCTGCCGGGCACCGGCAGCGTGGCGGTGAGCGTGTCGCCCTCCAGCGCCATCGACGTGCCGGCGCTGCTGGCGGCGCTGGACCGCTACCCCTATGGCTGCACCGAGCAGGTGACGAGCCGCGCCCTGCCGCTGCTCTCCTACAACGACCTGTCCGTCCTCGTGGGCCGGGCGGCGGACCCGGAGGCCGACCAGCGCATCCGCGACGCCATCGTCCGCGTGTTCTCGCGGCAGGGCTCGGACGGCTCGTTCGGCCTGTGGGCCGCGGGGGGCAGCGACACCTGGCTCGACGCCTATGTGGTGGATTTCCTCACCCGCGCGAAGGAGAAGGGCTTCGTCGTCCCCGATCAGGCCTTCTCCTTGGCCCTCGACCGGCTGCGCAACACGGTGAACCTCGCGGGCGCCGACATGCGCTCCGCCAGCGAGGGCCTCGCCTATGCCCTCTATGTGCTGGCCCGCAACGGCCGCGCGCCGCTGGGTGATCTGCGCTACCTCGCCGACACGCGGCTGAAGGACCTCGCCTCGCCCCTCGCCCGCGGGCAGGTGGGCGCGGCCCTCGCGCTGCTCGGCGACCGCACCCGCGCCGAACGGGCATTCAACGTGGCGCTGGAGGGCATCCCCGCCAGCGCCACCGCGCCGGAGATCGGCCGCGCCGACTTCGGCTCGGTGCTGCGCGATGCCGCCGCCCTCACCGTGCTCGCCCGCGAGGCGGGGCTGGAGAAGGTGGCCGCCGTGGCGCTCGCCCGCGTGGATGCGGCGCGGGTGCGCACGGAGCGCACCTCCACGCAGGAGAATGCGTGGCTGCTGCTCGCCGCCCGCACGCTCGTCGCCAGCGCCGCCAACATGACGCTGGAGGTGGATGGCGGCCTCGTGCGCGGGCCGTTCGGTAGCAAGCTCTCGCGCGCCGATCTGGAGCGCGGCCCGCTCACGGTGCGCAACGTGGGCACCGAGGCGGTGAAGGTGGTGGTGGGCGTCAACGGCGCACCGGTGGCGCCCGAACCGGCCATCGCCAAGGGCTTCTCGCTGGATCGCAAGTATTTCACCCTCGACGGCAAGCCGGCCGACCCGACGAAGGCGGTGCAGAACCAGCGCTTCGCGGTGGTGCTCACCTTCTCCGAGGAGAAGAGCGCGTTGGCCGACGTGCTGCTGGTGGACTACCTGCCGGCGGGCTTCGAGATCGAGAACCCCAACCTCATCAAGGGCGGCGACGGCGGCTTCACCTGGCTCGACGAGACCAGCGAGGCCGGCCATGTGGAGTTCCGCGACGACCGCTTCGTGGCGTCGGTGACGCGGGAGGAGGGCGATGGGCCCTTCGTCGTCGCCTACACGGTGCGGGCCGTCTCGCCCGGCCGCTATGCCCATCCGCCGGCCATGGTGGAGGACATGTACCGCCCCGACCGTTTCGCCCGCACGGCGGCCGGCAGCATGGAGGTCGCGCCCGCGCGATGAGCGAGCTGCCCGCGCCCACTTCCTCTCCCGCCGCCCGGCGCCGCTGGCGCTGGCTGGCGGGCGCGGCGGCGCTTGGGCTGGTGCTGGCGGTGGGGGCGGGTGCGGCCGGCCTCGCCGTCCTGCGCGCCAATGCTCCGCCGCCGCCCGAGCCCAAGGTCTCGCCCGAGGTGGTGGACAAGGAAGGCCGTCTCCTGCGGCCCTTCGCCTTGGCCGATGGCCGCTGGCGGCTCGCCGCTTCGGCCACGGACGTGGACCCGCGCCTCGTCGACATGATCCTCGCCTATGAGGACCGGCGCTTCCGCGAGCATATGGGCGTCGATGCCCTCGCGCTGCTGCGCGCGGCGGGGCAGGCGGCGGGCTCGCTGCGCGTCGTCTCCGGCGGATCGACCCTGACCATGCAGGTCGCCCGCCTCACCCTGCCGCCCCGCGCCCGCACGCTGAACGCCAAGCTCGCCCAGATGCGGCGCGCGCTGGAGCTGGAGGCGCGGCTCTCCAAGGACGAGATCCTTTCGCTCTATCTCACCCTCGCCCCCTATGGCGGCAACATCGAGGGGGTGCGCGCGGCCTCGCTCACCTATCTCGGCAAGGAGCCGCGCCGGCTGACGTTGGGCGAGGCGGCGCTGCTGGTGGCACTGCCGCAATCGCCCGAGACGCGCCGGCCGGACCGCTATCCCGCCCGCGCCAAGGCGGCCCGCGACCGCGTGCTGGACCGCCTCGCCGCGCAGGGGATCATCGCCCCCGACGAGGTGCGCGTCGCCAAGGCCGAGGCCGTGCCCACCGCCCGCCGGCCCCTGCCGCAGATCGCGCCCCACCTCTCCGAGGAGATGGCCGCGGAGCGGCCGGACCTCGCCCGCCACCTCTCCACCCTCGATGCCCCCTTGCAGGAGCGGCTGGAGGAGCTGGTGCGCGAGCGCACCCGCACGCTGGGGCGCGGGCTCTCCGCCGCCATCGTGGTGCTGGACAATGAGAGCGCCGAGGTGCGCGCCTATGTGGCCGCCGCCGACTATTTCGACAAGGACCGGGCTGGCGCCGTGGACCTCGCCCGCGCCGTGCGCTCGCCGGGCTCCACGCTGAAGCCCTTCATCTATGCGCTCGCCTTCGAGGACGGCATCGCCCATCCCGAGACGCTGATCGAGGACCGGCCCGCCCGCTTCGGCGCGTGGCGGCCGGAGAATTTCGATCGCACCTTCCAGGGCACCCTCTCCGTGCGCAAGGCGCTGCAGATGTCGCTGAACGTGCCAGCCGTGCGCCTGCTGGAAGCGGTGGGGCCGCAGCGCCTCGCGAGCCGCATGCAGCAGGCGGGCGGGCGGCTGGAGCTACCCCCCGGCGCCGCTCCGGCGCTACCCATGGGATTGGGCGGCGTGGGCATCCGCCTCATCGACCTCACCACCCTCTATGCCGCGCTGGCGCGGGGCGGCGAGGCCCATGCGCCGGTCTTCCGCCGGGGCGACGGTGCGGTGGCGGCGCCGCGGAAGGCCCGCCTCGTGGACGAGGTGGCGGCCTGGTATGTGGGCCAGTGCCTCCTCGGCACGCCGGCGCCGGAGAATGCCTTGGGCGGGCGGATCGCCTTCAAGACCGGCACCTCCTACGGCTATCGCGACAGCTGGGCGGTGGGCTTCGACGGCCGGCGCACGGTGGGCGTCTGGGTCGGCCGGCCGGACGGGCAGGCGGTGCCTGACCTCACCGGCCGCGCGGCGGCTGCGCCCCTCCTGTTCGACGCCTTCGCCCGCATCGTCCGCACTCCGGCGAGCCTCGCCGCCGCCCCGCGCGGGGCGGTGATGGCCGGCAATGCAAGGCTCCCCCCGCCCCAGCGGCATTTCGGCCGGGCGCGGCAGGAGCAGGCGCTGGAGGTGGTCTATCCCCCCGACGGCGCGCGCGTCGCGGCCGAGGGGGCGGAGACGCTGGCACTGAAGGTGGACGGCGGGACTTTCCCTCTCACCCTGCTCATGGACGGCCGCCCGGTGGCGCGGGTAGAGGATCGCCGCACCCTGTTCTGGACCCCGCCCGGCCGCGGCTTCGCCCGCCTCACCGTCATCGATGCGGACGGCCGCAGCGACAGCGTGACGGTGAAGGTGGAGTAGGGACAAAAGAAAACCCGCTGCCTTGCGACAGCGGGTGGAGGGCACTGGGAGGAAACGCGGAAGACAGGGACTTAAGACCGGCCGCCGCGAAACCGCGCGGCCGGGCCTTCAGGAATTCTCAGAAGCCGCGGGCAACGGCCTGGGTGATGCGCTGACGGTCGAGGCCCATCTCGGCGAGCTCGCTGTTGGAGCGGCGCGAGAGGTACTCGTAGCGCTCCGACATGGCGCGGGCTTCGGCGACGGCGTCGAGGAAGTCGCACACCGCATTGCCGATGCGACCGAAGAAGCCGGTTTCGCGGGGAGCATGTGCAGTGATCGTGACCATTTTCGCCTCCATTTGATGAAGGGAAGATAGGCCATCCGCGTGCGATGCAATATAGCGGATTGTGCATGGCACCATTGCGTATGTCGTATACCAAGCGGAGGTCGGGGCTGACTCGTGCCGAACCCCGCCGATACCCCTGGTGCTACCCCTCTCGAACAGGGGGTGTGAATGACGCTGAATCGGGAGTTGAACCCGGCGATCGAATTGCGTATAGAGCCCACCTGCCTCGGCAGACCCACCCGCCCCGCGCTAGCGGCCGTCCGGGTGTTGGGGGATAGTTCAACGGTAGAACCGCGGACTCTGACTCCGTTAATCCTGGTTCGAATCCAGGTCCCCCAGCCAAATCGATGCCCTCCGGCGATCAATCCCGATCAAGTTCAGCCACCGAGTCTGGTCCTGTTGATGGTTCCCAAAGGACCATCAATGAAGCCGCTCGGCGTGCATCATGCAGTCCTTCACCCAGGCGGCGAGCGACGGCTGTACCAAGCAGGCCGGCGTGCTGACGAACCTTTACAACGGCCAGTTCTCCGCCTGGAATGCCCAGAACAACGCCGCGTCGCAGACCAGCAGCGACCTCATGGGCGCCATCCGCGCCGGTGCAGGCCTCATCTTCTTTGACGAGAATGCGCAGGAGAATAAGGAGCTGGCCCCCGGGACGCTGGACGCGGTGCGCTCCATACCTGTGCAGGAATGGGACCATAAGCCGGGCATTGGTGATGGCGGGCGGCACATCGGCACCTGGTAGGGGCCATCGAGCTCGCCCCCGCTCTACGATCTGCAGCGCGCCTGCTGGAGCAGGTGCTGCGGTCCTTTGGCGCCCTGCCGCGGCGCCGTCATCCAGATTTCGATTTCCTCCGGCTCCATGAGGATTATCGGCATTGCCTTTGGCTGGATGCTAGCGACCGGCTCACTCGGATCCGTGGTAAAAAAGCAGAAGACGTCCATGGTCTCGATGCCCGTCTTCATCTTGCGGACGCAGGTCCAACCAGCCGTCAAGATCCCGGCGAAGAATGCGAGCAGTAGCTCCTCCGAGAACGCGAACCACATATCGCCGCCAACCGACGGGACCAGCTGCAGCTTCCCAGCGCCGGGAAGCCTCTAGGGAGGCCGACACTCAGGCCTGCCGCGCCAGCGCCTCGAAGACGCGGGCGACCGCCTCCGCGCCGGGGTCCACCACCCCGGCGAGGTCGGTGCCCGACAGATAGCTGGACCGGCCGACACGGGCCGCCGTCATCGCTGCGGTGGCGTCCGCCCCGGCCCGCGCTGCACGGGCGGCGGCCGCAAGCGTTTGCCCCTCCGCCAGCGCCGCGATCGCTGGGCTGAGCGCATCGATCATGGTGCGGTCGCCGAGCTTCGCTCCACCGTAGTGGCTCATCCGCCCGACCCCGGCGTCGAGCGCCGCGGCAACGCCGGAGCCCTGCCTGAGGGCCACCCCGGCGGCCGCGGCAAAGATCGAGAGCAGGACACCGCTCGATCCGCCCATCACCCGCGACAGACGCTCTGCGATGGCCTCGCACAGGGCGGCGGGATCGGCGAGAGGCAGGAGATCGAGATCGTCCTCAACCTTGCGGGCGGCGGCGGCGAAGGTGGAACCCGTGTCGCCGTCGCCGACCCGGGCGTCGAGCGCATCCAGCTGCGGCTGGGCGGCGATCAGCGTCGCGCTGACGGCGCGCAGCAGGGCACGGGTCGCCGGATCCTCCGACGGCGTCGCCGCGGGCCCGGCAAGCCGGGCCGAAGGCGCAACCACCGCGATCGGCCCCGGCGCGCGGGCCTCTGGCCAAGCGGGCACATCGACCGGAGCGGTCAGCCAGGCGCGCCTGACATCGTCGAGCGGAAGGAACGACAGTGAGAAGCCACGCATGTCCAGCGCTGTCACGGCACCCGCGGGGCCTAGCACCAGCGTGACGTGCGCCCCGATGGGGCTCTTCAGCACCTCGCGCAGGACAATGGAGAGTTCCAGGGCCGGGACTCCACCGAGATTGTTGACGAGCAGCGCAAGCTGGGGCGCTTCGCGCACATCCGTTCCGAAGCGGGCGATCATGTCGGCCACCAGTTGTGCCGCGCCGGGTAGCACGATGCGCTCCAGCCCCGGCTCGCCATGGATGCCGAGGCCGAGTTCGGCGTGCCCGTCCTCCATGCGTTCCTCGGAGGGTCGCCCGGGAATGCTGCAGGTGCTCGTCGCCACCCCGAGCGACTTCACCACGCCCGCCGCGTCGGCGGCCCGGCGCCGCACCTCGGGAAGTGGCAGGCCGGCGGCGGCGGCGTGTCCCGCGGCCTTGTGGACGAAGATGGTGCCGGCGATGCCGCGCGGACGGGGGTTGTCGGGCAGGGCGATGTCGTCGCCGACGATCACCATCTCCACGTCCAGCCCGAGGGTCCGCGCGCGCTCGGCGGCGAGGCCGAAGTTGAGCCGGTCGCCGCCGTAGTTCTTGACGATCAGCAGGCAGCCTGCCGGTCCCGTCACCGCGAGGATGGCCGCAAGCACCGCATCCACCGTGGGCGAAGCGAAAATGTCGCCGCAGACGGCGGCGTCCAGCAGCCCCTCGCCGACGAATCCGGCATGGGCCGGCTCGTGCCCGGATCCCCCGCCGGAGATGACCGCCACCCGGTCGGCCGGCCGATCGGTCCGCAGCACGACCTTGATCTCAGGATAGCCGTCGAGCCGGGCCAGCCGGCCACCCGACCCAAGGATGAGGCCATCGATGGCGTCGGCGACAAGCATGTCGGCGGAATTGTAGAAATGCTTATTCACGGCAGTCCGTCCTCGCGTTCCCGCAGGGACCATAGCCGCGTCGGCGCCCGCATCACAGCGGCGCCACCGTCTACAAGGATGGTGCGCGCAACCTGTGGATGGCATGCCTTCTCGGGACAGGCAGGACCACAGGCCATTGTTGTAGGAGATCGTTGCCTGATCCGGGCTCGGCCGTCCGGGAGGTCGGTCGCTTCCCTATCGGAGATCATAAGTCCAAGACGAGGCAGGGGCTCGCCGAGAGCGCGACGCAGGCCAGGAGGCTTCTCCGGCGTTCTTCGGGGCTGAGGGCGCGGTCGCGGTGCAGCGGCTCGCCCTCAATCCAATCGATCTTGCAGAGCCCGCAGATGCCGCCACAGCAGGAACTGGGAATGGAGATGCCGCGTGCCGTAAGCGTATCCAGCATGCTGGCACCTGCCTCCATCTCGATCTCGGCACCCGAGCGGGCGAGGACGAGTGTGTAGGGCCGGGCCTCCGGGGGGGGGGGCCACCAGAAGAGGCGGAACGAAGCGCTCCACATGGACGAGGTGCTCCGGCCAGCCGGCGGTAGCCGCCTCGAAGGCGGCGATCAGGCTTTCCGGGCCGCAGCAGGAGACCGCCTGCGTAGTATTGCCGGAAAGGAGGGGGCCGAGCGCTGGGCGGCAACCTGTGCTGGTGTCGTGAAGCTCGGCGACGCCCGCCGCAACCAGTGGGGCCAGCCGGTCGGCGAGCGGCGGCGGGCCGCGTGAGATGACATGAAGGCGGAAATCGGTGCGTCCCACCCGCAGGAGCGCTGCTGCCGCGGAGAGAAAGGGCGTCACCCCGATGCCACCGGCGACGAAAATCTGCGCATCAGGCGCCAGCGAAAGTCCGCCGCGTGGCAGGCCGACGCCGATCTCGTCGCCCGCCTTCAGGCTTTCGCAGAGAAAGCGGGAGCCGCCGCGCCCGGCCGGCTCGTGCTTCACCGCGATCACGAAGCTGTCCTTCTCGGCGGGATCGTTGACAAGGGAATAGGTGCGCACGCGTCCGTCTGGCAGGTAGAGGTCGAGGTGCGCGCCCGGGCGGAAGGGCGGCAGGTCCCAGCCCTCCGGATCCTTCAGCACGAACGAGACCACGTCGCCGCCCGCATCGCTGCGGGCGGCGACCACGGTGCGGATGCAATGCGGCGCCATCTAGAGACTCCGCACCGTGTTGCCGACCCGCACCACGCCGCCCGCGAGAATGCGGCAGTTGAGGCCCGAGCGGTTGATGAGCGGGTCGAAGATGGCCTTCCCGGTAAAGGCGGTGGCGGCGGAAAGGCGGGGTCCGGCCCCGATGCGGCCGATCACGACGCCACCTTCAGGCCCGGCAACACCCCCGGCTTGCCGAGCGCGCGGGCGATGGTGTCATCCAGCATGTCGAGCCGGTCCTGCCCCCAGAAGGCTTCTCCCCGGAAGACGTAGAACGGCGCGCCGAACATGCTGTTGGCGATGCCCTCGTCCGTGTTGCGGTAGTATTGCTCCGCCACCTCCTTGGTCCTCGAGCGGGCAAGGATGGCCTCGCCGTCGAGGCCGAGGCCGGATGCGATGGCGACGAGGGTCGCCGCGTCCTCGATGTCCTTCTCTTCCACCCACAGCGCGGTCATGATCGCATGGACGAGATCGTGCGGCGGGATGTCCATCTGCATGGCGGCGATGGCAAAGCGGGAAGGGATCTCCACCGATTGCGTCATATGCTTCGGCTCGAGAGTGATGGGCATGCCGAGAATGTCGCGGAAGCGGCGCATCTCCAGGAGGCGGTAGTCGCGCCGCTCCTTGGATCGCAGCGGCAGCTTGATGCCGCCGGTCCGGGCGTACACGGCGCCGATGTCCACGGGATAGTAATTGATGGGCAGGCCGTAGCGATCGCCCATGGCTTTCAGGCGGGGGTTTCCGAATAGGCCCAGTCCGAGTTGATCCAGAAGTAATAGTCGATGGCATCCGCGGTCATTTCGGGTCTCCGGAGGTCTTCATTTCAGCGTTCGTTGAACTGGGGCGACCAGCGCAGCAGGCGGCGCGCCAGCCGTTCGGCCAGCGAGACGAGGGCGATGCCCACGAGCCCCAGCACGGTGATGGCTGCGAACATCTCGTTGGCGTTGAGCGTCGAGAGGGAGGACACGATTAGGTAGCCCATGCCCGTCGTGGTGCCGACGAACTCGGCGATCACCACGCCCACCAGCGAGAACGAGATGGCGTTGGGAAGGGCGGCGAAGGTCCAGGCGAGCGCGCTAATCCACTGGGCGCATCACGGGGGCGAGGAAATGGTGTTCGTGGTTTCGGGCAGCATCACCGTGAAGCTGGGCACCGAGGAACTGCTCATGGAAAAGGGGGACTGCCTCTATTTCTACGGCGAGGAGCGCCACGATTTGCGCAGCGTCGGGACCAGGCGGGCGGAGGTCTTGGTGGTCGTATCCCTGAGCGTCGATACTGCCGCCCCCGCGCCGGTCGAGGGCTGATCTTGCTCAAGCCCCCGCCGACACCGGAGGCCGCATTCCGGGCGGCGCGCTGGCCGGAGGCAAAGAGCATCGCTCAATAGCGAAAGCCCATTGATGGAGACCGAGAGCGCTCCGTCACCATGCTCCATGGGTGTGCCGATTCTTCGGCGCCAGCTCGACGGGATGCTGGGCCGATATCAGCCGAGCGCTTCCGAGCGTGCCTATTGGGCGGCGGCCGGAGCAGCCGCCCCTTCAGCTTCCTCGCGGCGGTGGGTCTGGCCCATCAAGACATAGGCGGTGGGCACCACATAGAGGGTGAACAGCGTTCCGATGGCGAGGCCGGTGGCGATGACGAGGCCCAGATTGAAGCGCGAGGCCGCGCCCGCGCCGGACGCGAAGATCAGCGGGAGGACGCCGAGCACCATGGCCGCCGTCGTCATCAGAATGGGCCGCAGGCGGAGCGTGGCCGCCGCGATGATGGCCTCGCGCTTGGACTTGCCCTCGAGTTGCAACTCGTTCGCCACCTCCAGCATCAGAATGCCATGCTTGCTGATGAGACCCATGAGCGTGGTGAGTCCCACCTGGGTATAGATGTTGATGCTCGCCCCGCCGATGCCGACGCTGATGAACAGCAACGCACCGGCGAGCGACATGGGCACCGACAGCAGGATCACTACCGGGTCGCGGAAGCTGTTGAACAGTGCGGCCAGCGACAGGAAGATCACGATCAGCGCAAACGCGAACGTCGTGACGAAACCACCGCTCTCCTGCACATATTGCCGCGAGGCGCCGCCGAAATCGAGCGTATAGCCCGTGGGCAGGGTGCGCTTGGCGAGATCCTTCAGCGCCGTGATGGCATCGCCGGTGGTCACCCCGGGCGCGACTACGCCGGCAATGGTGGCGGCATTCACCTGCTGGAAGTGGTTGAGGGATTCCGGCACGGTTTTGGTCTCGATGCGTGCCACCGTCGACAGCGGGATCATGGTCCCGTCGCTCATGCGCATGTAATAGTCGAGCACTTGGTCCGTATTGAGCCGCGCGTCCTGCTTCACCTGCGGGATGACTTTGTAGGACCGCCCGTCCAGGCTGAAATAGTTCACATAGCCGCCGCCCAACAGCGAGGAGAGGGCGCCGCCTACATCGCTCATGGAGAGGCCGAGAAGCGAGGTCTTCTCCCGGTCGATGACGATGGAGGCCTGCGGCTGGTCGATCTTGAGATCGTTGTTGAGGAAGATGAACAGGCCGGTGTCCAGAGCCTCCTGCATGAACTTCGCGGCCACCTCATTGAGCTTGTCGAAGCCGTCGGAAGTTCCGATCACGATCTGCATGGGCAGGCCGTTCGAGCCGGGTAGAGGCGATGTCTGGAAGGCGACGATCTTCTGGCCGGCGATGGCGTTCAGCTCCTGCTGGATCATCGGCTGGAGGATCTTGGTGGTCGCCTTGCGTTCGTCCCAGGGCTTCAGCACCCAGCCTGCGATGCTGGTCCCGGTGCTCTCCACCTGGAACACTGTCTCGGTTTCGGGGTGTTTGGCGAAGGTCTCGTAGGTCTGCCGGTTGTAGAGCAGCTTCTGCTGCAGGGTCGCATTGGGGGCGGAGATGCTCTGGGCGAGGATGATGCCCTGATCTTCCTCCGGCGCCAGCTCGCTCTGCGCCGTGCCGTACAGCCAGTAGACGCTGCACAGCACGAGGCCGGCGAACACGGCGGTGACAGGCATGTAGTTGAGAGCGCCCGTCAGCGAGCGGGAGTAGGCGGCGGTGACCGCACCCATCACCCGATCCACCGCTAGCACCATGCGGGATTCGAGATCCCCGCCTGCATGGTCCACCGGCTTCAGCATGTAGGCGGACATCATCGGTGTCAGGGTCAGAGCCACTACCGCCGAGATCGTCACCGCCCCCACCAGCGTGAAGGCAAATTCGGTGAAGAGGGCGCCGGTGAGCCCGCCCTGGAAGCCGATGGGCACATAGACCGCGATCAGCACCACGGTCATGGCGATGATTGGATTGGCGAGCTGCCGGGCCGAGGCGAAGGCAGCCTGACGCGCGCTCATCCCCTCTTCCATGTGGTGGTTGACGCTCTCCACCACGATGATGGCGTCGTCCACCACGAGGCCGATGGCGAGCACGAGGGCCAGCAGCGTGAGCAGATTGATGCTGAAGCCGAACGCCAGCATCATCAGGAAGGTGCCGATCAGCGACAGCGGGATCGCGATCACCGGGATGAGCACCGAGCGCCAGGAGCCGAGGAAGGCGAACACCACCAGCGTCACGATGGCGAGCGCCTCCACCAGTGTGTGGATCACCTCCTCGATGGAGGAATTCACGAAGGCGGAGGAGTCGTAGATCACGCCCATGGAAAGCCCGGTGGGCAGCTGGCTCTCGATGTCCGGCAGCACCGCGCGCACGCCCTTGATGACATCGAGCAAATTCGCGGTGGGAGCGATCTGGATGCCGATATAGACCGACTCCCTCCCGTCGAACATGGTGGCGGAATCATAGTCGTCGGCGCCAAGGGTGACGTTGGCCACGTCCTTCAGGCGCACGATGGCGCCGTTCGCCTCCTTGACGATGAGGTTCCGGAACTCCTCCACATTGTGCAGGCTGGTGGAGGCGGTGAGGTTCACCTGCACCATCTGGCCCTTGGTGTTGCCGAGGCTCGCAATGTAGTCGTTGCGGGTGAGCGCGGTGGAGACCTCCGAGGCGGTCACGCCATAGGCCGCGAGGCGGATGGGATCGAGCCAGGCGCGCATGGCGAAGGTCTTGCTGCCGAGCAATTCCGCCGTCTGCACACCCTGCACCGCCTGCAGCTTCGGCTGCACCACGCGGATCAGGTAATCGGTGATCTGGTTGCCGGCGATGGCGTCGCTGCGGAAGCCGATATACATGGCATCGATGGTCTGCCCCACCTTCACCGTCAGCACCGGCTGCTGCGTGCCGGAGGGCAACTGGTTGAGCACCGAATTGACCTTGGTGTTGATCTCGGTGAGCGCCTTGCCGGTATCGTAGTTGAGCCGCAGGTTGGCGGTGATGGTGCTGGTCCCGGTGGTGCTGGTGGAGGTCATGTAGTCGATGCCGTTCGCCTGGGCGATGGCATTTTCCAGCGGCGTCGTGATGAAGCCCGCCACCACGTCCGGATCGGCGCCGGGATAGGTGGTCGAGACGGTCACGATGGCATTCTGCGTGCGCGGATACTGCAGGATGGGCATGGAACTCATTGCCCGCAGGCCGAGCACCAGGATCATCAGGCTGACCACGATCGCCAGCACCGGCCGGCGGATGAAGATGTCGGTGAAGGATGACACGGGCGCCTCCGCTCAGCGATCGACGATGGAGGGAGCGGAGTCGTTCGTCGGCATCACCGCATTGTTCACGCTGATCTGGGAGCCGTTGTGCAGCTTCATCTGCCCGGCTGCGACGATCTCCTCGCCCGCCTTGATGCCGGAGAGGACGGCGATCTGGTCGCCACGCGTCGCGCCCGTTTTCACGAATACCTGACGCGCGGCGAAGCCCGTGGCCGAACCCTCCTTTTTCTCCACGACGAAGACGATGTCGCCGTAGGGATTGGCCGTGATGGCCGTCTGCGGCACGGTCACGAACGCGTCCGGCGTCCCGACGGCGACCTCGACAGTGGCGAACATACCGGGGGTGAGGCGGTGGTCGTCGTTCCTGAATTCGGCGCGCAGTTGCACGTTGCGAGAGGTGACGTCCACCTTGGGGCTGATGGCCGTCACCGTGCCCTCGAATCCCTGGCCGGGATAGGTGTCCACCGTGGCCTTCACCGTCTGCCCGGCCTTCACCTCGGCGAGCGCCTGCTGCGGCAGGTAGAAGTCGATGAAGATGGGATTGAGGGACTGGAGCGTCACCACCGTCGTGCCCGCGCTCACATACTGGCCGAGATCGACGGAGCGGATGCCGAGCCGGCCGGAGAAGGGCGCCTTCAGCGTCTTCTTGTCCACCACAGCCTGCTGCTCGGCCACCTGGGCCAGCGCTTTCTTGAGGTTGGCGGTGTCGCTGTCGATGGTCGCCTGGCTCACCGCGTGGATCTTCAGCTGTTCCTGGTCGCGGTTGAGGATGATGGCGCTGACATCCGCCGTCGCCTTCAGGGCTGCGAGATTGGCCACCTCCTGCTCGTCGCGCAGCTGAAGGAGGACCTGTCCCTCGCGCACTTCGTCGCCGGATTTGAAATTGATCTTCGCGACCGTGCCGGAGCTTTCCAGCGCAAGGTCGGCGCCCGCCTCGGCGCGGACGCTGCCCACCGCCTTGACGGTGGACTGCCAGGGCGCGAGGGCAGCCACCGTGGTGGCGACGGTCTGTGGCGGGTCGCGCAGCGAGGCCAGCGCCTGCTTGATCATGCTCGCCTTGAAGAGCTGAAAACCGTAGAGCGCCCCGAAAACCAGGGCGACGGCGGCCAGCATGATGATCATCCGTTTCTTCATCTGAAGTCTCTTCTTGCGGCTGCGGCGCAGGGGGCGTTTTGAGGGCGCGCTCGCGAGGGGCGTTGCAGCCCGCTCAGTGATCCTGGAAGTATCCGGCGTTGGTGCGGGGCTCGGCCTGCGCCGTCTGGTCCACCCGGTTCCACCAGCCGCCCCCCAGGGCCTGGAACAGCGCCGCGGTATCGGTGAAGCGGGCGGCCTGCGCCTTCACCCGTGCCACCACCGCCTGCTGGAAATTCTGCTCGGCGGTGAGCACCGAGGGATAGGTGACTGCGCCGGCCAGATACTGGGTGCGGGAGATCTTCACGCTCTCCTGTGCCGCCTTCTCGTAGGCGAGCTGGGCCTTCAGCGTGCTGGCATCGGCCTCGATGGCGCGCAGCGAATCCGCCACGTCGCGGAAGGCGGTGATGACTGTGCTCTTGTATTGTGCCAACGCCTGCTCGTTGCTCGCGACCGCGGATTCCTTGTCGTGGTAGAGCGTCCCGCCGTCGAAAACCGTCTGTGCGACGCTGCCCGCGATGCTCCATGCCGCCGTGCCGGGAGAGAACAGGCTGTCCGGGGTAAGGCCGGCCCGGCCGTAGCTACCCGAGAGCTGAACCTGCGGCAGCATGTTGGCCACATTCACGCCCACCGTGGCGGTGGCCTTGTGCAGGCTCGCCTCTGCCGCGCCGATATCGGGTCGCTGGCGCACCAGAGCGGACGGAACGCTGACCGGAAGATCGCGCGGCAAGGTGAGGCTGGCGAGGGTCACATGCTCGCCCCGGTCCTGGCTCGGGAGGCGGCCGAGATAGGCCATGAGCTGGTTGCGCTGCTGGGCGAGCTGCTTCTGCAGCGGCGGCAGGGTCGCCTGGGTCTGGGCGAGGTTGGACTGCTGGGAGAGCACGTCCGACTGCGCCACCGCGCCCAGCTCGAACTGGCGCTGGACAAGCTTGAGCTGTTCCTGCTCCGACTTGATGATGTCGTTGGTCGCCTCGATCTGCGCGCGCAGGGAAGCGTCGGTGATGGCCGCCGTCACCACATTGGCGGTGAGGCTGAGATAGGTCGCTTCCAGCTGGAAGCGCTGGTAGTCGGCCTGCGCCTCCAGAGCCTCGACATTCCGGCGAGTCCCGCCCCACACGTCGAGCACATAGCTGACGCTGACCGAGGCATTGTAGAGATTGTAAGGACTGGTGTTGCCGCTCTCGCCTTGGTTCGCCAGCGAGGTAACCTGTCGGGTGGCGCTGCCGCTCGCAGACACCTGCGGGAACAGGGAGCCCTCTCCCGCCAGCGCATTTTCGCGCGCCGCCCGAAGTGCCGCCTGGGCGGCGGCGACGTCCGGATGGTTGCGTATGGCCTCTGCCACGAAGGCATCGATCTGCTTGTTGCGGAACACCCGCCACCAGTCGCCGGGGAGATCGCGCCCCCGAAGAAAGACCTGGCTGCTTCCGCCATGGACATCGGCCGACGTGGTGGGGCGGGGCGTGCCTTCGGGGAGGTAGCCACTGACGTGCGGTGCATCGGGCGCCTCGAAATCCGGCCCCACCATGCAGCCGTTCATAAGCAGCAGGGACGCGACGAAGACGCCTCCCTTGAGGCAGGGCGCGCGCCGGGAAAGGGCAGACAGGTCTCGCATGGGTGGCGGCATCCCGGATAGAAATCTGAACCGAACCGTTCAGTTCAGCATACGGGTAAGACCAGATAAATCGCGAGTCAATATGGACTGAACCGTACAGTTCGATTAAGTTGAGGGCATGTCGGAATGCAACGCTTCATCCCTTGTGCCGCATGAGTCGAACAGCCTGAGGCCCAAGGCCCAGGAGGCCCTCAAGGCGGCCCGCGCCGTGTTCCTGGAGGCCGGCTACGACGGCGCCACCATGGATGCGATCGCGCGCGTCGGCGCTCTGTCGAAGGCGACTGTGTATGCGCACTTTTCCAACAAGGCCGCCCTTTTCGAGGAGCTGATCCGGGTCGAGTGCCGGGCGGTGAACGCCGACCTTTACAGGCCCGACCCGAAGAGCGCCGCCGTCTCGAAGGAATTGCACAAGGTGGCGACCAATTACCGCCGCATCTTCGCGCATCGAGAGGGGCTCGACATCTTTCGTATCCTGATCCCGGTCGCGCCCAGGTTTCCCCGTCTCGCTCAGGTTTTTTATGATGAAGGGCCAGGTGCCGCGATCCACCAGATCGCCGCCTATCTAGGCGCGCTGGGCGACGTTGGCCGCCTGCGAATTCCCGACGCCGAATTGGCGGCGCACCAGTTTCTCGCGCTCGTCACAGAGGACATCAAGCTGTCCGGTGCCCTTGGGTTCCCTTCCCCGAGCAGTCGCGCGTCCGATCGCCTGATCGAGAGCGGCATCGCGATGTTCCTCGACTTTTACAAGGCGGAGCCGAAGCCTTGAGCGCCCGAACCATGTATGGATGAAACAGGACGTCGGCCTGCGAACAGGGGTAAGCCGACTTCGAGGCGCCGCTGGGGGAAGAAACGGCCTTGCGCAAGGATGCTTTGGAGAACAGAAGGCGCCTGATCGAAGCGGCCCGGACCACCATGCGGGAGCAGGGCCATGATGTTCCGCTCGAACTGATCGCGGAACGCGCGGGGATTACACGAGGGACGCTCTACCGGAACTTCGTGGACCGCGCCGATCTGTTCAAGGCTGTCCTTGATGACGAGATATCGGCCTTGAAAGACGAGATCCGGACGGACGGCTCTCTCGGCATCTTCGTGGTCATGCGTCGGCTGATCGAAGTGAGCGACCTCTATCACGCCTTCGCCTCGTCCCTGCAGGGCACCGCCGACCCAGCCGAGGCCTGCTCGCCGGCCGACCTGCTGCGAGATGTCATCAGCATCCCTCTTGCCACGGCGAAAGCCGATGGCGTCGTCCGACCGACGCTGACAGAGGCTGAGGTCCTCCTGGCTTGCCGCATGATTGCGTTTGGCTGGCGCCTGGATGGCGAGCACAGCCGGGCGGAGGCCATCGAAAAAAGGCTCCGTCTGGTGGTCATGGGCTTCGGCACCGATCGGGAGATCGAGGGGCCAGCCAAGCCAGCATGACCGCGACATGAACCTCTTGCGCTCGCGATATCCGTACATCATTGTACGAAAATAAACGTACACGTGCGTACGCTTATCTCGCGGGAGATATTCATGTTCGCAGTCACCGGCGCCACCGGCCAGCTCGGCCGCAAGGCTGTCGCCAGCCTAATCAAGAGGGTCCCGGCTTCCGATATCGTCGCTCTGGTGCGCGATCCCGCGAAGGCCGGAGACCTTGGGGTCGAGGTCCGGGCCGCCGACTACCTCGTGCCGTCGATACTGGATGACGCCCTTAAGGGCATCGACACGCTCCTGCTGATTTCGTCCAACGGAATGCAGACGCGCCAGCAAGAGCATGCCAACGTCATCGCCGCCGCAAAGAAGACCGGGGTCCACCGCCTCGTCTATACGAGCCTGCTCCACGCGGACCGATGGTCCCACTGGTTTGCCGGCGACCATGTCGAGACGGAGCGGCAGATCAAGGCCTCCGGCCTCGCCTTCACCATCCTGCGCAATGGCTGGTACTGGGAAAACCACACGATCGCGATTCCGCCGTCCCTGCCGTATTCCGCCATGGCGGGCAGCGCCGGAGAGGGGCTCATCTCCTGGGCCTCGCGCCAGGATTTCGCCGAGGCCGCGGCGGCAGTCATGACCAGCCCGGGACATGAGGGCCAGACCCACGAGCTCGCCGGCGACAAGGCCTACCGCCTTGATGACCTCGCCGCGGAAGTCGCCCGCCAGACCGGCAAGCCGTTCAGCTATCGCAACCTGACGCAGGCGGAGCACGCGGCCGTTCTCGCCCAAGCCGGCCTGCCTCCCGAGGTCGCGGCGCTGGTCGCCGAAGTCGAGGCGAAGGACGTCTCAACCGGCGTCCTGCACGACGACAGCGGCGTTCTGGCACGCCTTATCGGCCGTCCGACGACCACGCTTGCGCAAGCGGTTTCCGAGGCTCTGGCCGGCCTGCCCCGCGGCTGAGAAACAAGACGCCGCGGGTCAATCCCGGGTCGACCCTGCACGCCGGTCCTCGACTTCTCTGCAGGCGTGCGCCCCCTGCGCCTTCAACTGCTCGATCAGCCACCGGCCTGCGGGTCCGGGGGGCTGGTCGGCGCGATAGAAGGCGGACATCGCCATGCGCGTGGTGAGGTCGTTTTCCTCGGGCTCGAGTTGGACGAGCCGGCCGGTGTCCAGATCATCCTGCACCGCGTGCACGGGCATGCCGCCCCATCCGACGCCCTGCTTCAGGAAAGCGTGCTTGGCGCCGAGGTCGGATATGCGCCACGTCTTTTCCGACATCACCCGGAAGTCCTTGCCTTCGGTCAGCCTTGAGCGGTCGCTGAGCACGAGCTGCAGGTGCTTTGCGAACGCGCGCGCCGGGATCGGGCCGCCGTACTGCGCGAGTGGGTGCTGGGGGGCGGCGAACATGCGGTACTCGATGCCGAGGATGCGCTCCGAGTGCAGGTCCGGATGGGTCGCCGCCAAGGGCCCGCGGACGCCGAAGTCGAACCCGCCATCGAGCACCGGCTCGATCACCGCACCCATCCCCTCCACCGCCACACGCAGCGGCGTATCGGGGAACTGGACCTGGAAAGCGCTGACAGCGGCCGCGAGGATGTTCGAGGGGAACATCACGTTGATGACCACGGCCAGCGCCGGCTCAAGACCGGAGGACAGACCTCTCGCCTGCGCCTTCAGCTGGTCCATGCCCGAGACTACTTCCCGCGCTTTCTGCAGCAGGGCACGGCCTTCCGCCGTCAGCTGCGGGTAGCGGCCTTCACGGCTGAACAGGCGAACGGCAAGCTGCGTCTCGAGAGTGGCGATGGCCTGGCTCACAACGGACTGCGCCCGCCCAATGCGCCGCCCGGCGGCGGAGAAGCTGCCGGTGTCGGCCGCGGCAATGAATGTGCGCAACTGGTCGAGCGAAAGCGCATCGAGCATCCATCTGCTCCATCGATACTAATCATCGAATTTTATAGGCTACGCGGATAAGCGGCGGAAGCGTACCGACTTTGCCACGCGCAGCATTCTGCTGCCCCGTGGAGAGACCCCATGAAGATCCTGCATGTGGATTCGAGCATCCTGTCGGAAGGCTCCATCAGCCGTCAGCTCACCGCCGAGATCGTCACGACGCTGCAGCGGGTGGCGCCGGGCGCCACCGTCACCCATATCGACCTTGCCACCGCGCCCCTGACCCACCTGACCGCCGCTCACCTCGGCGCGGCGCAGGGCGCCCCGGTGCCGCCAGCCCTTGAGGCGGACGTGGCAGCCAGCAAGGGCGCCCTCGCGGACTTTCTCGCCAGCGACGTCATCGTCATCGGCGCGCCCATGTACAATTTCTCCGTTCCGTCCCAGCTGAAGGCCTGGATGGATCGTCTGGCGGTGGCCGGCGTGACCTTCCGCTATTCGGAAAAGGGACTGGAAGGCCTTGCCGGCGGCAAGAAGCTGATCGTCGCCTCCACCCGCGGCGGCGTGTTCAGCGCCGGCACGCCCATGGCGGCTCTGGACCACCAGGAGAGCTACCTCACAGCCTTCTTCGGCTTCCTTGGCATTACCGACGTGTCCTTCGTGCGCGCCGAGGGCGTGGCCATGGGCCCTGAGGCGAAAGCGAACGCGGTGGATGCCGCGATCCGGCAGGCGCACGCCCTCGCGGCGTGACGCGGACCCGACCCTGAGCCAGTGAGAGGAGGAGCCAGTGTCGGCGTTTTCTGCCCCGTTGAGCGGTGTCCGTCATGGGATGTCCAGTCTCTCCATGGTGCATTTCGACGTGGATCAACTGGACCCCGGCGGCTCCCCCATTCGCCTACTCGACGACTTCCGCGTGTCGGGAAGCCCTTTCGGGCCGCACCCGCACGCGGGTTTCTCCGCCATCACCTATCTCTTCGAGGATTCGGAAGGCGCGCTGCGCAGTAGGGATTCGCTGGGCAACGATCTCGTGGTCGGCGCGGGCGGGCTCGTCTGGCTCCAGTCCGGGCGGGGCGCCCTGCACGAAGAGACGCCGCAGGATGCGGGCCGCGCGCTGCACGGCGCGCAGATCTATGTGAACCTGCGTGCCGAGAACAAGTCGCTCCCGCCCCAAACCTTCTGGCTGCAGGGGGACGACGTGCCGCGATGGAGCGACGATAGTTGCAACGTGGTGCGCGTCCTCGCGGGGACGTATCGGAACGTCGCATCGCCGCTCGTCCCGGCCGAGCCCTTCCGTTTGCTCGACCTCACCATCCGTACCGAGCTGGAGCTGGATCTGGTGCCGGCCAACTGCACCTTGCTCTATGCCCGTGACACCGTGACGGCCCGGTCGGGTGGCGAGACGCTTCATCTCGACGCCGGACAGGTCATCTCGGTTTCGGGCAGCGATGTCGTCCGGTTCTCGGCGCGGGGAGCCGCGCGTGTGCTCGTGCTGTCCGGCGCTCCCATCGACGAGCCCTGCCATGCGGAGGGGCCGTTCATTCTCAACCACCCGCACGAGGTCAAGGATGCGATCTCCCGCTACCGGCGCGGCGAGATGGGATCGCTCCAGCGCCGGTCGTGAGAGCGAGTTAAGCTTGGTCCGGGGCAGAACGTCTACATCTATTCTTCGCTCTTCAGGGAATTCGGCGACGACTGGTTTCCGGGTGGCAAGTTCCGCGTCAATGAGTCGGAGGCGGAAGCGGCGCTCAACTGGTCTGTGGACGTGATGCCCGAATATGTCTGCGGGGTCCGCATTGGTTGAAATCCGCTCGGACGCGGCTGCTCGGCTAGCTCACGCCTTCGAATTCGCTTGATATCCCTCCAGCTCCCCCGCGCCAAAATCACTCTCGCAAAATCAATGGCTTGTCATCACGCCAGATGAGCGATCAGCAGGCGGGCGAGCGCGTCCGGCTGCTCCACGCACGGGATGTGCGAGGCGTCTGCGATCACCTCCAGCCGGGCGCCGGGAATCGCCGCCGCCATGGCCTCGGCGGAGGCGGGCGGGGTTGAGGGGTCCTTGTCGCCCACCACGACCAGGGTCGGCGCAGAAATGCGGCCGGCGGAGGCCGTGAGGTCGGCATCGCGCACCGCCATGGCGCAGCCTACGTAGCCTTCCAAGGTGTTGCGGGACACCATGTTGACGTAGCCGCGGACGATGTGGGGCACCCGTTCGCGGAAGCCGTCGGTGAACCAGCGGGCCATGACGCCGGGGGCGATGGCGGCGAGGCCGTCGCGGCGGATTCCCGCAAGGCGCTCGTTCCAGACAGTGGCGGGGCCGATCTGCATGGCGGTGTCGCACAGGACGAGCCGATCCACCCGCCCCGGCGCATGGGCCGCCAGATGCTGGGCCACCATGCCGCCGATGGAGAGGCCGCACACATGGGCCTTTTCGATGCCCAGCGCATCGAGCAGCCCCAAGGCATCGCCGGCGAGGGCGGCGATGGAATAGCCGGTGTTCTCGTCGGGCAGCGGCGCGGCGTCGGAGAGGCCGTGGCCGCGCATGTCGTAGCGCAGCACGCGAAAGCGGGCGAGGAGCGCCGGCATCACGGCGTCCCATACCAGGAAGCTGGTGCCGAGCGAATTGGCGAGCAGCAGCACCGGCGCGCCCTCCGCCCCTTCAAGCGCGTAATGGATGGTGCGGCCGTCGACGGCGATAAAGGGCATCCGGGTCTCCTGCGGAAGATCACACGGTGGCGATGGGGGTGACGGGCGAGCCCACGGCACCGGGCAGACGCAGCGGCGGGGCGGTGAGGAGGAAGCGATTGCGGCCGGCGGCGCGCAGATGGGCAGCGAGATCGGCGAGCCACCACAATTCGCCCAGCGGCACGCCGAGCCGGAACAGGCAGTGGTGGTGCAGCGGCATGGCGGCCTGCGTCGTTGCGGCGAGGCGCTTCGCCGGCAGATGCTCCA
This sequence comes from Xanthobacter sp. DMC47, assembly GCF_056313845.1. Lineage (NCBI taxonomy): Bacteria > Pseudomonadati > Pseudomonadota > Alphaproteobacteria > Hyphomicrobiales > Xanthobacteraceae > Xanthobacter > Xanthobacter sp. DMC47. The sequence goes on along the minus strand of NZ_JBQUZM010000001.1, from coordinate 1,462,133 downwards.
CCGCATAATTGTCCGCGACGAGAGCGGCGATGCGGCTGTCCGAAATCCATTGCAGCAGGCGCGCGTCCCGGCCGTCGAGAGCAGCGCAGCTTCGGGCGAGAACCGCGCCGTCTGGGACGCCGTCCATCTCCATGACGACCTGCGTGAAGCCGGTGTAGAGGCAGAGAATGTCGCCCTCTTCCACCGTCACGTCCTGGGCGTCCATGGCCCGCATGAGGTCGTCGTAGCCGACGAGATGCCGCTCCCGGCCGAAGAGGGAAAGCAAGTCCACCAGCACGCCGCGGCCCTGCACGCCGTGGACGGCGGTGTTGTGGATGCCCAGCCGGTGCGCGCCGGAGGCGATGCCGCGCGCCTCGGCGTCGCGCGGACCGACGATGTCGATGCCGGCGCGGAAGCCGTTGTAATAGACAGGCTCGGGCCGGCCTTCGCCGCTGACGTCGAAGAGCGCGCCGACATGGGCGAAGCTGTCCCACTGGGTGGAATATTGCAGGCAGATCTCCACCTTGTCGTCGCTCACCACGTCCACAAGGCTCGCATCCTCCACGCACAGCTGCGCGTTGAAGCGTGGCGCGTCCTCGGTGCCCGTGGGCTTCAGCACGGGCGGCACGCGGCGCACGTTCAGCACGTTGCCGCCGGGGCGGTCGAGGGGCAGGCTGAGGCAGAAGGTGCGGCCCTCCTTCACCTCGGCAACCGCGGCGCGCACCTTTTCGGGGGTGATGAGGTTGAGACGGCCGAGCTCGTCGTCCGGGCCGAAATCGCCCCAGGTGGAGCCTTCCGGCCGGCGGGTCCAGCGGGGATTGGACGTCATGCTGTCTCCGTTTAGATGCAGCCCGCGCGGCGCCTGAGCGAAGACGCCGGAGCCGACGGACCTAGACTGCGCCCTTGCCCACCGTGATGCCGCCGCAGACCGGCAGTGTCTGGCCGGTGATAAAGCCCGCCTCGTCCGAGAGGAAGAACGAAACCGCCTGCGCCACATCCTCCGGCGTGCCCATGCGGCCGACGGGGATGGCCTCCACGATGGCACGGGTGCGCGGCGCGTCGGGCGGGTTGGCGGCGGTGAACAGAGGCGTGGCGATAGGGCCGGGCGCGACCGCGTTCACGGTGATGCCGTCCCTGCCCAGTTCCAGCGCCCACGTGCGGGTGGCGCCGATGAGCCCCGCCTTGCTGGCGGCATAGGCAGTGCGCAGCTCCTTGCCGTAGGCGGCGCGGCTCGACACGTTGACAATGCGCCCGAAGCGCGCCGCCCGCATCCCAGCGAGGAGCGCCTGCGTGGCCTGAATGGCGACGCCGAGATTGAGCCGCATGACCGCAGCGAAATCCTCGGCGCTGGTGTCGTCGAGGCTTGCGGGCCGCACCATGCCCACATTGTTCACGAGGCGGGTGACGGGGCCGAGCGAGAGCGCTTCCGCGAGCGCTGCGGCGGTCGCGGCTTCATCCATCAGGTTGACGGACACGAAGCGGGCGTCGAGGTCGGCGGGGGGCGGCTCGCGGTCCAGCACCACCACGGCGCGACCGGCGGCCAATTCCTGCCGCGCCACCGCGAGGCCGATGCCGCTCGATCCGCCGGTGACGAGGGTGCGCGCGCTCATTTCGCCTCCGGCAGGTAGCAGACGCCGTCCACATAGGCCTTGCGCCAGCGCTGGATCTGGACGCGCTCGAACAACCCGGCGGTAAAGAAGGGGTCGGCGGCGATGAAGGCTTCTGCCTCCGCCCGCGTCTCCAGCGCCACCACATAAAGGCCGCCGCCGGCTGCGTTACCGTCGTCGTCCAGCTTTGCGCCGCAGGCGAGCAGCAGGTGCTTGTGCGCCTCCAGGAAGGCGAGGTGCGTGTCGCGCACCTGCGCGCGCAGGTCCAGCGTGCCGGGCTTGTCGAAGGTCTCGATCATGTAGGGCATGCGGCGGTCCTTCCGGGGCGGCTTCAGATGGCGGAGGGGTGGCGCGCCAGGGGCGTCACCTTGATGTCCATGAAGGGGAAGAGCGGGAGCGAGGAGAGGAGCGTGTGCAGTTCGTCCACGCTCGAAACGTCGAAGATGGAGACGTTGGCGTAGCGCCCGGCGATGCGCCAGAGGTGCACCCACTTGCCCTGCCGCTGGAGATCCTGCGCATAGGCCTTTTCCGCCGCCTTGATGGCGTCGGCCTTCTCGGCCGGGAAGTCGTGGGGGATGTTCACCTGCATCTCGACATGGAACAGCATGGGCTTCGCCTTCTGAACTGCGCGGAGCTGAGGGAAGACCCCGGGCGCCCGCGCTGCAAGTGCGCGCAGGCGCCCGGGGGCGCGCCGGACCGGGAGGAGAGGCCGACGCGCGCGAGACTTACTTCTTCACCAGCGGGCAGGTGCTCTCGCTCAGCGGCTGGAAGGCCTCATCGCCGGGGATCACGCGGACGATCTCGTAATAGTCCCAGGGGCCCTTGGACTCCTTGGGGGACTTCACCTTGGCGAGATACATGTCGTGGACCATGCGGCCGTCGGGACGGATCTTGCCGTTCTTGGCGAACATGTCGTCGATGGGCAGCTCGCGCATCTTGGCGATCACCTTCTCGCCCTCGTCGGTGCCGGCGGCCTCGGCGGCCTTCAGATAGTGCAGCACCGAGGAATAGACGCCGGCATGCACCATGGTGGGCATCTTGCCGTTCATGCGCTGGGCGAAACGCTTGGAGAAGGCGCGGGTCTTGTCGTCCGTGTCCCAGTAGAATCCGGTGGTCAGCACCATGCCCTGGGCGGCGTCGAGGCCCACCGAGTGGATGTCGGTGAGGAACAACAGCAGCGCCGCGAGCGTCTGGCCGCCCTGCGTGATGCCGAACTCACGCGCCTGCTTGATGGTGTTGATGGTGTCCGACCCGGCATTGGCCATGGCGATGATCTTGGCGCCCGAAGCCTGCGCCTGGAGCAGGTAGGACGAGACGTCGGACGTGCCGAAGGGATGGGCCACCGAGCCCTTCACCGTGCCGCCCTTCTCCTTCACGATCTTGGCCACCTGGTTCTCCAGATCGTGGCCGAAGGTGTAGTCGGCGGTGATGAAGTACCAGGTCTTGAAGCCTTCGCTCACCAGCGCGTTGCCGGTGCCGGCGGCCAGCGAATAGACGTCATAGGTCCAGTGCAGGCCGGTGGGCGAGCAGGCTTTGTTGGTTAGCGACATGGATGCCGCGCCGGAATTGATGTCGACCTTGCCCTTCTCCTTGGCCACCTCGCGCACCGCGAGCGCCGCCACGGAGCCGTTGATGTCGAAGATGGCATCCACGTCCTGCGTGTCATACCACTTGCGGGCGGTGGCGGATGCGATGTCCGCCTTGTTCTGGTGGTCGGCGGAGACCAGTTCCACCGGCTTGCCGTTGATGGGCTTGCCGAAGTCCTCGATGGCCATCTTCGCAGCTTCCACCGAGCCCGAGCCGGCGAGGTCGGAGTAGGCGCCGGACATGTCGGTGAGCACGCCGATCTTCACGCCGCCGCCGGCATACTGGGCGGCCGCGGGGCCTACCATCATGGCGCTGGCGAGAAGCGCGGCAGCGAAGGGCACCGCGAGGGCCTTGGTCTTCATATTTCCTCCTGAGGACTGAAATCAGGCGACGGACAGGACCGCCGGTCGGGGCGTCTGGGTGGGCGCGGCATCACGGAAGGGGGAATTTCGCGACGCCATCATCGAAGCTAGGTTTGTGCGAATAGCGCACATTTTGTGTGTAATTTGGTACGGCCTCGTCACCTCTGCCGTCAAGCAGATTAAATGCTGCACCTGCGAACAAGGGCCCGCGATCGAACAGTTTCGCCGATGCCGCGAGGCTCGGTACCGGACCGCCTGACCGCGATCGCAGCCGCCGGAAACTCGCGCCTTGCCTTTCAAAATTGTTCGCATTACGAACTAATGATGTCAGTTACGCACAAATCGAGGCCCGTATGAGCGAAGGCCGGAGCGGTCCCGTCACCCTGGTCGGCGGTGGCAGCATGGGGGTGGGCTGGGCCATCGTATTTGCCCGGGCGGGGATCGAGGTGCGGGTGCACGACGCCTCCGCGGATGTGCGTCGTGGGATTTTGCCCGCCGTGGCTGAGCGCCTCGCCGCACTCGCGGCCCATGGTCTGCTCGACGAAGCGCCACGGGAGGTGATGGCCCGGGTGCGGGTGGTCGAGACCCTTGCCGATGCGCTCGCCGGCACCGTTCATGTGCAGGAGAGCGTGCCCGAGCGGCTGGACCTCAAGATGGAGCTGTTTCGCGCGATGGACGAGATGGCGCCCCCCGATGCGGTGCTGGCCAGCTCGACCTCCTCGCTGCCGGCCTCCGAATTCGCGGATGGCCTACCGGGGCGGGCGCGTTGCCTCGTGGCCCATCCGGCCAATCCACCCCATCTTCTTCCCATCGTGGAGATCGTGCCCGCCCCCTTCACGGATCCCGCCGCCGCCGAGCGCACCCGCGCCCTCATGGCGCGCGCCGGGCAGGTGCCGGTGGTGCTGAAGCGCGAGGTGAACGGCTTCATCTACAATCGCCTGCAAGGCGCCGTGCTGCGCGAAGCCTACTGGATGCTGGAACAGGGCATTGCGGACGTGACCGACATCGACAAGGTGATGACGTCCGGCCTCGGTCTGCGCTGGTCCATCGTTGGGCCGTTCGAGACGTCGGATCTCAATTATCGCGGCGGACTTGCCGAACATGCCCAGCGCATGGGCGAGCGCTACCGGCAGATGGGGGCGGAGCGCGGCCAGCCGGAAGGGTGGAGCGATGCCCTCGTCGCCCGCGCGACGGCCGAGCGCCGGGCGCTGCTGCCGCTGGAAGACTGGGAGGCCCGCGTCGCTTGGCGGGACGAGCGCCTGATGGCAGCCCGCGCCGCCGAGAACAGGGCGGCTGGGCAGGCGCAGGATGCCCCCTATAATGCTCCGGATGGATCGACCGCTGACGGCGGTTCGCGGGAGGGGGCATGACGACGGGCGAGGTGCTGGAGCGCGCCGGGGCGGCGGGCGAGGACAAGGACTATGTCCAGTCCCTCGTGCGCGGCCTCGAGGTGATCCGCGCCTTCAGCCAGTACAAGCCCCGCATGACGCTCAGCGAGGTGGCCCAGCACACCGGCCTGACCCGCGCCGCCGCCCGCCGCTTCCTGCTCACTTTGGTGCGGGAGGGCTATGCGGAGACCGACGGAAAGCTCTTCGCGCTCCGCCCCAAGGTGCTGGAATTGGGCTTCGCCTATCTTTCTTCCCTCCCCATGTGGGAGGTGGCGCAGCCGGTGATGCGCGACGTGGTGAACACGCTGCAGGAATCCTGCTCCCTGTCAGTGCTGGACGGGGACGACATCGTTTATGTGGCCCGCGTGCCCACGGCGCGGGTGATGACCATCGGCCTGTCCATCGGCTCGCGCCTGCCGGCCTTCTGCAGCTCCATGGGTCGGGTGCTGCTCGCCGGCCTGCCTCCGGCCGAGCTCGCGGTGGTCTACGACCGGGTGAGGATCGAGAAGCGCACGCCCCGCACGGTCGCCACCATGGTGGCCCTGAAAGAGGCGGTGGAGAATGCACGCCGGCAGGGCTGGGCGCTGGTGGACCAGGAGCTGGAACTCGGCCTGCGTTCCATCGCGGTTCCGGTGCGCAACCGGCGCGGCGAGGTGCTGGCGGCGCTCAATGTCTCGACCCATGAGGGCCGATCCTCCATCGAGGCCATGCGGACGCAGTTCCTGCCGGTGCTGCTCGACGCCGCCCAGCGTATCTCCGCCGCTTTGCCGCAGTAACCGTCTTCGGTGCCTCAGCGCGCCCCGATGGACTGCATGACGTGCTTGACCAGAGCGCGCTCGGAGCCGACACCGGTCTTGCGATACATGCGCAAGCGGCAGTTCTTGATGGTGCCCTTGCTGAGGCTGAGCTTCTGGGCGATCTCGCCGGTGGTCTGGCCATTCATCAGCAGGAGCAGGATCTCCCGTTCACGCGGCGTGAAGATGCCGAGGGCGTCCTCCAGCAGGCGGTCGGGGTCGTCCTCCATCCCGCGCTGCGGCGCATCGAGCACATACATGCGTCCGCCCGGCGCGAGCGGGAAGTCGCGGTCGAAGATCTCGACCTTCACGGTCAGTGCGCCCGAGGCATGGACCGTCCCGGCTGGCGCCACGCGCAGGGCCCCCACCGCATCGGCGAGGGCAGGCGCGCGCCGGGCGGCGTCACGCCAGGCGTCATTGGCGAAGACATCCACGCCGAAGCGGTCCTCGATGAGGGTGGGGCGGGTGATGAAGCCCTCCACCTGCGTCCCGCGCGGGTTGCGCAGGTCATTGAACAGGGCGCCGAGGTGGGAGCGGTGGAAGCCCTCCAGCATGGGGAAGATCAGCCGTGCGCGCTCGATGTCCTTTTGCGAGAAGCGCCCCGTCTCCCGCTCCAGAAACAGGCCGAAGCAGCAATGGCCGACGGTGGAGAAGAACATCCCCAGCTCGTCGGAGATGCTGGCGAGCGTCTGGAACACCTTGTGGTACATGTCCCATGACTGCCCCGGGGAGCCCACGTCGTTCAGCATCAGCACGCCGGGACTGCCATTCGTTCTCCAGTATTCGGAGAACGGGTCCACCGAGGAATAGAGGTTGCTGTAGTAGGCGACCACGTCGCTCGCCACGTCCTTGGTGTAGAGCACATCCGGCGGCGCCACGCGCGAATAGCGGATGATCCAGCAGGCATCGTGGTTGATGGCGGCACCGGCGAGTTCCACCAGCTCCCGGTGGAAGCGGTCCGAGCCGATCGAGCGGGCCACATCGCCCACGCGCGCAAACCATTCCGGGCTGTTCAGACGCACGGCGCTGTAGCGGGCAGGCTGGGCAGCGGGCCGGGGTTGATCGGCGTCGACCATCGCAACATGCCCCAATGGATTCGCCAATCGCGACATTCTTGTTGCGGCGAATTAAGCCGAAGCACCGGCGCTTGGCAATTCTTCGGACGGCGGGGATGGACCATGGGGCGCTCGCTTGAAAAATGGGGCCGGCCGAAGCCGGCCCCAAGGAGAAGTGCCGGAGAGCGCGATTGGGACGGAACGCTCTCCGGCGGCGCCCAGGGGGGAAGCTCCTCGGAGGAGGCCCGGAGAGAGCCCTGGGGCACGACGGCCTGAGGTGGCTAAGGTTTCAGGCCGTGCGTTCTTCAAGTGGGTGGGTGCGCAGGCGCAGCGGATCGTAGAAGGGCGTCTTCACGACCCGCGCCGCGAACGTCCCGTCGGCCCCGCGCACCTCCAGCTCGGTGCCGCAGGCGGCGAGGTCCGGCGCCACGTGGGCGAGAGCGAGGGAACGCATGAGGTAGCGGCTGTAGGCGGTGGAGTTCAGAAGGCCCACTTCCTTGCCGTTGAGGAACAGCTTGGCGCCCGGCTCCACGGCATCGTGGTGGTCGATCTCCACCCCCACCTGCGCGACCCGCTCCTGGCCTTTGCGGCGCACCAGCGCGTCACGCCCGCGGAAGGCGGGCTTCGACAGGTCCACCGTCCAGCCGAGACCGACTTCCCAAGGCGTCGTGTCGCCCTGCGGCATGTCATAGGGGAAGAACAGGAGGCCGCCTTCCACCCGCACCACGTCGAGGCAGGACCAGGACACCGGCATCGCGCCGAACGGCTGTCCGGCGGCGAGGATGGCGTCCCACAGCGCGACCGCATCCGCCGCCGCGCAGAACACCTCATAGCCCCGCTCGCCCGAATAGCCGCCACGGGCGATGGAGACGGGGCGGCCGAACAGGGTCGTCCGCTGGTGCCCGAAGTAGGGCAGGGTCTCCAGCGCGAACGGCGTATGCGCGTCGAGGATATCCAGCGCCTTCGGTCCCTGCAGGGACATGATGTGGACGTCGTTGTCCTTGGTGAAGGTCACGTCCCGGCCCGCCGCGATGCCCGGCAAGATGTCCTCCAGTGAACCGCCGCCGTGGGAGATGCGATAGGCGTCCGGCCCGTCGCAATAGATCAGCACGTCGTCGATGAGCGAGCCGTTCTCGTCCACCACGCTGGTGAGCGAGGAGCCGCCGGGCGCGATCTTCGAGATGTCCGAGGTGCACGTCTCGTTCAACACGGCGAGCGCTTCCGGACCCGCCACATCGATGATGCGCAGCGCGGAGACGTCGAACAGGCCGGCTGCGGTGCGCACCGCGATGACCTCGTCATAGGTGTCGGTGGCGTAGTTCTGCGGCACCGGCATGTCGTTCCAGGACGCCTCGAAGGCGGTGCCGAGCGCGCGGTGGCGGTCGGACAGCGCCGAGTGGCGGGAGTAGGCGGAAAGTCCCTGTGTCATCCTGCATGTTCCTTGCGGATCAGAGGTGGAAGAAGAGGTCGGAGAGGATCACCACCGCGATGCCGGCGATGAGGGCGAGATAGGGCAGGATGCCGGCGCGCTTCTGCGTCTTCGTTCCGTCGCCGACCTGCAAATCCTCGAAGGTCTCATGCGGGAACTTGCCGCCGTCCTGCACGTAGTGCCGGAAGATGAAGACCGGGATGATGAGCGCCGCTGTAATCAGCCCCGCCCACAGCGCCACCGGGTTCCACACCTTGGCGCCTGCGCCCATGAAGACCGCATTGGCGAAGGCGAAGACCGTGCCGAGCACGATGAGGACGGTAGGCGCCTTGTAGGGCCGCGCGACGTGGCCGGAGTCGATGCGGTGGATCCAGCCGGAGTTGAGGTTCAGGAAGTTGAAGATGATGTATCCGACGTTCGCGACCGCCAACACGAAGAAGAAACTGGTGGCATCGGCGCAGGCGATGGCGAGCAGCACGAGGTTGAACCACAGGTCCGTCCACATGGCCCGCGTCGGTGCGCCGTGCTCGTTCACATGGTCGAGGAAGCGCGGCAGCCAGCCATCCACGGCGCCCTGGTAGAGGGTGCGCGAGGAGCCCGCCATGGCCGTCATGATGGACAGCATCAAAGCGAGGATCATGAGCATCACGAGGGCGCTCTCGACGATCTTGCCGCCGCCCACCATGTGCGCCAGCGCCTGGGCGACGCCCGAGCCGTCCACGATGGCGGGGTCGAGCATTCCGGTCAGTCCGAGTGCGCCCTGGAAGGTGAAGGGCACGAGGATGAACAGCGCGAGGCACAGGAGGCCCGAGTAGAAGATGGCCTTGAAGGTGTCCTTCTCGGGATTGCGGAATTCGCTCGTGTAGCAGACGGCGGTCTCGAAGCCATAGGTGGACCAGGCGGCGATGAAGAGGCCGCCGAGCACCAGCGTCCAGCCCGGAATGTTCCAGCTGCCGGGATCAGCCGCGCCGGCGGCGGCCAGCGGCACCAGCGGTGAGAAATTCCCCCAGTCCACCTTGCCGGTGAGGATCGGCACGAGGCCGACGATGACCATGGGAATGATGACCGAGAGGCCGATCCACTTCTGCACGCTGGCGGTGCCCATGATGCCCCGGTGCTGGATGGCGAACACCACCAGCATCAGCGTTGCGCCCACGAAGAAGGAAGCGTTCAGCGAGAAGGAGACGGGGCCGATGGCGTGGGAGAGCAGCGTCCAGTCACGCACCGCCGGCGTCAGCGCCGCAACGGCCGCGGCGGCCTTCTCGGCATCGGTGCCGGTGAGGGTCGTGGCGTGGGCGGCGATCCATTGCGCCACCTCCGCGCTGTTCACCGCCGGGATGGGGGCGAACGCGTTGAGGATGTAGGCGGCAGCGATGGAGCAGCCGAGCGAGAGCACCGGGCTCCAGGCGAACCAGTTGCACCACACCGAGAGCGGCGCCACCAGCTTCACGTAGCGCACCCAGGCGGCTGCGCCATAGATGGAGGCGCCGCCCGACTTGTTCGGGAACAGGCCGGCGATCTCGGCATAGATGAAGGACTGGATGAAGCCCATGCCGATGGAGATGGCCCAGACGAGGAAGGAGAGCGTGCCGGTGGTTCCGGCGATGCCGCCGATGGAGAACAGCACCAGCGCGGGAACGCCGCTCGCCACCCAGAAGGCTCCGGTCCAGCTGATGGAGCGGTGCAGCTTCCCGTCACCCTCCGTTGTCGCGTGAATGTTGGTTATCGTCGTCACGGTGTCCTCCCTTGCCCGGTGCTTCGGGGCGACGGCGCGCGTGCCCGGCCCGGATGGTGTTGTCGTCACCCTTGCGGCGCTTCCGATGAAATCGGCGCGCGCTCTTCTTGCCTCTGGATGCGATCGAAAGGGTCGGCTGCCGGGACCGACTTGGCGCTCGGTCCCGGCCCGGAGTATCAGCTGGATCTACTGGATGCCCTTCTGCTTCCGCAGTTCCTCGGCGATCTCCAGCATGTCGCCGACGATGCCGTAGCGGGCGATGGTGAAGATGGAGGCCTCGGGGTCCTTGTTGATCGCCACGATGTTCTCCACGTGCTTCATGCCCCACTGGTGCTGCACCGAGCCGGAGATGCCCATGGCGATGTAAAGGTTGCACTTGGCCGCCAGCTGGCCGGACTGGCCCACCTGACGTGCCTTGGGCAGCCAGCCGTTGTCGGCGATGGGCCGCGAGCAGCCGAGCGTCGCACCGAGACCCTCCGCCAGTTCCAGGAACTGCGCCACGTTCGCCTCGTCCCCGACCCCGCGGCCGATGGAGAGGATGAAGGGCGAGCCGGGAATGTCGATGCCGCCCGTCGCTGGCGGATCGCGCCAGTCGAGGTGCTTGCTGCGGGCCTTTCCGTCGCCCACATCAAGGGCGGATACGGTCGGGCTGGCGGACGCCGTTTCCGGCGCGAAGGCGCCGCCCCGCAGGGTGAGGAGCACGCCGGTGCGGCCGGGAAAGTCGATCTCCACGAAGACCTTCTCGTTGTAGCCGGCGCGCGTCGCTATCACCTCGCCGCCCTCGACAGCGACACCGAACACGTCGGTGGCGAAGCCGAGGCCCTCGCCGATGGCGACGGCGGGCGCGAGGGAGAAGCTGTCCACGCCGTGCGGCATCAGCACCAGCGCGGGCAAGCGCTGGGCGATGACGGCGCGCAGCACCGCCTCGTAGATGTGCGGCTCGTAGGTCGCCGCGTCGGGACGGGCGACGGTGATGACCTCGTCCACCGCGCCGATGCTGACCGCCTTGGCGAGCGGGGCGGGATCGGCCGCGATGACGAGGACGACGACGGGGCCGCCGAGGGCCGCCTTGAGCGTGCCGGCGGCGCCGATGGCCTCCAGCGTGGCGTCGCGCAGGATGCCGCGCCGGTGCTCGGCCAGGATGAGAATGCCGGACATCAGCCGTTCACCTCCGAAATGATCTCAAGAAGACGGGCCACCTGCTGGGAGGGCGTGCCCGCGATGATCTCGCCGCGCCCGCGCTCGGGCACGAAGACGCGCCGCACCCGGCTCAATGCGCCGGCGCCGCCGATCTCGGCATCGGCAAGGCCGATGTCATGGGGCGTCAGGCACTCGATGGGCTTGGCATTGGCCTGCTTGATGGAGCGCAGGGAGGCATAGCGCGGCGTGTTGATGCCGAGCTGGATGGTGAGCACCGCGGGCGTTTCCACCTCAAGGCGCTCCGCCAGACCGCCTTCCAGTTCGCGCTCCACCTGAGCGGTGGCGGCGCCGGGGGTGAAGTCGAGCTTCGAGACCACCGCCGTGCGCGCCCAGCCGAGCAGCGCGGCGACCGACATGCCGGTCTGGGCGTGGCCCTGGTCGGCGGATTGCGCGCCGCACAGCACGAGGCCGGGCTCCTCGTTCTCCGCCACCTTGGCGATCACGCGGGCGATGGCCACGCGATCCGCCTCTTCGAGGCTCGCATCGTCCACGCGGATGGCGCGGTCGGCGCCCTTGGCCAAGGCCTTGCGCAGCACGTCGTCGGCATCGTCGGGGCCGATGGTCAGGACCACCACCTCGACGGAGCCTTCGGGCGCGGCTTCCTTGATCTGGACCGCCGCTTCCAGCGCGTATTCGTCGAATTCGTTGAGGTCGAACTCGCAGAAATCGGGATCGACGTCGCGACCATCGTCCTTGAGCTCGAACTCGTCGTCGAGCGAGGCGACGCGTTTCACCGGCACGAGTATCTTCATGGGTGTCCTCACGGCTGTGGGAAGGTTTCGAGGGGCCTGCGTGCGGCGCGCGTGGCGGCCGTTGCGTGGGTGACGGCGCGCTTGCCCACCGCGAAGCGCACCTGCGGCGCGTCGTCGTCGGCTGAGCCCCAGGCATCCGCCACCGGCAGGTTCGGATGACGCACGGCGAAGGCGCGGTTGAAGGGATAAGGATCGTCCAGTAGCAGGCGCAGGGCGGCTGCCGGGGCATCGGGATTGAGCGCCACCGCGCGCCGCACGTCCGCCTGCCCATGCCGGGCGAGACGGCGAAGCGCGGCTTCCCGCGCCTGCGGGTTGCGGGCGACGGCGGAGGCGACATCCACCCCCTCCTCCCGTTCGAGGGCGCGCAGCGCCTCGACCGGAAGGTCGGGGCGGCAGGCCACGGCGGCGCGCACCCATTCGTCGCCATCGCGGGCTAGGGTCGCGAGCACATCGGCCGGGCAGGCCGGATTGCGGCCAGCGGCGTGGCGCACCCGCGCCTGGGCATCGCCGCCCAGCCGCTGAATGAGCGCCGCCGGCAAAGCCGGGTTGCGGGCGAGCCAGACGCGTACCCACACATCGCCGTCACGAGAGAGGGCCTCCGCCAGATCCTCCGGCACCGCGACATGGCGGGCCTGAGCGCGGCGCACCCGGACGTCGCCGTCATCGGTCAAGGCGACTTCCTGGCCTTCCGCATGACCGCGCAGGGCCTGCGCGCGGACGGCCGGATCGGGATCGCCCATCAGGGCCTGACGCAGGCTCGGCGGCAGCACGGGATTGGATGCCGCCCGGCGGCGGATGGCGGCATTGGCATCGACGCACGCATCGGCCACCTGCGTGAGCGGGCAATGGGGATGCGCCACCGCCTCGGCGCGCACCACGGCATCGCCGCCCGCGAGCAGGGTGCGCAGCAGGTCCGCGTCCGCCTGGGGGTGGCGGGCGAGGGCGGCGCGCTCCGTGGCGTCCGCATGGTCCAGCAGGGCATGGAGGGCAACGGCCGGCGTTCCGGCATTGCGCAGCAGCGCGGCGCGCACGGCGGCGTCCGCATTCATGGCGAGGCCGATGAGCGCGACTGAAGGCGTGTTGGCATGGGCGGCGAGGGCCGCGCGTGTCGCCGCGTCGTCCATCTGCCGCGCGAGGCGCAGCAGCGTCGCGCCGGATGTGGCCGGGTTGCGCACGATGCGCTGGAGGATGGCGGGCCGGTCCTCGCCGGCAAGGAGGGCGAGGAAGGCCGGCGGCGCGAAGGGCAGCGCGGCGAACACCAGCTTCAGCCGCGCATTGGAGAGGAGCAGTCGCGCCAGCGCCGCCTGCGCCCACTCCGCGCCCTCCGCCCCATAGGCCGGGAGCGCGAGATAGGCGTCGCCCCGGGCGATCAGCGCACCCGTCAGCGCACTCATATTGGCGGGCGCGCCCATCGCTCAGCCGACCTCTGCGGGGGCGGGAAGGACAGCGGGCTCCTCGGGCTCCAGCGCCTCGGCGAGCAGTTCGGTCAGCTCCAGCACCCGGAAGTTGCGCTCATTGCCGGTGGTCTTCACCGCGTCCTCGAGCATGGTCATGCACTTGGGGCAATTGACCACCAGAGCATCGAGGCCATGGATCTCGGCGGCTTCCCGCGCGCGGATATCGCCCACCTTGGTGGTGCCGGGCGGATCGGGCACCCACACCCGCCCGCCGCCACCGCCGCAGCAGAAGGAATTGTCCCGGCTCATGCCCATCTCCACCAGCTTCACGCCGGTGGCGGCGAGCACGTCGCGCGGGGCGTCATAGCCCTTGTTGAGGCGGCCGAGGTGGCAGGGGTCGTGATAGGTGACGGTGAAGTCCAGCTTGCGGGCGGGGGTGATGCGCCCGTCCGCCATCAGCTCCTTCAGGAAGGCGCTGGCGTGGCTCACGTCATAGGTGCCGCCGAGGTCGGGATATTCGTTCTTCAGCGTGTTGAAGGAATGCGGATCGGTCGTGACGATGCGGTTGAAGCTGCAATCGCCGAGCGTCGAGATGTTGCCTTCGGCGAGCTGCTGGAACAGGCCCTCCTCGCCCACGCGCCGCACGTCGTTTCCGGCCGTGGTCTCGCCCTCGTAGAGGATGCCGAAGTCGATGCCCGCGGAATGCAGAATGCGGGCAAAGGCGCGGCTGACCTTCTGGTTGCGCGGGTCGAAGCTCGCATAGTCGCCCACGAACCAGAGCACATCCACGGGCTCCTTGCGCGCGTCCTTGATCTTGAACGGCAGGTCCTTGGTCCAGTTGGGGCGCTTGCGGCGGCTTTCGTTGAAGCAGTTGCCGGTCTTGTTGACCGCCCCGAGGGTGCGCTGGAGGGCCGGATCCATCTCGCCTTCGTCCACCAGCGTGCGGCGGAGCATGTTGATGAGGGGGACGTGCTCCACCCCCACCGGGCAGATCTCCGTGCAGGCACCGCACTGGCGGCAGGACCACAGGGTCTCCGGCCGGTATTCGCCGGTGGCGAGGCCGATGAGGGGCGTGGCGCAGCCGGCGGCGCGGGGCTTCGGCAGCACCTCGCCGAGATGGGTGTTGGCCTGCTCGCGCAGAGTCAGAACCACGTCGCGCGGGGAGAGCGGATAGCCGGCGGCGCGCGCCGGGCAGGCCTCGTGGCAGCGGCCGCACTTGGTGCACGCGTCCGCCTGGACGAGATAGCGGCTCGCGACATCGCCCAGCTCGCGATAGCCGATGCGGTCGGCGTCGAGATCGCCCAGCGGCAGATGGCGGATGGCCTCGGGATTGCGCAGCAGCCAGGAAGCGCCGGCGGTGAAGATGTGCTTCGCCTTGGTATAGGGAATGAGCGCGATGAAGGTGAGCGCCAGCACGCCGTGCAGCCACCACAGCCCCATGCGCAACGCCCCCGCGCCGGTGCTGGTGAAGCCCAGCGCCTTGAGGCCGGCGGCGATGGACGCACCCACCGGCGCCCACCAGCGCGTGTCCCAGACCGCGGGGTCGTTCTGGAGCCACACCATGCGGGCGCCGGAGAGCAGAAAGCCGGTGATGCCGATGAGAAGCAGGGTCCACAGGAAGGCCCAGTCCTCGATGCGGTAGCGCTCGCGAGAGAAGTCGGCATCCTGCGGCGTGCGGTCGGGCCGCGCATAGTCGAGCTTCGGCGGCTTCAGCCAGCCGCGCCGCCACATCATGTAGAGGAGGCCGCAGATGAAGCCGGTGCCGGCGAGCGTCATCGTGAGCTTGAACAGCAAATAGAAATGGCCGTGCCAGAATTCGAGGCCGATGAGCGGGCCGAGAATGTCTTCCTGCAGGGTGATGGTGGCGGTGCCGATGAACAACAGCGCGAAGCCGTAGAAGATGAAGGCATGGAGCCGCCCGACCGCGGTGTCGCGCCGGCGCAGTGTGCGATGGGAGGCGATGGTCTTCGCGGTATCGAGAAGCCTGCGTCCGATGTCGCCCCAGGCAAGGCGCGCGCCCCGGCGTCCGGCGCGATACTTGTGAACTTGGGCGTAGACGCCCCAGGCGAATGCCGCCATGCAGCCGATGGCATAGACATAGAAGATCGCGAGCATCCAGGGCGAGAAGTCCTGGAACAGGATGCGCGTGACCTTGGATGGATCGATGCCACTTGGAATCATGTGCTGCTCGCCCTCTGATTTTGTTCTTGATTGCGCCCTTGCAAATGCCCGGACCGGCCGAGGGATTGGACCCCGGCGACGGCGGGCATGCGGGGCGCGTGATCTGCCGCGCCCCGCCCGCTCTGACCAGGACGAGGGGAACTAGCCCTGGTAGCGGATCTCGTAGGAGCCGCCCGGCTGGTAGGGCGCGCCGTAGACGGCGGCCTCGCGGCGGTAGGGCTTGGGCTCCTGCGGGTTCGCCTCTTCGATCTCGCGGGCAAGGCGCTGCCCGTCGAAGGTGGCGTCGGCGATGAGCTTGGGTGCCCAGGCGTCGCCGATCACGTACACCCCCTTGATGCCGCGGGCGTCCCACTCGCCGGAGCGCGCCTTGAGGGCCCGGAACAGGGCATCCTCGGAGCGGCGGGCGGTGACGAGCACGAGGGTGTCGTACTCGTGCCAGGCGTGGGTGGTGTTTGCGGTGCGCGGCATTTTGCCGGGGCCGGTATAGACGCGCTTATGCCCGTCGCCCCAGAGGTTGTAGAGCTCGATCCGCCCGTCTTCCACGCGGCTCGCCCAGGTGCTGGAGAGCACGTTGATGTGCAGCTCGTGCAGCATGCGGTGCATGTTCGGCGCTTCGAGCGTGAAGTGCATGTAGCGGCCGAGTTCAACGCCCGACGCCACGGTCACCTGATGCCCTGCCTCCGCCAGCTTCTGCGCGAGGCTCGGCGCCATGTAATAGGGGTCGGCATTGAGGATCATCACCCGCTTGCCGATCGGCTTGGTGCCGAGGATCACGTCCTCGGGCGTGAGCACATTGGCGCGTGGCGTGCCTTCCAGGCCCGGGATGGGCGCATGGGTGAGGCAGTTGGTGCCGTCCGTGACCCAGTGGGCGCCGGTGGCGATCACCACCTTGTCGGCACCGTAGGAGAGCACGTCCTCCACCGAGAGCTTCTTGCCGCCGAGGGCGATCTGGCTGTCGCGGTTGCGCTTCACCAGCTTGTTCAGCTGCACTTCGCGATAGTCGCGGTGATAGCTCCACTCGCCGAGGCCGGGAAGGGTGGCCACTTCGTTCACATAGCCGCCGACCTTCTCGGCGCTGTCCACGAGATGGACCACATAGCCGCGCTCCATGAGCACGCGGGCGCACTCGGAGCCGGAGGGGCCGGCGCCCACCACCAGGATGGCATCGTCCGAGCCCTTCTTGGGGAAGCGCTCGGGATGCCAGCCGCGGCGGAATTCCTCGCCGGCGGTGGCGTTCTGGGTGCAGATCATGGGCGGGCCGCCGATCTCCCAGCGGGAGATGCAGACGTTGCAGCCGATGCAGGTGCGGATGTCGTCGAGCCGGCCGTCGCGGATCTTCTCCGGGAGGAAGGGATCGGCGATGGAGGGCCGCGCGGCGCCGATCACGTCCAGCTCGCCGTTGCGGATAACCTCGACCATCTTCTCCGGATCGGTAAACCGGCCGACGCCGAGCACGACCTTCTTGGAGGCCTGCTTCACGAACTTCTGCCAGGAGAGCTGGTGGCCCTGACGGTAGAAGCGGGAGGGCCCGGCATCCTCGCCCCACTCGGCGATGTCGCCCACGTTCACGTCCCAGAGGTCCACGAGGTCGTCGGCCAGCTCGACGAACTTGAGGCCGTCGCGCTCTACCTCGATGCCGTCTTCGCCGATCAGCGTATCGACGGCGAAGCGGGTCGCGATGGCGCATTCGGAGCCCACGGCCGCCTTCATCTGCTCCAGGGTCTCGATCCAGAAGCGGGCGCGGTTCTCGAAGCTGCCGCCGTATTTGTCGGTGCGCTTGTTATAATACTTGGAGAGGAACTGCAGCGGCAGATAGGAGTGCGCACCGTAGCAATAGATGATGTCGAAGCCGGCATCGCGGGCGCGGCGGGCAGCCTCCACGTAGAAGCCCTGCACGCGACGGATGTCGTCGTGGTCCATCTCGTGGCAGTAGGTGAGGGATTCGAACTCTGAGGCGTACTGGCTGGGACCGCGCGCAGTCTGGCGGGTCTCCATGCACGGGGCGTGGGCGCCGCCGTACCACAGCTCGACGCCGGCAAGGGCGCCGTACTTGTGGATTTCCGATGTCATGGCGGCGAGGTTGCGCACGTCGCCTTCATCCCAGATGCGGGCGGAGACGCGGTGCGTGTCGTCCGATTCCGGATGGATGGAACAGTATTCGGTGTTGAGCGCCGCCCAGCCGCCTTCGGCCTTCAGCGAACGGTGCGCGGCCTGGAAGCCGGGCTTGTCGGAACCGGCGCCGATGCAGTGCGGCACCTGATAGAAACGGTTCCGAAGGGTTTTCGGCCCGATCTTGATGGGCTCGAAAAGAATATCGTATTTGCTGACACCCAGCGTTTCGTGCGTCATCTCGACTCCCCGTAATTAATCCGGAAGGCAGGTGTGTGACGACCGGATCTCTTCGCCGAAAAAGACAAGCAGAAGGCTCTGCGCGCACGGGTGCGCACATCGATACTTTCGCTTCTCGACGAAGAGCTTGCTTGTCTGTTCCCGGTCGTTTTCTTATTGGGATAACTCTAACGCGCCGGGCCATGTCTCCGGCAATAGTGCCAAATGGCACTATCGTGACATGCGGCACTGCAAAATCCGGCAGGTCTGCTATGGGCCCGGGCGCCTGACGCAGAGGAAGACTAGGCACGTCTGGGGTGGCGCGCACGCTTGCGGTCGCTGAAGCCCGGTCCGATGAGATCGACGGGTCGACGCGCGAACGATCCGCCCGGCAGGGAGTACCCGCACGGCGGCTCTATGGTGTTGGGATTTGGATGGGTTTGCCCGGACCCGTCAGGTGAACAGCGTCAGCACGCCGGTGTAGCCGTAAAGGTGATGGCGGGCGATCTCGCCGCCGGCGAAGAAACCGATGAGTGGGACCGGGCCGAGCGCCTCGCGCACCATCTTGAACTCCGCGCTGGGTGCGCCGAAATGCGGGCCGCCGCGACCGGAGCAGCTCACATAGAGCGCGCCGCGTGCGCCGCCGGCGGCATCGGCCTGCGCCTTCACTTCCGCAATGATGCGCAGGAGATCGTGGCGCGCGGCGTCCGCGTTGCGCTTGCAGAAGGCGAGCCGGGCGCCGGCCTCCAATTGCTCCGCCACCACCAGCACCCCGGCCTTGCGGCCGACGCCCACGAGGTGGCGCACCTGCGTGTCGGTGCCGAAGCGGCCCGGCGCTGCGCTGGCATCCTCGCCCGGTGAGACGAGACCGGCCAGCGTCTGGCCGAGTTCGAGGCGCAGCTGCTCGTCGGGAATGTCGGCGGGCAGGCCGAGGTCCTCCATCGCGCAGTCCAGAGCCCGTGTGCCATCGAGGGTCACGAGGTAATTGCCTTCGGCGCGGTCGATGGCCCGCTTTGGGCCGATGGGCTGGC
Source organism: Xanthobacter sp. DMC47 (assembly GCF_056313845.1). Classification (NCBI taxonomy): domain Bacteria; kingdom Pseudomonadati; phylum Pseudomonadota; class Alphaproteobacteria; order Hyphomicrobiales; family Xanthobacteraceae; genus Xanthobacter; species Xanthobacter sp. DMC47. Next base: position 1,443,308 of record NZ_JBQUZM010000001.1, on the reverse strand, counting down.
AGCCCTGCGTGACGCGGGAGAGCACCGGCACCTGCGGCCCGAAAGCGACGCCGGACACGCCGCCGAGCATCACGTCGTCGGCAAACAGCAGAGGCTGGTTGCGCGCCGAGGAGAGGCCGCCGAACAAATAGCCGGTGAGTGTCTGGCCAGCCAGAACCTTGAGCCGCTCGGGCAGGTCCGGCGTACCGCCGTCGGCATGGACGAGGGCAGTGAAAGGCTCGAACCCATCCGCCCCCAGCGGCGCGAGATCGGAGAAGACACGGAAGCTGTCCGGCGGAATGTCGGCGAGCATGATCGCGATGCCCGGCGCATCGAAATATTCCACGTCGTCCGCCGCCACCCCGACGCCGATGGTGCCGACCCAGCTTACCGCCGGGAGGCCCGCTTTCAGGGCCTCCATGATGTTGCCGGCGGCACCGGTATAACGGTCGGAAAGGTAGCACCAGCCGAGCGTCGGCGGCGGCTTGTCTGTCAGCTGAGCCTGCAGCTGGCTCCAGCAGGAGCCGAGGGCGGCCTGCCAGTCGGTATTGCCGGCGTGGGCGAAGGAGAACTGGCTCATGAGCGGGTTTCCGCGCAATGCGTCCGGATGCGGACAAGGATGGGGGGAAACCCCGCCACGGCCGGGTGCGTTTGGCGCGGATCACGCGACACTTTGCGGGGCAGCAAGGTCATTCCATACCCGAAGCAATCGGCGTGCCGTGGCCTCGTGCTTAGGCCACGGGCGAGCGCATCTCCTCGCCGAGCACGGCCTGCACGTCGGAAAGGATACGGCGGAACTCCTCGTCCACCCGTCGCTCGAAGGCAAAGGCGGCATCGGCCTCGAGGCCGGCATCCTCGTGGGCGTCGTGGAAGGTCAGCTTCTGGCTGACCGCCTCCACCAGCGCCGGTCGAAGGGTCTCGTCCCGCGCCATCAATTGCAGCGCCAGCACGAGGATCTTGCGGTGGGCCGCCGCGGCGATGTCCAGCTCCAGCGGCGTTCGCGCCGGCAGACCGTCGGGGGCCGCCGGGTGCGTATCGTGCTCATCGGCCATGGCCGTCCTCCGCTCGGTCGCGCCCCTTTGGGCAACCCGCCGGGCGGGGGGATGTTCCCCCGATCAGCGCGGGCCGAGCGTGACTGCCAGCGCGGTCATGTCGTCGAACTGCAGCGCGGTGTCGGCCCAGCGGATTGCCGCGTCGAATATGCCGGAAAGGAAGGCTGCGGCGGGAAGGTCGGGCGCGGCTGCGAGGGCGGCCGTCGCGGCGGCTTCGAGCCGCGCCTCTCCGAACGCTTCTTCCGCCGGGTTGAACGCGTCGGTGAGGCCGTCCGAAAACAGGAACAGCCGGTCGCCGGGCGTAAGCGTCACGGTCGCGGCGCGGGTGCGGGCGCCTTCCATCATCGCGAGCGCCGGCCCGGTGGCCGCAGGGCGCTCCACGCCGCCGTCGGCGCGCAGGATCATGCAGTCCGTATGGCCGCAATTGCAGTAAGTGAGAACACCCGTGTCGAGATCGATGACGCCGCAGAACAGGGTGACGAACATGTCCTCGCCATTGGTGGCGCAGAGCAAGTCGTTTACCCGCGCAACCGCTACGGCAAGGTCCGGCTCGCTCCGCAGAACCATGCGCAGCGCGGTCTGGGTGGCGCTCATGAACAAGGCGGCGGGGGTGCCCTTGCCAGCGACATCGCCCAGCGTCACCACCAGCCGGCGGCCGTCGATAAGGAAGTAATCGTAGAAATCGCCGCCCACGTCTTTCGCCGGACGCATGGCGGCGAAGATATCCGCTCTGCCGCTCAGCACCTCCGGCGGCAAAGGCGGGGGCAGCATGGCGCGCTGGATGGCGGCGGCGTTGGCCATCTCCCGCCGCTCCGCCGCGCGGCTCATGATCGCCTCGGCGAGACGGCGGAAGGAGTGGGAGAAATCCACCATCTCCGGCAGTGGATTGCGCAGGTCATCGAGCAGGGCAAGGTCGAACTCGCGCCGCTCCAGCGCATTAAGGGCGTTGGCGTAGAAGCCGAAGACCTGATTGAAGGTCTCGAAACGGCGACCGAACTGGCGCATCACCGCTGACAGGAGATCCGGCCGCAGCCGTCCCGCCGCCTCCAATACCTCCGCCGATAGCCGGACGGCGCGGAGCGGGGTAAGGGCATCCACATGGGCAGTGCGGGCGACGCCGGTGAAGGCGGCGATCTCGCCGATCACCGCTGGTGCCTGCAATTGCGCCAGCTGGACGTGCTCATAGGGCGTATCGATGGTGACGACCGCCGTGCCCTCGAACACCAGGAGGGCGAAGGTGCCGACATCCCCCCGGCAGAGCAGGCGCGTGCCAGGCGCGACCTCCATCCACTCACCGCGGGCGATCAGGTCGGCCAGCTCCTCTAGCGGAAAGGCGGCGAAATAGGGATGGCGGGCCATCACCTGCGCGGCCGTGAGGGCGTGCTTCGCGGTTCCGTCCGAACCGGTCGGATCCGGTACCGTCTGCTGCGATGCTCCTGGTGCCATGGTTCGTGCGCGCCCCTCGCGATAATCCACTATAGCGCAGGCCGGGCGGGACGACCTTACCTCAAACGCGGGACGGCACCGGGCCTACCGGATGCGCAACTGGGCGATGGCCCGCGACAGCACGGCGAACAGCACCGCCGTGGACCAGCCGAACAGCAGCATGCCGTTGGCCGCCGTCATCGGCCCGAGGATGCGCCACGGGCGGGCCGGGATGAGGTCGCCGTAGCCCAGCGTCGTAAAATTGACGAAGGCGAAATAGTAGATGTTGTCCGGCTCGGTGGCGCCCGTGAGCGCATAGAGCTGCGCCCACACCATCACTTCCAGCAGGTGGATGACGGTGAGGATCGTGCCCGAGGCCGCCATGACGATGACGAGGGTCTCGATCTTGCGCCGTCCGGTGAGGTGGTGCGAGGCGAAGCGCACCATCTTGATGACGATGACCGTGCCCAAGGCCTGGATCGCGATGGTGATGATGCTGACCAGAAGACCCGCAGCGAACGCCCCGTCCATCCACATGCCCCTGTCTCTTCCTGTTCCGCGAGTCCGCGCCGCCACGGCTTGCCTGATGAACCGGCGCGAACGCGGCGGCAAGGGGAGGTCGCCACAGGTCTCGGCCTCGCCCGGCGAGGTCGCGGTGGCGGGGTCGCGGCGCGGTCGCATTGATCTTGATCGGTTTCTGTGTATTTTGCGCCGCAAAATATCCCTTTCCCGGCGGGCCCGAGTCATTCGGACCCGCGTTTTCGTGCTGGACCTTCCATGAAGCTGCGGAACATCGCCATCATCGCCCACGTCGACCACGGCAAGACCACGCTGGTGGACGAGCTGCTGAAGCAGTCGGGGTCCTACCGCGAGAACCAGCGGGTCGCCGAGCGCGTGATGGATTCGAACGATCTCGAGAAGGAGCGCGGCATCACCATCCTCGCCAAGGCCACCTCGGTGGTCTGGAAGGACACGCGCATCAACATCGTCGACACCCCCGGCCACGCCGACTTCGGCGGCGAGGTGGAGCGCATCCTGAACATGGTGGACGGTGCCATCGTGCTCGTGGACGCCGCGGAAGGCCCCATGCCGCAGACCAAGTTCGTGGTCGGCAAGGCGCTGAAGATCGGCCTCAAGCCCATCGTGGCCATCAACAAGGTGGACCGCTCCGACGCGCGTCCGACCGAGGTCATCAACGAGGTGTTCGACCTGTTCGCGGCGCTCGACGCCACCGATGAGCAGCTCGATTTCCCGATCCTCTACGGTTCCGGCCGCAGCGGCTGGATGGCCGATAGCCCGGAAGGCCCCATGGACCAGGGCATGGCGCCTTTGTTCGATCTCGTGCTGCGCCACGTGCCTGAGCCGACCGTCGACGACGGCCCGTTCCGCATGATCGGTACGCTGCTCGAGGCCAACCCCTTCCTCGGCCGCATGATCACCGGGCGCATCACCTCCGGCTCCATCAAGCCGAACCAGGCCATCAAGGTGCTGGCGCAGGACGGCTCGCTGGTGGAGCAGGGCCGCGTCTCCAAGATCCTCGCCTTCCGCGGCATCGAGCGCCAGCCCATCGAGGAAGGCGTGCAGGGCGACATCGTCGCCATTGCCGGCCTGTCCAAGGGCACGGTGGCCGACACCTTCTGCGCGCTCGAAGTGACCGAGGCGATGGAAGCTCAGCCCATCGATCCCCCCACCGTCACCATGTCGTTCATCGTGAACGATTCGCCCCTCGCCGGCACCGAGGGCGACAAGGTGACCAGCCGCGTCATCCGCGACCGCCTGTTCCGCGAGGCGGAGGGCAACGTGGCGCTGAAGATCGAGGAATCCACCGAGAAGGATTCCTTCTTCGTGTCGGGCCGCGGCGAACTTCAGCTGGCGGTGCTCATCGAGACCATGCGCCGCGAAGGCTTCGAGCTCGCCGTGTCGCGTCCCCGCGTGGTGTTCAAGAAGGACGAGGCCACCGGCCAGACCCTTGAGCCCATCGAGGAAGTGCTGATCGACGTGGACGAGGAATATTCCGGCACCGTCGTCCAGAAGATGAGCGAGCGCCGCGCCGAGATGATCGAGATGCGCCCCTCCGGCGGCAACCGCCAGCGCCTCGTCTTCTACGCCCCCACCCGCGGCCTCATCGGCTACCAGTCGGAGCTGCTTACCGACACCCGAGGCACGGCCATCATGAACCGGCTGTTCCACGAATATGCGCCCTATCGCGGTGAGATCGCCGGCCGCACCAACGGCGTGCTCATCGCCAACGCGGCAGGCGAGGCGGTGGCCTACGCCCTGTGGAACCTCGAAGATCGCGGCCCGATGATGATCGAGCCCGGCTGGAAGGTGTACCAGGGTATGCTCATCGGCGTGCACAACCGGGACAACGACCTGGAAGTGAACGTGCTGAAGGGCAAGCAGCTCACCAACATCCGCACCACCTCCAAGGACGAGGCCGTGCGCCTCACCCCGCCGATCCGCATGACGCTGGAGCGCGCGCTGGCGTGGATCCAGGACGACGAGCTGGTTGAGGTGACGCCCAAGTCCATCCGCCTGCGCAAGCGCCTGCTGGACCCCAACGACCGCAAGCGCGAGGAGCGCAAGAAGGAAAGCGAGATGGCCTGAGGGCCGTCTGCTTTAGGTGTTTGAAGAGGGCAGCGGTTCCGGCCGCTGCCCTTTTTTGTTGGGTTGTCGGTTGCCGTCTCGCGCGCGGGAGAGGGAGGCTCCGGCCCTATCCCTCCGCCACCTCCACCACCCTCTCTGCGATGGCGAGGCAGCTCGTCAGCCCCGGCGATTCGATGCCGAAGAGATTCACCAACCCCGGTACGCCATGCGCCGCCGGCCCCTGGATAGCGAAATCGGGTGCGCGCCCCTCCACGCCGGGGATCTTCGGCCGGATGCCGGAATAGCCGGGTGCCAGATCCTCCTCGCGCAACTCCGGCCAGTAGCGGCGGATGGAGGCCATCATGGCGGCCTTGCGTGCAGGGTCGACAACGTAGTCCCGCGTGCTGACCCACTCCACATCGGGGCCGAAGCGCCCTTGCCCGCCGAGGTCCAGCGTGAGGTGCGTGCCGAGGCCGCCCACCTCCGGCACAGGGTAGATCAGGCGCGAGAAGGGCACTTTCCTGAGGCAGGTGAAGTAATTGCCCTTGGCCATTGTCTCCTGCGGCACCAGATGGGGGGGCATGCCGGAGATGGCGCGGGCGAGGGCAGGGGCATCGAGCCCGGCGGAATTGATGAACAGCCGGCAGGCGAGCGCCATGGGCTCCGGCCCGCCGGTGGTCAGAACGATGCCGTCCGCCCCCGCCTCTGCGGCGACGACGGGGGAGGAGAGGGCGAGCATCCCGCCGGCCGCCTCCATGTCGCCGAGCAGCGCCAGCATCAGGCCGTGAGAGTCCACGATGCCGGTGGAGGGCGAGTGCAGCGCCGCGTGGGCCGAGAGCGCCGGCTCCAGCGCCTGCGCCTGCGCGCCGCTCAGCATCTTGAGATCATCGACGCCGTTGGCCGCGCCGGTCTTCGCCAGCTTCTCCAGATAGGCCACTTCCTCCGGCGTGGCGGCGACGATGAGCTTGCCGATGCGCTTGTGCCCCACCCCGTGGCTCTCGCAGAAGGCGTAGAGCAGCTCCTTGCCGCGCACGCACAGCTCGGCCTTGAGGCTGCCCGGCTCGTAATAGATGCCGGCATGGATTACCTCCGAGTTGCGCGAGGAGGTGCCGGTGCCGATGGCGTCCGCCGCTTCCACCAGCACCACTTCCCGTCCCGCCAGCGCCAGCGCGCGGGCGATGGCGAGCCCCACCACGCCCGCGCCCGCGACGATGCAGTCCACCCGATCCATACCGCTCTTCCCGTGATCCGCGACCGGTACCATAGCGCAGGCGGGGGCCACGCAAAGCGTCTCCCTGGAAGTGCTCCAGCCAGCAACTAGTTGCTATCGGCAGGAGGGGTCGCGATGTCCAATCGGGGCCATGATGACGTCTGCCCCCGCACCCCTTCCCCCTGAAGTCGAGGAAATCCGCCTCGACCGGGACCGGCGCCGCCTGACCCTTGCCTATGGCGGGACGCGGGCGGAATTCTCGGCCGAGCGCCTGCGCTCCGCCTGCCGCTGCGCCGCCTGCACGGCGGACCGCGCCCGCGACCGCTTTCCCTCAGCCTTTCCCGGCGTGGCGCTCACCGGCGTGGAGCCGTTCGGCGCGCACGGCCTGAACCTCACCTTTTCCGACGGCCACAAGCGCGGGGTCTATCCCTTCGCCTATCTCGCGGCGCTGGCCGCGGCGGCCGCCAACGACCTTCCGGAGATGAACCCATGAGCGCGTTCGACAGCGAGATGAAGACCGAAATCGTCGAGACCGACATCCTCGTCATCGGCGGCGGCACCGGCGGCCCGATGGCGGCCATCAAGGCCAAGGAGAAGAACCCCGGCCTTAAGGTGGTCCTCATGGAGAAGGCCAATGTGAAGCGCTCCGGCGCGGTCTCCATGGGCATGGACGGACTGAACAACGCCGTCATCCCCGGCTACGCCACCCCCGAGCAGTATGTGAAGGAGATCACCGTCGCCAATGACGGCATCGTCCACCAGAAGGCGGTGATGGCCTATGCGACGGGCTCCTACCCGATGATCCAGTATCTGGATTCCATCGGCGTGAAGTTCGAGAAGGACGGCTCCGGCGAATACAACGTCCGCAAGGTCCACCACATGGGCACCTATGTGCTGCCCATGCCGGAAGGGCACCACGTCAAGAAGGCGCTCTACCGCCAGCTGCGCAAGCATCAGGTGCTGGTGACCAACCGCTACATGGCCACCCGCCTCCTCACCGGCACGGACGGCCGCATCGCCGGCGCCATCGGCGTCAATACCCGAACCGGCGAGTTCCTGGTGATCCGCGCCAAGGCGGTGGTGCTGGCCTGCGGCGCCGCCGGCCGCCTCGGCCTGCCGGCCTCCGGCTATTTGTTCGGCACCTACGAGAACCCGGCGAACTGCGGCGACGGCTATGCCATGGCCTATCACGCCGGCGCGGGCCTCGCGAACCTCGAGTGCTACCAGATCAACCCGCTCATCAAGGATTATAACGGCCCGGCCTGCGCCTATGTCACCGGCCCGTTCGGCGGCTACACCGCCAACAACAAGGGCGAGCGCTTCATCGAGTGCGATTACTGGTCGGGCCAGATGATGAAGGAATTCTACGGCGAGCTACTGAGCGGCAACGGCCCGGTCTTCCTCAACATGACCCACCTCGCCGAGGAGACCATCTCCGAGATCGAGACCATCCTGCACTCCAACGAGCGGCCCTCGCGCGGGCGGTTCCACGAGAACCGGGGCACGAACTATCGCCAGAACATGGTGGAGATGCACATCTCCGAGATCGGCTTCTGCTCCGGCCACTCCGCCTCGGGCGTGTGGGTGGATGAGAACGCCCGCACCACCGTGCCCGGCCTCTATGCCGCCGGCGACATGGCGAGCGTGCCGCACAATTACATGCTCGGCGCCTTCGTGAACGGCGGCATCGCGGGCGAGGACGCGGCAGATTACTGCGCCTCCACCGACCTGCCGGCCTATGACGCCGCCGACATCGCCCGCGAGCAGGCCCGCGTGATGGCGCCCACCCGCCGCGACGACGGCCTCACCCCCTTCGAGATGGAGTACAAGGCGCGCCGCCTCGTGAACGACTATCTCCAGCCGCCGAAGGTGACCGCCAAGTACAAGATCGGCCAGGCCCGCCTCGCCGAGGTCCGCGACGATCTTTCGGCACTGTGCGTGAAGGATCCGCATGAATTGATGCGGGCGCTGGAGCTGCAATCCATCCTCGATTGCGCCGACATGGCCGCCGCCGCCTCGCTCTATCGCACCGAAAGCCGCTGGGGCCTCTACCACTGGCGCGTCGATCACCCCGCCACCGACAACGAGAACTGGTTCTGCCACACCCTCCTCTACAAGGACGAGATGGGCCGCATGGCGCACAAGAAGCGCGCGGTGGACCCCTATGTCGTCGAGATCGATGAGGACGAGATGGGCGCCTACCACCAGCTGCGCACGCCGGCCATCGCCGCCGAATGAGCCTCACACCCCGAATTCCGGAGCTGCCCCCATGCCTTTCGCCAATCACACCACCTCCGTGCCCGTGACCGTCGATGACGACAAGTGCATCGCCGAGAAGGGTTGCCGCGTCTGCATCGACGTGTGCCCCCTCGACGTGCTCGCCATCAACCCGGCCTCGGGCAAGGCGCACATGAAGTATGACGAGTGCTGGTATTGCATGCCGTGCGAGGTGGATTGCCCCACCGGCGCGGTGAAGGTCGAAATCCCCTATCTGCTGCGGTGAGCGCCATGGCCATCTTCGACGATTTCGACGACGATCTCGACGCCGTGGCGGATCGCGCCCGCGATCCCGATGCCGGCATCCGCCGCGTGGCCATGCTGGGCCTCGCCGAGAGTGTGGACCCGGGTGCGGTGGACCTGCTGCTCGCCGGCCTGAAGGACTCAGATGCCGGCGTGCGGGAAGCCGCCGCCAAGTCGCTGGACGAGCACTCCGGCCTGTCCGCTGCCCTCGGCCTGATCGATGCGCTGGACGACGCGGAGGAGGCGGTGCGCCTCGCCGCCGCCGAGAGCCTTGCCGACAAGAAGGAGCCGGCCTCCGCCCCCCGCCTCATCGAGAGGGCGCAGGAGACGGGCGGGCCCCTGAGCGCGTTCGTTCGCGCCTCGGCGCTGCGGGCGCTGCGCGACATGCAGGATCCATCGGCCATGCCGGTGGCTCTCGCCGCCCTCACCGATCCCGACATCGCCGTGCGGCGCGAGGCGCTGGGCGTTCTGGGCTACCTCAAGGCGGATGCCGCGCTGCCCGCGCTGCTGCTCGCCGCCACCGATCCGGAAGCGGCGGTGCGCCGGGCAGTGATGGCGGCCCTCGTGTTCGTGCGCAGCGGCACGGCGGGCGTTCCCGCTCTGATCGCCGGGCTCAAGGACGGCCACTGGCAGGTGCGCGAGGAAGCCGCCTATTCCATCGGCAAGGCCAAGATCCAGGAGGCGGTGGACCCGCTGATCGTCGCCGCCAACGACGATGCCTGGCAGGTGAAGGCCAAGGCGGTGAACGCGCTCGGCAAGCTCAAGGCCCGCGCCGCCGTTCCCGTGGTGGCCGAAGCGCTCGGCGACCAGTTGTCCAACGTCCGCAAGGAGGCCGCCGCCGCGCTGGGGGAGATCGCCGATCCCGCCGCCGTGTCCGCGCTGGAAGCCGCCTATGACGATCCCGATCCGGACGTGCGCAAGCTGGTGCGCTGGGCCATCGACCGCTGCCGCGCGGCCTGAAGCGACCCCGGCCTGCGTCCGGTCATGAAACCGAACCGGGCCGGCCGTACTTCTCCAATCTGAGCCGGAGCGCAAGAGTGCTCCGGCAGAGCGGGAGAAGGCGCCGATGGCGGAGCAGGAACGCGAGTGGCTGAAGACCGGGCCATTGTGGTGGCAGTCCGGCGTCGTCTACCAGATCTATCCGCGCTCCTTCCAGGACAGTGACGGCGACGGGGTGGGCGACCTTCCGGGCATCATCTCCCGGCTTCCCTATCTCGCCGACCTCGGCATCGACGCCATTTGGATCTCCCCCATCTATCCCTCGCCCATGGCCGACTTCGGCTATGACGTGGCCGACTACACCGCCATCCATCCCCTGTTCGGCTCTCTCGAAGATTTCGACCGGCTGGTGGCGGAGGCTCACAGCGTGGGGCTCCGGATCATCCTCGATTTCGTGCCCAACCACTCCTCGCAGGAGCATCCGTGGTTCAAGGCGTCGCGCTCGTCCAAGGACGATCCCAAGCGTGACTGGTACATCTGGCACGACCCCGCCCCCGACGGCGGGCCGCCCAACAACTGGCTCTCGGAATTCGGCGGCAGCGGCTGGGAATACGACGAGGCGAGCGGCCAGTATTACTACCACGCCTTCCTGAAGGAGCAGCCGGACCTCAACTGGCGCAATCCGGAGGTGGTAGACGCCATGCACGATGCCCTGCGCTTCTGGTTCGACCGGGGCGTGGACGGCTTCCGTATCGATGCGCTCTGGCATGTCATCAAGGATGCGGAGTTTCGGGACAACCCGCCGAACCCCGACTACCGCGAGGGCATGAATCCCCATTCCGCCCTGACGCACATCTATACCGGCGACCGGCCGGAAGTGATGGACGTGATCGCCGGCTTCCGCGATCTTGCCGATTCCTACGAGGGCGACCGGGTGCTGATCGGCGAAGCCTATCTGCCGCTCCATCGCATCGCCGCCTATTACGGCGAGGACGGGCGGGGCGTGCACCTGCCGTTCAATTTCACGCTGCTGGCGGCGCCCTGGAACGCGGCGGAGCTGGCGCCGCTGATCGCCGCCTATGAAGCCGCCATCCCCGAAGGGGGCTGGCCCAACTGGGTGCTCTCCAACCACGATCGCCCGCGTGTCGTCGGCCGGCTTGGGCCCGATCAGGCTCGGGTCGCGGCCATGCTGCTGCTGACGCTGCGGGGCACGCCGACGCTCTATTATGGCGACGAGATCGGCATGTCGCAGGTGTCCATCCCGCCCGAGCGGGTCCAGGATCCGTTCGAGAAGAATGTCCCCGGCCTCGGCCTCGGCCGCGACGGCGCGCGCACGCCCATGCAGTGGGACGATGGCCCTTTCGCCGGCTTTTCCACGGTGGAGCCGTGGCTGCCGCTGGCGGACGATTTCACCGAGGTGAACGTGAAGCGCGAGCAGGGGGAGGGGGCTTCCATGCTCACCCTCACCCGCGCGCTGCTCGCCCTGCGGCGGGCGCATCCGGCCCTGTCCGTGGGGCTGTGGTCGCCCGTGGCGGCGGTGGGCGATCTCGTCGCCTATCTCAGGCAGGGGGAAGGGGAGACGCTGCTGGTGGCGCTGAATCTCGGCGGCGATCCGCTGTCGGCGACCTTGCCGGAAGCCGCCGGCGGCGGTCGCCTCCTGCTGTCGACCTTCTGCGATCGGGCGGGGGAACGCGTGGGCGACACCATCGACCTTCGGCCCAATGAGGGCATCGTGGTGCAACTGGCGCCCTGAACGAAAAGGGGCGGCCGAGGCCGCCCCTTGAACGCGAGGAAGAGCGGCGGCTCAGGAGAGCTGGCCGGTATACTTCTCCAGCGTGGCCCAGGCCTCGTCGCCGTACTTGCCCTTCCACTCGGCGTAGAAGCCGGCCTTGCGCAGCTGGTCGCGGAAGCTGTCCACCTTCGGCTCGTTGAAGGCGAGGCCCTTTTCCGCCAGCTCCTTGCGCAGGGTGTTGTTGAGGGCGAACACGTCGTCGCGCTGCTTGAGGCCCGCCTCGTTGATGTTCTTCGCCACGATGGCGCGCAGATCGTCGGGCAGCTTCTCGAAGGCGCGGCGGTTGGCGAGGAACCAGAAGCCGTCCCACATGTGGTTGGTGAGGGAGCAGTATTTCTGCACCTCGTAGAGCTTCGCCGTGGAGATGATGGCGAGCGGGTTCTCCTGCGCGTCGACGGCGCGGGTCTGCAGCGCGGTGTAGACCTCGGCGAAGTTGAGCGAGGCCGGGGCGCTGTCGAACGCCTTGAACATGGAGGTCCACAGCGGCGACACCGGCACGCGGATCTTCAGGCCCTTGAGGTCGGCCGCGGTCTCGATGGGCTTGGTGGAGGTGGTGATCTGGCGGAAGCCGTTGTCCCAGATCTTGTCCATGGCGATGATGCCGGCCTTGGAGATCTGGCCCCGCACATAGGTGCCGAGGTCGCCGTCCATGGCCTTCCACACGCTGGCATAATCCGGGAAGGCGAAGCCGATGCCGCTGATGGAGGCGTTGGGCACCAGCGTGGAGAGGATCAGCGGCGACAAGGTGAAGAACTCGATGGCGCCCGAGCGCAGCTGGCTCAGCATGTCGGTGTCGCCGCCGAGCTGGCTGGAGGGGAAGATGCTGATCTCGACCCTGCCCTTGGTCTCGGCCTTGATCTTCGCCGCCATCTCCTGCGCGCGCACGTTCATGGGGTGCGTGACCGGCAGGTTGTTGGCGTATTTGTAGGCGAATTCGGCGCTCTGGGCCCGCGCGACGGTGGGGGCGAACAGAGCCGGGGCGATGGCCCCGGTCAGCGCGGTCGCGGCGCTCGCCTTGATGAGGGTGCGACGGGTCAGGGTCATCGGTGCTCCTCCTTGCGGCCGTTTCGCGCGGCGCCCCGACTGGCTCCGGCCCGGCCCGACTGGTTTCCTTGGGTCCAATATATGGACCTCTTTTCCCGCCGCCCATGCTGGCCCGCTTGTGGGCATTTCGCAAGCAGATTATGGTCCCAGCGGACGCCGCGCGGCGGTGGTCCCAATTCGCCAGATAGTTCAGGTCCATATTCTGGATCGAGGGAGCGCGCGTGGCAGGGGGACTTAAGGCGCCCGCCGCCGGAGCAATCGGGCCGGAGCATCCGTCGGGCGCGACCCCGGATAGCCTCCCCGAGGTAACCGGCGGCACCCAGAGCATCGAGCGCGCGGTCGCGCTGCTGATGCTGGTGGGCCGCGCCGGGGCGGAGGGCGCTCGCCTTGCCGATCTCGTCGCGCGTTCCGGCCTGTCCAAGCCCACAGTGCGGCGCGTGCTGCTCGCACTGGTGCGCGCGGGGCTGGTGGATCAGGACGAGGCGAGCCGCCGCTATCATGTGGGGCCGGAGGCCTATGTGCTCGGCACGCTCGCCGCGCCGCGCTTCGGCATCCATGCCCTCGCCCTCGACGGCCTCACCCGCATTGCCCGCCAGAGCGGCGACTGCGCCTTCCTCTCCGTTCCGCGCGGCGCCTTCTCCGTGTGCCTGCATCGCGAGGAGGGCACCTGGCCCATCCGCACCCACGTGCTTCAGGCCGGCGACCGGCATCCTCTCGGCATCGGCGCGGGCGGCCTCGCGATCCTTGCCGCTCTCCCGGAAGCCGAGGCAGCGCGAATCATCGAAGCCAATGCGGCGGCGCTCGCGGCCTATCCCGGCTATTCCGCCGACCTGCTGCGCCGCGCCATGGGTGAGACCCGCGCGCGTGGCTACGCGCTCAATCCCGGCCTTTACGTCGCCGGCTCGTGGGGGATCGGCGTGGTGGTGCGCGGGGCGGACGGGCGCCCGCTCGGCGCCCTCTCGCTCGCCGCCATCGAGAGCCGGCTCGGTGCGGAGCGGCAAAAGGATCTGGTGCCGCTGCTCCAGCGCGAAGCCGGTGCGCTGGAGGCGAAGCTGGGGGGCAGCGAGCGCAGCCCCGCGCAGCGCCCGGCCCGTTCCATCGCCCGCCCGGCCCCCTGACCGTTTCCGATCCCGGAGTGAATTGAATGTCCGCACCTGCCCAGACCGTTGCCGAGGCCCCGCGTGGCGGCGTGGCCCGCACCAGCCGCCGGGTGATGAACCTTTCGCATTTCCTGCGCCAGGCGGCGCGGCGGCTGCCGCAGCATATCGCCTTCGTCGAGGGCGACCGCACCGTGACGTGGGCTCAGATGGACGCGCGCGTGGATGCCATGGCGGCGGAACTGGCCGCCCGCGGTGTCGTCAAGGGCGACCGCATCCTCGTGCAGTCGAAGAACTGCCTCGAAATGTTCGAGAGCATGTTCGCGGCCTTCCGGCTGGGGGCGGTGTGGGTGCCCACCAATTTCCGCCAGACGCCGGGGGAGGTCGCCTATCTCGCCTCCGCCTCGGGCGCGAGCGTGATGATCTGCCACCGCGACTTCCCCGAGCATGCGGAGGCCGCGTGCGCGGAGGCCCCGGCGATCCGCGAGGTCATCGCCATCGGTGCAGCCCCCTTCGGCGCCGACTATGGGGAGATCGTCGCCGCCCGCCTCGGGGAAAAGGTGCCGGTGGCGGACGTGGAGCACGACGACCCCTGCTGGTTCTTCTTCACCTCCGGCACCACTGGGCGGCCCAAGGCGGCGGTGCTGACCCATGGCCAGATGGCGTTCGTCATCACCAACCACCTTTGCGACCTGATGCCGGGCACCACGGAGCAGGACGCCTCCCTCGTGGTGGCGCCTCTCTCCCACGGCGCGGGCGTGCATCAATTGGTGCAGGTGGCGCGGGGGGTGAAGACCATCCTCATGCCATCCGAGCGGTTCGATGCCGCCGAGGCATGGCGGCTGGTGCAGGACTGGCGGGTGACCAACATGTTCACCGTGCCGACCATCACCAAGCTCCTCACCGAGCACCCCTCGGTGGACCAGTTCGACCACTCCTCCCTGCGCTATGTGATCTATGCCGGCGCGCCCATGTACCGGGAGGACCAGAAGTTCGCGCTGAGGAAGCTCGGCAAGGTGCTGGTGCAGTATTTCGGCCTCGGCGAGGTGACCGGCAACATCACCGTCCTGCCGCCCTATCTGCACGATCCCGAGGACGGCCCACACGTGAAGCTCGGCACCTGCGGCTTCGAGCGCACCGGCATGCAGGTCCAGATCCAGGACGATGCGGGCCGGGAAGTCGCGCCCTTCGAGACCGGCGAGATCTGTGTCTGCGGCCCGGCGGTGCTGGCGGGCTATTACGACAATCCGGAAGCCAATGCGAAGGCGTTCCGCAACGGCTGGTTCCGGACCGGCGACCTCGGCCACATGGACAACGAGGGCTTCGTCTACATCACGGGGCGCGCCTCCGACATGTACATATCGGGCGGCTCCAACGTCTATCCGCGCGAGGTGGAGGAGAAGGTGCTCACCCATCCCGCCATCGCGGAGGTCGCCATCCTCGGCGTGCCGGACCCCATGTGGGGCGAGGTGGGCGTCGCCGTCTGCGTGCCGCGCGAGGGGCAGAGCGTGAGCGAGGAGGAACTGATCGCCTTCCTCGATGGCAAGGTCGCCCGCTACAAGCTGCCCCGGCGCGTGCATTTCTGGGATGCGCTGCCGAAATCCGCTTACGGCAAGATCACCAAGAAGATGGTGCGCGAGGCCCTGGCGGAGCGCGGGCTCATCTGAGCCGTTGACCGACCTAAAACACCCTCAGGGAGAAACGCCGTGTCGAGACCGGGAAGCGTGATCGTGACGGGTGGTGCCTCGGGCATCGGCCTCGCCGTGGTGGAGGAACTTCTGACCGAGGGCTGGCGCGTGGTCGCCGCCGACCTTGTGCCGGAGAGCGTCGAGAAGGCGCGGGCGGCGCTCGCCGCCCATGGCGACAAGGTGCGGGTCGTCCAGGCCGACATTTCCGACGAGGCGCAGGTGGTGCAGCTCGTCGCCGAGACGGAGAGCGGGTTCGGGCCGCTGTGGGGCGTGGTGAACTCCGCCGGCATCGCTCGCGACATCCCCGCCCTCGACACGTCCGCCGACATCTTCCGCAAGATCCTCGACGTGAACGTCATCGGCACTTTTCTCGTGGCGCGTGAGGCGGCGAAGGTGATGCAGGCGCGCAGCGCCGGCTCCATCGTCAACATTGCCTCCGTCTCGGGCATCCAGGGCAATCTCGGCCGTGCCGCCTACGGCTCGTCCAAGGGCGCGGTGGTGGTGCTCACCAAGATCCTCGCGGTGGAGTTCGCGGCCCTCGGCATCCGCGTCAACGCCATCGCGCCGGGGCCGGTGGATACCCCGCTGGTTCAGGCGGTCCACACAGAGCAGGCCCGCGCCGCATGGCTCGCCCGCGTGCCGCTCAACCGCTATGCGCAGCCGAAGGAGATGGCGGGCACCATCGCCTTTCTGCTGGATCCCGAAAAATCGTCCTACGTCACCGGCCAGACCATCAGCGTGGATGGCGGCTTCACCGCCGGCGGGTTGATCGGGCTGTGACGGGGGAGGGCATGAAGGGCAGCGTCATCGTCACCGGCGGTGCATCCGGCATCGGTCTTGCTGTGGTGGAAACCCTGCTCGGCGAGGGCTGGCGCGTCGTCGCGCTGGACCTTGCCGCCGACAGCATCGCCAAGGCGCGGGAGCACCTTGCCCCCCACGGGGAGCGGGTGCGGTTCGAGACGGTGGACATCACCGACGAAGGCGCGGTGGCGGCGGCCGTGGCGCGCACGGCGGCGGACTTCGGCCCGCTCAGAGGCGTGGTGAACTCGGCCGGTATCGCCCGTGACATTCCCGCCTTCGACACGACGGTGGAACTGTTCCGCAAGGTGCTCGACATCAACCTCGTCGGCAGCTTCGTCGTCGCGCGGGAGGCCGCGAAGGCCATGCGGGAGACGGGCGGCGGCTCCATCGTCAACATCGCCTCCATTTCCGGCCTGCGCGGCAATCTCGGCCGTTCCGCCTATGGCGCCTCCAAGGGCGGCGTGGTCACGCTGACGAAGATCCTCGCGGTGGAGTTTGCGTCCCTGGGCATCCGCGTGAATGCGGTAGCGCCCGGCCCCACCGAGACGCCGCTGGTGCGCGAACTGCTCACCACCGAGACCCGCGCCGCGTGGCTGAAGACCCTGCCGCTCCGCCGCACCGGCACGCCGCAGGAGGTCTGCGGCGCCGTCTCCTTCCTGCTGGACGAACGGGCGTCCTCCTTCGTCACCGGCGAGACCATCGCCGTGGACGGGGGGTTCTCCGCGGGCGGTCTCATCAACGTGTGAGGCGGCGGGGCGCCCGCTCGTCCACACGGAACCGCGATGCAGCCGTTGACCTGCCACGAGGCTCGGGCATCGTCTGGCGAGCGCGCTGATTCCGCGCCGGGAGGCGGAGATGGAGGAGAGCTGTCAGGTCTTCGACCTCGCCATCGTCGGCGGCGGCATCAATGGCTGCGGCATCGCCCGGGACGCCGTGGGGCGTGGCCTCAGCGTGGTGCTGTTCGAGAAGGGGGATCTTGCCTCCGGCACCTCTTCCGCCTCCACCAAGCTGATCCATGGCGGCCTGCGCTATCTCGAATATTACGAGTTCCGGCTGGTGCGCGAGGCGCTGGCCGAGCGGGAGGTTCTGTGGGGCATCGCGCCTCACATCGTCTGGCCGCTGCGCTTCGTGCTGCCGCACCATCCCGGCTTGCGCCCGGCCTGGATGCTGCGGCTCGGCCTGTGGCTCTACGACCATATCGGCGGCCGCCGCCTACTGCCACCCACCCGCACGCTGGACCTGCGGCACGATCACGCTGGCCAGCCCCTGCGGCCGGGCTATGGCCGGGCCTTCGAATATTCCGACTGCTGGGTGGAGGACGCGCGCCTCGTGGTGCTGAACGCCCGCGACGCCGCTGACCGGGGCGCCTCCATCCGCCCGCGCACCCGCGTGACCGGCGCGCGGCGGGAGGGTGCGCTCTGGGTGATCGAGAACGAGCATGAGGGTCGGCCGGAGTCGGTGAAGGCGCGGGCGCTGGTGGATGCGGCCGGCCCCTGGGCGGGCGAGGTGCTGGACGTGCTGAAGACCGGCCGGGACGAGGCGCATGCGCCGCTGCGGCTCGTGCAGGGCAGCCACATCGTGGTGCCGCGGCTCTATGCGCACGACCGCTGCTACATTTTCCAGAATGCGGACGGGCGCATCATCTTCGCCATCCCCTACGAGGGCGACTTCACCCTCATCGGCACCACCGACCGCGATTTTTCCGGCCATCCGGAGGATGTCCACGCAACGCCGGAGGAGGTCGCCTATCTGTGTGCGGCGGCCAGCGAATATTTCGCCGCCACCATCGCCCCCGAGCAGGTGGTGTGGACCTATTCCGGCGTGCGTGCGCTCTATGACGACGGGGCGAGCGCCGCCCAGTCGGCGACGCGGGACTATGTGCTCGCCCTCGATGCGCCCGACAAGGGCGCTCCGCTCCTCACCGTGTTCGGGGGCAAGATCACCACGTATCGGAGGCTGGCCGAGGCGGCGCTGGCGCGGCTCTCCCCGCACTTTCCCCATCTCGGCGCGCCATTCACCGCCAAGGCGCGCCTGCCGGGTGGCGATTTCCCCCGGCAGGGCTTTGAGACGCTGGTGCGCGCCCTTCGCGGCGCGTTCCCGGCGCTCGATCCGGCGCTGCTGGCACGGCTCGCGCGCGCCTATGGCACGTCGGCTTTCCAATTGCTGGAGGGCGTCACGGACGAGGACGACCTCGGCGACTGGTTCGGCGCGCATCTGTGCGCCCGCGAGGTGGATTATCTGATGGACCGGGAATGGGCTGAGACCGCCGCCGACGTGCTGTGGCGGCGGTCCAAGCTCGGCCTGCGCACCGCGCCGCACGCGGTGGCGGCGCTCGACGCCTACATGGCGGCTAGAATGGCGGCGCGCCGCGCCTGAAACAGAACAAGGGGAGGACGCCGTGGCCGCCTACATTCTCGCCATCGATCAGGGCACCACCTCCTCGCGCGCGCTTCTCGTGCGGCAGGACGGCTCCGTCGCGGCGCTGGCGCAGGAGGAGCTGCCGCAGCACTTCCCGGCCTCCGGCCATGTCGAGCAGGAAGCGGAGGACATCTTCGGCACCGTGCTCCGCTGCTGCCGCGCGGTGCTGGCGAAGGCCGGCGCTGCGGCGTCCGATATCGCTGCCATCGGCATCACCAACCAGCGCGAGACGACGCTCGTGTGGGAGCGCGCGACCGGCCGCGCCATCCACCGCGCCATCGTCTGGCAGGATCGCCGCACGGCCGAGGCCTGCGCCCAGCTGGAGGCGGAAGGCCATGGGGCGCTGGTGAGCGCGCGCACGGGCCTTCTGCTCGATCCCTATTTCTCCGCCACCAAGATCGCCCACATCCTCGATGCCGTGCCCGGCGCGCGGGAGCGGGCGGAGACGGGGGAGCTGGCCTTCGGCACTGTGGACAGCTTCCTGCTCCATCGCCTCACCGGAGGTCGCGTCCATGCCACGGACGCCACCAATGCCGCGCGCACCCTGCTCTTCGACATCCATCGCGGCGCGTGGGACGACGACCTCCTCGCGGTGTTCGGCGTGCCGCGCGCCCTCCTGCCCGAGGTGAAGGACTGCGCCGCGGACTTTGGCACAACCGACCCCGCGCTGTTCGGCGGTCCCATCCCCATCCGCGGCGTGGCGGGGGACCAGCAGGCGGCCATGGTGGGGCAGGCGTGCTTCGCGCCCGGCATGGTGAAATCAACCTACGGCACCGGCTGCTTCGCTTTGCTGAACACGGGGACGACGCCCGTCGCCTCCTCCAGCCGGCTGCTGACCACCATCGCCTACCAGATCGGCGGGCGGCGGACCTATGCGCTGGAAGGCTCCATCTTCGTCGCCGGCGCGGCGGTGCAATGGCTGCGCGATGGGCTGAAGATCATCTCCACCGCCAGCGAGAGCGACCGCCTCGCGGTGCAGGCGGATGCGGAGCAGGACGTGATCCTCGTCCCCGCATTCGTCGGCCTCGGGGCGCCCTATTGGCGGCCGGAGGTGCGCGGCGCCCTGTTCGGCCTCACCCGCGCCACCGGACCGGCGGAGCTGGCGCGGGCGGCGCTGGAAAGCGTCTGCTTCCAGACCGTGGACCTCATCGACGCCATGCGCGCGGACTGGCCGGACGGCGACACCGTGCTGCGCGTGGATGGCGGGATGACCGCCTCGGACTTCACCATGCAGCGCCTCGCCGACCTCCTCGGCGCGCCTGTGGACCGTCCGGTGGAGAAGGAGACGACCGTGCTCGGCGCCGCCTATCTGGCCGGTCTGGAATGCGGCTTCTTCCCGCCGCCGGATGTGTTCGCCGGCCAGTGGCGGCTGAAGCGCCGGTTCACGCCGCAGATGCTGCCGGAGGTACGCACCGGCCGCATCGCCCAGTGGCGGGATGCGGTGGGGCGGCTGATCGGTGGCGTGTGAGCGCAGGCGGGTTGACCTCTCCGCCGCGCTGCCGCCGAATGGCACCAACACACAAAGGGGGGCGCGGCCATGGTCCGGGACGACAGTTTCTCGGCGGACGAGCGCACCGCCATCTACCGCTGCATCGCCGCGCGGCGGGACGTGCGCCGGAACTTCCTGCCCGATCCGGTGCCGGACGCCGTGCTCGCCCGCGTCCTCGCCGCCGGCCATGCGGCGCCCTCGGTGGGCTTCCTGCAGCCGTGGAACTTCATCGTGGTGCGCTCGGCCGAGACGAAGGCGGCGCTGCACGACGCCTTTTCCCGTGCCAATGCCGAAGCAGCCGCGATGTTCGAGAGCGAGCGGGCGCAGCTCTATCGCACGCTGAAGCTGGAGGGCCTGCGCGAGGCGCCGCTCCTCCTGTGCATCACCTGCGAACGGGATCGGGCGGGGCCGGTGGTGCTGGGGCGCACCCACCAGAGCGAGATGGACATCTATTCCACAGTCTGCGCGGTGCAGAACATCTGGCTGGCGGCACGGGCGGAAAATCTGGGCGTCGGCTGGGTGTCCATCCTGGACCTCGCCGACCTGCACCGCATCCTCGCCATTCCGGACCACATCGTGCCCGTGGCGCTGCTGTGCGTGGGCTATGTGGATGGGTTTGCGGCGACGCCCGACCTCGAGCGCGCCGGCTGGCGCCAGCGCCTGCCGCTGGAGGAGCTGGTGTTCGCGGAGCGATTTGGTGCGCGGGAGAAGGCAGGGACTTAAGTTCCGCCCGCCTCAGCGGGCGAGGGCGACCTGCTGGCCGGTCTCGGCGATGGTGCCGACGTAATGGTTGGGACCATCCGGCTGGAGCCGGGCGGTGACCTTGCCCTGATGGTTCTGCAGCACGATGTCCGAGCCCATCATGTCCCAGCCCTTGGTCATGAAGATCTCGCTGGGGCAGGAGACATCGGCCTGGGCGGAGAGGCCGCTGAGGCCGCGGTCGGTGCCGAGGCGGACCGGGCAAGAGGCCTTGCCGCCATCCCACGAGAAGCTCCAGGCGCCGGAGACCTGCTCCTTCGCCGCGCTGGGGGCGAAGGCGGTGGCGCCGGGGTTGGCCGGAGGCGGGGTGAGGGGCACGTTGGAGGCGGTGGTGCGCGGCGTGATGGCGCCGGTAGCGGTGTCGGCCGCGGCGGTGGACACGTTGCCGGGCACGGGCGAGGATTCGACCGCACCCGTCGGCGCCGTGAGCACGCGATTGGCCGCCGTGGCGGACGGCTTCGCCCCGAAGCCGTCAAGCTCCGTGCTGCACCCGCCAAGGGTCAGCGCCAGCGCCGCCGTAACCAGAACCACCTTCATCCATTATTCTCCGGACGTGTCCGCAACCTAGCGCCTCCGCACCAAAACCGCCACCCGCCCCTGAGTGGCTCGCACGGGACGCCATCGACGTTCGGACCGCAACTGACGGGCGCAAACCCTAGCCGGCTGCGGGTAAACGCACCCTTTCGGGAGATCGTGGCAGTAGCAAGGCTGATGATGTATCTAAATACCGATCCAGGGCGACGGATGGACGCGATGGTTAAGGCGGTTTAATCACGTGCGCACCTTGGCGGCAGGATATTCCGCATCATTCTGCTGTCCTTTCCTTGCTCGGAGCTTTCCATGGCCATGCTCGATCCCCGCACGCTGACCCTCATCGTGACCGGCGCCACCTCGGGCATCGGCGCCGCCACCGTCCGCCGCTTCGCGAGCGCCGGATCGAAGGTGGTGGCGGTGGGCCGCCGGGCCGACCGCCTGGAAGGCCTCAAGGCCGAATTCGGCGACCTGATCCTCCCGCTGGAACTCGATGTGCGGGACGAGAAGGCGACCTTCGAGGCCTTCGCCAGCCTGCCGGCGCCGTTCGCCGACTACAACATCGTCTTCGCCAATGCCGGCCTCGCGCTCGGGCTCGAGCCCGCGCAGAACGCGGATCTGGATGAGTGGAAGACCATGGTGGAGACCAACATCACGGGCCTTCTCACCACCGTGCGCGCGAGCCTGCCGGCCATGGTGGCGCGCAAGGAGGGGCATGTGGTGTTCACCGGCTCCGTCGCCGGCGACTACCCCTATTTCGGCGGCAACGTCTACGGCGCCACCAAGGCCTTCGTGAAGCAGTTCTCCCTGAACTTGTGGGCGGATGTGGCCGGCACCGGCGTGCGCGTCACCAACATCGAGCCGGGCCTGGTCGAGACCGAATTCTCCGTGGTCCGCTTCTCCGGCGACAAGGGCAAGGCGGATCAGGTCTATGCCGGCTATACCCCCATGACCGGCGAGGACATCGCCGAGCAGGTGTATTTCGCCTGCACCGTGCCCCGCCACGTCAACATCAACCGCATCCAGTGCATGGCCGGCCAGCAGACCTTCAACGGCCTGACCGTGCGGCGCGATCCTGCCTGAAGGACGTGACCGGGGCGGGGGAAATCGGGTGGCCGGGCCTTGCGGCGCCTGCTGAGATGGGCAACGCTCGATCAGAAGGAGACGTGCCGTGCTGGCGCTCGATGCCCCCGATCTCATCCTGCCCGCGGCGGCGCCGGCGCTGACGGCGACGCCTGCCGCCCCGCTCGACATCGCCGCCCGCGACTACGACGTGGTGCGCCGGGCGGTGGAATACATCTCCTGCAACGTGCGCCGGCAGCCGGAAGTGGAGGAGATCGCCGCCGCCACCGGCGTCTCCGCCCGTGCGCTCACCGACCTGTTCCGCCGCTGGTGCGGGCTTACGCCCAAGGCGTTCCTCCAGGCGGTGACGCTGGACCGTGCCCGGCGCATCGTCGCCGAATGTCCCAACGTGCTCGATGCCGCGCTGGAGCTGGGCCTGTCCGGTCCCGGACGGCTGCATGACCTCTTCGTGGTGCATGAAGCCATGTCGCCGGGTGAGTGGAAGACCGGCGGTGCCGGCCTCGTCATCCGCTTCGGCTTCCATCCCTCGCCCTTCGGGCAGGCGCTCGCCATGTCCACGCCGCGCGGCCTCTGCGGCCTCGCCTTTGCCGATCTTGGGGAGGAGGCGGCCGCGCTCGCCGACATGCGCTCGCGCTGGCCCAACGCCACCTATGTGGAAGACCCGACAGCGACCGCCTCGCTGGTGGCGCAGATCTTCGATCCCGCATCCTGCCGGGGCGACCAGCCGCTGCGCATCGTCTTCATCGGCACGGATTTCGAGATAAGGGTGTGGGAGACGCTGCTGCGCATCCCCATGGGCCGGGCCACCACCTATTCCAGCATCGCCGAGCATGTGGGACGGCCCAAGGCGGCCCGGGCGGTGGGCGCGGCCATCGGCAAGAACCCCATCTCCTTCGTGGTGCCCTGCCACCGGGTCATCGGCAAGAGCGGCGACCTCACCGGCTATCACTGGGGCCTGACGCGCAAGCGCGCCATACTGGGCTGGGAAGCTGCGAAGGTGGAGCCCAAGGGGGAGTGAGGGGGGACTAGCCCACCCAGCCCCGCAATTCCCGCTCCACCACGGTCCTCAACACCCGCATGCCCTCGTCGCCCGCATTGAGGCAGGGGATGGCGGCGAACTTCTCGCCGCCCGCGTGCTCGAAGATCTCGCGGTTCTCGACGCCGATCTCCTCCAGCGTCTCCAGACAGTCGGCGACGAAGCCGGGGTTGAACACGGCGAGCCGCTTCACGCCGCTCTCGGCCAGCGCCTTCACCGTCTCGTCCGTATAGGGCTTGAGCCATTCCTCGCGGCCGAAGCGGGACTGGAAGGTGAGGCGGAAGCGCGTCTCATCCATGCCGAGGCGCGCGCGCAGCAGGCGGGCGGTCTTGGCGCACTGGCAGTGATAGGGGTCGCCCTTCATGAGGTAGGACTTCGGCACGCCGTGGAAGGAGGCGAGGATCACCTCGGGCTCGAAGTCCAGCGCCGCCAGATGCCGCTCGAGGTCGCGGGCCACCGCATCGATATAGACCGGATCGTCGTGCCAGGGCGGGGCGACGCGTAGCGTCGGCTGCCAGCGCATCTCTTTCAGCGCGTCGAAGGCCTTGTCGCAGACCGTGGCCGAGGTGGCGGCGGCATATTGCGGATAGAGCGGCACGAGCAGGATGCGCTCGCAGCCCTGCGCCTGCAGCGCGGTGAGGCGCTCGGCGATGGGTGGCTTGCCGTAGCGCATGGCGAAATCCACCACGACGCGGTCATCGATGCCGGCGTAATGGGCGGCAAGCTTTTCGGCCTGGTCGCGGGTAATGGTCTTCAGCGGGCCTTCGTTGCGCGCGTTGTTCCAGATGCTCGCATAGTCGCGGCCCTTGGGGCCGGGGCGCTTGGTGAGGATGATGGCGTTGAGCACGAACCACCATAGCGCCCGGTTCACCTCGATCACCCGGCGGTCCCAGAGGAATTCCTTCAAATAGGCGCGCATGGACCAGTAGTCCGTCGCCTCCGGTGTGCCGAGATTGACGATGAGCACGCCGATGCGTCCGAAGGCGACCTTCGGATGGTCCTTGGGGAGATGGGTGGCATCGGGAGAAAAGGCGGGAGCGTCGATCATCGGGTCCTCGGCTGCTGCCGGTGAGATGGCGCCTCGGCCGGGGCGCGTCAATGCGCCCGCAGGCGCCGCCATCATACGCAGCGGGTGCCACGCTGGATGGCCGCTGCGGCGGAATCGATGACGGCCCGGACGGCAGGTGCCGCCGGACGGATCAATCGCCGGATGATGAGGTGAGGGATGGTGGGCGCGACAGGGATCGAACCTGTGACCCCTACGATGTCAACGTAGTGCTCTCCCGCTGAGCTACGCGCCCCCTCGCAGGAGCAGCCTCTATATCGGCTCGAAACGCCGGAGGCAAGGCGGGTGTATGTGAGAGTGTTCCGGCCTGTGGATGACGGGTCAGGCCGCTGCCAGCATCTTGCCCACCTCGCTCACGAGGTCGCGCAGATGGAAGGGCTTGGAGAGCACCTTGGCCTCGCTCGGCGCCTCGCCGTCGGCGTTGAGGGCGACCGCGGCGAATCCGGTGATGAACATCACCTTGAGGTCGGGGTCGAGTTCGGTCGCCCGGCGCGCCAGCTCGATGCCGTCCATCTCGGGCATCACGATGTCGGTGAGCAGCAGTTCGAACGGCTCCTCCCGCATGCGCTCGTAGGCGGAGCGGCCGTTGTCGCAGGACGCGACGGCGTAGCCCGCATTCTGCAGCGCCTTCACGAGGAAGCGGCGCATGTCGTTATCGTCTTCAGCGAGCAGGATCTTGGCCACGCCGCTTCCCCTGATGTCGTGTTCCGTCCACCCCCCGGCCGAAGCTGGGGGTTCATATGACTTGTCTGCCGCATTCGGGTAAATTCGGAGTGAAAGCCGCGCCACCCCTTCCCAAAAGGTGCTCAGCCGGGCCATCATTCCGCCGCTCGCCGGTGTGAATTCCGGAACTATTCCAAGGTGCTGGGTTCTTGATGACTGCCTGCCTCGCCGACACCATTGAACCCGCTTTCGAGGTGCTCGCTCCGGACGAGGCGCACGCGCCCTTCCTCTTTAACTCCCCGCATTCCGGCCGCATCTATCCGCGCAGCTTCGTCGAGCAGACACGTCTCGACTTTGCAACCCTGCGCCGCTCGGAAGATACGTTCGTCGACGAATTGTTCAGCGATTGCATCGCGCTCGGCGCGCCGATGATGCGGGCGCTGTTTCCCAGGTCCTTCCTCGATCTCAATCGCGAGCCCTACGAGCTCGACCCGCGCATGTTCGATGGCCGCCTGCCGCCCTTCGCCAACACGCGGTCGATTCGCGTCTCGGGCGGGCTTGGCACCATCGCCCGGGTGGTGGGTGACGCGCAGGAGATCTACCCGCGCCGGCTCGCCGTGAACGAAGCGCTGGAGCGCATCGAGACCTATTACAAGCCCTACCACCAGACCTTGCGCCGCCTCGTGGGGCGCATTCAGCGAGAATGGGGGCTGGCGGTGCTGGTGGATTGCCATTCCATGCCCTCCACCTCCGCGCGCGACGAGGTGGCGCGGGCGGATTTCGTCATTGGCGACCGCTACGGCACGAGTTGCAGCGAAGTGGTCACCGACGCCATCGAGCGCTCCCTCATCGCCCGCGGCTACCGGGTGGTGCGCAACAAGCCCTATGCGGGCGGCTACATCACCGAGCATTACGGAAATCCCTCTGCCGGGCTGCATGCGGTGCAGATCGAGCTGAACCGCAGCCTCTACATGGATGAGGCCGTCTATGAGCGGAACAGCGGGTTTGCGAGCGCTCAGGCCGATATCCGCGCGCTGATGGGGGATCTTTTCACGGCTGTTGCCGAGGGCCTTGCTTCGCCCCGTGCGGCAGCTGAATGACAAAGCCCTGCATTTTTGCATAAGGTGCCTTGCGTTTTTCGTATGGCAAGGCTACCTATTGCGCACGGTTTGCGGGGGATTACCCCGCCACCATCGAATTCCGGCCCGGACACGCTTCGCCATGCGAAGAGGCCCGCTGAGACACGGGATCGAACATCGCGGCGCAAGACCGCATCCAGGGATGGAACGAGAGGGGCCTAGACAGGGCGGCAGGTGACGGCGAATGCCGGATCGACCAGCCCAAAAAGAAAGGGGCCGTCCGCGTGAGCAGACGGCCCAAGTCTAGGGAGGAAACGCCCAAGGAGGGCAGCGACACAGCGACGCCAATCGCCGTGTCGCAATGCACAAATAGCCGAGTGCAGTGCCATAAATCAAGTGCGCGTTTGTCGCAGTCTGGTATACCACGGCAAGTAATTGATCTTTATAGGGATTTATTTTCTCTGGCCAAGCCCGGGCTGGGCCCCGCGCGATGGGGCCGCTCAAAAAAATCGATAGACGAATACGCTTGGTCCGACTCGGCCGTGCCGGGATGGCCGGCCTTTCCATGTGCGGATGTTGCGCGATGCCGAAGCTCGCAGAGGCTGCCGGTCGATCGGGGCCCAGGCGCAGGTAGACGCGGCGGGCTGGCAGATGCGCGCGAGCAGATGCGCGGGATCGGCCTCAGCCGCAGCTTGTCGTCACGCGCGAAGTGCGGAGGCTGGCTCGGGCAGTGCTGGGTAGAGGGCGGCGGGCTTGGCCGCATCTCCTGCCTCGGCGTGAGGGGCCGAAAAAGAAAGGGGCCGCTGACGAACAGCGGCCCAAGTCTAGGGAGGAAACGCCCAAGGAGGGCAGCGGCACCGCAACAAGCAATGCCGCGCTGCATCAATATGACGAACGGACCCCTCTGCATCAAGTCCGTGACAGGCAGATAGTTTGTGCATCTGTCCAACATTTAAAACCATTTATTTTCATCTTGTTGCGGCGGGCCTGCCCAATCTTTGCGCGCCCTGCCCGCCGGATCTGCCGCAGGCGCGGTCATCCCGCACCGCCGTTATGGCGCGGGATCACCACCACCCGGATTCGGCCGCTGCCGTACCGGACCTCCGCGGAGGGAGCGGCCTTTCCTCGCAGATTTCCCTTGGCAGCCGCCACCGCCCGCGCTTTCTTGCCGGCGCGGGCGCCCTCGGCCCGCCCGACTGTTCCGGAGCGCTCATGACCGCGGTCGATTTCGACGCCTTCGTCCACCAGCTTGCGACCGTCTCCGGCGAGGCCATCCTGCCGTTTTTCCGCACGGCGCTGGGCATCGAGGACAAGAGCGCCGGCCGCGCCTTCGATCCGGTCACCGAGGCGGACCGGGCGGCCGAGCAGGCCATGCGCGCGCTCATCCGCTCCACCTTTCCGGCCCACGGCATCATCGGCGAGGAATTCGAGAACGTGACGGCGAGCGCGCCCTATACCTGGGCGCTCGACCCCATCGACGGCACCAAGTCCTTCATCGCCGGCCTGCCCGCCTGGGGCACGCTGATCGGTCTCCTGAAGGAGGGCGATCCGGTCTATGGCATGATGCACCAGCCGTTCATCGGCGAACGCTTCTTCGGCGACGGTGGCGCGGCGCGCTATCGGGGACCGGCCGGCGAGCGCCTGCTCGCCACCCGCGACTGCGCCCGGCTGGAGGATGCGGTGCTCTACACCACCAGCCCCCGCCTGATGAACGACGAAGACCGCGCCGCCTTCGGCACGGTGGAGGAGCGAGTGCGCATGTCGCGCTACGGCGGCGATTGCTACGCCTATTGCATGGTGGCGGCGGGGCTCATCGATCTTGTCATCGAGACCGGCCTGCAGGATCACGACGTGATCGCCCTCGTGCCCATCATCGAAGGGGCGGGCGGCGTCGTCACCAGCTGGGAAGGCGGTTCGCCGGTTGCGGGCGGCCGGGTGGTCGCCGCCGGCAGCCGCAAGGTGCATGAGGCGGCGCTGCGCCAGCTCACCGGCGGCTAAGCCCGCGCGGCGCCTGAGCGTGGCAAGGCAACACCAGCCCGCGCGGCGCCTGAGCGGTGCGACGTAAAACTTCTCAGATCGGCGTGCCCGGAATGAAGGCGTCGAACGCGGCCCAGAACTGGGCGCGGAAGATGTCGCGTTCCATGAGCAGCTCGTGCCGGCTGGCCGGCACCACCACATGGGCGCCGGCGATGAGCCGGGCCGAGAAGTGCTCGATGGCCTTGTTTGAGACCAGCCTCTCGCCGCCCGCCGCGATGATGAGCAGCGGCTGGCGGATGCGCGGAATCACATCGGGATGGGTCAGCTCCGCCATGGTGGCATAGGCACCCGCCAGCCAGCCGATGGTCGGCGCCCCGAGATCGAGCTGCGGATAGGCGGTCACGAGCGCCTGCGTGCGGTCGAACCGGCTCCGGTCCGAGGTCAGCGGATTGCCCTCGAACTTCAGCCGGGCGAGCGTGCGCCCGCGTCCACCCGGCACGAAGGCACGGGCGAAGCCGATGTGGGAGAGCACGGTGGCTGTCGGCCGCACGATGCCTTCGAACGGCACCGAATCAAGCCCCAGCATGGGGGCGCTCAGCACCATGCGGTCGAACCAGCGCTGCCCCTCCAGCACGGAGGACAGGAGGATGGAGCCGCCCATTGAGTGGGCGAGCGCGAAGTGGGGCGGCGGACAATCCGGCAGCAGCACCTCGCGGGCGAAGGCCTCGAGGTCCAGCAGGTAATCGGAAAAGCGGGTGACGTGCCCCTTCAGGCGGTTGCGCAGCAGGCGCTGCGAGCCGCCCTGTCCCCGCCAGTCGAGCAGCGCCACGGCGAAGCCGCGCGACCTCAGCTCGCGCACCACCTCGAAATATTTTTCGATAAACTCGCAGCGGCCGCTGAACAGGGCGACCGTCCCCTTCGCCTTGCCCTCGGGCAGGAAACGGGCGAAGCGCAGGCGCACGCCGTCGCGGGCGGTGATCTCGCCCTCGATCGCGCCTTCGGGCACCGGATTGTTCGGCAGGGAATAGAGCGTCATGAGGCTCGCAGCGATGGAAGGCGGGCGGGCTGAGGGTTACACGCCGGGCGCCCGCTTCACAATCGCCCTCTCGCCAGGAGCCGCGCTCAGCGCGGCCCCCCGGAGCCGATGATCTGCATGCCGCTGATGTCTCCGCTGGCGGCATCGAGCACCAGGCGCACCCGCTCGCCACGCGGGCCGGTCGCTTCGGCAAGAAAGCTCTGGCCGCGCTGGCGGACGGCACTGATCTGGCGGAAGCCGCGGGCTTCCAGGCTCGGCGCGACGGTCTCTGCGGTGAGCGGATGGGGGCCGGCGGGGGCGGTCTGGTAGGGCCGGTAGGCGCGCGGGGCGATGGCGCCGGGCAGCAGCGTGGCCTCGTCCGGCATCTGGGTCGCGGTGACGGAGGCTGCGCGCGCGATCGGCGCCGCGGGAAGGCCGATGGCCCCGGCCGCACTCGGCGGATAATGCATGTGCAGGGGTGGAGGCTGCAGGGGCGGGGGCTGCATGGGTGGGGGCTTGGCCGGCACGGCCGTCTGAGCGCCGGCCGAAACCGCGGGCTCGGCGCCGCACTGGGCGAGGGCCCGCGACGTTGGCGGCGCGAGCGCCATCAGGAAGAAGGCCGCACAGGCGGCCGCACAGGCCCGCATCGCCCGACCTCCCCTTGCTCCCCGCCTCCTCACCGGATGACGCCGCGGACGGAGCAGATGTCGTTGGGGAAAAGTCTATCCGAGGTGCGTGAACGCCGGCCGGCCGGGGCGTTCATCGCGTGTTCAGATTGCGGCCCGGGCACCCCCTTGACGCCCGAAACGGGCCTACCCACATCCGAAAAGGCGCCGGGCAGAGACCTGACGGCGCCCTGACCGGACCCGGCTTTATGCGGGTCCCGCATGTCGCTTCAAAGGAGGATATGCCATGCGTACGTTTGATCTTGCTCCGCTGTACCGCAACACCGTTGGCTTCGACCGGCTGTTCTCGCTGCTCGATTCCGTCGGCGGGGTGGACGCGGCGCCTACCTACCCGCCCTACAACATCGAGCGCACGGGCGAGAACGCCTATCGCATCACGGTGGCCGTGGCGGGCTTCACCGAGGCCGAACTCGGCCTCGAAGTGAAGGAGAACACCCTCACCCTCAAGGGCGAGAAGACGGCGTCCGAGGCGTCCGAGGGCGCCCAGGTGCTCTATCGCGGCATCGCCGCGCGCGCCTTCGAGCGTCGTTTCCAGCTCGCCGATCATGTGGAGGTGAAGGGCGCGGTGCTTGAGAATGGCCTGCTGCACGTGGACCTCGTGCGCAACATTCCCGAGGCCAAGAAGCCCCGCATCATCCCCATCGCGGGTGGGGCGTCCGCTCCCAAGACGATCGAGGGAGCGCCGGTAGAGAGCGCCGCACAGGCGGCCTGACCGGCGGCACTGAAAGGCGGGCAGCGGCCCGCCGAAACAGACTGGAGGGCGGTGCGTATGCGCCGCCCTTTTTCGCGTGGAGCGGTCGTATGAAGCGTTCGCGAGGCGCGGTTGCATGGCGTGGTTGCGGCGGGCAGGGCTTGATCTTGCCGCGCCGCCGGGAGAGGAGGGGGCACCGTTCTGCTTCTCTCCTGCAAAGGTCGCTGCCGTGTCCGCCCCCCGCAAGGTTCTCATCACCACCCGCCTGTTCGATGCCGCCGCCGCCGAATATCTTGCGGAGCACGGCTGCGTCGCGGTGCCCTCTGGCCTGCCGGGCGATGCGCTCGATGCCGACATTCCCGATGCCGAGCTGAGCGCGCTGCTGGAAGGTGCAGAGGGCTGGATCGTCGGCATGCGCGCGGTGACGCGGGAGATCCTTGCCGCCCATCCCGATCTGAAGGTCATCGCCCGCCGCGGCGTCGGCTATGACCGGGTGGATGTGCCCTCAGCCAAGGCACTGGGCCGGGTGGTGACAATCGCGGCCGGGGCCAATGACGATGCGGTGGCGGACCACACCCTGGCGATGATCCTTGCCCTGCTGCGCCGGCTGAAGGAGAGCGACCGCGCCATCGCCGCCGGCAATTGGCGGGTGCTGAGCGGCTTCGACCTCACCGGCAAGACGGTGGGCCTCGTCGGCCTCGGCCGCATCGGCAAGGCGGTGGCGCGGCGCCTGCACGGATTCGGCACCAAGGTGCTGGTGGCGACCCGCACCCCCGACCCAGACTTCCCTTTCGTGGACTATGTGCCGCTGGAGGATCTCATCGCCCGGAGCGACGTCATCAGCGTGCACGCTCCGCTGACCCCCGAAACGCACCACATGATCGGTGCCGCCGCGCTCGCTGCCATGAAGCCCCATACGCTGGTCATCAACACTTCGCGCGGCGGGCTCGTGGACGATCGGGCGCTGCTGGCGGCGCTGGAGGCGGGGCGCATCGGCGGCGCTGGGCTCGACGTGTTCGAGGCAGAGGCGGACCCCGCAATGCTGCCGGTTGCCGCTGCCCTGGCGGCGCGGGGCGACGTGGTGGCGACCGCCCATGCCTCCGGCTCGAGCGCCGAGGCGCTGGCCCGGGGCAACCTCATCTCGGCGCAATGCGTGGTGGCGGCGCTGGACGGGACCGAGTTCCCGCCCGGCTGCTTGATCGCCGACGGGCGCTGAGATCCGCGCCCCCTCTAGCCGCCGCTGATGGCGGTGAGCACGAACACATCCGCGCCGGGCCGCAGCGGCGTATCCAGCCGCGCCCGGCGGCCGTCGACGAACACGTTGATGTGCCGGCGGATGGCGGGGCGTTCGTCGCACAGCCGGTCGCGCATGCCCGGCCACAGGGCCTCCAACTGGCCCATCAGCTCCTCGACGGTGCGCGCGTCCAGCTCCACATAGGTTTCCCCGTCCGGGAACAGCCGGACGAGATGCGCCGGCAGGCGCACCTTCACCGGCGCGGGGGCCTCCGCCACCATCAGGCGTCAACCACCAGCGTCTCCACGGAGGAGATGGTGGGCAGGTGCTCCGCGAGCCGCGTCCAGCTCTCCCCCTCGTCGGCGCTGGCGTAGATCTCGCCCGAGCTGGTGCCGAAATAGACGCCGGCCGGCTCCAGCGTGTCCGTGGCCATGGCCTGACGCAGCACGTTGAAATAGGCATCCTGCTGCGGGAGGCCCGTTCGCAGCGCCTGCCATGAGGTGCCGCCGTCGCGGGTGCGCCAGACGGCGGCCTTCGCCTCCGGCATGAAGCGGCCGGCGGTGTCGCCGTTGAGCGGCACGAGGAACAGCGTCTCCGCATCGCGCGGATGGGCAGCGGCGGGAAAGCCGAAGCTGGAGGGCAGGCCCTGTTCGATGCTCTGCCACGAGACGCCGCCGTCGTCGGAGCGGTACATGCCGCAATGGTTCTGCTGGTAGAGGCGGTGGCGCAGGCCCGGCGCCTTGACCACGCAATGCACGCACTGGCCATGCTCGGGATAGCGCTGGCCCTCGGGCATGTAGTCGGCGCGGGTGCCGCGGTTGCGCGCGCTCCAGGTGCGCCCGCCGTCGGCGCTGTGGAAGACGCCGGCGGCGGAGATGCCGACCCACAGCGCCTCCGGATCATCCGGATCGAGCACCAGGGAATGCAGGATGAGACCCGCCCCGCCGGGGTTCCATTCGGCGCGGGAGGGATGCTTCTGCAATCCGTCGAGCGCCGTAAAGGTTTCGCCGCCATCGTCGGAGCGGAACAGGCCGGCCGGCTCGACCCCGGCATAGAGCACGCCGTCCGCGCCGGGCGCGAGGCTCCACACGGATTTCACCGGCGCCTCGCCCTCGGCTGCAGCCAGGCCGCGCGAGGAATGGGTCCAGCTGGCGCCGAGATCGTCCGACTGCCACACCGCCGGCCCGAACCATTCATTCCCTCCGCCGGCATAGATGCGGCCGGAGGCGCGATCGCCCATCACGTGGTTGGTCGGCCAGGTGTCGCAGAAGGGACCGCGCAGCGCCCAGCTTTTCCGGGCGGGGTCGCTCTCCAGGATGAACGCGCCTTTTTTCGTTCCGATCAGGATGAGCACCTTCTGCGTCATCTCTTGTTCCTCCCTCGGCCCGAGCTGGGGGCCGCTCCGAGGACGCGGGCGCAGGCGACGCGCCGACACGGCGGGGATAAGATTTTGCGAGACGCGCGAGTCGCGGGCTTGGAAATTCAGAACTGATGATTTATGATAATCGTCAGTTCGTAGGAGTATGACGTGAACATCAGGGTGAAGGAGACGGCAGACGAGACCCGCGAGCGCATCGCGCGCACGGCGGAGGAATTGTTCCGCCGCATGGGTTTCGCTAAGACGGCGGTGGCCGACATCGCCGCCGAACTGGGCATGTCCCCGGCCAACGTCTACCGTTTCTTCCCGTCCAAGACCGCCATCGTCGCCACCATCTGCTCGCGCTGCCTCAACGAGAGCGAGGCCGAGGTGGCCGCGGCCGTTGCCGACGGGGGCTCCCCGCAGGAGCGCATCCTCGCCGCTTATCTCGCCATCATGCGCTATCACAAGGAGAATTTCCTTGAGGAGCGGCGCGTCCACGACATGGTCCTGGTGGCCATCGAGAACAATTGGGACGCCATCGAGGCCCACAAGGCGCGCCTGTGCGACCTGACAGCCCGCGTTC
This sequence comes from Xanthobacter sp. DMC47, assembly GCF_056313845.1. Taxonomy (NCBI): domain Bacteria; kingdom Pseudomonadati; phylum Pseudomonadota; class Alphaproteobacteria; order Hyphomicrobiales; family Xanthobacteraceae; genus Xanthobacter; species Xanthobacter sp. DMC47. The sequence continues at coordinate 1,409,505 of NZ_JBQUZM010000001.1, read as the reverse complement.
TCGCCGAGGGCATCGCCCAAGGCGTGTTCGTGGCCCATGACCCGGGCAAGATCAGCCGGCACATCCAGAGCGCGCTGCTCCGCTTCTGCCATCCCGTGCTGGTGGCGCAGCATATTGGCGACGAAGATCAAGAGGGCGCGCTGCGCGAGAGCCTCCGGTTCATTCTGAGAAGTATCGAGGTTGAGCGTTCGCCACTGCCCTGACCGGAGTGAGCGAAACGCCGTTCTGCGCCGTAAAAGTGATGATCGACGAAAATCGTCAGTGTTGAGTTCATATTCGATAGGCCCGAGCTACAGGATCGTCCCATGCCCCGCCTCGCTGTTCCGATCCGATCCGGCCGCCACCTCAGGGGCGTCGCCGCGCTGATTCTCGCCGGGTCCGCCCTTTTGCTCGCCGGCTGCGGCCAGGAAAGCCCCGCCAACGCGGGGGAGGCGCCGCCGGCCGGAGGGGCGCCGGCCACGCTCGCCCGCCCGGTGCAGGTGATGACGGTCAGCTTCCGTCCGCGTGAGACGCAGAAAAGCTTCGTCGGTGTCGTCCGCGCCCGCCGCGAGATCGATCTCGCCTTCCGGGTCGGCGGCAAAGTGGTGCAGCGGCTGGTGGAGGTCGGGGATCGCATCGAGCCCAGTACCGTTGTTGCGCGCCTCGACAGGGAAGACCTGAAGCTGGAGCTGGAGAGCGCCAAGGCCGAGATGCAGGCCGCCACCGCCAACCTCGCCCAGACCACCACCGAGGACACCCGCTATCGCGCGCTCACCGCCAAGGGCGCCGCCTCCAACGCCGACCTCGACCGCAAGTCGCTCGCCAAGGACGAGGCCGTGGGCCGGCTCGAACGGGCTAAGCGCTCGCTGGAGCTGGCGGAGAACCGCCTCTCTTATGCCGACCTCGTAACCGATGCGGCCGGAGTCGTCGTCGCGACCTCGGCGGAGCCGGGGCAGGTGGTGGCCTCCGGCCAGACCATCGTGCGCGTCGCCAGGCTGGACGAGAAGGAGGCGCTGGTCTCGCTGCCCGAAACCGCGCTGGCCGACGCCCGCGCCGCCGACGCCGTCGTGACCCTCTGGGCCGATCCCGGCCGCCGCATTCCGGCCCGCCTGCGGGAGCTGTCGCCGCAGGCCGACGCGACATCCCGCACCTATCCCGCCCGCTTCACGCTGGAAGGGGCGGACGAGACCGTGGCGCTGGGCATGACCGCCACCGTGACGCTTCGCCCGAAGGACCAGCAGCAGGTGGCGCGCCTGCCGCTTTCCGCGCTCATCGATCGCGGCCACGGCCCGCAGGTCTTTGTGGTGGATGGCGCGAGCCATGCCATCGTCGCCCGCCCGGTGGAGATCGCCGCTTATACGGGCGACGAGGTGCTGCTCTCGGGCGGTGTCGCACCGGGGGATGCGGTGGTGATCCTCGGGGTTCAGACGCTGCTGCCAGGCCAGAAGGTGCGCACGGTGCAGGCCCCATCCGTGACCGAGGTGGCCGAGCGCCTCCCGTCTGTCGAAACCCGCCGGGCGCAGACGCCGGCCACCGGCGCCAGCGTCGCGGAGCAGCGGCCGTGAGCGCCGCCGGTCCTTCCCCGGACGGCGCCTCGCGCTTCAATCTTTCGCGCTGGGCCATCACCCACCGCGCGCTGACCCTGTTCGCCATCATCCTCCTGGGCGCTGCGGGGGCCTATTCCTATTTCAACCTCGGCCGCGCCGAGGATCCGTCCTTCACCATCAAGGTCATGGTGGTGCAGGCCGCGTGGCCGGGCGCCACCGCCTCCGAGATGCAGGCGCAGGTGGCTGATCCCATCGAGAAGAAGCTGCAATCCCTGCCGCACCTCGACCGGGTGGAGAGCTATTCGCGCCCCGGCGTGTCCTTCGTGCAAGTCTTCCTGCGCGACAACACGCCGGCGAAAGAGGTGAAGGACCTCTGGTACCAGGTGCGCAAGAAGGTTTCCGACGTGCGCGGCGACCTTCCCGCCGGCGTCATCGGGCCCGGCTTCGACGACGAATATGGCGACGTCTATTCCGCCCTCTACATCCTGAGCGGTCAGGGGGCGGCGCCGGCCGAGCTGAAGCGGCAGGCGGAGGTCATCCGCCAGCGTCTGCTGCGCGTGCCGGACGTGGAGAAGGTCGACCTCATCGGCGAGCGGCCGGAGAAGATCTACATCGAGTTCTCTCACGCCCGCCTCGCCAATCTCGGCATCACGCCGCAGCAGGTGTTCGACAGCGTGGCCCGGCAGAACGCCGTGGTGGCGGGAGGGGCGGTGGATACCCGCTCCGACCGCATCAACCTCCGCGTCACCGGGGCCTTCACCGGCGTCGAGGCCATTGCCGAGGTGCCGGTGGCGGTGAACGGCGCGCTGCTGCGTCTCGGCGACATCGCCACGGTCCGGCGCGGCTACGAGGACCCGCCCTCCTTCCTCATGCGCCAGCATGGGCTGCCGGCCATCGGCATTGGCGTGTCCATGGCGCAGGGCGCCAACATCCTCACCCTGGGCGAAAACCTGAAGGTCGCCATGGCCGAGGCCACCGCCGAGCTGCCGCACGGCATCGACGTGACGCAGGTGGCCGATCAGCCGCACATCGTCGGCGAATCGGTGGGCGAGTTCCTGAAGACCTTCCTCGAAGCCCTCGTCATCGTGCTGGTGGTGAGCTTCCTCTCGCTCGGGTTCCGCACCGGCATCGTGGTGGCGCTGTCGGTGCCCCTCGTGCTCGCCATTGTCTTCCTCATCATGTTCTCGGCGGGCATGGACCTCCACCGCATCACGCTGGGCGCGCTCATCATCGCCCTCGGCCTCTTGGTGGACGATGCGATCATCGCCATCGAGATGATGGTGGTGAAGATGGAGGAGGGCTGGGACCGCATGTCCGCCGCCACCTTCGCCTGGACCTCCACCGCTTTTCCCATGCTCACCGGTACGCTGGTGACGGCGGCCGGCTTCCTGCCGGTCGGCTTCGCCAAGTCGTCGTCGGGCGAATATGCCGGCGGCATCTTCTGGGTGGTGGGCATCGCGCTCATCGCATCGTGGTTCGTGGCGGTGATCTTCACGCCCTATCTCGGCACGGTGCTGCTGCCGGACATGAAGAAGGCGGGCGGGCATCACGAGATGCACGACGGCCGCCTCTACCGGATGCTGCGCGGGACGCTGGAATTTTGCCTGCGCCACCGCTTCATGGTCATCGGCACCACGGTTCTGATGTTCGCCGGCTCGGTGGTGGCGTTCGGCTTCGTGCAGCAGCAGTTCTTCCCCACCTCCACCCGGCCCGAGCTGTTCCTCGAAATCCGCCTGCCGGAAGGCACCTCCATCACCGTCACCGAAGCGACGGCGAAGAAGGCGGAGGCCCTCGTCGGAGACGATCCGGATGTCGCCACCCGCACCACTTATGTGGGCCGCGGCGCGCCGCGCTTCTGGCTCGGCCTCAATCCGGTGCTGCCCAATCCCAACTTCGCGCAGATCGTGATCGTGGCGAAGGATGTGGCCGCCCGCGAGCGGTTGAAGGCCCGGCTCGACGCAGAGCTGGCCGAAGGCGCCCTGTCCGAGGCGCGCGTGCGCGTGGACCGCTTCGTGTTCGGCCCGCCGGTGGGCTTCCCGGTGCAGTTCCGCGTGGTGGGGCCGGACCCCATCGCGGTGCGCGACATCGCCGAGAAGGTTCGGCTGGTGATGGCGTCCGACAAGGACGTGATCGACCCGCATCTCAATTGGGGCGAGCAGGTCAAGTCCATCACCCTGACCGTCGATCAGGACCGCGCCCGGGCGCTCGGCACCTCGCCGCGCGACATCGCCGAGACGCTGCAGACCCTGCTTCAGGGCTATGCCATCACCCAGCTGCGCGAGGGCAATTTGCTCATCGACGTGATGGCGCGGGCCGTGCCGGAGGAGCGGGTTGACCTCGAACACCTCGCCGCGCTCACCGTCACCACCCGCAATGGCCTCGCCGTGCCGCTCGGACAGGTGGCCCGCATCGGCTATGCCCATGAGGAGCCGATCCTGTGGCGGCGCGACCGCGACCTCGTGCTGACCGTGCGCGGCGATGTGCGGGACGGCGTGCAGCCGCCGGACGTGACCACTCGCCTCCTGCCCAAGCTGGCGCAGCTCAAGGCGGAGCTGCCGCCCGCCTACCGCATCGAGACCGGCGGCTCCATCGAGGAAAGCGCCAAGGCCAATGCCTCGCTGGCGGCGGTGTTCCCGGTGATGATCCTGGTGATGCTGACGCTGCTGATGATCCAGCTGCAGAGCTTCTCGCGCCTTGCCCTGGTGCTGGCGACCGCCCCCCTCGGCCTCATCGGCGCGGCGGCGGCTCTGCTCATCGCGCACCGGCCGTTCGGCTTCGTGGCGCTGCTGGGCCTCATCGCGCTCGCCGGCATGATCATGCGCAATACCGTGATCCTGGTAGATCAGATCGACCACGACATCCGCGAGGGGGCGACGCCCCACCGCGCCATCGTGGAGGCGACGCTGCGGCGGGCCCGGCCCGTGGTGCTCACCGCGCTTGCCGCCGTGCTCGGCATGATCCCGCTGGCGGAAAGCGTGTTCTGGGGTCCGATGGCGGTAACCATCATGGGCGGCCTTCTGGTCGCGACCGTGCTCACTTTGCTGGTGGTGCCGGCGCTCTATGCGACCTGGTTCCGCGTGAAGGTCACGGAGGGGGAGACCGCGCCGGCCGCGCTGCCGCAGCCTGCGGAGTGATCGTCATCATCTGAACAGGACGCGCCCCGACGCCCCCCGGGGCCGTCCGCTCCGCCCGTTCCCGGCAACGCCCCCGCCGCGGACGGGCGGGGCGGTTTTTCCAACGTCGAGCGAACGGAGCGACTCAGTCCTTCTTCTCGCGCAGGGCGAGGCCGAACATCAGCGTGCCGACGCCGTTGACGATGAGGTCCACGCCGAGGAAGAGGCCGAGGATGTAGACCGAGTTCACCGGCCAGCGGGCGATGATGATGAGGCCGAGCAGCAGGGTGACGATGCCGGAGACCACGATCCAGCCCCAGCCCTTGCCGTGCTGGGAGCCGAAGCCGGCGAAGACCCGGAAGATGCCCTCGACGGCGAGCGCCACGCCGATCATCAGCGTGAGCACACCGGCGCCGAGCAGCGGGTTGTACATGATGAGGGCGCCGGCCACGACGTAGAGCACGCCCGCCAGCAGCCAGTAGAAGAAGCGTCCCCAGCCCTGCACCCGGAAGGCATGGATAACCTGCACCACACCGCCCACCAGAATCAGCGCGCCCACATAGAGGGCGGTGACGACCGTGGAGGCCAGCACGTGCGCGAGGGCGACGAAGCCGAGCACGATGAAGGCGATGCCGAGCACAGCGAACCAGCCCCAGCTGGCGCGTACCGCGTGCAGCTGGTCGGCGATGGTGGAAGCGGGGGTGGGCGCAGATGCAGGCGTGGACATGGGCCTCTCCTGTCAGCTTGATCGCTGCTGGGGCCATCATATCGAACAGGAACGCCGCGCACAGTGGTCTTCCGCTCCGGCAAATTGCGGAGCCCGCGACCGGCCAAGGGCGCCTTAAACAGCAAACGGCCCGGCGTGGGCCGGGCCGTCTGGGTCCTGTTTTCCCGGCGGACCGGGATGCGCTCAGCGCTGCGCGGCGGGCTTGCCGGCCGAAGCGGTCGAGACGGGCGCCGGAGCGGCATTGGCCTGGGGGGCGGAGCTGCCCTTGGGCAGAATCACCACCTTGGTGCCGACCTTGGCGCGGTCATAGAGATCTTCCACATCGGCGTTCAGCATGCGGAAGCAGCCGGAGGACACGAACTTGCCGATGGTCTGCGGCTCGTTGGTGCCGTGGATGCGATAGACCGTGCCGCCGAGATACATGGTGCGTGCGCCCAGCGGATTGCCGGGGCCGCCGGCCATGAAGCGCGGCAGGTAGGGCTGGCGCTCGATCATCTCGGACGGCGGGCGCCAGTCGGCCCATTCCTTCTTCGCGGTGATCTTCTCGGTGCCGGCCCAGGTGAAGCCTTCGCGGCCGACGCCGATGCCGTAACGCACGGCCTTGCCGCCGCCGAGGACGAAATAGAGGTAGGTGTTCGGCGTATCGATGACGATGGTGCCGGCCGGCTGGGTGGTCACGTAATCCACCGTCTGGCGGCGGAAGCGCTCCGGCACCGGCTCGGTGGGATCGATGTTCTCGATGCGCGGACCGGACGGCGCCTCGGTGGTACCGGGCACCACGGCGGAGTTGGGACCATAGGAGCCGGCGGGAGCGGGAGCGTTGTTCAGGCTGGCATAAAGCGCATCCTGATCCACCGCGCCGCGGCCGGAGCCGCCATAGCCGGGCTGCTGCTGGCCATAGGCCTGCTGCTGGGGCTCATAGGCGGTCGGGGTCGCCTGGCGTCCGTAGAGATCGGGCGCCGCATTGTAGACCGGCTGGCCGCCATAGGCCTGCTGACCCTGCGCCGGCACCGCGGCCGGGTAGGGACCGGAATCGGGCGCCACGGGCATCGGACGGCTGGCGTAGCCACCGGGCGCGGGCTGCGGATAGCCCTGCTGCGCCGGCTGGGGATACGCCTGCTGGGGATAGCCCTGCTGCTGCTGAGGATAGGCCTGACCCGGCGCCGGGAGATCCGTCCGCTCCACCTGGTCGCGGCGCACCGGCGCCTGCTGACGCGCATACGGGTCCGAATAGCCGGGAGGCGCCTCGCCATAACCGCCGACAGGCGCGGGCGGGAGCGTGCCGGTGGCATCGTCCTGCTGGCCGCCGGGCAGGCTGTAGTTCGGTCCGCCGTAAGGCCCCTGTGCAGAGGCCGGAGCGGCAAGAACGGACGCCCCGAAGGCGGCGAGGAGAAGGGTATTGCGAAGGGTCATGCTTGAGGTGTTAACCGTGAAACGTGACGAAATTGGAAACGGGTCGCGGAAAAATTTGGCCCGTCTGGCGGTAGCTTGTTCCGGCTCTGCAGCTGGTGTCTTGCAACGGCTTTAGGCGCGCTCCTGTTCCCCGGCAATGCGAGATTGCGACAGGCGCGCGATCGTGATCGGCCTGTGGCGCGCGTGCATCGCAGCCCGCACTTGAATGCGGCTCGGTAAGGATATAAAGATATCTTTATGTCAGATCGGCCCGTGCCCGTAGTCTCTTCTTTCGCCGCCGTCCTCGAAGGCCTCAAGGCCGCCGGGGAGGATACGCGCCTGCGTCTTGTCGCCGTCCTGGGCGAGGCGGAACTGACCGTCTCCGATCTCACCGAAATCCTCGGCCAGTCGCAGCCGCGCATCTCGCGGCATCTCAAGCTCCTCGCCGATGCCGGGCTGGTGGATCGCCACCGCGAGGCGAGCTGGGTCTTCTATCGCCGCGCGGCCGAGGGCGCTGGCGGGCGAATCGCCAAGAGTCTCCTCGACCTGCTCGACCGCGACGATCCGGTGCTCGCCGGCGACCGCGCGCGGCTGGAGGCCGTGCGAGCCTCGCGCGCTGCGGCGGCACAGGGCTATTTTGCCGCCCATGCCCGCCAGTGGGACGAGATTCGCCGGCTCCATGTGCCCGAGGCGGCGGTTGAGGCGGCGGTGCGCCGTGCGTTCGCCGGCAAGCCCATTCGCGCGCTGCTGGACCTCGGTACCGGCACGGGGCGGATGCTGGAACTGTTCGCGCCGGACATCGAGCGCGGCATGGGCGTCGATCTCTCTCCCGACATGCTGGGCGTCGCTCGCGCAAATCTGGAGCGCGCGGGCGTGCGCAACTGCCTGCTGCGGCAGAGCGACATCTATGCCGTCCCGGTCCCGCGCGACGCTTTCGACGCGGTGATCGTCCATCAGGTGCTGCATTACCTCGACGACGGCAGCCGCGCGCTGAAGGAAGCGGCGCGGGTGCTGGCGCCCGGCGGACGGCTTCTGGTGGTGGACTTTGCGCCCCATGGCCTCGAGTTCCTGCGCGACGCCCACGCCCACCGTCACCTCGGTTTCGACCGCGCGACGGTGGAGGGCTGGCTCGCCGCCGCGGGCCTCGATCTCGTCTCCTTCGACACCCTCACCCCCGATGGCGGCGCCGGCGACGGCCTGACCGTCTCGCTCTGGCTCGCCCGCGATCCGCGTTACGTGGTGGCCGATGCCGACCTCGCCCACAGGGAGATTGCCTGATGACCACCCCCGCTTCCATTCCCGCCGCCGCGCCCGTGCGGGCCAGCCGGGAGATGGACCGGCCGCCGGTCAACGTCTCCTTCGAGTTCTTCCCGCCCAAGACCGAGGAGATGGAAAAGACCCTGTGGTCCTCCATCCACCGGCTGGCGCCGCTCTCCCCGAGCTTCGTCTCCGTGACCTACGGCGCGGGCGGCTCCACCCGCGAGCGGACCCATGCGACGGTGGCGCGCATCGTGAAAGAGACGGCGCTCCATCCGGCCGCGCACCTCACCTGCGTGGGCGCCAGCCGCGCCGAGATCGACGATGTGGTGCGCGCCTACAAGGACGCTGGCGTGAAGCACATCGTCGCCTTGCGCGGGGATCCGGCGACCGGCGTCGGCACGCAGTACGAGCCGCATCCGGACGGCTATCCTTATGCCTGCGACCTCGTGGAGGGCATCCGCCGCATCGGCGATTTCGAGGTGTCGGTCTCGGCCTATCCCGAGAAGCACCCGGAGAGCGCCAGCCTTGATGCCGACATCGACTATCTGAAGGCCAAGGTGGATGCCGGCGCCACCCGCGCCATCACCCAGTTCTTCTTCGAGAACGACGTCTATTTCCGCTACCTCGACAAGGTGCGCGCCCGGGGCATCGACATCCCCATCCTGCCCGGTCTGCTGCCGGTGACCAACTTCAAGCAGGCGTCCAACTTCGCCACCCGTACCGGGGCATCGGTTCCCGCGTGGCTGCTGAAGCGGTTCGAGGGGCTGGACGACGATGCGGAGACCCGCAAGCTCATCGCCGCGGCCGTGGCGGCCGAGCAGGTGACGGACCTCGTTGATCGTGGCGTCACCGATATCCATTTCTATACGCTGAACCGCGCCGACCTCGTCTACGCCATCTGCCACCTGCTCGGGCTGCGCCCCGATGCCGCGCCGGTGCCGCAGGCGATGGCGGTCTGAGCGCGACTCCATTCCCGCCGGCGCGATGCGCCGGCTTATCCTTCACGGAGGCGCGCCCCCGCGTCGCCCCGAGCCCGAGACCGCCCCGATGACCGCCTCTTCAGCCCACGCCGACACCATCTTCGCCGATCTCGCCAAGGCCGCCTCCGAGCGCATCCTGGTGCTGGACGGCGCCATGGGCACCATGATCCAGCAGTTGAAGCTGGACGAGGCGGGCTATCGCGGCGAACGGTTCAAGGACTGGCCGAGGGATGTGAAGGGCAACAACGACCTTCTCAGCCTCACCCAGCCCGATGCGGTGCGGGCCATCCACCTCGAATATTTCCGCGCCGGTGCGGACATGGTGGAAACCAACACCTTCTCCGGCACCTCCATCGCCCAGGCCGACTACGGCATGGAGGAGATCGTCTACGAGCTGAATTTCGAGAGCGCGAAGCTCGCCCGCGAGGCGGCGGACATTGCGCAGAAGGAGGACGGCCGTCGCCGCTTCGTGGCCGGCGCCTTCGGCCCCACGAACCGCACCGCCTCCATTTCGCCGGACGTGAATGATCCCGGCTTCCGCGCCGTGACCTTCGACGAGCTGGCCGACGCCTATTACGAGCAGGCGCGCGGCCTCGTGGACGGCGGCGCGGACATCCTCCTCGTCGAGACCATCTTCGACACGCTGAACGCCAAGGCGGCGATCTTCGCCATCGAAAAGCTCTATGCGGAGCGGGGTTTCCGCCTGCCGGTGATGATCTCCGGCACGATCACGGACCTTTCCGGCCGCACCCTCTCTGGCCAGACGCCGAGCGCCTTCTGGTATTCGCTGCGCCACGCCAAGCCCTTCTCCATCGGCCTCAACTGCGCCCTCGGTGCCCGCGAGATGCGCGCCCACATCGCCGAGATCGGCCGGGTGGCGGATACGCTGGTGTGCGCCTATCCCAATGCGGGCCTGCCCAACGAATTCGGCATGTATGACGAGAGCCCCGAGGCCATGGCAGCCCTCGTGGGCGAGTTCGCCGCCTCCGGCCTCGTGAACGTGGTGGGCGGCTGCTGCGGCACGACCCCGGCGCACATCCGTGCCATCGCCGAGGTGGTGAAGGGCAAGGCGCCGCGCGAAGTGCCGGAGCTGGAGCCGCGCCTGCGCCTCTCCGGCCTCGAGCCGTTCGAGCTGACCCCGCAGATCCCGTTCGTGAACGTGGGCGAGCGCACCAACGTCACCGGCTCCGCCCGCTTCCGCAAGCTCATCACCACCGGCGACTTCCCCGCCGCCCTCGCGGTGGCGCGGGACCAGGTGGAGAGCGGCGCGCAGGTGATCGACATCAACATGGACGAAGGCCTCCTCGACAGCGAGGCCGCCATGATCACCTTCCTGAACCTCGTCGCCGCCGAGCCGGACATCGCCAAGGTGCCGGTGATGGTCGACAGTTCCAAGTGGGAGATCATCGAGCAGGGCCTGAAGCGGCTTCAGGGCAAGGGCATCGTCAATTCCATCTCGCTCAAGGAGGGCGAGGAGGCCTTCATCGAGAAGGCCCGGCTGGTGCGCGCCTATGGCGCCGCGGTGGTGGTGATGGCCTTCGACGAGGAGGGGCAGGCCGACAGCTACGCCCGCAAGACCTCCATCTGCGAGCGCGCCTACCGCATCCTGACCGAACAGGTCGGCTTCCCGCCGGAAGACATCATCTTCGATCCCAACATCTTCGCGGTGGCGACCGGCATCGAGGAGCATTCAGGCTACGGCGTCGCCTTTATCGACGCCACCCGCTTCATCCGCCAGAGCCTGCCTTACGCCCATGTGTCGGGCGGCGTCTCCAACCTCTCCTTCTCGTTCCGCGGTAACGAGCCGGTGCGCGAGGCGATGCACGCCGTGTTCCTCTATCACGCCATCAAGGCGGGCATGGACATGGGCATCGTCAACGCCGGCCAGCTCGCCGTCTATGACGAGATCGAGCCTAAGCTGCGCGAGGCTTGCGAGGACGTGGTGCTGAACCGCCGTCCCGACGCCACCGAGCGCCTGCTGGAGATCGCCGAGGGCTTCAAGGGCGCGGCCGGCAAGGAGAAGAAGGAGGCTGATCTCGCCTGGCGCACCTGGCCGGTGGAGAAGCGGCTGGAGCACGCCCTCGTCAACGGCATCACCGACTTCGTGGAGGCCGACACCGAGGAGGCCCGCCAGAACGTGGCGCGCCCGCTCCACGTCATCGAGGGCCCGCTGATGGCCGGCATGAACGTGGTGGGCGACCTGTTCGGCGCCGGCAAGATGTTCCTGCCCCAGGTGGTGAAGTCCGCCCGCGTGATGAAGCAGGCGGTGGCCTACCTCATGCCCTTCATGGAGAAGGAAAAGGAGGAGCAGGGCATCACCTCCGCCTCGGCTGCGGGCAAGGTGCTGATGGCCACCGTGAAGGGCGATGTCCATGACATCGGCAAGAACATCGTGGGCGTCGTGCTCCAGTGCAACAATTACGAGGTCATCGACCTCGGCGTGATGGTGCCCACGCAGAAGATCCTGCAGGTGGCCAAGGACGAGAAGGTGGACGTGATCGGCCTCTCCGGCCTCATCACCCCGTCCCTCGACGAGATGGTGAACGTCGCCGCCGAGATGGAGCGCGAGGGCTTCTCGGTGCCTCTCCTCATCGGCGGCGCCACCACCTCGCGCGTCCACACGGCGGTGAAGATCGCGCCCCGCTATGACCGCGGGCAGGCGGTCTATGTCACCGACGCGAGTCGGGCGGTGGGCGTGGTCTCCAACCTGCTCAATGCGGAGACGCGGGGCACCTATGTGGCCGACGTGCGCGCCGAATATGCCAAGCTCGCCGAGGCCCATGCCCGCGCCGACGCCAACAAGCAGCGGCTCACGCTGGCCAAGGCGCGCGAAAATGCGCTGAAGCTGGATTTCTCAGCCCACACGCCGGAAAAGCCCTCCTTCCTCGGCACCCACGTGTTCGAGGACCACGACCTCGCCGACCTCGTGCCCTTTATCGACTGGACGCCCTTCTTCCAGTCCTGGGAACTGACCGGGCGCTATCCCGCCATCCTCGAGGACGCGGTGGTGGGTGAGCCGGCGCGCGCCCTGTTCGCCGATGCGCAGGAGATGCTCGCGAAGATCGTCGCCGAGAAGTGGGTGACGGCCCGTGCCGTGGTGGGCTTCTGGCCCGCGAACGCGGTGGGCGACGACATCCTCTTGTTCCGTGACGACACGCGGAAGACCCCGCTTGCCACGCTTCACACCCTGCGCCAGCAGCTTTCACGGCGGGAAGGGCGGCATAATCTGGCGCTGGCGGATTTCATCGCCCCGCTGGAGAGCGGCGTCGCCGACTATGTAGGCGGCTTCGCGGTCACGGCCGGCATCGGCGAGGAGGACCGCGTGGCGGCCTTCAAGGCGGCCAACGACGATTATTCCGCCATCCTTCTCAAAGCCCTGTGCGATCGCCTCGCGGAGGCCTTCGCGGAGCGCATGCACCATCTGGTGCGCACGAAACTCTGGGGCTATGCGGCCGACGAGGCCCTCCCCAACGATGACCTCATCGCCGAGCGCTATCGCGGCATCCGTCCGGCGCCGGGCTATCCGGCCCAGCCCGACCACACGGAAAAGGCGACGCTCTTCGAGCTGCTGGACGCCACCCACAAGGCCGGCATCCACCTCACCGAGAGCTTCGCCATGTGGCCCGGGGCGGCCGTCTCCGGCCTCTATTTCGCCCACCCCGAGAGCGCCTATTTCGGCGTCGGCCGCATCGAGCGCGATCAGGTGGAGGATTACGCCCGCCGCAAGGGCTGGACCCTGGCAGAGGCCGAGCGCTGGCTCGCCCCCATCCTCAACTACGATCCGGCGCGGGTGGAGGCGGCGGAGTGAAGCCGCCTATTTGAGCGCGGACAGCGCGCCGAACTGGCGGCCGACACCCTCGGAGAAGGCGTTGGCCAGCCGGACGAAGCCGGCCACGTCGATCTCCTCGGCGCGGGCGGTCTCCTCCACGCCGGCGGCGGCGAGCAGGGCCATCGCATCGACGCCGAGGGTCTTCAGGCTCTGCCGCAGCATCTTGCGGCGCTGGCCGAAGGCGGCTTCCGTCACCTTCTCCAGAGCGGACAGCGCGCAGGGCAGGGGCTCCGGCCGCGGCACGAGGTGGATCACCGAGGAGGTGACCTTGGGCGGCGGCACGAAGGCGGAAGGGGCGACATCGAAGGCGATCTTCCCCTTCGTCCGCCAGCCCGCGAGCACCGCGAGACGCCCATAGGCCTTCGAGCCCGGCTCGGCGACGATGCGCTCCGCCACTTCCTTCTGGAACATGAGGGTGAGGGAGGAGAACCACGGCGGCCACGGGTCCGTGGAGAGCCAGCCCACCAGCAGCACGGTGGCGATGTTGTAGGGCAGGTTCGCCACCACCCGCGCCTCTCCATCGCCGATGAGGGGGCGCACGTCCACCTTCAGCGCGTCGCCCTCGATCACCTCCAGCCGGCCGGGATAGTGCGCGGCGACTTCCGCCAGTGCATCCATGCACCGCCGGTCGCGCTCGATGGCGATGACGCGCTTCGCCCCGAGCGCCAGCAGCGCACGGGTGAGCCCACCGGGGCCCGGGCCCACCTCCACGATCGTCACATCTTCCAGCGGCCCGGAGGCGCGGGCGATGCGGCCGGTGAGGTTCAGGTCCAGAAGAAAGTTCTGCCCCAGCGACTTCTGCGCCGAGAGACCATGCTTGCGGATGACGTCGCGCAGCGGCGGCAGGTCGTCGAGCGCGCTCATGCGCGGGCCAGCGCGGGTGCGGGGGCCTGGGATGCCGCCACCTCGGCGTCGGCGAGGCGGCGGGCGAGTCTGAGTGCGGCGATCAGGCTGGAGGGATCGGCGCGGCCCGTGCCGGCGATGTCGAATGCCGTGCCGTGGTCCGGCGAGGTGCGGATGAAGGGCAGGCCGAGGGTCACGTTCACCCCGTCGTGGAAGGCGAGGGTCTTGGCCGGGATCAGCACCTGATCGTGATACATGCCCACCGCCACGTCGTAGCGCGCCCGCGCCTCGGGGTGGAACATGGTGTCGGCGGGCAGGGGGCCGGTGGCGAGGATGCCGTCGCGCTTCAGCGCCTCTACGGCGGGCCGTACGATGGCCTCGTCCTCGCCGCCCAGCGTGCCTTCCTCGCCCGCGTGGGGATTGAGGCCGCAGAAGGCGAGGCGGGGGCGGGCGATGCCGAAGCGCCGCGCCATGTCGCGGGCGACGATGCGGCCGGTCTCCACCAACAGGTCGATGGAGAGCAGGGCCGGCACATCCGCATAGGGCACATGGATGGTGGCCGGCACCACGGCCAGTTGCTCCGACCAGATCATCATCACCGGATGGGGGGCTGGACGACCCGGAGCGGCGGCGCGGTCGGCGAGCCATTCGGTATGGCCGGGGAAGGGAAAACCGGCCTCGTACATGACCGACTTCGCCAGCGGATTGGTAACAAGGGCCGACGCACGCCCATCCTTCACCAGACCAAGGGCGGCCTCAAGGCTCGCTTCCACACTGGCGGCCGACGAGGCGTCCGGGCGGCCGGCGCGGCCGGTGAAGGCCGGGCCGGCGGGCAGAACCGGCAGGGCATTGGCATAGTGCGCGGCCACACCTTCGGGGGTCGTCTCCACGAGCGGGACATCGAGGCCGAGCAGGCGGGCGCGGGCGGAGAGCGCGGCGGGATCGCCCGCGACGATGAAGGGCGGGACAGCCGCAGCGCCGCCTGAAGCGCGGCGGCGCAGAAAGGCGGCGAGCGCGATATCGGGGCCAATGCCGGCGGGATCGCCAAGAGCGAGAACGAGGGGAGACAGGGCGGCCATCAAATGTTCGTCAACAGCTCAGGGAGCAGCGCCCGGTGCGGGCGCGGGCCGACCATAGCACGTCGCCGGCAGACGGCACGTGCCGCCGGCGCGGGTCAGCGGCGGTATTCGATCAGGGCCTGCTTGCGCAGCTCGGCGAGGAACTTCTTGGATTCCGCCGTGAACTGGCTGCTGGTCAGCTCGTCCTTGATCTCGCGCTTCTGGGAACTCTCGCCGCGCACCTCGCGCTTGCCGCACATGGCGAAGGTCTCGACCCCGGCCTGCGCAACCTCGGGCGGGGTGAGCCGGCCCACTTCGGTCTTGTCGAGAATCTGCTTGAGCTGGGCGGGCACTTCGGAGGACAGGCGCGTCACCTTGGGGCGGACCACGACCTCCTTCATGGACTTCACCATCTGGGCGCCGCTGTCGCAATCGGTGAAGCGGGCGCGAAGGGCGTTGGCCTCCGCAAGGCGGGCGCTGTGGGTGCTGGCGTTGCGCGGCACCACGAAGACGATGGGCATAAGGGTGTATTCGGTGGCGACCAGCTGTGTTTCCCCGCGCTTCTGCAAGGCGGCGATCACGTCGGCGTCGCGGATGTTCACAGTGCCGGAGCGGGCGCGCACATACTGGCCCCAGACATAATCGGCGAGCAGCTTCTGCTTGAACGTGCGGTCGTCCATGCCCTGCTGCTTGAAACCGGACGACAGCTGCTCGGGTGTGCGGCCGGACCGCTCGGCCACCGAGGCGAACAGGCGGTCGACGTCCTTCTGGTCCACGTCGAGCTTGAGGCGGAAGGCCTGCTGGATCTTGAGGCGCTCGTCGATCAACTCCTCCAGCGCCTCCTTGGCGCCGATGGGCTTGCGCTCGATGAGGCTGTGCAGGAGCTGGCGCTGGGAGACGTCGTAGCTGGTGATCGGATCGCCGTTGACGACGACCACGACCTGCTGCGCACGGGCCGGCGTGCCCGCGGCGAGCACGGGAAGGAGGAGGGCGACGGCGAGGAGAAGAAGGCGTACGAGCGGCATGGTCCTGTCCGGGGGCTGCCTGCGACTTGTGTCTTCATCCTGTGGCGGCAATGCGGCTTCGCGAGCGTGGCCATGACGCCTGCCGCCGCAGCCGGCATCAATTCGAGGATTCGGAGCCGAAGCTGGTGGAGAAGCCGCCTTCGCCGAGGGTCCGCAGGCCGATGCGGAACATCACCTTGGTCACCGGCGGCGCGTTGGGGCCGTTGAGGGTGTAGTCGGAGATGTAGTTCAGGGCGAGGGTGAAGCAGTCGTCGATATAGCTGAGGCCGAGCAGGGTGTAGTCCACCTCGCCGGCGGCGAAATCGTAGCGGATGGCGCCACGGATGGCCCAGTTGTCGGTCAGCTTGTAGGAGGCGTTGGTGTAGATGCCCTCGCGGGGATCGTAATAGCCGAGCAGCGGCTGGGCCTCGTAGCGGCCGTAGGTGACGGCGATGTTGAACTTGTCGATTTCGGCCCGCGCCTGCAACTCGAACCGCTGCATGGAGAAATTCTGCTCGTCGAAGCGGAAGCGGGTCACGAACTCAAGATATTTGGTGGGCGAGTAGCCGAACTTGGCGATGTAGTCCGACGCGGCGGTCTCCAGGCCCGATTCGAGGCCGGTGTTGGCCATGTCGCCGTAGGCGTAGGAGTTCTTGCCGAACAGATTGTAGGACTGGCCGACCACGGCAGTGAACAGGCCGGCGCCGTTGATGGCGGCCGTGTAGGTCACGCCGAGGTTCAGGCGGCTGCCGCCCTCGACCCGGTCGTAGCCGGAATACTTGTTCACCTCGAACAGGTTGGTGTCGTCGAACACCAGGCTCTGGGCGTCCTCGTTCGGGAACTTGCCGATGTTGCTCTCGTTCGGGCGGATGATGACCTGCGCCCGGGGCTCGATGGTCTGAGTGCCCCAGCTCTCCGCCGAGATGAAGGGATATTTGTAGTCGACGCCGACCGCGGGCATGGCGCGGATGAGGTCGTCGCTGCCGGACTGGAGCGGGTTCTGGCCAGGGAAGGTGGGGCCGAACTGGTAGCTCGCGGGCAGGTAGGAGGTGTTGACCGAGGCCACGTCCACGCGCGCCGTGACGAACGGCGTCCACTGCTGGCCGAGGGGATCGGTGATGGTCTTCTTCCAGTAGACGTCGCCGGACAGGCGCGTGTAGTCGCCCGGCGCGCCGCGCAGCAGGCATTCCTTCGCGTTCGGCGACCACAGGGTGCAGGCACCGGTCGGCACGCCGACGCTGCCGACGGCGGACGTCAGCTCGGAGGTGCCGATGAAGTCGGCCTGGTCGCGGGTCAGGCTGGTGAGGTTCACCTTGAACCCGGCCTCGCCGCCCCACAGGGCCTTGTCCAACACCTTGCTGTAGTTGAGCGTGCCGACGATGGGCTGGCGCTGCTGGTCGTCGGTCACGGCGAGGCCGAGGAAGTACAGGCCGCGCAGGTCGAAATAGGAGCGGTCGCCCTGGCCGGTCAGGTAGACGGTGGACGTCTTGGTGGTGGTCGTGTCCGGGATCAGGTTGTAGTCGCGCAGGAACGTGCGGTCCGACGCCACGGTGGCATCCCAGCCGAAGGTCCAGAACTTGTTCAGGGCGAAGGCGCCGGAGCTTTCCACCGCGCCGCGGTCCTCACGGTATCCGGGAAGGATCTCCGTGATGCCATTGGAGGTGGTAATGAAGTCCTGCGGATTCTGCTGCACGATGCCGGCGGCGCGAATGGTGTAGCTGCCGTTGATGAGGCGCTGGCGCCACTCTCCCTGCATCAGCACGCCCTGCTGGGTCAGGAAGGCGGGCGTGAGGGTCAGGTCGCGGTCGGGCGCGATGTTCCAGAAGAAGGGAACCGCGACGCCATAGCCGATCTGGCTCGAGGAGAAGAACTCCGGCATCAGGAAGCCGGTCTTGCGCTTCACCGTCGGGTCGGGCGACGACATGTACGGGAAATAGGCCACCGGCAGGCCGAAGAACTCGACCCAGGCGTCCTCGTAATAGACCATCTTCTCGTCGTCGTTGTGGATGATCTTCTTGGCTTTGATCTGCCACAGCGGCGGCTTGGAGGGGTCGTCCTTGCACGGCTCGCAGGCCGTGTAGATGCCGTTCTGGAACACGGTGATGTTGCCGTCGGTCCGGTCGGCCCGGATGGCGGCGAAGTGGGTGTTGTCCGGCGTGTCGAGGCGCAGGGAATCGATGAAGCCCTGCTTGAAGTCCTGCGTCAGCTGCAGGGTGTCGGCGGTGACGATCTTGCCGTCGTTGTCCTTGAGGCGGGCGTTGCCTTCCGCGCGCAGGGTGTTGGCCTTGCGGTCCAGCACCACGCGGTGCGCCTCGAGGGTGGAGCCGTCGTAATAGATCTGGACGTTGCCGACCGCCGCGACCGTGTCCTTCTGGTAGTCGTATTCGAGCTGGTCGGCCGTCACCAGCATCTTCTGGTTCGGGTCGAGCTGGCGCGCGCTGAGGAGATTGCTGCCCGGCGACTGGTTCTGCCCCGCCTGCGCCGCGACCGGCTGGGCGGTCTGCGCACGGGCGCTGCCCATCGGCGCGAGGAGGGCGACGAGGCCGGCAAAGATCAAGCTGAAGGCGGCAGCCGAAGGGGCGCGTCGAGACGCGCGACCGCCCATTCCCCGCGCAGCTGCGCGAAGGCCCTTGGCAGTCATCCCTACGGCGGGGGGATGCCCGACCGTCATCCGTCCTCCCGGTGCAACAGAATGAGCGCCCCCAGCAAAATCCCGGTCACCGCAGGAAACCACGCAGCAGCAACGGGATGAACGATTCCAGCCTCACCAAGATCCTCGGCGAGCTTGGTCCCAACATAAAGCAGAAAGCCCGCAAGCACGCCACCGAGAATCGTCTGCCCCACCCCGCCGAAGCGGAACACACGCAGCCCCACGACCGCGGCAATGAGGACCATTGCCACCAGCAGAAACGGCTTCGCCAGAAGGCTCTGGAGCTGCAGGCGGTATTTTTCCGCGCCGAAGCCGGATTGTTCTGCACTGCGAATAGCCGACGGGAGTTGCCAGAACGACACGGTTTCCGGGGCGATCAGCGAATCCTGAATCTGCCTCGGGTCCAGCTTGGTGGCGATCAGGTAGGTATCATAGGAGGCGAGATCGAGCCCCGGAACGAGCACCTTGGCGCCGGTAAGAATCCATGCACCATCTCCCAAAGTTGCAGATTTGGCCTCCACACGCTCCATGAAGTTTCCGGCCGGGTCGAACTCGAAGATCACCACCCCGGACAGTACCCGGCCACCTTGTCGGGAGGACTGCGCCTGGATGATGGACTGGCCGTCCACGCTCTGCTGGCGAATCCAGAAATCCTTCTTCCCCTGCGTGAGGCCAGGGGTGCCGCCGCCGCTGGCGAAGATGTCGCCCTCGATCTGGTTCGCCCGCTCCTTGAAGTCGGCGGAGATCGGGTTGAACACGCAGGTGGCGAAGATGCCCACCAGAAAGGCCACCAGCACCGGCGGGGTGATGAACTGCCAGACCGAGAGCCCCACCGCCCGCGCCACCACCAGTTCCAGCCGGCGGGACAGGATGACGAAGGTCACCATGCCGCCGAACAGGACCGCAAACGGCAGCAGTTGCTCCGTGAAGGCGGGGGCGCGGTAGAGGGTGAGCAGGGCCAGGAGGCTCACTGTCACCTGGTCGCGGTCGGCAGTGCGCCGCGCCATCTCCAGGAAGTCCACGAGCACGATCAGCGTGACGCAGGACAGGAAGATGACCGCCACGGCATGGCCGAAGCGGCGCGCGAAATAGAAGCCGAGGATGCGTCCGATCATCGTCAGGCGGCCGCCCGCCGCGAGAACCGCGCCCGGATCGCCTCGCCGAGCGCGGTCAGCGCTGCCGGCGGGGAGAGGCGGATCCAGCCTTGCAGCACCATGGCGCAGATGATGACGGTGACGATGGGCAGCGCATAGATCAGCGGCACCGCAGCCGCATTGGCCTTCAACTGGCCGGCGATGGCGAAATTGCCGATCTGTACCAGCCCCATGGCCGGGATGATGGCCGTGAGCGCCGCGCCCCGGCTCTGGCGGGTCGTGCGCGGCTGGGCGAGCGCGGCGGCGGCGATGGCGAAGAAGGCCATGGGATAAAGCCCGGCCGACAGGCGCTTGTGGAGTTCCTCCCGGTAGCGCCCGGGGAAGAACCGCACGTACATGTCCTCGGCCGGCGGGTTCATCACATAGAGCAACGGGCGCTCCATGGGCTTGATGTCCACGCCCTTGGTGTCGGGCGCCAGCGAGGACAGGTCGAAGGCGTAGCGCTGGAATTCCACCACCGAGGAATTGGCGGCCTGGCTGTCGGAGCGTCCCTGCTTCTGGTCCCCGGCGGCGGCCGGAGCGACCGCCGCTGCGGAGGGCGTGGTCGAATCGGCGCCCTTGGCGGCCGGCTTGCCGCCATTCTGCGCCGCGAGCTTGGCGCGGGCGGCGGCGCGGGCCTCTTCGGGAGTCGGCTGGGGCGTCGCCTCAGTCTTCCAGAGGTCGCCGCCGCGCCGGTGGATGGAGCCGTTCTCCAGCACCAGGAAGATGCCGGCCTTGCTCTCGACGATCTGGCCGCGATCCGCGAGGTAGGTAGAAACCTCCTTCTCGCGGGCGTCGTTGATGAAGATGCCGCGCATCACGCCATTGGCGGAGCGCTCGCGCACGTGGAAGACGAGGCCCTGCGTCAGGTTCACGAAGCGACCGGGCTGGGCGACGAACGACACCACGTCCGCGCGCACCTTCGTCACTTGCTCGCGGAAGCTGGTGAGGCTGGCCGGCACCACATGGACCGCGAGCGAGGAGCAGAACAGGGAGACCAGAATCGCCAGCAGGATAAGCGGGCGCAGCAGGCGCCACGGCCCCATTCCGGCAGCCGCCATCACCACGATCTCGCTGTCGCCGTTGAGCTTCAGCAGCGTGTAAGCGGTGGCGATGAAGAGCGCTGCTGGCGCAATCACCAGCACCAGGGTCGGCATGGTGAGGCTGGTGATGGCGATGAAGGCCAGGATGGTCTGCCCCTGGCTTGTTACCAGGTCGAGCTGGCGCAGGGCCTGCGTCGCCCAGATCATCCCGGCGAGCACGACCACGACCCCCAGGAAGGCGACAGCCGCCGTGGAGAAGATGTAGCGATCCAGACGGCCCATCACAGCATGCCTTTAAATGCGCGGAGCCGCCCCCTCACTCGCATGTCGATCGACAGCGCGCTCTGGATAGCCGGAAGCCGTCCGCCGCGCAAATGTCCATGGGGAAAGGCCGGCTTCCCCCTGTGAATGGCCACGCCTCAGCCGGCGCGACCCACCGTTCTCAGGGCGAAGAGATAAACGAGGGCGACCTCGTCCAGCCGGTCGAACCGGCCGGCAGCCCCGCCATGGCCCGCATCCATGTTGGTGCGCAGCAGCAGGGGCCGGTCCCCGGTGTCCGCCGCCCGCAGCCGCGCCATCCATTTCGCCGGCTCCCAATAGGTCACGCGCGGGTCGGTGAGCCCGGCCAGGGCGAAGATGGAGGGGTAGGGCTGCGCCTTCACATTATCCACCGGCGAATAGGACCGAATCCGGTGGAAGGCGGCTTCGTCGGCGATGGGGTTGCCCCACTCCGGCCATTCGGGAGGGGTGAGGGGGAGGGTGTCGTCCAGCATGGTCGTGAGCACGTCCACGAACGGCACTTCGGCGACGATGCCGGCGAACAGGTCCGGCCGAAGGTTTGCGACCGCGCCCATCAGCATCCCGCCCGCCGAGCCGCCCTGGGCGACGATGCGTTCCGGGCGGGTGAAGCCTTCCGCCACCAGATGCTCGGCTGCGGCGATGAAATCCGTGAAGGTGTTCGTCTTCTTGGCCAGCTTGCCGTCGGCATACCAGCGCCAGCCCTTGTCCGTGCCGCCGCGGATATGGGCGATGGCATAGACGAAGCCGCGATCCACCAGCGACAGCCGGTTGGTGGCGAAGCCGGCCGGAATGGTGATTCCGTAGGCGCCATAGCCATAGAGCAGCAGCGGTGCGGAGCCGTCGAGCGGCGTGTCCTTGTGGTAGAGCAGGGAGACCGGAACGGTCTCGCCGTCCGGCGCCGGGGCCATGAGGCGACGCGTCACGTAGTCCGCCGGGTCATGGCCGGAGGGCACCTCCTGCCGCTTCAGCATCTCGCGCCGGCGGCTCGCCATGTCATAGTCCCACACCTCGGACGGGGTGGTCATGGACGCATAGGTGAAGCGCAACTGCGTGGTGTCGAAGGCGTAGCCGGCCGACATCCCCAGCGCATAGGCCTCCTCGTCGAAGGCGATGGCGTGTTCCGTGCCGTCGGCGAGCGCCCGGATGACGATGCGCGGCAGCCCGCCCTCGCGCTCCAGGCGCGCCATGTGGCCGCTGAACACCGTATGGCTCAGGATCATGCAGCCGGGGCGATGGGGGACCAGATCGCGCCAGTGATCCCGCCCCGGCGTGGCGACGGGGGCCACGGCGATCTTGAAATCCTCGGCATGGTCCGCGTTGGTCAGGAAGACCAGGCTGTCGACGCCGCCAAGGTCGGGATGGTGCTCCACCTCGTAGCGCACGCCCTCGGTGCGGGGCGCGATGCAGCGGGGGGCCGCGGCCGGGTCTTGAAGGTCCAAAAGGTGGACCTCAGAGGTCTCGTGGTCGCCGCAGGCGATCAGGCCGTAGCGGCGGGACTGGGTTTCCCCCAGCGAGACAAAGAAGCCCTTGTCCGGCTCCTCGTAGATCAGCGTGTCGGTCTCCGGCGCGGTGCCGAGGACATGGCGGAAAACGAGGGAGGGGCGGTGCTCGGCATCCCGGCGGATGTAATAGAGCACGCTGCCGTCGGCGCTCCACAGGAGATCGCCGGTGGTTTCCTCGATGGCGTCGGGAAGGTCCGTGCCGGTCGCAAGGTCGCGGATGCGGATGCAATAAAGCTCGGCGCCGGATGTGTCGGCGGAGAAGGCGAGGCGGCTGTGGTCGGTGCTGTGGCGCCAGTGGCCGAAGTGGAAGTAGGCCTTGCCCTCGGCTTCCCTGTCGCCGTCGAGCAGGATGACCTCCTCCCCGTCCGGCACCGCCTTGCGGCAGGCGAGGGGATGCTGTCCCCCTTCCCGGTGGCGCGAATAATAGGCAAACGGGCCGTCCGGCGTGGGCACGGAGGAATCATCCTCCTTGATCCGCCCGCGCATCTCGGAGACCAGCGCTGCCTTCAGGTCGCCGAGCGGCGCGAACCAGGTGTCCGCATAGGCGTTCTCCGCCTCCAGATAGGCCCGGATATCGCCGTCGAGCACGGAGGGGTCGCGCATGACGGCGCGCCAGTTGTCGGCGCGCAGCCACGCGTAGTCGTCGGTGAGGGAAAGTCCGTGGACGGTGCGGGTCGACGGGCGGCGAGGGGCGCGCGGCGGCTCAGGCGCCACGGTCTGCCTCACCGTCCGGCTTCAGGGAGAGGGCGGTGCCGTTCATGCAGAAGCGCAGGCCGGTGGGTGCCGGGCCATCCGGAAAGACGTGGCCGAGATGGCTGTCGCAGGATGCGCAGCGCACCTCGATGCGGCGCATGCCGTGGGAGACGTCCTCATGGGTCACCACCGCGTCGGGCGAGACCGGCTGGAAGAAGCTCGGCCAGCCCGTTCCGGAATTGTACTTGGTCTCGGAGCGGAACAGCGGCGTGCCGCAGGCGACGCAGGAATACAGGCCGGCGCGCTTCTCATCCCAGTAGGGGCCGGTGAAGGCGCGCTCGGTGCCGGCCTGACGGGTGATTCGGAACTGCTCGGGCGTGAGGCAGGAGCGCCATTCGCTTTCGCTCTTCACGATCTTGGTGTGGTCCGTGTCGGAAGGGGCAGAGGTGGACATGGAAGAACCCCGGTCTGATTTGTCGCAGAGGTAGGCATTCCATATGGCGACGGCAAGGCTCTCCCGATCACATGCCCGCGGGCTGCTCCGGGGCGTCGCTGCGGCTCGCACCCAGTGCAGATTTGCGATTTTGCGACAACTGAAGAAGATGAGCCGTATCGCCGAAATATCGGTTGCAAAGTCGAAAGTGCGAAACTAACACGGACACATAGCCGTCTTCGCAGCATCCGTGCGCGGGCGACTGTTCAGGGTACGTACACTGTCCGAGGTTCGTACACTGTGTGTCTGCGGACGAGTGCCGCGGGGTGCGACGAAAGCGTCCCGGCGATGTCTTGCGTCTTGGTGGCGCCTTTGCAGCACTGGGCTCCACCTTAGTCGCATGCGCCGAGTTCTCCCGCTCCGCCCGCCGATTGCATGTCCTGATTGTTCGGAAGCGCGAAACCTGACCGGCCGCGCATTCGTCATCACAAGCCATCTCAACGCGAAGCAGGTCCCATGAGCGACACCACCGAACAGACGGCATACATCGAGCTCGCGACGGACATCATCTCCGCCTATGTCGGCAACAACACGGTTGCCGCGACCGAGCTGCCGGCCCTCATCAACGATGTCTTCCTCGCCCTCACGCGCCTCGGCACCGGCGAGGCGCCGGCCGGGGCGGAGCCGCTCAAGCCGGCGGTGGCGGTCAAGCGTTCCGTGCATCCGGACTTCATCATCTGCCTGGAGGACGGGCTGAAGTTCAAATCCCTGAAGCGCCACCTGCGCACGCGCTACGACATGACGCCCGAGCAGTATCGTGAGAAGTGGAGCCTGCCTGCCGACTATCCCATGGTGGCACCCAACTATGCCGCCGCCCGCTCCGAGCTGGCCAAGCAGATGGGCCTCGGCCAGCAGCGTCGCCGCGGCCGCTGAAATTCGCGATCTCCAATTTCGCGGTCCCTAATTTCGCGGTCCCATGCAGAAAGGCCCGGCGCGGTGCGCCGGGCCTTTCTCGTTTCATGCCTCCGGGGTCGATCACTCGGCGGCGAGGCGCACCTGCGGCTGGGCATCGCGCACGGCGGCGTCGACGTGCGTCTCGAAGCGGGCGAAGTTCTCGCGGAACATGTTCACCAGCCGGCGGGCGGTGGCGTCGAAGTCCGCCTTGTCCGCCCAGGTCTTGGATGGATAGAGGATGTGCGGCTCGATGCCCGGCACGGAGGTGGGCACCTCGAAGCCGAAATAGGGATCGGTGCGGAACGAGGCGTCCTTGAGCGAGCCGTCCAGCGCCGCGGTGAGCAGCGTCCTTGTGACCTTGATGGGCATGCGCCGGCCGGTGCCGAACTTGCCGCCGGTCCAACCGGTGTTCACCAGCCAACAGTCGACGCCATGCTCCGCGATGAGGTCGCGCAGGAGATTGCCGTAGACCGAGGGGTGGCGCGGCATGAAGGGCGCGCCGAAGCAGGTGGAGAAGGTGGCCTCCGGGTCCTTCACGCCCTTCTCGGTGCCCGCGACCTTCGCGGTGTAGCCGGAAAGGAAGTGATACATGGCCTGCGCCGGGCTGAGCCGCGCGATGGGCGGCAGCACGCCGAAGGCGTCGCAGGTCAGCATCACCACATTCTTCGGCTGGCCCGCGCGGCCGGTGGGGCTGGCATTGGGGATGAAGGCGAGGGGATAGCAGGAGCGGGTGTTCTCGGTGAGGCTGCCGTCGTCGAAGTCCGGCACCCCCGTCACCTTGTCGAGCACCACATTCTCCAGCACCGTGCCGAAGCGGTTGGAGGCGGCGAAGATCTCGGGCTCGGCCTCGGCCGAGAGGCGGATGGTCTTGGCGTAGCAGCCGCCCTCGAAGTTGAACACGCCGTCCTTGCTCCAGCCGTGCTCGTCATCGCCGATGAGAGTGCGGTTGGGATCGGCGGACAGCGTGGTCTTGCCGGTGCCTGACAGGCCGAAGAACAGGCAGACGTCGCCCGCCTCGCCTACGTTCGCCGAGCAGTGCATCGGCATGATGCCCTTCTTCGGCAGGATGTAGTTGAGGGCCGTGAACACCGACTTCTTCATCTCGCCCGCATAGGACGAATTGCCGATGAGCACGATGCCGCGGGTGAAGTCCACCGCGATCACCGTCTCCGAGCGGACCCCATGGCGCGCCGGGTCGGCCTTGAAGGACGGCAGGTCGATGATGGTCATCTCCGGCACGAAGCCGTCGAGCTCGGCCCGCTCGGGGCGGCGCAGCATGGTGCGGATGAACAGGGAGTGCCAGGCGAACTCGGTGTAGACGCGCACCTTGATGCGGGAAGCGGGATCGGCGCCGCCATAAAGGTCCTGCGCGAACAGGGTCTTGTCCTCGGCCTCTTTCAGGAAGTCCTGATAAAGGGTCTCGAACTGCTCCGGCGTGATGGCGCCGTTATTGTCCCACCAGACTTCGCCCTCGGTCGCGGCATCGCGCACCACGAACTTGTCCTTGGGGCTGCGGCCGGTGTGGGCGCCGGTCTCGGCCATCAGCGCGCCGCCGGAGGACAGGTGTCCCTCCTTGTGCGCCAGCGCGTGCTCGTAGAGCGCGGGCTCCAGAAGATTCCAATGGACCGCCGTCAGATTCTTGAGGCCGAAAGTGTCCGCGCCGCAGGCGCTGTTCCGGTGACCGGTTTCGAGCACGGAAAATCCTCCACAGTTCCCGCCGGCGTGACGCCGGCATTCCATCCGCCGCCGCTCTCGTAGAGTTATGCGGCAGGCGTCGGCCTGGGGGCATCTTTGCGCGCCCCTCCAAACCGCGTCGCGCACGCTAGAGGGAGTTGGCCGACAAGGAAACTCCGACAAACGGACGCTAAACGTTTAAATTCAGGCGGCAGTTCCGCGCCGCGCATCGGCGACGAGCTTCACCAGTTCTTGCCGCACTGCAGCAAGGTCTTCGACCCGTCTTGTAAAGTCGAGGCGGCGGACGAGATCGCCGCAGATCAGCTCGCACCCCTCAGGATCGAGCGAAAGCATCCGCCACTCACCCTCCGGCGCGCCGAGGAGCACGGTGGCGTAGAGCTGCACCGCGTCGGCATGGTCTGCATTCATGTGCTCTATGACGCCCGCGGCCCCCTCGGAGAGCGCGTCCGCTCCCTGCCAGGAGGTCAGCAGCTTCTCTCCCGGCACGTCCACGATGCGGCCGAAGCCCTCGACCAGGTGCGCCTCGGTGATGTCGATGGCGTAAAAGGCAAAATCGGTGAAATCCGCGTATCCCGCCGCTGCCACGTGCCGGGCGAGGTAGCGCGCGCGGACCTCCGGGGCAGGGGCGGGGACGATGCGGCCGATGAGGCTGGCGCGGGGCGCGTTCAACGGGTCCTCGGCACCAGCGGCGGAGACGAGGAGGGAGACGCGGGCATCCCCCGCAATATTGCGGGTGTGGCGGGCGAGGCGGGAGATGAGCAGCGTGGGCCGGCCCTCGAGGTCCGTGGAGATCGCCACCAGCGAGGCGTAGGGCGCGCCGTCACCCTCCAGCGTTGCAAGAGCGCCGAAACGGGCCTCGCGCACGAGGTGGCGGACGGCGGTCGCGGACGGCTTGGTCATGGTGCTCCTCCCACGGGGCGGTGCCACGATGCTCCGGCGCGGCGGGACGGCGCAAGGGGTCCGGCGCAAAGGGGGGGCCGCACGGGAAGCCCCCGGGTCCGGCAGAACTTGATTAAGGGTATTCGGCAGCCGCCATTTGGTGTCGGTGGAGAATCCCGCTATTTTGCGTCGATCGAGTCTTGTGTGTCACATTTCGGCCACGCGAACGCGGTTCACCGCAAGGCGCGGCCGCAACAGATGGCCGGCTTGAAGGCCCGCGTTCGGCGGACCGCTTTCCGGACGGCTCAAAAGAGGTGTCATGCCCACGATCGCCCTCGTCGACGACGACCGCAACATCCTGACCTCGGTCTCCATCGCTCTGGAGGCGGAGGGCTACCGCATCGACACCTATACGGACGGCGCATCGGCCCTCGACGGGTTCAAGACCAACCCGCCGGATCTCGCCATCCTCGACATCAAGATGCCCCGCATGGACGGCATGGAGCTGCTCCGCCGCCTGCGCCAGAAGACCGACATGCCGGTGATCTTCCTCACCTCCAAGGACGAGGAGATCGACGAACTGTTCGGCCTCAAGATGGGCGCCGACGATTTCATCAAGAAGCCGTTCTCCCAGCGCCTGCTGGTGGAGCGGGTGAAGGCGGTGCTGCGCCGCGCCGGTGCCAAGGACGGCGCCGCCCCGCGCGAGGTGGACAGCGCCAAGGTTCTCGAGCGCGGCAACCTGCGCATGGACCCCGAGCGTCATACCTGCACCTGGAAGGCCGAGCCGGTGACGCTTACCGTCACCGAATTCCTGATCCTCCAGGCGCTTGCCCAGCGCCCGGGCGTGGTCAAGAGCCGCAATGCCCTGATGGACGCGGCCTATGACGATCAGGTCTATGTGGACGACCGCACCATCGACAGCCACATCAAGCGGCTGCGCAAGAAGTTCAAGTCGGTGGACGATTCGTTCGAGATGATCGAGACCCTGTACGGCGTCGGCTACCGGTTCAAGGAGTGATCCGGGTCGCCGGCCCCGGGGGCGGCAGATGACGGTCGAGACCAACGAAGCGCCGCTGGAGCGCCCGAGCGAGCCGGCGGGCGGCATTCTCGCCACCGTTCGGCGCGTGCGTCGCTTCGTGGCATTCAAGGGCTTCTCGTCGCTCACCCGGCGCATTGTGCTCCTGAACCTCGCCGGCCTGTGCGCGCTGGTCTCCGGCATCCTCTATCTCTCGGAATTCCGCTCCGGCCTCATCGACGCGCGCATCCAGAGCCTTCTGGTGCAGGGCGAGATCATCGCCGCTGCGATCGCCTCTTCCGCGCAGGTCGAGACCAACGCTATCACCCTCGACCCTGATCGCCTGCTGGAATTGCAGGCGGGCGAGAGCTATGGCCCCGAGGACGGCTTCGCCCCGCTGGAATTCCCCATCAATCCGGAGCGGGTCGCCCCCGTTCTGCGCCGCCTCGTCGGCCCGACCCGGACCCGCGCCCGCATCTATGACCGGGAAGGCCAGCTGCTGCTGGATTCCCGCTCCCTGTATTCCCGCGGCGAGATCCTGCGCTTCGACCTGCCCTCGCCCAATGAGCCCAAGCCCGGCTTCTTCGAGCGCGCCTGGCTCGGCATCCAGCTTTGGCTTGGCCGGGGCGATCTGCCGCTCTACCGCGAGATGGGACCGCAGGCGGGCAAGAACTACCCGGAAGTCGCCTCCGCCGCGCTCGGCACCAAGGCCAGCGAGGTGCGGGTGGACGAGCGCGGGCAGGTGGTGGTCTCCGTCGCCGTGCCCATCCAGCGCTTCCGCGCCATCCTCGGCGTGTTGCTGCTCTCCACGCAGAGCGGCGAGATCGATGCGGCGGTGAAGGCCGAACGCTTCGTCATCGTCCGCGTGTTCCTGGTGGCGGCGGCGGTGATGGTGCTGCTCTCCGTGCTGCTCGCCGGAACCATCGCCGATCCGGTGCGCAAGCTCGCCGCGGCGGCCGAGCGGGTGCGCCGGCGCATCAAGACCCGCGTGGAAATTCCCGATTTCACCGCCCGCGCCGACGAGATCGGCCATCTCTCCGGCGCCCTGCGCGACATGACCAGCGCGCTCTACAACCGCATCGAGGCCATCGAGAGCTTTGCGGCGGACGTGGCGCACGAGTTGAAGAATCCGCTCACCTCCCTGCGTAGCGCGGTGGAGACACTGCCGCTGGCGAAGACCGATTCCTCCCGCTCCCGGCTGCTGGAGGTGATCCAGCATGATGTGAAGCGGCTCGACCGCCTGATCTCCGACATCTCCGACGCCAGCCGCCTCGACGCCGAGCTGCAGCGGCAGGAAGCCGTGACGGTGGACCTGAAGCAGCTGCTGGAGATGGTGGTGGGCCTTGCCCAGGACGTGCGCAAGGACGATGGCGTCAGCGTCTCCCTCGCCTTCGAGCGCGCGGCCGGGGCGCCGCAGGACTTCAACATCGCCGGCCACGCCTCCCGCCTCGGCCAGGTGGTGGACAATCTCGTCTCCAACGCCCGCTCCTTCTCGCCGCAGGGCGGCTCGGTGCGCGTCACCTGCCGCCGCCTCAAAGACGGGGCCGAGATCGTGGTGGACGACGACGGGCCGGGCATCCGCCCCGACGCCCTCTCGCGCATCTTCGAGCGCTTCTACACGGATCGCCCGCACCAGGGCTTCGGCCAGAATTCCGGCCTCGGCCTCTCCATCTCGCGGCAGATCGTGGAAGCCCACGGCGGGCGCATCTGGGCCGAGAACCGCACCGCCACCGACCCGGACGGCACCCCCCACGTGACCGGCGCCCGCTTCCTCGTGCGTCTGCCGGCCGGTTGACCGTGACCGGCGCCGCACCGCCCACCGTTCACGCAAGCTGCGTCGCCGTAGGGGACGTGGGGCTCCTCATCCGCGGCCCGTCGGGCTCCGGCAAGTCCATGCTGGCCCTGAGCCTCATTCTCGACGGCCCCCGTGCCCTGCCGCCGGCGGAGCTGGTCGCGGACGACCGGGTGGTCCTCACGGCCGAGAATGGTATCTTGATCGCACGCCCGCCTCCGCTGCTTGCAGGGCTGATCGAGTTGCACGGTATTGGTGTGCGGAAGATGCCCCATCGCGCTCACGTCGCAGTGCGGCATGTGGTCGATCTCTCGGCAGTGGAAACGGCGCGCATGCCGGATGCGGCCGAGCTTCGGGAGCAAATTCAAGGCATTGAAATCTTGAGAACTCCAATCTCTGCCTTGGCCTTGGCACCCGTCATAATCGCTTGCATTCTCAAAACGCGGGCTTACGAAAACTAAATGTGCTTTTGTGCGTTGCACCCCTTGCGTAATTTTTAAGCCCCTCTGAATATGGCCATCCCGCAGCGCGGGAGGCCTTCATCCTGGGGAAGATGAGGGCGGAGGAAGCATGATCGGTCTCGTCCTCGTCACACATGGTCGTCTGGCAGACGAATTCTGCTCCGCGCTGGAGCACGTCATGGGCCCGCAGGCCCAGATCGCCGCTGTCACCATCGGTCCCGAAGACGACATGGAGCGGCGGCGCCAGGACATCATCGAGGCGGTGGATCGGGTGCGCACCGGCGACGGGGTGGTGATCCTCACCGACATGTTCGGCGGGACCCCCTCGAACCTCGCGATTTCGGTGATGAATACGCCGGACGTCGAGGTGGTCGCGGGCATCAACCTGCCCATGCTGGTCAAGCTCGCCAAGGTGCGTGGGGAGATGCCTCTGGCCCAGGCCGTGGACGTCGCCCAGGAAGCCGGTAGGAAATACATCAATGTCGCAAGCCGCGTCCTCTCCGGTAACTGAGCTTTTCGCCGACGCCGGGTGCGAGGCGGGCGGCTGTTCCGACGATCCGGCCATCGCCTGCGGCCGGCCTATCGCGCCCGAGGCGCTGGTACGCGTCCTTCCCATCATCAACAAGCGCGGCCTCCACGCCCGCGCATCTGCCAAGTTCGTCCAGACCGTGGAGCGCTTCGACGCCATGGTCACGGTGTGCCGCAGCGGCGAGGCGGTGGGCGGCAATTCCATCATGGGCCTGATGATGCTCGCCGCCGGGCCCGGCACCTGCGTCACCGTCACCGCCACCGGCCGGGAGGCGTCCGACGTGCTCGACGCCCTCGGCGCCCTCGTCGGCGATCGCTTCGGCGAGGAAGAATAGGGGCCACGCCCCATGCCCGTGCGCTGACGGGCAGGCAAGCGAAAGCGCTGCCGTTTCGGCCGTTTACCTCAAATTGAGGTTGCTCTGGCCCGTTCCCCGATGGTTGCCTATGTCTTAACGCTGATCCCTTCGTGCAATGGGCCCGAGGGATCCGGGACGGGCCTTCCCCCCGTATCAGATGCATGTTCGAGCCGAGGAGCCATAAGCCCGAGGAGGCACCGGCGCCCAAGCGCCGCCGGTGGAGCCTTGGCTTGTCGGCAAAGCTGCTCGCTTTGACGGTGGCGGTGGTGGCCACGGCGGAGATCGCCGTGCTGGTGCCGACCATCGCCAACTACCGCATCGCCTGGCTCTCCGACCGCCTTGCCGCCGCGCGGACGGCCGCCCTCGTGCTCGACGCCGCGCCGCAGGACGGCGTGACGGTGGACATGACCCGCGAACTCCTGGACAGCGTGGGCGCCAAGGTGATCGTGGTGAAGCGGGAAGGTACCCGGCGCCTGCTCGCCGCCTCAGACATGCCGCCCGAGGCAAATGTGCATATCGACATGCGCGAAACCACCCTGTGGGGCGCGGTGCACGACGCTTTCGACACGCTCATCGCAGACAACGGGCGCATCCTCCGCATCGTCGGCGAACCGCCACGGGGGGCGGACTTCATCGAGATCGTGCTCAGCGAGACCCCGCTGCGGGTCGCGCTGCTGCGATTTGCGGCCACTGTGCTGCTGATCTCGCTGGCGGTGGCGGTGGTGGCGGGCGTGCTGGTCTACGTCAGCCTCAACTGGCTGTTCGTGCGCCCCATGCGCCGTCTCACCGAGCGCATCTCCGCATTCCGCGAGGATCCGGAGGATGCCTCCCGCATCATCGTGCCCTCCGGCCGCTCCGACGAGATCGGCACCGCCGAGGAGGCGCTCAAGGAGATGCAGCGCGAGCTCTCCCACACCCTGCACCAGAAGAGCCACCTCGCGGCGCTGGGCCTCGCCGTGTCCAAGATCAACCACGATCTGCGCAATCTTCTGTCGTCGGCCCAATTGCTGTCGGATCGCCTCGCCTCGGTGCCGGACCCGACCGTGCAGCGCTTCGCGCCGAAGCTGCTCGCGGCGCTCGACCGCGCCATCCATTATTGCGAGCAGACCCTGTCATACGGCCGCGCCAAGGAGCCGCTGCCGGAGCGCCGCGACGTGGAACTCGCCCACCTGTTCGAGGAGGTGCGCGAGACCCTCGGCCTGTCGGCGGGCGGCAGCGCGGGGGTGGGCTGGGTGGTGGACGTGGAGCGGGGCCTCACTGCCGATGCCGATCCTGACCAGTTGTTCCGGGTCATCCTCAACATCACCCGCAATGCCCTCCAGGCGCTGGAGGCGCGCGCGCCGCTCGATCCCGAGCGCGACCAGATCCGCGTGCGCGCCCGCCGCAAGGGGCCGGTGGTGGAGATCGAGCTCAGCGACACCGGGCCCGGCATTCCCCCGGCGCGGCGGGAGCATCTGTTCGAGGCCTTCGTCTCCTCAGCCCGCCGCGGCGGCACGGGGCTCGGCCTGCCCATCGCCGACGAACTGGTGCGGGCCCACGGCGGGCATATCCGCCTGCTCGATACCAAGATCGGCACCGCCTTCCGCATCACCATCCCCGACCAGCCGGAAAGCCGGCATCACCGGCGCGAACGCATCCGGGCATGATCAAGCCCAAGTTTTCCACAAGGCACGCAGTTTCCGGCCCTCCTCGCGCGTGATGCCGGACAGGGGCCTTGCACCCTCCGATAAAAAGGGGTAGCAGACGGGCCTCGCGGAATTCCAAGCCGCGAACGTCCCGGAAAGCTCCCTGCTTTCTCGACCGGCCCAGCCGGTCCCGGGCACAGGCGCCGGTAGCTCAGCTGGATAGAGCACCAGACTACGAATCTGGGGGTCGGGAGTTCGAATCTTCCCCGGCGCGCCACCTAAATCCAAGAAAATAAAAGATAATTGTCCGTATGCTCGGGTGCGTGAAAGCGTGCAGGCGCGGTCGGGCCATCACCGGGTCCTCACCAGAGACAGCGGGTGCTCGGGCGCAGTTCGCCTGAGCTGGCTGACGCTATACGACTAGACGCAGCTGCTCAGGCCGTCTCTGCGGACGATACCGTCGTGCCAAAGGCTGGGGCCTCATCCCAGCACCATGAGCACCATCCCCGCCACGCCATAAGCCGCGTGGGTGCGAAGCATCCCCAGCCTGAGCCGCAACGTGGCGAACATGGCCATCGCGGAGAGCGCGGCCGCACGCCAGTCGATAGGGGAGAGCACAAGCAGGTTCGCCGATGCCATGCCAGTCCACGCTCACCCCGCGCCGGAAGACAACGTGGATAGGGAACCCCAAGGCGAGGTTCAGGATCACGCCCACAACGGCGCGAGCGAGAAATAGGCGCCGCCGCGCGCGGTGCCGAGATGCCGTGGCGCGGGCACGAAGTGGGCGAGGCCGGTGTGAACGGCTTGGGCCTTTGCGATGGTCGCTCGGTGTGCTGACCTCTTCTTCGTGTCGGCGGCGAAGGCCCTCCCGTCAAACCGACGCGCGGATCATTCCCGCTCCGATACGGACCGGCGAATGTGTGCGGCGAGATGATCCGCCGCGGATGAGCCGCCGGGATGGCGCTCCCATAGGATGAGGTCAACGCCTTCCAGCGTTGGCATGCCCTCCGCGCTGCCGAGGCGGACGAGACCCGGCGTGCGCACCGATCGGGCAAGGACGCACACCGCCGAGTCCGCAAGTGCCATGGATTGCAGCCCTGCGATGCTTTCCGAGACACAGGCGATGCGCCAGCGCCGGCCGATGCGGTCGAGCGCCGCCAGCGCATAGTCCCGATAGAGATTGCCGTCCGGCAGCATGGCAAGCGGGACAGGGTCTGCGAGGTGCGCGCTCCCGCCTTCCGCGCCCAGCCAGATCAGCGGCTCGGGTCGCAGCAGCGTGCCGGTTCCGACGCGGGGCGAGACACCGGGCATGCGGGTGGCGATGGCGATGTCGAGAAGGCCCTCGCTCATATCTTGCGCCAGCTGCCGCGAGAGCGCGCAGCGCACCGTCACCTCCACGCCCGGATATGTGTCGCGGAAGCGCGCCAGCGTCTCGGGCAGGAGGAAGGCGGCATAGAGATCCGGACAGCCCAGCGTGACGCGCCCCGCCACATCGTCCGCCGAAAGCCGCAGCCGGGCCTCCTCGTCGAGCCGCAGCATGGTGCGCGCATGCGGCAGCAGCATTTCCCCGTGGCGCGACAGCTTCAGATGCCGCAGGTCCGGCTCGAACAAGGGGAAGCCGGCTGCCGCCTCCAGCCGCCGGATCTGCAGGCTGACGGCGGGCTGGGTGCGGTTCAGGCGCCGTGCGACGCGCGTCACGCTCTTCTCCTCCACCAGGAGGACGAAGGTGCGCAGCAGGGCGATCTCCAGCGGATCCGACATTGCCATCATTAAAAATACTTGGCGAAGTGCAAAGCAATATAAATTTGATTTGAGCGCAATGCATCGATCTAATCTGTACGTAGTCGCAATCGACTGTCCAATGACTGTTCAAAATCTCTGATTTTGATGCACATCAAAAAGGCATTTGCGCGCCAGCGAGGCAATCTCGCCCGGCGCCGTGGAGACGACGTGAATCCGAGCCCCTTCCTTCAGGTTGATGGTCTGATGCGTCGCTATGGCGGCGTCGCCGCCCTCGACGGCGTGACCCTCGATATCGCCCGCGGTCAGGTCACCGGCCTCATCGGCCCCAACGGCGCGGGCAAGACCACGCTGCTGAACGCGCTGACCGGCCTCGCCCGGCCTGAAAGCGGCACAGTGCGGTTAGAGGGCGAGGACGTCACCGGCCTGCCAGCCCACGTGATGGCCGGCAAGGGCGTGGTCCGCTCCTTCCAGATCGTGCGCGAGCTCTCCAGCCTCACCGTGTTCGAGACCCTTCTCGCCGCCCCGCCGGCCCAGAGCGGGGAGAGCGTGGCGGGCGCCCTGTTCGGCCGCCGCAAATGGTGGGCGCAGGAGCGCGCCAATGCCGATCTCGCCCGCGCGCTGCTGGAGCGGGTGGGGCTCGTGAAGCTCGCCGACCAGCCGTCCGCGATGCTTTCCGGTGGCCAGAAGAAACTGCTGGAAATGGCGCGGGCGCTGCTGATGAAGCCCAAGCTGATCCTGCTCGACGAGCCGGGTGCCGGCGTCTCGCCGCCGCTGCGTCTCGAGATCGTGCGGCTAGTGCGTGAGCTGAAGGCGGAAGGCCTCACTTTCGGTATCGTCGAGCATGACATGCATCTGGTGGAGGAGGTGTGCGACCGCGTGCACGTACTCGCCCTGGGGCGCGTGCTCGTCTCCGGCACGTTCGCCGAAGCGACCTCGGATCCGCGCGTGGTCTCCGCCTATCTCGGGGTGGCAGCATGATTGCGCGCCCCTGCGATCCGAAGGCGGAAGAACTCTCCCTCGCGCTCGCTGTCTCGGGCCTGCGCGCCGGCTACGGCCGGGGCGGCGATATCGTCTGCGGCATCGATCTCGCACAGAAGGCCGAGAGCATCGTCGCCGTCATCGGCCCCAACGGCTCGGGCAAGTCGTCCTTCATCAAGACCATCGCCGGCCTCGTGCCGACGCGGGCCGGAACTGTGGCCGTGACGGGGCGGGACATCACCTCCCTCTCGCCGGCGCGGCGTGTGGCGTCGGGGCTCGCTTACGTGCCTCAGGAAGCCAACATCTTCGCCACCCTCACCATTGCCGAGAACCTGAAGCTCGCCACCGAATTCCTGCGCGGGCGCGCCGGCGTGGGGCCGGAGCAGCGGGAGAAGGTGCTGGATCTCTTCCCCGAACTGCGGCAGCGGCCACGCACGCTCGCGGGCAACCTCTCCGGCGGCCAGCGGCAGATGCTGGCCTTTGCCAGCTCCCTCCTCGCCAACCCCGAGGTGCTGCTGCTCGACGAGCCCTCCGCCGGCCTCTCTCCCAAGATCGTCAGCGAGACCATGGAGGCGGTGGTCCGGGTGCGGGAGGCGGGTGTTACCGTGCTGCTGGTGGAGCAGAACGTCGCCGCCGCGCTCGGCATCGCCGACGAGGTGGTGGTGCTGGTCGCCGGCCGGCTCACCCTCCGCGCCTCCGCCGCAGACATCCGCCAGGCGGACCTCGCCGGCCTCTTCTTCGGAAAGGCGGCCTGAGCCATGGCGCTTCAGCTTTTCCTCAACGGCCTCGTCACCGGCCTGCTGCTGGCCCTGCCGGCGCTGGCGCTGACATTGGTGTTCGGCATCCTGCGCTTCGCCAACTTCGCGGTGGGGGCGCTCCTCACCCTCGGCGCCTATGCGGCCTATTCGGCCAACGTTGTGCTCGGCCTGCCGCTGCCCATCGCCGCCGCCGTCGCCGCGGGCACGGTGGCGCTCGCCTCCCTCATCGCCGATGCGCTGGTGTTCGAGCGGCTGCGGACGCGGGGCTCCATCACGTTGCTGGTCGCCTCCATGGGCGTCTCGCTGGTGGTGGAGAACATCTGTCGCTTCATCTTCGGCAATGCCGCGCGCAGCTTCGATCTCGCGGTTGCGCGACCGATCCGCTGGAACGGCCTGCGTATCAACCACGAACAGCTCATCACGGCTGGCGTGGTGATCGTCGCGCTTGTCCTGCTGCACCTGCTCGTCACCGCCTCGCCACTTGGCCGGGCCATGCGGGCGGTGGCGGACAATGCCTCCCTTGCCGCCGTGCGGGGGGTGGAGCGGCGCACCATTGCCCGCATCACCTTCGCCCTTACCGGCGCGCTCATCGGGCTCGCCGGCGTGTTGGCGGGGCTCGATCGCGCCATCGATCCGCTGATGGGCTGGAACTACCAGATCCCCATCTTCGCCGCCGCGATCCTCGGCGGGCTGGGCAGTCCCATCGGGGCGGTGGCGGGCGCGCTCCTCATCGGCGTGGCGGAGGAAATGTCCGCCCTCGTCCTGCCCGTCTCCTTCCGGCAGATCGTGAGCTTCGGCGTCATCCTGCTGCTCCTCCTGTTCCGCGCCAATGGCCTGTTCGGGGCCAAGGCCATCCGAAAGTGAAGGCGCGGCGATGATTTCCTACCTCGTCACCGTCGTCATCCTCGTCGCCATCGCGGCCCTCGTCGGGCTGGCGTTGAACCTGCAGTGGGGCCTCGCGGGGCTGGTCAATTTCGGCGTAGCCGGCTTCGTCGCGCTCGGCGCCTACACGTTGGCGATCAGCGCGCCGCATGTGGGCTGGCTCGCCGGCATGGTGCTGGCTGCGGCGGTCTGCGCGGGGCTTTCCATGCTGCTCTCGCTGCTCACCATCCGGCTGGAAGAGAATTACCTCGCCATCGTCACCATCGGCTTCGCGGAGATCGTGCGCATCCTGCTGCTCAATCTCGGCGGCCTGACTGGCGGCGCCCTCGGCATCGCCGACATCCCCCGACCCTTCGCGAGCATCACGCCGGCAGGATGGGGCGATGTGGTGATCCTCGCCTTCGCGGTAGGGCTGGTGGTGATCGTCTTCGCCTTCAGCGAGGCGCTGGTCCGCTCGCCCTTCGGCCGGGCCCTGCGCGCGGTGCGCGACGACGCGACAGCGGCGGCAGCGCTCGGCAAGCCGGTGCTGGCGCTCAGGGTGCGCGCCTTCGCCATCGGCGGCGCCATCATGGGGCTCGCGGGGGCGCTGCACGCCTTCTTCCTGACCTATATCGACCCCAGCCAGTTCACCCCCATCATCACAGCCTATGCCTTCATGGCAGTGATCGCCGGCGGACGCGGCTCCAATCTCGGCCTGGTGCTTGGCGCTGGCTCCATCATGCTGATCCTGGAGGCGACGCGCTTCCTGAAGGACGTGATCCCAGGCGTCGATGGCGTCCAGCTCTCCGCCCTACGGCTGGGGATGATCGGCGTCGGCATCGTTCTGCTGCTCATCCTGCGGCCGGAAGGCCTCGTCGCCGAGCCGAAGCGCCGCTTCGCCGATTTCTTCCCGCCCGAAAGCGAGAAAGCCTGATGCCCCGCGTCGCCCCCCTCACCGCGGCCGATCTGCCGCCCGCCTATGCGGAGGTCTTCGCGGCCTTCGCTGGCGGATACGCCGACTTCGGCGACCAAGCGGCTGTGCTTGCCCACGTGCCGCCCGCACTCGACCATCTCTACCGGATGCTGATGGAGCTGCGGGCGCGGGAAGGCGTGCCATTCCGCTATATCGAGCTGGCGGTCGTGACCGTCTCGAAGCTCAATGCCTGCCCCTATTGCGTCTCCCACCACACCCCCCTGCTGGAGGTGGAGGGCGTGCCCGAGGAGGCGGTGGCCGCCCTCCCCGGGAGCGATCATCCCGCCTTCGATGCGGCTGACCGCGCGGTGATCGACTACGCCCGGCTCGTCACCCAGCGCGCCTGGGGCATCCGCGACCACGTGTTCGATGACCTCCGGCAGCATTTCACCGAGGCGCAGATCGTGGAGCTGACGCTGCGCGCGGCACTGGCCGGCTTCTTCAACCGCTTCAACGACGCATTGCAGATCGACGACGGAGCCGCCGAGGCGTTGCTCCACCTTCATCCCGAACCCGACACAGCAGCAGGAGAACAGCCGTGACGCGCAGTCTGCCCCTCACTCGCCGGCACGTGGTCGCCGGTCTCGCCTCGCTTCCGGCGGCCGCCCTGCTGGGACGGCCAGCGGCGGCTCAGGCGGCGGAGATCCCCATCGGCATGGTGCTGCCCTTCTCCGGCGCCACCGGCCCCTATGGCCCCGACATGAAGAAGGCCGCCGAGATGGCGGTGAAATGGGTGAACGATGCCGGTGGCATCCTCGGTGGCCGTCCGCTGAAGCTGTTCATTGAGGATTCGGAGACCAACCCCACGGTCGGCGTCACCGCCACCAAGAAGCTGCTGGAAGTGAACAAGGTGGAACTGGTGGGCGGCTTCTGGGGCAGCCCCATCGCGCTGGCGGCCAAGCCCATCATCCTCGCCGCCGACAAGGTGCAGATGGTCTCGTGCTCGGCCAATGCGGTGACCGAGGGCGACACCAAGGGCATGGTTTTCCGCTTCCAGGCGAAGAGCACGTCCTGGGGCCCGGCTGGCGCCAAGGTGATGAAGACCATCGGCGCCAAGACGGCGGTGGTGCTGGCCCAGCAAAACCCCTTCGTGGTGGCCATGATCGAGCCCTTCAAGGCGGAGTTCGCCAAGCTCGGCGGCAAGGTGCTCGACGTGGTGATGTACAACCCGGACCAGCCCTCCTACCGCTCGGAAGTGGAGAAGGCGTTCGGCGGCGATCCGGACGCGGTGTTCTGCCTCTCGCTGCTCACCGATTTCGTCTCCATCGCCAAGGAGGCCTATCGCGGCGGCTTCAAGTCCAAGATTGTCGCCCTGTCCATCGGCGCCGATGCGGAGGGTAAGTTCCTTCAGGCGGTCGGCCCGGAGGTGGCGAACGGCATCTACCACCTTCAGCCCGCGCCGCCGCTGGACGCGACCTCCTACAAGAGGTTCGTCAAGGAGATGGGCGCAGCGCCCGGCACCGTGTTCCTGTTCGCCGGCAATGCCCACGACCAGATGTGCGTGACGGCCCTCGCCATGGAGCACGCCAAGTCCTCCGACGCAAAGGTGTGGGCGAAATCCGTGTTCGAGGTCTGCAATCCGCCTGGCGAGGAGGTGGACGACGTGGTGAAGGGCCTCGAGCTCATCCGGGCCGGCAAGAAGATCAAGTTCGTCGGCGCCGGCGCCACCTGCGACTTCGACGCCCGTGGCGACCAGATCAACCGCTCCTTCCTCGTGCAGGAGATCAAGGGCGGAAAGAACGTGACCCTCGGCGTGATTACCTGACGCCCGTTCCAAACCGGCCATTCCCGGCAGGTGTCTGGGAATGGCCATCGCGTCCAGCCATCAATCTCTCATCATCAGCATGCGCAGGGTATCCGGCGCGTGAACCGGAAAGCCTTGCCCAGGATCGGGACAGGGAGGATCTACCATGCCAAAACCCATGCATTTGTGCGGCTTTCTGATCGCCGGCCCGGTGGTGCACAGCCACGCCATATGGCGCAATCCGGCGCATGAGACGCCGTTCCTCAGCCTCGACCACTACGTGCGCATCGCCCGTCTGCTGGAGCAGGGCTGCTTCGACTTCCTGTTCTTCGCCGATCGCCTCGCCATCGCGGACCGCTACGGCGACAGCCATGCCGCCGGCCTCGCGCGGGGCGATCAGGACGCGACCCGGATGGATCCCATGCCGATCCTTGGCGCCATGGCGGCGGTGACGCGCCATATCGGCCTCGGCGCCACGCGCTCCACCACCTATGACGCGCCCTACAACATCGCCCGCGAGTTCGCGACGCTGGACCATATCTCCGGCGGACGGGCGGCGTGGAACGTCGTCACCTCGATGAACGACGGCGAGGCGCTGAATTTCGGCACCGTGCCGCATCTCGGGCACGACGAGCGTTACGATCGCGCCGACGAGTTCATGGAACTCGCCTTCCGTCTCTGGGACAGCTGGGACGAAGACGCGCTCGTCCTCGATCGGGCGGCCGGCATCTATGCCGATCCCGCCAAGGTGCATTATGTGAACCACCGCGGGCCGTGGTTCCAGTCGCGCGGGCCTCTCAACATCCCGCGCAGCCCGCAGGGGCGGCCGGTGATCGTGCAGGCTGGGTCATCGGGACGCGGCAAGGCGTTCGCGGCGCGCTGGTCTGACGTCATCTTCGCGCTCCAGCCCAACCTTGAGCGGATGCACGCCTTCAAGGCCGATGTCGCGGGCGCGCTGGAAGCCGCCGGGCGGCCGCCGGGGGCCAGCAAGGTGCTGATGGCCATCATGCCCTTCATCGGCGCGACGCGCGCCGAGGCGGAGGCGAAAGAGGCGCTGCACGATTCCCTCGCCGATCCGGTCGCGGGCCTGTCCACGCTGGCGGCGCACGCCAACACAGACTTCTCCAGCCTGCCCATGGATGCCACGGTGAAGGAGATCGCCGCCTCCGGCAGCCAGGGCAATCTCGCTGCGCTCCGCAGCATCACCCCCGACGGCGGCATGACCATCGCCGAGGCGGGCGGTGTCTATGCGCGCGGCGTCATGTGCCCCCGCGCCGTGGGGACGGCCGAGGAGGTGGCAGACCAGCTCATCGCCATCATCGACAGCGGCGCGGCGGACGGTTTCGTCGTCTCTCCGGCCTTCCTGCCCGATACGTTCGAGGATTTCGTGGGTGAGGTCGTGCCGCTGCTGCAGGCGCGCGGATACCTGCGGCGCGGGTATGCTGGCGGCCAACTGCGCGACCTCCTCACCGAGGGGGCGGCCTGATGCGTGCCTCAGCTCCTATCGACAAGGCTTCCGTGGACGCGGCGGATTTCAAGGCCGCCATGCGCGCGCTGGCCGCAAGCGTCACGGTCATCACTTCGTGCCGCGGCGACCAGCTTAACGGCATGACGGCGACGGCGGTGTGCAGCGTCAGCACAGCCCCGCCGCAAATTCTCGCCGTGGTGAACCGCGAGACCACCTCCCACGACCTCATCGCCGACAGCGGCGCCTTCGCCGTGAATATTCTCGCCGAGCACCAGCAGAATCTGGCGGGCCGCTTCGCCCGCCGGCTCGACCAGCCGTTCGAGGGCGTCGCCCACAGGTTGGGCAAGATCGGCTGTCCTCTCCTCGAAGATGCGGTGGCGATGCTTGAATGCCGGCTGCGCGAGCGTCACCACGCCAGCACGCACACGATCTTCGTCGGCGAGGTTGTCGGCGTAAGCTATCGGGGGGCCGACCCGCTGCTCTATTTCGATGGCGCGTTCCGGCGGCTGGCCGCGGCGGACGGCGCGACGGTCTGAAGGGGCCCGGCGCTGCGGCGGGCAGCATGACGGCCGGCGGCATTGGCGCGGCGGCTGGAGCCGGTGGCGGCGCGCAGCTCGGCCGCGTCATCGAAGCGATGCGGCAGGCTGGACTCCCGAGCGTTGATGACATCGCGAAGGATGCCCTGCTGAACCCGGAGCGCGCCCGCGCGCCGCTGGCCCAGGCGAAGGGTGAACCCACCTCCGGGCAGGCTCTCAGCCTCGCCCGCGTCTACATGTGGGCCGCGGCAGCGCCGGACGTCAACTGACCGAGTGCGACGAGGTCTAGCGGCGCTTCGGGCGCCATAGACTCAGAACGGTGAAGGCGATCATTAGGATAACCACACCCAAGAAGAGCCAGCCCCGCCCCCCGTGGTCCGCATGCTCAAAGAGGAGCCTCGAAACCACTACACCTACAGTCAGAGAGGCGAGCGAAATGACCAGTTTTTTCATGCGGCCGTCTCATATCGTAGGAGAGTGTTCACGAGGTCAGTTCGCCTCACCTTGGACTTCGGTGCCGAGAAGAAGTGCGTCATCGATGCTTGGTGGAGATTCTACCGCCGGACGATCACCGGTGACCCTCTCGGCATGAGCCGCGTACGCTTAGCACCGGCTCAATCACAGGTGGAGTCCGCTCGTGGTGGACAAGAGCGAGAACGTGAATATCGACCACGAGGTCAGCGACAAGCCCATGTCGGAGGACGAGTGGACTGCGGCGTATGGGGCGGGGGAGGGGCTGGGCGGGCTGAGCTGGACCAGCCAGCTCACGCACTGATCGACGTTATTTGGTGGCGGACGAAGGTGCTGAGGCCAGCCAGCTTAGGGCATAATGCAACCGGAACCGTCAGCCCGGTCGCGCGTTGCAGCTCCTATGCCCAACGATGCAACCATCTTCTACGGCCATTACATCGCCTGCCTGAATGCCCGAGACTGGAGACGGCTTGGTGATTTCGTGGCGGACGGCGTAATTCATAACGGGCGGCGTCTCGGGCTGGATGGTTATCGAGCCATGCTTGAAGAGAACTGCCGCGATATTCCCGATCTCCAATTCGACCTCGATATCGCTGTGGCCGAAGAAGGTCGTATCGCGTCTAGGATCCACTTTGATTGCGCGCCGCTCGGCGAATTTC
Organism: Xanthobacter sp. DMC47; assembly: GCF_056313845.1. Classification (NCBI taxonomy): domain Bacteria; kingdom Pseudomonadati; phylum Pseudomonadota; class Alphaproteobacteria; order Hyphomicrobiales; family Xanthobacteraceae; genus Xanthobacter; species Xanthobacter sp. DMC47. Next base: position 1,366,523 of record NZ_JBQUZM010000001.1, on the reverse strand, counting down.
TCGGTTTGCCGGTAAATGGAAGGCGCGTCGTGTTCCATGAGCACGTCTTTTATACTTTGATCGGAGGCAAAATCGCCGAGGTGTTCTCCGTGATCGACAAGGCGGAGATCGAAGCTCAGCTCACGCTCTAGAGATGGCGGCGGGCTGGACCGATGCCCTGCGTTCGCTACACCCCGGCGAGGCAATCTACACGTTCTGGGACTGTTTCCGGAACGCCTGGGGACGCAATGCAGGGCTGAGGCTGGACCATTTTCTCCTGAGCCCGAGCCTCGTGCCCCGCCTCACCTTAGCCGAGGTTGACCGCGCCTTGCGGGGCTGGGAGAAGGCGAGCGACCATGCCCTGTCTGGATTGAACTGGCTGAGGCGGAGGCCACGGCTCCAGCGGGTGCAATGCTGACGGCGCAATCTTGATCAGGAGTGCGCCCGCCGCGCCGGAAGTGATGCCGCGCGCGAATTTCCAGCCGTGCGGCGGCCGTCACGCACCCGATATGGGTGCCGCGCGCTCGCCGCCTCTGCGCCCGGCACGGTCTACCATCTTCGATGGCCGACATGACTTCGGCCGTCGCAGTGCAACACCGAGCGGCCGCACTCCGCGCTCGGCTACAAGCCTCCGGCACCGGCCGTCATCGTGCCGCCGGTGCCGCCAACATCAATGCGGCCAACAGGCCCACAATGCATTAGACTCAAGCCGGACCACTCAATAGGGGCAGGCCACTTCGCGTCGGGCGGCGGGCGAGCGCCACTCAGCCGCTGAATATTGTTCAAATATTCTGATCCACGATAGTCACGCCACCCGGACGTTTTTGCTACCAGCGCCCAATTCTTCGATGATCTGGCTCTTGTGCGCCTGCAGATGGCGGATTGCATCATCTCGCACGAGCTCGAAGCGTGAGGTGGGAACGGGGATGGAAATCGAATAGACACCGCCCGCGGCATCGCGGAAGCCAATGCCGACGGCACTGATCCCGACAGTATGTTCCTCGTGATTGAAGCCGATGCCCGTGCGTCGCACCTCGGCGATTTCTGCGAGCACGGCGTCCAGTCGCTTCGTGCCCGGGAGTTCCTTGCGAACCAGAGCCCGCGCGCGCTCGGGTTCGAGCAGAGCGAGGCAGCATTTGCCATTGGCCGTATTGGTCAGCGGAAAGATGTCCCCGACCGCCGAGACCGCCCGCAGCCGGTGCGTCCCCGTCACCTGGTCAAGGAACAGCACCTCGCTCCCGCGCAGCACCGAAAAGTCCACGGTCTCGCCCGTCGCCTGGGAGAGCGCAACGATATGGGGGCGCACCTGCTCGACGATGTCGATCTTTCCCGAGCGCGAAAGCGCGTGGATCTCCGGCCCGAGGCGGTAGCCCCCGTCGGGACCTGCGGAAATCACCAGGTCTTCCTCCAGCAGGGCATGGACGATCCTCTGCACGGTCGAGCGCGGGAGACCCACCCGGCCCGCGATCTGCGCGAGGCTGAGCCCCGAACGCACGTTCTTCAACGACCGCAGGATGGCCGCCGCCCGAGCGATCACCTGGATTCCGCCCCCGTCGCGGATGGCAGATCCATCCTCCGTCATCGCTCGCTCCATGGATGTGTATCGCATTACAATACACATGTATCATTATGTTTGACCACCCCCTTCATGCGCCATATCCCGGAAGCAACGAAAAAGATCCGCCCTCGCCGAGGGCAAGACGCTGGGAGGCGTTAAATGACTGTCACGATTCGTGGCATCGAGTTCCAGTCGAATCTTCACAATGACATGGGACTCAAGTTTTATAACCTGTCGCACCGGTTTGGATTCCAGTCTCCGAACTGGCCATATTTCCAGGATGTGCAGATCGATCGCATTCATTACATGGCGAAATCGGGTGTCCTGACCCAGCGCATCACCACGACGATGCATAACACGACCCATATCGACGCGCCGGCCCATGTGGTGGAAGGCACCCCCTTCATCGATGAAGTTCCCCTGCCGCATTTCTTCGGCACCGGGATCGTCGTCTCGATCCCGAAGAAGAGGTGGGAGCCCATCACCTATGAGGACCTTGAAAAGGCCGCGGGGGCGCATGTGCGTCCGGGTGACGTGGTCATCGTGAACACTGGGTGGCACAAGCTCTACGACGACAATGCCGAGTATTTCTGCTACGCGCCCGGCTTCGTCGCCTCGGCAGGCGACTGGTTCGTCGAGAAGCGGGTGAAGGTGGTTGGCCACGATACACAGGCCAACGACCACCCGCTGGCGACAGCCATCGGCCCTCACCGCAACGGCCCCCTGCATCCCCACCTCGCCGAGGAATACAAGGCATGGTCCGGCGGCCGGGACTGGAAGGAGGATCACCCCGAGTGGGAGCCGGTCCACCGCAAGCTTTTCACCAACGGCATTCTTGGCATCGAGAATGTGGGTGGCGACCTCGACGCCGTTACGGGCAAGCGCGTGACCTTCGCCTTCTTCCCCTGGAACTGGGATCGGGGCGACGGTTGCATCATCCGCCTCGTCGCCATCGAGGATCCCCAGCAGGCGTACCGCATCGAGGCGGGCACCCCCCTCTGAGCAGCACCCGACCTGACCCGCTCCGGCATCCGCCGGGACGGGTCGCACCCTGCGGGGGACGCGGGAGGAGAAGGGCATGACCGGAAAACCAATCACAGCCATTGTCGGCGCCGGCCTCATGGGCCATGGCATTGCCCAGGTGTTCGCGGCGCGGGGGCACGAGGTCCGGGTGTTCGACCCGATGCCCAATGCGCTGGCGTCCCTGCGCTCGCGCATCGGTGCCAACCTTTCCGCGCTCGGCCAGGACCCTGCCGCCGCACAACGGGTTCTGCCTTTCCAGAAGCTCGCGGATGCCGTTGCCGGCGCTGACCTCGTCATCGAGGCGGCGACGGAGAACCTCGACGCCAAGCTCGCCCTGTTCACCGCAATCGAGGCCGACGCCCCAGTCGACGCCATTCTCGCCACCAACACCTCCGTCATCCCCATCGGCAGCATCATGGCCGGCCTCGCCCGACCGGAGCGGGCGCTCGGCACCCATTGGTGGAACCCACCCTACCTGGTCCCGCTGGTCGAGGTGATCGGGACGGACCGCACCGCGCCGGACATTGTCGCGCGCACCATGGACATCCTCGCGGCAGCGGGAAAGAAGCCGGTCCATGTGCGTCGGGACGTGGCGGGCTTCGTCGGGAACCGGCTGCAGCACGCGCTATGGCGGGAGGCCATCGCCCTCGTTGAAGAGGGGGTCTGCGACGCCGAGACGGTGGATACGGTGGTCAAGTCCAGCTTCGGGCTGCGCCTCGCGGTCCTCGGGCCGCTGGAGAATGCGGACCTCGTGGGCACCGACCTGACCCTCGCCATCCATGAGACGATCCTCCCCGCGCTCAATCGCGATCCCGCGCCGTCGGCCTATCTGCGCGCTCTCGTGGCGCAGGGCCGGCTCGGCATGAAGTCCAGAGAAGGTTTTCGCCGCTGGGAGGCGGGGGATGCCGACCAACTGCGCGCCACCCTCGTGCGCCATCTAAAGGACGCGGTGCGCAAGATCGGCCAAGGAGAAGACGCATGAAGCGGCCCGACAAGGTCATCATCACCTGCGCCATCACCGGGGGCATCCACACCCCCACCATGTCGCCCGCCCTGCCGTTCACGCCCGAGGATATCGCGGCCCAGTCCATCGCCGCTGCGGAAGCCGGCGCGGCCATCCTCCACCTGCACGCCCGGGATCCCCGAGACGGCCGCCCGACGCCGGACCCGAAGGTCTTCATGCAGTTCCTGCCGGTCATCAAGCAGGCGACCGATGCGGTGCTGAACATCACCACCGGCGGCAGCCTGAACATGAGCGTGGAGGATCGCCTCGCTGCTCCGCTGGCGGCACGGCCGGAAATGTGCTCGCTCAACATGGGCTCCATGAACTTCGGCATCTACCCGCTGGCGGACCGCTACAAGGACTGGCGGTTCGATTGGGAAGAGCCCTACCTTCGGAGCACTGACGACTTCATCTTCCGCAACACCTTCCGCGACATCGAACGGATCCTGAAGCTCCTGGGCGAGGAGCATGGCACGCGCTTCGAGCACGAGTGCTACGATATCGGTCACCTCTACAACCTCGCCCACTTCGTGGACCGCGGCCTCGTAAAGCCGCCGTTCTTCGTCCAGACCATTTTCGGCATCCTGGGCGGCATCGGTCCCGAGATGGACAACGTCCTCTTCATGAAGCGCACCGCAGACCGGCTGTTCGGCGCGGACTATGTCTGGTCGGTGCTGGCTGCAGGTCGGCACCAGATTCCGGTCGCAACTCAAGCGGCCATGCTGGGCGGGAATGTGCGGGTGGGGCTGGAGGACAGCCTCTTCATCGGTCGCGGACGGCTCGCTGCGAACAACGCCGAGCAAGTGAGGAAGGTCCGCCAGATCCTGGAAGAGCTCGGCCACGAGATCGCAACGCCAAGCGACGCGCGGTCGATGCTCGCCCTCAAGGGAGGTGACCGCGTCGGTTTCTGAAGTGTCGAATAATCATAAAATCTGGGAGGAAGAACATGAAGCAATCAGTGTCGCGCCGGGCGGTCCTGGCGGTGCCCGCGCTCGTCCTCGCGCTCGCTGGAACGGGAACACCAGTTGATGCCGCGGAACCGATCCGCATCGGCGCCATCCTGTCGACCACCGGACCCGGCGCAGGCGCCGGCATCCCTCAGCGCAACGGGCTGCAACTGGCCGTAAAGCTGTTGAACGAGAAAGGCGGCATCGACGGCCGCCAGGTCCAGCTTGTCATGGAGGACGACGGGTCGAGCCCGGACGTGGCGGTCACGAAGGCGAACAACCTGATCTTCTCGCAGAAGGTGCAGGCCATCATCGGCCCGACGCTGACAGCCTCGACCCTCGCCGTGGGCGGCGTGGCCGACCCGGCCAAGATCCCCGTCATGGCCTTTACCGGCCTTGGCGTTCCCATGGAGAAGACCCGGCGCTGCGTGTTCCACATGCTCCCGTCCCAGGACCTCAACGCCCGCGCGCTGCTCGAGGTCGCGACCAAGGCGCTGGGCGCGAAGAAGCTCGGCGTGCTGCATGATTCTGCCTACGGCAACATCGTGATGGCGAAGATCCGCGAGGTGAGCCCCGATTACCCGGTGGAGATCGTGGCGGTGGAGAAATGGGAGGTCGGCGCGACCGACGCCACGACACAGGCCGCCAAGGTGAAGGCCGCAGCCCCCGACGCCGTCGCCGTCATCGGCAACTCGGCGACGCCCTTCCGCAACGCACGGCAGATCCGCATGACCGCGCCGCTCCTGTCGGGCATCGGAACCGCGACTTACGAGTATGTGAAGGCCATGGGCGACGCGGCGGACAACATCGTCTTCGCCGAGTTCCTTGTTGCGGAGGATCCGCTGCCCGGCCAGAGCGCGTTCGTGGACGCCTTCCACAAGGAATACGGGGTGCTGCCCAAGACCATGGAGGCGAGCGCCTGGGACGCCTTCAACGCGGTGGCCGCCGGCCTCGCCAAGGTCGGGCCGGACGCGCAGCCTGGCGCCCTGTGCGAGGCGATCCGCGGTCCCTTCGACGGCGCCATGGCACGGTTCGACTTCTCGCAGGACGATCTGACCGGGCTCACGCTCAAAAGTTACGTCTTCTCGAAGCTCGACAAGGGCAAGTTTGTCCGCCTGCCGTTCAAGGCCGGTTCCTGAACCAAATAGGGGGACGTCCCTTGGCCTTGATGCTCTTCACCCAGGCGCTGCTCGCCGGCGTCACCAACGGCTTCGTCTATGCCCTCGTCGGGCTCGGCATTGCCGTCATCTTCAAGGGTAGCCACGTCATCAACGCCATGCAGGGCGAGCTCGCGGTGGTCGGCGCGGCGACGGCGGTGTTCGCCGCCGTCGTGTGGGGCCTTCCGCTCTGGCTGGCCGTGGCTGTAGGGGCTCTCGCGGGGATGGCCATCGGCATCCTCGTGGAACTCGGCCCCATCCGCGCCCTGTTTGCGCGGCGGGCGCGGGAGGAATCCTTCCTCCTGCTCACAGTTGGCCTCGGCTTCACCTTCTCGGCCGGGGTGCTCTACCTGTTCGGGCGGGAGGAGCACCTCCTGCCTCCGCTCGGGGACGGCGTCTATGAGGTCTTCGGCGCCATCATCCGCGAGCATGCCCTCTGGGTGATTGCCATCTCCGCCGCGTTGATCCTGGGGCTTCGCCTGTTCTACCGGTACACCCATCTGGGTCTCTCGATGATGGCGGCCTCCATCGATCCCGATGGCGCCGCCACCACCGGCATCAATGTCCGTGCCATGCGCACCGCCACCTTCGCGCTGGGCGGCCTGCTGGCGGCGCTGGCGGGCCTGCTCGTCGCCCCGCTCATCGGCGTCGGCTACCAGATGGGGCCGCTGCTCACGCTGAAAGGCTTTGCGGCGGCGATCCTGGGCGGCCTTTCCAATCCGCTCGGGGCGCTGGTCGGGGGGCTCGTCATCGGCATCCTGGAGGCGATGTCCATCGTCTTCGTCTCGTCCGGGATGAAGGATGCCGTCGCCCTCACCCTGCTCATCGTCATCATGATCTTTGTTCCGGATGGAATCCTCGGCCGCGCCGGCCGTAAGGGAGGCTGAGCCATGCTGCCCAACAAGACCTCTCTGGCCCCGCCCGGCATTGCCGGCAATCCGCCTGCGCAACAGGTGCGGATCACCCGCCCGTCGGCGGCGGCCATATCCAGCCTCGCGATCGCCGCGGGCCTGTACCTCATCCTGCCGCTGGTTCTGGAGCGCCACGCCGTGGACCTCCTGGTGTTCTGCGGGCTCTATGCCATCGCGGGCGCCGGCGTCGGCTTCCTTCTCGGACAGGGCGGGATCGTCAATCTCGGACAAGCGGCCTTCTACGGCATCGGCGGCTACGCCAGCGCCTATTGCTCGGCGCGGCTGGGCTGGCCGGCGCCCGCGGGGCTCGCCATCGGCATCGTGCTTTCGATTGCCATCGCCGCCATCATCGGCCGGCCGATCCTGCGGCTGTCCGGTTACTTTCTGGCGCTGGCGACCCTGGCCCTCGGCATCATCTGCACCAACATCTATTTCGAGGCGGACTTCATCACCGGCGGCACGCTCGGCGTGCCGGGGGTGCCGAAGCTGGTGATCGGCGGCTTCGTCTTCGATACGCCGGAAAAGTTCTACTATCTGGTCTGGCCCATCGCCTTCGCCATCATCCTTGCCATGCACAATCTGATGGGCAGCCGCATCGGCCTCGCGCTGCAGGCCATGCGTGACGCTCCGGATGCGGCCATGGTGATGGCCATCGACAACGCCCGGCTGAAGCTCTGGATCTTCATGCTGTCGAGCGGGCTCGGCGCGCTGTCGGGCAGCCTGTTCGCCCATTATGTGGGGTTCGTGAACGTGGACAGCTTCGGCGTGGACAAGTCCATCATGTTCCTGCTGGTTCCTGTCATTGGCGGCGCGTCGGTCCCGGCCGGGGTCATCGTTGGCGCGCTTTTCATCGGCCTCGTGCCGGAACTGCTCAGCGCGCTCGGCGACATCCATCGCGTCCTCTTCGGGCTCGCGCTTGTCGCGTCCGTGGTGTTCTTCCCGGATGGCCTATGGGGCCTCGGCCGCGGCCTGGTCGATCTGGTGAGGCGCAGGTCCGCTGCCGCCGCCAGCGGGGAGGCCACGCCATGACCCTTGCTCCCCGCATTGCCGCCCGCGCCCCCCATGCTCGGTTGCTGGAGCTGAAGGCCATCGCCCACCGCTTCGGTGGCTTCCAGGTGCTTCACGACGTGAGCTTCGCGGCGCCGGCCGTGGGCATCACCGGGCTGATGGGGCCCAACGGCTCGGGCAAGACGACCTTGTTCAACATCATCTCCGGCTTTCTCACGCCCACGTCGGGCCAGGTGCTGTTCGATGGACGGGATGTCCGTGCCGAGAGCGTGCGCCGGCGGAGCCTCGACGGACTGGTGCGTACCTTCCAGACGCCGAAGATATTCGAGCGCCTGACCGTCGCGGAGAATGTGATGGTGGGCGCCTTCAAGGCGGGCCGCTCGGGCTTCTTCGCCGGACTTGCCGGCCTCCCCTCGGTGCGGCGCGAGATGACGGAGATGCGTGCGCGGGCCTATGAGACCGCGCAGCGTTTCGATCTTGGAGCCGTCTTCGACCGGCCCTCGCCCCTGCTGACAGCCGGCCAGCGGCGCCTGCTGGAGCTGGCGCGGGCCTATGAAGGCCAGCCGAGGCTCCTGATGCTGGACGAACCCTCCTCGGGCCTCACCACCACCGAGATCGAGGTACTCATCACCAAGTTGAAGCTTCTGGCGGACGAGGGCATCGCCATCCTGCTCGTCTCGCACGACATGGACCTGATGGGGGTGGCGCAAGCCATCCACGTGCTCAACTTCGGGCGGATCATCGCCTCCGGCACCATGACGGAGGTCCAGGAGAATGCGGCCGTGCGCCAGGCCTATCTGGGGGTGTGAGATGTTGAGCGTGAAGGGCCTCAGCGCCGGCTACGGCGCGCTGACGATCCTCAAGGGGATTGATCTCGGCATCGGCAAGGGGGAAGTGGTCGGTCTGGTCGGGGCCAACGGTGCCGGCAAGACGACGCTGGTACGCACGCTGGCCGGTCTCCTGCCCGCGCGGGACGGCGAGATCCGCCTGGACGGCAAGGACATCACCCGCATCCCGCCGCATCTGCGCAGCGGGTTCGGTCTCGCCGTGGTGCTTGAGAACCGGAACCTCTTCGGCGAGCTGACGGTGCGGGAAAATCTGGCATTGGCCGAGCGGGCAGGCCGGGGACGCCGACGTGTGTTCACCCTGGAGCGGATCGTCGATCTCTTCCCTGCGGTGGGCGAAAAGCTGGGCGCACGATGCGACCTCCTCAGCGGAGGCCAGCAACAGCAGGTCGCCATCGGCCGCGCGCTTCTCCTCCAGCCGGACATCATGCTGATGGACGAACCCTCCACCGGCCTCGCCCCAAAAGTGGTGAAGGACATCCTCGATGTTCTCGGCCAGCTGCGCGCCGACGGCATGAGCATCATTCTGGTGGAGCAGAACATCGCCATCGCCTCGAGTGCGACCAGCCGGGCCTATGTGATGGCGACCGGGCGGGTCGCCCACGAGATCGGCGACGGTGACTGGCCCCGCTTCATGGCCGACGAGAAACTGGTGAGCGCCTATCTGGGCCATCATTAGGGGCCTACTCGGCCGCGGCTTGCGAGGTGACGTTCGTATCGTCGTGGGGCTCGACCAGTGAGACGCCTTGCCATTTTCCAGTCGTCACGAGAACATTCACTGTATGGTGTAGTTCAAGAGCGACGGCTGACGCCGCCGGAGACAGTAGGTCTCTAGATATCGAGTAGAGATAGTTTCGGCGATTGAGCGTTGCATCGGTGATGCGTATGGCGCGCCAGTTTCGGCCATGTTCGTTTTCATGATGCAGCGCGGACATCGGTTTGATGGTGACGCCCATGCCGTCATAGACGCATTTCATCAGGAGTGTGAGCGAGTCGATCTCAGCGACGACATGCGGGGTGAGATCGCGGCGATCGAATTCCGCAACGATGCGGCGACGCAGTCCGTGTGTGCCGGTCGGCAGAATGAGCGGCAGTTTGGCGACATCAGTGACCGAGATGCTGACCTGGTCTTCCGGCACATGAGTGCTGTGCCGTGGCAATAGAAGAAATAGCTCCTCGTCCAGCAACGGAATCGCATCGAGCTTGGACGAAACGTCGCTTGTGAACAGGATCGCAAGATCCAGCTGTCCGAGCCGCATCATCTGCGCGATATGCCCGCTCATGCCCTCAACCACATTGAGCAGGACGCCCGGATACTTTTCATGGATGCACCGCATCAGCGGCAAGCCCAGCGCAACCAGTGTTGTCGATGGAAGTCCGAGCGAGACCATGCCGCGGACGACACCTGTGTCCTGGCGCGCAATCGACAGGGCCTGGTCAAGCTGGCGCAACATGAAGCGCGCGTGGTGATAGAGCGCGAGCCCGTTTTCGGTTGGGGTGACGCCGCGCGCGGAGCGATTCAGCAGCGGCTTGCCGACTTCGTCCTCCAGCTTGGCAAGCTGCTGGCTTAGCGCTGGCTGAGCCACGAACAGGCAACGCGATGCCTTTGACAGGCTCCCGCTTTCGACGATCTGGGCAAAGTACCGCAGCTGGCGCAGATCCATGGGGCACCGGGCATATGAGGAGTTCGGCCAAGGGATATAGGTGCTGCTTATAGCACCCAATGTAAATCGGTATTTTCGCTTATGCCCAATCGGCTCTAAGCCGCAAAGGAACGAGAAAACGGGGAGTTGAAGCAATGGCAGATGCCGCGGCGCCGCACATTACGGCCGCTTTGCCTGCCTGCCGGCTGTTGATCGGCGGCCAGTGGACGGAAGGCGCGTCCGCTGTGGCCGCGATGGACAAGTACCGCCTTGAGCCGTGCATGTATGTGCAACTGCCGTCTCGCCAACAGGTGTCGGAGTGCGTTGCTGCGGCCGATGCGGCCTTTCAGGCCAGCACACTCACTCCCTATGCGCGCGGGGCCATCCTCGATCGTGCCGCCGCGTTGATCGAGCAGCGGGCGGAAGAGCTTGCCGACGTGCTGGGCAAGGAGGCGGGCTTTCCGCGCCGCGATGCCATGGGCGAGGTCCGGCGCACCGCGGTCACATTCGGGCTCTCCGCCGAGGAAGCTCGCAACTTTCGCGGCCAAACGGTTCCCATCGAGGGCGCGGCCGGCCAGGCCGGGCGGCTCGGCTTCACCCTGCGCGTGCCGCTCGGGGTCATCTGTGCCATCACGCCGTTCAACGCGCCGTTGAACACGGTCGCCCACAAGGTCGGCCCCGCGCTGGCCGCCGGCAACGCCGTGGTCCTGAAGCCATCGCTGCATACGCCTATGTCGTCCTGCATCATGGCCGAGTGTCTCCTCGAAGCGGGACTTCCCTCGGGCTTGATGTCGGTCCTCCATGGGGATGCCGAGGTCGCGCAATGGCTGCTCCAAGAGCCGCTGGTGCGTTTCTACGCCTTCACTGGCAGCACCGAGGTGGGACGGTCGATCCAGGCGGCCGCCGGCTTGCGGCGCACGCAGATGGAACTCGGTTCGATCGCCCATTGCATTCTCTGCGAGGACGCCGATCTCGACGTCGCGCTGCCGAAGGTGATCAACGCCAGCTATCGCAAGGCCGGGCAGGTCTGCACCTCGATCCAGCTCCTGTTGGTGCAGCGGCCTCTGATGGAGCCCGTGATCGATCGCCTGGTGCCGATGGTGAAGGCGCTGCCATACGGCGATCCGGCCGATGACAGGACGGTGGTCGGGCCAGTGATCAGCGAAGCATCGGCGCGGCGCATCGACGCTTGGATCCGACACGCGGTCGATCACGGGGCGCGTCTCCTGGCGGGCGGCAAACGCGAGGGCGCCGTCGTTCCGCCGGCCCTACTCACCGACGTCCAGTCGAACACGCCACTCGGCTGCCAGGAAGTGTTCGGACCCGTGCTCTGCGTCGCGCCGTTCGATTCGATGGACGAGGCGATCGCGCGCATCAATTCCACGCCGTTCGGCCTGGCCGCCGGCATCTTCACCAAGCGTATCGATGTTGCGATGCAGGCCGCCCTCAAGCTGCAGGTGGGCGGCGTCCACATCAACGAGACGCCGAGTTCTCGTGTCGACGTCATGCCCTATGGCGGCTCCAAGGACAGCGGCTTCGGGCGGGAAGGCCCGCACTACGCGATCCGCGAGATGAGCGAAGAACGCATGATCACCATCTTGGCCTGAGATGCTTGGCGGCCGAGAACCATAGGAAAAAGTTATGGCAAAAATGAAGGGTGGCGAAGTCATCGCCGAGTATCTTGTCAAGCAGAACGTGCCCTTCGTCTTTGGGATCTGCGGACACGGTAACGTCGGCATCCTGGACGCGCTGCACGCAGTACGCGACAAGGTCAAGCTGGTGTCCCCGCGTCATGAACAGTGCGCCGGGCATATGGCGGACGCATATTTCCGCGTGAAGCATCAGCCCGTCGCCACGCTGACATCGACCGGGCCGGGGTCGGCCAACATGGTCATGTCGCTCGCGACGGCGCTGGCGGATTCCTCCACCTTCATGGCCATCACCGCCAACGTGCCGACCTCCCAGGCCAATCGCGGGCCGTTCCAGGAGCTGTACGCGCATAACCAGGCCGACTTCGCCCAGGTTCTTCGCCCGGTGGTGAAGCGCTCGTTCCAGCCCAGCCGCGTCGACATGCTGCCCCTGGCGCTGCGTCAGGGCTTCGATACCATGGTCACGGGCCGCCCTGGACCGGTCAACCTCGACATCCCCTATAACGTTTTCCAGGAGGAAGACGACGTCGAGCTTCCGCCCCGGTCCCATGTGCATGGGGGGCACCGTCCGAGCGCCAGCGCTGACGATGTGGCGGCGGCCCTCGATCTCCTGTCGCGCGCGAAGCGTCCCGTCTTCTTCATCGGCCACGGCACGACGCTCGCGGAAGCCGGCCCCGAGATCGCGGAGTTGCAGCACAAGCTGGGCATTCCGGTCATCACGTCGCCGAATGGCATGGGTTGTGTTCCCGCCGATGACCCCCTCACGCTCGGCTTCATCGGTCGAAATGGGGCCTATCCGGCCAACCAGGCCGGCCGTTTTGCGGATCTGGTGATCTGCATCGGCACACGCTTCGATGATCGCTCGTCGTCGAGCTGGCATCCCGGCTATTCATGGAACTTCCCGAACACGAAGCTGCTGCAGGTCGATATCGATCCGGCGGAGCTCGGCCGCAACTACCCGCCGACCCTCGGCATCATCGCCGACGCCAAGGCGTTCGCCGCCCAGATGATTGCCGCGCTGCCGGAGCATCCCGAGATCACCCGCGAAGCCTTTGCGCCATGGCGCGAGGACGTAGCAAAGTGGGTTGCCGAGTGGGAGGCGTTCGTGCGCCCCAACTTCAGTTCGGTGACGACGCCGATCCGGCCGGAATATGTCGTCGGCGCCCTGCTCGACGTCCTGCCCGACGATGTCATCCTCTCGCTCGATTCCGGTGTGCACCACAATTGGTTCATGCAGTTCTGGAAGCCAAAGCGTTCGCAGAGCATGCTGAACAGCTGGGGCTATTCGTCGATGGGCTTCGGCGTCTGCGGCATCCTCGGTGCGCAGCTGGCGGCGCCCGATCGTCCCTGCGTCGCGGTGGTCGGCGACGGCGGCTTCATGATGGCGCCCTACGTGGTCGCCACGGCGGTCGAATATGATCTGCCCTGCATCTGGATCGTGTGGAACAACTTCGCCTGGGGTGCCATCCGCGACCTGCAATACGGCCTGTTTGAAGGCCGCGAACTCGGCACCGCCTTCTACAAGGGCAACCAGGGCCCCGGCGGCGATCGTTACAATCCCGACTTTGCGGCCTGGGCGCGCGCCTGCGGCGCCGATGGCGTGACCGTCACCCGCAGCGAGGATCTGCGTGGCGCCGTCGAGGCGGCGATCAAGAACCGTCGCCCCTGTGTGATCGACGTGCATGTCGATTCGGATGTGCGGCCGCCGTCGACCGGCACATGGGAATTGCCCCCCATCCCCTTCAAAGAACCGATTTTCGGCAAACCCCACCGCACGACCTGAAGCAAAACACAAAACAATACGGGAGGAGAACCAACATGACGAAAAGTCCTACTCAGCGAAGAGCCTTCATCGGTGCCATTGCCGGTGCCGTGGCGCTCTCGACCTTGGGCCTTGGGGCTGCTCATGCGCAGTCCGCAGAGCCCATCCGCATTGGCCTGATCTATTCGAAGCAGGGTCCCGGCGCCGCCATCGGCCAGTATCTGCAGCGCGGCAGTGAACTCGCCGTGGAGCAGGCCGGCGGCAAGGTGCTCGGTCGTCCCATCGAGCTGGTGTGGCTCGACGAGCCCAATCCGCAAGTTTCCCAGCAGAACATGCAGAGGCTGGTTGACGAGAGCAAAGTGGTTGCCGTCGTCGGTGGCAACTACAGCTCGTCGGCGCTGGCGATGATGAGCGTCGCCAATCGCGAGAAGATCCCGCTGATCCTGACCGGCGCTGCGGCCAGCGAGATCACCGGCAAGAGCTGCAGCCGCTATACATTCCGGACCCAGGCGACCGTGCCGGTCCAGATGGAAGGCCTGATGCCTTACGTCTCGCAGATCGGCAAGAAGGTCTACTTCATCACGGCGTCCTATGCCTTCGGGCAGGACATTCTCCGCGCCTCCCGCGCCCTGCTCAAGAAAGTGGGCGCAACTGAAGTTGGCGTGGATGAAGTTCCGATCAATACCGCCGACTACAGCTCCTACATCCTGAAGATTCGCCAGGCGAAGCCTGATGTCGTCGTCGGCGGCCTCGTGGGCGGCGATTTCTCGAATTTCCTCAAGCAGTGGAACGAGATGGGGATGAAGGACAAGATCCCCTACGCGGCCATCGCCGTGACCGATACCGATTTCTGGGACGTCGGTGCCCAGGCGTCGACCGGAATCTACGTGAAGCCGTGGTATTACAACAATCCCAAGAATACGGCGGCGGAGAAGAAAATGACCGCCGATTTCGAGAAGAAGTATCACGAGCCGCCATCCGATAAGACGTGGTCGGGCTGGATCGGCATGCGTGCCCTGCTCGAATCGATCGAGGCCGCCAAGTCCACCGATCCGAAGGCGATCGTGACCCAGCTGGAGAAGTGGAAGAATACCGAAGAGGCCTTCCCATTCTTCTTCCGTGAATGGGATCACCAGATGGTGCGCCCCGCCGTCATCGTCGGCGTCAAAAAGCAGATCACCGACAAGTGGGACTATTTCGACGTTCTGAAGAATACGTCCGACTCTGCAGCCAGTACGGAGACGGCGTTCGGCACCAAGGAAGAGGTTGGCTGCAACATGCCGCCTCTCTGAGCCGGCAGGTCGCGCGCCGCCCTGTTTCGTCGCAGCTTCCGAACGGATGGAAACATGCTTGACACCCTCGTCTCACAGACGGCCAATGGTCTCGTCCTTGGCTTCATCTACGTCCTGATTGCCGTGGGACTTTCCATCACGTTCGGACTGCTCGGCGTGATTAATTTCGCGCACGGCGCGTTCTTTGCGCTCGGTGCCTACGCGGCCTGGCAATTGTTCCAGCTGTTCGGCTGGCCGGCGGTGATCTTTGCACCGCTCCTGGTCGGCTTGGTGGGCATGCTCGTGGAGGTGACGATCATCCGTCGCCTCTACGGCAAGGAGCCGTTGCTGAGCCTGATCGTGACGTTCGCGCTTGCTCTGCTGATCGAAGCGCTGATCCGCTATATCTGGGGGGCGGATGGCAAACCCTTCAACGCGCCGCCCGCGCTGCTCGGGGTCGTCGAGGCCGGGCCGCTGCTGATCACAAAATATCGTGTCGCTGTGCTCGGTGCCACCATCGCGACACTGCTTGGCCTGTGGGCCTTTCTGGCCTGGACGCCTTATGGCCGGGTTCTGCGCGCCGGCAGCCGGGATCCCGAAATGGTGGAACTGCTGGGCATCAACCTGCCGCGCGTTCTCACGGCGGTGTTCGGCCTCGGCTGCGGGCTCGCCGCCATTGCCGGCGTCCTTGCCGCCCCGCTCTGGACGGTCTCGCCCTCGATGGCGGCGAATGCGGTGATGCCGGCCTTTGTCGTCGTCGCCATCGGCGGTCTCGGATCGTTCCGGGGCGCGGTCGTGGCCGGGCTCGCCGTCGGAATCGTCACGTCACTGACGATCCAGTTCAAGCCCGAGGCTGCCGCAGCTTCGATGTACGTCCTCATGTTTGCAATCATGCTGCTTCGGCCGCGCGGCCTGTTCGGCGAGCGCTGGGAGCGATTCGAATGAGAAATGGTCGCTCAATTCTGTACCGCCTCTGGGACCACCCCATCTTCATCATGACGGTGGTGCTGATCGCGGCGACGGGCATCGCGCTCGCCACGGGCATGCCGATCCATCGCATCACCCAGATCGCCATCTACACGCTCTATGCCGGCGGGGTGAATTTCCTGATCGGCTATGTTGGACTGGTCCCGTTCGGTGCCTCGTTCTTCTTTGGTTGCGCCAGTTACGCGCTTGCCATCGGCAGCGGCATGCTCGGCGGCAACGAGATCACCGGCATCATCATCGCCGCTCTGTTCTCGCTGCTTCTGGCCCTGGTCGTCGGTGCCGTCATCCTGCGGCGGCGCGGCCTTTATTTCTCGCTGCTGACGCTGGCCTGTTCGCAGATCGCCTTCGAAATCGCGTTCAAATGGACCAGCGTGACCGGCGGCGAGAACGGCCTGCAGAATGTCGAGCGGCCCCTGTTCGGCTCGGCGGTGTCGTTCCACGTCTTCGCGCTGGTCACGGTTCTGGGAAGCTGCTGGGTCATGTGGCGCCTGGCGCACGCTCCGTTCGGCCGGCTGATGCAGGCGATCCGCGACAACGAGCAGCGCGTATCGAGCCTCGGCTTCGACACCTACCGCACGAAGCTGATCGCGCTCATCGTCGCGGGCGGCGTCATCGGCGTGGCGGGTGGCCTCATGTCGCTGCTGCTGCAAGGCGTCTATGCCAACAATTTGAGCTGGCAGCATGCCGGCGACCCGGTGCTGATGGCGGCGCTGGGCGGCGTGCACCATTTCCTGGGCCCGCTGTGGGGCGCCATCATCTTCATCACCCTTGAAGACCGCCTGAGCGCGATCACTGAGAACTGGTGGCTGCTCTTCGCTCCTATCATCATCGCCTTTGCCCTGCTGTCGCATGAGGGCGTGCAAGGCATTTTCCAACGCCTGATGGGGCGCAGCCGCTGGACGCTGACGCGGTCCGTGATCCCGCCCCGTCCGTCGAAGATTGCGCCGCTCACATCGGCCCAGGCCGTCGTTTCGGACTCATCGACGCCAATTCTCCTGATCGAGAACGTCTCGAAGCGCTTCGGCTCGATCGTCACCCAAGAGGCAGTCTCGCTGGAGGTGAGCCGGATCGGCCTGCACAGCCTGATCGGTCCCAACGGCGCGGGCAAGACGACCTTGTTCAATCTCCTCACCGGCGTTCACAAGATCGATGCCGGCGCCATCCTGTTCGAAGGCAAGCCGATCCAGCATCTGGCGCCGCACAAGCGGGCGCGGCTCGGCATGTCGCGCTCGTTCCAGATCCTGAGCGTATTTCCAAACCTCACGACCTTTGAGAACGTGCGCATCGCGGTGCAGGCCGCGCAGCACCAGTGGGGCGGCTACTGGAACGACGCCTATGACAACGAAGCCGCGAACGCCAAGGTGTGGTCGCTGCTCGATGCCGTGGGCCTCGCAGACCGGGCGGGAGAGACGTGCGCATCGCTCGCGCACGGCGAAAAGCGCCTGCTGGAAATCGCTATGTCGCTGGCGACGGAAGCCAAGCTTCTGCTGCTCGACGAACCGCTGGCCGGCCTTGCCGAGTCCGATCGCAAGGTCGTCAGCCGCCTGATCCAGCGCCTCGCGAAGTCCTACGCGGTGCTGCTCATCGAGCACGACATCGACCGCGTCCTGTCCATGTCGGACCGCATCACCGTGCTGCATCAGGGCCGATTGATCGCCGATGGCAAGCCGTCCGAGGTGGCCGGGCATCCGGAGGTGATCGCAGCCTACCTGGGCAGTGCCCATGGCAAGGCGCTGCCGCCACCGCGCGCCGCCGCGGATCGTCCGGTCACCACGTCCGCTGCGTCCGCGGCTCCGCTGCTCAAGGTCGAAGGCATTTTCGCCGGCTATGGCGGAGGCACCGTCCTCGATGGTCTGGACCTCGTCGTTCAGCCGGGCGAAGTCGTCGCGCTGCTGGGTCGCAATGGCGTCGGCAAGACCACGTCGCTGCGGGCGATCACCGGCGTGCTGCCGCTGGCGGCGGGGCGGATAACTTTCGACGGCAAGGAAATCAGCGGGCTGCGTCCCGACGAGATCAATCGCCTGGGCATATCCCTGGTGCCCGAAGGTCGTCGCTTGTTCCCGAACCTGACGGTCGAGGAGAATCTCAAGCTGGCGGTGCGGCGGGGCGGCGCCTCGCAGGAGGAAATCTGCGATCTGTTCCCGAAGTTGCGGGGGCTGATGCGGCAGCGGGCCGAAAACCTCTCCGGGGGCGAACGCCAGATGGTCGCGATTTCGCGCGCACTGATGGTGCCGAGCCGGTTGATCCTGCTCGATGAGCCGTTCGAAGGCCTCGCGCCCGCCGTCGTGCAGGAGGTGCGTGAAGCTGTGGCCAAGCTCACCAGGAAGGCCAGCCTCGTGATCGTTGAACATCACGCCGAGAGCGTTCTGGCGATGGCTGACCGCGCCTACGTCCTGGTCAGCGGCAAGGTGGCGTTCAGCGGCGATGCCGAAACGCTGGCGGGCGACATCGCGCTGCAGGAGCGGTTGCTTGGCATCACCAAGGTCGCCGATCTGGCTCCCACCGAATTGCGGGCCGTCTGATGGCGCGCGACATCGGCATCAACACCTACGGCTATATCTGGTCCACCCCGGCGGCCGCGTGCGTGCGCCGTCTGGGACGGCTCGGCTATCGCCAGATCGAGTTTCTGCTGCAGCCCCCGCATCTGTCGTTCGACGATTTCGGACCAGCCGCGCGGCGCGAGCTGCGTGCGGTTCTGCAGGATGCAGGCGCTTACAAGACCGCGATCAACCTGCCGAGCCTCGACCACAACCTCGCCAGCCCGTTCGCGCGCGTGCGGGACGCGTCGGTGAAAATGTTCGAGGACACCATCGATCTTGCCGCCGATATCGGTGCCGGGACGGTGGTGGTGGTGCCAGGGCGGATGAGCCCGCTGTTTCCGCCGAGTGTCGCCGATCGCACCGGCTGGGTCGGCGATGGCATCGGCAAGCTGTTGCCCCATGCGGAGGACCGCGGCGTCGGCCTCGCGATCGAGAACGTGCCGTTTGCCGCGTTCCCGGACGCGACGGCGCTGGAGCAGTTCGTGCGCGAGTTCACCTCGCCCGCGATCGGGGTGTGCTACGACGCCGCCAATGCCCATTTCATCGGGGAAGACCCGGCCGCCGGCATCCGGCAATTGGCCGATCTGCTGCGGATCGTCCATTTGTCCGATACCGGGCGGGACAAATGGCGTCATGACCCAATTGGCACCGGGACCGTGCCGTTTGCCGAGGTCGCCAAGGCGCTCGATGCCGTGGGCTTCGAGGGGGCTACCACCCTCGAGATCATCGACCAGGATCCCGACGCTGCAATCCTGATCAGCCATCGCGCGCTGGAGCCCCTCGGCTTCGTGCCGTGCACGGCCGGAGTTGTCCCATGAGCACCATTCTCGTCACCGGGGCCGCCGGATTGCTGGGCCGGTTCGTCGTGCGCGAACTGATGGCGCATGGCCATCACGTGCGGGGGCTCGATCGACGCGCCGGCGATGCCCATATCGACTGGCACGTGGGCGATGTCACCTCGCCCGAACTGGTGCAGCGCGCCATGGCCGGAGCCGATGGCGTCCTGCACCTGGCGGCTATACCGAATATCTGGTCGGGCGACGGCCAGACCATCATGCGCGTCAACCTGCTCGGCACATACACCGTGCTCGACGCGGCGGAAGCGGCAGGCGTCGGGCGCGTGGTGTTCTGCTCAAGCGATTCCGTGGCAGGCTATACGGTGCGCGAGGGCCGGATGCTGGCGCCGCATTATGCGCCGCTCGATCTCGGTCATCCGCTCCTCGCGACCGATCCCTATGCCATCAGCAAGGTGGCGGGCGAAGACCTCGTTCGCGCCTACGCGCTGCGCGGCCTCTCGGCGGTGGCCCTGCGCACCGTTTTCGTCGCCTATCCCGAAATGGCGGGCGAGATCGTGGCGCGGGCCAGGGATCCGGACCGCTACCGCGGCCCGATGGTGGGTGGCCCGTCATCGGCCGGCGGCGGCCCATTGCATCACCATATCGACCCGCGCGATCTCGCCCGTGCCTTCCGGCTCGCTTTCGAACTTCGGATGGAGCCGGGCGCGTTCGAGCGCTTCTACCTGTCGGCGCAGGTGACGCTGTCGCCCGAGCCGACCCTCGACCGGCTGCGCCGGCTGCATGGCGGAGCCGTCGAAATTCGCAATCGGGACGTCTATGTCCGGCAACCCTTCGCGCCGCTTTATGACCTGTCCCACGCGGCCGAAGGTCTGGGCTTCGTCGCCGAACATGACCAGCGCCATCTGCTTGCCGGCCTCCCCGCATTCTCTTGAGGAGTTATCAATGACCTTCGTCTCTCCCGAACCGAACGCCTTCGCCGATGCTGGCGAAAAGAAATATGCTGTCACACGCAATCTCGCCGAGCTGCTTTGGATCCAGTATCCGGGGCACTTCAATCAGGCGCTCTCGAAGGCGATCGTGACGCCCGAGACCGTCGGCAGCCGGTTCTTCGACCATCGCATCTCGTGCTACGAGCCGGGTGCCCATGTGGAAAGTCATTCGCACAAGGTCCAGGAGCAGATCTATCATGTGCTGGGCGGCGAAGGCATTCTGATCGTCGACGGCGAGCGCCGCCTCGTGCGCGCCAACGACGTGACCTATATTCCGCCCGGCGTCGTGCATGAATTCCACTGCACCGGAACCGATACGCTGACATTTCTCGTGATCACCTCGCCGCCGACGGATGACGAGCCGCAGCCGCGGTGACGGGGACCACCATGGCAAAGAAAATTCTCGTCACAGGCGCCAGCGGCTGGCTCGGCAGCGCAATCGTCGAGGCGCTGCTGAAGCGGGGCGATGCGGTCGTTGCGACCGATATCGCGGTGTCGCCCGCGATCGCCGCGCTCGCCGCGCACCAGCCGCAGCTGACGACTGCGATCGCCGATCTGGGCGAGTGGCATCAGGTGGTGCGCCTGTTTGAGACCCATCGACCCGATGCGGTGATCCACGCCGCCGCGATCGTCGGCGTGGTCCAGGCCGCGGACGTGCCGATCAAGGCCCAGCGCGTCAATGTGGAGGGCTCCATCAACGTGTTCGAGGCCATGCGCCTCGGCGGCGTGAAGCGGGTCATCCATATCAGCACCGAAGAGACTTACGGCGATTTCCGCGCGCCCGTGATCGACGAGGATCATCCGCAGACGCCCCTCAGCGTCTACGGCCTCACCAAGCTTGCCGCCGAACATTACGGGCGGGTCTATTCGCGCGAGCACGGCCTCGAATGCATCAATGTGCGGACCTGCTGGGTCTATGGCCCGCATCTGCCGCGCTTGCGGATGCCGCGGACGTTCGTCGAGGCGGCCCTGCGCGGGGAATCTTTCCACCAGCCCGATGGCGGGGCCTTCGCGGTGGATCAGGTCTATATCGACGACACGGTCGCCGGGGCGTTGCTGGCGCTCGACAAGCCCAAGCACACCTATGACGCCTACAATATTGCGACCGGCGTCGCTCCCACGCTGCGCGACACCGCGGAGGCGGTCAACCGGGCCATTCCAGGGGCAAGGATCACGGTTGGCGACAATGGCCCGTATCACCACGGCGGCCGGATCTTGAGCGCGGTGAAAGGCGCCCTCGATATCAGCCGGGCGAGGACCGAACTCGGCTATGCGCCACGCTACGATCTCCAGAGCGGCATCGAGGCAACCATCGCGGCGACGCGGGAACGCATGGCCGGTCCACCGTCGTCCTGACGGGACGGCCCGTCAGGATCGCTCCGCCGCCTGCGCCTGTGCCCAACGCCATCGCGCGCGATCCGGCGGATCAAAGAGGGGTGGTTCGGGCAGTGCACGCCGGATGGGTTTCGTCTGTCGCGCTCGAACCGCCGGCGTCCTCCCCCATCCCCTTTCCTAGAGGACCATCTTATGACGACGTCATCTCCCGTAGTGCTCATTTTTGGCGGTTCGCGCGGCATCGGCGCCGCCTGCGTCAAGACTTTTTCCGACGCCGGCTGGCAGGTCGCCTCGACCTATTCGACCCAAGCCTCCGCCCCGGTCTCCGGCAAGAGCTATCAGGCCGACATCCGCGATGCGGCGTCGGTGGCCAAGGTGTTCGATGAGGTCGAGGCCGATTTCGGCGCCGCGCCGCAGGCCGTCATCGCCAATGCCGGCGTCAACGTGCCCGGCGCGCCGATGGTGAGCTTCAGTCCGGACCACTTCCGCGAGCTGCTCGACGTCAATGTCGTCGGCGCGTTCAACGTGCTCGCCGAATCCGCGCGCCGGGTGAAGGACGGCGGCGCGATCGTGGCCGTCACGACGTCGTTGGTCCGCCACGCCGTTCCCGGCACCGGCCCATATGCGGCGACCAAGGCCGCCGTGGAAAGCCTGGTGCGCGCGATGGCGAAGGAGCTCTCGGGCCGTGGCGTGCGCGTCAACGCCGTGGCTCCGGGTCCGGTGGACACCGACCTCTTCAACGCGGGCAAGACCGAAGAAGCCAAACAACGCATGGCCGGCTTCAGTCCATTCAACCGTATCGGCCGTCCGGAAGAGATCGCGGAGGTCGTGCGCTTCCTCGCCTCCGGGCAGGCATCCTGGGTGCAGGGCCAGATCGTGCAGCCGAATGGCGGCATGGTATGACATCATCGGGTCCTGATGCACCGGACGAGGTCTTCGACGTCGTCGTGGTGGGCGCGGGTGCCGGCGGCCTCACCGCCGCCAGCACCGCGGCGGCGCGGGGCTGCTCGGTCCTGCTGCTTGAGCAGGCCGATGTCGTCGGTGGCACGACGGCAATCTCCGGCGGAATGGTATGGATTCCGGCCAATCACAAGGCTTCCGGGCAGCGTCCGGACAGTCTCGAGGCGGCGCGCGCCTATCTCGCGGCAACCGTGCCCGGCACCGACCGCACGCGGCTGGAGGCCTTCCTGGCGAGCGGCGATGCGGCGATCCGCGATCTGGAAGCGCGCACCAGCCTGCGCCTGCAGCCGGTCGTCACCTATCCCGACTATTATCCCGATTTGCCCGGTGCGACGTCGGGCGGGCGCGTGCTCGAACCCGTCCCGTTCGATGCGCGCGCCCTCGGCAGGGCCTTCGCGCTGGTGCGCGATCCGCTGCCGGAATTCACCCTGTTCGGCGGCATGATGATCAGCCGCCAGGACATTCCGCACCTGCGCCGGATGACGAAGTCACCGCGGGCGGCATTGCACGTGGCAAAACTGCTGTTCAGATACGGCCTGCAGCGTCTTGGCGCCCGCCGCGGCACGACGCTTTACCTTGGCAATGCCCTCGTCGCGCGGTTGCTGAAATCCGTCATCGATCTCGGCGTCACCCTTCGCACCGGCACGACGGTGGATGCGCTGCACGCGGATGGGAACGGTCGCATCGCGGTGCTGGAAACGCGGGATGCGGCGGCGCGCGCGCGGCGCGTGGGCGCGCGCCGGGGTATCGTGCTCGCCACCGGCGGCATCTCGCACGATGCGGAACTGCGCCGCGCCTTCGTCCCGGACAGCGCAGGCGCGCTGACGGCGACGGTGTGTCCCGGCACCGCACCGCGCGGGGCGCGGCTGGCGACGGCGATCGGCGCCCAGCTCTCGGCGCCGACACGCGATGGCGCCTTCTGGGTACCGGCTTCGACCTTCACGCGGGCCGATGGCAGCCGCGGTGTCTATCCGCACACGGTGACAGACCGCGCCAAGCCGGGTCTGATCGCCGTCGATGGCCATGGACGGCGTTTTGTCAATGAGGCCGTATCCTATCACGAATTCGTCCGTGCCCAGCTGGCGCATGCCAACAGCGCAATCCCGGCCTGGCTGATCTGCGACAGCCGCTTCCTCTGGAAATACGGGCTCGGCAAGATCAAGCCGTTTGCCGCCTCGGTGCGGGCAGACGTCACGTCGGGCTATCTCAAGCGCGCCGATACGATCGGCGCGCTTGCCCAGCGGATTGGCGTCCCACCCGGCGAACTGGAACGCACCATCGCCACGTTCAACGCGCACGCCGATCGCGGCGAAGATCCGGCGTTCGGGCGCGGCAGCAATATCTATCAGCGATCGCTCGGCGACGCCGATCAGCAGCCCAATCCCTGCGTCGCGCCGCTGAAGGCTGCGCCGTTCTACGCCGTCGCCGTGATGCCTGCCGATCTCGGCATGTCGGCAGGCATCGTCACCGATGAGGAGGCGCGCGTGCTGGCGGTCGACGGCAAACCGATCCCTGGCCTTTATGCCTGCGGCAACGATATGGCGTCCATCATGGAAGGTGCCTATCCGGGGCCCGGGATCACGCTCGGTCCCGCTCTGACATTCGGCTGGCTTGCGGGACGAAACGTTGCAGCGGAGCCCATGGCGTGACGACACCCTCATCCATGCCCGACGTTCTCGTCATCGGCGGCGGCAACGCGGCCCTGTGCTCGGCCCTTATGGCGCGTGAGGCGGGAGCGTCGGTGTTGATGCTGGAAGCCGCGCCGAAGGAATGGCGGGGTGGCAATTCCATGCATGTGCGCAATCTGCGCTGCATGCATGACGCGCCGCAGGACGTGTTGGTCGACGCCTATCCCGAAGAGGAGTTCTGGCAGGACCTGCTGAAGGTCACTGGCGGGCTGACCGACGAGCGGTTGGCGCGCCTCGTGATCCGGCATTCGTCGCGCTGCCGGCCGTGGATGCGCAAGCACGGCGTCCACTTCCAGCCGCCCTTGTCGGGCGCGCTCCATGTGGCCCGGACCAACGCCTTCTTCATGGGCGGCGGCAAGGCCTTGGTGAATGCCTATTATCGCAGCGTAGAAGCGCTGGGCGCCGAAGTTCGCTACGGCACGCCGGTGAAGAGTCTCGAACTGAAGAACGGCCGGTTCATCGCCGCAATCACGCAGGGCGGTGAGCGCATCGCCGCGAAAAGCTGCATTCTCGCGTGCGGCGGCTTCGAGTCCAATCTCGAATGGCAACGTGAGGCCTGGGGCCAGAACGCGCGCGGCGAATGGACCGCAGAGAATTTCCTCATTCGTGGCACCCGCTTCAATCAGGGCGTTCTGCTCAGATTCATGATCGATGCGGGGGCGGACTCGATCGGTGATCCAACCCAGGCACATTGCGTCGCCATCGATGCCCGCGCACCGCTCTATGACGGCGGCATCTGCACCCGCATCGACTGCGTCTCGCTGGGTGTCGTCGTCAATCGCGAAGGCAAGCGCTTCTACGACGAGGGCGAGGATTTCTGGCCGAAGCGCTATGCGATCTGGGGCCGCCTCGTGGCGCAGCAGCCCGGCCAGACCGCGTGGTCGATCATCGACCAGAAGGCCATCGGGCGCTTCATGCCGCCGGTGTTCGAGGGCACCAAAGCGAGCACGCTGGACGACCTCGCCGTCAGGATCGGCATCGATCCGGAGTCCTTCGTCGCGACGCTCGCCGCCTATAATGCCGCCTGCCGTCCCGGCACTTTCGACCACACCTCGCTCGACGATTGCCGCACCGAAGGCCTCGCGCCGGCCAAGACCCACTGGGCCCGCGTGATCGACACCCCGCCGTTCTACGCCTATCCGCTCAAACCCGGCATCACCTTCACCTATCTCGGCATGAAGACCGATGCGACCGCCGCCGTGCGCTTCAAGGGCGTGCCGAGCGACAATCTGTTTGCCGCCGGCGAGATGGTTGCGGGCAACGTGCTCGGCAAGGGCTACACCGCTGGTGTCGGCATGAGCATCGGCACGGCCTTCGGACGCATCGCCGGCGTCAATGCCGCCGCGAGCACTGGGCACCGCCACCCCACATTTCAGGAGGAAATGGCTTATGCCGCCGCACGATGATCCGGCAGCGCCCGTTGCCGGCGGCGCCTGCGAGGGCGGCGTGAACCTCGCGGGCGCCCTGAGCGCGGGCGAGGCAGAGATTGCCCGCGTCATGCAGATTTGCAACGCCTGCCGTTACTGCGAAGGCTTTTGCGCCGTCTTCCCGGCGATGACGCGGCGGCTGGAGTTCAGCAAGGCCGACACCCATTACCTGGCGAACCTCTGCCACAATTGCGGCTCGTGCCTCTATGCCTGCCAATATGCGCCGCCGCACGAATTCGCCGTCAATGTCCCGCAGGCCATGGCGAAGGTGCGCGTGCGCACCTATCAGGATTATGCGTGGCCGCGGGCGTTCGGCCGGCTCTATGACCGGGCCGGACTGACCGTCGCTCTTGCGCTCGCCGGCGGTCTCGCGCTGTTCATGATCCTCGCGATCGCCATGAACGGCCAGCTGATCCACGAGCCGCTGGCAGGGAATTTCTACGCGATCTTCCCGCACAACTTCCTCGCCGTGCTGTTCGGCGCGGTGTTCCTGTTTGCGATCCTCGCGCTTGGGGTCGGCGTCACCCAATTCTGGCGATCGGTTTCGCCCACCAGAGACGGGGATCTTTCTGCCATCGCCGCCGCTGCCAAAGCGCGCGTGCCGGCCGCGGCGGAGGCCCTCACGGACGTTGCGCGCCTGCGCTATCTCGGTGGAGGCCACGGCGATGGCTGCAACGAGGGCGATGACGCATTCACCCTGTGGCGCCGCCGGTTCCACCAGATGACGCTCTACGGCTTCCTGTTGTGCTTCGCGGCGACCTGTGTCGCGACCCTGTATCATTATCTGTTCGACCTGCACGCGCCCTATGCCTTCACCAGCGCGCCGGTCATTCTGGGATCGCTTGGCGGCCTCGGCCTGATCATCGGTCCGATCGGCCTGTTGTGGCTGAACCTGAAGCGCGATGCGCTGCGGGCCGACGTCCAGCAGAACACCATGGATCGCGGCTTCATCATGCTGCTGATCTTGGTCAGCGTCACCGGTTTCGCACTTCTGCTGCTGCGCGATACCCGCTTCATGGCGCTGTGGCTCGCCATCCATCTCGGCACGGTGATGGCGCTGTTCCTGACGCTACCCTATGGCAAGTTCGCCCACGGCATCTTCCGCTCTGCCGCACTGCTCAAGTTCAATCTCGAGAAGCGTATGCCCAACCGGTTCGGGCTCGGAGAGGAGTGAAGGGACTGCCTGCGCCGTGCAGCGGCTGATTTACCCCATGAATCCAGCGCGACTTCGGGAGAACCAGACTGGTGGTCTCCAGATGGCGACCAAACAACTCCAAGATGTCTGGGCGGCGCTCCCGCTTCACCGCCCGAGATACTTAATGAGCGCGGCGATGCCGAGCACGACAAGCGCCAGAACGAGAAGGCCGAACAGCCACATCCCCCACATGCCGCCGCCCATCATCTGATCGTAGTGCATGACAGTCTCCCTTCTGCGGGATCAAGCAATCTTCACCACCGCCATCATGCCGGTGGCCATGTGGTAGAGGTGATGGCAGTGCAGAAACCACTCGCCCTTCGGGCCAGCGTCGAAGGCGACGGTGACAGGCACGTGCGGCGGCACCATTACCGTGTCGCGGATGGCGCCGGAGAAACGGCGCCCGCCGATGCCGACCACCTGGAAATGGTGGCCATGCAGGTGCATGGGATGGCTCATGGTGGTGGGGTTCATGAACGTCAGTTCGACGCGCTCGCTGGGACTTGCCTCGAACGGCTTGGCCTCGCCATAGATGCGGCCGTTGATGGTCCAGCGATAGCCGGCCTCCTCTCCGAGCATGATGGGAATGACCCGGTCGGCTGTGCGCGGCACGAGCGGCTTCGCCGCTGCGAGGCGCGTCTCGAATGCGAGATCGACAAGGCCCTGCAGCCGGTCCGCGCTCTCGGCGATACGCGCCACGGAAGCCCCGGCGGTGGCCAGGACGAGGCCGGTACGGCGCGGCGAAGACTCCACCTGGGCCAGTACGGGAAAAGCGCCGCCGCCCGCGGGAATATCCACGATGAGGTCGATCCGCTGGCCCTGGGCCAGCGGAAAGGCATCTGCCTCGACGGGAACGCACGGCGACCCATCCACGGCGATGCATCTGGGCCTGAGGCCGGGCACACTGATGAAGAAGGCCGTGGCCGTGCCGCCGTTGATGATGCGCAGGCGCACCCGGCCGCCCTTCTCCACCTGCACCGTTTCGGGGTCGGCGAGGGTGCGCCGGTTGGCGAGGAAGGCGTCGTAATCGACATCGTTGGCGTGGGCCATCATGCCGCCACCCATTCCCCCACCCATGCCGTGGCCCATCTGGCCGGCGGGGGGTGACCCGGACATCCCGCCGCCCATAGCTCCCCCCATGGATCCCATGCCGCCCATTTCACCCATCCCATGCCCGGAATGGCCCATTCCGGGCATGGCCATTCCCGGCATGGACCCGCCCATGCCGTGGCTGCCATGAGCGCTGCTCCCGCCGAGACCGGCGAGGATCTCCTCCGCGCTTCGGAACGAGAAGTCGTGCAGCATCACCACCACATCCTGCACATCACCGGCGTCGGCCTCCCGGGTCACGAGGGGGGCGGCGAGAAGCTGCTGTTCGCTGAGCGTATGGGAGTGCATCCAGTGGGTGCCGGGCGTCAGGAGGAAGTCCACCTGATCCGTGCTCCCGGGCGCCAGTTCACCGCCACCGGGACGGGCGCGATCCTGGTCGGCCGGGGCAAAGAGCTGGCCGTGCCAGTGCATGACCGCCGGCGATCCGGAGGCATTGAGCACCCCGCCAGCGAGCCGGTCGCCCTCCTTGGCGAAGATGCCTTCCCCGCCCGGGCCTTTCACCGTGAACACCTTGGCGGCCTTGCCGTTCACCTCGAGCGTCATGCTCTCGACGCTGAGAAGGGGCGCCGCGAGGGCGCGGGTCCACCCGCCGGAAACGGCGAGCGCGCCCATTGCCGCGCTGCCCGCGAGGAAGGAGCGGCGGGTGAGAGAGGGGGGCATCGGTCGGGTCATGGTCAGCCTCTTGGGCGCGTCGCCGGGCAGACAAGGCGGGCCCGGGAAATCAGGTGTCTTCAGTATTTGGCCTGGGCAGCGGAGCCGTCCGGAGCTGTGATCTGGACCGCGCCCTTCACCCCCTTGGGAACGGCCACGGCGGCGGTGCCGGCAAGCCGGTTGGCGCCGGCGGGAGCGAGCGGGAAGCGCTGGGCCTTGCCGTCCACCACGAGGATGGCGTTGGCCTTGAAACCATCGGCCGCGATGGGCTTGTCGGATCCGTCGCTGAGATAGAGCGCGACGGCGGGGGTGCCGTCGGCCACCAGCTCGGCATGATAGTGCCCGGCATCCACCCGCACCCCGCCGTTGGCCCCGACGCCGGGCTCGTGCGCGAACAGCGGCGTGGCGGCGAGGGGCAGAGCCAGGAGGGCGGGAACGAGGCGTCGGAAATTCATGGTAGGCTCCGTCAAAAGGCGTCGGCGCGCGCGGCGCGGGCAAGGGGAGAAGCCTCGCCGGCCGCGGCCACGAGCCGCTCCAGCGGGCGGCGGCCGTAGGCGAGGACGAGGACGGGGGTGAGCACGGCGTCGAGCAGCGTGGCGCTGACGAGGCCGCCAAAAATGGTGATGGCGACCGGGTGGAGGATTTCCTTGCCCGGCACCTCCGCCCCGCTCATGAGCGGCAGCAAAGCAATGCCGGCGGAAGCCGCCGTCATCAGCACCGGGGTCAGTCGCTCGAGGCTACCGCGCGTCACCAGCGCCGGGCCGAAAGGCAGGCGCTCGGTGATCGCGAGATTGATGATGTGGCTGATCTTCAGGATGCCGTTGCGCGCGGCGATGCCGGTGAGCGTGACGAAGCCGACCATGCTCGCGACCGAAAGAGGCTGCCCGGCGAGCCATAGCGCCGCCACGGCGCCGATGAGCGCCAGCGGCACGCTGCCCATGATGACCAGCGCGAACAAAGCCGAGCGATAGCGGCTGTAGAGGATGGCGAAGACCAGCAGCAGCGACACGGCGGCAAGGCCGACGATCGTGCGCATGGCGTCCTCCTGCGCCGTGAAGGTGCCCTCAAGGCTGGTCGAAGTCCCCGCCGGAAGGGCTGTTTCACCGATGACCCGCCGCATGTCGGCGATGATGGCCCCCGTGTCCCGCGCGCCGGAGGTGTTGGCCAGCACCACGATGCGCCGCCGTCCGCCTTCACGCAGGATCTGGTTCGGCCCGTCCGTCTCCTTCACTTCGGCCACCTGCGAGAGCGGTATCCAGCCGGATGGCGTCTCGATGAGGAGGCTGGCCAACCCGTCAGCGCTGCGCGTCGCGTCGGGCAAGCGGACAACCAGGTCGAAGCGCCGGTTCCCGTCCACGAGGGTCGAAACCACGCGCCCGTTGGAGAGCCGCGCCAGCGCCTCCGTCACCTGGGCCGGCTGGAGGCCATAGAGGGCGGCACGGCCATAGTCCACGCGCACCGTCACCTCGGGCACGCGCACCTGCCGCTCCACCTGCAGGTCGACGAGCCCTGGGATTGCGGCGAGGCGCTGGCGCAGACCCTCCGCAGTCGCGCGCAGGGTGTCGAGGTCTTCGCCGAACAGCTTCAGGGCGATCTCGGCCCGCACGCCCGAGAGCATGTGGTCGAGCCGGTGCGAGATGGGTTGGCCGATGTTGAAGGACGCGGGCAGGATGGCAAGCCGATCGCGGATGTCGGCGGTGATCTCGGCGCGGCTGCGGATGGAGGGCCGAAGGTCCACCTCGATCTCGGAGGCATGCACGCCCTCCGCATGCTCATCCAGCTCCGCCCGCCCGGTGCGGCGGCCCACCGCCTTAACCTCCGGAACCTCCAGGATGAGCCCCTCGGCGATGAGCCCCATGCGATGGCTCTCGGCGAGCGAGAGCCCGGGACGGAACGACATGGAAATAGTCAGCGAGCCTTCATTGAAGGGCGGCAGGAAGGCACGCGGCAGCCCGGCGGCGGCGGCGAGGGCGGCGACGAAGAGCAGCGTCGTCGTTCCCCTCACGAGACCTGGGTGGCGGAAGGCGCTGGAGAGCACCGCCGCGTACCCGCCCTTCAGCATGCGCACCAGCGCGCCGTCCCGCTCCGTATGCCGGCTGAGTGCCGGCAGCAGATAGAAGGCGAGCACCGGCGTCAGCGTGATGGAGGTGGCGAGGCTGGCGAGGATGGAGACGATGTAGGCCTGCCCCAGCGGGGCGAACAGACGCCCTTCGATGCCGGGCAGCGCAAAAAGGGGCACGAACACCAGCACGATGATCAGCGTCGCGTAGACGATGCCCGAGCGCACCTCCCGGCTCGCCGCCACCACCACGTCGAACACCGGGCGGGGCACCGCCGCCGCGGCGTTCTCCCTGAGGCGCCGAAAGATGTTCTCCACGTCCACCACGGCATCATCCACCAACTCGCCGATGGCGATGGCAAGGCCGCCCAGCGTCATGGTGTTGATGGAAAGGCCGAAGGCGTGGAACACGATGGCGGTGCTGAGGATCGACACCGGAATGGCGGTGAGCGAGATGAGCGTGGTGCGCCAGTTGAGCAGGAACGCGAACAGCACCACGGCCACCACCGCCATGGCTTCCATCAGCACCTTCTCCACATTGCCGATGGAGGCGGTGATGAAGTCGGCCTGCCGGAATACCGGCGGGGAGATGCGGATGCCGTTCGGGAGCGTGCGGTTGAGATCGGCCACCGCCGCTTCCACCGCGCGCGTGAGGGCGAGGGTGTCCGCCTCCGGCTGTTTCTCCACCGAGAGGATCACGGCCGGCCGCCCCATGTAGCCGGAATCGCCGCGCTTCAGCCGCGCGGCGTAGTCCACCTGCGCGATCTGGTGGAGGAAGACGTTGCCTCCGGCGGGGCGGGGCAGCACGAGGGTCTTCAGATCATCGAGGCTGAGCGTGCGGGCGATGTTCCGGATCAGGAACTCACGCCCGCTCTGGTCGGCGAAGCCGCCGCCCGAATTGGTGCCGAACTGCTGGAGCGCCTTGTCCAGAGCATCAAGGAGGATGCCGTTGGCGCGCATCGCAGCAAGGTCCGGCGAGACGCGGAACTGCCGCACGTCGCCGCCCATGGGAATGACCTGGGCGATGCCGGGAATGGCGAGGAGCCGGGGCCTGATGACGAAATCCGCCGCCTCGCGCACCGCTATGGGTGAGGCCGTGTCGCTGGTCACGGCGAACATCAGGATCTGCCCCATGATGGAGCTGATCGGCCCCATCTGCGGCGAGACGTTCGCCGGCAGGCGGTCCCGCACCAGCGCAAGGCGTTCGGCGATCTGCTGGCGGTCGCGGAAGATATCGGTCCCGAAGTCGAATTCCACATAGAGGATGGAGAGGCCGACGCCCGACACCGACCGCAGGCGGATGAGGCCCGGCAGCCCGTTCATCGCCGTTTCAAGCGGAAAGGTGACGAGTTGCTCGACTTCGGCCGGGGCGAGGCCCTCCGCCTCGGTCATGATGGTCACGGTGGGACGATTGAGGTCCGGCAGCACGTCCACCGGCAGGCGGGTCACCGCATAGGCACCGGTGACCACCAGCACGGCCGCGAGCGCCAGCACCAGCAGGCGGTTGCGCAGGGACTGGGTGACGAGGACGGTGAACATCGGCCGGCCTCAGCGGATCTGGTCGATAAGCTCGGCGCCCTCGGTCACGACGCGCTGGCCGGGCGAGAGACCCGCCACCACCAGCACGCGGGCGGCGTCGAGGGGCGCGGTCTTCACCTCCAAGGAGACGAAGCGCTCGGCGCTGACGTGCGCATAGACCACGGACTGGCCGTTCGCCCCGCGCACCACCGCCGAGCGGGGGATCGCGATGCCAATGCGCGGGGCGCCGGCCTCGGCGAATACCGTCAGGAACTGGCCTGGGCGCAGCTCCGCGGTATCCGAGGCGACCGAGAACAGGAGGGGGAGCGCCTGGGCGCGGTCGGATATGCCCGCCCCCAGAAAGGTGAGGGCCACCGTGCGTCCGTTCGGAAGGCGGCCGGTGGCGCCGGATCGTCCCGCATCCGGCGAAAACCCGAGCGCCTCCACCCAGAGCCGGGAGGGATCGACGATGCGGAACACAACGGTATTCGGATCCGCCATCTGCCCCGCCACGGCGTCGGTGGAGGCGATGATCCCGGCCACCGGTGCACGAAGCGCCTCCGGCTCGCGCTGCACCCGCTCCAGCTTGGCCCGGCGGGTCTTGAGGCCGTTCAGCTCGATCTCCGCCTCCTCCACCTCGCGGCGTGTGACCGCGTTGGGAATGGCCGAGAGCCGCTCGTAGCGGCGCTTCACGAGGGCGATCTGCTGATCCAGTTCGTAGCCCTGCTGCTCCAGGTCCTTGAGATCGGAGGCGCCGATGGGCGGATGCACGAACGCGAGGATTTCCCCTGCAGCGACTCGCGTACCGAGCGGTTTGAAGCCGCTCTCCGGCGGCGCGAGTCGTCCGCCCACGGCGGTCTGGACCAGGCCGCTGGCATTGGCGTCCGGCACCACGCGGCCGGGCAACTCGACCGTTGGGGAGAGGTTGCTCTCCGCTGAGACCACCGTTCGGACCCCCAGAATGCGCTGCGTCGGCTTGGGTACGATGACGGATCCGTTGGGCAGGCGCTGGGCGCTGTCCCGCGGGCTCGTCTTCGGCGCCTCTGTGGCTCGGGCTCCCGATGGCGCCACGGAAAGCACGATGCCCAATACGGTAAGGACGAGAAGGGTGGGTGTGCGCCGGCGCGATACCACGAACGCTCCGGCGAGGAAGCCGATGACAAGTCCGGCGCCCAGGCCCGTGAGTGCCCCGGTCGGCAGCCCGCCGAGCTGCGCCAAGGTCGCAGGAGGGGCCGTCCTGGCGTCGGAGAGACCAGTCGGGGGCGGGACTGTCAGCGTGGCAGCGAGCACGTCCACCGTGTCGCCGGCTGTGATGGTGAAGGCGAGATCATGCGCGCCCGGCGTCGCCACGAACGGCGCGGGCAGAACATATGTGCCTGGCCCCGCTGGCTTCGCGGCGTGGGAGCCGTCCGGCGTTTCCACCTCGACGGTGGCGTCGTCGACCGGGGCGTTGTCGGCGAAGCGGTCGAGATGGATGGTGAGGGCACCGTCGCGCAGGACGGCGACCAGCTCGAAATCGACGGAGGCCGCTTCGGCGCGGGGGGCTAGTGTGGTGACCTGGGGCGGCGGTTGGCCATGGTCATGACCTTCATGCGCAAAGGCGACGGCCGAAAGAAACAAGGCGCCGAGAAGGCCGCACAGCCCAAGACCCAATCCGTGCAACACGTGGCGCGACATGCCTCTCCCCGTCGGTTTGCGACTCCGGTACGGGAGGCTGATAGCGCGCGAGGCGTCACGCCGCGTTTCGCTTCTGTATCAGTTTGTTTCAGGCTGGGCCTTGGGCAGGCGTACCGAGGCGAGGAGCCCGCCGTCGGGCGCGTTGGCCAGGGTCAGCGTACCGCCGTGTGCCTCGGCCACCGTGCGCGCGATGGTGAGGCCGAGCCCCACACCTCCCGTCGATCGGCTCCGCGAACCTTCCAGCCGCACGAAGGGCTCCAACACGGCGGTCAGCTGATCCTCAGGGATGCCCGGACCGTGGTCGCGCACCGTCACCACCGCGTCAGCACCCGCATCGGTGAGGGATACAGACGCGGCGCCGCCATAGGTGACAGCGTTCTCGATCAGGTTGGAGACCATCCGCTTCAGGCTGACGAGACGCCCCGCGATCACGAGGCTCGGCGGCGCAGAGAGGCCGGCGGGACGTCCGCGATCCCGCACATCGTCCACGATGGTCTCCACCAGAGCCACGAGATCGAGCGGCCGCAGGGGCTCTTCGCTCGCTTCTCCACGCAGGTAGGAGAGGGTGGCCTCGACCATCTGCTCCATTTCCGCGATGTCGCCTTCCATGGCCGTGCGAAGGTCGGCATCGGTCACATCTTCAAGGCGGAAGCGCAGTCGGGTCATGGGCGTGCGCAGATCGTGGGAGACGGCGGCGAGGGCCTGTGTGCGCCGTTCGACCAGCCCGGCGATCCGCGCCTGCATGTCGTTGAAGGCATGGGCCAGCTCCCGAACCTCCTTCGGTCCGGTCTCGGCAAGCCGGATGCGGGAGGCGTCCTGCGGCAATGCCGTGACCGCGCGGGCCATGGCCCGGAGAGGGCGTGTGAGCCACGCGGCGATGGCGAGCGAGAGCAGCAGCACACCGGCCGCCATGAGCGTGGTGGAGAGCAGCGATCCATGAGCGCCGGCCGACTGAGGAGGCGAGGCGAACACGCGGGCGCTCAGCCAGCTTCCATCCGGCAGGCGCAGGGCAACGAGGCTGAGATGGGGATCGGCCCCCGCGCTCACCAGCACGTCCTCCGGCTGAATCTCCGGCGCCAGCGTGCGGACCTCGTCGGCGAGGCGCTGTCCCGCCTCCGTGGGGCGCGGTCCGGCCGCGGCCATGGTGTCCCGGCTCCAATGGGCATCGATGGCGCCGCCTGACAGGTCGTGCGCCACGTCCTCGCGGCCTTCCGGCGCCACCGCCGCCACCGAGCGGCGCAGCGAGACGAGTTGGTCCGCGAGACGAAGGGCATGGGCGGCGTGGCGCTCGCGCTCCATGGCGTGCTCGTAGGTCCACAGGCTGAGCACATGCACCACCACGATGCCCACCACAGCCACCAGGGCGGTGCGCAGGGCGAGGCTGTCGAGGGCGCGGATCACGCGCGCTCCACCTGCGGGGTGAAGAAGTAGCCCGCGCCGCGCACGGTCTTCACCATCTCAGGGCCGCCATGGGAATCGAGTTTCTTGCGCAGCCGGCTCACCTGGATGTCGATGGCGCGGTCGAAGCCGGTGGCGGTGCGGTTCTTGGCGGCGTCCATCAGCTGGTCGCGCGTCAACACCCGTTGGGGATGCTCAAGGAAGGTGACAAGGAGGTCATATTCCCCGGTGGAGAGGTCGATGATGGCGCCATCGGGATTGACCAGCTCCCGCCGCCGCGTATCGAGGCTCCAGCCGGCGAACGTGAGGCACGAGCCGCCTGTGGCGGCGGCCGCTCCTGATGGCCGCGCACGGCGCAGAACCGCGTGGATGCGGGCGAGCAATTCCCGAGGGTTGAAGGGCTTCGCCAGATAGTCGTCGGCACCGATCTCCAGCCCAACGATCCGGTCCACGTCGCTGCCGCGCGCGGTCAGCATGATGATGGGCACATTCGAGGTGCGGCGAAGGTCCCGGCACAGATCCAGCCCATTCGCGCCGGGCAGCATGATGTCGAGAATGACGAGATCCACGGTGCCGGCGGCCATCGCTTCCCGCATTTCTCGGGCATCCTGCGCGGCTGTGACCTTGTGCCCCTGCTCGCGCAGGAACTTGCCGGCGAGACGGCGGATCTCGGCGTCGTCGTCGACAATGAGGATGTGGCCTTCAGGGGACACGGTCGCGAACTCCAGAGAGCCGCATTTCTATCGCTTCGACGATGGCGCGCAACCGCCGTCAGGCCCACGGCCTTCGGGCTGGACCCGGCCGGGGAGGCAATCAGCTCCGACCGGGCGGGCAGCCGTGAACATGACGAACCGCGCCTGCCGTTTGGACACCATCGAACCGCAGCCGGGGTGGTGATAGCTTGCCATCACGGGCCTAGCCTGGGAGGAAAAAATCATGAAGACGCTCGCAATCGCGTTCACCCTGCTGTCGCTTTCTGCCGCCGCCGCCTCGGCTGACACCTGCGTTGCCAATGCCGACGCGAAGAAGCTCGCTGGCGCGGCGCGTACCAGCTTCCTCACCAAGTGCCAGAAGGACGCGACCGCGGCCTGCGACACCCAAGCAGCGGAAAAGAAACTCCAGGGAGCTGCACAGACCAGCTTCACCACGAAGTGCGTGAAGGATGCCGTGGGGCAGTGACGGTTAACGCTCGCCGCAGCAGTTTCATATTCGCTCCGTCAGCCGTCCAGGGCGGCGACGGCGCGGGCGACTGAGGCGTGGATCCCATTGCGCCGCGCGTCGTCGCCGGGCGCCTGCGTGAGGTAGGAGGCGATGACGAGCGGCGGGCGCCCCGGTGGCCAGATCATCGCGACGTCGTTGCTGGTGCCGTGGCTGCCGGAGCCGGTCTTGTCGCCGGCCCGCCAGTCCGCCGGCAGTCCGGCGCGGAGCTTTGCCGTTCCGGTGGTGCAGGCAATGAGCCATCCGTTCAGGCGCTCACGCGATGCGGTACTCAGGGCGGTACCTGTGGAAAGCACCAGCATGTCGCGCGCCATGGCGGCGGGGGTGGTCGTGTCGCGCGGGTCGCCGGGCGTCGCCTCGTTGAGGTCGGGCTCCATCCGGTCGAGCCGCGTGCTCGTGTCGCCCAGCGTGCGGACAAACGCCGTGAGCGCGGCCGGACCGCCGAGGGCCTCCAGCAGCAGGTTCGCCGCCGTGTTGTCACTGACCAACACCGCAGCCGCGCACAGGTCGGCGATGGTCATCTCTCCGCCCACATGCTGCTTCGCCACCGGGGCATAGGAGAGGATATCCGCCTGCGCCACCGGGATGCGCCGCCCCAGTTGCTCCGTGCCGGCATCGACCCGGGCGAGGATGGCAGCGGCGGCGAGGGCCTTGAACGTGCTGCACAGCGGAAAGCGCTCATCCGCGCGATATCCCGCGGACGTACCGGTCGCCGTAAGCACTGCAACCCCGAGCCGCCCGCCGCTCTCGGCCTCGATGGCCGCGAACGCCTGTTCGAGCCCTGTAAGCCCGGCCGGCTCCGCCCGGGCTAGCGACCACCAGGTCGCGGTTAGTGTCGCAAGTGCTGCGGCTGGAGCACTTCGGAAGAGGAATGAGCGTCTTGTCGTCACTGGGGCGCCTGTCGGAGCGTGCGGCGTGGTCGGCGCTTGATGGACCGGCATTGGGCCGGCGGCAAGGCAGCCTAATGGCGCCGCGACGGATCGTGTCGAGTCGGCCTTGTTGCGCCTGCGTCGGTTGGGCGTCGTCGGGGCTGGCGCCGACGCTCATCGCCAACGGTTCACGAGCCATAGCGCGCCCCAAGCCCCCAGGAGCGTGAGGGCCAGCTGGCCCGCGAGCGCAATTGACATCCTGGCACCGCCGGCCGCAGCCAGCGACGATGCGCCGTCCATGAACGGAAGAAGCAATGCCACCATCGCGCCGCCGGCGAGAGGAGCGATCAGCAACGCGCCTGCGAATGAGACAATGATGTTGACGATCCAGCCGAGGACGCCGCGCTTCTTCGTCCATGCCTCGTGGATCGCGACCGCCAGCGCACCGAAGATTGCAGCGGCCGCGATCACCAGCGCGCCGCCAACGCTATCCATTGGTATGGCGCCGCTCCACTGCAGCAGCAGAAGGCCTCCGACCGCTATCAGCACAATGTAAGTCATGAACGTTCACCCCAGCCGTGCAGATCGTGCTCAAAAGCGTTGCTGATGTGACGGCTAAGTATGAGCGCCCGTTCCACTCGGCCGTCAATGCGCGGCGCAGCGCAAGCCGGCCTCACGACGAGGCGCGCGCACGATGCGACGGTGCGGTGCCGGCCAGCTGGCTCGCCCGACTTGACCATCGGCGCATGCCCTGGGGCCATACCGTCTTCGGCGTGGCGTCCGCGGGTTTCTTCCCCTTCGGGTGGTCTGGACGAGGGCATGGTACGGGTATATACACGTTCGTATGGATACCCCCTGCCACTGTGCCCGGCTGCGGCGTGCGACGCGTCGGGTCAGCGCCATGTACGACGAGGCGCTCGCGCCGCTCGGGATCAACGTTGCGCAGTATTCTCTGCTGCGCTCCGTCCGGGACAAAGGCGAGGTCAGCATGACCGAGCTTGGCCGGCTCCTCGAACTCGACCGTTCCACCGTTGGCCGGAATGTGCGGGTGCTGTCGAAGCATGGACTGATGGAGATGCGGCGGGGCAAGGACGACCAGCGCGAGGCCTGCATCGCCCTCACCCCGCAGGGCGCCGAACTCCTCAAGACCGCCGCCGAGGCCTGGGCGCGGAGCCAGAAGGCGATGGAGGAACGGCTGGGCAAGGAGAGGCTCGAACAACTGCGCGATCTCCTCGCCGCTCTCTGAAGGCGAAGGGGGTGGTGAGGGTTCTGTGACGTTAGTGTGGGTATATACCCGAAATAGATTAGCTGATGGATCACATCGGGCGCAGGGGAAGTGCCGAAGCCCCAGAAGGAGTTAACCCGATGAAGGCTCGACCGTTCGGCGGCACCGGCCTCAGGGTTTCTGAGATGGCTCTCGGCACGGCCACCTTCGTCGGTCGCTGGCGACGCGGCACAGATACGGACGACAGCGCCGCCATCTCCAATGCC
This sequence comes from Xanthobacter sp. DMC47, assembly GCF_056313845.1. NCBI lineage: Bacteria > Pseudomonadati > Pseudomonadota > Alphaproteobacteria > Hyphomicrobiales > Xanthobacteraceae > Xanthobacter > Xanthobacter sp. DMC47. The sequence continues at coordinate 1,327,858 of NZ_JBQUZM010000001.1, read as the reverse complement.
CATGCCGAGGCCGGCGCCAATTTCATCGACACCCCCGATATCTAGCCCTCGAAACAATGTGAGGCCGCCATGTACCGCGCCCCGACAGAAACAGCGGTCGCTGCGCCAGGCGCGACGCCCCCGCGTCCGGCCGCCGATGCCCGGACCCGCCGGCTGGTGGAAGCGCCCATCGTGCCGCTTCTGATCAAGCTCGCCTGGCCCAACGTTCTCATCATGCTCGCGCAGGCCTCCGCCGGGCTGATCGAGACCTTCTTCGTGGCGAAGCTCGGCACGGCGGCGCTGGCGGCCATGGCGCTGGTCTTTCCCGCCGTCATGCTGATGACGACGCTCTCGGCCGGCGCGCTGGGCGGCAGCATTTCCTCCGCCGTGGCACGGGCGCTCGGCGGCGGCCGGCAGGCGGCGGCAGATGCGCTGGTGCTGCATGCCATCGCCGTGAGCCTCGCCTTCGGGTTTGCCTTCGCGGCGCTGTTCCTGCTGTTCGGCAGGCAGATCTACGGCGCGATGGGCGGCTCAGGGCCGGAGCTGGAGGCGGCGCTCATCTATTCCAACATTGTCTTCCTCGGTACGCCGCTGACCTGGACCATGAACGGCCTCGCCAGCGTCGTGCGCGGCACCGGCAACATGCTGCTGCCGGCGATTGTCATCTGCGTCGGCGTGGTTCTGCTGATCCCGATCTCGCCGGTGCTGATCTTCGGCTTCGGCCCCATCCCCGGATTCGGCATCGCAGGGGGCGGGCTGGCGCTCATCGCCTATTATCTCGGCGGCACGCTGGTGCTCGGCGTCTACATCCTCTCCGGGCGCAACCCCGCCCGCTTCCGCTGGGTGCGGCTCGACTGGCGGGTGATCGGCTCGGTCATGCGGGTCGGGGCGCTGTCGTCGCTCCAGTCAATCCAGACCAACGTGATCGTCGGCGGCGCGACGGCTCTCGTCGCCATTCAAGGCGGCGTCGATGCGGTCGCCGGCTTCGGGACCGGCGTGCGGCTGGAATATCTGCTCATCCCGCTCATCTTCGGCATCGGCGCGCCCATGGTGGCGATGGTTGGCACCAATCTCGGCGCTGGCCGCGGCGATCGCGCGCTTCATATCGCTCTGGCCGGGGCGGGCCTTGCATTCGTCGTGACGGAAACCGTGGGGCTTGCCGCGGCGGTCTTTCCTGAGGCGTGGCTCTACTTGTTCAGTGCCGAGCCGGCCATGGTCGCAACCGGCAGTGCCTATCTGCGCATCGTCGGGCCGTTCTACGGCTTCTTCGGCATCGGGCTCGCGCTTTACTTCGCGGCGCAAGGCGCCGGGCGACTGTTCTGGCCGGTCGTGGCCGGTTTCCTGCGCGTCGCCATCGCGCTCGGTGGCGGGTTCCTGGCCCTCTGGCTCACCGGCTCCATCGCGGCACTGTTCGCCGCGCTCTCGGTCGCCCTCGTGGCCTATGCCGTAACCACGCTGGTCGCCGTCAAGACGGGGGCATGGCTCCGGTGACGCAGCAGCTCGGGGCGGCCCGTGGCGATCGTTCAAGTCGCAGGGCGCATGCGCGGAGGCGAGCGCAGGGAAGCGCATAAGCACCAACTCGGCGCCGTCGGGCTGCCGTTACGGAATGTAATCGTTGCGTTCTCCGCGCTGCGGGCGATGATTTGGATGGTATAGTTTCCGGTCTTCGCGATGCCGCGTTGCGCCTTTGCGTTTCCGCTTAGTCGAATCCCGGTTGTCGCTGCGTCTGGATGCGTTTGAAGGGGGCGGGCATGGACGTGGGGGCGCGGGTTCCGGTAACGGTAGAGGAGATCGCCGAACATCCCGACTATCTGCGCGCGCGGAAGCTCTATTGCGACAGCTTCCTGGGTCTGTTCGACCGGAACCCCTTCCTCATCCGCCTGCTGACGGATTCCAGCCGCTACCTCCTGTTCACCCTTTCCGTCATCCTCAACGCGAACCACGATGCGGAGCGGCGGGAGACCTGGTTCTCGGTGGGGCGGCTCAAGGAGCAGATGGCGGCCTTCGGCATGACGAGCCCCCGCCATGTGGACCACCTGATCGAGCGGATGCAGGCGGTAGGCTTCGTCGAGATTCACCGTGCTCCGCGCGACCGGCGGGTGAAACTGCTGCGTCTCACGGACAGGATGCTGGCCCACGACCGGGAGTGGATGGCCACGGACTACGTCATCCTCGACACGCTGTGCCCGCAAAACCGCTATGCCGGCGTGCGAAACCGGGATCCGGCGGTCCATGCCGCCATCCGGCGCCAATCCCTCGCCTTGCTGCCCGAGGGCGCGCGTCTGCTCTCGGCGCAGACCGATTTCCTCCTCTTCTTCAGCCGGCCCGGCGGGCTCATGGTTCTGGAAGCTCTGTTCGAGGGCGCCTTGTCGTCGCCCGAGGGGCGGGAATGCCCGTTCGCCTTTGGTGACGTTGCAGAGCGGTTCGGTCTGTCCCGGTCCCACGTGCGCGGGGTGATGCAGGACGCGGAGGCGGCGGGCTTTATTCGCCTGCATGGCCGGGGCGGGCGCGCGGTGGAAATCCTGCCCCGGCTCTGGCGCAGCGACGCCGTCGGCCATGGCGTCGGTGCCCGATTGCGCGACATCGCCTTCCTGCGCGCTTCCGCCGAGCTGGCGGCGCAGCCCCATGCCCCAACGGAGCCGGTCGAAACGGAGTGGGCGCGCCAGGCGTGAAGGGGCACAGGGCGCCGCATCCGCTCGTCAAAAGGCGCAAACTTTGCCGTCCATGACGCCCGCGGCCCCGATAATAATCTGCCCGGCGCCGCATCAGGGGGCGGCTGCCGCTCGCACAATCATCGGGGCTGCAGATGTTTTCTCCGGGCCGGCTGGCGCGGGACGTGATCGTCGCCGCATTCTGCCTCGTCACCTCTGCCGCTGGCGCAGAAGAGCCGCCGCCCGTCTGGGCCTATCCCGTCGCGCCGCCGGACTATGTGCCGCCCAAGGATGACGGCAGCGTCCGGCATGTCCCCGGCAGCAGCCGCGGCTACACGCTGACCGAGATCCGCGACCTCTTCGTTGCCCGGGACTGGTTCCCCGACGCCCATCCGCCCATGCCCGCCGTGGTGGCGCAGGGGCGTCAACCCGACGTGCGGCCCTGTGGCGTCTGCCACCGGCCTGAGGGCGTCGGCGGGCCGGAGAATGCGAGCCTCGCGGGCCTGCCGGCCGACTACATGCTGCGCCAGATCGATGATTTCCGCAGCGGGGCGCGCTCCACCGCGGTGAAGGCACGCGCCCACGTCTTCCGGATGATCTCCGCCCTCAAGGCGCTGAGCGATCAGGAGATCGCCGAGGCCGTCTCCTATTACGCGGCGCTGAAGCTGCCGCCGCGCGTCACGGTGGTGGAGACCGACACGGTTCCCGCGAGCTACGTGCCCTTCTGGTACTACACGAAGAAGGACGGCGCATCCGAGCCCCTCGCCGGACGCATCATCGAGATGCCGGACGACGAGGAAAATTTCGTCAACCGGGATTTCCACGTCACTTTCACCGCTTATGTGCCGCGCGGCAGCGTCGCGCTGGGCAAGAGCATCGCGAACGAGGGGCTGGGCGCGCGCATCCCCGCCTGCGTCGCCTGCCACGGCGAAGGACTGAAAGGCATCGGCGACATCCCGCCGCTCGCTGGCCGCTCGCCGTCCTATCTCGTGCGCCAGCTCTACGAGTTCAAGCACGGGCTCAGGGACGGCCCCATGGCGGCGCCCATGCGCGCGACCACCGAAGAGATGAGCGTGCCGGAGATGGTGGCGCTCGCCGCCTATGCCGCATCCCTGAAGCCCTGATGCCCCGAAGAGGAGAGACCGCATGTCCCTGAGGTCGTTCATCCCCGCTGCCGTCGCCGCGCTTGCCATAAGCGGTGCGGGCGCGGCCTTCGCCGCGGACACGCTCGGCGCCCGCCTGGTGGGCGCGTGGAAGATCGTGAGCGTTTACGACGAATTCGCCGACGGGTCGCGACGCGACACGTGGGGCGCCGGCGCGCAGGGGCTCGCCGTCTTCACGCCCGGCGGTCAGTTCAGCGCCATCATCGTTGGCCGGGACCGGACGGCGCGGGTCGGCGGTGTTCCCTCCGAGCCGGTCGGACCCGCCATGGCCTATGGTGGTGCCTACAGCGTCGACGAAGCGGCGCACACCTTCACCACCTCAGTCTGGCAATCGACTTTTCCCCAGTGGCAGGGCCAGTCCCTGGTGCGCACCATCGAGACGCTCGAGGGCGACCATCTGAAGGTCAAGGCGGCGCCGATCACCGATGCCTCCGGCCGGCAGTTCGTGCCGCATCTGGAGCTCGAACGTGTGAAGTGATGCGGGGCCTCGGCGGCTCCCCGCCGGGCGCCCGCCCGGCTTTCAACGAATCCCACCAGCTAGGCACAGGCGTGACCCTGCCGGGCAATCCTCCGATGGATGGTGGGCAACTGGCGCGGCTCGCCGGCGAACCCCTCCGGGGGTGAAGTCCTCGGCGTAACGACCTCCGCCGTCCGGCGGCCGCGCCTCCTTCTTTCCCGGCTGGAGGCAGACAAGCGGAACCTTGACCCGACGCCAGCGCCCCATTGTGCGGGCGCCGCGGAGGGATATCCTCCCCCCATGGACCTGATCCGCATTTTGCTGGTCGACGATCATCCGATCGTGCGCGAGGGCTACCGCCGGCTGCTCGACCGTCAGCCCGGCTTTTCCGTCGTGGCCGAGGCGGGCGACGGGGCCGCGGCGCTCGCCGCCTTCGCCGCCCATGCACCCGACATCGTGCTGATGGATCTGTCCATGCCCGGCGGCGGCGGCTTCGCAGCGGTGGAGGCGATGGTCGCCCGTGATCCGGGGGCGCGGATCATCGTCGTGTCCATGCACCAGGGCGCCATCTTCGCCCAGAAGGCCATGGCGGCGGGCGCGCGCGGCTTCGTGTCCAAGAGCAGCCCGCCGGAGGAACTGGTCAAGGCCATTACGGCGGTGGCGGCTGGGCGGCGGGCGCTGTCGTCCGACGTGGCGCAGGAACTGGCCCGCACCTCCCTCGGCACCGACGACATCGCCAGCCTGACCCCGCGGGAGCGCGAGATCCTGCTGCTCGTGGCGCGCGGCATGAACGGCCGCTCCATCGCCCGCAGCCTCGGGCTCTCCTCCAAGACCGTCCAGAACAACCTGTCGCTGATCCGGGCCAAGCTCGGAGCCGCCGGTGATGCCGACCTGGTGCTGAAGGCTCAGCGGTCCGGCCTCGTCCCGGCCATCTGATGCGCCGGCTCCTGCCCCAGCTGGTGCTGCGCGTGCTTGCGGCAGGGCTTGCCACGGTGGTGATCGCCGCCGGCTGGGTGCTGTGGGATACGGCGGAGGCGGCGCGGCAGGATGTGGCGACCACCGCCGTCCGCGTCGCCGACGCCATCGCCGCCCGCCCGAGCTTCGAGGGGCTCGCCTTCGGTGGCGTGGCGCCGGTGCCGGTGTTCCGGGACTGGCAGGCCTTTCCCGCCTGGACCCTCATCGCACCAGGCATCTGCGTCGAACTCGGCGCGCGGGAGAATCCGCTGCACCGACGCTGCGGCCCCTATGTCGCCGCCGATGTGGCGCCGCCGGGCTGGTTCGTCTGGCTGGCGGGGCACCTCGGCCTGATGCCTCAGCCCAAGTCCGTGCCGGTGCGCACGCGCTATCTGACCGATGCCTATGTCACCGCTTCGGCCGATACCGGAGTGGTCATGAGCCGGGCCTGGACGCGGACCGGCGACCTGATGCGGGTGGCGGTGGGCATGGCGGTGGGAGGCTCCATTCTCACCGGCCTGCTGATGGTCCGGCTCCTCGCCCCGTTCCGCATCATCCTGAGCGGCATCGAGCGCCTCCAGCGGCGCGACTTCTCGGCCGGGCTGCCACCGCTCCACGTCGCGGAGTTCGATCGCCTGAGCACCGCGCTGAACCATACGGCGGAGACGCTCAAGGAGGCGCAGGCCATGCGCACCGAGCTGACGCGCCGCTTGTTCACCATGCAGGAGAGCGAGCGGCGCGCGCTCGCCCGCGAGTTGCACGACGAGTTCGGCCAGTGCCTTACCGCCACCCGCGCGCTGGCCACGGCCATCGCGCAGTCGAAGGAATCCACCGCCGAGGACGGCGCGCGGATCGCCGAGATCAGCGGCCAGATGATGGACAGCCTGCGCGCCGAGCTGTCCCGCCTGCGCCCGCCCGACCTCGACGACCTGGGCCTGCGCCACGCGCTGGAGCGGCTCGTCGCCGACTGGCGCAGCCGCGTGCCTGCCATCCGCTTCGCGCTGGAGCTGAAGGGCGACATGGAGGCGGTGCCGGACACCCTCGCCCTCAGCCTCTACCGTATCGCCCAGGAATGCCTCACCAATGCCGTCCGCCATGGCGGCCCCGGCAGTGTCATCCTGAGTCTGGAGGTCGCCGGGACCATCACCCTGACCGTCGAGGACGACGGCGCCGCGCGGCCCGACAGCCGGGCGGGCGACGGCTACGGTTTGCTCGGCATCCGCGAGCGGGTCGATGCGCTCGGCGGAAGCTTCGCGCTGCTGCCGTCGGGCGGGGGCATGCGGGCGACGGCACTTCTTCCCCGCTGATCCGGGTGATCTTCCCGAGCCGGCCGGGAAGGCCTCTCTGGCGGCGCTGCGCCGGGCACCGGCATTCTCCCGTACCATCGGGAGACGCCGGGCATGAACGACATGAGCCATCCGATCACCCGCCTCGGCAGCGCGGTCGCCGCGGGGCTGATCGGCTACGAGGCGCTGGTTGAGCGGCTGCTGATCGCCCTGCTGGTCGGCGGGCACGTGCTGATCGAGGGGCCGCCGGGCATCGCCAAGACCCGTGCCGTCAAGCGGCTCGCCGCCAGCCTGCCGGGGAGCCACGCCCGCATCCAATGCACGCCGGACCTGCTGCCCTCGGACCTGACGGGCACCCAGGTGTTCCGGCCGGAGACCGGACGCTTCGATTTCGTCGCCGGTCCGCTGTTCCACGCGCTGGTGTTGGTGGACGAGATCAACCGGGCGCCGCCGAAGGTGCAGTCGGCACTGCTGGAAGCCATGGCCGAGGGGCAGGTGACATCCTCGGGCGTCACCCGCCCGCTGCCGCAGCCCTTCATGGTCGTGGCGACCCAGAACCCCATCGAGCACGAAGGCACGTTCCCCCTTCCCGAAGCGCAGATGGACCGCTTCCTGCTCCACCTGTCCCTCGGACTGCCCCACGCCGAGCAGGAACGCGCGATCCTCGATCTTGTCGCCGCGGAGCGGATCGCAGGTCCGTCGCAGGCGGAGGCCGCGCTGGTCCCGGACACGCTGGCGCAGGCCAAGGCCGAGGTGGCGATCGTCCATCTCGCCCCGGCGCTGAAGGATTTCATCGTCCGGCTGGTGATGGCCTCGCGGCCCGGTGGCGCGGTTGCCGAGTGGGTGGAACACCCGGTCTCGCCGCGCGGCACGCTGGCGCTGGCCGCGGCGGCGCAGGCCCTCGCCTGGCTGAAGGGGCGCGACTACGGCCTGCCCGAGGATGTCATCGCCCTCGCGCCCGACGCGCTGGCCCATCGGCTGGTGCCGACGTGGGCGGCCATCGGCGAGGGGCGCACCGGCCGCAGCCTCGTCGCCGACATCCTCAAGGCCGTGGAGCCATGGTGACGGCGGCGCTCGACGCGCCCGATATCCGGCTCGTCGCGGCGGAACTGCTGGCGCTGCGCGACACGCGCCTGCCGCGCGCCAGTCATCGCCCGGTGACGCGGCGCCCCGGCGCGGTGCAGGCGCGCCCGGCCGGCTCCGGCATGGACCTTCGGGAGATCCGGGCCTTCGCCGAGGGCGACGACCTCCGGCGGATCGATCCCGCCGCCACCGCCCGCACCGGCGCGCCGCATATCCGCAGCTTTCACGAGGAGCGCGATGACACGGTGCTGCTGATCGCCGATTTCCGACCGGCCATGCTCTGGGGCACCGGGGACAGCCTGCGCTCGGTGCGCGCCGCTCGCGTTCTGGCACGGCGTGGCTGGCAGGCGGCGGCGCGCCGCGCCGTCCTCGCCGCCATCAGCCTCGATGCGTCCGGCGTTGCCGCCGCCGCCGCAGGCGCCGGGGTGGCACAGATGGGCCGCATCAGCCGCATGCTGGCGGACAGCCACGACCGCGCGCTCGCGGCGGGCCAGAGGGGGGACGAGGCGGCGTCCCTGTGCGAGGTGCTGGCGCGGGCGGTGGCTATCGTCCCGTCGGGCGCGGAGGTGCTCATCGCCACCGGCCCGGACGGCATCCGCCCGGGCGACGACGCTGCTCTCGCCCGCCTCGCGCGTCGGCGGCGGGTGCGCGTGCTGCTTCCGCTCGATCCGGTCGAAATGGCTCCGCCGGCCGCTCCGCTGCCGATCCATGCCGGCCCGGACCAGCGGCTGGCGCGGCTCCGCCCGTTCGATCCCGCACCGCTGGCCGACCGCATGGCCGGCCTGAATGTCAGCCTCGAGGTGCTCCCGGATGACGCAGGCTGAGCTGATCGCCGCTTTGCCGGAGGGGCGCCTGCCGCCCTCCCTGATGGCGCTCCACGCGATTGACCTTGTCGCATTGTTCGGTCTCGGCCTTCTCCTCGGCGCGCTGTGCTGCGCCCTCGTGTTGCCGCTTCTCGTACGGCGCGTCCCGCTCCGCGCGCGGCTCCGGGCGCTGCGTTCCCTTGAGCCCGAGGCGCGGCTGCTCGCCATCGCTCGCGTCCTCGGCCGCCTGCCCGATGACCTGCGGGCCGCCGCCTACGGCGCCGCCCCGCCGCCTGGAGACGAGGCCATCGAACGGATCGCCCTGAAGGTGAGGCGGGCGCGCCGATGAGCCTCGCTTTTCCCCTCGTCCTGCTGCTCCTGCCCCTGCCGTGGCTGGTCCGGTACGTCCTCGCGGCGCGGGCGCCGGCGATGGCTTCGCTCGCCGTGGATGCCGCCGCCTTCGCAGCCGCCGCCCCGTCCAGCCTGCGCCACGACCCCGTTGCGGCCCTGCTGCGCGCGGGGGCCTGGATCGCGCTGGTCGTGGCGCTGGCCGGGCCGCGCGTCGCCACGCCCGTGAGCCTTGCCACCGCGTCCGGCCGGGAGATCATCCTCGCCCTCGACCTGTCGGGGAGCATGGCGAAGACCGACTTCGTGCTCGACGGCCGGCCGCTGTCGCGGCTCGACGCGGTCAAGGCGGTGGCGACGCGCTTCATCGCGGGCCGGCGGGGCGACAGGATCGGCCTCGTCGTCTTCGGCGACCGGGCCTATGTGGCCCAGCCGCCTACCTTTGACGTGGCCTCCACGGCCCGCGCCGTCGATACGTTGCAGATCGGCATCTCCGGTCTTTCCACGGCAATTTCCGACGGGCTCGGCCTCGCGGTGCGCCGCCTCTCCCACAGCGATACCAAGTCCAAAGCGGTGATCCTCCTCTCGGACGGCATCGACACCTCCGGCAAGGTGCTGGCGAGCGACGCGGCGCAGCTTGCGGCCCGCCACGGCATCCGCGTGCACACCATCGCCCTCGGCCCGGATGATCTGGAGAGCCAGCCGGACGCCAGCGATGCGGTGGATGTCGCCGGCCTCAGGGCTACCGCCGAAGCCGGCGGTGGGGCGAGTTTCCGGGTGCGCACCCTCGACGATCTCGTGGACGTGGCCGCGACCCTGGACCGGTTGGAGCCGAACCCCATGCGCCGCCCCCCGGTCCTGTACTGGCGCTCCCTCTGGATGTGGCCCGCGGCGGCGGCGCTCGTCTTCGCCGCGCTGCTGGCCCTCCTGCCGGCCATGGGGAGGCGTTCATGAGCGGCTTCGTCCTGCTCCGGCCGTGGTGGCTCGCCGCTTTGCCGCTGCTCGCCGCACTGGCCTTCTGGCTGTGGCGACGCGCCCCTGTGGCGGGGGGGTGGGGCCGGGTGATGCCACCGACCATGCTGGCGGCCATGCGCGCCCTCGGCCATCTGCGTCGGGACGATGCCGGTGCCAGCCTGATGCCGGTGGCGGTGGCGGCGCTGGTCGGCCTCGGCCTTGCGGGGCCCGCGATCCCGCGCGGGGACGCCCCGCAATTCGCCGGAGCCGGCGCGGTGCTGGTGGCTGTCGGCCTGTCGCCCGGCGTCGCCGGAGCGACGCTGGCCGACGCGCAGGCCGCCGCCGCCGGTATCATGGCCGCTGTGGCCGGCCGGCCGGTGGGCCTCATCCTCTATTCCGACGAGGCCTATGACGTGGCGGCGCCGACTGCCGATCCCGCTGTCTTGGAGAGCCTGATCGCCGTGCTTGGCCCCGATACCATGCCGAGCAGCGGCGCCCGACCGGCCGCTGCGCTGCGGCTCGCCCGCCGCATGCTGGAGGGGACGCCGGACGCTGATCTCGTGCTGATCTCTGACGGCAGCGGCCTCGATGCGGCCGCGCGCGCCGAAGCGGCGCGGCTCGCCGAGGGCGGCATCCGCCTTTTCACCCTCGCCTTGGGCGCGGGGAGCGACAAAGCCGCGTCGCTGGAGGCGCTGGGCGTCGCATCCGCCCCGGCCCGCGCGCCCCGGCCGGTCATCGACCGCCTGTTCGGTTCGGCGGAGTTGACGCGCGACGGGCGGGCTGCGGGGCTTGCGTTCGAGGATCTCGGCCCGCTGGTCGCGGCGCTCGCGCTCGTCCCATTTCTCGCCCTGTTCCGGAGGCGCGCATGAGCGGCCTCTCCCCGGCACGGCGCATCCTCCTCATGGCGGCGGCGGGCCTCGCCTGCCTCATGCTCGCCGGGCCATCCTCCCTTGCGCGGCTCGCCTTCTGGGCCGGGGCGCCGGGGACGGCGCGTTGGCAGGATGATGCCGCCGCACGGGGCATCGCCTTCTACCGGGCGGGCGATTATTCCGCCGCGGACGCGGCCTTCGCGGAGGCCGGCCGCAGCGAGACCTTCAACCGCGCCCTCACCCTCGCGGCGACCGGCCGCTACGCGCTGTCGGTCGCCTATCTGGACGCCGTGCTGTTCGTGGACCCGGCGGATGCCGAGGCGCACCAGCTGCGTGAATTGATCGACGCGCTGGCGCCCAAGACGGTGGGAACCAGCGTCGTCCGCGGCCATATCCCGGCTGCTGTGGGAACTGCATCCGCGAACAAGGGCGACGGCGTGGTGGCCACCCCCGACCCGGAGTTGAAGAAGCCCATCGAGGCGCGCGGCATCGTCGCCTCCGATGCCTGGCTCGACACCATTGCCGACGATCCCGGCGCATACCTGCGCCTGCGCCTGCGCAAGGAATTCGAGCGGCGGGCGGTGCTCGGCCTGATCGGGCGGGATGGAGACGCGCCATGATCCGTGCGCTTTGCCTTCTCGTCCTCCTGTCTCTGGCCGGCGGCGCCCGCGCCGAGAATTTGCGGCTGATCATCCCCGAGATGCGGCCGGTGGCGGGCGAGATGATCCCCGTCACCGTGCGCGGCGAATATGAGCGGCAGATCACGCTGGAAAAGCTGAGCTTTCCGGATTCTGCCGACTATGACTGGATGCAGCTCGCCCGCGACCAGTGGCGGACGGAGCAGGTGGAAGGGCGGGCCGTCCGCGTGTTCGAGCGCCGCATCGCGGTGTTTCCCCGCCATGCCGGTCCGCTCACCATCGGGCCGGTGACGCACCGGCTGACCGTGGTGGGCACCGATGTGCCGCGGGAGGAACTCCCGGTCACGGCGGAGCCCGTGACTGTGGCAGTGGTACCGTTTCCGGCCGAGGGGTCGATGCTCGCGGCGCGGGGCCTCACCGTCACCGATGCGCTGTCCACCGAGCCCGGTAAGCTGCGCGACGGGGAAACCCTGGTCCGCCGCGTCACGATTGAGGCGGTGGGGGCACCGTCGCATCTGGTGCCGCCGCGCCCCATTGTGCGCGCGCCCTGGCTCATCAGCTTTGCGGCGCCGGAGGCGCGCACGCAGCGCCTGACGCCGGACGGGCCGGTGACGACAGTGACATGGGAATGGCACCTGAGGCCGAGCACCGGCGACCCCGCCGTGCTTCCGGCCATCGCCATCCCCTGGTTCGACACAGGAACACGGCAGATGCGCACGGCGGAGATCCCCGCGATCCCCTTCGGCTATGCCAGCATCTATGCCGGGGTCGGCGGCACCGGGCATTTGCCCGCCGGGCAGATACGCGCCGCGGCGCTGGCCGTCGCCGGCGGGCTGATGGCGGGATGTGTGCTGGTCCTCGCAGGCCTCGGGCCGCGGCGGCGCGACGACATGCTGAGGGCGCTCGGGCGGGTCTCGCCCGTGGACCCGACCCGCATCGCCGTCCGCCGGGCGGCGCGGACCGGCGAGCCGTTCGCGTTCCGCCGCGCGGTGGAGCGCCACCTGCGCCGGTGGCGCTTACTCGGACTGCCGGTGAGCGGGCACGAGACGGCGCGCCTCGACGCGCGCCTCTACGGGCGGGGCGGCGATGCAGCGCCGTTCGACGCCAGGGCCGAGGCGAAGGTGATCTTTCGGGCCGTTGATGCGCTCAGGAGGCAGGGCGGCAGATAGGGCAGTGCATCGCCGACGATGGCGTTGCCCCCATGCCGGCGTCTTCACCGGCAAGGGGGCGCGTGCGGTTTGCTATCGAGCCCCGGCCGGCGGCCTGGAATCAGACGAGGAGGCGAGTTTGCGGCTGCGCCAGACGCAAATCATGCCCATGCCGCCGAGGACCCACGCAAGAAGCGGGTGCCAGAAGGGAAACAGCACCACTGTCAGCAAGTGCGGTGGTGGTCCTGCCACCTGGACGGGTTGGGCGAACACCACGCCTTTCAACGAGAGTGTCCCGGGCCACAGCAGGCCCTGCATTGGCTCTCCACCCCCGGTAAACGGACGCGGCGGCGCTGCGACGGAACCATCCGAGTTGAAGAATTCGACTTCCTTGGTGCGCCTCGATGCGAGGGCGATTGCTCCCTCCCGCGTCAGGCCGAGGGCAAACTGCCCGCCGCCGCTGTTGGCGAACCAGCCGTTCAGGAAGTGGCCGTCACGGTCGTATCTCTGGATGCGCGCCAATGGCATGGACGCCGTGATCGTGGTCGAGTCTGGTCCCGCGATCGCTTTCGTGTCGAAGAAGGCCGGAAGCTCCACATGGTTCAGCAGGTCGCCGGTGGCGGCCAGAAGAAAGGGGCCAAAGAAGCCGAGGCTGCCGAGGGCGAGCAGGATGGCACACCACACGTGACCGTCGCGGCCGATACGCAGTGCGTCTCTCCACCAGACCGCGAGGAAAACCAGCGGGAACACCACCATGAACCACATCTCGGACCCTCCAGCCCTGGGGAAATCACCTCTGCCGCATCCGTCCGATGGCCAGATGAAGCGGCAGGACGAGGGCTATGCCGAGCCAGTAGGCCACGATGTTCCACGGGTTGAAGACGCGGCCCAGCAGCAGTGCGCCGGCCAAAGTGGCGCGGAAGGCGTCGAGGGTGGGCGCGTGGTAGAGGCGGAACAGCTCCGCCGCCATCGCAATGGACGCGGCCGCTACTGGCGCGACCCACCAGCGCGTCTTGTCCGTTGCGGCCCCGACGATCAGCAGCACCATGGCGCCCCACAGCACGCCCCCGCCGTAGTTGAGGAAGAAGCCCGGCAGCCCCAATGGCACGAGGCGCCAGACGAGGCCACCCACCATCACCACCAGCGCTGCGGCGAGATGGAGGCCGGCGCGGCGAAGCCTGTCCTTTCGGACGTGGGTCACGCCGGGCTCCCTTCACGCGCCGGTTGGGCGGCGGTTTCGGTGGTGCGCCACAGGGCGGCGGCGACGAGCGTGTAGGAGATGAGCATCAGGAGGAACCACGAGGTGAGCTTGGCCGGCGACACCATGGCCCAGCCCTTCGTTTGGTGGGGATAGAGCCACGCGCCGGCGCCCGTGCCGATGTTCTCGCCGAACCAGATGAACAGCGCCACGAGGAAGAAGCCGAGCAGCAGCGGCATTCGCCGATGCACCCTCCAGACCTTGAAGTGGATCACCGTCCGGCGGAACAGCATCACCGCCGCCGCCAGCAGCAGCCATCGCCCATCAAGGCCCCAGTGGTCGGTGAAAAAATTGAGATAGATGGCGGCGGAGAGAAGGCCCAGCGTCCAGAGCGGCGGATGACCGGTGAAGCGGAAGTCGAAGAGCCGCCACGCGCGGGCGATATAGCTGCCCACCGCCGCATACATGAAGCCCGTGAACAGCGGCACGCCGGCGAGCCGCAGAAGGCTCGGCTCCGGATAATGCCAGGAGCCCACGGCCGTCTTGAACAGCTCCATCGCCGTGCCGACGATGTGGAAGATGAGGATCACCTTCGCTTCCTCCAGCGTCTCCAGGCGGAATGCGAGGAGGGCGATCTGCACGAGCGCTGCCGCGATCACCAGCGCGTCGTAGCGAGGCAGAGCGGCGTGCTGCGGATACCAGAGCCGCGTCGCGATGATGAGCGCGAGGAGGATGCCGCCGAACAGGCACGCCCAGCCCTGTTTGATGCCGAAGCGCAGGAACTCGTAGAGCCCCGCCATCGCCGGCCCGCGTGCAGAGAACCACGCGCCGAGGCGCGCCTCCCGCATTGCGAATGCTGCAACGATCGGCCAGTCGTCGCCGGCCCGCGGCGCACCGCTCTCAATTTTCATGACGCGGTCCATCCTGTCCCGCCGCCAGATGGCGCCCGCATACCGGCGAATTCAAGCCTGTTCTGTCGTGAGATGAGGCGCGCGGAACACTGCAGGCCTTCAGGACGGTTCCCGGGCCAGAACCGGGCTTGCCGCCGGGGCCGTCGCCGATCGGCGGACCACCAGCTCGATGGGCAGTTCCACGCGCTGCGGCTGCGCTTCGCCGCGGAGGCGGGCGAGCAGATGGCGCGCCACCGTGCGCCCGAGCTCGGTGGTGGGCAGATGCACCGTGGTCAGTGGCGGGGCGAGGTGGGCGGCGATTTCCAGATTGTCGATGCCCACCACCGACAGAGCGCCGGGCACGGCGATGCCGCTCGCCTGGGCCTCGAACAGCGCACCGGCCGCGAGAAGATCGTTGCCACAGACCACGGCCGTCGGCGGCGTCGCCCGCGCCATCAGCTCGGCAAGCCCGGCTCGGCCACCGGCAAGGGTGAAGGGGGCCTCCACCACGCAAGAAGAAGGCAGCTCGATCCCGCGCGCGGCGAGGGCGGCGCGGACTCCGGCGACGCGGGAGCGGGCGCGGTCGTTGGCGTGGGTGAAGCCGGAGATCATTCCGAAGCGACGGTGGCCGAGGTCGAGCAGGTGATCGGCGATGAGCCATCCCGCCTTCTCGTTGTCGAAGCCGATGGCCGGCAGACGCGCATCGAACGACCACGACAGCACGACCGGAACCGACGCGGTGGTGAGCAGCGCCCAGGTCTCCTCCAGATGGTCCGCGCCCACCACCATCAGCGCGTCGACGCCGCGCGCCAGCATCGCCCGCACCGCCGCGGCCTCCTGCGCCGGGGCGTAATCGTGGGCGGCGACCAGGAGCTGATAGCCGTTGCCCGCAAGCTCGGTCTGCATGGCCTGGATGGCGCGGGCGAAGATGGCGTGATCGAGGGTGGGCACCACCGCACCGATGGTCAACGTCTTGCCCGAAGCGAGGGCGCGCGCCGCGCCGCCCGGCACGTAGTTCAGCTGCGCGATGGCGTCGCTCACGCGCGCTAGGGTTTCCTCCTGGACCAGATCGGGATGCGAGAGGGCGCGCGAGACCGTGGCCGTGGAGACCCCGGCCAACTGAGCCACATCCTGAAGCGTCGCCCGCGCCTTGCGATTCATGGTTGTCATCATGCCAGTCCGGGACTGCGATGAACAGGGATGAATGCGCTTGCAGCCTTTTGCGCGCAAGGCATTTACCGCAGCGCAGCAGTGAAAATATGGATCTTCTCCGGATCGCCGCTTGACACTCGGGGGTCCGATGATAGCCTTCATGTAAGCGCTTGCATGAACCGCATAACGGCGGTCCGCAGCGTGCCGATGCTCCCGCAGATGGAGCACGCAATGACGGGAGGAGACGAATGCCGCTCGGGCGCAGGTCCGCCATCGGCGTGACGACGCTCGGCTTGCTGGTGCTCGCGTGGTTCATGGCCACCGGCGCCAACGGGCTGATCTCACCGGGACGTTTCCCGACGCCGGCCGATACCTGGACCGCAGGCCTCCAGGCCATGGTGCGGGGCTACGGCGACGCGACGCTCGTCGTGCATGTGCTGCAATCGCTGAAGCTGGTGGCGCTGGGCTTCGTGGTGTCGGTGGCGGTGGGCGTGCCCCTCGGCCTCCTGATGGGCACCAGCGCGACGGCCGAGGCGGTGCTGAACCCGGTGTTCATGCTGCTACGCCCCATTCCGCCTTTGGCCTGGATCCCGCTCGCCATCCTGTGGTTCGGGCTCGGGGACACGGCCAAGATCATGGTCATCTTCTTCGCGGCTTTCGTGCCTTCGGTCATCAACACCCAGGCCGGCGTGCGCACCATCGAGCGCCCGCTGATCGAAGCCGCGCGGATGCTGGGCACGCCGCACGGCCGCTTTATCCGCGAGGTGGTGGTGCCCGGCGCCGCGCCGATGATCTTCACCGGCCTGCGCCTGTCCCTGCAGGCGAGCTGGACCACGCTGGTGGCGGCTGAACTCGTGGGCGCCCTCGCGGGGCTCGGCCACCTGCTCAACCTTGCCCAGCAGGACCTTTATCCCGGCATGATCCTGGTGGGCATGATCTGCGTCGCCATCTTCGGCGCGCTCACTACCGCTCTCCTGGGCCTTGTCGAGCGCCGCACCCTGACCTGGGTCCGCATCAAGGGAGAGACGGCATGACCGGCGCGCTGGATCCTGCTCGGCGCATGGTGCTGGGCCTCGCCGGTCTCGTCGGCTTCTTCGGCCTTTGGGCTCTGGTCGCGGCCAGCGGGCTTGTGGGCAAGGCCTTCCTTCCCGGACCGATGGAGGTGGCCGAACGGCTCGTCACGTTGCTCCACACCTCGTTCGCGGGGGGCACGCTGCCGCAGCATCTGGCCTCCAGCCTGCAGCGCTTTTCCGCCGGCTACCTGCTGGCGGTGGCGGTGGGCGTGCCGCTGGGCCTGCTCATGGGACGCTTCCGGCTGCTCGACGACATCGTCTCGCCGCTGTTCGACGCCCTGCGCTTCATCGCCCCCATCGCCTGGGTGCCGTTTGCGGCGCTGTGGTTCGGCACTGGCTTCGGTGGCCCCGTCCTCATCATCTTCTCCGGCGCCTTTCCCCCCTGCCTGCTCAACGCCTATCGCGGCGCTCGTCAGGTGGACCCGCGCTACATCGAGGCCGCTGAGATGCTCGGCACGCCGACGCACAGACTGATCCTGGAAGTGCTGCTGCCGGCCGCCACCCCCTCAATCGTGGCCGGCCTCCGGATCGGTGCCGGTCTCGGCTGGCAGTCGTTGGTGGGGGCCGAGCTGATCGTGGCCTCCACCGGCGTCGGCTACATGATGGTGCAGGCCCAGAGCGGCGTCGCCACCGCGACCGTGATGGTCGGCATGGCCGCCATCGGCCTCGTCGGCGTCCTCATCGACATCGCCCTTCGTGCCCTCGAGGCGCGCATCCACAACCGCCTCGCGCGAGCCTGAGAGGACAAGATGAGCTCCATCCGCTTCGATGCCGTGAGCAAGAGTTTCGGCGCCGGCCAGGTGAAGGCGCTGGACGACGTGGACCTTGCCATCGCCGACAAGGAATTCCTTGCCATTGTCGGCCCCTCCGGCTGCGGCAAGACTACCTGCCTGAGGCTCGCCGCGGGCTTCGAGTTTCCCACCTCCGGCCGCGTGCTGGTGGGCAATGCCGAGGTTCGCGAGCCGGGCCCGGACCGGGCGGTGGTGTTCCAGCAGTTCGCCCTGTTCCCGTGGAAGACGGTGGTCGAGAACATCGAGCTGGGCCTGCGCAACCGGAACATGCCGCGCGAGGAGCGGCGCATCCGCGTCATGGAGGCGGTCGAACTGATCGGCCTCAACGGCTACGAGGGCGCCTATCCGCACCAGCTCTCGGGCGGGATGCAGCAGCGCGTGGCCATCGCCCGTGCCTATGTTCTCGATCCCCAGGTGCTGCTGATGGACGAGCCCTTCGGCGCCCTCGACGCGCAGACCCGCGTGGTGATGCAGGAAGAGCTGGTGCGCCTCGCACGGCGCAATCCGCGCACGGTGCTGTTCATCACCCACGGCGTGGAAGAGGCGGTCTATCTCGCCGACCGCGTAGCGATCATGACCCGCCGCCCCGGCCGCCTGAAGGAGATCGTGGACGTGAAGTCGATCCGCGAGGCCGAGGGCTGGGAGCGCTACAGCCGCATCGAGGACGTGATGGACCTCGAATCCTTCGTCCACCTGCGCACCCACATCTGGCGATCGCTCCGCGAGGAAAAGACCGGCGCCGCGCACTGACGGCGTTGAAAAAGGGAGTACGCGCCCCGGCACGCGCTCCAGAACAGGCCGGACCACCGGCAGCACCAGGGAGAGACACGCATGACCAAGGTCAAGGATACGCCGTTCAAACGCCCCGCGCGCAGGCACGCCTTCCTCGCGGCGGCGCTCGCCGCCCTCTCGGCAACCCTGGTCGCGCCGGCCGCACCGGCTCGGGCCGAGGGGCTGACCAAGATCAGCATCTCCTACCAGCCCTCGCTCTACTGGGCTCTGCCGTTCTACATCGCCACCGAGAAGGGATGGTGGAAGGAGGTGGGGCTCGACGCGAGCTTCGTCACCTTCCCGGCGGGCGCGCCGCAGGTGGCGGCGGCGCAGGCGGGATCGTGGGACGTGGGCGGCACGGGCTCGGTCCCGGCGGTGCTGGGCGCCGCGCGCTTCGGGCTGGTCACGGTGGGCATCACCAACGATGAATCCAAGACCAACGCGCTGATGACCCGTGCCGACAAGGTGGCGGCGCTGCAGAAGGACCCATCCGCCCTGAAGGGGCAGAAGCTGCTGCTCACCACCAATTCCACGGCGGACTACGCGGCGCGCAACTGCCTCGCCAAATGGGGGCTGAAGTCCTCGGACATGCAGTTCGTCAATCTGGGCCAGGCGCAGATCATCTCCGCCGCCATGGCCAATAATTCCGAGGTGGTCGGGGTGTGGGCGCCCTACACTTACACGCTGGAAGAAAAGGCCGGCGCCAAGGTGCTGTGCTCCGGCGCGGATGCCGGCGCCATCGTGCCCGGCGCGCTGGTGGTGCGTCCCGCTTTCGCCAAGGAGCACCCGGACCTCGTGGCCAAGGTGGCCGCCGTCTATCTGCGGGCCTGGGGCTGGGCGAAGGCGCACCCGAAGGAGGCGCACGCCATGACCAAGGCCTTCTATGCCATCGGCGGCGTCGAGGCCTCGGATTCGGCCATCGAGCAGGAATTCGCCCTGCGGCCCACCTTCGCGCTCACCGAACAGCTCCGCCTGATGGATCGCGCCAAGGGACCGTCCGCCCTCGACGGCTGGCTCGGCCGGATCGGCGCCTTCATGGCGGAGGTCGGCACCATTCCCACGGCGCCCGAGGCGAAGTCCTACGTGGACGACAGCTTCATGCGGATGGTCGCCGCCGACCCCAAGCTCAAGGCTTTCGCCACCGAATTCGACACGACCAACTGAAGCCCGGACGGCAGGACGTCTCCTCCCCGGCGCCATGGAGCACTGAAATGGCCATCGAATACCTGAAGCGCGCGAGCAAGACCCCCGAGACCGAGACGGGAACGGCCCGCGAGGTCGTCACCGCCATGCTGGGCGAGATCGAGCGCCGGGGCGAGGAGGCGGTCCGCGAGTATGCCCTCAAGCTGGACAAGTGGGACGGCCCCATCCTCGTCACCCGCGAGGAGATGGAGCGCCGCGCCCGCGAGGTGCCCGATCAGGTGCGCCGCGACATCGCCTTCGCCGCCGATCAAGTGCGCCGTTTCGCCGATGCCCAGCGCGAGAGCGTGAAGGACTTCTCCGTGGAGCTTCTGCCCGGCCTCACCGCGGGGCAGAAGCTGGTGCCCTGCAACGTCGCCGGCTGCTACGTGCCCACCGGCCGATACGCGCATATCGCGTCCGCCTACATGTCAGTCGCCACGGCGAAGGCGGCGGGCGTCGGCACCGTGGTCGCCTGCTCCACGCCCTATCGCGGGGGCGGCATTCACCCTTACGTGCTCTATGCCATGATGGTGGCCGGAGCGGATGTGGTGATGACGCTGGGCGGGGTGCAGGCCATCGCGGCCATGGCCTACGGCCTGTTCACCGGCAAGCCGGCGGACATCATTGTCGGCCCCGGCAACAAGTTCGTCGCCGAGGCGAAGCGCATGTTGTTCGGCAAGGTGGGCATTGACGTTTTCGCCGGCCCGTCCGAGGTAGCGGTGATCGCCGACGAGACCGCCGATCCCCTGATGGTGGCGGTGGACCTGGTGGGGCAGGCCGAGCACGGCCACGAGAGCCCCGCATGGCTCTTCACCTCGTCCCGCGCGCTGGCGGAGGAGGTGATGCGTAGCGTCCCCGGCCTCATCGCCGACCTGCCGCCCACCGCCCGCGATGCCGCTGCCGCCGCCTGGCGGGACTATGGCGAGGTGATCGTCTGCGACACCCGCGAGGAATTGGTGGAGGTTTCCGACCGCTACGCTTCCGAGCATCTGGAGGTCCATGCCGCCGACCTCGGCTGGTGGCGCGACGCCCTGACCAATTACGGCTCGCTCTTCCTCGGGGAGGAGACCACGGTGGCGTTCGGCGACAAAACGTCCGGCCCCAACCACATCCTGCCCACCAAGTTCGCGGCCCGTTACTCGGCCGGGCTGTCGGTGCACAAGTTCCTGAAGCCGCTCACCTGGCAGCAGATGAGCCGGGACGCCTGCAAGACCATCGCCCAGGTCACCGCCCGCATTTCGCGGCTGGAGGGCATGGAGGCGCATGCGCGCACCGGGGATTACCGTCTCGCCAAATACTTCCCCGGGCACAATTTCGACATGGGCGTGCCGGTGGACGCCTGAGCCATGTTCAATCTGTCTTCCCTGTTCGATCTGTCCGGCCGTACCGCTTTGGTGACGGGCGGAAGCTCCGGCATCGGCCTCGCCATCGCCGCAGGGCTGGGGCAGGCCGGGGCCGGCGTGGTCCTCGCCGCCCGCCGTGCGGCGGAGCTGGACGCCGCCTGCGCCGACCTCGCCGGCAAGGACATCGCCGCCCGCGCCATCGTCGCCGACCTTGCAGCTGACGACGGGGCCGAGCTTCTCGCCGAAGCGGCCGGCGAAGGCATCGACATCCTCGTCAACGCCGCCGGCATGAACCTGCGCCAGCCGTTCGGCGCGGTGACGCGAGAGGCCTTCGACCTGCACATGGCCGTGCACGTGCGCGCGCCGTTCATGCTGGTGCAGAAGCTCGCGCCGGCCATGGCGGGGCGGGGGTGGGGGCGCGTTCTCAACATTGCGTCGCTGCAATCCTTCCGGGCCTTTCCTAATTCCGCGCCCTATGGCGCGGCGAAGGGCGCCGTCGCCCAGCTCACACGAGCCATGGCGGAGGAATGGTCCCGGCATGGCATCACCGCCAATGCCATCGCCCCGGGCTTCTTCCCCACCGCGCTCACCCAGGCGGTGTTCGAGGACGAAGCCCGCGCCGCCCACAATGCGGCCCAGACCGCCATCGGCCGCAATGGGCGGCTGGAGGATCTGGTGGGTCCTTCCGTGTTCCTCGCCTCCGATGCCGGGGCTTACGTCACCGGTCAGGTGCTGGCGGTGGACGGCGGCTTCACCGCCAAATAGCGCCCCGAGATGAAAGCCCGATCATGAAAGCCCTGGTCTATACCGGACCCCACCGGCTGGAGTTCCGCAGCGAGCCCGAGCCTCTGCCCGCCAACGACGAGGTGCTGGTGCGTGTGGAGGCGGTCGGTATCTGCGGCTCGGATATGCACGCCTATCACGGTCATGACGCGCGGCGTCCGGCACCGCTGGTGCTGGGCCACGAGGCGGCGGGGCGCATCGCCTCCGGGCCACGGGCGGGACAGCGCGTCACCGTCAATCCGCTGGTCACCTGCGGCACCTGCCCGGCCTGCGAGGCGGGGCGCGCGCATTTGTGTCCCGGCCGGCAGATCCTCTCCATGCCGCCGCGCCCCGGTGCGTTCGCCGAGCTGGTGCGGGTGCCGGAGCGCAATCTGGTGCCCATCCCCGACAATTTCCCCGTCGCCCATGCCGCGCTCGCCGAGCCCGTGGCGGTGAGCTACCACGCGGTGAACCAGGGGGCACGGCTTCTGGGCCTGCCCCTTCCTGCTGCCCGCTGCCTCGTGCTCGGGGGCGGGGCCATCGGGCTTGCGGCGGCTTTGGTGCTGGCCATGCAGGGCGCGGCGGAGATATTCGTCGCCGAGCCCAATGCGGCCCGGCGCGACACGGTGGAGCGCGCCGGCCCGTTCCGCTGCTACGCGCCGGGGGAGGGGGGTGAACCCCAGGACGGCAGCATCGATCTCGTCATCGACGCGGTGGGTGCCATCGCGACCCGCGCCGCGGCATGCCGGCTCGTGCGGCCGGGGGGCGTCATCGTCCATGCCGGACTCTTGCCCGGCACGGAGGGGCTGGATATCCGCCGCATCACGCTGCAGGAAATCATCGTCTCCGGCACCTATTGCTATACGCCCGCCGACTTCCGGGCGACGGTGGAGGCGCTCGCCTCTGGCCGCCTCGGCGCCCTCGGCTGGATCGAGGAGCGCGGATTTTCGGAGGCCATCTCTGCCTTCGCCGACATCGACGCCGGCCGGACCGGCGCGGCGAAGATCGTTCTGCGGCTCTGACCGCAGCGCCCCGGACTGGTCCGGGGCGCTTTCCTCATCCCTCGATCCTGCCCCGCCGGCGGCTTGGCGCAGGCGTCGGCTCCGCGCGGCCAGACGCGCCTTTCATTCGAAAAACCAGAAAGAACGCCGTCGCCCGACAGGCCGCTTGACAGGGTTTTGTTCGCAGTTTTATGTACTATATCTTATATAAGACTTGGCCGACACGAGCCGGCCAAGACGGCAACGAGGAGGCAAGCGTGAGTGCGCCGCAACTGCTGGTTCACGAGAAGAAGGACACCGTCGGTGTCGTGGTGGTGGAGGGCCTGAAGGCCGGCACCGACATGCTGTGCGTGGTGACGCACGACAATTCGGCGTTCCACCTCACCTCCAAGATGGACGTGCCCATCGGCCACAAGGTCGCCCTCACGGACATCAAGGCCGGCGACACCATCTGGAAGTACGGCCAGGACATCGGCATCGCCAAGGCCGACATCGCCAAGGGCGAGCACGTCCACGTCCACAATGCCAAGACCAAGCGCTGGTGAGGGAAGAAATGTCCAACATCGCCATGTTCCACGCCCAGACCGCGCCCAACCCCTTCCGCGGCGGCGCGCCCGACCAGCTCATCACCAAGGCGACCCCCACGGCGCTCGCCTCGGCCGATTATGCCAACGCCACCGTCCGCGGCTGGCGCCGCGAGAACGGCCGGGTGGGCGTGCGCAACCACGTCGTCATCCTGCCCCTCGACGATCTCTCCAACGCCGCCTGCGAGGCGGTCGCCGCCCATGTGAAGGGCACCATGGCGCTGCCCCACGCGTACGGCCGCCTGCAGTTCGGCGAGGATCTGGAAATCCATTTCCGCACCCTCATCGGCATCGGCTCCAACCCGAACGTTGCCGCGGTGGTGGTGATCGGCATCGAGGACCAGTGGACCAACCGCGTGGTCGAGGGCATCGCCAAGACCGGCAAGCCGGTGGTGGGCTTCGGCATCGAGCTGAACGGCGACATCGCCACCGTGGCCAAGGCCTCCTACGAGGCGAAGCGCTTCGTGCAGTGGGCCAACGAGCTGCCGCAGGAGGATTGCCCGATCTCCGACCTGTGGATCTCCACCAAGTGCGGCGAGAGCGACACCACCACCGGCCTGTCCTCCTGCCCCACGGTGGGCAACATGTATGACAAGCTGATCCCGCACGGCATCTACGGCGTGTTCGGCGAGACCTCGGAAATCACCGGCGCCGAGCACCTGTGCAAGGAGCGCGCGGCCACCCCGGAAGTGGCCGAGAAGTGGTTCAAGATGTGGAAGTCCTACCAGGACGACGTGATCGAGGCCCACAAGACCGACGATCTCTCCGACAGCCAGCCCACCAAGGGCAACATCGCCGGCGGCCTCACCACCATCGAGGAGAAGGCGCTGGGCAATCTCGAGAAGATCGGCCGTGAGTGCCGATACATCGACGCCCTCGAGCCCGCCGAGGCTCCGGCCAAGGGCCCCGGCCTCTATTACATGGACACGTCCTCCGCAGCGGCCGAATGCGTGACGCTGATGGCGGCGGCCGGCTATGTGATCCACACCTTCCCGACCGGACAGGGCAATGTGATCGGCAACCCCATCGTCCCGGTCATCAAGATCTCGGGCAACCCGCGCACCATCCGCACCATGGGCGAGCATATCGACGTGGACGTCTCGGGCGTGCTGCGTCGGGAGATGACCATTCCGGAGGCGGGCGACGCGCTCATCGACATGATCGTGCGCACCGCCAACGGGCGTCTCACGGCGGCCGAATCCCTCGGCCACCGCGAGTTCGTGATGACCAAGCTCTACCGCAGCGCGTGAGGGCAGGGCGGCCGGCAGCGGCCGCCTTCTCCCCGAACGAAAAAGGGCCGCCGGCAGGATATGCCGGCGGCCCTTTTCTATTTCCCGTCTCAGGCGGCGGAGCGGCGCTGTAGGTCTTCCAGCAGGTCGGCAGGAATGGTGATGCCCTCGGCCTCACTCACAGCCCGCGCTTTCAGGCGCCGCTCGCCCGGCAGGCGCGTGCCGTCCTGCCCAAGAATGGCGCCGAGGAGCCGTTCCAGCCGGACCAGATAGTCCGCCCCGCCCAGCCGCACCGGGTCCATCACCAGGAACAGGTGGCCGATGGCGGGGGAGGGACCCTCGGCGGTGAAGAAGGAGGCTGCCTCGAAGCCGAACTGGCCGCCGGTGAGGGCGGCGGCGAGGATTTCCACCATCAGCACCAGCGCCGCCCCCTTGGCATCGCCGATGGGCAGCATGGTGCCGGCCAGCGCGGCCTTGGGATCGGTGGTGGGGTTGCCCTGCGCGTCCAGCGCCCAGTCATCCGGGATGGGATTGCCGCGCTGGGCGGCGACCATAATCTTGCCGCGGGCCACCTTGCTCAGGGAGGCGTCGATGACGAGCGGGGCTGCATCCTTGCGCGGGGTAGCAAAGGCGATGGGATTGGTGCCGAACACGCCCGCCTGCCCGCCCCACGGCGCGATGGCCTGCGGCGAGTTCGAGAAGGCGAGGGCGGCCAGCCCCCGCTCCGCCATCTGCTCCACATGATGACCCATGACGCCCGCATGGTGCGAGGCGAAGACCGAGACCGCGACGATGCCGCTCTCGGCGATGCGGCCTGCGGCGGCATCGAGCCCGGCGGCGATGGCGGGAAAGGCGAGGCCCTCGCGCGCATCCACCCGCAGGGTCGAGACGGAGGTCCATTCGAGGGCCGGTTCCGCCTGTCCCTTCACCTTGCCGGAGCGGATCTGGTCCGCATAGGCCGGCAGGCGGGAGAGGCCGTGGCTGGCGATGCCGTCCGCGTCCGCCGCGACCAGGGCCTCGGCGGTGGCCTCGGCTGCCGCCCGGCTGGCGCCGGCCGCGATGAGCACCGAGCGGGCGAGGGCGCGGGCCGCGTGGAGGGAGAGTTGCTCGCTCATGCCGCCTTCTCCTGAAGCACCTGCGCCACCGCGATGGCGACCGCCTCGCTGACACGTACGTTGGATTCCACGGTGACGCCCGCAATGTGCGGGGTCAGGATGAGGTTCGGCACGCCCTCAAGCGGGCCGCCGCCGGGCAGGGGCTCCGTCTCGAACACGTCCAGCATGGCGCCTGCGAGGCGCCCCGCCTTCAGCGCCTCGGCCAAAGCCGCCTCGTCCACCACGCCGCCCCGCGCGGCATTGATGAGCACCGCATCCGGCCGCATGCGGGCGAGGGCGTCGGCGCCGATGAGGCCGCGGGTCTCTGCGGTCAGCGGCACATGGAGGCTCACCGCGTCGGCCCGTGCCAGAAGGTCGTCCAGGGCCACCGGGCGGACGCCATGGGTGGAGAAAGCGGGATTGGCGGCATCGAGGAAGGGATCGTGGGCGATTACGTCCATGCCGAGCGCCACGCCGCGCCGTGCCGTCTGCCGGGCGATGGCGCCGAAGCCGACGAGGCCGAGGATGCGGCCGGAGGTTTCCCGCCCCATGAGGCGGGTGCGCGGCCATGCGCCACCCGCCACCTCGGCGGAGGCGTGGTAGGCGCCGCGCAGCAGCATCATCACGCCGCAGATGACATATTCGGCCACCGCCAGGTCGTTGGCGCCGGTGGCCGGGCGCACCGCGATGCCGCGGGCGCGGCAGGCCTCCACGTCGATATTGTCGAGGCCGACCCCGAGCCGCCCCACCACTTCCAGCCGGGGCGCCGCCGCGAGCAGCGCTCCGCGAACCTGCGTGCGGTTGCGGACGATCAGGGCGCGGGCTTCCTTGAGGAGGCCGTGGAGGGCGTCGGGCTGGTCCACCAGCGCCGGATCGTAATGGACCTCGTGACGGCCGCGCAGCGTGGCGAGCGCCGCCTCGTCCATGAACTCGGTGACGACGATGTCGGGCATGGGCGTTTCCGGTTGTCGTTTTCGGATATTGTCGTTCTGGGTGCGGAACGAGGGCATTGCGTGCGCTTCTATTCCGTTATCATATATAAGATATGAGACTGACGGGTGTTGCAAGCTCTGCGGGGGAGATGCAAGCCGGGCCAGCCGCACCTATAAGCGTCCGAGAAGGACGCGCGGACCAGGGGGCGAGACCATCGTGAGCAAGCCAAGCATTGCCGCCGGGGCCGAGCCCCGCAGGGCGCAGGAGAGAAGCCCGGCCGGCGCGGCCCATCGCGGCGAGGGAGAAGGGCTCGAATCCAAGCCGCTCTACCGGCAGGTCCGCGAGACCCTGATCCGCCGCATGGTGGACGGCGTTTGGGCGCCCGGAGAGCCCCTGCCCAGCGAGATCCAGCTCGCTGCCGAACTGGGTGTCAGCCAGGGCACGGTGCGCAAGGCGCTGGACGAGATGGCGGCGGAGAACATCGTGGTGCGCCGGCAGGGCCGGGGCACCTTCGTCGCCCGCCACGACGAGGAGCGCATCCTGTTCCAGTTCTTCAAGCTGGTCGGGGATGACGGGGAGCGCCACTTCCCCGAAAGCCGCGTGCTCGGCATCGAGCGGGCCAAGGGCACCACCGCCGAATGCGCCGCCCTCGCCTTGCCGCGCAACGGGCGGGTCCTGCGCATCCGCCGCCTGCGCACGTTCGACGGCGCACCGCTCATCATCGAGAGCCTGATCCTGCCCGACCAGATGTTTCCGGGCCTCGCCGACGCGCCGGTTCCGAACAATCTCTACGGCCTCTACGCGCAGCGCTACGGTATCACCGTGGCGCGGGCGCGGGAGCAATTGAAAGCCGTGGGTGCGGATGCCGACACCGCGGCCATGCTGCATGTGGAGCCGGCCACGCCGGTGCTGCTCATCGACCGTCTCGCCTATTCGCTCGACGGGACGCCGGTGGAATGGCGCGTCAGCTTCTGCCTCACGGCCGGTTTCCATTATCTCTCCGACCTGACCTGATTTTTTCTAAGCGGTTGAGCAAAGACCATCTTTCGGCACGGGGCAGTCGCCGGGGTGGTGCAATAAAACTTATGTCTTATATATGATAGTAGATGACCTTTACAGGCCTACCGGCCTTGTCTATCGTCATCACACCTGGGGCGGCGTGACAGGAGTCCGCAGCCAGCAGGCAAAGCCGAAGAACGGCGGGGCGGATGCGCCATTTCGCGCGCCTCGACCGCGGGATCCCACCAGACACAAAAAGCCCTGCCGCCCCGCCAAGGGTGGTCAGGCACCATGAAGACCGGGAGCAGAAACGACGCCTCGCCAGAACGGCCAATAAAGGCCGCGGCGACAGGTCCCAAGGGAGGGATGCATGGGTTCGCAGAAACCTCTTCTGGAGGTGAGTGGCGTAACGCTGCAGTACAAGACGCCGAATCTACTTGTCACCGCCACCTACAGGGTGGATTTCAACGTTCTCGAAGGTGACCGCTTCATTCTGCTGGGCCCGTCCGGGTGCGGAAAGTCCACCCTGCAGAAGGCCGTCGGCGGCTACATCACCCCCACGGAGGGTGAGATGCGCCTCAAGGGGCAGGTGATCCGCGCCCCCGGGCCGGACCGCATGATGGTGTTCCAGGAATTCGACCAGCTCCTGCCCTGGAAGACCGTGCGCCAGAACGTGGCCTTCGCCCTCACCGCCGCCCGCAAGCTGAAGGGCCGGGAGGCGGACGAGCGGGCCATGCATTACATCGAGAAGGTGAACCTCACCAAGTTCGCGGACACTTATCCGCACATGCTTTCCGGCGGCATGAAGCAGCGCGTGGCCATTGCCCGCGGCATGGCCATGGAGCCGGACATCCTTCTGATGGATGAGCCGTTCGCCGCGCTCGACGCGCTGACGCGTCGGAAGATGCAGGACGAACTCCTGCAATTGTGGGCGGACACGCGCTTCACCGTGCTCTTCGTCACCCACTCCATTGCCGAGGCCATCAAGATCGGCAACCGCATCCTCCTGCTCTCGCCCCATCCAGGCCGGGTGAAGGCCGAGCTCAACAGCACCACCGATCCCAAGGACGCCGCGCTCCTCGAGCAGCGCATCCAGCACATGCTGTTCGCCGACGAGGCGAAGGAGATCATCGATGCCTGAGATCGCCACGCTGAAGGTCATTCCCCTCACCGAGCCGCGTCCGGAAATCTATCGCGAGGACACGCCGGCCGACGCCATGACGGTGGTGGAAAAGCCGCTGTCCACCTGGGAACTGCTCTACAACTGGAGCTTCTTCCGCAAGCTCATCATTCTCGCCGCGCTGGCATTGGCGTGGGAAATCTACGGGCGCGTTCTCAACAACGACCTGCTCTTTCCCACCTTCAGCGCCACCGTCTCCGCCTTCTTTGCCAACGTGATGAACGGCGTGCTGCCCGAGCGGGCGTGGGGGTCGCTCCGGGTGCTGCTGATGGGATATGCCATCGGCATCACGCTCGCGGCGGTGCTGACGGCGCTTGCCATCGCCTCGCGCATCGGCACGGATTTTCTGGAGACCATGACCTCCATGTTCAATCCGCTGCCGGCCATCGCGCTTCTGCCGCTGGCGCTGATCTGGTTCGGGCTCGGCACCGCCAGCCTCGTCTTCGTGCTGGTGCACTCGGTCACATGGGCCATCGCGCTCAACACCCACTCGGGCTTTCTCTCGGTGAGCCGCACGCTGAAGATGGTGGGTCGCAACTACGGGCTGAGGGGGCCGCGCTTCATCGCCACCATTCTCATCCCGGCGGCGTTTCCGTCCATCCTCACCGGGTTGAAGATCGGCTGGGCATTCGCGTGGCGCACGTTGATCGCGGCGGAATTGGTCTTCGGGGTGTCGTCCGGCTCCGGCGGTCTCGGCTGGTTCATCTTCGAGAACAAGAACATGCTGGACATCGCCAACGTGTTCGCCGGCCTTTTGACCGTGATCCTCATCGGCCTCGTGGTGGAAAATCTGATCTTCCAGACCATCGAGCGCCACACCGTCCAGCGCTGGGGCATGCAGGCCTGACCGGCACCGGGAGGCGTGAAGCGCGGGCCGCCCTTACTCGAGGGCGGTCCTGTACTTGAGATGGGCGGTGAAGCTCTCTCGATATTCCACGCGCCGTCCATCGAGGGCGTGGGCGACGCGTCGCACCTCCAGAACCGGGGCGCCCGTCGCGATCCCGAGGTGCTGCGCCATGGTGCCGTCCGCCATCGCCACGCCAACCTCGTCCACGGTGCGCATGATGGTGACGCCGCAGCGCTCCTGGTAGAAGACGTACACCTCTTCCACGATATCCTCTCCGGTCTTCAGCCCCAGCGCGCCAAAGGTCTGCGCCGGCAGCGCCAGGCGCTCGTAGACCAGCGGCTGGTCCTTCTCGCTGCGGATGCGCGTGAGGGCGAGCACCTTGCCATTGGGATCAAGGTCGAGCTGACGGCGCTCCTCGGCGCTCGCCGCGCGAACGGTCTGGGTGAGGAGATGCGCCACCGGATCGAGCGGGCGTCCATCTTCATGCACGAAGCGCAGGAAGCGGAAGCGCGACTTGGCGCTGGAGTGGGGCACCACCTGCGTGCCCCGTCCGTGCTGGCGCTCCAGAAGCCCATGAATCACCAGTTCCTCGGTGGCCTTGCGGATGGTGCCGATGGACACACCGAGTTCGCCACAGAGCTGCTGCTCGCTCGGCAGGTAGCTGCCGGGCTTCCAGACACCGTCGATGATGCGCTTCAGCAGCAGGTCGCGCGTCTGCTGGTAGAGCGGCCGCGCCTCGATGGCCGCGGCCCGGGCGTTCGCGGAGGGTGTAGATTCAAATGTCATATATATGACCTAAGACTATTGACACCTGTTGCCCCGAGGGTACTCTGCCCCTGCCGACACTCAATCGGAAAATGGTCGCGCGCCGGATCGAAACCGAGCGGACACGTCATCGGCCTTCGACCCCGGAAACGAAAACAAGACCGCACGCCTTGAGCGCGCGGCCCAGGCAGCCTTGGCGTGCCGACTGCGAGGCGCCAGGGGAAATGCCACCAGGGAGAACGCAATGGGTCTCTTCTTCAAACGCGCGGCTGTGTTCGCCGCCGCAGCGCTTGCCCTCGTTCCGTTGTCGCTCGCCACAGGGGCGGCGCGTGCGGAAACCGGGACGGTCCGCCTCGCCAAGCAGTTCGGGATCTCCTATCTGCCGATGACGGTGATGGAAGAGCTGAACCTCATCGAGAAGCAGGCGAGCGCCAAGGGCCTCGCGCTCAAGACCGAATGGCTGCGCTTCACCGGCGGCTCGGGCATGAACGAGGCCCTTATCTCGGGCAATCTGGATATCGCCGCCGGCGGCGTCGGGCCGATGCTCACCATCTGGGCCCGCACCCGCGGCAACCTGAAGGTGAAAGGCATC
Source organism: Xanthobacter sp. DMC47 (assembly GCF_056313845.1). NCBI lineage: Bacteria > Pseudomonadati > Pseudomonadota > Alphaproteobacteria > Hyphomicrobiales > Xanthobacteraceae > Xanthobacter > Xanthobacter sp. DMC47. The sequence goes on along the minus strand of NZ_JBQUZM010000001.1, from coordinate 1,297,142 downwards.
GCGGCGCTGAACGCCATGCCGCTCTACCTCGTTTCGGTGAACCCGAACGTGAAGACCATCAAGGACTTCACCTCCACCGACAAGATCGCCCTGCCGGCGGTGAAGACCTCCATCCAGGCGGTGACGCTGCAGATGGCCGCCGAGCAGGCGTTCGGCGCGGGCCAGCAGAACAAGCTGGATTCCCTCACCGTTTCCATGGGCCACCCGGACGCCCAGCTCACCATGATGGGCGGCAAGTCCGAGGTCACCGCGCATTTCGGCTCCTCTCCCTTTCAGGAGCTGGAACTGAAGGACCCGCGCGCCCACAAGGTGCTGGACAGCTATCAGGTGCTCGGCGGGCCGCACACCTTCAACGTCATCTGGACCACCGAGAAGTTCGCCTCCGAGAACCCCAAGGCCCTCGCCGCCGTCCTCGCCGCGCTGGAAGAGGCCAATGCCCTGATCCGCAAGGATCCCGCCGCCATGGCTGCGCTGTGGATCAAGGCCGAGGGCTCCAAGATGAGCGTGGACGAGGCGGTGGCCATCATCAAGGCGCCGGAAAACGAGTGGACCACCACCCCAAAGAAGGTGCTGTCCTATCTCGATTACATGCACCGGGCCGGCCTCGTCGGTGCCACCACAAAGGACTGGAAGGACATCTTCTTCCCCGCCATCCACGGTGCGCCGGGCGGCTGAGCATCGCCTCGGCCGGCGCGCGGTCATCGCGCGCCTTCCCGTCGCGGGCGGCAGCCTGCGGCGTCTCAAGAAGCCTTCAGGACGAACGACATGACGAGCACGAGCCAGAACGGGCGGACGGCGGAAGCGCCGGCCGAGGAGACCCTGCGCGTCCGCGTGTGGCGCGGCCAGGCGGATGGAGCCTTCGAGGACTTCGAGGTGCCGCGCCGCGCCAGCCAGACCGTTCTCGACGTGGTGACCGAGATCCAGCGGGCGCAGGACCCGACGCTCTCCTACCGCTTCGCCTGCCGGGTCGGAATGTGCGGCTCCTGCGCGATGGTGGTGAACGGCCGGCCGCGCTGGACCTGCCGCACCCGCGTTTCCGAGGCCCTGGACGGTGACGTCCTCGTGCTGGAACCCCTGCGCAACCTGCCGATCGTCAAGGACCTGACGGTCGACATGGTCCCCTTCTTCGAGAAATGGCGCGACGCCCAAGGAGCCTTCGAGCCGGGCGAGGCGCCCCCTGCCGATTTCGCCCAGGTGCGGCCCGACAGTCCGAAGCGGAGGGCCGCCGACGCTGGCGTCGAGTGCATCAATTGCGGCGTGTGCTACTCCGCCTGCGATGTCGTGGCCTGGAACAAGGATTATCTCGGCCCGGCCGCCCTCAATCGCGCCTGGACGCTGGTGAATGACGAACGCGACCGGGGCAACCCGGCGCGGCTCGCCGCGGTGTCCGGGGACGTGGGCTGCCACTCCTGCCACAGCCACATGAGCTGCACCGAGTTCTGTCCCAAGGATCTGGCGCCCACCTACGCCATCGCCGGCCTCAAGCGCGCCACCGCGCCCTCGCCGATCGGCCGCCTCCTCGCGCTGCTGGGGAAGTCATGAATCCTCTTCTCTACATGGCCCAACGCGGCACGGCCGCGGTGCTGGCGGTCGCGGTGGCGGTGCATCTCGCCACCATGGTGCACGCGGTGCGCGGAGGGCTCAGCGCGGCGGAGATCCTGTCGCGCACGGCGGGCAACGGCTGGTTCCTCGCCTTCTATTGTGCCTTCGTTTGCGCCGCTGCCATTCACGCCCCCATCGGCCTGCGCAGCGTGATCCGCGAATGGACCGGCTGGCGCTCGCGCTCCCTCGATATCGTCATGCTGGCCTTCGCGGCCGCCATCGTCGTGCTCGGCCTGCGCGCGGCGCTGGCGGTCTATCACCCCGGAGGGATGCTGCCGTGAAGCCGTCCGCCTTCTCCGCCGCGACCCGTCCGGGGCTGCGCGAGGCCTCCCACCTGAAGCCGGGCTTCATCGCGGCGCTGCTCCATCGCCTGTCGGGCGTGGCGCTGGCGGTGTTTCTGCCCATGCATTTCATCGCGCTCGGAACCGCGCTCTCGGGCGCCAACGCGCTCGACAGCTTCCTGGCTGTCACCCACAGCCCGCTCGTAAAGATCGCCGAATGGGGCCTCGTCAGCGCCCTTGCGGTGCATATGGCCCTTGGCCTCCGGGTGCTCGCCATCGAGTGGTTCTCGTTCCGCGGCCATACCGCCGGCGTGGTGGCGGGCGCCATCGCGGCCGGGCTCGCCGTGGGCCTCCTCTTCCTGCTGAGCGGGTGGTGAGCATGCTCGGCATTCCGCTCGCCACCCTGTCCGTGCTCTGGGCCGGCGCTTTTCTCGGCGCGCTGGCCGCGGGCGGGGCAGGCTTTGCCTTCGCTCTCGCCGCCTCCGCCATCTGGCTGCACGCGCTCGACCCGATCCAGACGACCGCGCTCATCGTCGCCTGCGGCAGCATCCTGCATCTCACGCTGGTCTGGCCGATCCGCCGGTCTATCGACGGCGTGCGCCTCGCCCCCTTCCTCGTGGGCGCGCTGGTGGGGGTGCCGCTCGGGGTGCTGGTGCTCACGGCGGTGAACCCCGCCCCGCTGAAGCTCGCTCTGGGCCTCGGCATGGCGGCCTATGCCCTCTACGCCCTCCTTGCTCCACGCCTTCCGGTGATCGTCGCCGGTGGCCGGTGGGCCAATGCGGGCATCGGCTTCGTGGGCGGCATCCTTGGTGGGCTCGGGGGGTATTCGGGGGTCGTTCCCACCATCTGGACCCAGCTGCGCGGCTGGCCGAAGGAGGTGGCGCGCGGGGTGTACCAGCCCTTCATCCTGTTCGCGCATGTGGTGACGCTGGCTGCTGTCGGGGTGGTGGGCATCGACGGGCGCTCCTGGCTGCTCATCGTCCTGGCCCTGCCGCCGCTCGCCGTCGGCGCCGTGCTCGGCCTCCAGATCTACGGCCGCCTGAACGAGAAGGCATTCAAGCAGATGCTGTCGCTGATGATCCTGCTCTCGGGTCTGGCGCTGGTCTTCTAGGAGCATCCCATGGACCTCAACCTCGACGAAGTCGAAAAGATCTGCGCCGACCTCTATCTGCGCGCGCTCCAGTTGCTGCCGCCGGACATCAAGGCCGGCTTCTCGGAGCTGCAGCGCACGGAAACGGATGCGACCGGCCAAGCCATCCTCGGCACCATGGTGGAGAACATCAAGGTCGCCGAGCGCACCCGCAACATCCTGTGCCAGGACACCGGCATCCCCATCTACAACATCACCATCGGCCGCAACGTGACCTTCGACGGGGCAGGGCTGAAGGAGGCGGTGCGCCGCGGCGCGGCGCGCTCGACCAAGGAAAACTCCCTGCGCTCGTCGGTGGTGCATCCCATCACCCGCAAGAATGACCAGAATTCCTGCGGCATCCGCGTGCCGGTGATCCACATCGACTTCGACAACCGGGAGGAGACCGTCTCTATCGAGATGATCCCCAAGGGTTCGGGCTCGGAAAACGGTTCGTTCCTCAAGATGCTGCTGCCCTCGGACGGCATCACCGCCGTGAAGCGCTTCGTCGTCGACCGGGTGATCGAGCTGGGCGGCCGGGTGTGCCCGCCCACCATCGTGGGCGTCGGCATCGGCGGCACCTCGGACCTGTGCATGCACCTCGCCAAGATCGCCGCGACCCGTCCCCTGCGCACGGTGTGCGAGGATGCCGAAGGCGCGAAGATCGAGGCCGAGCTGTCCCGCGCGGTGAACGAATTGGGCATTGGGCCGCAGGGCCTCGGCGGACGATCCACGTCCTTCGCCGTCCATGTGGAGGTCGCCGCGACCCACATCACCCAGAACCCGGTGGCAGTGAACATCCAGTGCCATTCCGCCCGCCGCGCGCGGGCCACCTTCACCCCCGGCGGCATCGCCTTCAGCTGATCCGGAGCGCTACGATGGCCCACCATGTCCTTGAAATGCCGGTTGATGCCGATCAGGTCCGCGCCCTGAAGGTCGGCGATACGGTGACGCTCCAGCGCACCCTGTTCGGCATCCGCGACGCGACGCAGATCCACATGTTCGACCGGGGCCGCACCACATGCCTCGATCTCAAGGGACACGCGGTGATCCACACCGCGCCCAACGTGCACCGGGTGGAGAAATCCCCCGCCGCACCCGCCGGCTACACGCCCTTCTGCATCGGCACCACCACCTCCATGCGCATGGAGCGCTTCACCCGCCCGCTCATGGAGCGGGAAGGGGTGCGCCTCATCGTCGGAAAGGGCGGCATGGGTCCGGCGACGCTGGAGGCCTTCCGCGAGCTGGGCGGCGCCTATCTCGCCATCGTCGGCGGGGCGGCGGCGCTGGAGACCACGTGGATCGAGGAGATCGAGGACGTGGACATGGACGACCTCCACCCCGAGAGCCTCTGGAAATTCCGCATCCGCGATTTCGGGCCGCTGCTGGTGGGCATGGACGCCCATGGCGGCTCGCTTTTCGCCCAGGTACAGGCTGATGTCGCCGCCCGCAGGGACGCGGTGCTGGCCGGCATCGGAGCCTCCGAATGACGCCCGCCGTCGCGGTCCGCGAGACGGACGTCCTCATCCTCGGCTCGGGCGGGGCCGGCCTGTTCGCCGCGCTTCACACCAAGAAGTCCGCGCCCGATCTGGACGTGACGGTGGCGGTGAAGGGCCTCATCGGCAAATGCGGCTGCACCCGCATGGTCCAGGGCGGCTACAACGTGGCGCTCGCCCCCGGCGACAGTGTCGAGCGCCATTTCATGGACACGGTGGAAGGCGGCAAGTGGCTCAACGACCAGGATCTCGCCTGGACGCTGGTGACGCAGGCGCAGGTGCGCATCCGCGAGCTGGAGACCGAGCTCGGCTGCTTCTTCGACCGCAATCCGGATGGGACCGTCCACCAGAAGGCCTTCGCCGGCCAGACCTTCGACCGCACGGTGCACAAGGGCGACCTCACCGGCATCGAGATCATCAATCGCCTCATGGAGCAGGTGTGGCGGCGCGATGTGAACCGCATGGAGGACCACCGCGCCCTCGACCTCATCCCCGCAGCCGATGGCTCGGGCCTCGCCGGGGTGCTCATGCTGGACATGCGCACGGGCGTTCCGGTGCTGGTGAAGGCGCGCGCGGTGCTGCTCGCCACCGGCGGCGGGCCGACCATGTACAAGTATCACACCCCCTCCGGCGACAAGTCCTGCGACGGGCTCGCCATGGCCCTGCGGGCCGGCCTTGCGCTGCGCGACATGGAGATGGTGCAGTTCCACCCCACCGGCCTCCTCGCCGGCCCCGGCACGCGCATGACGGGCACCGTGCTGGAGGAGGGGCTGCGCGGCGCCGGTGGCTGGCTCACGGACCGCACCGGTGCGCGTTTCATGCATCTCTATGACCCGCGTGGCGAGCGGGCCACCCGCGACATCGTCAGCCGCTCCATCATGCGCCGGATCCGCGACGGCTACGCCACGGCCCATGGCGGCGTGAATATCGAGATGGCGCACCTCGGCCCCGACCATGTGCGCAAGACCTTCAAGGGCATGGTGGAGCGCTGCGCCGATTGCGGCTTCGACCTCGCCGGAGGGCGGGTGGAGGTGATCCCCACCGCTCATTACATGATGGGCGGCGTTGTGTTCGGCGGAAATTGCGGCACCGCGATGCCTCGTCTCTACGCGGCCGGTGAGGATACGGGCGGCGTGCACGGCGCCAACCGCCTCGGCGGCAACGGGGTGGCCAACTCCACCGTATTTGGCGGCATCGCCGGCGATGCCATGGCGCGAGAGGTGGAGCGCGGGCGCGCCCTCGCCGATCCCGATCCGGCGGCCCTGGAACACGCGCTGGAGCGCGCCTTCTCGCCGCTGGGCCGCGACGCGCGCGAACTGCCCGCCATTCGCGAGGCACTCTACGAAGCCATGTGGGATGACGTGGGCATTTTGCGCACCGCGCAGGGGCTGAAGCGTGCGCAGGCGACGCTGGGCAGCCTCGCCGATGCCGTCTCCCGCGCCGGCGCGCCTGATGGGGATCGCCGCTACAACCTCACCTGGATGGACCGCCTGAACCTCGAGAATCTGGTGCTCGTCAGTCAGGTCATCACCGCCGCGGCGCTCGCCCGCGAGGATAGCCGAGGCGCCCATTTCCGCGAGGACTTTCCCGAGACCTCGGACCTTGATACCTCGCGCTACACGCTGGTGCGGCAGGAGGCGGGCCGCCTCGACATTTCCACGGCCGCGGTGGCCTTCACCCGCGTCGCGCCCGGCCAGAGCCTGCTGAAAGACGTCGCATGAGCCCCGCACCCGCCCACCCTGCCGCCGCCCCTCTCCCCGCCGCGGCGCAAGATCTCGCCCCGCGCGGCGCGGACCTCGTTGTCCGCGCGCTTGAGGCGCATGGGGTGACGCGCATCTTTTCCCTGTCCGGCAACCACATCATGCCGGTCTATGATGCGCTGCTGGAGACGGATATCGCCCTTGTCCACGTGCGTCAGGAAGCGGCGGCGGTGCATATGGCGGATGCCCATGCGCGCTTGACCGGTGAGGTCGGGGTGGCGCTCGTCACCGGCGGGCAGGGCCTGTCCAACGGCGCGGCCGCTTTGTTCACGGCGCTCGGGGCGGAATCCCCGGTGCTTCTGCTGTCCGGCCAGGCCGGCATCGGCGAATTGGGACGCGGCGCCTTTCAGGAGATGGATCAGGCGGCGGTCGCACGGCCCATGGCCAAGGCCTCGTGGATGGTGGAGAGCGCCGAAGCGCTCGGCGCCGACATCGCACGGGCCATCCGCATCGCGCGAGAGGGGCGGCCCGGCCCCGTTCATCTCGCGCTGCCGGTGGATCTTCTGGAGCAGCGGCTGGCTGCATCGCAGCCGACCGTGACGATCAAGGAGGCACGCACCTCGACGGATGCCGAAGCCATCGCAGCACGTCTCGCGGCGCTGCTTGAGACTGCGGACCGCCCCCTCATCCTGTGCGGCCCCGCGCTCTGCACGCCGTCAGGACGACAAGCCATGGCGCGGCTCGAAGCCGCCACGGGCGTGCCGGTGATCGGCATGGAGAGCCCGCGCGGGGTGAACGATCCCGGCCTTGGCGCCTTTGCCGAACTTCTGGCCGAGGCAGACCTCGTGCTGCTGCTCGGCAAGGCGCTGGATTTCACGCTGAAGTTCTGCGCGCCACCTACGGTGGCGGCGTCCTGCCGCTTCGCGGTGGTGGATGCGGACCCGGACCTTCTGGCGCGTGCGGCGAAGGCGAAAGGTGCGCTCCTTGTGGAGCGCGTGGAAGCGGAGGTCGGCCGCGTGCTCGCCGCCATCGCCGCATCCCCGCCGGCCGCGGCTGCGGTCCGTGGATCCTGGCTGGCGCAGGTGAAAGAGGCGCTGGCCTTCGTGCCGGCGGCCTGGGCGAGCGCGCGGGCGGCCTCGGGCCGTATCCACCCGGTAGAGCTATGCGCCGCGGTGCGCGACTTCCTCGCCCGCCATCCCGATGGGACGCTCGTCTGCGATGGCGGCGAGATCGGCCAGTGGCCGCAAGCCATCGTCAAGACGCAGAACCGCATCATCAACGGCGTTTCCGGCACGATCGGCGCCTCCATTCCCTTCGCCATCGCCGCCCGGCTCGCACGGCCGGAGGCGCCGGTCGTGGCGGTGATGGGCGACGGCACCTTCGGCTTTCACATGGCGGAATTCGACACGGCGGTGCGCGTCGGCGCGCCCTTCATCGCGGTCATCGGCAACGACGCCCGCTGGAACGCCGAGCACCAGATTCAGCTGCGCACCTATGGCGCCGAGCGCACCCGCTACTGCGATCTGCTGCCCACCCGCTACGACGAGGTGGTGCGGGCGCTGGGTGGATATGGCGCCCTCGTCACCGATGCTGCCGACCTGCCGGACGCTCTCGCCGAGGCCCACGCGAGCGGGCTTGCCGCAGCGATCAACGTGATGATCGAGGGCGTTCCCGCTCCGGTCATCCGGCGCGGCTGAGCCTCAGGCCGACCAAAACCCGATCCGGGCATCAGACCCGGCGACGCTCGGACGACGGGCGAGGAAACGCAGACGGAGGGCTCAAGGATGATGGCACTGAAATGGAAAACGGCTGCCGCGCTCGTGCTGCTCGCCGCAATGACGTCGGTCGCGGCGGCCGAGGTGGACAACGTGACCATCGCCCGACAGCCGAGCCTCGGCCATCTGCCGCTGATGATCATGGAAGACCGAGGCCTGCTGGAAAAGGAGGCGGCGGCGCGCGGCGTGGCGAACCTGAAGACCCGCTACATCAAGCTCGCCGGTGGCGCGGCGATGAATGATGCCCTGCTGTCCGGCGCCATCCAGTTCGCCGCCGGGGGCGTCCCGCCCCTGGTGCTGTTGTGGGCCAAGACCAAGGACGGCTCCAATCCCGTCAAGGCGGCGGCGGCCATGAACTCCATGCCGCTCCTGCTCAATACGTCCAATCCCAATGTGCGTTCGCTGAAGGACTTCACGGCGAAGGACAAGATTGCCCTGCCGGCCGTGAAGGTTTCGGTGCAGGCCATGTTCCTGCAGATGGCCGCAGAGAAGGAGCTGGGCCCGGATCGCCGCAACGACCTCGACAAACTGACCGTGACGCTCTCCCATCCGGACGGCATGGCGGCGCTGCTAGCCGGCAACGAGGTGACCGCCCATTTCACTGCCGCGCCCATCCAGGAGCTGGAACTCAGGAAACCTGGCGTGCACACGGTGCTCAACACTTTCGACGTGCTGGGCCAGCCGTCCACCTTCAACGTGGTTTGGACGACGACGCGTTTCGCCAACGACAATCCGAAAATCTATGCCGCCTTCTTCGCGGCGCTCGAAGAGGCCATTGCCATCATCAACCGCGACAAGTCAGCCGCGGCCCGGGACTATGTCCGCCTTGCCGGCGACGGCAGCGAAGTGGCGCTCATCGAGGGCATCCTGAACGATCCCCAGGTGACCTTCACCACCACCCCGCAGGCCATCCAGAAATATGCGGACTTCATGACCCGCACCGGCATGATCACCGCCACGGCGCAGAGCTGGAAGGACCTCTTCCTGCCGAACGTGCATGGCAAACCGGGAAGCTGACGCTGGCATCACGGGCTGCGGCACCTCCGTGTCGATTACCTGGGCCGTAGTCACGTGACGGTTCGATCCACCTCGGGCTGAAGCGCGAGCCGGCCGGTCGATGCGTCGGCGCCGTTAGCGCCCGGTTGCGGCGGCGCGCCGAAGGTGGCCATCTCGCCCACCAGCCAGGCTTCCAATGCTCTCAGCTCCGCGCGGATGGCGGCCTGCGGCGAAATCCACAGCCGGAGGTGGCGGGCGCCGGGCGTGAAGCCGAACGGCGCCACCAGCCGGCCCGACTGGAGTTCGCTCAACGCCAGCATGTGCGGCACCACCGCCACGCCAAGGCCGCAGGCGGCCGCCTGTATCAGCAGATAGAAATGATCGAAGCTGCGCGACGCCTTGAGCGCGAGACCGCCGTGGCCGGTCGCCTGCGCCCAGTCCCGCCACGCCTCCGGCCGGGTGTTCGTGGCCAGCAGGTGCGCCTGCGCCAGGTGGTCCGGCGTCGCCAGCGGCATGGCGGCAAGATAATCCGGCGCGCAGACCGGGCCGATCCACTCTGCCCCCAGTTCACGGATGATGGCGTCGCGCGGCGGCGGGATGGTGGAGGAGCGGATCGCCAGCGAGATGTTGTCGCGGCTGAAATCCACCTTGTCATAATTCATGTTCAGCTCCACCTGCACGTCCGGATTGCGGCGGTGGAAGCTGGCCATGCGCGGGATGAGCCAGCACAGCATGATTGAGGCCGAGCAGGACAGGGTCAGCGGCCCCGGCCGCACCCGCTCCAGCGTGGAATGGATCACCCCGAACGCGGTCGTCAGCCCCTCCGCGAGCCGCTGGCCCTCGGGCGTCGGATCGGTGGCGCTGCCCCGCCGCGCCAGTAATTGCACGCCGAGGGTCGCCTCAAGGGCCTTCACGTGCCGGCTCACCGCGCCGTGCGTTACGCACAATTCCTCCGCCGCTCGGCTCATGCTCCGGTGCCTGGCCGTGGCCTCGAATGCGCGCAGCGCTACCAGTGATGGCAACGGGTGGCTCGGCTGCTGGGACATCGGCGGATTGCTCCGGGTTCGCTGCGATGCAGCATCGGGAATGTGAGTTTAACTCACAGCGGTCAGACAACAAATCGATTGTTTCCCGGGCCTCGCGGCGCGTAATGGCTATCGTCCAGCTCCCATCGCCCGCACCACGGGCGAGGCCGGGAGCCCAAGATCAAGAATGCGCAGACGCCAATCCATCTGCCTTATCTGGGAGAAAACCATGCCTGAGCCCGAGGTGTCGGCCGTCGAGCGGTCGGCGATCAGCAAGGTCTGCTGGCGGCTGGCGCCGTTCATCGGCCTGATGTTCTTCATCAACTTCCTCGACCGGACCGCCGTGTCGTTCGCCGGACCCAACGGCATGACGAAGGACCTCGGCCTGAACGCAGCGCAGTTCGGCTTCGCCGCGGGCATCTTCTTCCTCGGCTACATCCTCCTCGAAGTGCCGAGCAACCTTGCGCTCCACAAGTTCGGCGCGCGGCGCTGGCTTGCCCGCATCATGGTCACCTGGGGCATCGTCGCCCTGCTGTTCACCTGGGTGAGCAGCGTGGAAGGGCTCTATTTCCTGCGCTTCCTGCTGGGCGTGGCGGAGGCCGGCTTCTTCCCCGGCGCAATCCTCTATCTCAGCATGTGGGTGCCGGCGCGCCACCGCAACAAGGTGCTGGCGCTGTTCTATGTGGCGCAGCCGCTCACCATCGTCATCGGCGCCCCCTTCGCCTCGGCGCTCATCGGCGCCGACGGGCTCATGGGCCTCGCGGGCTGGCGCATCATGTTCTTCGGCGTCGCCGTGCCGGCCATCGTGGTGGGCGTGATCGCGTGGTTCTACCTCGTGGACAAGCCGGCCGACGCCAAGTGGCTCACGGCCGCCGAGCGCACCTGGCTGACCACTGAACTCGCCAAGGAAGACAAGGCCAAGTCCGGCGCCCACAACATCCTCGCCTCCGGTGCGCTGCTGAACGGGCGCGTTTGGATTCTGTCCCTCGTCTACTTCGGCCTCATCTATGGCCTGTATGCGCTGGCCTTCTTCCTGCCCACCATCATCTCCGGCTTCGAGGCCCAGTTCGGCTCTAAGTTCAGCGTGATGCAGAAGGGCTACATCACCGCCATTCCCTATCTGCCGGCGGCGTTCGCCCTGGTGCTGTGGAGCCGGCAGGCGGCGAAGACCGGCGTGAAGCCGTGGCATGTGGGCCTGCCTGCCCTGGTCGGCGCCCTCTCCATCCCGGTGGCGCTCTACATGAGTTCGCCGGCGACGACGGTGGCGGTCATCACGGTCACGGCCTGCGCCATCTTCTCGGCGCTGCCCAACTTCTGGGCCATCCCCGCCCGCTTCCTGTCCGGCGCGGGCGCTGCGGCGGGCATCGCCCTCATCAACACGGTCGGCAACGCGGCGGGCTTTGCGGCACCTTTCATCACCGGCTGGGTGAAGGACGCCACCGGCTCGTTCCAGGCGGCGATGCTGCTGGTCGGCGGCTTCATGCTTCTCTCGGCCGTGCTCACGCTGGTGGTGGCACGGCAGGGTGATAGCGTCGCCGACGGCAGCGCGGCTCCGGCGCGCTCGGCCTGACGGCGCCACAGGACAAACGCAGGGGCCGGCCCCGCCGGCCCCGATGAAGACGACGGGAGAAACATGATGGATGCGAAGATCGCGCTGTTCGGCGCCGGCGGAAAGATGGGCGTGCGCCTGTCCAAGAACCTCGCCAAGACGGACTTCCGCGTGGCCCATGTGGAGGTCAGCGAGGTCGGCCACAAGCGGCTCAAGGACGAGGTGGGCGTGGACTGCACCGAGGTGGACGCCGCCCTCGACGGTGCCGACGTGGTGATCCTCGCCGTGCCGGACACGCTCATCGGCAAGGTCTCCCACGCCATCTCGCCCAAGCTGAAGGCGGGCACCATGGTGATGCTGCTGGACGCCGCGGCGCCCTTCGCGGGTCATCTGCCGGAGCGGGCGGACCTCGTCTACTTCGTCTCGCACCCTTGCCATCCCTTGATTTTCAACGATGAGACCACCGAGGAAGGCCGGCGCGACTATTTCGGAGGCGTGGCGGCGAAGCAGTCCATCACCTCCGCGCTGATGCAGGGGCCGGACGAAGCCTTTGCCTTGGGCGAGGCGGTGGCGAAGGCCATCTACGCCCCCATCCTGCGCTCCTATCGCCTGACCGTCGAACAGATGGCGATCCTGGAGCCGGGCCTGTCCGAGACCATCTGCGCCACCCTGCTCGATGTCATGCGCGAAGCCATGGACGAGACGGTGCGGCGGGGGGTGCCGGCGGAGTGCGCGCGGGACTTCCTTCTCGGCCACATGAACATCCTTGCGGCGGTGACGTTCAAGGAAATTCCGGGCATGTTCTCAGATGCTTGCAACAAGGCCATCCAGTTCGGCAAGCCGCGGCTGATGCGGGACGACTGGCTCAAGTGCCTGGACAATGACGAGATCGCCGAGAGCATCCGCCGCATCACCTGAGCGGCGCCGGCTGCCCCGAGAGCCCGACCGATTCCTCAACGAAGGCAATGGGTTGGGCTCACCCGAAAGACGACCTTGGGAACCCGTGTGATGAGCGATCGTGTCCATGCCACCTACTGGATGGAGACCGGGGGCGACCCGGCCCGGACGGCGGAGGTCATCGCCGGGGAGCAGTCGAGCGGCACCTTCGTGGCGCTCGCCACCGAGACGGCCGAGCTGAAGCAGCGCTCGGGCGCAAAAGTCGAGCGTCTTGAGATACTTGACGTGGTGGACCGGCCCAGCCTGCCGGGCGCCATGGCGTCCGATCGCTACACGAGGGCGACGCTCGAACTGTCCTGGCCGGTGGAGAATTTCGGCCCCTCCCTGCCGAACCTGATGTCCACCATCGCCGGCAATCTGTTCGAGTTACACCAGGTTTCCGGTCTGCGTATCACCGGCCTTCAGCTGCCATTCGGGTTCACGTCAGCTTTCAAGGGTCCGGCCTTCGGCATTTCCGGCACCCGGCGCCTCGCCGGTGTCTCGGAAGGACCCATCATCGGAACCATCATCAAGCCCTCCATCGGCCTCACGGCGGAGGAGACGGCGCAGCAGGTGCGCGAGCTGATCGCCGGCGACATCGACTTCATCAAGGACGACGAACTGCAGGCCGATGGCGGCCGTTGCCCGTTCGAGGAGCGGGCGCGGGCGGTGATGCGGGTGGTGAACGATGCGGCCGACCGGCGCGGCCGCAAGGTGATGGTGGCCTTCAACATCACCGGCGACCTGGACGAGATGCGCCGCCGCCATGACCTGGTGCTGGAGCTGGGGGGCACCTGCGTGATGGTGTGCCTCAATTCCATCGGCCTCGTGGGGGTGCGGGAGATCGCCCGCCATGCCCAGCTGCCCCTTCACGGCCACCGCGCCGGCTGGGGCACACTCTACCGCGCCCCGGCGCTGGGGTGGGACTATGCCCCCTGGCAGCAGCTCTGGCGCCTCGCCGGGGTGGACCACCTGCATGTGAACGGGCTCTACAACAAGTTCTCCGAGAGCAACGAGAGCGTCATCGCCGCCGCCCGTGCGGTGCTGTCGCCCCTCAACGACACGGCCCCCATGGAGGCCATGCCGGTCTTCTCCTCCGGCCAGACGGGGCGGCAGGCGGCCGAGACCTATGCCGCCATCGGCTGCGCCGACCTCATCCACACGGCAGGCGGGGGCATCTTCGGCCATCCCGCCGGCGTGCCGGCCGGCGTCGAGGCGCTTCGGGCGGCGTGGCGGGCGGCCATGGCGGGCGCGAGCCTCGAGGACGAGGCGAGCCGCAACACCGCGCTGAAGACCGCGCTCGGCTTCTGGCGATGACTTCGGGGACCAAGACCGGGGCGGCGCTGCCGGAGGGGCTGCTCCTCGCCTATTACGGCGACGACTTCACCGGCTCCACCGATGCGCTGGAGGCGATCACGGCGGCCGGCGTGCCCGCGGTGCTGTTCCTGCGCCCGCCCACGGACGACATGCGCGCCCGCTTTCCGCAGGCGCGGGCCATCGGCCTTGCCGGCTCCTCGCGTGGGCGCTCGCCGGAGTGGATGGACAAGGAGCTGCCGCCGCTCTTCGCCCGCCTCGCGGGGCTGGGCGCGCCGGTGCTGCACTACAAGGTGTGCTCCACCTTCGATTCCGCGCCCCATGTGGGCTCCATCGGCCGCGCCATCGATCTCGGGGTGAAGCAGATGGGCGGCGGTTGGTCGCCCATGGTGGTGGGCGTGCCGCGCCTCGGCCGCTACCAGATGTTCGGCAATCTGTTCGTGACCTGGAACGGCACCACCTACCGGCTCGACCGCCACCCCACCATGTCGCGCCATCCGGTGACGCCCATGGACGAGGCCGACCTCGCCCGTCACCTGTCGCGCCAGACCGACCGGCGCATGGCGCTCATCGATCTCGCCGAAATCCGCGCCGGCAAGGCGCAGGTGCGCTGCGCGGCGGTGCAGGGCGATGACACGCCCGTGGTGCTCATCGACGTGATGGATGAGGACACGCTGGTGGAGGCGGGGCGGCTCATCTGGGAGAACCGCGGCGACGGCCTGTTCTCCGCCTCCTCCTCCGGCCTGCAATATGCCCTTGCCGCCTATTGGCGCAGCCTCGGCCTGCTGCCGCAGACCCCCGGCCTGCCCAAGGCGGTGTCTGTGGAGACCATCGCCGTGGTCTCGGGAAGCTGCTCGCCGGTGACGGCGGCCCAGCTCGCTCACGCCCGGGCCGCCGGCTTCCACACGGAGCGGCTGGACCTCTCCCGCGCGCTCTCCGACGCCCATCCGGAGGCGGAAATCGCCCGTGCCGTCGCAACGGCCATGGATGCGCTGTCGCGCGGCCAGAGCCCCGTCGTCTACAGCGCCGAGGGGCCGGACGATCCGGCCGTCGCCGGCTTTGACGCCACCGCCGCCGTGGCCAGCCTTTCCCGTGCCGATGCGGCGCGGCGGGTGGGCACCGTGCTGGCGGAGATCATGCGCCGCATCGTGGAGAGCGGAGCGGTGCGGCGGGTGATGGTGGCGGGCGGCGATAGTTCCGGCGAGGTGATGGAGGCGCTCAACATCTTCGCCCTCGACATCGTCGCCGGCCTCGCTCCCGGCGCGCCCCTCTGCCGGGCCTGGTCGGACGACCCGCTCTACGACGGGCTGGAACTGGTGCTGAAGGGCGGCCAGATGGGTCCCACCGACTTCTTCCCCATGGTGCGCGACGGCTGAAGCAGCGTTGCGCCTGAGGATAACCTCAAGACCGGAATTCCACAGTTGCGGTGCGTCAATGCTGCGTCGCACCCTCCGTCTAGGGTCTTCTTGCGGGACTTGAAAAGCAGAGCAAAGAGCGGCTGCGCAGGGCCGGGGAGCGCCGAGGGCGCTTCTCCGGGCGAGCGCGTTTGCCCTTCGCGTTCTGCGACGTGAGGAGGTCGTTCCATGAACGACGCGAGTACGATCCGGCGCGCGCCGCGATTGAAGAAACTTGCCGCCGCCGCAGCCGGCGTCGTCGTGGTCGGGGCAGCCGTGTTCTGGTGGGTCGTGACCCCGCCGCGCATCGATGAAGGTGGCCGCACCCGGCCGCAGGCGGCGGCCCCGGAGCTGGTGGCCCGGGGCAAGTACATCGCCGAACTGGGCGACTGCGTCGCCTGCCACACCAAGGCGGACGGACAGCCCATGGCCGGCGGGCGCGGGCTGGAGACGCCGTTCGGCATGCTCTATTCCACCAACATCACGCCCGATCCGAAGACCGGTATCGGCCGCTATAGTTTCGGTGCCTTCGATCGGGCCATGCGCAAGGGCGTGACCGCCGACGGCACCCACATGTACCCGGCCATGCCGTACCCGTCCTATGCGAAGATGTCGCCGGACGACATGTATGCGCTCTACGTCTACCTCATGAAGGGCGTGGCGCCGGTGGACAGCCCCAACCGGCCGTCCGGCATCGGCTTCCCCTTCAACCAGCGCTGGACGCTCGCCTTCTGGAACCAGATGTTCCTCGAAAGCCACCCCTTCGTCGCGGACGCGAACAAGGGTGACGTGTGGAACCGCGGCGCCTATCTGGTGCAAGGCCTCGGCCATTGCGGCGCCTGCCACACGCCGCGCGGCATCGGCTTCCAGGAACTCGCCATGGGCGATGCGGGTGGCAGCGGCGACAAGTTCCTCTCGGGCTCGAAGGTCGAGGAATGGAACGCGGTCAACCTGCGCGGCCTTGGCGATGTGGATGACACGGTGGAGCTGCTGAAGACCGGCCAGAACCGCTTCGGCACCGTTTCCGGCTCCATGACGGAGGTGATCCACAACTCCACCCAGAACTTCACCGACGCCGACCTCGTGGCCATTGCCACCTATCTCGGCGGTCTGCCCACCGACCAGCCCCGGGCGCACCGCCCGGCGACGCCGGACACGGGCGTGCCTGCGGCCATGTTCACCACCCGGGGCGGGCTCGCCTACGCCCAGTTCTGCGCCGATTGCCATCGCCTCAACGGCGCCGGCGTCGCCAAGGTGTTTCCGCCGCTCGCCGGCAATCCCACCGTGACGGCGAAAGACCCCTCGACGCTCGTTCACATCACCCTCACCGGCTGGGCAACGGCGCAGACGCAGGCGCATGCCCGTGTCTTCACCATGCCCGGCTTCGCCCGGCTGGGCGACGAGGAGATCGCCGACATCCTCACCTTCGTCCGCGCCAGCTGGGGCGAGAATGCCGCGCCGGTCAAGGCCGCGCAGGTGAAGGGGGCGCGGGCCACGCTCGATCCGAAGGTGGACACCCGGCCGTTCGACACGCCGCGCATCGCGGACGTGCTCAATGAGTCGAATGCGGCTCAATTGGTGCGCGGCATGCGCCTCAACACCGAGACGCACACCCTGCTGCCGAAGAATGTGGGCAACGTGCTGAACTGCTCCAGCTGCCACCTCAATGCCGGCACGGTGGCCGACGGTTCGCCCTATGTGGGCGTCTCCGCCTTCTTCCCGAGCTACGCGCCCCGGGCCGGGCGGGAGATCACGCTGGAAGACCGCATCAACGGCTGCTTCCTGCGCTCCATGAACGGCAAGCCGCTGGCCAAGGACGGCGACGACATGAAGGCCATGGTCGCCTATTTCGACTGGATGAAGCGGGAGACCAAGCCCGAGGACAAGGTGGAGGGCCGCGGCGTCGGCAAGATCAGCCCGCAGATCAAGCCGGATACGGAGAACGGCGCCAAGGTCTACGCCGCCCAGTGCGCCGTCTGCCACGGGTCGAACGGGGAGGGCATCAAGGACGCCGCCGGCGCCTTCGTCTATCCCCCGCTCTGGGGCGACCAATCCTTCAACATCGGCGCAGGCATGGCGCGCACCTACACAGCGGCGGCGTTCGTGAAGCGCAATATGCCCATCGGCTTCCACGGCGGCTTCCCGCTGGGCCAGGGCGGCCTCACCGACCAGGAGGCGGTGGACGTGGCCGAATACTTCAGTCACATGCCGCGGCCGGACTTCGCCCCCAAGGTGAACGACTGGCCGAAGGACAAGAAGCCGGCGGACGCCCGCTACTGACCCCCTGAAACAACGAGCGCCCGGACCGTGCAGGGTCCGGGCGCTCGCGCATCCCCCCGTCGCGGGACAATGGACGGGGTGGAAAGGGGATGGGTTGGTGCGTTGCGTTGCCTTCGCTCAAGCGCCGCGCAGGCTTCGAGACCTCAGACGGGAAGCACCACCACCTTCGTGCCGTTGGGCACGCGGCGGTACAGGTCGATCACGTCCTGGTTCATCATGCGGATGCAGCCAGAGGAGACCGCCTCGCCGATGGTCCAGGGCTCGTTGGTGCCGTGGATGCGGTAGAGCGTGTCCTTGCCGTCCTTGAACAGATAGAGCGCGCGGGCGCCCAGCGGATTGGTCTCGCCGCCGGCCATGCCGCCGGTCCAGGGGCGATACTTGGCGGGCTCGCGCGCGATCATCGCGTCGGTGGGTCGCCAGCTCGGCCATTCGCGCTTGTTGCCCACATTCGCCGTGCCGGAGAATTCCAGCCCTTCGCGGCCGACACCCACACCGTAGCGCAGCGCCTTGCCGTTCTCCTGCACGAGGTAGAGGAAGCGGTTCTTCGGATCGACCACCAGCGTGCCCGGCTCCTGTCCGGCGGGGGCCGCCACCAGTTGGCGAACGTTGCGCGGCTTGATGTCGTCCGGGTCGGCGGCGGGAATGCGGAAGCCGCCGTCCTCCAGCGCGCCATAGCGCGCGGCATCGGCCGGGGCAACGCGTGGCGCCTTCACCGGCATCTCCTCCTGTGTGGTCACGCAGGCGCCAAGGGCCAGCGGCAGGACGAGGGTGGTGAAGAGACCGCGGCGGGACAGCAGGGGGGATGCGGGAAGGGAATCCAAGGCCAGCTCACTCCCCTGCGGTCTGGCGGCGGCGGGCTTCGGCCACCGCGCGCTTGAAGCTGGCATAGTCGAGGGTGGAGGCGAGCAGGGGGCCGACCAGATAGGTGGGCGTGCCGCTGAGGCCGAGGGAATCCGCCTGCGCGGCGTTGCGCTTCAGGAGCGCGCCGATGTCCGCAATGTGCGCCTTCAGATCCGCCATCAGCCGGTCGAGATCGACGCCCGAGCCGGCCACCGCCTTCAGCATGGTCGGCTCGTCGATGCGGCGGCCGGGGATCGACATCAGCGCGTTGTGGACGATTTCGTAGCGGCCCTGATAGGTCGCCGTGAGGGCCAGCTGCGCGCCGTAGACCGAAGCCTCGGTGAGCACCGGCCAGTCCTTGTAGACGAGGCGGATGTGCCCGTCCTCCTTCACCACGCGGGCGAGGTCGGGCGCCGATTTCTTGCAGAAGGGGCAGTTGTAGTCGAGGAAGGCGACGATGGTGACGTCGCCCTCCGCATTGCCGAACGTAGGCGCGGCCGGGTCGCGGAGGATGGCGTTGACATCTACGCCTTCCGCCCGTGCCCCGCCTGCGTCCGCCAACGCGGCCGGCACGAGCGCCGTGAGCGCGGCGATGCGGATGAAGTCCCGGCGTCGCATGGATCGTCCTTCGGTCATGGGGTCAGAGGCCCGCTTCAGTGGCGAGGTGGTCGATGTCGGCGCGGGTCAGCGCGCCCACGCGGCGCGATCCCGGCACCTCGCGGCCGGTGGGATCGAGGAGGAACAGGGTCGGCGGGCCGATCACCTGGTAGCGGCCCATGAGGGCCTGCGCGCCGTCGCCATACCGGGTCACGTCCACGGCGATGCGGTCCAGCCCGGACAGGCGCGCGGCTGCGGCCAGCTCGGCCATCGTCGCCTCGTTGGACTTGCAGACCGTGCACCAGTCGGCGGTGAAGGAGACAAGGGTGGGGCGGCCGTCCTGACCGGCGGCGGCGAGCGCCTGCGTCAACGCCGCGGGAGACGACACCCGCACCTCCCGTGCCTCCGCAGTGGCCGGGCGAACCGGCGCGGCGAGGAAGGCGAGGGGCTGCAGGGGATCGCGCGCACCACCGGCCGCGCCGACCAGCAGCAGGAGGCCACCCGCCACGGCGGCGATGCCCGCCGTCTTGCCGATCCGGCGCCCGGCACTGGCGTCGGCGGTGAGCGCATCGAAGCCGCCGGCGAACACGCCGAGGCCGATGGCGAGAAGGCCGTAGAGGGCGAGGCCGGCGGCGTCGGGCAGCACGCGCGCCGCAAGCCACGCTGCGATGGCGAGGAAGAGCACGCCGCAGCCCTGCTTGATGGCGAGAAGCCAGCGTCCCGAGCGGGGCAGGATCTGCGCGCCGAACGCGCCCACCGCCACCAGAGGCGCCGCCATGCCGAGGCCCAGCATGAACAAGGCGGAGCCGCCGCGCGCGGCATCCCCCGTCTGAGCCGCATAGAGCATGGCGGCGGCGAGCGGCGGCGTCACGCACGGCCCCACCACCAGCGCCGAGGCGAAGCCGAGCCCCGCCGCGCCCGCGATGGAGCCCCTTCCGCCCGTCGGCAGCCGCGCGGCCAGCGCGGAGGGGACAGCGAGATCGGCGAGGCCGAACATGGCGCCGGCCAGCCCGGCGAACACGGCGGCCATCAGCCCGATGGCCCATGGCGTCTGCAGCGCCGCCTGGAGGTTGGCCCCGGTCCAGGCGGCCGCCATGCCGAGCACGCCATAGGCGGCCGCCATGGCCACACCATAGGCTCCGGACAAGGCGAGGCCACGGGCCGGTGTCGGCTTCGCTCCGCCGCCCGCGAGGATGCCGGAGAGGATCGGCAGCATGGGGAAGACGCAGGGCGTGAAGGCGAGCAGCAGGCCGAGGCCGAAGAAGGCTCCAAGCAGGGGCAGCAGTCCCCGCTGGAACAGCGCATCCATGGCGGCTGGCTGGGCGGCAGGCTGCGCTGGGACCTCAGACGCTGCGGCCGGGGAGACGGCGGTCGCCGGTTGCTCAACGGGCGCGGCTTCGACGCGCGGCGGAGCGGCGGTGATGGCGAGTGTCGCGAGATCCACCCGCCGTGTCACGGCGGGGTAGCAGATGCCCCGCTCGGCGCAGCCCTGGAAGGAGATGTCCAGCGCCCCCGTCGCCGGCAGGCCGGTGGCCTCGGCCGTCACCGAGCGGTGATAGACGTCCACCGGCCCGAAGTTGGGATCGTCCTTCTCCTCGCCCGGCGGCAAGGCGAGGGGCACGGATGCACCCCCCATCCCGGCCTTCAGGCTTTCGCGATAGAGATAGGTGCCCGGCGCGATACGCCAGCTCAGGGACAGCCCGCCGTCCGTCCCTCGTGTCGCCGAGACGGTGAAGGCCTCGTCCCCCTTGAGGATGCGGCCCTGAGCCAGAGCGGGGGCGGAGCTGATGGCCGACAGCACGGCCAGCGCCAGCACGGCGCGCGGACGGCGGAGGTACGACAGGGGAGGGCGGAGCGTGTTCGCGACCATGACCGCTCCCTCGGATGCCTACCTTAAGCGGGCCTTAAGGTCGCGGTAGAAGGGAAGGGGGAAGGAGAAGGGCCTGATGCGCATACTGGTCGTCGAGGACGATCCGGTCCTGATGGACGGGCTCAAGGTGGGGCTCGGCCTCGCCGGGGCGACGGTGGACGATGCGACGACCTGCGCCGATGCGCGGGCGGCGCTCGCGGCCGCACGCTTCGACGCGGTGGTGCTCGACGTGATGCTCCCCGACGGCTCCGGCCTCGATGTGCTCGCCGGCCTGCGCGCGCAAGGCGATGCGACGCCCGTCCTGCTGCTCACCGCCCTCGACGAGGCGCCGGACCGGGTCCGCGGCCTCGATGGCGGCGCCGACGACTATCTCGGCAAGCCCTTCGACCTCGATGAACTTAACGCCCGCGTACGCGCCATCGCCCGCCGCGGCCACGGCCGGGCCGGTCCGCTGCTCAAGGTGGGGGCGCTGGTGCTCGATCCGGCCACCCTTGCGGCGACGTTGGACGGGCAGCCCATCACCCTGTCCCGGCGGGAGTTCGCCGTGCTCTCCACGCTGATGGAGCGGCCGGGCGTGATCCGCTCCCGCATGGAGATCGAGGAGCGGCTCTACGGCTGGCAGGAAGAGGTGGAGAGCAACGCCGTGGAGGTCCACATCCACAATCTTCGGGCCAAGGTGGGCCGCGAGACCATCGAGACCGTACGCGGCCTCGGCTATCGCGTCAGGGGGGCGGCGTGACCTCGCTCAAGCGCAGGCTGGTCCTGATCCTTCTGGTCGCGACCGGCGTCATCTGGCTGTGCGCCACCGGATGGATCTACGCCTCCAGCCGCAGCGAGCTAGAGCATGTGCTGGACACCCGCCTGCAGGAGGCGGCGCGCATGGTTCATTCGCTGGTGGCAGGGGGCAACATCGCCGCCGCCGAGGCGGTGGCGCAGGCGACCAGCCCGCCGGAGGCCGGCTATGAGCGCCAGCTCTCGTGCCAGATCTGGTCGCTGGACGGGCGCCTCGTCGCGAAATCCGGCGGCGCACCCGAGGAGGCGCTGGCCGAGCCGGCGGAAGGCTTCTCCGAACGCACGGTGAATGGCGAGCCGTGGCGGGTCTACACCATCGTCGATCCCGACAAGGGCGTGCGGGTCATGGTGGGCGACCGCATCGGCCTGCGCGACCGGCTGGTGCGCGATCTGGTGGCGGGGCTGCTGGCGCCGGTGATCCTCATCGTGCCGCTGCTCGGGCTGCTCATCTGGATCAGCGTCGGCCGCGGGCTCGCGCCGCTCCATGCGGTGGCCGGCGACATCGCCGCCCGCGACGGCGAGGACATGCGCCCCGTGGCGCCTGCCGCGGCGCCGGCCGAGATCCGCCCGCTGCTGGAGGCCATCAACGGCCTGTTCGCCAAGGTGGAGGCCGCACGGCGGCAGGAGCGCGACGTGACGGCCTTCGCCGCGCACGAATTGCGCACGCCCCTCGCCGGCCTGAAGACGCAGGCCCAGATCGCGCTGGCGGCGCATGACGCGCCGACGCGCGAGGGCGCGCTGCGGCAGATCCTCGTGTCGGTGGACCGCACCACCCGCCTCGTGCGGCAATTGCTGGCGCTCGCCAAGCTCGAAGGCACTCCGTCCCCGCCGCCCGAAGCTGCCGGCGAGACGGACGCCGGGGCGCTGCTGCGCGACATCGTGCGCCAGACGGCGAAGCCCGGGGCGGCTGAGGTGGTGGTGGACGACGCCCTCGACGCGGTGAAGCTGAAGGGCGACCACGAGGCATTGCACCTGATGCTGCGGAACCTGCATGAGAACGCGGTGGAGCACACCGCCGAGCATGCCGCCGGCGGCGGCACCATCGCCTGGCGTCCCTGCGCGGGCGGGCTGTGCGTGGAGGACGAGGGGCCGGGCATCCCCGAGGACGAACTGCCTCTGGTGACGCGCCGCTTCTACCGGGGCCGCAGCCGGAGCGGCGCGGGGAGCGGCCTCGGCCTCACCATCGTCAGCATCGCGGCCGCCCGTGCCGGAGCACGGTTCACCCTTGAGAACCGCACGGACCGCACCGGCCTGCGCGCGACAATCGCCTGGCCGCAAAGGTAGCCAGCGCCCGTCCTCATCCCGCCGGCGGGGATCGGGGGCAACGCGAGGGGCGAGGGCGCATCATCTGTCGCGAAACTGCGGCGCGCGCTTTTCCGCGAAGGCGGCCATTCCCTCCTTCTGGTCCAGGGTTGCGAAAAGGGACTGGAACATCCGCCGCTCGAACAGAAGCCCCTCCGAAAGCGAGGTCTCGAACGCGCGGTTGATGGTTTCCTTGATTGCCAACGTATTGACGCGGGATTTCGCGGCGATCTCCTCGGCGATGCGCTGCGCCTCCGCCAGCAGGTCCGCGGCGGGCACGATCCGCGACACGAGGCCCGAGCGCTCCGCCTCCACCGCGTCCATCATCCGGCCCGTCAGGCACAGGTCCATCGCCTTTGCCTTGCCGACGGCGCGGGCGAGGCGCTGGGTTCCGCCCGCCCCCGGCATGACGCCGATCTTCACTTCCGGAAGGCCGAAGCGGGCGGTGTCGGCGGCGATCACCACATCGCACATCAGCACGACCTCGCAACCGCCCCCCAGCGCATAGCCGGCCACCGCGGCCACGAGGGGCTTGCGCATGCGGGCGATGACATCCCAGGAGGCGAGGAAGTCCTCCAGAAACGTTTCCGGGTAGGTGCGGTCCGCCGCCTCCTTGATGTCCGCCCCGGCCGCGAATGCGCGTTCCGACCCGGTGAGCACAATGCAGCCAATCTCGGGATCGGCGCCGAACTGGCCGAGGGCGCCGGCGATCTCCGCCACCATCGCGGCGTTGAGGGCATTGAGGGCGTCCGGCCGATCGAGGGTGATCCATCCCACCCGGCCGCGCGCCATCGTGCGGATGAGATCGAAACGGCGCGGGGCGCCGGGCTCGGCGGCAGGGGTCATCACGGGCTCCAGACGACAGGGTTTCGGCCGGCGCCCATGGGGCGCCGGTGCTGTTGCGCGGGTGCTTGCGGGCCGTCAGTTGCCGCGGGGGCGGATCGCGGCCTGGACATCCCGCCAGGTGTCCGGGAAACCCGCGGCGAAGGTGGCGGCGACCGGTGCCACCGCGTCCCGCCACGGCTTCAGGTCGCTCACCGTGACGATGGCGGCCCCCTTGGCGGCCATGTCCTTCAGGATGGCCGCGTCGTCGGCTTCCATCCGGCCCCAGGCTTCCGTCACCTCGGCACGGGCGGCGGCGAGGAGCGCGGCGCGATCCTCCGCCTTGAGGCGGTCGAGGGCGTCCGCGCGGGCGACGAGCACGTAGGTGATCATCATCAGCCCCGGCGCATGGGTGGCCTTCGGCGCCTCCATGCCGAGCTGCGAGGTCCAGGCCCCGGGCGAGGTGAACACACCGTCGAGGGCGCCGCGGAGGAAGGCTGGCTTCATCTCCGGAATGGGCAGCACCACCGGCTCCGCCGAGAGGCGGCGCATGATGTCCTCATAGATGCCGGCGCCGGCCACGCGGATCTTCAGGCCCTTCAGGTCCGACGGGGTGGCGACGCGCTTGTCGCGGAACACGAACAATTGGTCGGCCCCGCGCATCAGGCCGATGACGCGCAGGTCCTGCCCGCGGGCGAGGCTGTCCAGAATCCCCACGACGCCGGTCCGCGCGGCGGGCTGCGCCATGGCCGCATCGTCCAGCGCGAACGGCAGGTTGATGAAGCCGAAACGCGGGTCCAGCCGCTCCAGGTTCGCGGCGTTGACGAAGGTCAGGTCGGCCTTCCCGGCCTTGAGCGCCTCGAGGGAGGCGAAGCCCGGATAGATGGTTCCGCCGGGATTGGCGGCGATGGTCAGCCGCCCGGAGGTGGACTTCGCCACCTGGTCGGCCATGGCGGTGAAATAGGGCACCCGCGGGTGGTTGAGCGGAATGTCGAAGATGAGGCGCAACTCCTCCGCCAGCGCCGGCGGCGGCGCGGCGAACGGCGCAAGCATCATCAGCGCCGCCCCTGCGAGGCGGCCGAGGGTGGTCTTCATGGCGTTTCCTCCCTGTGTCGGCAGTGCATCTGCCTTTTGTCGGACCCCGGCCTTGGCGCCGGGTCTCAATAGGCCAGCGGCCAGCGCCGCAGCCGTTCCTTCGCCTTCACCGCGAGGCGGGCGAGGCCGTTGGGCTCGATGATGAGAAAGGTGACGATGAGCCCGCCGAAGATCATCAGTTCGAGGTTCGCCAGCACGTCCGGCTTCAGCGCCTCGCCGAACAGGGTGGCGGCGTTGGCGATGGCCACGGGCAGGAGCACGATGAACGCCGCCCCGAGGAACGCGCCGAGGATGGAGCCGAGGCCGCCGATGATGACCATGAACAGGATCTGGAACGAGCGGTGCAGGGAGAAGGCCTCGATCTCCACATTGCCGAGATAGAGGAAGCTCCACAGCGCGCCCGCGACCCCGCAATAGAAGCCGGACACGGCGAAGGCGGTGAGCTTGGCGCGCGCCGTGTCCACCCCGGTGAGGGCGGCGGCGGTCTCCTGGTCGCGCACGGCCATCAGCGCGCGGCCGGTGGAGGAGCGCACCAGGTTCTTGGCGAGGACCGCCAGCAGCACCACCGTCGCGAAGGCCACGAGATAGCGCGCGGGCACCGAGGAAAAGGCATGGCCGAAGAGAAAGAGCGTCGGGGTGGAGACGACGCCGGAGGGAGTGTTCAGCACCAGCCACGGAATGTGGGTGCAGATCCATTCGATGAAGAACTGGGCGGCGAGCGTCGCCACCGCCACGTAGAAGCCGCGAATGCGCAGGGAGAGCAGGCCGAAGGCGAGGCACACCGCCCCCGCCACCGCTCCCGCCAGCACGAAGGAGACCGGGAAGGGCAGCCACGGCAGGCGGATGACGAGGTTCACCGCCGCATAGGCCCCGACCGCCATGAAGGCCCCCGAGCCGAGCGAGAGCAGGCCGGCATAGCCGGTGAGGATGTTGAGCCCGATGGCCGCGAGGGACAGGATGAGAAAGGGCAGCAGGATGGAGCCGAGCCAGTAGGGCCCGGCCACCAGCGGCACCACCAGCGCCCCCACGGCCACCAGGGCCACCACCGCCCAGCGGTCGAGGGCCACGGGGAAGATGGCCTGTTCCTGGGCGTAGGACGTCTTCAGGGCGCCGGCGTCACGGTAGAACATGGGTCAGACCCTCGCGATGCGCGCCGCGCCGAACAGGCCGGCGGGGCGGATGAGGAGGACGGCGATGGCCAGCGCGTAGGGGAACCAGTTCTCGATGCCGCCGCCCACGAACGGGCCGAGATAGATCTCCGCGAGCTTCTCCGAGACGCCGATGACGAGCCCCGCCACGATGGCGCCGGCGATGGAGTTGAAGCCGCCGAGGATCATCACCGGCAGCGCCTTCAGCGCCACCAGCGTCAGCGCGAACTGCACGCCGAGCCGCGCGCCCCACACGAGGCCGGCGACGAGGGCGATGAAGCCCGCGGCGCCCCACACGACTGCCCAGATGAAGCCGAGCGGCACGCCCGCCACCTGCGCTGCCTGGGTGTCGTCGGCGACGGCGCGCAGCGCGCGCCCGACCTTGGTGTAGGAAAAGAAGACGGACAGCACCGCCACCAGCACCGCCGCCATCACCGCGGCGGAGAGGTCGAACTGCGAGATGAGGATGCCGCCGATCTCGATGGGCTCGTCGGAGATGCCGAGGTCGAGCCCGCGCACCCTCGTGCCCCAGATGAGCTGGGCGAAGCCCTCCAGGAAGATGGAGAGGCCGATGGTGGCCATCAACAGGATCATGTGATCCTGCCCGATCAGCGGGCGCAGCACCGTGCGCTCGATGGCCACCGCCAGCACCAGCATGGCGGCGAGGGCGGCGAGGAAGGCCGCCCACATGGGCAGGCCGAACTCCAGGAAGCCGACGAAGGTGAGCGCGGCGAACAGCACCATCGCGCCCTGGGCGAAGTTGAACACGCCCGAGGCCTTGAAGATGAGCACGAAGCCGAGCGCCACCAGCGTGTACATGACGCCGGACAGGAGGCCGCCCACCACCACTTCGAGAAAAAAGGAAAAGTCGCCCATGATGTGCTCCTTCACGCGGCTTCGCCGAGGGCGGCGGACCCGAGATAGGCGGCGATGACCTCGGGGTCGGCACGCACCTGGGCCGGCGTGCCGTCGGCGATCTTGCGGCCGTAGTTGAGGACCGCGACGCGATCGGACAGGCCCATCACCACGCCGATGTCGTGCTCGATGATGAGCACTGTGGTGCCGAAGCTCTCGTTGACCCGGCGGATGAAGCCGCACATGTCGCGCTTCTCCTCGTGGGTCATGCCGGCCATGGGCTCATCGAGCAGGAGCAGCTTCGGCTCGGTGGCGAGCGCGCGGGCGAGCTCCACCCGCTTCTGGATGCCGTAGGGCAGGCTCGCCACGGGGCTCTTGCGCAGGTGCTCCAGCTCCAGGAAGGCGAGGATGCGCTCCGCCGCTTCCCGCTCGCGCTGCTCCTCCGCCGACGCGGAGGGCAGGCGCAGGAGCTTGCCGAGCAGCCCGCCGTGGAAGCGCGCGGCGCGGCCCACCAGCACGTTGTCGATGACGTTCATGCCCTTGAACAGCGCCACATGCTGGAACGTGCGGCCGATGCCCGAGCGCGCGGCAAAGGCCGGCCGCATGCGCGCCCGCGCCTTGCCGGCGAAGCTGATGGTTCCGGAGCGCGGGTGGTAGACGCCATTGATGACGTTGAGCAGCGAGGTCTTGCCCGCCCCGTTGGGCCCGATGATGGAGAGGATCTCCCCCTGATGGACGGCGAGGGACACGTCGGTGAGCGCCTTCACCCCGCCGAAGGCCACGTTGACGTTGCGCACATCCATGAGGAGCGGGCCGGGGGCGCGTGCGGCGTGCGCGCCGCGGCTCGCCGCGGCGGTGGCCCACGGGACGGCGGGGGCGCTGTGGCGGGTGTCTCCCTCCAGCGTCAGTTCGTTCGGCCCAAAGCCCTCGGCCGTGATCTCCATGGCCGTGATGGTCTTGCCGCCCAGGCCGGCATCGGCCGCGAGGCGCGCCTTCACCCGCTCGACCGCCGCCTGGGCGCGGGCTGCGGCCTCGGCGCCATCGTCGGCGTCGTCGGCCGCCGCAACGACAGCGAGGCGGGCGAGAAGCCCGTCGCCCGCCGGGGTCACGCGCGCCCGGTCGATGCCCTCCTCGGCGCGCAGCAGGGCCTCGATGCTGCGCAGCCGGCCGGCATGGGTGTCGGACAAGGCAGAGCGGGAGCACGGCGCACCGTCTTCGTCCAGGGCGAGATCGCGGTCCAGCGGCAGGCCCCATGCTGTCAGGCGCCCGGCGCAGCCCGGCTCCAGCGCGCCGGAGGTGACGAAGGCGAGGCGGCAGCGGCTGAGGCCGATGGCGTTGCGCAGCGGGGCCGTGAACAGCAGCCCCGCACCCGGGCCGCCCACCGCCCCCCAGCGGGAGAGCGCGCGCGTCAGCGGCCCGCCGGCGGCGAGGCGGCGGCTCGCGTCCCGCGCCATCAGCTCCAGCGCCCGCGCCGGCGCGCCGAGCACCGTGGGCGCCACCTCCCGAATATCCGACGGAAAGCTTGCCGGCCCCTCGACGCAATGCACGCTGGCGCCGGACACCAGCGGGGCGACAAGGCTCAGGGCGGCATCGGCACTGCCCGACATGGGCAGGAATGCCAGCAGGCGGTCGGACGGCCCAAGGGCGAGCCGGGCCGCAAGGGCGTGGCCGGCGGAGAGCAATTGGTCGTGGGAGAGCGCCACCGGGCGGGGCGCGCCGTCGGCGCCGTCCGTATGGAGGACGAGGGCGGTGCGCCCGCCATCCACCGTCGCGGCGCGCCAGGCGAACCACGCGCCGGCATCCGCCCCCGCGTCCTCCGGCGGCACATCCAGCGCATCGAGGCGCAGCGCCACGCCGCCGCCGCCGACCGCGCGCCACACGCGGGCGGCGTCCTCGCTCTCGCAGATCACCAGCGCCGGCTCGGCCTCCGGCGCACCGAAGCGGCGCAGGAATTCGGGCGCGAGCGGCATGGCTGCGGCGCCGAGCCCCTGCGCGGCGAGGAGGGCGGCGTAGAGGTCCGGCCGGTTCTCGCCCACGGTCACGAGGAGGGAGCCTTCGGCGAGGCCGGCATCCTCGAACAGGCGCGCCAGCGCCGCGACGCGGGCGAGCGTGTCTTGGAAGGTCCAGGTGCGCCAGATGCCGCCACGCTTGTGGCGCATCGCCGGATGGCCGGCATGGCGGCGGGCGGCGGCGATGAGCGCACCCGGCAGCGTCTCCTTCCGGGCAGCGGCGGCAATCGCGGCATGGTCGGGGGCGAGGTTCATGACGGGGTCTGTCCCTTGGGCCATGGCGGGGATCGCGGGGGCGCGGGTCACGAGAGCCAGCGCGGGCGGCGTCGCGCCGCGAGGGCCGTGCCGTCGGCCTCGGCGGCCGCGTCGAGGCCGAGGTAGGAGGCGCGGATCTCCGGATCGGCGGCGAGCACGCCAGCCGGCCCTTCCCGCACCACGCGGCCGCCCTCCACCAGATAGGCATAGGTGGCGTAGCGCAGGGCGACGGCGGCGTTCTGCTCGGCGAGGAGGAAGGTCATGCCCTCCTCCCGGTTGAGGCGCTGCATGATGGCGAAGATCTCCTCCACCAGCAGCGGCGCGAGGCCCATGGACGGCTCGTCCAGAAGGATCATGCGCGGCCGGGCCATGAGCGCCCGGCCGATGACGCACATCTGCTGCTCGCCGCCGGAGAGCAGGCCGGCCGGCTGCCGGCGCCGTTCCTTCAGGCGGGGAAACGTGTGGTAGACGCGTTCCAGGCTCTCGCCCACCGCCCGGTCGCTGCGGGAGTAGGCGCCGACCTTCAGATTGTCTTCCACCGAGAGGGTGGGGAAGGCATGGCGGCCCTCCATCACCAGGGACAGGCCGCGCCGGGCGAGGTCGGAGGCATCCAGCCCGTCGATCCGCGCGCCATCGTAATGAATGGCGCCACGGGTCACTTCTCCGCGCTCGGCGCGCAGCAGGTTGGCAATGGCCTTCATGGTGGTGGTCTTGCCGGCGCCGTTGGCGCCGAGCAGGGCGACGATGCCGCCCTTCGGCACGCTGAGCGTGAGGCCGCGCAGCACCAGCGCGAGGCGCCCATACATCACCTCGATCCCGGCCACGGACAAAAGGGGATCCTGCCCGCTCATGGCGTGCCTCTCCGCGCGTTGGTGGTGAAACGGGGCGCCGCCGCCCCGCGCGTGGTGAAAAGGGGGGCGCCGCGGCCCCCCGGGCTCAGTTGGTCTCGCCGGCGCAGTCGCGGGGCGTGATGCCCTTTTCCTTGGCGTACTGGGCGGCGGACGCCTCGATGAGCGGGCGCACCATGGACTGGTCGGACTTGATCCAGTCCGAGATCATCACCCACTTGCTGCCGTCCCACTGCTGGAAGCGGATGGCGCCGTCGCCCTCGTGGTCGGCGCAGGTCACCTTGATCTCCGGCATCAGGCCTTCGAGGCCGAGCTGCTTGATGCGGTCCTTCGTCATCACCAGGTGCTCGAGGCCCCAGCGCACCTCGTCGCCGGTGAGCGGGCGGTTGCCGAACTTGGCCATGGCGGTGCGCATGGCCTCCGTCACCGTCACGCCGTGCAGCACGCCGCGCACGTAATAAACGGAGCCGATGCGGTTCTCCTCCACATTGCCCTGGCCCTTGGCGTAGACGTATTTCTTGATGTCCGTGAACACCGGATAGTCGGGGCCGGTGGCGTGGAACTGGGCGGTGATGAAGCCCTTGGCGGCGTCGCCCGCCGGCGTCACGTCTTCTTCCGAACCGGACCACCACCAGCCGAGGATGCGATCGCGGGCGATGCCGGCACGGGCGGCTTCCTTGATGCCGGTGGGGGTGGCCGCGCCCCAGCCGCGGAACAGCACCCAGTCCGGCCGATACTGGCGCACCTGCAGCCACACCGCGCGCTGGTCGAGACCGGGCGGGGCGATGGGGAAGGTGGTCACCTCGAAGCCGAAGCGCTTGGCCTGGGCATCGAGGATGGCTTGGGTCTCGCGGCCGGCGGCGAAGTCCATCACCACGTTGGCGATCTTCTTGCCCTTCAGCTTTTCAAGTCCGCCCTCGCGCTCTGCAATATAGCGGATGGTGGCGGTGTTCTCGCTCCAGTAGTTGGAGATGAGCGGGAAGAAATAGGGGAAGATCCGGCCGTCGGAGGAATCGGTGCGGCCGTAGCCGATGGTGACGGAGGGGATCTTGTCCGCCGTCATGCGGTCGATGAGGGCATAGACGCCGCCCGTGCCGGAGGGCGTGAA
Organism: Xanthobacter sp. DMC47; assembly: GCF_056313845.1. Classification (NCBI taxonomy): domain Bacteria; kingdom Pseudomonadati; phylum Pseudomonadota; class Alphaproteobacteria; order Hyphomicrobiales; family Xanthobacteraceae; genus Xanthobacter; species Xanthobacter sp. DMC47. The sequence goes on along the minus strand of NZ_JBQUZM010000001.1, from coordinate 1,266,124 downwards.
GGCGGCGGCGCCCGTGGGCCCCTTCGCCTTCTGCCGCTCGTAGCATTCGATCATGCGGTCGGGCTGGTAGCCGGTCTCGCATTCCTCATAGACGAGCTTGACGCCGTTCACGCCGCCGTCGCGGGCGTTCACCAGCGCCAGATAGTCCGCATAGGCGCCGTAGATGCCGGAGCCGCCCGGCGCATAGGGGCCGGTGCGGTAGATGGCGATGGGCACGAACTGCTCCATCGGTGCGCCCGTCGCTGCGGGTGTCGCCGTCTGCGCGGCCGCCGGGGCGGCGAGACCAAGCGTCGAGACGAGGGCAAGCAGACAGGCCGGCGCGACGGATTTCCAGCGCCGCGGGGTGAGGCATTGAGGCATGGCGTCATCCTCCAGGCCGGAATTCTGGTCCGGCATCTTTATCGGATGATCGGACCATAAATCCAAAATCGCCGCGCCGTCAATCTCGGAGCGAGAGAGGTGAAACCCATAATCAACATGCTGATTTTGATATAAAATGCCGAAATTCCGGCCGCCTGAGGCATCTCGTTGACGCAAAATTTTCGCTTGACCATGCGATTTCAGTCGGACAATTTTAGTCCGACAAAAACGAGGCGTCACGCTCCATGGTCGAGGTTGTTCACGTGCTCGAAGGCGGGGGCACCGCAGAGGGGGACGTCGGTGCGTCCGGGCTGGAGCCGGCTGTGCCGGCCGGTGTCGCCCTGCGCGGCGCGGCCGAGAGCCGGGGGCTCGACTGGCCGGCGATCGGTCGTCATCTGGCGGTCCATGGCATCGGCCTCGATCCCGCCTTCGTGCCCCGCCAGTTCATGGGTGGCCTCGCCAACCTGAACTTTCTCGTGCGCGTGTCGGACGGATGGGCGGTGCTGCGGCGCCCGCCGGATGGGCCCCTGCCGCCCGGCGCGCACGACATGGCGCGCGAGCACCGCATCCTGTCGAACCTCTGGCGGGAGCTGCCGCTCGCCCCGCGCAGCCTGCATCTGTGCGCGGACCCGAGCGTTGCGGGCGCGCCGTTCCAGCTCATGGAATTCCGCCCCGGCGTCGCCCTGCGCGGCGACAGCCTCACGCCTTTTCCGGCCACGGTGGAGACCGGCGCCGGGCTCTCGCGCATGCTGGTCGAAACCCTTGCCGCCATCCATCGGGTGGACCCCGCCCGCGTGGGGCTCGGCGACCTGGGCCGGCCCGGGGGCTTCTTCGCCCGCACCGCCGCGGGATGGATCGGCCGGGCCGAGCGGGTGGCGCAGGGCGCCCTCTCGCCCGCCGCACGGGCCGTGGCCGGCTGGCTCGCCGCCGCGGACGTGGAGGATGCGCAGGCGCCGACCCTGCTCCACAACGACTTCAAGCTGGACAACGTGCTGCTCGATCCCGCCACCCGTGCGCCCGTGGCGGTGGTGGACTGGGACATGGGCACCCGGGGCGACCCGCTGTTCGACCTCGCCACCTTGCTCAGCTACTGGACCGAGCCGTCCGATCCCGACTGCATGCACGAGCTGGCGCAGATGCCCACGGCCCGCCCCGGCTTCATGACCCGCGCCGAAGCGGCGGACGCTTATGCCCGCGCCACCGGGCGCGATCTCTCCCGGCTCAAGCCCTACCGCGTGCTCACCATGCTGAAGCTCGGCGTGGTGTTCCACCAGCTCCACGCCCGGCACCGCGCCGGCGAGACATCGGACCCGCGCTATGCCGGGTTCGGAGCGCTCGCGGAGGCGCTTTTCGACTTCACCCTCGACATCGTCAACGACAAGACATTCTGAAGGCGAGGCCCATGGATTTCGCTCTGCCCCCGGATCTCGCGGCGCTGGAGGCCCGCACGGCGGCCTTCGTGCGCGAGGAGGTGCTGCCCTTCGAGGCCGACCCGCGCCGCACCGCCCACGGCCCCACCGACGATTTGCGCCGCGATCTCGTGGCCAAGGCGCGCGCCGCCGGGCTGCTGAGCCCGCACGTGCCGAAGGCATGGGGCGGCCTCGGCCTCTCCCACCTCGGCAAGGCCGTGGTGTTCGAGGCGGCGGGCTATTCCATGCTCGGCCCCATCGCGCTCGCTATTGCCGCGCCGGACGAGGGCAACATGCACCTCCTCGCCGAGGTGGCGAGCGAAGCCCAGAAGGCCCGCTACCTCGCGCCCATGGCGGCGGGCGAGACGCGCTCCTGCTTCCTGATGACCGAGCCCCACCCCGGCGCCGGGGCCGATCCGTCGCTGCTCAAGACCACCGCGGTGAAGGACGGCGACCACTTTGTCATCAACGGCCTCAAATGGCTGATCACCGGGGCTGAGGGCGCAGCCTTCGCCATCATCATGGCCCGCACCATCGTGGAGGGGCGGGACGTGGGGGCCACCATGTTCCTCGCCGATCTGCCGACGCAGGGCGTGCGCATCGTGCGGGCGCTCGACACCCTCGACAGCTCCTTCACGGGCGGCCACGCGGAAGTGGCGCTGGAGAATTTGCGCGTTCCCGCATCCGACGTGCTTGGCGCCGTGGGCGAGGGCTTCCGCCATGCCCAGGCCCGGCTCGTGCCGGCGCGGCTCACCCACTGCATGCGCTGGCTCGGCGCTGCGCGGCGCGCGCACGACATCGCCACCGAATATGCGGGCCGGCGCGAGGCGTTCGGCGGCACGCTCCTGTCCCATGAGGGGGTCGGCTTCATGCTGGCCGACAACGAGATCGATCTCCACACCACCCGCCTCGCCATCCGCCACGCCGCCTGGCTGCTGGACAAGGGCGAGAAGGCCAACGTGGAAAGCTCCATGGTGAAGGTGTTCGCCTCCGAAGCCATCTTCCGCGTCGTGGACCGCTCGCTCCAGGTGCTCGGCGGCCTCGGTATGACGCGTGACACGGAGGTGGAGCGCATCTTCCGCGACGTGCGCGGGTTCCGCATTTATGACGGCCCGTCGGAGGTCCATCGCTGGAACATCGCCCGCCGCCTCGCCCGTGGCGCGGCGGTGAAGGCCCTGCCGGAAGGGAGGGCCGCGTGATGGGCCTCGCCCTTTCCCTGCCCGATCCCACGCCCACGCCCACGACCATGCCCGGCCTTGCGGGCAAGGTCGTCATCGTCACCGGCGGCGGGCGCGGGCTCGGCCGGGCCGTGGCGGACGGATTCGCGGCGGCGGGCGCCCATGTGGTGCTCACCGGCCGCACGGCCGCAACCGTGGACGAGGCCGCCGCCGCCATCGCCGCCCGGGGTGGATCGGCGGAGGGCGTCGCCGCCGACGTCTCCAGCGAGGCGGATGTGGAGGCGCTGGCCCGCACCGTGGTGGAGCGCCACGGCCGCATCGACGTGCTGGTGAACAATGCCGGCATCAATCCCTGGTACAAGACCGCCGAGGACACCAGCCTCGCCGAATGGCGCGAGGTGGTGGACACCAACCTCACCGGCGTGTTCCTCGCCGCCCGCGCCGCCGGCCGGGTGATGCTGGCCCAGGGTGAAGGCGCCATCGTCAACATCACCTCGGTGGCCGGAAAGGTGGGGCTGGCGCGCACCACGGCCTATTGCGCCGCCAAGGGCGGGGTGGAGCTGATGACGCGCCAGCTCGCTCTCGAATGGGCGAAGAAGGGCGTGCGGGTGAACGCCGTCGGCCCCGGCTATTTTGAAACCGAGCTGACCGAGGGCATGCGCCAGAACCCCAAGCTCGCCGAGCGCGTCACAGGCCGCACGCCCATGGGCCGCTTCGGCCATCCGCAGGAGCTGGTCGGCGCCTGCCTGTTCCTCGCCTCGCCCGCGGCCTCCTACATCACCGGCGCCTCGCTGGCGGTGGATGGCGGCTGGACCGCCGCCTGATCCGAAAGACCACAGATGAACGCCCTCACCCCCACGACGACGCCGCTCGCCCTCGCCGGCCTCAAGGTGCTCGACCTCACCCGCCTGCTGCCGGGCGCCTTCTGCTCGCTGATGCTGGCCGACCTCGGCGCCGAGGTGCTGAAGATCGAGCAGCCGGAGGGCGGCGACTACAACCGCACCTTCCCGCCGCTGAACCGGGCGGAGTCCGGCTCCTTCCTGCTGCTCAACCGCAACAAGAAGAGCCTGACGCTGAACCTCAAGTCGGAAGACGGCCGCGCCATCCTGCTCAAGCTGGTGAAGGATGCGGATGTGCTGCTGGAGGGCTTCCGCCCCGGCGTCATGGACCGCCTCGGCCTCGGCTACGACACCCTCGCCGAGATCAATCCGCGGCTCGTCTATTGCGCCATCTCCGGCTACGGGCAAGACGGGCCGAGCCGGCTCAAGCCGGGGCACGACCTCAATTACCTCGCCGAGGCGGGGGCGCTGCAACTGTTCGGCAAGGCGGGCGAAGGCCCCATCGTGCCGGGCCTCTCCATCGCCGACGTGGGCGGCGGCTCGCTCATGGCCTCGACGGGCATCCTCGCCGCGCTGCTGGCGCGGGCGACCACCGGGCGCGGGCAGTTCGTGGACGTGTCCATGCACGACGGCGCCATGTCATGGCTGTCCCTGCACGGCGCCGATCATCTCTTCGCCGGCATCGAGCCGAAGGGCGGCGAACGGCCCTTCATCGGCCAGGCGCCCTGCTACAACGTCTATGCCTGCGCCGACGGGAAGCACGTGGCCCTCGGTCTCATCGAGCCGCATTTCTGGCACCGCTTCTGCGACGCCGTGGGCCTGCCCGCGCTGAAGGACGAGCAGTGGCCGGAGGGCGAGCGGGAAGCGGCGCAGAAGGCCACCCTCGCCGCCCTTTTCGCTCGCAAGACGCGCGACGCATGGGTGGCGGAGCTTGAAGCCGCCGACATTCCCTTCGGCCCCGTCTTCTCCATGGAGGAGGCGTTCGCCGATCCCCACGCCCGCCACCGGCAGATGTTGCTGTCCATGGAGCATCCGGTGGAGGGCACCATTCCCCAGCTCGGCTTTCCGGTGAAGTATTCCGGCACGCCCTGCGTGCTGCGCGCGCCGCCGCCGCTGCTCGGCGAGCACAATGGCGAGGTGCTGGCAGGCCTCGGCTATTCGGAGGACGAGATCGCCGCGCTCAAGGCCGGCCGAGCCATCTGAGGCCATACGCGCAAGAGAGCACCAAGAGAGCACAATGCTCCGGGAGGAAACCATGGCCCCCAGCCACATGGCGCCGACCAGAATGGCGCCCAACATGACCGACTATGCCGAAACCGTCCGCACCTTCCGATGGCAGGTGCCGGAGACGTTCAATTTCGGCGCCGACGTGGTGGATCATTTCGCCCGCACGGCCGACGGGCCGGCCCTCATCTGGGCCAATGCGGCGGGGGAGGAGCGGCGCTTCTCCTTCTCGGACATGGCGCGCCTCACCAGCCGTTTCGCCTCGGCGCTGGCGGCGCGCGGCATCCGCAAGGGCGACCGGGTGCTGGTGATGCTGCCGCGCATTCCCGAATGGCAGATCGTCATGGTGGGCTGCCTGAAGCTCGGAGCGGTGCCGATCCCGTCCATCGAGATGCTCACCGCCAAGGACATCGAGTATCGGGTGCGCCATGCCGGCGTGCGGGCCGTGGTGGCCCGGGCCGAGCATGCCGGAAAGTTCGCGAACGTGATGGGCGAGGTTCCGGTGCGCCTCGCCCTTGCCGGCCCCCTTGGCGGCGCGCCCGGCTTCGAGCCGCTGGAGGAGGCGCTGGCCTCCGGCGACGAGGCCTTCACGCCGGTGGCCGTCAAGGCCGACGACCCGGCCGTCCTCTATTACACCTCCGGCTCCACCGGCCAGCCGAAGGGCGTGCTGCACGCCGCGCGCGGGCTCTATGCCTGGCGCGGCTCGGCCGTCTGCTGGCTCGATCTGCGGCCGGGCGACACCATCTGGTGCACCGCGGACACCGGCTGGAGCAAGGCCGGCACCTCCATCCTGTTCGGGCCGTGGAGCTGCGGCGCGGCGAGCTTCTTCTACGACGGCCCGTTCGATCCCAAGGAGCGCCTGCGGCTGCTGGAGCGCCATGGCGTCACCGTCTATTGCGCGCCGGGCACCGAGCTGTTCCGGGTGGTGGATGCCGGCGTCGCCCAGCACGACCTCTCCCGCCTGCGCCACACCGTCTCCTCGGGCGAGACGCTGAACCCGGCGGTGGCGGCGCGCTGGCAGGCGGCGACGGGCATCCCCATCCTGGAAGCCTACGGGCAGACCGAGACGCTGATGACGCTGCTCAACTATCCCTGCCTCGCCCCGCGCGAGGGCTCCATGGGCAAGCCGCTGCCGGGCCTCGACCTCGCCATCATCGACGGGGCGGGCAACCGCCTGCCGCCGGGCGCCGAGGGCGACATCGCCCTCCTCACCCCCAACCCGCAGATGATGCTCGGCTATCTGGACGAGCCCGAGCGCACCGCCGCCGCGTATGTGGAGGGGCCGGAGGGGCGCTGGTTCGTCACCGGCGACCTCGGCATGGTGGACGCGGACGGCTATTTCTATCACCGCGGCCGCAATGATGACGTCATCAATTCCGCCGGCTACCGCATCGGCCCCTCGGAGGTGGAGAACGCTTTGCTCGATCATCCGGCGGTGCAGGAATGCGCGGCGGTGGCGGCGCCCCATCCCGAGCGTGGCGAGATCGTGAAGGCCTTCGTGGTGCTGCGCCCCGGCTTCACCGGCGACGAGGCACTGGCCGCCGCCTTGCAGGATCACGTGAAGCGTGTCACCGCTCCCTACAAATATCCCCGCGCCATCGCGTTTCTCGGCGAGCTGCCGAAGACCATGACCGGGAAGGTGCAACGCAAGGTGCTGCGGGACCTGGAGAAGGCCCGCGCCGCCGAGAGGATGGTTTCCGATGACGCTCGCGCTTGATCCGGTGCAGGTGGAGCCCGCCTTCCGTCTCGTCGCCCGCACCATCGAGGACAAGATCCTGGCGGGCGAAATCGCGCCGGGGGATCTTTTGCCCTCCGAGGCCGGGCTCGCCGAGAAGCTGGGCGTGAACCGTTCCACCATCCGCGAGGCCATCCGCGTGCTGGAGCAGAACGGCTTCGTCCGGCGCGAGGCGGGCAAGAAGAAGCTTTATGCGTCCATTCCCCAGTCCGGTGACATCTCGCGGCGGCTCACCGCGGCCATGGTGCTCCACCAGGTGACGTTCGAGGAATTGTGGGAGGCCATGTTCGCCATCGAGCCGGCCGCGGCCGCCTCCGCCGCCCAGCGCAGCGATGAGGCCGACCTCGCCGCGCTGGAGCGCAATCTCGAGGAGACGCGCAAGGCGCTGAAGGATTCCACCAGCCTCACCGCGCTCGACATCGAGTTCCATGAGCTGGTCGCCCGGGCCACCCGCAACCGCGCCATCCAGATGGCCCGTACGCCGCTCTCCGAGCTATTCTACCCGCCGTTCCTGAAGGTGATGTCGCGCCTCAATGCCGGCGAGCGCCTGCTGGTGGCCCATGAGGCCATCTTCGCCGCCGTGCGCGACCATGACGAGAAGCGCGCGCGGGACTGGATGGAAAAGCACATCCTCGATTTCAAGCGAGGCTACGAGCTGGCCAATCTCGACATGGCGACCCCCGTGGACATGCCCGGAAAATGAGTGCGCCCGCATCCTCCCCCGCCGCTGTCCCGTCCGGCGCCCTCTCGGCCGAAGAGGCCATCCGCTCGCGCCGCTCCATCCGCGCCTTCCTGCCGACGCCGGTCCGCGACGAGACTGTCGCGGCCATTCTGGAGTTGGCGGCCCGCGCGCCCTCCGGCACCAACATCCAGCCATGGCAGGTGCTGGTGCTGCGGGGCGAACCGCTCGCGGCGCTGGCGCAGGAGCTTCATGCCCTCTCCCTCGCCGGCGATCCGGGGACGGAGGAATTTGCCTATTATCCCCGCCAGTGGCGCGAGCCCTACCTCTCCCGCCGCCGCAAGGTGGGGTGGGATCTCTATGGCGCGCTCGGCATCGCCAAGGGGGACAGCGAGCGGATGCGCCGGCAACTCGCGCGCAACTTCCTCTTCTTCGACGCGCCGGTGGGGCTGATCTTCACCATCGACCGCGACCTGGAGCGGGGCTCCTGGCTCGACTACGGCATGTTCCTCGAGAACATCATGATCGCCGCGCGGGCGTTCGGCCTCCATACCTGCCCGCAGGCCGCCTTCAACGCTTATGGCGCCGTCATCGCGCAGCGCCTCGCCATTCCCCCGACGCAGATGATCGTCTGCGGCATGGCGCTCGGCCATGCCGATCCCGCAGCGCCGGAGAACACCTTCACCACGGTGCGTGAGCCACTGGAGCGCTTCGTGCGCTTCGTCGACGCGATCGCCTGAGCCGCACGCGAATTTCATCCCCGATCGTTTCGCCCGTCCCGCCGCCGCGGGGCGATCGCCGCCCCATGCCCGATGAATGAGGTCATCATGGATCTGAAGGACAAGGTTGCCATCGTCACCGGCGCCGCCTCCGGCCTTGGCAACGCGACCGCGCGCCGCCTCGCCGGCCTCGGTGCCCGCCTCGCGTTGGTGGACTTGCAGGAGGCGGGCATGTCGGCCCTCGCGCAAGAGACGGGGGCGCTCGCACTCGCCTGCGATGTCGCCGACGGCGCGGCGTCCGAAGCCGCCTTCGGGCGCATCCTCGCCGAACGCGGCCGCCCGCACCTGCTGGTGAATTGCGCGGGCATCGCACCCGGCGCGCGGATCGTGGAGAAGGAGGGTCCGGGCTCGCTGGCGGAGTTCGAGCGCATCGTCCGGGTCAACCTCACGGGCACCTACAATTGGCTCCGCCTCGCCGCCGCCGCCATGGCGGGAAACGAGCCGGACGCGGAGGGCCAGCGCGGCGTCATCATCAACACCGCATCGGTGGCGGCCTATGAAGGTCAGATCGGCCAGACGGCCTATGCGGCGGCGAAGGGCGGCGTGGCGTCCCTGACCCTGCCGGCGGCCCGCGAGCTGGCGCGCCACGGCATCCGCGTCGCCGCCATCGCGCCCGGCCTGTTCGGCACGCCCATGGTGGAGGCGATGACGCAGGAGGTGCAGGATCGCGTCTTCGACGTCATCCCGTTCCCGAAGCGCGCCGGCCGGCCCGACGAGTTCGCCCGGATGGTCCTCGGCATCGTCGCCAACCCGATGGTGAACGGCGCGGTGTTCCGGCTCGACGCCGGATTGAGGATGCAGGCCCGATGACGCCATCGATGCGGCCGCCCCATGCCGGACGGATTAGCTGAACTCATTCATCCGCGTGAATAAATAGCTTGTGAAGACATGCGGCCCGATGGGAACTGGAAGGCAATCAAACTGGGAAAAATTCCAGGCGATCACTTCCAGAACGAGGGTCCAAGATGGATCACCTAAGGTCGTTTGCTTCGGTGCTGGCCGCTTTGGCCTTGCTGATGCCCGCAACGCACGCATCTGCACAGAATTCGGGCGCCAGCGCCTACTCCGACGGAATTATCAAGCTCGGTGTTCTCACCGACATGTCGGGCCCCTATGCCGATTACGCGGGGCCCGGCTCCTACGCCGCGGTCAAGATGGCGGTCGAGGACTTCGGCGGCAAGGTCAGGGAGACGCCCGTCGAGGTGGTGGTCGCCGACCACCAGAACAAGAGCGACATCGGCGTCTCCGTCGCCCGGTCCTGGTACGACGTGGACAAGGTGGACGCCATATTCGACATCTCCAATTCCGCCGTGGCGCTCGCGGTCATGGGCGTGACGCGGGAGAAGGACAAGGTGGTGGTCCTCGGCGGCGTCAGCTCCCCGAAGGTGACGACGGATTCCTGCACCGCCAACAGCGTCCAGTACATCTACGACGCGACCATGCTGTCGAACGTGGTGGGCAAGGCCATCGTGCGCGACGGCGGCAACACCTGGTTCTTCCTGACGGTCGATTTCGCCTTCGGGCATGGGCTGGAGAAAACCACCGCCGACGTGGTGAAGGCCAGCGGCGGCAAGGTTCTGGGCAGCGTGCGCTTCCCCCTGAACACCGCGGATTTCTCCTCGTTCCTGCTCCAGGCCCAGGCGTCGAAGGCCAAGGTCATCGCCCTCGCCAGCGCCGGCGCGGACACCACCAACGCCATCAAGGGGGCGACCGAGTTCGGCATCTCCGCCGATGGCAGCCAGCGGGTGGCGACGCTGCTGACCTTCATCACGGACGTCCATTCCATGGGCCTTCAGCAGGCGCAGAACCTGCTGCTAGCCACCGCCTTCTACTGGGATCGGGACGAGGCGACCCGGCAGTTCGCCAAGCGCTTCTTCCAGCGCACCGGGAAGATGCCCACCATGGTGCAGGCGGGCATGTATTCGGCGGCGACGCACTATCTCAAGAGCGTTGCCAAGGCCGGTACCGACAGCGGCGCCAAGGTCGTCGCCCAGATGAAGGCCGGTCCCATCGATGACTTCTTCTCGCGGGGCGGCCGGATCCGGCCCGATGGCCTGCATGAGCACGAGATGCAGCTCATGCGGGTGAAGACTCCGAAGGAATCCAAGGCGCCGTGGGACTATTACACGCTGCTGGCAACGGTTGCCGCGGCCGATGCGGTCTCGCCCATGACGCCCGGCGCCTGCGCCATCGCCCAGTAGGCCGGTGCGCGGCGGTCACGCAGCGATCGCCGCGCCCGCATTCCCCGTGAGGTGAACATGCGTGTCGTCTCCCTGTTCCGGTATCCGTTCAAGGGCCTGTCCGCCGAGCCCATGGCGGAGGTTGCGCTCGAGGCGGGGTTCGGCTTTCCCGGCGATCGCGCCTATGCCGTCACCGACGGGTCGCTCGCGTTCGATCCCGCCGCGCCGCGGCCTGCCCCGAAGACCCAGTTCCTCATGCTCGCCCGGTATGAGAGCCTGGCCCGCCTGAAGTCCCGATACCTGGAGCAGCCGGACCGGCTGGAAATCCGCGACGGGGACGAGACGCACACCTTCCCGCTCGATGACGCTGAGGGCCGCGCCGCCCTCGCGCGCTTCCTCGCCGCCGTCGTCCAGGCGCCGCTGCCGGGGAGCCCGGAGGTCGTCCATGCCGCGGGGCATCAGTTCACCGACGTCAGCGTCCATTCGGTCGCGCTCATGCGCTCGATTTCGCTCATCAATCTCGACACGGTGGACGACCTCTCCACGCACCTGTCCATGGCGCTCGATCCCATCCGCTTCCGCGCCAACCTCTATTTCTCCGGCGCGCTCCCCTGGTCGGAGCTGGAATGGGTGGGGCGGCGGATGGCCGTCGGCGAGGTGGTGCTGAAGGTGGTCCGGCGTACCCGGCGCTGCGCCGCCACCAGCGTTGACCCCGGGCGGGCCATCCGCGACGTGAACCTGCCGATCGCCATCCGCGACTACCAGGGCCACGGCGACCTTGGCTTCTATGCGGAGGTCGAGGCCGGTGGGCGGATCATGCCCGGCGCGCAGCTCCGCTTCATCGACTAGAGCGTCGGCCCCAGGTCCTGGAACCCGCCGTCAGCACTGGCCGACGAGCCAGCTGGAGAACAGCTTCACCTCGCTGGCGAGGGCCTTTTCCTTCGGGCACAGGAGATAGTAGCCGCCGGCGCTCTGCGCCCGCAGGGGGAAGGGCTGCACCAGCTGGTCGCGCCATTCGAGATTGTCGATCTCGATCGTCGGCACGCAGGCGATGCCCTCGCCGTCCCGCGCCGCCATGACCGCCATGAAGGAGTGGCCCACATCGACCCGCCCCGCCCCCTCGGTGGGCGGTGCGCCGGCGGCATGCAGCCAGGCGGGCCAGCAGTCCGGCCGCTTGAGGTTGTGGATCAGGCGGAAGCGCGCCAGATCCTCCACCGAGGCGACCGGGCCGTGCCGCTCGAACAGCCGGCGGCTCATCACCGGGGTGATGCGGTCTTCCCACAGGGGCGTGACCGCGACGTCGTCCCAGCTCTCCGTCATCCGGAAGGAGATCTGCGGCGCGGCGGGGTCGTGGATCGCGCCCGGCAGCTTGCCGACCCGCAGCGCGACGTCCACCCCTTCTCGCTTGAAGCTGACGGGCTCCAGCGAGGAGGAGACCTGCAGCCGGATCTCGGGATAGGTCATCATGAAGGTCGTCAGCCGCTGCATCAGCCACAGCACGCCGATGGTCGGCAGCACGCTCACCGACAGCGCGCGCGCCTCCTGCAGGCTCTGGACGGTGGCGCGCTCGATCTCGTCGAGGGCGGAGGTGGCGGCCTCGAGATAGCTCTGGCCAAAGGGGGTCAGCTCCACCTGCCGGGTCAGCCGCCGGAACAGGGGGGCGTGGAGGAACTCTTCCAGCAGCTTGATCTGCCGGCTGACGGCCCCCTGGGTCACGTTCAGTTCGTCGGCGGCGTTGGAAAAGCTCAGATGGCGCCCGGCGGCCTCGAATGCGCGCAGGGCGAGGAGCGGCGGCAGGCGGCGCTTCATCGTCTCCCTCCGGACAGGGTGCGCGGGCTCGATGCCGGTGCCGGGCGCAGGTTGGGGCGGGCGGATGCCTGCATCGGGGGAGCTTAGCCTTTCGCGGGGTTCGGGCTCAACGCAGGTCGCGCGCCGCATGCTCGTCCTGCGCCGGAGTGCTGGCGAGGGATGCAGGCCCCACGCAGGCGGTGAACGATCGCGCGATCAGATGTTGCGGCAGCCCATCCACGATGAACACCAGGAACGAGGATGTCCCGGCCGCCTCCGCCACGGGCCGGTGCTCCGGGAAATAGGCGATGTGCCGCACGCAGTTGAGGAGCACCGGCGCGTCTGCGCCCTCGAGGTGGAGGAAGCCCTTGATGCGCGGGATCCTCTCCCCGTGCCGGTGCAGCAGCAGCGACAGCCACAGGGCGAGCCGCGTCCAGTCCAGGCGCCCGGACATGCTCAGGCAGAAGGTGTCGGGGTCCGGAGGCCGGCAGGCGAAGCGCCCGGTGGCCGCCAGGAACGCGCTGCGGGCCCGCCGGTCGGCGCGCAGGTGCCGGGCCTCCGCCACGAGGCGGTCGAATGCGGTGTCCGCCGCGCTCAGGCACGGCGCCAGGGGCTGCAGCGCGGCCGCCCGCGCCGCGGCCGCGGCGGTCTCCTGCGGCGTCGTCAGGTCCATCTTGGTGAGCAGCACGATGTCCGCCGCCGCGATCTGGCGCCGGTGCTCAGCGGTGCCGACGCTCTGCGCGTCGTGCAGGCAATCCACCAGGGTCACCACCAGGGCGATCCGCAACTGGCCATCGAGGAAGGGGTCGGAGACGATGGTGGCGATCACCGCCAGCGGATCGGCGAGGCCGCTCAGTTCCAGCACCACCCGGTCGAAGTCGCCGCGCGCGCGGTGGAGCGCGAGCACCCGGTGCAGCTCCTCCTTCACCCCGCGGTCCATGCGGCAGCACAGGCACCCGTTCGCGAGCAGGGCGACGGCGGTGGAATCGCTGCGCAGGAGCCGGTCGTCCACGCCGAAGGCGGCCGCCTCGTTCACCAGCAGAAGGGCGCCGGCGAGGGCGCCGCTCTCCTGGGCGCGGCGCAGATAGGTGGTTTTGCCACTGCCGAGGCTGCCGGTGACGATGTGGAGCGGGATGCGCCGATCGCCGGCGGCCGGGGTCATCGCCGTGCGGCTCCGAGCGCTTCCACGCCGGCGATGAACGCCTCGTCGAGCGGGTCCATCTCCCGTCCCGACAGGCGCCTGACCCCCTCCCACACCTGCGGGAGGGTCTCGACGATCAGGGTGCCGCCGGACCGGTCTTCCAGGATCCACGCCGACAGCATCCAGTCCCGCACCCCGATGCCCGCGAGCGCGCAGAAGGCGGCAAGGGCGCGTGCCTGGGCCATGCGCGCGGCCGCCGGGGCCGCGGCCGGCACACCGGCCGGCAGCCGTCCTGCGTCGGACCAGTGCGCCATTCCGGCCCACAGGCCGCACATCCCGCACATGGTCTCAGCCCGCGAACGGATGGGCGCGGTCGAACGCGACGGCGATCTCCTCCAGCGTCCTGAACGTGACCCCCGGCCGGCGGGCCATGTGCTCGATCAGCCGGGAGAGCATGCGCAGCACCTGCGGCCGGCCGGCGACGTCGGGATGCAGGCAGAAGCTGACCACCGCCTCGTCCAGTTCCTCATAGATCCAGTCGAACTGCTCGCGCCACAGCTCCTCGATGTCCCTGGGATTCATGAAGCCGTGGCTGTTCGGCGACTTCTTGATGAACATCATGGGCGGCAGGTCGTCGAGGTACCAGCTCACGGGGATTTCGATCAGCCGGGTCTCCCGTCCCCGGACGAGCGGCTTCATCCAGCTGGCGGCCGGCTGGCCGTAGTCGATCGCCGTCCAGCTGTCGCCCGTCCGCAGGCGGTAGCACGAGACGTCCCGGTGCATCATGGAATGGTCGTAGAGCACGCCCCGGTCCATCAGCAGCTTGGGCGTGTTGGGGCTCAGCTCCCACCACGGCGCCGCGTAGCCCACCGGGCGGCGGCCGGCGAGGGCGGTCAGCAGCTCGATGCAGCGGTCGAGCACGTCGGCCTCCTGCGCGAGCGACATGGCGAGCGGATTTTCATGGGTGTAGCCATGCAGCCCGACCTCGTGGCCGCGCGCCACCACCTGCGCCATCTCGTCCGGAAACGTCTCGACGGAGTGGCCGGGAATGAACCAGGTGGTCTTGAGCCCGTAGCGGTCGAACAGATCCAGCAGCCTCAGGCTGCCCACCTCCCCGGCGAACAGGCCGCGGGAGATGTCGTGGGGCGAATCCGCGCCTCCGAATGTGCCGATCCAGCCGGCGACCGCATCGACGTCGACGCCGAATGCGCAGGTGATGTTCTTGGCCATGCCAGTCCGTCCAGGGTTTCAGAGATCGAGAACGAGGGGGGCGCCCGGCGCGGCCCGGGCGGTGCATATGGCGACGTATCGGTCGCGCTCGGGTTCGCCGAGGCAGGTGTCGCGGTGGACCGGCGTCCCGGCCAGCCAGCGGGTGGCGCAGGTGCCGCAATAGCCTTCGCGGCAGGAATGATCGACATCGAGCCCGGCGGCGATGAGGCGGTCGAGAATGCTATCGCCGGGCCCGATCTCCAGCGTGAGGCCGCTCGCCCTGCAGTCCACGGTGAACGCCCCGTCATCGGCGCCGTCGGTCGCCCGCGGGTCGGCGCCGAAGGCCTCGAAATGGAGAGACAGCTCCTCGCATGACCGCCCGGCCTCGCGCACCGCCGCCATCAGGCCGGAAGGGCCGCAGCAATAGACATGGGTGCCCGGGGGCTGGGCGTGCAGCAGGGCCGGGATGTCGAGCCGGCGCGCGGGATCGCCGCCGTCGAGCGCGAACTGGACCCGGCCGTGCCGGCGGGGGCCGAGCAGATCCTCGTAATAGACGAGGCTTTCCTCGCTCCGGCTGCAGACCACGAGGTGATAGGGGCGGCCGTCGCGCTCGCAGGTCTGCGCCATGCAGAACAGGGGGGTGATGCCGATGCCGCCGGCCACGAGAAGCGTCCGTGGCGCGGGCCGGAGCGGAAAATGGTTGCGGGGCGCGCTCACCTCCAGCGTTTCGCCCACCCGCAGATGCTGGTGGATCCAGCGCGAGCCGCCGCGCCCCGCGTCCTCCCGCTGGACGGCCACGACATAGGGCTCTCCTGCCTGAAACGGGCGCACGAGAGAGTATTGGCGGGCGCCGATGCCCGGCAGGTGAATGTCGATATGGGCTCCCGCCTCATAGGCTGGAAGCTGAGAGCCGTCGGATGCTTCGAGAACCAACTCGCGCGCCGTTGAATTCAAGTTCCGGCTGGTGGTAACGTGAACTATTATTCTGCGGCTGTCCGCATCTTTCATCTGGACGCACCCTTTCAGTCTTGACTGTCAGGGTTGCAGTGATGCCGGAGCGCGGCAAACGATTTGTCCTGCCGCATGGATCAGTTTTGCTCATGGCTGGCTGGCCGCTCAGGCCCGGGTTATCGTCAGCGGGCCACCCTTATCGGGCCACGAGCCCCATCGGGACATCGCGCGAGGTCATGGCGCCGAGGACGAAGGCGAGGTTCGCCGCCGCGGCCAGCGAGGCGGCGTGGGCATCCGAACGGGCCTGGCGGGCCACCAGCAGCCCGCTGTCCGCGGCCGTGGCCACCGATATGTTGCCCACGCCGGCCTTGTAGGCGGAGAGCGCCGCGTCGTAGGTGACGGCCGCCGCGTCCGCGAGGGCGGTCGCCGCCCGGTAGGAAGCGAGCGCCGAGCGCAGCGTGTTGGCGCTGGCGACGATCTCGCGGGCGGCGGTGTCCCGCACCTTGTCGAACGTCGCCTCGGTCGCCGCGGCGAGGGACTGCGCATTCTGCACCTGTGCCGCCCTGAGCCCGCCGTCGAAGATGGGCACGGTGGCGCCCATCATCACGCCGGAGGCGGAGGAGATCTGCCCGATGTTCGGCAGTCCGGACGCCGACAGGCTGGTATTGCCGGTGGCGGCCACGGCGCTCAGATAGACCTTCGGCATGAATTCCGCCTGCGCCGCGGCGATGCCCGACTGGCTCGCCTTCATCGCCGAGAAGGAGGCGAGCACGTCCGGCCGGCGGGCGAGAGCGGCCTCGATCATCTTTTCGGTGGGCGTTCCGATGCTCTCCGGCAGGCTCCGCCCGGCCGCCGGCCGCACCCGGATCTGCGTGACCGGGCTCACCCCGACGGCCCCGAGGAGTATCTGGTAGGCGTCCCGCTCGCTCCCCTCGGCCTGCACCAAAGCGAAGCGCGACTGCGCCAGTTGCTGGCGCGCCTGCGCCACCTCCACGGTGTTGCCGATGCCGTTCTTGAGCCGTGCCTCCGCCGCATCGAGGATGTCGCGGCTGTTGGCGAGGGTTTGGCTGGCCGCGTCCACCCGGCTGCGCGCGGCGCCGTAGAGGAAATAGCTGCGCGTGACGTCGTAAATGATCTTCTGATGGACCCCGTTGAACAGAACGTTGGCGGCGTTGGACGTCTCCTTCGCCGTCTGGTGCAGGGCGCTGCGCTGGCCGAAGTCGAACACCAGCCACTGCAGCGCCACCTGCGGCGACAGGCCGGTCACCGTGCTCTGCACCTGGTTGACGCCGCCGATGGTGAGGGGCAGCGGGTTGGCGAACGTCTGGTAGCCGCCGATCACATTGGCGGTGATGAGCGGCACGTAGGTCGCCTCCACCATGCCGGCCGCCAGCGCCGCCTGCCGGGCCTGCTGCCAGGCGAGGCGGGTGGCCGGGTTCTGGCTCTGGGCGAGGTCGATCAGCTCGGCGAGGCCGTAGGTCCGGCCCGGGGAGATGTCGGGCGTCGGCTTCATCAGCGCGGCGGCGGGTTCGGGGGGCACGGCGAAATTCGGTGCCGGCGGAGAGGCCGGAGCGCCTGCCGATGCGGTCCCGGCGGCGGACCCTGCATCCGCCGCCGGCGCCGGCGGCTGCGCATCGGCCTGCTTGGGCGTCCAGGGTTGCGAGGGATCGGCCGGCGCGCTGTCGAGCGCGTTGAGGGCGCAGGCCGGCAGCAGCATGCAGGCCAGCAGGAGGAGGGTGCGGCGGGCGAAGCTCGCAAAGGGGGTCGGCCGCGGGCGCGGAGGGGGGCGCATCATGTCCTCACCCCGCCGCCAGCCGCTCGATGCGACGGACCTGCGCCGCGAACCCGCTGCGGTCGCCCTCGCCGTCGCCCGTGTCGGGGAGGCTGCCGCCGCCCCGCGCCACGTCTTCCGCGGCGCGGGCGAAGAGCGCCGGGATTTCCGCCGAGGGCGCGCCGGCGAAGAGGAGAACCGGCAGGGCCGCGCGCACTTCCGCGATCAAGGCGTCGAGGCGCGCGATGCGGGACGGGGCCGGGCGCTGCGAGGCCGGCTCGAACGGCAGCAGCAGTAGGTGCTGCCGGGCCTTCTCCACCTCGGTTTCTACCAGCGATGCGTCGTCGACCGCCTCTGCGCGCGCGGCAGGCTCCCGTTCCGCTAGCCGTGCCAGCGCCGACAGCGCCCGCGACAGGCGGGCCTGAACGTCGAGGACGGCGCTCTTCGGCCAGATGCCGGTGAAGATGAGGTAGACCACGAGGTTGCCGAGCAGGATGCCAACGATGCGATCCCGCCCCGCCGCCATGTCGAGGCTCGGTGCGAACCCGTTGAGGATGGTGAGGAGGAAGGCGAGCCCCACCTGCACCCCGGCGTAGGAGATGCGCTCGCTGCCGGCCGAGATCCAGGCCGCGGGGAGAATGCCGAGGAAGACCAGCGCCATCAGCCCGCCCACCGATTCCAGATGGGGTATGACGAACAGGATGGACAGGAAGCCCAGCCCGGCTCCAAGCAGGCATCCGGCGATGCGGAGCGCCAGCTTGTGGACGGTCTCCGCCGTCGTCCCCAGCGCCGCGACGTAGCAGGTAATCATGGCGGTGTGGATGCCCGTCCAGCCGATCAGCGAATAGGTCACGTAGCACAGGACCGCCGCGGCCGTGGTCTTCAGGGCATAGCGCTGGTAGTCCGGATTCGTGAAGGCGTCGGCGGCGAGGAAGGGGGGCTTCGGGGCCACCGTGTCGGTGCCGCCGTCGTCCCGGGCGAGGCCGGCGAGGGCTGCCGTGACGGCGGCTTCTTGGGTAGTGAGCGCCGCCGTGACGGCGGCTTGGGCAGCGGAAGCCTGCGGGCGTCCTGCCCCGGCCTCAGGCCCGGTTTGAGGCAGCGGTGCCGGCGGCCGCTGGCCGGCCGCCACGCGCCCGGCGGCCATGCGGCAGTGCTCCGCGAGCGCGGCGCGGGTCTCCGTCGTCATCCCGGAGGGGAGGGCGGCGACGGCGAGCAGCAATCGGTAGCTGGTGCGCGCGGCGCCGGACAGCCACGTCACCTCGGCGGATGGAGCGGTGTGGAACAGGCGGGCGAGCGTCACCTTCTGTCCGTCGGCGTCGATGCCTTCGGCGAGGGGCGCGGCGAGCCGTTCCGGCGCGGTGTCCGGCGGCAGCGACAGGGCCTCCGCGGCCGCCGTGAGGCGTTCCGCCACCGTCCTGCGCAGGAGGCGATGGGGAGAGGTGCCGAACACGAGGTTGAAGACGATCATCAGCACCATCGGCATGGCAGCCATCTGCCACGCATAGAGCAGTCCCCGCGTGGCGATCTCCCCCGCCGGGAGCTGGTCCACCAGGGTCAGCACGAAGACGATCACGAGGGCGATGATGGAGCCGGTCTCGCCGAGCTGCGAGGCCGCGCCGAGGAACACGAAGACGAAGGAGAGGAGCGCCAGAATGGCGATGCGCAGCAGCGGTTCGTCGGCCGTCGCCGCGATCAGCGGCGCCATGGAGAGCACGACGATGCCGGCGAGAATGATGAGGCCGATGCCCTGGCCGACGCACTCCGCCCCGTCCGGCCGGGCGAGAAAGATGACGAGATAGCAGCCGATGGCTGCTTCCGGCACCCGGTAGACCATCGCCACGGCAGCCACGAGCGCGCACAAGAGCGCCACGCGCCATGTCAGCCCGGCCCGGTCCGGGAAGGGCAAGAGGTCGCGCCACGCCTGGCGCGCCATGGCCGGCCACGGCCGGTCAGCAGCGGCTGCCATGATGCACCGTCGCTGTGGCGGAGGCGCCGATGCGCATGAGGCTCTCGGGCGGATCGAGGAGGCGGATGCGCACCGGAAAGCGCTGGGCGACGCGCACCCAGTCCAGTGACTTGGGCACGATGGGCATCGTCCGCGGCAGCTTGATGAGTTCTTCCGACGCCACACCCCAGCCGATCCCCTCGACCCGGCCGCGGATGGGCCGGGCGCGGTCCGCCAGGGCATAGACGGTGGCGCAATCGCCGGGGGCGATTCGGGGTAGCTCCGTCTCGAGGAACGCGGCGGAGACGTACCAAGCGCCGGTGTTGATGA
This sequence comes from Xanthobacter sp. DMC47, assembly GCF_056313845.1. Classification (NCBI taxonomy): domain Bacteria; kingdom Pseudomonadati; phylum Pseudomonadota; class Alphaproteobacteria; order Hyphomicrobiales; family Xanthobacteraceae; genus Xanthobacter; species Xanthobacter sp. DMC47. The sequence continues at coordinate 1,246,606 of NZ_JBQUZM010000001.1, read as the reverse complement.
GGGTGAAGACAGACTGGCCGGAGATGACGAACTCGCCGGGCGATACGGCGAGGCCCACCACCTTGCCATCGAACGGCGCGCGGACCTCGGTATCGGCGAGCGCCCGCTGCGCCAGCCCCAGCGCCGCCCGTCGCGCGTCCACCAAAGCGGCGGCGGCGGCGGCGTCGCTGACCAGGGCGTCGGCGGCGGCCTGCTGGTGCAGGGCCTGCTTGAGCGAGATTTCGGCATCGCGCCTGGCGGTGGCGGCGTCGTCCACCTGCTGGGCGCTCACATAGCCCTTGGGCCGCAGCGCTTCGAGGCGGCCCAGGGTCTGGCTGGCCAGTTCGAGGTTGGAGCGGGCGCGCGCCACCTGCTCTTGCGCGATCACCGCGTTGGAGCGTGCGGCCGAGACGGCGCGCTCCCGGTCCGCCAGCGCCGCCTCGGCGATCCTCAGGTCGGCGGCGGCCTGCTCGGCCTGCAGCCTGTAAGAGGTGGCATCGAGCGCGAACAGCAGCGCGTCCTTGCGCACGCTGCCGTTGTCCTTCGCCTCGATCACCGAGATGCGCCCGGGGACGGCGGCCGAGACGTTCACCGTGTCGGCGGTGACGATCGCATCCTGGGACAGGGGATTGGTCTCGGCAGTATGGATATAGCGCCAGCCAAAGACCACCGCAGCCGCCACCGCCACGAGGCTGACGACGACACCGGCCGTGCGCCGGGGGAGGGCCTTTTCCGCGTTTTCCACGACCTATCGCCCGAAGCTGACGATGGAGACCAGGAAGCCGATGCCCGCCGCCACGCAGACATAGACGGGCAGGCGCGCCGGGATGACGTCGTCGATGCCGAGGCGGATCAGCACCACCCGCACCAGCACGGCACCGATGATGCCGATGCCGGCGCACAGCAGCCAGGAGGGAAAGAAGGCGCCGAAAAAGGGAATGGACGGCGCGCCGGCCGGCACGCACCCGCCGAGGGCCGAGGCGGTGATTACGGCGGTCACGAACACCGGGACCTGAAGGCTTTTCAGCCGGACGATGCCCCTGCGGAGGTCGCGGATCAATCGATGGGACACCTGGGACGATCCTCCGCCAATGAACCTGCACGGGGGACGGATGCCGCTCTTGAGCGGTATTCCCGTGCATCGTCCCATCTTCAAGTCCTAACAAGAGCTTAACGCTAAATCAAACCCGGAAGGCGTTGAAGCGTGGTTGTACGCGGCCTTTGCGCACGGCACGAAGTGTGCCACCAAGCGGGGGGCCGCGCACGGTGCGGGGCGTCCGTTTCCGGGGAGACGCCGGCATGTGTACAGCGCTCGTCTACAGGGATGCCGCGGGGCGCTCCTATCTCGGCCGCACGCTCGAACTGACGGTCGAGCTGCCCTACGAGGTGGCCTACTTCCCGGCGGGGATCTCGGTCAGCTCGGCGGTTCCCGGCCATCCGGCGCTCGCCTATGCAGTCGAGCACGCCTTTCTCGCCATCACCATGCCCGGGCGGGTGCCGACGCCGCAGGCGCCGCTGGGCATCGCGGACCTGAAGGTCGTCGAGGGACTGAACGACACGGGCGTCACCTTCAGCGTGCTGTCCTATCCGTCCGCCGCCGGCCGGGGGCAGGCGGTGGAGATGACGCGCGCGGTGCTCGCCGCCTCCGACCTCGGGAGCTGGGTGCTGGGCCGGTTCGCGAGCGTGGCGGAGGTGAAGGCGGCGCTCGGCGACCAGCCGGTCGTGCTGGAGGCGCTGGCCATTCTCCAGGGGGCGGTGTCGCCGTTCCACTATGTGGTGAACGACGCTTCGGGCGCCTCGCTGGTGATCGAGTTCCACAAGGGCACGATGGAGCTTTACGACAACCCCGTGCGGGTGATGACCAACGGCCCCCGCTTCGACTGGCACCTGACCAATCTCGACAACTACACCTTCCTCAGCAACGTGGACCGCCCGGCCGCGACCTTCGGCGGCTATGCGGCCCGCCAGCCGGACTCCGGCATCGCCACGGCCGGCCTGCCCGCGTCCAGCACCTCGGTCGGGCGCTTCGTGCGGGCGGTGTACTACGCGCAGTTCGCCGAGCCGGCGGACACGCCCGATGGGGCGGTGAGCGCGCTCGCCCATGTGATGAACAATTTCGACCGCCCGCGGGGCGTCTCCATCGATTATCCGGGGGCAGGCGGCGGCCACATGGAGGTGGCGGGGCTGAAGGAGGACGGCGCGCGGCCCTACGCCACCGAGTTCACCTCCTGGACCAGCCTGTCGGATCTCGATCGGCGCCTGTTCTTCGTGCGCGACTATGCCGGCATGAACTTCACCCGCTTCGACCTCGCCGCGCTCGCGGGCACGGCGACGCCGCGGGTGCTGCCGCTGGCGCGGCTGTCGGCGCTGCCCGTGGACGCGACCGACGCCCTGAAGGCCGCGCCGCCGTCCGCCGCCTGAGCCGGACGGCTGCGGCCGCCGTTCAGGCCGGGCTATCGGCGGGGGCGGCGGGGGCAGGCCCCGCCGCAGCTGCATCGTCCCCCGCCTTCGGGGCGGGGATGCGGAACCACGCCACATAGAGCGCCGGCAGGAACAGCAGCGTCAGCACCGTTCCCACGATGATGCCGCCCATCATGGCGTAGGCCATGGGCCCCCAGAACACCTCGCGGGCGATGGGGATGAGGCCGAGGCTCGCCGCCGCGGCGGTGAGCAGGATGGGCCGCATGCGGTGCTCCGTGGCTTCCCGCACCGCGTCCCACGGCGGGCGGCCCTCGGCGCGCAGATGCTCGATCTGCACGATCAGGATCACCGAGTTGCGGATGAGGATGCCGATGAGGGCCAGCACGCCGAGGATGGCGACGAAGCCCAGCGGCGCACCGCTCGGCACCAGCGCGGCGACGACGCCGATGAGCGCCAGCGGCGCGACGGCGAACACCAGCACCAGCCGCTGGAAGCTCTGCAGCTGGATCATCAGGATGGTGGCCATGATGAACAGCATCAGCGGCATCACCGCCAGGATGGGCGCCTGGCTCTTCTGGCTCTCCTCCACCGCGCCGCCGATGACGACGCGATAGCCGGGCGGCAGCTTCGCGTTGAAGGCCGCGACGGCGGGGGTGAGCTGCTCCACCACCGTGTTCGGCTGCGCGGCATCGATGATGCCGGCCTTGGCCGTGATGGTCGGCAGCCGCGAGCGGCGCCAGATGGTGGGCTGCTCGATCTCGTAGCGCAGGGTCGCCACCGCCGCCAGCGGCACGGAGCGTCCGCCCGAGCCGGGCAGCTGCAGGTCGCGCAGGGTCTCGATGGACTGGCGCTCCTGCGCAGTGGCGCGGCCGAGCACGGTCACGAGATAGATGTCGTCCCGCACCTGGGTCATGGACGTGCCGTCCAGCACGCCGTTGAGCGCGCCGGCGATGTCCTCGGATGTGACGCCGAGCTGGCGCGCCTTGTCCTGGAGCACGTCCACCTTGATGACGCGGGCGGGCTCCATCCAGTCGAACACCACGTTGCCGAGGTGCGGGTTGCCGCGCATGACGCCGGCGAAGGCGAGGGCATAGCTGCGCACCTGCTGGATGTCCGGCCCGCTCACCCGGTACTGCACCGGGCGGCCGACCGGCGGGCCGATGTCGAGGAAATGCACGAAGGCGTCGGTGCCGGGCATGGCCTTGTCGAGATAGGCCTGGAACTGCCCCTTGAGCCGGTTGCGCTCCTCCAGCCCCTTGGTGACGATGATGGTCTGGCCGAACGCCACGTCCGCCGGCTGCACGTCCACCGGCAGCACGAAGCGCGGGGCGCCCGTGCCCACATAGGTGGACCAGTGGTCGATGTCGGGGTTGCCCTTCAGCACCTCCTTTTCGAAGCGCGCCATCTGGGCGTTGGTCTCGGCGATGGAGGCGTTCTGCGGCAGGTTCCAGTCGACGATCAGCTCCCGGCGGTCGGAGGACGGGAAGAACTGCTGCTGCACGAGGCCCATGCCGGCGAGGGACAGGATGAAGACGAGCATCGTGATGCCGATGGTCGCCCAGCGCCACAGCATGGCCTGTTTCAGGATCGCGGCGAAGGCACGGGCGAAGCGGCCGCCGCCTTCCTGATGATGCGGCAGGCTCTTGGGCAGGATGGCGACGCCAAGAAGAGGCGTGAACAGCACCGCCACCAGCCACGACACCAGCAGCGACACGGCGATGACGACGAACAGGGTGAAGGTGAATTCGCCCGCATTGGAATTGTTGAGGCCGATGGGGATGAAGCCCGCCACCGTCACCAGCGTGCCCGAGAGCATGGGGAACGCCGTCGAGGTGTAGACGTAGGTGGCGGCCTTCCTGAGCGTATCGCCGGCCTCCAGCCGCGCCACCATCATCTCCACCGCGATCATGGCGTCGTCCACCAGGAGGCCGAGGGCGATGATGAGCGCGCCGAGCGAGATGCGCTGGAGCGAGATGCCGGAATAGGCCATCACCAGGAAGGTGATCGCGAGCACCAGCGGGATCGAGATCGCCACCACCAGCCCGGCACGCAGGCCGAGGCTGACGAAGCTGATGGCGAGCACGATGATGACCGCCTCCATGAGGGCGCGGGTGAAGCCGCCCACGGCCTCCTCCACGATCTGTGGCTGGTCGGAGACGAGATGCACGCCGACCCCCACCGGCAGGTCGGCCTCGATGCGCGCCATCTCCGCCTTCAGCGCCTCGCCGAACTGCAGCAGGTTGGCGCCGGCCTTCATGCCGATGGCGAGGCCGATGGCCGGCTCGCCATTGAAGCGGAACAGCGACTGGGGCGGGTCCACGTAGCCCCGCCGGATGGTGGCGATGTCGGTGAGGGGGAAGAAGCGGCCATTGATCCTGAGGTTGATGGCCTTGAGGCTCTCCTCGGAGGTGAATTGCCCGTTGACGCGCACGGCGATGCGTTCCGGCCCGGCCTGCAGCACGCCCGAGGGCACCAGCGCGTTCTGCGCCTGGAGCGCGGTGAGGACGGCGCGCTGGTCGATGCCGAGCGCAGCCATCTTGCGGGTGGAGAATTCGAGGAAGATCACCTCATCCTGCGCGCCGATGATGTCCACGCGGCCGACGTTCGGCACGGTCAGAACCTCCGCGCGCACCTCCTCCACCCGGTCGCGCAGCTGGCGCTGGGTGAGGCCATCGCTGGTGAAGGCGTAGATGTTGCCGTAGACGTCGCCGAACCGGTCGTTGAACTGCGGTCCCGTCACGCCTTGCGGGAACGTGCTGCGGATGTCGTTGACCATGTTGCGCACCTGCAGCCAGGTGGGCACCACGTCGCGCGCCTTGGTGGTGTCGCGCAGGTTCACGAAGATGGTGGTCTGGCCCGGCACGGTGAGGCTGCGGGTGTAGTCCAGCGCCTCAAGCTCCTCGAGCTTCTTCTCGATGCGCTCGGTGACCTGCCGGGTCATCTCCTCCGCCGAGGCGCCGGGCCATTGCGCCTGGATCACCATGGTCTTGATGGTGAAGGCGGGGTCCTCCTCGCGGCCGAGCTGCAGGTAGGACAGGAAGCCCGCGAGCACGAAGGCGAGCATGAAGTACCAGACGAGCGAGCGGTGCTCGAGCGCCCAGTCGGACAGGTTGAACGACTTCACGGCTGGGCATCCTGCTCTAGACGCACTTTCTGGCCCTCGGACAGGCTGTGCACGCCGGCCGTCACGAGGCGCGTTCCCACGGCCAGTCCCCCGGTCACGCGGGTTCGGTCACCGGTGGTGGCGGAAACGGCGACCTCCTGCGCATGCACCGTCCGGTCGTCGCTTGCGACACGCCAGACGAAGGCCTTGCCGTCGCGGGTGAAGACCGCCGATCCGGGAACGAACAGATCGGCGGCAAGATCGCTGGCCGGTCGTGCCGCCACCGTGCTGCCGAGCCGGAACGCCTCGGGCGGATGGTCGAGGGTGATGCGCACGCGGCGGGTGCGGGTCACGCTGTCGGCCTGGGGGGCGATCTCGCGCACCCGGCCGGTGGCGGTCGGCGCCCCGTCAAGCTGAAGGCTGACCTGGAACGGCGACCCGATCCGCACGTCGCCGATGAAGTCCTCGCCGATATCCACCACCGCCTCGCGCACGTCGGGCCGCGCGATGGTGACGACGCTGCGCCCGGGGGAGACCACCTGCCCGGCCTCCGCGCCCACCGCCGTGACGACGCCGGCGAATTCGGCCTTCAGTTGGGCATAGGCCAATTGCTCGCGCGCCTTGACGAGGTTCGCCTGGGCCCGGGCCACAGACGCCTCGGAGGCGGCGCGGCTCTGCTCGGCGGTCTCGAATGTCGCGCGGCTGGTGGCGGCGGTCTCCAGCAGGGTCCGCTGGCGCTGCTCCGTGCCGGACGCATTGGTGAGCTGGGCTTGGGCGTTGGCGACCTCCGCGAGGGCGGAGCGCACCGCGAGCTTCAGGGCGGTGTCGTCGATGGCCGCGACGACCTGATCCTTCGCGACCACATCGCCCACGTTCACCGACCGCACGAGCAGCCGCCCCAGCACGCGGAAGCTCAGCTCGGTCTGCACCTGCGGCTCGATGGTGCCCACCACTTCGAGCCCATCGCGCGACAGGGGCTGGACCACCGCCGTGAGCACGGGACGGGGCGGAACGGCGGGGGCGGCGGCCTGCTCGCCACAGCCGGCGAGGGCGGCCATGGCGGCGAGCGCCAGGATGGGACGGGCGTGCCTCATGAGCCGCTCTCCAGGGTGTAGTCGACGGTCTGGCCGGTGCTGAGGCGCTTGGCGCCCTCCACGACCACGATGTCGCCCGGCGCGAGGCCGGAGGAAATGACGATGGAGCCGGTCTCGAAGGCATCCACGGCGACCCTGGCGAGGGAGACCGCGCGGGTCTTCGGATCGATCCGCCAGACGGCCGGGTCCGCGCCCTCGGACGCCAGCGCGCTCCAGGGCAGGACGATGCGCGGCCGCGCCTTCGACGTCACGGTGGCGGTCACCGGGCTGCCGAGGGCCATGGCATCGGGCGGCGCGTCGATGGCCACCTTCACCCGCACCGTGCCGTTGCTCGCGTCGATGACCGGCGAGACCTCCCGAACGTGCCCTTGCGCGGCGACCTTGGGATCGGAGACCAGCGCCACCTTGATGCGGTCGGCGTCGCGGTTGCGGAAGAAGGTTTCATAGACGTCGAACACCGCGTCGCGCGTGCCGTCCTCGGCCAAAGTGAACGCCGCCTGGGCGGGCTGCACCACCTGCCCGACCTCCACGGTGCGCGCGGTGATGACGCCCGCCGCGCCGGCCCGCAGCTCGGCATAGCCCAACGCATCGCGCGCGGTGCCGAGCTGGGCCCGCGCGGTCTCCAGCGCGCTTTCCGCCGCGCCGGCCGTCTCGGTGGCCTGATCGTAGGTGGAGCGGGTGGTGTAGCCCTTGGCGAGCAAGGTCGCCTGCCGATCGAAATTGGCATTGGCCACGCGCAGCCGGGACTCGGCGGCGGCGACGGCGGCCGTCGCAGCGTCGAGGTCGGCCTGCTGCTCGGTCGGGTCGATGCGCGCCAGGAGATCGCCGGCCGCGACGTGCGCGCCCACGTCCACCAGCCGTTCCGTGACCCGACCGCCGACGCGGAAGGAGAGCTGGGTGAGCACCTTGGCCTCCACGTCCCCGGTCAGCGAGGCGGAGGTCGCGCGGTCCGTCATCGCCACGGTCGTGGCCCGGACGAAGATCGCGGGCCGCCCGGCCTCCGGCGTCTTGCGGGGCGTTGCTTCCCCGTCGCAGGCGGCGAGCAGGCCTGCCAGGGCGAAGACCGAGATCAGTGCGGCCGTCGGCCGCCGCGCAGGCGAACGGGCGCCCGTTCCGGCGTCTGCCGCCGGGTGACGATAGAAGGCGTGCATGGGGGATCAGGCCGTCCTGTTCGGGAACCGGGGCACGGCGCAGCCGGTTGGCGAATGTCGAGCGGGCATCTGCCTGAAGGGCGCGCGCCGGTGCATAGGCATGGAAATCTCCACTGCGGAACCTCGCGCCCCTCGGTTCTGCTATCCATCTAGATCAGCCGGCGGGCGGAAGTCAACAGCTGTTGACCTCTTGTCCGTGGCCTTCTACGCGTCAAGACCGGACGAGGACGGATGTGATGACCAAACCGCGTGACAGCTCGGCGCCTGCGCCCGGGCGGGAGAGAATCCTCGCGGCTGCCGTCGCGCGGTTCTCGCGGCAGTCCTACGACGAGACCGGACTGCGCGAGATCGCGGCCGACGCCGGCGTGGATGTCGCCTATGTTCATCGCGCCTTTGGCTCCAAGGAGCAGCTGTTCCATGCGGCTTTGAAGCGGGCGATGCAGACGGAGACGTTCCTCGATGATCTCGGCACCGATCCAGCCCGCATGCTGGCGGCCCATGTGGTGTCCAAATCCAAGGCGGACGCGGGCTGCGAGGCCGGGCCGATGGGCATCCTTATCCACTCCCTAACCAGCCCGAAGGCCGCGGCGGTGCTGCGCGCGGTGGTGATCGAGGACTTCGTGGCGCCCCTGGGCACGCAGCTTGACGCCAACGCCACGCAGCGCGCGGCGCTGGCGGCAGCGCTGCTGATGGGGTTCGGCATCCTGCGCGACGTGCTGGAACTTCCGGACCTGACGGAAGGACCGGGTGGCGCCCTGGAGCGCGGCCTCGCCGATGCGCTGGCGGTGGTCCTCGGACAAGCGAATCCGAAAATTTAATCCGGGTAATATTGACGTAAATTTATCCGGGTCTTAATTGGGGCGTGTCTCACGGACTGCGCCATGACCCTCGCGACGGCCAACGGCCTCGATCTCGCCTACGACACCTTCGGCTCCGCGGACGACGCGATCCTGCTGATCGCCGGCCTCGGCGTGCAGAGGCTCCGCTGGCCGGACCCGTTCTGTGCCGCCCTTGCGGGGCAGGGCTTTCGCGTCATCCGCTTCGATAATCGCGATGCCGGCGGCTCCACCCATCTTGGCCAACACCCGCCGCCGGACCTCGGCGCGCTCATTGCCGCGCTGAGGGCGGGGCAGCGGCCGGAGGTGCCCTATACTCTCTTCGACATGGCGGCCGACGCAGTGGGCCTGCTGGATGCCCTCGCCATTCCCCAAGCGCATGTGGTCGGCCTGTCCATGGGCGGCATGATCGCGCAGATCATGGCGAGCGAGCATCCCGGACGGGTGCTGTCCCTCACTTCAATCATGTCCGGCACCGGCAATCCGGCGCTGCCGCAGGCCGAGCCGGACGTGGTGGCGCTGATGATGCGCCCGGCGCCCGATCCGGCCCGCGACGAAGCCGGCTTTCTGGCCCACAGTCTCGCCTTCGCCCGGCGCATCGCCGGCCCCGGTCATCCCGTGGACGAAGCGGTCCATCGTCGCCTTGTCCTGGAGGAGGCGAAGCGCAGCCATGATCCCGCCGGAGCGGGACGGCAGCTCGCCGCCATGGTCGTGGCCGGGGACCGCCGCGTTCGGCTCGCAACCATCGGCGTGCCCGCGCTGGTCATCCACGGCGCTTGCGATCCCTTGATCCCGCCGGCCTGCGGCGCCGACACCGCCGCCGCGATCCCGGGCGCCGAATTCCTGCTGATCGAGGGCATGGGCCACCATCTGCCGGCAAGCCTCCACGCGAGGGTGGCGGATGCCATCGTCCGTCTGGCGCGGTCCACGCGGTAGCGCGCGCCCTCAGGGCTTGTTGTGGAAGCCGAAGCGGCCGGCCACGCTCTGGCGCACGAAGCCGGTGAGGGAGCCTTCCATCAGCAGCGCGATGCCGAGCCGCGCGCCCACCGCCATGCCCGCCACCGCGAGCGGCCAGGACAAGGCGAAGAGGGACCCGGCCGTCAGCCCCTGCCCGATGGTGCAGCCGCCGCAGAGGATGCCGCCTGACCCCATGAGCACCGCGCCGAGCAGATGGCGCTTCATCTCGCGCGGGTCGTCGAACGCCTCCCAGCGGAATTCGTCCGCGAGGCGGGCGGCGGCGAAGGCGCCGAGGGCGACGCCGAACACGCTGCCGGCGCCGAACTCGGCGAGGCTCGTGGGCTCGAACAGCACGCCGAACAGGGCGCGCGCCACCGGCGAGACGAAGGTGAGGCTCTGCGGCGCGGTGGGGTGGGCGAACTCGTCCACCAGCCAGGTGGTGGCGAGCCAGCCGGCCACCACGCCGAGGCCCAGCATCACCCCCGCCGTCATCAGCCGTCCGGCGCGGCGCAGCCTGCGGTCGGCGAAGGCCGGCGCCACCAGCGCGACGCCCGCGACGGCGGTGAGGATGCCCCGGAAATCATGCCCCGTGAGCCGCCCCATGATGGAGGGCAGGTCGCTCGCGGTGCCGGCCGGCAGCAGCACGGCGATGCGCTCCAGCCCGTCCACCCGGAGGCCGGCGAAGATGCCGCGCAGCGTCGCGTAGGCGACCGCCCCGAACACCAGCAGCACGACAAGGCTGCGCAGGTCGCCCGAGCCCAGGCGCACCAGCGAGCCGAAGGCGCAGGTGCCCACCAGCGCCATGCCGAGGCCGAACAGCACGCCGCCGGTGAGGATGCCGAGCCAGGGCAGCGCGGTGGTGACGTAATTGGTGCGGTCCGGGCTGAGAATGCCGGCCATGGCGAGTGCCTGCGTGCCCAGCACGGCGAGGCCGAGGGCGAGCGCGAACACCTTCATGCGGCGCCAGTCGTGGCCCACCATGGCGTCTTCCAGCGCGCCGAAGGTGCAGAGGCGGGCGCGGAACACGGCGAAGCCGACCACCCCGCCCACGGCGAGACCGGCGAGCGCGGTCCACCAGGGGCTCGAAACATCCATTGCGCGCCTTCCTCCCTGAGATGGCCGGAGCGGGACTTGTGAGACGTCCCGTCGCCGGCCCGGCGCATTTTTACTGAGGCTTACTTTGCGTCCGATGCGGGGGTGCCGCAATACATGTCGTAGATGACCGAGATGACCCGCCGCACATCATCGTTGGCGAGGCTGTAATAGATGGTCTTGCCGTCGCGCCGCGTGGTGACGAGATCATCGAGGCGCAGGCGCGCCAATTGCTGGGAGACGGTGGGCTGGCGCAGCGAGAGGATGTTCTCCAGCTCCGTCACCGAGCGCTCGCCCTCCGCCAGCAGGCACAGCAGCAGCAGGCGGTTCTCGTGGGAGAGCGCCTTGAGGAAGTCGCTCGCCTTGCGGGCGTTGCGCATGAGGCGGTCAAGCTCGGGCGAGATCTCCGGGCCTTCCCGCAGCTCGTCCTCAAGGCGCCTGGAAACGATCGACATGTGCCTGCCTTCTCAATCCCGGCGGGGCGGCCTCACGGCCGCGCGCCCGCGCTCTTGTCCTCGATGGAGCCGAGCAGGCCCCAGAACGCTTCATCTGAAGCATAGCCGGTAATGCGCCCGACTTCGCGCCCCTCGTCCACCAGCACGAAGGTGGGCGTGAAGCGGACCGGGGCGGCCAGCACCACGTCGCGCGGCGTGCCGTCGGAGAGGTCCACGCGGCGGAGCGGGGCGCGCTGGCCCTCTTCGGTCTTCTCGTAGATGGGCGCCACGTCGTGGTCGAACTTCAGGCAATAGGCGCAGCCCTTGCGCTCGAACATCAGCAGTTCGCGCGCCGAGGCAGCAGGCGCGAGAAACACCGAAAGGCCGGCCGCGATGAGGCCGGCTGCGAGCGTGAGGCACGCTGAAGGACGCATGAATTCACAATCCCGACTTGGATTTCACGAGACATATTATCGCATTCGCATATATCTTGGGCAAGGACCAATCCGCGCACCTTCAAAGACGCGGTTTCCAACCATCGGGGAGGAGCATGTCTCTGGATGTCAGCCTCGCAGGGGCGTTCCTTGCCGGCCTGCTCTCGTTCGCCTCGCCCTGCGTGCTGCCCCTGGTGCCGGCCTATCTCGGCTTCCTCGCCGGGACAGTTGCGGAGGACGGGAAGAGTCCAACGCCCGTAAGGCGCAGTATCCTCGGCGCGGCCCTGCTGTTCGTCCTCGGCTTCGCCTCCGTCTTCATCCTGCTCGGGGCCACCGCCTCTTCGCTGGGGCGGGTGCTGATGGATCACATCGAGACCCTGACGCTGCTCTCCGGTGCATTGCTGGTGGTGTTCGGGCTGCACATGACGGGGCTGGTGCGCATCCCGCTCCTCTACCGGCAGGCGCGGCTGGAGCCCATGGCGCGGCCGGCGGGGCTGATCGGGCCCTATGTGGTCGGGCTCGCCTTCGGCTTCGGCTGGTCGCCCTGCGTCGGGCCGGTGCTGGCGGCGATCCTGCTCGTTGCCGGCGCTGAGGCGTCGGTGGGGCGGGGGATGCTGCTGCTGGGCATCTACGCCGCCGGCATCGGCATCCCCTTCCTCATCGCCGCGGCCTTCACCGAGCGGTTCCTCGTCTGGACGCGGGCGGCGCGCAGCCGGCTCGGCCTCGTGGAGAAGATCGCCGGCGGGCTGCTCATCCTCACCGGCATCGCCTTCATGACCGGCTTCATGCCGCAGATCGCCCAATGGCTGCTCGACGCCGCACCCGGCCTCGGCCGCATCGGATAGGAGGACCCCATGGCACATCCCACGCTCAGCCGCCGGCGCCTCTTGCAGGCGTCGGCGGGGCTCGCGGCGCTCGTTCCCGCCGCCGCACAGGCCAAGGCGAACCTCGGCGACGACGGGCTCTATACGGAAGATTGGTACGTGGACAGCTTCCTCGACCTGCCGGAAGACTTCGCCGCCGCGCGCGGGAAGGGGCGGGGCTTCGCGCTGCAGTGGAGCCAGCGCGGCTGCATCTATTGTAAGGAACTGCACACCGCCTATTTCGCCGATCCGGCCATCGAGACGCCCATCCGGGAGGCATTCGACATCGTGCATCTGGACCTGTTCGGCGCGCGGGAGGTGACCTTTCTCGATGGCGCGAAGCTCAGCGAGAAGGCCCTCGGCCAGCGCGAGCGCATCCGCGCCACGCCCACCTTCCAGTTCTTCGCGGAGGTGGACGGGAAGCCGAAGGAGGTGGCGCGCATGCCGGGCCTGCTGCCGCGCCCGGAATTCTCGGCCCTGTTCCGCTATGTGGCGGAAGGCGCCTATGCCCGCGAGCCGTTCGATGCGTGGCTCGGCAAGCAGGGCAAGGGCTGAAGGGCGGGGGCACCGGAGCGCCCCCGCCGGTCTCGTCATTTCGCCGGCTTGTTCACCGGCGAGTTGGGATCGAACAGATAGGCCACCACGTCCTTCATCTGCTCCTCGCTGAGCACGCCGTTGTGCCCGAAGCGCGGCATGGGCGAGCAGGCGAACACGGCCTGCGCGTTGTAGACCTTCGCGTAGGCGGCCTTGGCATCCTCGGCGGAGAATTTCCGGTCCGCGCCGTAATTGACGAGGCTCGGGCCGAGGGTGCCGTAGCTGACTTCCTTCGGGTCCATCTGGTGGCAGGCGTAGCAATTGCCGCCGCTCACCGTGCCGGGCGGATCGGAAAACTGGCCGCCGCGCCCGTTCTGGGCGACCTCCGCACCCTTCTTCCAGTCGCCGAGCACGCTGCCCTGCGGATACTTCACCGTCTTGGCCTCGCGGGCCATGATGGCCTCCGCCTGCTTGGCGGACGGCTGGTTGCGGGTGACCGAGCAGATTTCCATGGTCTCGTCGGGCACGAGCCGAGCGGCCCAGCCGTCGGGCAGCTTGGTGAAGCTCTCCTTCACCACCCTGTCCACCACGGCGGGCGGGGCAGGGGGGATCTGCTGGGCGAGGGCGACTCCCGGGGCGACCTGCGGAAGAAGAAGCGCCGCGGCGATGATGATTGTCTTCATGGCTCTTCCTCCCCTCAGCGCTTGATGGATGGCACGTTCAGCTCGCCCCCGGCCGCCTGCGCCTGCAGGAAGACGGTGAGCGCGGTGACGGCTTCGGACGCATAATCGGGCGGAGGCATCCGCATCTGGCGATAGCAGTCCCACAGCCGGTGCTGCATGGTCCTGAGCGAACTCTGGGAGACGCGGTAGGTGGGCCAGGAGGCCATGGTGAGCTGGGCGTCCTTGCCCGGCTTATCGAGCTGCGGCAGGCCCTGGAGCCGGATGCGCTTGCCGGGATCGCCGTGGCAGGTGGAGCAGGAGAAGTCGTTGATGGACGAGCGCCGGTAGAACAGCGCCTCGCCGATGGCATAGGCCTCCTTCTCCTGCGGGTTGGCGAGCGGGATGTCGATCTTCATGCCGTTGGACTTGTTGGCGATGAAGGCGACGAGATCCTCCATGTCCGAGCCGCGGCCGGGGCCGGAGAAGGGCTTGGCCATGATGGGCTTGATGTCCACGCCCTGGATCTTGTCCATGCACCACAAGAGGCGCTGTTCGAGGTCCATCACCTTGCCGGCGTCCGCGAAATAGCGCGGCAGAGCGGCATAGGCGCCTTCGAGCTTACCCGGCCCCTGGCCGAGGTCGCAGGCCTCCAGCGAGACGTTCTTGGTGCCGCGTGGATCGGCCCATATGGCCTCGCCGCGATCCACTGCGAGGTAGCCGGGATTGGCCATGGGGTCGTTGATCATCGCGCGGTAGCGCTCGATCTCCTTCTCGCTCGCATCGTCCTGCGCGCGGGCCGTGACGAGGGGTGAGAGCGCCAGAGCGAGGGCGCACAGGCATGTGAGAAGCGTGGCTTTGGGTCGCATGTATCCTCCCCAGCGAGACGTCCGCGGCGTGGGGCCTTCTGCGTGAAGCCCTTGAGCCGCGGCGATCCACTTGCGACGCTCCATCCCTCATAGATGGATGCGATCGGCGGATAGGAGCTACTTTACATTCAAAAAATTCGATATCACAATATGTGAAATTGATCCCCGGCGACCACCGCCGTCGCGGGGACGAAATTCAACAAGAACAACGCCAAAAGCCGGCGCTCGATCGCCGGTCGTGCCAGGAGGAAACGCATGCCGCTCCACCCCGACGCCACCCTTGCGCCCGCGCACGGCCTCCCGACACGCCGCCGCGCGCTGAAGCTCGCGGGCCTCGCCGCGTTCGCGGCCGTGCTGGCCCCGCGCATGGCGCTCGCCACCGAGGCGCAGGTGGCGGACGAAATGAAGAAGCTGTTCGCCGGCAAGGCCATGGGCGAGGGCAAGATCAAGCTCGACATGCCCGAGATCGCCGAGAACGGCCTCGTCGTGCCCATCAACATCGACGTGGAGAGCCCGATGACCGAGGCGGACTTCGTGAAGTCCGTCCACGTCTTCGCCGACGGCAATCCGCTGCCGCAGGTGGTGACCTATCACTTCACCCCCGAAAGCGGAAAAGCCTCTGCCTCCACCCGCATGCGGCTCGCGCAGACCCAGAACGTTATCGCCGTGGCGGAGATGTCCAGCGGACAGCTTTATTCGGCCAAGGTGCAGGTGAAGGTCACCATCGGCGGCTGCGGCGGCTGATACGACAGTCGAATCACGGCCAGAACACACAAAAGAACAGAACAGGCGCGCCTGAGCGCTGCCGAGCAGAAACCGGAGGAAACCCATGGCCCTCAAGTCCCAGCCGCGCGTGCGCGTGCCTGCCCAGGCCAAGGCGGGCGAGATCATCGAGATCAAGACCCTGATTTCGCACGAGATGGAAAGCGGCCAGCGCAAGGACGCCGCCGGCAAGACCGTGCCGCGCGACATCATCAACAACTTCCAGGCCGCCTTCAACGGCAAGCCCTTCTTCACCGCGGAGTGGTTCACCTCCATTTCGGCGAATCCCTACCAGTCCTTCTTCTTCAAGGCGAAGGAGAGCGGCGAGTTCACCTTCACCTGGAAGGATGACGGCGGCGCCGAGCAGAAGGCCACCGCGAAGCTCACCGTCGCCTGAGGCGACGCCCCTCGCATTGTTCCGTTGACGGTGGATATGCCGCCGGATCAGGCGATCCGGTGGGCGGTCCCGCCATGACCTGAGAAAGCGTGGCCCCATGATCTCAAGGCGCGATTTTCTGTCCGCCGGAACGGCCCTCGCCGGCCTGCTCGCCGCCTCCGGCACGGGGCTGGCGCAGGCGGTCGGCGCGCAGGCGCTGAGCCAGGCGGATTTGCTGAAGTTCGGCAATGCCGGCACCTTCACCATCCTGCACATCACCGACATCCACGCCCAGCTCGTGCCGCTCTATTTCCGCGAGCCGTCCACCAATCTCGGCGTGGGCGACGCGCGGGGTGTGCCGCCACACCTCACCGATGCAGCCTTCCTGAAGTATTTCGGCCTGAAGGGCGGCACCCGCGACGCCTATTCCCTCACGTCGGAAGATTTCACCCAGCTTGCCCACACCTATGGGCGCATGGGCGGCGTGGATCGCATCGCCACCTTGGTGAAGGCCATCCGCGCCGAGCGCGGGGCGGACAAGGTGCTGCTGCTCGATGGCGGCGACGGGCTCCAGGGCTCCTGGTCCGCGCTGAAGACGCAGGGCGAGGACATGGTGAAGGTGTTCTCGGCCCTCGGCACGGACGCCATGGTCGGCCACTGGGAATTTACCTACGGCGCCGACCGCGTCACCGAGATCAAGGAGAAGGCGCCCTTCGCCTTCCTCGCCCAGAACGTGCGCTCCGCCGAATGGCAGGAGCCGGTGTTCGAGGCCGCGAAGACCTTCGAGAAGGGCGGCGCCAAGGTGGCGGTGATTGGCCAGGCCTTTCCGCGCACCCCCATCGCCAACCCGCGCTGGATGATCCCGGACTGGGAGTTCGGCATCCGCGAGGAGGAGATGCAGAAGCAGGTGGACGCCGCCCGCGCCGGCGGCGCCGATGCGGTGGTGGTGCTCTCCCACAACGGCTTCGACGTGGACCGCAAGATGGCGTCCCGTGTGTCGGGCATCGACGTGATCCTCACCGCCCACACCCATGATGCCATGCCGCGCGTGGTGGAGGTGGGCAAGACGCTGCTGGTGGCCACCGGCTCCCACGGCAAGTTCGTGTCCCGCCTCGACCTCGACGTGAAGGACAAAAAGGTCACCGGCTATCGCTTCCAGCTCATCCCGGTGTTCTCGGACGTCATCACGCCGGACCCGGAAATGGCGAAGCTCGTCACCGACATCCGCGCGCCCTACGCCAAGGATCTCGCCCGCGAACTCGGCCGCGCCGACAGCCTTCTCTACCGCCGCGGCAATTTCAACGGCACGTTCGACGACATGATCTGCGATGCGATCATGAAGGAGCGTGACGCGGAAATCGCCCTCTCTCCCGGATTCCGCTGGGGCGGCACGCTGCTGCCGGGCGATCCCATCACCTTCGACGCCGTGGCCAATGCCACCGCCATCACCTATCCCGCGTGCTACCGCAACACCATGACCGGCCGGCAGCTGAAGGACGTGCTGGAGGACGTGGCCGACAACATCTTCCATCCCGATCCCTACTTCCAGGGCGGCGGCGACATGGTGCGCGTCGGCGGGGTGGGCTACGCCATCGACGTGTCCAAGGGGACGGGCCAGCGTATCTCCGACCTCACCTTCCTCAAGACCGGCAAGCCGCTGGAGGCCGACAAGGCCTATACGGTCGCCGGCTGGGCCTCCATCGCCCAGAATGTGGAAGGCCCTCCGGTGTGGGAGCTGGTGGAGCGCTACGTGACCGACGCCAAGTCCGTGAAGATGGCCCCGAATGCCTCGGTGAAGGTGACCGGCGCATGAGGCGCGCGGCCATCCCAGGACCGCATTCCGATCAAAATATTCAAAACTACGAATAAGAGAATATCAGGGAGGACGCCATGTCCGACACCAGTCTGCCCCCGACGGAGCGCGCGACCGGCGCGAAACCGTCGCTTTCCCGGAGGCGCTTCCTCAACCTTGCGGGCATAGGCGCGGGCGCCGCCGTCGCCGGAGGCGGGGCGGCCTTTGCCGCGCCGGCCCCCGGAACGCCCGATCCCAACATCGTGCCGGTGCCCGACTGGACCAAGACCCTGGGCGCGCCGGTCAACGAGAACCCCTATGGCAAGCCCTCGGTGTTCGAGAAGGACGTGGTGCGCCGGGAGGTGACGTGGCTCACCGCCAGCTCGCAGAGCTCGGTCAGCTTCACCCCGCTCTATGCCCTTGACAGCGTCATCACGCCCAACGGCCTGTGCTTCGTACGGCACCATGGCGGGCAAGCGGAGATCGACCCGGACAAGTACCGGCTGATGATCCACGGCCTCGTGGACAAGCCCCTCGTCTTCACGCTGGAAGACCTGAAGCGCATGCCCGGCCGGGTGAACCGTGCCTACTTCCTCGAATGCGCGGCGAATTCCGGCATGGAGTGGCGTGGCGCGCAGCTCAACGGCTGCCAGTTCACCCACGGCATGATCCACAATCTCTTCTACACCGGCGTGCCGCTGAAGACGCTGCTGGACATGGCCGGCGTCAATCCCAAGGGCAAATGGGTGCTGGCCGAGGGCGCTGACGCGGCGGTGATGACGCGCTCCATCCCGCTCGAAAAGGCCATGAACGACTGCCTCGTCGCCTTCGGCATGAATGGCGAGGCGCTCCGGCCCGAGCAGGGCTATCCGGTGCGGCTCGTGGTGCCGGGCTGGGAAGGCAACATGTGGGTCAAGTGGCTGCGCCGCCTCAAGATCGGCGACCAGCCCTGGCAGCAGCGGGAGGAGACGTCGAAATACACCGACCTCCTCGCCGATGGCCGCTCCCGCCGCTTCACCTTCGTGATGGACGCGAAATCCGTGGTGACGAGCCCGAGCCCGCAGGCGCCCCTGAAGCACAAGGGGCCGAACGTGCTCTCCGGCATCGCCTGGTCCGGGCGCGGCACCATCTCGCGGGTGGACGTCTCGCTGGACGGCGGTCGCAACTGGACGACCGCCCGCCTCGACGGGCCGGCGCTGCCCATGTCCATGACACGCTTCTATCTCGATTTCGACTGGGCCGGGCAGGAGCTGATGGTGCAGTCCCGCGCCATGGACGACACCGGCTATGTGCAGCCCACCAAGCAGGAGCTGCGGGCCATCCGCGGCACCAATTCCATCTACCACAACAACGGCATCCAGACTTGGCTGGTGCGCTCCAACGGGGAGACGGAAAATGTGGAAGTCGGCTGAGAGGCTGCTTGCCGCCACCCTTCTCGCCGGTGGGCTCGTCGTCGCGGGCGTCGCCGTGGCGGAGCAGCCGGGCGGAAAGCCCACGGCGAAAGCGGAGAAGGCCGGCACCGACAAGGCCCGGCAGGCGGTGAACGTGCCTGCCGCAGCCCCCGCGCCGCCGGTCGCCGCCAAGGTCATCGCCCTCGGCCGCCCCGCTCTGCCGGAGGAAATCACAGCCTGGAACATCGACGTGCGCGCCGATGGCGAGGGCCTGCCGCCGGGCAAGGGCTCGGTGAAGGAGGGCGAGGAGCTGTTCCTGCAGAACTGCGCCCAGTGTCACGGCGAGTTCGGCGAGGGCGCGGGCCGCTGGCCGGTGCTGGCCGGCGGGCGCGGCACCCTGAAGTCCGAGCGGCCGGAAAAGACCATCGGCTCCTTCTGGCCTTATGCCTCCACGGTCTATGACTACGTGCACCGGGCCATGCCCTTCGGCAGCAACCTGTCGCTCTCGCCGGACCAGACCTACGCCATCGTTGCGTATCTCCTGAACCTCAACGATCTCGTGCCCGAAGATTATGTGCTCTCGAAAGAGAATTTCCCGAAGGTGGACCTGCCCAACGAAGCGAATTTCTACGACGACGACCGGGAGACCTCGGAAAAGGCCTTCTGGAAGAAGAACCCCTGCATGAAGGACTGCAGCGGCGAGGTCCATGTGACCGCCCGCGCGCAGATCCTGAACGTGACGCCGGACGGCGATCCGCCCAAGGGAAATCTGGAGTGAGGAATCTGGAGTGAGGCGCGCCACCCGCCCCGCCGTTGCGGAACGGGGGCGGCGGGTGGCACAGTTGAAGGCACACGGCGCGCCAGACGCCGATGACGGGAGAAAACCATGCCCCAGTTCGACCGCCGGGCCTTCCTCGGCACCATGGCGCTTGCAGGCGCCGCGCCGATCGCGGCCACCTCAGCCCATGCCGCCGTGCAGTCGCTCCAGCTCGCCGACATCAAGAAGGAAGCGGACACGGCGTGCGTCTATCACGTGGACTATGGCGACCACGCCCGCTTCGCCCAGACGCTGAACAACATCAACAACCACTACGCCTCCTACGGCGCCGATCCCTTCGCGTTGCAGATCGTGATGGTGGCCCACGCGGGCGGCATCAAATTCTTCCTCGACAATCTCAACGGCACCATGTGGGAGAAGGAAACCCTCGATCCCACGCTCAACGAGAAGATCGCCGCCCTCGCCAAGAACGGGCTGAAGGTCTACCTGTGCGCCTACACCTTCGAGCGCAACCATGTGCCCAAGGAGAAGGCGCGCGATGAGGCCTTCATCGCCTTCGTGCCCTCCGGCATCGCCACCGCCGGCGCATTGCAGGGCAAGGGGTTCGGCTACCTCAAGGTCGGCTGACGGCATGAGCTGCGCGGGCGTCTCGCGGCGGGCGCTGCTGGGCGGTTCGGCGCTGGCGGCGGCAGTGCTTTGCGCGCCGTACGTCGCGGCGCAGGCGAAGCCGCGCGTGGTGATCGTCGGCGGCGGTGCCGGCGGGGCGAATGCCTCCCGGGCGCTGCTGCGTGATGGCCGGGTGGAGGTGACGCTGGTGGAGCCGGAGCCGCGCTACGTGGCGGTGTTCCATTCCAACCTCTGGCTCGGCGGCGTCATCGATTTCACCGCGCTGGAATTCGGCTATGAGGGGCTCGCGCGGGCCGGCGTGCGCGTCGTGCCGCAACGGGCCGAGGCCATCGACCGGGAACGGCGGGAGGTGCGGCTCGCCGATGGCGGGCGCATTGCCTACGACCGCCTCATCCTCTCCCCCGGCATCGATCTCGATTATGAGAGCGTGCCCGGCTGGAGCCGCGCCGCCGAAGCGGCCATGCCCCACGCCTGGAAAGGCGGCGCGCAGCTCCGCATCCTCAAGGAGCGGCTGGATCGAGTGCCGGACGGCGGCCAGATCGTCATCATCGCGCCGCCCAATCCCTTCCGCTGCCCCCCGGCGCCCTATGAGCGCGCCTCCATGATGGCGCATCGGCTGAAAAGCACGGGGCGTGGCGGGGCGCGCATCGTCATCGTCGACCCGAAGCCGAAATTCTCCATGCAGGGCCTCTTTCAGGAGGGCTGGGAGGGCTACTATCCCGGCATGGTGGAATGGATGGCGCCGGATATTTCCGACGGCCTCGTCTCGGTGGACCCGGCCACCGGCACCGTCGTCACCGGCTTCGAGACCTATCGCGATGCGGCGCTGGTGAACGTGATCCCGGCGCAGAACGCCGGCGCCATTGCCCGGCAGGCGGGGCTCGCCGACGCCTCGGGCTGGTGCCCGGTGGACGCCGGCTCCATGGCCTCCGCGATGGACCCGGCCGTCTTCGTCATCGGCGATGCGGCCATCGGCGGCGATATTCCGAAATCCGCCTTCGCCGCAGGAAGCCAGGCGCAGGTCGCGGCGCGCGCGCTGCTCGCCGGCCTGTTCGGCGAGGTGGCTCCTGAGGCCAGCTATGCCAGCACCTGCTGGAGCCTCATCACGGCCGACGACGCGGTGAAGGTGAGCGGGCTCTACCGGCCGCAGGACGGCCGCATCCGCGAGGTGGAGGGCACCGTCTCGGGCGCCGGCGAGCCGGCGGCCCTGCGCCGCCGTCAGCGTGAGGAGAATGCCGACTGGTATCGCGCCATGGTCGCCGGCATGTTCGGCTGAGCCGGCCTATTCGTAGAGATAGCCCACCGGGCTGCCGGCGAGGCGGTCCGAGCGCAAATCGGCGCGGGTGATGATCTGGCCGGCGAGGGCGTCGATCTCGTCCCGCTGGCCGGGCGTCCACATCTTCAGCGCATCGAAGCCGTTGAGGAGGCCGAGGCGCAGGATCTGGGTATCCTCGCCGATCTCCGCAAGCCGGATGGCGCCCGCGCCGGCGGTCACCGTGTCGCCCGTGGCCAGTTCGATCATCTTTCCCGCACCATCCGCGAAACCGGCGGTGCCTCGGATGATGCGGTAGACGACGACTTCGCCCTTCGCCAGCCCCTCCGCATCGGCCGCTGCCGCCGACTTGGGCAGCACCGCGCCGCCGCGCGGATCGGTGGCGATGATGTGGCCGGTGACGAGATGGCCGCTTGGCACCTCGATGCCGAGGTCGCGCACATGCACCGGCAGGGGCGAGGCCACCGGCCCCAGCGCGTCGGCCGGGTAGGGGCGGAACAGGGCGTCGAGCGCGAGCGGGTCCTGGACCCAGAAGCCGGCGCCCTTCGGCCGGTTGTGGAGCGGGTGCTTCCAGGCGGTGCGGGGCGTCTCGTCTTCGCGGATCTTGTCCGGGCCGACCACGGTGGGATTCGGGAAGGTGGAGGGATCGGTGATGAAGGCTTCCAGGAACTTGCCGGAATAGCCCATGCAGAGCGGGTCCGGCACCACGGTCTGCGGCGTCTTCAAATTCTCTTCCGTCGAGAGGCCCGACCATGTGTAGAAGAGCTGGCGGTGCACGATGGCGCTTTGCAGCATCGCCGCACCCGGCCCCACGTAATGGACCTTGCCGTCATAGTCGAAGGTGAACATGCCGGAGGTGACGAGCACCAGCTGGAAGCCGCCGGGCGGCAAATGCAGGTGGAAGTCGGTGGGCCCCGTGTCTTCCCGATAGATGGGCAGGTTGGTCGCCACCTCTTGCAGCAGGAAGGCGCCGTTGTTGGCATGGAGGCCTTCCAGCGCGCGATGATAGAGCGCCTGCGGCCGGTACACCGGATCGTAGCTGATGTCCTTGTAGCGATCGATGGCGATGAAGGCGTCGCGATTGAGCGTGATGCGCGCGCCGTCCGGTCGCATGAGGCCAGGCCATTTGAAGTCACCGATGGACTGCAGACCCATGGCAATCTCCCGTGATGTCCAAGGCTATATTCTGTCGATGGTGCGCGACGTCAATCGAATAGTTGAGGATCGACGGGAGTGGCGGGATATTGGCCGAAAAGTCTCCCGGCACTGCGTATTATTTGCACTTTTGCTGATGTTTTGACTTGTTGTTGCCCAAGCCGAATGCAGGCATTCCCGCCCCCCTCGCCGCGCCGGCCCCGCGCCGATGGGTGCTGTGAGCCGCGCCGGACGCTGCTATGAGAGCGGCGGAGCGAGATCAGGCGAGGCGCACCCGTGACCGACGACACTTTGCCCAACGTAACCGAGGCCCTGTTTCATGTCCCGAGCCTCGACCGGCTGATCCCCGCCGCGCCCGCGCGCCATCCGCCGCGCATCCTGCTTCTCTACGGCTCCCTGCGTGAGCGCTCCTATTCCCGCCTGCTGACGCTGGAGGCGGAGCGGCTGCTGAAGCGGCTCGGCGCGGAAACGCGGGTCTATCACGCGGATGGCCTGCCTCTGCCCGATGGCGCCCCGGTGGAGCACCCGAAGGTCGCGGAGTTGCGCGAACTCACTTTGTGGTCCGAGGGGCAGGTGTGGTGCAGCCCGGAGCGGCACGGCGCCATGAGCGCGGTGATGAAGGCGCAGATCGACTGGATCCCCCTCGCCCTCGGCGCCATCCGCCCCACGCAGGGCCGCACTCTGGCGGTGATGCAGGTGTGCGGCGGCTCGCAATCCTTCAACGCGGTGAACCAGATGCGCATCCTCGGCCGCTGGATGCGCATGCTCACCATCCCCAACCAGTCCTCCGTCGCCAAGGCCTATCAGGAGTTCGACGAGGCGGGCCGCATGAAGCCCTCCGCCTATTACGACCGGGTGGTGGATGTGATGGAAGAGCTGCTGAAGTTCACGCTGCTGACGCGCGACATCTCCCCCTATCTCACCGATCGCTACAGCGAGCGCAAGGAAGCGGCCGAGGCGCTGGAGGCGCGGCTCGCCCTCGGCGCGGCCGTGCGGTGACCGCCGCCGCTTCACCCGCCGGGACGGAAGGCGCGGGCCGTTCGGTCGTCACCGCGCTGGGCGTGGTGCAGATCCTCACCTGGGGCTCGTCCTTCTATCTGCTGACGGTGCTGGCCGGGCCGATCGCCGCGGACACGGGATGGCCGCTGCAAGGCATCGTCGGCAGCCTCTCGCTGGGGCTGCTGGTGGCGGGGTTCATCTCGCCGAAGGTGGGCGTGCTCATCGGAGCCCGCGGCGGACGGCCGGTGCTCGCCACCGGGTGTGCGCTGCTGGCCTGCGGCCTCGCCGTGCTGGCGCTGGCGCCCGGCCCGCTGGTGTTCGCGCTCGGCTGGTGCATCGCCGGCGCGGGCATGGCGGCGAGCCTCTATGACGCCGCCTTCGCCGCGCTCGGCCGGCTCTACGGCGCGGGGGCGCGGCGGGCCATCACCACCCTCACCCTGTGGGGCGGATTCGCCAGCACGGTGTGCTGGCCCATCACGGCCTATCTCGACGCGCACCTGGGGTGGCGTGGCACCTGCCTCGTCTATGCGGGCGTGCATGCGGTGGTCTCCATCCCGCTGGTGCTGGCGTTCGTGCCCGCGGTTGCGCGGCGGGCGGAGACCGGCCCGGCGCGGGGCGGGCCGGTGGTGCTTGGCGGACGCGAGCGCATCGCCTTCCTGCTCATGGCGGGCATCGTCACCCTCATCGGCACCATCGCCTCCGCCATGTCGGTTCAGGTGCTGGCGCTGCTCCAGTCGCGCGGCCTGAGCCTCGCCGAGGCGGTGGCCGCCGGGGCGTTCATCGGCCCGGCGCAGGTGTTCGCGCGGATCATCGAGCAGATGTCCGGCGGGCGGCATCATCCGCTGTGGACGATGATCTGGGCGGTGGCGTTGATGGGCCTTGGGCTGGTGCTGCTGGCGGCGGGCTTTCCCGTCGTCGCGGTGGCGCTGGTGGCCTATGGCGGCGGCAATGGCCTCTTCTCCATCTCCAAGGGCACCGTGCCGCTGGCCGTGCTGGGGGCGGAGCACTACCCCGTCCTCGCCGGCCGCCTCGCCCGTCCCGCATTGCTGGCGCAGGCGCTGGCGCCGCTGGGCGCCGCGCAATTGCTGGCGGCGTGGGGCGCCGGCGCAGCGCTCTCGGCGCTGATCCTTCTGTGGCTCGCGGCGGCGGTGCTGCTCGCGCTGCTGTGGCGGCGGGTGTAGCCCTCAGGCTCTCTCGCCCAGGAGAAGGGCAAAGGGCCAGTGCGCGTTGGCGGCGAGATCGGCCGTGGACGGCACCGGCTCGGAAAGGCCGGGCAACGCGAACCGCCAGCGGAACTCGTCCGGCAGCGCCATCCCCTGCCACGCGGTCGGTTGGAGACCGCCGGCCGGCGTCACCTGCTCGAACGTCCGCACCGGGCTGGCGACCAGCAGTGCTTTTCCCGCGCTGGTGCGCAGGAAGCCGACCATCGGCAGCGCGCTGCCCACCTCCAGCGGCACATAATCTCCGCGAAACAGATCCGGCGCCTCCGCGCGCAGGCCGAGCAGCGTGCGGATGAGGTGCTGCTTGCGGGCGTCGGCGCCACCGGGCGGGGCGTCGAGCGCGGCACGGCGACGGGTGAAATCCACGGGGCGTCGGTTGTCCGGGTCCACCAGCGACAAATCGAGGAATTCGGTGCCCTGATAGAGGTCCGGAATGCCGGGGGCGGTGAGCTTGAGCAGCGTCGCCACCAGCCCCTTCGCCTCCGCCGCCGGGCGGACGAGATCGACGAAGCGGGACATTTCCCGCCGCATGTCCGCCCCGTCCGGCGCGGTAAGGATGAAGCGGGCGAGGCCGTGCGCCTGAGCCTCGAAGTCCTCGTCCGGCCGGTCCCAGGAGGTGGCGCGCTTGGCCTCGCGCAGCGCCTTCATCTGCCAGCCTTCGACGCGGGCGAGGAAACCTTCCATGCCGGAAGCATCGTCCGGCCACGCACCCACCAGCGTCTTGATGAGCATGATGCGGTCGGCCGCATCCACGGACGGCGCCTGCGCCTTCAGCGCGTCCAGCCAGCGGTCGAGGAGGGCGATCCACAGGTCCGCACATTCGGAGAGGATGGAGAGGCGGGCGCGCACGTCCTCGCCGCGCTTGTGGTCGTGGGTGGCGCTCGCCAGCATGGCGGCGGGCCAGCCGGTCGCGCGCCCCTCGGCGGTCCGGTGCCAGTCGGCAACGCTGCCGCCGCCGATGGAGGGGTTGGAGCCCACCTCGTTGCGGGAGAGCAGTGGGCCGTAGCGGTAGAAGGCCGTATCCTCCACCGACTTCGCCGCCACCGGGGAGGACAATTGCTCGAACCGGGTGATGGCGGCCCGTCGCAGGTTGGCGTGGGGCGCGTCCGCCGTGAGGGGGCCAAGCCAGTCGGCGATCCGGTCGAGGTGCCAGGCATCACCGGGAAACACGCTGCCGCGCGCCGCCGCGATGGCCTGATGGAGCGCTTCCGCCCCCGTCTCGCCCGTGCCGGTGGCATAGGAGCGATAGCGGGGGAAATGGACGAGGATTTCGATGAGGCAGCGCCGGAGCGCCGGTCGCGGCCGGTCGCGGTCGGCAACGTCGGCGGCGGCGAGGGCGGCGAGGGCGTCCACCGCGCTCTCCAGCGGCGCCGTGAAGGAGCGGGCGATGATCTCGCGCCGCGCCGGCTCTTCCTCCGCGGAGAAGGCCGCGGGCCGGCCGGTGCGGGCGGCCCAGTGGGTGGCGAGCCGTGCGAAGCCGTCGGCGTCGTGGAGGAGACGGCTCACCTCCTCCATGAAGTCGTAGCCGGTGGTGCCGTCCACCTCCCAGCCGGGGTCGAGGCTTTCCCTTGCCGCCAGGATCTTCTCCACCACCAGCCAAGCCCGCCCGCGCAGCGGCTCGGGCCTGTCGGCCTCGCGCGCCGAAAGCTCGGCGCGCAGGCGCCGGCAATAGGCGCCGGGGTCGGCGAGGCCGTCCACATGGTCCACGCGCAGGCCGTCGATGAGGTCTTGGGCGTAAAGGTCCAGAACCTTCGCATGGGTGCGCTCGAACACGCCGGGGGCGTCGGCGCGCAATGCCGCGAGTTCCGTCACGTCGAAGAAGCGCCGCCAGTTGATGGCGTCAGGCGCCGTCCGCCAGTAGGCGAGGCGGTAGTTCTGGCGCTCCAGCAGCGCATGGAGATGCCGGGCGGTGTCCTCCCCGGCAGGCGTCGCGGCGGCGGGGTCAGCCTCAAGCGCCGCGGCATCCTCGGGGCGCAGCGGAAAGAGGTGGTGGAAATAGCGCACCGCCCAGCCGGCCTCGGCGTCGCGCACGAGCTTGAGATCGCCGCTGGCCAGCACCTCGTGATAGGGCGCGCCGAGGAAGGGCGCCAGCAGCCGCCCGTCACCGGCCTCGAAGTCGATGTCGAACATGGCCGCGAAGGGGCTCTCCCGCCCGTTGCGCAGCACGTCCAGCCAATAGGGGTTCTCGTCGCCGCCGACGCCCATGTGGTTGGGAACGATGTCCACCACCAGCCCCATGTCCTTCGCCCGCAGCGCGGCCACGAGGCGGCGGAGCCCGTCCTCGCCTCCGAGCTCGGGATTGACGTGGGCGGGGTCCACCACGTCGTAGCAATGGGTGGAGCCCGCCCGCGCCTTCAGGATGGGCGAGGCATAGACGTGGCTGATGCCGAGGTCGGCGAGATAGGGCACCACGGCGGCGCCGTCATCGAAGGTGAAGCCCTTGTGGAACTGCAGGCGATAGGTGGCGCGGGGGATGGCGGAGGTCATTGCTCGGCGGCCCCTTCGCCGCGGGTGCTCTGGAGGAGGGAAAGGCGGGCCTTCACCTTCGGCGTGGCGAGGAGGTCGCCGGCCGGCGCGGCCATGCGGCGGCGCCAGTTGGGGTGCTCGTCCACGGTGCCGGGCAAATTGGGGCTTTCGTCGAGGCCGAGGAGGTCTTCCAGCGGGATGATCGCGAGGTCACACGCACTTCGCGCCACATAGGCGATGGCGGCGTCCACGGCGTCCTCCGCATCGGCGAGGGTCGGCGCGATGCCGGCCTCGGACGCCGCCGCCGCGAAGGCGGTGCGTTCGCCGTCCCGTGCGGTCAGGGCTTCGGCGGCCACGTCGCAGGCGGCGATGCGGGCGCGCCAGTGGAGGTCGCGGCCCGCCCACCAGCCGGCGATGGTGGGCAGATCGTGGGTCGATGTCATTCCCGCCGCCTCCCGCTGCCACGCCTCTGGCGGCAGGAAGCCGCCGTCCGCGTCCCGCTCGAACGGCAGCACGCGCATGCCGAGGATGCCGCGCGCCGTCATCTCCTCGCGTAGACCCGCCGGCACCGTGCCGAGATCTTCGCCGATGGCGATGGCACCGTGGGCATGGGCCTCGATGGCGACGAGGCGCAGGAGGTCTTCCAGCGGATAGGTGAGATAGGCGCCTTCACCGGCCCCGGCGCCGTCCGGCACCAGCCAGAGGCGGCGCAGGCCGAGGATGTGGTCGATGCGCACCCCGCCGGCATGGCGCAGCGCCGCGCGGATGGCGGCGAGGAACGGCTCGAAATTCAACGCCGCCAGCGCCGTGGGCGAGATGGCGGTGAGGCCCCAGTTCTGCCCGGCCACATTGATGAGGTCCGGCGGCGCGCCGATTGCGAGGCCCGCGAGGAGATCGCCCGGCCGGCTCCACGCCTGGCTGCCGGTGGGATCGAGCCCCACGGCGAGGTCGGCGATGAGGCCGATGCCCATGCCGGCCGCCCGCGCGCGGGCCTGCGCATCGGCAAGGCTGCGGGCAGCGAGCCATTGCAGGAAGAGATGGAAGCGCACCTCCCCCACCCGCGCCGCCGCGAAGTCCGCGACGGCGGGGCTTTCGGGATCGCGCAGCGGGCCCGGCCATCTCCGCCAGTCGGGGCCGTGGCCCTCCGCCATCATGGCGGCGTGCAGTGCCTCGAACAATGCATGGCGGGCGAGGTCATCGCCGGGATGGGCGGCGAAGGCGGCAAAGCCGGCGGAGGCCTCGGGGGCGCTGTCCAGCGTCTCGAACAGATGGCGCAGGTGGGCGAGCTTGCGGCGCGCCGCGCAGGGCCAGTCGATGAAGGGGGCGGCGTCCTCGTCCTCCCCTGCGATCGCCTCCGCCGGGAATAGCGTGGCGGGATCGGCGAGGAGGGGGTTGAGCGCGAGGCGGCTGGAGGGCGCATAGGGGCTGAAGCGCTCGGGTGTAGCGGAGAACAGCGCATGGAGCGGGCTCAGCGCCACGGCGTGCGCGCCAAAGCCGGCGAGCCGCTCGGCCAGCGCCGCCACGGCACCGAGATGGCCGATGCCGCCATCGCCCGCCTGCCGCAGGCCATAGACCTGCGCCGCCACGCCGAAGGCCCGCGCGGGGCCGGTGCGCTCCGCCACCGAGGGCGCATGGCGGGGCGCCACGGCGAGGCGCAGGCTCTCCCCGCCGATGCGCAACACGTGGTAGCCGGGCTCTTCCGGCGCGGTGAAGACAGAGCCTTCCCGGTGCGGTCGCAGGGCGAGGCGGCGGGGCGTCTCCCCCTCCAGTTCGACCGGCACGGAGGGCACGATGCCCGGCAGCACCACCTCCCGGCCGGCATCAGCCGTCATCAGTCCCGGAAGCCCCTGCGGCGCTTGAAGGGCGGCGAGGGAGCGGTTGATGTCGGCCGCCGTGCCGCAGGGATGGCCGAGGGCGGTGAGCACGCGCTCAAGCGTCTCCACCGGCACGCGGTGGGGCCGGTCGAAGGCGTCCGCCCATTCGATGGAGACGCCGGCGGCGCGGGCCAGCGCTTCGATGGGCGAGGGATCGGGGCGGCGGCGCGCCGTCATGCCTCTGCGCCTTCAAGGAAAGCGAGGGTGGCGCGGGGCGGGATGGCGAAATCGTCCACCGCGCCGCTCGACACGATGAGGTGCAGAGCCGCGGGCAGGTCGGCCGGGCAGGGCTCCGCGCCGAAGTTCGCGGCGAGGGTCAGCACCGCGCCGTCACCCATGCGCCAGCGCGCAATGACGGCGTGGTCCGAGAGGACCTGCGCGCCGAGGCTCATCGCGCCCTTCAGGCGCGGCACCACATGCGCGTGGCGGGCGGCGATCATGTCCTCCACGAACGCCTCCCAGTCCTCGGCATCGGGCGGTGGCACGGGGATGGAGGCGGCGAAGGTCGCCTCGGCGTTGGGGTCGGGGATGGTGGCGCGGCGCGCGGGGTCGGCGAAGGCGGAAAAGCGGGCGAACTCCGCGCGCCGGCCCTCGCGCACGAGGTCGGCCAGC
Organism: Xanthobacter sp. DMC47; assembly: GCF_056313845.1. Lineage (NCBI taxonomy): Bacteria > Pseudomonadati > Pseudomonadota > Alphaproteobacteria > Hyphomicrobiales > Xanthobacteraceae > Xanthobacter > Xanthobacter sp. DMC47. Next base: position 1,216,855 of record NZ_JBQUZM010000001.1, on the reverse strand, counting down.
CCTTCGGCATGGTCGGTGAAGAACAGGAAGGGCGTGCGCGCGCCGATCTCCTCGCCCATGAACAGCATGGGGATCTGGGGGCTGAGCAGCACCAGCGCCAGCGCCGCGCGCACGCCATCCGGATCGGCCAGCGCGAGAAGCCGCTCGCCGAAGGCGCGGTTGCCGATCTGGTCGTGGTTCTGGGCGAACGACACAAAGGCGGTCGGCGGCAGATGGCCGCTCGGCGTGCCGCGCGGGCGGCCGAGGTTTGCCGCCTCTTCGCCCTGATAGGCGAAGCCTTCGGAGAGGCAGCGGGCGAGGCGGCGGGCGGGGGCGTCGGCGAAGTCGCCGTAATAGGCCTCCCGCTCGCCGGTCAGCAGCACGTGGAGGCAATGGTGGATGTCGTCGTTCCACTGGGCATCGAACGGGCGCGGCAGGAGGGCGGCGTCGTTGTGCTCGTTCTCTAGCACCAGATGTACATGGCGATCCGCCGGCAGGCGGGCGCGGATGGCGCGGCCGAGGGCGGCGAGGGCTTCCGGCGGCAGGATGGCGTGGACCGCATCGAGCCGCAGTCCGTCGAAGCGGAACTCCTCGATCCACATCAGCGCGTTTTCGAGGAAGAAGCGGCTCACCTCCGGCCGGTCGAAGGCCACGGCCGGCCCCCACGGGGTTGTCTTCTCCGGGTGGAAGAAGTCCGGCGCGTAGAGGCCGAGGTAATTCCCGTCCGGGCCGAAGTGGTTGTAGACCACATCGAGCAGCATCATCACGCCATGGGCATGGGCGGTGTCGATGAGCGCTTTCAGCTCGTCGGGCGTGCCGTAGGCGGCGGCGGGGGCAAAGGGCAGCACGCCGTCATAGCCCCAGTTGCGCGCGCCGGGAAAGGCCGCGATGGGCATCAGCTCCACGGCCGTGATGCCGAGGGCCGCCCAGGCGGGAATCTTCTCCGCCAGGCCCGCAAAGCCGCTGCAAAGGCCGGCATGGACTTCGAGGATCACCGCCTCGTGCCACGGCCGCCCGGCCCAGTCCGTGCGCCAGCGATAGGCGGCGGGATCGGTGACCACGCTGAAGCCGTGGACGTGCTCCGCCTGGGCGCGCGAGGCGGGGTCGGGAAAGGCGGTGCCGTCCGGGAGGCGGAAGCGGTAGCGCGTGCCCGGCCCCACCGGCGCCTCGGCCTCGAACCAGCCGTCCCCGCGCGGCTCCAGCGCAAGCCGCACGCCGGTGGAAAGCTCCAGCTCGATGGCGTCCGCGCCCGGCGCCCAGAGGCGGAAGAGCGTGCCGTTGGCGGTGATGAGAGGGCCGAAGGCGGTCGTCGTGTCGTGCCGCGTTCCGCTCATGCACCGCCTCCGGCGATGCGCCCGCGCAGCAGCACGAGGGACTGGGGCGCCACCTCCACCTCCTCGCCTTCCACCAGCATCTCCGGCGCGCCGGGATTGGCGCTGTCGATCATCAGGATGACCGGCGACGGCGGGGGAATGCGGAAGCTGCGCGGCTCCTGCGTGGCGTTCAGCATCAGCGTCATCACGCAGATGGTGCCGTCGTCGCCGTGCGCTGCCCGGCGCAGGGTGAGGAGGCGGGCCTCCGCCGCGTTCCAGTCGTCGGGGGAGGGGGTTTGCGCCTTCTCGTCGAACCAGGCGATGTCGGTGATCCCGGGGGCCAGTTCCCGGTCGCCATAGAGGAAGGAGCGGCAGCGCAGAAGAGGGTAATCGTGCCGCGCCTTGGCGAGGGCGGCGACGAAGTCCGCAAGGATCTGCCCGTCCGGCCCCTCCAGCAGCGACCAGTCGACCCAGGAGGTTTCGTTGTCCTGGCAATAGGCGTTGTTGTTGCCGTTCTGCGTGCGGCCGAATTCGTCGCCGGCGAGCAACATGGGCGTGCCCAGCGCGAGGTAGACGGTAGCGAGCATCGCCCGCTCCAGCCGCGCCCGGCGCTCGCGGATCTCGGGATCGTCGGTCGGCCCCTCGGCGCCCCAGTTGGCGGAATAGTTCTCCGAGTGGCCGTCGCGATTGTCCTCGCCGTTCGCCTCGTTATGGCGCTCGGCGTAGGAGACGATGTCCTTCAGCGTGAAGCCGTCGTGGGAGGCGATGAAGTTCACCGACGCCCACGGGCGCCGGGCGCGGCGGTCGAAGATGTCGCCGGAGCCGGAGAGCCGCGCGGCAAGCTCCGCCCGCTGGCCCGCATCGCCGCGCCAGAAGCGGCGCACCGTGTCCCGGAAGCGGTCGTTCCACTCGGCGAAGCCGGGCGGGTGGTGGCCGAGCTGGTAGCCGCCGGGGCCGATGTCCCACGGCTCGGAGATCAGCTTCACGCGGGAGAGCACCGGGTCCTGCCGCAGCACGTCGAAGAAGCCGGAGCCGGGGTCGAACCCGTACTCCTCGCGGCCGAGGGTGACGCCGAGATCGAAGCGGAAGCCGTCGATGCGATAGTGGGTTACCCAGTAGCGCAGGGAGTCCATCACCATCTGCAGCACGCGCGGATGGGAGAGATTCAGCGTATTGCCGGTGCCGGTGTCGTTGATGCAGTAGCGCGGCTCGTCCTTCACCAGCCGGTAGTAGGAGCGGTTGTCGAGGCCGCGGAAGCTCAGGGTGGGGCCGAGCTCGCTGCCCTCGGCGGTGTGGTTGTAGACCACGTCGAGGATCACCTCGAGGCCGGCCGCGTGCAGCCGGCGGATCGCCACCTTGAACTCGTTGCGGTCGCCGGCGGAGAGATAGCGCGGCTCCGGGGCGAAGAAGGAGAGGGTGTTGTAGCCCCAATAGTTTCGCAGGCCCTGCGAGACGAGGTAGCGGTCCTGCACGAAGCCGTGGACCGGCAGCAATTCCACCGCGGTCACCCCCATGCGCTTCACGTGCTCGATGAAGGCGGGGTGGGCGAGGGCGGCGAAGGTGCCGCGCTGGTGGGGCAGCACGTCGTCGCGCAGCATGGAGAGGCCGCGCACGTGGGCCTCATAGATCACCGTGTCGGACCACGGCGTCTGCGGCGGGCGGTCGTCGCCCCAGGAGAAGCTGTCGTCCACCAGCACGGCCTTGGGCATGGCCACCGCGCTGTCGCGCCGGTCATAGGAGAGGTCGCCGCGCCCGGAGGCGACGCGATAGCCGAACAGCGCATCCGACCACTGCACCTGCCCCGCGATCTGGCGGGCATAGGGGTCCAGCAGCAATTTATGGGGGTTGAAGCGGTGGCCTTCCTCCGGTTCGTAGCGGCCGTGGGCGCGGAAGCCGTAGAGGAGGCCGAGATGGGCGTTGGGCAGATAGCCGTGCCACACCTCGTCGGTGCATTCCGGCAGCGGCATCCGTGCGATCTCCCGCCGGCCGGACGGATCGAACAGGCAGAGGTCGATGCCATCCGCATTGGCGGAGAAGACGGCGAAATTCGCGCCCAGCCCGTCCCACGTCGCGCCGAGCGGATAGGGTTGTCCGCTTTCGAGCCGCTCCGGCTTCGCCATTACTTGTCTCCCGTATGTACGAAGAGGAGGGTGGACAGGGGGGGAAGGGTGAGTTCGAGGCTCTGGCCTTCGCCGTGGGCGGGTTCGTCCCGCGTTGCGACGCCGCCGTAATTGCCCATGCCGGAGCCGCCATAGAGGGGCGCATCCGAGTTCAGCATCTCGCGCCAGCGGCCGGCATGGGGCACGCCGATGCGGTAGCCCTGCCGCGGCACCGGCGTGAGGTTGATGACGGCCAGAACGGGCGCGGCATCGGGCGCGAGGCGCAGGAAGGCGACGACGCTGTTCTCCGCATCGTCGCCGACGATCCAGCGGAAGCCTTCCGGCCGGTCGTCGCGTGCGTGGAGCGCGGGGAATTCGCGATAGACCCGGTTGAGGTCGCGCACGAGGCTCTGGATGCCGCGATGGGCCGGATCGTCCAGAAGGAACCAGTCGATCTCCCGGTCGTGGCTCCATTCCCGCTCCTGGCCGATCTCCCCGCCCATGAACAAGAGCTTCTTGCCGGGGTGGGTCCACATGAGGCCGAGCAGCGCGCGCAGGTTCGCCCGCTTCTGCCAGGTGTCGCCCGGCATCTTGCCGATGAGCGAGCCCTTTCCGTGCACCACCTCGTCATGGGAGAGCGGTAGCACGAAGCGCTCGGAGAAAGCGTAGACGAGGGAGAAGGTGAGCTCCCCGTGATGGTGCCGGCGGTAGATGGGCTCGCGCGCCATGTAGTGGAGCGTGTCGTGCATCCAACCCATGTTCCACTTGTAGGAAAAGCCGAGGCCGCCCTCTTCGGTGGGGCGGCTCACGCCCGGCCATGCGGTGGATTCCTCGGCGAGGGTAATGGCGCCGGGGCAGCGCTCGGCGACCACGGCGTTCAGGTGCCGCAGGAAGTCCACGGATTCCAGATTTTCCCGCCCGCCGAAGCGGTTGGGTATCCATTCACCGGCCTTCCGGCTGTAGTCGCGGTAGAGCATGGAGGCCACTGCATCCACGCGGAGCCCGTCCACGTGGAAATGCTCCAGCCAGTGGAGTGCCGAGGCGATGAGGAAGCCCGCCACCTCGCGCCGGCCGAGATTGTAGATCAGCGTGTTCCAGTCCTGATGGAAGCCCTCGCGCGGGTCGGCATGCTCGTAGAGCGCGGTGCCGTCGAAATGGGCGAGGCCATGGGCGTCGGACGGGAAATGCGCCGGCACGAAATCGATGATGACGCCGATGTCCTCCCGGTGACAGGCATCCACGAAGGCCGCGAAATCCTCCGGCTCGCCGAAGCGGCGGGAGGGGGCAAACAGGCCGAGCGGCTGATAGCCCCACGAGCCGGAGAAGGGATGCTCCGTCACCGGCAAGAGCTCCACATGGGTGAAGCCGAGGTCCTTCACATAAGGCACCAGCCGCTCGGCGAGGCCGAGCCACGACAAGGGTTCGCCGGTGGCGGGATCGCGCAGCCACGAGCCGGCGTGCACCTCGTAGATGCTGATGGGCGCGGAGGGCGCGTTGCGCGCGGCGCGCGCCGCCATGAAGGCCTCGTCCCGCCAGCGGTGGGTGCGGGGGGAAGGCACGACGGAGGCGGTCGCAGGCGGCAATTGCGTCGCCCGCGCCACCGGGTCCGCCTTCAACGGCAGCAGGGCGCCGTCCGGCCCGACGATCTCGTATTTGTAGAGCGCGCCGGGCCCGACGCGGGGAATGAAGATCTCGAACACCCCGCTGGCGCCGCGCCGCCGCATGGCATGGCGGCGACCGTCCCAGCTGTTGAAGTCGCCCACCACGCTCACGCGCCGCGCATTCGGCGCCCAGACAGCAAAGCGCGTGCCCGCAACCCCCTCCACCGTCACCGGCGCGGCACCGAGCGCATCCGTGAGGCGGAAGTGGCGGCCCTCGGAGAAGAGATGCAGATCGAGGTCGCCCAACAAGAGGCCGAAGGCGTAGGGGTCTTCGGTCTCTTCCGTCGCCTCGGCCCAGCGGATGGAGAGCGTATAGGCGCCTTCCGGCACCGGGCCGCAGAACAGCCCCTCAATGGGACCCTGCTCCAGAAACAGCGCCTGCGCGCTCCCCTGCGGCCCCGCTGTCGGGCGAACGGCCACCGCCTGCGCCCCCGGCACGAACACGCGCACGAAGCGGCCCTGCGGCCCCTCGTGCGGGCCGAGCACAGCAAAGGGGTCTTCCAGCCGCCCGCTCGCGAGCTGATCGAGAACGGCGGGGTCGAGCGGCGGCACGCGGCTCATCTGCGTGGTGTTTCTCTCCATGCGGTTCATGCGCCGGCGTCCGCATTGAGGTCGGCCACGAGGCGGGCGAGGCTGCCGAGGGCGATGGGGAGCCAGTCGGGCCGGTTGTCCATTTCGTAGGTCACCTCATAGGCCGCCTTTTCGAGAAGGAAGAGGCGCAGCAGGGCGTCGTCGCGGGTCGCCTCCGGGCAGCTTTCGTCGAGCCCCGCGCCCTTTCGGTAGGCGGCAAGCAGGGTCTGCGGCACGCGCGCCTGGAAAAGATCGGCGATGCGGCCGAAATTGACGTCTCCCGCCGCCTGTGACGGCCGGCGCCGCGCGCGCACCGCATAGTCCAGCGATCTCAGGATGCCGGCCACGTCGCGCCACCCGCTGTCCTTGGCGCGGCGGGCGTCCACGGGCAGAGCGGGCTCGCCCTCGAAGTCGATGATGACCGCATCCCCCTGCGCCACCAGCACCTGCCCGAGATGGAAATCGCCGTGGATGCGATGGAGAAGGGCGCCTTCGCCCGCCGCGATGAGGCGATCGATCTCGGCGGCGATGGCCGCGCGCCGGTCGAGGATGCAGGCGGCCTTTTCGCGGTCGCGCTCTGCCAGCGTGTCGAGCCGGTCGGCAAGGCCCTTCAGCGCGGCATCCATGCGCCCGCCGATGCGGCTGCGCCACGCCTCCAGCGCCTTGCGGCCGGCGGGCTCCGGCGCGAAGGCCGGGTTGTCCGTCTCGGCGGCGAGCAGCCGATGCATCTCGCCGAGATGCAGGCCGAGGCGCTCGGCAAAGCCCAGATAGGGGGCGAGGAGGTCGTCCTGCTGGATGCCCTCGTGCCCCACTTCGTCGGCAGCGCGCTGGAGGAAGGAGAGGGTGAAGGTCCAGGCGTCGCCCTCGCCGGCCACATAGGCCTGCAGCACGGCGAGCACCTGCGGCGCGCCTCCCTCCGGCTCGTGGACGATCTCGCCGAGGAGCGTCGCAGTATTGGCGAAACCGCGCTCGGTCAGCGCGCGGCTCATCTCCGCTTCGGGGTGAACACCGGGCGTGATGCGCCGGAACAACTTGAGAATGGCCGCGCCGCCATAGATCAGCGAGGAATTCGACTGTTCCGCCGAAAGAAACCGCACCGGGGCGCCCTCTGGGATTGCGGCACGCGCGAAGGCTTCCGTCTTGCGGAAAACGATGCGGCCGTGGGAACTGGGCACCTCGCCGTCGCGGCCGATCAGGTCCATCACATCGGCGGCGAATTCGGGTAGCGCGAACGCATCGGTGAGGTAGCCGGTGCGCCGCCCGCGCCGCACGCGGGCCAGGGCGAGCTGCTGGGGCAGGGACTGGCCCGCCTCGTCGTCCCACGAGATGCCGACGGGGATCTGGTAGAGGTCCGTTCCGCCGGCGCGTTTGGTCTCCACCATCACGAAGGCGCGCTCGCGCTTCTTGCCGAGGCGCGCGGTCATGGCGATGCGTGCGGACTGGAGGGGTTCCCCCTTGCCGGCGTACCAGCGCCTTTTGGGCAGATAGGCCGGCAGCACGTCGGCCTCGAAGCTCTTGCGGTGGGCGGCGGTGATCATCTCTTCCGGCGCCCCCTTCAGGACGAAGGTCAGATATTCGGGCATGGCCTCGGGCGCCGGGGTGTGCCAGTCCGGCGATTGCGCGTCGGTGGCGAGGAGGAACCAGTAGAAGCCGTAGGGCGGCAGGGTGAGCAGATAGGTGAGCTGGCCAATGGGCGGGAAGGGTGAAGAGCCCAGCAGTTCCAGCGGAATGCGGCCGGAAAATTCCGAGAGGTCCAGCTCCACCGCCTGCGGCGAGCGCGAGAGGTTCGCGACGCACAGCAGCGTCTCGCCCTGGTGTTCGCGCAGATAGGCGAAGACTTTCCTGTTCTTCGGATAGAGAAAGCGCAGCGTGCCGCGCCCGAAAGCGGGATGGGCCCGGCGCACGGAGAGGAGCTTGCGCGTCCAGTTCAGCAGCGAATGGGTGTCGCGGCTCTGCGCCTCCACATTGATGGCCTGGAAGCCGTAGAGCGGGTCCTGGATGGGCGGCAGGACCAGGCTCGCAGGATCGGCCTTGGAGAAGCCGCCGTTCCTGTCCGGCGACCATTGCATAGGCGTGCGCACGCCGTCGCGATCGCCGAGGAAGATATTGTCGCCCATGCCGATCTCGTCGCCGTAATACATCACGGGCGTGCCGGGCATGGAGAGCAGCAGCGACTTCATCAGCTCCACGCGCCGTCGGTCGCGCTGAAGGAGGGGGGCGAGGCGGCGGCGGATGCCGAGATTGATGCGGGCGCGCCGGTCGGCGGCGTAGAAGTTCCAGAGGTAATCGCGCTCGCTGTCGGTGACCATCTCCAGCGTCAGCTCGTCATGATTGCGCAGGAAGATGGCCCACTGGCAATTGGCTGGAATATCCGGTGTCTGGCGCATGATGTCGGTGATGGGGAAGCGGTCTTCCTGCGCAATCGCCATGTACATGCGCGGCATGAGCGGGAAATGGAACGCCATGTGGCATTCGTCGCCCTCACCGAAATACTGCTGGGTGTCCTCCGGCCACATGTTCGCCTCGGCCAGCAGCAGCCGGCCGGGATAGGCGGCGTCCAGCTCCGCGCGGATGGTCTTCAGGATGGCGTGGGTCTCGGGCAGATTCTCGTTGGAGGTGCCCTCGCGTTCCACGAGATAGGGCACGGCGTCGAGCCGGAGGCCATCCACGCCGAGGTCCAGCCAGAAGCGCATCACGCCCAGCACCGCCTTCAGCACAGCGGGATTGTCGAAGTTGAGGTCCGGCTGGTGGGAATAGAAACGGTGCCAGAAATAGGCGCCGGCCACCGGGTCCCACGTCCAGTTCGACTTCTCGGTGTCGAGGAAGATGATGCGCGTGCCGGCATAGGCCTGGTCATTGTCCGACCAGACATAGAAATTGCGATGCGCCGAACCGGGCTTCGCCTGCCGCGCGCGCTGGAACCAGGGGTGCTGGTCGCTGGTGTGGTTGATGACCAGCTCGGTGATGACCCGCATCCCGCGCGCATGGGCCTCGCGGATGAAGCGGCGGGCATCGGCCATGGTGCCGTAATCGGGATGAACGTTCTTGTATTCGGAGATGTCGTAGCCGTCGTCGCGGCGCGGAGAGGGGTAGAAGGGCAGAAGCCAGATGCAGGTGACGCCAAGACTCGCGATGTAATCGAGCTTGGAGATCAGCCCCGCGAAGTCGCCGATGCCGTCGTCATTGGCATCGAAGAAGGACTTCACATGCAGCTGGTAGATCACCGCGTCCTTGTACCAGAGCGCGTCGTCGTCGGTGGTGGAGGCCGGCGCGGACGAGGCGGGGGCGGAATGGACGTTCATGCGGCGCCTCCCACGGGACGGATGCGCCAGATGGCGTAGGGCAAATCGGCCGGATCGAGGTGGAGGGTCTGCATCTTGCCGGTCCAGGTGAAACGGGTGTCACGCACCAGATCCTCGACCTCCACGGACGCATGGTCGGGCAGGCCGAATTCCCACAGCGGCACCTCGAAGGCGGCGCTGCGCGAGGCGTGGGGATCAAGGCTCACCGCCACGAGCACCATCTCGTCCTCGCCGGGCAGGCGCTTGCCGAAGTAGAGAATCTGGTCGTCGAAGGCGTTGTAGAAGGTGACGTTGAGGTGGCTCTGCAGCGCTGGATGGGCGCGGCGGATGGCGTTGAGGCGCGTGATCTCGGCGACGATGTTGCCGGGGCGTGAGTAATCGCGCGGGCGGATCTCGTATTTCTCGCTGTCGAGATACTCTTCCTTGCCCGGCACGGGCTCGGCCTCGCACAGCTCGAAGCCGGAATAGAGACCCCAGAGCCCCGACAGCATGGACGCGAGCGCGGCGCGGATGAGGAAGCCGGGGCGGCCGGAGCGCTGGAGGAAATAGGGGTTGATGTCCGGCGTATTGACGAAGAAGTGGGGCCGGTAGATGTCGCGCGCGGGTGCGCGGTTCAATTCTTCCAGATACTCTCGCAGCTCGGCCTTGGTGTTGCGCCAGGTGAAGTAGGTATAGGATTGAGAAAACCCAATCTTGCCCAGGCGATACATCAGCTTCGGCCGGGTGAAGGCCTCGGCGAGGAAGATGACGCCGGGGTCGCGGCTGCGGATGTCGGCGATCAGCCACTCCCAGAAGGGGAAGGGCTTTGTGTGCGGATTGTCGACCCGGAAGATGCGAACGCCGAGGCGCACCCAGCCCTCCACCACGTCGCGCAGGGCCAGCCACAGGTCCGGCACGGCGTCCTTCGCGTAGAAATCGACGTTGACGATGTCTTCGTATTTCTTGGGCGGGTTCTCGGCGTAGCGGATGGTGCCGTCCGGCCGCCACTGGAACCAGTCGGGATGCGCCTTCAGCCAGGGATGGTCGGGCGAGCACTGGATGGCGAAATCGAGCGCGATCTCCAGCCCCTCGTCCCGCGCCGCCGCGACGAGCGCGCGGAAATCCTCGAAGGTGCCAAGCTTGGGGTGGATCGCCTCATGACCGCCCGCCTCGGCACCGATGGCATAGGGGCTGCCGGGATCGTCCGGACCCGCGTTCAGGGAATTATTGCGGCCTTTGCGATGGGTGCGGCCGATGGGATGGATGGGCGGGAAATAGAGTACGTCGAAGCCCATGTCCCGGATCGCCGGCAGCCGGCCGATCACGTCGCGCAGCGTGCCGTGGCGCGCGGCGTCGTCGGTGACGGAGCGGGGAAACAGCTCGTACCAGCTCGCGAACTGGGCGACCTCCCGGTCGCTCTCGATGAGGTAGCGCTGCGCCGCGCCGGTGGCGAAGGCGCGCGGGTCGGCCTCGGCCATGGCCGTGGCCAGGGCGGGGGAAAGCAGCGCTTCCACGGCGGCCGCCTCGCTCCCTTTCAGGCGCTTGAGGTGGTCGCGGATCACGGCGCGCGCGCCCTTCGGCGCGGTCTGCTGCGCGGCTTCGAGCAAGGCGCGCCCTTCGGCGACCTCGACGGCCAGCGGCTGCCCGGCCTCGCGCTTCTTGCCGAGGTCGCGGCGGAAGGTGCCGAAATGGTCCCACCACGCCTCGATGAGGAATTCGTGGCGGCCCACGCGCAGCAGGGGAAAGCGCGCCTGCCAGCGGTCGTTCACGGTGGGCACCAGCGGCGCGCGCTGCCACGTCGTCTCGTCCACGGCGCGCCAGCGCAGCTCGGCGGCGATCTTCTCGTGGCCGTCGGTGAAGATGTCCGCTTCCACCGTCACCACATCGCCCACGCTCCGCTTCACCGCGAAGCGGCCTCCGTCCACGCTGGGGGTCACCCGTTCGATGGCGATGCGCGGCGCGGCGGTGAAGGGCGCTACGGCCGGGCCGGGCGCGCGGATGGGCGCTGTCGGGGAAAGGTCCATGGCGGCGGTGCCGCCGGGCGGCAGGTCGTCGGCGATGGGGCCGGCCAAAGCAAAGCCAAGGCGCGCCGCCGCTTCGCGCGCGCTCAAGGGCGCGGGGTGCGTGAGGTCGGCATTGAAGGCGAGGAGCCGCGTGCCGCGCGTGCCATCGGCCGCCACCAGCGTCACCTGCGCGCCGGGCGCCGTGAGCTGGCGCAGGCGGCGAACGTCGACGGGCTCGGCATTGAGGGCGGCGATCGCGGCGGAGAGGTCGAAGCCGGGGGCGGTCTCCGCCTCGTCCCCGTCCATGAAGGGCGTGCGCGCGCCATGCTCGAAGCCCATGGGCGTCAGCCAGCCATCGGCCAGCTGCGCAGCGGCAAGCGCCAGGCGATGGCGCGCCTCGGCGGTTGCATCCGGCCCGCGCGTGGCAAGGCGGGGGCCGAACGGGTCGTCACAGAAGGCGATCAGCCGGGCGTGGGGGCGCAGGGCGTTGAATTCCTCCACCAGCCATGGCGCCCGACCGTCCCACCAGGCGGCGGAGGCGGTGACGAAATCGAAGGCGGTGGCAAGGTCCCGCACCTCGTCGCGCGGCAGCCCCGGCGTCCAGCCGAGGGCGAGAAGCCCGGCGGCCCGCGCCGGGCCGAGCAGGCGCCGCCACACCTCGGCCGGGAGCAGGCCGGCCTCGTGGCAGCGCACCCCTCGCACGCCGGCGCGCCGCCAGCGGTCGAGATGCCCGGCCCAGAAATCCGCGAAGCGGGCGACGGCGTCGTCGTCTGCCAGCGCCACGGTGTGGCCGGCGGCGCCGGGTGACACGCGCGGGTCTGCCGCGTGCGCCCCACCGCTCCAGCAGCCCGGCAGCGCGGCCGGAAGGTCGCCGTCGCCGGCGCGGGTGCAGGCGAGGTCGATGAACAAGGAAAGGCCATGCGCCGCCGCCGCCTCGGCGAGATCGCGGAACGCCGCCTCAGGCGTCTTTCCGTCGAGCGGAGCGGCGAGTGTGTCGAGGGTACGGGTGGCGAACCAGCTGTGCGGTTCCACCGGAAAGGGCCAGCCGAGGAGCAGCGTGTCGAACCCGAGCGCCGCGATCCTGGTCAGGAGAGCATCCCGAGCCGTGCCGGTCGGCAGCGCGCGGGGTGGCACGTGATAGAGCCGGGGCCTCCGCACATCCGACACCGGCGGCATCCGCCCGACTTCGCCCTCCATCGCCTGACGATGCACGTCTTGCCCTCACCGCTACCGTTGCCTGCGGGGAGACAATGTTTCGGGCGGTGGGGGGTTCCCCCGGCCGTGAAGAATGCTGGCGAAGCGTTGGCGGGACCTTGGGCAGATTTATTGCTGTACGTAACTCTAGGTTAACCATGATGGGAAATTCTGGGATCACCCGAAACGGCTGCTTCGCTGTCGCCGACCGGCCCCGCTGCCGCGGGCCGGGCGCGCATGCGGACGCGTGTCGCAATTCTGGTGCGGCGCCGGGGGGCGTCGGAGATCGGGAGGGAGGACACGCGCATGTTGGGCGCCACGCACAAGCTCAAGTCCGGCCGGGCTGACACGGGCGCCCATCGGCGCGCGCCCCAGATGCGGGCGCTTCTCTCCGGATCGGCGCTTGCCACGGTTCTCGCCGGGCTGATGCCGGCAACGGCCGCCTACGGCGCCTGCGTCACCTCGGGGCCGGTCGGCAACCCCACGGCGCTGGACTGCTCCGGCGCGAGCACGGCCGCGGCGGTGCTGACCGACAACACCATCACCGTCACCACCGCAGACGACACGAGCATCACGGCGGCGTTGCCCATCTCGGTCATCGTGGGCTCCGGCCTCGGCGGCGGCGACATCGTGCTGAACAACATCGGCGGCAGCTTCACGGCGACCACCGACGGCATCTCGCTGATTTCGAGCGGCGCCATCTCCCAGGCGGCCGGCACCGGCATCGGCGCCACGGTGACGGCGGACGGCTATGCCCTCACGCTGCTCCCCGCAACCGATGCCAGCGTGCGGGTGCTGGCGGGCGCGAGCCTCAGCGGCGGGGCGAGCGGCGTGCTCGCCTCCACCACCACCGGCAATATCGACATCGCGGCCGAAGGCGGCACCTTCAAGGGCACGACCTCGGACGGCCTCACCCTCATCGCCGGCGGCAACATCACGGTGAACGATTTCGCCGGGAGCGCCACCGGCGGCCAGAACGGCCTGTTCGCCCAGTCGGTCAACGGCACCATCACCATCGACCGCTTCACCGGCAGCGCCGATGGCACCGGCGCCAGCGGCGTGTTCGCACAGGTGACCAGGACGGGCGACATCAACATCCGCAACTTCAGCGGCAGCGCGACGGCGGGCCAGAACGCCATCTTCGCCCAGGCCAATGCCGGCACCGTCGATCTCTCCGGTTTCAGCGGCACGGCGGGCAGCACCAGTGCCAACGGCATCTTCGCCCAGGTGGTCACCACCGGGGACATCTCGCTGAAGACCTTCAGCGGCAGCGCCACGGGCAGCCAGAACGGCATTGTCGCCTTCGCCACCTCCGGCGCCATCGACGCCTCCGGCTTCAGCGGCACGGTAAAGGGCACGGCCGGCAGCGGCCTTCTGCTCTCGACCACCACCGGCGCCATTACCGCCGACAATTTCGCGGCCGGCGCGGGCAGCGCGCCCTTCATCACCGGCGGCGCAGCCGGCCTTCAGGCGCTGTCCACGTCGGGCGCCATCAGCGTCCAGAATTTCGGCTCCAGCGCCCAGGGCGGCCAATACGGCATCTTCGCCCAGACCGGGGCCGGCAGCGTCAATTTCTCCGGCTTCTCCGGAACCGCGACAGGCACCAGCGACTACGGCGTCTATGGCCGCACCACCAGCGGCGCCATCACCGCCGACAATTTCACCGGCGGCAGCGCGGGGTCGCCCAACCTCGTCGGCGGTGCCAACGGCCTGATGCTGCTCACCGACACCGGCGGCATCAGCGTCAAGAATTTCGCCGCCAGCGCCTCGGGCGGGCAGTACGGCATCTTCGCGCAGGCGACCACCAGCGGCGATATCACCGTGTCCGGCTTCTCCGGCACGGCGACGGGCGGCACCGGTGCGGGCGTGTTCGCCCGCACGCTGGGCGGCAGCGTGACGGCGGACAATTTCAGCGGCAAGGCCTCGGGCGGGCAGTACGGCGCCTTCTTCAACGCCACCGGGGGCGATCTCTCCATCCAGAACTTCTCCGGCACGGCGAAATCCACCGCGGCGGGCGGGTTCGGCCTCTATGGCGAGGCCACCGGCACCATCACCCTCGCCACGTCAGGCAGCGCTTCCATCGAGGGCACGGCGGACGGCGTGTTCCTGAAGCAGATGGGCGGCAAGGTCTCCGTGAACCTCGGCGGCACCACCGAGGTGAAGGGCTCCAGCGTCGGCCTGCGCGTGTCGTCGGATGCGGCGAGCACCGGCGATATCGTGGTTGAAACCAAAACCGGCACCTCCGTGTCGGGCGCGGTGGGCGGCATCCGCATCGACAAGACCGGCACATCAGGCAATGTGGAGGTGACCACCGCCGGCACCGTCACCAGCAGCGGCGGCGCGGCCATCGCCGCCGTCTCCTCGGTGGAGGGGACGACGCAGACCAAGATCGGCGTCACCGGCGCCGTGACGGGCAATGTCGGCGGCATCGTCGCCGACGCCACCAGCACAAAGGGCAACGCCACCACGATCATCACCACCGACGCCACCGTGAAGGGCGGCACCGGCACGGCGGTGAAGGGGCTCGCCACCTCGACCACGGGCGACGCCCTGAGCAGCTTCACCCTGCGCGGGGCCATCACCGACAGCGCCAGCGGCGCCGATGCTTCGGCCACCGCGGCCGGCACGGCGACCACCGAGGTGAAGGTGGAGAATGCCATCACCGTCTCGGGCTTCGGCGTGCGCGCCGTCTCCACCGGCGCCGGCGGCTCCGCCACGGTCACGACGAGCGCGAACGGCGCCATCACCTCCGGCGCGCAGGGCATCGACGCCAGCGCCACCGGCACCGGCATGAGCGTCACCGTCACCACGGACGGCATCGTGAAGGCGGGCGGCGCCGGCATCCTCGCCGCGCTCACCGGCGACAATGGAACGGTCAACGTCACCACCAACGCCAAGGTCACGGCGGGCGGCACCGGCATCGATGCCGGCCTTTCCGGCGCCGGGGGCACGGTGACGGTCAAGAACACCGCGGACATCGAGGCGACGGGCTCCGGCATCCTCGCCCTCAACACCGGCGGCGCCACCACGGTCACGGTGGCCGGCAAGATCACGGCGGGCGGCAGCTACGGCGTCGGCGCGACCTCCGGCGGCACGGGCGCGGCCCGGGTCGACGTGGGCGCGGACATCACCAGCGCCGGCACCGGCGTCGTCGCGCAGACCGCCGGCACCGGCGCCGTGACGGTGACCCTGGCGGACGGAATCCGCGTCCTCTCCGGCGGCACGGGCGTCCAGACGCTGGCGGGCGGCGGCGGTGCCGCCACCGTCACCCTCGGCACCGGCGCGCGCATCTATGGCGACTCGGGGCAGGTCGGCACCGGCAACGGCATCCGTGCCGACGGGACGGGCACGGTCGCGGTGGGCATCGGTGCCTTCAGCGTCGTCTCCGGCTCGGGGGCCTCCGAGGACGAGGCGGTAATCCGGGTGTCGAGCGGCACCGGCACCACCATCGATATCGGCAACGGGTCGCTGGTCAGCTCCTGGGCCTACGCGGCCAACAGCGACCTCGCCACCGCCGCCGGCCGCGTGGCGATCCGCGCGGATGCGGGTTCCACCACCGTCACCAACAACGGCACCGTGGTGGGCCGGGTGAGCTTCTCCGACGGCAACGACACCTTCAACAACCTCAGCTCCAACACCTGGGTCACGGTGGGCGTGAACAGCTTCGGCGGCGGCACGGACCAGGTGAACAACACCGGCCTCACCGTCACCGCCCTCAACGGCGCGCAGGGCGAGACCACCACGTTCACGGGCCTCGAAACCTTCGTCAACGGCAGCACCGTCTCCACCGACGCCGGCCTCCTCACCATGATCGACGAGAAGCCGGGCCAGACCGCCTACAACGGCACCCGCGACGTGACCTATGTGAGCGGCGTGTTCGTGGGGCAGGGCAACAGCCGCCTCGGCATCGATGCCTATCTCGGCGGCCCCGGCTCCACATCGGACAAGCTGGTGGTGGGCGGCCTCGATGCCAACGGCAACCTTTTGCCCGCCGGCACGGTGGCGACGCAGGGCCAGACCGCCATCGTGATCAACGACGTGAGCGGCAGCGCCGGCGGCTACAATCCCAAGGGCATGATGGTGGTGGAGGTGGTGAACCCCAATGCCGTCTCCTACGGCAAGTACGGCACCCAGGAGGCGAGCTTCGTCATCTCCTCCGAGTCGGCCGGCTACGATCCCCGCTTCGGCGGCGTCATCGACAAGGGCGTGTTCTTCTACGACCTCGTGACGCGCGGCAACGACACCTATCTCGTCGGCGTGCCCGACCGAGAGGCCTACGAGCTGCCGCGCCTCGTCACCGGCGCGCAGAGCATCTGGTACGAGACCAGCGGCGGCTGGCTGGACCGGCAGGCGGACCTGCGCACCTATCTCGACGGCGGCAACGGCGCCACCGTCGGCCGGACCCCCAACGCCGGCCAGCAGAGCGTCACGCCCGGTGTCTGGGCGAAGGCGGTCGGCAGCTGGGGCCTGCGCAATTCCACCACCACCGCCACGGTGCCGGGTGCCGCCTACACCTACGACATGGGGTATTCGCAGGACACCTACGGCTTCATCGCCGGCGCCGACTTCGGCAAGACGAACCTGTCCGGGTCCGGCAGGGATGCGGTGATGTTCGGCGTGATGGGCGGCTACGTCACCTCCCAGCTCGGCTTCGATGCCTCGCCGACCTCCGCCAGCTATTCCGGCGGCACGGTGGGCGCCTATGCCACCTACCTCAACCGCAACTGGTTCGTGGACGGCCTGTTCAAGGCCGACATCCTCTCCATGGACTACACCGCGCCGACCCTCGGCGGGGCCGCGGCCTACGGCCAGAGCGCGCGGGCGACCAGCCTCGGCTTTACGCTGGACACCGGATACCGGGCGAAGCTCGGCGCCACCGGCTTCTTCGAGCCCATCGCCACGCTGAGCTACGTCTCCACCCGCATCAACAACGTGTTCCTGGTGCAGGGCACGTCGGCCGACTTCGGCAGCAATGATAGCCTCCGGGTGGGCATCGGCGCCCGCGTGGGCGGGCCGGTCTACGACAATTCCTCCCTGCGGATCGAGGCCAACCTGAATGCCCGGCTCTGGTACGAGTTCCTCGGGGACAATGCGGTGACCATCTACAATCCCGGCCTGCCGCTCACCGTCGCCGACGACTTCAACGGTGCCTTCGGCGAGATCGGCGGTGGCTTCAACGTGTTCGCCAAGAGCAGCGGCTGGAACGGTTTCACCACCGCCAGCCTCAAGTTCGGCGACGGCTATGCGGCGGCCAACGCCCGCGGCGGCGTGCGGTACCAATGGTAGGGTGCTGCCCCGCCCGAATGAATCGATGGCGCAGCCTGGGCTTCCGCGCCTGATCTGAAGGGATACGTCATGCGCGCTGCCGGAGCCGTCCTGGTGCTGGGGTGTCTGCTCGCGCCGCTCTCGCTGGCACGAGCCGATGACTGCCAGAGCGTGGCGGACGCCTATGATCGCCTCAGCAAGGCCCCGGCCTACCGGCAGGCGACTTCGCTGGGCGGGACGCTCCTCATGGAATCCGTGATCGTCGGCGACGACATGTACGTCAAGAATGACGCCAAGTGGACGAAGTTGCCGCTGGGACCCGGCGTGCGCGTGCAGATGCAGAAGAGCGTTATCCCCGGCGCATCCAGCCTGAAGGACTGCCGGCGCGTGGGCGCCGAGACGTTCCAGGGCAGGAATGCGGTGGTCTACGACTACACGCCCCCGCCCATGCCCGGGGCCGGCGCGCTGGACCCTCAGCGGGTCTGGATCGCGGTGGACAGCGGCCTGCCGATCCGCATGACCTCCCAGCAGCAGAAGACGGAAGTCGTCATCAGCTTCGACAACGTGGTCGCGCCCACCCCCTGAGCCCATCCGCCCGGTCGCTTCCGTGCGCCCCCGCCGGCGGAGCGGAGGGGTGGCGTACCTCCTTGAGTTCACAGATTTTTCAGGGTCGAGCGAAAACCGGCGCTTCGCCCCGCGGGCTGCCGGCTGTAGAGTGGGGCCAGACGCAGGTTGGCACCGAAAGACGATCGACGATGACACGCAGGACGTACATCGCGACCGTCACTATTGCCTATGCAATCGGCGCCACCCTGTGGATCTACCTGTCCGACCGCTTCATCGAGGGGGTGGGGGGCTCCATCGGCTTCGGTGTCTTCTCCACCCTCAAGGGCCTGGTGTTCGTCGCGGTGACGACCGCCCTGCTTTATCTGGCGCTGCATACGGCAGCCGCGGGCACCGAGCCCGTGCGGCCGGTGCTGTCGCTGCGGGGATGGGTGCTGTTCGGAATCCTGGCCCTCCTGACCTTGCCGGCCGGGCTCATCAGCTATGCGGTCTTCCGGTCGTCATCCGACACGCTCCTCGGCGAGCGCAGGGGGCAGCTCGAATTCATGACCGATGCCGTGGCGCGCTCCATCGATGCGGCCGTGGCACGGCAGATCGTGGATGCGACGCAGCAAGGGCCGCAGGCGACGATCCGGGACATCGTAACCGACGGCAGCGCGGGATTCAGCCGCCTGCGCGCGTTCGCCGGCCTGATGGGCGACAGTGCACGGGTGCTCATCGCCAGCAAGGACGGCAGCGCCGACGGGCGATGGATGGTCGTCGGGCGGCAGCAGGCCCTGCCGGAGTCCCTGACGCCCCTCGCTGCTGCCGGCGCCTCGGGCCTTGCCGCCGACGTCATCTCGCCGCCGGGTGCCGAGCCGCTGCTCGCGGTGGCGGCCGTGATCCCCGCAGCCAATGCGGTGCTCATCGCCAGCGTCGCCACGGCCGACGTGGTGGACGACGTGCGGGGCGTCGCCTTCCTCTCCGCCATCACGGCCGCGGCCTGTCTGCTGGTGGCGGGCATTCTGGCCATCCTGATGGTGCAGCGCCAGCAATTGCGCGCCGCCATCGCGGAGGCGGACCAGAAGGCCGCGCTGCATGCGGCGGAGGAACGCTTCCGGGCGACCTTCGAGCAGGCCGCCGAGGGCATCGCCCATCTCGACCTCGATGGGCGCTTCCTGAGGGTCAACGAAACCCTCTGCATACTCCTGGGCTATGGCCGGGAGGACCTGCTCGGGCGCAGCTATGCCGACGTGCGGCCGAACCTCCGCGCCGGAGCGAGCGGCAACGCCGGCCGCGCGGACGTCGCATCGCTGCCCTCGGGAACGGTGGTCGAGGCGCGCGGCGACCAGCCCCACCTCACCCAAGCGGGCGAGGAGATCTGGCTGTCCTGCGTCCAGTCCATCGCCCGCGACAGTCCGGAGGGCGCCGGCTACATCATCCTCATGGCCTCCGACGCAACGGCCCGCCGCGCGACCGAGCATCGCCTGACGCTGGCCCAGGCGGTGTTCACCAACACCCAGGAAGGGCTGGTGGTGACGGACCTTTCCGGACGGATCACCGCGGTCAATCCGGCCTTCGTCGCCATCACCGGCCACGAGGAGGCCGAGGTGCTCGGCCAGAACATGCGGTTCCTGAATTCCGGGCGGCACGATCGCCTGTTCTACCAGCTCCTGTGGACCGCCCTGAAGGACGCTGGCGTCTGGCGCGGCGAGATCTGGAACCGCCGCAAGGACGGCACGCTCTATCTGCAGCAGACGGTCATCAGCACGGTCTACGGCCGCACCGGCGCGCCGGAAAGCTATGTGGGCGCCTTCAACGACATCACCCAGGCGCGCCGTTCCGAGATCGAGGTGGATCGCCTGACGCGCTACGATCCGCTCACGGGCCTGCCCAACCGCACCCTGACCTATTCCCTCATCGAGCACGCGCTGACCCGGGAGGGCACCCGGTGCGCCGTGCTCTACGTCGATATCGAACATCTCAAGACCATCAACGACAGCCTCGGCTTTGCCGCCGGGGACAGGGTGCTGCGCACGGCCGCCCAGCGCATCCGCAGGACGGTGCCGGAAGATGCCACCATCGGCCGCTACGGCGCCGACGAATTCGTCGTGGTGATCGACGGGAGCGAGGGGCCGAAGGAGGCGGTGAGCCTCGCCGTGCGCCTCATCGAGGCACTGGCCGAGCCGTTCGCAGCGGAGGGCGTCGCCGATCTCTTCGTCAATGCCAGCATCGGCATCAGCCTCTTCCCGGAGGACGCGGGCGACGCCACCACCCTGCTCCAGCATGCCCATGCCGCCCTCTACCAGGCCAAGAGCCGGGGCGGGCGGACCTACGCCTTCTATACCGACGCCCTGACCCGCGACGCGCGGGCGCGCGTGCAACTGGTGGCCAATCTCCGCCGGGCGCTGGCGGAGCACGAATTCACCGTCCACTACCAGCCCATCGTCCGGCTCGAGGACCAGGTCATTGTCGGCGCCGAGGCGCTGGTGCGGTGGGTCACCCCCGAGGGGGAGCTGATCGGCCCCGACCGCTTCATCCCCGTCGCCGAGGAGACCGGCCTCATCGTCCCCCTGGGCGACTTCGTGCTGGCGACCGCCTGCACCCAGATGGCGGCCTGGCGGAAGGCCGGGCTGCCGTGCGGATTCATCGCGGTGAATATCTCCGCCGGGCAGCTCAACGCGAGCGACATCTGCGCCCGGACCGAGGCGGCGCTGGCCGCCGCCGGGGTGCCGGCTGACAGCATCGAATTTGAAATCACCGAAAGCATGCTTTTCGGTGCCGATACCGGTGCTGAATCGAAGCTGAACCGCATCGCGGAACTGGGTGTCAGGATCGCCATCGACGATTTCGGCACCGGCTATTCCTCCCTCGCCTACCTCAAGCGCTTCCCCATCTCCCGCCTGAAGATCGACCAGAGCTTCGTGCGCGATCTCCCCGCGTCCGTGGTGGATGGCGAGCTGGTGCGCGCCATGATCGCCATGGCCCGGGCGCTGGATATCGAGATCCTCGCGGAGGGGGTGGAGGAGGCCGGGCAGATGGCCTTCCTCGCCTCCCACGGCTGCACCTTCGGGCAGGGCTATTTCTGGAGCCGCCCGCTGCCGCCGGAGCGGTTCGAGGCCTTGTTTTCCAACACCTTCGGGGCCGCGGGCGCCAAGTTGGCATCGCGCTGACCGAGCGCCTTCGGGGCGCTCCTCGCCTTCGCGCGCGAGGGTCCCGGTGGTCAGTTTGTCAGTCTCGAATATTGTCGTACAATCAGTTTACATTCTGCGCGACGGGTGCCACACTCTCCCGGTACGAAGAAGCAAGGCGGCCCGCCAGACGGCCGCGCAGGGAGCCCCGGGAATGGCCGTTCGCGTCGAGGAACAAGGCAATGGCGTCGTCGTCCTGACACTGGTGGGACAGGGCGAGCCGAACCATCTGGACACAGAGGCCCTTCTGGACCTCGCCGAAACGGCCAAAAGCCTTGTGAATCAATCGAGTATGCGGGCCCTGGTGGTGCGGGGGCAGGGCGCCAACTTCTGCGGCGGCCGGGTCGGCAAGAAGGGCCTGACCCGGGCATCCGAGGTTGCGGAAGACCTCAACGCCATCCTCAAGGTGAATACCGCCTTGGCCGCCCTGCCGGTGCCGACAATCCTTGCTGTGGAAGGACTTGCGCTCGGCTGGGGCTTTGGCATGTCGGCCCAGGCGGATTATGTGGTCGCGGCCGAAAATGCCCGCTTTGCCTTGCCGGAAATGTCCCACGGCATGCCGCCGCTGATCGTGCTGTCCTACCTGTTCCGCTTCGTCTCCTACAAGAGGGGCTTCGAGCTGTCCCTCTCCAGCCGGGAAATTTCCGCTGCCGACGCAGAGGCTTACGGCATCGTCACGTCCGTGGTGCCACCCGGCTCCGCGTTCGCCGAAGCGCTGCGGGTCGCCGATTTCATCGCCGCGCAGGACCCCAAGTCCATCACCCTGCTGCGCAAATTCGGCCGTGAGGCCGCCGGGCTCTCCGATCCGCAACGCAGCGAATACGCAGTCTCGCTCATGAGCGTCCTGCTCGCCGAGCGGGCGCAGAAAGCCCATGGCTGAGGCGGGAGCGGGAGGCGTCCCATGCGCGTGCTGGTGACGGGAGGGGCGGGCTTCCTCGGAAGCCACGTGGCGGCGGCGCTCTCTGCCGCCGGCCATGGCGTCGTAAGCTACGACATGGCGGCGCCGGGGCCGGAAGCCCTTGCGACGTTTGCCGCGGCGGAGGTGGGCGACGTCATCCATGCGCTCGGCCAGACCACCGACCTTGCGCGTCTCATGGACGTGTGTCGGGCAGAGCGTGTCGAGGCCATCGTCCACAGCGCCGGCATCGTGGGGCTGGAGACCTCCCTCGCCCAGCCGGCGGCGACCTACCACACCAACATCACCGGCATGGTGAACGCCTGCGAAGCGGCACGGCAGCTCGGCATGGCGCGGCTCATCTACCTCTCGAGCAATGCCGCCTACCATGGCGGGGACGGCACGCCGCTAAAGGAGACTGATCCGGTCTTCTCGGTGGTGCGGGGCAATCCCGCCGGTCATTACGGCACCACCAAGATGGCCTGCGAGGCCATCGGCCTTTCCTATGCTTCGTTCCATGCACTCGACGTGCTGGCGCTGCGTGTGACTGCCATCTATGGCCTTGGCATGCGCACGCCCATGTTCATCAAGCCTATGGTGGAGGGTGCGGTGCTGGGCCGGTCCGTGCGGTTTGTGACCGGCGGCCCGATGAAGCGCGATTACACCTACGTGCCGGACTGCGCCAACGCAGTCGTGCGCGCCCTCGCGGTAGCGGCGCAGCCGGAAGGCGCGCAGCGAGTCTTCAACGTGGCGGCCGGGCAGGCGACAGCGGCGGCGGACGTGGCGCGGATCGTCCGGCAGGTGGTGCCGAGCGCCGATATCGAGATCGGCGACGCGCTGTCGCCACTGGAGCAGGTGAATGCGCGCATGCGCGCCTCCCTGGACATTTCCGCGGCGCGCGCGGTGCTCGGCTGGGTGCCGGACTTCACGCTGGAACAGGGCATCCGCGACTATGCGGAGCGCTTCCGCGCCTTCATCGGCGCGGGCGGGGCTCACCCGAGGGGGCAGGCGGCATGAGCGCACAGACGGTCCCCACCTACGAGGTCTTCGCCATCCGCTACGCCACGCGGGATGCGAAGCGGGCGGACAATTTCATCGGCGGAGATCCCCACGACGCCCCCATGCCGCTCGACTATTACGTCTGGGCCATCGTCGGCGAGGCGCGCAGCTTCGTGGTGGATACGGGCTTCAATGCCGAGGTCGCGGCGCGCCGCAAACGCGATTTCCTGCGCTGCCCGGTAGAGGCGCTGAAGCTGGTGGGACTTGATCCCGTGACCGTGCAGGACGTGATCCTCACCCACCTGCACTATGACCATGTGGGCAATTTCGACCTCTTCCCCGCCGCGACCTTCCACCTCCAGGAGGCGGAAATGCACTACGCGGTGGGGCGCTACATGCGCTACCGGCGCCTGCGCCATTCCTTCGAGGTGGAGGATGTGGTGGGCATGGTCCGCGCCAATTATGCCGGCCGCGTGAGCTTCTATGACGGCGGCGCGGAACTCGCGCCGGGGGTGACGCTGCATCCCGCGCCCGGCCATTCCGCCGGGCTCCAGTTCGTGCGGGTCAACACCCGTCGCGGCCCGGTGGTGCTGGCGTCGGACGTGACCCATTTCTACGAGAACATGGATACCGAACGCCCCTTCGTCACCGCCTTCCACGTGGGGTGCATGCTGGAGGGCTTCGACCGCCTGAAGGCGGCCGCGCCCTCGCCGGACCATATCGTCCCCGGGCACGATCCGCTGGTGATGAAGCGCTACCGGCCGCCGAAGCCGGAACTCGAAGGCATCGTCGTGCGGCTCGACGAACCGCCCCTCATCTGATTTCGTCGCCGGAGACGGCGCAGTGAATCCACCGGGACCGCCAGCCAAGGACGCCAGCCAAGGAAACCCGCAATGACCACGCCAGCCAGCCTTGCAGCCATGCACCAGGCGGCATCGCTCAAGAAGCAGGTGATCGAGGCCCTGCGCACCGCCATCCTCGAAGGGCGCTTCCAGCCGGGCGACCGCTTGGTGGAGCGCGAGATCTGCGAGATGTTCCAGGTGAGCCGAACCCTGCTGCGGGAGGCCCTGAGCCAGCTCGCGGCAGAGGGCATCCTGCAGATCATCCCCCATCGCGGCCCCATCGTCGCCATCTATACTGCCGAGGACGCGCGCTCGATCTATGAGCTGCGTGCGACGCTGGAGGACATGGCGGGCCGCTGCTTCGCCGAGCGGGCCACGGAGGCCGAGCACAAGGCGCTGGAAAGCGCCTTCGCCGCCTTCAGGAAAGCCAGCCGGGGCAAGCCGGGCAGTGATCTCCTGCTGGTGAAGACCGCCTTCTACGCGGCGCTCACCGCCGGCGCCCACAATCCGATGCTGGAGGACATGCTGCGCATGATCCACTGGCGGGTCACCATGCTGCGCGCCCATACGCTCTCCCAGCCGGGCCGGCTGGCGAAGAGCCTCGCCGAGATCGGCGACATCATGGAGGCCATCGCCCGGCGCGATCCCGAGGCGGCCGGACAGGCCTGCCGCCGCCATGTGATGAACGCCGCCGCCATCGCCGATGCGGTGCTCACCGCCAAGGAGGCCGAGCGCGATCGGCCGGTTCGCAAGCGGGGCGCGAAGGAAACGTCCAGGGACAAGGGGACCGCCGCTCCGCCCACAGGCGAGCCGCGCCTCGCCCGAATGTAGTCCGCCTTCAGGCGCGGGGGCCGCGCCTCTTCTTCGAGAATACCCGCGCTCCCGCTTTGGCGGGGGATTGATGGCGCACGCCCAGCGTGGACCGCCGAGGAGCTTGCGTGATGTCCGATGCCACTGCCTTCAGCCCGCTCCCAGCAGAGACGGCCCCCGTCCTCCATCAGGTGCGCGCCGGTCGCCGTGGGGCTCCGCTGGTGGTGCTCATCCACGCCGTCGCGCTCGACCTGACCTATTGGGACCGGCAGTTCGGTGTGATCGCCGAACGCTTCGATGTGATCGCCTACGACCTCGCCGGCCACGGCTCGTCGCGGGCGCCCGGCCAGTCATTCGGGTTCACCGATGCGGCCGAGGATCTCGCCCGGGTCATCGAAGGGGCAGGGGCAGGGCCAGCCTGCGTTGTGGGGCTGTCCGTCGGCGGCATGATCGCCCAGACGCTGGCGCTCGCGCGCCCCGATCTCGTGTGCGCGCTGTGCCTCATGGATACGGTGAGCACCTTCGCCGAGGCGGGGCGCCAGGCCGTACGCGGGCGTGCCGCGCAGGTGCGAGCGGGCGGCATGGAGGCGATCGTCGCGCCGACGCTGGAACGCTGGTTCACGGCCGGCTTCGCCGAGCGGCGGCCCGATGTGCTCGACCGGGTCGCGAAGACCTTGCGCGCGGCCGATCCCGACGTTCACGCCGCCATGTGGGACATGATCTCGACTCTAGATGTGGCGCCGCGTCTCGGCGAGATCGCTAAGCCAACGCTGGTGATGGTGGGGGAGAAGGACCCGACGACACCCGTCGCGGCATCCGAAGTCATCGCGCGCGGCATCCCCTCCGCGCGGCTGGAGATCATCCCCGACGCCTCCCATATGGCGCCGCTGGAAGCTCCGGATGAGGTGAACCGGCGCCTTCTCGACTTCCTCAACGCTCTCTGACATCCCCGGCAGGAGGAGACGCTCGTGCCCATTGGTTTCATCGGCCTCGGCGCCATGGGCGCTCCGCTGGCGACGCGCCTCCTCGAAGCGGGCCGGGAACTGGTCATCCATACGCGCCGGCGGGAGGCTGCGGCGCCGTTCGAGGCGCTGGGCGCGCTCTGGGTGCCGACGCCCCGCGATGTCGCAGCGAGAACCCGCGAGATATTCACCATGCTGCCCGGTCCGGCCGAGGTGGAGGCGGTAGTGTTCGGCGCCGATGGCCTCGCGGAAGGGCTCTCGGTCGGCGCGACGCTCATCGACATGACCACCAGCGCGCCGTCGGCGGTGCGTGCCTTGGGCGAGCGCCTCACCGCCATGGGTGCCGACCTGCTGGATGCGCCTGTGAGCGGCGGGCCCAAGGGCGCACGCACCCGCCGGCTGGCCATCTGGGTGAGCGGCAGCGCGGGCGCGTTCGAGGCCAGCCGGCCGCTTCTCGACCTGCTCGGCGACCGGGTGATGTTCCTCGGCCCCCTCGGGGCTGCGACCACGGCGAAGCTGGTCCACAACAGCGCAAACTACGGCATCCAGATGGTTCTGGCGGAGGTCTTTACCATTGGCGTCAAGGCCGGTGTGGACCCCGCCACCCTGTTCGCTGCGATCCGGGAGGGATCGCTCGGGCGACAGAATGCGGTGGACCGTCTTGCCGACCAGTTCCTGCCGGCGGCGTTTGATGACGTGTCCTTCGCCCTAGACCTTGCGTTCAAGGACGTGTCGCTGGCCGCGGCGCTGGCGCAGGAGGTCGGCGTTCCCGCACGGTTCACCGAGATGACGCTGGCCGAGATGACGGAGGCCCGTAACCGCGGCTGGGGGCAAAGGGATTCCCGCGTCGCCATGCTGGTGCAGGAAGAGCGCTCCGGCGTCGCGATCAAGGTCGATCGCGCCACGCTGGACGGGATTCTGAACAGGGGAAAATAGAGGCGATTTCCAGCCGGATGGCCGGTGACGGAAAGTCAGCCGGAGGTGGTTGACATCCCTCACGTTGGCCATATTGTCATACAATAAGTCAGAGCAAGAAGGGGCGCCGAGCGTCCCTCAAGCGACGCCGCCAAGCAGATGTCGCATCGCCGGGAGGAAACAATGTCCATCGTCAGAAGCATGATCGCCGCCGGATGGATGGGCCTCGCCCTTCTGCCGGGCGCTGCCGGGGCCGCGGGCCTCGAGAAGCCGAAGATCTCGATCGCGGTCGGTGGCTCCATCAGCCAGATGAACAAGATCGCGTATTTCGTCGCACTGAATAAGAAATACTTCGAGGACGAAGGCCTTACGGTGGATTCCACCGCCTTCAGCTCTGGCACCGCGGCCCTCCAGGCCGTGGTCGCCGGCGGGGCCGATATCGGCGAAGGGGCTTACGAGCATATGCTGCGGCTGCAGGCGAAGGGACAGGACCTCACCTGCATCACCGTCTTCGGCCGCTATCCGGGCAATGTGCTCGCCGTCCGCGCGTCGAACGCGGGCAGCATCAAGGGCGTCAAGGATCTCAAGGGCAAGAAGATCGGCATCTCGGCGCCGGGCGCCTCCACCCAGAATTTCGTCGCCCAGTTGCTGGAGCGGGCCGGCGTCAACTGGAAGGATGCGAGCTTCATCTCCATCGGCACTGGTCCGAGCGCGGTTGCTGCCATCCGCACCGGCACCGAGCTTGACGCCATCGTGAATCTGGACCCCGCCATCACCTCGCTCACGGATGCGAAGGAAGTGGTGGTGCTGGTGGACAGCCGGAATGCGGAAGGCTCGCAGATCGCCTTCGGCGGTCCCTACCTCGCCGACTGTCTCTATGCGCGCACGGACTTCATCAAGGCCAATCCGAATACGTCGCAGGCCGTGTCCAATGCCCTGGTGCGCGCCATGCAGTGGCTGAAGACCGCAAGTATCGACGACATCATCGCCTCTGTGCCCGCCGAGTATTACAAGGCCGACGAGGCGCTCTACCGCAAATCGCTGGAGCAGAACCTGTCCGCTTTCCAGTGGGACGGCATCGTGACGCCCGAGGCGGCCAAGAACGTGCTTGCCACCATCTCGGTGATGGAGCCGGCGCTGAAGTCCGCCAGCCTCGACATCCCGCGCACCTACGACAACAGCCTCGTCGAACGTGCGCTGAAGAAATACGGCCCGGCTGCGAAGCACTGACGTGTCGCCAGGGGGCCGGTGCCGGCCCCTTGGTTCCAGCGCCCCCAGTTCCCGCGTCCTTAGGGAGACGTTTCATGACCCTCGGCCTTCAACCGGAAGCCGGCCCCGCCCGCATGCCTGCGCCCGTCGGTGATCTCTCCGCTCACGCCGGGCCGCCGCCGGCCCTTCTGTTCGACCACGTTTCGGTCCGCTTCGGCGCCTACACGGCGGTGAACGACGCGAGCCTTCAGGTGGGGGACGGCGAGTTCGTTTCCATCGTCGGGCCCACCGGCTGCGGCAAGTCCACCTTGCTGAATGTGGCAGCCGGCCTGCTCGAGCCCTCCGACGGCGACATCTGCGTCTATGGCCGGTCGCTGGAGGGCATCAATGCGGATGCCGGCTATCTCTTCCAGGCGGACGCACTGATGCCGTGGCGCACCGCGCTCTCCAACGTCATCACCGGCCTCGAATATGCGGGGACGGAGCGCAAGGCGGCTGAGAAGCTGGGCAATGAATGGCTTGCCCGCGTCGGGCTTTCCGGACATGGCGAGCGCTTTCCGCACGAAATGTCCGGCGGCATGCGCAAGCGCGTCGCGCTGGCGCAGACGCTCATTCGCGATCCCAAGATCGTGCTCATGGACGAGCCGTTCAGCGCCCTGGACGTGCAGACACGCGTGCTGATGGAGAACGAGCTGCTCCAGCTCTGGACCACCTATCGCAAGTCGGTGCTGTTCATCACCCATGACCTGGAAGAGGCCATCTCCCTGTCGGACCGGGTCATCATCCTGTCCGCCGGCCCCTCCACGCACCCCATCGCCGAGTTCCGCATCGACCTGCCGCGGCCGCGCGACGTCGCCGAGATCCGCATGACGCCGCGCTTCGTCGAACTCTACCACCAGATCTGGGACGCCATGAAGGAAGAGGTCCTGAAAGCCTATGAGCGAAATCAGCGCAAACTTGCGGACTGACGCCGTGATCGCCGATCCCAGCGCCCCCGGCCGCCCCGCCGCCCGCCCGCAACGGCGGCCCCGCCGGCGCCCGATGCCGGGCCCCATCGTGCTCACGGCGCTCCAGGCGGCCCTGTTCGCCGCCCTCATCATTGCCTGGTATGTGCTGGTGCGGGCCAAGGCCCTGCCGGTCTTCTTCTTCGGCGATCCGGTTCTGGTGTTCCAGCAGATCGTCAGCTGGTTCGTGACGGGCGAGATCTTCGTCCATCTCGCCACCACGCTGATCGAAACGCTCCTCGCCTTCCTGCTCGGCGTGGCGTCCGGCATCGGCATCGGCTTGTGGCTCGGCCTCTCGCCGCTCACGGCAGCCCTGTTCGATCCCTACATCAAGGCGCTCAACGCCATGCCGCGGGTCATCCTCGGCCCCATCTTCATCGTCTGGTTTGGCCTTGGCATCGGCTCCAAGGTGGCGCTAGGCGTGACGCTGGTGTTCTTCGTGGTCTTCTTCAACGTCTTCCAGGGCGTGCGGGAGGTGAACCCGGTCATTCTCGCCAATTCACGGATGCTGGGCGCGAACCGGCGCCAGCTCCTCACCACGGTCTATATCCCCTCGGCGCTGAGCTGGGTGTTCTCCAGCCTGCACATGTCCGTGGGCATGGCCTTCGTCGGCGCGGTGGTGGGCGAATATCTCGGCTCGGCCCGGGGTGTCGGCTACCTGATCCTCCAGGCGGAGGCGACCTTCGACGTGAATGCCGTGTTCGCCGGCATCATCGTGCTCACCGTCTTCGCGCTGGTGCTCGACCTTGCGGTGACCCTTGTCGAGAAGCGCCTCATCGTCGGCAAGCCGAAATCCTGACCCCGAGCCTGCCCCTTCACGCCACGCATCTTCATCCAGGAACAGTCAGATGACCGAAACGACCGAAGCCGCCAGCCTGCTGCACAAGGGCATGGAGATCCGCAAGGCGGTGCTGGGCGCCGCCCATGTGGAGCGCTCCATGGCCAATGTGGACGAGTTCGCCCGCCCGCTGCAGGAACTGGTCACCGAATATTGCTGGGGCGCGATCTGGGGCCGGCCGGGCCTGGAACGCAGGACGCGGAGCATGCTCAACATCGTCATGCTGTCGGCGCTGAACCGTCCACACGAACTGAAGCTTCACGTCAAGGGGGCGCTGACCAACGGCGTCACCCGCGACGAAATCCGCGAGGTGGTGCTGCAGATCGCCATCTATTGCGGCGTGCCGGTGGCGCTGGAGACCTCGCGTATCGCGCAGGAGGTGTTCCGCGAAGTGGATGCCGCCCCGGCCGGCTAAGGGGCGTCGCCGCAAGCGCTATTCCGGTGGGGAGGAGCCGACAGGCGCCGCCTTCCCGCCGGGGCGGTGCAGCAGGGTCAGCGACAGATAGGCGCCCACCCACGAGCCCGTGGCGGCAAAGACCACATAGACCCAGTTCTCCGTGTAGCTGATGACGGCGAACGAGGAGAGCATGTACCAGACGCTGGACCAGTTGGCCGCCGAGAGGCGCCGCCGCGCGACCACGGCCGAGGTGAAGGCCACATAGCAGGCGTCGGTGGCCGCCGTGGCGATGAAGACCCCGAGCGCAATGAGGGGATCGAGGGCGGAGAAGGCGCCGAGGATATGCTGCATGGGCGGCCCGTGATGGCAGGGGTGTCCGGGCCACCATCATGGCGTAGCTTGAAGGCCAGTGACAGCGGCGCAAGCCTGGCTCACGCCGACCAGATGCCGCTGCTTGAAACCTGCCGCACATAGTTGACGAGGTAGTCCGTGAATACGCGGATCTTCGCCGGCAGCCGCTCCCTGTTCTGGTAGGCGATGTTCATGGTCAGCATAGGCAATTGCCAGTCCTGCATCACCGCCACGAGCCGCCCGGAGGCGAGGTCCTCCTGCACGATGTAGAGCGGCTGGATGAGGATGCCGAGACCCGAGATCGCCGCCTGCCGGATCACCTGCCCGTCGTTGCAGTCGAGCGCGCCGGTGATGCGCACGGTACGCTCCGCGTCGCCCTTGGTGAGGCGCAGGGAGAAGGGATCCTGCGCGAGGTTGTAGACCAGCATGTCGTGGCGCGTGAGGTCGGCCGGTTCGCGCGGGCGGCCGTGCTCCTCCAGATAGGCGGGTGAAGCGGCCAGCACCCGCCGCATGCGCCCGAGGCGGCGCACGATGATGTTGGTGTCCGGCTCGTGCAGGCGGGTGCGAATGGCCACGTCGATGCCGGCCTCGATGAAGTCAAGATAGCGGTTCGCCACCGCGATATGCACGTTGAGCTTGGGATAGAGCTTGCGAAACTCCGGCAGCATGGGCGCAAGATAGATGGTGGCGAAGGAGAGCGAGCTCGTCACCCTGAGCAGGCCCTGCGGGGCGAGGGTGTGCTCGTTCACCGCCTCTTCCGCCTCCGCCAGCTCCGTGAGGAGCGTGCCGCTGCGCTGGTAGAATTCCTGTCCCGCCTCGGTCAGCCACAGGCGGCGGGTGTTGCGCTCCACGAGGCGCGCGGCGAGGCGCTCCTCCAGCGCGGCGAGATGCCGGCTCGCCGCCGCGTTGGACATGCCCAGCGCCTCCGCCGCGCGCGAGAGGCTGCGCAGCTCTGCGGTCTTCACGAACACCTCGATCTGGGTCAGGCGATCCATATTTCCATTTCGCGCAAAAGACCGTTCCGGAAAATCCCGTTTATTTCCGCTGCGCGCAAGTCAAAACTCACATCCAACGAAAGACCAATAGGTCGAGGAAACGCCAATGATGGGACCCATCCGCCACATCGTGATGTGGCGCGTGAGCGGAGAGACGCGCGAGGAGCGCGCCGCCGCCCGCCAGAAGGTCAAGGCTGCGTTCGAGGGCCTGCGCGGCCGCGTCGCCGGCATGACCCGCGTCGAGATCGGCCTCGACATCTCCGATGTTGATTATGCCTGCGACGTGGTGCTGGTGTCCGAATTCGCCACCGCCGCCGATCTCGCCGCCTACGCCTCCCATCCCGAGCATCTGCGGGTTCGGCAGGAACTGGCGGATCTGCGCATCGCCCGCTTCCAGGTGGATTATGTGGCCGAGGATGCCGCCTTCGGCGCCATCGAGGCCCGTGCGCCCGCCGCCGCTTCCGTGGCGCGGCCGCGCGGCGCGCTTCTCGCCGGCGAGTGAGCCCCAAGGCGCGCCTGTGCGCGTCCCAGACGGATCTGAACCATGATCAAGACCTTCACCTACGAGGCCCTGCCCATCCGCGTCCGCTTCGGCCGCGGCACCGTCGCCGAGGTCGGCACCGAGGTGGCGCGGCTCGGCGCGCGGCGGGCGCTGGTGCTCACCACACCGCAGCAGGCGGGCGAGGGCGAGCGCATCGGCAAGCTCATCGGTGAAGCCTGCGCGGGTGTCTTTCCCGGCGCCACAATGCACACGCCGGTGGAGGTGACGGACAAGGCCCTCGCCGCTCTGAAAGACGCCGGCGCCGATTGCGTCGTGGCGCTGGGTGGTGGCTCCACTACGGGCCTCGGCAAGGCGCTGGCCCTGCGCACCGGGCTGCCGCAGCTCGTCATCCCCACCACCTATGCCGGCTCGGAGATGACGCCCATCCTCGGCGAGACGCAGGAGGGCCGCAAGACCACCATCCGCTCGCTGGACGTGCTGCCGGAAGCTGTCATCTACGACGTAGACCTCACGCTCACCCTGCCGCCCGGCCTCTCCGCCACCTCCGGCGTCAACGCCATCGCCCATGCGGTGGAGGCGCTCTATGCGCGGGATCGCAATCCGGTGATCTCGCTGATGGCGGAGGACGGCATTCGCACGCTCTCCTCCGCGCTGCCCATCCTCATCCACGAGCCGGCGAATATCGAGGCCCGCACCATGGCGCTCTACGGCGCTTGGCTGTGCGGTTGCTGCCTCGGCGCGGTGGGCATGGCGCTGCATCACAAGCTCTGCCACACGCTCGGCGGCACCTTCAACCTGCCGCACGCGGAGACGCATACCATCGTTCTCCCCCACGCGGTGGCCTACAACGCCCCGGCCGCGCCGGAGGCCATGGCCGCCATCACCCGCGCGCTGGGTGCGCCGGATGCGGCGCAGGGGCTGTTCGATCTGGTGCGGGCGCTGGGCGTGCCGCGCGCGCTGTCCGAGATCGGCATGCCGGCGGACGGCATCGAGACCGCCGCCGATCTTGCCGTGGAAAACCCCTACTGGAACCCGCGTCCGGTGACCCGCGACGGCATCCGCGACCTCATCGCCCGCGCCTATTCCGGCGAGCGGCCGGTGGCGGCGGTGCCGGCGGAGGAGGCGGCCTAATGGGCGCGCGCACCCTCATCTCCGGCGCCACCATCCTCTCGATGGAGCCCGCTGTCGGCGACCTGCCGAAGGGCGACATCCTGATCGAGGACGGCCGCATCGCCGCCATCGCTCCCGCCATCGAGGGGGCAGATGCGGAGCGGGTGGACGGGGCAGGGCGCATCTGCGTGCCCGGCTTCGTCAACGCCCATATGCACACCTGGCAGACGGGGCTCCGAAGCCTCGCCGCCGACTGGACGCTGCTGGAATATTTCCGCTGGGTGCATGCGGGGCTTGCCACCCGGTTCCGGCCCGAGGACATCGGCATCGCGACGCTGGTGGGCGCGCTCGGGCAGATCGATGCCGGCACCACCACGCTGGTGGACTGGTGCCACAACAACCCGACGCCGGACCACACCGACGCGGCGGTGGAGGCGCTCCAAGAAAGCGGCATCCGCGCCGCCTTCTTCCACGGCTCCCCCAAGCCGGACCCGAAGCCCGGCGAGCCGCATTTCTCCGAGGTGCCGCACCCGCGCGCCGAGATCGAGCGCCTCATGCGCGGCCCGTTCGCCCGCACGGACGGCCTGCTGACGCTGGGCCTCGCCATCCTCGGCCCGCATTATTCCACGCTGGAGGTCGCCCGCGCCGACTTCCGCCTCGCCCGCGAATTCGGCCTCGTCGCCTCCATGCATCAGGGTGGCGGCGCGGCGAAGACGCCGGGCGGCTGGGAGACGCTGATCGCCGAGGGGCTGGTGGGGCCGGGCATCAACGTCGTCCACGGCAACGATCTCTCCGACGAACTGTTCTCCCGCCTCGTGGAGCTCGGCGCCTCCTTCTCGGTGACGCCGGAAAACGAGATGACGCAGGGCCACGGCTTCCCCGTCACCGGCCGCCTGCTGACGCGCGGCGCGGCGCCCTCCCTTGGGGTGGACCTCGAAAGCGTGCTGGCCGGCGACATGATGGGCGTCGCGCGCATCGCGCTTGGCATGCAGCGGGTGCTGGACAATACCGACAGCCGCCGCGAGACCGGCGCGATTCCCTCCACCTCCACGGTGCGGGTGCGGCAGGCGCTGGAATGGATCACCATCGAGGGCGCGCGGATGCTGGGGCTTGATGCCCGCATCGGCTCCCTCGCGCCCGGCAAGCAGGCCGATCTCGTGCTCATCGACGCCCGCGCGCTGCACCTCCAGCCGGTGCATGATCCCGTCGCCACGGTGGTGATGCAGGCCGGGCGTGGCGACGTGGAGGCGGTGATGATCGCCGGCCGTTTCATGAAGAAGAACAGGACGCTGCTCGCCACCGGCCTCAACGAGAAGCTCGCCCGGCTCACCGCCTCGGGCGCGCGCATCGTCGATGAGCTGGGCCTCGGCAAGAAGGCGGCGTGAGGAGAGGATGATGGCTGATACTTTGACCCTCGGCTGGATCGGGCTCGGCAAGATGGGCCTGCCCATCTCCACCCGCCTCGCCGGCGCGGGCCGCGACATCGCTGGCTTCGACCGCGATCAGGAGCGCATCGCCGAGGCCGCCGCCGGCGGCGTCACCCCTGCCGCGACACTTCAGGATGCGGCCGGCCGCGACATCGTCTTCACCTCACTGCCGGACGACAAGGCACTCAGGGCTGTCGCGCTGGAGGGGCCGCTGCTCTCCGCCATGCGCAAGGGCGCGATCCTGGTCGAGACCTCCACCGTCAGCCCCGGCATCTCCGCCGAGCTGGGCGCCGCCGCCGAGCGTGCGGGCATCCACTATCTGCGCGCGCCGGTCTCCGGCAACGCCGCCATCGCCCACACCGGCAATCTCACCTGCTTCGTCTCCGGCCCGCGCGCGGCGTTCGACACGTTCGAGCCGGTGGCCAAGGATTTCACCCGCGCCCAGAAGTATCTCGGCACTCAGGAAGAGGCGCGCTACGCCAAGCTCTCCGTGAACCTCATGATCGCGGTCTCGGCGGCCATGATGGGCGAGAGCATCGTGCTCGCCCGCAAGGGGAACCTTGCCTGGCAGGACATCCTCGACGTGCTCACCAACAGCGCGGTGGGCTCGCCCATGGTGCACTACAAGGCCAAGAGCCTTGAGACGCGCGACTTCAATTCCACTTTCTCCTGCCGGCAGATGGCCAAGGACCTCGACCTCATCGTCGGGGCCGGTCACGCCGCCGAGATGGCCATGCCCCTAGCCACGCTCACGCGGGAGATTTACGGCGCCCTCATTGGGCGTGGAGAGGGCGAGGCCGACTTCATTGCCCCGGTCCGCCTCGCCGAATGGCTCGCTGGCCTTGGCGAGCCGGATCTCGACAAGAACGACGGGAGGCTCGCATGAGGAACTTCGACCAGTTTTCCATCACCGAGGCGGTGCTGGAGCGCGTCGCCAACGCGCCTGATGCCCGTGTCCGCGAGATCAGCGAGGCGCTCGTGCGCCACCTGCACAATTTCATCCGCGAGGTGCGCCCCACCCAGGCGGAATGGGAGAAGGGCATCGCCTTCCTCACCGACACCGGCCACATGTGCACCGGCACGCGGCAGGAATTCATCCTGCTGTCCGACACGCTTGGCGTCTCCATGCTGGTGGATGCCATCAACCACGACCACCAGACGGCGGTCACCGAGAGCACCGTGCTCGGCCCCTTCTATGTGGAGGGCCCGCCGGAAGTGGCGAACGGCACCGACATTTCCGGGCATCTCGAAGGAGAGCCCATGTTCGTCTCCGGCTCGGTCGCGACCCTCGATGGTGCGCCGCTGGTGAACGCCATCGTCGATGTCTGGCATTCGGACGTGGACGGCTATTACGACGTGCAGCACGAGGAGAACGGCCTCGTGGCCCGCGCCCGCCTGCGCACGGACGATCAGGGCCGCTTCTCCTTCTGGTCCATCAAGCCCGCCGCGTATCCCATTCCGCACGACGGGCCGGTGGGCAAGATGCTGGAGGCGCAGGGGCGCCATCCCTGGCGGCCGGCCCATGTGCATTTCATGATCGAGGCGCCCGGCCACGAGAAGCTCGTGACCCACGTGTTCGTGGCCGGAGACCAATATCTCGACAGCGACTCGGTGTTCGGCGTGAAGGATTCGCTCATCCGCGAGTTCACCGCCCATGCACCTGGCACCGCGCCGGACGGCCGGGTGATGGACGCGCCGTGGTGCCAGCTGACCTACGATTTCAAGCTCAACCCTGTCTCCGCCGCGGCTTCGCAGGCGGCGTAACGGGACGGACGCGCAGCAAGCCCGGCCAACGGGACGCGCGAAGGGAGGAACGCATGTCTGCCCATATGCCCATCGCGGCGCATCCCATGGATGGCCTGCTGGCGCGCCTCGCCGGGATCGTCGGTGATCGGGCCACCCGCGCGCCCGGCGTGCTCGCCGACCATGGCCGCAGCGAGGCCTACCACGCGGCGACCCCGCCGGACCTGGTGGTTTATCCGGAGAGCACGGCCGAGGTGCAGGCCATCGTGCGCCTGTGCCGAGAGGCGAAGGTGCCGGTGGTCGCCTTCGGCGCGGGCACCTCGCTGGAGGGCAATGCGGCGGCGCTCCATGGCGGCGTCTGCCTCGACATGGGGCGGATGAACCAGGTGCTGAAGGTGAATGCGGAGGACATGGACGTCACCGTCCAGCCCGGCATCACCCGCAAGCAGCTCAACGCGCAACTGCGCGACACCGGCCTGTTCTTCCCCATCGATCCTGGCGCCGATGCTTCCATCGGCGGCATGACCTCCACCCGCGCGTCGGGCACCATGGCGGTGCGCTACGGCACCATGAAGGACAATGTGCTGGCGCTGGAAGTGGTGCTGGCCGACGGCCGCGTGATCCGCACCGCGCAGCGGGCGCGCAAGTCCGCCGCTGGCTATGATCTCACGCGCCTGTTCGTGGGCGCCGAAGGCACTCTTGGCGTCATCACGCAGGTCACGCTGAAGCTGCATCCCCAGCCAGAGGCCATCTCCTCCGCCGTCTGCGCCTTCCCGGATCTCAAGTCCGCCGTGGACACGGCCATCGCCGTCATCCAGTCCGGCGTGCCGGTGGCGCGGGTGGAACTGCTCGACGCGGTGATGATGCGCGGCATGAATTTGCACGCCAAGCTCGGCCTGCCCGAGGTGCCGCACCTGTTCTTCGAGTTCCACGGCTCAAAAGCCTATGTGGCCGAGCAGGCCGAGACGACCGAGGCGCTGGCCGCCGAGTTCGGTGGCCAGGGGTTCCAGTGGGCGACCACTCCGGAGGAGCGGAGCCGCCTCTGGCACGCCCGCGACAACACGCTTTACGCCGGCCTCGCGCTGCGCCCCGGCGCGAAGGCGATGATCACCGACGTGTGCGTGCCGATCTCCCGCCTCGCCGAATGCCTCGTGGAGACGGCGGCGGATATCGCGCAGACCGGCCTCACCGCCCCGGTGGTGGGCCATGTGGGCGACGGTAATTTCCACCTTCTGGTGCTGATCGATCCTTCCAGCGCCGAGGAGCTGGCCCGCGCCAAAGCCTTCTGCGACCGCCTGGCCCGCCGCGCCATCGCGCTGGAAGGCACCTGCACCGGCGAGCACGGCATCGGCGTCGGCAAGATGCACTTCCTGCCCCTCGAACTGGGCGACGCGGTGGATGTGATGCGCCTCGTTAAGGGCGCCCTCGATCCGGATGGCATCCTCAATCCCGGCAAAATCTTCCGGCCCCGCGACACACAGCAAGGAGACGCACCATGAGGGCGGTCATGGCAACGACGCCTCGCCTGGAACTGGCCGCGCCCCCGGCCGTCCCTGCGATCCCCATTCTGGAACTGAAGGGCATCTCCAAGACCTTTCCGGGCGTGAAGGCGCTGGACGACGTGTCGTTCGCCGTGTGGCCCGGCGAGGTGCACATGCTCCTCGGGGAGAACGGCGCCGGAAAATCCTCGCTCATGAAGGTGCTGTGCGGCGCCTATCAGGCGGATGCGGGCGAATACTTTCACAATGGCGAGAAGGTCGAGATCCGCTCCCCCGCCGATGCGCGGCGCTTCGGCATCGCGGTCATCTTCCAGGAATTCTCCCTCGTCCCCTATCTGGATGTGGCGCAGAACATCTTCCTCGGCCGCGAATTTCCCTCGCGCATTCCCGGCCTCATGGACCGGCGCCGCCTCTATCGCGAGGCGCAGAAGGTGCTGGACCTGATTGGCCTCGATGTGGACCCGCGCACCAAGGTGCACCAGCTCGGCGTCGCCCAGCAGCAGATGGTGGAGATCGGCAAGGCGCTGTCGCAGGATGCCCGCATCCTCGTCATGGACGAGCCGACCGCCGCGCTCTCGGACCGCGAGACCGAGCGCCTGTTCGAGGTGATGCGCCAGCTGCAGGCGAAGGGCGTCGCCCTCGTCTACATCTCCCACCGCATGGCCGAGGTGTTCGCCCTCGGCGACCGCATCACCGTGCTGCGCGACGGCAAGCTGGTGGGCCGCGCGCTGCCCGGCGAGACCTCGCCGGACGAGCTGGTGCGGATGATGGTCGGCCGCAACGTGGACATGTCCTATCCCCGCCGCTTCGCCACCGAATCGGGCGAGGTGGTGCTGGAGACGAAGGGCCTGTCCTCCACCAATGGCATCCGCGACATCGACCTGAAGGTGCGGGCGGGCGAGATCGTGGGCCTGTGCGGCCTCGTCGGCTCCGGCCGCACGGAGGTGGCCCGCGCCATCTTCGGCGCCGATCCGGTGACGGCGGGCGAGGTGCGCATCTTCGGCAAGCCGCGCACCGGCGGTCCGGATGCCGCTGCCTTCGCCGGCGTCGGCCTCATTCCGGAGAGCCGCAAGGCGGAGGGGCTCGCCCTCATCCGCACGGTCAGCGACAACCTCGCCGTGGCGGGCCTGCCGAAGCTGTTTCCGAGCAACATGTTCTCCCCGCGCAAGGCGCGCCGCTCGGCGCAGGAACTGATCCAGCGCCTGCGCATCGCCACCCCTTCGCCGAACCAGAGCGTCGCCGTTCTCTCCGGCGGCAACCAGCAGAAGGTGGTGATCGGCAAGTGGCTCGCCGCCGGCACGCGCCTGTTCATCTTCGACGAGCCCACGCGCGGCATCGATGTGGGTGCCAAATCCGAGATCTTCGCCCTCATCGACCAACTGGTCGCCGAAGGGGCGGCGGTGCTCATGATTTCCTCCGAGCAGGCGGAGATCGTCCATGTCTGCGACCGCGCCTACGTCATGCGCGGCAAGCGCATCGTCGGCGAGCTTGGCCGCGCCGACCTCTCCGAAGAGAACATCGTCCGAATGGGGATGCACGATGAGTGATCACGCCCTTTCCTCTTCCACCCCCGCGCGGGCGCGCATTCCGGCCGTACCCGGCGTCGCCGTGGCACTCGTCGGCCTCGGCGTGCTGTTCGCGGTGGCGAGCCCCGGCTTCCTCACCGCCGGCAACATCTCCAACATCCTGGTGCAGTCGGTGATCCTGCTGCTCCTGGCGCTGCCCATGACGCTCATCATCATGACGGAGGGGCTGGACCTCTCCATGGGCGCGGTGCTCACCCTCGCCTCGCTGGTGCTGGCGCTGATCGTGGTGGCGACCCAGTCGCTGCTGCTCGGGCTCGCCGGAGCGCTGGGTGTGGGCCTCGCCTTCGGCCTCGCCAACGGCTGGCTGGTGTCGGTGCTGGGCATCCCGCCCTTCGTGGCGACGCTGGGCACGCTCGGCGCGGCGCAGGGGCTCGCGCTCATCGTGTCCGACGGGCAGAGCGTGGTGGGCATCCCGCGCTTTGTGCGTCAGGTCTATTCCGGCGAGGTGGCGGGCATTCCGAACCCCATCCTCATCGGCGCGGGCTTCTACGCTCTCTTCCACGTGCTGCTCTATCACACCCGCTTCGGCACCTACATCTGCGCGCTGGGCGGCAATCGCGAGGCGCTGACGCTGGCGGGGGTGAAGTGGCGGCGGCTGCTCATCTCCGTCTACATGCTCGGCGGGGCGATGGCCGGCGTCGCGGCCCTGCTGATGACGGCGCGCATGAAT
This sequence comes from Xanthobacter sp. DMC47, assembly GCF_056313845.1. NCBI lineage: Bacteria > Pseudomonadati > Pseudomonadota > Alphaproteobacteria > Hyphomicrobiales > Xanthobacteraceae > Xanthobacter > Xanthobacter sp. DMC47. The sequence continues at coordinate 1,177,002 of NZ_JBQUZM010000001.1, read as the reverse complement.
GCCGGCCATCCCACCGCCGCCATCGGCATGGAGTTCGACGCCATCGCCGCCGTGGCGCTCGGCGGCACCTCCTTCGAGCGGGGCAACGGCTGGATCTTTGGCACCCTCATGGGCGTGCTCACCGTCGGCGTGCTGCGCAACGGGCTGAACCTCATGGCCGTGCCCTCCTCGGTGCAGGTGGCCTGCATCGGCGTCCTCGTCATCTTCGCCCTCTTCCTCGATGGCATGCGGAGCAAGAAGTCATGAGCCTCGCTGGCGACATCTCCGCGGGCACGCCCCGCATCCATCTGTCGAAGGACATGCAGCAGCTTCTCTACCGGCTGCTGGCGGCGGGCCTCCTGTGCGTGGCGCTGAGCGTCGCGACGGATGCCTTCTTCACCACAAACAACATCCTCAACGTGCTGCGACAGGCGAGCCTGCTGTTCTTCCTGGCCTCGGGGCTGACGCTGGTGATCCTCACCGGCGGCCTCGACCTCTCGGTGGGCGCGAACATCGGGCTCTCCGCCTGCCTCGCCGCCACCGTCATCAAGGCCACCGGCTCGCCGGTGCTGGGGACGCTCACGGGCCTCGCCAGCGGCTGCGTCATCGGCATCTGCAACGGGCTGATGGTGGCGAAGCTGCGCATCCCCTCCTTCATCGCCACCTATGGCATGCTGTGGGTGCTGCACGGCCTGACCTATTACTACATGGCCGGCGAGACCATCCACGGCTTCCCGCCCGGCTTCCGGCAGATCGGCTCGGGCTATTTCCTCGGGATTCCGATCCCGGTCTATCTGATGATCGGCTTCCTCGTCGCCGGCGCCGTCTTCGCCCAGCGCACCGTGTGGGGGCAACAGATTTACGCCATCGGCGCGAACCCGGTGGCGGCGCGGCTCTCGGGCATCCCCGTCGATCGCCGCCTGATCCTCGTCTATGCCTTCTCCGGCGCTATGGCGGGCGTCGCCTCCATCGTCTTCCTCGCCCGGCTGAACTCGGCCGAGGGCGACATCGGCGAGGCGATGACGCTGCCGGCCATCGCGGCGGTGCTCATCGGCGGTGCCTCGCTCTTCGGCGGGGTGGGCAGCGTGTTCGGCACCTTCGTCGGTGCGCTCATCCTGACGCTGGTGCTGAACGGCATGAACCTGCTCGCGGTCAACGCAAGCTGGCAGCCTCTGGTGACGGGCGTGATCGTCGTCTTCGCGGTGTGGCTCGATATGATCGGCCGCAAGCGGTCCTGAAGCGTAATTGAAGTAACAAGCCCAAATATCAAGAATCGGAGGAAGACCCCATGAAGAAGCTCAAGCTCATCGCCGCTGCGCTGCCGGTGGCGCTCCTGTCCACCGGCGCGCTCGCCGCGGACGAGACCATCGCCGTTTTCACCAAGAACCAGACCAACCCCTACTTCCAGACCGTGCGTGTCGGCGCCGAGGCGGCGGCGAAGTCCATGGGCGCCAAGGTGGTGCACTACATTCCCACCAAGCCGGACTCGATCCCCGAGCAGCTCAGCCAGATTGAGGACGTGATCGTCAAGAAGCCGTCCGCCATCGTCTTCGTGCCGGTGGACTACAAGGCCATGGTGCCGGGCGTGGAGCAGATCAACGACGCGAAGATTCCGGTGGTGAACGTCACCGACCGCTCGGCCGGCGGCAAGTTCCTCGCCTTCGTCGGCGCCGACGACTACAGCCTCGGCCTGGAAACCGGCCGCTATCTGCTCAAGGAGATGGGCGGCAAGGGCAATGTGGTGATCCTGGAGGGCGTGAAGGGCTCGCTCACCAACATCGACCGGGTGCGCGGCTTCAATGACGCCATCAAGGAAAACAAGGACGTGAAGCTGCTCGCCAGCCAACCGGCCAACTACCAGCGCCTGCAGGGCCTGCAGGTGATGGAGAACCTCATGCAGTCGCATCCGCAGATCGACGGCGTGCTGGCCGCCAACGACGCCATGGCCATCGGCGCCATCGAGGCGCTGGACGGTGCCAACCGCAAGGCCAAGGTCATCGGCATCAACGGCACCAAGGAAGCGATCGACGCCATCAAGGCCGGCAAGCTGCTCGCCTCGGGCGATTACAACGGCTTCGTGCAGGGCTGCATCGGTACCATGGTGGCCATCCGCGCGCTGCGCAACGAGGCCATCGTGAACGAGGTGGTGCTGAAGCCCACCGTGGTCAACGCCTCCAACTACCAGCCCTACGACGTGCCGCTGGAAGCCCGCGCCTGCCCGAGCTGGGCGGACGCCGCCGCCATGGCCACCAAGGCACCCACCAAGACGAACTGATTTCGATTCACTGACGCCGGTCTGCATAGCCGGCGTGCTATCAACCCGACGGGGCGACACCGGCTTATGCCGCGTGCCGCCCCGATCGCGAAGGAGCCCCTCTGATGCTGTTCGCCATCCACGGCGTCGACCGCCCCGGCGCGCTCGACACCCGCCTCGCCCATTATGAGGCGCACAAGGCCTTCCTGTCCGACACCTCCGCGTTCGGGGTGCAGATCGTCATGTCCGGCCCGCTGGTGGCGGATGATGGAACCACGATGATCGGCAGCCTCTTCCTCATCGAGGCGCCGGACCGCGCCGCCGCCGAGGCTTTCAACGCCGCCGACCCCTTCAAGAAGGCGGACATCTGGGAGCGCGTGACCATCACCGGCTTCCTCCGTCGGCAGGGCTGAATACCGATCCCATTTCAAGGAGACGACACATGTCCAGCGATGCCCGCCCGATCCGGGTGGTGGGAATTTCCGGCAGCCTGCGCAAGGGCTCGTACAACACGATGGCGCTGAAGGCGGCCATGGAGCTTGCCCCCGAGGGCATGACCATTGAGGCCGCCGAGATCGGCGATCTGCCGCACTACAATGACGACGTGCGCCTCGCCGGCTATCCCGCCGAGGTGGAGCGTTTCCGCGCCCAGCTTGCGGCGGCGGACGCCATCCTGTTCGTGACGCCGGAGTACAATTACTCCATCCCCGGCGTGCTGAAGAACGCCATCGACTGGGCCTCGCGCCCGCCGAGCCAGCCGTTCGATAACAAGCCCGTCGCCATCATGGGCGCCAGCATGGGCGTGCTCGGCACCGCGCGGGCGCAGTACCAACTGCGCCAGATGCTGGTGTTCCTGAACGCCTTCCCGCTGAACAAGCCGGAAGTGATGATCGGCGCCGCCCAGACCAAGTTCGACGCCTCGGGCGCCCTCACCGACGAGGCGACCGCGGACTTCATCCGCCAGCTCCTCACCGCGCTCGCCGCTTGGACCGAGCGACTGCGCTGACCGGCCCTTGATCGGCCACCCCTGAAACAGCAGCGGCGAGAGGCATGGCCCCTCGCCGCTGCATTTTTGTGTCTACCTGAAAGGGGCGATCACACCCGCTCCAGCGCCACCGCGATGCCCTGGCCGACGCCGATGCACATGGTGCTCAAAGAGCGCCGGCCACCGGTGAGCGACAGTTCCAGCGCCGCCGTGCCGGTGATGCGCGCGCCGGACATGCCCAGCGGATGGCCGAGGGCGATCGCGCCGCCATTGGGGTTCACCCGGGTATCGTCGTCCGCGATGCCGAGATCGCGCAGGGTGGCGAGGCCCTGGGAGGCGAAGGCCTCGTTCAGCTCGATCACGTCGAAATCGGCCGGGGTGAGGCCGAGGCGCGCCATGAGCTTCTTGGAGGCCGGCGCCGGGCCGATGCCCATGATGCGCGGCGGCACGCCGGCCGCTGCTCCGCCCAGCACGCGGGCGATGGGGGTAAGGCCGTATTTCGCGGCCGTCTCCGCATCGGCGAGGATCAGTGCCGCGGCGCCGTCATTGACGCCGGAGGCGTTGCCCGCCGTCACCGTGCCGCCCTTGCGGAATGGGGTGGGGAGCTTCGCCAGCGCCTCGATGGTGGTGGCGCGCGGATGCTCGTCGCGCTCCACGAGAAGGGGCTCGCCCTTGCGCTGGGGAATGGCGACGGGGACGATCTCCCGCGCCAGCCGCCCGTTCGCCAGCGCCGCCGCCGCCTTGGCCTGCGAGCGCAGGGCGAAGGCATCTTGATCGGCGCGGTTGACGGCGAAGTCCTCGGCCACGTTCTCGCCGGTCTCGGGCATGGAATCCACGCCGTACTGCGCCTTCATCAGCGGGTTCACGAAGCGCCAGCCGATGGTGGTGTCGTGGATCTCCGCATGACGGGAGAAGGCGGTGTCCGCCTTGGGCATCACGAAGGGGGCGCGGGACATGGATTCCACGCCGCCGGCGATCATCAGGGAGGCCTCCCCGGCCTTGATGGCGCGGGCGGCGGCGATGATGGCATCCATGCCCGAGCCGCACAGCCGGTTGATGGTGGTGCCCGGCACGCCGACCGGCAGGCCGGCCAGCAGCAGCGACATGCGCGCGACGTTGCGATTGTCCTCGCCCGCCTGGTTGGCGCAGCCGAAGATCACGTCGTCCACGGCGGCGAAATCGACGCCCGGATTGCGCGCCATCAGCGCCTTTAGGGGAACGGCACCGAGATCGTCCGCCCGCACCGAGGCGAGCGCGCCGCCGAAGCGGCCGATGGGCGTGCGGACATAATCGCAGATGAAGACGTCCTTCATTGCGGGCTCCTACAGCTCTGGAACGACGAGATCGGCCACCGGGCCGGCGATGACCAGCTCCGCGCCGGTAAGCGACTGAAGCTTTTCGAGCGTGATGGTGGGCAGCTTCTCGCGCAGCACGAAGCGGCCACCCTCGATGTCCACCACCGCGAGGCTGGTATAGACCCGCGTGACGCAGCCGACACCCGTGAGGGGCAGGGTGCAGCGGTCCAGCAGCTTCGGCTCGCCGGACTTGGTGACGTGCTCGGTGATGACGGCGACGCGCTTCGCGCCATGAACGAGGTCCATGGCCCCGCCCACCGCCGGCACGCCCTTGGCGCCGACACTCCAGTTGGCGAGGTCGCCGTTCTGCGCGACCTGGTAGGCGCCAAGGATGGCCACGTCGAGATGGCCGCCGCGGACCATGGCGAAGCTGTCCGCATGGTGGAAGAAGGCCGAGCCGGGCTTCAGCGTCACCGCCTTCTTGCCGGCGTTGATGAGGTCCCAGTCCTCCTCGCCCGCGGGCGGCTCCTGGCCGAAGTCCAGGATGCCGTTCTCGGTGTGGTAGATCACCTCGCGGCCGGCGGGCTGATAGCGTGCGACCATCTCGGGAAAGCCGATGCCGAGGTTCACATAGGCCCCGTCGGCGATGTCCTGCGCCGCGCGCCAGGCGATCTGGGCGTTGGAGAGCTTGGTATCGTCGCTGGCGGTCATGGATAGGTTGCTCCGGCGCGGTTCAGCAGCTCTTCCTGGGCGGGGTTGGAGACTTCCACCACGCGCGAGACGAAGATGCCGGGGGTGACGACATGCTCGGGATCGATGGTGCCGGGCGGCACCAGCTGCGACACCTGCACGATGGCGTGCCGCGCGGCCGAACACATCAGCGGGCCGAAATTGCGGGCTGCCTTGTTGTAGGTGAGGTTGCCGAGGCGGTCGCCGAGATGCGCTTTCACCAGCGCGAAATCGGCCTTCAGCCAGCGCTCCTGCACATAGGAGCGGCCATCGAACTCGGCGGTGGGTTTTCCGTTGGCGAGTTCGGTGCCGTAGGAGGTGGGCGTGTAGAAGGCCGGGATACCGGCGCCGCCCGCGCGGATGCGCTCCGCGAGGGTGCCCTGCGGCACCAGCTCCAGCGCGATCTCCCCGGCGAGATACTTCTGCGTGAAGACGCGCGGATCCGCCGAGCGGGGGAAGGAGCAGATGAGCTTGCCCACCATCCCCACCTCGATCATCGCGGCGAGGCCGACATGGCCGTTGCCGGCATTGTTGTTGACCACGGTGAGGTTGCGCGGCGAGCCGGTCTTCACGAAGCGGTCGATGAGCGCGTGGATCAGCTCGATGGGCGCGCCGGAGCCGCCGAAGCCTCCGATCATCACCGTGGCGTTGTCGCCGATATCGGCCACCGCCTCCGCGGGTGTGGCGATCGTCTTGTCCATGGACATCCCTGTTGCGCCCGGGGCGGCGCCCCTTTCGATACCCGACGAATAAAAAACGCCAGCCTCGACTTCAATCCGGTTTGTGCGATATAGGATATTTGTTGACATATCGCACAAACCGAGAGGCTCCGTGACCGGCATTTCCCAGCGCGACACCATGGGCGGCCTCGCCAAGGGTCTTGCGGTGATTGAGACCTTCACCGCCGAACGGCCGCGCCAGTCCATTGCCGAAGTGTCCGCCGCCAGCGGGCTCGACCGGGCAACGGCGCGGCGCTGCCTGCTCACGCTCGCCCACCTCGGTTACGCGGACTATGACGGGAAGTTCTTCACCCTGACGCCCCGCGTGCTCAGGCTCGGCACCGCGTGCCTTGCGGCCATGCCGCTCCCCCAGATGGTGCAGCCCTGGCTCGACCGGCTTTCGGAAGAACTGGGGGAAAGCTCGTCCGTCTCCGTCCTTGACGAGGACGAGATCGTCTATGTGGCGCGCGCGGCGCAACGCAAGGTGATGTCCATCGCTCTCAACCCCGGCTCGCGCCTGCCGGCCTATTGCACCTCCATGGGCCGCGTGCTGCTCGCTGCCTTGCCGGAGGCCGAGGCTATGCGCCGCCTCCGCGCGCGGCCCCTCGCAGCGCGCACGCCCCTGACGCTGACCGATCCCGTGGCGGTGATGGGGGCCGTGCGCGACGCACGGGAGCGCGGATATGCGGTGATCGACCAGGAGGTGGAACTCGGTCTGTGCTCCATCGCGGTGCCGCTCCTCACGGCGCGGGGCACCACCGTGGCGGCACTCAACCTCGGCCTGTCCGCGCTTGCCGGCGATGCCGACACGCTGGCGGCGCGCTATCTGGCGGCGCTCGTTCGCGTGCAAGGCGAAATCCGCAAGATCCTGCGTTAGGAAGAGCGGACACCCTGGGATGGATCAAGGCGCAGCACAGCCGCCCGCACGATGCTAGGATGCTGCGAGCACGCGGGACGCCATGAAAAGAGACACCTTTCACGCGCAGGATGGCGCAAGCCTCGCCTTCTCGGACGTTGGTACGGGCCGACCGCTGCTGGCGCTCGCCGGCTTCACCCGCAACAGCCGCGATTTCGATTATCTCGGCCGGCACCTGCACGATGTGCGGCTGATCCGGCTCGACAGCCGGGGGCGGGGCGACTCGGCCTGGACCGGGGCCGACACCTACACGGCCCTCCAGGAAAGCGACGACGCCCTGGCGCTGCTGGATCATCTTCATATCGATCGCGCCGCCATCATCGGCTCCTCGCGGGGCGGAATCCTCGCCATGCTGATGGCCATGAAGGCGCCGGCGCGCGTGGCCGGCGTGTGCCTCAACGACGTCGGTCCGGTGATGGAGCGGGCGGGCCTCGAACGCATCGGCGCCTATATCGGCGTCGAGCCCGCCGTGACCACGCTGGAGGAAATCGCCGACCGCATGCCGCAGGCCATGCCCGGCTTCCACCACGTGCCCGAATTGCGCTGGGAGGAGGAGACGATCCGGCGCTACGTCCAGACGGCGGACGGCGTGGGCCTGCCCTATGATCCCGATCTGCGCCTGTCGTTCCAGAAAGCCCTGGCGGCACCGGCGACGGATGCCTGGCCGCTCTTCGACGCCTGTGCGCGTGTGCCGCTGGCCCTGATCCGTGGCGCCAATTCGGATGTGCTGAGCGCGGGTGCCGCGGCGGCGATGGCGGCCCGGCGGCCGGACATGATCTATGCGGAAGTGGCCGATCGCGGCCACACGCCGTTCCTCGATGAGCCGGAGGCGCTGGCGGCGATCCATGAATGGCTCGACCGCTGCGCCTTCACCGTTGAAGAGGCGCCGCCGCAGCAGGGGGACGTGGGCGAGGCGAAGCGGAAGCAGGCCGGATGACGGTGACGCCCCCGGCAAGAGCCGTCCCTTGTCGCATCTTCAAATATGTTCCATCGGCCCTGGCCGCTTGATCCAGTCTACGCCAACCTACGCGCACGGTCTCCAGTGCGACTTCATAAGCGAGCCGGCTCAATTATTTTGATCGGGGACAGACACCGTATTGAAGCAATGCTCAGCTAAGAAGTGGGCTGCAGTCATTAGTGTTCGGAGCGCGTGATGCGGCCGGAATAGACTGTCGTTCCACGGGAGAGCGCGGTGAATATTGCGGACAGCAAGGCGGGTGATCGCAATCCGTTCTTCACGGCTGTAACCGACGGCAACGCATGGACAGCCCGGCAGCGCGCCCTCGCACTCACCGCCCAGCTCTCGGAGTGGTCGACCCTGGGCGAATTAACGTCGAAGGCGGCCGGCCGCCATTTCAACAGCATTTCGGCCACCCACGGCGAGCGCCTGCGCAGCACCTTCAATGCCCTGACCGGGCTCGTCGCCGAGGTGACGAAGCCTCGCACTTCGCCCCTGGCGCTGTTCGGCGAATTCCGCGAATACGCCACCGACCGTGCCCAGCGCACGATCCTGATGGCGGATTGCCTGCGCGAGCGTGGCGATACCTTTTTCGCGCATGAGGCGGCAGGTTGCCCGCCGGTGCTGATCTACGACTACGAGATCGCCGTGGACGGCCGCCAGCTTCCGCGCCCCTGCAACTACATGCTGCTGAAGATCACTCCGCCGCCGGGGGTCGAAGTTTTCGACGCCAAGCGCCCGTACGTCATCATTGATCCGCGCGCCGGCCATGGCGCCGGTATCGGCGGCTTCAAGGCGGACAGCCAGGTGGGCGTGGCGCTGAAGGCGGGCCACCCCGTCTACTTCACGGCCTTCTGGCGTAATCCCGAGCCGGGCCAGACGCTGGCTGACGTGGCGCGTGCCGAGGCGTCGTTCGTCCGCTATGTCCAGGAGAAGCACCCGGACGCGCCCAAGCCGGTCGTGATCGGCAATTGCCAGGGCGGCTGGGCGACGCTGGTGCTCGGCGCCTCCAATCCCGACATCACAGGCCCGCTGGTGCTCAATGGCGCCCCGGTGGAAACCTGGTCCGGCGACGTCGGTTCCAACCCCATGCGCTACAATGCCGGCCTGCTCGGCGGGCAGGTCCAGCCCATGTTCTGGTCCGACTATGGCGACGGTGTTTTCGACGGCGCCTGGCTGGTACTGAATTTCGAAATGCTGAACCCGGGCCGTACCTGGTTTCGCAAATACTACGACGTGTTCGAGAAGGTCGACACCGAGCGCGGCCGCTTCCTGGAATTCGAGAAGTGGTGGAGCGGCTTCTTCCTGCTCAACGAGCCGGAGATCCTGTGGATCGTGCGCGAGCTGTTCGTCGGCAACAAGCTCGCCCGAAACGAGGCGCGCCTCGAGCATGGTCGCGTTCTGGACGTCAAGCAGATCCGCTCGCCCATTATCGTGTTCGCGAGTCATGGCGACAACATCACGCCGGTCAAGCAGGCCGTGAACTGGATCATGGACGCTTACGCCGATGAGACCGAGATCAAGATCCGCGGCCAGCGCATCGTCTACATGATCCATGATTCCATCGGGCATCTCGGAATCTTCGTCTCCTCCTCCATCGCCAAGCGCGAGCATCAGGAGGTGGCCTCCACCCTGAAGACCATCGAGGCGCTGGCTCCCGGCCTCTATGAGATGCACATCGAGGACGAGACCCAGGACGGCACCGGAAAGCACTTCACCGTGTCCTTCTCGGAGCGTCGGCTCTCCGACCTGCCCGGCTATGGCGATGGCCGCCAGGACGAAGTGCCCTTCGGCGCCGTTGAGCGCCTGTCCGAGCTTCAGGGCGAGCTTTACGACATCCTCGTGCGGCCGTGGGTGCAGGCCAGCGTGACGAAGGCGAGCGCGGAACTGGGGCGGCAGCTCCATCCGCTTCGGGTGCAGCGGGCCCTGCTCTCGTCCCGCAATCCCTTCCTCGCCGGGCTGCCGGGCGCGGCCCTGGCGACGGCGCAGAGCCGCCAGCCGGCGGCGGAGGACAACCCGTTCGTCCTTGCGGAGAGGCTCGTCGCCGATGCCATCGAGCAGAGCTTCGACATCATCCGCGACGTGCGCGACGCCTGGTATGAAACGCTTTTCTTCAGCATCTATGCCACGCCGCAGATGCGCTGGTTCGGCCGCAACTTCAATTTCGAGCGGACCCACAAGTCCAAGGAAGAGCTGATCGGCCTTCCGGAAGTGCAGTCGGCGCTGTTGCACGTCTCTTCGGGCGGCTTCGTGGAGGCGGTCATCCGCATGCTGATCCTCCTGGCGGATGCGCGCGGCGCCGTGCGGCGCGACCGGCTGGAGCGATCGGCCCGCGTGCTCACCAAGGACGAACCGTTCCGCTCGCTGAAGACGGCGCAGCGCGCGCAGATCATCCACGAGCAGAGCCTGATCGTGGAGTATGCCGGCTCCGCGGCCATTGAGACCCTGCCGGACCTGCTGCGCACGCCGGAGGAGCGGCGCCGGGCCGCCGAGGTGGTGCAGTTCGTGCCCGGGGTCCTCGCGGACATGGAGCCGCGCACCCTCGCCATGCTCCAGCGCTTCCGCGAGGTGCTCGGCCTGCCGCCGGCGACGATGGATGTGCTCAGCGACCCGCTCCGCACCCTGACGGAGGCGGCGCAGTAGCGCCGCCAAGGAGCGGGGGACAGGCGGGGACGCGGCGCGGGCGGGACGTCAGCCGATCCGCATCTCGGGCACGTCGTCCTCGACGATGAGGCGCGCCGATGTCTGGGCGAGAATGTCCTCGACGCGCACGTCGGGGCCGCGCTCGCGCAGCAACAAGCCCTCGTGCGTCGGTTCGATCACCGCCAGCTCGGTGACGATGAGGCTGACGCGACGCATGGCGGTGAGGGGCAGGGTGCATTCCGGCACAATCTTGGCCTCGCCCTTGGCCGAGTGGACCATGGCCACGACCACGCGCTTGGCGCCCGCAACGAGATCCATGGCGCCGCCCATGCCGGGCACCATCTTGCCAGGCACCATCCAGTTGGCGAGGTAGCCGCGCTCGTCCACCTGGAGGCCGCCGAGCACGGTCATGTCGAGATGGCCGCCGCGGATGAGGCCGAAACTCATGGCGCTGTCGATGGACGCCGCTCCCGGCACGGCAGTCACGAATCCGCCGCCGGCATCGGTGAGGTGCGGGTCCTCCATGCCTTCGGGCGGGCGGGCACCGAGGCCGATCACCCCGTTTTCCGCCTGGAAGTAGACGCCGTAGTCGTGGGGGATGTAATTGGCCACCATGCTCGGCAGCCCGATGCCGAGATTGACCAGCATCCCCGGCTTGATCTCCTGCGCGACGCGGCGGGCGATCACTTCCTTGGCGCTCATGCCCGCGCGGGCGCGATCCGCCAGCTTGGTATCGATGACCTTGGCATCCATCACGCGGCCCTCGCGAGCATGTGGTCCACGAGCACGCCCGGCGTCTTCACCGCGTCCGGTGGGATCACGCCGATCGGGACGATCATTTCCGGCTCGACAATGACGGTGCGGCCGGCCAGCGCCATGATCGGATTGAAATTGTGGGCGGTCAGCGAATAGAGCAGGTTGCCGGCATAGTCGGCCTGCTGCGCGGCGATCAGCGCGAAGTCGCCATGGATGGGCTTTTCCACCAGATAACGCTTGCCGTCGATTTCGAGCACCTGCTTGCCCTCTTCCACGGGCGTGCCGATGCCGGTGGCCGTGATGACGGCGCCGAGGCCGACGCCGGCGGCGCGGATGCGCTCCACCAGCGTGCCCTGCGGCACCAGTTCCACCTCCACCTCGCCCGCGATCATCTTCTTCTGGATCTCGGGGTTGAGCCCGATGTGCGACATGATCGCCCGGGAGACGGCGCCGGCGCTGACCAGCTTGCCGATGCCCTTGCCCGGCATGGCGGCATCGTTCGCCACCACGGTGAGGTTCTTCACCCCGCGCGCCACCAGTGCATCGATCATGCGCTCGGGCGTCCCCACGCCCATGAAGCCGCCGATGAGCACCACGGCACCATCGGGCACGATGTCCGCTGCTTCCTCCGGTCTGATCGCCTTCCTCATCTATCCCCCCCCTTGCCTCACTCCGCCGCCGCCGCTTCCGGGGCCGCGGACAGTCGCTTGGCGGCGCGTGCGATGACGATTTCCTCGTTGGTCGGAACCACCATGATCCGCGCCCGGCTGAAATCGGTCGAGATCACGCGCGCATTGCTGTCGTTGCGGTCATGGTCCAGCTCCAGCCCGATCCAGTCCAGCCCGTCGCAGATGCGCCGGCGGATCTTGCGGGAATTTTCGCCGATGCCCCCGCAGAAGACGAGGGCATCGATGCCGCCGAGCGCCGCGGCGAGGCCGCCCAGCTCGCGGCGGATTCGGAACACGAAATAGTCGATGGCCTCGTTGGCCTCTGGCACGCCTGCGCTCTCCAGGATGCGCATGTCGTTGGAAATGCCCGACAGGCCGAGCAGGCCGGACTTGGTGTAGAAGATGTCCCGCACCTCGTCGATGCTACGGCCTTCCTGCTGCACCATGTAGAAGATGACGCCCGGGTCCACCTGGCCGCAGCGCGTGCCCATGGGCAGGCCGTCGAGGGCTGTGAAGCCCATGGTGGACGCCACCGAGCGTCCGCCGAGAATGCCGCACATGGAGGCGCCGTTGCCGAGGTGCGCCACAACCACCCGGCCGGCATGGATCTGCGGCGCGATGCGCTTCAGCTCACCGGAGACATATTCGTAGCTGAGGCCGTGGAAGCCGTAGCGGCGGATGCCCTTGTCATAATATTCGCGGGGCAGGGCGAAGACGTCGTTCGCCTTGGGGTGGTGGCGGTGAAAGGCGGTGTCGAAGCACGCCACCTGCAGCGCCTCCGGAAAGGCCGCCCGCGCCGCCTCGATGCCGGCGATGTTATGCGGCTGGTGGATGGGCGCGAAGGGCGAAAGGCGCTTCAGCTCCGCCATAACCTGATCCGTCACCACCACAGGCTCGGCATAATGGGGGCCGCCATGGACCACGCGGTGGCCCACCACGGACGCCTTGGCGCCGGGAAAGCTCGCGCGCAGCAAGGCGAGCACCGTGGCGAGCGCAGCGGTGTGGTCGGCGGCTTCCTCGGGCTTCAGCTCGCGTGTCACGGCGGGCAGGGCCTCGCCCAGATCGGCGTTCAGCCGCGGCTGCTTGCCGATGTTCTCCACGAGGCCGATGGCCATCTGCCTCGGCTCGCCCGAGATGTCGAACAGGCTGAACTTCAGCGACGAAGAGCCCGCATTCAGGGTCAGGGCAACCGGCAGCGTGCTCATCGGGCACCGTCCCGGGCGGCGGACACGAGGGCGCTCATGCGCACGTGGTGGATGGCGGCGACGGCGCAGGAGGCGAGGCGCGCCTTGGCGCTGTCGGCGCGCGAGGTGAGGATGATCGGCACCTTCGCTCCCATCACCAGCCCCGCTCCCTCGGCATGGGAAACGTAGGTGAGCTGCTTGGCAACCATGTTACCGGCATCGAGGTTGGGCACCACCAGGATTTCGGCATGGCCGGCGACGGGAGAAACGATGCCCTTGGTGCGGGCGGCGGCGACGTCAATCGCATTGTCCATGGCGAGCGGCCCGTCCACGAGGCCGCCGGTGATCTGGCCACGCTCCGCCATTTTGGACAGGAGCGCCGCGTCCACGGAGGAGGGGATCTGCGGATTCACGGTCTCCACCGCCGACAGGACGCCGACCTTGGGCTGCGGGATGCCGAGGGAGATGGCGAGATCGATGGCGTTCTGCACGATGTCGATCTTGGTGGCGAGGTCGGGCTGGATGTTGATGGCGGCATCCGTCACCAGCAGCGGGTGCGCGAGCCCCGGTACGTCCATGACGAAGATGTGGGTGAAGCGACGCCCCGTGCGCAGGCCGTTCTCCTTGCGCAGGGCGGCGTGCAACAGTTCGTCCGTGTGCAGGTGGCCCTTCATGAGTGCGCCGGCCCGGTGCTGGGCCACGAGGTCCACCGCAAGGTTCGACGCGGCGGCATGGTCGGCCACGTCCATGATCTCGACGCCCTCGAGGGTCTCGCCCGTCTCCTTCGCGGCCGCCTCGATCCTCACGCGCGAACCGATAAGAATGGGCGTGATGAGGTGGTGCCGCGCCGCCAGCAGCGCGCCGCCGAGGGAGTTCGGCTCCTCGGGCGCGACCACCGCCACCGTGAGCGGCTCCAGCGTCTCGGCCCGCGCGACGAGTGCGTCGAAGTGGCGATGGCGCTCGACGAGGAGGCCGGGAATGTGCTGCTCCTCGTATTCGATCTTGGTCTGCGGCGCCGTCACCACCGCCTCGCCCCTGAGCAGCAACTCTTCCGGCTCCTCCCGATGGACCGTGGTGGAAAGCATGACGTCGCCGTCGTCCCGTTTCTCGGTGAGACGCACGCGGACGACGAGATCGTCGCCGGCCTTGGCGCGGCCAAGGAATTCGAAATTCTGGGAACGGTAGCGCGTGCCGGCGCCGGGCAGGATGTTTCCCAGCACCGCAGAGATGAGCGAGCCCACCCACATAGCCGGCGCCGTCACGTCGTCCTGCCGGCCATCCTGGTCGAGATCGTAGCCGGGCAGGTGCAGCGGATTGTGGTTGCCCGACGCGGTGGCGAACACGAACAGATCGTCCGCCGTGCAGACGCGGCGCAGTTCCGCGCTGTCGCCGACCTGAAGCTCGCTGAATGTCCTGTTCTCACGTTTCATGCGCGGGGCGCCTTCAGTGTGGGCCGCCCCCCGGGGCGGCGCCGGAAGGAAATGCTGAGACGAGGGGAGGCCGCGGCTCAGCCGATGATGCTGTAGCCGCCGTCGATCTGGTGAACACCGCCGGTGACGTTGGCGGCCTCGCGGCTGGCGAGGAAGGCGGCGAAAGCCCCTACGTCCTCGATGGAGGCAAGGAGGTGGGTCGGCGCCCGCTCGGCGGCGGCGGTGAGAAGGTCGTCGAAATGGCCGATTCCGGAGGCGGCGCGGGTCTTCAGCGGGCCGGGCGAGAGGGCATGGACGGAGATGCGCTTCTCGCCCATTTCCGCCGCCGCATAGCGCACCACGGATTCGAGGGCGGATTTCACCGGGCCCATGATGTTGTAGTGCTCGACCACCTTCTCGGCCCCGTAGAAGGAGACGGTCATGCAGGTGCCGCCTTCGCGCATCAGCGGTTCGGCGAGGCGGATCATGCGCAGGAAGGAATGGACGGAAACGTCCATGGCCTTGGCGAAGCCCTCCGCCGAGCAATCGATGACCCGGCCGTGCAGATCCTCCTTCGGGCAGAAGGCGATGGAGTGCAAAAGGGTGTCGAGCCGGCCCCAGCGGGCCGTGATCTCGGCAAAGACCGCTTCAAGCTGGCCGGGGACGCTCACGTCGAGGGGCAGGATGATTTCGGCGCCGATGCTTTCGGCGAGCGGACGGACGTGCGCCTCGGCCCGCTCGTTGAGATAGGTGATGGCGACATCCGCCCCCTGCTCGTGCAGGGCCTTGGCGCAGCCCCAGGCGATGGACTGGTCGTTGGCCACGCCCACCACAAGAGCCCGCTGATTCTGAAGCTTGAACATGCGCCGCTCCCCGGCGCGCGGCTTCCCGCGCGACGACTGGAAAGTTCGTTTCCGTCGCACACTAGAAGCCATTTGCATAAGTTTCGCGAAGCAATCGTGTCTGAATTATAATTGATGTATGTCAATAAGAATCCGCGCGGCCGAAGTGTCTATAATATGTGCCGTATTATAGATGCTGTATTTAGACGCCTTTTGTTCAAAGGGCGCAGCCACGCATCCGGGATTTCCGCCGCGAACCCCTCGGTGGGGGCGAAGTGAGGTCCTAAAAATGCCTTTACCGGGGGCTGCTCAAGCTACCTTCGCCGAGAAGGCCAAATCCGTGGTGGAAATAACGTGAAAGCGCGCCATGTGGAATTTCTGCCCGATCGTCCCCGCCTGAAGCGAGCACGAGGCTGACCGGTGCATTGACCACAAGCCTTGCGCTGCGGGCCACACAACGAACGAGCTTACGTCTCGTGCGGCGCCGGATGCGGCTCTGCTGCGATAGTTGTCCCATATCGGACAATGCCGCGGCGGGTCTCCCGCAAACAGGAGCCCGCTGGATCCATTTCCCCATAAACGTACCCCGCGTGTGTATCACGGTGGGTAAGTTATTGGAGCTGAGTGGATAATGGCGCTCCCAAGGGGACTCGAACCCCTGTTTTCGCCGTGAGAGGGCGACGTCCTAGACCGCTAGACGATGGGAGCATCTCGCGAGGAGGAGGGCTCTATAGCGGCGAATGCGGGGGACTTCAAGCCTTCTCCGGCGTGGGACGGTGGCCGAAGATGGCGCTGCCGATCCGCACGTGGGTGGCGCCCTGGCGGATGGCGGCGGAAAAGTCGGCGCTCATGCCCATGGAAAGGCCCGAAATACCGTTGCGGGCAGCGATTTCGGCGAGGAGGGCGAAGTGCGGGTCGGGCACGTCCTCGGCCGGCGGAATGCACATCAGTCCGGCGATCTCAAGCCTGTGGATATCCCGGCATTGGGAGATGAAGGCATCGGCATCTTCCGGCAGCACGCCCGCCTTCTGCGGCTCGGCACCGGTGTTGATCTGCACGAACAGCCGCGGCCGGCGGTCCTGGCGCGACATCTCCTCGGCCAGTGCGGCGGCGATCTTCGGGCGGTCGACGGTGTGGATCACGTCGAACAGGGCGACGGCTTCCCGCGCCTTGTTGGACTGGAGCGGGCCGATGAGGTGGAGTTCCGCATCAGGATAGTCCTGCTTGAGGTTGGGCCATTTGTCCCGCGCCTCCTGCACCCGGTTTTCGCCGAACACCCTCTGACCGGCGTCGAGCACCGGCCGGATGTCTTCCGCCGGAAAGGTCTTGGACACGGCGACCAGCGTCACCTGATCGGTCGGACGGCCGCATTCCGCGCAGCTCTCGGCGATCTCGCGGCGCACCGCCGCAAGCCGGACTGCGCTTTCCGGCGCCCTTCCGCCGTCGTTCATGTTCCTGCTCCCGCCGTTGCGCCGGCCCTGTGCCCGCAGACGAGGACATGAACCGATCTCCCCTTCCAATCAAGAAGCGGGTAGAAGGAGACGGCGGCTCGGCTCAAGTTCCCGAGCGGCAGGGGGGCGGGCCGGAATGGTCGAGCGTATCGGGGGAGACGGCGGCGCCGCGCCCGGACGGCGTTCGAGCCTGCGTCTGCGCGTGCTGTTCCTGGTCTGCCTCGTTGCCGTGCCCCTGTCGGTCGAGCGGATGCTTGCCCTGATGGCCGAGCGCCAGGATCAGGTCGCCGCCCTCGAGGAGGACGTGAGAGGCTTCGCCCGCAGCGCCAAGCTGGCGCAGCTTGAAGGCATCTCCCGGGCGCTGACCACGCTGGAAGTCGTATCCCGCACGGCCGAGCGGCTGATGGAGGACCCGACCGCCTGCAACCGCTACCTCTCGCGGCTCGCGGACGAGGTTGCCGGCATCCAGGGCGTCTTCGTCGCTGATGCGGCGGGCATCGTCCGTTGCGCCCACGCCCCCCTCGCGCTCGGCGTGAACATCGCAGAGCGGGACTATTTCCAGGAGGCCATCGCCTCGGAGGGGTCAATGATGACCGGGATGTTCGTCTCGCGGGTGAGCGGGCGCAATTCGGTCTTCCTGATGCGGGCGGAGCGCGGGCCCGGCGGCGCGGTGCGTGCCGTGACCGGCGTGGTGCTCGACCTCCAATGGCTGTCGCGGATCGCGGCCGGAAGCGCCGTGGAACTGGGCGTGGTGGTCGATCTCATCGGCATCAACGGTACCGTGCTGGTGCGATACCCAACCATGCCGGACATCGTCGAGCACAGCTTTCCCGATCACCCCCTGACGCGCGCGGTGAGAGGGGAAGCGGCCGGCATCGTCAGGGTGCCCGGCTACGACGGCAAGGAGCGCATCTTCGCGTTCGAAAGCTTCGGTCCCCTGCCCATCAGCATCGCCGTGGGTATCGAGACGGCGAAGGCGGTTGGGCCGATCGACAGCAAGGTCCGCTCGACGGCGCTGGCGTATTTCGTCGCGCTGGCCTGTTTCCTGCTGCTAGCCTGGGTTGCGGAGGAGCGGATCGTGATCGCGCCCATCGCCCGGCTCACGCGGGCTGTCGCGGCGGTGGGGCGCGGCGAGGCGGACCATGTGAAGGACATGGGCGTCGCGGAATTTGCCCCCCTGGTCAATGCCTTCAACGAGATGGCCCGGCGCCTGTCCCAGCGCAACAACGAGCTGCGGACCATGAACGGGCGCCTCGCCTCGCTGGCGCGGACCGATGGACTCACCGGCCTCGCCAACCGCCGCACCTTCGACGTGCAGTTCTCGCAGGATTGGGTGCGGGCGCGCGGCGAGGGGATGCCGCTCACGCTGGTGATGCTGGACGTGGACCACTTCAAGGCCTTCAACGATACCCGCGGCCACCTCCAGGGGGACGAGGCGCTGCGGGCGGTATCGCGCATGCTGTCGGCGGCGGCGGCCGGCACCTCGCATCTCGTGGCGCGCTATGGCGGCGAGGAGTTCGTCGTGCTCATGTCGGGCGCCGACGTTGTGGCCGGCGTCTCCTTCGCAGAGGACGTGCGGCGTCTGCTCGCCGAAATCGCCATCGAGCATCCCGCCGCCCCGCGGCGGCGGGTGACGGCCAGCTTCGGCGTTGCCTCGGTGGTGCCGACGGCGGAGGGGAGCCCGGACGCCCTGATCGCCGCCGCAGATGCAGCACTCTACGAGGCGAAGCGCGCCGGCCGCGACCGGGTGATCGCCCACGGTTGATGCGCGGATGGCCGATGCGGGAGCCTTCAGCCCGGCCGGCGGATGGTCCTGAGGTCGAGGCCCGCGGCCTTGATGCGCTCCCGCGCGCCGGTCAGCGGCTCGCGCGCCACCGCCATGTGGAAGGCGTTGGCATGCAGGAGTGTTTCCGCGTCCTCGGCTATGCCCACATGTCCCGGCCAGAACAGGAGATCGCCGCGTTTGACGGGCGCATCGAGCGGAATCGCCGTGCCGATGGCCTTTTCCTGCATGTCGCTGTCGCGTGGAGCCCGCACACCGGTGGCGGCGAGCGCGGTCTGCACAAGGCCCGAGCAGTCGATGCCGAGGCTGGAGCGCCCGCCCCACAGATAGGGCACGCCGATGAAGCGGGCGGCCACCGTGACGAAATCGCCTTCGCGCTCGTCCGCGGGCACGACATGGACCGCCGGCAGGCAGCCGTCCGTCGTCAGGGCGAAGCCGCCCGAGATGGAGCGCACCACCACGCGGCTACCGAACACCAGCGCGTCGCGGGGCGGGAGCTTGATGTCCGGCCCGGGAAACAGGAAGGTCCTGAGCGCCGACACCTTGTGCGCGGGCGCCGAACCCTCCGGCGCGAGGGCTTCGGCGGGCATGTAGCCCACGTAATTGTCCGCCTCCAGCTGCACCCAGGCCCAGCCTTCGGCATCTTCCTCGAACAGGCGCACCCGCTCGCCGAACAGCGCCTCGGTCTCCAGCGGGGCGTCGCTCGCCGGGCGGCGGCGCAGGGGCGCGACCGGCACGGCCACCCGCCGCATCTCGCCCTCCACGAAGCGGGGCACATCCACCAGTCCTTTGAGGCTTGAGGCGGCGAGGTCTGCGCGGGCGGGGGTCAGCCGGGCGTCGAGGCCCAGGGGCAAGG
This sequence comes from Xanthobacter sp. DMC47, assembly GCF_056313845.1. NCBI lineage: Bacteria > Pseudomonadati > Pseudomonadota > Alphaproteobacteria > Hyphomicrobiales > Xanthobacteraceae > Xanthobacter > Xanthobacter sp. DMC47. The sequence goes on along the minus strand of NZ_JBQUZM010000001.1, from coordinate 1,157,575 downwards.
AGAAGGCCATGGCTCAGCCCCTCTCCTCAGCCGAACCGCTCGGCGATGAGCGCGTCCAGCGCCCGGATGGTCTGCGCCTCGCCGCCCTCGGGCCGGCCCGGCCGGCTGCTGGGGTTCCAGGCGAACAGGTCGAGGTGGAGATGGGACCGGGCCTGCTCGACGAACTTGGCGAGGAACAAGGCGGCGGTGATGGCGCCGGCGAAACCGCCGGACGAGACGTTGTTGATGTCCGCCACCTTCGAATCGAGCATCCCCGCATAGGGCGCCCACAGGGGCAGGCGCCAAAGAGGGTCAGCCTCCACCATGGCGTGCCGGGAAAGGTCGGCGGCGAAGTCCTCGTCGTCGGTGAAGGCAGCCGGAAGCTGCGGGCCGAGGGCGACGCGGGCGGCACCGGTGAGGGTGGCGAAATCGATCACGAGGTCGGGCGCCTCCTCGTCGGCGAGGGCGAGGGCGTCGGCCAGAACGAGACGGCCCTCGGCGTCGGTGTTGCCGATCTCCACCGAAATGCCCTTGCGGCTGCGCAGCACGTCGCCGGGACGGAAGGCGGCGCCAGACACGGAGTTCTCCACCGCCGGGATCAGCACGCGCAAATTCACCTTCGCGCCGCGCGACAGCAGCATGTGGGCGAGGCCCAGGGCATTGGCGGCACCGCCCATGTCCTTCTTCATCAGCAGCATGGCCGAGGAGGGCTTCAGATCGAGGCCGCCGGTGTCGAAGCACACGCCCTTGCCCACCAGCGTCACCTTCGGGTGGCTGGGATCGCCGGCGCGGATCTCGATGAGACGCGGGGCGCGGGCGGCGGCAAGGCCCACCGCGTGGATCAAGGGGAAGTTCTGCGCCAGCAATGCGTCGCCGACGATGGAGCGGAAGCGCGCGCCGTGGCGGGCGGCAAGGCTGCGGGCCGCATCCTCCAGCTCGGCCGGGCCGAGGTCATTGGCCGGGGTGTTGACGAGATCGCGGGTGAGGGTCACCGCCTCCACCGTGCGGCGGAGCTGGGCGGCGTCCACACCTTCCGGCACCACGAGCTGAACCTTCGGCGCCTTGGCGCTGCGATAGGCCGAGAATCGGTAGGTGCCCAGCGCGAAGGCGACGGCGGCGAGGCGGGGGCTTGGAACCTCTCCTTCCAGCCGCCACGTGCCTTCGGGGAGCAGGCCGGGCAGGGCGCCGGTGGCGAAGGCGTCGGCCTTGGGCGCGGGGGCGATGCCGAACAGGGCGCCAGCCAGCCCGCCATCGACGTTCGGGAGCAGCAGCAGCTTGCCGGCGGCGCCGGAGAATCCGGCCGCCTCCGCGAAGCGGCGCGCGGCCTCGGGGATGGGAGCTGAGGCGAAGGTGTCCTTGGTGACGCACCAGACGGGCAGGCTGACGGCGGACGACGGGGCAAAGCAGTCGATCATCAACGGAACTCCTCGCGCCGCGCCGGGGGGACAGGCAATGGTTCCGCCATCCGGCGCCGCGCAGACGGCGCATGGTGGTCCGCCCCGCGGTCGCCTGCAAGAGACCCGGCCCTGCGCAAGCGGGTGTCAGGGATGCAGCAGGCTGGACAGGGGATGGATGATGAGGCCCGCGCCCGCGAGCGCCACGCCATAGGGCAGGCTGGTGCGGTGCCGCTCGGGCAGTTCGGCGCCGGCCGCACCCGCAAGGCGGTGGCGCGCCGCTGCGGCGATGCCGAGCAGGGCGCCAATGGTCCCGGTGGCGAGCACGAACAGCGGCAGGTGCAGCGGATCCACCCACAGCACGATGGCGCCGGCAAGCTTGGCGTCGCCCGCGCCGATGATGTCCTCGGCGAACAGGGAGAAGCCCAGCGCCGTCACGGTGCCGGCGGCGGCCAGCCGGAAGAGCAGGTCGGGAACGGGGATGAGCACAGTGACGGCGGCGAAGGCCGCGATCAGGCAGATCACCACGGCATTGGGGATGATCCGGCGGGCGAGGTCCGCGCCGATCGAGGTACACAGCAGTGCCGGATAAAGGCCGAGCAGGAGAAGCTCGGCCATCCTGAAGTGCCCCATCCCCATGGCGCCGTCAGTTCCCGGCGGCGGCCGAGGAGGCTTGCAGCCGGGCGAAGGTGGAGGCGATCTGCACCAGCACCGTGACGATGGCGATGGAGAGGCCGGCGGCGATGAGGCCGTATTCGAGGGCGGTGGAGCCGTCCTCTTCCTTGATGAAGCGCGAGAACAGAAGCTTCATGGCTCAGATCCGGTCAGCTGCGGCGCGTGAGCGCCGCAAAGTGCGCCGCGACGAGGATGCCGCGGCTTGGATGCCGCGACGGGGGTGTCGGGGCTGAGCCGACGCTAGGGCCGGCCCCTTGCGGGGAAGTAAAAAACGGCGGCCGGGAAGGCCCGCGGTGCGTGCTGGCTGCGCGAAAGGTTAACGGTTCCGCTCGCGCGCCTTTGACGCCGGGTGGCGGATCGCCCTTTGACGGCGGCGCCCCAGGCCGGCACTCTCGCCCCATGAGCTTCTCCCCCTCCCCCGATCCCGTCCCCGGCGATGCCGCAAGCTGCGCGGCCGTCGAGACCGTCATCGTCCCGCGCGCCCACGACATCGGCGGCATGGAGGTGGCTCGTGTGCTGCCCTCCGTGCAGGGCCAGATGATTGGCCCCTTCATCTTCTTCGACCGGATGGGGCCGGTGCGGTTCTCGGCCGCGCAGGCGCAGGATGTGCGGCCGCATCCGCATATCGGGCTCGCCACCGTGACCTATCTGTTCGAAGGCAGCATGATTCACCGCGACAGCCTCGGCTCCGAGCGGGTGATCGAGCCGGGCGCGGTGAATTTGATGACCGCCGGCCGCGGCATCGTCCATTCCGAGCGGCACGACGCCGCGGTAAAGACACGCGGCGGGCCGCTGTTCGGCATCCAGAGCTGGATCGCGCTGCCCAAGGCGCTGGAGGAAACCACCCCGGACTTCCTCCATGCGGACAGCGAGGCGCTGCCGGTGGTGGCGGACGGCGGGGTCAAGGCGCGGGTTATTTTGGGCAGCGCGTTCGGCGCGACCTCGCCGGTCGCGCTTGCTTCGCCCGCGACCTATGTGGAGGTGCAACTCGCCGCCGGGGCCCATGTACCGGTGGATCCCACCCACGAGGACCGCGCGCTGTTCACGCTGGAGGGCGAGGTGGAGGTGGACGGCACCGCCTTCCCGCCCGGCCAGATGCTGGTGATCCGGCGCGGCGTTGCCACCTCCGTGCGGGCGCGGACCCCCGCGCGGCTGATGCTGGTGGGCGGCGAGCCTCTGGAGGGGCCGCGCTACATCTGGTGGAATTTCGTGTCATCGAGCCTTGACCGGCTGGATGCGGCCAAGGCGGCGTGGCGGGAGGGGCGGTTCGACCTGATCCCCATGGATCACGACGAATTCATCCCGGCCCCGGACGACGGTGCCGGCCGGCCGCGCCCCCAGAGCCCACGGGGCTGAAGGGGCACGGACGCAAGCTGCGCGTCGGATCGCTCACCCGTTGCCGGGCTGCACCAGTGCCGGGGGATCGCTGGCCGGGAAGGTTTCTTCCAGCGCTTCGTCGAGCTTCCTTGAAGCCCGCTTCTTTTCGCTAGCGCTTTCTTCCCGCGCGCCCGCCGCCGGATCGCCCTCGGGCTTCGGCGCACGGGTGAGGGAGGGCGGGTCGCTGGCGGGGAAGGAGTCTTCCAGCGCCTCGTCCAGTTCGTCGGAGAGTTGCTCCTTTTGCTGTCGAGCCTCGTCTCTGGGCTCGCCGTCGGCTTTCGGCGCGCGGGTCACGGCCGGCGGATCGCTGGCGGGGAAGGAATCCTCCAGCGCCTCGTCAAGCCGTTCGTCGAGCGGTGCGGTGCGGGGGGCGTTGGTGGAGGCAGTGGGCTTCATGGCATCGGTCTCCTCTGCGCAATCAACGAGCGGCCGGGCCGGCCCGTTCCCCTACCGTCAGTCCCCCTTAAGCCCGTGGCTCCTTCTCACGCATCGAGCGGCGCTTCCTGCCGCACCAGTCGGGCGGTGACACGCGCGAGCCCGGCGGCGATCTCCCGCCGCACGCCCGGCCGCGTGTCCAGGCCCGCTTCGAGCCGCCGCGCGAGGGCCTCCATGAGGAAGACGTCGAGCAGCGGCCGCCCCCTGCCGCCATCGGGCGCGCCTTCCATGTAGGCGGCGAGCACGGCGCGCTCGGCGCGGGCGCGGAACGCCGAAAGCAGATCGGCCCTCAGTTCCGGAGCATCGCGGGCGACGCCGGCCTCTCCTGCGGAAACGCGCGCGAGGGTCTGTTCCAGCGACGCGAGCAGTTCGGCCACGTCGCGCCATGCGCTCTCCCGCCCGCCCTGCGCGCCGGTGATGACCGCATCGCTGCCCGACACCAGCAGGTGGTCGAGATCGAAGCGGCCGTGGATACGGATCACCGGGAGCGAGGTGCCGCCTTGGGCTTCGGCGATGCGTGCCTGCATCATCGCACGGAGCCCTTCGCCATCGATGCCGGCGAGCGCATCCGCCCTCCCGCGCAGGGCGTCCATGGCCTGGTGGAGCCAGCCTTCGATCTCATCCGGGCCGGCAACCCCCGGCGCGAAGGCCGGATCGCCGGACGGGGCCGACAGGGCGACATGGAGTTCGGCAAGATGCCGGGCGCTGCTCCGCAGCAGTCGGAGTACGCCGGCGACCTCTTCCTCGAAATGCGGGTGGCCGCCGTCCGGCAGCGCGGCGGCATCGAGGGCACGCTGCACCTGCGCCATGGTCCAGCCGGCGGCATTGCCCTGGTTGCGCACGAACCCATAGGCGAGTGCCACCTGAGCCGATCCGCCTTCCGGCCGGGTGCGGGTAACGGCGCCGATCAGCGGCGGCACGTGCGGGAAGTCGAGGGCGGTGAGGTGGCGCGCCATCTCCATCTCGCCGGTGCGATCGAACTCCATGTGGCGGAAGAGCTTGACCGCCACCCTGTCGGTGACGACGAGGCTCGCGGCCGGCTCATCCGCGTCGGCGAGTTCGCACAACGCCCCGCGTTCCACGTCGAGCCCGGCGAGCCTGTCGGTGGGTGAGAAGACGAGCGCCCCGCCATCGGGCAGGGGCACCGGCTGGGCCTGCCGCAGCGCGCGCAGCACGCCGGCGGGCAGCCCGTCGAGCACCATGGCGTCGGTGAGGAAACCCACGCGCCGGCCCTGCCGCACGCGGGTGAGGGCCAGTTGCTCGGCAATGGCGGGGGGATGCTGGTCCTCCCACGCCACGCAGAAGGACATGAGGAAGCGCTCGGTGCGCCCGGCGAGATCGGCCTCGATCTCCGCCATGGCCACCTCCCGCTCGGTGCCCGGCAGGCGCATGACCCAGCCGATGCGCACCGCGCCGATGTCTTTGGCCGTGCCGGGAAACCAGCGCCGCCGCGCCAGATATTGCGGCAGCGCCTCGGTCTCGATCGCCGTACGGTGGGCGTCGGAGAGGGCGCCCATCAGCCCGTCCCGCACCACGAGGGTCGCGAACTCCGGCAGCATCTCCGGCGCCGGATCGCGCCATGAGGGTTCCGCCGCCGTGGTGGAGAGGCGGAAGGCGTAGAAGCCGTAGGGGGGCAGGGTGAGCACGAGTGGCGCACGGTCCAGCGCCGGCAGGCTGGTGCCGCTGACGAGGTCCACTGGCACGCGCCGCTCGAACTCGGCGAGGTCCAGCTCCACGCCCTGCAAGGTGTGGGCGAGGTTGGCGACGCACAGCACCGCCTCGTCCTCATATTCGCGCAGATAGGCGAGGATGCGCCGGTTGCGCGGGAATACCATGCGGAAGGTGCCGCGCCCGAAGGCCAGATGCTCCTTGCGCACGGCGAGGAACCGCCGCGTCCAGTTCAGCATGGAATGGGCATCGCGCGACTGCGCTTCTACATTCACCGCCGGGAAGCCGTAGAGCGGGTCCTGGATCACCGGCAGCACCAGCTTCTCAGGATCGGCCTTGGAGAAGCCGCCGTTGCGGTCCGGCGACCATTGCATGGGCGTGCGCACGCCGTCGCGGTCGCCGAGATGGATGTTGTCGCCCATGCCGATCTCGTCACCGTAATAGATGACGGGCGTTCCCGGCAGGGTCAGCAGCAGCGAGTTCATCAGCTCGACGCGCCGGCGGTCACGCTCCAGCAGGGGGGCGAGGCGGCGGCGGATGCCTAGGTTGATGCGGGCGCGGCGGTCGGAGGCGTAGATGCTCCACAGATAGTCCCGCTCGGCGTCGGTGACGGTCTCCAGCGTCAGCTCGTCGTGGTTGCGCAGGAAGATGGCCCACTGGCAGGTCGGCGGGATGGCTGGCGTCTGGCGCAGGATGTCGGTGACCGGGAAGCGGTCCTCCTTGGCGATGGCCATGTACATGCGCGGCATCAGCGGGAAGTGGAACGCCATGTGGCATTCGTCGGCGTTCGGGCCGAAATATTGCTGGGTGTCCTCCGGCCAGAGATTGGCCTCGGCGAGCAGCATTCGGCCGGTGTAGTGCGCATCGAGATGGGTGCGGATTTTCTTTAGGATGGCGTGGGTTTCGGGCAGGTTGGCGCAGTCGGTGCCCTCGCGCTCCACCAGATAGGGGACGGCATCGAGCCTGAGCCCATCCACGCCCATGTCCAGCCAGAAGCGCATGACGGAGAGGACGCGCTCCAGGACTTCCGGATTGTCGAAATTGAGGTCCGGCTGGTGGGCGTAGAAGCGGTGCCAATAGAACTGCCCGGCCACCTCGTCCCAGCTCCAGTTGGACTTCTCCACGTCGCAGAACACGATGGGCACGCCCGGATAGCCCTTGTCGTCATCGGCCCAGACGTAGAGGTTGCGCTCGGGGCTGTCCTTTGGCGCGCGCCGCGCGGCCTGGAACCACGGATGCTGGTCGGACGTGTGGTTGATCACCAGCTCGGTGATGACGCGTAGCCCGCGGGCATGGGCCTCGGCAATGAAGCGCCGCGCCTCGTCCATGGTGCCGTAATCCGGCGACACGCCCTCGTAGAGCGCGATATCGTAGCCGTCGTCTCGGCGCGGCGAAGGATAGAAGGGCAGGAGCCAGACGGCGGTGGCGCCGAGTTCGGCGATATAGTCGAGCTTGGAGATCAGCCCGCGGAAGTCGCCGATGCCGTCGTCATTGGCGTCGAAGAACGACTTCACATGCAGCTGGTAGATGATGGCGTCCTTGTACCACAGAGGGTTGTCGCCGGCGGTGACGGGCTCAGGCATGGCCGAGGCTCCCGGTTCCGGAGGACTTTGCGCCGCGCGCGGCGGCGGGGGCGGACGAGATCGGGGCGGGGCGGAAAGGCACGGTGCTCCCTTGGACCGTCGTGGAGGGGCGGGCGGCCCGGCCGATACGTCGCCGCTTCGGCGGACGCGCCGGGCGAGCGGCCACGCTTGCCTAACGCGGCTGGAGCGTGGCGGTTCCGGTCTGTCAGGGAGAGTTCAGGGGAGAATTGGGGCAGCCGGACGGCATGCGGGGGAATGCCGTCCGGCCGGCGCGTCAGTTTGCCGTGGCAATATCGGCGCAGGTTCATTTGCTGCGAAGGGGGCGCGCCCGGCATCCCGAAAATGAAGGATGGCATCTGAAATTATTTTATCGGCGCGCTGGAACCATACGCGCCGATTCACGTTTCACCGGTCGTGGGGGCTCAGAGGAGCCTGCCGCCGTTCCGGTCATGCGTCGCGCGTTTGCCGCTCTCCCCAATATGCGGGAGGCGCGGAACGCCGTTGGCCGGCAGAACCTGACGCGAAGCCCCAGCTGCCCCACAGCCGACACGGAGGACCGCCCATGTTCGATGCCGCCCGCCACCCGCTCAAGATTTGCGTCGATGGCTCCTGCATCGTCCTGCGCTCGCTGGACGACGCCATCGGCTTCGTGCGCTCCCATCCCGTGGGAGAACATGCCGAGATGCTGCTGGACCAGATGGAGGCCGCCCGCCTGCCCGAGCTTCAGCGCCGGGCCTGGGTGGCGTTCGAGACCTTCGCCGACGCCATGCGTCTTTCGCCCGACGCCCAGCGCCGGATGATGTGATCGCGGAGGTCTCTCTCGCGGCTGCACGTCCTGCGGCCGCGAGTGCCCGTGTCTCCGCAGCTCAGAACCGCTCCGGCACGCGGTGGCGGGCATAGTCCGCCTCCACGTAGTCTGGATCCTTCTGGCGCTTGGGCAGCTTGACCTTCTCGCGCGGCACGTCCTCGTAGGGGATGCGCGAGAGGAGGTGGGAGATGATGTTGAGGCGCGCGCGCTTCTTGTCGTCGGAGAAGGCCACGAACCACGGCGCCCACATGGTGTCGGACGCCTCGAACATGTCATCGCGGGCGCGGGAATAATCGTACCAGCGCGCGTAGGATTCCAGATCCATCGGCGAGAGCTTCCAGATCTTGCGCGGGTCGTCGATCCGGCTCTCCATCCGCCGAGTCTGCTCCTCCGGCGACACCTCGAGCCAGTATTTCAGCAGGATCACGCCGGACTCGACGATGGTCTGTTCCACGTAGGGCACGCTTTCCAGGAACTTCTTGGCCTGCTCCTCCGTGCAGAAGCCCATCACCCGGTCGACGCCCGCCCGATTGTACCAGGAGCGGTCGAAGATGATGATCTCGCCGCCCGCCGGCAGGTGCGTGACGTAGCGCTGGATGAACAACTGCGATTTCTCGCGATCCGTGGGCGGCGGCAGCGCCACCACGCGGAAGATGCGCGGGCTTACCCGCTCCAGGATGGCCTTGATGACCCCGCCCTTTCCGGCGCCGTCGCGGCCCTCGAAGACGATGCAGATCTTGGCGCCGGTATGCTTCACCCAGAGCTGAAGCTTCACCAGCTCGGCATGCAAGTGCTTCAGCTCCGCCTCGTATTCCTTGCGCGAGAGCGGGGCGGGAGGGCCGCCGCCGTCCGCAGCTGAGGGGACGGCGGGGATTGTCTTTATCTTGTGCTTTTTCTTGTGCGCCATGGTGGCGTCCTCCCGTGAAACCGCGCCGTCGGGACCGGCGGGTCAGGCCCAGCTCAGGAAGAAGCCCACGTCGCCCGGCATGCCGTTCGGCCAGTCGACGATCATCGCCTTGAGCTTGTAGTGGCCCTGCCGGAGGTAGTCGCGCCACAGCTCGTAGGCCTGACGCGGGCGGCCGGTGAGCGTGTCGGGCCAGCCCTCCTCCGCATTGTTGATGGCGCGACCCTTGTCGGTGCACAGCACGTTGGGGAAGCGCATGACCATGATCTCGGTCTGGCCGCTCTGGGCTGCAACGCGCATCTGCGTCTGCAGGCTCTCGGCGATCTCGTGCAGCGTCTCGGGCGTGAGATCGAGCGGCTGGGACAGTGTCTTGATGAGCTCCTCGCGAGCCTTGTCGGCCCGGTCCATGGCGGAGAACTCCTTGGACAGCTTGGCCTTCTCGATCTCCTGCATGTACGAGCGCAGGTCATCCGCGCTCATGAAGCTCTCATCTCCCAGCGTGGTATTATGCTGCGCTGCCTGGGGCATGGTCGTCTCCGTTTGGAAATGCGGTCCGGCCGCAGTTTGGCCATGAGCTAAGCGGCGTCGTTGTCCGATATCAACTCTTTCGGGACACGCTCGCGTTCACACCCCGGCGAACGGGCGGCATGGCGCGCCGGGCAAACAAAAAGGCCGGCGCCGGAGAGCTGGCGCCGGCCTCTCGTCTCGACCCGGAGGTCGATACCGGAGGATGCGAGAAAAGGCTGCGACTCAGAGGGTCGAGAAGACGGAAGCCGGGATGCGGAAGAAGCCGCGGCCGTTGGCAAAGGTCCGATAGTAGGACGAGGCATTCGCATAAAGGTGGTCGAACCACGCCTTGCCGGTGCGGCCCTCGGGCAGGCGGTCGATGGTGAAGATATCGGCGTTGGGCGCGAAGCGGACGTGGATCAGCACGTCGTCGGTGGCGGAAGCTTCGACGGCCGCCGCGATGGGCTGGGCAAGGGCGTTCATCACATGGTCTCCTCTGGAAGGGATCAAGAAAATCTGTGCAGGTACCTTCCCGAAGGTCTGTCCTGAAACGCCGGACATGCCCCGCTGCCGCTGCCGGAGGACCCGCCGGGCTGCCTGTCGCAGCCCGGCCGGACCCCGGAAAGCCCCCGCAATTCCGAAACGCTAAGCGGGGGTCGGCGCCCATTCCTTGATCGCGATCAAATTTTGGGCGCTGGTACTGAAAGACCGAATGCCGCAGCCGTTTTCAGGCCGTCCGGGCGCGGCTGACGACGGTGCGAATTGCAAAGGAAGACTGGATCCGCGCCACCCCGGGCAGCCGCGAGAGCACTTCCTTGTGCAGGCGCTCGTAATCGCCCGCGTTCTTCACCTCGATCTTCAGCAGATAGTCGGCGAGGCCCGTCATCAGGTGGCAGTCTGTGATCTCCGGGCAGCGGCAAACCGCCGTTTCGAAGCGGTTCAGGAATTCCTCGGTTTGGCGGTCGAGGGTGATCTGGGTGAAAACCACCAACCGATCCTCCGGCGCGCCTTCGTGGATGATGGCCACATAGCCGCGGATCACGCCGCTGCGTTCCAGCAGGCGCACCCGCCGGAGGCAGGCCGAGGGCGACAGGCCCACTTTTGCGGCCAGGTCTGCATTGGAGACGCGGCCGTCGCTGCGGAGAATGCGGACGATGTGGGAGTCGAACTCGTCAAGCGGGGTCATTGGCAGATCCTGCGGCGCTTTCGCAGAAGCTATCAATTATTCGGCCATGAAGGGCACGAAATTTGCTCCTTCGGCGGCAACTGCGCCGTCATTCGGCGTAGGATCATCACCAATGAAGCCGGGCCGTGCCAGCGAAGCCTCGGGCCCGGGGTGGGGTGCAGGCCATGCGCATTCTGATTCTCGGCAGCGGCGTCGTCGGAACGACCTCCGCTTACTATCTCTCCAAGGCCGGCCACGAGGTGGTCGTGCTCGACCGCCAGCCGGCGGCCGGCATGGAGACCTCCTTCGCCAATGCGGGGCAGGTCTCGCCGGGCTATTCGTCGCCCTGGGCCGGGCCTGGCATTCCCGTGAAGGCCATCAAGTGGCTGCTCATGCACCATCGCCCGCTGGTGGTGTGGCCGAGCCTTGATCCCAAGCTGCATTTCTGGCTGGCCCGCATGCTGGCCAACTGCACCGAGGCCGCCTACCGCCGCAACAAGGCGCGCATGGTGCGTCTCGCCGAATTCAGCCGGGATGCGCTGGACGACCTGCGCAAGGAAACCGGCATCACCTATGACGAGCGGACCCTCGGCACGCTCCAGCTGTTTCGCACCCAGAAGCAGCTCGACCACGTGCACACGGACACCGAGGTGCTCGATGCCCACGGTGTCGCCTACGATCTGCTCGACCCCTCCGGCTGCATCCGGGCGGAGCCGGCGCTGGCGCGCGTGCGCGGCAAGTTCGTGGGCGGGCTTCGGCTGCCGGGGGACGAGACGGGCGACGCCCACCTCTTCACCCAGCGCCTCGCCGAAATCTGCGCGCGTCAGGGCGTCGTGTTCCGCCATGGCGTCACCGTCGACGCGCTGCGGCAGGAGGGCGGGCGCATCACGGGTGTCGCGCTCGCCGGGGGAGAGGTGCTGACAGCAGATGCCTATGTGGCCGCCATGGGCAGCTACACGCCGGCCTTGCTCGCGCCGCTGGGCATTCGCCTGCCGGTCTATCCCGTGAAGGGCTATTCCCTGACCCTCCCCATCGTGGACGCGGACGCGGCGCCGCGCTCGACCGTGATGGACGAGACCTACAAGGTGGCCATCACCCGCCTCGGCGATCGCATCCGCGTTGGCGGGACGGCGGAACTCGCCGGCTTCAACCTCATGCTGCGCGAGCCGCGCCGGGCGACGCTCGCCTATTCGGTGGGCGATCTCTTCCCGGCCGGCGGCGACATCGAGAAGGCGACCTTCTGGACCGGCCTGCGGCCCATGACGCCGGACGGCACGCCCATCGTCGGCGCCACGCGCTTCGCCAATCTCTACACCAACACCGGCCACGGCACGCTGGGCTGGACCATGGCCTGCGGCTCGGGCCGCGTGCTCGCCGACATCATCGGCGGCCGCGCGCCGGAGATCGACACGTCCGACCTCTCAGTCGCCCGCTACGCCGAGGCCGCCTGAGGCCGGCAGAGACCTTGCGCCGCCGCCGCGCCTGCGCCAAACCAGCGCGCGGAGGCGGGCATGCGTTTCATTCACACGTCTGACTGGCAATTGGGCAAGCCCTTCGGCCGCGTGCCGGAAGAGGCGCGCACGGTTCTGAAGGAGGCGCGGCTCGACGCCATCGACGGCCTAGCAGTGGCGGCGCGGACCCATGGGGCGCCGCTGGTGCTGGTGGCGGGCGACGTGTTCGACAGCCCGGAGCCGGGGGATCGGGTCTATCGGCAGGCGCTCAACCGCATGAAGGCGCAGGCCGACGTGCGTTTCCTGCTGCTGCCGGGGAACCATGATCCGCTGCGCGACGATGGCCTGTGGGGCCGGCTTGCCGCCGACACGCCGGCCAATGTGACGGCGCTCACCGAGGCGCGGCCCCTCCACCTCGGCGACGGCTCGGGCGAGGCGGCCGTGCTGCTGCCAGCCCCGCTCTCCCACAAGCGCAGCGTCGCCGATCCGACCCACTGGTTCGATCAGGCGGAGACGCCCCCGGGTGCCTTGCGCATCGGCCTCGCCCACGGCTCGGTGCAGACCTTCGGCGGCGATGCCGATCCCAACCTCGTCGCCGTCGACCGCGTCCGCCGCGCCGGCCTTGCCTATCTGGCGCTGGGCGACTGGCACGGCCGCATCCGGATCGACGAGCGCACCTATTACAGCGGAACGCCCGAGCCGGACGATTTCGGCCGCGAGGTGACGGGCGTCGCGCTGCTGGTGGATGTCTCCGGAAGCGCCCCGCCGCAGGTGACGGACCTGCCCATCGGTCGCCACCGCTGGCTGGAGGAGGGCTGGTCCCTCTCCGGCGCGGATGATCTCGACGCCCGCATCTCTGGCCTCGCACCCGGCGTCGCGCGGCAGGATCTGGTCTGCCGGCTCAAGCTCTCCGGTCTCGTCACGCTGGCCGAGCGCGTGGCGGTGCGGCGCCGGCTGGAGGACGAACTGGCCCACGAAATGCGCTGGCTGGACGTCATCGCCGACGATCTCGTGACCCGGCCCACCGACACCGACCTTTCCGAGATCGACACCCAGGGCGAGCTGCACACCGCCGCCGTGCGCCTTCGGGCGATGATGGGCGAGGGCGGCGCCGAGGGGCGCCTCGCCGCCCAGGCGCTGGAGCGCCTCTACGTCGAGCAGATGCGCGCGCAGCGGGCGGGGGAAGGGTGATGCGGGTCCGGCGCCTCAGGATCGAGAATTTCCGCAAGTTCCGCGCCCCCGTGGTGGTGGACGGATTCACCGACGGGCTGAACCTCGTCTGCGAGCCCAACGAAACCGGCAAGTCCACGGTGCTGGACGCCCTGCGCGCCGCCCTGTTCGAGCGGCACAGCGCCAAAAGTGACCGCATCCGCTCCTTCCGCCCGCAGGGCGACGAGGTGGCGCCGAGCGTGGAACTCGCTTTCGACGTGAACGGTGAGGAATGGCGCCTCACGAAGCGCTTCCTGCTTTCCCCGTCCGTGACGCTGGAGGGGCCGGAGGGGCGGTTTGCCTCCGATGCGGCGGAGGAGAAGCTGCAGGGCCTCCTCGGCTTCGCCCGCGCTGGAAACCGAGGCGCTGATGACGACAGCCGTGGTGCGCTTGGCCTGCTCTGGGTGGAGCAGGGCCAGTCCTTCCTCCTCGGCAGCCCCGGCGAGACTGCCCGCCGTACGCTGGAGGAGGCTCTGGCCGGCGAGATCGGCGCCGTCACCGGCGGCCGCCGGGCCAAGGCGGTGGTGGCGCAGGTGGAGAAGGCGCTTGCTGATTTCTACACCGCCACCGGCCGCGCGACCGGCAAGCTCAAGCAGGCGGAGGCCGCCGAGGCCCTGGCCCGCGCCGCCGCCACCGAGCGCGCGCGGGAGCTGGAGCAGTTCGAGGGGGTGCTGGCGCAGCTGGAATCCAAGCGCAACGAGCGCCGCCGCCTCGTGCGCGACATCGAGGATCCGCAGACCGACGCCGATCTGAAGACGCTCGAGGAAGACATCGTCCGCGCCCGCGCCGCCGGGCAGGCGCTGGAGATCGCCACCCTCGCCGTGCGCGAGCAATCCGCCCGCCGCAGCGCGCTGGAGACGCGACGGGCGGGGCGTGAGAAGCTCTCGGTGGAGCTTCAGGCCGCCGAAACGAAAGTGGCGACGGCCGCCGAAGCCGTGAGCGCCCATGCGGAGGTGATCGGCCGCGCCCGCTCGGCGGAGAAGGCCGCTGCCCTCGCGCTGGATGCCGCCCGAACCGCCCTGCGTGAAGCCGAGACGCGGCGCGACCACTCCGTCGCAGAGCGGGCCGCCGCAGAGCGCCGCCATGCGCTGGCATCCGCCTTCGCCCGGCTCGACCGCGCCGAGGCGCATGCAGCGGACATCCGCGCGCGGGAGACCCGCATCGCCGAGGAGCGCATGGATTCCGCGGCCGTGGACCGGCTGCGTCAGCTGGAAGATGCCGAGAGCGCAGCCCGTGCTCAGGCGGAGGCCGGCGCCGCGACCCTGACCGTGACCCTGGAGCCCGGCGCGCCGCAAATTCTCCTGGATGGTGCGCCGCTCGCAGAGGGTGCCATTCGCCTCAGCCGGCCGCGCACCCTTTCCATTCCCGGCGTCGGCACCCTCGCTTTCGCCCCGCCGCCCTCGGGCGAGCCCGCGCTGGCGCGGCTGCGGGCAGCTCGGCGTGATCTCGCCGATTTCCTCGCAGGCGTGGGCCACGATACGCCACAGGCCGCCCGTGCGGCGGGCCGGGCGCGGGCCATCGACGAGGCCGAGCTTCTGGGCCTCAAGACGCGCCTCAAGGCCGAATGCCCGGCCGATACCGCCCTCGGCATTCCCGCCGGCCTCGATCCCCTGCGCGGCGCGCTCGCGGGCGTGGAGCGTCCGGCACCGGAAGCCAAGGATGCGGGGGTCGCCGTCGCCGACGTGGAGGCGCCCTATCGCGCCGCCCGTGGCGCCGAGGCCGAGGCCGCCGCCCGCCGTGAAGCCGCATTGGAGAGCCTGAAGGCGAGCGAACTGAAGGACGTGGCCTTCGCCGCGGCGCTGGAGCGGGCCGAGGCGGAGCGGGCCCGGCTCGCTGCCGACCTTGCGGCCGAACGCGCGGCGCTGGCCGACGCCGATCTTGAAGCAGCTCTCGCGGACGCCCGCGCCGCCGAGGCCCGGGCTCTGGTGGATTGCGACACTGCCCGGCGCGCCGCCGAGGGACTGGACGCGGACAGCTTCATCCGCCGCCGGGATACCCTCCGCAAGAAGCGCGACACGCTGCAATCCCAGCTGCCGGAGCTGGCCGGGGCGGTGGCGCGGCTGGAGGAGCAGGCGCGCACGCTGGGCGGGGAAGGACCGGCGAGCCGCAAGGCCGCCGCCGACGAGGAGGCCGAGGCCGCCGCCGCTGCGCTCGCCCGCCTCAGGAGCGAGGCGGACACGCTGGCGCTGCTGCTCAAGGTGCTGAAGGAAGCGCAGCAGGATGCGGCGCGACGCTATCTCGCCCCCGTCACCCGGCGCATCGAGCCTTATGTGCGACGGCTCCTGCCCGCCGCCAGCCTCTCCTTCGGCGAAGATCTCAAACCCCAGCTTCTGACCCGCGCCGGCCGCGAAGAGGCGGCGGAGATGCTGAGCAAGGGCACACAGGAGCAGATCGCCATCCTCACCCGCCTCGCCTTCGCCGACCTGCTCATCGACAAGGGCCAACCCGCCTCGCTGGTGCTGGACGACGCATTGGTGTTCGCCGACGACGACCGTTTCGACACCATGATGGAAATCCTCTCCGAGGCCTCCGGCCGCATGCAGGTGCTGGTGCTGAGCTGCCGCGCCTCGGCGTACCGGGCCATGGCGGCGACGCGGCTCTCCATCCGCCCGGCGTGACGCTCCCCCGTCCGTCGCGGCCGATGTAGGATGCGCATCGGGAAGGGCTGGGCGATGGGCGAGAACCTCAGGGCAGGCGAGGGGCGCGGCGCGGTGTTGCCGGGTACCGTGCGAGAGCATCGGTGAGCCGGGCCGGCACGCACGTGCGTCCTTGGCTGGCGCAGGAGCTTCATCTCGGCGCCATCGCGCGGGCGCTGGTGGTGATCGGGCCGCTGGTGGTGGCCTATCTGCTCACCCGCGAGCCCGCGCTGGTCAATCTGTGCCTGCTCACCGTCTCGCTGCTGATCCCGGCGCTGAAGCTGCGGCTCAGCCCGGCGGCGGTGATCGTGCAGTATCTCGTCATCGTCGCCACCTTCACGGTGCTGTTCCTGGCGGCGCCGATCCCCCCGCTATTCGTGGCTTTGGCGGCGGTGACCGGCTTCATGGCGGCAGCTGTGACGCGCTTCGGCACGCTGCTGCGGACGCTGGGCAATTGGGTGTTCATTCCCGCCGTCTATCTGGCGCTCGACATCCGTGAGGGGGCACTGGGCGAAGCGGCGCTGTGGCAGGCGGGCGTGCTGCTGGGGCTCTCGCCGGTGGGGCTCGCCCTCGTCTGCGCGGTGCAGGCGCTGGACGGTCGGCGGCGGACGCTCGATCGCTCGGAGATCTTCGGCCCGCCCTCCGGCGACTGGCTGGTGCCGGCAGTGGCGACGGCGGCCGCCGTGTTCGCGGCGGCGGTGCTGGTGGAGATGTTCGACATCCGCGAGGGCCAGTGGCTGATCTGGTCGGCGGCGAGCGTGGTGGTGGGCGATCTTTCCGCCTCCACCGGCAAGCTGAAGCTGCGCGCCATGGGGGCGCTGGTGGGTGCGCCGCTGGGGCTGCTCATCGGATGGACCTTGCCGGTGAGCGAGGTGGGCTATTCCTTCTGCGTGCTCGGCGCCATGCTCACGCTGATCGCCTTCTCGCGCTACGTGATCGGCTTCGGGGCGCGCTGCTTCTTCATCGCCCTCGCCGCGGCGTTCGCGGGGACGGGCAGCGGCATCGCCGCCGAGCGGGTTGAGAATGTGCTCATCGGCGGCGCCTTCGGCCTTGTAGCCGTGGCCCTCGCCGAAATCGCGCGGCCGCCGCGCCGCTCGCGTCCGGAGCGGCCGGCGGCGCCTTGAGAGCGCTCAGGCGACCACGTCGACGGGATCGAGCACGAAGGGGGTGCGCTCGGCGAGGTCGTTGATGTGCGCGAAATAGGTCTCGAAGTGCGACGTCTCGCGGTGGGCGGTGACGGCAGCCGCGTCCACATAGAGCTCATCGATGACGAAGCGCGTGGGCTCGGACTGGTCGCGCCAGAAATCCCAGCGCAGGTTGCCCGGCTCGGCGCGGGTGGCACGCGCCATGCCCGTGAGCAGGTCCTGTAGCGCCTCGGCCTTGCCGGGGCGGGCGGCGAGGAGGACCACGATCTTGACCGGTGCGCTCATCCTGGGGGTTCCTTCAGGGGGAAGAGGCCGGCAATGGGCCTTCTTCCCGCCTGAAGGTCAAGGGGCGGGGCTGTCCTACTCGGCCGCTTCGTCGAGGTGCGGCACCGGGGCGAGGCGCACCGGGGCGGCGGGCTTTTCGCGCTTGCGCGTGAGCCAGCGCTGCAGCCGGACCATGTAGAGGTAGACCACCGGCGTGGTGTAGAGCGTGAGCACCTGGCTCACCATGAGCCCGCCCACGATGGCGAAGCCCAGCGGGCGGCGCAGCTCCGAGCCGGTGCCGGACCCCAGCATCAGCGGCAGGGCGCCGAGAAGGGCCGCCATGGTGGTCATCATGATGGGCCGGAAGCGGATGAGGCACGCCTCGTAGATGGATTCCTCCGGCGTCTTGCCCTCGCGCTCCCGCACCAATGCGAAGTCGATCATCATGATCGCGTTCTTCTTCACGATGCCGATGAGCAGAAGGATGCCGATGAGGGCGATGACGGAGAGATCGTAGCCCGCCACATAGAGCACCAGCAGCGCCCCGACGCCCGCCGATGGCAGGCTGGAGAGGATGGTGAGCGGGTGGATGAAGCTCTCATAGAGCACGCCGAGGATGATGTAGACGGCGACGATGGCCGCGAGGATCAGGTAGGGCTGCGTCCTGAGCGAGTTCTGGAACGCCTGCGCGGTGCCCTGGAAGGTGCCGACCAGCGTCTGTGGCATGCCTGCGTCCTGCTCCGCCTGCTTGATGGCGTCCACCGCCTGCCCGAGCGCGACCCCCGGGGCCAGGTTGAATGAGAGTGTCACCGCCGGGAACTGGCCCTGATGGGAGATGGAGAGATAGGCGGTCTTGGAATTGTCGACCTTCACGAAGGCGGAGAGGGGGATCTCCTCGCCGGTGCGCGGGGAGCGCACATAGACCTTGTCCAGCGCGCCGGGGTCGGTCTGGAGCTTGGGATCGACCTCCAGAATGACGTGGTATTGCGAGAGCTGGGTGAAGTATTGCGCCACCTGCCGCTGGCCGAAAGCATCGTACAGCGTGTCGTCGATCACTTGCGGCAGGATGCCGAAGCGCGCCGCGGTGTCGCGGTCGATGGTGAGGGAGACGGTCGGCGCGTTGGTCTGCTGGTCGGTGGCGACGTCGGTCAACTCCGGCAGGGCCTTGAGCTTGGCCAGCATGCGCGGGCCCCAGGCGTTCAGCTCGTCGAGGTTGGCGTCCTGCAGGGTGTATTGATACTGGGTGCGGGAGGGCCGGCCGCCCACGTTGATGTCCTGCGAGGCCTGCAGGAACAAAGCGATGCCCTCCACCTTGGCGAGCTGGGGCCGCAGACGGTGGATCACCTCGTCGGCGGTCGCGTTGCGCTCGCTTCTTGGCTTCAGGGTGATCCAGACACGGCCGGTGTTGATGGTCTGCGAGCCGCCGGTGGCGCCCACCGAGCCGGAAACGTGCTCGATGGCGGGATCGCGCGCGACGATGTCGAGCAGCGCCATCTGCTTCTGTGTCATCGCCGAGAAGGAGATGTCCTGCGCCGCCTCTGAGAAGCCCTGGATGAAGCCGGTGTCCTGCTGGGGGAAGAAGCCCTTGGGGATGGCCACGTAGAGCCAGCCAGTGGCGGCGACGGTGGCAAGAAGGCTCATGAGGGTGAGGAACTGGTGGTTGAGCACCCATTTGAGGCCGGTGTCGTAGACCTTGAGCATGCCGTCGAAGAAGGCTTCCGCCGCCATGTAGGCGCGCCCGTGCTTCACCCCGTGCTCGTTCTTGAGGAAGAGGGAGCACATCATGGGCGTCAGCGTCAGCGACACCACCACGGATACGAGAATGGTGATGGTGACGGTGACGGCGAACTCGCGCAGCAGCCGCCCGACGATGCCGCCCATGAGCAGCACCGGAATGAACACCGCCACCAGCGACAGGCTGATGGAGATGATGGTGAAGCCGATCTCCCCCGCGCCCTTCAGCGCCGCCTCGAACGGGGGCATGCCCTCCTCGATGTAGCGATAGATGTTCTCCAGCATCACGATGGCGTCGTCGACCACGAAGCCGACCGCGATGGTGAGGGCCATGAGGGAGAGATTGTCGAGGCTGTAGCCCACCACATACATCACCGCGAAGGTGCCGATGAGCGCCATGGGCACGGTGACGCTCGGGATGATGGTGGCCCAGAGGCTCCGCAGGAAGGCGAAGATCACTGCCACCACCAGCGCGATGGTGATGAGCATGGTCAGCTGCACATCATCCACCGAGGCGCGGATGGTCTCTGTGCGGTCGCCGATGATCTTCACGGTGATGCCGGGCGGCAGTGAGGCTTCCAGCCGGGGGATGGCCGCCTTCACCCGGTCCACGGCGTCGATCACGTTGGCGCCGGGCTGCTTGAAGACGATGAGCTGGATGCCGCGCTTGCCATCCTGCCAGGAGGCGAGGCGGGCATTCTCCGGCCCGTCCACCGCGCGGCCGATGTCCCGGATGCGCACCGGCGCGCCGTTCTTGTAGGCGACCACCACCTCGTTCCAGGGCAAAGCAGAGAGCAACTGGTCGTCGGCATAGATGGTGAAGCCCTGCGCGGGCCCGTCGAAGCTGCCCTTGGGCTGGTCCACGGTCGCGGCGGCGAGCACCGCGCGCACGTCTTCGAGACTCATGCCCAGCGCCGCGATCTTGGCGGGGTCCACCTGCACCCGCACCGCCGGCTTCTGCTCGCCGGTGATGGCCACCTGCGCGATGCCGGGAATCTGGCTCATCTGCTGGGCGAGGATGGTGTCGGCCGCGTCGTCGAGCTTGGTGAGGGGGTGGAGGTCCGACTGGACGGACAGGATGAGGATCGGCGCATCCGCCGGATTGACCTTTCGGAAGGTCGGCGGGCTCGGCAGGTTCTTCGGCAACTGGCCGGACGCGGCGTTGATGGCGGACTGCACGTCCTGCGCGGCCGCATCGATGCTGCGGCCGAGATCGAACTGGATGGTGATGGAGGCGACGCCCAGCGCGCTGGTGGAGGTCATCTGCGTTACGCCGGCAATCTGGCTGAACTGCCGTTCCAGCGGCGTCGCGACGGACGAGGCCATGGTCTCGGGGCTGGCGCCCGGCAGGCTGGCGGAGACCTGGATGGTGGGGAAGTCCACCTGCGGCAGCGGCGCCACCGGCAGCAGCGGATAGGCGACGAGGCCGACCAGCAGCAGCGCCGCCATCAGCAGCGTGGTGGCGATGGGCCGCCGGATGAAGGGTGCGGAGACGCTCATGCGGGGGCTCCCACCGACACGCTCTTCGCGGGCGGGGCGCCCGGAGCCGGCCGCACAGTCACGCGGGCGCCGGGGATGAGCTTGTACTGGCCGTCGATCACCACCTGGTCGCCCGCCGCCAGCCCCGCGGCGATGGAGGCGGTGCCGGCGCTGATCCCGCTGGTGGTGACGGCGCGCTTCTCCACCGTGTCGTCCGGCTTCACCACATAGACATAGAAGCCGTCCGGTCCGCGCTGGATGGCCTGGGCGGGGATGGTGACGACGTCGTGGTGGGTGTCGAGCAGCACCTTCACGTTCACGAAGGCTCCGGGCCAGAGCTTGAGGTCGTCGTTCGGGAAGGTGGCCTTGATGCGCAGCGTGCCGGTGTCGGAGCTGATCTGGTTGTCGATCAGCACCACGGTGCCTTCGCCCACCTTCGTCACGCCGTCGCGGCGGAAGGCGAGGGCGGTGACGGGCCCGCGCGCCAGCGCTGCCTGCATGTCGTCCAGCCGGTCCTGCGGCAGGGTGAAAACCACGGCTACCGGCTTCAGCTGGGTTATGACCACCAGCCCGCCCGCGTCGTTGGCGTGGACGATGTTGCCCTCGTCCACCAGCCGCACGCCGGTGCGGCCGGAGATGGGGGCGCGAACGGTGGTGTAGTCGAGCTGGATCTGGGCGTTGTCGATGGCGGCCTGATCGCCCTCGATCTGCGCCTGATACTGGGCAACCAGCGCGCTCTGGGTATCGAGCTGCTGCTGGGAGGCGGCCTGCTTGGGCACCAGCACCTTGTAACGCTCCTGATCCGCCTTGGCGTTGGCCAGCAGTGCCTCGTCCTTGGCCCGCGCTGCCTTGGCCTGGGCGAGGGCGGCGGCGAAGGGGCGCTGGTCGATCTGGGCGAGGATGTCGCCCGCCTTCACGTCCTGGCCTTCCTTGAATGCCACCTTGGTCAGCTCGCCGTCGACCCGCACCTTCACCGTGATGGTGTTGGAGGCCTGAACGGTGCCAATGCCTTCGCCGTAGACGGGCACGTCCTCCATCTTCACCGCTGTCGCGACGACCGGAATGGGTGGGGGCGGCGCCTTGGGCTTGGGGGGCTGCGCGGCGGCGCCGATCAGGCCCTGCTGCCAGGCGACCGCGCCGGCGACGACAACGAGCGAGGAGATGACCCAGGGGAAGACACGCATCAGGCCGTCCTGCGGCAATAGACGATGCCCCTTCAACACGGGCATCGCCGAAACCCTGCGCGCGCTGCAGCAAAGCTCACGTCTCTGTGATGAGCAGGCCCGCAGCGCAGGGTTTGCCGGTGCGGGGTGTTGAATACGCAACGTCAGGGCAACAGCGCGCCGGCCGCAGGGCGGCGGTTACGGATCAACCGGCGTCGCAGGACTTGAAGGGAGTTCGCATCATGGTGCCATGTTGCGGGCGGAACGGGCCGGGACACAGGCGGGCAGTTGGACGCGCATGCGCGAGCCGAGCGACGAGGATCTCATGTCGGCCATCGCCGCCGGTGATGAAGCCGCGTTCCGCGCGCTCTGCCAGCGCTATGCGGTGCGGGCCGTCGCCTTTGCCCGGCGCTTCGTGGGCAACGGCAGCGATGCGGAGGACATTGCCCAGGAGGCTTTGCTCAGGGTCTGGCGCGCGGCGCCCCGCTGGCGGCCGGACGCCGCCTTCGGTACCTGGTTCTACCGCATCGTCATCAACCTGTGCCTCAATGCCCGCCGCCGCCTGCCGTTCCTCGGCCTCGATTCCGCCGGCGAGCGGGCCGATCCCGCGCCGGATGCGCTTGCCGGCCTCGAGCGGCAGGAGGAGGATCGGGCCGTGCTGGCTGCAGTGGCCGCGTTGCCCGAGCGCCAGCGCGTCGCCGTTCTGCTTACTTATTGGGAGGGGTTCTCCAATGCGCACGCAGCGGAGATTCTCGGCACTTCGGTTTCCGGCGTGGAGACGCTGCTCGTCCGCGCCCGGCGCAGCCTTCGGGTGAGCCTCGGTGCCTTGCAAAATGAAGGACAGGGCGATGACACGTGAGGATTTCGAGCGTTTCCTGATCCGCCACGGCACGGATGTCGCGCTGTGGCCGCAGGCCCCCCGCATCGCCGCCGAGGCGCTGCTTGAAAAGGATGCGGCGGCGAGGACGCTGCTCGCGGAGGAGATCGCGCTGGAGCGGCGCCTTAGTGGTGCGGCGCGCCTCACGACCGAGGCGGATACGAGGCCGGCGCACCGTGTGACGCGCGCGCTTTCCAATGCGCCGCTGCCGCGCCAGTCGCGTCGCCACCCGGTGCTGTGGCTGCCGGACTGGCTCATCGCCCTTGATCTGAGGCCGGCGTGGCCGAGCATCGCGGCGCTCGCCGGCATGGCCCTGCTTGGCTTCATGGTGGGATCGAGCGACACGCTGGTCGGCATCGGCTCCGGCGCGCGGGCGGGCGCGACGACCGACGTCAGCGCGGTGGTGTTCGAGCCGGGACCGATCGGCGAGGGCGTGCTGTGAGCGCCGGGTCGAGCCCCAACCTGAGCTCCATGTCCGGCTTCTCGGGCCTCGCCTCCGCGCCGCGGCGCCTGCTGATCGCCTCCCTCGCGCTCAACCTCTTCTTCGTGGGCGTTGCTCTGGCGTTGGCGATGCGCGGGCCGCACAAGGCCGCCGTCTTCGTGCCGCCGGCCAGTGTGGAGGACCGCAGCCCGCGCGTACGCATCGACCGGCTCGCGGCGACCCTGCCCATGACCGACGCCCGCCTGCTGCTTACCCGCTTCGGTGCTGTAAACAGCAGGCTGGTTGATGCCGAAGCGGCTTCGCGCGCGGCGCAGGAGCGCGCCCGCGCCGCTTTCGTCGCCATGCCTTTCGATCCGGAGGCGGCGCGTGCGGCGCTCTCCGGCCTGCGGGATGCCCGCCGCGAGGTCTGGTCCATCGTCCACGGGGTCATCATCGATGCGGCCGTCCAGATGTCGCCCGAAGGGCGCGCCCGCATCGCCGCCTGGGTGCCTCCGGTGCAGCCGGACGAGGCGGCGCGGTAGGTTCGGGCAAGAGCCATGGCAAGCGCCGGAGGCTAACCCAAAATATTGAGTTGGCTATGTTTTCGGTCGGCTCGGGCGTTTGGAGGCGTCGCGACCAATCGCCTCTTGGCGCTTGCCCTGCTACAGATTAGACCAACTCTAATCTGTAGCTCTTTAAGCGCCGCCGCAGCTTGCTGCGCACCGGTCCGTCGCTCCTCCCGGCAGGTCTCGCCATGAAGCCTCTGCACCGCGAAAACCATCTGATCGAGCGCATCGGCTGGCTGCGCGCCGCCGTCCTCGGCGCCAATGACGGCATCATATCGACCGCAAGCCTCATGGTGGGCGTTGCTGCGGCCTCGACGAATTCGTCGGAAATCCTCGTCGCGGGCGTCGCAAGCCTCGTCGCTGGTGCCATGTCCATGGCGGCGGGCGAGTACGTCTCGGTGAGTTCGCAGGCCGATACCGAGAATGCCGACCTCCAGAAGGAGCGGCGGGAACTCGCGGAAGACCCCGAGAGCGAGCTGAACGAGCTGACCCAGATCTATGTGCGGCGGGGCGTCGAGCTGGCGCTGGCGCGTCAGGTGGCCGAGCAGATGACGGCGAAGGATGCCTTCACCGCCCATGCGCGCGATGAGCTGGGGCTGGCCGAGCACGTGGTCGCCCGCCCCATCCAGGCCGCCTCCACGTCGGCCGTAACGTTCGCGCTGGGGGCGGCGATCCCGCTCATCATCTCGCTTCTGGCACCCACGGCCCTGATTGCGCCGATCGTCTCCGGCGGCTCGCTGGTCTGCCTCGCGGTGCTCGGCGCCCTGGGCGCGCGGGCGGGCGGCGCGGATATCTGGAAGCCGACCATCCGCGTGACCTTCTGGGGCGCCATTGCCATGGCGGCGACGGCGGCCATCGGCACGCTGGTCGGCCACGCGGTCTGACGGCAAGCACATCACGCAGAAACCGCTGCCGGGCCTTTGCGCCCGCCAGCGGTCTGAACCTGTGTCGCCTCAGGGTGCAGGCTACGGGGAGAGTTCCTCCAGCACCCGGCCCTTCGTCTCGATGGCGAAGAACATGGTGACCAGCGCCCCGACGACGAGGATGCCGGCGAAGGCCGCAAACACGTACTGGATGCCTGCGGCGCCCATGATGGTGCCCACCACGATGGGACCTGCCGAGGAGCCGAGCCGCAGCCAGGCGCTGCCGAGGCCGGTGCCGATGGCCCGAAGGCGCGTCGGGTACAGCTCCGCCGAATAGAGGTAGAGCGAGAAGGTGATGGTCTGCACGATCGCATAGGCGAGGCCGGCGAGGACCAGAACCTCGGTTGGCGACGTCGCCCCCATCCACGCCAGCGCCAGCAGCGGGATCGGCGCCGCGAGGAAGGCGAAGGTGTACCAGCGCTTGCGGCCCACCTTGTCGATCAGCAGCGCGCAGGCCACCGAAGCCACCACGCCGGCCACCGAGGTCAGCAGGCCGTAGAGCAGCGCCGTCTCCAGCGGCAGGTTGAAGGTCTGCCGGTAGAGGGTAGGCAGCCAGGCGATCATGCCGTTGGCCACGAGGTAGGAGCAGAACCACATGGACCAGATGGTCAGCGTGCGCCGGCGATAGATGCCGGAGAACAATTCGCGCACGCCCGAGCGCTCCACCGGCTTGATGGCCACGGGCTGCGGCTGGGCCAGCACATGGCCCTGGGCGATGGCGCTGCGCTCCAGCCCCGACACGATCCTGTCGGCCTCGGCATAGCGGCCCTTGGCGGCCAGCCAGCGCGGCGATTCCTTCATGAAGAAGCGCAGCGGGATCAGGATGGCGGCGGGCACGAGCCCGACGATGAACATGGCCTGCCAGCCATAGACCGGCACCAGCGCACGGGCGATGAGGCCGGCGCCCACGAGGCCGAACAGGAACATCACCTCATAGAGCAGGAAGAAGCGGCCGCGCCCCTTCGAGCCGATGTATTCGTTGATATAGGCGCTCGCCACGGGCACCTCGCCGCCGGTGCCGATGCCCTGGATGAAGCGGAACGCCATCATGGAGGCCGCGCCCCAGGCGAACAGGCAGGCGATGTCCATGCTGACGAACAAGAGGATGGTGAACAGCAGCACGGAGAGGCGGCCGATGCGCTCGGCGAGCCAGCCGAAGAACACCGCGCCGATGAGCTGCCCGAGGTAGCCCATGGAGAGGATCAGGCCCGTCTGCTCGGGCTTGAGACCCCACTCGCGCACCAGCACCGGCATGGCATAGGCAATGGCGATGACGGTGTAGCCATCGAAGAAGGTGGCGGCACCAATGATGTTACGGGTCCAGAACACGCGTCGGGTGATCGGGAGCCGTTCAAGGCGGGCGCTGATGTCGGCTTGCCGCTCGGCATCGCTCCGCAAATCGGATGTTCCGCCGGCAGCCAGGTGCGGCGGCGTCTGCATGAGCATTGGGGTTTCCTCCAAGGATGATCTTGATTTTTCTTTTTGCCGGAGGCCAGAGGCGCACCCGGAGATAAGGCGCGCCGGCCCGGAGCCGGCACGCGCTTCTCACCCGAAAGGGGCGCGGAGGCGGCCGAGGCCGCCTCCGGAAGTGTCAGAGATCAGGCCGCGAGGGCGTCGGCGACCACGGTGAGGCCAGAGGCCTTCACGGCGGCGCGGATCTCGGCATCGGCGGCCTCGCCGAGGGGCTTCAGGGGCTCGCGGATGTTCACGTTGTCGATCAAGCCACGGGCGCGCAGCGCATGCTTGAGGGCGACGGTGCCCTCCATGTGCGAGCCGCGGTGGTAGACGGCGCGGGTCACGGGCAGGAGCTGCTCATGATACTTGC
The DNA here is from genome assembly GCF_056313845.1 of Xanthobacter sp. DMC47. Classification (NCBI taxonomy): domain Bacteria; kingdom Pseudomonadati; phylum Pseudomonadota; class Alphaproteobacteria; order Hyphomicrobiales; family Xanthobacteraceae; genus Xanthobacter; species Xanthobacter sp. DMC47. The sequence goes on along the minus strand of NZ_JBQUZM010000001.1, from coordinate 1,131,387 downwards.
GGGCGAGCGTGTAGTCCTGCGCCTTGCCGGCCTTGAGGTATTCGATGAGCAGCTCGGGCGCCATGTTGCCATAGCCGACCAGCAGGCCGTCCACGTCGAACATGGTGGGCAGCAGCCACTCGTCGTGGCAGGACATGATGGCGAGGTTCGGGAACGCCTTCTTGAGCGCCGGGATCTCGTTGTACCAGCGCTTCATGTCGCGCACGCCGTTCTTGGTGGCGGTCACGCCCGGGATGGCGGCGATCTCGAGCTGGGTGTCGAGGTCGTAATTGGCCTTGGTCACGGCCGGGTACTGGAACAGGATGCACTCTAGGCCGGACTGGGCGATGGCCTTGTAGCGGTCCTGCGGGGCGCCCTTCTGGTAGCCGAAGCGCAGCCAGCCATGGTTCGGGTACACGAGCGCGCCGCTGGCACCGGCGTCGAACTTCTTCTTCGCCTCGATCTCGGCGACCTTGGTGCCTTCACCGGTGATGCCGGCGATGACGGGGAGGGGGGTCGCGTCCTTGTAGACGCGGATCAGCTCGATCTGCTCCTCGAAGGTCAGGAAGGTGCCTTCGCCGGCATGGCCGAGGATGACGAGGCTCTTCACACCCGGGATGGCGGCCAGCCACTTGGCGAGGCGGGCGTTGCCGTCGAAGTCGACGTCGCCGTTGTCCTTGAAGAGGGTGACGGGGGCGGGGTTCAGGCCCTTCCAGTCGATAGCCATGGTTCCAGTTCCTTCCTTGGGATCGTCAGATCAGAAAATCCGGTCCCGCTTCCTCCGACCCGCAGCTTTTGTTGGATCGTTAGCGGGAACGTTCCCATAATTGCGCTTGTGCCCGTCTCCTGTCAATCGCTAACGTGACGCCGACGCGAACGTGATAACTGGCCGCAGATCGAAGGACACAAGCCGTTGACCGATGACGAACCGCACGAGCGGCACGGGCGCGTGACCATCCTCGATGTCGCGGCCGCGGCGGGTGTCTCGAAATCCACCGTGTCGCGCATCCTCGACGAGCGCCTGCCGCGCTCGGAGAACGCGACCGCCCGGCGCGTCCGGCAGGTGGCGGAAAGCCTCGGCTACGTGCGCGATGTTTCCGCCGCGAGCCTGCGGCGTGGCCAGACCAACACCATCGGCGTCATTGTCCCGCGGCTCACTGATACCGTGATGGCCATGCTCTACGAGGCGCTGGCTCGGGCCTGCGCCCGCACCGGGCAGTTCGCCATCGTGGCCACCACCGACGACGAGCCGCGCGCCGACCGCAGGGCGGCGCAGACCCTGCTCCAGCGGGGCGTCGATGGCCTTGTCCTCTCCACGGCGCGGGAAGGCGACGACTTCGCCCAGGAGCTCGCCGACCGGGGCGTGCCCTATGTGCTCGCGCTGCGCAGCGACGGGCGCAGCCTCGCCTCGGTGGGCGATGACCGCCTCGGGGGATACCTCGCCACGCGGCACCTGATCGATCTCGGCCACCGCCGCATCGGCCTCATCGCGGGCCCCGCTTACGCCTCCAGCAGCCGGGGGCGTGTGGAGGGATACCGGCAGGCGATGGACGAGGCGCGCATTGCCGAGGACCCGGCGCTCGTCGTCGAATCCACCTTCGGCATCGATTCGGGAGCGGACGCGGCCGAGCGGCTGATGAGCGCGGCCGAGCCGCCCACCGCGCTCTTCGCGGTGAACGACAATACCGCCATCGGCGCCCTCTCGACGCTCGCCCGGCTCGGCCTCTTGGTGCCCGGCGATGTTTCGATCGTGGGCTATAACGACATTCCCATCGTCAGCCGCCTGCCGACCCCGCTCACCTCTGTGCGCGTGCCCTTCGACCAGATCGCCGCCGATGCGCTTGACCTGCTGACACGGGGGGCATCGACGCGCGCCGATCGCCTGCGCATCGCCACGCCCACGCTCATTCCCCGGCAGTCGACGGCGGCCCCCGCCCAGACCCGCGCCACCGGCTCCCGCCGCCGCGGCCCCGATGGCCGGCCGTCCGGGCGATAGGGAGCCAATCGCGGCCGACAGGAAAGGCCTGTCCTCAGCTTGGTTGCGGCCTCGGTCCAGTTCTCCTATTTTTCCCGTCAAGCCTTGCTCACCAGCTCGGAAAAATATGTCCTGGGAAGGAGATCCGATGAACGATCCGGCGCCTTTTCTGTCCCGGTCCAAAGAGTGGAGCGGTCGGGTGAGGGGCGCGCGGTGAACGCGGGGGTGCAAGCCAACATCGACGCATCGAACGCACATGCGGCGTTGGCGTTCGAGCCACCCTGTCTGGTGACCAAGCACATTCGGAGCGAGTTTCCGTCCCGCTTCGGTGCCTTTTCCATGCTGCATGCCGCGGGACATGCGTGCTGGGTGGAAGTGGGCCGATACTGCTCGATAGCGCCGGGCGTCACGCTGGGCGCCAATGAGCACGATATTGCCCGGCTTTCGACCAGTTCGAGTTTTGAAAATCCGACGCTCTATGGTTGGGATCGTTTTGTATCCGCCACAGATGCTCCTGAGCGGCACTGGTTTGCCAACAGCGTCAAGCCCGTGAAGATCGGCCATGACGTCTGGATCGGTCAGGATGCCTTCGTCCGCTCGGGGGTTACCATCGGCAACGGCGCGGTGATCGGGGCGCTGTCATGCATCACGCGCGACGTTCCGGCCTATGCCATCGTCGCAGGCAATCCGGCGCAGATTGTGCGCTATCGGTTCGATCCGGAAACGATCGTCCGCCTCGAGCGTCTGCGGTGGTGGCGTTTCTCGCTGACGGATCTCGTGCGGTTCGATATTGCCAATTTGCCGGGTTGCCTCGATGCCTTGGAGAGGGCCGTAGAACTCGGAACGATCGAGCCCTACGAACCCGAGTGGATTTCGGCCGCCGAGCTGGCCTGAACCGCTCCGGATCTGCCAGCGCCATTCCGCAGCGGCACATATCGCCGGCGCGATTTACCCGGCATCATCGGGGCATGGTCGAACCCCCTATCTCGCCCCGTCCGTCCCGCCGTCGCAATCCGCTAGTTGCCGTTCTGCGCCTCGCGTTCCGGCTGGTGGTGGGCATCGTCATCCTGCTCGATGAGCTGGTCCGTCCGCTCTACCGCCCGCTGCTCGACTGGCTCTCTGCGCTAAAGCTCGTGCAGAAGTTCGAGGCGTGGGTGGGCGGGTTGCCGGCCTATGCGGTGCTCGTGCTCATCGCGGTGCCCTACGGCGTTGTGGAGCCGGTGAAGTTCCTTGCGCTCATCCACATCGCGAACGGACACGTGCGCACCGGCACGTTCCTGTTCCTGCTGGCGCATCTGGTGAGTTTCGTTCTCATCGAGCGCATTTTCACCGCCGGCAAGACGCAGCTGATGACGGTGCGCTGGATGGCCTATGTCATCGAAACGGCGGCCTCGGTGCACCGCTCGGTGTCCGAATGGTTGAGGCTCGCCGAGCTGAAGCGCCGGGCGCGGGCGCTGTGGCGCTGGGCCCGGCTACGCCTGCGCTAGACAGCCGCGTATCCGCGGCCATGATGGCCGCCGGATATTTCCCAGGAGCCCCGATGACGAGCGACGCGATTCCCGCCGCCCTGCTGCAGCAGGCCTACGCCGCCATCGACGCGGCCAATAGCGCCGATCCTGCCCGCGTGGAGCTGGACGGCCGGAGCGTGCCGGCGGCGGTGCTTTACGGGCAGCGCATGACGCAGGCGCTCACCCGCTTCAGGCCCGATGCCTCCGATGCGCTGAAAATCGCCGCCCGGGGCCAGCATATCGAGCGCTTCACCGTCCCGAGGGAGACCTATCCGGCGGGCAAGGCCGGTTATTTCCGCTGGCGCACGGAGCTGAAGAACATCCATGAGCGGCGCATCGTTGAAATCCTGCGCGGCCTCGGTTTCGAGGCCGCATTCGCAGAGCGCGTTGGCAAGATCGTCCGCAAGGACCGGCTGAAGCAGGACCCGGACATGCAGGTGCTGGAAGACGTGGCGGTGCTCGTCTTCCTCACCCACGAGCTCGATGCCTTCCTCCTGAAGCACCGCCCGGAGCCGGAGAAGGTGGCCGGCATCCTCGCCAAGACATGGGGCAAGATGTCCGAGGAGGGCCACGCCGCGGCCGTCGCCCTGAACCTGCCGCAGGAGGTGGTGGACCTGCTCCATCAGGGCCTCGCCGCGCGGGCGAACGCGGAAGACTGAGCGCCGGCGCGCGCGTATTGCTTGCCGAAGGGCTGCCGGCACGTCGGCTGGGCGCCTTCATCGCAGTGTGGCCGCCTTATGCGTGTGGTATCTCCCTCTGCCGCAAGGCAGGGTCTGCAGCCGGCCGCGCGAAAGAGGGGAGGGACGCATCGCAACGGATCGCAAGCGCCTCTCCGCTTTCCTGTCGGGCTTTCGCGGTACGGCGCGGGCGGACCTCAGCCGATCCCTCGCGGCATCGGCGGCGACCGGCCTCCTCATCATCGCGCAGGCCTATCTCGTCGCTCGCATCATCGATGCGGTGTTGTTCCGCCACGAGGCACTCTCGTCTTACTCGCTTGATCTCGCCCTCCTCGTCGGTGCCATCCTGATGCGCTTCGGCGCGGTGTGGGCGAGCGAGCATTTCGGCTTCGCCGCTGCCGCGAAGGTGATGCGTGCCTTGCGCGCCCGGCTCCTCGACCGGGTGGAGGCCATCGGCCCGGTGGGGCTCGCCGAGGCCCGCACCGGCGAAGTGGTGGCGGCGCTGGCGGAGGGCGTGCGGGCCGTCGAGCCCTATTATTCGCGCTACATCCCGGCCTCGGTGCTGGCGGTGATGCTGCCGGTGGCGGTGCTGGTCGCGGTTTTCCCGTTCGACTGGGTGTCGGGTCTCATCCTGCTCGCGACCGCGCCGTTCATCCCCGTCTTCATGATCCTCATCGGCAAGGGCACGGAGGCGCTGAACCAGAAGCAGTGGCGCCGGCTTGCCCGCATGTCGGGGCACCTGCTCGATGCGGTGCAGGGGCTTGCGACGCTGAAGGCGTTCAACGCCGCCGGCCGCATGGTGGAGGAGGTGGCCGCCGTCGCCGACGACTACCGGCGCGACACCATGGCGGTGCTGCGCGTCGCCTTCCTGTCCTCTGCGGTGCTGGAATTCTTCGCCACCGTGTCCATCGCCCTCATCGCCATCTTCATCGGCTTCCGGCTGCTGTGGGGCGAGATGGCGTTTTTTCCCGGTCTGTTCGTGCTGCTGCTGGCGCCGGAATTCTATGCGCCGCTGCGGGCCATGGGCACGGCCTACCATGCCCGCATGGAGGCCATCGGCGCTGCCGAGCGCCTCGTGGCGCTGGAGGAGACGCCGGCCCTGGCCGAAGGCGGCGGCTCGGTGCCGCTGCCGACCCCAGAGGCCATCTCCATCCGCTTCGAGAATGTGTCCCTCGCCTTCCCGGATGGGCGCGTCGCCCTCGATGACGTGAGCTTCGAGGTTCGCGCCGGCGAGACGGTGGCGCTGGTTGGGCCTTCGGGGGCCGGCAAGTCCTCCATCCTCAATCTCGTGCTCGGCTTCGTGCGCCCCACCTCCGGCCGGGTGCTGGTGAACGGCATGCCGCTGGCGGAGCTGGACCTTTCCGATGTGCGGCGCCGCATCGCCTACGTGCCCCAGCGCCCGCGCCTGTTCGCCGGCACGCTCGCCGCCAACATCGCCCCTGGCGATGTGACGCCGGAGCCTGCCCGGCTGGCCCGTGCAGTGGCCGACGCCGGCCTTGCCGATGTGGTGGCGGGCCTGCCCGATGGTCTCGCGGCCCAGGTAGGCGAGGGCGGCGCCGGCCTGTCGGGTGGACAGGCGCACCGCCTCGCGGTCGCCCGCGCCTTCTACCGCGCCGCCCCGCTGGTCGTGTTGGACGAGCCCACCGCCCATCTCGACCGGGAGAGCGAAGCCGGCGTGCAGGCCGCCCTGTCCCGCCTCCTCGCCGGGCGTACCGGCCTCGTGGCCGCCCACCGCATGGCGAGCATCGCGGATGCCGACCGCATCATCGTGCTCGCGCGCGGGCGGATCGTCGCCGAGGGCACGCCCGAGCAACTGCTGCGCGCTGGTGGGCGCGCTGGCGACCTCGTTCCCGATCTGGCGCCCGGTGACGCGGAGGCGGCGCGATGAAGGACGCGCTGCGTCTCCTGCGCCTGATGACGCCCCATGCCGGCTGGATGGGGCTGGCCGTGCTGGTCTCGGCACTGGCGACCCTCGCCCATATCGCGTTGATGGCCACCTCGGGCTGGTTTATCGCGGCCATGGCGCTGGCCGGCGCGACAGGGGCGAGCGTGAACTATTTCACGCCCTCAGCCATGATCCGGGCCTATGCGGTCGTGCGCACCGTCGGGCGCTATGGCGAGCGGATCGTCGGGCACGAGGCGACGCTGAAGTTCGTCGCGGCGCTGCGCCCCTGGTTCTTCGCGCGACTGGTCCCGCTCGCCCCGGCGGCGCTGGAGGACCAGAGGTCCGGCGATCTCCTCGCCCGGCTCAAGGGCGACATCGACCGGCTGGAATTCGCCTTCCTGCGCGTCCTCTCGCCCGTCCTCGCCGGCGTGCTGGTGCTGGCGGGGGGGCTCGCCTTCCTCGCGCTCCATGACGGGCGGATAGCGGCGGGGATCGGCCTTGCCGCCCTCCTTGCCGGGCTCGCCCTGCCGCTTCTCGTTCATCGGCTCGGGGCGAAGGCGGCGCGGGAGGTGACGGCCGGCACGGCGCAGCTCAACGCGCTGCTGGTGGACCATCTGGAAGGGCGGGCGGAACTCGACATCTACGATCCGGACCGCCGGCATCGCGCCGCGTTGGATGAGACCAGCGACACCCTCATCGCTCGGGAACACCGGCTCGCGGGGATCCTCGGCTTTGCAGGCGCGGGCATCGGGCTGTTCGCGCAGCTGTCTCTCGCGCTGGTGCTGCTCATCGGCGCACCACGCGTGCTGGCCGGCACGCTGCCGGGGGCCGACCTGCCCATGCTGGCGCTGCTCGCCCTCTCCCTGTTCGAGGCGGTGGCGCCGCTGCCGCTCGCCTTCCAGACCCTGCCGGCGACGCTCGCCTCGGCCCGCCGCATCTTCGACCTCATCGACCGTCCGCCGCCGGTGGAGGAGCCGCCCGCGCCGAAGCTGGTACCTGAGGCCGGCACGCTGGCGTTCGCCCATGCGGGGCTGACTTATCCTGGCGCGTCTGGTCCGGCCCTCGCCGACATCGATCTTTCGCTCGCGCCCGGTCGGCGGATCGGCGTCGTAGGGTCCAGCGGCTCGGGCAAGTCGAGCCTCGTCGCGCTGGCGCTCAGGTTCCGTGCTCCGGCGCCGGGAGAGGTGGCCTTCGCCGGTTCGAGCCTCGCCGCATTCAACTCCGACGAACTGAGGCGCCGCATGGCCGTGCTGGCGCAGCACGATCACCTGTTCACGGCAACCATCCGGGAAAACCTGCTCGTCGCCGACCCCGGCGCGCCGCAGGAGAAGCTGGAAGCCGCGTTGGCGCGGGCCGGCGTCCTGGCGTTCGTCGCGGCGCAGCCGGACGCGCTGGATACCTTCCTTGGCGCCAACGGCGCGAAGGTGTCCGGCGGCGAGGCCCGTCGCCTCGGGCTGGCGCGCGCCTTGCTCAAGGACGCGCCCATTCTGATCCTCGACGAGCCGACCGAAGGGCTCGACGGCGAGACCGAGCGCCGCGTGCTGGATGGACTTCTCGGCGCCCCGCGCGATCAGGCGCTCCTGTTCATCACCCACCGGCGCGCGGGGCTGGAGGCGATGGACGAGATCATCGTGATGGATGGTGGCCGCATCGTCGCGCACGGAACGCCGGACGAGATGCTGGCCATCATCGGTCCCGGAACGATTTCGGGCGGCGTCCCGGAGGACACCGCCCGATCAGCTGGCTCCGGTCAGGGCTTGGAGCAAGCACAACTATGATCATCTTGAGTTGCACAACCGCATAGAGCCAGTTCGTTTCGGCTCCTTCGATCCAGCGGCGTTACGCACATACCGGGCCTAGAGGCCCAGATAGGCGGCGCGCACTTTCGGGTCATCGAGCAAGGCGGCGCCGGTGCCTTCCATGGCGATATGGCCGGTCTCCAGAACATAGCCGCGGTCGGCGATGGCGAGGGCCGCCGAGGCGTTCTGCTCCACCAGCAGGGTGGTGATGCCCTCGTCGCGCAGGGACGTGACGGCGGCGAGGATCTGGTCCACCAGCAGCGGCGCGAGGCCGAGGGAGGGTTCGTCGAGCAGAAGCAGCTTCGGCCCCGCCATCAGCGCGCGGCCGATGGCGAGCATCTGCTGCTGGCCTCCGGACAGGCTCATGGCCGGCGTCTTCCGCCGCTCCGCCAGCACCGGAAACAGGCCATAGACGTGATCGAGCCGCGCCTGCCGCTTGGCATCCTGCCGGCGGTAGGCGCCGAGCTTCAGATTGTCCTCGATGCTCAGGGGGCCGAAGACCTGCCGGCCCTCCGGCGATTGCGAGATGCCGCGCACCACACGCAGGTGCGGCTCCATCCGCTCGATGGCTTCGCCCTCGAAGACGATGCGCCCGCCGCGCACCGGCTGCACGCCCGAGATGGCGCGCAGGAGCGTGGTCTTGCCGGCGCCATTGGAGCCGACAAGGGCGACGATCTCGCCGGCCTTCACCTCCAGCGACACCTCGCGCAGGGCCATGATGCGGCCGTAGGAGGAGGAAAGCGCTTCAACTGTGAGCACGATCCGCCTCCCGCGATCCGATATCCCCAAGGTAGGCGGCGATGACTTCCGGATTTTCGCGCACGGCACGCGGTGGTCCCTCCGCCAACGGGCGACCCTGGGCGAGCACCAGCACGCGATCGGAAATCTTCATCACCAGCTTCATGTCGTGCTCGATCAGCACCACCGCGACGCCGGCCTTCGCGATCTCGGCGATGAGGTGGTCGATGGCTTCCGTCTCCACCGCGTTGCAGCCGGCGGCCGGCTCGTCCAGCAGCAGGATCTTCGGATCGGCGGCAAGGGCGCGGGCGATCTCGAGGCGCTTGAGCGCGCCATAGGGCAGGGCGCCGGCGGGCGCGTCGGCAAGCGCGGCGAGGCCCACCCGGTCGAGCAGCGCCAGGGCCTTGTCGCGCGTCACGCGGTTCTGCCGGAACACCGAGGGCAGGCCCAGCATGTCGGCGAGGAAGGAGGTGCGCTCGGAGAGGGCGCAGCCCACCATCACGTTCTCCACCGCGGTCATGCGGAAGAAGATCTGCAGGTTCTGGAATGTCCGGGCCATGCCGCGGCTGACGCGCCGGTGGGGCGGGACGGCGGTGATGTCCGCGCCGTCGAGCCGCACGCTGCCGCGCGAGGGGCGGTAGATGCCGGTGACGAGGTTGAACAGGGTGGTCTTGCCCGCCCCGTTCGGCCCGATGATGGAGAAGACCTCGCCGGTACCGACCTTGAAGCTCACCTCGTCCACGGCCCTGAGGCCGCCGAAGGAGATGCCGATGCCGCTGACGTCGAGAAGGGGAGTCTTGCTGGTCACGGCAGGCGCTCCTCGATCAGCGCGCGCAGCGAGGGCACGATGCCCTGGGGCAGGAAGATCATGAACACCATGATGAGGAGACCCAGCACCGCCTGCTCGTATTCCTGGAAGGCGGTGAGCGTCTGCGGCAGCACCACCAGGAAGGCGGTGCCGAGCACGGTGCCGAACACCGAGCCGAGCCCGCCGATGATGACCATGGCCACCAGCTCCACCGAGTGGGAGAAGCTCGCGGCCTCCGGCGTGATGAGGCCGTTCATGGCCGCCAGCAGCCCACCCGCCACCGCGGCATAGACCGCCGCCACCACGAAGGCGGCGAGCTTCTTGGCGGAAACGTCGATGCCCGCGCCGGCCGCCGCCACCTCGCTGTCGTGGAGCGCGCGCAGCGCCCGGCCGGTGGGGCTCTTGGCGATGTTGAGGGCGATGAGGGCGCCGATGAGCAGGGCGCAGGCCGAGACCCAGTACCAGTTCAGAGCGCCCGTCACCCGCCATCCGAACAAAGTGATGCGGGACACGGACATGCCGTCCGGCCCGCCGGTCAGCTCGGTCTCGCTGTGGAGGATGAGGGCGATGATGACGCCGAAGCCGAGGGTGGCGATGGCGAGGTAATAGCCCTTCAGCTTCAGGATCGGCCGCCCCACCAGCCAGGCGATAAGGCCGGAGAGCACCGCCCCGAGCAGCAGGCACAGCAGCGGATCGAGCCCGAGCCGCGCCGGCCCGATGGCCACCGCATAGGCGCCGATGCCGAGGAAGCCGGCATGGCCGAGGCTCACCTGTCCCGCATAGCCCATGAGGATGGTGAGCCCCAGGGCAGCGAGGGAGAAGATCCACACCAGTGCGGCGACGCGCAGGTGGAAGGAGGTGGGGGCGATCATCGGCACCGCCGCCATGATGAGCGCGAGGGCGATGAGCGGGGTGAGGCGGGACCGCAGGATGGCCTTCATCACACGCGCTCCACGGTGCGGCTGCCGAACAGGCCGCGCGGCATGAACAGCAGGACGACGAGGATCATCAGGAACGCCACCGCGTCCTTGTAGGTGGAGGAGAGGTAGCCGGCCGCGAATGTCTCGATGAGGCCGATGAGGAGGCCACCCACCACGGCGCCCACGGGATTGCCCATGCCGCCCAGCATGGCCGCCGCGAAGCCCTTCAGGGTGAAGAGGGTGCCGATGTCGTAGCGGGTCAGGGTGATGGGCGTCGCCACCACGCCGGCGAGCGCGCCCATGGCGGCCGAGAGGCCGAAGGCGAGGGCGAGTACGAGGGCGACATTGATGCCCACCAGCTTCGCCGCCAGCCGGTTGGCGGCGGTGGCAAGCACCGCCTTGCCCACCAAAGTGTGCTCCAGGAACAGATAGAGCGCCACCACGAGGGCGAGCGCGGTGCCCATCACCCACAGGCTCTGAGGCAGGATGGTCGCCCCGGCAACGGGGATGGGTGTATCGCCCGAGAAGGCGGGCAGCGAGTGGAACTGCTTGTCGAAGATGATCTGCGACACGCCCTTGATGAAGATGGACGCGCCGATGGTGATCATGATGAGCGTCACCGGCGATGCGCCGCGCGCGGGCTCGATGGCGAGGCGATGCAGCAGCAGGCCGACCAGCACGGCCGCGACCACCGCGATCAGCGCCGCGACAGGCAGCGCGAGGCCCGCCGCCATGAGGAAGACGGTGCCCATGCCGCCGATCATGACGAAATCGCCCTGGGCGAAATTGATCACGTCGGAGGCGTTGTAGATCAGCGTGAAGCCGAGGGCGATGAGCGCGTAAATGGCGCCGACCGTCAGCCCCGAAAAGGCGAGCTGGAGAAATTCGGACATGTCCTCACGCCGTCTGTGTGGCGGCGCCGCAGGGGCGCCGCCGCGGTGGAGATCGGGTGTGCGAAGCGATCAGCGGGCCGGGGCTTCGAGCGCCCAGTCGCCGTTGCGGATCACCAGCATGCGGAACGAGTCCGTGCCGAGGCCGAGATGGTCGGCGGGGGCGAAGGTGTAGATGCCGGTGACGCCCACATAGCCCTTGGTGGCTTCCAGCGCGTCGCGGATCTTCTTCGGGTCCGAAGACTTCGCGCTCTCGATGGCCCGGGCGACGAGCTGGATGCCGTCGTAGCCGTAGCCGCCGAAGGTGGAGACCGGCTGGCCCGTGGCCTTCTCGTATGAGGTCTTGTACTCCGCCACCACCGGCTTCTGCGGGTCGTTGTCCGCCAGCTTGTCGCCGATCAGGATGGCCGGAGCCGGCAGGCGAACGCCCTCGGCGGCCGGGCCGGCCAGCTCGATGAAGCTCTTAGAGGCAACGCCGTGGCTCTGGTAGAGCGGCAGCTTTATGCCGAGCTGGGCGTAGTTGCGCGTCACGATGGCCGGGCCCTGGCCAAAGCCGGGGTTGAGCACGGCTTCCACGCCCGCGGTGTTCTTGATCTTGTTGAGCTGGGGCGTCATGTCGGAATCGGTGGCGCCGTAGCTCTCATCGGCGACGATGGTGATGCCGTACTGGCCGATCACCTTGAGGCACTGGTTGCGCATGGACTTGCCGAAGCCGTCCGTGCCCGAGATCATGCCGATCTTGGTGATGCCGCGCGCCTTCATGTCCTCGAAGATCTTCTGGCAGGCGGTCTTGTCGGTGTGCGGCGTCTTGAAGACGAAGGGGCGCACCGGCTCGATGATCTCGATGCCGCCGGCCAGCGAGACGAAGGGGATGCCGGCTTCCTCGAACACCGGAATCATGGCCATGGTGGCGCCGGTGGAGGTGCCGCCGACCATGGCGACGACCTTGTCGTCCTCCACGAGGCGGGTGGCGAAGGTGCGCGCCTTGTTGGCGTCGCCGCCGTCGTCATAGAGCACCAGCTCGACGGGCCGGCCGAGGAGGCCGCCCTTCTTGTTCAGCTCGTCCACATAGAGCTTGAGCGTCTTGGCTTCGGGATCGCCGAGGAAGGCGGCGGGGCCGGTGGCAGAGACCACCGAACCGATCTTGATGGGATCGGCGGCAAAGGCGGGGCTGGTGAGCGCCGGGCCGGCGACCGCGGTCGCGAACATGATGGCAGCCGCGCGCAGCATCGGCCGCAGGCGTGCGGGCGTATCCATGAAGCGTTCCTCCTAAAGGTCCATTTCGGGCCGAGGAGCGGGTTGTCCCGCCTCCATTCGCCGGCCATTCAACCGGCGAGATCCGAACCATATAATTAACCGGCCGGATGGTCAATTGATCGCGTGCGGCTTCGTTGCACCCTTGCCGTGGGCGCTCTCGCGCGGGATGATTGATCGACCGGGCGGACAATATTTGATATCTCAACCTCCCTCCCGATGATGGCGGATGATCGCAGCAGGCCCTGTCGGGCGGCGATCGAGATGGACAGGCAAGATGGCTCGCACGCGTGCTCAGGATTACGAGGCCAAACGGGAGGCCATCCTCCACAAGTCGGCGGAGCTGTTTGCGCAATACGGCTATTCCGGCACCTCGATCACCATGATCGCCGACGCGTGCGGGGCCTCGAAGGCGCTGCTCTACCATTACTATCCGGACAAGGAGGCGGTGCTCTTCGATATCCTGTCGACGCATCTGGAGCAGCTCATCGCGGGCGCCGAGAAGGCGATCGCCGAAGCGCCGGAGGGCGGCCGCATCTATGCCATGTCCGCCTCGCTGCTGGATGCCTACAAGGATGCCGACGCCGAGCATCAGGTGCAGATCGCGAACCTGAAGCTGCTCAACAGCGACCGCCAGGACGCTTTGCGCGCGCTGGAGCGCAAGCTCGTGACGCTGCTCGCCGATGCCATCGCTGAGGAGGTGCCCGCCGTTGGGCGCGGGCCGATGTTGAAGCCTGTCACCATGTCGGCCTTCGGCATGCTCAACTGGCAATACCTCTGGTTTCGCGACGGACGGGGGCTGACGCGGGCCGACTATGCGCGCCTCGTCACCGGCCTCATCAAGGCAGGAGCGGAGGAGGCGCTGCGCGGCATGGCCGCTCCGGAGGCCAAGGCCGCCGATGCCCGGCCGCCCGAAGGCAAGCCCGCGCAGCTCCGTTCGGCCCCGCGCCGCCGCACGGCGCCCGCCGCCGCCGAGGCGCCGCGCGCGGCCAAGGCGCGGCGACCGGCGGAATAGGATCGCGGCCGAAAACCCTTTAAGGAACGGCCATGTCGCGCCGCGCCCTCGACCTCATCCTCGATCATGTCCGTGCCGAACCCTCGCGCACCTGGTCCATCATCGTCACCATCTATGGCGATGCCATCGTGCCGCGCGGCGGCTCGGTGTGGCTCGGCACGCTGCTCGCCTTCTTCCGCGGGCTGGACGTAGCGGATGGGGTGGTGCGCACGGCCATGTCGCGCCTCGCCGCCGACGGCTGGCTGACGCGCACGCGGGTGGGCCGCAACAGTTTCTATCGCCTCGCCGACAAGGGTCGCGAGACCTTCGCCCGCGCCACCGAGCACATCTACCGCCATCGACCGCCCGCGTGGCACGGCCACTTCGACATGCTGTTCATCGAAACCGGTGCCCGTGAAGGCGCTCGCGCGGCGCTGGAGGCGGCGGGATTCGGCATGCCGCTGCCCGGCGTGTTCGTTGCCCCCGCGGGCACCGGTGTGCCGGAGGAGGCGGCTTTGGCACTCCGGCTCGATGTCTCCGGTAGCGCAGAGGAGCAGCGCGCGCTCGCCGCCCGTGCGTGGCCGCTGGCACAGACCGCGGAGGCCTATCGGCGCTTCATCGCCACCTTCGAGCCGCTGGCGGCGGAGCTACAGGACGGCGCCGCGCTGGCCGACCTTGAGGCAATGGTCGCGCGCGTGCTGCTCATCCATGATTACCGCCGCATCGTGCTGCGCGATCCCATCCTACCTTCCGCCATCCTGCCGGAGGACTGGCCGGGCCTCGCCGCCCGCGCGGTCTGCGCTGATATCTACGGCCGCCTCGTGGAGGCCTCCGAGCGCTGGCTGGACGAAAATGCCGTGGGCGAGGACGGGACGAAGCTGCCGGCAGACCCTAAAATTATCAATCGATTCAAGCTCTAAGGCGACCGCGTGAGCGCGGCGGGATGTCGGTTTCCCAAAAGTGTTACGAAAATGGCTTGCAATACGAAATTCTGTAATATATAAACAATTCCAAGGTGCCGGATCGTGGGCAGCATGCTGCCTGCCGAGACCGGCGGCAGTGGTCGGCGCGCCTTATCACCGGCCGCACAGCGCCGCGCAGACACCACATCTCAGGTCGTACGGGGAGGACACAGCATGTACGCACAGCTCGTGAAGTCCGAGGGCATGAAGTCCGCCGCCGAGCTTTCGCCGGAGGAACGCGCCTTCCAGGAGCGCATCGACCGCGGCGAGAAGATCGAGCCGAAAGAGTGGATGCCGGAGGGCTACCGCAAGACGCTGATCCGTCAGGTCGGCCAGCACGCCCATTCCGAGATCGTCGGCCAGCTGCCCGAGGGCAACTGGATCACTCGCGCGCCCACGCTGGAGCGCAAGGCCATCCTGCTCGCCAAGGTGCAGGATGAGGCCGGCCACGGCCTCTACCTCTATTGCGCCGCCGAGACGCTGGGCGTCAGCCGCGACCAGTTGCTGGCCAAGCTGCACGACGGCAGCATGAAGTATTCGTCCATCTTCAACTATCCCACCCTCAACTGGGCCGACATCGGCGCAGTGGGCTGGCTGGTGGATGGCGCGGCCATCATGAACCAGGTGCAGCTGCAGAAGACCTCCTACGGCCCCTACAGCCGCGCGATGATCCGCATCTGCAAGGAGGAGAGCTTCCACCAGCGGCAGGGCTACGACATCATGATGAAGATGGCGCAGGGCACTGCCGAGCAGAAGGCCATGGCGCAGGATGCCCTCGACCGCTTCTGGTATCCCGCGCTCATGATGTTCGGCCCATCCGACAAGGATTCGGTGCATTCCGCCCAGTCCATGGCGTGGAAGATCAAGATCAACACCAATGACGAGCTGCGCCAGAAGTTCGTCGACCAGACGGTTCCGCAGGCGGAATATCTCGGCCTCAAGATCCCAGATCCGAACCTCAAGTGGAACGAGGAGAAGAAGGGCTACGACTTCTCCGAGCCGGACTGGTCGGAATTCTTCGAGGTGATCGCCGGCAACGGCCCCTGCAACAAGGAACGGCTCGGCGCCCGCGTGAAGGCCTGGGAAGACGGCGCATGGTTCCGCGACGGCCTCCTCGCCCATGCCGAGAAGGCCGAGGCGCGCCGCGCCGCCGCCCGGGTCGCCGCCGAATAGCGGCCCTCAGCAATCGCCGGTCAGGGCGTACCACAACAACAGCACATCATCCGGACGGCATCGCCGTCCGGCCCGGAACGGGAGGAACAACCATGTCCAGCGAATGGCCCTTGTGGGAAGTCTTCATCCGCGGCCAGCACGGCCTCAACCATCGCCACGTGGGCAGCCTGCACGCGCCCGACGCCGAGCTTGCCATCAAGAATGCGCGCGACGTCTATACCCGCCGCAACGAGGGCGTCTCCATCTGGGTGGTGAAGTCGGTGGACATCACCGCTTCCAGCCCCTCGGACAAGGGGCCGCTGTTCGAGCCGTCCAACTCCAAGGTCTACCGCCACCCGACCTTCTTCCAGATTCCCGAAGAAGTGGGGCACATGTGATGGCCAGCGCCGAGATCGCGGTCGATCGCGCCGCTCTGTTCGAATTCCTCACCCGGATGGGGGACAACACTCTCATCCTCGGCCATCGCGTGTCCGAGTGGTGTGGTCACGCCCCGGTGCTGGAAGAGGATATCGCCCTCGCCAACACGGCGCTGGACCTCATCGGCCAGACCCAGCTCTGGCTCGGCCTCGCCGGCGAGGTGGAAGGCAAGGGTCGCAATGCGGACGCGCTCGCCTTCCTGCGAGACGCCGCCGCCTTCCGCAACTGCCTGCTGGTCGAGCGCCCCAATGGCGATTTCGGCCAGACGCTCATGCGGCAGTTCCTGTTCGATGCGTGGCACCATGTGATGCTGACGGCGCTGACCAAATCCGCCGATCCGCGCGTCGCCGAGATCGCCGCCAAGGCGGTGAAGGAGGCGGCCTATCACCTGGAGCGCTCCAGCGACCTCGTGATCCGCCTCGGCGACGGCACGGACGAGAGCCACAAGCGCATGCAGCGCGCCCTCGACGACCTGTGGTCCTATGCGGGCGAACTCTTCATCGCCGACGACACCGACCGCGTCATCGCGGAAGCCGGCATCGCGCCCGATCCGGCGAGCCTTAAGCCGGAGTGGGAGGCCATCGTCTCCGAGGTGCTGCGTGAGGCAACTTTGAAGGCGCCCACCTCGGCCTATGTCCACAAGGGCGGTCGGCGCGGCGTCCACACCGAGCATCTCGGCTACATCCTCGCCGACATGCAGTTCCTGCAGCGCGCCTATCCCGGCGCGACCTGGTAGGGGGCGATCATGGCGACCGCCACCCTGCCGTCCGTTGAGGAGGTCTGGCACTGGCTGTCGCAGGTGCCGGACCCGGAAATCCCGGTGCTCTCGCTGATCGATCTCGGCATTGTCCGCGACGTGACGTGGGACGGTGACACCCTGGTCGTCACCGTCACGCCCACCTATTCCGGCTGTCCGGCGACGGGCATCATCAATCTCGACATCGAGCGCGAACTGAACGCGCGCGGCGTCGCCAAGGTGCGGCTGGAGCGTCGGCTCTCGCCGCCGTGGACCACCGACTGGATGAGCGCCGAGGGGCGGGAGAAGCTCCGCGCCTACGGCATCGCGCCGCCGGTGGACGACACCGCAGCGGATGGCCGCTCTCTGGCGCTCGCGCGCCGGCTGACCTCCGGCTCGAACCTCACGGTCGCCTGCCCGCGCTGCGGCTCGGCGCAGACGGAGAAGGTGAGCCAGTTCGGCTCCACCGCCTGCAAGGCCAGCTATCGCTGCCTCTCGTGCCTGGAGCCGTTCGACTACTTCAAGTGCATCTGACAATTAAAGAAATCCCGAGGAGCGCCGCATGGCACGGTTTCATTCCCTGGAGGTCGTCGACGTGCGGCGCGAGACGCGCGATGCCGTCGTCGTCACCCTCAAGCCCCGCCCCGAGGACGCCGCGGCGTTCGACTTCACGCAGGGCCAGTACCTCACCTTCCGCCGCGATTTCGATGGGGAAGAGCTGCGCCGCAGCTATTCCATCTGCGCCGGCAAGGATGAGGGCTGCCTGAAGGTGGGCATCAAGAAGGTGGAGGGCGGCGCCTTCTCCACCTGGGCCAACGAGAACCTGTCCCCCGGCGACACGCTCGAAGCCATGCCGCCCATGGGCAAGTTCTTCGTGCCGTTGGCCCCGGAGCTGGACCGCCACTATCTCGGCTTCGCCGGCGGCTCGGGCATCACGCCGCTGCTCTCCATCATCAAGACGGTGCTGGCGCGCGAGCCGAAGAGCCGCTTCACCCTCGTCTATGCCAACCGGCAGATCAGCTCCATCATGTTCCGCGAGGAGCTGGAGGACCTGAAGAACCTCTATCTCGGCCGCCTCTCGGTGCTGCACGTGCTGGAGAGCGAGGCGCAGGAGATCGACCTGTTCACCGGCCGCGTCGACGCGGAGAAGATGGAAGGTCTCTTCAAGCATTGGATCGACGCGAAGTCGGTGGATACCGCCTTCATCTGCGGTCCCGAGCCCATGATGCTGGCGATTGCGGCCGCGCTGCGCGAGCATGGGCTTTCCGACGCGCAGATCAAGTTCGAGCTATTCGCCTCCGGCCAGCCCGGCCGGGCGAAGGCCAAGGCGGTGTCGGCCAATGTCGCCGCTAATGGTGCGGGTACGACGGCCACAGTGACGCTGGATGGCGCCACCCGCACATTCCACATGCCGCGCGAGGGCCAGAGCCTGCTAGACGCAGCCCTCGCCGCAAATCTCGATGCGCCCTACGCCTGCAAGGCCGGCGTGTGCTCCACCTGCCGCGCCAAGGTAGTAGAGGGCGAGGTGGAAATGGCGGTCAACCATGCGCTGGAGGATTACGAGGTGCGCGCCGGCTACGTGCTCACCTGCCAGTGCTTCCCGCTCACCGAAAAACTCGTCGTCACCTACGACGAGTGAGGGGGAAACCATGTCCGACGTGATCGCCATCGACGATTATCTGGCCCAGGGCGGGGTGCTCTCCTCGCCCGACAACGTGCCGCCGCGCTATCGCGGCGAGCTGTTGCGGCTGATGTCCTCCTTCGTGGACAGCCAGCTCGCGGGCTCGGCGGGCTTTGCCGCCTCCATCAATTTCGCACCCGGCATCAAGGCGCGGATCGCGGCGAGCCGCATCACGCTGGAGAAGGCGGATCATGCCGAGCGCGTGCTCGGCCTCATGGGCGCCTTCGGCACCGACGCCGATCGCTACGAGGCGCAGCACGACTGGGCGGCGCGGATCGACCGCGAGGCCGACCTCGGCACCGCGCGGCACGGCGCCGACATGCGCCTTTCCGTCTTCCACTATCCCATCGCGGGATGGACCGACGCGGTGGCGATGAACGTGCTCATGGGCCTCGCCACCGGCGTGCAGCTCGCCGAGCTGTCGCGGGTGTCCTACGCGCCGCTCGCCGAAGTGTTCCGCGAGATCGCCCCGCGCGAGGCGCGCCATGCGGAGCTGGGGCTCGAAGGGCTGGAGCGCATTGCCGCGACCGAGGTGGGGCGGATCGGGGCGCGGGCGAGCCTTGCCTACTGGCGTCCCCGGGTGGCCGCCACATTCGGCGTCGCCGGTTCCGCCCGCTACGACACGCTGCGCCGCCTCGGCCTGCGCCACACGCCCAACGAGGTGCTGCTTGCGCAATGGGAGCGGATCGCCGCCGACCGCCTCGCGCCGCTCGGCCTCGACTGAGATCAGCCGCAGAAAAGAAAAAGGCCCGGCATCGTGCCGGGCCTTTTTTGTTGGGCAGGGGAGGGCGGTTCGCCCTCCGCGTCATTCCTTGGGCCGGCGATCCACGATGCGCTTGGCCTTGCCGGTGGCGGTGCGCTCGATGCCGCCCGGCTCGTGCAGGGAGATGCGCGTGGTGATGCCGATGGTGTCCTTGATGCGCTTCAGGATGCGCTTGCCGGTGGCGTCCACGTCCACCTCGCCATAGACCTCCTCGCGAATCTCGGCATGCACGGTCATCTCGTCCATGCGCCCGTCGCGGGTCAGCTCGATCTGGTAGTGGCCGGAGCAGGCCTCCACCGCCAGCAGGATTTCCTCGATCTGGGTCGGGAAGACGTTGACGCCGCGCAGGATGATCATGTCGTCCGAGCGGCCCGTCACCTTCTCCATGCGCCGCATGCCCGGCCGCGCCGTGCCCGGCAGCAGGCGGGTGAGGTCGCGGGTGCGGTAGCGGATGATGGGGAAGGCTTCCTTGGTCAGCGAGGTGAAAACGAGTTCACCCTTCGAGCCGTCGGGCAGCACTTCGCCGGTGATCGGGTCGATCACCTCTGGGTAGAAATGATCCTCCCAGATGTGCAGGCCGTCCTTGGTCTCCACGCATTCCTGCGCCACGCCGGGGCCGATGACTTCGGAGAGGCCGTAGATGTCGGTGGCGTCGAGGTTGAAATCGCGCTCGATCTCCTGGCGCATGGCATTGGTCCACGGCTCGGCGCCGAAGATGCCGTATTTGAGCGAGGTCTCGCGCGGGTCGAGCCCGGCCTTGGCGAAGCCGTCCATGAGGGCGAGCATGTAGCTCGGCGTCACCATGATGGCGTCGGGCTTGAAATCGTGGATGAGCTGGACCTGGCGCTCGGTCATGCCGCCGGACATGGGGACCACGGTGCAGCCGAGCCGCTCGACGCCGTAATGGGCACCGAGGCCGCCGGTGAACAGGCCGTAGCCATAGGCCACATGCACCATCATGCCCGGCCGCACGCCAGCGGCGCGGATGGAACGGGCCATCACGTCGGCCCACATGTCGATATCGGCCTTGGTATAGCCCACCACGATGGGCTTGCCGGTGGTGCCGGACGAGCCGTGGACGCGGATCAGCTTCTCCTTCGGCACCGCGAACAGGCCGAAGGGGTAATTGTCGCGCAAATCCGTCTTCACCGTGAAGGGGAACTTGGCGAGGTCCGAGAGGTCGCGCAGGTCGGAGGGATGCACGCCGGCCTTGTCGAAGGCCTGCCG
The DNA here is from genome assembly GCF_056313845.1 of Xanthobacter sp. DMC47. NCBI lineage: Bacteria > Pseudomonadati > Pseudomonadota > Alphaproteobacteria > Hyphomicrobiales > Xanthobacteraceae > Xanthobacter > Xanthobacter sp. DMC47. The sequence continues at coordinate 1,111,001 of NZ_JBQUZM010000001.1, read as the reverse complement.
GTAGAACGGCACGTTCTCGTAAGCGTGGCGCAGCGACCAAGCGAGGCGCTCGCGCTGCAGCGACATGATCTCGTCGCGCGAGGCGCGTTCGGCGGCATCGAGGCCACCCTCGATGGAACGGCCCGGGGACAGTGCCGACAGAGCCATGGTGGTCGTCTCCTCCAAATGGATCTTCTGCGAGATCAGGATTTGCTGCTTGCGGGGGCGTCCACGCCCCCGGCGTCCGTCTGCGTGATGCGCCCGCCGATGGTGCGGGAGTGGCCGCGGAACTGGGCGATCACCACATCGTCCTGCGAAACCTCGACATCGTAAATGCCGGAGCGGCCGCCGCGGCTCACCTCGCGCGCCCGCGCCACGAGGCGCTTGCCGCGGGTGCCGGGCCGCAGATACGTCACCGAGCAGTGCTGGGCGACGGTGCGCTCGTCATAGGTGTTGCAGGCGAAAGCGAAGGCGCTGTCGGCCAAGGCGAAGATGAAGCCCCCGTGGCCCATGCCGAAGCCATTGCACATGCGTTCGGTGAGCGTCATGGCGAGGGTGGCGGTGCCCGGGCCCACGCTGACGATCTCCATGCCCAGCCCCTGGCTCGCATTGTCGGTCGCCCACATGGCGTCGGCGGAGCGGCGAGCGATCTCTTCCGGAGAGAGCGGCGCCAAGGTTTCGGCGGCGGCGGTCACGAGCGGCGTCCCGTGAAGTTCGGGGTGCGCTTCTCCATGAAGGCCTTCACGCCCTCGCGGTAATCCGGCGTGCGGCCGGCCTCGCGCTGCAGGTCGCGCTCAAGATCGAGCTGGTCGTTGAGGCTGTTGCCGCCGGAGGCGTTGAGCGCCGCCTTGGTGAGGGCGAGGCCCTGCGTCGGCTGGGTGGCGAGCCGGGCGGTGAGCGCGCGAGCCTCGTCCATGAGCGCGGCGTCGTCGATCACCTTCCAGATGAGGCCCCATTCGGCCGCGGTCTCGGCGGAGAGCGGCTCGGCGAGCAGCATCAGCGCCCGCGCCCGCGCATCGCCGATGAGGCGCGGCAGGAAATAGGTGCCGCCCGAATCGGGTACGAGGCCGATCTTCGAAAACGCCTGGATGAATTTGGCGGAGCGCGCCGCCAGAACGATATCGCATGCGAAGGCGATGTTGGCACCTGCCCCGGCGGCCACGCCATTCACCGCGCAGACCACCGGCTTGCGCAGCCCGCGGATGCGGCGGATGAGCGGATTGTAGAAGGCCTCGATGGTGGCGCCGAGGTCCAGGGGACCTTCCGCGTTGGCACGGTCGGAGAGATCCTGCCCGGCGCAGAAGCCCCGGCCGGCGCCGGTGAGCAGCACCGCGCGGCAATCGTCCTCGGCGGCGGCATCGAGCGCATCCGCGAGCGCGCCATGCAGCGCTTCGTTGAAGGAATTGAGGCGGTCGGGTCGGTTGAGCGTCAGCTCCGTCCAGCCGCCATGGTCCGTGACGGTGAGCACGGCTTCGTTCACATGCGCCTCCACTTGGTCCTCCCACTTGCGGGCTCTTGCGGAGCCTCTTGAATTAACCGGACGATCGGTTAATCATTAGCGCAAGGGATGGGCTTGTCAACATCATCGCATAGCGTCCCGGCATAGGGAGAGGACCATGGCTGACCTGTTCGCGGCCCACGCCGCGCTGCTCGAATCCGCCGTTGCCGCAGCGCGCGGGCGGGGCTTCTGGGCGGCCTTCCCGGAAAATCCCAAGGCCTATCCCGAAGGCGGTGCGGCCGAGGCCAAGGCGGCGTTCGCGGCCCTGAAGAACCAGCCGTTCGAGCCCGCCGCGGGCGACGACGCGCCGCTGATCGGCGCCGAGGTCTCGCCCTTCGGGCCCGCCCTCGGCATCACCTATCGCGCCCGCGCCGTGGATGACCTGATCGCCCGCGCGGAGAAGGCCGGCGCCACCTGGGCCGCGGCCTCCATCGCGCAGCGCACGGGCATCGCTCTGGAAATTCTCGTGCGCCTGAACAAGGCCAGCTTCCTCATCGCGGAAGCGGTGGAGCACACCACCGGGCAGGCCGGCCCCATGGCTTTCCAGGCCGGCGGCCCGCACGCGCAGGATCGCGGACTGGAGGCGGTCGCCTATGCCTATGAGGAGATGTCCCGCGTGCCCGGCGCGGTGCTGTGGGAGAAGCCCATGGGCCGCTCCGCCATCCGCCTCGACAAGGATTTCCACGTGGTGCCGCGCGGCATCGGCCTCGTCATCGGCTGCGCCACCTTCCCCACCTGGAACAGCTATCCCGCGCTCTTCGCCGATCTCGTCACCGGCAATGCGGTGATCGTGAAGCCGCACCCCGCGGCCATCCTGCCGCTCGCCCTCACCGTGCGCATCGCCCGCGAGGTGCTGGCAGAGGAGGGCTTCGACCCGGACGTGATCCAGCTCGCCCCCGACACGGCAGAGGCACCTATCGCCAAGGAACTGGCGACCCATCCCGCCGTGGGCATCGTGGATTTCACCGGCTCCTCCCAGTTCGGCGGCTGGCTGCGGGAGAACGTGAAGGACAAGCTGGTGTTCACCGAGGAAGCGGGCGTGAACACCATCGTCGTCGCGTCCACTTCCGCGTTCGGCCCCATGTGCCAGAACATTGCCTTCTCGCTCTCGCTCTACAGCGGCCAGATGTGCACGGCACCGCAGGTCATCTTCGTGCCCAAGGCCGGCATCGAGACCGAGGCGGGGCACAGGAGCTTCAACGAGGTGGCGGGCGGCATCGCCTCCGCCATCGATGCGCTTCTGTCCGAGCCCGCCCGCGCCGCTGCGGTTCTGGGCGCCATCCAGAATCCGGCGACGCTGGCCCGCATCGAGGAGGCCCGCGCCCTCGGCCGCATCGTGCGCGACAGCGCGGCCTTGCAGGTGGAGGGCGCACGCACGGCGACGCCGCTGCTGCTGGCGGTGGATGCCGCCGATGAGGCGGCGTATCTCGAAGAGCGGTTCGGCCCCATCGCCTTTGTCGTGGCGGTGGCCGATGCGGCCGATGGGGTGGCCCGCGCCGCACGCGCGGCGCGCGAAAAGGGCGCCATCACCGCCGCCCTCTATTCCACCGATGACGCAGAGATCGCCCGCGCCGTGCCGGCCTATGCCCGCGCCGGCGTGCCGCTCTCGGTGAATCTCACGGGCGGCATCTATGTGAACCAGAGCGCGGCCTTCAGCGACTACCACGTCTCTGGCGCGAACCCCGCCGGCAATGCCTGCCTCACCGATGCGGCCTTTGTAGCCGGGCGCTTCCGCGTCGTGTGCGTACGCCGTCCGGCCGCCGCCTGAGCCTATTTTTCGGAGATCATCATGGCTGACGCCTTCATCTGCGATTTCGCGCGCACCCCCATCGGCCGTTATGCCGGCGCCCTCAAGGACGTGCGGGCGGACGACCTCGCCGCCCATCCCATTCGCGTGCTGAAGGAGCGCAATCCCGGCGTGGACTGGGAGGCGGTGGACGATGTGATCCTCGGCTGTGCCAACCAGGCCGGCGAGGACAATCGCGACGTCGCCCGCATGGCCGCGCTGCTGGCCGGCCTGCCGGTGAGCGCGCCGGGCACCACCGTGAACCGCCTGTGCGGCTCGGGCCTCGACGCGGTGGGCATCGGCGCTCGCGCGATCATGACCGGGGACGCGGACCTCATCATCGCCGGTGGCGTGGAGAGCATGACCCGCGCCCCCTTCGTGCAGGGCAAGGCCACGGAGGCCTTCTCGCGGCAGGCGGAAATCTACGATACCACCATCGGCTGGCGCTTCATCAATCCGCTGATGAAGGCCCAATACGGCGTCGATTCCATGCCGGAGACCGGCGAGAACGTCGCCGCCGACTTCGGCATCTCGCGGGCCGATCAGGACCTGTTCGCGTACCGCTCCCAGCAGCGGGCGAAGGCGGCGCAGGAGGCGGGCTTCTTCGCCCGTGAGATCGCCCCCATCGAGGTGAAGGGCAAGAAGACCTCGGTGCTGGTGGATCGTGACGAGCACCCGCGCGGCGACACCACGCTGGAGCAGTTGGCGGCGCTGAAGACGCCCTTCCGCAAGGAGGGCGGCTCGGTGACGGCGGGCAATGCCTCGGGCGTCAATGACGGCGCCGGTGCCCTCATCCTCGCCTCGGAAGCGGCGGCGAAAAAGTATGGCCTCACGCCCCGCGCCCGCGTGGTCAGCGTGGTGCAGGCCGGCGTGCCGCCGCGCATCATGGGCATCGGGCCGGCGCCGGCGACGCAGAAGCTGCTGGCGAAGAATGGCCTGTCCCTTTCCGACATCGACCTCATCGAACTCAATGAAGCCTTCGCCTCGCAGGCGCTGGCGGTGCTGCGACAGCTCGGCCTCAAGGACGATGCGGAGCACGTGAACCCGCATGGCGGCGCCATCGCGCTTGGCCATCCCCTCGGCATGTCCGGCGCGCGCCTCGCCATGACGGCGGCGAGCGCGCTGGAACTGCGTGGCGGCAAGCGCGCGATTGCCACCATGTGCATCGGCGTCGGCCAGGGCATCGCCGCCCTCATCGAGCGGGTCTGAGCGGTGGGTGCGCAGGCTTCTCCCATGACGATCACCCGCCACGGCGCTGTTGCGGTGGTTCACATCGACCATGCGCCGGTGAACGCGCTGTCCCGCGGCGTGCGTCAGGGGCTGCTGGATGCGGTGCGGGGGCTGGAGGCGGATGCGTCGGTGTCGGCGCTCGTGCTGAGCGGCGGGGCGGGACGGTTCATCGCCGGGGCGGACCTCAAGGAGATGGCGCTGCCGCCGGACGAGCCCTTCCTGCCCGAGGTGGTGGGCGCGATCGATGCCTGCAGCAAGCCCGTGGTTGCGGCGCTGGATGGCGCGGCGCTGGGTGGCGGCTGCGAGATCGCGCTGGCGTGCGATCTGAGGCTCGGGTCGGCGAAGGCGCTGGTGGGCCTCACCGAGACCCGGCTCGGCATCATCCCCGGCGCGGGCGGCACCCAGAGGCTGGTGCGGCTGGTCGGGGTCGCGCAGGCCATTGGCCTCGTCTGCGAGGGCCGGGTGCTGAAGGCCGGCGAGGCGCTGGCCCTGGGCCTCATCGATCAGGTGGTGGAGGGCGACCTCCTCACTGAGGCCATCGCCCGCGCGCCGACGGTGGCGAAGCGCCGGCTCTCGGGGATGCCGGTCCCGGCTGGCGATCCGGCGGAGGAGGAAGCCGCGGCTTCCAAGGCCCTGAAGGGCGCGAAGGGCGTGCCGGCCATCGCCGAGGCGATCCGCGTCATCAAGGCATCACGGGAGGCCGATTTCACGTCTGGACTTGCTTTGGAGCGCGCGGCCTTCCTCGCCCTGCGCGAGAGCGCGGAAGCGAAAGCCCTGCGCCACCTCTTCCTCGCCGAGCGCGAGGCGGTGAAGGTGCCGGGGCTGGAGGGGGCGAGAGCGCGGTCGGTCGCCTCCACCGCCGTCATCGGCGCCGGCACCATGGGCGCGGGCATCGCTGTCGCACTGCTGGATGCGGGATATCCGGTGATCCTGGTGGAGCGCGATGATGCCGCCGCTGCGGCTGGCGTGGCGCGCATCGACGTGCTCTATGCCCGCCAGGTGAAGAGCAGCCGGATCACCGAGGCACAGAAGGCCGAGCGCCTCGCCCGCCTTACCCCCGCCTCCGACTACGCCGCGCTGGCACCGGCCGACCTGATCGTCGAAGCCGCGTTCGAGGACATGGCCGTGAAGACCGACATCTTCCGCCGCCTCGACCAAGTCGCGAAGCCAGGCGCGGTGCTGGCCACCAACACCTCCTATCTCGACCTCGACGCCATCGCCGCCGCGACCTCCCGGCCGCAGGACGTGGTGGGCCTGCATTTCTTCGCCCCGGCCAACATCATGAAGCTGCTGGAGGTGGTCAAAGCCACCCACACGGCGCCGGATGTGCTGGCGACCGCCCTCGCCTTGGCGAAGCGGATGGGCAAGCAGCCCGTCGTGGCGGGCAATTGCGATGGCTTCATCGGCAACCGCATCTATGCGGTCTACCGCCGCCATGCGGAATATCTGGTGGAGGATGGCGCCACGCCCGAACAGGTGGATGCGGCGCTGGAGGCGTTCGGCTTCGCCATGGGCATCTTCGCGGTGTCGGACATGTCGGGCCTCGACATCGCCTATGCCATGCGCAAGCGCCGGGCGGCGACGCGGGACCCGAACGAGCGCTACGTGTCCATCGCCGATGCTCTGGTGGAGGCGGGGCGGCTCGGTCGCAAGACCAGTGGCGGCTGGTACGCCTACGACGCGGCGGGCAACCGCACCACCGATCCGGCCGTCACGCAGATCATCGAGCAGGCCCGCGCCGCCAAGGGCATCCAGCCGAAATCCTTCACCCAAGAGCAGATTCAACTCCGGCTTCTGGCGGTGATGGCCAACGAAGGCGCGAAGGAACTCGCCGAGGGCATCGCGCTGCGGCCCTCCGACATCGACCTCGCCTTCGTCAACGGCTACGGCTTCCCGCGCCTCAAAGGCGGCCCCATGCACGCCGCCGACGCCCTTGGCCTTCCCACCATCCGCGCCGAAGTCGGAGCCGCCCACGCCACCGGCGGCGCCGGCTCCGACCCCGCTCCGCTCCTCATCCGGCTCGCGGCCGAGGGCAAGACATTCGCAGACTGGCAGAAGGCCGGCGCTCCCAAGGGAGGGACCCAATGACCAACATTCTCGCTAGCTACACCCTCGACCGCTGGTTCACGCCTGAGGCGGGACTGGTGGACATTCCGAGCGCCATCGACGGGCGCGTGGTGGCGCGGGCTTCCACCCGCGGGCTCGATTTCGCGGCCATGGTGCGCCATGCCCGCGAGGTGGGCGGGCCCGCGCTTCGGCGCCTCACCTTCCATCAGCGCGCCGACATGCTGAAGGCGCTCGGCGCCCATCTCACCGCCCACAAGGAGGCCCTCTACGCGCTCGCGGCCGACACTGGCGCCACCAAGAGGGACAATTTCTTCGACATCGACGGCGGCATCGGCACCCTCTACGCCTACGCCTCGCGCGGGCGGCGGGAACTGCCGGGCGAGCGCTTCGTGGTGGAAGGCGCGCCGGAGGCCCTGTCGAAGAACGGCACCTTCATCGGCCTTCATGTGCTGACCCCGCTCCACGGCGTCGCGGTGCATGTGAACGCCTTCAACTTCCCCTGCTGGGGCATGCTGGAGAAACTGGCTCCGGCGATCCTCGCGGGCATGCCGGTCATCACCAAGCCGGCCACCGCCACGGCCTATGTGGCCGAGGCGGTGGTGAAGCTGATCGTCGAGGCGAACATCCTGCCGGCGGGGGCGCTGCAGTTCGTCGCCGGATCGGCGGGCGACCTGCTCGATCATCTCACCGGACAGGACGTGCTCTCCTTCACCGGCTCGGCCGCGACGTCGCAGGCCCTGCGCGACCATCCGGCGGTCTCGCGCAACGCGGTGCGCTTCATCGCCGAGCGGGATTCGCTCAATGCCGCCGTGCTCGGGCCGGACGCGGTGGAGGGCATGCCCGAGTTCGACCTCTTCATCGCTGAGGTGGTGCGCGAGATGACGGTGAAGGCGGGCCAGAAGTGCACCGCCATCCGCCGCATCATCGTGCCGAAGGCGCAGGAAAACGCGGTGATCGCGGCACTCTCCGCCCGTCTCGCCGCCATCGCCGTGGGCGACCCGCGCCGCGACGACGTGCGCATGGGCCCGCTCGCCAGCCGCGCCCAGCGCACCGCCACGCAGCAGGCGGTGAAGGAGATCGCGGCCGAGGCGGAGATCGTGTTCGGCGATCCCGAGACTGTCGCGCCGGTGGGCGCGGATGCCGCCACCGGCGCCTTCATGGCACCGGTGCTGCTGCGCTGCCCCGAACCGCTCAAGGCCACGGCGCCCCATGCGGTGGAAGCGTTTGGCCCCGTCGCAACCGTGATGGGCTATAACACGCTCTCCGATGCGCTCGCGCTGGTGGCCAAGGGCGAGGGCAGCCTTGTCGCGTCGGTCTACACTTATGATCCGGCGGTGGCGGAGGAACTGGTGTTCGGCATCGCTGCCCATCATGGCCGCCTCGTGCTGATCGACCGGGACTGCGCCAAGGAATCCACCGGCCACGGTTCGCCGCTCCCCGGTCTCGTCCATGGTGGTCCGGGCCGGGCCGGCGGCGGCGAGGAGATGGGCGGCCTGCGCGGCGTGTTCCATTACATGCAGCGCACCGCCATCGAGGGTTCGCCCGCCCGCCTCTCTGCCCTGACGCGCACCTGGCTTTCCGGCGCGCCCGCGCCGGTCAGGCCGGAGCATCCCTTCAAGCGCAAGTTCGATGCGCTCAGCGTGGGCGACACGGTGGAGACGGCCTCCCGCACCATCACGCTGGAGGACATCGAGCACTTCGCCCATTTCACCGGCGATACGTTCTATGCCCACATGGATGAGGAGGCGGCGAAGGCGAACCCCTTCTTCCCCGGCCGTGTGGCGCACGGCTACCTCATCCTGTCGTTCGCGGCCGGCCTGTTCGTCGATCCGGCGCCGGGGCCGCTGCTCGCCAATTACGGGCTCGATTCGCTGCGCTTCCTGAAGCCCGTCTCGCCGGGGGATGCCATCCGCGTGCGGCTGACGGTCAAGAACAAGCAGCCCGCCCGCAAGCCGGAATACGGCGAGGTGCGCTGGGATGCGGAAGTGTTCAACCAGGATGGCGACACCGTGGCCCGCTACGAGCTGCTGACCATGAGCAGCCGTATCTGATTTAGGGCGGCGCTACCCTTTGGCGCCGCCCGACCAAGCGAAATCTGCGGCAAGTTTGCAACAGTGTTGGCGGACCGTGCGTCCCCGCTGCCTTCCGCTAGGTCGGCAGCCCATTCCGCCGTTACACATTCCCGTGAGGAATGGTACTCCTGTGGCGGGAGCGGCATATGGCTGGACGCAGGGGCATCAACGCATTCGCACGACACGTGGCCGAAAGGGCCGCGGGCCGGGTCGCGGCGCGTGTTGCCGGCTGGGCTGTCGCCTATGTGCTCGTCCTGCAGGCACTGCTCACCGGCTTCGCCCTCGGGTCGATGCCCATCGGCATGGACCCGGAGCTGTGCATCAGCGCGGCCGCCTCCGGCGCGAATTCAGATGGCGGACATGACGGCGCCCCGGCGCAGCATCGCCATTGCCAGGCCTGCCTTGCACGGGCGGATCTTCCCGCCCTTCCACCGCCGCCTCCGGTGCCACACGCCGCGCCGCTCACCGGCGCGCTCCGGCTTGATTTCGGCGCGCCGTCCAAGCCGCTTCCCGCCCATGTCCTGAGCGCCTTCCGGGCGCGCGCGCCGCCCGCGGCGGGCTGAAGTCGTCCGGTCTCGCCGCTGACGCGGTGTGGGCCGGGCGCGCTGTCCCACGGCCCGTCGCGTACTCCGCCTAATATCGGGGACGTCTCATTCGGTCAGCCCCCACGGCGGGCCGAATGACGTGCGCCGGCGCGGCCAATGCCTGCCGAACCAAGACCCGTCCGCTCTGCCGCGCCTCATCCCGCCGGCCTGCGAGCGCGAGGACACGCAAATGCCATCCCCCATTCTTTCCGCCGGGACCCTGTCCCGGCTGCGCGGCACTTTCGCGCGCAGCACCGCCCTGTTCGCGCCGTCCGCGCTCGCGCTGGTCCTGATGCCTGCGTTCATTGCGCCCGCCATGGCGCAGACCGGCCCGCAGCCGTCCACCGAACTCCCGCCCGTGACCGTGCGGGCCACCGCACCGGCGGCGACGGCCTCGGGTGCCGGCGCCGATTCCAGCAACTTCTCCCCGGCGGACATCGCGCTCATCTCCGGCAGCGAGGCGCAGGCCGCGACGCTGTGGACCAGCGATTCGGGCTCGCTGCTCAGCCGCATCCCCGGGGGCGCGGCCTGGGGCGCGGGCGGGGTCTCCAGCCTGCCGGCGGTGAACGGCATGGGGGCGGACCGGGTCCAGGTCGCGGTCAATGGCATGCTGTTCGGCATCGCCTGCCCGAACCAGATGAATCCGCCTTTTTCCTTCGTCAATCCGGCGATGATCGCCAACGTGAAGGTCTATACCGCCACCGCACCGGTGAGCGTCGGCGGCGACTACACGGGCGCGCGGGTGAACGTGACGGTGGCGCCCCCGAAGTTCACCGAGGGCGAGCAACTCACCGTCTCGGGCAGCGTCTCCGGCTACTATCGGAGCAACAACAACAGCTACGGCGTCGACGCCACGGCCACCGTGTCCAATTCCGACACCAGCGTGACCTATACCGGCGGCTGGGCCAAGGCGAGCGACTATGTGGCGGGCGACGGCACCACCATCAAGTCCACCATGTATGAGACGCAGAACCACGCGCTGACCATCTCGAAGAAGGTCGCCGACCAGCTGTTCACGGTGGGCATCGGCGGCCAGTTCATTCCCTACGAGGGCTATCCCAACCAGTATATGGACCTCGTGGAGAACAAGAGCCTCAATGCCTTCGGCCGCTATCTCGGCGAGTTCGACTGGGGCCAGCTGGAAGGCAATGTCTTCGCCAACCAGATCCGCCACACCATGGGCTTCATCGCGCCGGACAAGACCGGCGACATGCCTATGGACACCAAGGCGACCGACATCGGCTATTCGCTGAAGGGCACGCTGGCGCTCTCCGCCCGCGATACGCTGCGGATCGGCAACGAGCTTTACTACAACAATCTCGATGACTGGTGGCCGCCTGTGGCGGGCTCCATGATGATGGGACCGGACACCTTCCAGAGCATCAACAACGGCCAGAAGCTGCGCGCCGGCATCTATGGCGAGTGGGAGCGGCGCATCGACGACCGCTGGACCGCCGTGCTGGGCGTGCGCAACGACGTGGTGTGGATGAACACCGGCGACGTCCATGGCTACAACGACATGATGTACGGCCTCGATGCCGCGCTCTTCAACGCCCAGAGCCACGCCCGCACCGACTTCAACGTCGATGCCTCGGCCATCCTGCGCTACGACGCAAACGCCGCCAGCACCTACGAGTTCGGCCTCGCCCGGAAGACCCGCTCGCCGAATTTCTACGAGCGCTATGCCTGGTCCACCAACGCCATGGCCATGGACATGATCGGCTGGTTCGGCGACGGCAACGGCTACGTGGGCAATCTGGACCTCAAGCCGGAGGCGGCCCACACCGCGAGCTTCACTGCCACCTGGCACGATCCGGTGCGCAACGCCTGGGAGCTGCGCGTCTCGCCGTACTACAGCTATGTGGTGAACTACATCGACGCCGACCGCTGCCTGCTGGCGGGCTGCCTCGCCAGCCAGCCCAACAATGCCTACGTCACCAACAATTTCGTCTTCCTGCAGTTCGCCAACCACGACGCGTGGCTCTATGGCGTGAACATCGACGGCAAGATGGAGCTGTGGAACGACCTCGCCTGGGGGCAGGGCGTGTTCCGCGGCAACCTGAACTTCGTGCAGGGCCAGCGCACCGACGGCGTGAACCTTTACCACATGATGCCGCTGAACGGTGTCATCGCGGTGGACCACAAGCTCGGCAGCTGGACCAACAGCCTCGAGCTGCAGATGGTGGCGGCCAAGGTGCTGGTGAGCCAGGTGCGGAACGAGCTGGAGACCTCGGCCTACGCGCTGCTCAACTTCCGCACCAGCTACGAGTGGCAGCAGTTCCGCTTCGACTTCGGGGTCGAGAACATCCTGGACACCAACTACAACCTGCCCCTCGGCGGCGCGAACCTCGTGAACTACCAGGTCTCGTCGATGATGGGGACGTCTGCGGCATGGGGCTTCCCGGTCGCCGGCATGGGCCGCTCGTTCAACACGCGCGTGACCTACACGTTCTGAGAAAACGGGGGCGCCGCGTGGTGGCGTCCCCGACCCCTCCCACCCCCGGGCCTTGCTTCCGCCAGCCGGTTCGGCTAAGAGCGGCATCCCGTACTCGTGAGCGAAGAGCAGAGCGCCCCCGTGTCGTCCCGCACGACCAAGACCGCCGCCTCTCAGCCCCGGACCATCAAGGTTCCGGGCAACGCTCTTATTCTGCGCGCGCTTCTTCTCCTTAGCCGCCCCTGAGGGCCGGCCGGGCTCGCGCCTGGGCACTCAGGGGACACGCCGCCGCCGGGCTTGAAGACCCGGCGCTCGTTTCGGCTTATGATCCGGACAACATATCCCCGCCAGACGGGCCGCGCCGGACGCGAGAAGGACCATGCTCATGACTGCCAATGCCACCGTCGGCGCCAACGACCGCGTCGTGATCTTCGACACCACCCTGCGCGACGGCGAGCAGTGCCCCGGCGCCTCCATGACCTTCGAGGAGAAGCTGGAGGTCGCTGCTCTGCTCGACGAGATGGGCGTGGACGTCATCGAGGCAGGCTTCCCCATCGCCTCCATCGGCGATTTCGAGAGCGTGGCGGAGATCGCCCGCCGCGCCAAGAATGCGACCATCGCCGGTCTCGCCCGCGCCATCCCCGGCGACATCGCCCGCTGCGGCGAGGCGGTGCGCCATGCCCGCCGCGGCCGCATCCACACCTTCGTCTCCACCTCGCCGATCCATCTGGAGCACCAGATGCGCAAGTCGCAGGAGGAGGTGCTGGAGATCATCGCCGCCACCGTCACCCAGGCCCGCAACCTGGTGGAGGACGTGGAGTGGTCGGCCATGGACGCAACCCGCACCCCGCTCGACTATCTCGCCCGCTGCGTGGAGATGGCCATCAAGTGCGGCGCCACCACCATCAATCTGCCCGACACGGTGGGCTACGCCACGCCCGACGAATACCGCACCATGTTCCGCACCATGCGCGAGAAGGTGCCGAACGCGGACAAGGCGATCTTCTCCGTCCACTGCCACAACGACCTCGGCCTCGCGGTGGCCAACTCGCTGGCGGGCCTCGAAGGCGGCGCGCGTCAGATCGAATGTACCATCAACGGCATCGGCGAACGCGCGGGCAATGCGGCGCTGGAAGAGGTGGTGATGGCGCTGTCGGTGCGGCGCGACGTGCTGCCCTACCAGACGAGCGTGAACACCCATGCGCTCACCCGCGCGTCCAAGCTCGTATCGGCGGTGACCTCCTTCCCGGTGCAGTACAACAAGGCCATCGTGGGCCGTAATGCCTTCGCCCACGAGAGCGGCATCCATCAGGACGGGATGCTGAAGAACAACCAGACCTACGAGATCATGACCCCCGAGAGCGTGGGCGTCACCAAGACCTCGCTGGTCATGGGCAAGCATTCCGGCCGCGCCGCCTTCCGCGACAAGCTGAAGACGCTCGGCTACGAGTTGGGCGAGAACGCCCTCAACGATGCATTCGCCCGCTTCAAGGATCTCGCCGACCGCAAGAAGGTGGTCTACGACGAGGATATCGAGGCGCTGGTGGACCAGGAGATCGCCCTCTCCCACGACCGTATCAAGCTGCTCTCCCTGTCGGTCATCGCCGGCACCCACGGTCCGCAGCGCGCCACCATGCGCCTCTCCGTGGACGGCGAGGTGAAGACCGAGGAGGCCGAGGGTAACGGCCCGGTGGATGCCACCTTCAACGCCATCAAGGCGTTGGTGCCGCATCAGGCCAAGCTCGACCTCTATCAGGTCCACGCCGTCACCGAGGGCACGGACGCGCAGGCCGAGGTCTCGGTGCGTCTCGAGGAGAACGGCAAGGTGGTGACCGCCCGCGCAGCCAATCCGGACACGCTGGTCGCCTCCGCGCAGGCCTACATCACGGCGCTCAACAAACTCCAGATGAAGCGCCAGAGCGTGAACGCCCAGAGCGCGGTGGGCTGAAGCCCGCCTCAGCCTGTCTCATGAAGAAGGCCGCCCAGGAGGGCGGCCTTTTTCGTTGCAGCGTCAGTTGCGGCCGGGTCCGTCGCCGCCCGGTCCGCCAGCGGCACCTCCCGGGCCAGCCGTGCCACCGGGCCGTGCAGCCGGGGCGGCCGGGCCGGGACGGGCGGCGGCGGCGCCTCCCGGCGTCGGGCCGGGCTGGGCGCGCTCACGGGCGGCGGCAGCGGCCGGCTCGCGTGCCGGACCATCGCTCTGCGCCCGATTGGCCGGTCGCTCGGCCGGCGCGGCCCGCTGCGGCGCGGGACGCTCGGGGGCCGCGCGCTCCGGCGTCGCCGCCCGTTCGGCGGGGCGGGGGCGATCCGGGCTGGGCCGCTCCGGCGGCGTCGCGCGCTCGGGCCGCTCGCGCTCGGCGCGGGGGGAGGGGGCGTTCTTCGGCTGGTCCATCTGGCCGGGGGACGGACGTTCCTCCCGCCCGCGGTCCGGACCGGTGGGCACCGGCGGACGGTTCGGCGAGCCGTTCTGCTCCGGCCGGGCGTTGCCGTCGGGCCGGGACTGGGAGGGATTGGCCGGCCGGTTGGGCGGCGTCTCCGGCTGGCGGCCCTGATCGGGCTGGGCCTGACGGTCCTTGCGCTCGGCGGGATTGGCGGCGGGCGGCGTGTCCGGCTGTCGGGCGCGGTCCGGCTCCGCCTGACGCTCGCTGCGCTCCGGCTGGCCGCTGCGGGGGGTGTCGGGGCGCGCTGCATTGGGCGGCGTGCGGTCCGGCGGGGTCGTCGGTGCATCGGGATTGCGCTGCGGCGTACCGGGCGCGCCCGGGCGCGCGGCCTCGCCCGGGCCGGGCGGCGGCATGGGCGCGCCGGGTCGGGCATTGGGGCCACCGGGACGATTGTCGCCGGTGGCGCGGGCCGGCACGGCGTTCGGCCGCTCCTGACGGATCTTGTCGATCACCTGCTGCGCCCGCTCCTGCCGCTGCTCCACCCGCTGCTGCAGCTTCTCGTTGCGCGCCTTGATGGCTTCCAGGCGCTTCTCCTGCAGTTCCTTGGCATCGCGGTTGGCATCCTGCACCGTCTGCTGGAGGCGATCACGCTGGCGTTCGCGCAACTGCTCGATCTCGCGCTCATAGGCGCGGTTGTTGCCGGACCAGCGCTGCTCGCGGAGCTGGCGGCGCTGGTTGTCGTCGATGACCGAGAGCAGTGCCGCCGAGGGCGCGGCGAGGCCGGGCACCCGCTCGCCCACATAGTTGCGCACCAGAATGCGCCGGTCCTGGGGAATCTCCCGCTCGAAGCGCGGCGGCGGCGGCACGCGGTTGGCGCGGGCGACCCGCGGGCCGTAGATGCCCACGTAACCGCCGCGGTCGTCGAACTCGTCGCGGTAATTGTCCACGAACACCACGCGGCGCGAGGGGATGCCCCCCTGCACCACCGAATCGAATTCGCGACGGTCGACGAACCGGGTCATCACCACGCCGTCACGGTACACCGGCTGGTAGACGCGCGGATTGTCCCGCGACAGCCATACGGCGATCTGCGCGATGGGCGCCACGTGGAGTGCCAGCTCCGGCGCCGCGAGGTAGCGGTCCTCCACGAACACCCAGCTTTCCGCCACAGGCGGGTCCATGACCCGCGGCGCGCCATAGGCGTACCCACGGGAATCGGGGGCGATCGGCGCCCAGCCGGTGTTGCCGCCGCCGCGACGCCAGGTCACCCAGGCCGGAGCCCAAGTGTCGCCCGGGACCCAATACCAGCCATAGGCCGGCTCATAGCCCCAGCGGCCATAGTGGTAGGTCGCCCATGCGAAGGGCTCCGCCGAATCCCAGTACCAGCCGTAATCGTCGGTCCACAGCCAGCGACCCTCCTGATAGGGCCGCCACGAGGCATCGAGGCCGGAGGGCACGAAAACGTAGTCATAATCGGGGTGGCGCACCCAGCTGCCGTGCTCGGCCAGCGGCTCGTAGAAGATGTTGATGTCCACTCGCTCCCGGCCGGACTGCTGGGGCTGGCCCTGGGTCCGTTTCTGCGCCTGCTGCGCGGCTGCCGGCGTCGCAACGGCCAGCGAAGCGACGGCGGGAACCGCGAGCGCCAGCGCCACGGTGGAGAGCAAGGCCCGGCTGAGGGGCGAGGGCGAGATTCTCATGGCGTCTCCTTTCGAGATCGTCCTTTGAGAACCTGCGGCGGGACGGCTGGTTCCTCTTCCGACACGTCTCGAAAAGCCAAGGCCGGACATGGGGTTGAGGAAGGAGGCTTGGCATTGGTGCGACCAGAAGGTGGCACCTCGGCAGCGGACGCGGTGCCATGGTGCCAGTAACGTTGAGGCAATTGGGACTTGACGCAAGGGCGCGTGCGACCTTCAAAAGGATAGGAAAGGGACGCTGAAGGATCCCTGGAGGAGGACATGCCCATGCGAATGCTCTCGGCCGCCCTCGCGCTTGCCGCGGCGATCGGATTCACGGCGACGGCGAAAGCGCAGGACTATCCCACGCGGCCGATCACCATGGTGGTCCCCTTCGCGGCCGGCGGCCCGACCGACACGGTGGCGCGCCTCGTCGCGGAGTCCATGTCGAAGACGCTGGGCCAGCAGGTCATCGTGGAGAATGTGGGTGGCGCTGGCGGCACCCGTGGCGCGGGCCAGGTGGCGAAGGCCGCGCCCGATGGCTACACCATCCTGCTCCACCACATCGGCCAGGCCACCGCGGCAACGCTCTATCGCAAGCTGCCGTACAACCCGGCGACGGATTTCGAGGCCGTGGGCCTCGTGACCGCCGTGCCCATGACCATGATCGCCAAGCCCGGCTTCGCCCCGACGACCATGGCCGATGCCGTGGAGTTCGTGAAGGCGAACAAGGACAAGGTGACCTACGGCAATGCCGGCGTCGGCTCCGCCTCGCATCTGTGCGGCATGCTGTTTATGTCCGCGATCGGCACGCAGATGACCACCGTTCCCTATCAGGGCACGGGTCCGGCCATGAACGACCTCGTCGGCGGCCAGATCGATCTGATGTGCGATCAGACCACCAACACCACCGGCCAGATCAAGGGCGGCAAGGTGAAGGCCTATGCCGTCACCACCAAGGACCACGTGAAGTCGCTCCCGGACCTGCCCACCATGCAGGAGAGCGGCCTCAAGGACTTCGAAGTGGCGGTGTGGCACGGCATCTACGCCCCCAAGGGCACGCCCAAGGCCATCGTCGACAAGCTCAACGCCGCCCTCGACGTCGCGCTCAACGACCCGAAGGTCGTCGCGCGCTTCGCCGACCTCGGCACCGAGCCGGAGCCCAAGGACCGCCGCAGCCCGGCCTTCCACAAGGATTTCGTCATCGCCGAGATCGCCAAGTGGAAGCCGGTGATCCAGGGCGCCGGCGTCTACGCCGACTGACGGCCCACACGTCTGCAACAAGCGTCGCGGTCGCCGGACGCCGCCGCGACGCTGGCTGACATTGGCCGGCGACACCGACGCCGGCGCGTCCTCTCCAAAGACACCCGCGCGGCCGGAGCCAGCCGCGCGTGCTTTCACACAGCAGGCCAACTGCCAGAGCGCACCCAGAACGCGCCGGCATCGAGGGGGGACATGAACATCATCCGCAATCCGAAGGACGTCCTGTCGGGCCTCCTCTTCATCGCCCTCGGGCTCCTGTTCGGCTGGCAGACGCAGGACCTGCCCATGGGCACCGCCGTGCGCATGGGGCCGGGCTACTTCCCGCTCGTGCTCTCGGCGCTCCTCGGCCTGCTGGGGCTCATCATCCTCATCAACGGCCTGCGTTTTCCCGGCGAGATGCCAAGCGGCATCGCCTGGCGCGCGGTGCTCGTCATCACCGGCGCGGTGGTGTTCTTCGGCTTCGGCGTGCGGCCCCTCGGCTTCCTGCCCGCCCTCGGCATCTCGGTGTTCGTCTCGGCGCTGGCCTCGCGCCTGTTCACCTTCCGGACGGCTCTGCTGAATACCGCGGTGATGGTGATCTTCGCCTGGGCCGTCTTCATCAAGGGGCTTGGCCTGCCCATACCCATCATCGGCCCGTGGCTCGGCGGATATTGAGGAGGCGCCCATGGACCTTCTCGACAACCTCGCCCTTGGCTTCTCGGTCGCCCTGTCGCTGCAGAATGTCTTCTATTGCTTCGTTGGCGCGCTGCTCGGCACGCTGATCGGCGTGCTGCCGGGCCTCGGCCCGGTGGCGACCATCGCCATGCTGCTGCCGCTCACCTTCGGCCTGCCGCCGGTGTCCGCGCTCATCATGCTCGCCGGCATCTATTACGGCGCGCAGTACGGCGGCTCCACCACGGCCATCCTCATCAACCTGCCGGGCGAATCCTCGTCGGTGGTCACCGCCATCGACGGCCACCAGATGGCCCGCAAGGGCCGGGCCGGTGCGGCGCTCGCCACGGCGGCGCTGGGCTCCTTCTTCGCCGGCTCGGTGGCGACCTTCCTGCTTGCGCTGTTCGCGCCGCCGCTCGCCAACCTCGCGCTGCAGTTCGGGCCGCCCGAATATTTCTCCCTGATGGTGCTCGGCCTCATCGCCTCGGTCACGCTGGCGTCGGGCTCGGTGGTGAAGGCCATCGCCATGATCGTGCTGGGGCTGATCCTCGGCCTCTCCGGGCAGGACATCTACACCGGCACGCCGCGCTTCACCTTCGATCTGCAGGAACTCTCCGACGGCTTCGACTTCGTCGCGCTGGCCATGGGCATGTTCGGCATCAGCGAGATCATCCGCAACCTCGAGGACGAGCACCAGCGCTCGCTTGTCGCGGCCAAGGTGAAGAGCCTGATGCTCACCAAGGAGGAGTTCAAGCGGATCATCGCGCCCGTCCTGCGTGGCACGGTGATCGGCTCCTTTCTCGGCATCCTGCCGGGTGGCGGGGCGATGCTCTCCTCCTTCGCCTCGTATTCCATCGAGAAGAAGATCTCGAAGAACCCGCGCGAGTTCGGCCGCGGCGCCATCGAGGGCGTGGCGGGGCCGGAGAGCGCCAACAACGCCGGCGCGCAGACCTCCTTCATCCCCATGCTCACGCTGGGCATTCCCTCCAACCCGGTGATGGCGCTGATGATCGGCGCCCTCATCATCCAGGGCATCACGCCGGGCCCCAACGTGGTGACCGAGAAGCCGGACCTGTTCTGGGGCGTCATCGCCTCCATGTGGGTGGGCAACTTCATGCTGGTGCTGCTGAACCTGCCGCTCATCGGCATGTGGGTGCGCCTGCTCACCGTGCCCTATCACGTGATGTTCCCGGCCATCATCGCGTTCTGCTGCATCGGCGTGTACAGTGTGAACAACAACACGTTCGACGTGTACACCATGGCGTTGTTCGGCCTGCTCGGCTACGCGCTGGTGAAGCTCGATTGCGAGCCCGCGCCGCTGCTGCTGGGCTTTGTCATCGGCCCCATGCTGGAGGAATACCTGCGCCGGGCCATGCTGATCTCGCGCGGCGATCCCACCGTGTTCGTCACCCGCCCCATCTCCGCCGTGCTGCTGCTGCTCGCTCTGGCCGCGCTGGTGGTGGTGCTGCTGCCCTCCGTGCAGAAGGGCCGCGAGGAGGCCTTCAAGGAGTAAATCCCCAAGCGGCGACGCGGCGGCGGGAAGACCTGTGGAAATCTTCGCCGCCGCGCCGCCCGAGGCCCTTGCCAGCCCGAAACTCATTTGCTACACGAACGCCTCCTTCGGGGGCCACCCCGGACGGGCGCATAGCTCAGTTGGTAGAGCAGCTGACTCTTAATCAGCGGGTCCTAGGTTCGAGCCCTAGTGCGCCCACCATCAAATCCCGGATTTGGGTGGACTTCATCGTTTCACGTTCGGACGTGAGACGTCTTCCGCACCATGTGCGGTCATTCTCATTAATCTTGCTTGCTGCACCGAAAGCGGTCTCTCCGCTCTTCCAGCCGCGCCGAAGAGCATGGCGGGCTCCGGCGAGGGCTCCCGTCAATGTGGGCGCCCAGCAGGATCCGCGCCGCTGCTGCCGGCGCACAAGCGCGGCACGAAGCCGCCGCCATACCCCCGCTCGCGGGCGGATCGCCTGTGAAGCTCCAGGACGCGGCGCGAGGCTTTTGGGGCGATCTGGGATAGCCCGATTGGACCGCGAAGAGAGGCGGCTCGGCGGAACAAGCGGTCAAGGCAAAGGGGAACGCGACGGGCTGAGCCTTGTTCGACTGCAAGCCGACAAGCTCTTGTCACAGCTCGCGAAACTGGAGCGGGCGATGGGAATCGAACCCACGACATACAGCTTGGGAAGCTGTCGTTCTACCACTGAACTACGCCCGCGCAGGCGCAGACCATAATCGGAGGCGGGGGGCGCCTTCAAGGGCGTTTGGCGAAATACCCACTGCGTTGCCGTCGTCCGGCGGGGCTCCTATGGTCGGCGGGATTTCAACGATTGCCCGGCGCCCCGCCCATGACGTCCCCGTCTTCTGCCCATTCCGCTGTTCATCCCGCATCCCATGGCCATGCTCCCTTCAAGGCGCATTTCCAGACCTTCGACGATCTCGCCGATGGCGCCGAGGGGCCGGCGCGGCTGGCGGCGCTCAGGGCGGAGCTGGCGCGCCTCGGTTTCGACGGCTACGTAATCCCGCGCGCGGATGCGCACCAGAACGAATATGTGCCGGCGTGCGAAGAGCGCCTTGCCTACCTGACCGGCTTCACCGGCTCGGCTGGCACCTGCGTGGTGCTGCCGACTGAGGCCGCATTGTTCGTCGACGGGCGCTACACGCTACAGGCCCCGGCGCAGGTGGATGATGCGGCCTTCACCGTGGTTCCGCTGTCGCAGACGCGGCCGGACAAGTGGATCGAGGGCCATCTGCCGCGCGGCGCCCGGCTCGGTTTCGACCCCTGGCGGACCACCATCGACGGCCGCGAGCGGCTGGTGAAGGCGGTGGCGGCGGCGGGCGGCATCCTCGCCCCGCTGGAGGCCGATCCCTTCGATCCCATCTGGCACGACCGGCCCGCTCCGCCGCGTGAGCCGGTGCGCCTGCTCGACCTTTCCGTTGCGGGCGAGGACACCGCCACCAAGCTCCGGCGGGTCCAGGAAAAGCTCGCCGAGGAGAAGCTCGACGGCGTGCTTGTCTCCGATCCGCATGGGGCGGCCTGGCTGTTCAACATGCGTGGCGGAGACGTCGCGCACACGCCGCTGCCGCTCGCCTGGTGCATCGTGCCCCGCGAGGGGCTCCCGGACCTGTTCCTCGATGCGTTGAAGCTCTCCCATGAGGTGCGCGCCGCCCTCGCGGGGCATGCGCGCCTGCGTGGCGTCGGCGACCTCGACCGCGTGCTCGCAGCCTTCGCCAAGGGGGAGGGCAAGGACGCCGGGAAGGGTGGGCGCATCCGCGTCGATCAGGCCACCGCGCCGGTGCGCCTCGCCACCCTCATCGAGACGGCGGGTGGCATCGCCGACAAGGGTGCCGACCCCATCTCCCTCATCAAGGCCTCGAAGAACCCGGCCGAGATCGCGGGTATGCGCGCGGCCCATGTGCGCGACGGCGCGGCGCTGGTGCGCTTCCTCGCGTGGTTCGACCGCGAGGCCCCCACCGGCAAGCTCACCGAGATCGACGCGGTGGAGGCGCTGGAGACGTTCCGCCGCGCCACGGGCTGCCTCACCGACATCTCCTTCCCGACCATTGCGGGCGCTGGGGAGAACGGCGCCATCGTGCATTATCGCGTCACCCGCAAGACCAACCGGGCGATCCATCCGGGCGAGCTGTTCCTCCTCGACTCCGGTGCGCAATATCCGGACGGCACCACGGACATCACCCGCACCCTCGCCGTGGGCACGCCGACAGCGGACATGCGCCGCCATTATACGCTGGTGCTGAAGGGCCATCTGGCCCTCACCCGCGCAGTGTTTCCCAAGGGGATCACCGGAGCCCAGCTCGATCCTTTGGCGCGGCAGTTCCTGTGGGAGAACGGGCTCGATTTCGATCACGGCACCGGGCATGGGGTCGGCGCGGGGCTCTCGGTACATGAAGGGCCGGCGCGCATTTCGCAGCTTGGCCACCTGCCGCTGGCCGCGGGGATGATCCTCTCCAACGAACCGGGCTTCTACCGCACGGGTGCCTACGGCATCCGCATCGAGAACCTGATCCTGGTGGAGGACCGCCCGGTGGAAGCGGGGGAGCGGCCGTGCTTCGGTTTTTCGACCCTCACCCTCGTGCCCTACGACCGGCGGCTCATCGACCTCGGCCTCCTCACCGACACCGAGCGAGCGCAGGTGAATGCCTACCATGCCGAAGTGCGCGCGACCCTCGCGCCGTTGGTGGACGAGGGCAGCGTGGACTGGCTCGCCGGAGCCACGGCGCCGCTCTAGGCGTTGGCAGGGTCGCCCGCCGCGCTTGGGGCGATCCTCCACAAGACAAGGAACTGCAAGGCCTCGTGCGCGTTACCAGATGCGCAAGGCGGAGCGTGGCTCCGTCTAACCGAATGGGAGGCCGCTGATGTCCACGATCCTCATCATCATCCTCGTGCTGCTGCTCGTCGGCGCGCTGCCGACGTGGGGCTACAGCTCCGGGTGGGGGTATGGACCCGGCGGCATCGTGGGCGTGCTGCTGATCATTGTGATCGTGCTGGCGCTCACGGGGCGGCTCTAGTCCTACGCCGGCTCCCGCTTCGGCCGGAGCCGGCCGCGCCTGCGGAACGAGGCCTGAGCCTCAACTTCAAAACGCAATGCTTCTGACACGGGGACCGCGAACGTGCGGCTCGCGAGCCTGACGCCCCTGCTTCGCGGCCCGTACGCAACTGGCCGTCGGCTGCACACGCTGCAGACCGGCGGCCAGGCTGCGTCTAGGGGTGGCCGGCGTCCGGCTCCAACAGGAGACGGACGCCGGGATAATGCCGTCAGGCTGTCTTCTCGATCACCCGTCCCAGCTTCTCCACCAGTTCGCCGACCTGCTCCTTGGTGATGATCAGGGGCGGGGTGATGACGAGCGTGTCGCCGGCGATGCGCATCATGAAGCCTTCCTCGTGGAAGGCCTTCTCCAGCGCCTCGTAGCCGCGCAGGCCGGGCGAGCCGGCGCGCGGGGCGAGATCCACCGCGCCGGTGATGCCCACGGTGCGGATGTCGAGCACGCCGGGCTTGTCCTTCAGCGACATCACCGCATCGGCGAAGAACGGCTCCAGCGCCAGCGCGTGGGTGAAGGTGCTTTCCTTCGCGTAGAGGTCGAGCGTTGCAAGGCCGGCGGCGCAGGCCAGCGGATGTGCGGAGTAGGTGTAACCGTGGAACAGCTCCACCACGTGCTCCGGCCCCTTCATGAAGGCGTCGTGGATCGGCTTGCGGGCAATGACGCCGCCCATGGGCACGGCGCCCGCCGTGATGCCCTTGGCGAAGCAGATCATGTCCGGGATCACGCCGTAGCGCTCGGCGGCGAAGGCATAGCCGACGCGGCCGTAGCCGGTGATGACCTCGTCGAAGATGAGCAGGATGCCGTACTTGTCGCAGATCTCGCGCAGGCGCTTGAGATAGCCCTTCGGCGGCGGCAGGACACCGGTGGAGCCGCCCATGGGCTCGACGATGACGGCGGCGATGGTGGAGGCATCATGCAACCCAACGATGCGCTCCAGCTCGTCGGCGAAATGTGCGCCATACTCCGGCTCGCCCTTGGAGAAGGCCTGATTCTCCCGGTCATACGTCGTGCGCAGGTGGTCGACACCGGCAAGCATGGTGCCGAAGGTGCGGCGGTTCGCCACCATGCCGCCCACCGAAATCCCGCCGAACCCGACGCCGTGATAGCCCCGCTCGCGGCCGATGAGGCGGGTGCGGGTGCCCTGGCCGATGGTCTGCTGATAGGCGAGGGCGATCTTCAGCGCCGTGTCTACCGCCTCGGAGCCCGAGTTGCAGAAGAACACATGGTCGAGGTCGCCGGGCGCGAGGTCGGCGATCTTGGTGGCGAGGCGGAACGCGCTCGGGTGGCCGTACTGGAAGGTGGGGCCGAAATCCATCTCGGCGGCGCCGGCGCGGATCGCCTCGACGATGGGCTCGCGGTTGTGGCCGGGGTTTACGCACCACAGGCCGGCGCAGCCATCGAGGATCGGGCGGCCCTCGGGCGTGTAATAGTGCATGTCCTTGGCGCGGGACACGAGACGCGGCCGCTTCTTGAACGACCGGTTGGAGGTAAACGGCATCCAGAAGGCTTCGAGGTCGTTCGGAACGCTGTCCGCGCGCACGCCGTCCGTCACCAGATCGTCCAGAGCCATGATGGTCCTCTCCCGCGCGCCTTGTCTTTCGGCGCCAAATTGCAACGCGCCAGCGCGCACGGTGCGGGTCGCACGCCTCCGGCACCTGCCGGCCGGCGGCCTTGGGTGCGGTCGCGTCGCGGCAAGGCTATCAGCCCGAACTGCCGGTGGGAACCGGCGGATGGACGCTTGCCGCTGGGAGCGGCGCCACCATGATCCCGCCCTCTTGCTTGTGCATGGGTTCTGATCGACAAAGGTCGTGACCGTAGGTTAGGACGGTATCGTGGTGAGCAGCGCGGCAGATGCGGGCGAAGAGAGCGCGGTGGAAGCCGTTGCCGAAGGCGTGACCGATGCGGTCGACGCCGCGGCCGGCGTGCGCTCCGCCCTCGACCGCATCCTCGCCTCGGCCGATTTCGCCTCCTCGCCCCGCTTGGCCGCATTCCTGAGATTCGTGGTCGAATCGACGCTGGACGGGCGCGCGGACGCGCTGAAAGGCTACACCATCGCGGTGGAGGCCCTCGGGCGGCCGCCGTCCTTCGATCCCCAGACCGATCCCATCGTGCGGGTGGAAGCCACCCGGCTGCGGCGCGCGCTGGAACGATATTACGCGACCATCGGCGCCGACGATCCGGTCATCATCGACGTCCCGAAGGGGGGGTACGTTCCCCAGTTCCGGAGCCGGGGGCCGGAGGACGCGGCACCGGCTGACGTGGATGCGGCCGGCACGCTTCCGGAAGCCGCCGAGCTGTCGGCCGAGATCGTCCGCCCCCGCCGGCTGCTCCCCGCCATGGCGGCCGGGCTCGCGGTGGTCGTGAGCGTGGGCATCGGCCTTGCCTTGTGGAATTCCGAGATCAAGGCGCCGCATGATGCGGCATCGGCTTCTGCGACAGCGGACCGGATCCGGCTGCCACTGGTAGAGGTCCGCACCTTCGAGGCGTCGGGTGACGGCGCGCCGCCCGTCACCGAGCTGCGCGCCATCGAGGAGCGGATGCGTGATGCCTTCGCCCGCTTCGATTTCACCCAGGTGCGCGCGGCCGGGGCCGACATTCACGAGGGGGCCGTCGCCGAAGCCTGCTCGGCCAAGGTGCCGCGTTCCGTCTTCTCCCTCGCCGGCCTCGCCGAAGGGCGGCCGGATGGCACCTTCTCGCTCGCCGTGCGTCTCACGGATCGCTGCGACGGTTCCATCGTCTGGTCCACCATGATGGACGGGCTGGCGGGCGCCGGCAGGCTCGCGGAGAGCGAGCAGCGAGTGATCCACGACGTCGCCGTCGCGGTGATGGAAGGCTACGGCGTCGTGCAGGTGCGCGCCCGCTCCCAGGCCCTCGCCCGCGCACCGGCCTCCGGCTATGGCTGCGTGGCGGCCGCCGCCGCGCAGCGCCGCAGCGACAGCCAGGAGACGCGGCCGGAAATGAAGGCCGAGACCCGGCAGGAGACGCGCGGCATCAATGTGGACGAGTGCCTCGCCGAACTGACCCGCCGCGATCCCGCCTTCGCGCTTGGCCATGCGGTGCGGGCCGAGACCCAGCTCCAGCGCACTCTGCACGACGATACCCCGGCCCCCTCCGAGGCCGAGCTTGAGGTGATGCTCGACGAGGCCGAGCGCGCCGTCGAGCTGGCCCCGGCCAGCGCGTATGCGGCCCGCGCGCTTGCCCTGGTGCAGCTTTTTGCCGGTGAGCCGGACGAGGCGGTGGCGACCGCCGAGCGCGCCCTGCGCCTCAATCCGCTGGATTTCGATGTGGCGGCCACGGTGGGCGTGGTGTTCATCGGCGCCGGACGGATCGCCGAGGGCGAGACGCTGCTGGCCAACGCCCGCCGCGAGGGCGCCGTGGCCACGCCGTTCCGCGATTCCTATCTGGCGCTCGCCGCCTTCCTGCGTGGTGACCTGATCGCGGCGCAGGCGCTGCTGCCCCAGCTGACGCTCCATCCGACGGTGGAGAACCGCATCGCGCTCGCGCTCAGCCTCCACGCCCTCGGCCGCCACAGCGAGGAGCGGGATGTGGTCAACCTGATGGTTCATCAGGCCTCCGACGGTGCGGATGGCGTGCGCCGGCTGGTGACGCGCCTGCTGCCGTCGAAGGATCACGCCGCGCGTGCGCTCGCGGCGCTGGAAAGCGCAGGCCTGTCCGCCGAGGCCGGCGGGGGCAAGCCCCCGCGGGGGTGAAACGGCAGGCCGGCCTGATAGGATCGGCAGAAGCGACGCCACGCAAATGGGTTGTGCGGTCGGCAAAGCTTCCTTTACCCTGTCCGGCGTTTACTGCCAGGGATGTTCGTATTACGCGATCCGCATTCCATGTCTCAATTTTCCCTCGCCCGCCGCTCCGGCGGGCCGGCCCGCCTGCTGATATGCGATCCCGATCCAGCGGTGCGCGCCACGGTTCGGGCCGCGCTCGCGCGCCGTGATTCCCTCGATATGGTCGAGGCAGCCGATATCACCACGGCTCTGGCGCTGCTGCCGCGCTGCACGTCTGCGCTGGTCGGCACGCTCGATCCGGACGAGGCGGTCCGGCGCGTAAGGGCCAGCGGCTTTGCTGGCACCCTCGTCGTGGCGCTGGCCGAAGGCTCGGTGGCCGATGCGGTCGCCGCGATGCGGGCCGGGGCCGACGACGTGGTGCAGAAGCCGTTCGTGGTCGAGGAGGTGATGGACCGCTTGCTGGCCGCGACCCCGGCGCGCCGCCCAGAACGTCGGCGCCGGGCGGCCCGTCCCCTGCCGCGGGGCGGCGATTTCTGCGGTCTCTACGGGCGCTCAGCGCCCATGCTCGCCGTCTATGCCCAGATCGAGCGCCTTGCCGCCTCCCGCGCGGCGGTGTTCGTGACCGGCGAGAGCGGCACCGGCAAGGATCTGGTGGCGGCGGCTGTCCACGCCGCGTCGTCGCGGCGCGATGCGCCCTTCGTTGCCCTTAACTGCGCCGTCATTCCCCCCGAACTCATGGAAATCGCCCTGTTCGGCCGCGAGGATGCGGGCGCCATGGACCGGGCCCAGAGCGGCACGCTGCATCTCGACGAAATCACCCAGATGGAGCCGGCCTGTCAGGCCCGGCTGATGCACTTCATGGAGACCGGCCGCTTCAGCCCCGTGGGCGAGGTGGCAGAACGGGAGGCGGACGTCCGCCTCGTCTGCGCCACAAGCCGCGACCCACTGGAGGAGGTGCGCGCCGGCCGTCTCCGGGAAGACCTCTACTATCGGCTGGCCGTGCTGCCGCTGGCGCTGCCGCCGCTCCGCGCGAGGGGCGACGACGTGCTGCTACTGGCGGAAACCTTCCTCGCCCGCTTCGCCGGTGAGGAAGGACGGCCGATGCCGCGCTTCACGGCCGAGGTGGTGGAGGCGCTCCGCGCACACCGCTACCCCGGCAATGTGCGCGAGCTGCAGAACCTGATGCGCCGGGTTGTGATCCTCAGCGAGGGCGGCACCATTCCGCCCGGTCTGCTGGCCCAGCCCGACGCGCCCGAGGCACCGGCCGCCGGCCGCTCCCCCGAGGTGCTGATCCAGGGCTGGTCGGACAACTTCTCCTGGCAGGGACGGGTGGAGCCGCTGTCGGTGGTGGAGCGGCGGGCCATCGAGGCCGCCATCGCCGCCTTCGACGGCAACATCTCGCTCGCCGCCGCCGCCCTCGACCTCAGCCCCTCGACCCTCTATCGCAAGAAGCTCGCCTGGGGCGATCGCACGCGCCTGTCGTGAGCCGTCTCAGAGGATGAAGCGGCTGAGGTCCGCGTTCTTCGCGAGATCCGAGACGCGCGAGCGCACATACTCCGCATCCACCACCACCGTCTCGCCGGAACGGTCCGGGGCGGAGAAGGAGAGGTCGTCGAGCACCCGCTCGATGACCGTCTGGAGACGTCGGGCGCCGATGTTCTCCACATTGGAGTTCACCTCCACGGCGGCATCGGCGATGGCCTCCACGGCGTCCGCGGTCACGTCCAGCGTCACGCCTTCCGTGCCCATGAGGGCCACCGACTGCTTGACGAGGCTCGCCTCGGTCTCGGTGAGGATGCGCACGAAATCGGCCCGGGTCAGCGCCTCCAGCTCCACCCGGATGGGCAGGCGGCCCTGAAGCTCCGGCAGCAGGTCTGACGGCTTCGAGACGTGGAACGCGCCGGAGGCGATGAACAGGATGTGGTCGGTCTTCACCGACCCGTGCTTGGTGGACACGGTCGTGCCCTCGATGAGCGGCAGCAGGTCGCGCTGCACGCCCTCGCGGGAGACGTCCGCGCCCGAGCGGCCCTCGCGCCCGGCGATCTTGTCGATCTCGTCGAGGAAGACGATGCCGTTGTTCTCGACGGCATGGATCGCCTCCTGGGTGATGGCGTCCTGGTCGATCAGCTTGTCCGCCTCTTCGGTGAGAAGCAGGGGATGGGCCTCCTTCACCGTCACGCGGCGCGGCTTGGAGCGGCCACCGAAAGCCTTGCCCAGCATGTCGCCCAGCGAGATGGCGCCCATCTGCGCGCCGGGTATGCCGGGGATCTCGAACATGGGCATGCCCTGCTGGCCCTGCTGCACCTCGATCTCGACTTCCTTGTCGTCGAGTTCGCCGGCCCGGAGCTTCTTGCGGAAGGCGTCGCGAGTGGCCTGAGAGGCGTTGGCGCCCACAAGGGCGTCGAGCACGCGGCTCTCCGCATTGAGGTGGGCCTTCGCCTGTACGTCCTTGCGCTTGGCTTCGCGGGTCAGGCCGATGCCGACCTCCACGAGATCGCGCACGATCTGCTCCACGTCGCGGCCCACATAGCCCACCTCGGTGAACTTGGTCGCCTCGACCTTGAGGAACGGCGCACCGGCGAGGCGGGCGAGGCGGCGAGAAATCTCGGTCTTGCCGACCCCGGTGGGTCCGATCATCAGGATGTTCTTGGGCAGAACCTCCTCGCGCAGCTTTTCGTCCAGCTGCTGGCGGCGCCAGCGGTTGCGCAGGGCGATGGCGACCGCGCGCTTGGCCTTGGCCTGGCCGACGATGTGGCGGTCCAGTTCGGAGACGATCTCGCGGGGGGAAAAGTCGCTCATGGAATCATGTGTCCTTCTGGCGATGGCGGGGCCGGGGGCGCTCAGGACCCGATGGTTTCCACGACGATGTTCCGATTGGTGTAGACGCAGATGTCCGCCGCGATCTCCAGCGATCGCCGCACGATGGCCTCCGGGTCCTCCTCGCGGTCGAGGAGGGCGCGGGCGGCGGCCAGGGCATACATGCCGCCCGAGCCGATGCCCGCTACGCCCGCATCCGGCTCCAGTACGTCGCCGGTGCCGGTGAGGACGAGGGACACCGAGGCATCGGCCACGATCATCATGGCCTCCAGCCGGCGCAGATAGCGGTCGGTCCGCCAGTCCTTGGCGAGTTCCACGGCGGCGCGCTGCAACTGGCCGGGATACTGCTCCAGCTTCGCTTCCAGCCGCTCGAACAGCGTGAAGGCGTCCGCGGTGGCGCCGGCGAAGCCGCCGATCACGTCGCCCCGGCCCAGCCGGCGCACCTTGCGCGCATTGGCCTTCAGCACGGTCTGGCCGAGCGTGACCTGCCCGTCGCCGGCGATGGCGACCCGGTTGCCCTTGCGCACGGTGACGATGGTGGTGCCGTAAATGGTATCAGGGGAATGCTGCATAAAAAGCTCCGCTTAGGGCTTACTTATGCGCTTCCGCGGCCGGCGCAACTCGCCTCCCGCTCAGCTTCCGTTCAGGAAGGCGCGCACGGTGGTGCAGAAGTTCTCCGGCGCCTCCACCATGGGGCAGTGGCCGCTGTCGATGATCTCATCGAGCTTGGCGCCGGGGATGCCGTTCGCCAGCTCGCGGGCCATGGCGGGGGCGAACACGCGGTCGTCGTCGCAATAGATGGCGAGGGTCGGGGCCGTGATGCGGCCGAGGCGGGTGAGGCTGTCGAAGGCGACGCAGACCTCCACCTGGCGGATGAAGGCGTCCTTCTCCTGATAAAGACCCGCGTCCAGCGACTGCTGGACCGCTGCAAACAGCGGGATCTTGTTGAGCGTGCGCATGCCGAGCACGAACGAGGTCAGCGCTGCGCCGAACGTCAGCTCGTTGTCGAGCTGGAGCCGCAGCTCCTTGAAAAGCCGCATGATCTCGGTGGTGTAGAGATCGTTGCGGGCGATGGTGTTGGACAGCACCAGCCGGTTCACCCGCTGCGGCGCGGCGATGGCGAGTTCCTGGGCGATCATGCCGCCCATGGAATGGCCGATGACGTGCGCCTTTTGAAATCCCGAGGCATCCAGCACGGCGAGGGCGTCGCGGGCCATGTCGGCGGCGGTGTAGGGCGCTTTGGCGCGCTGACTCTTGCCGATGTCGCGGTTGTCGAACTCGATGAGGGTGAAGCCCGTCAGCAGCGGGCGCGACAGGGCCCAGAAGGAGCGTTCGGCCGAAAGGCCCGAAATAATGAGGAGCGGCGGGCCCTCGCCGCTGACCTGATAGGCAAGCTCCAGCCCGTCGTTGTGCGTCGTCGGCATCGGCGATCCCCGTCGAGTTGACGGTGCCGCTATGCCATAGAAGCCGATCCGAGGCGAGGCGGCCTGCGCGCACGCGGCGTCATCTCATCGCCATATGGCGTTGCAGCGATGTTGCTGATAGAAGCCGCAGCCTTGGAGGAGTTCCATGCGCAAGGCCGAAATCGTCCGCGAGACCAAGGAGACCAGCGTCACGCTCGCCGTCGACCTCGACGGAACGGGCCGGACGTCTGTGGCCACCGGTGTCGGCTTCCTCGACCACATGCTGGACCTGCTCGGCCGTCACGCCCGTTTCGACCTCGATATCAAGGCGGTGGGCGACCTCCACATCGATTTCCACCACACCACCGAGGATGTGGGCATCGTCCTCGGCCAGGCGGTCAGGAAGGCGCTCGGCGACATGCGCGGCATCACGCGCTATGCCGACGTGCTCCTGCCCATGGACGAGACGCTCACTCGCGTCGCCATCGACGTTTCCGGCCGGCCGTTCCTCGTCTTCCGCACCGAGTTCGCGGTGCCGAAGATCGGGGAGTTCGACACCGAGCTGGTGCGGGAATTCTTCCAGGCCTTCGCCTCCAATGCCGGCGTCACCCTGCATGTGGAGACGCTGTATGGGGTGAATGCCCACCACATCGCGGAAAGCTGCTTCAAGGGCCTCGCCCGGGTGCTGCGCGCTGCGGTGGCGGTGGACCCGGCGGCGGCGGGGGAAATCCCCTCCACCAAGGGCGCCCTGGGCACGTGACGCGGAAGACGTGAGGCAGCCATGGCCAGCTGGACCGTTCTGACCCGCACCGTCGCCGGCGACACCGCCGAGCAGGCGGCAGGGCGCACCGTGTTCGTGCGCGAGAAATTCTCCTGGCTGACGCTGTTCTTCGCCCCCATCGTGCTGCTGCGTTTCCGCCTGTGGCTGGTGTTCGCGGCCTATGTGGCGGTGGCTGTCCTCGTCAGCCTCGCGGAAATCTGGGGCGGCCTCGCCGACGGGGTCGGCGATGCGGTCATGATTGGCTTCCATGTGCTGCTGGCGCTGGAATTGCCGCGCCTGCGGCAGCGCAAGCTGGAGCGGCTCGGTTATGAAGAGGCCGCCGTTGTGGTCGCCGCCGACCGGGATGAGGCGGAACATCGCTTCTTCGCGGAATGGGACGGGCTGTTCCCGGCGGCGCGTGCCGCCTCCGCCCTTCCTGCCATCCGCCCGTCCTTCCCGGCTCCGGGCGGTTCATCCGGCGTCATCGGCGCCTTTCCGGGAGCCTGAGGCGTGACCGTCGCCATCATCGACTACAATTCCGGCAACCTGCATTCCGCCGCCAAGGCCATGGAGCGCGCGGCGCAGAGCCTTGCGCATGAGGCCGGCCAGAGCGTCATCGTCACCAGCGATCCGGATGTAGTGCGCACCGCCGACCGCGTGGTGCTGCCGGGCGTCGGTGCCTTCGCCGACTGCCGCGCCGGACTCGATGCCGTT
Organism: Xanthobacter sp. DMC47; assembly: GCF_056313845.1. NCBI lineage: Bacteria > Pseudomonadati > Pseudomonadota > Alphaproteobacteria > Hyphomicrobiales > Xanthobacteraceae > Xanthobacter > Xanthobacter sp. DMC47. The sequence continues at coordinate 1,079,389 of NZ_JBQUZM010000001.1, read as the reverse complement.
CCCGGGATGGTGGAGGCGATGACCGAGGCGGTGAAGGGCAGGGGGCGCCCCTTCCTCGGCATCTGCGTCGGCCTGCAACTCCTCGCCGAGCGCGGGCTGGAGCACGGCGTGACCGAGGGCCTCGGCTGGATCCGTGGCGAGGTGGATCGCATCACCCCCAACGATCCGACCCTCAAGATTCCGCACATGGGCTGGAACACGCTGGAAGTAGCGCGCGAGCACCCGCTGCTCGCCGGAATTCCCACCGGCGCATCCGGCCTTCATGCCTATTTCGTCCACTCCTACCACCTCAAGCCGGCGGACGGCATCGACCTTCTCGCCACCACCGACTACGGCGGCACCATCACCGCCGCGGTGGCGCGGGATAATGTGGCCGGCACTCAGTTCCATCCCGAGAAGAGCCAGACCCTCGGCCTCGCGCTCCTCGCCAATTTCCTGAAGTGGCATCCGTGATCCTCTTTCCGGCCATCGACCTCAAGGACGGCCTCGCCGTGCGCCTCGAACAGGGCGACATGGCGCGAGCCACCGTGTTCAATCGCGACCCCGCCGCCCAGGCGGAGGAATTCGAGACCCTCGGCTTCCGCTATCTCCACCTCGTTGACCTCGATGGCGCCTTCGCCGGCAAGCCGGTGAACGCGGCCGCCGTGGACCGCATCCTGGAGACGGTCTCCATCCCTGTGCAGCTCGGCGGCGGCATTCGCGACATGCGGACCGTGGAAGGCTGGCTGGAGAAGGGCGTCACCCGCGTCATCCTTGGGACCGCCGCAGTGCGCGACCCCGACTTCGTGAAGGCCGCGGCGAAAGCCCATCCCGGCCGCATCGTGGTGGGCCTCGACGCCCGCGACGGGTACGTCGCCGTGGAAGGCTGGGCGGAGACGTCCGAGCTTGCCGCCGTGGACATCGCCCGGCGCTTCGAGGATGCGGGCGTCGCCGCCATCATCTACACGGACATTGCCCGCGACGGCCTGCTGAAGGGCCTCAACCTCGAAGCCACCATCGCGCTGGCCGAGGCCATCTCGCTGCCGGTGATCGCCTCCGGCGGCCTCGCCTCCCTGGCCGACATCGAGGGATTGCTCGCCCCGGCCGCGAAGAAGCTCGAAGGCGCCATCACCGGCCGGGCCCTCTATGACGGCCGGCTGGACCCGCGCGAGGCCCTCGCGCTGGTGGCCGGACGATAGGTGCGCCATGCTGAAGGTCCGCGTCATCCCCTGTCTCGACGTGAAGGACGGCCGCGTAGTGAAGGGCGTCCAGTTCGTGGACCTGCGCGACGCCGGGGACCCGGTGGAAGCCGCGCGCGCCTATGACGCCGCCGGGGCCGACGAACTCACCTTCCTCGACATCACCGCCAGCCACGAGAATCGCGGCACCATCCTCGACGTAGTGCGCCGCACCGCCGAGCAGTGCTTCATGCCCCTCACCGTGGGCGGCGGCGTGCGTACGGTGGACGACGTGCGCACCCTGCTGCACGCTGGGGCCGACAAGGTCTCCATCAACACCGCCGCCGTGAACCGCCGCGCCTTCGTGGGCGAGGCGGCGGAGAAGTTCGGCGAGCAGTGCATCGTCGTCGCCATCGACGCCAAGAAGGTGTCGCAGCCGGGCGAGGTGAACCGCTGGGAGATCTTCACCCACGGCGGGCGCAACCCCACTGGCCTCGACGCCATCCAGTATGCCCGCGAGGTGGTGGACCTCGGCGCCGGGGAAATCCTGCTCACCTCCATGGATCGCGACGGCACCGGGCAGGGCTTTGACTGCGCGCTGACCCGTGCGGTGGCGGATGCGGTACACGTGCCGGTCATCGCCTCCGGTGGCGTCGGGATCCTCGACCACCTGGTGGAGGGCATCCGCGACGGCGGCGCCTCGGCGGTGCTCGCGGCCTCCATCTTCCACTTCGGCACCTTCACGGTGCGCGAGGCCAAGGACCGGCTGGCCGAGGCCGGTCTTCCGGTACGGCTCGACTGAGCTTCGCCGGGGGCACTGCTAAAGCAGCGCTTCCGGTTAACCCGTTTTTCGCATTTTCTTGATGCGAACCGCACCCCATGTCGCTGAAAATGCTTCAGTGCCTCCGTTCCTGACCCTTCCTGTGGGGCCGACCCGATGAGCGACAGCTTCACCCTCGCCGACCTCGAAGCCATCGTCGCGGCGCGGGCCTCTGCGGACGCGGGCTCGTCCTACACCCGCACCCTGCTCGACAAGGGCGTCGGCAAATGCGCCCAGAAGCTGGGCGAGGAGGCGGTGGAGACGGTGATCGCCGCCGTTTCGGGCAGCGACAAGGATCTGGTGGGGGAGGCGAGCGATCTCCTCTATCACCTCATGGTGGTGCTCAAGGCGCGCGGGATCGCCCTCGCCGACATCCACGCCGAGCTTGCGCGGAGGACCGCCCAGTCCGGTCTCGCCGAAAAAGCCGCCCGTCCTCAGGCCTGACAGAGACATCGCGACCATGGACCGGCCCCTCGATCCAGGCCTCTCCCCGTATCGCTCCTTCTCCCGCGAGGAGTGGGCGAAGCTGCGCCGCGACACCCCCATGACGCTGCGGCCGGACGAGATCGCGCGGCTGGAAGGCCTCGGCGTCCGCCTCTCCATGAAGGAGGTGGAGGAAATCTACCTCCCCCTCTCGCGCTTGCTATCGCTCTATGTGGCGGCGACGCAGAAGCTCTACCGCGCCATGACCCACTTCCTCGACCATCGCGAGGGAGAGACGGCCGGCGAGGAGAAGATGCCCTACATCATCGGCGTCGCCGGCTCGGTGGCGGTGGGCAAGTCCACCACCGCGCGCGTGCTGCAGGCGCTGCTCGCCCGCTGGCCCAACACGCCCAAGGTGGACCTCGTGACCACCGACGGGTTTCTTCTGCCCAATGCCATCCTCGAGCGCGAGGGGCTCATGGAAAAGAAGGGCTTTCCCGAGAGCTACGACGTTGCGCTGTTGCTGCGTTTCCTCACCGACATCAAGGCTGGCCGCCGTCCGGTGCGCGCGCCGCTCTATTCGCACTTCTTCTATGACGTGATGCCGGACCAGTATGTGGAGATCGACCGGCCGGACATCCTCATCGTGGAGGGGCTGAATGTGCTCCAGACCACGCGCCCGCCCAAGGACGGCAAGGCGATCCCCTTCGTCTCCGACTTCTTCGACTTCTCGGTCTATATCGACGGGGACGAGGATGTGATCGAGCGCTGGTACGTGGAGCGCTTCATGCGCCTGCGCGAAACCGCCTTCACCGATCCCCTGTCCTACTTCCACCGCTATTCGCAGCTCTCCGACGACGAAGCGCAGGCCACCGCGCTGTCGATCTGGCGCCGGATCAACCTCGTGAACCTGCAGGACAACATCCTGCCCACCCGCCAGCGCGCCGACCTCATCCTGCGCAAGGCCGGCCGCCACGAGGTGGCCGAGGTGAGCCTCAGGCGGCTGTAGGCCGCCGATGTGGCTAACCCTTGTGTAAGCTGCCGATTGATGGGGAAATGGTGTCCCGGAAGGGATTCGAACCCCTGACCTGCGGTTTAGGAAACCGCTGCTCTATCCTGCTGAGCTACCGGGACACGCCCCCCTTCTAAATCGCGGCACGCCGGGAGGGAAGGGGCGGGACGGTGGCTTTCCCCGCCCGAGGCGGGACGCGACGGCCCGGGCAGGGCGAAAGGCGCGGTAAGGACAGTTGATCGGCGCGGCCTTCAATCGGTGGCCCGGTTGCAGCTATCGTCGTCGGATGACGCAGGGCCATCCACCATTGCGCGCCGGAGCATGGCGCAGCACGCGTTCGTTTCGGACGCGGTGGCGCGTCATGGCCTTGAGTGGCGCCATCGTCCTTGGCGCTGGTCTGTCCTGCACAAGCGTCGCCCCTGCCGTCGCCCGATCGGCCCCGAGGGGTGTCGCACCGGCGGCTCCCGCGGAGGCTGTCTGCTCAGTCAGCGCGCAGGATGTGGCGGGACGGGGCGCCCGCTGGAGCGATACGGGAACGCTGACCCTCGCGGATGGCAAAAGCCTCGTCCCGGAAGGCATCGCGCTGCCGACGCGGCTGTGGCCCGACACGGCGATGCTGGCGCGCGCCGCGGATGCGGCCGCTTCGGTACTGGAGGGATGCACGGTGGCGCCGGCCTCCGCCGCGCTCGACCGCCATGGCCGGCTTGTCGGAGCCGCGGGGCTCGCCTGCCCGATGGCCGAACCAACCCGGCGGGAGGATCTTGCCACCGCCCTGGCAAGGGCAGGCGCAGGTTACGCCACGGCCGATGGCGATGCCGCCTGTGCGGCGCAACGCCTTGCGGCCGAAGCAGAGGCGCGCCTCGCCCGCCGTGGCATCTGGAGCCTTGGCGCGGCCATTGCGCCGGCCGGCGATCAGCGCGCCATGGAGGAACGGCTCGGCCTGTACACCGTTGCGGAAGGACGGGTCCTCGCGGTTGGCGGGCGGGATCGGGTGTTCCTGAATTTCGGGTCAAGCTGGAAGCAAGATTTCACTGTCATGCTGGCGAGGGAGGATTTCGCCACAATCTTGGGCGATAGGCTCGATCCTGCCATCTTGCGCGGGTCCCTTATCCAGGTAAGGGGCGTCGTTCGCGAGGAGGGCGGGCCGGCGATGGCGCCGCGGCGACGGGGCGAGGTGCTGCGCATCGAGGGCGAGGCTCAGGCCAGGCCCGATGGGCAGGCGCTGCCGTCGAGGCGCCGGGAGCGGTGAACGGATGCGTGAGGTGCTGGGTGCGTGAGGCGCTGACAGGGCAGGGTGCGGCGGGGCGGGTTCGGGCCGAACGGCCTGTGCGCACGCGTGTCCTGCGCTTCGGGCCCGGCGCACGCCTGGGCGCTTGGCGCGCGCTTCTGGCCTGCGCCGCCGTCGCCTTCCCCCTCTGGCTGACCGGATGCACGGGCATCGATCTCGATCAGGTGAGCGTGCCGCTCACCTCTGCCAGCCCGCCGTCTGAATATGCCGATATGTCGCCCAGTCAGCGGCGCGAGCATGAAAAGCTCGTGGCGAGCTATGGTGGCGCCTACGATGATCCCGAATTGAAGGCGCTCATCCAGAAGGTGGTGGAGCGCCTCGTTGCGGCCTCCGAGCGGCCGGACCTCAAATATCGCGTGACCGTGCTGAACTCGCCGGCCATCAACGCCTTCGCGCTTCCGGACGGCTCGCTCTACGTGACCCGAGGGCTGCTGGCGCTGGCCAACGACACATCCGAGCTGTCTTCCGTGCTCGCCCACGAGATGGCGCATGTCATCGCCCGCCACGCCACCATCCGCGAGGACCAGGTGAAGCAGGCGGTGCTGGTGAGCCGCGTCATCTCGGACGTGGTGAACGACCCCGACCTCGGCGCCCTCGCCATGCAGAAGAGCCGGCGCACGCTGGCCTCGTTCAACCGCGGGCAGGAACTCGAGGCCGATGCCATCGGCGTCGGCATTGCCGCGCGTGCAGGCTTCGATCCCTATGGCGCCTCGCGCTTCCTCGCCGACATGGGCCGCTATTCGGAGATGAAGAGCACGGCCTTCTCCGGGTCGTCCTCCAGCACGCCGGACATGGATTTCCTGTCGTCGCACCCGGCGACGCCAGAGCGCATCTCCATTGCCATCGCCAATGCCCGCCAGTATGCGCCGGCGGCGGGGCCGTCCGACGGCGAGCGTGACCGCAGCGCTTATTTCAGCGTCATCAATGGCATGGTGTATGGCGATGACCCCAAGGAGGGCTTCGTCCGCGGGCGCAAGTTCCTGCATCCCAAGCTCGGCTTCACCTTCACCGCGCCGGAGGGATTCTCGCTGGAGAACACCTCCCAGGCGGTGCTGGGCGCCACCCAGACCGGCCGCGAGGCGTTGAGGCTCGATGCCGTGCGCATTCCCGCCGACCAGTCCCTGGGGCAGTATCTCTCTTCCGGCTGGATCGACGGGGTGGAGATCAACACGGTCGAATCGCTCACCGTGAACGGCTTCAGCGCGGCTACTGCCGTGGCGCGGGGCGACCAGTGGTCGTTCCGCATGTTCGCCATACGCTTCGGCTCGGACGTCTACCGCCTCATCTTCGCCGCCCGCGAGCTGACGCCGGAGCTGGACAAGCAGTTCCGCGCTGCCGCCGATACCTTCCGCCGCGTCTCCTCCGGCGAGGCGGACACGGTGAAGCCGCTGCGCGTGCGCATCGTCCAGGTGGGCCTCGGCGACAATGTGGAGAAGATCGCCGGCAAGATGCAGGTGCCTGACCGGCCGGTGGAGCGCTTCCTCATCCTCAACGGGCTCGAGGCCAATGCCCGGCTGAAGTATGGCGACAAGGTCAAGATCATCGCCGATTGAGGCGCGGGGCGCTCCCGGTGAATTGATGGGACGCAAGAAGCTTCACCGCTGGCCGCTGCTATGATCGCGTCTCCCGCTGCGGGAGGACGCCATGTACAAGAAAATTCTCGTCGCCACCGACGGTTCAGCCCTGTCGGACCTCGCGGTCGCCCACGCGGTCGCGCTGGCCGCAGGGCTCCATGCCGGCCTCGTGATCGTCACCGCCAGCGAGCGGTTTCATATCTTTTCCACCGAGGCCGATCAGATCGCCGACACCGAGGCGGAATACCGCCGCCAGACCGGACGGCGGGCGGATGCTGTTCTGTCCCGCGCGGCCGACACGGCGGCCGCCGCCGGAATCGAGGCGACGCGGGTGCATGTGGAAGACGATCAGCCGTTTCGCGGCATCATCGCCACCGCCGAGGCCCAGGGCTGCGATCTCATCGTGATGGCCTCGCACGGCCGCAGCGGCCTCTCCGCGGTGGTGCTCGGCAGCGAGACCACCAAGGTGCTCACCCATTCCGGCATCCCGGTTCTCGTGGTGCGGGAGGAGGTTGCGCCGACGGTCCAGACCGGTGCGTCCGGCAGCGTGGAATGGCCCCAGCCGAGCCCCGCCTTCCTCGCGCCGGGTCGCTGAGCGCCTCGCCGGGACGCCCGCCGACAGCTCCGCATTGGCGCCAGGCCTTGCGCCATCGGGCTTTTTGGACTATGTGAGCCGCGTTCGTGGCCGCGCTCCCCAAGCGGGGAGCCGCCCGGGTGGGCAGGGACTGGCGGTATACGCGGGTCCTGATCGTCGGAGGCAGCCCGCCCTGGCTTTCTGTGAGCGCGCATCGACACCCAATTCATCGCCTGTGCCGCCCGGCCTTCGCGCCGGCACGCCGCTTTGCGGCGGCCGTTCGTCATTCCCATGGAATGGCGGACATCCGAGCGGTTCGGGCCTCGCAACACGAGATGCCGGCGCAGCAAGTCTGGAGCGTGAATGTCCGCCGTAGAAACCACCCGTGAGGATTTTGCCGCCCTGCTCGATGAGAGCTTCGGCCGTGCCGATACCAGTGAAGGTTCGGTGGTCAAGGGCATCGTGGTCGCCATCGAGAAGGATCTGGCGATCATCGATATCGGCCTGAAGACGGAAGGGCGCGTGGCCCTGCGCGAGTTCGCCGGCCCCGGCCGCGAAAGCCCGATCAAGGTCGGCGACGAGGTCGAGGTCTATCTCGAGCGCGTCGAGAACGCGATGGGTGAAGCCGTCCTCTCGCGCGACAAGGCGCGCCGCGAGGAAAGCTGGGTCAAGCTCGAGAAGGCCTTCACGGCCAACGAGAAGGTCTTCGGCGTGATCTTCAACCAGGTGAAGGGCGGCTTTACCGTCGATCTCGACGGCGCCGTGGCCTTCCTGCCGCGCTCCCAGGTGGACATCCGCCCGATCCGCGACGTCGGCCCGCTGATGCACAACCAGCAGCCCTTCCAGATCCTCAAGATGGATCGCCGCCGCGGCAACATCGTCGTCTCCCGCCGCACCGTGCTGGAAGAGACCCGCGCCGAGCAGCGCCACGAGCTGGTGCAGAATCTCGAAGAGGGTCAGGCCATCGACGGCGTGGTCAAGAACATCACCGATTACGGTGCGTTCGTTGATCTCGGCGGCATCGACGGCCTGCTGCACGTCACCGACATCGCCTGGCGCCGTGTGAACCACCCGACCGAGGTGCTCAACATCGGCCAGACGGTGAAGGTCAAGATCATCAAGATCAACCACGAGACCCACCGCATCTCGCTCGGCATGAAGCAGCTTCTGGGCGATCCCTGGGAGGGCATCGAGGCCAAGTATCCGGTGGAGGCCCGCTTCAAGGGTCGCGTCACCAACATCACCGACTACGGCGCGTTCGTGGAGCTGGAGCCCGGCATCGAGGGCCTCATCCACGTCTCCGAGATGTCGTGGACCAAGAAGAACGTCCACCCCGGCAAGATCGTCTCCACCTCCCAGGAGGTCGAGGTTCAGGTGCTGGAAGTGGATTCGGCCAAGCGCCGCATCTCCCTCGGCCTCAAGCAGACCCTCCAGAATCCCTGGGAGGCCTTCGCCGAGAAGTATGCGCCCGGCGCCGTGGTGGAAGGCGAGGTCAAGAACAAGACCGAGTTCGGCCTGTTCCTCGGCCTCGACGGCGATGTGGACGGCATGGTGCACCTCTCCGACCTCGACTGGAACCGTCCGGGCGAGCAGGTGATCGACGAATACCGCAAGGGCGACATGGTGAAGGCCGTGGTGCTCGACGTGGACGTCGAGAAGGAGCGCATCTCCCTCGGCATCAAGCAGCTGGCCGGCGATCCCTTCGCCGACGCGGGCGAGGTGAAGAAGGGCGCTGTCGTGACCTGCGAGGTCACGGACGTGAAGGACGGCGGCATCGAGGTGAAGCTCACCGGCACCGACCTCTCCGCCTTCATCAAGCGCTCCGAGCTGGCTCGTGACCGCAACGACCAGCGCCCCGAGCGCTTCTCGGTCGGCGACAAGCTCGACGCCCGCGTCACCCTGTTCGACCGCAAGGCGCGCAAGGTGCAGGTCTCCATCAAGGCGATGGAGATTGCGGAAGAGCGTGAGGCCGTGGCCCAGTTCGGCTCGCAGGATTCGGGCGCTTCGCTCGGCGACATCCTGGGTGCCGCGCTGAAGCAGCGCGCCGCCGACGCCACCGCCGACGAGGCCGAGAAGGAGGACTGATCGCCACGCGCGATCGGATCACCTGAAAGAACGAAGGGCCGGTGCGTTGCACCGGCCCTTTTTTTCAACCCGTGCGCCATTCGGACGCCGCCGCGCGTTCTTGTGCCGTTACCCGCGCGGAAGTATCCAAGTCTGGTTGTCAACGGGAGGTTTGCCATGAAGCGCAGGATGATTTCCCTCGGCGTCATCGCCGCGGTCTCGCTCGCCGCCACGGGTTCGGCCTTCGCCCTCACCGGCAAGGAGTTCCTGGCCAAGTACAATAAGGACAAGGACAGCACCGTCGAGATCGTCGAGGCCATCGACCTCGGGACCAAGGTGTTCAAGGTCATCAATCCCGACAAGGACAAGACCCTCGAGGCCGCCGAGACCAAGGGTCGCCTGACCGACGAGGACTGGGCCACGGTCAACAAGGACGGCGACAAGACTCTGGAACTGGACGAGTGGCTCATCATCGTGCGCAAGCGCTTCAACGATGCCGACGCCAACAAGGACGGCAAGCTGACCGAGGCCGAGCTGGATTCTCCCGCCGGGCAGCAGCTGCTCCTGCTCATCGCCAAGTGAGACGCGTCTGACGCTGCAGGGAGGGCGGTTGCGTCCTTCCCGCTCGTTCTCAGGAGGAGAAGCAAGGCGCGGCGTTGCGGTGAGATCTACTTCCGGATTGCCGCGACAATGGCCGCGACTGCGGCTCGCGGGGCCTCTGCCCGCATGACGCCGCCCATGAGCGCGATCCCTTTCGCCCCTGCGCCAAGGCAGGCGGGTGCCGTTTCTGCATCGATGCCGGCCAGCGCGATCACCGGCACCGCACACGTGCGGGTAAACGCCGAAAGCCCTTCAAGCCCCAGCGCCGGCCCATGGCCAGGCTTCGACTGGGTGAGGAAGACCGGGCTCGCGGTGATGTAGTCGAGCGCCGCCGGATCGGCCGCGGCCGCCTCCGCAAGGGTGTGGGTGGAAAGGCCGATCAACGCCAGCGGCCCCAGCAGCGCCCGCGCTGCTGATGGGTCTCCTCCGCCCGAGAGATGTACGCCATCCGCTCCGGCGGCCAGCGCCAGCTCAGGCGGGCCATGCAGCGTGAGGCGCCCGCCGAAGGGCGCTGTCACGGCGCGCAGGCGGGCGAAGAGCGCGATCTGTTCGGCGGCCGGCAGGTCCTTCTCCCGCAGGCTCACCCATCTGCACCCGCCCGCGCAGGCTGCCGCCACCACGTCCACCAGATCGCCCCGCGCCAGAGTGCGGTCGGTGATGAGGAGCAGCGGCGGGGTCGGCAGAGGGGGCAGGGTCAGCTCCCGACGAGGCCGAACTCGGGGCTGGAGGCTTCCGCGTGCAGCTTGCGCGGGATGCGGCCGGCGAGGCGTGCGAGGCGGCCAGCCTCAACCGCGTGGCGGAAGGCGGTTGCCATGCGCACGGGATCGAGCGCCTTGGAGACGGCCGTGTTGAGCAGCACCGCCGAGCAGCCCAGTTCCATTGCGAGCGCCGCGTCGGACGCCGTGCCGATGCCGGCATCCAGCACCACCGGCACCGGCGAGCGCGAGCAGATCAGCTCGATCATGTGCGGATTGGCGATGCCGAGGCCGGTGCCGATCATGGAGCCCAGCGGCATCACCGTGGCCGCGCCGAGATCCGCCAGCTTCTGGCAGGTGACGGGATCATCATTGCAATAGGGCAGCACGACGAAACCGCGCGAAACGAGATCCTCGGTTGCCTTCAGCAGCTCTTCCACATTGGGATAGAGCAATTCGCGGTCGCCGATGACCTCCAGCTTCACCCAGTCCGTCTCCAGGGCCTCGCGGGCGAGTTCCGCGGTGAGCACGGCATCCTTGGCGGTCTGACAGCCAGCGGTGTTGGGCAGGATGTGGACGCGGCCGGTGAGGAGGTCGGTCAGGCTTTCTTCATAGCCGGCGAGGCTGATGCGGCGGATGGAGGCGGTCGCCATCTCGCTGCCCGAGGCGGCCAGCGCGTCGAGGAAGACCTTCTGGTTGGGATAGCCCGCCGTGCCCAGGAACAGCCGCGAGGAGAAGGTGCGGCCGGCGATGACGAGGGGATCGGCGTTGGGATTCTGGAACGCGCTCATGGTGTTTCTTCCCGGCACCTGCTTCAGGAGTGCCTGATTGTGCGGGCCAGGGGCTCAGCCGCCCTGCTTGGCCTCGATGATTTCCACGGCATCGCCTGCGGAGAGGCGCGCCTCGGTCCAGGTGCGGCGGGGCACCACCGCGCCGTTCACCGCCACGGCGATGCCCTTGCGCTCCGGCTCGAGGCCCTTGGCAAGGAGCAGGTCCGCCACGGTGGCGACGGGATGCGCCTCCGCGGCGCCGTTCACCTTCAAATCGAGCATGGCGCTCACTCCGCCGCCGCGCGCGGCGGCCCGAAACGCTCCGCGCCGAAGGGCACGGCCACATCCGCGATGGTGCCCCTGAGGATGTGCTCGGCGATCACCTGCGTCGTCACGGGCAGGAGGAGGATGCCGTTGCGGTGATGGCCGGTGGCGTAGACGAGGCCGTCCACCTCCGGGCTTGGGCCGAGGATGGGGGCGTCGTCCCGGCTGCCGGGGCGGAAGCCGACCCACTGCTCAACGATGCTCAGTTCCTCCAGCGTCGGCAGCGCTCGCCACGCGTGAGTGAGCAAGGCGAGCTGGCCGCCGGCCGTGAGATCCGTGTCGAACCCCTTCTCCTCGGTGGTGGCGCCGAGGATCAGCCGCCCGTCGCGCCGCGGCACGAGATAGGAGCCCGGCGCCCACAGGACGTGGGAGAGAATGGGCGCGGCCGGATCCATGCGCAGCGACAGCATCTGCCCCTTGATGGGGCGCACCGGCAGGGGCGTCGCCGGGGTGATGTCCACGCCCCGGCTCCAGGCGCCCACGGCGAGCACCACCACGTCGGCGGCATGGTGCGTCTCGCCCGTGACCACGCCCGTGGCGCGACCGCCGGCCGTCTCCACCCGGCTGACCGGGGTGCGTTCATGGAGCCTCGCGCCGGCCTTGAGGGCGGCGATCTTCAGAGCGGAGGCAACCTTGCGGTTGTCCACCTGATGATCCTCGGGACTGAGCACGCCGCCGGCGAGGCGCGGCGCGAGATAGGGCTCGCGCCGGCGCACCTCGGCGGCGGTGAGCCACTGGACCGGGAGGCCCAGCCCCTGCTGAAAGGCGTAAAGGTGGCGCAGCTTGGCGAGGTCGTCCGCCGTGAGGGCGATGGTGATGGTGCCCTCGGTGCGCAGGTCCACCGTCTCGCCGGAGGCGCGCTCCAGCTCCGCGGCGAAGGCAGGCCACAGGGTCTGGCTGGCGCGGTTGAGGGCGAGCAGGCCCTCCTCGCCGGGCTCTGCCTCGGCGCAGGCGGCGAGCATGCCGGCGGCGGCGCGGCTCGCACCTTGCCCGGTCTCGCCGGCGTCGAACAGGTCCACCGGACAACCGGCCTCGGCAAGGCGCCAGGCGAGGGCGAGGCCGATGACGCCGCCGCCGACGATGGCGACATGAGGGTGGGCCACACGCGGTTTCGCCTTGCCCGCCGGTCCCGAGCCGGCTTGCGATGTGGATGCGGATGTAAACTGCGACAAGCTCTCGCTCATCGGCATCTCCCTACGCTGGCATGATCCAGACAGGTTCGATGGGTGTGATCTCAGCCGCGCATGATGCGCGGCACCCCAGGCCGTATCTGTTATTTACTCATGCCGGCCGCAGAACTGCAAGAGGCGGGCGCGTGGGACGCAGCGGACCTCAGCGGTTGAGTTCGCTCTCGTCCAACTGGCGCGCCTCGTCGGCGAGCATGATCGGGATGCCGTCGCGGATCGGATAGGCGAGGCGGGCGGCGCGGGAGATCAGCTCCTGGCGCTCGCGATCATATTCCAGCGGCCCCTTGGTGAGGGGGCAGACCAGGATTTCGAGCAGCTTGGGGTCGACGTCGTGGCCGGGACGCTGAGACTGGATCATGTTCTCGCTCTTCGGTGCCGCGCGTTTCGAGGGCAAGGGTTCCGCGGCGCGTCACCATAGCGGCGGCGGGATAGCCTTTCACCTGTGATTTTCGCGCCATCACGGTCGCTGATGGGCATATCACGCGGTTTCGCTGTCTTTTCGCCGGTGCAGCCCCTAATGAAGCGGCCTTGGAACCGCGCCTCCCGGGAGCCAAATGGATCGACGTCTGGCCCTCGGGCTTCTTCTCGGATTCGTCGCGGTCGTGATGTTCGGCGCGACGCTGCCGCTCACCCGCTTCGCGCTGCACGATTTCAGCCCCTGGTTCATCAGCTTTGGCCGGGCCGCCCTCGCGGGCTTCGCGGCGCTTGGGCTGGTGTTGGCGATGCGCCGGCCGTGGCCATTTGGCCAGCCCAGGGTGCTGTGGCGCCTCGCCGTCTCCTCCGCCTGCCTGATCTTCGTGTTCCCGCTGGCCATCGGCGTCGCCACCCAGACGGTGCCGGCGGCCCATGGCGGCATCGTCCTCGGCCTTCTGCCCTTGTGTACGGCGATCGCGGCCATGCTGCTGGCCGGGGAGCGGCCGGGGCTCGGCCTGTTCGCGGCGAGCGCGGTGGGTGCCGGGCTGGTGGTGGCCTTCGCCTTGCGCAACGGTGCGGGGGGCGCGCTGGGGATGGGCGACAGCCTGCTGTTCCTCGGCGTCATTGCCTGCGCCATCGGCTACGCCGTGTCCGGCGGCCTCGCCCGCACGATGTCCGGGTGGGAGGTGATCGCCTTCATGCTGATCCTCTGCCTGCCGGTGACGCTCCCGCTCGCACTCCTCACCTTTCCGTGGAGTGGGGCGGGCGCCGTGGCAGGCGCCTCCTGGGCGGCGCTGCTCTATCTCGGCCTCTTCAGCCAACTCATCGGCTTCTTCTTCTGGAATGCCGGGCTTGCCATGGGCGGCATCGCCCGTGTGGGACAAATGCAGCTCCTGCAGACCTTCGTGACGGTGGGGCTCGCCTGGCCCATCAACGGCGAGGTGCCGGACGCGGAGACCGTTGCCTTCGCCGCGGGCGTGGCGCTGGTGGTCGCGGTGGCGCAGCGGACCCGCTCGCGGCCGCGCTGACCCCCAAAATCAAACGGCCCGCCGAGGCGGGCCGTTCATCAGTTTCCAGAATGCCGGAAGGCTCAGGCCGCTTTGGAACGGGCGGTGATAAGCTTGCGGTTCACCAGAACCTCGGCGATCTGCACCGCGTTCAGCGCGGCGCCCTTGCGCAGATTGTCCGACACGCACCAGAAGGCGATGCCGTTGTCCACGGTCGGGTCGTCGCGCAGGCGCGAGATGTAGGTCGCGTCCTCGCCGGCGGCCTCGTGGGGGGTGGCGTAGCCGCCCGGCTCACGGGTGTCGATGACGAGGATGCCCGGCGCCTCGCGCAGGATCTTGCGCGCGTCGTCGGCCGAAAGCTCCTTCTCGAACTCCACGTTCACCGCCTCGGAGTGGGAGATGAAGACCGGCACGCGGACGCAGGTGGCCGTGAGCTTGATCTTGGGGTCGAGAATCTTCTTGGTCTCGGCCACCATCTTCCACTCTTCCTTGGTGAAACCGTCGTCCATGAAGACGTCGATCTGCGGGATGAGATTGAAGGCGATGCGCTTCGGGAACTTCTTCGGCTCCACCGGATCGGAGACGAAGACGGCCCGCGTCTGGGAGAACAGCTCGTCCATGGCGTCCTTGCCGGCGCCGGAGACGGACTGGTAGGTGGAGACCACCACGCGCTTGATGGTCGCGGCGTCATGCAGCGGCTTCAGCGCGACGACGAGCTGCGCCGTGGAGCAGTTCGGATTGGCGATGATGTTCTTCTTGGAGAAGCCGACGATAGCGTCCGCATTCACCTCGGGAACGATCAGCGGCACGTCCGGGTCCATGCGCCACTGCGAGGAATTGTCGATGACGACGCAGCCCTGCGCGCCGATCTTCGGCGACCACTCCTTGGATACGGACCCGCCGGCCGACATCAGGCAGATGTCGGTGTCGGAGAAGTCGTAGGTCTCGAGGGCCTTCACCTTCAGGGTTTTGTCACCGTAAGAGACTTCCACGCCCTGCGACTTTCGCGAGGCGAGCGCGACAACCTCGTCCGCGGGGAAGCCCCGCTCGTCGAGGATCGAGAGAATCTCCCGGCCCACGTTGCCCGTGGCGCCGACGACGGCGACCTTGTAACCCATGATGTTCCTCGGATGTACGGCCCATGCGGCCGAAGACCGTGCTTTTAGGCCGAACCCATTGGCCTTGCAAATCGAAGATGCGCGATCGGTGCGGCACCGCTGCATGGGAGTGTTGCGTGAACGCAACGCGCCGGCGGCGAGAGGGCGGGAACATGGCGCCACAGGGGCGGGTTTCCTTGCGCAGGGGACAAACGTCTATTAATCCAGTCAAGGTCGGCCCTGCGCCGATCTGGGAGGATGCCATGGGTTTCGCGTCGTTCACCACCTTCGCTGCTTTCGCCCGCTCGGGCTTGAAGACGGCGCTCTCGGTGTCGCTGGCGGCGGCAGCCATTGCGGCGACCACCGGTGCCTTCTCCATCGTTTCCGCCGACAGCGCCGAGGCGCAGACGGTGAAGAAGCGCAACCGCATCGTGGTCGAGCGCCGCTCCTATCTCGATGCCGGCACGGTGGTGAAGCCCGGCTCCAAGTCGTACCTCGATTACGCTCTGCCGCCCGGCTACTTCTACCCGACCTATGGGCCCACCGCCGCCGGCCCCGGCCCCATCACCGGCCTGCGCTGGCCGCTGCCGGGCGCCTTCGACCTGCCGGGCTTCTGAGCCGAGGCTGCAGAGGAAAACGGAAGGGCCGCGATGCGGCCCTTTTTTGTTGCGCTAAACAACAGAAGTTTCGCGGCATTTTATTTTTCTCCCGGCCACGCATGACATTTGCGGGCTCGCGCGCCATAACGGCCGGATGCCGCCATGTCGGCCCGTCCTTCCCGGCGCACCATGCCCCAGCAGAGCCCATGCCCCGCACCCGCTTCGCGCTGCCGATTCTAAGCCACCGTCCGCGCCGGAGCGTCATCCCCGGATTCCGGCTCTCGCTCGGCCTCGCTCTGCTCTATCTCGGCCTCATCGTGCTCCTGCCCATCGGTGCGCTGCTGCTGAAGGCGGCGGACGTGGGCTTCGAGCGCTACATCGCCATCATCACCTCGCCGCGCACGCTCGCCTCCTTCCAGGTGACGCTGAGCACGGCGGCGCTGGCGGCGCTGTTCAATGCCGTCTACGGCCTCGCCCTCGCCTGGGTGCTGGTGCGCTACGAGTTTCCTGGCAAGCGCCTGCTGGACGCCATGGTGGACGTGCCTTTCGCCCTGCCGACGGCGGTGGCAGGCCTCGCGCTGACGGCGCTGTTCGCCAAGAACGGCTGGTTCGGCGCGCCGTTGGCGCAATGGGGCATACAGGTGGCCTACGCCCCGGCCGGCATCGTCTGCGCCATGGCCTTCACCTCCATTCCCTTCGTGGTGCGCACGGTGCAGCCGGTGCTGGAGGATATGGAGCCGGAACTGGAGGAGGCGGGCGCGACGCTGGGCGCGAGCGACCTCACCATCTTCCGCCGCATCATCTTCCCGACCATCTTCCCGGCCTTCCTTGCCGGCACCTCGCTGGCCTTCGCCCGTTCGCTCGGGGAGTTCGGCGCGGTGGTGTTCATCGCCGGCAACCAGCCGTTCCGCACGGAGATCGTGGCGCTGCTCACCTTCATCCGGCTGGAGGAATATGACTATGCGGCGGCCGCAGCCATCGCCGTCACCATGCTGGCGCTCGCCTTCATCATGCTTCTGGTCGTGAACGCCGTGCAGGCGTGGCACCAGAAGTTCGCCATGGGAGATGCGTGATGGCGCATCCCGTGAACCGCCACCGCCTGCGCGTCGGCGACGGCACTGTGACGCGCTCGGTGATTCTCACCCTGGTGCTGGCTACAACTGCACTGGCACTCATCGCGCCGCTGGCCGTCATCTTCGCCGAGGCGTTCGCGCGCGGCCTGCCCACCTATCTCGAAGCGCTTGCCCGGCCGGATACGCTGCATGCGGTGGGGCTGACGCTGCTCACCGCCCTCATCTGCGTGCCGCTCAACACCGCCTTCGGCATCGCCGCCGCCTGGGCGGTGACGAAATTTTCCTTCCGCGGCCGCAATCTGCTGCTGGCGGTGGCGGAGCTGCCCTTCTCCATCTCGCCCATCGTCGCGGGCGTCGCCTATCTCTTCGTCTATGGGGCGCAGGGGCTGTTCGGGCCTTTCCTGCAGGCGCACGACATCAAGATCATGTTCGCCGTGCCGGCGATCATCCTTGCCAGCCTGTTCGTCACCGCGCCGTTTGTGCTGCGCGAGCTGGTGCCGCTGATGATGGCGCAGGGGCGGGATGAGGAGGAGGCGGCGGTGAGCCTCGGCGCCTCGGGCTTTGACGTGTTGCGGCTTGTCACCCTGCCCAATGTGAAGTTTGCGCTACTCTATGGCGCGGCCCTGTGCAATGCGCGGGTGATGGGCGAGTTCGGCGCCGTCTCCATCGTCTCCGGCAACATCAGGGGCCAGACCTCGACCCTGCCTTTGCAGATCGAGCTGCTCTACCAGGACAGCCACGCGCTCGCCGCCTTCGCCGCGGCGACGGTGCTGGCCGGCGTCGCCCTGTTCACGCTGGTTGCGAAGTATCTGATCGAGCGGGCGGAGCGGGCGCGGGGCGAGATCGTCGCGCCGCGCCGGCCGGGGCACTGATCGGTTCGGCTCGTTGACCGGGCCGGGAACCTTCGCTCAGGCCGCAGCGGCGGTGCCGGTGGCGGCGGCGATCTCGCGCTTCATAACGGCGATGGTCGCGGCATAGTCCTTCGCGCCATAGATGGCGCTGCCAGCGACAAAGGTGTCCGCCCCCGCCGCCGCGATGGCGCCGATATTGTCCACCTTCACCCCGCCGTCGATCTCGAGGCGGATGTCGCGGCCCGAGGCGTCGATGCGCTCGCGGATGGCTTTCAGCTTGTCCAGCGCCGAGGGAATGAAGGCCTGCCCGCCGAAGCCGGGGTTCACCGACATGACCAGCACGAGGTCGAGGGCGCCGAGCGTGTAGTCCAGCACCGAGAGGGGGGTGGCCGGGTTCAGCACCAGGCCCGCCTTCACGCCCTTGGAGCGGATGAGCTGGAGCGAGCGGTCCACATGCTCGGAGGCTTCGGGGTGGAAGGAGATAAGGTCGGCGCCCGCGCTCGCGAAGGCCTCGATCATGCCGTCCACGGGCTTGACCATCAGATGCACGTCCACGAACGCCTTCGTCGCCTTGCGCAGGGACTGGAGGATGAGCGGGCCGATGGTGAGATTGGGGACGTAATGGTTGTCCATCACGTCGAAATGGATCCACTCGGCGCCGCCCTCAAGCACCGCATCCACCTCGGCGCCAAGGCGGGTGAAGTCCGCCGAGAGAATGGACGGGGCGATGATGGGATAGGCGCGGGCCATGGGGATCTCCTCAGCGTCTGGATAGGCAGGGCACGGTTTCGTGCCCCGGCCGACTGGAGCGTCAGCGGAAGGAGAGCCGGGGCCCAGCGCAACAATGCGCCGAAGGCGACTCCCTTCATGACCGTCCGGGAAAGAGCCTGCTGCGCAGGACCTTTCCCTGGACCCCGGATCAGCGCTCCAGCTGCCGCTGTCGCTTGTCCGGGGAACGAGGCAGCCGTGGCTGCCTCAGGCACTCCTATAGGCACGGCGCCCGGTGGGCGCCAGCCGCCCCCTCAGTGCACCACCTGAGCCAGTTCGCCGGAGGCGTAGCGCTTGGCCATCTCGTCCAGCTCGATGGGGCGCACCTTCTCCGCCTTGCCGGCGGAGCCGAAGGCCTCGAAGCGGGCGATGCAGACCTTCTTCGCCTCGTCCATGGCGGCGGCCATGAACTTGCGCGGGTCGAACTCTGACTTGTTCTTGGCGCCGACGCGGCGGATGGCGGCGGTCATGGCGAGGCGGATGTCGGTGTCGATGTTCACCTTGCGCACGCCGTAGCGGATGCCTTCCTGGATCTCCTCCACCGGCACGCCATAGGTCTCCTTGATGTCGCCGCCATAGGTGCGGATTTCCTCAAGCAGCTCCTGCGGCACCGAGGACGAGCCGTGCATCACCAGATGGGTGGTGGGGATGCGCTGGTGGATCGCCTTGATGCGGTCGATGGCGAGGATGTCGCCGGTGGGCTTGCGGGTGAACTTGTAGGCGCCGTGGGAGGTGCCGATGGCGATGGCCAGCGCATCGCACTGGGTCGCCTTCACGAACTGCGCGGCCTCGTCCGGGTCGGTCAAAAGACGGGAATGGTCGAGGGCCTCCTCGGCGCCGTGGCCATCCTCGGCCTCGCCCTTGCCGGTCTCCAGCGAACCGAGGCAGCCCAGCTCGCCTTCCACGGAGACGCCCACCGCGTGGGCCAGCTCCACCACCTTGGCGGTGACGGAGACGTTGTAGTCGTAATCGGCGGGGGTCTTGCCGTCTTCCTTCAGGGAGCCGTCCATCATCACCGAGGAGAAGCCGGACTTGATGGCGCCCATGCAGACGGCGGGGGAGGCGCCGTGATCCTGATGCATCACCACCGGGATTTCCGGATAGGCCTCCACGGCGGCGGCGATGAGGTGGCGCAGGAAGGGCTCGCCGGCATATTTGCGGGCGCCGGCCGAGCCCTGGAGGATGACCGGCGAGGACGTGGCGCGGGCCGCATCCATGATCGCCTTCACCTGTTCCATGTTGTTCACGTTGAAGGCCGGGAGTCCGTAGGAATGCTCCGCCGCATGATCGAGCAGCTGGCGCATGGAAACGAGGGCCATAGTCCTCTCCTCTTCAAGGTTCACGTCGGCGTCGCGGTGCGCGCGCCAGGGTTCCGTCCGCCCCGTCGTCCCGGGCTGGCCGGGACGCACGGTGCCGCTTGGCTGCAATCCGATGACCTTCACCGCTTCGGCGGACCCGGCGGGCCGGGTTGATCGCGTCCTGCGGTGGCGCCCCTCCCGGCCGTCTCCCGCAGGGGAGAGGCCTCATTGGCGCTCATCCTACCGCGCGGCGCACCGCATCGGCCACCGCTTCCGGCGTGAAGCCGAACAGCGGCCACAGATCCTTTTCCGGCGCCGATTCGCCGAAGCGGTCGATGCCGATGGCGATGATGCCGTCGGCGCGGGTGCCGGAGAGGCCGCGCCAGCCGCGGGTCACGCCCGCTTCCACCGCCACCACCGGCACGCCCTTGGGGAAGAGGGCGGCGCGCTCGGTCTCCGTCAGCGCCTCGAAACGCTCACGGCAGGGCATGGAGACGATGCGGGTGGGAATGCCCGCGGTGTCGAGCAGGTCGGCCGCCGCCACCGCCAGCTTCACTTCCGAGCCGGTGGCGACCAGCACGGCGCGGGCGAGGCCCTCGCTCTCGCGCAGCACGTAGGCTCCAGCCTCGATGGCGTCGAGCTGGGCCGCATCGCGCGACCAGCATGGGAGGTTCTGCCGCGACAGGATGAAGGCGCTCGGCCCGTTCTTGCGGGTGAGGGCGGCGTGCCAGGCGGCCAGCGTCTCCACGGTGTCGGCAGGGCGCCAGACGTCGAGGTTCGGGATAAGCCGCAGGCTCTCCACGTGTTCCACCGGCTGGTGGGTGGGCCCGTCCTCGCCGAGGCCGATGGAATCATGGGTGAGGATGTAGATCACCCGCTGGCCCATGAGCGCGCTCATGCGCATGGCGTTGCGGGCATAGTCCGAGAACACGAGGAAGGTGGCGACGAAGGGAATGAACCCGCCGTGCAGCGCGATGCCGTTGGCGATGGCCGACATCCCGAATTCGCGCACGCCATAGAAGATCTGGTTGCCGGCCGGATCGCGGGTGATCGGCACCGCGCCGGGGAAAGTGGTGAGGTTGGAATGGGCGAGGTCCGCCGAGCCGCCCAGAATCTCCGGGACCGCCGGGGCGAGGGCGGCCAGCGCCAGCTGGCTCGCCTTACGGGTGGCCACGGTTTCGGCCTTCTCCACGGTGGCCTTCAGGGCCGCCGCATAGGTCGCGGCGAAGGCGGGGGAGAGGTCGCCGGCAAGCCGGCGGCGGAATTCGGCGGCCTCGGCCGGATAGGCGCGCTCATAGGCTTCCATGCGCGCGTCCCAGGCCGACTGGCGCGCGGCGCCGGAGCGGCGGGCGTCCCACAAGGCGTAGATGTCCTCGGGCACCTCGAAGGGCGCATGGTCCCAGCCCATGGCGGCGCGGGTGCGGGCGATCTCCTCGGCACCGAGAGGGGCGCCGTGGGTGTCCTGGTGGCCTTCCTTCGTCGGAGCGCCACGGCCGATGGTGGTCTTGCAGCAGATCAGCGTCGGCTTGCCGGTCTCGGACAGCGCCGCCTCCACCGCATCGCGCAGCATGGCGGGGTCGTGGCCGTCCACGTTGCGGATCACCTGCCAGCCATAGGCGGCGAAGCGGGCCGGGGTGTCATCGGGGAACCACTCCTCCACCTTGCCGTCGATGGAGATGCCGTTGTCGTCATAGAAGGCGACGAGCTTGCCGAGGCCGAGGCGGCCGGCGAGGGAGCAGGCCTCGTGGCTCACGCCTTCCATCAGGCAGCCGTCGCCGAGGAAGACGAAGGTGCGGTGGTCGACGATGGAGAGGCCCGGCCGGTTGAACTGGGCGGCCAGCGTCTTCTCGGCGATGGCCATGCCCACCGCATTGGCGAGGCCCTGGCCGAGCGGGCCGGTGGTGGTCTCCACGCCGGGCGTCATGCCCAGCTCGGGATGGCCGGGGGTGCGCGAATGCAGCTGGCGGAAGCGCTTCAGCTCGGCGATGGGCAGATCGTAGCCGGTGAGGTGAAGCAGCGCATAGATCAGCATGGAGCCGTGCCCGTTGGAGAGCACGAAGCGGTCGCGGTCGGGCCAGGCGGGATCTGCCGGATTATGGCGCAGATGCTCGCGCCAGAGCACGGCCGCGATCTCCGCCATGCCCATGGGCGCACCGGGGTGGCCCGACTTCGCCTGCTCCACGCCGTCCATGGCGAGGGCGCGCAGGGCCGCCGTCACGGGCCAGCCGAGCGCGCCGGGAGAACGGTCGACGGGCGCCGGCGCGTCGGCAGCGGCAATGGCAGCAGCGTGGGCAGTCATGGCATTCTCCGTTCGGCTCGCGACCCCTGCGCGCCATCTTCCGGCGCTGCCGGACGGCGGGAAGGGCTGCCAGGTGTCGTTTACGCAAAACACGCGCCATCTCGTGCCGGAAGGAGCCCCGGGGCTCCCGTCGGGAAGAGGTGGGGGGAGGGCAGCAGCCACGCGTCCAAGGGTCGCCCGGGCTTCGGGGCTCAAGAACGTGCCACCCTCCCCCCTCACCCTCCCCCCGGCGCGGGGGAGGGGAGTGATGCGCCCGCCTCAGCCGGCGCGGCGCTTCCTGTCCATCAGCTTCATGATGAGCGGGGTCAGAAGGAGCTGCATGGCGAGATCCTGCTTGTTGCCCGGGATGACGATGGAGTTCGCCCGCGACATGAAGCTGTTGTGGATCATCGACAGCAGGTAGGGGAAATCGATGCCGTGCGGGTCGCGGAAGCGGATCACGACCATGGATTCGTCCGGCGTCGGGATCCAGCGGGCGATGAACGGGTTGGAGGTGTCCACCGTCGGCACGCGCTGGAAGTTGATGTCGGTCTCGGTGAACTGGGGACAGATGTAGCGCACGTAATCGGGCATACGCCGCATGATGGTGTCGGTCACGTCCTCGGTGGAATAGCCGCGGGTGGCCTTGTCGCGGTGGATCTTCTGGATCCACTCCAGATTGATGACGGGCACCACGCCGATCTTCAGGTCGGCATGCTGGGCAAGGTTCAGCTCGTCGGTGACGACCGCCCCGTGCAGACCCTCGTAGAAGAGGATGTCGGTGCCCTGCTCCAGGTCTTCCCAATCGGTGAAGCGGCCCGGCTCGGCATTGTAGAGCTTCGCCTCGGCGGCGTCGTGGACATAGTGGCGGAAGCGGCCGGAGCCAGTCGCGCCATAGTCCTTGAACAGCTGCTCCAGGTCCTCGAGCCGGTTGGTGTCGGGCGAGAAGTGGCTGAAGTGCTTGTTGCCCTTGGCCGCCTCGGCGGCCATCAGCTCGCGCATCTCATAGCGGTCGTAGCGGTGGAAGCTGTCGCCTTCCACGAAGGCCGCCTTGACCTTCTCGCGATAGAAAATCTGCTCGAAGGTCCGCTTGACGGAGGTCGTTCCGGCGCCCGACGAACCGGTGACGACGATGATGGGGTGCTTGCTGGACATGGCGTGCTCGAATTCCGGAGATCAGGGGGCGCGGGTCAGATGAACAGGCCGCGCCGCGCGAACAGGGGCGAGCGTTCGCCGTGGCCGTTCGGCTCCAGGTGATAGCGGGAGACCCGGGCCACCTCGTCGCGGGAGCCGAAGATGAACGGCACGCGCTGGTGCAGGGCGGTGGCGTCGAGGTCGAGGATCGCGCCCCGGCCGTCGGTGGCCGAACCGCTCGCCTGCTCCATCAGGAAGGCGACGGGGAAGGCCTCGTAGAGCAGCCGCAGGCGGCCTTGGCTGTAGCCCTTCCGGCTGTCGCCCGGATAGAGATAGATGCCGCCGCGCTGGAAGATGCGATGCGCGTCCGCCACCATGGACGCCACCCAGCGCATGTTGAAGTCGCGCTCCCGCGGGCCCTTCTTGCCGGCGAGGCAGTCGTCCACGTAGTCGCGCACCGGCACGTCCCAGTGATGGTAGTTGGACATGTTGATGGCGAACTCGGCCGCGCCCTCCTTCACCTTCACCTCGGCATTCACCAGACGGAAGAGGCCGGCGCGGTCGAGGGCGAAGTGCCAGGTGCCGGCGCCGAGCGTCAGCATCATCGCGGTGTGGGGGCCGTAGACCACGTAGCCCGCCGCCAGCATGTCCCGCCCGTTCTGCAGGAAGGCCGAGGGCTCGGATGCGTCGGCGCCTTCGGGACGGGGGAAGACGGCGAAGATGGTGCCGACCGAGATGTCGGTGTCGATGTTGGACGAGCCGTCCAGCGGGTCGATGGCGACGAGCAAGGGCGCCGCTGCATCGAGCAGGACCGGCGCGTCGTTCTCCTCGGACGCCACCGCGGCGACCGGCGCCGCCTTGAGCGCGCCGATGACGATGTCGTTGGAGATGACGTCGAGCGCCTTCTGGCCCTCGCCGGCTTCGCCGGAAGAGAGCGTTCGGGCGAGGTCGCCGGCGAGCGGCCCCTCGGCGATGGCGGCGGCCAGCGCCGCGCATCCTGTGGCGAGGGCGCAGACGGTATCCGCGACGGCGCGGCGGCGGGCATCCGCACCCGCCCACTCGTCGAGCATGACGGTGAGCGTGATACGCGAGGCTGCGACACCTGCAGCCTGGGCAACTGCGGCCCGATGGTCTGCGTTCGGCTCCAACATGGCAGGTCTCCCTGAGGGCTCCTCCGCGCGGCCCGTTCAGCGGGCCGTCACAGGTTTTATTCTTGGTCGTCTCTTCCGGTCCCGCGGCGGATTATTCCGCCTGGGGCTTGTAGTTCGGGGCGTCGATGCCGCCGGCAAACACCCGGCTGGCGCGGACATCCCCTTCAGTAATGGTGGCGAGCGCCGCGCGGTCGGTGAGGCCGCCGGTCTCGAACAGCCGCAGCGACTGGCGCAGCCGCATACGGTCGAGGGCATTGCGGATGGAGCGCGCGTTGGCGAAGTTCGGCTGGAGCCGGCGCTTGGCCACATATTCCTCGATCGCGATCTCGGCTTCCGGGCTGAAGGCATAGTCCGCATCGGCTGCCATGGTCTTGGCGATCTCCACCAGCTCGGCGTCCTCATAGTCGGGGAAGTCGATGTGGTGGGCGATGCGGGAGCGGAAACCGGGGTTGCTCTCGAAGAAGCGATCCATGCGGTCCTTGTAGCCCGCGAGGATCACCACGAGATCGTCCCGCTGGTTTTCCATCACCTGGAGCAGAATCTCGATGGCTTCCTGACCGTAATCCCGCTCGTTCTCGGGCCGGTACAGATAATAAGCCTCGTCTATGAACAGGACCCCGCCCATGGCCTTCTTAAGAATCTCTTTGGTCTTCGGTGCAGTGTGGCCGATATATTGACCCACAAGATCATCCCGCGTCACCGAGACAAGATGACCCCGCCGCACATATCCGAGGCGGTGGAGGATCTGCGCCATCTTGAGGGCGACGGTGGTCTTGCCGGTGCCGGGATTGCCGGTGAACGCCATGTGCAGCGTCGGCGCACCGGAGGTGAGGCCCAGCTTTTCGCGGGCCCGGCCGATGACGAGGTGGGCGGCGATCTCGCGGATGCGCCGCTTGACGGGCTTGAGCCCGATCAGGCCCTCGTCGAGCTCGGCGAGAAATTCGGGGACTTCGCTCTCGGTGAAGAGAGCGCCGAGGTCGAGCCTGCCCTCGGCAGCCTCAGCCGGCAACGCGGCGGACGGTGCGGATGTGGCAACATCGAGCATGATCGAACCTCGGCGTTAAGTGGCGCGGTGGGAACGGCCGCGCTGGTGAAGCTCGAGACGGTTGGTCAGATCACCCGGCCGCGTAGGCCCGGTTCTGAAGCGAATAGCGCTGGGTGCGGCCCGGGCCCTCGGTGCGGTCGAGGCGGAAGCCGTCTTCCTTCGCCGGGCGCTGCACGATGAAGGACAGGCGGATCGTCTCCCACCCGCGGGTGGAGTCGAAGGCGTTGACCCGCACATACTTGCCGGGATGGGCGGCGCGGCAGGCCTCGACCTCGCCATAGACGCCGGCGGCATCGCGCAGGTCGAACATGGGCAGGCCCCACATCTCCCAATAGGTGTTCCGGGGATGGGGATCGTCCGTGTACTCGACCGAGACCGCCCAGTTCTGCTCCAGCGCATACTGGATCTGGGCCTTGACCTGGGCCGCCGTGAGGTCGGGCAGGAAGGAGAAGGTGCCTTGGGTGATGCGCATGTCTCTTCTCCTCAGGCGACGGATGCGGTGGGCACGAAGTCGGACGTGTCGGTGGAGGCGTAGTTGAAGGTCACCTCGCCCCAGGTATCGAGGGCGGCGCGCAGCGGCTGGCACCACTTGGCGGCCTCGATCAGGATTTCCGGGCCCTCGTTCTTGATGTCCCGGCCCTCGTTGCGGGCGAGGATCATGGTCTCCAGCGCGACGCGGTTGGCGATGGCGCCCGCCTGGATGCCGTCCGGATGGCCGATGGTGCCGCCGCCGAACTGAAGCACCACGTCCTCGCCGAACAGGTCGATGAGCTGATGCATCTGGCCGGCGTGGATGCCGCCCGAGGCCACCGGCATGACCTTGCGCAGGCCCGCCCAGTCCTGATCGAAGAAGATGCCGCGCGGGTAGTCGGTCTTCGTCACCATCTCGCGGCAGACGTTGTAGTAGCCCTGCACGGTCATGGGGTCGCCTTCCAGCTTGCCCACCGCGGTGCCGGTGTGGAGATGGTCGACGCCGGCCAGGCGCAGCCACTTGGCGATGACGCGGAACGAGATGCCGTGGCCCTTCTGGCGCGTGTAGGTGCCATGGCCCGCACGGTGCATGTGCAGGATCATGTCGTTCTCGCGGCACCAGTGGGAGATGGACTGGATGGCCGTCCAGCCCACGATGAGGTCCACCATCACCACCACGGAGCCCAGCTCCTTGGCGAACTCGGCGCGGCGGTACATCTCCTCCATGGTGCCGGCGGTGATGTTGAGGTAGTGCCCCTTCACCTCGCCCGTCTCGGCCTGCGCCTTGTTGACGGCTTCCATGCAGTAGAGGAAGCGGTCACGCCAGTGCATGAAGGGCTGCGAGTTGATGTTCTCGTCGTCCTTCACGAAATCGAGGCCGCCCTTGAGGGCTTCATAGACCACGCGGCCGTAATTCTTGCCGGAAAGTCCCAGCTTCGGCTTGGTGGTGGCGCCGAGCAGCGGGCGGCCGAACTTGTCGAGGCGCTCGCGCTCCACGACGATGCCGGTGGGCGGGCCGCGGAAGGTCTTCACATAGGCGACGGGGAGGCGCATGTCCTCCAGGCGGCAGGCCTTCAGCGGCTTGAAGGAGAAGACGTTGCCGATGATCGAGGCGGTGAGGTTGGCGATCGAGCCTTCCTCGAACAGGTCGAGGTCGTAGGCGACCCAGCAGAAATACTGCCCCGGCTGGCCCGGCACCGGCTCCACCTTGTAGGCCTTGGCGCGGTACATGTCGGCGGCGGTGAGGCGGTCGGTCCACACCACGGTCCAGGTGGCGGTGGAGCTTTCGCCAGCGACGGCCGCGGCGGCCTCGATGGGGTCCACGCCGTCCTGGGGGGTGACGCGGAACAGGGCGAGGACGTCGGTGTCCTTGGGCTGGTAGTCGCCATCCCAATAGCCCATCTGCGCATACTTCAGCACGCCTGCGGCGTACCTCTTCTTGGCGTCCTTGATCTGCCCGATGGCGGCGTCGGCACCCATGATGGCGGCCCTCCTGTTTGTTGAGGTGACCTTGCCCCCGTGCCGATTTCAGGTAAATTTAAATGATATGAAGTAGGCATTCAGGAAATCTGAAGTGGCGCCCCATTGGACCCTCCGCCAGCTCCGCCTCGTGGCCCTCGCCGCGGCCTCCGGGTCCTATGCCAAAGCCGCGCAGGACATGGGTTTGAGCCCCCCCGCGGTCACGGCCCAGATGAAGGCGCTGGAGGAGGACATCGGTGTCCCGGTGTTCGAGCGCGTAGACGGGCGGCTGCGACCGACCGCCGCTGGACAGGAGCTTTTATCGGCTCAGGAGCGCATCGCCCGGGCCCTGTCGGAGGCGGAGCGGGCCATCGCGGCGTTGAAGAGCCCGGAGCGCGGATCGGTGGTGGTGGGGGTGGTCTCCACCGCCAAATATTTCGCCCCCATGGCCCTCGCCGCCTTCCGCCGCCGCCGCCCGGAAATCGAGCTCCGACTTATCATCGGCAACCGCGAGGACATCATCCGGGGCATTGTGAGCCTTGATTTCGACGTGGCCATCATGGGTCGTCCGCCGCCGGCGCTGGAGGCTGAGACGCGGCTGATTGGCGATCATCCGCACATCATCGTGGCGCCCGTGGACCATCCCCTGTTCAAGCGGCGCAAGCGAATCACCCCGGCCGATCTCGCCCGCGAATCGCTGCTGGTGCGCGAGCCGGGCTCGGGCACGCGCATCCTCATGGAACGGGTGTTCGAGGAGGCGGGGGCGCCCAACCCGCCCATCGCCATGGAGATTGGCTCCAACGAGACCATCAAGCAGTCGGTGATGGCCGGGCTCGGCCTCGCATTCATCTCCGCCCACACCGTCGCCGCCGAGGTGGCGGACGGCCGGCTGCGGGTGCTGGAGGTGGAGGGGCTGCCGGTGGTGCGCCAGTGGCTGGCGGTGCGCGCGCGCGACAAGCGCCTGCTGCCGGCCGGACAGGCGCTGATGGACTTTCTCGAGCGCGAAGGTGCGGCCTTCCTGCCGCAGATGCCGGGCGGCGAGGGCGGTCGCTGCTACCTGCCGGACCATGCGGCCGGCAGCCCCCCGGCAAGAACCGCCGCGCGCGATCCTCTCTGAGCGCCCCTGAAACGAAGAACGCCGCGCTCCTTGCGGGGCGCGGCGTCCTAATTTTCGGGCGGTCCCGGGAGGCTAGCCCTTCGCCGCCTGTTTCTTGCCGAGGCCGAGGGCACCCTTGATGTTGTCCCACAGCTCGATCTTCACCCCGTTGCGCCGCATGATGACGGCCTGCTGGGTGACGGAGAGCGTGTTGTTCCAGGCCCAGTAGATCACCAGGCCGGCGGCGAAGTGCGCCAGCATGAAGGTGAAGATGATGGGCATCCAGTTGAAGATCATCTGCTGGGTCGGGTCCGGCGGGGCCGGGTTCAGCTTCATCTGCACCCACATGGTCACGCCCATGATGAGCGGCCAGGCGCCGAGCAGGAGGTAGCTGCCGATGACCGGCACGGAGCCCGGATCCCACGGGATCAGCCCGAACAGGTTGAACACGGTGGTCGGGTCAGGTGCCGAGAGGTCGCGGATCCAGCCGAAGAACGGCGCATGCCGCATCTCGATGGTCACGAACAGCACCTTGTAGAGGGCGAAGAACACCGGGATCTGGATCAGGATGGGCAAGCACCCCGCCACCGGATTGATCTTCTCCTTCTTGTACAGCTCCATCATCGCCTGCTGCTGCTTCACCTTGTCGTCGGCGTAGCGCTCGCGGATGGAGGTGAGTTCCGGCTGCACCGCCTTCATCTTCGCCATGGAGGCGTAGGACTTGTTGGCCAGCGGGAAGAAGATGCCCTTCAGCAGCACCGTCACCACCAGGATGGCGACGCCGAAATTGCCGACGACGCGATAGATCCAGTCGATGACCAGGAACAGCGGCTTGGTGATGAAGTAGAACCAGCCCCAGTCGATCAGCCGGTCGAAGCGGTCGATCTTGTAGGTCTCGGCATAGCCGTCCACCACCTGCACCACCTTGGCGCCGGCGAAGAGCTGGCCGGAGGAGGCGATCTTGGCGCCCGGCTCCACCGTGAGGGGCTGGGCGAGATAGTCGGTCTGGAAGGTCTGCTGGCCGTTGATCATGGCCGAGGAGAACTTGGCGTCCACCTTCACGCTCTGGTCGGGAATGACGGTCGCCGCCCAGTACTTGTCGGTGATGCCGAGCCAGCCGCCGGTGGAGGCGAACGTCAGCGGCTTCTCCTTGTCCATCTTGGCGTAGGTGACTTCCTGCAGGCCGTTGTCGCCGAGGACGCCGATCAGGCCCTCATGCAGGATGTAGAAGCCGGCTACGTGCGGCACGCCATGCCGCGAGACCAGGGCGTAGGGATAGAGGGTGGCGGCGGCTGCGCCCTTGTTCTCCACCTCATCCTTCACCGCGAACATGTAATGGTCGTCGATGCTGAAGGTGCGGCGGAAGGTCAGGCCCTGCCCGTTGTCCCAGGTGAGGACGAGGGGGGTCTTCTCGGTCAGGGTTGCGCCGGGCTGGGCGGTCCACAGGGTATCGGGGCCGGGCACGGCGACGCCGGCGCCGGCGGCCGAGGTCCAGCCGAATTCCGCATAGAAGGGGTTGGGACCACCGGATGGAGACAGGAGCACGATGTTCGGGCTCTTGGGGTCCACCGTCTCGTGATACTCGGTCAGGAGCAGGTCGTCCGCGCGGGCGCCGCGCAGAGAGATGGAGCCGCTGAGGCGCTGGGTGGCGATGGGCGCGCGGGGGGAGGCGGCGATCGCCTCGGCGCGGGTCAGCGCCCGACCGGCGCCCGGAGTGCCCGCCTGGGGCAGACCGGCGGGCGTGGTGCCCGGAGCGGCGCCCGGCGCCGGGCTTGTGCCCGACTGCGACTGCGCCTGCTGCTGTGCAGCCTGCTCGATTCGCTGCTGCTCGGCGGCCTGCCGCTGCTTTTCCGCCTGCGGGATGCCGAAGAAGAACTGCCAGCCGATGAGGATCGCCATCGACAGACCGATGGCGATGAACATGTTGCGGTTATCACTCATGCCGGAGGGTCTCCGTCGGCGGCATCGTCAAATCGGGAGTGTTCGAGCCGGCAGCGCCGGCGGAGCGTGCGGCGTCCTTAGACGCCGGCAGCGACTCTTTTAAGACTCGCGGCGCACCCTGCCGGGGCCGCGCCTTGTCTTTAGGGGAGGCTTCCTTGGGAGCTTTCGGCGCGTGCAGCTTGCGCACGGCGCGCTCCATCTCGGACACGAGATTGTCGAAGGGGGTGCGCAGCGCGGCCTCGCGGGCCACCAGCACATAATCGAAGCCGGGTCGTCCGGCCTTCGGCAGCACCCGCTGCACCGCCTCTCGGAGGCGGCGGCGGATGCGGTTCCGCATGACGGAATTGCCGGTCTTCTTGGTCACCGTGAAGCCGACCCGCACATCTTCCCCATCACCGCGATCGCGGCCCTGCATGAGGAAGGAGGCGACGCCGGCACGCTCGGCCTTGGCCGCAGCGAGAAAATCACGGCGTTTCTTGAGACGGTCCAGCCGACGGAGACGATCCGGATTGGTATCCGACGGGCGTTCCACGTTGGACGGCTCCCGAAGTCGGGCAGCTCCGCGAGGGTCCACCCTCAGGCGGACAGGCGCTTGCGGCCGTGGGCGCGGCGGGCGGCAATGATCTTGCGGCCGTTGCGGGTCTCCATGCGCGCACGGAAGCCGTGGCGGCGCTTGCGCACGAGCTTGCTGGGTTGATAGGTGCGCTTCACGGTCAAATCTCCAGATGTCTTGAGGCCGCCTTGCGGTTCGGACCCCAGCAGCGGCGCTGCGACGGCGATGGTTCGCTGCTGCCCGGCTCGCGACCCGATCCATGAGGATCAAGCGGAAATGAGGGCTGGGCTCCGGCCGCCGCAGCCGCCTGAGTTCGGGCTCGGCTTATAGGGGCAGCGGCGGCGCGCGTCAATCCAGAGCATGGGGACAACACGCGCCGCCGGCGCTTCTCGTCAGGCGCGCAGCGTTGCGCCCGTCTTCTTCGCCACTTCCGCGACGATGCGGCCGGCGACCTCCTCGATCTCCTTGTCGGTGAGCGTGCGCTCGCGCGGCTGGAGCGTGACTTCCACCGCCACCGACTTCTTGTCGGGATCGATTCCCTTGCCCTCGTAGAGGTCGAACACGCCGACGCCGGTGACGAGCTTCTTGTCGGCGCCCTGCGCTGCCTTGAGGATGTCGGCCGCCGCCACCTCCCGGCCCACGAGGAAGGCGAAGTCGCGCTTCACGGCCTGGAAGGGCGAGAGATCGAGATTCGGCTTCACCCGGGTCGCCTTGGCCTTGGGCTCGGGAATCTTGTCGAGCACGATCTCGAAAGCCACCAGCGGCCCCGTCACGTCCAGCGCTTCCAGCACGGCGGGATGGATCTCGCCGAAATGGGCCATGGCGTTGGAGCCGAGGCGCAGCGTGCCGGAGCGGCCGGGGTGGTACCAGCCGGGGGCATCGGGGGTGACCTGCAGATTCGCCACCGGCGCCCCGCAAGCGGCCAGCGCCGCGAGGGCGTCAGCCTTGGCGTCGAAGGCATCCACTGCCGTCGCACTGCCCGCCCAGTGGCGGCCGCCGCCCGAGGGCTTGGCCGTGCCACGGCGGACGCCGGAGGCGGCCTGGCGCTGGTCGCCGGGGCCGTCGCCGAGGAAGATCTGGCCCACCTCGAACAGGGCCACGTCGCCCGCCCCACGCGCCGCATTGGCGCCCGCCGCCTTGATGAGGCCGGGCAGGAGGCTCGGGCGCATGTCAGAGAGGTCGGAGGCGATGGGGTTGGACAGAGCGAGGGCGTCCGCGCCGCCGCCGAACAGCTTTGCCGCTTCTTTCGACACGAAGGACCAGGTGACCGCCTCCACCATGCCGCGCGCCGCCAGCGAGCGCCGCGCCTTGCGGCTGCGCAGCTGGAGCGTGGTGAGCACGGCCTTGCGCGCATCGGCGCCGCGCGGCAGCTCGGTGGACGGTACGCGCTCCAGGCCGAGGATGCGCACCACCTCTTCCACGAGGTCCGCCTTGCCCTCGATGTCGCCGCGCCACGAGGGCGGGACCACCTCAAGCACCGGCGCAGTGCCGGAGATGGCGAAGCCGAGCTTTTCCAGCACGCCGCGAATCTCGTCTTCGGACGCTTCCAGCCCGGTCAGCCGCTTCACTTCCGTGAGGGGGAAGGCGATGGTGCGGGTCGTGTCGGGGATGGCACCGGCCAGCACCATCTCCGAGGGCTCGCCGCCGCACAGCTCAAGGATGAGATGGGTGGCGAGGTCGAGGCCCGGCACCGTGAAGGCCGGATCGACGCCGCGCTCGAAGCGGAAGCGGGCATCGGAATTGATGCCGAGCTTGCGGCCGGTCTGGGCGATGGTGATGGCATCCCACAGCGCCGATTCGATCACCACGTCCGTGGTGCCATCGTCGCAGCCGGATTCTTCGCCGCCCATGATGCCGGCGAGGCTCTCCACGCCCTTGTCGTCGGCGATCACGCACATGCTCTCGTCGAGCGTGTAGGTCTTGCCGTCCAGCGCCAGCAGCGTCTCGCCGCCCTTGGCCCGGCGCACCACGAGATGGCCGCTCACCTTCTTCAGGTCGAAGACATGGAGCGGGCGGTTGCGGTCGAACGTCATGAAGTTGGTGACGTCCACCAGCGCGTTGATGGGGCGCAGGCCTATGGCGCGCAGGCGGTCCTGCAGCCACTGGGGGGAGGGGCCGTTCTTCACGCCCTTCACCACCCGAAGGGCAAAGGTGGGGCAGAGCGGCGAGGTCTCGCCGAACTCCAGCGTCACCGTCAGCGGGGCAGGGAAGGTGCCCTCCACCGGCTTCACGCGGGGGGCCATCAGCTCGCCGAGGCCGGCGGCTGCGAGGTCGCGGGCGACGCCGGAGACGCCGAGGCAGTCGGCGCGGTTGGGCGTCACGGCGATCTCGATCACCGGGTCATTGAGGCCGAGGACTTCCGCGAACGGCGCGCCAACAGGGGCGTCTTCCGGCAACTCCAGGATGCCGTCATGCTCCTCGGAAAGCCCCATCTCGCGGGCCGAGCAGAGCATGCCGCGGCTTTCCACGTCGCGGATCTTGCCGATCTTCAGTTCCAGCCCCGATGTGGGGATGACCGTGCCGGGCGCGGCGAAGACGGTCTTCAACCCCGCCCGCGCATTCGGCGCGCCGCACACCACCTGGATGGGATCACCCTTTCCGATGGAAACGGTGCAGACGCGCAGCTTGTCGGCGTTGGGGTGCTTCTCGGCGGTCAGCACCTCGCCCACAACGAAAGGCGCGAGCTGCTTGGCCTTGTCCTCAATACCCTCGACCTCGAGGCCGATGAGGGAGAGGCGCTCGACGATCTGGTCGAAGGAGGCGGTGGGCTCGAGGTGATCCTTGAGCCAGGAGTAGGTGAATTTCATGGGTCCTGCTCCTTACGCGCTCAGGCCGCCGGCCAGCGTCGGGAAGTCCAGCGGGCGGAAGCCGTAGTGGGAGAGCCAGCGCACGTCGGCCTCGAAGAAGGCCCTGAGGTCGCTCATGCCGTACTTGAGCATGGCAATGCGATCGATGCCCATGCCCCAGGCGAAGCCCTGGTACTCGTCCGGGTCGATGCCGCAGTTGCGCAGCACGTTGGGGTGCACCATCCCGCAGCCGAGGATTTCCAGCCAGTCATTGCCCTCGCCGAAGCGGATTTCGCCGGGGCGGGAGCGGTCGCACTGGATGTCCACTTCCATGCTGGGCTCGGTGAAGGGGAAGAAGGAGGGGCGGAAGCGCATCTTCACGCCCTCCACCTCGAAGAAGGACTTGCAGAACTCCTCGAGAATCCACTTGAGGTGGCCGAGGTGCGCCGACTTGTCGATCACCAGCCCTTCCACCTGATGGAACATGGGCGTGTGGGTCTGGTCCGAATCGCAGCGATAGGTGCGGCCGGGGCAGATGACGCGGATGGGCGGCTTCTGCGCCTGCATGGTGCGCACCTGCACGGGCGAGGTGTGGGTGCGCAGCACCTTGCGCTGGCCGTCCGCGCCGGGGGGCAGGAAGAAGGTGTCGTGCATCTCGCGCGCCGGATGGCCGGCGGGGAAGTTCAGCGCGGTGAAATTGTGGAAGTCGTCCTCGATGTCCGGCCCTTCCGCCACCGAGAAGCCCATGTCGGCGAAGATGGCGGTCAGTTCTTCCATCACCTGCGCGATGGGGTGGACGCGGCCGGTCTCGGCGGCGGCCTCGCGCACGGGCAGGGTCACGTCCACCTTTTCGGTGGCGAGGCGGGCCTCCAGCGCTGCATTCTTCAGAGCGGCGCGGCGGTGGGCGAGAAGGCCCTGCACCGTATCACGCAAGCCGTTGATGGCCGGCCCCATCACCTTGCGCTCGTCCGGGCTCATGCCGCCCAGCGACTTCAGCAGCTCGGAGACCGATCCCTTCTTGCCGAGGGCCGCGATGCGGATCTCTTCCAGGCCGGCCTCGTCCTGCGCGCGCAGGATGGCGGCGGAGAGGCTCTCCTGAAGGTCTTCGAGGGCGCTCGGATCGGTGGCGGATGGTGTCGCGGACATGGGCCTATCCCGGAAAACGAAAAGGCCGGCGGAGTGGCCGGCGTCGGGTCGCGCCGCTTATAGACGGGCCGCGCCCAATGGCAAAAGCCCCGGACGGATGATCCGCACGGGGCTCTTGAAGGTCTCGGAAAGACGGGAGGAGAAGCGCTGCGCTGTCGCCAATCAGGCGAGAGCGGCGTTTCAGGCGAGAGCCGCCTTGGCCTTCTCCACCAGGGCCTTGAACGCGTCGGGCTCGTGGATGGCGATATCCGAGAGCACCTTGCGATCGACCTCGATCCCGGCCTTGCCGAGACCATCGATAAATCGCGAATAGGTCAGATCGAGATCGAGCGCGCGCACGCCGGCGTTGATGCGCTGGATCCAGAGCGCACGGAAATTGCGCTTCTTCACCTTGCGATCACGGTAGGCATACTGCATCGACCGTTCGACGGCCGACTTCGCAGCGCGGATCGTATTCTTGCGGCGGCCGTAAAAGCCCTTTGCGGCTTTGTAGACCTTCTTGTGCTTGGCGTGTGAGGTAACGCCACGTTTCACGCGGGCCATGGAAAAGCTCCTTCAGATCGCGGTGGCGTCAGCCGTTCGGCAGGAACGACTTGCGGATGACCTTGCCGTCGCACTCGGCGAGGATGGTCGTGCCGCGCTGGTTGCGGATCTGGTTGTTGGTCCGCTTGATCATGCCATGGCGCTTGCCGGCCTGACCCGCGATCACTTTTCCCGTACCCGTCAGGCGGAAGCGTTTCTTCGCTCCCGACTTGGTCTTCATCTTGGGCATTTGGCTCTCCGTGGCATGGGTCCTCGCCCGCGAGGGCGGTGGACGCTCAGCCTCTTGTTGCTGTTGAGCGGTATGAGCCAGCGCGGCAGCCCTTAATCGCCGGCCGGCTCGAAGGCGGCAGTCGTTACAGGAGCGTGACGATAAAGGCAAGTGCCGCGGGGCCGACGCGGCGGAGGCAGGGCGCGCGTGACGGCGGCACGGCCACGAAAAAAGGCCGCCGCGGGAGGCGGCGACCTTTCTGTTTCTTGCACGTAAATGGCCTCAGGGGCAGGGGTGCTGCAGCCCGTCGTAGCCGGTGTAGGTGCCGGTGGCGGGGTTATAGGAGCGGAATCGCTGGGCGCAGTAGGACACTGCGTCGTTGCTTCCGGCATTGGCTGCCGCGGCCGCTGCCGCCGCGCCGATGGCGAGACCGGCGATGCCGGCCGCGATCCATGCGCCGTTGTCGTTGCGATAATACCACCCGCCATTCCGCCAGTAGGGCCGTCCCCAGCGGGCGTGATAGCCGGGGCGCGGGCCATGCCAGCCGGGGCGACCGTAGCCCGGGCGGCCATAGCCGGGGCCACGAACGGGCCCACGCACCGCGTGTCCCGGACCGCGCCCCGGGCCGCGGACGCCAGGGCCACGCTTGGGACCGCCATGCCGGGCCTGCACCTCCTCCGGAGCCGCGGCCTGGACATTCATGGATGCGGCACCGGCTCGCAACGCCTGAGCAGAAGCGGCCGGAGCCGTCGCCACGGCAGCCACACCGACGCTGGAGACGACGATGGCCGCGGAGGTGAGGCCGACGGTGATCCGCCGGAAGGTCTTGCGCAACAGATGGGGCATACCGAACTCCTTGTTATGCCGGTTCAACGCCCCGGGTGACGCAAGGATGCCCCCTGTCACGCACGCGTGATCGCCAGCCCCACCCGACCGGAACAAATGCACCAGTTCGCCGCTTTCCAGCCGCAAGTTCCGCTACGTCCGCGAAACATTCGACACAAAGACCGCTGAAGATAGAAAGTGTTGAGGGAGTGAAGATCATGTTCGGCACAAGAAGGGTGGCATTGTTTGCCGTGGCGGCTGTCACTGGCGGCATGCTTTCGCTTTCGGTTCCCGTCGCGAATGCTCAAGCGCTGCGCCTCGGCCTTGCCAATCCCGCGGTGGCCAATGTCGGCGCCGTGGAACAGGTGGCCTGGCGTGGCGGCGGTGGTCCCCGCATGGGTGGGGTGCGCATGGGCGGACCGCGTGTGGGGGCCGTTGGCGTCGGCCGTGTCGGCTATGCCGGGCGCCCGGGTTACGTGGGCCGTCCCGGTTACGCCGGTCGTCCGGGCTACGTGGGTCGCCCCGGCTATGTGGGTCGCCCCGGCTATGTGGGTCGTCCGGGCTATGTCGGCCGTCCGGGCTATGTGGGTCGCCCCGGCTATGTGGGTCGCCCTGCCTACGCAGGTGGATGGGGGCCGGGCCGTCCCGGCTGGGGGCCCGGGCGTCCCGGTTGGGGTCCCGGCGGTCCGGGCTGGGGTCATCCGGGCTGGCGCCCGCCGCCGGGCGCGTGGGGTCCGGGGCCGTGGCGTCCGGGCTGGGGCTGGTATCGTCCCGGCTGGGGCTGGGGCTACTACAACAATACCGGTGCATGGATCGCGCTCGGCGTCGCCAGCGGCGTCGCGCTCGGTGCCGTGGCGGCGGCCAATGCGGACACGGTCTATACCGACGACGCGGTGGCCTACTGCATGTCGCGGTTCCGTTCGTACAACCCGGCGACCGGCACCTACACCGGCTACGACGGGTTCCAGCACCCCTGTCCGTGAGGGCAATAGCGCGGCCGCATCGGTGGCCGCGCTTCAGGCCCGACGGGTGCGAATCGGCGAGCCAGAGAGGCTCGGCGGGTCAGAAACGAGAAAAGCCCGGCGCGCTGCGCCGGGCTTTTTCTTTATGCCGC
The DNA here is from genome assembly GCF_056313845.1 of Xanthobacter sp. DMC47. Classification (NCBI taxonomy): domain Bacteria; kingdom Pseudomonadati; phylum Pseudomonadota; class Alphaproteobacteria; order Hyphomicrobiales; family Xanthobacteraceae; genus Xanthobacter; species Xanthobacter sp. DMC47. Next base: position 1,042,045 of record NZ_JBQUZM010000001.1, on the reverse strand, counting down.
CCCGGAGCCCGCGTCAGCGGGAGCCCTCGCGAAGGTCCCGCGTCAGCGCGGGGCGAGGATCATGATCATCTGCCGGCCTTCAAGCATGGGCTCGGCCTCGACCTTGGCGATGGTCGAAACGTCTTCCTTGAGCTTCTGCAGCAGCTTGTAGCCGATGTCCTGGTGCGCCATCTCGCGTCCGCGGAAACGCAGGGTGACCTTCACCTTGTCCCCGTCCTCGAAGAAGCGCTGCATCGACCGCATTTTCACGTCGTAGTCGTGATCGTCGATGCCGGGGCGGAGCTTGATCTCCTTGACCTCGACCACCTTCTGCTTCTTGCGCGCCTCGCTGGCCTTCTTCTGGTTTTGGTACTTGAAGCGGCCGTAGTCGAGAATCTTGCAGACGGGGGGCGCGGAGTTGGGGGAGATCTCGACGAGGTCGAGCCCGGCTTCCTGCGCCAGGGCGAGCGCATCGCGGATCGCTACCACCCCGCGGTTCTGACCGTCCTGGTCGATCAGCTGGACTTCGCGGATGCGGATTTCCTCATTGACGCGCGGTCCATCCTTCTCCGGCGCGACGGGTCTCATAGGGCGGCGAATGGCTTCAGCTCCTTGGCAATCAACACGATACCCCAAGGGTAAACAGGCCGCGGCGCCGGTCCTTGCCGTCGTCTGCGCAACCCGCCTCTGAGGGTAGGCTGGAAAGATCGTGACAAACCGCCGTAAAGTCAATGACCCATGCGGATTCGCGCGGCATTGGGGGGCGGTTTCCGGCATTGCCGGCCGGAGGGGCGTCTCACGGGGGCGATGACGGGTCACATGCCGGGCCACAGTTCAGCCGCCTTCCCTGTGCATGCCTCTGGGACACGGGTCCGCCGGCCCCCCGGACTTCTCCATCCGGACTTTGCAATGACGACGACCCCGATGACCGCTCTTTCGTCCCGTTCCCGGCGCCGCGCCGGTGTCGCCCTCGTTGCCGTCCTGACGGCCTCCGGCTTGACCACGCTCGCCGGGCCGGCACGCGCGGACGGGAAGCTCAATGCCAAATATGTGCTGACCGTGGGTGGCGTCGAGCTCGGCCGCGGGTCCATCACCGTGGAGGCCGGCGAGCAGGCCTATGAGATTTCCGGCTCGGCCCGCGTCACGGGCGTGCTGCGCGCGGTCTCGTCCGGCAAGGGCGTCGCGGCGGCGCGGGGGACCATCTCGGGCGGCAAGCTGGTGCCGAAGGTCTATGCGCTGAACGCCGAAGCCGACGGCAAGGCGGAGACGGCGCGTCTCGCCATGGCGTCCGGTGCGGTGAAGGAGATGGAGGTGGAGCCGCCGTTCAAGCCGGCCGCCGACCGCGTTCCCATCGAGCAGTCGGTGCTGCAGAACATCCTCGACCCCATGAGCGGCGCCTTCGTCTATGTGCCCGGCACCGGCGACATGCTGTCGGCCGCGGCCTGCGCCCGCTCGGTCCCCGTGTTCGACGGGCGCCAGCGCTACGACCTCGTCCTGTCCTACCAGCGCACCGAGACGGTGAAGGTGCCGGGATATGCCGGCTCGGCCGTCGTGTGCTCCGTGCGCTACCAGCCGGTCGCCGGCCACCGGCCCACCCGCTATACGGTCAAGTACATGGCGGAAAACAAGGATATCTACGTCTGGCTGGTCCCCATCGCCGGCACCCGCCTGATGGCCCCGTTCCGGGTGTCGGTGGCCACGATGATCGGGACCGCCCTGCTGGAGGCCACCTCGCTGGAAACCGAGGCGAAGGCAAGCACGGTGCCGGTGAACGCCCCCCGCTGAGCCAACGCTGAATCCGCTACCTCCTGTCCCGAGGGGCTACATCTCGTAGGGGGAGAAGCGGGAACGCGGCAGGCGCTGCGATTCGATCGCGATTCGTTCGATGGCTGTTCTCCGGTCTCCCAGTAGCCTCGTCCCACGCCGGGACATGGCCTTCGACCGCATCTTTCCCGAACGTGAGCGTTGCCGGCACGGCGTCGCGTTGACACTGACGTCGACGGAGGTGTTCCCTGCTTGGGCGTGAACGGTTCACGCCCGAGGACATCATGGCGAAACGCAGCAAGGGTGCGCAAAAGGCTCAGGCAACGGCCCCGCGGGGTGTGACATCACTGACGGAAGCCAAGGCCTGGATGGCCAGCCGCGGCATCACCGAGATTGAATGCACCGTTCCCGATCTCGCCGGCGTGGCCCGCGGCAAGATCATGCCGGCTTCCAAGTTCTTTTCCTCGCCCGTGATGAACCTGCCGCTGTCGGTCTTCTTCCAGACCATCTCCGGCGAGTATCCCGACTATGAAGGGCTGGTCGATTCGGTCATCGCCGACAGCGACCTTGTGCTGGAGCCGGACCTTGCCACCCTGTGCTCGGTTCCGTGGGCGCAGGATCCGACCGCCCAGGTCATCCACGACGCCTATCACCGCGACGGCCGCCCGGTGGAGCTTGCCCCCCGCCAGGTGCTGCGGCACGTCATCTCGCTCTACGAGAAGAAGGGCTGGAAGCCGGTGGTGGCACCGGAGATCGAGTTCTATCTGGTCGAGCCCAACACCGATCCCGATTATCCCCTGAAGCCCCCGGTTGGCCGGTCCGGCCGGCCGGAGATCGGCCGCCAGTCCTATTCCATCCAGGCGGTGAATGAGTTCGATGCCCTGTTCGAGGACATCTACGATTATTCCGAGGCCCAGGGGCTGGAGATCGACACGCTGATCCACGAGGACGGCGCCGCGCAGATGGAGATCAACCTGCGCCATGGCGACCCGCTCGTGCTGGCGGACCAGGTGTTCCTGTTCAAGCGCACGATCCGCGAGGCGGCGCTCGCTCACAAGATCTATGCGACGTTCATGGCCAAGCCCATCGCCAACGAGCCGGGCAGCGCCATGCACATCCACCAGTCGGTCATCAACACCGAAACCGGACGCAACCTGTTCTCCGACGAGGACGGCGACCCGACGCCGGAGTTCTTCTCCTTCATCGCCGGCCACCAGAAATACCTGCCGGCGGTCATGTGCATCATGGCGCCCTACGTGAATTCCTATCGCCGGCTGACGCGCGATTCCATGGCGCCCATCAACCTGCAATGGGGCTACGACAACCGCACCGCCGGCCTGCGCGTGCCGCCCTCCACCCCCGAGGCGCGGCGGCTGGAGAACCGGGTGCCGTCGTCCGACGCCAATCCCTATCTCGCCATCGCGGCGTCCCTCGCCTGCGGCTATCTCGGTCTGACCGAGAACCTGCGCGCCACCGATCCCATAGACGGCGACGCGAAAAATCTCGATTTCGACCTGCCGCGCGGGCTCCTGGAGGCGGTTGCGGCGTTTCAGGACAACGAACCCCTCGCCGAGGTGCTGGGCGAGCGCTTCGTCTCCGCTTATGCCGCGGTGAAGCAGGCCGAGTTTGAAACCTTCATGCGGGTGATTTCGCCCTGGGAGCGGGAGTACCTTCTGCTCAACGTGTGAGGCCGACCGGTGCATAAAGAGAACAAGAAGAAGGAAAGCGCCATGCACCGGGTCGCCGCGCCGCTCAATCCGGCCGGCCATGCCCGCTCCTGGTACACGGCGACGGCGACCGCATTCCCCGCCTTCTCGCCTCTGAAGGGCGCGGTGCGGGCCGACATCTGCATCATCGGCGCCGGCTACACGGGACTGTCGGCGGCTCTGCATCTCGCCGAGGCGGGGCACAAGGTGGTGGTGCTGGAGGCCGCGCGGGTGGGCTCGGGTGCCTCCGGGCGCAATGGGGGCCAACTCCACAGCGGTCAGCGCCGCGGCCAGGACTTCCTGGAAAAGGCGGTGGGACGTGAGGATGCCCGCAAGCTTTGGAACCTTGCGGAGGAGGGCAAGGCGCTGGTGCGCAGCCTCATCGCCCGCCACAATATTCCCTGTGACCTGCGCGATGGCCTGATCCTCGCCGACCACAAGGCGCGTTTCGTCCCGGACAGTTACGATTACGCTCGCTCGCTGGCGGCGGACTACGGCTATGACGCGCTGGTGCCTCTCTCCCGCGACGAGATCCGCGCGCTGGTCGGCACCTCCGCCTATTATGGCGGACTGCTGGACAAGGGCGCGGGCCATCTGCACCCGCTCAACTTCGCACTCGGCCTCGGCTCCGCCGCCATTGCCGCCGGGGTCGAGATCCACGAGGGCACGCGGGCGGTCAAGATCAGCGATGAGGGCTCCGTGACCGTCACCACGGACGGCGGTGGCAGCGTCGTCGCCGACTTCCTGCTCGAATGCGGCAACGGCCTGATGGACGGGCTCGACCGGCGGGTGGACGCCCACGTCATGCCCATCTGCAACTATATCGCCGCGACCGAGCCGCTCGGGGACCTGGCGCACGAGATCATCGCCAACGACGCCGCGGTGGCGGACAGCCGCTTCGTCATCAACTATTTCCGCCTCTCCGCCGACGGCCGGCTGCTGTTCGGCGGCGGCGAGAGCTATCGCCGCGGGCTGCGGCCGGACGTGGCGGACTTCGTGCGGCCCTTCATGCTGCGCATCTTCCCGCAGCTCGGCGAGGCCCGCATCGACTATGCCTGGGGCGGCGTGCTGGCCATCACCATGACGCGCCTGCCCTTCGTGCGCCGCCTGTCGCCCCGTGTGCTGGTCTCGGCCGGCTACAGCGGGCAGGGGGTGGCGCTGGCGCCGTTGTTCGGAAAGATCCTCGCCGAGGCGGTGGACGGCCAGCTCGCGCGCTTCGATCTGCTCGGACGCCTGCCGGTACCGCCCTTCCCCGGCGGCACCCTGCTGCGCACCCCGCTGATGATGGCGGGCCTCAGCTACTACGCCCTGCGCGACCGGCTCTGAGCCGGTCCGGCCTCAATTGAGGCCGCCGAGGCGTTTGGCTTCGGCGAGGGCCTTCAGGCAGCCCGCCTCGTCGCCGGCCGCCTGCAGGTTGATGGCCTGGTTGAGCGCGCCGAGGGCGCCGGAATCCGGCTGCGTCACCCCCGCCGCGGCCAGCGATCCGGGCGTCGGCTGCTGGTCGGTCTGCGCGGCGATGGACTGCTCCTGCTCCGGCGGCTTCTTGGGGTGAGGCAGTCGCTCCTTGAGGGCGGCCTGGACCGAAACGATCTGCTCGAGGCAGGCCTGTGCGCGCGCCGGTGCGGCGAACGCGATCAGTACCAGTGCCGGCACCAGCGCGCCGGCGAAACGGGACGCGGAAAAATGAGCCATTCTCGACCTCGGCCACAGGCTGCGGGGTGGCGGGATGCACGCCGCGCCCCAATGAGTCGCGAGCCAATCCGCCCGCTCCGCGAGCATACCCATGCCCACGGCCCGTTGGAATGCGGCGGCGCGACCGGATGGCGTCTCGATCGGGCCTTCCCGGCTAATGCCCAGCGCCCGCCGCCCGGCGGCGGCGGACCAGCATGTTGAGTCCCTCGATGGCCGTGGAGAAACCCATGGCGGCGTAGACGTAGCCCTTGGGCACGTGGGCGCCGAAGCCTTCGGCGATCAGCGTCATGCCGATCATGATGAGGAAGCCCAGCGCCAGCATCACCACGGTGGGGTTGGCCTCGATGAAGCGGGCCAGCGGGTCTGCGGCGAACAACATGCAGGTCACTGCCGCGATCACGGCGATGACCATGATGGGGATGTGCTCGGTCATGCCCACGGCGGTGATGATGCTGTCGATGGAGAACACGATATCGAGCATCAGGATCTGCACGATGGCCGCGGTGAAGCCGATGGTGACCCTGCTGTCCTTCACGTCCTCCGCATGGGTCTGCGGGTCCACGTTGTGATGGATCTCGGTGGTCGCCTTCCACACGAGGAACAGGCCGCCCGCGATGAGGATGAGGTCGCGCCAGGAGAAGCCATGGCCGAACACCTCGAAGATCGGTGCCGTGAGCCGCACGATGATGGCGATGGTGCCGAGCAAGGCGAGGCGCATGATGAGCGCGAGGCCGATGCCGATGCGTCGTGCCTTGCTGCGGTATTGCTCCGGCAGCTTGTTGGTGAGGATGGAGATGAAGATCAGGTTGTCGATGCCGAGCACGACTTCCATGGCCACCAGCGTCACCAGGGCGACCCACGCGGCGGGATCGGCTGCGAGTTGGAGGAGGTAGTCCATCTAGGGGGTGCCTTCAGCAAGGGGTTGCGAGGAATTCTGGGCGCCGCCGGGAAGGGGCGCGGACTGCGGCGGGGCGTGGACGCGGATGGCGGCCGGACGGATGCGGAAATGCGCAGGCGTGTAGGTGACAAGCTCGCCGTCGGTGTTCACCGGCCGGGGGCGGCTGGTGCGGACCACGACCATTTTCGTGCGGAAGGCGCGCACGTCATCCCACTGCCCCTGCGTGCCGGCGCGGAGCGAGGGCAGGAGCGCCAGCAGGCGCCACCAGTGGTCGACTTCGAGGCTGTAGAAATCGAGCTGGCCGTCATCGGCAGTGGCGCTCGCTTCCACCGTCATGCCGCCGCCGTAGTGCCGGCCGTTGCCCACCGAGACCTGCAGGGTGCGCACGGCCTCGGCGGTTCCGTCATGCTCGATATAGGCCGTGAACAGGCGCGACTGCATCAGCAGGCGGGCGGCGACGATGCCGTAGCCGACCACGCCGAAATAGCGCTTGGCCTCCCGCGTGAGCGCGCGGGCGAGATCCGCGGAAAAGCCGATGCTCGCCACGTTGAGGAAGGGATGGCCGTTGACCTCGCCGAGATCGATGAAGCGGGGCGGATGGTCCAGGATGACCCGCGCCGCCGCCAGCGGATCCGTGGGGATGGAGAGGGTGCGGGCGAAGTCGTTGGCCGTGCCGAGCGGCAGCACCCCGAGGGGGAGCTGGGTGTCGTAGAGGCCCGAGGCGGCGGCATTCAGGGTTCCGTCGCCGCCGCCGAGGATGACGAGATCCACCTCGTCCGCACGGGCACGCAGCGCGTCGGACACGTCGCCAGCCGGCGGCAAGGGGGCTTCGAGAAGATCGAAGCCGGTTTCGAGCATGGCACGCACCCCATCAAGCGGCAGGGTGCCGCTGCGGGCGCGCGTGTTGACCATGAACAGCGCGCGCCGCCGGGTCCGGGGGGCTCGGTCAGTCATGCTGCTGCCGGTCTCGACGATGCGGAGGGAACCATGGGGCCTCTGGATGGAGCGCGCAAATCACGCCTGATCCGACATCACGCAGAAAACCTGCGCCAGAGGGGCCCGGACCGGTGAGCGGGGAAATGGGGACTCTGGCGCTACCGCCAAGGGGATGAGGCAGAATGTCGCGCGAGCGGCCCGCCTCCGGCGTGGCTGGGGCGATCGACCTTCGCGGCTTTGGGGAGTGCCCGAGGAAACAGAGGGAGGAGAGCGGGGGCGTTGCTCTCCTCCCTCTACATCGGCCAGCACCAGGGTTGCGGCACCTGGCTATGACCGAACCCCTGTCCGCTTGGGAAGGGAAGGGAGGAGAGCGGGGGCGTTGCTCTCCTCCCTCGGTTCAATCAGCGCCCGGGTTGCGGCACCGGGCGATGACCGAACGGTTTGGTTCGATGAGTATTGACATAGCGCACCGCTTGGGGCGATGCAAGAGAGAACTGAACGGTTCAGTCAAGTGTGCGATCGGCAGGCATCTTTACCCCGTTCGATGTGTGGCATCATTGCCATGCCGGCCGTGCAAGGGACGCCATCATCGTCAATGCGCTTGCGCCCGGGATGTGCGATCGCCGAGAACGAAGGCCTAAGGAAGAGACCCGCGGGATGACGGACAGCGAAGGCGATATCGCACTCAAGCCACGACAGGTGGCGGGCGGGGAGGAGTGCGGCCCGTGCGATGCCCACGAAGCGGGGACAGGGGCGGGACAGGACCCCGAGAAGCGCAGCCAGATTCTCGCCGGTGCCCGGGAAGTGTTCTTTGATCGCGGCTTCGATGCCGCCAGCATGGGCGACATCGCCCGCGCGGCCGGGGTCTCCAAAGGCACGCTCTACGTCTACTTCGAGAACAAGGACGACCTGTTCGCCGAGCTTGTCTCCAACGAGTGCGGCGAGACCGCGGAGCGCATGTTCGTCGTGGATCCCGACGAGGAGGATATCGAGGCGGCGCTGACCAAGATCGGCCGGTCCTTCGTCACCGCCATCCTGCGGCCGAGCAGCATCGCGCTGCTGCGGACGGTCATTTCCATTTCCGGAAAGTTTCCCGATGTGGGCCGCCGCTTCTTCGAGGCCGGCCCCTGCGCCGGCATCTCCCGCCTCGCCGTCTTTCTGAAGGCCAAGGTGGAGCAGGGGCTGCTCGACATCGAGGACGTGGACCAGGCGGCGAGCCAGTTCCTCACCCTCTGCAAGGATGGCGTGACCATTCCGGTCCTTGTCGGCGCACCGAACGCGCCCGATCCGGCGGCGGTGGAGAAATCGGTGCGGGGCGCCGTGCGCGTGTTCCTGCGGGCCTACGGCAGCGATCGCCGCGCCGCGTCCTGAGCGCTCACCCACCGGGCAGAACCAGTCGGCCTTCGGCATCGAAGGGGAAGAAGGGATTGTGGGCGACCTCCCACAGATGCCCGTCGGGGTCGGCGAAATAGCCGCTCGTCCCGCCCCAGAACACCTTTTGCGCCGGCTTGACCACGCGCCCGCCCGCCGCCTCCGCTCGCGCGATCAGGGCTTCGGCCTCGTCCGGTGAGCCGACGTTGCAGGCGAGCGTGAGCCCGGCGAAAGGCTGCGGCGGGGTATCGGCCAGCATTGCATCCTCCGCGAGGCGCCCGCGCGGAAAGAGGCTGAGCACCACATTGCCCGCGCGGAAGAAGGCGACGTTGCCGGCTTCCCCTTCTCCCGCCTTGCTCTCCACCAGGCCGAGCGCCCGATAGAAGGCGGCGGCGCGCGCGAGATCGGACACGCCGAGCGTGACGAGGTGGAGCCTGAGATTGGGTGCGGTCATGCCGGCTCCTCAAGAGAACAGGTCGAGCTGCTCGCCCGGCTGCTTCGGACGGCGGAAGTGCTCGGTGGTCAGCTTCAGCCCGCGGCCGGCGAGGCCGAGGCGGCGGGCGGCGATCTCGAACCTGCGGCCCACCGTCCAGGCATAAGGCCCATCCCCCCGCCCCCTCTTGCCGAAGGTAGAGTCGTAATCCTTGCCGCCGTGCATCTGGCGGATGAGGTTGAGAACGTGGCGGGCCTTGTCCGGGAAATGTGCCACGAGCCATTCCCGGAACAGGTCGGCGATCTCGAGCGGCAGGCGCAGCATCACATAGCCGGCCTCGGACGCGCCCGCGGCCTTGGCGGAATCGAGGATGCGCTCGATCTCCATGTCGTTGAGAGCCGGGATCAGCGGTGCGGTGAGGACCGCGGTGGGAATGCCGGCGTCGGCGAGGCGGCGGATGGTGCCGAGGCGCACATGGGGGCTGGCGGCGCGCGGCTCCATGGTCCGCGACAGGTGCGGATCGAGCGTGGTCATGGAGATGGCGACCTTGGCGAGGCCCTTTTCCGCCATCGGTCCGAGGATATCGATGTCGCGCACCACCAGAGCCGACTTGGTGACGATGCCCACCGGATGCCCGAAGTCCGCCAGCACCTCAAGAATACGGCGGGTCAGCTCGTAGCGCCGCTCGATGGGCTGGTAGGGATCGGTATTGGTCCCCATGGCAATCACGCGCGGCTTGTAGGACGGGTGCGACAGCTCCCGCGCCAGCAGTTCCGGGGCGTCCGGCTTTACGAACAGCTTGGTCTCGAAGTCGAGCCCGGCGGACAGGCCGTGATAGGCGTGGGTTGGCCGTGCGAAGCAATAGATGCAGCCATGCTCGCAGCCCCGGTAGGCGTTGATGGAGCGGTCAAAGGCGATATCGGGGGACTGGTTGCGGGTGATGACCGTGCGCGCCCGCTCCTCCGTCACCTCGGTGCGGAAGGGCGGCAGGTCTTCCAGCGTCTGCCAGCCGTCGTCGAACAGCACGCGGGCGGCAGGCTCGAAGCGCCCGGCGGCGTTGGAAACGGCCCCGCGGCCGCGCCGCCGTTCCGTCTCGACGCCGGTCCCGGCCTCGCCGTCCAGCGCGGGCGGCAGGGCAGGGGGTGGCGCGCTCCGCTCCTCGGCGAGGCGGCCCATGATGCGCTCGGAGCGGGTCTTCACCGGCGGCGAGGCGATACGGGCGTCGCCGGCAAAAGCCTTCGGCGCCGCCTTGGGCTGGGCAGCCTTGGCAGGAGTGGCTTTGGGCAAACCCGCCCTGGATGGGGCCTTCAGGGCGGGAGCGATCGGCGCGGCAATTGGTCCCCCCGGAACGGGCGGGGCGGCGGTGCGCGGGCCGTGGGAATCGGATGCGGGGCTCATGCTTAAAAAGCTAGCACCGAAACAGGAACAAAACAAGAACATCTGGCCCGCGCCGGGAGACTCACGGGGGACTGACGGCCCTCATCGTTTAATCTGGTATACTGTACACCAAAAGGCAGTTGCCAGACATTCCCATCTCCGGTAAAGGCCTCAGAAGACGCTTAGGAGCAGGGGGATAAGATGGCTGAACACGCCACGATCGAATACGCCACGGCAGACGGTAACGATTATCCCGAGCACGAGCGCACCTACGCGATGTTCACTGCCCTCGCCAAGTGGGGCACCATCGGCGTTGCTGCCATCCTCGTCCTGATGTGGATTTTCCTCCTCTGAACCGCTGAGCGGCCGGAGCACCGGAGACATCAAGAAATGAAAATCGCTGTTCCCGCCGAGATCGATCTCGGCGAGCCGAGGGTTGGCGCGACCCCGGATACGGTGAAGCGTCTCGTCGCACTGGGCGCATCCGTGGCCGTGGAGAGCGGCGCGGGCGTGAAGTCCGGCATTCTCGATTCCGACTTCGTGGCGGCTGGCGCCACCATCGCCCCGTCGGCGTTTGATGCGCTGAACGGCGCGGAAGTCGTACTGAAGGTTCGCCGGCCGACGGAAGCCGAACTTTCGTCGTACAAGCCCGGCGCCCTCGTCCTCGCAATCATGGATCCCTACGGCAACGACGCGGCGCTCGCCGCCATGGCCAATGCCGGGATCGCCTCCTTCGCCATGGAGCTGATGCCCCGCATCACCCGTGCGCAGGTGATGGACGTGCTCTCCTCGCAGGCCAACCTCGCCGGCTATCGCGCGGTGATCGACGCGGCCGCCGAGTTCAACCGCGCCCTGCCGCAGATGATGACCGCCGCCGGCACCGTTCCGGCCGCCCGCGTCTTCGTCATGGGCGCCGGCGTCGCCGGCCTCCAGGCCATCGCCACCGCCCGCCGCCTCGGTGCCATCGTGACCGCCACTGACGTGCGGCCCGCCGCCAAGGAGCAGGTCGCCTCGCTCGGCGCCAAGTTCGTCGCGGTGGAGGACGAGGAATTCAAGCAGGCCGAGACCGCGGCCGGCTACGCCAAGCCCATGTCGGCGGAGTACCAGGCCAAGCAGGCCGCGCTCGTCGCCGAGCACATCAAGAAGCAGGACATCGTCATCACCACCGCTCTGATCCCGGGCCGGCCCGCGCCGCGCCTCGTGACGGCGGAGATGGTGGCCTCCATGAAGCCGGGTTCCGTGCTGATCGACCTCGCGGTCGAGCGCGGCGGCAACGTCGCCGGCGCGGTGGCGGGGCAGGTGGTCGAGGTGAACGGCGTGAAGATCGTCGGCCACCTCAACGTGCCGGGCCGCATCGCCGCCTCGGCCTCGCCGCTCTACGCCAAGAACCTGTTCAACTTCTTCGAGACGATGGTGGACAAGGCGTCGAAGGCGCTGGCCGTCAAGTGGGACGACGAGCTGGTGAAGGCCACGCTCCTCACCCGTGACGGTGCCGTCGTGCATCCCAACTTCGCACCCAAGAATCCCGCAGCGACCAGCGAGGGAGCGGCCTGATGAATCCCGCCACAGCCCAGTCCGCGGCGGACGCCGCCGTTCAAGCCCGCATCGCCGCCGACGTCGCGCGCGATGCTGCCATGGCCGCGCAGGCCTACGCCGACCAGGCCGCCACCGCCCTCGGCGCGGCGGCCCACGCGGCGACCGGCGGGGCCATCGACCCCTTCGTGTTCCGCCTCTCCATCTTCGTGCTCGCAGTGTTCGTGGGCTACTACGTGGTGTGGTCGGTGACCCCGGCGCTGCACACCCCGCTGATGAGCGTCACCAACGCCATCTCGTCGGTGATCGTGGTCGGCGCGCTGCTCGCCGTCGGCGTGACCACGGTGGGCGATTCCAGCCACGCCTGGGGCGCGCGCATCTTCGGCTTCGTCGCGCTCATCTTTGCCTCGGTGAACATCTTCGGCGGGTTCATGGTGACCAGCCGAATGCTCGCCATGTACTCCAAGAAGAAGTGAGGCGAGGCACATGACCGCGAACCTCGCTGCCCTGCTCTATCTGGTTGCAGGCATTCTCTTCGTGCTGGCCCTGCGGGGCCTCTCCCACCCCACCACTTCGCGGCAGGGCAACCTGTTCGGCATGGTGGGCATGGGCATCGCCATCCTCACCACGCTGGCCCTCTCCCCGCCGTCCGACGGGATCGGTTGGGTGCTGGTGCTCGCCGGCATCGGCATCGGTGGTGGCGTCGGTGCAGTGGTGGCCAAGCGCATTGCCATGACGGCAATGCCGCAGCTCGTCGCCGCCTTCCACTCGCTCGTCGGCCTCGCCGCCGTGCTGGTGGCGGCGGCCGCGCTCTATGCACCGCGTGCCTTCGGCATCGGCGATCCCGGACACCTGCACGGGGCAAGCCTCGTGGAGATGTCGCTGGGCGTCGCCATCGGCGCGATCACCTTCACGGGCTCGATCATCGCCTTCGCCAAGCTCAACGGCAACATGAGCGGCAAGCCGATCATGCTGCCGGCGCGCCATCTCATCAATGGCGGCCTCGCGCTGCTGCTGCTGATCCTCATCGTCGCCTTCGTGCTCACCGGCTCGATCACGCTGTTCTGGATCATCACGCTGCTGTCGCTGGTGCTCGGCGGCCTGCTCATCATCCCCATCGGCGGCGCGGACATGCCCGTCGTGGTGTCGATGCTGAACTCCTACTCGGGCTGGGCGGCGGCCGGCATCGGCTTCACCCTGGGCAACACGGCGCTCATCATCACCGGTGCGCTCGTAGGTTCCTCGGGCGCCATCCTCAGCTACATCATGTGCAAGGGCATGAACCGGTCCTTCATCTCCGTCATCCTCGGCGGCTTCGGCGGTGACGCTGCGGCGGCCGGCGGCGGAGGCCAGGCGGAAGCCCGCCCGGTGAAGCAGGGTTCGGCGGACGACGCCGCCTACATTATGAAGAACGCCGAGAAGGTCATCATCGTGCCCGGCTACGGCATGGCGGTGGCCCAGGCCCAGCATGCGCTGCGCGAGATGGCGGACCTGCTCAAGGAGGAGGGCGTCGAGGTCAAGTACGCCATCCACCCGGTGGCGGGCCGCATGCCGGGCCACATGAACGTGCTGCTCGCCGAGGCGCAGGTGCCCTACGACGAGGTGTTCGAGCTCGAGGACATCAACTCCGAGTTCGCCCAGGCGGACGTGGCCTTCGTCATCGGCGCCAACGACGTGACCAACCCGGCGGCCAAGACCGATCCGCAGTCGCCCATCTACGGCATGCCCATCCTCGACGTGGAGAAGGCCAAGACCGTTCTCTTCATCAAGCGCGGCATGTCGGCGGGCTACGCTGGCGTGGAGAACGAGCTGTTCTTCAAGGACAACACCATGATGCTCTTCGGCGACGCCAAGAAGGTCACCGAAGACGTGGTGAAGGCCTTCGGCCACTGACGGGACATTGAGTTCGAGCATGATGGAAGCCGCCGGATCGCAGGGTCCGGCGGCTTCTGCGTTGAGGCGGCCGAGGCGGGGCGGGATCGCGAGCCGGCCAATAGATCCAAACCGCCACAATTTGTTCCATATCCTTGACTGCCCACCACTTCTTAACCAGAAGCACATACCGTGACGCTTGGGATTCGGAAGGCGACTGCGGGGATCGGGGGACGATGACACGCTGGACCCACGGACTGGTCAATCGGCTTGTCCTGTCGTGCGACGTCGTCATGGCGGCGCTCGGCGCGATCATTGCGCACCTGCGCTGGGAATTCCTGTCCTGGAGCCAGCTCGCCATCCTATGGGCGTTCGGCATCTTCATTTATGTGCAGGTGCTGCAGATCGGCCGCGGCTACCGGGTCGAGCACTATGTCCGTCCGCTGCGGCAGATCGGCCATATCGGCGTCGGCGTGGTGCCCGCGGGCGCCGTCATCGCCATCTGCTACTACGCGCTCATCCCCATCGGCCAGACGAACCTCTGGGCGCTCTTCGGCTGGGGCGTCGTCACCACCCTCATGCTCATTTTCGGCCGCCTCGTACTGGTGCGCATCGGCATGGCGCTGGTGCAGACCCATGAGGTGCTGCGCCGCAATGTGGTGGCCATCGGCGATCTCGGCCGCGCCCGTGATCTCGTGCGGCGCTATGAGGAGGAGGAGGGCGACACCGGGCTCCTCAGCTTCGTCGCCCTGTTCGACGACAGCCACGAGGAGGGGGCGCCCCTGCCTCCGCCCGGCCCTGACGGCCTGCCGGTGCTCGGCGGCATGAAGGACCTTCTGGAATATGTGAAGCACAACCCGGTGGATATCGTGGTTGTCGCCAAGAGCTGGAATGACCCGGCCGCCATCAGCGCCATCGCCAACCAGATGTACCAGATCGCCGCCGACGTGGTGGTGGAGCTGGACCCGGACCGCTTCACACTCAATTATGCCAACCTCACCCGCATCGCCGGCGAGCCGGCTCTCCAGGTGCAGCAGCAGCCGCTGAAGGGTTCGCTGGGCCTCTTGAAGGGGGTGGAGGATTATGTGGTGGCCACCATCGGCCTTCTGCTGACCGCGCCGATCCTCATCGGCGCGGCCATCGCCATCAAGCTCGATTCGCCCGGGCCGATCCTGTTCCGCCAGCCGCGCGTGGGCCTGAACAACCGCGTGTTCCAGTGCTACAAGCTGCGCACCATGCGGGTCGATCCCACCGACGACGGCTCCAAGGGCACCAGCAAGAACGACCCGCGCATCACCAAGGTCGGCAACTTCCTGCGTTCCACCTCCATCGACGAACTGCCGCAGCTCATCAATGTGCTGCGCGGCGAGATGAGCGTCGTCGGCCCGCGCCCCCATGTGCCCAACATGAAGGTGGCCACCAACGTCCGCTACGAAGCCATCAGCCAGTATGTGGCGCGCTACCGCATGAAGCCGGGCATCACCGGCTGGGCGCAGATCAACGGCATGCGCGGGGGCATCAACACGCTGGAGAAGGCCGAGCGCGGCGTCGAGCTCGACCTCTTCTATATCGAGCACTGGTCCATATGGTTCGATATCAGAATCATGCTGCTCACCGTCACCAAGGGCATGGCTGGTCCGTCGGTCTTCTGACCCTTGTGGTGATACTGGCCCTGGTCTTGTCGGGGGCCGCCGTGTCGCCGGCCGCCGCCGCGGGCCGTCCGTTCCTCGCCTATCACGCCTCCTGGACGGAGGTCGTCACTGACGATCCCGCCGAGACGCGGCTTGCCCGGCTGCCCGGCTATATCACCCATGTGGCGCTGGGATTCACGAGGCCGGACCTCACCTATTCCGGCAATCTCGACCTCTCCGGCACCGGGCTGCTCTTCCCCTTTTCCGGGCAGGTGCTGAAGGACGCCATCGCGCTGCTCAAGACCCGGCATCCGGCCGTGCGGGTGCTGGTGTCGGTCGGCGGCTGGAAGCATTTCGGGTGGGATGCCCGCAATTTCGATGCCTTGGCCCGGCTCGTCGCCGACCTCGGCGCGGATGGCGTCGACCTGGACTATGAGACCGAACATCCCGCCTGCACCCGCACGGACGGACGCGTCGCGTGCGCCGAGGATGCGCGCTCGGTCGCCGTCCTGGCGGATCTGCGCCGGGCGGTCCCGCGCCCCGCGCTGCTCACCCTTGCCGGCTGGAACGTGGGCGCCTACGGGGAGGGCGCCTTCGCCGGCGCCGAGCCACGCAATGGCCCCTATGTGGGCATGATGCTGGCCATGCTCCGCTCGCCCGCGGCGCAGAGCCTCGATCTCGTGTCCGTCGTGTCCTATGACGGTGGCCCGACCTACCGCCCCGACCAGGCATTCCGGGCCTACCGCCGGGTGTGGAAGGGGCCGCTCGCCCTCGGCATCCAGGTGATGCCGTCGGACGCGGGCGACGCGCGCTTCTCGCTGGAGCGCACGGCGCGCCTCCTGTCGGCGGTGAAGGACGATCTGCTCGCCGGCGGCATGCTCTATGCGATCGCCGAGGTGCCGCCGGGGCCGCCCGGCCCCGACAATCCCGACTACCGCTCCCTGATGGTTGCGATCTGCGTCACCCTCGATCTCGCCGATTGCGCGGCGACCATCCCCTGAGGCAGGCGCCTCAGCGCCGCCCTTCCACCGTGTCCACCAGCTCCGCCATGGAGCACGTGATGTGGTAGAGCGATGAGCCGGGCGCGGGCATGGGCACGAAGCTGCCGTCGGGGTTCAGCACATCCTGCCACGTGCCGGGCACGGGCATGTCGAGATAGAGCTTGAGGCCGCGATAGGCGTTGCGTGCCTCGTCTGCCTCCTGCGCGCTGCCGGTGCGGCGCAGGCGGGCAAGGGCGATCTTCAGCCGCTCGGTCTGCGGCCAGAGGCGCGCGGTGGGCTTGTGGACTGTGCCGTCGATCAGCACCTCGTTGATGGCGACGCCATTCACCGCATCGATGCCGGTGCGCCGGCCGAAGGCGGTGAGGCGGTCGGACACCTCAGCACCCGGCCAGCCCCAGGCGGAGAGGCCCTCGAACAGCCACGCCCATTCGAAGCAATGGCCCGGCTCCACGATGGTGCCGTCCACGCCGGGCGCGGGCTTCAGGTCGTCGGTGAAGTATTCGAGGAGCGCGCCGGTGGCCGGATCGATGAAGCGGTCGCGGCAGAGCGTCGCCATCTCTTCCGCGAGTGCCTTCCAGCGCGGCGCGCCGGTCACGGCATAGAGCGCCGAGAAGGCCTCGAAGAAGTGCATGTGGGGGTTCTGGTGGCGGTGCGGGCGCGGGATGTCGTGCTCGACGAACCCACCGGCCGGATGCCGCCAGCCCGCCTCCAGCGCATCGGCGAGACTGTCGGCGACGTCATAGAGATCCCGCCGCCCCAGCGCCTTGCCGGCATGGCCCAGGCAGAACAGCATGAAGGCCTGATCGTAGAGATCGGCGCGCGCGTCCAGCACGGCGCCGTCCGTCGTGAAGCGGTGGATGAAGAGACCGTCCGGCCGCCGGCCGTGGGCGAGGAGATAATCCACCGTCTCGCCTGCGAGCGTCTGCCATGGGCCGTCCCAGCCGAGGCGGCCAAACTCGCAGAAGGAATAGGTGTGCCGCGCCTGCACGAACAGGCGTCGCGGGGCGTCGTCGGGTTGACCCGCCACGTCGAGCCGCTCGGCGAACAGGCCCTTGGGATCGCGCCCGACCTGCGACCAGAGCGGCGCCGCAGCACCGAACATCCAGGCGCGGGCGTCGGCCGCGAGGTCGGCGAGGGGATGGGAGGTGGCACCCGTGGTCTGGCCGGTCATGGCTGCGGCTCCGCGGTGGTGGTGGCGAGGATGGCGCGGGAGAAGGCGAGAAGGTCGCCGCCCGGGAAGAGATGGCCGGCAATGCCGGCGGCTTTGGCGGCGGCGATGTCGGTGGGATTGTCGCCGATGAGGAAGCTGCGCGCCGTGTCCACCGGCCAGTTCGCCATCAGGTCCAGGATCATGCCGGGCTCGGGCTTGCGCCAGGCGTGGGAGCCGCGGTAGCGCTCCACCGTGCCTTCGGGATGGAACGGGCAATAGCGCCAGTCGTCCAGCTCGGCCCCGACCTCGCGCAGTTCCGCCTGCACGAAGGCGTGCAGGACGTGGATCGCCTCTTCCTCGTAATAGCCTCGCGCGACGCCGGCCTGATTGGTGACGAGGAAGACGTAGTAGCCGAGGTCGTTGAAAAGCTTGATGGCTTCCCTCGCACCCTCGATCCAGGTGAAGTCCTCGGCGGCGTGCACATAGCCGGTATCGACGTTGAGCACGCCATCGCGATCGAGGAACACCGCCGGGCGGCGGCGGCGGGCGGGCACGCTGGTCTGGGCCGCCGTGAAGGTCTCGGGGATGCCGATGTCGATGAAGAAGCCGTCATAGGCGACGCCGGTCACGCGGCCTTCCGCCACGAGGCGGGGCAGGAGGTCCGCCTCCAGCGAGGAGGGCATGGCGAGGCCTTCGATCACGTCCCGGCGCACATAATAGACGCCGCCATTGATGAGGGCCTCCGGCAGTCCGGCCCCCCGCGGGCGGACGGCGGCGACGCGGGTGCCGTCGAGCGCGATGGTCTCGTAGCGGTCCGGGTTCTGAACGAGACGCAGGCCCATGCCGAAGGCCGCACCGTTCTTCCGCGACGTGGCGACGAGATCCAGCCAGTTGAAGTCGAACCAAGTGTCGCCGTTGACGAGCAGGAAGCTCTCGTCGAGCAGCGGCAAGGCGTTGACCAGCGCGCCTCCGGTGCCGAGCGGCGTCTCCTCCAGCGAGATGTCCACCGTGCAGTCGAAACGGCCGGGCACGTCCGTGCCGGTGATGTACGTCTCCACCACCTCGGCCCGGTAGCCGGCGAGCAGCAGGAACTTGCGGAATCCCCGGCGCCGCGCCTCGGCGATCAGCACCTCCACGAAGGGGACATCGCCCACCTTCAGAAGCGGCTTCGGCGTGTCCTTGGTGAGCGCGCCGAGGCGGGTGCCGAGCCCGCCCAGCAGGATGACGCATTGCTCGGTCACGCCGGCTCCTCTCGCAGCAATTCCGTTTGGGGCTCATAGCACGGCGCAAGCCACCGCGGGTGTCGCCGCGGTGACGAAGGGCGCCGGTGCGTGGGTCCGTTCGGGCTCAGATGCCGATGGGCCAGCCCTCGGCACCGTCCATGGAGAATTTCACCGCACTGGCATCGCCGCCCGCCTCGTTCAGCGCGCCGATGAGGCGGTAGCGGTTTTCAGGATCGGTGAGGAACATGAGGAAGCCGCCGCCGCCTGCGCCCGAGACCTTGCCGGACCAGGCGCCGGCCGCAATGGCGGCGTCGTAGAGCTTGTCCACCTGCTCGGTGGCGATGCCGGCGGCCGTGGCCTTCTTGGACGCCCAGGAGCGTCCGAGGATTTCGGCCGTGGCGCGGATGTCGCCGCGCAGCAGAGCCAGCTTCATGTCGATGGCGTCCTGCTTCAGCTTGTGCATGTTCTCGATGGTCTTGGCGTCCATCTGCTTCAGCCCCGCCACCTGCTCCTTGATGATGGTGTCGGAGCGGCGCGACTGGCCGGAAAAGCAGATGACGAGGGACGCCTCGAACTCGTTGAGATGCTCGCGGCGGATGCGCAGCGGGTTCACGATCACCCGGTCGGAGGGCAGGAACTCGATGAAGTTGAGCCCGCCGAAGGCCGCCGAATACTGGTCCTGCCGGCCACCGGCGAGGCCGAGCTGCTTGCGCTCGATGTCGAAGGCGAGCTTCGCCACGTCATAGGGGCCGAGCGGCAGGCCGAGGGCGTAGGTGAAGGCTTCGATCAGCGCCACCACAAGGGCCGAGGATGCGCCGAGCCCCGAGCCGGCGGGCACGTCGATGGTGGTGGACATGGTGAGCGGCAGCGCCACGCCGTCGCAATAGCTCTTCATCATGTGGGTGTAGACGGCCCGATGCAGCATCAGGCCTTCGGTGATGGGGTGGTCGAGGCTCGGCTCGAGCACCTCTTCGGTCCCCACGTCGCGGGCCCGCAGCACCAGGGCACCAATGCGGTTCACCCGGATATGGGCGTAGGCGAAGCGGTCGATGGTGGCATTGAGCACGTTGCCGCCGTGCTCGTCGCAATAAGGGGAGAGGTCGGTGCCGCCTCCCGCAAGACCCAGGCGCAAAGGTGCGCGCGCGCGCACGTTCAACGCATCGCCGATTGCCATGGTACGCGACCCCCTTCGCAGAAATGGGCTGGACGAGCGCGGCTATCTAGAAGGTCATTCTTCTTACTAAGACGTGACCATGGTCATTGTTCGTGCGCAAGACGGCAGCTTTTTTCGCGCGCCTGCGACAAGTTGGATGTCCTCTGCGCGAGAGGCCGGCGAGCACCGCGACCAGGACATTGGGCGGCCTTGTGCTTGACGGTTCGTCTGCTATGTCTGGCGGTGTCGGGGGACGGGGGCGCTGCTTCGACGGCGCTCCGCGCAATGCGGGAGAATGGCGTGTCCGGGATGTCTGCCGGGGTACGCGAACAGCTTGTGCCGTGGGGCGTGCTCCTCGGCCGCGCCCCGCCAGTCGCGAACCGCGATCTCCGTTTGCCCGAAATCAATTCGCCCAAAACCTCTTCGCCCGACATCTTGGGTGTTCGACTGTCCGCTGCCCGGGACGGGAGGACAACCCGCGCGGGAACACGACCGCGGGGCCGCGTTCTGCTTTCAATCCCCTTCTGCTGACGGAGTATCATGTGATCACCACGGGCCTTGCCGGACTGGATGGAAAGACCCCCGACGTCCTGATCGTGGGCGCGGGGCCGGTGGGCATCTCCATGGCGCTGGTGCTGGCACGGTCCGGCCGCTCCGTCGTCCTGCTCGAGTCGGGCGGTCCGGCACCGGAGCCGGTGGCGCAGGCGCTCTCGGATGCCGAGATCGTCGATCCCAATACCCATGTCACCATGGCCATCGGCGTGCAGCGCAGCTTGGGCGGCGCGTCGAACCTGTGGGGTGGCCGCTGCGTCAGCTTCGATCCGCAGGACTTCGAGACCCGTCCGGCCATCCCGCACAGCGGCTGGCCCATCTCCTTCAGCGATGTCGCGCCCCATATGCAGGAGGCCTGCGACCTGATCGGCTGCGGGCAGGATCTGTTCGACATCGACGTGCCGGGCTTCGATCCGAAGGACGATGATTTCTCCTTCCGCCGCCTGGAGCGGTGGAGCCTCGAGCCGCGCTTCGACCTGATGTACGCCGAGACACTCAAGGCCGAGCGAAACATCGATCTGCGCTTCAACGCCACCGCCTGCGGCATCGACTTCGCCGAGGATGGCTCGGTGTCCCGCGTGAAGGTGAAGGCCCCCGGCGGGACGGAGGCCCTGGTCTCGCCGAAGACCGTCGTGCTGGCCGCCGGCGCGCTGGAGAGCACCCGCCTCCTGCTCGCCGCCCAGGCGGATGCGCCCGCGCGGTTCGGCGGCGAGGACGGCCCGCTCGGCCGCTTCTACATGGGCCACCTCTACGCCATCGCCGCCGAGATGACGCTGACCTCTGACGTGGTGGACGGGGGCATCGACTATTTCCGCAACGGCGTGAACTACGTGCGCCGACGCTTCATGCCCAGCGCCGACCTGCAGCAGCGGCTGGGACTGACCAATGTGGCGCTGTGGCCGGACTATCCGCTGATCCGCGACCCGATCCACCGCAACGGCATCCTGTCGCTCGCCTATCTCGCGCTGTCCATTCCCCCGCTCGGGCGCCAGATCGTCGCCGAATCGATCCGCCAGCACTATGTGGGGCACGATGTGCGCCGCCTGCCGCACATCCTCAACATCCTGCGGGATCTGCCGACCACGGCCGCGTTCGTGCCGTCGTTCTTCTATGGCCGGTATTTCGCGCGCCCGCGCAAGCCTGGCTTCTTCCAGCGCAACGCCGGCCGGCGCTACGCCGTGCGCTTCCATGCCGAGCACCTGCCGGACCCCACCTCCCGGGTGACGCTCTCCGGTGCGCGCGACGCCACCGGTCTGGCGCGCCTCAAGGTGGACCTCAAATATACCCGGGCGGACGTCGAGCCGTTGCTGCGCACCCACGACGCCTTCGCGGACTGGCTGCAGCGCACAGGGACCGGCCGCATGGACTGGCTCGTCCCCGAGGAAGAGCGGGTCGATTACATCCTCAAGCAGTGCTACGACGGCCACCACCAGATCGGTACTGCCCGCATGGCCGCGAGCGAGCGAACCGGCGTGGTGGATCGCGACTGCCGGGTGTTTGGCTCGTCCAACCTGTTCGTCGCTGGCTCGGCGGTCTATCCCACGTCCAGCCAGGCCAATCCCACCCTCACGGCGGTGACCCTGGGCGTGCGGCTCGCCAAGCACCTCACCAGCCGGCTCGCGACACCGGCCGGCGTCGCGGCCACGGCCTGAGACACATCATCCGTTGAGCTTGCCGATGGCGACCTGGCGCCGTCGGCGGTTGCCGCCGATCTCGACCACATGGGTGCGGAAGGCCACGCGCCGGCCGCCTCCGCCGGCCAGCGCCTCGCCCGGGGCCCTCCATCGGCTCATGTAGATGGCAAGGCCCATGGCGACGCAGAGTTCGCCGGGGGTGAAGGTGAGCGGATACACCGCCGACGTCGCCAGCATGTACAGAATATAATCGCTGAGGGCGAGGTCGAGGCAGTGCCCGGTGCGCCGGGCCGCCGTGCGCGCGGCGAGGAAGCCGGTGACGAACAGCGTCATGATGAGGATGGAGCCGACGAGCCCATACTCGAAGGCGACACCCACCCAGCCGAGGTCCGAGACGTAGAAGTCGGCATTCTGGAAGATGTCCGCCAGCGTCACCGTGCCGAAGCGCGTGGTGGCGCCGACGCCGAACAGCCATCGCAGCGGCTGGTCGCCGAGAAAGCCGAAGGCCTGGGCCAGCGACGTCTGGCGCACCGACAGGGAGCCGCCGAGATCCTGCGCGGCATTGCCGCCGAGGTTGATGGCGGCAATCACCGCGAACGGCAACAGCATCAGGAGGCCGGCGAGCGCCGCGCGCTTCCACCGTGGCGACAGCGAACTGAACGCCGCATAGCCGCAGATCATGATGCTGCAGCCTATGGCGGCCCGCTGCTTGTAGATCCACAGCATCAGCACGAACGCCACCACGACACCCAGTGCCTTCACCACGTGCGGCTTCTCCATGAAGGAGCGCACGAGGTAGAAGACGAGGAGAATGCCGAAGAACATGGGCATGTAGATGCGGTTGCCGCGCTCGTCGTCGGTCAGCAGCAGCTTTCCCTGGGAGGAATTGTCCGTGTACCAGGCGTCCGGGATGAGGATCCACATCATCAGCATCAGCACGTAGGTGGCGATGCCGAGCACCACGCAGGCGCGGCGCACGCGGTCGGGCACCGGGCTGAGCCACAGGAGCATCACCGACAGGCCGAAATAATAGGTGATCGGCCAGATCTTCACCGTCGTGGCGATGGAGCCGAAGAAATCGTTGCCGAGCTGCATGATCGACACGAGCGGCGTGATGCCGAGGCCATAGGCCAGGAAAACCACGTAGACGTATTTGCAGGGCAGGTCGAGCTTGGCGAGACCGCGGACGGTGAGGGGCAGGGTTAGGATCGGCCACGCCTTCGACAAGGCGTAGAGCGGCAGCAGCTCCGAGTAATAATGGAAGCACTCGGCAAACACCGGCAGGATGAAGAGCAGCACCGCCATGGTGAGGCCGGGCGAAAACCGCTCGCCGAGATTGCGCCGAGCCCGCCGCACGCGCGCGGTCATGGCCGGAATGGTCACACGCCGCAGTGCACCGCGCGGGGCTGCAGAGCCGTCCTGGGCCGTCATGACCGATCCACCATGGCGCCCCTCATGCGCGGCTCTGTGGCCCCTTGCCCGACCGGCTGCGGTCCATGCCATAGGCGGCGGGGTTCACCCGGGCCTTCGCCACCATCAGCAGGACGGGCATGGATTCCACGAATACCCGCCGGATGTGGGTCTGCGGGCTCACGATGAGGCGATAGAGCCATTCCAGGCCGAGCTTGCGGAACACCGGATTGGCGCGCTTGGCGTGGCCGGTGAGGAAGTTCAGCGAACTGCCGATGCACAGCGCCGTGCCGACCGCGCCGCCGCGCTGATCCACCAGTTGCGTCACGTATTCCGAGCGGGGAGAGCCGGCCGCCATGAAGATGTAGCGGGCCGGATGATCGAGAATGAAGCGGACGCATTTTTCCACTTCGTCCGGCTTGTTGATGAAGCCCATGGGGGGATTGTGGTGGGCGACGTTGGTCAGGTGGAAACGCGCCTTCAGGCTGTCCACCATCTCCACCTCGCCGCCGATGATGGTGATGGCGTCGTCGGGCTGGATATAGGCCTCGAACAGATGGGCGGTGAGGTCGCTGCCGGCCGCCAGCGGGATGTCGAGCCCGAACACCTGGCGTGCCAGAGCGCGCGGCACCTTGCCATCCATGAGGTGGAGCCAGGCCTTCTCATAGAAGGCGATGAAGCGGGGATCCTCCAGGTGGCTATGGCGCACAAGGTTCTGCGCGTTGGGCGTCACCACGTAGGCGAGCGGCGCGCCGGGCGGCCGTGCGGCGATGAGGCGGCAGGCCTCGTCCAGCGAGATGATGGAGAAGGGAACCCGCAGGAAGACGATTTCCTCGAACGGCTTCTCCGGCGCGGCCGCGGCCGGCACGGTGCGGGAGGGCGGGATGTCGGCGGACGGCGAGGAGGACGTCATGGCTTCGCTTCAGGAGCGCGCGTTGATCCCGCATGGCCCCGGGCGGTGCGCTGTTGCGCCCGGACGCCTGCATCGGAGAAGCGGCCGCTGCAAAGTCGCTGGCGCGCCCGCTTCGATCTTACGGGACGATACCGCCCGCAGTGGTCGTCGAATAGCTGCCCAGCGTGTAGCTGAAGCTACGCTGGAATGGCACCACCTTGTTGATGAACTGGTCGATCCACAGGTCCACCTCGGCGATGGAGCTCTTCGGGACATAGATGATGTCGCCGCTCATCAGCGGCACGTCGTCTGCGTCGAAGCCGGTCTCGATGGTGTCGCGCACGTTGATGAGGCGCAGCATCGGCTCGTTTTTCGGCCCACGGCGGATCAGAGCGACCTGACCTGTGCGGGCCTCGTCAGTGAAGCCGCCGGCAAGCAGGATGGCCTTGAGCGCGCTCAGGTTCATGTCGGTGATCTTGTAGGCCCCGGGCCGCGGCACCGAGCCGCCGACATAGACCTTGGCCGACACCGCCTCCTCAAGCGCCACGACCACCTTCTGATCGGCCAGTTCCTTGCGGGATTCGGTGCGGATGTAGCTCTCCACGCTGGAGAGCGTCGAACCCTCCACGCGGATCTGGCCGATGGCGCGGGGCGCGATGGAGCCGTCCGGGCTCACCGTCAGGTCCTCGTCCATCTCGCGGGTGAGGAAATACTTGATCTTGATCTTGTCGCCAGGACCGAGGCGGTAGGCAGGTGTCTGGTCGGTCCAGGGCTTGAACCGGTCACTGTTGGTCTCAGTAAAGCGTAGCTCGTGGCCGGTGGTGAAGGGCGGCGTCCCGGTGTTCTGCGACGTCGCAATGGCGGCGCAGCCATTCAGCGCGAGCGGCACAATGAGGAGGAGGAGGACCGACGCGCGGCGCATCCCGGCGGCGGCACGCGCGGCCGGGCGGCACATGTCTGCGCGGAAGCTCCACGCGGGACGCCCGATCCTCATCCGCCCTTTAGCCCCAGCTCGCGGCATCAACCGACCCTTGGCAAAGTAACAAAATCCGCGTGAGTCGGGCGATACCCGCCCGCGTCTTCTCCCCAGCAAAGCGGAGGCAGACGGGGCGCTGGCAACGCCACACTTCAGGGGAAGCTATAATTCGTTAGGGTTAACGACAGCTTATACGCGGTGCCGGGGGATGGGATGGTCCCTGAAATTCGGTAATCAGGTCCGGTGATAGAGCCAGTCAGGCAAATAATAGCGCCGGCCGAACAGGATCGACCCAAGCAGCAATCCGCCGCACTCGGTCACCTGGCCGACCAGGTGAGAGGCGGCGGGCGTGCGGGTCTTCTCCGCCTGGATGGCGACTAGGTTGCCGTCCGCGACCTGGCAGAAACGCTGGCTCAGCAGCGTCGCCACGGTGGGGTTGGAGGCGATCAGGACGTGGTCGAAGCTGGTCTTCAGCTCGAGCGTCATCCTGAGGGCGTCGGAGATGGGAATGCGCAGGTCGAGCAGAGGAGAGGGCTGCGCATCCGTGAACATCCACAGGTTCGGAACCGGCGTACCGATCATGGCGACGCCGCCGCGCACCTCCACGTCCCGCACGGAAGGGATCGGCGGCGGCGGCGTGGTGAGATCGATGAGTAGGGTGCGACGGCCGCGCTGTCCGGCGAATTCCTCGGCAAGATCGCGGGAGAACTTCGGGAGGGACTCGTCGAAATCGGGCGAGAGCACGTGGAAGACGTGCACCGGCTCGCCATCCACCCGGGCATCCAGCAGCACGGTCGCGCAGGTGCCGATGGCCCGTTCCGAGAGATCGATTTCGGTTTCGTCGGGGTCCATGTCGAAGACGGCGACGACGGGGATGCCGAGCCGGTTCTCCACCTCGTGCGGTGTAATCATGGTGGTTCGCATGGCCGAAGCCAGCGCGCCGGCGGCGGCGCCGAAGAGAAGGCCGGCGAACAGGCCGCCCGCGAGGATCGGGAAGGTGAGCGAGCGTTTCACCACCGCGGCTCCGGCATCCTGAACCACGCGGACCGAAGACTGCCGCGACTGCGCCGCCGCTTCCTCGATGGAGGCGGCCACAGCGCGCCGCTGGTATTCGCGGAAACCGTCGTTGAGCGCGTCGCGCCGCCGGTTCAGCTCGATGAGCGGCGTCTCCACCGCGCGCAGGGTGGCGAGGCGCTCACGCGCCACCTTGAGCTGCTCCACCAATTCTACCTGCTGGCGGGAGAGCGAATCCTTCTCGACCCGGAGGCTGAGCACCATGGTCTGCACATAGTTGATCTGCGGGTTGCGAGAGGCCCGGTCGGTCACATAGCGGCGGTCCTCGCGGACCTTGATCTTGGCCCGGACGGTGGCGATCTGCTTGTCCAGCTCGCGCAGCAGCACGCTGCCCGGGGCATATTGGGCGGCGATGCGATCGCGCTCCATGAGCAGCTTGGTGAGGGTATTGGGATCCTCGTCGCCGGGCACCGCATTGGTGTTCTCTGCGAACTCGAACACGGAATTGGGCAGCGCGGCGAGCTGCTTCTCGGCCTCGGCGAGCTGGGCCGTCACGGCCACCTCGCGCTCACCCACCTGGCGCTGGCGCTGGATGATGCTGTCGACCTGGTTGGCGGCGAGGACGGCGTCCTGTGCGAAATCGATGATGCCGGCCTTGCTCTTGAGGCTCTCGATCTGCTTGTCGACGGCGGACAGGTCGTTGCTGAAGCGCTGGACTTCCTGGACGAGAATTTTGGAAGTGGGGTTCTCCAGCGTCCGGCGGCGCACCGCCAGATAGCTGTGGACGATGGCGTTGGTGGTTTCCACGGCGAGCGCGCGGTCGGCGTTGGTGTAGCTCACCTTGATGATGTTGGAATTCGCCTGCACGGCCGCACGCATGCTGCCCTGCAAGCGCTCGATGGCCCGATCGAGATCATCGTCGGAGCCGCCGAGGCCCAGCAGGGTCGCAAGCCGGCCTTTCGGGAACAGCCGGTCGATGCCGATCTGCTCCACCACCGCGCGGGCGACCTCCGCGCTCTGCACGATCTGGACTTCCGCCTCGACCTGCTTGAGGCCCTCGATGCTGAGCACGCTCGGACCGCTGTCGGTGACGTTCTGCGCGGTCGAGACCTCGCGGCTCACGATCACCATCAAGAGGCTGCTGGCGGTATATTCCGTGCGGGCGCTGAGCGCGCCGACGATGCCGACCAGCGCCGGCAGGGCCGCGGCGAGCAGGATGATCCGGTAATGGTAGAACGCCGCGATGAGGAAATCGCGCAGGGTGAAGTTGGTCGTGCCGGAGCCTGCGTCCGGAGCGACGTCGACGTCGGTCTGGTCCGCCTGGCGCACCACCATGAACCTTTCCGACTGCTCCGATGCCCCCGAGGCCGGCGCCATACCCATCAGCATCACCTTGCTTGACCATCAGCCCGGCAGGTCCGCCGCCCGGACCCGTTGCCCATACCTGGCACGCCCGCGCTGTTTTCGCAGACGATCATGAAAATCGACTGGCGAAATTGATTTTGCTTTAACCGCAACGTCAATATGGGCCGTTTAGCCCCCTTGTCCGTGTCTCAGAATGCCCTGGGCATCAGATGCCGCACGGCGAGCGTCGTGCCGATGGCCCCCTGGGCAATGAAGACGGCGGTGGCGATAGCCGCGCCCATCATCCCGAAGAATGGAATCAGCGCGGCGCACAGCGCGCTGCACACCACGAGCTGGGCGATGTTCAGCCAGCGGTGGACGCCGCCGTAGCCGGTCATCGACAGCATGAAGTCCTGGCAGGGCAGGAGGCAATTCACCAACTGGCCGAGACCCATGACCATGAGCGCGGGCCCGGCGACCTCGAACCCCGGCGCGACCAGGTTCAGGATCGACTTGGGAAAGAACACCATGGCCGCGACGACGGGGGTGCCGAACAGCGCCACGGCGAGGCGGACCCGACGGTTGAGCGCGCGCAACTCGTCCCACTGCCCCTGGCGGTGACGGGCAGCGAACGAGGGCGCCGCGACCGTCCCGATGGAGTTCGCCACCACCCAGATGAGCATGGAGATACGGTTCGCCACCGAGAAGGCGCCCACCGCCGACGGTTCGCCGAATACGGCCAGCAGCAGCACCGGCAGCGAGTTGAGGAAGATCTGCACCACCTCCACGACGCTCAGCGGCATGGCGGTGCGCCACAGCGCGGGCAGGGCATCCGCGGGCGCATCGGGCGACGGGGTGGCGAGGAAGCGGTACCGGTCCATCACCACCATGACGAGGCCGAGCACGGTCGCCGCCAGGAGCGAGGCGGCGAGCGCATAAAGCAGACTGTCCAGCGTGTTGGCGCCCGCGAACAGCGCGCCGAGCGTGAGCACAGGCCAGATGCCGTTCTGCACCAGCTGCCCCGTGGCTCCGCGGTGGAAACCCACCAGCGCATAGCCGACGAAGATGCACAGGGTCTGCGGCAGGATGGCGTAGGCCGAGAGCCTCAGTGCATGCGCGACCTGCGGATCGTGGAACAGATAGACCGCGAGCGGCTCGGCGAGGGCGACGGTCAGCAGCGTCGCCAGCGTGCCGCCGCCGGTGACGATGGCGGCGCCGGTCAGCAGCGCCTTGCGCGCTTCCCGGCCGCGCCCCACCGCGAGTTCCGCCGCCATGTGCCGCAGGACGGCCTTGTCGAAGCCGGCGCGCGCCACCGTGGAAATCAGTCCGATCCAGGTGAGGCACAGGAAGAAATAGCCGGAATCATGCAGGCCCAGCGCCCGCGCGCCGAACATGTAGAGGCCGAGCTTGCCGACAAGCTCCAGCCCGCGGGAGATCATCGAGCCGGCGTAGGCCCCGTAGGTGGTAAGGAGCGGCGCAAATTTGCGTAGGGAAAGCGAGGCCATGTAAATCCGCGGGAAGCGAAGAGGCTGAACAGCGGGTTCCGCCCCAGGAGCCCAAACAGGACAGGTGCGATCGACCGGTAGAAAACGGGCAGAGCCTGTCTCGGCCCGTCCACCGCATCGAGACTTGCAGCCCAGGCCGCACCGGATGGGTGCCATCCGTCGCGGTCGAGCCGACCACCGGTCGCGCCCGACCACGCCGGGATTGAACCGCGCCCGGCAAACCCGAAATGGCACGGACCCTCGCGGGCTCGCGCGCTTTCGACCATCGCCGACCTGCTTTCCGCATATCCCGAGCAGCCGCAAATCGTCTACCTCTTTCAGCAGAAGGTCGGAGACGGATCATGGCGCGGATGGTTCTTCGCGGGGGGAGTGCGCGGGAGGCGGAGGCGGCGTCCTCAACGCCCTGTCGCGCGGGGCGTCGGTCGCGCGCGGCGGGCCGGCGCGCCATGCTCCTGCTCAAGCTGTTCGGATTCCTGATCGTGGGCGGAAACGCCATGGCGCAATCGCCCATGCAGGGGCTCGACTCCCTGCCGGGCGCCCGGCCGATCATGCGGCCGGATACCGATCCCTATCCGTTCGACGCCTACCAATCGATCAAGACCTATATGAGGGACAATTTGCCTCAAGGCTGGTGGGCGCCGGACCCTTTCCTGCAGGATGGCGTGTTCTCGGTGAAGGTGTTCGTTCCCGATTCCTGGAGCGGCAACCCCACAGGCGCGATGCAGCGCCTGTGTCCGCCGCCGGATAGCCACCTGTGGCGTCGCCTGAAGGCGATCGACCTCTATCCCTTCTATCGGCACGCCACCTGGCCCTACGTCACCTGCAGGCCATGACGGCGCCCGGCGCCCGGCGCGCGTCTCGCGCCGGGAGGGGCACCTTATTCTTCTTAATGCGGTGCCAAGACCGGACCGAAGGAAGCACGCCTCCTCGACGCGCTCTCCGCCCGGTCGCCGCGGGCTGACGCCTGATCGAGGATCAGGCCGCCACCTCGTCACGCAGCGAGCGATGCACATGAACCGCGGCGGCGGGAGCCATGTGACGGCCGGAGGTGCGCTCGAAGCCGAAGATCGCGGCCATAATCACGAAGGCAAAGAAGATGATGCTGCTGGCGGTGCTCAGCGTGAGCACGATGCTGCCGAGCACGACGAACATCTCTGACGGATGCGTCACGACCCCGAACAGCAGGGCAAAGGCGATAAACGCGGGAAGGACGGCGCGAACGATCGACATGGCTGCTTCTCCGACTGAACCTGTCCAGGGACTTTTCGTCACATGTAAAATTAACGTTAACACATAATTTATCATTTTGAGAAGGACGCGGACCGGCGCCCCGCGCCCCTTCGGACGCGGGTGATTCGCTGGCGAAAAATTTGGAAAAGGGGGCTTGGCGAGGCGGGTGAAAAACGCCGGCGGCGGCTCTCTAGATCAGCCGAAAGGCGGACCGGGGCGCCCCATCAGGCAGACGGGGGCGAGGTCCTTGAGGGCGGCCATGGCCGTCGGTGCGGAGCCTTCGGAAAACAAAAGGACCGCCGCGCCAGTGAGGCGGGCGGTCCCGGAAAAGCCGGAGATGCGTGGCGCGTCAGATCTGGCGCTCGACCATCATCTTCTTGATCTCGGCGATGGCCTTGGCCGGATTGAGGCTCTTCGGGCACGCCTGGGCGCAGTTCATGATGGTGTGGCAGCGATAGAGCCGGAAGGGGTCTTCCAGATAGTCGAGGCGCTCGCCGGTGCGCTCGTCGCGGCTGTCCTTCAGCCAGCGGGTGGCCTGGAGCAGGGCGGCCGGGCCAAGGTAGCGGTCGCCGTTCCACCAATAGCTCGGGCACGAAGTGGAGCAGCAGGCGCACAGGATACACTCGTAGAGGCCATCCAGCTTCTCGCGGTCGTCCTTGGACTGGCGCCACTCCTTCTCGGGGGCGGCGGTGTCCGTCTGGAGCCACGGCTCGATCGAGGCGTGCTGGGCGTAGAAATTGGTGAGGTCGGGCACCAGATCCTTCACCACCGGCATGTGCGGCAGGGGATAGATGTTGACCACGCCCTTTACCAGCACCTCGTCCATGCCCTTGGTGCAGGCAAGGGTGTTGGTGCCGCCGATGTTCATGGCGCACGAGCCGCACACGCCTTCGCGGCAGGAGCGGCGGAAGGTGAGGGTCGGGTCGATCTTGTTCTTGATGTAGATCAGGCCGTCCAGCACCATCGGGCCGCAATCCTCGCGGTCGACATAATAGGTGTCGATGCGCGGGTTCTTCCCGTCGTCCGGATTCCAGCGGTAGATGCGGAACTCGGTCAGCTTCTTGGCACCGGCCGGCTTCGGCCAGGTCTTGCCGGTCGTGACCTGCGAGTTCTTCGGAAGAGTGAGCTCAACCATGGGACGTCCTGAAGCGCTGGAGCGGTGACCGCCCGCAGGAATTCTTGCCATGGCCGCGCGCGGCGGGCGTTCCCCCCGGCGCGCGGTCGAGTGGGGCCTCAGTACACGCGCTTCTTCGGCTCGATGTACTGGATGTCGTTAGACAGCGTGTAGGTGTGCACTGGGCGGTCGTCGAGGCGGACTGCACCGGAGGCCGGGTCGAAATAGGCCAGCGTGTGCTTCATCCAGTTCACGTCGTCGCGGTCCGGGAAGTCCTCGCGCGCATGGGCGCCGCGGCTTTCCTGACGGTTCGCGGCGCTCTCCATGGTGACGATGGCCTGCGAGATGAGGTTCTCGTATTCCAGCGTCTCGATGAGATCCGAGTTCCACACCAGGGAGCGGTCGGTGACGCCGATGTCGCTCGAGGCGTTGAACACGTCGTGGATGAGCTTCTTGCCCTCCTCGAGCACCTCGCCGGTGCGGAAGACGGCGCAGTTGTTCTGCATCACCTTCTGCATGGACAGGCGCAGCTCGGCGGTGGGGGTGCCGCCGGACGCGTAGCGATACTTGTCGAGGCGGGAGAGCGACAGCTCAGCGCTGTTCTCAGGCAGGGGCCGGTGCTTCTCGCCGGGCTTGACCAGCTCCGCCGCGCGCAGGCCGGCGGCGCGGCCGAACACCACGAGGTCGATGAGCGAGTTGGAGCCAAGGCGGTTGGCGCCGTGGACCGAGACGCAGGCAGCCTCGCCGATGGCCATCAGGCCGGGCACCACCTTGTCCGGATCGCCGGCGCGCTTGTCGAGCACTTCGCCGTAATAGTTCGTGGGAATGCCGCCCATGTTGTAGTGCACGGTCGGCAGGATCGGGATCGGCTCGCGCGTCACGTCCACGCCGGCGAAAATCTTCGCGCTCTCCGAGATGCCGGGCAGGCGCTCGTGGAGGACGGCGGGATCGAGATGGTCGAGGTGGAGGAAGGCGTGGTCCTTCGCCTTGCCGACGCCACGACCCTCGCGGATCTCCATGGTGATGGCGCGGGACACCACGTCACGCGAGGCGAGATCCTTGGCCGAGGGGGCATAGCGCTCCATGAAGCGCTCGCCCTCGGAATTGGTGAGGTAGCCGCCCTCGCCGCGGGCGCCCTCGGTGATGAGGCAGCCCGAGCCATAGATGCCGGTGGGGTGGAACTGCACGAACTCCATGTCCTGCAGGGGCAGGCCGGCGCGCAGAACCATGCCGCCGCCGTCGCCGGTGCAGGTATGGGCCGAGGTGGCGGAGAAATAGGCGCGTCCGTAGCCACCGGTGGCGAGCACGGTGAGGTGCGCACGGAAACGGTGGATGGTGCCGTCGTCGAGCTTGATGGCCACCACGCCGCGGCAGCGGCCTTCCTCATCCATGATGAGGTCGATGGCGAAATACTCGACGAAGAACTCGGCCTGGTGCTTCAGCGCCGCGCCATAGAGCGTGTGCAGCATGGCATGGCCGGTGCGGTCCGCCGCGGCGCAGGTGCGCTGGGCGGTGCCCTTGCCGAAATGCGTGGTCATGCCGCCGAACGGGCGTTGGTAGATCTTGCCGTCCTCGGTGCGGGAGAAGGGCACGCCCCAGTGCTCCAGCTCGTAGACGGCGGCCGGCGCGTTGCGCACGAGGTATTCGATGGCGTCCTGGTCGCCCAGCCAGTCCGACCCCTTGACGGTGTCGTACATGTGCCATTCCCACTTGTCGTCGCCCATGTTGCCGAGCGAAGCGGCGACGCCGCCCTGGGCGGCCACGGTGTGGGAGCGGGTGGGGAACACCTTGGTGATGCAGGCGGTGCGCAGGCCCGCCTCGGAGCAACCCACCACCGCCCGCAGGCCCGCGCCACCGGCGCCGACCACGAGCACGTCGTAGGTGTGATCCTCGATGGGGTAGGCGGCGCCGTTGATGCCGGGCGCGGCGGCCCCGTTCGTTGCGGTATCGGCCATGTGTCAGCCTCCCAGGCTGATCTTGAGCACGGCGAAGGCGCCGGCGAGGGCAACGGCAATGCTGAAGAAGGTGTTGGCCACGATGAGCAGCACCTTGAGGCCTTCCGTATGCACGTAGTCCTCAATGACCACCTGCATGCCGATGCGCATGTGGGTCGTAACAGAAAGCAGCGTCAGAAGGATGATGACCGCCACCAGCGGATGGCCGAGCGTCGCGCGCGCCGCGGCGTAGCTCTGGCCGGCAACCGAGATCACGATGATGATGAAGGCGATGGAGAGCAGCAGGTTCGCCGCGCCGGTGAGGCGCTGCATGAAGAAGTGTTCGGTGCCCGACTTGGCGGCGCCAAGGCCGCGGACGCGGCCGAGGGGGGTGCGCATGGTGGCGCGAGCGGGCGCGTGACCGGAATGGGGGGTGCTCATGGCGTTCTCCTCAGCCCTTCAGCGCGAGGCCGATGATCCAGACGACCACGGTGAGAACCACCGAGCCGGCCAGTGTGGCCTTGGCGAGCAGCACGCGCTCCTGCGGGCCGAAGCCGTGGATGAAGTCCCAGAAGAAATGCCGCACGCCGCCGAGCGCATGGTGCAGCAGCGCCCAGGTGAAGCCGAACAGCACCAAGAGGCCGATGGGTGAACCCGCCACCGCGCTGAACGTGGCATAGGCCGTTGGGGACGTCGCCGCGGCGAGGAGCCACCAAACCAGGATCGCCGTGCCGAAATACAGTCCGACGCCCGTGATGCGATGCACAATGGACATCATCATCGTGAACAGCGGACGGTAAATCTGTAGGTGTGGCGAAAGGGGGCGATCAATGCGCTGAGGGCTGTCGGCCATGGGGCCTCCTCCTGAAAAATCGATCGATCAGGTATCTCAATCGTCGTCTCTTCGCAACGATTCCAAAGCACCTTGGGCGGCTTTAAAGACCGATACGCAGCGGCCGGCAATTGGATGATCGTCCTATGCCTGCGCTTGTAGCCGCCGATTGCTGCGGTGCCAACGCCCCGCGGCCGGATCGCGCGTCGCGGGGCCGCGCCCGCGACATCATCGCATCAGGCGGGCGAAGGATCAGCCGTCCGTAGGCTCCAAGCGCAGACGAAAAAAACGCCGGGCGAGCCCGGCGTTTTCTGGGTTGGGTCTGGATCTGGCGATCAGAAGCGGTAGGTCACGCCCGTACCGAAGATCCAGGGGTTGAGGTCCGCGCCGCCCTGGAGGTAGGTGCCGCCCACCGTCTGCAGCAGGAAGTCGGGCTGCAGGAAGATCTTCTTCACGTCGACGTTGATGCCCCAGTGGCGGTCGATCATCCAGTCGAAGCCGGCCTGCAGGGCAAGGCCCCACGCGTCCTGGACCTTCAGCGAGGAGAAGGCCGGGTTGGTGACTTCCTGGCTGAAGAAGGCGGTGTAGTTCACGCCGGCGCCGATGTAGGGCTTGAACGGGCCGAAGTCGGTGAAATGGTACTGCAGGGTGAGGGTGGGGGGCAGCAGCCACACCTTACCGATCTGACCGAGACCGGTAAGGGTACCGGCGCCGTAGATGTTGTGGGGCGTCACGCCGAGGATCAGTTCGGCGGCGATGTTCTTGGTGAAGAAGTAGGAGATGTCGAGCTCCGGAACGACCGCGCTCGAGTAGGTGAGGTTGGAGAACGGGACGCCGGTCACCGAGCCGCCGTTCTCAGGCAGCACGTAGAGGGCGCGCACGCGGATCTGCCACGGGCTGAGGGGTTCTTCCACCGCCGGCGCCTTGTACACCGGGGTGGACAGATCGGCGGCGGTTGCGCTGCCGGCGACCAGGGCGCTGAGCCCCGCCGCGAGAATGATACCAAGTCCGAGCTTCGACATGCCCCGCTCCCACAAGCCCTTTGAGATAACTGATGGGAAACACTTCCTCCCGAGAGGCCCTGTTCAGTTTGATCTAGATCAAAAATACGGCGGAGCCGCCGCTTGTGTGGCCGTGGCGACACACCTCCGCCCCGCCGCCGCCGTATTCGCAAGGCAACCCTGCACCTGCTCGCAGCGGCGGCGACTGCGATAAAATCTTATTGTTTCAAGAGGCTTATTGCGCTCATGACGGTCTTTGCCGCCTTTATCTGCCTCCCACAGGCCCCCGACGATCCGACTTTAGGCGTGTGGCAATCGTGGCTGCGGCGGGGCGCCGCTGGCGGCTGGATGTTCCTTGCGAGTCTCTTTTTGTTCCTGCTTTGGTCGGCATCTGCTCCGCTCCATGCGGAATCGGTCAAAGATCTCAGGCTGTCCGTGAACGGCGAGACGCGCCGCTACGTTGTCGTGACGCCCGATGGAGTCTCCGCGCCTGCGCCCACGGTGATCGCGCTCCACGGCGCGGCGCAGACCCCGGAAAGCTTCCGCGCCTATTTCGGTCTCGACGCCGCCTCGGCGAAGCACGGATTCGTCGCCGTCTATCCGGAAGGCGAGGGGCGGACGTGGAACGATGGCCGCCCGGCGGCCATGCGGCTCAAGATGATGCTGCGGCCGGGCGACGACGTGGCGTTCCTCGTGGCATTGGCGCGGCGTCTCGCCTCGGATGGCATCGCCGATCCCAACCGCATCTATCTCACCGGCATCTCGAACGGCGGCTTCATGGTGCAGCGCATGGCCTGCGAGTATGCGGAGCTGTTCGCCGCCTATTCCGCCATCATGTCCACCGCCCCGGCCAACTATAAGGAAGAGTGCCAGCCGTCGAAGCCGGTCTCCATCCAGTTCATCCACGGCACGGCGGATTCGGTGATCGGCTATGCCGGTTTCTGGACGCCGCTGGGCTCGACCCTCTCGGCACCCGACAGCGCGCGCCTCTATGCCGCTCTCGACGGATGCGGGCCGGCCACGAGCACCAAACTGCCCGACCTCGCCCCGGATGACGGCACCACGGCCGAGCTGCGCCGTTGGGAAGGGTGCCGGGACGGGAGCGCCGTGGAGCTCATCACCATCGACCGCGGCGGCCACCAGTCCCCGGCCATGGTGGATACGAAGCCGGACCTCGCCACGCCTTTCCTCGGCCTGCGCAGCCACGACATCGATGCGGGCGAGGAAGTCTGGCGCTTCATGTCGGTCTATGGCGGCTTGCCGGCGGCCGTGCCATCCGTGCCGCCGCGCAAACCGAAGCCCAAGCCGGCCACATCCGTCGCTGCGCCGAAGTCGCCGGCAACGACCTCGGGTCCGGCCGACGGAAGCAAGCCGGCGGACGCGAAGCCGCCGGCTCCTAAGCCCCAAGGGGCAAGCGCTGCGCCGCCCACGACCTCGGCCGGGGCGGCATCCAACGCGGCCGGTCAGCGCGGGATCAGCGCCCAGTAGTCGAGATCGAGGATCACGCTCGGATCGTAATCACCGTTCTCCGCCTTGAAGGGGAAATCGGCGGTCGGCCGGTCCTTGGTGGCGACGGTACGCAGGCGCAGGGCCCCGACATCGTCGCGCCCCGGCAGTTCCTGCGCGTCCAGCACCTCGCTCCAGGCATGCACGGTGAGGCCCGCAAACAGCGGCGCAACGTGCCGGCCGCCATTGATGGCGGCGACGTGGAAGGCATTGGCAAGGCCATTGAACGACAGGGCACGGGCGATCGAGATCACGTGCCCGCCGTAGATCAGCCGGCGGCCGAAGCGGCCCTGCCCTTCGGTGAACTGGTTGAAGTGCACCTTGGCCGTGTTCTGGTAGAGGCGGGTGGCGATCATGTGCTCCGCCTCCTCCACCGTCATGCCGTCCACATGGTCGATGCGCTCGCCGACCGCATAGTCGCTGAAGCGGGCGGTCGAGCCGGAGAGGTCGAAGCGCCAGCCTTCGATATCGAGCACGGGCACGGCGCCCCCGAGGGCATCGGGCGCCAGCGCGGCCGGAAGGGTGGGCACCACCGGCTCCGGCGCGGGCAGGGACGGGTCTGCCTTGCGCACCATCACCCAGCGCACATAGTCCAGCACCTCGGTGCCGTCCTGGTTGAAGCCCACGGAGCGGACATAGACGACGCCGCTCTGGCCGTTGGAATTCTCCCTGAGGCCGATCACCTCGGAGACGGCGGTGAGGGTGTCACCCGGATAGACCGGGGCAAGGAAGCGTCCGCCCGCATAGCCGAGGTTGGCCACTGCGTTGAGCGAGATGTCCGGCACCGTCTTGCCGAACACCGTGTGAAACACGAGCAGGTCGTCCACCGGCGCGGCGGGATAGCCGATCTCCTGGGCAAACGTATCGGCCGACTGGACCGCGAAGCGGGTGCCATACAGGGCGCTGTAGAGGCTCACGTCGCCCACCGTGACGGTCCGCGGCGTCGCGTGGCGGATCACCTGGCCGACGCTGAAATCCTCGAAGAAATTGCCCCGGTTGGTCTTGCTCATCTAGGGTCCCCCCGTTTGTCGGCGCATGTTGCAGAGGGCGTGGGTGCGACGCAACAGGCCGAAGGGACAAGGTGCCGAATTGCGGCCGGAATGCCGGTTCGGCTTGACGCATGCCCCCCTCATGGTCCTCATGGGGCATTCCGGTGGGGTGCTGGGCCGCTCCGGAGGGCGCAGCGGAAAGAGGGGGCGTTCGTGTCGGGTTCGGCGAGCCAGAATCTGTCGTTTCAGGCCATGATCTTCACGGCCTGCCTGTTCCCCTTCTACATCCTCGCCGCGACGCTCACCAATTCGGCGGCGATCCTCACGGACCTGCTTGCCACCTCCTTCGACCTCACGGCCCTCACCGCCTGCTGGCTGGTGCTGAAGCTCGCCCACAAGGCGCACGCGGGCAAATATGCCTATGGCCTCGGCAAGCTGGAAAACCTTGCGGAACTGATGATCGCGCTGCTGCAGACGATCCTGGTGGTCATCGCCGGCACCCGCGCCATCATCCGCGTGATGCACCCGGAGGGCGTGGACGGCGCCGAGCTGGGCCTCTTCGTGGCGGCGCTGGCGGTGATCGGCAACGTGATCCTGAACCGCAAGGCGACCCGCCTCGCCCACGAGACCCATTCTCCGGTGCTGGCCGCTCAGGCCCGCGTGCACCTCGTCTCGGCCATCGCCTCGGGCTCGGTGTTCACGGTCACGGTGATCCTGTCGATCTTCAACAACATCCCGATCCTGTACTACCTCGACCCGATGGGGTCGTTCGTCGTCATCGGGTTCATGATCTACAACATCTATGCCATGCTCTCGAACTCGGTGGCCTCCCTGCTCGACCAGGCCATCGACGAGGCGGGGCAGCTGCGCATCCTCAAGGTGCTGACCACCCACTTTGACGACTTCGACGAACTGGGCGACATCCGCACCCGTCAGTTCGGCGGCAAGATGTTCGTGGAGCTGCATCTCGGCTTCGAGAGCGACTGGACCGTGGCCCGCGCCCGCGCCGTGGTGGCCAAGCTTACCGAGTCGGTGAAGCGGGAATTCCGCGAGGCGGGCGACGAGGTGGATGTCTCCATCGTCCTCATGCCGGGCCACGCCGCAGCGGCCGAGGCGACGGCGGCCTAATCCGCCGTCACGCCTTTCAGGCGCCCTCCGCGCCGGCGATCTCAGTGCTCGGAGAGCACCACATCGTCCGACCACTCGCCCTCGACTTCCTTGACGATGGCCTGGCCGCAGATGACGCGGCCCTGCGCGGTGTCGAAGGTCAGCGTCGGCGCGCCGTGCAACTGCCAGCCCCGGTTGAGGGCAGCGGACACGCGCTTGCAGAAGGCGGCGTCGTCAGGGCCGGTGAGATAGCGATAAAGCTTCATGGGTCAGTCCCCCTTAAGGTGTCAGAGCCGCGCGCCGATGCGGCGGGCAACGGCATCACGCCTGTCCTGAAAGCCCTGCGTCCGCCCCCGCACCTCGTCGACGAGGCGCGGATCCTCCTTGTCGCGGGGCGGGAAGGGCGGTTCGGGCTGGTATTCGATGGCGAGGGCGATGCGCCGCGCCTCATCCTCGCTGGCGATCTCGCCCGCCAGTGCCAGAGCCAGGTCGATGCCGGAGGAAACGCCCGCGCCGGTGAAGCGATTGCGGTCGATCACCACCCGTTCCTCCACCGGGATGGCACCGAGATGAGCCAGCTGCGGCAAAGACAGCCAGTGGCAGGTGGCGCGATAACCCTTAAGCAGTCCCGCCGCGCCAAGGATCAACGAGCCGGTGCAGACCGACGTCACATAGCGCGCGCCGGCGGCCATCTCCTGCAGGAAGCCGAGGGTTTCCCGATCTTCCATCAGTTCGAGCTGCCCGGGCCCACCAGGCACGAACAGCACGTCGCAGCCGTGGATTTCCTTGAAGGCGGCCGTCGGCATGATGGCAAGGCCTGCCACGTCCTTCACCGGCTTGGTGCTCGCCTTCCACACGATGTCGATCTTCGCGCCTGGCAGGCGTGCCAATACCTCGAACGGCCCGGTCAGGTCGAGCTGCGCCATGTCCGGATAAGCAACCATGACGATGTGCAGAGGGGCGGGCCTGGCCGGTGCAGACGTGTCCATGGCGCGCTCAGACGCGGGCGGCGATGGCGTCGGCCAGCGCGACGGTCCGCTTGGCCATCTCCGCGTGCAGCAGCTCCACCATGCGGCCGTCGAGGGTGATGACGCCCTTGCCGGCGTTCTCGGGCAGCGCGAAGGCGGCGATGATCGCCCGGGCGCGGGCCACGTCGGCCTCCGGCGGGCTGAAGGCGATGTTGCAGGGCTCGATCTGGCTCGGATGGATGAGCGTCTTACCGTCCATTCCGAACTCGACGCCCTGGGCGCATTCGGTCTTGAAGCCGTCGAGGTCCTGGAACTGATTCCACACCCCGTCGAGTACATCGACGCCATAGACGCGGGCGGCGGCCACCACGAGGCTCAGCCACCCCACCATGGGTGCGCGGCCCGGCACCAGCGCGGCGCGGGTTTCCTTGGCGAGGTCGTTGGTGCCCAGCACGAACACAGAGAGACGGGTGAGCGGGTCCTGCGCGGCGGCGGCGATGGACTTGATGTCGAGGATCGCCAGGGGCGTCTCGATCATCGCCCAGACCCGGGTGGTGGCGGGCACGTCCAGCGCCTTGAGGCGGCGACCGACGGTGACGAGCTGCTCCACCGACTGCACCTTCGGCAGCAGGATCGCGTCGGGCGTGGCGGATGCGGCGGCTTCCAGATCATCCGGCCCCCACGGCGTGTCGAGGCCGTTGATGCGGATGACGACTTCACGCGGGCCGAAGCCGCCGGCCTTCACCGTCTCGACGATCCGGCCGCGGGCTTCCACCTTGGCGTCGGGCGCGACAGCATCCTCAAGGTCGAGGATCACCGCGTCCGCGGGCAGGGTGCGCGCCTTCTCGAGCGCGCGGGCGTTGGAGCCGGGCATGTAGAGGACGCTGCGGCGCGGACGGATGGACGCGGCGGAATTTCCCTCGGACATGACGGCTCCTCGACCGATGCGGCGGGCGGCGCCCGCACTTCTTCCCTCAAATCGGTAAAGCGGCGCTCCGGCTTTGAAAAGCGGATTTTGCCGCGCTGCGGCAGAGGGTCGGCCGTCGGAATGAAAGGGGCGTCAGCGCGCTGGCGGAGCAGCGGCAGGCTCTGCGCCAGGGGGCGGCCAGGTGAAATCGTCGGCCCGCCCGCGGACGGGCGGCGGAGCGACGCCATCCTTGAGCACCTTCGCCGCGGAGGCAGCACCCGCGGACACCTGAAGCGGTTCCTGGCGGGCATCGCGGCCAGTGGCCGGGGCACCGGCGAGCGCGGAGGGCCGTTCAGGCCCGCTCGTGGCATCAGGCGTCGGCGCCGTACGGGCTCCGCCGCTCTCCTCTAGCATGCGATTGATGTCCTTCTGAACGAAGAAGGCGAGCTTTCGTCCGCCGGCGCGGGTGAACCGCACGCCGTCGTTGAACCTTAGGCGCCGGCGCTGGCCGTCCACTGCCGGGCCATTCGCCATGTATTTTCCGTCCTCATCGACGAAGCCGTCCCAGACATTGGCGAAGGTGAGGCCCGCCCGCGCGACGCGCGCGCGCAGAATTTCGTTCAGCTTCGCATAGTCATCCGAGAGCTGGCCGTTGGCGACCGGGGCGACGCCGACCACGATGACCCGCCCGGCCTTCTCGCGCAGTGCGGCCAGCACCTCGTCCACGCGCTTGCCGTACAATTCGTTCCAGCGCTCGGTTAGCGGCTGGGCCTGGGTGTCGCCGTCCTTGATGGGCTGGAGGTCGTCCGAGCCCAACGCCACGACGGTCACGGAGGGGCGCGCCGCGGCGATCGCGTCGGGGAGGCGGGAGAGCCAGTCGACAGGGGCCGGCAGAAAGCCGCTCTCATCGACCGTGTTGTCGATGATGGCGATGCGCTGGCGATCGGG
This sequence comes from Xanthobacter sp. DMC47, assembly GCF_056313845.1. NCBI lineage: Bacteria > Pseudomonadati > Pseudomonadota > Alphaproteobacteria > Hyphomicrobiales > Xanthobacteraceae > Xanthobacter > Xanthobacter sp. DMC47. The sequence continues at coordinate 1,000,463 of NZ_JBQUZM010000001.1, read as the reverse complement.
CACGTACGAATCGGCGAGACCCTGGGCAAGCTGTCCGGCGAGGCGATCGCCCAGCACCAGCACGAACTGGCTCGGCGGCACGCGTTTGCCCTGGCTCGCAGCGTCGGCGGAGCCATAGACCACGCCGGTCGGCTCGGCCGGAGCCTGGGGCTTGGCCTGCTGGGGCGGCGGCAGGAGATCAGGCTGGGGCTGGAACGGCCACCAGCCGGAATTCTGCGGGGGGCGTTGCTGCTGCGGACGCTGCTGGGGCTGCGGATTGCCGCGCGGGACGTTGGCCGGGGGGCGCAGGAAAAAGAAGAAATCGTTCTGCGCAAAGGCCGGGCGGCCAGCATCGGCGCAGAGTAGCACGCCGGTGAGGAGGGCGAGCACCAGCACGGCGAACGGGTTCGTCCGCCCACGGACGTGACCGCATTGCCGGCCAGGTCCGGGCTTGGAAGCATGTGTTTCCGCTGCGCGCCACATGCCCTAGCAATGGACCAGGCCGGCGGCTCAATCAAGGCGTCGGCAGACCGGCCACGCTTCCGCGACTGTCCGGGGCGGCTGGCCACAGGTCTTTCGACCAAGGCGCTTGGCAGAGGAAATCGTGGGCGACGGCGCGAATCGCGCTGCGCGCGAGGCGCATGAGGGGCGCTAAAATGAAAAAGGCCGCCAAAGGCGGCCTTTCGGGAAAACGGAGCGCCGACGCTCAGTTCAGCTTGGCCTTGACCTCGCCGATGGCGTTCGAGATCAGGCGGTCGGACACGTCGCCCGTCGCGGCGCGGCCGAGGAGAACCTCGGCGGCCTTGGCGGCGGCTTCGGCGGCGATCGCCTTCACGTCGGCCACGGCCTGATGCTCCGCCTGGGCGATCTTGTCCTCTGCCATCTTGGTGCGGCGGGACACGAAGTCCTCAAGCTTGGCCTTCGCCTCGGCCGCGAGACGCTCGGCCTCCGCCTTGGCGGCGGTGACGATGGACTCCGCCTCGGCCTCGGCCTCGCGCTGCTTGCGCTTGAACTCGGCCACCAGCTTCTGCGCCTCTTCCTTCAGCCGGCGGGCTTCTTCCAGCTCGGCAGAGATGCGCTGGCCGCGGCTGTCGAGCGCGGAAGCGATGGCGCGGTGGGCGCCGGCATAGATCAGGATGCCGACGAAGACCACGAAGGCGATGGCGACCCAAAGTTCAGCCAGTGACATCTCGTTCATAACGTCGTCCTCGGGTCCGTCTGCGACCGCCCGGTCCGGGCCTGCGCGACGTTGAAACGTCAGGGTCTTGTAAAGAACGCAAACCAATCGGCGCGTTCGGAATTCCGGGCCCGGCGACCTTTAAGGCGCGCGGGCAGCACGACCGTCAGGCCGCGTCCTTCTTGGCGAGGGCGCTGTCGACAGCCTGTTCCACCTCGTGCTGAGCAGGGCTCGTGCCGATGAGGGTGGAGACGATGGCGCCGGTGGCGTCCACGGCGATGCCCTTCACATGCGTCAGGGCTTCGGTCTTGGTGGAGGTGATGCGCTCTTCGGCCGCCGCAAGCTTGGTGGCGAGTTCCGCCTCAAGCGACTTGCGGTTGGCGTCCTGCTCGGCGCTGAGACGGTTGCGCGTCTCGCCGGCGATGGAATTGGCCTTGGCGCGGGCCTCGTTGAGGGCCTTCTCGTAGGCCGCCTGGGCGGCCTCGCTGTCGGCCTTGTGCTTCGCCGCCTCTTCGAGATCGTCGGCGATGCGGTCGTGGCGCTCTTCCAGGATGCGGCCGATGCGCGGAAGGGCGATGCGGCTCATCAGGAAATAGAGCAGGCCGAAGCTCAGGACGAGCCACAGCAGCTGCGAGGCGAAGGTCGTGCCGTCGAAGGGGGGGAAATGGCTCTTGCTGCCATGCTCGGCCCCGCCGCCATGGCCCGCATCCGCGTGTCCCGCTCCGGGAACTGCGGCGGCAGGCTCGTGGGTCCCGTGCCCGGCAGCGCCGGTGGGCGGAGCCGCCTGCGCGACCGTCGCCGGCTTGCCGGCTGGATCGCTCGCCGCCGAGACGGGAGCGCCCATCAGGACCGCACCCGCAAACGCCAGCGCGACAGTCACTTTCCACGACTTCATCATGGCTTGCCCGCCTTCGCACCTGTCAAGACAAGGGTGTCTCAAGCACAGGTTGTCAATCACTGCGCCCGGGCGCCAGGCGCCCGGGATGCCTCAGTCGTCGCGACCTGAAATCAGGCCACGAACAGCAGGACGAGGGCGACGACGAGCGAGAAGATGCCGAGACCTTCCGCGAGCGCAGCGCCGATGAACGCGCGGGCGAACTGGCCGTCGGCGGCCGACGGGTTGCGCAGGGCGCCGGAGAGGAAGTTGCCGAAGATGTTACCGACGCCGACGCCGGCGAGACCCATGCCGAGGCAGGCGAGACCGGCACCAATGAACTTACCAGCTGCGGGATCCATGGACTGCTCCTTCAAAAACTCGAGTGTTGGGGAAACCGGTGGAACGGCGAGGCGACGTCCGGATCAGTGACCCGGGTGGATCGCGTCGTTGAGGTAGATCGAGGTGAGCACCGCGAACACGTAGGCCTGCAGCACCGCCACCAGAAGCTCCAGCGCGGTGAGCGCCACGATCATCAGGAAGGGCAGCGTCGCGCCGAACCAGCCGGCGACACCGGCCGAGGCGAGGCCCACAACGAAGAAGGCGAACACCTTCAGCGCGATGTGGCCGGCCAGCATGTTGGCGAACAGACGCAGCGACAGGCTGATGGGGCGGGAGAGGAACGAGACGACCTCGATCACCACCAGGAAGGGAAGCAGGAAGCCCGGGACGCCCGACGGCACGAACAGGTGCAGGAAGTGGGTGCCGTGCTTCCAGAAGCCGTAGATGATGACGGTGCCGATCACCAGCAGCGCCAGGGCGGCGGTGACGATCAGGTGGGCCGTGACGGTGAAGGTGTAGGGAATGAGGCCCACCACGTTCGCCACCAGGACGAACATGAACAGCGAGAACACCAGGGGGAAGAACACCATGCCCTGGTTGCCGGCGCTGTCGCGCACCATCTTGGCGATGAATTCGTAGCTCATCTCCGCCGCCGACTGGGCCCGGCCCGGCACCAGAGTGCGGCCGCGGGTGGCGTAGGTGAGAAAGAAGAAGATGATCGCCACGATGCCGAACATGAAGACGGCGGCGTTCGTGAACGAGAATTGCACGCTGCTGAGGTTCAGCAGCTCGACATAGCGCTTGATCTCGAACTGGTGGATCGGATCGACGGTCATCCGAACGCGCCCCCTGCCATCGCGGCCTCGGCCGCTGAACCCAAGATCACGGCCGAAGCCGCCAAATGTATCAACAGGTCGACATCCGTCGCCGGACTTCGCCCCAATGACCCGGGCGGCTCGCACCGCCCCGAAATCCCTGTCCCGCCGCGCCCTTGCCCCGCAGGCGGCGCTCGTCAGGACTTGCCGGGGCCGACCTTCCGGCCTTCGCCGGACGCCCTCAGCATGTTCACCACGCCCGCGGCGAAGCCGACCAGCGTGAACACGATCAGCCCCCAGGGCGTGATCGAGAAGAAACGGTCGATCCCGTAGCCGATGAGAGACCCCACCAGAACGCCCGACACAAATTCGGCACCCAACCGGAAGGCAAGCGCGACGCCCGATTTGGACGAGGTGTCCTGCTCTTTCGGAGCCGGGACCTCGGCTTTGGCGCGGACGTGGCCCAACGAGGTGTTGAGCTGCTCAAGCCTTGCGGAGAGCTCGGTATCGGTGGGCCGGGAGCCTGCCGCCCCGTCCGGTCCGCTTTTGCCTCCTGTGGAGGTATCGTCAGGTCCGGACATGGCGCAAGTTCCTGGCTCCGGTGGAGGACAGCAGCCCTCCCCCTCGAACCGCGGCGCACCATAGTTGCGTCAAAATTGAGTGTCAAGGCGGCCGCAGTAGGTATCAAGCTTCTGAAAATAAAAGAGAAAAATGTGGCTGCGACATCGTGCTTCGCCGCGTCGTCGCTGCCGCAATGGAAAGCGTGGGCTGGCGCCCTTCCGCACGGTCGAGTCCGCCGCACGGGAAAGGCCCCGTTCATGCATGGTCCGGGCCGCTAAACCGCCTCCCGCAGGCGCTCGGCGCTCTGCAGATCCACGGACACCAGACGGGAGATTCCCCGCTCCGCCATGGTGACCCCGAAGAGGCGATTCTGGTGGGCCATGGTGATCGGATTGTGGGTGATGGTGAGAAAGCGCGTATCGGTGAGGCGCGTCATCTCCTCCAGAAGGGTACAGAATCGCTCCACGTTGGCGTCGTCGAGCGGCGCGTCCACCTCGTCCAGCACGCAGATGGGGGCGGGATTCGTCAGGAAGACCGCGAAGATGAGCGCCATGGCAGTCAGCGCCTGCTCACCGCCGGACAGCAGCATCAGCGTTTGCGGCTTCTTGCCCGGAGGCTTGGCGATGATGTCGAGCCCAGCCTCAAGCGGATCGTCGGCATCGGTTAGGACCAATTGCGCCTCGCCGCCGCCGAACAGCGTGTCGAAGAGCTTGCGGAAGTGCCCGTCCACCACGGCGAAGGAGGCCTGAAGCCGTTCACGGGCTTCGCGGTTGAGGCTCTGGATGGCGGCGCGCAGGCGGCGGATGGCCTCGTTGAGGTCGTCGCGCTCCGTTGTGAGCCTGGTGTGCTGGGCCTCGGCCTCCTCCAGCTCCACGTCGGCGCGCAGGTTCACGGCGCCGAGCCGCTCCCGGTCGCGCTTCGCCCGTTCCAGCGTCGCCTCGATGGCCGCGACGTTGGGGGGAGGGGACGAATCGGTGAGCCCGGCCTGCTCGCGGGCGAGGTCGGGCGGCCCGTCTATAATGTCGGCGATCTCGCGCTGGAGGTCGTCGCGGCGCTGGCGGGCGCCCTCCAGCCGGGCGTCGGCGCGGGCAGCCTCGGCGCGGGCGCCGGACATGGCCTCCAGCGCCTCGCGGGCAGCCCGGTCGGCGGCGGCAAGCGCCTCTTCGCCCTCGGCTAGCCTGTCGGCAGCCTCGCGGCGGGCGGCCTCCGCTTCTTCCAGGGCATTCATGATCGCGCGGCGACGGCGAATGAACTCGGAAGGGGCCTCCTCGATCTCGGCGAGTTCGGCCTTCGCCTCGCCTTCCCGGGCGGCGACGGCGGCAAGGCGCTCCCCCGCACCTCCGGCGCGTTGGCGCCAGGAACGTTCTTCGGCCGCGATGGCTTCCAGCCGGCGCATGCGTTGGGTGGCGTCGCGCCTCAGCGCATCGAGACGCGCGCGGGCCTCCGCAACGGCGGCGCGGCGCTCGGCGGTGTCCGCGCGGGCGCGGGCCAGCTCCGATTCGAGCGCCTGCGGCGTGTCGAGGGCGGCAAGCTGGCGCTCGGCTTCGGCCTGCGACGCCTCCGATTCGGCGCGCACGGCGGCGAGGCGGTTGCGCGCCTCGGCCAGAGCGGAAAGGCGGGCGAGATGCTGGGCGGCGCGGCGCTCGGCCGCTTCCAACGTGGCGCGGCTCGCTTCCGCGGCGCGCTGGGCGGTGCGGCGGGCCTCCCGGGCCACGGTTTCGGCCTCGGCGGCCTGTCGCAGCGTGCCTTCCCGATCGGCGAGTGTGGCGCGCACCTCATCGAGATGGGCTTCCGCCAGTGCGGCCTCGGCCTCGATGTCGGCGAGGCGGTTGCGCTCGGCGAGGCGGCGGGCGGCGGCTGTGGGGGCATCGGCGGCGGCGACCACGCCGTCCCAGCGCCAGAGGTCCCCTTCCACGGAGACGAGGCGCTGGCCCGCCTTCAGCCGGCTTGCCAGAGAGGGGCCATCAGCGCGGGAAACGATGCCAACCTGCGCCAGGCGCCGCGCCAGTGCCGGGGCGCCGGAGACAAATCGCGACAGGGGCTCGACCCCTTCCGGCAAAGCGGGATCGGACGGGTCACGCGCCGCGCCGGCCCAGCGCGCAGGGGCAGCCTCATCGACCGGCAAGTCGAGATCGTCGCCCAAGGCGGCACCCAGCGCCGTCTCATAGCCCTTGGCGACCGTCACGAGATCGGCCACGGGCGGGAAGCGCGCATCGCTGGACTGGAGCACCTTCGCCAGCGTCCGCGCCTCGGTCTCCAGCCGCCCGAAGCGGGCTTGTGCCTCGGCGAGGGTCGGCCGCAGTTCCTCGATGGCGCGGCGGGCGAGGGTGTGGGCCACCTCGGCGTCGATACTGGATTCCTCGGCCTCGGCCAGCGCGTCGCGGGCGGCTTCGGCCTCCATACGCAGGCCTTCGAGGGCGTCGGTGCCGGCCTGCTGCTTTAGGCGGCTTTCCTCGGCCTCCACCGAGGCGCGCTCGGCAGCATTGCGCACCAGCCGGTCGCGCGTCTCGCGCAGAAGCTGCTCAAGTGAAGCGCGGCGGGCGCCGAGATCGGCGAAGTGCGCGGTCTTTTCCTCGAGCGCGCGCTCAGCCTCTTCCAGAAAGGCAGCGGCCTCTTCCTGCTTGTCGGCGGCGATGGCCTCGCGCTCGGCCGCTTCTTCCTGTTCGAAACGCAGGTTTTCGGCTTCTGTGGCGAGACGCTCCAACACGCTCTCGGCGTCGTGGGAGAGGGCTTCCTCGCGGGCGGTATCCTGGGCCAGCTGGACGAGACGACGTTCCAGCTCCTCCTTGCGGGCGGCAAGCCGGGCCTCCTCGGCATCCAGCTCCTGCCGGGCATGGGTGAGGCGCTGCAACGCTGCGGCGGCTTCCGCCTCCTTCTGGCGCAGAGCGGGAAGGGCGTGGGCGGCCAGGGCCTGAAGGCGCGCGGCCTCCGCCTGAAGGCGCGTGTGCTCCGCACCGTCGCGCCGGGCGGCCTCAACCGCCTGTTCGGCGTCGGCCAGCGCTTTCGTAACGTCCTGCCAGCGGAGCCAGAGCAGGGTCGCCTCGCACTGGCGGATTTCGGCGGCCAGCGACTTGTAGCGCACGGTCTGGCGGGACTGGCGGCGCAAGCTGTCCACCTGCGTGCCCAATTGGGTGATGACGTCTTCTAGCCGCAGCAGATTCTGTTCGGCCGCCTTCAGTCGGGTCTCGGCCTCGTGGCGGCGGGCGTGAAGGCCGGCGACCCCGGCAGCCTCTTCCAGGATGCGGCGGCGGGCATTGGGCTTGGCGCCGACGATTTCGCCGATCTGCCCTTGCCGCACGAGAGCGGGCGAGCGGGCACCCGTGGAAGCGTCGGCAAAGATGAGCTGGACGTCGCGGGCGCGCACGTCCTTGCCGTTGATGCGGTAGCTCGATCCCGCGCCGCGCTCGATGCGGCGGACGATCTCCAGCTGGTCCCATTCGTTGAAGGCGGCGGGGGCCGTGCGGTCGGAATTGTCGAGGTGCAGCACCACCTCGGCGGAATTACGCGCCGGCCGGCCCGTGGTGCCGGAGAAGATGACGTCCTCCATGTCGTTGGCGCGCATGGCCTTGTACGAGCTTTCGCCCATCACCCAGCGCAGCGCCTCGACAAGGTTGGACTTGCCGCACCCGTTCGGCCCCACGACGCCGGTGAGGCCGGGCTCGATCAAGAGATCGGTGGGCTCAACGAAGGTCTTGAAGCCCACGAGCCGCAGGCGGTCGAACTTCATGCCGCGATCTTGGCTGTGGGAACGGGGAACAGGGTCATCGGCGCGGGGTGTGCCAGCCTTTCCGGTGGAGGTCAAACCAGCGTGCATGGGCCGTCGCCCCCGCGCAAGCCTTGGATTGCCAACGATCCACAGGGGGTATCCCTTGTTTCGGCGAGAGATGGGCGCGTTCACCTCTTATGGTTGTGTCTGTGCCCCCTGCCTTACCTTCCGCCCCCGAAAGGGGTACAAGGCCGCAAGCGCCGCATTGCGTCGGTGCGGCGGCGCCCCATCTAAGGGGACGGCCGTCCCGGCGATGGCGCTTCTGGGCGCTGCGGGGCTGGATTTTCGGGGATTGCGACACATGCTGCTCAATCAGGCAGGCGCCACGGGTGCCAAACCGGCTGCGGGTTCGGACAGCGCCGGCGGCGACATCATCGATACCACCACCCAGACCTTCATGGCCGAGGTGATGGAAGAGTCGAAGCGCCGGCCCGTGCTCGTGGATTTCTGGGCACCGTGGTGCGGTCCGTGCAAGACGCTCACCCCGGTGATCGAGAAGGTGGTGAAGGCCGCCAAGGGCAAGGTGCGCCTGGCCAAGCTGAACATCGACGATCACCCGGTGATCCCCGGCAAGCTCGGCATCCAGTCGGTGCCCACCGTCTATGCCTTCGTGAATGGCCAGCCGGTGGACGGCTTCATGGGCGCCCTGCCTGAAGGGCAGGTGAAGGCGTTCATCGATCGTCTCCTCGGTCCCGCAACGGACGGGCTGGAGGAAGCCCTCGCGGCGGCCGAAGGCGCGCTGGCGGACGGCGACCTGACCGCGGCGGCGGAAATCTTCGCCGGCGTGCTGGGCGAGGAGCCGGACAATCTGAAGGCGCTCGCCGGCCTCGTGCGCACCCAGGTGGCGGCCGGCGCGCTGGAGCAGGCGAAGGCGACGCTGGCGCTTGCGCCCGCCGACAAGGCGAACGACCCGTCTATCGCCGCCGCCCGCGCCGCCCTTGATGTCGCCGAGCAGGCGGCCTCTCTCGGCGATCTCGCGACGCTGCAGGCGAAGCTCGACCTCGACCCCGCCGACCATCAGGCCCGCTTCGACCTCGCAATCGGGCTGAATGCCAAGGGCCGGCGCGAGGATGCGCTGATCCACCTGCTCGACATCGTCAAGCGCGACCGTACCTGGAACGAGGATGCCGCGCGCAAGCAGCTGGTCCAGCTGTTCGAGGCTTGGGGCCCGACCGATCCGCTCACCCTTTCAGGCCGTAAGAAATTGTCGGCGATCATGTTCGCCTGAGAGCGCGGCTTTCCTGTCCTGGGCGGGCGCGGCTTTCGATCGTTTGGGTCGATGCGCTTTCCCGATGCGGACGGACTTTCGCTCGCAGGCGCTCGAGAAGGATTTTTTCGTGGCTGCCAACCGCAATTACCTGGCACCGGCGGATATTCCGCCGGTGATCCCTGTTTTTCCGCTCACCGGCGCGCTGCTGCTGCCGCGGGCGGAACTGCCGCTCAACATCTTCGAGCCCCGCTATCTCGCCATGGTGGATGACGCGCTCGGCGGCGCGCGGCTCATTGGCATGATCCAGCCGGACGAGGCCGCGCCTGCGGGCCCGAGCGGCCCGGCGGTGCATAAGGTGGGCTGCGTGGGACGGCTCACCCAGTTCGGCGAGACGGGGGACGGGCGCTATCTCATCACCCTGAGCGGCATCTGCCGCTTCCGTGTGATTGAGGAAATGCCGGTAACAACGCCGTACCGTCAGTTCCGCATCGACACGGGCACCTTCGCCGAGGATTTCGATGTTTCGGCCGGCGAGGCGGAGGTGGACCGGGAGGCGGTTCTCGCGGCGCTCGCGGCCTTTCTCGACGCCAACAAGCTTGAGGCCGACTGGGACGGCATCCGTCAGGCCGGCACCGAGACGCTGGTGAACGCGCTTTCGGTGATGTCGCCCTACGGCGCGCTGGAGAAGCAGGCTCTGCTGGAGGCCGAGAACCTCAAGGCCCGCGCTGACATGCTGGTCGCCATCACCCAGATGATGCTCGCCCGCATGCCGGGAGACGGCGAGGGCTCGCTTCAGTAACTTAGGGCTCCACTACGAAGCGCAGCCGCCCGGCCGGGGCAAGGGTGCGCGCGTCGAAGGTGCGGATTTCGGTGGCGCCGTTGACCTCGATGGCCACCACCACCACGTCGCCGGACACGGCGGTGGAGACGATCCGGGCGCCCTTGGGCAGCAGGGCGGTCATTTCGCCGGACGCAAGCGGTTTTGCCCGGATCATGCGATAACCGATGACGCCGAACACGGCCGCCACCCCCAGCACCATGACCAGCATGGAGATGCTGGAGAAGCGGCGGAACTTGCGGATGACGCGCTCCTGCTCCGGCGTCAGCGCCTCTTCGGGGGTGTCGATCTGGGGCGGGCGGTGGAACATGAGGGGCCGGGGCTCCTGACGGAACAAGAATGAACGCGAAAACGACCGAAGCTGCCCTTGCCGACGGCTTCGACGACCTCACCGACGACATTGGGCCGGACGAAGCCGGTCAGGACGCTGGCGCGAGCCTTACCCTCGCCGTTGCGCCCGAAGATGCAGGCCAGCGGCTGGATCGCGTCCTGGCGCGCCTTGCGCCCGAACTCAGCCGCACCCGCATCCAGCGTCTCGTTGCGGAAGGGCAGGTGTCGATCGGCGGGGGAGTGGTAGGGGACGCGGCCGCGAGGGTCAATGCCGGCGAGGTCTACACCCTGACCCTGCCGCCCCCCGAGCCGGCCGAGCCGGTGCCGGAAAACCTCCCGCTCACCATTGCCTTTGAGGACGATCACCTCATCGTCATCGACAAGCCAGCGGGGTTGGTGGTGCATCCAGCGCCGGGGCATGCGTCCGGTACGCTTGTGAATGCGCTGCTGCACCATTGCGGTGACAGCCTGTCCGGCATCGGCGGGGTGCGCCGCCCGGGCATCGTCCACCGGATCGACAAGGATACCTCCGGCCTGCTGGTGGTGGCGAAGTCCGATGCTGCCCACAAGGGTCTCGCAGCCCAGTTCGCCGACCATGGCCGCACCGGGCCGCTGGAGCGCGCCTATCTCGCCTTCGTCTGGGGCGTTCCCGAGCCGCGCGGACGGGTGGATGCGCCCATCGACCGGCATCCGACCCATCGCCAGAAAATGGCGGTGCGGAGTTCCGGCCGTCACGCGGTGACCCATTGGGAGGTGCTGGAGACCTTCGTCGGCAAGAACGGCGCGGAGGTCGCGAGCCTCATCGAATGCCGGCTGGAGACCGGGCGCACCCACCAGATCCGCGTCCACATGGCCCATGCCGGCCATCCGCTGCTGGGCGACGAGGTGTATGGCCAGGGCTTCCGGACCAAGGTCTCACTTCTGCCGGACGAGGCGCGGGCGTGCCTTGCCGCGCTCGGCCGACAGGCGCTGCATGCGGCTCGGCTCGGCTTCTCGCATCCGGTGACGGGCGAGGAATTGTCGTTTGAAAGCGCGCTGCCGCAGGATCTTGCGGCGCTCGATGCGGCGCTGCGCGACTGATCGCGGCCGTGCAGAAACGCAATCCGCTCTCGCAGCGACGTGAGAGGATGAAACCTATCCGCGCCCCATTCGTATCTATATCATCGTGCGTCGCGGTCGGCGTCATGCGGCCGCACAGGCGGCTGCCCGGACGGGGGCCGCGGGAGAAGGAGGCCTCGTGATGGCCCAGCAGAAGTCCATGCCCATTCCCTCCGCAGAGGGCGGGCTTTCGCGGTACCTGGAGGAAATCCGGCGGTTCCCCATGCTGGAGCCGCAGGAGGAATATATGCTCGCCAAGAGCTGGCGCGAGCACGGGGACCGCGACGCCGCTCACAAGCTGGTGACGAGCCATCTGCGCCTCGTGGCCAAGATCGCCATGGGCTACCGCGGCTATGGCCTGCCCATTTCCGAGGTGATCTCCGAGGGCAATGTGGGCCTCATGCAGGCGGTGAAAAGGTTTGAGCCCGAGAAGGGCTTCCGCCTCGCCACCTATGCCATGTGGTGGATCCGCGCCTCCATCCAGGAATACATCCTGCGCTCGTGGAGCCTCGTGAAGATGGGCACCACGGCCGCGCAAAAGAAGCTGTTCTTCAACCTGCGCAAGGCCAAGAGCCAGATCTCCGCGCTGGAGGAGGGCGACCTGCGTCCCGACCAGGTGCAGCAGATCGCCACCAAGCTCGGCGTCACTGAGCAGGACGTGGTGGACATGAACCGCCGCCTCTCCGGTGACGCCTCCCTCAACGCGCCGATCCGGGAGGATTCGGAAGGCGGCGAGTGGCAGGACTGGCTTGTGGACGAGCGCCTCGACCAGGAGGAGCAGCTTGCCGAGAGCGAGGAACTCGACAACCGCCGCTCGGCCCTGTCCGGCGCCCTGTCCGTCCTCAACGATCGCGAGCGTCGCATCTTCGAGGCGCGCCGCCTCTCCGACGATCCGATGACGCTTGAGGATCTCGCCTCCGAGTTCGGCGTCTCGCGCGAGCGCGTGCGCCAGATCGAGGTGCGCGCCTTTGAGAAGGTGCAGAAGGCCGTGATGGACCGGGTGCGCCAGATCGAGGCACCGCAGGCCGAGGCTGTCTCGGCCTGAGCCGACTCCGCGACGTGTGGCGATGCGGCCAACCTGCCCGCGTCCTTTTAGCGTGTGGGGCGCGCAGCTAGGCTCGCAAATAGACTGCCCCCGCCAGCCCGCGCTGCCCCCTGTCCTTTCCACCGGTAGATCGATCCAAATCGGAGCGAACCGGATCAATTTGCGCTGGATTCTCTACGACCTAGCATGATACCAGCTTGGCCCTATCGAGGGCTATGCGGGGGCGAGCCGGCAGTGGACAGCGTTCTGACATGAACGCCGTCAGTGCCGGCGGGTGACATGTGAGCAATGCGCGACATAGCGGTCATTGTCGTCGATGATGACAAGGATTTTCTCGTCGAGGTCAGTGAAGGCCTCGCGATCGAAAATTTGCGGGTGATCTGCGCGTCCTCGCCGATGAGCGCTCTCGATCTCATCGAGCAGAACCCCGCGATCCGCGTTCTCGTCACGGACCTCGCCATGCCGGGCATGAACGGTCTGGCGCTGGTCGAGCGCGCGGGCGAAATCCGCCAGGGGGAGCCGATTGTCTCCATCGTCCTCACCGGGTGCGCCTCGCTGGAGAGTTCCATCGCTGCCCTCAGGACGGGCGTCGTGGATTTCCTGCAGAAGCCGGTCGAGATGGGAGATCTTGCGGCCGCCATCCGCCGGGCGCTGGAGATATCCCTGCGCAAGCGACGGGCTGCGACCACCCTTGAAGACCCCGCGGAGGTCCTGCGCGTTCTCGCCGGCCTTCGGCTCGATCGGCAGCGGGTGCTTCCGGATGTGGCGGGGGGGGTGACCGCCTGGGACATGCTGCTCGATCTTGCCATGGCGCAGGAAGAAGGGCGGCGGATCTCGGTGTCGGCGCTCTGCTCGGGCGCCGGCACGTCGGTCACGACAGCCCTGCGCCGGCTCGAAATGCTCGAGCAGCAAGGGCTCGTGGAGCGCCTTCCCGACCCTGAAGACCGCCGGAGGGTGTGGCTCCAGCTCACCCGCAAGGGCGGCGTATCCGTGCGCCAGACGGGCCGACGGTTCGCAGAGACATTGCGCACATTGATCTAGACGGTCCCGTCTGGCTTCGCTCGGACGGATTGGGTGAATAGCCTAAGATTTGCTCAATCGCACGAATCTGTAAGTTCGCGTTTAGAAATGTAATATGAACAGTATTCCATATGTATATTGATCCATATTGAACATATCATGTTCACCATGAACGTGGTTGTAATTGCTAGTTATTTTTTAGATGATACGTTTTGCCCGATAGCGCGGGCTTGGTGAAATGCATTCTTCTGTTGTTTATGTTGATGGTGTGGGCGTTATAAGTCCTGCACACCATGAGCGAAGCTTGGTGGATTCCTGGCTGGGGTCTGGTGCGGGCACCTTCGTCGAGGTGGGGGCGGGCGATCCGATCCGCGGCAGCCAGACCTACCATCTGGAGTTGAACGGCTGGGCGGGCCTGCTCGTCGAGCCATCGACGGAACTGGCGAATGCACTGAAGGCGGTGCGCAAGGCGCAGGTCGCCTGTGTCGCTTGCGGCGCGCCCGGCTCGCCTTCCACCACGCAATTGTGGCTGCTCGGCCGGGAGGCGCGAGCAATCCTTTATCCGGGCGACCAGCCCCGCGGAACCCTTCGGGTGCCGATGCGCACCCTGGATGATGTCCTTGGCGACGCCGGCATCAGCAGTGTCGACTTCGTTTCGATTGACGTGACGGGGACGGAGGCCGATGTGCTCGCCGGCTTTTCCGCATCCCGCTTCAAACCACGTCTCATCCTTGTGGATGACCGGGTGGGTTTCGGCCGCAGCCGACGTCTGCTTGCTGCCCACGGCTACATCCTGGCCCGCCGTACCGGTCACAACGCGTGGTTTGTGCCGCGTGCCCTGAGCCGGACGACGCTGACCGACCAGGTGACGCTGGCCTGGCACTATGGGCCGGGCCGTCTGATGCGGCGCCTCGTGCGCCGTTTTTTGGCCTGATCGTTCCCAGTCGCGGTGATTGGTTCATTCCGGAGGGATCGCCTCCCGGAAGAAGCCCGCCATGGGCCGTTACGACCGTTGCGCCGCGTCCCGGTGCGCCTCTCCGCCGTGCCGGTCCTTGTTCTCCCCGATGGTGGTGGCGAGGTCGGTGAAGGTCGGGGGAAGACCCTCCTGACGATTGGTGGCGGCGCGCAGGACGCGGATGGGAAAGAGCACACCCTCCGCCTGGGCCGGGCTGATGCTGCGGGAGGCGGCATCGCGCCGGGCGGCGTCCTCCGCTTCGGCGAGCGCGGTCTCGATCTCGCCGGAGGTCAGCAGGCCCTTGTGCCGCATGGTCTCGAGCAGGCGTGACAGGGCGAGCAGCACGCCTTCCAGCTGCAGGTTTGCGGTGTTCATCGGTGTCTCCGGTCTCGGCGGGTGAGCCGCCGTGCAGCCATGCCAACGCTGCGGACCTCATGCCGGTTTCCCGCGCCCGTCGCGGTTCTCAACCGCGCCGTTGCCGCTTAGGATGCCGGCCCGCTCCGGCGCATGCCCGCCATCCCCTCTCCGCTGTTCATCACGCTCCCGCTGGCGCGCCGGAAGAGCGGGGACGTTCGGCGCGCCGGGGCGCAAAACCGGACTCGAACGCCTGATTCGACGGACGCGCGCGCGGTCCACGGCGCGGCGCCCCAAGGAGGAAGCCCCATGACATCCGACGCCTATCCCCACGTCCAGCTCCACATCGACGGCGTCTGGCGCGATGCCGAAGGCGGGCGCCGCATCCCGGTCATCAATCCTGCGACGGAGGAGGAGATCGGCTCGGTTGCCCACTGCTCGCGCGCCGATCTCGACGCGGCGCTGGAAGCGACGGAGCGCGGCTTCGCGACCTGGAGCAAGGTATCGGCCTTCGACAGGTCGAAGCTCATGCGCAAGGCGGCGGACCTGCTGCGCGAGCGCGCGGACGGTATCGCTCGCCTGATGACGCTTGAGCAGGGCAAGCCGCTCGTCGAGGCGCGGATGGAGACGCTGGCCGCCGCCGATATCATCGACTGGTTCGCAGAAGAGGCCCGCCGCGCCTATGGCCGGGTCATTCCCGCCCGCGCGCCCGGCGTGTACCAACTCGTCATCAAGGAGCCGGTGGGGCCTGTGGCGGCTTTCACGCCCTGGAACTTCCCCATCAACCAAGTGGTGCGCAAGCTGTGCGGCGCCCTGGCGGCCGGCTGCTCCATCATCGTTAAGGCCCCCGAGGAGACGCCGGCCTCGCCCGCCGAGCTGATCCGCGCCTTCGTGGACGTGGGCATTCCGGCTGGCGTCATCGGCCTCGTCTATGGCGTGCCGGCGGAGGTGAGCGAATATCTCATTCCGCACCCGACCATCCGCAAGATCACCTTCACGGGCTCGACCCCCGTCGGCAAGAGGCTGGCGGCGCTGGCGGGCGAGCACATGAAGCGCGCCACCATGGAACTGGGGGGCCACTCGCCGGTCATCGTCTTCGATGATGCGGACGTGACCGCCGCGGCCAAGCAGATCGCCGCCGCCAAGTTCCGCAATGCCGGGCAGGTGTGCGTCTCGCCGACTCGTTATCTCATTCAGGAGAAGGTCTACGAAGAGTTCGTGGACGCCTTCGTCACCGTCGCCAAGGCGGTGAAGGTGGGCAACGGCCTGGAGGCCGGCACCACCATGGGGCCGCTCGCCAACGAGCGCCGCATCCCGGCCATGGAAGCCCTCATCGCTGACGCTCGCCAGAAGGGCGCGGAGGTGGCCACCGGCGGTGGACGCATTGGAAACAAAGGCTATTTCTTCGAGCCCACCGTGGTCACGGGCGTCACCCGCGAGATGCGGATGATTAACGAGGAGCCGTTCGGCCCGCTGGCCATGATGCTGCCCTTCTCCGACTTCGAGGAGGCCGTCACCGAGGCCAACCGTCTGCCCTATGGCCTTGCCTCGTATGCCTATACCCGCTCGGCCAAGACCGCCCAGCAGGTGGCGCACCGGGTGCAGGCGGGCATGATGACCATCAACCACCTGGGCCTTGCGCTGCCGGAGGTTCCCTTCGGCGGCATCAAGGATTCCGGCTATGGCTCGGAGGGCGGCTCGGAGGCCATCGAGGCCTATCTGAACCCCAAGTTCGTGTCGCAGGCGGGCGTGTAAGCCCCCGATTTGTAAGGACTTCTTCCGTCGCCCTCCGGCTTGACCGGAGGGCCCATTCCTGGGCCCTTCGCAAACGGAGGGATGGGTGCTCCGGTCACGCCGGAGCACGACGGCTCGTTGGAGCGCTTACACCAGCATCTGCATGTCGCCATCCACCGCGATGGCCTGCCCGGAGATGGTGGAACCCATCGGGGACGCCAGGAAAACCGCAACATTGGCAAGGTGTTGCGGTGGGATGAGGCGCTTCAGCGAGGTGGCGGAGAGGGCCATCGCCTGCACCTCCTCCATGGACATGTTGCGTTCGCGCGCCTTGTTCTCGAACACCGAGCGGATGCGCGGGCCGTCCACCGATCCGGGCAGTATGGCATTGGCGCGTATGCCGAATTCGCCCAGCTCCATAGCCAGCGACTTGATGAAGCCGATCACGCCCCACTTCGCCGCCGCATAGGGCGAGCGGAGCGGAAAGCCGAAGCGGCCGGCGGCCGAGGACAGGCCGATGATGGAGGCGTTGGCGCTTTCCTTCAGGGCCGGCACGGCGAGGCGGGTGACGTTGAAATGGCCGGTGATGTCCACCGCCAGAGTGCGATCCCAGTCTTCCGGCGAGATCTGGTCTACGCGGCCGGTGGGGCCGGCGATTCCCGCATTGTTTACAAGGACATCGAGCCCGCCCAGGCGGCCCAGCGCGCCGTCCATGAAGGCCGCGACCGAGGTCCGATCGGACACATCGCACCAGGTTCCCACCGCCCCCGGCGCGGTCTCGCCCAGGGCTTCCAGGGCGGCGTCGTCCACGTCGCAGACTTCCACCCTCGCCCCCTCCTTCAGGAAGGCGCGGGCGATCTCCAGGCCGATGCCGCCGCCGCCGGCGGTGACGATGACGCGGATGCCGGCGATGCCGAGGTCCATGGCGTTCTCCCTAGGTTTTCTTGTGGGGTATCGGTGCTGTCAGGTGCCGGTTCGGGTGCAGTCAGCTTTGAATCAGTCCGGCAGCACATCGCGCGAGAGGATGAAGTCGCCCGCGCTCCAGATATCCGCTACGAGGGCGTCGCGGGCCGCCTCCGAATCGCGGGCCTGGAGGGCGGCGACGAGGCGCTCATGGTGGAGGTGGGCCTCCCCCTGCCGCACCCGCTCCGGGCCGGCGCGGAAGTCGAGGTTGAGCACGGGGCCGATCTGCAGCCACAGGCCCTCGATCATCCCCATCAGGGTGGGCAGGTGGGCGGCGCGGTAGAGGGCGAAGTGCAGGTCCTTGTTGTGGCGCATGGCGGCGGCGCCGTCCGGGCGCTTCTTGTCCCGCTCGGCAGCGAAGGCGCGCTCATGGCGGACCACCTCGGCGATCTCCTCGGCGGTGGCTTCGCGGGCGGCGGTGGCGGCGGCGAGGCCTTCGAGGCTGGTGCGGATGAGGCGCAGCTCGGCGAAGCGGGCGCGGGACATGAGGGGCACGCGCACGGCCCGGTTGGGCAGCACCTCCAGCGCATTCTCGGCGACGAGGCGGGACACGGCCTCGCGCACCGGCATGGCGCTGGTGCCGATGGCTCCGGCGAGCCCGCGCAGGGTGAAGCGCTCGCCCGGGGCGGCGCGGCCGGAGAGCAGAAGCTCCTTGAGGTCCCCATAGACCTGATCGGCCAGAGTCTGGCGGACGATGCGGCCGACACGGGCATCGAGCGTTTCCGCCGGCGCCTCGCCGCGGACCTGTGAGGCATCGCCGTCCCCGGCGGATCGTGTCTTGTGTTCCATGTTCCGCGTCTGCTATGTGTGATCACAGATAACAGATAGCCGAGCCAGTCGGCAATCATTCCGGAGCGGATCGGACGGGAAAAATCCTGCCGCCGCAACATCCAAGCCGGACCCATGGGAGGAGACGACGCCGTGAACGACATTCCTCATCACGCCCGAATTGCGTCCGCATCCATCGGCCGCCGCACGCTGCTGAAGGGCGTCGGCGCGGCCGCGCTTCTCGGCGGCGTCGGCATGCCGGCCATCGTGAAGGCGCAGGCCGACACCGTGACCTTCGGCCATCTCACCCCGCTCACCGGCTTCCTCGGCCCGCTCGGCGCCTATGGCCAGATGGGCGTCCAGCTCGCCGTGGAGGAACTGAACGCGGCCGGCGGCATCAACGGCCGCAAGATCAACCTCGTCATGGAAGACAGCGTGAACCCCGCCACCGCCTCCTCCAAGGCGGAGCGCTATATCGAGCGCGACAAGGCGGCGGTGATCGTGGGCGAGATTTCCTCGGCCTCGGCGCTGGCCATCGCCCAGGTCGCGGCGCGCAACAAGATCGTATTCGTCAACACCGGCGGCAATTCCGACGCCCTGCGCGGCAAGGATTGCAACCGCTACATGTTCCATGTGGAAGGCGCCAACACCCAATATGTGAAGGCGGTGGGCGCGGCGATGCTGCGTGACGGCCTCATCAAGGGCAAGAAGCTCTTCTTCCTCACCGCCGATTACGCCTTCGGCCACGACCTCTCCCGCGTCGCCAAGCGCTTCATCGCCCAGAACGGCGGCGAGGTGGTGGCCGATGAACTGGTGCCCACCGACGCCACCGACTTCTCGCCCTATCTGCTCAAGGTGCGGCAGGCCCGGCCGGACGTGGTGATCTCCAACCTCGCAGGCAACCAGATCACCAACTTCATCAAGCAGTATTCGGAGTTCGGGCTGAAGTATCCGTTCGGCGGCTTCGGCTTCGATACGGCGGTGGCCTGGGGCGCGGGCAAGGATGCGTTCGGCGGCATCTGGCCGCTCATCTGGCACCATGATGTTTCCGCGCCGTCCTCCAAGGCCTTCGTCGCCGCCTTCGTGAAGAAGTGGGGCAAGCCGCCGGAGAACCAGGCCTGGGGCGACTATGTGGCCACCAAGCTCGTCGCCCGCGCCATGATCGAGACCAAGAGCACGGATTCCGCGCAGATCATCTCCTTCTTCGAGAAGGAGAAGGAGCTGGACATCCTGAAGGACCGCAAGGGCTACTTCCGCGACTGGGACCACCAGCTCATCCAGGAGATGTACACGGTGACCCCCCGCCCGGTGGCGCAGGTGAAGGACAATTGGGACATCATGGTCCTCGGCCCCGCCGTCCCGGCCGCCGGCACCGCCCTCGACGTCATCGCGCCCACGCCCGAAGAGAACGCCTGCACCTTCCCCGCGGGGTGAGGGATGTGCTCCCCTCTCCCCTTGCGGGAGAGGGGTTGGGGGTGAGGGGTAGGGATGCCTCCGCGTGCGCCGGCCAACGGTTCTTGCGACGCCATACCCCTCACCCCCGCCCTCTCCCGCAAGGGGAGAGGGAGTTTGGCGGCTCAAGCGGGGAGGGTGGCGGGGTTTTGCCGGCTGCGCCGACTTTTCCCCTGGACCCCGGCTCGGCGCTCCGGCTCCGCCGTCGCTGGTCCGGGGAGCAAACGCCTTCCCTCTCGCCTTGCGGGGAGGGGGAGTTCGGCTGGTTCCGGCACCGCCCTCGCGCCCCGGACGCATGCAGCGATAGCGGAATGCGAGCCGGGGCCCAGCGCACGGGTTCGCCGAAGGCGGCTCAAGCGGGGATGCCTTGGCGCATTGCCGGCTTCGCCGAACTTTCCCCTGGGCCCCGGCTCGGCGCTCTGGCTTCGCCGTCGCTGGTCCGGGGCACCAGTTCCTCCCCTCTCCCCCTGCGGGAGAGGGAGTCCGGGCGGCGCGGGGGCGCCGTCCATGTCCGCCAGTAAAAACGCCTCAGGCCGGAGAAGACTTCATGCCCATGGAACTCGTCTTTCTCATCGAGCAATTGCTCAACGGGCTTCTGGTGGGCGTCGCCTATCTCCTGATCGCGCTCGGCCTGTCGCTCATCTTCTCCCTCGGCGGCATCGTGAATCTTGCTCATGGCGGCTTCTATGCCATCGGCGCCTATATCGGCGTGGAGATCGGCAACCGCTACGGCTTTCCCACCGCCTTCATCGGCGCGCCCATCGCGGTGGCGCTCATCGGCATGGTCATCGAGCGCACCCTGTTCTCGCGCTTCTACCGGGCCGATCCCATCCTCTCGCTGCTGCTCACCTTCGGGCTTGCCATGGTGATCGAGCAGGCGCTGCGCATGGCCTTCGGCGCCACGCCCATCCCCTTCTCCATCCCGGCCTTCCTGAAGGGGCAGGTGTTCCTCGGTGACTTCATCTATTCGCGCTATCGCCTCGCCATTCTGGTGGTGGCGGCGGTGGCGGTGCTGGGCCTGTGGCTGCTGCTCCAGCGCACCGCCTTCGGCCGCGTGGTGCGGGCCGGCGTGCAGAACCCGGACATGGTGGGCGCGCTGGGCATCTCGCTGCGGCCCTATCTGACAGCCGTGGCGGCCATCGGCATCGGCCTTGCGGGCCTCGCCGGCATCATGCTGGCGCCCATCTCCGGCGTGCATCCGGCCATGGGCTCGGAAATCCTCACCGCCGCCTTCGTGGTGGTGGTCATCGGCGGCCTCGGCTCATTCTGGGGCGTGGTGGCGGCGGGGCTGCTGGTGGGCCTCGTGCGCGGGCTCACGGTCTACTTCATCCCGCCGGCCGCCGAGGCCTCCATGTACGTCCTGATGCTGGCGGTGCTGCTCACGAGGCCGCGCGGCCTGTTCGGCGAGCGCATCCTGCGCTTCGAGTGACCGCCATGCTCAAGGCCACCAACGCTCCCGCCGCCCCCTTCGTGACTGCGACCCCTCCCGC
Organism: Xanthobacter sp. DMC47; assembly: GCF_056313845.1. Taxonomy (NCBI): domain Bacteria; kingdom Pseudomonadati; phylum Pseudomonadota; class Alphaproteobacteria; order Hyphomicrobiales; family Xanthobacteraceae; genus Xanthobacter; species Xanthobacter sp. DMC47. Next base: position 979,692 of record NZ_JBQUZM010000001.1, on the reverse strand, counting down.
CTCAGGAGCCGCGATGCTCGCCCGCAACGCCAACCTCATCATCGCCGCGGTGGCGCTCGCGCTGCTGCCGGCGCTGCTCTCCGCCCTCGGGCTGACGGTGACGTCCGCGACCGACGTGGTGATCCTCGCCCTCGCCTGCATGGCGCTGAACCTGCTCGTGGGCTACACCGGCCTCGTCTCCTTCGGCCATGGCGCGTGGTTCGGCCTCGGCGCCTATGCGGCGGCGCTGCTCCAGCAGCGGCTGTTCCCGGAGTGGGGCCTCGCGCTGGCCATCCCGGCGGCGGTGCTGGTGACGCTGGCGGCCATCCCCGTGGGCTATGTGGTGCTGCGCCGGCGCGGCGTCTATTTCTCGCTGCTGACGCTGGCGCTGACCGCGCTCGCCTACACCGTCGCCTTCCGCTGGACGGCGGTGACGGGGGGCGAGAACGGCCTCGGCGGCGTCAATCGCGGCCCCTTCCTCGGCCTCGATGTGGACCGCAACGCCACCTTCTACTGGGTGGTGGCGGGCGCGGCCTTCCTCATCATCCTCACCCTCCAGCGCTTCGTGCGCTCGCCGGTGGGCACGGTGCTTGTCGCCATCCGCGAGAACGAGCAGCGGGCGCGCTTCATCGGCTACGACACGCGGGCCTACAAGATCGCCTGCTTCACCCTCTCGGCAGGGCTGACGTCGTTCGCCGGCGCGCTGCTCGCCTTCAACCACCGCTTCGCCTCGGCCGATCCCATCGCCATCGCCTTCTCGGGCGAACTGCTGGCCATGGTGGTCATCGGCGGCATGCGCTCCTTCCTCGGGCCGGCGCTGGGGGCGCTGTTCTTCGTGCTGTTCCGCGAGTTCCTGTCCATGTGGACGGCGAACTGGCTGTTCTGGTTCGGCCTGCTGTTCATGGCCTTCATCGTGTTCTCGCCCACCGGCCTCGTGGGCGTCGCCGGCCGGCTGCTGGCGCCGCTCCGGAAGAAGACCATCGAGGCCGCCGCCATGGGCCGGCGCACCTCCGCCGAGAAGCGGCCGCTGCCCCGCGCGCTGGCGGAGCGCCCGCATTGGGACGGAACCGCCCCGCTGCTGGAGGCGAAGGATCTGGCTCTCGGCTTCGGTGCCATCAAGGCGGTGCGGCAGGGCGCGGTGGCGGTGAAGGACAGGACCCTCCACGCCCTCATCGGCCCCAACGGCGCGGGCAAGACGACCACCTTCAACATCATCTCCGGCATGTTCCCGCCCCATGCGGGCGAGATCCGCCTCGCGGGGGAGCGCATCGACGGGCTCTCGCCCAACGCCGTGTGCATGAAGGGCCTGTCCCGCTCCTTCCAGATCACCAATCTGTTCCCGACGCTCAGCGTGGAGGAGAACCTGCGCCTCGGCGTGCAGGCCACCCACAAGAGCCGCTTCGACCCCTGGCGCGATGCCGCCGCCATCCCCGAGATCAACGCCGAGACGGCGGAAATGGTGGCCTTCCTCGGCGTCGCGGGCATGGAGAAGGCGGAGGCCGGCGCGCTCTCCTATGGCGGGCAGCGGCTGCTGGACATGGGCCTCGCGCTCACCTCTCGCCCGCGCGTGCTGCTGCTGGACGAACCGTTGGCGGGCCTTGCGGCGGCGGAGCGCACGCGCGTCTCCAACCTCATCAAGGATATCTCCGCCGAGGTGCCGGTGCTGCTGGTGGAGCACGACATCGACCGGGTGTTCGAGCTCGCCGATGCGGTGACCGTGATGGCCGATGGCGCGGTGCTGGTGGACGGCACGGTGGAGGATGCCCGCTCCGACAAGCGCGTGCAGGAGGTCTATATCGGCTCCGGCGCCGCAGCGCTGGCCGCCCGCGACCTCGAATCCGCCGCCACCGACAAAACCATGCTGCGGCTGCACGGCATCGACGCCTTCTATGGCAAGAGCCGCATCCTCGCCGGCGTCTCGCTGGAAGCGAAGGAGGGCGAGATCCTCGCGCTGCTCGGCCGCAACGGGGCGGGCAAGTCCACTCTGCTCAAGGCCATCACCGGCATCGTCAAGCCCATGAACGGGTCTCTGACGCTGGCGGGCGAGGAACTCGCCGGCCTCTCCTCCGCGACAATAGCCCGGCGGGGCGTCGGCTACGTGCCGCAGGGGCGGGCGCTGTTCCACGGCATGAGCGTGCGCCACAACCTCGAACTCGGGCGGCTGAAGCGCATCACCGGGGCGGGCAAGCACTTCAGCGAGGAGGAGGTGCTGGACCTCTTCCCCCGCCTGAAGGTGCGCATGGACACGCCGGCCGATCTCCTTTCCGGCGGCGAGCAGCAGATGGTGGCGGTGGCCCGCGCGCTCATGGGCGACACCCGCGTGCTGCTGCTGGACGAGCCCTTCGAGGGCCTGTCCCCGGCCGTCACCGAAGAACTCTTCGACGCCTTCGACCGGCTGCGCCGCTCGCTCACCCTCGTCATCGTCGATCACCATCTCGACGTGGTGCTGAACCTCGCCGACCGCGCGGTGGTGCTGGAACGCGGCGAGGTGGTCCACGAAGGCCCCGCCCGGCCGCTGGCCCGCGACCTCGATCTGAGAAGGCAAGTGCTGTGGCTGTGAGGCGTGGGGCAATGACCTCCAAAAGCCTCCCCTCTCGCCTTGCGGGAGAGGGGCCGGGGGTGAGGGGTGGGCCACCCTCGCACCCATCGGCCAAACGGCGCCATCCCCTCATCCGGCTCGCGGCTGTGCCGCGATCCACCTTCTCCCGCGAGGGGAGAAGGGTCGGCCGGGGGCCATTGCCGGCTGCGTCGACTTTTCCCCTGGACCCCGGCTCGGCGCTCCGGCTGCGCCGTCGCTGGTCCGGGGCGCGGGTTCCATTTCCATGACGAGGCATCCATGACCAAGATCGCCATCATCGGCTCGGGCTTCATCGGCCGGGCCTGGGCCATCACCTTCGCCCGCGCCGGGTTCGACGTTGCGCTGGCGGACAAGGCGGAGGGTGCGCCCGAGGCGGCGCTCGCCTATATCGAGGGCGTGCTGCCGGACCTTGCGGCCAACGACCTCCTCAACGGCAACACCCCCGAGGCCGTGCGCGCGCGCCTCTTCGCCGCCGGCTCTTATGCCGAGGCGCTGGAGGGTGCCGTCCATGCGCAGGAGAATGCGCCGGAAGACCTCGCCCTCAAGCAGGCGCTCTATGCCGAACTCGATGCGCTCGCCGCGCCCGAGACGGTGCTCGCCTCCTCCACCTCGGCGATCCTGCCCTCGCGCTTTTCCGAGAGCCTGAAGCACCGCGAGCGGGTGTGCGTGTGCCATCCCATCAACCCGCCCTATCTGATCCCCGCCGTGGAGGTGGTGCCCGCGCCGTGGACCTCCGCGGATACCATGAGCCGCGCCGCTGACCTTATGCGCGCGGCCGGCCAGTCGCCCATCGTGATGAAGCGCGAGCTGGACGGCTTTGTCATGAACCGCATGCAGGGCGCGCTCCTTGAGGAGGCGTTCCGCCTCGTGGCGGACGGATACGCGAGCGTCGAGGATGTGGACATCGGCATCCGCGAGGGGCTGGCGCTGCGCTGGTCCTTCATGGGGCCGTTCGAGACCATCGACCTCAACGCGCCCGGCGGCGTCGCGGATTATGTGGCGCGCTACCAGCAGATCTACGAGCGCATCTCGCCGGACCAGTGGCGCCGCGTCGACTGGGCGGGGCCTGTTCTGGAGACCGTGCTCGCCGAACGCCGCGCGCGCCTCGCCCACGACGCCCTTCAGGAGCGGCAGGTGTGGCGCGACCGCCGGCTGATGGCGCTCGCCGCCCACAAGCGCAAGGCCGCCAAGGACATCGGCGCCTGAACCTTCCGAGCCTTCCGACACTCACGACCACTGAGGCAAGACCGTCATGACCGAGGCCGCCCCCAAGAAATCCAACCGCAAGGTCATCATCACCTGCGCCATCACGGGGGCGATCCACACGCCCACCATGTCGCCCTACCTGCCCATCACGCCGGAAGAGATCGTCGCCGACGCGCTGAAGGCGGCAGAGGCCGGCGCGGCGATCCTGCACCTGCACGCCCGCAACCCGGAGACTGGACAGCCGGACCAGACGCCGGAGGCCTTCGCCCCCTTCCTGCCGCGCATCAAGCAGGCGACCGGCGCGGTCATCAACATCACCTCCGGCGGCAGCCCCTACATGAAGGTGGAGGAGCGCGTGCTGCCCGCTGCCACCTTCAAGCCGGAGGTGGCCTCCCTCAACATGGGCTCCATGAATTTCGGGCTGTTCCACCTGCTGGACAAGTACAAGGAGTTCAAGCACCCGTGGGAGAAGACCCATCTTGAGAACACGCGTGATCTCGTCTTCCGCAACACCTTCAAGGATATCGAATATATCCTGACCACCTGCTACGACAACGGCACGCGCTTCGAGTTCGAGTGCTACGACATCGGCCATCTCTACAATCTCGCGCACTTCCTGGAGCGCGGGCTGGTGAAGCCGCCGCTGTTCGTGCAGTCGGTGTTCGGGCTTCTCGGCGGCATCGGTCCCCACCCCGAGGACGTGATGCACATGAAGCGCACCTGCGACCGGCTGTTCGGCGATCAGTATCGCTGGTCCGTGCTCGGTGCCGGCCGCAACCAGCTGCCGATTGCCGCCATGGCCGCCTCCATGGGGGGCAACATCCGGGTGGGACTGGAGGATTCGCTCTGGGCCGGCCGTGGCAAGCTCGCCACCTCGAACGCCGATCAGGTGAAGCTCGCCGCCAAGATCATCGAGGGCCTCGGCCTCGAAGTCGCCAGCCCCGACGAGGCGCGCGAGATCCTGGAGCTGAAGGGCGCCGACAAGACGAATATTTGAGACTGCCCTCGCGCCCCGGACGCATGCAGCGCAAGCGGAATGCGAGCCGGGGCCCAGCAGGATTATATCCGCTTGTCATCGCCCGGCTTGTCCGGGCGATCCACCGGGCCGCTGGAGCAATGTCCGGAGGATTGACCGGACCACACCGTGGATCGCCCGGACAAGCCGGGCGATGACGGCTTGGGGAGTCTTGCGCTGGACCCCGGATCAGCGCTCCGGCTATCGCCGTCGCTTGTCCGGGGAACAGTCTGCTCTTGCGCCGCCGCTGGTCCGGGAAACCCTCAGCGCGGCAGGGTCGTCGCGCCCATCAGGTCCTTGTCGATGGCGTGGGCGGCTTGGCGGCCTTCGCGGATGGCCCAGACCACCAGCGACTGGCCACGGCGCATGTCGCCGGCGGCGTAGAGCTTGGGCACGGAGGTGGCATAGGCCTCCTCGTCCGCCTTCACGTTGCCGCGCTTGTCCAGCGCCACGCCCGACTGCTCGATGAGCCCGGCGAACAGCGGATGGGCGAAGCCGATGGCGAGGAAGACGAGATCGGCGCGCAGCACGAACTCGGTGCCGGGGATGGGCTGGCGCTTGGCATCCACCCGGGCGCACTTCACGCCGGTGACGCGGCCGTTGCGACCCTCGATGCCCAGCGTCGCGCAGGCGAACTCGCGCTCGGCGCCCTCGGCCTGCGAGGAGGAGGTGCGGAACTTGGTGGGCCAGAAGGGCCACACCGCCAGCTTGTCCTCCTTCATGGGAGGCACGGCGCGGATGTCGAGCTGGGTGACCGAGAGCGCGCCCTGGCGGAAGGCGGTGCCCACGCAGTCGGAGGCGGTGTCGCCGCCGCCCACCACCACCACATGCTTGCCGCCGGCGAGGATCGGGATTTCGTTCACCGGCTCGTCGCTCTCGCGGCGGTTGGACTGCACGAGATAGGGCATGGCGAAGTGCACGCCCTCCATCTCCTGCCCGGGCAGGCCGGGATCGCGCGGGGCCTCGGAGCCGCCGGCGAGCAGAACCGCGTCGTGGGTGTCGAGCAGCTCCTGCAGGGGGCGGACCACACCGATGTTCTCGTTGTAGTGGAAGGTGACCCCTTCCGCCTCCATCTGCTTCACCCGACGATCGATGTGGTGCTTCTCCATCTTGAAGTCGGGGATGCCGTAGCGCAGCAGGCCGCCGGCCTTGGGCTCGCGCTCATAGACATGCACGTCGTGGCCGGCGCGGGCGAGCTGCTGGGCCGCGGCAAGGCCCGCGGGGCCGGAGCCGACGATGGCGACAGTCTTACCGGTCTTCACTTCGGCGGGCTCGGGCTTGATCCAGCCCTTCTTCCACGCCTTGTCGGCGATGGCCTGCTCCACCGTCTTGATGGTAACGGGCACGTCCTCGAGGTTCAGTGTGCAGGCTTCCTCGCACGGGGCGGGGCAGATGCGGCCGGTGAACTCGGGGAAATTGTTGGTGGAGTGGAGGTTGCGCGCGGCCTCTTCCCACTCGTTGCGATAGACGAGGTCGTTCCAGTCCGGGATCTGGTTGTGGACCGGGCAGCCGGTGGGACCGTGGCAGAAGGGGATGCCGCAATCCATGCAGCGCGACGCCTGGTTCTCCACCTCGGCGTCGGGCAGCGGCAGCGTGAACTCGCGGAAATGGCGGATGCGGTCGGATGCGGGCTGATACTTCTGCTCGCGCCGATCAATCTCCAGGAACCCCGTGACCTTGCCCATAAAAACCTCGTTGGCGAACCTTGAGGGAACCGCCGCGCGCGCCGGATGTCTCCGCGTGCCGCACCACCAGTTCCATTACAAGAATTGTTCCAGCTTGAGGACTCGGTTTTCGCGCGCGTTCCCGCACGGGCGACCGGCCCGCTCGCCGGCCGCTCCGGGCCGGCCGGCGTCCCCTCCGGGGAGGGGACGCTCCTGCCTCATTCGGCCGCCGCGAGGCCGCGGCGCTTCTCCATCTCGCGCAGGGCGCGGCGGTATTCCACCGGCATCACCTTGACGAACTTGGAGCGATAGTCCGCCCAGTTGTCGAGGATCTGCTGCGCCCGCGCCGAGCCCGTATAGTGCAGGTGCTTGGCGATGAGCTGGTGCAGGCGCTCCTCGTCGTGGCGGGACATGTCGCCCTGCACGTCGATGCGGCCCTTGAACTCCAGGTCGCCGCCGTGGTGGTGGAGGCGCTCCAGGAGATCCTCCTCCTCCTCGACCGGCTCCAGGTCCACCATGGAGAGGTTGCAGCGCTTGGCGAAGCTCTTGTCCTCGTCGAGCACATAGGCGACGCCGCCGGACATGCCGGCCGCGAAGTTGCGCCCCGTGGGGCCGATGACCACCACGATGCCGCCGGTCATGTATTCGCAGCCATGGTCGCCGGTGCCTTCGACGACGGCGATTGCCCCCGAATTGCGCACGGCGAAGCGTTCGCCGGCGACGCCGCGGAAGTAGCATTCGCCCTCGGTGGCGCCATACATCACCGTGTTGCCGACGATGATGGAATGCTCCGCCACGATGGCCGAGTTGGCCGGCGGCCGCACGATGATGCGCCCGCCCGACAGGCCCTTGCCCACGTAGTCGTTGGCCTCACCCACGAGATCGAACGTGACGCCCGCCGCGAGGAAGGCGCCGAAGGCCTGGCCCGCGGTGCCCGAGAGGGTGACGTGGATGGTGTCGTCGGGCAGGCCGGCGCCGCCATAGGCCTTCGCCACCGCGCCCGAGAGCATGGCGCCGGCGGAGCGGTCCACCGAGCGGATGGGCGTCTCGATCTCCACGCGCTCGCCGCGCTCCAGCGCCGGGGCCGCCTTTGCGATGAGGGTGCGGTCGAGCACCTTCTCGATGGGGTGGTGCTGGCGCTCGGTGTGGCGGATGCCCACGTCGGCGGGCACCTGCGGCACCGCGAAGATGCGCGAGAAGTCGAGGCCCTTGGCCTTCCAGTGGTCGATGGCGGCCTTCTGGTCCAGCACGTCGGCGCGGCCCACCATTTCCTCCAGCTTGCGGAAGCCGAGGGAGGCCATGATCTCCCGCACCTCTTCCGCGATGAAGAAGAAGTAGTTGATGACGTGCTCGGGCGTGCCCTTGAAGCGCTTGCGCAGCACGGGGTCCTGCGTCGCCACGCCCACCGGGCAGGTGTTCAGGTGGCACTTGCGCATCATGATGCAGCCCGCCGCGATGAGCGGGGCGGTGGAGAAGGCGAATTCGTCGGCGCCGAGCAGGGCGCCGATCACCACGTCCCGGCCGGTGCGCAGGCCGCCGTCCACCTGCAGCGCGACGCGCGAGCGCAGGCGGTTGGCCACCAGCGTCTGCTGGGTCTCGGCAAGGCCCATCTCCCACGGCGAGCCGGCGTGCTTGATGGAGGTCAGCGGGCTCGCGCCCGTGCCGCCCTCGAAGCCGGAGATGGTGATGTGGTCGGCGCGCGCCTTGGCGACGCCGGCCGCCACCGTGCCCACGCCGACCTCGGAAACGAGCTTCACCGACACGTCCGCGTCGGGGTTCACGTTCTTGAGGTCGTAGATGAGCTGGGCGAGGTCCTCGATGGAATAGATGTCATGGTGCGGGGGCGGGGAAATGAGGCCCACGCCCGGGGTGGAGTGGCGCACCTTGGCGATCACCGCATCCACCTTGTGGCCGGGCAGCTGGCCGCCCTCGCCGGGCTTGGCGCCCTGCGCGACCTTGATCTGCATCACGTCGGAATTGACGAGATATTCCGCCGTCACGCCGAAGCGGCCGGAGGCCACCTGCTTGATGGCGGAGCGCATGCTGTCGCCGTTGGGCAGGGGCTTGAACCGCTCGGGCTCCTCGCCGCCCTCGCCGGTGTTCGACTTGCCGCCGATCCGGTTCATGGCGATGGCGAGCGTCGTGTGCGCCTCCCGCGAGATGGAGCCGAACGACATGGCGCCGGTGACGAAGCGCTTCACGATCTCGGAGGCGGGCTCCACCTCGGAGATGTCCACGCCCGCCTGCCCGATCTCCTCCGCGCCCTTGATGCGAAACAGCGAGCGCACGGTGAGGAGGCGCTTGTCCTCCTCGTTGATCATGGCGGCGAACGCCCGGTACTTGTCCTGCGCGTTGCCGCGCACGGCATGCTGGAGGGTCGCAACCGAGTCCGGCGACCAGGCATGGTCCTCGCCGCGGATGCGGTAGGCGTATTCGCCGCCCACATCGAGCGCCGAGCGGAAGATCGGCGCGTCGGAGAAGGCGAGCTTGTGCCGGCGCACGGTCTCTTCCGCGATCTCCGGCAGGCCGACGCCCTCGATGGTGGTGGCGGTGCCGAAGAAATACTTGTGAACCAGCTCGGAGGAGAGGCCCACCGCGTCGAAGATCTGCGCGCCGCAATAGGACTGGTAGGTGGAAATGCCCATCTTGGACATCACCTTCAGCAGTCCCTTGTCGATGGACTTGATGAAGCGCTTCACGATCTCCTTGTCGTCCACCTCCTCCGGAATCTCGTCCTTCATGGAGAGCAGGGTCTCGAAGGCGAGATAGGGGTTGATGGCCTCGGCGCCGTAGCCGGCGAGACAGGCGAAGTGATGCACTTCCCGCGCCTCGCCGGTCTCGATCACGAGACCGACCGAGGTGCGCAGGCCCTTGCGGATGAGGTGGTGGTGCACCGCCGCCGTGGCGAGCAGCGCCGGGATCGGGATGCGGTCCGCGCCCACGAGGCGGTCGGACAGGATGATGATGTTGTAGCCGCCATGGACGGCCGCCTCGGCGCGCTCGCAGAGCCGCTCGACGGCATCCTCCAGGCCCGCCGCGCCCTTGTCGGACGGATAGGTGATGTCCAGCGTGCGGGTGTCGAACCGCTCCTCCATGAAGCCGATGGAGCGGATCTTCTCCAGGTCCTCGTTGGTGAGGATGGGCTGGCGCACCTCAAGGCGCTTGCGGCGGGCGTTGCCTTCCAGGTCGAAGATGTTCGGCCGCGGCCCGATGAACGAGACGAGGCTCATCACCAGCTCCTCGCGGATCGGGTCGATGGGCGGGTTCGTCACCTGCGCGAAGTTCTGCTGGAAGTAGCTGAACAGCGACTTCGACTTGTTGGACAGCACGCTGATGGGCGTGTCGGTGCCCATGGAGCCGACGGCCTCCTGGCCGGTGATGGCCATGGGCGCCATGAGCAGCTTGAGGTCTTCCTGCGTGTAGCCGAACGCCTGCTGGCGATCGAGCAGGGACACGTCGGTGCGCACCTCGCGCGCCTCCACGGGGCGCAGGTCTTCCAGCACCAGCTGGGTGTGCTTCAGCCACTCCTTGTAGGGGTTGGCGCGGGCCAGCTCGGTCTTGATCTCCTCGTCGGGGACGAGGCGGCCTTCCTCGAGGTCCACCAGCAGCATCTTGCCGGGCTGGAGGCGCCACTTGGTGACGATCTTCTCCTCGGGCAGGGTGAGCACGCCCATTTCCGAGGCGAGGACGATGGTGTCGTCGCTCGTCACCATGTAGCGGGCGGGGCGCAGGCCGTTGCGGTCCAGCGTCGCGACAATCTGGCGGCCGTCGGTGGCGACGATGGCGGCGGGGCCGTCCCACGGCTCCATGAGGGAGGCGTGATACTCGTAGAAGGCGCGCCGCTCCTCGTCCATGAGCGGGTTGCCGGCCCACGCCTCGGGCACCAGCATCATGGCCGCGTGGGGCAGCGAGTAGCCGCCCTGCACCAGGAATTCGAGCGCGTTATCGAAGCAGGCGGTATCCGACTGGCCCTCGTAGCTGATGGGCCAGAGCTTGGAGATGTCGGCGCCGAACAGCTCCGAATCCACGCTCGCCTGCCGCGCCGCCATCCAGTTGACGTTGCCGCGCAGGGTGTTGATCTCGCCGTTGTGCGCCACCATGCGATAGGGGTGGGCCAGCGGCCAGGCCGGGAAGGTGTTGGTGGAAAAGCGCTGGTGGACGAGGGCGAGCGCGCTCTCGAAGTCCGGATCATGCAGGTCCGGATAATAGGCCCCCAGCTGGTCGGCGAGGAACATGCCCTTGTAGACCAGCGTGCGGCAGGAGAGCGACACCGGATAATAGCCGGCGGTGCGCGGGTCCTTGGCGCCGTAGACGGTGTTGGAGATCACCTTGCGCAGCACGAACAGGCGGCGCTCGAAGCCGTCCTCGTCGCCCGCGAACTCGCCGCGGCCGATGAAGATCTGCACGTGCTTGGGCTCGGTGGGCAGCACGCTGACGCCGAGGGAGGAATTGTCGGTGGGCACGTCGCGCCAGCCGATCAGCGCGAAGCCCTCTTCGGCGACCACCCGCTCGTAGGCGGCGCGGACGATGGCCTCGCCCTCGGGATCGCGCGGCATGAAGATGTGGCCGACGGCATATTCACCGGGCTCGGGCAGGGCGAAGCCGAGGCGGGCGGCCTCCTTGGCGAAGAACTTGTGCGGGATCTGCACCAGCATGCCCGCGCCGTCGCCGGCGCGCGGATCGGCACCCACCGCGCCGCGGTGCTCCAGATTGAGCAGGATGTTGATGCCGTCCTGCACGATGCGGTGGCTCTTTCGGCCCTTGATGTCGGCGATGAAGCCGACGCCGCAGGCGTCACGCTCGTGCGCCGGGTCGAACAGGCCGAAGGCGTCCGGACGGCCAACGATCGCCGTGTCTTTCACGGCGGCGGCAGTGTGAGCCACGCTTCCGATCAAGCCATCCTTGCGATCCATCGGTGCCATCTGACCATTCCTTTTCCATAGGGCGGCACGCCGCCCGCATTCGCCGGCTTCGCCGCCGGCCTTCCCCAGATTGTCGGCGCCCCTGCGCATCGCGCCGGGCGCCGAACCCCCTTCGCCCGGACGGGACGTCCCGGCGATATCCGATACCTGCTTTGCAACTTTTGCACCACAGCCGCGCCGCGCAGAAATGCGCCCCCGTCCGGCCTCGGCCGGCGACGGGCCGGCCCCTTGGAACGTAAGCTCGGCAATTCGGCGCGCACGGGAGATAGGGAAGCAGGACTGCCCTATCTCGGCGAAGATGCCAGAAAAGCAGCAGCCTCACAAGCGCCACGATGGCGCAGAAACCGCCAATTTGGCGAAAAATTGCGCGGCCGGAGCGTTTGACGCAAGAACGGTACGGGGCGGTTGGTCCTCGCGCAACGGGATTTCGGGGCGGCTGCCGACGCCGTGGCGAAAGCCGGCGGGCGTCCCGCTTCCGCCGCCGGCGCCCGTCCCACGGCTGCCGCATTGAAAGGCTTATGTGATCGGGAATCGGGCCGTTCCTCAGGCCTTGCCCTCGCCTGCGCGCATGCGCATGGGGTGGAGCAGGGGAGAACGGCCGACCGCCGCAGGTTTCCACTGTTCCGGAGCAGCGCCGTGCGCCACACCGTCTCACTTCCCCTCGGCTCCCGGCCGGTGCTGCGCGCGGCCGCCGTCTCTGCCCTTCTCTTCGGCAGCGCGCTGCCGGCGGCGGCGCAGGTGCTGATCTATGAGGGCCAGCCCGGCCTCGCGCCGCGCGGCTATCCGGTGCCGCCCGGCGCCTATCCCCCCGGCACCTATCCGGGCGGCGCGTATGCCGTTCCGCAGGCGCGCTATCCGGTGCTGCCGCCGGAGGAAATCCGCGCCATCGCGCAGAGCCTGGGCTACTGGAACATCGGTGCCCCGAAGCTCTCCGGCCGCTTCTATCTGGTGGCCGCCTCCGACCAGGAGGGGCGGGCGCTCCTGCGGGTAAACGCCTTTACCGGCCGGGTGGTCAGCGCCCGCAATATTCCGGGCGGACCGGCCGTGACCGCGCCTGCGCCCTATCCCGCGCCCCAGCGTGCGGCGCCTCCGGCGACGGCGCGCGCGGTTCCGCCTCCGGCGCCCGCCTACAGCGCCCCCGCTCCCGCGCCTGCGATGGCGGGCACCCCGGCGCCGCTGCCGCCCCAGCGGCCGCCCGAGGCGACCATGGCGGCCGTAACGCCCGCGCCTTCGGCGGTCGCCCCATCCACGCCGGTCACCGGGGCGCCGGTCGCCGCCGCTCCTGCGCCTTCTCCCGCTCCCGCTGCCGCCGCCCCTGCGGCCCAGCCGGCACCGGGCGCGAGCGCCAACGCGCCCGCAGGCCAGACGGCGGCCCAGCAATCGGCCAATGCCGCGCCCTCCGCGACGCCGGCTCCGCCCGTGAGCGCCGCCCAGCCGCAGAAGCGCAAGGCGGGCGCTGGCACGGCGACCACCGACAGCGCGTCGGCGGGCACCGCCTCGGTCCTGTCGCGTCCGAAAGGTCAGTAAGAGAAGGTCAGCGAGAGGCCCGCGGCCTCACGCCAGATAGGCCGCGGCCACCAGTCCGATCACGATGATGGCGAGAAAGCCCAGCGTGACGAGGCCCAGCCGCTTCTCGATGAACTCGCGCGCCGACGGGCCGAAATAGTACAGGATCGCCGCCAGCAGGAAGAAGCGCGCGCCGCGGGTGATGACCGACAGCACGATGAACCAGAACAGGCTGTAGTCGGCGAAGCCCGAGGTGATGGTGACCAGCTTGAAGGGGATGGGCGTCAATCCCTTCAGCAGGATCACCCAGTGCCCGTAATGGGCGTAGGCGGCGCGGAACTGGTCGACCTTCTGGCCGTAGCCGTACAGCTCGATCAGGAACTTGCCCACGCTGTCATAGAGCAGCGCGCCGATGGCGTAGCCGACGAGGCCGCCCAGCACCGAAGCGATGGTGGCGATGAGGGCGTAGCGCCAGGCCTTGTCGGGCCGCGCCAGCGTCATGGGCACCTGCAGCACGTCCGGCGGGACCGGGAACACCGAGCTTTCCGCGAAGGCCACGATGGCGAGGGCCCAGGGCGCCGACGGCTTCGCCGAATACGCGATGATCCAGTCGTAGAGCTTGCGGAGCATGGGCGCCTTGCTGCGTTGCGGAAGAGTGCTTTCGCTTAGAGCCTCGACGGATCCGAGTAAAGCGCCGCGCCGCGCGGCCTTTCGCCGGCCCGCGCCGGGGGTGCCTTCCGGGCCGCGGGCATGGCCACGCCTGCGCTCGTAAACCGATGCTTTACCACCCCGGTTCACGCAAGGGCGCTGTGACTCGCAGGACACAGACACGTGGCGCGGCGCGGTGTAAACCCGGTTTCGCTGCGGTCGAGTCGCGGGGGCGTCACCCCGGTCGCGGTGCCGGCGGGGCGGGCCACGCCCCGGACGATTTTCCGGGGAACACCCCGGTGCCGTTCAGTCTTTATGAACCGGTGCTGACACACTCATTCAGCTCCGGTGCCGCACGGGAAGCGTAAACGTGCTGCACCGCCGCAAGGGTGCCGTCGGCAACGGAAGCCGCGACGCAAGTTCCGAGGATCGAGGATGACCAAGCGAATCGCCGTGTTTGCCGCTCTCGTGCTGGGCTATGTGCTGACAGGCATGGCGCTGAACGCCAGCCAGCCGGCCGACGCCGCTTCCCCCGCCTCGCCTGCCACTCAGCAGACCGAGAGCAACTGATCGCATCCCGATCAAGGCGCCCATCGGGGCGCCTCCCGTCCTCGGTCGATGGACCAGCGGCGGGTGTCAGGTCGATGGCCGCGCAGTTTTAATGAAGCAACGCAAGTATGAAAAAGGCCGGGCAAGCGCCCGGCCTTTTCATTTTCATGCCCGTTGCCGCATCGATGACCGGGCAGGCCCGGCCATCGGGGGAGGGCGCTCAGTGGACGGCGGCCTTCTTCTGCGGCTCGAGATCGGCGGCGGTCAGGGGCGGGTTGGCGAGGATGCCGCCGAGGCCGGCCATGGCGGCGCGCTGGCGCACCAAAGCGAGCACCACGTCGAGGGTCGGGGTGGGCATCTCCAGCATCTGGCCCATTTCCTGGACGACGCTGACCAGCGGATCGATCTCCATCGGCCGGTCACGCTCCAGGTCCTGCAGCATGGAGGTCTTGTGCGCGCCCACGGCGCCGGCGCCGTTGATGCGGCGTTCCACGTCCACGCGGAAGTTGACGCCGATGCGCTCGGCGATGGCCTTGGCCTCCAGCATCATGGCCTTGGCCACGGCGCGGGTGCCGGGATCGGCGGCGATCAGGTCGAGGGTGGCGTGGGTGAGGGCGCTGATGGGGTTGAAGCAGAGGTTGCCCCACAGCTTCAGCCACAGCTCGTCGCGGATGTTGGGCATCACCGGCGCGCGCAGGCCGCCCTTCTCCATCATCTCGCTGAGGGCGGTGACGCGGGGCGTGATCTCGCCCGACGGCTCCCCGAGGGGGAACTTGTCGCCGTAGATGTGCTGGATGACGCCCGGTGCCACAACTTCGGTCGCGGGATAGACGATGCAGCCGATGGCGCGCTCGGGGCGCAGCACTTCCCACTGCTTCGCACCGGGATCGATGGTGGCGAGGGTGCGGTTCTCCAGCGGCCCGCCATTCTTGTAGAAATACCAGTAGGGCACGCCGTTCACGGCGGTGACGACCGAGGTGTCGTTGCCCAGCAGCGGGCGCATCTGCTCCACCACGCCGGGTACCGAATGGCCCTTGAGGGCGATGATGACGTAATCCTGCGGGCCCAGTTCGCGCGGATCGTCGGTGGCGCGCACCTTGGCGACGCGCTCCTCGCCGTTGATGAGCAGCTTCACGCCATTGGTCTGCATGGCCTCCAGATGGCCGCCGCGGGCCACCAGGCTGACTTCGGCGCCGGCGTGCGCGAGCTGCACGCCCAGATAGCCGCCGATGGCCCCGGCACCGTAAATGCATACCTTCATGGCGATCCTCCCTGCTGTGCGCGATCTGTGTCGTATTATGTATACCAGATTAGCGGGCAGCCCCGCCGTTCGGCAAGTGCTGGCCACCATACTTATGGAAATTAATTCCGCAACGTGGAAAATTTGACGCAGGGGCAGCGCGCGGGGTGGACGGGGGCGAGGGGAACGATAGTTTGTTGGGCAACCAAACGGGAGGAGAATGCGGCATGCCGGACACCGAGCTCGCACCGCGGCGCAGGGGACGGCCGGCCTCCGGCACGGCGTCGGAGGGCGGGGCCGAGGTCCAGTCGCTGGATCGCGCCATCGCCCTTTTGCGCGTGGTGGCGGACCAGGACGGCATGGCGCTGGCCGAGATCGCGCGGCGCGCCGAACTGCCCGTCTCCACCGTGCATCGCCTTCTGACCACGCTGGAGAAGCGACAGCTGGTCAATCACGACCTCTCCACCGGGCTCTGGACGGTGGGGCTCGGCCTGTTCCGCATCGGCTCGGCCTATTTGCGCATCCGCAAGCTGCCGGATATCGGCCGCCCCGTGATTCGCCGCCTGCTGCACGAAACCGACGAGACCGTGAACCTCGCCATGTTCGATGCCATGGAGCTGGTGGTGGTGGCGCAGGCGGAGGCCCATGCGCCGGTGCGCGCCTTCTTCCGCCTCGGCGCGCGGCTGCCGCTGCATGCCACCGCCGCCGGCAAGGCGGTGCTCGCCGCCGCCAGTCCGTCCTTCCGCGGCGCGTGCCTCGCCCAGGTGCGCTACGAGCCCTTCACCACCGCCACCCGCCGCGAGGAGCGGGCGCTGATGGACGACGTCTCCGAAATCCTGGAGCGCGGCTTCGCCGTGGACCGGGAGGAGCACGCCCCCGGCATGCGCGCGGTGGCAGCGGCCATTCTCAACGAGTGGCGCGAGCCCATCGGCGCGGTGTCGGTGTCGGGTCCCGCGGTGCGCATGAGCGAGGATCGCATCCAGCGCCTCGGCCGGCGGGTCGCGGCGGCGGCGGAACAGATGACGCGCCTGTATTCGGGTGCGGATGAGACCCTGCCGCAGGACTACGCCGCCTTCCGGTAGGCGGCCTTCCCTAACTGGAATACAGTATTCCAAAGTTGTGGCATACAACGTACCTAATTCCGAATTGAAAATTCCAATTGACACCCCTCCCTTGGTCTATACTCTTGCCAAGCCGCCGTAACGGCAACGGTGGGAACGCCAACTAAAATGCCGGCAAAATCGCGTATTGGTGAAAATGCGCGATGTCAAAACAGGCTGAAGTCCCGTTGTCGTCTGCTCCATAGAGGCTAAGCCCAGGGGTTGGACGAGCAGAAATGTTCTCGGGAACTTGCCCGGCGCAACAGGCGCCGGCTGAAACAAGCTCTGGAATTGCGATCCGCACAAAAAACAACGCGGACGTGGGGAGGAAAATCAGATGCATTCGGCAATCGCCAAGATCGTCAGGAGAGGTGTGGCTGCGCTCGCGGTCACGACGGCGCTCGCGCCGGCAATCGCCCATGCGGCGTGGGAGCCTACCAAGACCGTGGAATTCATCGTGCCCGCCGGCACCGGCGGCGGCGCCGACCAGATGGCGCGGATGATCCAGGGCATCGTCCAGAAGAACAATCTGATGAGCCAGCCGCTCGTCGTCATCAACAAGTCCGGCGGCGCCGGCGCCGAAGGCTTCCTGGACGTGAAGGGGTCCAACCGGAACCCCCACAAGATCATCATTTCCCTCTCGAATCTCTTCACCACCCCGCTCGCCACCGGCGTCCCCTTCTCCTGGAAGGACATGACCCCGGTTTCCATGCTCGCGCTCGACGAATTCGTCCTGTGGGTGAACGCCAAGGCCCCCTATGACGACGTGAAGGGCTTCCTCGCCGCGCTCAAGGCGGCCTCCGGCGACCAGACCTTCAAGATGGGCGGCACCGGCTCCAAGCAGGAAGACCAGATCATCACCGCTGCCATCGAGCAGAAGACCGGCGCCAAGTTCATCTACGTGCCCTACAAGGGCGGCGGCGACGTCGCGGCCCAGCTGGTCGGCGGGCATGTCACCGCCTCGGTCAACAACCCCATCGAGGCGGTGTCCCAGTGGCGCGCGGGCGAGCTGAAGCCGCTCTGCGTGTTCGACTATGAGCGGCTGCCCTACAAGGAGCCCATCGCCAACGGCAAGTCGTGGAACGACATCCCGACCTGCAAGGAATCCGGCCTCGATATCGAATATCTGATGCTGCGCGGCATCCTCATGCCGCCGAATGCCACGAAGGATCAGGTCGATTACTTCGTCGAGCTGTTCAAGAAGGTCCGCGCCACGCCGGATTGGCAGGACTTCATGCAGAAGGGGGCCTTCAATACGACGGCCCTGAGCGGTCCCGAATACGCCGCCTGGCTCACCAAGGCCGAGGCTACGCACAAGGACCTCATGGAGAAGGCGGGCTTCGTCGCGAAATAAGCGATGAGGTTCGCGGCGCCGGTGCCGTGTGGCCGCAGAGCCGCGGGCGCCGGAAGGGCAGGGACGGCAGGGGCTTCGCCGCACGCGGAGCCGGGCCGGCCGCCGACCCTTCGCGCCGATCTGGGAAGCCCATCCGGGACGCCGCGCGGAACCTGACCGCCGTGCGCCCCGGCCGTGACCGGCCCCGTTTGAAGCCCCGCAGGATGCCTGAGAAGGATGCCCGAGCGCGGGGCGCTTCAAGGATCTGACCCCATGAGCACTGAAACGCGCACTGACAGCGGACACACCGCCCCCACCGCGCATAATGAGAAGACCGTCACCAACCGCACCATGGACGTGGTGGTGGCGCTGATCTTCATGGCCCTCGCGGCCGTCGTCATGGCCGACAGCTGGCGCGTGGGCGCGCGCTGGGCGTCGGACGGCCCGCAGGCCGGCTACTTCCCCTTCTATGTCGGCCTCATCATGTTCATCGCCTCCACCACCACGCTGGTGCAGGCGCTGGTGAGCCGCCATCCGGACCTCGGCAACTTCGTGGATCGCTCGCAGCTCGTCTCGGTGATGCAGGTGTTCATCCCGACGACAATCTATGTGGGGCTGATCTTCCTCCTCGGAATCTATCTCGCCTCCGCGGTGTTCATCGCCTTCTTCATGTGGTGGCTCGGCAAGTACCCGGTGGCGAAGATCATCCCCGTCGCCGTGGGCGTGCCGCTCGCCCTCTTCGTCATGTTCGAGATCTGGTTCCTCGTGCCGCTGCCCAAGGGCCCGCTCGAGACCGCGCTCGGCTACTGACCGCCGGCACCCTGCCGCGGTCCCGCCCGCGCGCCCGCCCAGCGGGGGCGGCGGGAGGCAAAAGACGATCTCCGCCCGGCTGCGCCCGGCGGGTCCGGGCGATCCGACGCCCACTCATCGATTCGCGATCATCGACGCACAACAGGCAACGCGCCCGACCCGCGTGAGCCGCCATAGAAGCGGCCGGGGGGCGCAACGGAGGACCCCGTGGAAGCGCTCACGTCACTCATCGGAGGGTTCGGTGTCCTCGCCGACCCCATGAACATCGTCTACATGTTCGTCGGCATCGCGCTCGGCGTCCTCATCGGCGTGCTGCCGGGGCTGGGGGGCGCCAACGGCGTCGCCATCCTGCTGCCGCTCACCTTCTCCATGTCGCCGGTGTCGGCGATCATCATGCTCTCCTCCATCTATTGGGGAGCGCTGTTCGGCGGCGCCATCACCTCGGTGCTGTTCAACATTCCCGGCGAGCCCTGGAGCGTGGCCACCACCTTCGACGGGCATCCCATGGCCCAGAAGGGGAAGGCCGGCGAGGCGCTGACGGGGGCCTTCACCGGCTCCTTCATCGGCGCCTTCTTCGCCGTGCTGCTCATCACCTTCCTCGCGCCGGTCATCGCGAAGTTCGCGCTGCAGTTCGGCCCGGCCGAATTCTTCGCCGTCTACCTCCTCACCTTCTGCTCGTTCGTCGGCATGGGTAAGGAGCCGCCGGCCAAGGTGCTCGCGGCCATGATGCTCGGCTTCGCCCTCGCGGCGGTGGGCATCGACACGGTAACCGGCCAGCTGCGCATGACCTTCGGGTCGGTGGAGCTTCTGCGCGGCTTCGACTTCCTGGTGGCGGTCATCGGCCTGTTCGGCGTGGGCGAGATCCTGCTCACCATGGAGGAGGGGCTCGCCTTCAAGGGCAAGAGCGCGTCCATCAATCCCAAGGTGGTGCTGCACACCTGGGCGCAGATCCCCAAATACTGGGCGGGCCTTCTGCGCTCGGCCATCGTCGGCTGCTGGATGGGCGTCACCCCCGGCGGCGCCACGCCGGCCTCCTTCATGAGCTACGGCCTCGCCAAGAAGTTCTCCAAGAACGGGCGCAACTTCGGCAAGGGCGAGCTGGAAGGCGTCATCATGCCAGAGACGGCGGCCCACGCCGCCGGCACCTCGGCACTGCTGCCCATGCTCACGCTGGGCATCCCCGGCTCGCCCACCGCGGCGGTGCTGCTCGGCGGCCTGCTCATCTGGGGCCTCCAGCCCGGCCCGCTGCTGTTCGTGGAGCAGAAGGACTTCGTGTGGGGCCTCATCGCCTCGATCTATCTCGGCAACATCGCCGGCCTGATCGTGGTGCTGACCACCGTGCCGATCTTCGCGGCCATCCTGCGCATCCCGTTCAGCGTGATCGCGCCGATCATCCTCGTGATCTGCGCGGTGGGCGCCTACACGGTGCACAATGCCGGGCTCGACATCGCCGTCATGCTGGTCTTCGGCGTCATCGGCTACCTGTTCAAGAAGCTGCAGTATCCGCTGGCGCCGCTGGTGCTGGCCCTGGTGCTGGGCGACATGGCAGAATCGTCCTTCCGGCAGGCCATGCTGGTCTCGCAGGGCCACCTCTCCATCTTCTGGTCCAACCCGCTGGTGGGCTCCATCGTCACCCTCGCGCTGGTGATGCTGGTGTGGCCGCTGGTGTCGAAGGTGATGGCCCGCCTCAACGGGCACAAGGAAGCGGCGGCCGCCGAGTGAGGCTCAAGATGACGGGCGGGAGCACAGCTTCCGCCCGTTACCGTTCGGACCCTCATGCCCTTGGGTCGTGCTGCAGCGCGCAACCGATTTCCGGCAAGATGGGATTGATACGGAGTTCTGAACACCGTATACAGTATTTCACGGATGAGGAACGCCTCGACAGAAGGCGGCCGCTTCCAGGGAGAGGAAGTCCAGGTCGTGCAGACGCCCGTGCATCAGACGCCCGCGCTCGATGTTGATCCTCCGAAGCTCAAGGTCGAGCCTCTGGAGGCCGCGTCCAGCCTGCGCATGCTGGCCTATGAGGCCCTGAAGCGCGCCATCACGCAGATGGACATCTACGGCTCGACCACCGAATTCCGTCTCGACGAGCGCCAGCTTTCCGAGACGCTGGGCGTATCGCGGACGCCGATCCGCGAGGCCATGACCGTTCTGGAGCAGGAGGGCTTCGTGCGCTCCGTTCCGCGCCGCGGCATCTTCGTGGTGCGCAAGACCAAGCGCGAGATCCTCGACCTCATCGTGGTCTGGGCGGCGCTGGAGGCGATGGCGGCGCGGCTGGCCGCGACCCACGCCTCGGACATCGAGATCGCGGGCCTGCGCCGGCTCTTCCACGAGTTCCAGGCGCAGCCGCTCGCCAACCAGATGAACGAGTATTCGGAGGCGAACATCGCCTTCCATCAGGCCGTGATCCGCATGGGCGGGTGCCGGCTGATCGTGGACATGACGGAGAACCTGTTCCTGCACATGCGCGCCATCCGCGCAGTCTCGGTGCGGCAGGAGAACCGGTACGAAATCTCCATGCGGGAACACATGGCGATCATCGATGCGCTCGAGACCCGAGACCCAGATCTCGCCGAGCGCCTGGTGCGGGAACACACCATGGGCCTTGCGGCTCATGTGGAACGGCACGGCGTCTTCCCCGAATAGGCCGGTCACAGGCCCCGGAACGACGCCCTAGGAGATCCTCATGGCTACGGCGGAAAAGTCCAAGATCGAAGACAACGTGGTGCATATCGACCCGGCCGCCGAGGCCGAGCGTGATCTCACCGACGGCTTCCACCTCGTCATCGATGCCCTGAAGCTCAACGGCATCGAGACCATCTACGGCGTGCCCGGCATCCCGATCACCGATCTCGGCCGCATGTGCCAGGCCGAGGGCATCCGTGTCATTTCCTTCCGTCACGAGCAGAATGCCGGCAACGCGGCGGCGATTGCGGGCTTCCTCACCAAGAAGCCCGGCATTTGCCTCACCGTGTCGGCCCCCGGCTTCCTCAACGGCCTGACCGCGCTGGCGAATGCCACCACCAACTGCTTCCCGATGATCCTCATCTCGGGCTCCTCCGAGCGCGAGATCGTCGACCTGCAGCAGGGCGATTATGAGGAGATGGACCAGCTCGCCATCGCCAAGCCCCTGTGCAAGGCGGCGTTCCGCGTGCTGCACGCTGCCGACATCGGCATCGGCGTCGCCCGCGCCATCCGCGCGGCGGTGTCGGGCCGTCCCGGCGGCGTCTATCTCGACCTGCCGGCGAAGCTCTTCGGCCAGGTGATGGATGCCGAGGCCGGTGCCAAGTCCCTCGTCAAGGTGATCGACCCCGCCCCGGCGCAGATCCCGGCCCCGGCCGCGGTGGACCGCGCCATCGAGCTGCTCAAGGGCGCTGAGCGTCCCCTCGTCATCCTCGGCAAGGGCGCGGCCTACGCGCAGGCCGACGACGAGATCCGCGCCTTCATCGAGAAGAGCGGCATCCCCTTCCTGCCCATGTCCATGGCCAAGGGCCTGCTGCCGGACACCCATCCCCAGTCGGCGGGCGCCGCGCGCTCCACCGCGCTGAAGGATGCCGACGTGGTCCTGCTGGTGGGCGCCCGCCTCAACTGGCTGCTCTCCCACGGCAAGGGCAAGACCTGGGGCGATGCCCCGAAGAAGTTCATCCAGGTGGACATCGAGCCCAAGGAGATGGACTCGAACGTCGAGATCGCGGCCCCGCTCGTCGGCGACATCGGCTCGGTGATCGCCGCGCTCAACGCCCGCCTCGACGGCTCGTGGAAGGTCCCCCCGGCCCAGTGGACCGAGACCATCCGCACCAAGAAGGAAGCCAACATCGCCAAGATGGCGCCGAAGCTTCTCAAGAACTCGGTGCCCATGGACTTCCATTCGGCCCTCGGCGCGCTGAAGAACGTCATCAAGGAGCGCCCCGACGCGCTGCTGGTGAACGAGGGCGCCAACACCCTCGACCTCGCCCGCGGCATCATCGACATGTACGAGCCGCGCAAGCGCCTCGATGTCGGCACCTGGGGCGTGATGGGCATCGGCATGGGCTTCGCCATCGCGGCGGCGGTGGAGACCGGAAAGAAGGTTCTCGCGGTGGAAGGCGACAGCGCCTTCGGCTTCTCCGGCATGGAGGTGGAGACCATCTGCCGCTACAACCTGCCGGTCACCATCGTGATCTTCAACAACAACGGCATCTATCGCGGCACCGACACCGACCCCACCGGGCGTGATCCCGGCACCACGGTGTTCGTCCCCGGCTCGCGCTACGACAAGATGATGGAAGCCTTCGGCGGCGTGGGCGTGAACGTCACGTCTCCCGACGAGCTCTATCGTGCGGTCAGCGCCGCCATGGACAGCGGGAAGCCCACCCTCATCAATGCGGAAATCGACCCGGCTGCCGGCTCCGAGAGCGGCAACATCGGCTCGCTGAACCCGCAGAGCGTGGTCAAGAAGAAGAAGTGAGCGGCGCCCGATCTATTCGGCGCCACTCATGATGCAAGGCTGGTCGGCGGGGCCTCAGGTCCCGCCACCCAACCCGACGACACCAAAACAATAAAAGTAAAACCGGGAACGAAAACAGAGCGGAATTGTGAGGATACGATGGGCAAGGCACTAGAGGGGGTCCGCATCCTGGACTTCACCCACGTTCAGTCCGGACCGAGCTGCACCCAGCTGCTCGCCTGGTTCGGCGCGGACGTCATCAAGGTGGAGCGTCCCGGCGAGGGCGACGTGACGCGCGGCCAGCTCCGCGACGTGGACGGCGCCGACAGCCTCTATTTCACCATGCTCAACTCGAACAAGCGGTCGATCACCCTCGACACCAAGAATCCCGAGGGCAAGGCGGTCCTCGAGCAGCTGGTGCGCCAGTGCGACGTGCTGGTCGAGAATTTCGCGCCGGGCGCGCTCGACCGCATGGGCCTCACCTGGGAGCGCCTCTCCACCATCAACCCGCGCCTCATCCTCGCCTCCGTGAAGGGCTTCGGCCCCGGTCCGTTCGAGGATTGCAAGGTGTATGAGAACGTCGCCCAGTGCGCGGGCGGCGCCGCCTCCACCACCGGCTTCCGTGACAGCCTGCCCATGGTCAGCGCCGCGCAGATCGGGGATTCGGGCACCGGCCTCCACCTCGCCCTCGGCATCGTCACCGCTTTGTTCCAGCGCGAGCACACCGGCCGCGGCCAGCGCGTGATGTGCGCCATGCAGGACGCGGTGCTGAACCTCTGCCGCGTGAAGCTGCGCGACCAGCAGCGCCTCGCCAACGGCCCGCTCAAGGAATACAGCCAGTTCGGCGAGGGCATCCCCTTCGGCGACAGCGTGCCCCGCGCCGGCAACGATTCCGGCGGCGGCCAGCCCGGGCGCATCCTGCGCTGCAAGGGCTGGGAGCACGATCCCAACGCCTACATCTACTTCATCACCCAGGCCCCGGTCTGGGAGAAGATCTGCGACGTCATCCACGAGCCCGAGTGGAAGACCGACCCGAACTATGCGACGCCGGCCGCGCGCCTGCCGCACCTCAACGAGATCTTCACGCGCATCGAGGCGTGGACCATGGCCCACACCAAGTTCGAGGCCATGGAGATCCTCAACAAGTACGACATCCCCTGCGGTCCCATCCTCTCCATGAAGGAGATCGCCGAGGACCAGTCGCTCTATGCCACCGGCACGCTGGTGGAGGTGGAGCACCCGACGCGCGGCACGTACCTCACCGTCGGCAACCCCATCAAGCTCTCGGACAACCAGGTCGAGGTGGAGCGCTCGCCGCTGCTCGGGGAGCACACCGAGGAGGTGCTCGCCGGCGTGCTCGGCCTCGCCCCCGACCGCATCGACGCCCTGCGCGCCTCCGGCGCCATCGGCACCCCCCGTCGCATGGCGGCGGAATAGCAGCATACGCCAGGGTTCGGCCGCTTGGTGGCCGAACCGAAACGTACCTCGGGGCGGTGCGCCTTAAGGGGCCGCCCCATCGCCGGCAACGGCGGGAGGTGACAGGTTTGAAAGGATGACGCGATGAGTGCGGACGTCGATCTTGCTCAGCTGATGGATGCCGTGGCGGACGCCATCGTGGTCTGCGACAAGGCCGGCAACATCGCGCTCTGGAATCCGGCGGCCGAGCGCATGTTTGGCTTCACGCCCGACGAGGCCATGGGCCAGTCGCTCGACATCATCATCCCCGAGCGCCAGCGCCAGCGGCACTGGGACGGCTATCACGAGACCATGCGCACCGGCGTCACCCGCTACGGGACGACGCTGTTGCGCGTGCCGGCCATCCACAAGGACGGCCACGCCTTGTCCATCGCCTTCACCGTCGCGCTCCTCGCCTCCCCGGCGGGCGAGCCGACGCACATCGTCTCGGTCATCCGCGACGAGACGGCGCGATGGAAGGAGGAGCGCGACCTTCGCAAGCGCCTCGCGGACGCCGAGGCGCAGACGAAGGCGGCATCCCAAGCATAACGACCGGACAAACCGGCGGGTGAAGCCGGCGGCGGCCCGTGCCGCGACGCTGGAAGGTTTCGGGACTTCGGAGGCCTCGCGCGCCGCCGTCCCTGTGTTCAAGGCCAGTTTTTGAAAAGGGAACGCAAATGACCAGCAAGCCGTTGGAAGGCATCAAGATCATCGACTTCACGCACGTTCAGGCCGGCCCCGCCTGCACGCAGCTCCTCGCCTGGTTCGGCGCGGACGTCATCAAGGTGGAGCGTCCCGGCTCGGGCGACGTGACGCGCAACCAGCTGCGCGACATCTCGAACGCCGACGCGCTGTACTTCACCATGCTGAACTCCAACAAGCGCTCCCTGACCCTGGACACCAAGACCCAGGAAGGCAAGGAAGTGCTGACGAAGCTCATCAAGGAGAGCGACGTCCTCGTCGAGAACTTCGCCCCCGGCGCGCTCGACCGCATGGGCTTCACCTGGGAGCACATCAACGAGCTGAACCCGGGCATGATCGTCGCCTCGGTGAAGGGCTTCTCCGACGGCCATCACTACGAAGACCTGAAGGTCTACGAGAACGTGGCGCAGTGCGCTGGCGGCGCGGCCTCCACCACCGGCTTCTGGGACGGCCCCCCCACCGTGTCCGCGGCGGCGCTCGGTGACTCGAACACCGGCATGCACCTCGCCATCGGCATCCTCACCGCGCTGCACGCCCGCAACAAGACCGGCAAGGGCCAGAAGGTCGCCGTGTCCATGCAGGATGCGGTCATCAACCTCTGCCGCGTGAAGCTGCGCGACCAGCAGCGCCTCGACCGCGTGGGCTACCTGGAAGAGTACCCGCAGTACCCGCACGGCACGTTCTCGGACGTGGTTCCGCGCGGCGGCAACGCGGGCGGCGGCGGCCAGCCCGGCTGGGTGCTGAAGTGCAAGGGCTGGGAGACCGATCCCAACGCCTACATCTACTTCACCGTGCAGGAGCAGGCCTGGGGCAAGGTGGCGGAAGCCATCGGCAAGCCCGAGTGGATCAACGATCCGGCTTACAACACCGCCCGCGCGCGCCAGGACAAGATCTTCGACATCTTCGCGGTGATCGAGGCGTGGCTCGCCGACAAGACCAAGTTCGAGGCGGTCGACATCCTGCGCAAGTTCGACATCCCCTGCGCCCCGGTGCTCACCATGAAGGAGATCGCCGAGGACAAGTCCCTGCGCGAGAGCGGCACCATCGTGGAAGTCGATCACAAGCAGCGCGGCAAGTACCTGACCGTCGGCAGCCCGATCAAGTTCTCCGACATGAGCGTGGAAGTCACCGGCTCCCCGCTGCTCGGCGAGCACACCGACGAGGTGCTGGCGGAGCTCGGCTATTCCCCCGAGCAGATCAAGTCCATGCACGAAGGTCGCGTGGTCTGATTTTGAGCCCTGCGGCGGGGCGATGCGTCCCGCCGCTTTCTCTCGCGTCATCGCCCGGCTTGTCCGGGCGATTCACCGCCCCGCTCATCGGGTGCCTGGTCTTGAAGCACCGGGATGGGGATAAGTGGATGCCCCGGACGAGCCGGGGCATGACGGTCCTCCCGACACGGTATTTCTCCCGGCCTTGCCCGATGCGCTGAGCGCTCCGGCCGCCGGCTCCCGCGCCGCCCCTGAGGGGAGAGGCCATCTTTCGTCCGCAAGGGCGGCCCGCACAGTTCACCTCGCCGAGTGCGTCACGCCTCGCGCTATCACTGGCGCCCCCACTGGCGTCGTGTCGCACTGGAGCGTGCGCGCGATTGGGTGCAGACTGCGACTTTCGTCGTAATGTGCAGCCAAAGCGCACCTTGAGCCGCGGCAAACGCGGCCCTCGACGAGGGAGGAAACCCCGATGAACATTCACGAATACCAGGCCAAGGCCATCCTCCGCGATTTCGGCGTCCCGGTCTCCCGCGGCTTTCCCGCCTTCACCCCCGAAGAGGCCGAGGCTGCGGCCGGCAAGCTGGGCGGCATCGCCTTCGTGGTGAAGGCGCAGATCCACGCCGGCGGGCGCGGCAAGGGCAAGTTCAAGGAGCTTCCCGCAGACGCCAAGGGTGGCGTCCGCGTGGTGAAGACCGCCGCTGACGTGAAGGCGAATGCTGCCGAGATGCTCGGCAATACGCTCGTCACGCTGCAGACCGGCGCCGATGGCAAGCAGGTGAACCGCCTTTACATCGAGGAAGGCGCGCTCATCGACAAGGAATTCTATCTCTCCATGCTGGTGGATCGCGTGACCTCGCGCGTCGCCTTCGTGGTCTCCACCGAAGGCGGCATGGACATCGAGGAGGTGGCGCATTCCACGCCTGAGAAGATCGTGACCTTCTCCGTGGACCCGGCCACCGGCGTGCAGCCTTTGCATGGCCGCAAGGTGGCGCAGGCGCTCGGCCTCACCGGCGATCTCGCCAAGCAGGCCGGCGCGCTCACCGCCAATCTGTTCAAGGCCTTCACCGAAAAGGACATGAGCCTTCTGGAGATCAACCCGCTGGTGGTGACCAAGGACAGCCGGCTGGTCTGCCTCGACGCCAAGGTGGGCTTTGACTCCAACGCCCTGTTCCGCCACTCGGACGTGGCCCAGCTGCGCGACGAGAGCGAAGAAGACTTCAAGGAGATCGAGGCCTCGCGCTATGATCTCTCCTATATCGCGCTCGATGGCACCATCGGCTGCATGGTCAACGGCGCGGGCCTCGCCATGGCGACCATGGACATCATCAAGCTCTATGGCATGGAGCCGGCCAACTTCCTCGACGTGGGCGGTGGCGCCACCAAGGAGAAGGTGACGGCGGCCTTCAAGATCATCACCGCCGACCCGAATGTCGAGGGCATCCTCGTGAACATCTTCGGCGGCATCATGCGCTGCGACGTGATCGCCGAGGGCGTCATCGCCGCCGTGCGGCAGGTGGGGCTGAAGGTGCCGCTGGTGGTGCGCCTCGCCGGCACGAACGTGGACGAGGGCAAGAAGATCATCCGCGAATCCGGGCTCAACGTGATCCCCGCCGATGATCTCGACGATGCGGCGCAGAAGATCGTCGCGGCCGTGAAGAAGGAAGCTGCGTGATGTCCGTGCTGATCGACGCCAACACCCGGGTCATCACCCAGGGCTTCACCGGAAAGAACGGCACGTTCCACGCCGAGCAGGCGATCATGTACGGCACCAAGATGGTGGGCGGCACCTCCCCCGGAAAGGGCGGATCGGTGCATCTGGGCCTGCCGGTGTTCGACACCGTGCTGGAGGCGAAGGAAGCCACCGGCGCCGACGCTTCGGTGATCTACGTGCCGCCGGCCGGCGCGGCCGACGCCATCCTGGAAGCCATCGACGCGGAGATCCCGCTCATCGTCTGCATCACCGAGGGCATTCCCGTGCTCGACATGGTGAAGGTGAAGCGCGCGCTCTCCGGCTCCAAGTCGCGTCTCGTGGGGCCGAACTGCCCCGGCATCGTGACGGCGGGGCAGGCCAAGATCGGCATCATGCCCGCCAACATCTTCAAGACCGGCACCGTGGGGGTCGTTTCGCGCTCCGGCACGCTGACCTATGAGGCGGTGTTCCAGACCACCCAGGAAGGCCTCGGCCAGACCTCGGCGGTGGGCATCGGCGGCGACCCGGTGAAGGGCACGGAATTCATCGACGTGCTGGAGATGTTCCTGGCCGATCCCAAGACCGAATCCATCATCATGATCGGCGAGATCGGCGGCTCGGCCGAGGAGGACGCGGCGCAGTTCATCGCCGACGAGGCGAAGGCCGGCCGCAAGAAGCCTATGGTGGGCTTCATCGCCGGCCGCACGGCCCCGCCCGGCCGTCGCATGGGTCATGCCGGTGCCATCATCTCCGGCGGCAAGGGCGGCGCCGAGGACAAGATCGCGGCCATGGAGGCGGCGGGCATCCGCGTGTCTCCCTCCCCCGCACGCCTCGGCAAGACGCTCGTTGAGGTGCTGAAGGGCTGAGGGGCAACCCTCTCTCGATCCGGAACTACGCCTGAATAGCCGCCGTCATCCCCCGGCTTGTCCGGGGGATCCACTGGGCGGCAAGCAGGGTGCCGGTTTGCCCGCTCTGCTCTCGCGGCACTGTGGATGCCCCGGACAAGCCGGGGCATGACGGCCGGGAGAGGTCGGAGCCGCCCCCAAACAATCACCAGAGGAAACACCCATGACCACCTGGCTGCGCTTCGCCGCCGACGGAAAGACCGGCTTCGGCACGCTGGAAGGCGACACCATCGCCGTGCACGAGGGCTGCATGTTTGCGGGCGCGACGGCCACCGGCGCGACGCTCAAGCTCGCCGACGTCGCGCTGGAGGCGCCCTGCGCGCCCACCAAGATCGTCGCGCTGTGGAACAACTTCCATGAGCTGGCGGCCAAGCTGAAGGTGGCGGAGCCGGCCGAGCCGCTCTATCTGCTGAAGGCGACCACCTCCGTCGCCGCGCCCGGCTCGGTGGTGCGCCGGCCGGCCTCCTATGAGGGCAAGACGGTCTATGAGGGCGAGCTGGGCATCGTCATCGGCAAGCCGCTGACCAATGTGTCCGAAGCGGAAGCCGCCGCCGGCATCTTCGGCTACACGGTGGTCAACGACATCACCGCCGCCGACATCCTCAACCGCGATCCGACCTTCCCCCAGTGGGCGCGGGCCAAGGGCATCGACGGCTACGGCCCGTTCGGCCCGTGGATCGTGACGGATTTCGATCCCTCGGCGGCGCGCGTGCGCACCATCCTCAATGGGCAGGAGCGGCAGAACTACCCGCTCGCCGACATGATCTTCCCGCCGGCGCTGCTGGTGTCGCTGATCTCGAAGGAGATGACGCTGAACCCCGGCGACCTCATCGCCTGTGGCACCTCGGTGGGGGTCGGCACCATGAAGGAGCCGACCAACACCATCGAGATCGAGATCGCCGGCATCGGCTCGCTGGTGAACACGTTCGTTCAGTGAGCCGCGTAAAGCCGGGCGGTCAGCGTCTGATCGCCCGTGCGCCGGCAATGAGGATGCACGCGCCGACGAAGCCCGCCACCAGATAGCCGAGCCAGCCGGCGAAGCCCACGCCCAGCAGCCCGAACAGGAAGCTGGCGATGGCGGCGCCGATGATGCCGAGAATGATGTTGGTGAAGAGCCCGGTGTCGCTCTTCATGAACATGGAGGCAAACCATCCGGCGAAGCCGCCGATGATGATGGCGGCAATCCAGCCCACTTGCGCGTCCTGCATGGTGTCCTCCGCGAAACCGCCCCGCTCGCGTGGGGGCGCGAGAGAAACGGTACACCCGGCCTGTGGTTCCGGCCACGCTCGCGAATGGGTGCGGCGCAACGCAAAAAGGCCGCCCGGAGGCGGCCTTTCAGGATCTTGCAGTTGGCATCGGTCTTCGACCGAAGCCAAGGGGCAACGCTCAGGCGCCGCGCGGGCTTAAGCGCGTGGCGCCTCGATCGCTCACTTCTTCAGCGCCGCCTGCGCCGCCGCAAGGCGGGCGATCGGCACGCGGAAGGGCGAGCAGGAGACGTAGTTGAGCCCCACCTCGTGGCAGAAGGCGACGGAGGCGGGATCACCGCCGTGCTCGCCGCAGATGCCGAGCTTGATGTCGGGACGCGACTTGCGGCCGCGCTCCACGCCGATCTTCACCAGCTCGCCCACGCCGTCCACGTCGATGGAGACGAAGGGGTCCACCTCCAGGATGCCCTTCTGCA
The DNA here is from genome assembly GCF_056313845.1 of Xanthobacter sp. DMC47. NCBI lineage: Bacteria > Pseudomonadati > Pseudomonadota > Alphaproteobacteria > Hyphomicrobiales > Xanthobacteraceae > Xanthobacter > Xanthobacter sp. DMC47. The sequence continues at coordinate 949,075 of NZ_JBQUZM010000001.1, read as the reverse complement.
CATAGGGGCCGAGGAAGGTGCCGGCGTCGTCGCGGGACACGCCGAAGCAGGTCTGGGTGAGGTCGTTGGTGCCGAAGGAGAAGAATTCGGCGCCCCTGGCGATCTCCTCCGCGCGCAGGGCGGCGCGGGGCAGCTCGATCATGGTACCGACCTGGAAGGTGAGGGTAGCGCCGGTCTCCTTCTCCACCGCCGCAGCGGTGTCGCGGATGACCTTGTCCACGATGTCGAACTCGGCCTTGGTGGCGATGAGCGGGACCATCACCTCGGGCACCACCATCTCGCCGGTCTTCTTGGCGGCGATCACCGCCGCCTCGAAGATGGCGCGGGCCTGCATCTCGGCGATCTCGGGGAAGGCGATGGCGATGCGGCAGCCGCGGAACCCGAGCATCGGGTTCACTTCGTGCAGCTCCTTGTAGCGCCGCTCCACCCGCTCGATGTCCACGCCGAGGCTCTTGGCCACCTCTGCCGTCTCTTCCGCCGTGTGGGGGAGGAACTCGTGCAGCGGCGGGTCGAGCAGACGGATGGTGACCGGCAGGCCCTTCATGATCTCGAACAGCTCGACGAAGTCGTCGCGCTGCATGGGCAGCAGCTTGGCCAGCGCCGAGCGGCGGCCCGCCTCGTCGTCGGCGAGAATCATCTCGCGCACGGCGAGGATGCGGCCGGCGTCGAAGAACATGTGCTCGGTGCGCGACAGGCCGATGCCCTCGGCACCGAAGGAACGGGCCATGCGGGCGTCCGCCGGGGTCTCGGCATTGGCGCGGACCTTGAGCTTGCGCACCTTGTCGGCCCAGCCCATGAGGGTCGCGAACTCGCCCGATAGCTCCGGCTGGAGCATCGCCACCTCGCCCGCCAGCACCTGGCCGGTGCCGCCGTCGATGGTGATGAGGTCGCCCTTCTTGAAGGTCTGGCCGTTCACGGTCAGCGTCTGGGCCGCATTGTCGATGCGCAGCGCACCGGCGCCGGAGACGCAGGGCTTGCCCATGCCGCGCGCGACCACCGCCGCGTGGGAGGTCATGCCGCCGCGCGCGGTGAGGATGCCCTGGGCGGCATGCATGCCGTGGATGTCTTCCGGCGAGGTCTCGACGCGGACGAGGATGACCTTGCGGCCCTGCTCCTTCCACGCTTCGGCCTCATCCGCCGAGAACACGATGGCGCCGGCCGCCGCGCCGGGGGAGGCGGGCAGGCCGGTGGCGATCACCTTGCGCTCGGCCTTGGGATCGATGGCGGGGTGGAGAAGCTGGTCCAGCGCCGCGGGATCGACGCGGCCGACGGCCTCCTGCTCGGTGATGAGCCCTTCCGCGGCCAGCTCCACGGCGATGCGCAGGGCCGCCTTGGCGGTGCGCTTGCCGGAGCGGGTCTGGAGCATCCAGAGCTTGCCCTTCTCCACCGTGAACTCGAGGTCCTGCATGTCGCGGTAGTGGTTTTCGAGCACATGCGAGATGCGCTCGAACTCCTTGAAGGCGTCGGGCAGGGCGACTTCCATGGAGGGCTTGTCGGACGAGGCGGCCTTGCGGGCCTTCTCGGTGAGGTCCTGCGGGGTGCGGATGCCCGCCACCACGTCCTCGCCCTGCGCGTTCACGAGGAATTCGCCATAGAGCGCGTTCTCGCCGGTGGACGGGTTGCGGGTGAAGGCGACGCCGGTCGCGGAGGTCTCGCCCATGTTGCCGAACACCATGGACTGCACGTTCACCGCCGTGCCCCAGCTCTCGGGAATCGAGTGCAGGCGGCGGTAGGTGATGGCGCGGGCGTTCATCCAGGACGAGAAGACGGCGCCGATGGCGCCCCAGAGCTGCTCGTGCGGGTCCTGCGGGAAGGGCTTGCCCAGTTCGGCTTCCACCTTCGCCTTGTACTTGACCACCAGGGCCGCCCAGTCGTCCGCCGAGAGGTCGGTGTCGAGCGTGTGGCCGTGCTGGAGCTTGTAGTGCTCCAGGATCTCCTCGAAGTGGTGGTGGTCCACGCCCAGCACCACGTCGGAATACATGGTGATGAAGCGGCGGTAGCTGTCATAGGCGAAGCGCCTGTCGGCGAGGCGGGCCACCGCGTCCACGGTGGCGTCGTTGAGGCCGAGGTTCAGCACCGTGTCCATCATGCCGGGCATGGAGGCGCGGGCGCCGGAGCGCACCGAGACGAGCAGCGGGTTCGCCGCATCGCCGAACGCCTTGCCGGTGAGCTGGCCCACCTGCGCGAGGGCCGCTTCCACCTCGCCCTTCAGCTCGGCCGGATAGGTCTGGCCGTGGGCGTAATAATAGGTGCACACCTCGGTCGTGATGGTGAAGCCGGGAGGAACGGGCAGGCCGAGGTTGGACATCTCGGCGAGGTTCGCGCCCTTGCCGCCGAGAAGATTCTTCATGTCGGCTTTGCCCTCGGCCTTGCCGTCGCCGAAGGTGTAGACCCATTTCGTCATGTGGGTTGGCCCCGTTTGGGAAAATGCAGAGTGGCGGGATGCTTTAACGTGCAGCGCACAAAGCATCAACTGGGCATTCGGACGGCCGTTCCCGCGCCGCCGGATGAGACGGCGCGGCGATCAGTGCCCCATCAGGCCCGTGACGCCCACGATGATGAGATAAATGGCGACCAGCACGTTCAGAAGTCGCGGGAAGGCGAGGATCAGCACGCCTGCAATCAGCGCGACCGCCGGCTGAACGATGACCATGTTGAAAGACATTGTGAAGCCTCCCCTTGCGTCCCGGCGGCCCGGAATGGCCCCGCCGCCGCGGCGGCGCACGATTGCCGATCCGGCGCCCAAGGTCCATGGGGGTGATGGGGGAGGCGCCGCAGCGGGAGCCGGGCGCATGGTTGTGGCGGCGCGGGTGTGCGCCTCACGGTGCCGTTACGTGCGACGACATTGCGCGGGCGGTGCAACACGGCACAATCGTCCATCCGCATTTCGCCGGACCATCCGCGCGCACGCCTGCCACCGCCGGTGCCCGGCGCGACGGGGAGGGCGCGACCGCTGGGAGCCGCCATGCCCGCCCCGTCTTCTGCCCCATCATCTGGTCCGTCTTGCCCTCATGCCATTGCGGCACCGATGCAATCAGCCCCCCGCCGCGGCGGGGCCGTCGTCGCAATACTGGCCGCGACCGCCTTCGGGCTGATGGCGTTGTCGGGGGGCGCCGCGCTGGCGCAGCCGGAAAAATGCCCGCGCATGGTGGCCGAGCGGCCGAAGGTGCGGCTCGCGGCGCTGGACGCCGCCATGCTGCGGCTCGCCGAGGCCTCGGGGCCGGTGCATCTCACCTTCATCGGCCATGCGAGCTTTCTCATCGAGAGCCCTGCCGGGGTCAGCATCGTCACGGACTACAACGATTATGTGCGGCCGAATCTGGTGCCGCGCATCGTCACCATGAACCACGCCCACGACACCCATTACACGGACGCGCCGGACCCCGGCATCGAATATGTGCTCAGGGGCTGGGGGAAGGACGGGGCGCCGGCGCAGCACGAGGTGACGGTTGAGGACGTGTGGATCCGCAACGTCCCCACCAATATCCGCCGGGGGGCCGGGACGGAATATGACGGCAATTCCATGTTCGTGTTCGAGGTGGCGGGCGTGTGCATCGCCCATCTCGGCCATTTGCACCATCTCCTGACCAAGGACCACCTGGAGGCGCTGGGCCGGATCGACGTGGTGCTGGCGCCGGTGGACGGCTCCTACACGCTGGATCTCGAAGGCATGGTGGACGTGCTGAAATCCATCAACGCGCCGCTGGTCATCCCCATGCACTATTTCAGCCAGTACGGGCTGGAGCGCTTCCTCGCGCGGCTGGGCCAGGAATGGACGGTTCAGCGCTCCACGGAGCCCTTCGTGCTGCTCAGCCGGGAGACCCTGCCGAAGACACGCACGGTACTGGTGCTGCCGGGGCGGTAGGCACGCCGACGGACCTTCTCCGACGTCATCGCCCGCCTTGTGCGGGCGATCCACGGCGCGGTCGGGTCACTTTGGGGGATCCGGGGACCGCTCTTCCGCGCCTGTGGATGCCCCGGACGAGCCGGGGCATGACGGCTCGTGAAGCGGTTCAGAAGGCGATGGCCGGGAGCCTTGTGCCCAAAAGAAAAAGGCGCCGCGCAGAGCGCGACGCCTTTGTCCGTTTCGACCCGGGTCAGGCGACCCGGCCAATCTCACTTGAGGGCGAGGAAGGAGGTGTCGAAGGAGAGGCTGGCCACGTAGCGGTCGCCGCAGACATTCTGCAGGCCGGAGACCACGCCGCAGGTGCCGAAGGGCGCATAGCCGACGCCGGACACGTAGGACGGGCCGGACGACAGGGTGCTGCCGTAGTAGCGCAGGTCGAGGGTGGCAGCCTTGTAGGTGAAGGCGACGCCCACGTTCCAGGTGGTGTAGGAGGGCAGCTCGTAGTTGGCGACGAAGAAGTTGCCGAGGTCGGTCTGGCCGAGCCACTGATAGCCGAGCTCACCCGACACGTAGAAGCCGACGTCCTTGATCGGGCTCCACTTGGTGAAGTCGACCTTGGCGGTGCCCGACAGGTAGGTGCCGGTGGAGCCAGAGCCAGCGTAGCTGTTGGTGTAGTAGAGGTTGCCGCCGACGGTGAACACGTCGTTGATGACGTAGGTCGGCTTGAAGTAGATTTCCCAGTAGTCGATGTTGACCGCGGGGAGACCGGCGCCCAGCGAGTTCACAGCGATTTCGCCCGGATAGTAGTAGTACACGAAGCCGACGTCGGCGGTGAAGGCGCCCCAGGTGTGGCGCAGGCCGCCGTACAGGTCGATCTCAGCCGAGGCGTCGGTGAGGCCGGTGTAGCCGCCGAACTGGTTGATCGGGGGGAAGTCGACGTTCGAGGCGAAGATGCCGGCGTAGACCCAGTCGAAGAGGCGCAGTTCAGCGTAGCCCTGAACGGTGGGGTTGCCGTCGGTCTGCGAAATGCCGCGGAACACGTAGTCGGTGCCGAGCTTCACGCCGAACGCCACATCCCACAGGGGCGTCTCGGGCGCCGGAGCGGCCTTCACGGGCATGGGCGAGCTCAGGTCCGCGGCGCCGGCGGCACCCACGGAAGCGGCTCCGGCCAGGAGCATGGAAGCGGCAACGACTGCAATCTTGTTCATAACGGTTTTCCCCGCAGCGATCTGGAACGATAAAAATCAGGTCGCGGCTTCAAGTCCAATGCGAAATTTGAGGCAGCAGATGCACCTGCTTTAGGCAAACCGTTGCAAATGCTGGATTCTGCTGTTGCATCGTTGCAACGCACTGTCCCGAAACGGTACGGCACCCCGTTCCTGTCAGGAAAATCATGTGCCGGGAAAGGGCAGGCGCGCCTCAAAAAGGTCGCAGATGCGGTACCTCGATCGGGGGAAGTGACGCTTTCCGATCACACGGATTGTCACACAGGTGACTCACGGGGGTGACTCGGGCAGCCGCCAAGACCACTTCCCCAGCGCAACCTGGCGCGCGATGGCGATGGGTCAGGGCCGCGTCATCAGAAGCGGGCGCCCGCGCTCGGGCGTGCGGGCCCAGCCGCCGTCCTCCTGCCGGGCGAAGCGGATCACCGAGGCGCCGCCTTCGCCACGGACGAGGATGTTGCCGCCCTCGATGTCCCAGGCGGTCGGTCCGAAGCGCAGCAGCGCCGCATCGCAGCCGCTGGCGATGTTCAGGCGGAAGCCGCCGCCCTTGGCGGGAGCATCCAGCAGCGTCACCCGGCACACGGGCGCGCCAGCCTGCCGGGCGAGGTCCCACTCGCCCACCACTTCCTCGGGCTTCAGCTCGGTGCCGTCGGCCAGGGCCGGATTGGCGAGGAAATACACCCCGTCGCCCTCACGCAGCGCCTCATAGCTGCCGCCCGCGCCTTCGGTGAACTCGGCCACGGTGCGGCCCTGCGCGTTAAGAAGGCGGATGGAGCCGGAGGGGTCGGGCAGCCAGGCGACCACCTGCGCGGAAAAGCCGATATCGGCGCAGGCGGGGCGGTCGAACTCCACCGCGAGGCCGGGGCCGGCGGCGTCGGGCTTCAGGGCGAAAGCGCACCCGCGTGATCCGTCGGCGCTGGCGAGCCGGAACGGCGCCGCCATGCGGGCCGCCGCCTCACGCACGGCTGGATCGAGCTTCGGTGCTGCGGCGGGCGCTGGCTTTGCGGCAGGATCGGCCTTCTGTGCGAGGGCCGGGGTGGACGCGGCAAGGCCGGCGAGCACCGCGGCGCACAGGGCGTGCCGGAGCCCCCGAACCTGCGGAAATTCGTTCCGATGCGCCATGCTGCCCTCCACGACGACCAACGCGGCGAGTCTAGCACCGCGCGGGCGGGGGATCATCAGGCGCGCGCGCCGGCATATGACCGGCGCGGCGCATCGGGAGCGATGGCGTCAGCCGCGCGGCCAGGGCGTCTCGGCGACGGGGGTCAGCGGCCCCTTGCCGTCGAAGAAGGCGAGGATGTTGTCCACCACCAATTGCCCCATGGCGGCGCGGGTGTAATGGGTGGCGGAGCCCACGTGCGGCAGCAGCACCACATTGTCGAGGGCGAAGAAGGCCTCCGGCACGTTGGGCTCGTCCTCGAACACGTCGAGGCCCGCGGCGAGGATGGTGCGCGATTGCAGCGCCGCGAGCAGCGCCGCCTCGTCCACCACGGTGCCGCGCGCCACGTTGATGAAGATGCCGTTGGCGCCGAGGGCCTCAAGCACCTCCTTGTTGACGATGTGGCGTGTCGCCGGACCGCCGGGAAGAATCGCCACCAGCACGTCCACCGCCCGCGCCATCTCCTTGAGGTCCGGATAATGGCGATAGGCCACGTCCGCCTGCGGCCTGCGGCTGTGATAGACGACGGGCACGGAGAAGGCTTCCAGCCGCCTGGCGATGGCCTTGCCGATGCGGCCCATGCCGAGGATGCCAACCGTGCGGTCGCGCAAGGTGGGGCCAAGCGGATAGGCGCCCTTGGTCCATTGGCCGGCGCGCACGAATCGGTCGCCCTGCGGAAGCTGCCGCACGGTGGCGAGCAGCAGGCCGAGGGTGAGGTCGGCCACCTCCTCGTTCAGCACGTCCGGCGTGTTGGTGACGATGACGCCCCGCTTCGCCGCCGCCGCCGCGTCCACCGTATCGTAGCCGACGCCGAAATTGCTGACGATCTTGAGGTTGGGCAGGCGCGAAATGAGCGCGTCGTCCACCTTCACCTTGCCGCGGGTGGCGATCGCCTCGACCGCGCCGGCGTTGCTCTCATTCAGGTCATCCAGCGGCACGAGGGTGAAACGGCCGGCAAGCTGGCGCTCGACGACCTCCTCCATCACGGGGCCGGTGAGGAGCAGGGCCGGGCGGGCGGCATCGGTCATGGTCAGGTCTCCGCTTTGGCGGCTGGGCAGGGAAGAAACGGGATGGTCACCGGCGGGCAGGCGGGAGCGGCGCCCCGCGAACCCCGCGCCGATGCCCGCGGCGCGCGACCGGAAACGGCGGCCTCATCCGCGGGACGGCTATGTCTAGCCCCATCTCCGACCTTCGTCCAATGGAGCTTCAATCGTTTTAAATTTCCACTTGATCCCGTTCTCGCCTCGCACCATGATCGCGCCGCGTTCCGGAAGGGGCGACGGCCGGAGGTCTGTTCCGGCCCAAGAATGGTGCGGCCGCATCGGGCAAGGCTCAAACAGCCCCCGTGCGGCACGAGGAAACGGCGAGGGGAGAGGACGCTGCATGGCGACCGTGGACATTCGCGGTGTGAAGAAGGCCTATGGGTCGACGCAGGTCATCCATGGCGTGGACGTGGACATCCGCGACGGCGAGTTCGTGGTCCTGGTCGGCCCCTCGGGCTGTGGAAAGTCCACGCTGCTGCGCATGATCGCCGGCCTTGAGAACATCTCCGGCGGCGAGATCCTGATCGGCAATCGCGTCATCAACGAGATGCCGCCGAAGGAACGGGACATCGCCATGGTGTTCCAGAACTACGCGCTCTATCCGCACATGACGGTGGCGGACAACATGGGCTTCTCGCTCAAGCTGCGCAAAGCCCCGAAGTCCGAGATCGAGGGCCGGGTGAAGCGCGCGGCGGAGATCCTCAATCTCACCAAGCTGCTCGACCGCTACCCACGCCAGCTCTCCGGCGGCCAGCGCCAGCGCGTCGCCATGGGCCGCGCCATCGTGCGTGATCCGCAGGTGTTCCTGTTCGACGAGCCGCTCTCCAATCTCGACGCCCAGCTGCGCGTGCAGATGCGCACCGAGATCAAGGAACTGCACCAGCGGCTGAAGACCACCACCGTCTACGTCACCCACGACCAGATCGAGGCCATGACCATGGCCGACAAGATCGTGGTGATGCACGACGGCATCGTCGAGCAGATCGGCGCCCCGCTCGATCTCTACGACCGCCCGGCCAACCAGTTCGTCGCCGGCTTCATCGGCTCGCCCTCCATGAACTTCGTGAAGGGCAAGGTGCGGCTCGGCGCCAATCCCATGCTGGTGACCGACAGCGGCGTGGAGGTGCCCCTGCCGGACGCGCAGGGCCTCGCCGACGGGCAGAAGGTGGTCTACGGCCTGCGCCCCGAGCACATCCGGCTCGATCCGAATGGCGTGCCGGCGCAGGTGGTGGTCACCGAGCCCACCGGTTCGGAAATCCTGGTCGTCGCCCGCCTCGGCGAAGGGGCCGCGGCGCAGGAGATCACCTGCCTGTTCCGCGAGCGGCTGAGCTTCAGCCCCGGCGAGACGATCCGCATCGCGCCGCAGCCGGGCCTCACACATCTTTTTGACGAGGCGACCGGCAGTCGGCTCTGACACGGTCGGTTACCGTGCCGGGCCACCGGCACGCTCAGGGGGAAAGAAGACCGTTCGAGACACACCGTCCGAAACGGCCCGTCCTTCAAGGAAACGCTTCACGGGAGGAAGACCAATGACCATTTCCAGACGTGACCTTCTCATGGGCGGCGCGGGCCTTGCGGCCGGTGCCATGGCCCTGCCCATGCTCTCCACCAGGGAGGCCATCGCCCAGGCTGTCGCCAAGTTCGAGCCGGAGGCCGGCGCCTCCCTCCGCCTGCTGCGCTGGTCGCCGTTCGTGAAGGGCGAGGAAGACGCCTGGATCGCCAACACCAAGAAGTTCACCGAGGCCACCGGCATCGAGGTGCGCATCGACAAGGAGAGCTGGGAGGACATCCGTCCCAAGGCCGCCGTCGCCGCGAACGTGGGCTCCGGCCCGGATATCGTGTGGGTGTGGTTCGACGACGCCCAGCAGTATCCCGACAAGCTGCTCGACGTGACCGACCTCGCCACCGGCCTCGCCAAGCAGTACGGCGGCTATTATCCCGGCAACGAGGTGTATGCGAAGGTCAACGGCCGCTTCGTCGGCCTGCCGCTCGCCACCATCGGCAATGCGGTGGTCTATCGCGACAGCTGGGTGAAGCAGGCCGGCTTCTCCGAATTCCCGAAGGACACCAAGGGCCTTCTCGAACTCGGCAAGGCGCTCAAGGCCAACAACCACCCCATGGGCTTCACGCTGGGCCACGGCGTGGGCGACGGCAACAACTACACGCACTGGATCCTCTGGAGCCATGGCGGCAAGATGGTGGACGAGAACGGCAAGGTGGTCATCAACTCGCCGGAGACCGTCGCCGCGCTGAAGTATGCCGCCGAGCTGTACAAGACCTTCATCCCCGGCACCGAGAGCTGGCTGGACGTCAACAACAACCGCGCCTTCATCGCCGGCGACCTGTCGGTGACGGCCAACGGCGTGTCCATCTACTACGCCGCGGCCAACGACCCGAAGCTCGCGGACATGGCGGCGGACATGAAGTCCACCAACTTCCCGCTCGGCCCGGTGGGCAAGAAGGTGGAACTGCACCAGACCACCACCGCCTGCATCTTCAAGTATTCGAAGTTCCCCAAGGCGGCGCAGGCCTATCTCGCCTTCATGTTCCAGGCCGACCAGTACAATGCCTGGCTCACCGGCGCGAGCGCCTATTGCTGCCAGACGCTGAAGAGCTTCGCCAACAACCCGGTGTGGACCTCCAAGCCCATCCACGCCGCCTATGCGGTGGCCTCCGAGACGCTGCAGCCCAACGGCTACGCCGGCCCGCTCGGGCCGAAGTCGGCCGCGGCCATGGCCGACTGGATCGTGGTGGACATGGTGGCGGAAGCCTCCACCGGCCAGCGCACGCCCGAAGAAGCCGCCAAGCGCGCGCAGCAGCGCGCCGAGCGCATCTACCGCTGAGGCGGGACTGATGCCTTCGTCCTCCTCCCCTCGCGGGCGGGGGGCGAGGGGGCCGGTGTGGCGGGAAGGGGAGCGAACCCCTCACCCGTCTCGCGGCTGCGCCGCGATCCACCCTCTCCCGCAAGGGGAGAGGGGCTTCGAGTCAGAAAGACAAGCTTCCGGAGACCCATTCATGGCCAACGTCGCAGCGGCTGAGCCGACCCACAAGCGGTCCTTCTGGGCCGGCATCGGGCAGGGCCGGCATGTGCTCGGCATCGCCTTCATGGTGCCGGCGGCCGTCTTCCTTCTGTTCTTCCTCACCTATCCCCTCGGTCTCGGCGTGTGGCTCGGATTCACCGACACGCGCATCGGCCGCGAGGGCGTGTTCATCGGCCTCGAGAACTATGAATCGCTCTGGGGCGACAGCCTGTTCTGGCTGGTGGTGTTCAACACGCTCCTCTACACCATCGCCGCCTCGATCCTGAAGTTCGCGCTCGGCCTGTGGCTGGCGCTGCTGCTCAACGAGAACCTGCCGTTCAAGGCCTTCTTCCGCGCCGTGGTGCTCTTGCCGTGGGTGGTGCCCACCGTGCTCTCGGCCATCGCCTTCTGGTGGATCTTCGACAGCCAGTATTCGATCATCTCCTGGGCACTCATCAAGATGGGGCTCATCTCCGCGCCCATCAACTTCCTCGGCGACGTCACCAACGCCCGCGCCTCGGTCATCGCAGCCAATGTCTGGCGCGGCATTCCCTTCGTCGCCATCTCGCTGCTGGCGGGCCTCCAGACCATCTCGCCCTCGCTGCACGAGGCGGCGACGCTGGACGGCGCCACCAATTGGCAGCGTTTCCGCTACATCACGCTGCCCATGCTCTCGCCGATCATCGCTGTCGTGATGACCTTCTCGGTGCTGTTCACCTTCACCGACTTCCAGCTGATCTACGTGCTCACCCGCGGCGGTCCTCTGAACTCCACCCATCTCATGGCGACGCTCTCCTTCCAGCGCGCCATTCCCGGCGGCTCGCTGGGCGAGGGCGCGGCCATCGCGGTGGCCATGATCCCCTTCCTGCTGGCGGCGATCCTGTTCAGCTATTTCGGCCTGCAGCGCCGCAAGTGGCAGCAGGGCGGGGCCGACTGAGCCCGCTCTTCAAGCCCGCGCGCCGCCCCCCAATTCTGCGAGGACCACCATGGCCCAGCCCCAACCCGTTCAGATGACCGACAATTCCACGGGCATGAGCTATCTCGACAGCCTGCCCCGGCGGATCGTGACGGTGATCCTGCCGCTCATCATCTTCGTCTTCGTGCTGCTGTTCCCGTTCTACTGGATGGCCATCACCGCCATCAAACCGAACTTCCAGCTCACCGATTACAACAACTACTCCCCACTCTGGGTGGTCGAGCCGACGCTGGAGCACATCAAGTATCTCCTGTTCGAGACCTCCTATCCGCACTGGCTGTGGAACACGGTCTACATTTCGGTGGCGGCCACGGTCATCTCGCTGGTGACCAGCGTGTTCGCGGCCTATGCCATCGAGCGCCTGCGGTTCAACGGCTCGCGCTGGGTGGGCCTCGGCATCTTCCTCGCCTATCTGGTGCCGCCGTCGATCCTGTTCATTCCGCTCGCCATCATGGTGTTCGGCCTCGGCATCTACGACACCAAGCTGGCGCTGATCCTCACCTATCCCACCTTCCTCGTGCCCTTCTCCACCTGGCTGCTGATGGGCTATTTCCGCTCCATCCCCTTCGAGCTGGAGGAATGCGCGCTGGTGGATGGCGCCTCGCGCTGGCAGATCCTCATCAAGGTGCTGCTGCCGCTCTCGGTGCCGGGGCTGATCTCGGCGGGCATTTTCTCCTTCACCCTGTCGTGGAACGAGTTCATCTACGCCCTCACCTTCATCCAGTCGTCGGAGAACAAGACCGTGCCGGTGGGCGTGCTCACCGAGCTGGTGCGCTCGGACGTGTATGAATGGGGATCGCTGATGGCCGGTGCCCTCATCGGCTCGCTGCCGGTGGTGATCCTCTATTCCTTCTTCGTGGACTATTACGTCTCGTCCATGACCGGAGCGGTGAAGGAGTAGGGCGCGCCTTTCGGGCGCGGCGTCCACGTCGCCCGAACGCCATTTGTCCGCTTGCCCTTGCGCGCGCGCCGTGGCACCCCTTGCCGCGGCTCGTTGCGGTGCATCATGCGCCGCTGAAAGCGGGGGGTGAGGGATGCTCGAGCGGTTGATCGAAGGGATTTTGTTCCGCAGCCGCTGGATTCTCGCGCCCTTCTATGTCGGCCTCGTCGTGGGCATGTTGGTGCTGCTGTTCAAGTTCGGCCACGAACTGCTGCACTTCGTCCTGCACGCCGTCTCGGCCACCGAGAGCGACATCATCCTCGGCATCCTGGCCCTCGTGGACCTGACGCTCACCTGCAACCTCGTGGTGATCGTCATCTTCTCCGGCTACGAGAACTTCGTCTCGAAGATCGATCCCGACGGCCATCCGGACTGGCCGGACTGGATGACGCGGGTGGACTTCACAGGCCTGAAGCAGAAGCTGCTGGCGTCCATCGTCGCGATCTCGGCCATCCAGCTGCTCAAGGCGTTCATGAATCTCGACAAGGGGAACATGAGCGAGAACACGCTGACATGGCTCGTCATCATCCATGTCGTGTTCGTGGGCTCGAGCCTCGTCCTCGCCTGGTCGGACAAGCTCTCCAACAACAAGCACTGAGAAGCGCAGAGCGGGCTTGGGATCACCTACCCGCCATCTCCTCCACCGTCGCCGCAGCGCCATGCGCCATGAGGCGGGCGAGGGCGTCGCGCACGGGGCCGGCGAAGCGCGGGTCGGCGCCGAGGTCGGCGAACACTTCCCGCACCGAGAGAAGCGCCGGGGCGAGGCGCGTCGCATCGGGGCCGGCCTCGTCCGCCAGCGCCTTGAGCCGGGCGGCGAGGGGATCGCGCACGTCGATGGCATTTCCCTGCTCGTCCCGCCCGGTCACGTAGCGCATCCAGCCGGCGATGCCGAGGGCGAGGAGCGGGATGGGCGCTCCGGCCGCCAGCCGGTCGCGGGCCGTGGCGACGAGGCGCTGGGGCAGTTTTTGCGAGCCATCCATGGCGATCTGCCATGTTCGATGCCTGAGGGCCGGATTGGCAAATCGTTCGCGCAGTGCCCTTTTGTACGCGGCCACGTCCACGCCCGCGGGCAGGTGCAGCGTCGGCGTCACCTCCTCGTCCTGGAGCCGCGCCACGAGCCGGGCGAAAGCGGGCACGGCCATGGTGTCGGCGATGGTGGCGTGGCCCGCGAGATAGCCGAGATAGGCGAGGGTGGAATGGGCGCCGTTCAGCAGGCGCAGCTTCATGTGCTCGAACGGCTCCACGTCCGACACCAGCTCCACCCCCACCTCTTCCAGCGGCGGCCGGCCGAGGGGGAAACGGTCCTCCACCACCCACTGGCTGAAGGGTTCGGCCATCACCGGCCACGCATCCTCCATCCCGAGACCGGCGGCGACGAGCGCGCGGTCGTCGTCCGTGGTGGCGGGCACGATGCGGTCCACCATGGTGGAGGGGAAGGCGACCTCGCCGGCGACGAAGCGGCCGAGATCGGCGTCGCGCAAAGCGGCGAGACGGGTCGTCACCCGCGCAACCGTCTTGCCGTTGGCGGGGAGGTTGTCGCAGGTGAGCACGGTGAAGGGGGCGATGCCGGCCGCCCGGCGGCGGGCGAGGGCCTCCACCAGATAGCCCGGCGCGCTCACCGGCCTGTGCGGATTCGCAAGATCGGCGCGGATGTCCGGGTGTGCCTCGTCCAGCGTGCCCGAGGCGGGATCGTGGCAATAGCCCTTCTCGGTCACGGTGAGGGTGACGATGCGCACGCGCGGGTCGCACATGGCGGAAAGCAGCGCCTCCGGATCACGCGGCGCCACCAGCAGCCGGCGCAGCGCTCCGATCACGCGCAGCTTGTCCCCCGCGCCGGAGCGCTCGGCGAGCGTATAGAGGCCATCCTGCGGATCGAGCGCGTCGGAGGTGTCGGGCGAGCGCAGGCTGGCGCCGCAGATGGCCCAGCCCGCGTGCCCGCGCGACAAGATTTCATCGAGATAGGCCGCCTGATGCGCCCGGTGGAAGGCACCGACGCCCAGATGCACGACTCCCACCTCCGCCGCCGCTATGTCATAGGCCGGGCGGGCGACGGCGGTGGGCAGGTCGGCGAGGGTGGAAAGCGAGAGCCGGGGGCTCAAAGCTTGTAGGCCTTCTTGGCGAGGCCATAGGCGAGGTCGCGCGCCACCTCCACCGCCTCATCCTCGTCCAGCCGGTGCTCGCACACGAGTTCGGCGAGGAAGCCGCAATCGATGCGCCGCGCCACGTCGTGCCGGGCCGGGATGGAGGGGAAGGCGCGGGTGTCGTCGTTGAAGCCCACCGTGTTGTAGAAGCCGGCGGTCTCCGTGGTCATGGCGCGGAAGCGCTTCATGCCCTCCGGGCTGTCGTGGAACCACCACGCCGGGCCGAGCCGCAGCGCCGGATAATGGCCGGCGAGCGGCGCCAGCTCCCGCGCATAGCTCGTCTCGTCCAGGGTGAACAGGATGATGGTGAGGCCCGCTTCGTTGCCGAAGCGGTCGAGCAGCGGCTTCAGCGCGCGCACATATTCGGTGGGGGAGGGGATATCGGCGCCCTTGTCCCGGCCGAAGCGGGCAAAGATCTGGCCGTTATGGTTGCGCATGGCGCCGGGGTGGATCTGCATCACCAGCCCGTCCTCCAGGCTCATGCGCGCCATCTCGGTGAGCATCTGGCCGCGGAACAGCTCGGCGTCCTGCGCGCTCACCGGGGCATTGCCGGTGACACGGCGGAACAGCGCCTCGGCCTCCTGCGGCGGCAGGTCGAAGGTCGCGGCGGTGGGGTGGCCGTGGTCGGAGGAGGTGGCGCCGAAGGTCTTGAAGAAGGCGCGGCGCTTGCGGTGGGCGGCGAGATAGCCCGACCAGGAGAAGGTGTCCTCGCCGGTGATCTCGCCGAAGCACGCGAGATTGGCGGAAAAGCCCTCGAACTCCGGGTCCACCACCGGATCGGGCCGATAGGCCGTCACCACCCGTCCGCCCCAGCTGCTGGCGCGGATTTCCGCATGGGCTGCAAGGTCGTCCAGCGGGCTCTCGGTGGTGGCGATCACCTCGATGTTGAAGCGCTCGAACAAAGCGCGCGGTCGGAAGGCGTCCTGCTGCAGCTTCTCCGCGATGAGGTCGTAGGCGGCGTCCGCGTTCTTCTCGCTGAGCCTTTCCTCCAGCCCGAACAGGGTGGCGAAGGCATGGTCCAGCCAGGCCCGCGTGGGGGTGCCCCGGAACAGGTGGTAGTTCGCCGCGAACAGCCGCCAGATGGCCCGCCCGTCCTGCTCCGTCTCGCCGCCGTCGGCGCGGGGAACGCCGAGCTTTTCCAGCGGGATGCCCTGAGAATAGAGCATCCGGAACACATAATGGTCCGGCACCACGAAGAGGCGCGCGGGGTCCGGGAAGTTCTCGTTGAAGGCGTACCAGCGCGGGTCGGTATGGCCGTGGGGCGAGACGATGGGCAGCGCCTCCACCTCCGCATAGAGCCGGCGCGCCACCGCGCGCACGGAGGGGTCGGCGGGGAGCAGGCGGTCGGGATGAAGGAGGCTGGACACGGGACTTACCTCGCGTTCACGGCATCGGCGGGCGCGCCTTCCGCCTCGAAATAATCGGGATGGGCGGCGCCCAGATCCTCGACGCTGGGGATGACCCGGCCGAGATGGGCCGCCATGGCCTTTTCCGCGCCGTCCGCATCGCCCGCGCCGATGGCGTCGGCCACGCTCTGGTGCTCGGCGATGACGCTGGCGCGCCGTTGGGGGGAGGGCAAAGTGAGGAGGCGGCAGCGGTCCACATGCGCCTTCTCCTGCCTTATGACCCGCCAGATGTTGGGGTGGCCGGCCAGCTCCGCGATGATCTGGTGGAAGGCCTCGTCGGCGGCGTGGAACTCCGCCAGCGCGCCGGCGCGGTGGGAGGCGCGCTGCTGGCGCAGGGTGGCGAGGAGTGGCGCCATCACCACCCGGCGTACCTTCTCCGGCAGCGTTGCCACATGGGCCGCCGCCTCCCGCACGCTCGTGCGCTCCAGCGCGTTGCGGATGATCATGGCGTCGCGCACCTCCGGCACGGAGATGCGCGAGACGAATGTGCCGTATTGGGGGAAGATGTCCACCAGCCGCTCATCCGCCAGCTTCAGGATGGCCTCGCGCACCGGCGTGCGGCTGACGCCGTAGGCGAGGGCGATCTGCTTTTCCTGGAGCGGCGCGCCGGGCGGGAGGGTCATGGCCACGATGTCGTCGCGCAGGGCGGCGTGGATGCGCGATGACGCCGGCACCGCGCGGACATTCTCGCTGCGAAGCGCCGGCCTGCGCCTGAGATCCGCCCCCGTCGCCACCACCGTTTCTGCCTCCCCCGGTACTCTGCCCACTCCCGGCCTGCTCTTGCGGCATCTGCCGTACTAATATATTAGCATATCAAGGGCGTCAACGAAGGCGCGGGCCCGACGGGGCCGGGGACAAGGGTCGGGGAGACGTGCTCATGGGGATGGAGGCGGGCATCGCGCCGCGCACCCTTCGGCTTTCTGCGAAGGACAATCTGGCGGTGGCGCTGGACGAGGTCGCGCCCGGCGGCTCGGTCGCGGGCGTCGTCGCCACCCAGCGGATCCCGCGCGGCCACAAGGTGGCCATCGAGCCCATTCCGGCCGGCGCGCCAGTGGTGAAGTTCGGCCAGATCATCGGCTTTGCCAGCGAAGACATCGCCCCGGGCGCCCACATCCACACCCACAATGTGGTGCTGCACGATTTCGCCCGTGACTACGCCTTTGCGGCCGACGCCCGGGACGATGCGCTGCTGCCGGAGGCCGAGCGCGCCCACTTCATGGGCTTTCGCCGCTCCAACGGGCGCACCGGCACCCGCAACTATCTCGGCATCCTCACCAGCGTGAACTGCTCGGCCTCGGTGGCGCGGTTCGCGGCGCAGGCGGCGGAACGCTCGGGCATCCTCGCCGACTTTCCGGGCATCGACGGCATCGTGCCCATCATCCATGGCACCGGCTGCGGCATGGCCTCCAAGGGCGAGGGCTATGACGTGCTCTCGCGCACGCTCTGGGGCTACGCCACCCATCCCAACTTCGCCGCCGTGGTGATGGTGGGGCTCGGCTGCGAAATGTTCCAGATCGCCCGCTTCAAGCAGGAATACGGGGTGGAGGAGGCGGACGGCTTCCGCACCCTCACCATCCAGGACGAGGGCGGCACGCGCCGCACGGTGGAGCACATCCTCGGCACGCTGAAGGAGATGGCGCCCCGCGCTGCCGCCGCCCGGCGGGAGGCGCGGCCGGCGTCCGAGATCGTGCTGGCGCTCCAATGCGGCGGCTCGGACGGCTATTCGGCACTCACCGCCAATCCCGCGCTGGGGGTCGCCTCCGACCTTCTGGTGGCGCAGGGCGGCACGTCCATTCTCTCCGAGACGCCGGAAATCTACGGCGCCGAGCACCTGCTGACCCGCCGAGCCGCGACGCGCGAGGTGGGCGAGAAGCTGGTCGCCCGCATCAAGTGGTGGGAGGACTACACCGCCCGCAACGCGGGGGAGATGAACAACAATCCCTCGCCCGGCAACAAGGCCGGCGGGCTCACCACCATTCTGGAAAAGTCGCTCGGCGCCGCCGCCAAGGGCGGCTCCTCGACCCTGCGCGCGGTCTATGAATATGCCCAGCCGGTGACGGATGCCGGCTTCGTCTTCATGGATACGCCCGGCTACGATCCGGTGGCCGCCACCGGGCAGGTGGCAGGCGGGGCGAACGTGATCTGCTTCACCACCGGCCGCGGCTCCGCCTTCGGCGCCAAGCCCACCCCGTCCATCAAGCTCGCCACCAATTCCGACATCTATCGCCGGATGGAAGAAGACATGGACATCAATTGCGGCGATGTGCTCGACGGCGTGTCGCTGGAAGACAAGGGCCGCGAGATCTTCGACAAGGTGTTGGCGGTTGCCTCGGGCGCGCACACCAAATCCGAGGAACTGGGCTACGGCGATGCCGAGTTCGTGCCCTGGCAGATCGGCGCGGTGATGTAGGCCGCCGCGTCCATTGGAAGTGAACGGCCGGAAAGGCCGCAATAAACGGAAAAATCCGTCAGACACTCAGGGAGAACGCCCATGCTGACCCGACGCCGACTGACCGCCCGCGCCGTAGCTTTCGCGCTCTCGAGCCTGGCGCTGCCGGGCCTTGCGCTCCCGGCGATGGCGCAGACCACGCTGCGCTCCGCCGACATTCATCCCGATGGCTACCCCACTGTCGAATCCGTGAAGTATTTCGGCGAGATCATCGAGAAGAAGTCGAACGGCAAGTACAAGGTGCAGGTCTTCTCCTCCGGCCAGCTCGGCGGCGAGAAGGACACCATCGAGCAGACCCGCTTCGGCGTCATCGATCTCAACCGCGTCAACACCGCGCCGTTCAACAACCTGATCCCGGAGACGGCGGTGCTCGGCATGCCGTTCCTGTTCCGCTCCACCGAGCACATGTACAAGGTGGTGGACGGCCCCATCGGCGCGGAGATCGCCAAGGCCTTCGAGCCGCACGGCCTCGTTGTGCTCGGCTTCTTCGATTCCGGCGCCCGCTCCATGTACAATTCCAAGAAGCCCATCAAGACGCTCGACGACATGAAGGGCATGAAGATCCGCGTGCAGCAGTCGGACCTGTTCATCGCGATGATCAACGCGCTCGGCGCCAATGCGACGCCCATGCCCTTCGGCGAGCTTTACTCCGGCCTGCAGACCGGCCTCGTGGACGGCGCCGAGAACAATTATCCCTCCTATGATTCCGTGAAGCATTACGAGGTGGCGAAATATTATTCGCTCACCGAGCATTCGCTGGCGCCGGAGGTGTTCGTGATGTCGAAGCGTGCCTTCGACAAGCTGAGCCCCGAGGACCAGAAGATGTTCAAGGAAGCCGGTCTTGAAGCCACCAAGAAGATGCGCGAGCTCTGGGCCAAGCGCGACATCGAGGCCAAGGATCACGTGGTCAAGGGCGGCGCCATCATCAACGAGGTGGACAAGAAGCCCTTCATCGACGCGATGAAGCCGGTCTACGACAAGTTCGTCACCACCGACAAGATGAAGGATCTCGTCGCCCGCATCCGGGCGGTGAACTGAAGGCGCGGCACCGGCCGGGCCCGCGCGGCCCGGTCATTGTCCGGGGAGGCGCAGCGGCATGACCATCAAGTCCAGCGAACGTTCCGGCAGGGGCGCCGAGGCCGAAAGGCCGGTGCCGCTCATCGCCTTGCGGCGGGTGGTCCGCCTGCTTTCCGCGGTCGCGCTGTGGATCTCCGGCGCCGGGCTGGTCGCCATGACGGCGGCGGTGTTCTGGCAGGTGATCGGCCGCTATGTGCTGAACGCCTCGCCGAGCTGGACCGAGCCGCTGTCGCTGCTGCTCATGAGCTGGTTCATCCTGCTCGGCGCTGCGGTGGGCGTGCGCGAGAACATGCACCTCGGCTTCGAGATCGGCCTCCACTTCGCGACGCCGCCGGTGCGGCGGGCCATGGAGATCACCACCCACATCCTCGTCATGGGCTTCGGCGCGGCCATGGGCTGGTACGGCTGGGACCTCGCCATGGGCACCTGGAGCGCCAAGATGGCGGGTGTGGACCTGCCGCAGGGCGTCGACTACCTGCCGCTGGTGGGCGGCGGCGCGCTCATCTGCCTGTTCTCGTTCGAGCGGCTGCTCACCGACCTCACCGAGGGGCGGGTGCCGGAAGTGCCGCTCGCCCATGTCCACACCGTGGAATGACGCCGGAAAAGACCCATGGCCATCACCATCCTCTTCGGCGTCTTCGCGCTGCTCCTCGTCATCGGCACGCCGGTGGCCTTCTGCCTCGGCCTCGCGTCGCTCGCGACCGTGCTCTATCTCGATCTGCCGCCGGTGGTGGTGTTCCAGCAGCTGAATTCGGGCATGAACGCCTTCTCCATGCTGGCGATCCCCTTCTTCATCTTCGCGGGTGACCTGATGATGCGCGGCGGCATCGCCGACCGGCTCATCGGCATGGCGGCGAGCCTCGTGGGGCATCTGCGCGGCGGGCTCGGCCAGGTGAACGTGGTGGCCTCCACCCTGTTCGGCGGCATCTCCGGCTCGGCGGTGGCGGATGCCTCGGCCATCGGCGGCATCATGATCCCGCAGATGGCGCGCCACGGCTATGCCAAGGACTATGCGGTCAACGTGACGGTGAATTCGGCCATCATCGCGCTGATGATCCCGCCGTCCCACAACATGATTATCTATTCCCTGTCGGCGGGCGGCACCATCTCCATCGCCGACCTGTTCACCGCGGGCATCATGCCGGGCATCCTGCTCGCCGCGGCGCTGATGATTACGGCCTATGTGGTGGCGCGCAATCGCGGCTATCCGGCCGGCACCTTTCCGGGCTGGTATGCGGTGCTGCGCTCGGTGGTGGCGGCTATCCCGGGCATCATGCTCATCGGCATCATCTTCGGCGGCGTGCGCTCGGGCATCTTCACCGCCACGGAAAGCTCCTGCATCGCCGTCATCTATGCGCTGCTGGTGACGACCCTCGTCTATCGCGAGATGCACTGGGCGGACTTCGTGGAGGCGACGCTCGGCGCGGTGCGAACCACGGCCATGGTGCTGCTCGTCATCGGCACCGCGGCGTCCTTCGGCTGGCTCATGGCCTTCCTGCAGGTGCCGAAGGCCACCATCGAGATGATGCAGGCGGTCTCGTCCAACCCCTATGTCATCCTGCTCCTCATCAACATCATCCTGCTCATCCTTGGCACCTTCATGGACATGGCGCCGATGATCATCATCTGCACGCCGATCTTCCTGCCGCTGGTGAAGGCCTTCGGCATCGATCCCGTGCATTTCGGGGTGATCCTGATCCTCAACGCCGGCATCGGGCTGAACACGCCGCCCGTGGGCTCGGTGCTGTTCGTGGGCTGCGCGGTGGGCAAGATCACCATCGGCGAGGCGATGAAGACCATCTGGCCCTTCTTCGGCGCCTCCATCGCGGTGCTGATGATCGTCACCTACGTGCCGGCCGTGTCGCTCTGGCTGCCGGCCCTGTTCCGCTAGTCCCCGTACTGCCCCGAAAGTCTGCCCCCATGATGATCGACGTGCGCCATGTGCATCACCAGGACGCCACCCGCGGGTTCGACACCGAGGCGCTGAGGCGCAACTATCTGGTGGAGCGCCTGTTCGAGCCCGGCCTGGTGCTGCTCACCTACAGCCATGTGGAGCGCTTCGTGATCGGCGGGGCCATGCCGGTCACGGTGCCGCTGGCGCTGGAGAGCGACAAGGCGACCATCGGCTCGCCGAACTTCCTCGACCGGCGGGAACTGGGCGTCTTCAACATCGGCGGTGCCGGCAAGGTGCGCGTCGATGGCGTTCCCCATGCGCTCGGGCATCGGGATGCGATCTATGTGGCCATGGGCACGAAGGAAGTGCTGTTCACTTCCGACAGCGCCGATGCGCCCGCCCGCTTCTATCTCCTCTCCACCCCTGCCCATGCGCGGTATGAGACCAAGGTGGTGCGCATCGCGGAAGCCAAGAAGATGCTGCTCGGCGAGGTTGCCACGGCCAACCGCCGCACCATCTACCAGATGATCCACCCTGATGTGGTGACCTCCTGCCAGTTGGTCATGGGCATGACTCAGCTCGACGAGGGCAATGTCTGGAACACCATGCCCTGCCACGTCCACGACCGGCGCTCGGAGGTCTATCTCTATTTCGACCTCATGGCCGACGCCCGCGTCATCCACCTCATGGGCGAGCCCGACCAGACGCGGCACATCGTGGTGGCCGACGGGCAGGCGGTGATCTCGCCGCCCTGGTCCATCCATTCCGGCTGCGGCACCCGCGCCTACACCTTCATCTGGGGCATGGGCGGCGACAATATCGACTATACGGACATGGACATGGTGGCCATGGACCAGCTGAAGTGAGCCGAGATCCCTTGAATCCGTTCGATCTGTCCGGCCGCAGGGCCATCGTCACCGGCGCCAACACCGGCCTCGGCCAGGCCATCGCCGTTGCGCTCGCGCGGGCCGGCGCTGGCGTGGTGGGGGTGGGGCGCTCGGCCATGGACGAGACCGCCGCCCTTGTGGCCGCCGCTGGCGGCAGCTTCACGCCCGTGCGGGCCGACCTCGGCACGCTCAAGCCCATCGACCGCATCGTCGCCGAGGCGGAGATCGGCGGGCGCGTCGACATCCTCGTGAACAACGCCGGCATCATCCGCCGCGCCGACGCCATCGACTTCTCGGAAAAGGACTGGGACGAGGTGATGGACGTGAACCTCAAGTCCACCTTCTTCCTCACCCAGGCCGTCGCCCGGCGGATGTTGGCGGACGGCAAGGGGGGCAAGGTCGTCAACATCGCCTCCCTGCTCTCCTTCCAGGGCGGCATCCGCATACCGTCCTACACGGCGAGCAAAAGCGGGCTTGCCGGTCTCACGCGGCTCCTCGCCTGCGAGTGGGCGGCCAAGGGCATCAACGTGAATGCCATAGCCCCGGGCTATTTCGTGACCAACAACACCGAGGCCCTGCGCGCGGATGCGGACCGCAACGCTGCCATCCTCGGCCGCATTCCCGCCGGCCGCTGGGGGGACCCGTCCGACATCGGTGGAGCGGCGGTGTTCCTGTCGTCTCGCGCGGCGGATTATGTGCATGGCGTCGTGCTGCCGGTGGACGGCGGTTGGCTGGCGCGCTGATACAGGCGGGCCGGTCGGGGACTGGCCGGCAGGATGGGAGAGAGCATGAGCGAGAAGGGCAACGTCTTCGCCTTCGCCGACACCACGCCGGTGGAGGTGGTGGACGAGGTGGTGAGCCGGCAGATCCTCACCTTCAACGACGAGATCATGCTGGTCCGCGTCATCGCCCGCGCGCCGGGGCCCATGGGCGTGCCGCACAGCCATCCCCACGTGCAGATCACCAGCGTGGAAAGCGGCGTGTTCGAGCTGACCATCGGCGGGCGCACCGAGCGCCTGAAGGCGGGCGACAGCTTCTACGTGCCCTCGGGCACCCACCATGGCGCGGTCTGCATCGAGCCCGGCGTGCTGGTGGACGTGTTCACGCCCATGCGCGCGGATTTCGTGAAGCCTGCCTGAGGCTCATTTCCCCGCGGCGGCGGCGAGCTTCGCGGCGAGGGCGGGGCCGTCGCCCGGAATGCGGAAGGTCTTGACCCGCGCCGTGGCGCCCGAGGCGAGCCGCACCTGCGAGGCGGCGACACCGGCCGCCCCGGCCACAACCTTCGCCACCGCAGCCGTGGCGGCGCCATCCTCCGGCGCCACCCGCACCCGCACCTTCAGCACCTCCCGGCCGTCCGACAGGGCGGCGACGCCGTCCACGGCATCGCGCCCGCCGCGTGGCGTCGCCCGCACCGTCACCTCCACGCCGTCCGGCAGGATGCGCACGAACGAGGCGGCAGACGGGGCGGCGGACGACACGGCGGCCGGCTCAGAACACGTAGGGGTAGATGTAGTAGGCGATGACCTGCTGCAGGAAGAAGATCAGCAGAATCAGGACCATCGGCGACAGGTCGAGGCCGCCGAGATTGGGCAGCACGTTGCGGATGGGTGCCAGCAGCGGTTCCGTCACCTTGAACAGGAACTCGCCCACGCTGCGCACGAACGAGTTGTACGGATTGACCACGTTGAATGCGACCAGCCAGGACAGCACGGCCGCGGCAATGAGGATCCAGACATAGAGCTGGAGAACGACAAGGATAACGTCGAGCAGCGCGCGCATCGTCGGAAGGGTCCCCGGGAAGTGGCGTGCCAGCAATAGCGCCACCAGCGGTCCCGGAACAAGGCCACCCGGCCGCCGCCGGGCCCCACCGGCTGCGTCAGCCGGTCGCGTCCGGGTCGTGGGGCTTGTCGGGGTCGGGCAGGGCACCGGCCCCCGGCGTCTTCTCCGGATCGGTCAGCTGCGGCTTCGCGTGCGGGCCGGCGGCGGGCTTCTGGCGCTGCGCGTCGAGGTGGCGCTTTTCGGCGGCGTCGGTCGCCGGCTGGCCCTCTTTCCCTTTCTTCAGCATCGCTTCGTCGGGTTTCACGGCAACCTCCATGATGTGACCATGATTTGGAGACAACGCTCCCCGCAGTGATCCGTTGCAGCGTCGCCTTGCCCCACGGCCAGGCCGCGCCGCGACGGAGCTTTCGTTTGTCCGCGCGGCCGACTTTGACGTGCCGCCTTGACTTGCCCGCGCGGCAAAGGCAGCTTCCCGCCGCTTTTGGGGGCGCTGACCTCCTCCAACCCCACGGACCCTCATGCGCAGCTATCTGGACTTCGAGAAGCCGGTTGCCGAACTCGAGGCCAAGGTGGAAGAGCTGCGCGCGCTCTCCTCTTCCGGCGACGGCGTAGCCATCACCGACGAGGTGCTGAAGCTGGAGGGCAAGGCGCGCGACGCTTTGGTCGCGCTCTATGCGAATCTCACCCCCTGGCAGAAGACGCTGGTGGCCCGCCATCCGCAGCGGCCGCATTTCGCCGACTTCGCCCGCGGCCTGTTCGAGGACTTCACCCCCCTCGCCGGCGACCGCAAGTTCGGCGAGGACGAGGCCATCATCGGCGGCTTCGCCCGCTTCCGCGGCGAGGCGGTGTGCGTGCTTGGCCACGAGAAGGGCTCCAGCACCGAAACCCGCATCCGGCACAATTTCGGCATGGCCCGCCCCGAGGGCTACCGCAAGGCCGCCCGCATCATGGAACTGGCCGACCGCTTCGGTGTGCCCATGATCTCGCTGGTGGACACAGCCGGGGCCTATCCCGGCATCGGCGCGGAGGAGCGCGGGCAGGCCGAGGCCATCGCCCGGTCCACCGACGCCTGCCTGGCACTTTCCGCGCCCAATGTCGCGCTCATCATCGGTGAGGGCGGTTCGGGTGGCGCCATTGCCATCGCCACCGCCAACAAGGTGCTGATGATGGAGCACGCCATCTACAGCGTGATCTCGCCGGAAGGCGCGGCCTCCATCCTCTGGCGCGACACCGCCAAGGCGCAGGACGCGGCCACCAACATGAAGATCACCGCGCAGGACCTGCTGCGCTTCGGCGTCATCGACGGCATCGTGAAGGAGCCGGCCGGCGGCGCCCATCGCGACGCGGACGCGGCCATCGCCGCTGCGGGCGACGCCATCGCCGATGCGCTGTCCTCGTTGGCGGGGCTCGACGGCGCGCAGGTCCGCAAGGCGCGACGCGACAAGTTCCTCGCCATCGGCCGTACCCTCTGACGGGCGCGGCCTGGCGGCCACAGCGGTAAGAAATCCTTAACCATGGCGCTGCGGCATGGGGGAAGCGGGCCGGAGTTTCCCCATCTTGGCCGCATTTGCCTTATTTTCTCCATCGGGCCGGAGCGACGCTGATAACGTCGCATCAAGGGGGACCGGTTAGCCTTTTCGGCCTCATGGCCGGTCCGGATCCGGGAGTTTCGCGTTGAGCCGCTTGTCCATAAGCCGCTTGTCCAAGCGCCGTCCGATGACGACCCTCTCCTCGCGCCTGCGGATGGCGGGTCTCGCCGCCTGCGCGGCGCTCGCCCTCGCGGGCTGCAACGCCACCGATTCCGAGGTCGCGCGCAAGGCGAACAAGCCGCTGTCGCCGGAAATGGTGTCGCTGCTGGCCAAGAAGGACATGGCGCCCTCCACCCCCATCCTGGTTCGCATCTACAAGCAGGAATCGGAGCTGGAGGTCTGGAAGGTCACGTCCGAGGGCAGCTATGCGCTCCTCAAGACCTATCCCATCTGCCGCTGGTCGGGTGAACTCGGCCCCAAGGTGGGCACAGGCGACCGGCAGGCGCCGGAGGGCTTCTACACCATCACCCCCGGCCAGATGAACCCGAACTCCAGCTATTATCTGGCGTTCAACCTCGGGTTCCCCAACGCCTACGACAAGGCCTACGGGCGCACCGGCGACTTCCTGATGGTGCATGGCGACTGCTCGTCCTCGGGCTGCTACGCCATGACCGACGACCAGATTTCCGAGATCTTCTCCCTGGCCCGCGAGAGCTTCGCTGGCGGCCAGCGCGCCTTCCAGGTGCAGGCCTATCCCTTCCGGATGACGGCGAAGAACCTCGCCCGCTACCGCAACAATCCCAACATGGCGTTCTGGCGGAACCTCAAGCAGGGCTCCGACCATTTCGAGGTGACGAAGCAGGAGCCGAAGGTCTCGGTCTGCAACCGCACCTATGTGTTCGACGCCACGCCCGCGCCAGGCCGCGCCTTCGACGCCAGCCAGGCCTGCCCGCCCTATCAGGTGCCGGAGCAGATCGCCTCGGCGGTGGCCGCCAAGCAGCGGTCCGACGATGCCCAGGTGGCGGCGCTCTCCACCACCGCGCCCGTGGCCCCGGTGAAGACCGGCAGCGACGGCGGCATGCACCCGGTGTTCCTTGCCAAGCTCAAGGAGCGCGAGACCGGGCAGATGTCCTATACCCCGGCGCCTGGCCGCCTTCCGGACTATGTGAATCCGCCGAAGGAGACGCCGGCCAAGCTTCAGGCGGACGCGCTGCTGCGCGCCGACCAGAGCGACGGCGCCCCCGCCACCACGGGCTCGCTGGCGGCGGCATCCGCTGCAGCCTCGGCACCGCAGCCCACGGCGGTCGCCTCCAGCTCCTATCCCCGGTAGTCGAGCTTCCACCTACGGGGCGGCTCGCCATCGCGCACGAGTGGCGAGTGCCTTGCCGACGGTACATGGTTCAGCCTACGCTTTTCCGCCGCCTGGCGGGTGCGGCGGGGAGGGCGGACCATGGGGCATGATGTCTGGTGCCGGCGGATGGCCGCCCTCACGGCCGTCGTCGGCTGGGCTGCGCTGATCCTCCAGCTCGTCATCGTGGTCCAGAAGATGGCCGCCATCGGCCAGGGATTCGGCCCGGCGCTGTGGCGCTTCCTCGGCTTCTTCACGGTTCTCACCAATCTCGGCGTCGCCATCGTCGCCACCGAAATCGCGCTCGGCGGCCTGCATGCGCTCACCGGGGCACGGGCGCGGCTGACGACGGTCGTCTCCATCGTGCTGGTGGGCATCATCTATGCCCTGCTGCTGCGCCATGTGTGGAATCCGCAAGGCGCGCAGCTCGTCGCCGACCGCCTGCTGCATCAGGCGGTGCCGGTGCTGTTCCTGATCGTCTGGCTGGTGGGGCCGCACGGGCGGCTGCGGCTGGCCGATACCGTGTGGGCCATGGCGCCGCCGCTGGCCTATCTCGTCTATGCCGTGGCCCGCGGCGAGGCGGACGGCTGGTACGCCTACTGGTTCCTCGACCCGGCCAAGCTCGGGGTGGAGAAGATGGCGCAGAATGCCGTGGTGCTGGCGGTGGTGTTCTTCACCACCGCGCTCATCTTCGTGGGCATCGACCGGGCCATCGGCCACCGGCGCGGCTGAGCCCGAAGCCCCGACGCCCAGCGGGGGAAGGCCCGGCGCGGAGGACCGCGCCGGGGATCACCGCCTCAGGCGAAGCGGCCGTGGCAGTGCTTGTACTTCTTGCCCGAGCCGCAGGGGCAGGCCTCGTTGCGACCGACCTTGCCCCAGGTGGAGGGGTCGTTCGGGTTGCGCTCCATCACCGCGACGTCGCCCGAGAGCAGCGGCTCCGGACGGGAGCCGAGGGCGGCACCGATGCTCGCCATCTCGTCCTCACCGGTGAAGGGGTCCGCGTGGTGCGCCTCCATGGGGGGCAGCTCTTCCTCCATGGGCGGCTGGGCGACGATCTCCACCCGCATCAGCTGCGCGGTGACAATCTCGCGCAGGCGGTTCAGCAGCGCAGAGAAGAGGTTGAACGCCTCGGACTTGTACTCGTTCAGCGGATCGCGCTGGGCATAGCCGCGCAGGCCCACCACCTGGCGCAGGTGGTCGAGCATGGCGATATGCTCGCGCCAGAGGTGGTCCAGCGTCTGGAGAAGGATGGACTTCTCCACATAGCGCATGATGTCCGGCCCATACTGGGCAGTCTTGGCAGCCATCCACTCGTCGGCGCGGCGGATGATGCGCTCGGTGACCTCGGGGCCGGCGATGCCTTCTTCCTTGGCCCAGTCCTTCACCGGCAGCTCGATGCCGAGCACTTCCTTGATGGCGGTGTCGAGGCCGTCCACGTCCCACTGCTCGGGATAGGCATTCTCGGGGATGAACTTGGCGACGGTCTCGGTGATGAGGGCGTGGCGCATGTCCTCCACGGTCTCGGCCACGTCGTCGTCGTTCATCAGCTCCAGGCGCTGCTCGAACACCACCTTGCGCTGGTCGTTCAGAACGTCGTCGTACTTGAGGACGTTCTTGCGCATGTCGTAGTTGCGCGCCTCGACCTTCTGCTGCGCCTTCTCCAGGGCCTTGTTGATCCAGGGATGGATGATGGCCTCGCCTTCCTTCAGGCCGAGGCGCTGCAGCATGCCGTCGAGCCGGTCCGACCCGAAGATGCGCATCAGGTCGTCGTCGAGCGACAGGAAGAACTTGGAGTGGCCGGGGTCGCCCTGGCGGCCGGAGCGGCCGCGCAGCTGGTTGTCGATGCGCCGGCTCTCGTGGCGCTCGGTGCCAAGCACGAAGAGGCCGCCGGCGGCCAGCGCCTTCTGCTTCAGCTCTTCCACCTCGGCGCGGATGCGGGCCTCGGCGGCGGCACGCTCCTCGCCCTCGGGCAGATCCTTCAGCTCGGCCGCGATGCGCATGTCGGCGGCGCCGCCCAGCTTGATGTCGGTGCCGCGGCCGGCCATGTTGGTGGCGATGGTGATCGCGCCCGGCACGCCGGCCTGGGAGACGATGTAGGCCTCCTGCTCGTGGTAGCGCGCGTTCAGCACCGCGAAGGCCTTGCCCGAACGGTCATGGGCGAAGGCGGCCGGATCGGAGAAGTCGATCTGGTGGAAGCCGGCCTGCTTCAGCAGCTCGGCCAGAAGCTCCGACTTCTCGATGGAGGTGGTGCCCACGAGGACCGGCTGGCCCCGGGCGCTGCACTCCTTGATGAGCTCGATGATGGCCGCGTACTTCTCGCCGGCCGAACGGTACACCTCGTCATCGTCGTCGATGCGGGAAACCGGGACGTTGGTGGGCACTTCCACCACTTCGAGCTTGTAGATGTCCTGGAACTCGGCCGCCTCGGTCGCCGCGGTGCCGGTCATGCCGGCCAGCTTCTCGTAGAGGCGGAAATAGTTCTGGAAGGTGATGGAGGCGAGCGTCTGGTTCTCCGGCTGGACCTGGACGCGCTCCTTGGCCTCCAGCGCCTGGTGCAGGCCTTCGGAATAGCGCCGGCCGGGCATCATGCGGCCGGTGAACTCGTCGATGATGACGACCTCGTCGTTGCGCACGATGTAGTCCTTGTCCCGCTGGAACAAAGCGTGCGCGCGCAGCGCCTGGTTGACGTGGTGGACCACCGAGACGTTCTCGATGTCGTAGAGGCTCTCGGACTTCAGGAGCCCGGCCTCGGTGAGCATCTGCTCCATCTTCTCCATGCCCGCTTCCGTCATGGTGACGGTGCGCTGCTTCTCATCCACCTCGTAATCCTCCTTGGAGAGGCGGGGGATGTACAGGTCGATGGTGTTGTAGAAGTCCGACCGGTCGTCGAGCGGGCCGGAGATGATGAGCGGCGTGCGCGCCTCGTCGATGAGGATGGAGTCCACTTCGTCGACGATGGCGTAGAAGTGCGGGCGCTGCACCATGTGTGCGCGCTCATACTTCATGTTGTCGCGCAGGTAGTCGAAGCCCAGCTCGTTGTTGGTGGCGTAGGTGACGTCGCTGGCGTAGGCGGCGCGGCGCTCGTCGTCGTCGAGTCCGTGGACAATGATGCCCGTGGACAGGCCGAGGAAGCGGTAGAGCTTGCCCATCCACTCGGCGTCGCGCTTGGCGAGGTAGTCGTTCACCGTCACGACATGCACGCCCTTGCCGGCCAGCGCGTTGAGGTAGACCGGGAGGGTGGCGACCAGCGTCTTGCCTTCGCCGGTCTTCATCTCAGCGATGGAGCTTTCGTGCAGCACCATGCCGCCGATGAGCTGCACGTCGAAGTGGCGCATGCCGAGCGCACGCTTGGCGCCCTCGCGCACGGTGGCGAAGGCGGGCACCAGGAGATCGTCGAGGGTGGTCTTGCCCTCGGCAAGCTGGCGGCGGAAATCTTCCGTGCGGGCCCGCAGCTGGTCGTCGGAGAGGGCTTCCAGCTCCTTCTCCAGCGCATTGATGGCCTGGACGCGGGGACGATAGCCCTTCACCCGGCGATCGTTCGCGGAGCCGAAGAGCTTGCGGGCAAGTCCACCAAACATGGGTTTCTCTATTCCGTTCCGTCAGGTCTGAAGGAGGGCGGAGACGGACCGCCGGACCTCCGGGCAACGATGCGCGCCGTTGGACACCCGCAATGGGGCATCAGCAAGTCCGAAGGCGGGACAGGCGGGCGCAGCGAACGAACGCGCAGCCGCAACCGCCCCGCTTCCGCGGGCAGCACACCATGCGGACACTTATGAACGGGTCGGGGCAATGTCAATGCGAGGCGGGTGCCGCGGAGCCCTCCGGGCCGGCGCTGTGACGAAGCGTTGCCGCGGTGCATAGGTGCCGCGGCAATCGACCATCGCGGCGCGTCCGGGCAATTCCTTTCATGGACACATCCGTTGCCCGATGCTTAGTATCCGCCGCGACTGCATATTGGGGGTAGTGGTATGGTGGGGGGTATCAGGGTGTCGGGTCGGCTGGGCTGCGCGAGCGTTGCCCTCGGAGCTGCCTTCCTTCTCTCCGCATGCGAGGAGAAGAACACCTACGTACCCCCGCCGCCGCCCAAGGTGACGGTCGCGACCGTGCTGGAACAGCCGGTGACGCGCTTCCTCGAATTGACCGGCAACACCGCCGCCATCAATTCGGTGGACCTGAACGCCCGCGTGCAGGGCTTCCTCACCAACATCAATTACAAGGACGGTGCCTTCGCCAAGAAGGGCACCACCCTGTTCGTGATCGAGCAGGACACCTACATCGCCCAGGTCGACCAGGCGAAGGCGACGCTCGCGGCCAACCAGGCGGCGCAGGTGCAGGCCGAGGCCGAGTTCAACCGCCAGAACCAGCTCGCCAAGCAGGACTTCGCTTCGCAGGCCGCCCTCGACCAGGCCCGCGCCAAGCGCGATTCCGCCGTCGCCCAGGTGGCCAATGCCCAGGCCTCCCTGCAGCTCGCCCAGATCAACCTCGGCTATACCCAGGTCAACGCCCCCTTCGACGGCGCGGTGACGGCCCATCTCCAGGACGTGGGCGCCCTCGTCGGCTACAGCGGCCCCACCAAGCTCGCCAGCATCGTCCAGCTCAACCCCATCTGGGTGTGGTTCACGCTGAGCGAGCAGGAAGTGCTGCGAATCAAGGAGCAGCTGGCCAAGCAGGGCCGCTCCCTCACCAGCCTCACCCGCGACCTGCCGGACATCCCGATCGAGATCGGTCTCCAGACCGAGACCGGCTATCCCCATGCCGGCCGCATCGACTACATCGCGCCGCAGGTGGACCCCAACCTCGGCACGCTCACCGTCCGCGGCATCTTCCAGAACGACGACTTCGTGCTGCTGCCCGGCCTGTTCGCCCGCGTGCGGGTGCCGCTCGGCCAGGCGGCGGCGACCATCCTCGTTCCGGATTCGTCGATCAGCTACAACCAGCTTGGTCCCTATGTGCTCACCGTCGGCTCCGACAATGTCGTCGCCCAGACGCAGATCACCCTCGGCCAGCTCCAGGCGGACGGCCTGCGCGCCGTCATCGGCGGGCTGAAGGCGACGGACCGCGTCATCATCAACGGCATGCAGCGCGCGGTGCCCGGCTCCAAGATCGACGTGGAGGTGGGCAAGATCGTCGCCATCGCCCCGCCGGTGGACGATGGCACCAAGCCTCTGCCGAAGCCCGCCGGAGTGGCGCCCGCCGACGCTCCGGCCCGCGCCATCCCCTCGGTGCCGCCGACCCCCAATGCTCCGGCGACGCCGGGTGCGACCCCTGCGACGCCGAAGAACTGACCCGCCCTCGAACATGAGGCAGCGCCCATGATTTCGCGCTTTTTCATCGAGCGGCCGGTCCTCTCGAACGTCCTTGCCATGGTCTTCGTGCTGATCGGCCTCGTCTCGCTGATCCGCCTGCCCGTGTCGCAGTATCCGAACATCGTGCCGCCCACGGTGTCGGTCTCCACCTCCTATCCGGGCGCGTCCGCCAAGACGCTCATCGACACCGTCGCCCTGCCCATCGAGCAGCAGGTGAACGGCGTCGAGGGCATGATCTACATGCAGTCGTGGTCGGCCTCGGACGGCACCTACACGCTGGTCGTGTCCTTCGCCATCGGCACCGATCCGAACATGGCGCAGGTGCTGGTGCAGAACCGCGTCAACATCGCCCTCGCCTCGCTGCCCACGGCGGTGCAGGCGCAGGGCGTGACCATCCTGCAGAAGGGCACCTCGATCCTCGAGTTCGTGACGCTTGTCTCGCCGGACGGGCGCTATGACGGCCTGTTCCTGAACAACTACGCCATCATCAACGTCCAGAACGAACTGGAGCGGGTGGAAGGTGTCGCCAACGTCGCTGTCTTCGGCGCCGGCACCTACGCCATGCGCGTGTGGATGGACCCGGACCGCATGCAGGCCTTTGGCCTGACCCCGACCGACGTCTCCAACGCCATCCAGAAGCAGAGCCAGCTCGTCACGCCCGGCCAGCTCGGCATTCCGCCGGCCCCGTCCAACGCGGCGTTCCAGTACACCGTCAACGTCGCCGGCCGCCTCGACGACGTGAAGGACTACGAGAACATCATCGTCAAGGTGGACAATTCCGACGGTGGCCGGATCGTGCGCATCCGCGACATCGGCCGTGTGGAGCTCGGGGCGCAGAGCTATTCCAAGGACTTCATGCAGGACAACAAGCCTGCAGCCGGCATCGGCATCTTCCAGCTCCCCGCCGCCAACGCGCTCGATGTGGCCAAGCGTGTGGCCGCGAAGATGGAGGATCTGAAGAAGAGCTTCCCCGAGGGGCTCGACTACATGATCCCCTTCGACACGACCCTGTTCGTGACCGCCTCCATCGACGAGGTGTGGAAGACCCTGTTCGAGGCGGCGATCCTCGTCCTTATCGTCATCCTGCTGTTCCTGCAGGACTGGCGTGCCACGCTGGTGCCCGCGACCACCGTGCCCGTGACCATCATCGGCGCCTTCGCCGCCATGGACGCCATGGGCTTTACGATCAACCTCTCGACCCTGTTCGCCATCATCCTCGCCATCGGCATCGTGGTGGACGACGCCATCGTCATCGTGGAAGGCGTGGCGCGGCACATCGAGGAAGGCATGGCGGGACAGCCCGCGGCCGAGAAGGCCATGGACGAACTGTTCGGGCCAGTGGTGGGCATCACCCTCGTGCTGATGTCCGTGTTCCTGCCGGCCTCGTTCATTCCCGGTCTGTCGGGACAGATGTTCAAGCAGTTCGCGCTCGTCATCGCCGCGACGGCCTTCATCTCGGCCATCAATGCGGCGACCCTGAAGCCCACCCAGTGCGCCCTCTGGCTGCGCCAGCCGGTGCCGCCGGAGAAGCGCAACTTCATCTATCGCGGCTTCAATGCCATCTACGGCAAGGCGGAGCACTGGTATGCCGGCCTCATCAGCCGCATGGTGCATCACTCCAAGCTGATGGTGCTCATCGCCATCGCGCTCATGAGCGTCGCCGGCTACGGCCTCACCCGCATCCCGACCTCCTTCCTGCCCATCGAGGACCAGGGCTACTTCCTCGCCCACGTCCAGTTGCCGGACGCCTCGAACCTCAACCGCACCAAGAAGGTGATGGCGGATGTCTCCGAGCGCATCCGCAAGGTGCCGGGCGTGCAGACCGTGCTGGCGATCTCCGGCATCTCGGTGCTCGACAACTCGTCCACCCTCGCCAATGCCGGCGTCACCTACATCACCCTGACCCCCTGGGACGTGCGCTACGCCACCAAGGGGCAGGACCTGCTCTCGATGTACGAGAATCTGAACAAGGCGGTTGCCGGCCTCGAGGAGGCGGAGGTGGCGATCCTCGTGCCGCCGGCCATCCAAGGCATCGGCAATGCCGCTGGCTTCACCATGCAGCCGCAGATCCGCAGCGGCAATTTCGACTACCAGCTGCTGGAGCAGATCACCTCGTCCATGGTGGACAAGGCGCGGGCGCAGTCGGCCCTCTCCCACGTGTCCTCCTCGTTCCGCGCGGGGGCGCCGCAGATCCAGGTGGACGTGAACCGGATCAAGGCGGAGACGCTGGGCATCACGGTGGGTCAGGTGTTCAGCACCATCTCGTCCTATCTGGGCTCCACCTACGTCAACCAGATCAACAAGTTCGGCAACGTCTTCCAGGTCTACATCCAGGCCGACGCAGGCTTCCGCGTGACCCCGGCGGACCTGATGCAGCTGAAGGTGCGCTCGCCCACCCAGAACGCGATGATCCCCCTCGGAACGGTGGTGGACGTCAAGACCGCCCTGGGTCCGCCGCTGATCTCGCTCTACAACCTCTATCCCTCGTCCACCATCGTCGGCACCAACGCTGCGGGCTTCTCGTCCGGGCAGGCGCTGTCGCTGATGGAGCAGATCGCCGCGTCGACCCTGCCGCCAGGGACGGGCTTCGAGTGGACCGCCATGTCCTATCAGGAGAAGGCGGTCGGAAATCAGATCTACTACGTGTTCGGGCTCGCCATCCTGCTGGTCTACTTCGTGCTGGCCGGCCAGTATGAGAGCTGGATCCAGCCCATGTCGGTGATCCTCGCGGTGCCGCTGGCGCTGCTCGGCACCGTCAGCGCGCTGCTAGGCCTGGGGGTGGCCAACAACCTCTACACCCAGATCGGTCTCGTGCTGCTGATCGCGCTCGCCTCCAAGAACGCGATCCTCATCGTCGAGTACGCCCGCGAGAAACGGGCGGAGGGCATGGAGATCATGGATGCGGCGGTGGAGGCCTCGCGCCTCCGGTTCCGCCCCATCCTCATGACCTCCTTCGCCTTCATCCTCGGCGTGCTGCCGCTGGTGTTCGCCACCGGCGCCGGCGCCAACTCGCGCAAGTCCATCGGCATCGCGGTGGTGTCGGGCATGCTCGCCTCCACCTGCCTCGCCGTGCTGTTCGTGCCGTCCTTCTACACGGTACTCCAGCGCTTCGAGGAAGGCCGCAAGGGCAAGAAGAAGTCCAGCACCGGCCATGGCGCTGGAAATGCGCCGCCCGCCCCGCCTCCCGCGCCCGACGCGGGTGTGCCCCCGGCGCCCGCATCTGCCTGATCCGGGCGCGCCGGCTTTGCCTTATCTTGCGGCAACTGCTTCCGATCGGGGCGGTTGCCGCCGCAAAGTCGCGCTTCCGCCTCCAGTCGGGCTTGTCTAACCTTGGCGGGACGCGCGATCCGTTCTCGGCCATGGGGCCGATCCCACCGCTGACCCTATCCCTGGGCTGTCGCCCGCAGGACCTGGTGCCCTAAATGTCGATCCTTGCGAGCCTGCATCACGTCACGAGCTACACCTACGACCACCCGGTCTCCATGGGGCCGCAGGTCATCCGGCTGCGGCCGGCGCCGCACAGCCGCACCGACATCCCGGCCTATTCGCTGAAGATCTCGCCGGCCGACCACTTCATCAACTGGCAGCAGGATCCGTTCGGCAACTGGCTGGCCCGCATCGTGTTTCCCGAGCGGGTGTCGGAGTTCAAGGTCGAGGTGGACCTCCTCGCCAAGCTCGACGTCATCAATCCCTTCGACTTCTTCGTCGAGGAATATGCCGAGAACTTCCCCTTCGAATACGCGCCCGCGCTGAAGGCGGAGCTGGCGCCGTACCTCGAGCTGGAGGATGAGGGCGCGCTGTTCGCCGAGTATCTCGCCTCCGTGCCGCGCGAGAAGACCCGCATCGTCGACTTCCTGGTCCACCTCAACCAGCGCCTGCAGAGCGAAGTCGGCTACGTCATCCGCATGGAGCCGGGCGTGCAGACGCCCGACGAGACCCTGACCCGCAAGCTCGGCTCCTGCCGCGACACCGGCTGGCTGCTGGTGCAGATCCTGCGCCACCTCGGCCTCGCCGCCCGCTTCGTCTCCGGTTACCTCATCCAGCTCAAGCCCGACGTGGCGGCCCTCGACGGCCCCTCGGGCACCGATGTGGACTTCACCGACCTGCACGCCTGGTGCGAGGTGTTCGTGCCCGGCGCCGGCTGGATCGGCCTCGACCCGACCTCGGGCCTCCTGTGCGGCGAAGGCCATATCCCGCTGGCGGCCACCCCGCATTACAGCTCCGCCGCCCCCATCACCGGCTATGTGAACGAGAAGGCCGAGGTCGAGTTCGGCTTCGACATGCAGGTGGTCCGCGTCGCCGAGGCGCCGCGCGTCACGCTGCCCTTCTCGGACGAGACCTGGGCCGCCCTCGACCAGCTCGGCCACAAGGTGGACGAGGATCTCAAGGCTGGCGATGTCCGCCTGACCATGGGTGGCGAACCCACCTTCGTCTCCATCGACGACTACCAGTCGCCCGAGTGGAACACCGAGGCGCTCGGCCCGCACAAGCGCGAGCGCGCCGACGACCTGATCCGCCGCCTGCGCCGCCGCTTCGAGACCGAGGGCGTGCTGCATTACGGCCAGGGCAAGTGGTATCCCGGCGAGACGCTGCCGCGCTGGTCCTTCGACCTGTTCTGGCGCAAGGACGGCCAGCCCATCTGGCAGCGCGAGGACCTGATCGCCGACGAGAAGGTCAATTACGGCGTCACGCCGGCCGATGCCGAGCGCTTCTGCAAGGCGGTCGCCGAGAAGCTCGCCGTGGGCAGCCAGTTCGTCCAGCAGGCGTTCGAGGACAACATCTACTACATGTGGAAGGAGCAGAACCTTCCCGAGAACATCGCCCCCGGCGATCCGCGCATGGCGGACGAGGTGCAGCGGCGGATGCTCGCGCGCACCTTCAACCAGGGCCTCGGCACCGCCACGGGATCGGTGCTGCCGCTGCGCCGGGTGTGGACGCCCAACGGCCCGGCGTGGCGCTCGGAGGAATGGACCTTCCGCCGGCAGTTCCTGTTCCTGATCCCCGGCGAGAGTCCCATGGGCTACCGCCTGCCGCTGGAATCGCTGCAGTATCTGGCGCCCACGCGCTATCCCTACATCGTCGAAGCCGACCCCTTCGAGCCGCGCGACCCGCTGCCGGACGCCGCCGATTTCGCCGCCCGCTACGCCGCAGGGCAGGGCGGTGCCGGGGCGGGCACCGATGGCCATGACGCTGGCACGCCCGGCGGTCCGGGCGGCATGCCGCGCCACTCCATCGCTCCGCGCACGGAGGCCTACGGCGTTGGCGAGCGGGCGCAGGAGCTGGCGCGCGAATATCTGGCGAAGTACGACACCCAGATCTTCACTGCCGACACCCGCACCGCGCTCTGCGTCGAGCCGCGCAACGGCCGCCTGTGCGTGTTCCTGCCGCCGGTCGAGATCCTTGAGGACTACCTCGACCTCATCGCCGCTCTCGAGCAGGTGGCGATCGAGCTGAACACGCCCATCCACATGGAGGGCTATCCGCCGCCCTTCGACTACCGCCTCAACCTCATCCGCATCGCGCCCGATCCGGGCGTGCTGGAGGTGAACGTCCATCCGTCCGACACCTGGGCCGGCTGCGTGGAGATCACCCGCATCCTCTATGAGGAAGCGCGGCTCGCCCGCCTCGGCACCGAGAAGTTCATGGTGGACGGGCGCCACACCGGCACCGGCGGCGGCAACCACGTGGTGGTGGGCGGCGCAACCCCCGCCGACAGCCCGTTCCTGCGGCGGCCGGACCTGCTCAAGAGCCTGCTGCTCTACTGGCAGCGGCATCCGTGCATGTCCTATTTCTTCTCCGGCCTGTTCATCGGCCCCACCTCCCAGCATCCGCGGGTGGACGAGGCGCGGCACGACAGCCTCTATGAGCTGGAGATCGCCTTCTCCAAGTTCCCGCTGCCCGGCAAGGGCGAGCCGCCGGCCCCCTGGCTGGTGGACCGGCTGCTGCGCAACCTCCTGGTGGACGTCACCGGCAACACCCACCGCACCGAAATCTCCATCGACAAGCTCTATTCGCCGGACGGCCCCACCGGCCGGCTGGGCCTCGTGGAGTTCCGCTGCTTCGAGATGCCGCCGGACTGGCGGATGAGCCTCGCCCAGCAGCTCATGCTGCGGGCGCTCATCGCGCGGCTGTGGAACAAGCCGGTGCACGGCCACTGCACCCGCTGGGGCACCATCCTCAACGACCGCTTCATGCTGCCGCATTATGTCTGGCAGGACTTCCTCGACGTGGTGGAAGACCTCTCGGACGCCGGCTACCAGATCGATCCCGAGTGGTTCCGCGCCCAGTTCGAGTTCCGCTTCCCCGCCCTCGGCAAGGTGCAGCAGGCGGGCGTGGACATCGAGGTGCGGCAGGCGCTGGAATGCTGGCACGTACTTGGCGAGGAAGGCGTGGTGGGCGGCACGGCCCGCTACGTGGACTCCTCCGTGGAGCGCCTGCAGGTGAAGGTGGAGGGCTTCAACCCCTCGCGCCACATCCTCACCTGCAACGGCCGCAAGGTGCCGCTGGCGCCCACCGGCCGCAATGGCACCTATGTGGCCGGCGTGCGCTACAAGGCGTGGCAGCCCTGGTCGGGCCTGCACCCGACCATCCCGGTGCATTCGCCGCTCACCTTCGACCTCGTGGACACCTGGAGCGAGCGCTCCCGGGGCGGGTGCATCTATTACGTCTCCCATCCGGGCGGGCGGAACTACGACACCTTCCCGGTGAATTCCTACGAAGCCGAGGCGCGGCGCCTCGCCCGCTTCCAGACATTCGGCCACACCCCCGGCACCCTCGACGTGGTGCTGGAGACCGCGCCGGACGAGTTCCCGACCACCCTCGACCTGCGGCGCCCTGCCAGCGCCTGAGATCGCCGGGCCGCGCCCGATCGCCTGCCGCGGGCCTGGTCCGTGGCAGGCGCAGCCTGGAAGCGCTCCGAAGAGGGGTGCATCTGGCGCTGCCGCGGGCATAATGGAGAACCCGGTCCCACCGGGCACAGGATGTTGACGCGCGGGCAGGGGTGCCCGCGGAAGGGGTGATCGTGTCGGGGGCGGAGCAGCGGAGCGAGGCATTCGAGCGGGCCGCGGCGGAAAGCCTGATCGGCGGCTACCGCACCCTGCCGGCCACCCGCGACGAGATGATGGATGCCGACGGCCAGCCGCGCCGCCACTGGCAGCCTTTCCTCGCCGCCCTCGCGGAACTCGGCTCCGAGGAATTGCGCCGCCGCTTCTCGGCGGCCGACCGCTACCTCAGGGACAGCGGCGTCTTTTACCGCGTCTATGACGATGCCGGCGGAGGCGAGCGGCCGTGGTCGCTCAGCCACATGCCGCTCATCATCGGCAATTCGGATTGGGAAGCCCTCTCGCAGGGCCTCATCGAGCGCGCCGAACTGCTCGAAGCGGTGCTTCAGGATCTCTATGGCGACGGCCATCTGGTGTCCGACGGCGACTTGCCGGCGGCGGCGGTGGCGGGCAGCCCGGAATTCCTGCGGCCACTGGTGGGCGTGCGGCCCGAGGGCGGGCGCTTCCTGCGGGTCTATGCCGCCGACGTGGGCCGCGGCCCGGACGGGCGGTGGTGGGTGCTGGCCGACCGCACCCAGGCGCCCTCCGGCGCCGGCTATGCGCTGGAGAACCGGCTCGCCTCGACGCGCGCCCTGCCGGACGTCTCGCGCAACCTGAACATGAAGCGCGTCGCCGGCTTCTTCCAGGCGCTGCGCACCTCG
This sequence comes from Xanthobacter sp. DMC47, assembly GCF_056313845.1. NCBI lineage: Bacteria > Pseudomonadati > Pseudomonadota > Alphaproteobacteria > Hyphomicrobiales > Xanthobacteraceae > Xanthobacter > Xanthobacter sp. DMC47. Next base: position 909,349 of record NZ_JBQUZM010000001.1, on the reverse strand, counting down.
CTGATGAAGCTCGACCGGACGGGAGAAGGACGCATCGGCCTGCTCACCCCCGGCCCGCTCAACGAGACCTATTTCGAGCACGCGCTGCTCGCCCGCTATCTCGGCTTCCTGCTGGTGGAAGGCGAGGACCTGACCGTGCGGGGCGATACCCTGCATGTGCGCACCGTCGCGGGCCTGAGGCGCATCGACGTGCTGCTGCGCCGCCTCGATTCGGATTTCGCCGATCCGCTGGAACTGAACGCCGGCTCACGCCTCGGCGTGCCGGGCCTCGTCCAGTCGGTGCGCATGGGCGGCGTGGCGCTGGCCAACGCACTCGGAACCGGCATCATCGAGGCGCCGGCGCTGCTCGCGTTCCTGCCGCGCATCGCCACCCGCCTCACCGGCCGACCGCTCAGCCTGCCGCACGTCGCCACCTGGTGGTGCGGACAGCCGGCCGAGCGGGCGCAGGTGATGGAGCATCTGGACGAACTCGTCATTTCCTCCGCCTTCGGCCGGGTGCTTCCGGGCCTGCCGGACGGCGGCTCGGTGCTCGGGGCGGACCTCACCCAGGCCGACCGGCGCCGTCTGTCCACGCTGCTTGCCCGGCGCGGGGCGGACGTGGTCGGCCAGGACATCGCCCGTCTCTCCACCACGCCGGTGTGGACCGGGGAGAAGCTGACCCCCCGCCCGTTCATGCTGCGGGTGTTCCTCACCGCGACGGAAAAGGGCTGGTCGGTGATGCCGGGCGGCTTCTGCCGCATCTCGTCCGCCGCTGATGCCCGCGCCGTCTCCATGCAGAAGGGCGACCGCTCGGCGGACGTCTGGGTGCTGGCCGACGGCGAGGTGGCCGATACCACGCTGCTGCCGAGCCCGGACAATGTGAAGGTCCGCCGCTCCTCCGGCACCCTGCCGAGCCGCGCCGCCGACAATCTGTTCTGGCTCGGCCGTTATGTGGAGCGGGCGGAGGCGACGCTGCGCCTTTCCCGGGTGCTGGTCGGCCGCCTCGCCGAGAGCGGCGACACCGGCACCAGCCCGCTGGTGTCGCGCCTGCTCGGCCTGCTCGGAGCCTGGGGCGCCATGCCGCGCGACCTCGCCCGGGCGACGCCGGCCCGCTATGCGGTGGCCGTGCTCACCCGGCGCGACCTGCCCGGCGCCCTGCCGCAACTGGTGCAGGCGGCGCGCGCAGCCGCCTCCGTGATCCGCGACCGCTTCTCGCCCGATGCGTGGCGCGCGCTGGTGGACCTTGAAACCTGCGTGTCCCAGCCGGTGCCCACCGCCCCGTCCGAGGCCGACGCGGCGGAACGGGCGGACGCGGCATTGCGCATCATCGCCGCCTTCTCGGGCCTCGCCTCGGAGAACATGAACCGGCTCACGGGCTGGCGCTTCCTGGAGATCGGCCGGCGCACGGAGCGCGCCATCGGCACGCTGCGTTTCGCCCGTACCTTCGGCGAGCTCGGCGCGCCGCAGGGCTCGCTCGATGCGCTGCTGCAGGTCGCGGACAGCCTCATCACCTACCGCACGCGCTACGTGATGATGGAAGCGCGCGGGCCGGTGCTCGACCTCGTGCTGCTCGATCCGGACAATCCGCGCTCGGTGGCCTTCCAGGTGCATCGCATGGCGAGCCACCTCAAGGTGCTGCCCGGCCGCGACCAGGATGCGCCGCCGCCGCTCTGGGAGCGCATCGTCGCCCGCATGCAGGCCGAGCTTGCCGCCAGCACGGCGGAGAGCTTCGAGCCGCAATGGTTCGACGCCATGGAAAAGATGCTGATGCAGCTCTCCGACGAGGTGTCGTCGCATTACTTCCTGCAGGGACATTCCCCGGAGATGACACTCACCTTCGGCATGTAGAGCGAAAGCAACGAGTACAGCCCGCGCGGCGCCTGAGCGAAAGCAACCTCAAATGCTCTACGATATTCGCCAGACCACCACCTACAGCTACCAGGTGCCGGTGCGCGTGGTGCGGCAGGTGCTGCGCATGACGCCGGTGGATCGCTTCGGCCACCAGCACGTCATCGCCCACATCCTCGATGTGGACCCGGAGCCGGCGGAACTGGAGCAGGGCACGGATTTCTTCGGCAACGGGCTGACCTGGCTCACCATCGACCAGCCCCACGGGCATCTCGCCATCACCACCCGCAGCCGGGTGGACGTGAGCGCCACGCCCCTGCCGGACCCGGCGACGACCCCGCTGGTGGACGAGGTGCGCGCCGCCGCGCTGGAGGAGGCGGACCTCGGGCCGGACGCGGCCGTGCATGGCCTGTTCCCGAGCCGGGCGGTGCCCATCGATGCCGAGATCACCGACTGGACGGCGACCAGCTTCCGCGGCGACCGCCCGGTGCTGGAGGCGGCGTTGGAGCTAATGCACCGGGTGCATGACGAATTCACGTATGAGCCGGGCGCCACAATCGTCACCACCTCGCCCCGCGAGGCGTTCACGGCGAAGGCGGGCGTGTGCCAGGACTTCGCGCAGGTGATGATCGCCGGCCTGCGCGGCCTCGGCCTCCCGGCGCGCTACGTCTCCGGCTATCTGCGCACCATCCCGCCCGAGGGCCAGCCGCGGCTGGAGGGGGCGGACGCCACCCACGCCTGGGCGGAGGTGTGGTGCGGCCCGGCCTTCGGCTGGATCGGGCTCGACCCCACCAACGCCATCCCGGCTGGGGACGACCACATCATCCTCGCCGTCGGCCGCGACTATGCGGACGTTTCGCCGGTGGACGGGGTGATCGTTTCCTCCGGCGACCACATCCTCGCCGTGGGCGTGGACGTGGTGCCGGTGCAGGGGCGCTAGGGCCGCCTCAGCGCCCCTTGCCCATCACGAGGTCCGGGAAGCCGGTGGCGATCTGCGGGAACAGGCAGAGCAGGATCACCGCCAGCAGCATCAGGAGCACGAAGGGCACCGTGCCCCAGATCACGTCCTTCAGCGGGATGTCGGGCGCGATGTTCTTGATGACGAAGATGTTGAGCCCCACCGGCGGGTGGATGAGCCCCATCTCCATCACGATGGTCATCACCACGCCGAACCAGATCAGGTCGAAGCCGGCCGCCTTCAGCGGCGGCAGGATGATCGGCGCGGTCATCAGGATGATGGACACCGGCGGCAGGAAGAAGCCCAGTACCACCACCAGCACCAGGATGGTGGCGAGCAGCAGCCATTTGGACAGGTTGAGCGCCACGATCGCCTGCGCCGCCGCCTGGCTGATGTGCAGGTAGCTCATGACGTAGGAATAGAGCAGGGACATGCCGATGATCATCATCAGCATGGTGGATTCGCGGATGGTCGAGGTGAGGATGGGGGAGAGGTCTTTCGGCGTCCACACGCCGTAGATCAAGGCGATCAGCGCCAGCGCCAGCACGCCGCCGAGGCCGGCCGTCTCCGAGGGGGTCGCATAGCCGCCATAGAGGGCCACCATCACGCCGGTGAGCAGCACCACGAAGGGCAGCACCCGGGGCAGCGCCGCGAAACGGTCGCGCAGGGTGAGGTTTTCCTCGTGGAGCAAAGCGGAGCGCGCGCCGGTCTCCGCATAGGCCGCCTTGGCCGCCGCATATTCCTGCCGGAAGCGCACCATGGCGTAGCCGGCGAACAGCATCACCAGCAGCAGTCCCGGCCCGAGGCCGGCGAGGAAGAGGCGACCCAGCGACTGCTCCGCCGCCACCGCATAGAGGATCATGGTGATGGAGGGCGGCAGCAGGATGCCGAGCGTGCCGCCCGCGGCGATGAGCCCGGCCGCGAAGGCGCCCGAATAGCCGCGCTTGCGCATCTCGGGAATGCCGGCCGAGCCGATGGCCGAGCAGGTGGCGGGCGAGGAGCCGGCCATGGCGGCGAACAGGGCGCAGGCGAACACGTTGGCGATGCCGAGCCCGCCGGGGATCTTGTGCATCCAGGCATGGAGCGCCGAATAGAGATCCTGCCCCGCCCGCGACTTGCCGATGGCAGCGCCCTTCAGGATGAAGAGCGGGATCGACAGCAGGGTGATGGAGGCCATCTCCTCGTAGACATTCTGCGTCACCGTATCGAGGGAGGCGGCCGGCATGAAGCCGATCATGAACAGCACCGCCACCGCCCCCAGCGCGAACGCGATGGGCATGCCGAGGAACATGGTGCCGAGGGTGGCCCCGCCATAAAGGAGGCCGACGAGGGCCGTGCTCATCGTTCCACCCTTTCCAGAAGTCCGGCGAGAACCTGAATGAGGATCTGCAGCGAGAGGAGGCCCATGCCGGCGGTCATCACGCCGTAGGGGATGGAGAGGGGCGGGGCCCAGGTAGAGGAGGTCACCTGTCCGTCCACCCACGCCTCATGCCAAAGGGTAAAGGACTTCCAGGTGAAGAAGGCGCAGAAGGCGAAGCTGAACACGTCCACCACGAACTGCCGCACCCGGTTGGCGGCGGGCGGCAGCATGTGGGCCAGGGCATCGATGGCCACGTGCCCGCGCTGGCTCTGCACGAAGGCGGCGGTCATGAAGGTGACGCCCACCAGCAGGAACACCGAGGCCTCGTCCTGCCAGTAGGTGGGCGCGCGGAAGAAGAAGCGCGAGACCACGCTGTAGGAGAGGATGAGGCTCGCCGCCACGAGGGCGATGGAGCCGAGGGCGAGGATGAGACGGTTGGCCCGCCTGAGCAGCCCGTGCGCCGCCATCAGAAGCGGAGGGGAGTGCGCCGCCTCCGCCCGCGCGTCCGCGCCGTGGCCGAGATCGAGCCCGTGGCTCATGCCGGCACCTCCTGCGCGAGCTTCATGAGGTTGGCGCAGCCGGCGGACTTGGCGGAATAGTCCTTCCACGCGGTGTCACGGGCGATGGCGCGCCACTTCTCCACCGTCGCGGCGTCGAGATCATGGATCTTGGCGCCGGCCTTGGCGAAGACTTCGGCGACCTTCGTGTCGTCGGCCATGGCGCCGGCCTTGCCGAAGGCCTCCATCTCCTGCCCGACGGCGGTGAGCACGTCCTGCTGCGCCTTGGGCAGCTTGTCGAACACCGCCTTGGAGATCAGCAGCGGCTCCAGCATGAACCAGTAGGACTTGCCGCGGCCGGTGGTGAGCTGCTTGGCCAGCTCTTCCAGCCGGAAGGAGATGAGCGAGGTGGACGAGGTGATGCCCGCGTCACAGGCACCCGTCTGCATAGCGACATAAAGCTCGTTCGACGGCAGCGACAGCACGGCGGCGCCGGCGGCTTGCAGCACCATGTCCATCTCGCGCGAGCCGCCGCGGATCTTCATGCCCTTGGCATCCTCGGGCGCGATGAGCGGCTTCTCGCGGCTGGCAACGCCGCCCGCCTGCCAGACCCAGGTGAGGATCTTGACGCCCTTGCCTTCGAGATACTCCGAGAAGGCCTGCCCCACCGGCTTGGTGCGCCAGGCGAGGCCCTGATCGTAGGAGGAGACCAGGCCCGGCATGAGGCCGATGTTGCACTCCGGCGCCTCGCCGCCCGCGTAGGAGATGGGATAGAGCGAAAGGTCGAGCGCGCCCTTGCGCAGGGCCGAAAACTGCGCGTTCGTCTTCATCAGCGACGAGCCGGGATAGATCTCGAAGGCGACTTCGCCGTTGGTGCGTTTCGTCACCTCATCGGCGAAGCGGCGCACGAGGCGGTCGCGGAAGTCGCCCTCGTCACCGGAAGAAGAGGGGAACTGGTGGGAGATCTTGAGGGTCGTGGCGGCGTGCGCGGTGCCGGTGAAGCGCAGCACGGCGGGCGCGGCCAGCGCGCCGGCCAGCACGAGGCGGCGCGAGATCGGGCGATGGATGAGGGAATGGTCGTTGGACATGGATTTCCTCCCTGGCCCGGTGGCTGCGGGCCGTTGGCGTTTCTTCCCGTTTCATTGTTCCGGCCCCGGTTGATCCGGGGTCCGGTAGGTCGATTTCATATTTCCTGGCGGGGATTGGCCGACGGCTGATTGGCGTTGCCGGCGGCGCGGTCCCCTTTGTCAGGCGACGTTACGATAGATGTCCTTGTAGGTGTCTCGAAGAATATTCTTCTGCACCTTGCCCATGGTGTTGCGCGGCAGCTCGGAGACGAAGAAAACGCGCTTCGGCTGCTTGAACTTGGCAAGACGATTTTCAAGGGCTCGATGCACGGCATCTTCCGTCAGCGTCGCATCCTTCTGGGCGACGATGACGGCGGTGACGCCCTCGCCGAAATCCGGGTGGGGCACGCCGATGACCGCGCTTTCGACGACGCCGGGGATGGCGTCGATCTCGCCTTCCACTTCCTTCGGATAGACGTTGAAGCCACCGGTGATGACGAGATCCTTGCCGCGCCCGACGATGTGGACGTAGCCCTTGTCATCGATCTTGCCGAGGTCGCCGGTGATGAAGAAGCCGTCGCGGAATTCCGTGGCGGTCTTCTCCGGCATCCGCCAGTAACCCTTGAACACGTTCGGGCCCTGAACCTCGATCATGCCGATTTCGCCGGTGGGCAGCACCGCGCCGGTCTCGGGATCGGTGACGCGCACGCTGATGCCGGGCAGGGGATAGCCCACCGTGCCGGCGATGCGCGCGCCGTCATAGGGGTTGGAGGTGTTCATGCCCGTCTCGGTCATGCCGTAGCGCTCGAGGATGGCGTGGCCGGTCCGCTCCTCGAAGGTGCGGTGGGTCTCGGCGAGCAGCGGCGCAGAGCCGGAGACGAACAGGCGCATGCCCTTCGTCGCCTCCCGCGTGAGGCCGGGCTGGTCGAGGAGGCGGGTGTAGAAGGTGGGCACGCCCATGAGGGTCGTCACCGTGCCCGCCGACATGAGGGCGATGGCCTCCTTGGGATCGAACTTGGAGCGGAACTCCATGCTCGCGCCCGCCAGAAGGACAATGTTGGAGGCGACGAACAGGCCGTGGGTGTGGAAGATGGGCAGCGCGTGCAGCAGCACGTCGTCCGCCGTGAAGCGCCAATAGTCCTTCAGCGTCTGCGCATTGGAGAGCAGGTTGGCGTGGGAGAGCATTGCGCCCTTGGCACGGCCCGTGGTGCCCGAGGTGTAGAGAATGCCGCCAAGGTCTTCCGGCCTGCGCGCCACGTCCTCGAACGTGTCTGGGAAGGTCGCTGCGGCCGCGGTCAGCGAGCCCTTGCCGTCGGTGCCGAGCGTCTCCACCGCGCCGACGCCGAGACGGGCGGCGAGCGCCCGCGCATCCTCTTCGATTTCCGGCCGGCACACGAACACGGCAGGCTCGGCGTCGGAGAGGAAATACTCGATCTCGTTCAGCGTATAAGCCGTGTTGAGCGGCAGATAGACCGCCCCCGCGCGGATCGCCCCGAGATAAAGCGCGAGGGCGGGCCAGGATTTCTCCACCTGCACCGCCACCCGGTCACCTGGCTTCACGCCGCGCGCGACCAGGAGATTGGCGAGGCGGGCGGAAAGGGCGAGGGCGTCGCCATAGGTCTCCACCGTCCCGTCAATGAGGCGGGCGAGGGGCTTGTCTTTTCCCGGAATGGCGGCGCGGATGGCGCTGAAGAGATAGTTCGCGGTCATGTCTTCATCTCGTTGGCGGCAGTGCCGATGCCGTGTCGGGCAGCTTTGCAAACCGGCGGATCAGGAGACCGGGACCAGCGCGCGGGCGCCCGCATCCGCCCGCAGCAGCTTCTTCACTGCCGGGCTGGCGACCACCTCGCCCTTGCCGGCGAAGGCCTCGTGGTTCTTCTCGATGTCGGTGAGGACATAGCGGTAGTTCACCATGAGCCCCGCCGCCTGGGCGATGCCCTTGGCCGAGAGGTCGCCCATGGGATTGATCTTCTCCAGCCGCGCGCCATTGCCGAGGTGGAACCGGGCCACCGGGTCCACCGGCTTGCCCTTGGAGGTGCGGGCGACGAGGAAATAATAGGCCGCGGCAGCGCACAGCACCGGCGTCAGCGCCTCGCGCACATCCGCCTTCTCCGCCCAGTCCGGCGTGTCGAGCGCCTTGAGCGTCTCCTTGTCGGCGGTGGTGAGGGCGGCCGGCGTCTCGGCCTTGCGCTCGCCGTCGAGCCAGGCGCGGAAGCCGGGGACGGGGGAGAGGGTGACGAAGGTGGTGAGCGAGGGAATCTCGCGGGAAATCTCCTCCACCACCTGCTTGATGAGGAAATTGCCGAACGAGACGCCGCCGAGCCCGCGCTGGCAGTTGGAGATGGAATAGAAGACGGCCGTGGTGGCCTTCTCCGGTTCCAGCAGCTCGCGCGACTGGTCCAGCACCGGGGCGATGGCGCCGGGAATATCCTTGGTGAGCGCCACTTCCACGAAGATCAGCGGCTCATCCACCAATGCGGGATGGAAGAAGGCGTAGCAGCGCCGGTCCGGGCTGTCGACGCGCGCGCGCAGGTCGTTCCAGTCGCGGATGGCATGCACCGCCTCGTAGCGGATGATCTTCTCCAGCACGTTGGCGGGCGTCGACCAGTCGATGCGTCGCAGCACGAGGAACCCCCGGTTGAACCAGGACGAGAACAGGTGGTCGAAATCGCGATCCACGGCGGCGAGGTCACGCCGGAGCACCATGGCGTCCATCAGATGCTCGCGCATGCGGACGAGGGAGAGCGTCGCGCCGGCGGCCATGTTGAAGCGGCGGAACAGCTCCTGCCGGCGGGGCTCGCTTGCGAGGTGGAGTTCGGCCGCCGCCGCATCTGATCCGGTGCGCCCGTAGCTGGCGATGGCCGCGTCGAGCCGGGCGCGGTCCGGCCCGAAGGTCTCAGCCAGCGCCTCGAAGAAGGCGATGCGCTCGCCGGTCTTCATGCGGGCGTAGCGATCGAGGATGTCGGTGGCGAGTGCCACGCCCGAGGCCTCGCCGCGACCGGAGAGAAGCTGCTCGCACCGCTCCACCAGCGTCGCCGCCTTGGTGGCGCCGGAGACGCGGGCGTTGCGATCCAGAAGGGCGCGGCCACGATCCGCGATGGTGGTGAGCAGATCGCCGAAGAAGGACGCGTTGGAAGTCATCGCCGCACTCCACCAGCCCCGATGCCGGACATCCCCACCGTCATGGGACGGCGCGCCCGCCGCGAAGGCAAGCCCATGGGGCCGGGGCAGGGCATTCTCTTTCGGGTGATAGTGCCTGCGGTCTGGGGCAAAAGTCGCGCTCCGGTATCAAGATGTGGCATCTTCCAGGATCCCCGCGGCGTCTGTCGGCAATAGAAATCCAACTGCATTTTTTGTCAACATTCATGTATGCAAGATTTTCTCTCTTGCATTGAATGGTGGGACTCGGCTTTCTGATGACGGGGAGTTCGCAAGGAGCGCCGTCGTGCGGGGAGAGCAGACGCCGAGGCTCAGGGAGGCGCTGGAGGACGATATCGTCGCCGGCCGGCTGAAGCCCGGGCAGCGGCTCGACGAGGTGGGCCTTGCCGAGCGGTTCGGCGTGTCACGCACACCCATCCGCGAGGCGCTGATCCAGCTCTCCTCATCCGGCCTCGTGGAGATCCGCCCCCGCCGGGGCGCCTTCGTGGTGCTGCTGGGCCCGCGCGAGCTGATCGAATCCTTTGAGCTGATGGCCGAGATTGAGGCCTCCTGCGGACGGCTCGCCGTGCAGCGCATGGGCCATTCCGACCGGGAGGCGATTTCGGAGGCGCACGAGACCTGCCGCATCGCCGCGGCTGCCGGCGACGAGGAGGCCTATTACCCCGCCAACGCCCGGTTCCATGCCGCCATTTATGCCGCCACCGGCAACCGGGTTCTGGCGGGGGAGGCGCTGCGCTTGCAGCGCGGGCTCCAGCCCTATCGCCGCCTGCAGCTCAAGGTGCCGCGCCGGGTGGAGGCGTCCTTCGCCGAGCACCAGGGCATCGTCGATGCCTTGCTCGCCGGCGACGGCTCCCTCGCCGCCGAACGCCTGAGAGCGCACGTGCTGGTGCAGGGCGAGCGCTTCATGACCCTCCTGGCCGCCCTCCAGGCCGAATCGGAGGCGCTGGAGGACGCCGGCTGAGGGCTTTTGATGGCCTTCGACCCCATGCCGCCCGCGACGCCATTTGCCGACGTTCCGGCCGGCTCCATCCCGCTCCGGTGCCATCCGCGCCCCTCCCGAAGCACCCGTGGACACCGCCCCATCCCCTGTTGCCGGGCCGCAAACCTTCCGATAAAAGAAACCCACTCCTGCGCCACGCACCCGTAGCTCAGCTGGATAGAGCGTTGCCCTCCGAAGGCAAAGGCCGCACGTTCGAATCGTGCCGGGTGCGCCATTTCAACTAAAAGTTGTATTGGCATTTGGGTGGCAAAGCCCCCTTTTTTGTCCTCGCGTACCAGCGACCGGATTCTGTCTTCTCCAAAATTCGACACGGTATGAGGCGGGCGGCTTGGCGCCCTTGGCTCCCACGGTCTCTCGCGTGCCACGAGGTCGGTAGATCCCTGTGCCTCGCCACGGTGATCAGGTCTTCCTTTACAAGTACCGGGACAGCTTCCGTGTCGCAGCGACCTTCTGCTTCTGGCGCTGTCGGGCACGGCAATAGTGGTGAGCGGCGGGCCTCCGATTCTCCTTGCCCCTCAACTTGAGACACCAGCCCTCTCATCCCGCGGCGGCACGTGGTCGGTTGCAGGGCCGGTGGCGCGGGGACGGAGGTTTGGCCTATATACGGCGGCTCGCACAACGCGCTCCTCAACCGAAGAGTGACCCGTGATCCCCTGGACGCAGCTCGACACCGCGGACGTGCCCGATGGCGGCGGCCGACTCCGCCTGATGCAGCGCGGTGCGGAATTCTCGATCATGGCAGGCTCCATCGAGCTGATGAACAGTCGCCTCAGCGGGTCGGAAGAGGCGCTCGCCACGATGGTCTGCGCCAGGCTTCGGGATCGCTCCAAGCCACATGTGCTGATCGGGGGGCTGGGCATGGGCTTTACACTGCGCGCGGCGCTCGCAGAACTCGGGCCAGACGCCCGTGTCACTGTGGCGGAACTGGTGCCGGCAGTTGTCGCATGGGCACGCGGACCCATGGCGGAGATCTTCGCAGGCTGCCTGACCGATCCGCGCGTCAGTATCCGCGAGGAGGACGTGGGCGGCCCGATCCGCTCCGGCCGGGCGACGTTCGACGCGATCCTGCTTGATGTCGACAACGGACCCGAAGGGCTGACACGCGAGGCCAACGACCGACTTTACGATATTGCCGGCCTCAGCGCTGCTCGGGCAGCGCTGAGGCCCGGCGGCGTGCTGGCCGTCTGGTCGTCGAGGCCGGACCGGAATTTCACCCAGCGGGTTCGCAAGGCGGGGTTTGGCGTCGAAGAGGCGCGCGTACGGGCCAATGGAGGGCGCGGTGGGGCGCGCCACATCATCTGGATCGCCACCAACCCGGAGGTCCGCCCTTCCGTCCCCGCCCGGCACAGGCCGGCCTGACGGAGAGCGTATCCTGGAGACATCCCTTTATCTGCCCGTGAAGGCGTTTCTGGAGGGCCTCGGCTTTGCCGTCAAAGGCGAGGTCGGCGGCTGCGACCTGGTCGCGCTTGCGGGAGACGGAATACCGATCGTGGTCATCGGGGAATTGAAGCTCAGCTTCAATCTGGAACTTGTCCTCCAGGCCGTCGACCGCGCCTCCGCCTGCGACGAGGTCTGGCTCGCAGCGCGCACATCGGTGCGCGGAAACGGACGGGAAAGCGATGCGCGCTTCCGCAACCTGTGTCGGCGTCTCGGCTTCGGAATGCTCGGAGTCTCGTCCGGGGGCGAGGTAACGGTCCTCGTCAGCCCCTTGTCTCCCATGCCGCGCAAGGATCCGCGCCGCAGGTCGCGGCTCGTGGAGGAGCACCGCCGCCGGCTGGGTGATCCGGCGGTGGGGGGAGGCTCTCGCACACCCATCATGACCGCCTATCGACAGCAGGCGCTCGCCTGTGCGCTGGCCATGGCGGAAGCCCCCAAACGCCCGCGCGATCTGCGTGCGTTTGCGCCCAATGCCGGAAAAATCCTGCTGGACAACGTCTATGGCTGGTTCGCCCGTGTGGATCGCGGCATCTACGGTCTGACGCCGGCGGGGCGCGAGGCGCTGATCCGCTGGCAGGCGGTTCCCGGTTCCTCGGCTTCGGCCAGCGCGATGCTGCCGATGGGCTCCAGCACAGCCGACGATGGTTGATCCAGCCGACCCAGGTGGGCCTGGGTTGCGCGGCTGACGCGGCTTGCCGGCATCCGGGCGCAGATCGGCTACAGGCGGCGCCCCGGCCGCTATGGAGGCAAGCCATCCATGGCGGCCGACGCACGCTCGATCGCCGGTTTGACGCGGAGGCGGCAGCACAAAGCGACCCCCGAGGGCGTCTAGAATACTCGGGGCGGTTCAAAGAGATGCGTCTCCGTTGACCGTGCAAGACATCAGAAGTCTGGCACCCAAGAGGCTGAAGAACGGGTCGGTGCCGACAACGCCGCAGCTTCCTACCCGATCCAAGAATGTTGGATGCCGGCTGCGCTGGAGGCGCCCTGCACTTGGGTCTCGCCGTCCCGCTAATTCGATGACGGAACGCGCGCGAAAAGAAGGCCAGATCCCAAAGCCGAGCGTTTCGGTTCTGGGGCCGCTTTTGGCGCCCGGCTGGGCCCTACCAGGCAGTTGGCTTGCGCCGATCCAAGCGCACGCTCCTGTCCGACGCCGCTCAGGCGCGTACGAACGTCCAAATGCCGCCCGCCGCCTCGCGCTCGATTAGCTCACCTCTGAAGACCAGATGGCGCAGGTGTGCCAGCGCTTCGCTGAGACCGAAGCCGACCTGCTCCAGGGGCAGGGGCCGGAACAACACCTGGAGAGTGTCCATGGCGCTGCGCGGTTCGGTGCAGAAGGCCCTCAGCCGATCAAGGCGTTCTGCGTGGTGCGACTTCAGTGCAGCGATCCTTTCGTGGAGCCCGTCGAACGGTGTGCCGTGAGACGGCAGGACATGCGTCGTCGCCGGCAACGCCTCGAACGTGCCAAGCGAGCGCAGGAACGCTGCCAGATTGTCTGCCCGAGGGTCGGACGCCTGCACGCCGATATGGGGAGAGATGTGGCTGAGGATCTGGTCCGCCGCGATCAGCAGGCCCCGCTCCTGCGAATAGAGGCACACCATCTCCGGCGCGTGGCCTTCGCCAATCATCACCTGCCATGTGGTGTCCGCCATAGCCAGGACGTCACCCGCCGTGAGGCGCATGTATCGCCGAGGCAGCGGGCCGACCCATTTGGGGTAGAGCAGGCCGCGCTCTGGCAGAAAGCTGAGGAAGGCGTCGGGCGCGCCCGCCCGCCTGCAGTGGGCGATCAGGCTTGCCGTTCCCGCGTCCTCATCCTCGCGCAAGATCATATTGGCCTGGAGCCATTCGATGCGGCTCATCGAGAGGTCGGCGCCAGTGACTTCATGCAGGAAGCCGGTGAGGCCGATATGATCGGGATGGAAGTGAGTCACGAGGAGCCGTATCACAGGCGCCCCGCCGAGCCTCGGGTCCGCGAGCACGCGTGTGAAGATGTCGCGTGTGCGCGCATCGTCCACACCGGAATCGATCAGTGTCCAGCCGTCCTCACCCGATAGAAGCCAAGCGTTGACCTGGTGCGGCGGGAAGGGGAGGGGAACCTCTACCCTGAGAATGCCGGGCGCGACCGTGCTCAGTTCGGGCGCTTCCATCGGAACCTCAATCATCGTCCGCCTTTCCGTCCGTCTCGGCCGGGAAGCGGTGGTGAAAGCCGCCGCGAGCCCATTCGGTGTCTCGCAACATGCCCCATTGAGCCAAAGAGGCAACGCCCGACGCGGCACGGCAGGCTGAAGATCGGGGCACTTAAGGGGCCGCACGCCATTCGCGGCCCCGCGCAATTCACGCTGATCACACGCGAGGTCAGGCTGTTTGGCCGACTTCGGGCGACGCCTTGCTCCTGATGGAGCCCCACACCGGCGCTCCCGGCTCGGGCTCGACCGCTTCGCCTTCAGAGAGCAGCCGCTGGCATTCCTCCGTGCTGAAGCCGAGATCGCGGAGGATCAGCCGCGTGTGCTCACCAAGAAGGGGAGGCGGCAGTTCCGCGCCTTCCTGGGGCGCAGCCTCGAACGGCAGGTCGGGTAGATCGAAGCCGAAATCCTGGAACGTCAGGTGGGACACCTTGCTGCCGTGCCGGGCGTGGGGCGCGTCGAGGACGCGATCCATCGGCAGCACCTCGGTAAATCCGAACCGGGCAGCACCAAGCTTCGCCGCGAGATCCTCATAGGTCATGCTGTTGACCATCGAACGCACCAGGGCTTCCACGTCGTCGCGCTGCTTCTTGCGCTCCCGCAAGGTCGAGAGGCTGGGATCGACCGCGGCGCCGACGGCGCCCCAGAAGTCGGCCCAGTGCCGGTCGGTCAGCATCACCAGATAGATCCAGCGCCCGTCCTTGGTCTCATAGGCGCCGTAGCCCGGCATGGAAAACTCGCCCGAGGGTTCGGGATCGGGACGGCCGGTCAGGTGCATCTTGAGCTGGACGCCGGCATAGTCCCGCGCCGCGACGTGCAGCCCGCTTTCGTAGAGGCCCACCTCGATCTTGTGGCTGTCCGGCCCCGCCGCGGGGGCGGAGAGCGCAGACAGGATGCCGATCACCGCGTAGCAGCCGGCGAACTGGTCGTGATAGGAGGGCCCGAGCCGGCTCGGGCGGCCGTTGACGCGGTTCAGGTCCATGACGCCCGTAGCGGCCTCAGCGATGGGATTGGAGGCAAGGTCGTCGCCTTGCGGTCCCTCGTTGTAGCCCCGGATGTGGCAATAGATCATGTCCGGGTTGGCCTTTGCGCAGGCCTCGTAGGTGATCCCGAGCTTGCGCGCGGACCCTGGAGCGAGATTGTGCAGCACGATGTCGACGGTCGGTAGCAGGCGTTCGATCACCGCGCGGCCGCCGGGGGAGGCGAGATCCACGCACAGGCTCTTCTTGCCCCGGCTGTAGGCGATGTAGGTGCCGCTCGGGCCGCCGCGCACCAGCTTGCGTGTGGGATCGCCCGCAGGGGATTCCAGCTTGATGACGTCCGCGCCCAGCTGGGCGAGAATGTGGGCCGCGAACGGCGCGGCCAGCATGGTGCCGATTTCCAGGACCGTCTTGCCGGCCAGTATATCGCGTCTCATCGTCTCTCCTTCCGGCAGCCGCAACCCATCGTTTCGCCGGATTGCTGTCGCCGCCCGTCGCTCAACTTAAGAAGCACATCGCACCGAGTGGTCCTGCGCGCAGTTGTCTATGCGACCTGCGCCACCCGCCCCGGCGCCACGTCCACGCGCACGGCCATCCCGCGCAATCCCTCGCTGGCGGCGGGGTAGAGGTCGAGGACCCGGGGGTCATGGGCGGCGATGATATGGTCCTCGGACCCGGCCAGCTCGCGGATCCGGTCGTGCGCGCTCAGCATGTCGGCGATGTTGAACGCGACGGCAAAAGGAATGCCGCGTTCAAGTTCTTCATAGTAATGGATGGCATCGGAGGCGAGCACGACGGTGCCGCGCCGTGTGCGGACCCGGACGACCTCCTGGCCGGCGCAGTGCCCGCCGACCCAATGGACCGACACGCCGTCGGCCACTGTGTGGTCCCGGCCATGCAGGGTGAGGCGCCCGGCGTGGAGATAGCCGAGGAACTTCTGGATCTCATCCACATGGTAGGCGTGGCGGAACCACGGCTTCTCCATGTAGGGACCGCACACATATGCCATCTCTTCCGCCTGGAGGAGGAAACGGGCCTGCGGGAACGCATCGGTATTTCCGGTGTGGTCATAGTGAAGGTGGGTCATGATGACCGTCTTCACCGCCGCGGGATCGACGCCGAGGCGGCGGATGACCTCGACGGGGCTGACGAGGAAGTCATGTCCGTTAAGGGCCGCCTTCTCCGCCGCCATGCCCGTATCGACGACGAAGACGTCGCGCGCGCCCACGATCAGCCAGGAGAAGAAATCCATGGTGAGGGGTTCTTCCGGGCGGCTGTCCTTGATGTAGTTGAGGCCACGGGTGCGCCTGGTATTGGTGGCGTAGCGGATCGCATAGATCTCGTAGACCGCGCCGCTGTCCTGGTCGCTCATGCTTCTGTCCTCATTCGGATCCGGGCCGCGCCGGGGATTCAGATGGCCGCGTGCTCGGCGGGTCCGCCGCCGAGATACGCCTCCAGCACCTCGGCCCGGCTTGCGGTGGCATCGAGATCCGAGGCCTTGCGGACGCCGACGATCTGGCCGCTGCGCACGAAGCAGACGGTGTCTGCGACCTTCAGCGTCATGCGCAGGCTCTGCTCCACCAGCAGCACCGAGAGGCCGGTCTCGGCCTTGATTGTCATCAGGCGCTCGAACACGCGGCGGATCAGCAGCGGGGCGAGACCGAGCGACGGCTCGTCGAGCAACAGGAGGCGCGGCCCGCTCATGAGGGCGCGACCGATGGCCAGCATCTGCTGCTCGCCGCCGGAGAGGATCCAGGCCGGCGATCGGATATGCTTGGCGATCTCCGGGAACAGGTCGAGCATCACGGCCCGGCGCGCCGCGCGGGTGCGGCCGTCGAGGTGGAAGCCGCCCAGAGCGAGGTTTTCGTCCACCGACAGTTCGGTGACGATCTCCCGCCCCTCCGGCACGTAGACGATGCCACGCTTGACCCGGGCGCGGTCGGAGAGGCGGGTGATGTCCTCGCCGTCGAAGACGATGGCGCCCTCGCTCTCTACGAGGCCGGCGATGGCCTTGAGGATAGACGACTTGCCCGCGCCGTTGGCGCCGAGCAATGCCACGACGCCGCCTTGTGGCACGGCGAGGTCCACCTGCTCGGCCGCTAGCGTCCGGCCGTAGCGCACGTCGAGACGGCGCACGTCGATGAGGTCAGTCATCGGGATCTCCGAGATAGATGCGCACCACCTCGGGATCGGCCCGCACCTCGTCCGGCGTGCCGCAGGCGATCACCTGGCCGAAGCTGAGCACGTAGATGCGGTCGCACAGCTGCATGATGAGGTCCATGTCGTGCTCGACCACCACCACCACGAGGCCGGGATGGATCAGGCGCTGGAGCGCACGCATGAGGTCGCGGGTCTCGACCGCGTTGAGGCCCGCGGCGGGCTCATCGAGCAGCAGCGCGCGCGGCTCGCCGGCCATGGCGCGGGCGATCTCCACAAGGCGCAGGGTGCCCGGCGGCAGTTCCCCGGGCAGCAGGTGCGCGGAAGCCTCGATGCCGAGGCCGGAGAGCGCGGCCATGGCCTTGCGCTCGGCCTCCGCTCGTTCGCGGCGGGCGGATGGCAAAGGCAGGAGCGCGCTGGCCCACCCGGCGGTGCGGCTCAGGGTGAGGCCGACCATCACGTTTTCCAGCACGGTCAGGTCCGGGCTCAGCGCCATGTGCTGGAACGAGCGGGAAATGCCGAGCCCGGCGCGGGCTGCGGGGGGCAGCCGGGTGAGGGGCGTGTCGCCGAAAGATATGCTGCCGCGCTGGGGCTGGTAGAGGCCCGTGAGGCAGTTGAACAGGCTGGTCTTGCCCGCCCCGTTGGGTCCGATAAGACCGGTGATGCGGCCGGGCGCCAGATCGAGGCTGACATCGTGCAGAACCTGCACGGCGCCAAAGGAGAGATTGAGGCCGCTGGCGGTGAGCGCGTTTGGAGGTCTCATTTGCGCGCTCCCTTGGCGAGGAGGCGGCGGATGTCGGCGGTGCAGTTGACGGCGAGCGTCACCGCCACCAGGGCCGCGCCGTAGAGCACGGGCACCCAGTCGCCGGCACCGGCCAGATAATTGGGCATCAGGGTGAGGAAGGCGCCGCCCAGCACGGCCGCGGGCAGGTTCATGCCGTTGAGGCTCACGACCGAGCCCACCAGCAGGAAGATGGAGCTCCACAGGGTGAAGCTGTTGGGCGAGACGGTGGAGCTGGCGAACGCCAGCATGGCGCCGGCAAGCGAGGCAAGCGCCGCGCTGACCGCGAACGCGCTGACCCGGGCCCAGCTCCGGGTAATGCCGAACGCCTCCGCTGCCCGCGGATTGGCTCGCGACATGAGCAGCGCCAGACCCTGCCGCGAACGGCGCAGCCGGGCGAGCGCATAGCAGGCCGCCGCCAGCACGATCAGGGCGACGTAGTAGCGCTGCACCTGCTTGGAGGCTTCGGGGATGAGGTCGAGCCCCACATAGAGCCCCTCGAACCCGCCGGTGATCTTCTCCGAATGCACCAGGAACTCAGGCAAGGCGAGCGCGAGCGCCATGGTCGAGACGGCAAGGTAGATGCCGGAGAGCCGGCGCGAGGGGAAGGCGAAGACGACGCCGCCGACGAGCCCGAGCACCACCGCCACCGGAAGGCTGAACAGCAGGGAGAGGCCGAGCTGCTTCTCCATGATGGCCACAGAATAGGCCCCCAGCGCCACGAAGAAGCTGTGGCCGATGGAAACCTCGCCGCCATAGCGCACCAGCACGCTAACGGCGAGGACGCCGAGGCCATTCGCGAAGCACAGGGCGAATGTATAGGTGAGGAAGCTGCCGGCCGCGAACGGCAGCAGGAGCAGCAGGCCGAAAAGAGCCGCCGTGCCGAGCCGGGTGAGATCCACGGGCGACGTCTTTCCGCCGGACAGGGGTTTGGTTGCGTGGGCGAGATCAGACACGGCTGCCGACCCCCCCGCGTTCGAGCAGCCCGCCCGGGAAGAAGTTCAGCGTCAGCATGATGACCGCGAGCAGGAAGGTGTTCATGAATTCGGGCGAGACGTAGAATGAGAAGAGGTTCATGGCGATGCCAACGAGGATGCCGCCGAGCGCTGCCCCGGGCAGGCTGTTGAACCCGCCCACGACCGCTGCGGTGAAGGCCTGCAGCATGAAGGAGGGCACGGTGGTGGAGGAGAGGAAGGTCGTGGGCACGATGAGCAGCGCCCCCACCAGCCCCAGCACCGCGCTCGACAGCCAGGCGAACAGATGCACCGAGCGCAGGTTCAGCCCGCACACCCGCGCCGCGAACGGATTGGTGGATGCGGCGCGGAAGGCGATGCCGAGCCGGGTGCGCTCGATGACGAAGAACAGTCCGGCGATGATCGCGAGCGTCACCGCCAGCACGGTGAGGTCGTAGGAGGAGATGCGCACGCCGAGCAGCGTGAAGCCGAAGCGCGGGATGGGCAGGTCGAGATTGACGATCTCGGCGCCGAACAGGAGCTGGATGAGCCCCTGCAGCATCAGCCCGATGCCCAGTGTCGCGATGGTCGAGGCGAGGTCCGACTTGAACACGATGGGCGCCACCAGCACGTAGCTGAGCGTCGCAATGACCGCCACGAGCGCGATGGAGAGCAGCACCGCATTGCCCCAGGACAGGCTGAGCAGCGTGCCGCTGGAGAAGCCGTAGACCAGGAAGGCGGCGAGGCCCGCGAGGTTGCCGTGGGCGAAGTTCACCACGCGCGAACTCTTGTAGATCATGACAAGGCCGAGGGCCCCGAGGCCGTAGAGGCACCCGGAGACGAGGCCCGACCAGACCAGCGGGGAGAGGTCCGCCCAGAAGCCGGAGAGGAAGCTCATGGGCCGGCCGGCGCCGCGCCGTCCTTCTCGATGATCTCGATCACGCCGGGGAAGTAGCGGCCCGAGACGCCGCCCGCGCAGGCCGCCTCGTAATAGCGCCGGGCGACGTCCGTCACCTTCGGCGCGAGCCCGTGCTCGGTGGCGAGGGCCAGCATGTAGGAGAGGTCCTTCAGCACGTACTCAGGCGGAAAGGCCTTCTCGGGGAAAGCCCGCGGCAGCATGGCCTTCATGCCGTGGTTGCGCAGCACGAAGCTGTCGCCGGACCCCTTGGAGACGGCCTCCAGCAGCGTCGCAGGCTTCACGCCTGCCCGCTCGCCCACCACCATCATCTCGGCGAGCGCCACCACGTGCTCGAACACCAGCGTGTTGTTGACGAGCTTCACCACCTGCCCGGTGCCGACGCCGCCGCAATGGGTCACGTCGGAGCCGATGAAGTCGAGCAGCGGCTTGATGCGGGCGAACGCCGTGTCGTCTGCCCCAACCATGATGCTGAGTTCCCCGCGCTGCGCCGCCTCGCGGGTGCGGGCGACGGGGGCGTCCGCGAACGAGATGCCGCGCTCGGCCAGTAGGGCGCCCACTTTGCGCGCCAGCGGAACGGAGGTGGTGGAGAGGTCCACCACGATCGCACCCGCGCGGGCATTCTCCGCGATGGGACTGCCGGCGCCGGCGAGCGCCTCCACCTGCTTGTCGCCGGGCAGGGAGAGGAAAATCACATCCGCCTGCCGGGCAATGTCTTCCACGGAAGAGGCAGGCTCCGCCCCGGCCTCGGCGACGGCGGCGACTGCCGCGGGATCGAGATCGAAGGCCAGCAGGCGTCCGGCATGCTTGGTCGCCATATTGCGGCACATGGGACCGCCCATGACGCCAAGGCCGATGAAGCCGAGCGTGGGGGGACTGCTGGTGAGGGTGCTGCTCATCGGATCAGTCCATCAACATGCCGCCGTTCACGTCGAGGACCGTTCCGGTGATCCAGTTCGACGCGGGCGACGAGAGGAAGAGAATGCTCTGGGCGATGTCCTCGGGCGTGCCGAAGCGGCCGAGCGGCACGTTGCCGTTGGCGGCCGGCGGGGCCTTGCCGGTCACGTTGGCCCACATGGGCGTCTCCACCGGGCCGGGGGCGATGATGTTGGCGAACACGCCCTTGGGCGCGCCGGCCTTGGCCACCCACTTCATGAGGCCATGGACGGCGGACTTCGCCGCCACATAGGAGGGGCCTGAGGCGACGCCGCCGATCTTGGCCGCGATGGAGCCCAGCGCCACCATCTTGCCATAGCCGCGCTCGGCCATGACCGGGTAGAGCTTGCGCACCGGATTGACCACGCCCATCACGTTCACGTCGAAGATGGCGCGCCATTCCTCGTCGGTCGATTCCGGCAGGGGCTTGTTGGAGATGGTGCCCGCGCACAGCACCAGGATGTCGATGGCGCCGCGCTCGGCCAGCACTCCGTCGATCAGGCTCTCGGTATCGGTGCGAGAGGTGACGTCGCAGCGGCGGTAGACCGTGCCCTCCGGGAAGCTGCCGCCATCCTCCGCGATGTCGGTGGCGACCACCTGCGCACCGGCGGCGCAGAACGCTTCGACCACGGCGCGGCCGATGCCGCCCGCCGCTCCGGTAACAAACGCAACCTGACCGTCAAGACGCGGCGGCCCACTGAGAGGAGATCCTGCCATCTTTGAATCCTGTAGACGCTGAAAACAACGTGTCGCAGTCCTCAGGACCGCGGCACGGAACGCGGAAAAGGGCCCGCCTCAGGCCGGCTTCGCGTCGAACGCCACGGCGGGATAGGGCGCAAAGCCGCGCACCATGGTGAAGGCGCCGCCCTTGGCCTGCAGGATCGCCTCCTGGCGCGTGCCGCGATGATCGCCCGGCTTGAAGGTCACCTTGCGTGCGCCGCCGACGGAGGCATCCGTGAGGGTGTTGCCGGCGGCGATCAGGTTCTCGCGGGTGACCGGTTTGCCGCTGTCGATGAGTGCACCGAAGATGGCACCGAACAGCGCCGCATTGCTCCAGCCATTGAGGCCGAACACGCCCACCGGGTCATTCGGATAATACTTGCCGATGGCCTCGCGATAGGCCTTCACCTCGGGCTCCTCGCTCGTCACCGGCAGCAGCCAGGACGAGAAGTAGGTGCCGTCCAGAAGGTCGCCGGCGAGCTTGTAGGTGGAGGGATCGGCGGTGAAGAAGGGCGCGAACCAGTTCAGCTTCACGCCCTGACGGTCGGCTGCCTTCAGGGCGCCGGCAAGGTTCGCGTTGGAGCCAAACAGGATGGCCGCCTGGGCGCCCGAATTGGCCACCCGGCGGATGTGCGGGGTAAAGTCGGTGGTCTTCACCTCGAAGGACACGCTCTCGGCCGGCGCGACCTTCTCCTGCTCCATGTAGAGATCGAAGCCGCGCTTCGCCGAGCGGCCGAGTTCATCGTTTTCCCAGAGCAGCGCGATCTTGTCCTGCTTCAGCGTCTTCAGCGCATATTCAGCATTGGATGCGGCGGACCATCCGTAATCGGGCAGGAGCGGGAAGATGTTCGGCTCTGCGAAGAAGGCGCTGGCGCCGCCGATGGGGCCGAGCATCGCGAGCCCAACCTCCTTGGCATAGGGAATGACGGCGACGTTGGTGGCCGTGCCCACGGAGGCCACGAGGGCGAAGATCTTCTCTTCCTCCACGAGGCGGCGTGTCACCGCGACGCTGCGGGCCGGGTCGTAGCCGTCGTCGAGGGTGGTGTATTTCACCTTCCAGCCGCGGATGCCGCCCTTCTCGTTGACGTCCTTGAAATAGGCGTCCGCCGCATGGGTGAGGATGGCGTAGAAAGGCACCGGACCGGTGATGGGCGTGAAGCCGCCGATGCTGACGGTCTTGGCCGCGGCATCGACGCCCACCGACTGGGCAAAGGCGAGGCTTGGCGCGAGGCCTGGCGCGAGCGCGGCGCCGGCTGCCGCGGCTCCCATGAGCTTCAGGAGCTTCCGCCTGTCGACCTCTGGGTGCGCGACAGGCGCATGATCGGGTTTGCGTCCATCCATCTTGGCGTTCCTCCACCAGGTCATCGGCTTTTTGCCTTGTTGGGTCCGTTTTAGAGGCCGGCGCCCACAGCGTCAAACATAATGTGCATGATGCATTATTATTCCGCCGCGCTCGCCCCGAGAATCTCCCGTGCCCGCTCGACGACCGGGCGATCGACCATCTTGCCGTCGAGGGAGATCACGCCGGCGCCCCCCGCCTCCACGGCGCCGATCACCCGGCGAGCCCAGTCCAATTCTTCCGGGGCCGGCTGCCACCCGGCATTGACCACCGCCACCTGGGACGGGTGAATGCACAGCTTTCCGCCGAGGCCGAGCGCTTTGGCACGCTTCACCTGAGCGGCAAGACCCATTGTGTCCGAAAGGCCGGTAAACACACCGTCGATGGGGGCCGGCAGGCCGGCATGTCGCGACTCCAGAGCCAGTTGCAGCCGCACCGGATCGAGCTCGCGCTCGGTCTCTGTGATCCCGGCGTCCAGCGAGAAATCCAGATTCCCGAAGGCGAGGCGCAGGCGTCCGCGTTCGGCGCACAAGTCCCGCAGCCCGAGCAGGCCGGCGACGGTCTCGATCAACGCGACGATGTCCACGTCGTCGCCCAGGGCAGCGCGCACCCTGCGAACCACGTGCGGTTCGGCCTTTGGAATCATCAGCTTGCGCAGTCCTTCCCGGCGCGCGAATCCGATGTCCTCGTCGAACCAGGGCGTCTCCAGTCCGTTGATCCGGACCCGGGCCGCGGTGCGCCCTGTCCAGCCGGCGATCTTCGTCCGGGCTGCCTCCTTTGCGTCCGGATGTACGGCGTCTTCCAGATCTAGGATCACGTCATGGGCCCCGGCCGCCGCCGCCTTGTCGAAGCGGTCGGCGCGGTCGCCGGGGACGAAGAGAAAAGAGCGCGAAACGGGCATTGCAATCGCCTTCATATAATGCATCATGCATCCTATGCGCCGCTTCCCCGTTCCGCAACCATATGTTACGTGCGAAGAAGGCGCGGCCTGGGGGGCCGGTTCTCCCGCGCCGCCGCCGCCATCAATGGACGGTCGCGACGGCACCATGGAATATCGAACCAAAGAAGAGCAGGTCGCCGATTATCTGCGCGAAGGCATCATCTCCGGACGCCTGCCGCGCGGGACGCGCCTGAAGCAGCAGGAGATCGCGCAGCAGCTCAAGATCTCCATCACGCCGGTGCGGGAGGCGCTGAAGCTGCTGGAGGCGGAAGGCTACATCGCCAGCGATTCCTATCGCGGCGCGACGGTGGTGCCGTTCGACATCGGCACCTCCACCGAAATCCTCAAGCTCCGCATCATGCTGGAGACCCAGCTGGTGGAAAGCACCACGCGGAACCTGACGGCTGCCAACATCGCCGAGCTGAAGGACCTCGCCGACCAGTTCGAGGAGGCGGCAAAGGCGGGCGACAGCAAGCTCGCCCGCGGCGTCAACTACCGCTTCCACCGGCGCATCTACGATTTTGCCAACCTGCCGCAGACGCTGCATTTCGTGCAGGTGCTGTGGGCACGCTACCCGTTCGATGTCATCAACCGCGTCGAGGGTCGCGCCAGCCGCGCAGCTGAAGAGCATGCCGAGTTGCTGCGCAACTTCATCGAAGGCGATGCCGCAAGCGCGATGCTGACCATGCGTCGCCACATCGAGTCCGGTTGGAATGAGTTCCGCGCGAGCGTGGAGACGCGCGAGGCGGCCACGGCCCCCGCCTCCTAGGGCCGAAGCGGGAAACGGACCCTTATGAAACCCTCGATGCTGCTGGTCATGGATATGGTCAACGATCTCGTCCACGCTGACGGGGCCGGTGCCAAGACCTATGTGCCGCTGATGGCGGAACGCGACGTGCTGGGCCGCACCCGCGCCGCCATCGACAAGGCCCGCGCCGCGGGGGTGCTCATCGGCTATGTGCGCGTCGGCTTCGCGCCGGACTATCGCGACTGCCCGCCCAACTCTCCCGTCTTCTCCCGTGCCCGTGACAACGGCCTGTTCAAGCTCGGCACCTGGGGCACGGAAGTCCACGCGGCGGTCGCTCCGGCCCCCGAGGACTTCGATTTCGTGAAGCATCGCGTCAGCCCCTTCTACGGCACGGCGCTGGAGCCGGCACTGCGCGCCCGCGGCATCGAGCGCCTGTATCTCGCCGGCGTCTCCACCAATGGCGTGGTCCACACCGGTGCCCGCGAGGGCCACGACCGGGACTATGAGTGCATCGTGCTGGAGGACTGCTGCGCCGGTGCCACCACCGACGAGCACGAGAGCGCCCTGAAGTGCGTCGCCCGGTTCGCGGCCATCCGGGACAGCGCTGCCGAGACCTTCGCCTGAACACCAGGGGCGCCGGTGCGGCGCCCCTCGGTCCGCCGGCTCAGCTCTTCATCCAGCGCGGCTGCATCACGTCGCCGAAGGTCACCTCCTTCACGGCATCGCCGAACCGCAGCATGAAATCCCGGTTCTGCACGAACTGGGCGTCCGTCAGCGTCGGCGGCACCGCGACGGTCGCCTTCTGGTCGGCCACCGTTGCCGCGACCAGCGCCGCGTCGGTCTGGGCGAAGAAGGCGCCGTGCAGCAGCTTCCCCGCCTCGGCGGGGTTCGATCGCACCAGTTCGGCGCCCTTGGTCAGGCCGGCGACAAGTCGGCCGATGACATCGCCCTTCGCCGCGAGCACGTCCGGCTTGGCGGCGAGGACGGTGTAGAGGAAGTCGTTGAGACCAGGCACTTCGCCCTGGGAGGGGCGCGCCACCCATACGGCGATGCCATCGTCCACGGCCCGGTTGTTGGCGGGCGCCGTGGTGTTGAAGCCGTCGATCTGGCCCGATTTCAGCGCCGGATACATCTGGTCCAGCTTCACCACGGTCAGCGTCACGTCCTTGTCGGGATCGAGCCCGCCGAGGGCGACGAGATAGCGCCACAGCTTGTCCGTACCGCTGCCGCGCCCCGAGATGGCGAGGGCCATGCCCTTGAGCCGTGCCATCTTCTCCTTGAGCGGCATGCCGGGCGTGATGCCGGCCTTCTTGGCCGCGGCCACCGAGATGACCGCATCGCTGGCATATTGCGACATGAGCGGCGCGAAGGCCTGGATCTTCTGGCCCTTGGCGGCCGCGAGGATGATGTCGCTCATCACGAGGCCGCACACATCCACGCTGCCGCCCAGCGTTGCCGCAAGCGCGTTGGTGCCTCCGTTGGCGTTGATGAGCGTTGCATCGAGGCCCTGCGCCTCCAGGAAGCCTGCCGCCTTGGCCGTCAGCAGGGGAAGATAGGCGAAGGTGAAGCCCCCGATGCCGATGCTGATGGGGGTCCCTGCGGCGCGTGCGGAGCCGCTGCGCAGGACGGCGGGGGACACGACCGCGGCCGCCGCGACCTGCGCGGATCGGACGAGCAATTGGCGTCTTGAGAACATGCTTCTCTCCCGGTTCTTGTTCGTGTCTGTTCGCGCGATCCGCCAGCGCCTCAGCGCCAGCGGAAAATCCAGCGCTCGAGCCGGCCCAGCCCTTCGTTGAGGGCGGCGGTGACGCACATCAGGGCGAAGAGAGCCGCGAACACCCCGGCCGTGTCGAGCTGGCCGGCGGCATTCTGCGTGAGGAAGCCGATGCCGGCGTTGGAGGCCATCATCTCGGCCGCCACGGCGCCGACGAAGCCGTAGGGCAGGCCGAGCTTGAGGCCCGTGAACACCCACGGCAGAGCCGAGGGGAACACGACGCGGCGCTGGATGGTGAACGGGCCGGCGCCCATGATGCGCAGGGCGTCCACCATCTTGCGATCCACCTGCCCGATGCCGCTGATGGTGCTGAAGAAGACGAGAAAGTAGACGCTCACCGCCGCGAGCACGATCTTCGGCGCCAGTCCGATGCCGAACCACATGATGAAGAGCGGCGCCAGGGCCACCTTCGGCACGCCGTAGACCGCCGTCACGAACGGATCGACCGTGCGGCGCAGGACATCGCTGCTCCCGACGAGAAGGGCCAGCAGAACGCCGGCCGTCGCACCGATGACGAAGCCGGTGATTGTCTCCTTGAAAGTAATCATCAGGTGATATTGAAGGGTCCCGGTTTTCAGCCAGTCGTAAAGCGTCGCCCCGATGGCCGAAGGGCTGCTCACCCAGAACGGATCGAGCAGCGGCCCGGAGGCCATCTGCCACGCACCGAGAAAGCCGGCGAGGAACAGGAGCCGATAGATCCACACCGGATCGAACGCCTTCTTTTCGCGCGGCGCGATCTCGGCCTTGATGGCTTCACGCATTGTCATGGCCGTCCTCCCGCGCCGTCGATCTCGATGGCTGCCCACAGGCGCCGGTAGTGGTCCTCGAAGCCGTTCGCGAAACGCGCCTCGTGGACGTCGCGCGGGCGGCCGATGCCGATCACCTCGTCGAGCTTGATGCGCGACGGCCGGCGCGACAGGACGATCACCCGGTCCGCCAGCGTGATGGCCTCGACGATGTCGTGGGTGACGAAGACGACCGTCTTCCCCGTTGCGCTCCAAAGGCGCAGCAGATCGGCCTGGAGAACCAGCTTCAGCTGGGCATCGAGCGGTCCGAACGGCTCGTCCATCATGATGGTCGGCGGGTCATAGATCAGCGTGCGTGCGAGCATGGCGCGCTTGCGCATGCCGCCGGACAACTGGCTGGGGTGGTGGTCCTCGAAGCCCGTCAGGCCCACGTTGGCGATTATGTCGGCGACGTTCCGGTCGCGCACGGCCTTCTCCACGCCCTTGATATCGAGCGGCACAGCGATGTTTTCGGCGACGGTCAGCCAGGGCAGAAGGCTGTCGTGCTGGGTCAGATAGCCGATCTCCGCATTGACGCCCGTTATGGGCTTGCCGTGGCAGAAGACGGCTCCCGCGGTCGGGGCTTCCAGCCCGGCGAGGAGGTTCAGGACGGTAGACTTGCCGCTGCCGCTCGGGCCGACGATGGCGAGGAACTCGCCGTCGCGCACTTCGAGATTGAAGTCGCGCAGCACCTCCACGCTGCCCGTGCGCGTGGTGAAGACCTTGCCGACGCTCTTGAGCGCGGCGGCGACGCGTTCCGGCCGCGGCACCGCATCGGCGCCTCTCACGGCATTGAGGGCGTGCCCCATGCTGGCTTTCTCCCTTGTGGCCGGCGAACTGAGTTCGGCCGGCTCTCGTGTTGGCCGCGGGCTCTACTGGCCCGCTTCTGCCCGACCGATCTTCGCTATCTCTCGAACCGCGCTGCCGCGCGCATGGCCAATTCCCCGGACGGGCCCTTTGCCCAGATGTCGAGCGTATCGGCGTCGCACTCCGGCACCCGCGCCTCCAGCGTGAAGGCACCTGAGACGAACAAGGGGTGCACGCCGCGGAATTCGAACTGCGCAAGGTTCGCGTCGGGGCGGATGTCGCTGGCGAAATTCTGCAGCAGGGTGGCGGTCAAAGGGCCGTGGACGACGAGGTCGGGATAATGCTCCTCGTTGCGTGCGTAGGCCTGGTCGTAATGGATGCGATGACCGTTGGACGTGAGGGCGGAATAGCGGAACAGCAGCGTCGTGTCGGGCACCACCGTCTCGTGCCACTCCGCGCCCTCGGGCGCCGGAGTCTTCGCCGGGGGCGGCGCGCCGGGAACGGAGGCTTCGCGATAGACGATGTCCTGCTCTTCCTCCACGCAGACCCGGCCATCGCAGGATATGGCGTGGGACACGGTCACGAACACGAGGTGCCCGGCCCGGCCGGATTTGGCTTCCACCTTGCGGATGGTGCTGGTGCGCATGGCTTCGACGCCGACCCGCAGCTTTCCCGGATAGGCAATGCGGCCCCCGGCCCACATCCGCCGCGGCAGCGGGACCGGCGGGAGAAAGCCGCCCCGCTTGGGGTGGCCGTCCGTGCCAAGCCCGCGTCGTGCAACAAAGGGATTGAAGAACATCCAGTGCCAGCCCGGCGGCAGCGGATCTCCCGCCACCGGATGGTCCTCGAGGTCCAGGGTCGCAGCCAGCGCCGCGACCCGCTCGGGGTGGATGCGTTCAAACAGTGTTTCCTGCCGGCCCACCCAGTCCTGCCAGTCGGCGGGGCGTGCGGCTGTCGCGGTCTCAGTCATGTTCGGCCTATCCGATTTCAGTAGATGATGCGGGCGTCGGTGAGTTCGGCCCGTTCCGCTGCGCCGATGCCCAGAAGGTCTCCGAACACGTAGTCCTCGTCCTCGCCGAGGCGCGGCGTGCCCCGGTCGAGACCGGTCTGCGCCTCGCTGAAGCGCACCGGCACGGAAAGGGCGGCGCGGTTCTGGCCGTCGCTGTCGTCCACGTCGATGACCATGCCGCGGGCGCGCAGGTGGGGGTCCTCCACGATGTCGCGCGTGTTGCACGACAGGTGCGCGGCGACGCCCGCCCTCTGCAGCCGCTCCGAGGCGTCCACCGCCTCCACGGTGCGGGTCCAGGCCTCAATCTTGGCATCGAGCGCCTCGCGATGGCGGTGACGCAGGGCTTCGGTGCGGAAGCGGGGGTCCGCCTCCAGCTCGGGCCATCCGATGACCTCGGTCAACCCCCGCCAGGCCGCCTGGGAACCCACCGCGATGGCAATCCAGCGGTCGGCCTCGCGGGTGGGATAGACGCCATGCGGCGCCATGCGGGCATGGGCATTGCCCATGCGCTGCGGCATGCCGCCCGCGGCCGCCAGCAGCAGCGCTTCGCCGGCCAGTGCCGAAGCGACTTCGCGCGCGCTCACATCCACATGGCCGCCTTCGCCGGTCGCGCGCAGCCGGTAGACCGCGGCGAGCGCGGCCATGGCGGCGGTCATGCCCACGCTGTGGTCCATCACATGGCGCATTTCCACCGGCGGACCGTCGGCATAGCCCGTCAGGAAGCCGAGCGATCCCCAGGCCCCGAACAGCGGCGCATAGCCCGCAAAATGCGCGTCCGGCCCGCTCTGGCCCGAGGAGGAGACCGACACCATCACCAGATCCGGCTTCACCGCCTTCAGTGCGGCGTAGCCGAGGCCGAGGCGGTCCATCACGCCGGGCCGGAAGCTCTCGCAGGCCATGTCGCTGATCCCGACGAGGCGCTTCGCCAGGTCGACGCCACGCGGATCCTTCAGATTGATGCGCACCGACAGCTTGTTGGAGGCCACCTGATCGAAGCTCGCCGGGCCCATGCGGCCGTAAACGGGATGCGGCTTGCGGAAGATGTCGGGGCGGAGCGCGCTTTCCACCTTGATGCATTCCGCGCCCAGCTGGGACAGCATGTGGGTGCAGAATGGACCCGCTGCATGGACGGTGAAATCCGCGATCCGCAATCCCTCAAGCGGTTTCATTGGGCCTCCGCAACATGCACTGCCGGTCGATCCTCGGCGCGGCGGGGAGAAATGAGATGCTGGTCCGCGCCGAGCTGCGGCACGCCACCCGCGAGCGTCAGCGGCGCGCCCGAAATATGGAAAGGGGCCACCAGCACGGGACGGGCACCCAGCCCGGGGATGTCCACCGGCTGGAACAGGCCGCGCGCCTGCTCGTGCGCTCCGGCGAGCACGTCGGCGGGGCTGGCATATTTGGCCATCGGAACGCCGAGGCGCTGGGCGCGGGCCACGAGGTCCGCGGTGCGCTCGCCCTTGGCCCACGCGCGGATCTTCGCATTGATCTCGCTGCCGCGGCGGCCGCGCTCCAGCGGATCGGCCAGCGCCGGCTCAAGCGCCCATTCCGGGGACCCCATCAGTTCGATGAGGCCCTGCCATTGGCGATCTTCCAGCGTGAGCAGCTGGAGATATCCGTCGGCACATTCGAGCACGCCGCCGTATTTGAACGAGCGCGTCACCCGATGCTCCAGGGAGCCGTCGCCGAGGCGCTGGATGGCAAACGCGCCCACCGCCAGCGCCGCATCCTGCACCGAGACATCCACCCCCTCGCCGAGAACGTGCGGCCTCCCGCTTTTTTGCGAGACCAGCGCGGCCAGCGCGCCCATGGCCGCGACGATGCCGCCCTGCATCTCGGCAAAATGGCCATGGATCTTGAGGGGCGGGCGATCCGGAAACATCTCGGCTGAGAGGCCGTTGGGCAGCAGGAAGCCTTCGCCGGAGGCATGAATGAGCGTGACTTCCTCGCCGGCCCAGCCGGCCTTCCCGCCTTCGGCTCCGAACGGCAGGACGGAGACGAAGATCAATGACGGGTGGCGGGAACGAACCGCCGCCTCGTCGAGGGCGAGCCCTTTGCGCGCTGCAATCGGAAGGTCGCAGACGAACACGTCCGCGGCCTCCAGCAAGTGTTCGATATCGGCCCGGCCGGCGGGCGCGGCGACGTCGCACACGACGCTGCGTTTGCCGGCGGAGAGATAGCTGAAGAGCGCACTCACCTCCTGCGTTCCGGGCAGGAACGGAGGCTCCCGGCGGAGCGGGTGGCCGGACGGCGGCTCCACCAGCACCGTCTCGGCCCCGAGGGTGGCCAGGAGGCGGCCCGCATAGGCCGCCCCCACGC
Organism: Xanthobacter sp. DMC47; assembly: GCF_056313845.1. Lineage (NCBI taxonomy): Bacteria > Pseudomonadati > Pseudomonadota > Alphaproteobacteria > Hyphomicrobiales > Xanthobacteraceae > Xanthobacter > Xanthobacter sp. DMC47. The sequence continues at coordinate 878,697 of NZ_JBQUZM010000001.1, read as the reverse complement.
CGCTCGAGAGTTCGACGATGCGGAGCCCGGCAAGTGGCGCGGCGCTCTTCATCTCAGGCTCCGTCAGCGCACGACGGGCAGGTCGAGGTCGATGCCGGCGCCATCGAAGAAGACGCGGTTGTTCACGTCCCTCGAAGGCAGCGCGACCGTCGCGAGGCCGGGCGTGGTGATCTCACCGCGCTGGTTCTCGCCCCAGATTTCGAGATCGACGAGGGCGTAGCCGTCCTTGATGTACTTGCGCGAGACCTTGCCCTTGCACCAGGTGGAATCGCCCATGGTGTTGAAGCGGCGCATCTCGGTGCGGACCCGCTTCAGGAAGGCGGCATCGCCCATCCAGTTGGTGACGAGGCTCGCCATCCAGGCCGACCGCTGCGGACCGTAATCGTAGGTCCCCGGCACGCCGACTTCTTTCGCCACGGATTCGCGATGGTGTCCAATGCCGGTATATTCGATGCCGCCGCCGGCTTCGGGATTGCGGAAGAAGTGGCCCGGGTGCTTCACCGCCGCCTTCAGCACGATGCCGTGGGTGTGGCCGCGGCCGCAGCCGACCAGGAAGCCCATGGTGTCCATGAGCGAGAGCGGACCACGGACGATGGGCGGCAGGCTCTCGCCTTCCTTCACGTCCTCCCAGTAGCGCACGTTGGTACCGCGGATGTTCTCCTCTTCGCGCAGGATCGCCTCGTCGAGGGCCGCGTATTCGTCGGGCGTGTATTCGTGGGTCTTGATGTCCTTGTACTTGCCGGCGTCGCGGGCCGCCTTGCGTTCATGGCGCGTGCATGTGCCGAGCGCGCGGGCGACGATCTCGCCGCGCTGGTTGGCATAGGTCGCCTCCACATATTGCAGCACGAGGCGCCCGGAGAACTTGCTCTGCTTGTCCTCGACGCCAACCACGCGCTCGATCGCCGTGATGCGGTCGCCGGGGCGGATGTGGCGGAACAGCTCCCAGTCGTTGCCGGCATAGAAGCCGTGCACCCCGGACAGGCCCCAGCGGGTGCGCCCGACCCAGCCGAAGGCCATGGGGAACATGGGATGGGCTACCACGGTGCCCTGCCGGCTCTGGCGCCCGTGCTCGGCGTCACGAAACAGCGGGTTGAGATCGCCGATGCCGTTGCAGAAATTGCGGATGGTGTCGATGGAGGCGTCCTGCAGGTAGGGCCCCTCGGGACGCAGCTGCAGCCCGATCATGCTGCGCGCTTCGGCGACGCCCTCGTCGGTGATCTTGGCCTCCGCCGGGGCGTGTCCGACGTCTTCCTTTTCCAGCACTTCACTCATGGCTTTCTCCAGATGATGTCTTGCAGGGCTTGCTTGCGTTTGAAACGGACAGGGAAAATCATGCATAATGCATTATTTGATTACGCGGATTCGTGCTTCGATTCCCTCGTCGCCAGGCGCCGGAGCCGGCATCGCCGTCATTCAGCGCCTTGGAGCCAATTGTCACGGGAATTGTTCCGCCGACCTACCGTGGGTCAGCGTCGCCAACCTTCCGGAGATCGAACTCGATCAATGTTTCAAATGCATAATGCACAATCGATATGCCCTGTCAAACCCAGCTGCCGCCTTGTTCGTGACGGTGCGGACAGGGGCGGGGCGGCTCGAGTCCTGGCAGAGCAGTCGCGCGCTTGCAGACGGACACGGCCGGTGAGCCGGGCGGCGCGACAGCGCTGCATCTGGCAGGGATGCAGCGCGGACTCGGCATGATGCGTGCCCCGCCCAACGCCGCCCGAGCCCCATGCAATGGTGCGAAAGCGGGCAGGGTAGGGCTTCCATCCCCAAATAAGGTGTCGCTCAAGGCTGATGCCCTTGGAACGACGGAACATTTCCAGGGTGCCCGAGCCTCCTGTGAGGCTCGGGCGTCTGAAAAGCGATGCTCAGGGGACCCAGGTGGTCTCCTGCTGCTCGTGCGTGCCCCGGGCGGCGAAGACCACGTTGGCGGCGTCGGGGCGGGCCTGTGTGCCGGCCTCCAGCAGGCGGGCGACGAGGCCCATGCTCTTCACTTTGTCGAGCGTGTCGAGGGTCTCGAACAGCGGAGCCACGCGGTCCCGCGGCAGGATCTGCTCGACGTTGGCCTCGAAGGCCTCCCATGGGTCGCCATCGCGCGGCTCAACGCCTTCGATGGCGAGCGGAGCAGTGTCCGCCAGGGCTTGCGATGTGACCGCCGGGCTCTCCCCGGGGTCATATCCCCGTTCGGCCAGCAGGGCGGCGCTGACGCCGTTGCGGGCGATGGCGCCGCGCGCGAGCGGGCTCGCCGTGGCCGCGCCGCCGAAGCCGGCGGCGATGCGCAAGGCAAAGGCCATGCGCGGGGCATCGAGGCCGATCACCCGTCCCGCAGCCGCCGCGCTGGCAAGCACCGGCGCGATGGCCGCGTCCCCTGCCGGATGCTGCAGCAGATCCCAGCCTATAGCGAACGCGGCGACGACCACGTCGCCGGCGACTTTCCGCTCCTGCCCGAGGGCGAAAATCTCGGCGACGAGGGGTCCCGCGCCCTTGAGGGCGCCGGCGACGGCATTGGCCTGCGCCGCGTCCTGGGCGCTGGTATGCACATTGGTGCCGAACACCAGGGCATCGCCGGAAGCGGCAGCAAAGCCAGGGGTTTCCAACATCAGCTGGAAGGCGGGCGCGCGCGCGCCCGCCAGTGTCGCGCCAACCGTGTCGAGGATGAGCGCCCGGGCGTTGGCCGCGGCTCGCGGCGTGAGGTGCTTCGGGCTGAAGGCGCAGATGCGCTCCGCCAGCCGGGAAGCCACATCAGGCAATGGATCGGTCATGTTCGGTCCTCCGCCGGTCAGTTCCGCGTGGCCGCGTTGCGACCGGCGATGCGGCCGAAGGTGGCGCCGGAGACGAGGCCGGTGCCGGCGGGGTAATTGTCGTAATAGAGGCCGCCGACCATCTCGCCACAGCAATAGAGGCCAGGGATGGGGCGCCAGTCGGTGCCGATCACTTCGGCCTCCTCGCTCACCTTGAGCCCGCCGAAGGTGAAGGTGATGCCGCCGGTGGCGCTGTAGGCATAGTAGGGGGGCTTGTCGAGCTTCAGGCCCCAGTTGGTCTTCTCCAACGCAAGGCCGCGGGTGGAGAGGCCGTCCTTCTTCGTCGGGTCGAAGCCCTCGTCGGCGTTTCGGGCGTGCGCGTTGAACTCCGCGATGGTGCGCACCGCCTGCGCCTTGTCCTCGATGTCGAGCTGGGCGATCAGCGCCTCGATGGTGTCGGCCTTGATGGGATCGCTGGTCTCGTAGCGCGGCTCCAGCAGGTGGACCACCTTGCTGTCGAAGATCTGGTAGGCCTTGGCGCCGGGCTCGGCGAGGATGGCGCGGCCGAACTTGGCGTAGGTGAACAGCGCGCCATCCTCGCCCTCGTCGACGAAGCGCCGACCTTTGCGGTTCAGCATCACCGCATAGACGTAGGACAGGCGGTTGCTGCGGTCGGTCATCTCGCGCGGCGCGAAATCGCCCCAGTCGGCGCTGATGGGGGTGGCATGGCAGCCGCTCCACTGGCCCCAGGGCATGGCGCCGATGGCGAGCGCCATGCGCAGGCCGTCGCCCTGGTTGTGCGGCGTGCCGCGCACCTTGGCGGCGCCCACCAGCGGGCCGATATGCTGGGTGCGCATCTGCACATTGGCCTCGAAGCCGCCACAGCCGAGCACCACCGAGCGCGCGGTGAGCGTCTTGATGCCATCCTCCTCACGCACCTTCACGGCGGCGACCCGGCCACTGTCGTCCACGACCAGGTCGCAGGCGGCGCTGCCATAGCGGATCTCGATGCCCATGCGCTCGGCCGTGGCGAACCAACTGCGGGAGAGGCCGACGCCCTCATGCACGGCGCGGACGACGAGGCCGCGCGCCCACACCATCACATTGTCCTTCTTCACGGCCGACAGGGTGATGGCCGGCTCCATCTTGATCTTGCCGGTCTCCTTCATCCACAGCACGGTGGACTTGGAATTGTTGACCAGCAGGCGCGACAGGTCCGGGTCCGTGCGGCCGTTGGTGACGCGCTGGAGGTCGCCGAGGAAATCGTCCCGGGTATAGGGCGTGATCCCCTCGTAGAAATTCTCGAACGTCTCCTCGACGCCGGGCAGCAACTCGCCGATCTCGTGGGGGTCATCGAAGGCGAAGCGCAGGACGGCACCGCTCCAGTGGGTGTTGCCACCGCGCATCTCGCGCGGGGCCTTCTCCAGCACCACCACCTTCTGCGCGCCGCTCTCCTTGGCGGAAACCGCAGCCGCCAGCGCCGCATTGCCCGCGCCGATGACGATCACATCATAGTCCAAACCGTTGCTGCTGCTCATTGCGCTCCTCCTCGCACGGGCCGGCGGCCGTCTGGTCCCGCGGCCCTCTGCCTGCATTTGCCGACTGTTGACATGCGATGGAATACGCTTGCATGCAGAGACATGCAACGAGATTGTGCGGGCGGCCGGCTAAGGCGCGAAACGGTCAGGAAAAGGGGAGGTGCTCGGCTGGCGCGTGTGCCGGGCAGGCGCGATCAAACGGCGCCGCGGGAGGCGTGGCGGGCGCCCTCGTCCAGCCGCGCCCGCCGCAGCGCGAGAGCCTGAAGGATATGGTGGCGCATGGTGGCGTCGGCCCGGCCCGGATCGCGGGCGACGATGGCATCCACCACGGCGGCGTGCTCGGCATGGGCGGCGGCGAGCCGCTCCTCGCCCGCCATGGTGGTGGGGCCGAGCAGGGCAATGGCATTGTGAAGTGCCTCCAGGCTCTTCACCAGGAAACGGTTGTGGGCCGCCTGATAGATGGCGCTGTGGAACAGGCGGTTGTGGCGGTGGCGAATGGAGGGATCGGTGGAGAGCGTCGCCTCCTCGGCGATGAGCTGGCGCAAGGTGTCCATGTCGCGGGTGCTTGCATGGCGCGCCGCCAGAGCGGCCGCCGTGCCCTCCAGCGCCGCACGCATCTCGTACAGTTCCTCCATGGCCTCGTAATCGAGAGAGGCCACCACCAGGCCGAGGCGGGGCCTCAGTTCGAGCAGCCCTTCGTTCTCCAGCCGCGAAAGGGCGAGCCGCGTCGGGGTTCTGCTGATTCCGAGCAGGGTGGCGAGTTCCACCTCGCGCATGCGCCGGCCGGACGGGAAGCGTCCGCTGACGATCTCCTCGCGCAAGGCGGCATAGGCATAGTCGGCTGCGGAACCGTACTGATCGCGATCGACGGCGTGGTCCGTTTCCATGGCTTTCCCTTCCGGCGTCGGCGCAATTGGCGATGCATCGGCTTGTCTGTCAATGCATGCAATTGCATACTACGGCATGGACAAACACGAAAATGGAGAGAAGACCGTGGCGCAGCGACGGATCAGGGCCACTTTCATGCGCGGCGGCACCTCCAAGGCGGTGGTGTTCCGCCGCGAGGAGCTGCCCGCCGACCGGGCGGCGTGGGATGCCGTCTTTCTCGCGGTGATGGGCTCGCCCGATCCCAACGGCCGTCAGCTGGACGGCATGGGCGGCGGCATCTCCTCCCTCTCCAAGGTCTGCGTCGTTGGTCCGCCGAGCCGGCCGGACGCGGACATCGACTACACTTTCGGGCAGGTCTCCATCCGCGACGCCTCGGTGGACTACAGCGGCAATTGCGGGAACATGTCCTCGGCCATGGGTCCCTTCGCGGTGGATGAGGGGCTGGTGGACGCGCCGACCGACGGCGAGGCAGTGGTGCGCATCCACAACACCAATACCGGTCGCATCATCGTCGCCCGTTTCCCGGTTGCGGGGGGGCTTGCGCAGACGGACGGCGACCTCTCCATCGATGGCGTCGGCGGCACGGCGGCGCCGGTGCGGCTGGAATTCCTCGATCCCGGCGGCGCCAAGACCGGCCGGCTCCTGCCCACCGGCCGCCCGCGGGATATGCTGGACGTGCCCGGCCTCGGCACGATCGCGGCGAGCATGGTGGACGCTGCCAATCCCTGCGTCTTCGTGGAGGCGGCGAGCCTGGGCCGCACCGGCACCGAGCTTCCCGACGTGCTCGACGCCGACGCTGAATGCCTTGCCGCGCTGGAGGAGATACGCTGCGCCGCCTCCGTCGCCATGGGCCTCGCCCCCGACCGCGCTGCGGCGCGGCTGCTACCGAGCGTGCCGAAGGTGGCCATGGTGAGCGGGCCCGCGCCCGCGCCAACCCTGTCCGGCCGCCAGCTCGCGGCGGAGGAGATGTCGCTCGCGGTGCGGATGATCTCCATCGGTCAGCCCCACCGGGCGGTGCCGGTGACGGGCGCCACCTGCCTCGCCATCGCCACCCGCATCGAGGGCAGCATCCCGCACCGGCTTGCCGCGGCGGGGGAGGGGCCGATCACCATCGCGCACCCCTCCGGACTCATCGTGGTCGATGCGGCGGTGGACCATGCGGATGATCCGGCCCGCGCCTATGCCCGCTACGGCGCCCTTTACCGCACGGCACGGCGGCTGTTCGACGGCCAGGCGTTCTACCGCCCGCTCTGCGTGCCCGTGGTGCGCCACGCGGCGACCGAGCCGGCCGACGGCTAGCTGCAAAAAAAAAGCCCGCCCGGAGGTCGTCCGGGCGGGCAGGGGGCGCGCGGCCGGGAGGTCAGAGCTTGAGCGCGAAGGGGTCCCGTTCCTCGTTGGAAAAATCGATCATCACGTTCTTGGTCTGCAGGAACTCCTCCAGCGCCGCCACGCCGCGCTCCTTGCCGAAGCCGGATTCCTTGTAGCCGCCGAACGGTGCCATGGCGCTGGATGCGCGGTAGGTGTTGACCCAGACCGTGCCCGCCTCGATGGCGCGGGTGGTGCGCAGGGCGCGGGGCAGGCTCTGGGTCCAGATGCCGGCGGCGAGGCCGTAGGGGGAATCGTTTGCGATGGCGATCGCCTCCTCCTCGGTGTCAAAGGGGATGATGGAGAGCACCGGGCCGAACACCTCCTCCCGGGCGATGGCCATGGCGTTGTCCACCTCGGTGAAGATGGTGGGCTCGACGAAGAAGCCGTTGCCGAGCCCCGCGCCGGTGGCCGGCCTGCCGCCGGTGGCGAGGCGCGCGCCGTCCTTCGCCGCTCCGTCGATGCACTTCAGGATGCGGGCGAATTGCGGCTCGTTGGCCACGGTGCCCATCTCGGTCGCCTTGTCGAGGGGATCGCCGAGGCGGATGCGCTGCGCCCGCTCGACGAGCCGCGCCGCCACCTGGTCATGCACCGAACGCTGCACCAGAAGACGCGAGCCGGCGATGCAGGTCTGGCCGGTGGCGCCGAAGATGCCGGCGAGGGCGCCAACCACCGCGCGGTCGAGGTCGGCGTCCTCGAAGATGATGTTGGGCGACTTGCCGCCCAGTTCCAGCGTTACCGGGACGAGCGCACGCCCTGCCTCGGCGGCGATCTGCCGGCCGACGTTGGGGCTGCCGGTGAAGCTGATGCGGTCGATCCGCCCGCTCGTGAGCAGCGCCTGCCCGGTGCGGAAATCGCCCGTGACCACGTTGAACACGCCGGGCGGAAAGCCGGCCTCGCGCACCAGCTGGGCGAATTCCAGCGTCGTCACCGAGGCGTGTTCCGAGGGCTTCACCACCACGCAGTTTCCGGCGGCCAGCGCCGGGGCGAGCTTGTTGGCGAGGAGGCCCATGGGCGAGTTCCAGGCGGTGATGAGCACCGCCACGCCGAGCGGCTCGCGCCGGGTGAAGTCGAAGACGTCGCGCTGGTCGAGGGGAATGGTGTCGCCGAAGATCTTGTCGGCGCAGCCAGCGAAAAAGCGGTAGGCCCTGGCGCAGAACAGCATCTGCCCATGGGTCTCGCGGATGACCTTGCCGTTGTCGGTGCTCTCCAGCACCGCCATGCGCTCGGCATTGGCCTCCAGCAGGTCGGCGAGGCGGTGGATGAGCTTGGCGCGGGCGAGACCCGACGTCTTGCTCCAGACGTTCTCATAGGCCCGGCGGGCCGTGGCAATGGCCTCTGCGACCTGATCGGCGCTCGCCTGAGGCACCTGCGCCCACGCCTCCCGCGTATAGGGATTGATGGCGGCAAACAGTTCCTGGCCTTCGGCACGAACCGGCTCATTGCCGATGAAGAGGTCGTAGGTCTTGCCCATCGGTCGTTCGGCTCCCTTGTCGAATGAACTGGCCCCGGGGTGCGCCTGTGGTGTTCGGATCGGCGGTAGCGCACGGGCTCGTTGCCCGAGGGTTTGGGCGCGTCGCCCCAAATTGTCAACAGTTGGCAAGGCGCGCTCTTGAGGGAAGGTTAGCCCTTGACCGCCGGGATTGCTGGCAGGAGAATGTCAACAATCAACAATACGGAGGAAACCCTTGAACCGGCGCACACGCATCCGCTTCGCTCGCCCGCTCGCACACCTGCCACTCGCCCACTTGCCGCTCGCCCGCCGTGCCGTCGCCGTGCTGGGGCTCGCCGCCCTGGCGCTGGCCGGGAGCGTGCCGGCCGCTCGGGCGGCGGAGGGCTATCCGACGCGGCCGATCTCCATCATCGTGCCGTTCGGGCCGGGCAGCGGGACGGACGCGGTGACGCGCATCGTCGGCCAGCGCCTGTCGGAAGTCCTCAAGACGCCCATCGTGGTGGAGAACCGGGCCGGGGCGAATGGCGCCATCGGTGCCTCCGCCGCCGCGCGCGCGACGCCCGACGGCTACACGCTGATGGCGGGCGGCTCCTCCACCCATGCTGCCAATCCGAGCCTGCTCAAGGCGATCCAGTACGATCCCAAGGCCGATTTCGTGCCCATATCGCAGCTTGGGGTGTTCCCGTATTTCCTGTTCGTCAATGCCGAGGTGCCGGCGAGAAACGTCGCTGAGTTGATCGCCCTCGCCAAGGCGAAGCCGGGCAGCCTTTCCTTCGCCTATGGCAATGCCATCGGACAATTGGCCGGCGAGATGCTGCGTCTGCGGGCCAAGGTGGATCTGCTTGCCGTGCCCTACAAGAGCAGCCCGCAGGGCATCACCGACCTGATCGGCGGGCGCACCTCGCTGATGTTCGTGGACATGCCTCCGGCGCTCGCTCAGGTGAAGGCGGGCACCCTGCGCGCCCTCGCCACCACGACCCAGGAGCGCACCGCGCTCTTCCCGGACGTGCCCTCCATGAAGGAGGCTGGGCTCGATCTTTTCAGCCTCACCGCCTGGACCGGCCTCTTCGCGCCGAAGGGCACGCCGCCAGCGATCATCGACCGCCTCGCCGAGGCGGTCCATCAGGCGGTGGATGACCCCAAGGTCAAGGAAAGCCTGGCCAATATCGGCTTCGAGGTGCGCTGGCTGGGGCCCAAGGACTTCGCCAGCTCTGTCTCCGACGACATCGACCTGTGGGCGAACCTCACCCGCGAGGCGGGTATCGAGCGGCAGTGAGACACCATGAGCACGTATGAAGTCTATGCCATCCGCTACGCGCGTCAGGACGATCGCCGGTCCTCCGAGAACTTTCTCGGGGGTGATCCGCACGACCATGCGATGCCCATGGATTTCTTCGTGTGGGCGCTGGTCGGGGAGCGACGCACGATCGTGGTCGATACCGGCTTCGACGATGAGGCGGCGCGGGCGCGCGGGCGCACGGTATCGCGGCCGATCGACCTGGGGCTTCGGCAGATCGGTATCGACCCGATGCAGGTCGAGGATGTCATCATCACCCATGTTCACTGGGACCATGCGGGGAACCATGAGATGTTCCCCAAGGCGCGATACCACGTGCAGGCGCGCGAAATGGAATTCTGCACCGGCCCCTGCATGTGCCGGCCGGACCTGCGCCGGGCCTACAATCTCGACGACGTGACCCACATGGTCCGACGCACGTTCGAGGGGCGGATGAGCTTTCATGCCGAGCAAGCGGACTTCTGCGACGGCGTTTCCCTCCACTGGGTGGGCGGGCACACCGGTGGCCAGCAAGTGGTGCGCGTGCGCACGCGCCGGGGCTTCGTCGTGCTGGCCTCCGATGCGTCCCACTACTACGCCAATATCTTGACGAGGCGGCCTTTCTCGGTCGTCCTGGACGTCGACGAGATGCTGGCGGGCTACGCAACGGTGATGCAGCTCGGGGACGGGCCCTCGCACATCATTCCGGGCCATGACCCACAGGTGCTGTCGCTCTTCCCGCCAGCGCGGAATGGTCTCGTGGGAACCGCCCGGCTGGATGCGGATCCGCTCGGCATGCCGGATTGACCCCGTTGGACGGGCAATACAGGCGGCGGGATGGTCCGCCGCCTGCCCGCGTCACGCGGCCATTTTCTCGATGAGCTTCACGATCACCGGCCAGTAGTCCTCGGAGTAGCCCTTTCGGGAGGCCTCTCCCAGAAGACGCGCGCACAGCGCGGCCTCCTGTGCCTCGATGCCGGCCTCCTGCGCCATTTCGAGGGCGTAGGAGAGATCCTTCAGCATGTAGTCCGTGGAGAAGACCCGCTTGGGGAATTCGCGCGGCGCGACGGCCTTGAAGCCGTGGTTGCGCAGGGCAAAGCTGTCAGCCGAGCCCTGCGAGAAGGCCTCGAACAGCTTCTGCGTGCCGATTCCCGCGGCCGCGGCGATGGCGGCGGCTTCGCACAGGGCGGTCACCGTGCCCACCACCACCATGTTGTTGAGGATCTTGACCACCTGTCCCGATCCCACCTCGCCGCAATGGGTGACCTCCGCCGCGAAGCAGCGCAGCAGGGGTTCGATGCGGGCGAAAAGGGTTTCCGGCGCACCGACCGTGATGGCGAGGGTGCCGGCTTCGGCGGCGGCGCGGGTGCGGGCGACCGGGGCATCGGCGTAGAGCGTGCCGCGCTCGGCGAAGCGGGCGGCCAGATCGCGGGTGAGCTTGAGCGGGCTCGTGGAGAGGTCGACGATGATCTGTCCGGCGCGTGCGTGCTCCAGAAGGCCTCCCGGTCCAGCACAGACCTTGTTGAGATGCTCGCCGCTCGGCAGCGAGATGAAGACGATGTCCGCCCGGGCCACCTCTGCGGTCGAGGCGGCGCGCCGGCCGCCGAGGGCGGCGATGCGCGCGAGCGGCTCCTCGTTGATGTCGAAGATGCTGACCTCGCTGCCGCTTTTCTGGACGAGATGGCGGCACATTGGCTCGCCCATGACGCCGAGCCCGATGAACCCCAGGGTCGTCGTTGTGCTCATGATCTGTCTCCTGCCCTCGGGCGGATGGGATAATGGGATTTCAGATGCCGAGATAGGCGCGCCGGACATAGTCGCTCGCCAGCAGCTCGCCGCCCGGGCCGCTGAGCGCGACCGAGCCGGTCTCAAGCACGAAGGCCGTGTGGCACAGGTTCAGCGCGAGCTTGGCATTCTGCTCGACGAGAACGATGGACATGCCGGTTTCTCGGTTGATCTCGGTGATGATGCGGGCGATTTCGTCCACGATGATCGGGGCAAGCCCCAGGGTGGGTTCATCCAGCAGCAGGAGCCGCGGATCGGCCATCAGGGCGCGGCCGATGGCAAGCATCTGCTGCTCGCCGCCGGAGAGTGACCCCGCCTGCTGCCTGTGCCGCTCCACGAGGCGGGGGAACCAGGCGTAGATGCGCTCCAGCGTGCGGCGGCTCGCGCCCCGGTCGCGCCTGAGATAGGCGCCGATCTCGAGATTGTCCGCCACGCTCATCTGCGGGAACACCCGCCGCCCCTCGGGCGAGAGCGCGATGCCGCGGGCGACCCGCTGGGGGGCGGTGAGCGCCTCGATCCGCTCGCCGCCGAGGCGGATTTCGCCGCGCGTCACGCCCTTGAGCCCGATGATGGCCTTGAGCGTCGTCGTCTTGCCGGCGCCGTTGGAGCCGATGAGCGATACGATCGCGCCTTGCGGCACGCTGAGACTTACATCGTGGACGGCGGTGACGCCGCCGTAAGCTACGCTGATGCCGCGGACTTCAAGCATGAACTTCGTCCTTGCCCAGATACGCCTCGATGACGCGGGGATCGCGCACCACGTCGGCGGGCGCGCCCTGGGCCAGCAAGGTGCCGTGGTCGAGCACCACGATGCGGTTGCACAGGCCCATCACCGTGCGCATGTGGTGCTCGACCAGCACCATGGTCAGCCCGCGCTCGGCTCGCACCCGGCGCAGCACGGCGGCCAGCTCCGCGGCCTCCTCGGGATTGAGGCCGGCCACCGGCTCGTCCAGCATGAGGAGCTTCGGCTCGCTGGCGAGGGCGATGGCGACCCCCAGTCGGCGCTGTTCGCCATAGGCCAGCTCCCCCGCGGTGCGGTCGGCCCGGTGGGCGAGCCCGAACTGCTCCAGGATGGCGTAGGCCTTCTCCTCGGCCGCCGCCCGCCAGCGGGCGGGGAACAGGCTGTTCCACAAGCCGAAGCGCGTCGCCCCGTAGGTGCCGCGCACCACATTGTCCATGGCGCTGGCTGCGGGGAAGAGCGTTGCCGACTGGAACGTGCGCGACAGGCCACGTCGCACCACCTGGCCGGCGGGCAGGCCGGTGATGTCCTCGCCGCAGAACCGCACCGAGCCTGCGGTGGGCCGCAGCACGCCAGAGACGAGGTTGAACAGCGTGGTCTTGCCCGCGCCGTTGGGACCGATGAGGGCGAGAAGGTCCCCCGCGTTGACGGTGAAGGATACGTCCCGCACCGCCACCAGCCCGCCGAAGGCGCGCTTGAGGCCGCTGACTTCGAGCATGGCGGGGGGTGCCTCGTTCATGGTTGTCGCGTCCGTCATGGTGGCGTCCGTCATGGCCGTGTCTCCGCGGCGATCGCAGGCGCGGCGGGGGCGGGCCGGCGCAGGCGGCGCAGCTTCTGCGGCAGGCGGGACAGGCCCTCCGGAACGAACAGGAGGCACAGCACCAGGATGACGCCGTAGATGATGTGCTGCAGCCCCTCGGTGGCGCGCAGCAGCTCGGGCAGGGGCGTCATCACCAGCACGCCGACCACCGGCCCCAGCACGCCCGCGCGCCCGCCGACAACCAGCATGGTGAGGTAGGAGACGGATTCCCAGAACGTGAAGGAGTCCGGAGAGATGAAGCGCAGGTAATGCACGCTCAGCGCCCCGGCGATGCCGGCGATGGCCGAGCCCAGCATGAAGGCGATCACCTGCACCAGGTGGGTATCGACGCCGCTCGATTCGGCGAGGCGCGGATTCTCGGCCGTCGCGGCCATCATGTCGCCGAACGGCGAGCGGTAGAGCACCCAGGTGAAGAGGAGGGTCGCCAGCGCGCAGGCGAGGGCGAAAGGATAGAAGTCCGGCTTGCTCAGCAGCAGATGGCCGAACACGGAGATGGAAGGCACGCCGACAAGGCCGTTGGCACCGCCCGTGAGGTCGCTCATGTCGAGGGCGAGCAGGACCGCGATCTGGCCGAAGGAGAAGGCGACGAGGACGAAATAGACCCCCCGCAGCCGCAGGATGATCCAGCCGAGCAGTGCCGCGATGAGGGCCGCCACCAGCCCGGCGGCGAGGATGCCGAGGAGCGGCGGCCAGCCGGCCCGCATGCTGAGCAGGGCCGAGGTGTAGCCGCCCACCAGGGCGAAGCCGGCATGGCCCATCGAGAGCTGCCCGGCGCGCGCGATGATGGCGAGGCCCAGCACCAGCATCAGGTTGAGGCAGGCGAGCGTGCCGATGTGGACATAGAAGGGGTTGGGCGCCAGAACGGGCAGGGCGATGGCAAGCGCCACCGCGACGAGCAGGGCGATGCGGCGTGCGGGGGAGGGACGGGACGCTCTCATGCCTCGCGCTCCTTGCGGCCGAGCAGGCCCTGCGGGCGCAGCAGCACCACCGCGATGACCACCAGGAACTGAAGGATCTCGGCGGAGGCCGCACTGACGAAGGTGCCGGCGAAGCTTTCGATGAGGCCGATGAGCAGGCCGCCCGCCACCGCGCCGGGCACGCTGCCCAGCCCGCCGATGACCACGATGATGAAGGCCTTGAGCGTGGGCGCGAGGCCGACGAAGGGCGACACGGAGAGGACGGGTGCCATCAGCGCGCCGGCGAGGGCGGCAAGGCCGACGCCGAGCACGAAGGCGAACGGGAAGATCACCTCCACCCGAATGCCCTGGACCAGCGCGATCTCCGGGTCCTGCGCCACCGCGCGCATGGCCCGGCCCATCTGGGTGTGGACCACCAGCAGATAGAGCAGGGCCACGGCGAGGATGGCCCCGGCGATCACCACCAGCCGCGACCAGGGGAAGACGATGCCGGCCACGTTGACGATGCCCGACACCACCGGCGGCACCGCGCGCGCCGAGGGGCCCCAGGCGAGCAGCGCCGCATTCTGCATGATGAGGGCGATGCCCAGCGAGGCGATCATTCCGTTAAGCTCGTTGCCGCGCAGCCGGCTGAACACCAGCCATTCCGTGATCAGGCCGAGCAGGCCGGTGACGGCCACGGCGAGCACGAGGCTGACGAGGAAGGGCAGGCCGCTGGTGCCGTACAGCACCGCGAACAGGAAGGCGCCCACCATATAGAACTCGCCGTGGGCGAAGTTCACGATGCGCATGATGCCGAAGACCATGGTGAAGCCGATGGCCATCAGCACGTAGATCATGCCGACCATCAGGCCGTTGACCGTGGTCTGGGCGAGGATCGTCGAGAAACTCACGAAGGGCTCCGCTGTAGCTGTGTGGTGCGGGGGGCCAGATGGTTCTGGTCGGGGCGCGGGCTTGGGCATTGGTGCGCGGGGTCCGGCGGTCTCCCGTCCGCGGTAGCCCTGGTGTGCCGGCTGCTCTTTCGGCAGCCTCGACCGGGAGATTGCCTCGCTACGATGTCAAATGTCAACATTATGTTGTCCGCTGCCGATTGCCCGTTGTAGGATGCGTGCGTTCCCAAAAATCAAGCGTGTCGGGAGGATGGTGATGAAGAACCGGAGTTTCGTTGTGGGGCTGGCGGTCTCGGCGATGCTGGCGGCGGCCGGGGGCGCGCGCGCCGCCGATACGCTGCCGATCGGCGTGCATGCGAGCTTCTCCGGTGCCGGCGCTGCCTTCGCCGAAGGCATGCTGGCGGCGACCGAATTCGCCGCGGAGGATGCCAACAAGGCCGGCGGGCTGGAGGTGGCAGGACGGCGCTACAAGGTCGAGATCAAGCAGTATGACGACCGCTACCGCGCGCAGGACGCGGTCACCGCCATGGACCGCCTGATGATCCAGGACGGCATCAAGTTCGTCGTCGGCCCCATGGGCTCGGCCGCCGCCGTCGCCACCAAGGCGCAGACCACCGGCGGGAAGGTCATCACCATGACCTTGGCCTTCAGCCCGCGCGCGCTCGGGCCGGATGCGCCCTACGCGTTCCGGACCGTCATCACCACCGGGGAGTTCTCCGAGCCGCAGATTGCGTGGCTGACAAAGAAGGTGGGAGCCAAGAAGGTGGTGGCGCTCCTCCCCAATGACGAGACCGGCCAGCAGATGGGCGCCGGAAACCAGGCGTCCTATGGCAAGTTCGGCGCCAAGCTCCAGGTGGAATATTTCGAGCGCGAGCGGGTGGATTTCGTGCCTCTGCTCACCCGCGTGCTGATGGGCGCGGATGCGCTGGAGATCGGCGGCAACTCGCCGACCACGGCGGGGCTCATCGTCAAGCAGGCGCGTGAGCTGGGTTATGCTGGGCCGATCTTCGTCACCGGCGGCGACGTCACCTCCGAGGTGGTGAAGGTGGCCGGCAAGGCGGCGGCGGAAGGCATGTATGTGCACCTGCCCATCGACGCGGCGCTGCCGGAGACCGCGGCCTACATCGCCCGCTTCAAGGCCAAGTACGGGCCGAACATGAACGCCTTCTCGCCCTTCTTCTACGCCGGGCTGCAGATGTTGTTCGCGGCCATGGAAAAGGCGGGCACGGTGGACGACACGACGAAGATCGCGAAGGCGATGGAAGGTCTTTCCAGCTTCCCCACCGTGGTCGGCAAGGCCAGCTGGACCGGCGAGGCACGCTACGGCATCAACCACCAGATCGACCTGCCTTTCTATATCGGTCAGGTGAAGGACGGCACCGTGGTGGCGGTGGCGAACTGCGGGGCCACCGAGTGCCGCTGAAAGGCGAAGTGGCACGCAAGGAGAAAGGGGCGGCTCCCGCGAGCCGCCCCTTTTCTTTGGATCCGGGGTGGACGGGGCTATTTTTCCCCCACTTTCTCCAGTGCGCCGCGCTGCGGCATGCCCTCGGGAATGATGGTGCCGACGATGCTCTCGTCCAGCGCCTCGTAGTCGGCATAGCCGATGGTCCGATAAAGCTCGGCGCGGGTCTGCATATGCTCGATCATGTTCTGGGTGCCGCCGTCGCGCTTCAGGGCCGCATAGAGGCGCTCCTGCGCCCGCGCCGCCACGCGCAGCGAGGACACCGGCCAGATCACCATTCTGTATCCCATCGCCTCGAACTCGGCGTCGGTGAAGAAGGGTGTGCGTCCGAACTCGGTCATGTTGGCGAGCAGCGGCACACCGTCCATGCGGGCGGCAAACTCGCGAAACATGGCGGCGTCGGTCAGTGCTTCGGGGAAGATGGCGTCGGCACCGGCCTGGATGTAGAGCCGCGCGCGGGCGATGGCGCCCTCCATGCCCTCGCTCGCGGCCGCGTCCGTGCGGGCGATGATGACGAGGTCGCGCCGGGCTTTGGCGGCGGCGGCGATCTTGGAGGCCATGTCGTGGGCGCTGGCGAGCTTCTTGTCGTTGAGGTGCCCGCACTTCTTGGGCAGCACCTGATCCTCGATCTGCACCGCGGCGGCGCCGGCCTCCTCGAACACCCGCACCATGTGCATGACGTTCAGCGCCTCGCCATAGCCGGTGTCGCCGTCCACAAGAACAGGGAGGTCGGCGGCGCGAACCACCTGGCGGATGAAGAACGCAACCTCGTCCACGGTGATGATACCGAGGTCCGGCAGCCCCATGGAGGCCGTCATCGCGGCGCCGGAGAGGTAGAGCGCCTCAAAGCCGGCCTGCTTCGCCTGCAACGCGGCCATGCCGTTGTGGGCGCCGGGCATCTTGAGGATGCCCGGGCGCGCGAGGAGGTCGCGAAGCCGACTGCCCGGCGATCTGGTGCTGGAATCGGTCGCGACGAGATACGGCATCATCTGGCCTCCGGGACACGCGGACGGGCCTGCTGCGGCCTCGAACTCGACGCAACAAAACAAAGATTGCAGCTAAATGTCAACATTTGACGATCTGCGCGCGGGCCGCTTGGAAGCGGGGGCCGCGCCGGCACATGGCTGACGGCTGTCGGCATGCTATTGTAGACAGGCAGTTGAAGATGGCCGAGCGCATCCGCGATTCGGCCGGCCTTGCAACAAGGGGAAGGGCAGCCGTGGAACCGCCGTTGTTCGGAGGTCGGACGCTTGCGGATCGTGCGTTCGAATGGCTGGAGGAGGCCATCATCAAGGGCGATTATCCGCCCGAGTCAAAACTCGATGAAGTCGCCCTGGCAAAGGCGTTCGGCATCAGTCGCGGGCCGGTCCGCGAGGCGATCCGACGCCTGGAAGGCAAGAAGCTGGTCGAGCGCGTGCCGCATGTGGGCGCCCGCGTCGCCTCTCTTCAGGCGAGCGATCTCGCCGATCTGCTGCATGTGCGCGAGGCGCTTGAAGGCATGGCCTGCCGGCTCGCAACCGAGCGCATGTCCAATGACGAACTCGAGGCGCTGGAGCAGCTCATCGAGGGACATGCCAAAGACGACCCGCTGAAGGCCGGGGACAGCTATTATCAGCGGCCGGGCGACTTCGACTTCCACTTCCGCATCATCCAGGGAAGCCGGAACGCCAAGCTGATCCAGATGCTGTGCGACGACCTCTATTACCTGCTGCGCGTCTACCGCTACCGTTCGTCGTCGCGCAAGGGCCGGGCGCAGGAAGCCTTGCGGGAGCACCGCGAGGTGGTGGCCGCCATGAAGGCGCGGGACCCCGATGGTGCCGAGGCGGCCATGCGGGCCCACCTTCGCAATGCCCTGCGATCCATTCAGGAGAAGGCCGGCCAGGGAGAGGAGTTGCCGAAGGCGCCCAAGGCCAAGGGGCGATCGAGATAGAGCGCCGCGCGCATGGCCGACCGGCGTGCCCGCGGCTTCACCAGGCCGGGGCGCCCCGTCGGCCGCCCGGAGGCGGCCGACTTGGGCGTCAGTGGCCGGCCATCATCTTGGAGGGCAGCCAGAGCACGAGGTCGGGGAAGGCGACCAGGATTGCGATGGCGATGATGTGGGCCACGAAGTGCGGGAAGGTGCCGCGGAAGACCTCGGCCACCGGCCGGCCCGAATAGCGTGCCACCACGAAGCAGTTGAGGCCGATGGGGGGCGTTATCATGCCCACCTCCGCGGTCACGATCTTCACGACACCGAACCACAAGGGATCGAACCCCAGCGACTTGATGAGCGGCAGCACGACCGGCACGGTCAGCACCAGGATCGCGATCTGGTCCATGAACATGCCGAGCACGATGTAGCCGCACAGAATCAGCGCCATGATGACCCAGCGCGACACGTCGAGGGAGCCGACGAAGGCGACGAGGTTCTGGGTCACCTGCGTGAGGGTGAAGAAATAGCCGAACACATAGGCGCCGATCAGGATCATGGCGATCATGCAAGAGCCATGCGCCGCCCGCAGCAGGGCCCGGCGCAGGCCGGGGAGCGTGAGCTTGCGATACCACACGGCCAGCATGAAGGCGCCGGCCGCGCCGAGCGCGGAGGCTTCGGTCGGCGTCGCGACGCCGGTGTAGATCACCCCCGTCACCATGCCGAACAGAACCACCATGGGCCCCACCACGCGCAGCAGGCGCAGCTTCTCCCTCAAGGGCACCGCAGCCGCCTCCGGCGCCCGGCTCGGATCCTGCCAGACGAGGAACCACACGGTGGCCATGATGGTGAGGGTCACGAGGATGCCCGGAATAACGCCGCCGATGAGCAGCCCGCCGATGTTCACCTCGGCGAGCAGGCCGTACACCACCAGCGCGACGCTGGGCGGGATGAGCATGGCCAGGGTGCCGGAGATCGCCACCACGCCGGCCGCGAGCCGCGGTTCGTAGCCCTGCTTCAGCATGGCCGGCAGGCTGGTGGAGGAGAGCGTCGCCGCGGAGGCGGTGCTGGTGCCGCAGATGGCGCCGAAGCCGGCCCCGGCGAGCGCCGTCGCCATGCCCAGCCCACCGCGGACCCGTCCCATCCAGGCGGCGGTGGCGCGGAACAGGTCGTCGGCAACCCCGCTGAGCAGCACCAGCTCGGCCATCAGCAGGAACATGGGAATGGTGATCAGCTCGTAGGAGCTGACCGTGGACAGGGGGGCGGTCTTGAGGATGCCCGTGACCATGCCCATGCCGCCGACCAGATAGAGGCCGGTCGTGCCCGCCACCATCATGGCAAAGCCGACGGGGGCGCCGATGGCGAGGAGGAAGAAGAGGGCCCCGAGCCCCGCGAGGGTAATCATTCGAAGACTTCTCCGCCCTGGTGACCACCCGCGTTGACCGGGATGATGTCACGTCCGGTGACGAGGCTGGCGAGGTGGCCGATGAAGAAGAGCGCGAGGCGAATGCACAGCAGCCCTGCACCCAGCGGCATCAGGGCGATCGACGGCCACGTGGGCCAGGCGATGGCGCCCGCCACCACGTCCGCCGACACATAGGCATCGATCGTGCGGTCGAGGCCGAAATCCGCCATCAGCGCGAACACAACGAAGGCCGTGCCGGTGATGACGCATTCGGTGAGGCGCTTGAGCCGCGGCGGGAACATCTGCTGCAGCACGTCCACGCTCACATGCGCACCGTCGGCATAGGCCTGCGACAAGGCGAGGAAGAAGATGCCCGCCATGAGATAGAGCGAGATCAGGTCATAGGCCCAGGAAAAGGGGCTGTTGAAGGCGTAGCGCATGAAGACATCGGCGGTGACGATGAACATGACTGCGAGCATCATGACCATCGCGATCGCCATCAACACGCGCTCCACCGCGCCCACGGCGGCCAGCGCCCGCTGGATGAGGGTGTGCATTGCCACTCCTGAGAAGTGAGAGGATGAGGCGCCGGCCCCCGCGACCGGCGCCTCGGGACGCCCTGTTTCGCGGGCGCCCTATTGCGCCGGGGCGGAAAGGGCGGCGCGGAACTCCTTGAGGGCCTCGGTGCCCTGCTTGCCGCGGGCGTCGAGACCGGCCGCCCACTTGTCCGCGACCTCCTTCGACAGCGTGCCGAGCTGGGCCGTGAAGGCGGGGTCGAGCGGCTGGAAGGTGACGCCGGCGTCCCGCAGCTTCTGCTTGATCTCGGCATCCTGCTGGTCGATGGCGGCGCAGGCCGACTTCACGGTTTTCTCCGCCGCCTCGATCATGATCTTCTGCACCTCGGGCTTCAGCTTGTTCCAGGAGGCGTCACTGATGGAATAGGCCAGGATGAAGCTCGAGAAGTTGGCCTTCTCCGTGGAATGCCGCACCAGCTTTTCCAGATTGTAGGAGAGGATGCTATCGAGCGGGAACACGACGCCGTCGAGGGTGCCGCGGGAGAGGGATTCGTAGGTGTCGGGCGCCGCCATGCGCACCGGCACGGCGCCGAGGCTGCGGACCGTGATGTCCTGCGCCCCGCCGGTGGAGCGCAGCTTCAGGCCTTTGAGATCCTCCATCTTCGTGACCGGGGTCTTGAGCGTCAGGATCTGGTATGGCGGCAGCGCCACGGCGAGCATCAGCTTGATCTTGTTCGGCACGTAGTCCTGCTTCGCCACGACGCCGTCGCGCGCGACCTTCCAGTAGGCCGCCGTGCCCTCGCAGCTGTTCGCGAAGCTGTCGGGCAAGAGCGCCACCTCGGACACCGGCATCTTGTCGGAGACGTAAGCCGGGCCGATATAGCCGATGTCCGTCACGCCGTTCTGCGTGAGGGTGAGCATGTCGGTGGCCTTGCCCAGCTGCTGGCCGGGGAAATAGTCGAAGACGATGGCACCGTTGGTGCGCTTGGTCACCTCCTCCATCCACGGCGCCAGCATCATGCGGCTGATGTAGTGGCCGCTGGGGAGCGAGTCGGCGACGCGCAGATGGGTGACATCGGCAGCCTTAGCCGCGCCGGCGACGCCAGCGGCCAGAAGGCCCGCGAGGGCGGCCGCGGAGAGTAGGGCCCTGGTCATGAATGATCCTCCCTTGATCGGTCTTATTTCTGGGCTGCGCCGCCGGTTTCAACGATCGACCGCAGCTCGGTTTTCAGTATCTTGCCGTAGTTGTTCTTGGGCAGGGCGGCGAGGAACAGGTATTCCTTCGGCCGCTTGAAGCGTGCCACGTGATGCAGGCAGAGATCGTCCAGCTCCTGCGGGGACACGCTCGCGCCCGGAGCCGGCGCGACCACCGCGATCACTTCCTCGCCCCAGTCGTCGTGGCGGCGCCCGATCACCGCCACCTCGGCCACGCCCTCATGCAGGAGGAGCACCTCCTCCACCTCGCGGGGATAGATGTTGGTGCCGCCTGAGATGATGACGTCCTTGGACCTGTCCTTGAGGGTGAGGAAGCCCTGCGTATCCATGGACCCGAGATCTCCGGTATGGAGCCAGCCGTTGCGAAGCGTCTCGGCACTCGCCTCGGGATTGCGCCAGTAGCCGGACATCACCGTGTCGCCGCGCACCAGGATCTCGCCGATCTCGCCGGCCGGCAGCGCCGTGTCGTCGGCACCGGCGACGCGGACATCGACCACCGCCTGGGCGTAGCCCACGGAGGCGAGCCGCGCCTGCGCGTCGGCATCCTCCCGCGCGGCGAGCAGATACCGCGGCAGGACGGTTATGGTCATGGGGCTCTCGCCCTGGCCATAAATCTGCGCCAGACGCGGGCCGAAGGCGTCGAGGGCGCGCCGCGCGTCCTCCACATACATGGGGCCGCCGCCATAGACGATGGTGCGCAGGTTGGCGAGTTCCGCCGCGCCCAGCGTGCCGGCGGCGACGAGGCGCGTCACCATGGTCGGCGCCGCGAAGAAGCTCGCTCCCTTGTGGTGGCGCAGCAGGCCGGCGATCTCGTCCGGATCGAACCCGCCGCTTTCCGGCACCACCTGCGCCGCCGCCGCGAGCACGTGGGGCAGGATGTAGAGGCCGGAGCCGTGGGACATGGGCGCCGGATGGAGCACGCAGTCGGCGGGCGTGGTCGGGTCCACCTCGGCCAGATAGCCCAGCGACATGGCGAGGAGGTTGCGATGGGAGAGCATCGCCCCCTTCGGCCGGCCGGTGGTTCCGCTGGTGTAGAACAGCCAGGCGAGGTCGCCTGGCGCCGTATCGGCAAGCGCCATCGGCTCCGATGCCGCGAGCCGCTCGTAATCGGCGCTGCCGGCGACGAGCACGTCCGGTGCGGGATCGGCCGCCGCCGCAGCTTCGCCCGCGAGGGACGCCATCGAGGGGTCGGAGAGCACGAGGCGGGCGCCCGAATTCTCCAGGATGTAACCCACTTCCTTCGCGTGGAGCTTGGCGTTCACCGGAACGCAGGCGAGCCCCGCATGCCAGGACGCGAAAAGGGCCTCCACATAGGCGGGGCCGTTCTTCATCACGATGGCCACGCGGTCGCCGGCGCCAAGTCCGTGCCGTTCGCGCAGTCCGCCGGCCATGCGCGCCGCCCGTTCCGCGAGACGGGTGTAGGTCGCAACGAGGCGGGTGCCGGCATGGACGGCCGCGCGGTCGCCATGGACCCGCCCGGCGCGGGAGAGCAACGCCGCGATGTTCACGCTGCGGCCTTCGTGTGGAGCTGGGCGCGCGGAACGGACCGCGTTGCGCCGGCGGAACCGGCCCGGCGACCAGCGACTGTCCTGTTCTTGCCTGTGAACATTCTGGACCTCGGTCCAATAATTTCATGAACGGGAATATCTGATACCTGCACATGAATAATTATGTCAACAGCCTGGGCGGAGCACGGCCTGCACCGCAGGTCGGGAAATTTATCCATATTTTTCAATCGATAAGCCGACTTTGCCATAGCGATATCGCGCTGCAACGGGATCTGTTGCTGTGCATTAATACCTCACTGCGGCGCACAATAATTCATATTTGAAAACTTCTTGTCCCTATTTGTGAATAGCTGTAAGCCTCCTTCAACGGCGCCCGCGACCGCTTCGCTCCGGGGCGCCCATCGCAACTGCACCTGCCGTGGGTATGGAAAGCATGGGACCGCTTGCCGGTATCAAGATCCTCGACATGACCTCGGTCCTGATGGGCCCCTATGCGACGCTCCAGCTCGCCGACATGGGGGCCGACGTCATCAAGGTCGAGGCGCCCGACGGCGATCTGGTGCGGCAGATTCCGCCGTCGCGGCATCCCGGCATGGGCGCGCTGTTCCTCAATGCCAATCGCAACAAGCGCAGCATCTGCCTCGACCTGAAGCAGCCCTCCGGCCGCGCAACCCTGCTCGCGCTCGCCGCCCAGGCCGACGTGCTGGTCTACAATGTGCGGCCGCAGGCCATGGCCCGGCTGGGCCTCGGCTATGAGGACGTGGCGGCGGTCAACCCGCGCATCATCTATGCCGGCGTGTTCGGCTATGGGCAGAACGGCCCGTATGCCGCCAAGCCCGCCTATGACGACCTCATCCAGGGCGGCGCGGTGATGTCGTCGCTCATCGCCCAGGCCGGCGACGGCACCCCGCGCTACGTGCCGAACGCCATTGTCGATCGCGTGGTGGGCCTCGCCGCCGTGGGGGCCATCTGCGCCACGCTCGTCAACCGGGAGCGCACCGGCCTCGGCCAGCGGGTGGATGTGCCCATGTTCGAGACCATGGTGGGTTTCGTGCTCGGCGACCATCTCGGCGGCCTCACCTTCGAGCCGCCGCTCGACAAGGGCGGATATGCCCGCCAGCTCTCCCCCGAGCGCCGGCCCTACCAGACCGCGGACGGCTACGTCTGCGCCATGATCTACACCGACAAGCAATGGACGAGCTTCCTCACCGCCATCGGTGAGGGCGAGCTGATGACCCGCGACGCGCGCTTCTCCACCTTCGAGATGCGCTCCGCCAACATCGACCACGTCTATGGCGAACTCGCCCGCATCTTCACCGCGCGCACCACCGCCGCGTGGCTGGAGCTGATGGAGCGCGCCGACATCCCGTGCATGCCCATGCACGACCTCCAGTCCGTCCTCGATGATCCGCAGCTCAAGGCAACCGGCTTCTTCGAGATGATGGAGCACCCCACCGAAGGCCCGGTGCGGGTCATGCACATGCCCACGTCCTGGTCGAAGACCCCGGCCGAAATCTGGCGCCTGGCCCCGACCAGGGGGCAGGACGGCGACGCCATCCTCGCCGAGGCGGGTTTCGATGCGGCAGCCGTCGCCAGGCTGCGCGCCGAGGGCGTGCTGACGGGCGGCGAAGACACCCCCGCGACACACGCAAGCCACGAAAAGATGGAGGCGCCCCATGGAGTTTAGCCTGAC
Organism: Xanthobacter sp. DMC47; assembly: GCF_056313845.1. Taxonomy (NCBI): domain Bacteria; kingdom Pseudomonadati; phylum Pseudomonadota; class Alphaproteobacteria; order Hyphomicrobiales; family Xanthobacteraceae; genus Xanthobacter; species Xanthobacter sp. DMC47. Next base: position 854,578 of record NZ_JBQUZM010000001.1, on the reverse strand, counting down.
CCCCGAGCAAGAGGCGATCCGCGCGGCGATTTCCGGCATCTGCAGCCGGTTCGATGACGATTACTGGCTGAAGCTGGACCGGGAGGGCGGCTTCCCACACGCGCTCTATTCCGCCCTCGCTGCCGACGGATGGCTCGGCATCTGCATCCCGGAGGAATACGGCGGCTCGGGCCTCGGCGTCACCGAGGCGGCGGTGATGATGCAGGCGATCGCCGAATCCGGCGCCGGCATGACGGGCGCTTCCTGCGCCCATATCAACATTTTCGGCCTCAACCCCGTGGTGGTCTACGGCACCGAGGAACAGAAGCGGCGCATGCTGCCGCCCATGGTCGAGGGCCGCGAGAAGGCCTGCTTCGCCGTCACCGAGCCGAACACGGGACTCAACACCACCCAGCTGAAGACCCGTGCCGTGCGCAAGGGCGACCGCTACGTGGTGGACGGGCAGAAGGTGTGGATTTCCACCGCGCAGGTGGCGGACCGCATGCTGCTGCTCGCGCGCACCACGCCGCTGGAGGAGGTGAGCAAGCCGACCCACGGCCTCAGCCTGTTCTACACCCGCTTCGACCGCGACCGCATCCGCGTCCACGAGATCGAGAAGATGGGCCGCAAGGCGGTGGATTCCAACGAGCTGTTCATCGAGGGGCTGGAAATCCCCGAGGAGGACCGCATCGGCGAGGAAGGCCGCGGCTTCGAATACATCCTGCACGGCATGAATCCGGAGCGCGTGCTGATCGCGGCGGAAGCGGTGGGCCTCGGCCGGCTCGCCCTGTCGCGCGCCGTCGCCTACGCCAAGGACCGCGTGGTGTTCAACCGGCCCATCGGCCAGAACCAGTCGATCCAGCACCCCCTCGCCATCAACTGGATGGAGCTGGAGGCCGCCCAGCTGATGCTGATGCGCGCCGCCTGGGAATACGACAACGGCCTGCCCTGCGGGGCCAGCGCCAATGCCGCCAAGTATCTCGCCGGCGAGGCCGGGTTCAATGCCTGCCAGCAGGCCATCATGACCCACGGCGGCTTCGGCTATGCCAAGGAATTCCATGTGGAGCGCTACCTGCGCGAGGTGATGATCCCCCGCATCGCGCCCATCAGCCCGCAGCTCGTGCTCTGCTACATCGCCGAGCGGGTGCTGGGCCTGCCGAAATCCTACTGAACAGGCCGGAAACGGTCTTCTGCGACGCACGAAAAAGATGAGGAGCGACGATGGCTGGGCTCTATTTCGAGGAATTCTCCGAAGGACAGGTGTTCCGGCACGCCTTCAGCCGGACCGTCACCGAGATGGACAACACCATGTTCTCCCTGATGACCATGAACCCCCAGCCGCTCCACATCGACGCCCATTTCGCGGAAGGGACCGAATGGGGACAGCGCCTGTTCAACAGCCTCTACACGCTGGGCATCATGATCGGCATGAGCGTGTACGACACCACTCTGGGCACCACGGTCGCCAACCTCGGCATGACCGATGTGAAGTTCCCGAAGCCCGTCTTCCATGGTGACACGCTGCGCGCCGAGACGCGGGTGATCGCGGTGCGTGCCAGCAGGTCGCGCCCCGAGGCCGGCATCGTCGAGTTCGAGCACACGGCCCTCAACCAGACCGGCGATCTCGTCGCCTCCTGCCGCCGCACCGCTTTGATGCGTCGCCGCGCCGAGGCCGCATGATGCGCTCCTTCCTCTTCGTCCCCGGCGACAGCCCGCGCAAGTTCGAGAAGGCGTCGCAGACCAAGGCCGACGGCCTCATCCTCGACCTCGAGGATTCCGTCGCGCCTTCCGCCAAGACTGAGGCGCGGGAGATCGTCCGCGCCATGCTGGATGCACCGCGGCGGCAGAAGGTGTTCGTGCGCGTGAATGCCCTCGACACCGGCCTCACGCCCCTCGACCTCGCCGCCATCATGCCCGGGCGCCCGGACGGCATCATGCTGCCCAAGTGCTCCGGTCCGGACGACGTGCGCCAGCTCGCGCACTATCTCGACATGGGCGAGGCATTGCAGGACCCGTCCGGCGGACGCGCCGGGGCGACGCTGATCTTCGCCATCGTCACCGAGACGGCGGAGGGCGTGCGGGCCCTCGCCGGCTCCTCCTATCGCGGTGTCAGCCCGCGCCTGTGGGGCATGCTGTGGGGCGGGGAGGACCTTGCCGCCTCCCTCGGCGCCTCGGAGAACCGCAGCGGCGGCGCCTATCGCGAACCGTTCCGCCTCGCCCGCAACCTGTGCCTGGTGGCGGCGGCGGCGGCGGGCGTCGAGGCCCTCGACACCATCGCCACCGATATCGGCGACCTCGATGGCGTGGCCGAAGAGGCGCGCGAGGCCCGGCGGGACGGCTTTTCCGGCAAGGTGGTCATCCATCCGAGCCATGTGGACGTGGTGAATGCCGCCTTCACGCCGGGCGCGGAAGAGGTGGCCTGGGCGCTGCGCGTCACGGAGGCGTTTGCCAGCCAGCCGGACGCAGGGGTAGTGAAGCTCGACGGGAAGATGGTCGACAAGCCGCATCTGCGTGCGGCGGAGCGTATTCTCGCGCGGCGGCCGACGGAGGCGTGAGCCGTCATCGGGCGCGACCGTATCGCGACAGGGCTGATCGGGTAGGGGTGCCATGTTCGTCAAGCAGGCTGCGAACGTTCTCGAAATCCTCGAGTATTTCGCCAAGCGCAAGCGCCCCGCCACCCTGTCGGAGATGGCGGACGACCTCGGCTGGCCACGCTCCAGCACGTTCAATCTCATCGGCACGCTGATCGACAAAGGCTATCTCTACGAGCCGAGGACACGCGGCGGCTATTATCCGACGCCGCGCTGGCTGGTTCAGTCGCAGGCCGTGTCGGATGCCGAGCCGTTGCCCGAGGCGGCCTATGCCCTCGTTGCCGAGGTCGCGCAGGAGACCGGCGAAACCACCGCCATCGGCGCCCCGGCGGGCACCTCAATCATCTTCATCCATGTGGTGGAATCGGCCGCATCCATCCGCTATTTCGCGCAGGTCGGCCACAAGCTGCCCATCCACGCCTCCTCGACCGGTCGCGCCATCCTGAGCCAGTACAGCTACGAGGAGCGGCTGGCCATCTACAGGAAGGTGAAGTTCGTCAAATACGCGCGCAATACCCTCACCAGCATCGATGAGGTGGAGGCGGAGATCCGCCGCTCGCAGCAGCGCGGCTGGTTCCAGAGCATGTCCGACTACAGCCCGGACCTATGCGGGGTGGCCCTGCCACTGCCCATCGGGCCGCGGCGGCTGTCCATGGTGGTGGCCGGGCCGGAATTCCGCTGCATCGAGCGCATTGAGAAGATGGCCGATGCGATGAAGCAGGCCATCGTGCGTTTCGGTGACCTGCTCAGCGAGGCGCGGTAAGTGGCCTGACGCGCGTTCTCGGCGTACTCCGGCAGGGGATCGACGCATCTCGCGCCCGGCATTGCTGGCCGGGCTCCTTCTGCCCGGATTGACCCGATGGCGCCGCGTGCGCGCGGCGCCCGCTCCGGTGCGCCGCTGGGAGGGTCAGGTGGGGGCCTGCGCGGTCGGGGGCTTCAGCTTCGGCAGAGCGCGCCGGCGCCGCAGGGTCAAGCCGATGTTGAAGAGGACGAGGCCGCCGATGATCGTCAGGAGCGTCGCGGAGATGGGCTGCTGGACGAAGGTGGTGAAGCTGCCGTGGCTGAGCACCATCGCCCGGCGAAAATTCTCCTCCAGCATGGGGCCGAGCACGAAGCCGAGCATCAACGGAGCCGGATCGAGGTGAAGCCGCATGAGCGCGTAGCCGAACACGCCGAACGCTGTCGTGACCAGGATGTCATACAGGTTGTTGTTGACGCTGAACGAGCCAAGGCAGCAGAAGAAGAGAATTGATGGGAATAGCGCCGCATAGGGGATCTTGAAGAGCGACAGCCAGATCCGCACCAGCGGGACATTCAGGATCAAAAGAAACACGTTGCCGATCCACATGCTGGCGACAAGGCCCCAGAACAGGTCGGGATGCCGGGAAATCATGTTCGGCCCCGGCTGGATGCCCTTCATGATGAAGGCCGCCATCATGAGCGCCATGACCGCGTTTTCGGGAATGCCGATGCTCATGAGGGGAATGAAGCTGGTGCGGGCCGCCGCTTCGTCGGCCGCAGCCTGCCCGGCGACGCCCTCGATGGCGCCCGAGCCGATCTCGTCCTTGTACTTGCTGAGCTTCTTGTCGAGCCCATAGGCCGCGAACTGGGCAATGACAGGTCCGCCACCGGGCAGGATGCCCAGCAGCGATCCCACCACGCTGCCGCGCAGGGCGCTCGGAATGATGCGCCAGAATTCGGTCCTGGTCGGTATGAGATTGATCCTGCCATTGAATGGAGTGCGTTCGTTGCGTGCGTCGAGATTCTTGGTGATCTCTGCGATGCCGAAGCAGCCAAGCGCGATGGCGACGATGTTGACGCCGTCGAGCAGGGAGATGAAGCCGAAGGTGAAGCGCTGCACCCCGGTTTCGAGATCGGTGCCGATCTGTCCGATCAGAAGGCCGATGAGACACATCATCAAGCCGTTGAGCAGGTTGCCGCTGCTGACGAAGCTGACGCAGAAGAAGCCGAGCAGCATCAGCGCGCAATAGTCCGCCGGCCCGAACATGACCGCCACCTGCCCGAGGCTCGGGGCTAGCGTCGCGAGCACGAACAGGGCGACGGTGCCGCCGATGAAGCTCGATACGCCGGCCGTGAACAGGGCGAGGCCGGTCTTGCCTTTCAGCGTCATCTGGTAGCCGTCGATGCAGGCCACGATGCTGCTGGCGTGCGGAATCTTCATGGTGATGGCGCTGACGCTGTCGCCATACTGGGCGCCGTAATAGATGCCGGCGAGCATGATGAGGGCGCCACCGGTCGGGATGGAATAGGTGAGGGGCAGCAGCAGGCTGATGGTGGCCAGCGGGCCGAGACCGGGCAGCAGGCCGACCATGGTGCCGATGACGCAGCCAATGGCGCAGAACAGCAGGTTTTCCGGCGTCAGAGCGTGGGCGAACCCGAAGGCGAGATTGTTCAGGATTTCCATCAGATCAAACCCAGATTCAGCCCGAGACCGTGCTGGAATACAAGCGCGACCAGGATCAGGACGGCTGAAAGCATGACATTTCGCTTCCAGGAATAGTTGCTTGCCGCAAGTCCCGAGATGAATACGAGCAGGATGATGCCCAAAATCATGCTGACGTAGTGGGAGGCCAACACGAACGTGGCGAGGCTCAGCACGATGAGGCCGATGTTCCTGAACCTGAAATCCAGCGGCTCGGGGTCCATCTGACGGGACTGGATGACCGAGAGCAGGGCCAGGACAAACAGCGCTCCGCTGACCAGCAGCGGAAACAGGGCGGGTCCCGCCCGCGCGAGGTCTCCGATGGGGTAGCGGAGGGCATTCAGCCCAAAGAAGAGGGCGACCATCATCATGGCCAGGCCCCTCAGGAGATTGACATCGAGCATTTCATCCCCGGCGGTCGAGCCGCTTTTGCGGCTTCTGGCTTTGGAATAGGCACGGCTGCAGGCGATCCCACGTGCCGCAGGCGCGCACACGTTTGAGGTGTTCGGTGTAAGAATTGCAAAATATGGGAATGTAATTCGCGTGTGGATTAAGTATTAAGAAATAAAATCGCCCGTCCTGCGCGGTTGAATGCGCCCTCCGCCGTGTCGCCGATGGCGACGTCGGCCTGTCGCAATGGAGGGGAAAGCGACGCTCCGCCGTCACCTTGTCTTGGCGCAGAAGGGAGGTGCTTCGTTGACGTCTTCATCAACGTTCCGGCGATTCATCTCCCATCTTGCTTCTCGTTTCCCAGAATAATGGGTAGCTGGATTGTTGTTGTCAAGATACAAATATATTGTACATATACAATAATTAGTCAGGCTGTGGGTGCGATAAACCTCGCTTCCTTCCGATGAAATTACGTAACGTAAGTCTCATCATCCCAATTACGGCGCATCCCACGTGAGGATTAGGTTCCGATATTTCGGTCAAGGGACAGTCTCCTCGCATTTGCCCTGCGCGGGGAACGTGCGGCGTCTCGATGGGGTGCGCAGCCCGTGTTCCAACCCCGCGGACCGGCAATGAATTGCGCTTCAGGGGCCATCGCTGTATCGGCATGACATGAGCGAGAAGCACGAGACCACAAGAGCTTCCAGGGGCGAAGACGACGGCGGGATGGTGGTGCGGCAGGTGCCGGCCGTCACCCGCGCCGTGGCCGTGCTGCGCCTTCTGTCCCGCACCGACGCACCCCTCGGGGTCCACGCCATCTCGCGCCAGCTGAACCTCGTGCCCAGCACCTGCCTGCACATCCTGCGGGCGCTGACGGCGGAGGAGCTTGTGGCGTTCGATCCCCACACCAAGCGCTACCGCCTCGCCAGCGGCATCGTCGCGCTGGCGCGGGGCATGCTGCGGCACGATCCGTTCAGCAAGCTCGTGGAGCCCGCGCTCGACGACATCTGCCGGCATCATGCCGTCACCGCCATCGGGGTGGAGGCCGCGAGCCTCGACCATATCGTGGTGGTCGCCATCGCCAGGCCGAGCCGCGCGCTGCATCTGGAGGCCGACCTCGGCAGCCGGTATCCGGCGCTCATCAGCGCCACGGGCCGGCTGATCGCGGCGTTTGGCGGGCATCCGAGGGCTGAGCTGGAGAAGCGCTTCAAGGCGCTGCGCTGGGAGAATCCCCCGTCCATCGAGGAATGGTGGGCCGATGTCGCGGCCTGCCGTCCGGCGGGCTATGCGGTGGACGAGGGGCGCTACATCGCGGGCGTGACGGTCGTCGCGGCTCCCGTGCTGGCGCACGGGCGGATGACCCATGCCCTGGTGGCGGTGGGCGTGAGCGACCAGATGCGCCGCATCGGCCTGGAGGCTCTGGGCGAGGAACTCAAGCGCAACGCCTACGACCTGTCCCGGCGGCTGTCGGCGGCCTGATGCCCGAGTTGATCCCCGAGTTGATTCCTACGCCACCCGGTCGATCAGGCCGCGCTGCCTGAGCCCTTCCACCTGGGCCTCTGTCAGGCCGAGTTCGCGCCTGAGCACCTCTCCCGTGTGCTGTCCGAGGGTCGGCGGCGGGGCGAGGGGGGCCTGGGGCGCGCCGGGAAACTTGATGGGGCGACCGAGGATGCTGAGGCGTCCGGCGACCGGGTGGTCCACCTCCACCACCATCTCCCGCGCCTTGGCCTGCGGATGGGCGAGGGCGGCGGTGACGCCGAGGATGGGGGCGTGCGGCACGTCGTGCGCCTTCAGGACGGCGAGCCAGTGCTCAAGCGTGTTTCCGGCGATGATCTCCGCCACGCGCGGTTCGATCTCGGCCCGCAGGGCCCGGCGGTCCGACATGGTGGCGTAGCGCGGATCGCGCCCCATGTCCGGGGCGCCCAGCGCATCGCAGAGCTTCGGCCAGAAGCTGTCGGCGAGGCAGGCGATGATGACCGCGCCGCCCTGTGCGGTGAAGCTGCCGTAAGGCACGATGGTGACATGGGCCGACCCCACCGGCTGCGGATCTTCGCCCGTGACGAAGGCCAGCTGCGCGAAATAACCCAGCATGGACATGGTGCCGTCGTAGAGGCTCACGTCGATCAGCCGGCCCCGGCCGGTGTGCGTCCGCTCCACCAGCGCGGACAGGATGGCGATGGCGCCGAAGAACCCGCCGGACATGTCGCCCACCGGCAGGCCGATCTTGTGCGGCACGCGGCCCGTCTCGCCATTGATGCTGAGCACGCCGGTCATGGCCTGCGCCACGATGTCGAACGAGGGCGTATCGCGCAGCGGACCCGTGAGGCCGAAGCCGGAAATGGCGCAATAGATGAGGCGCGGATTGGCCTTCATCAGCGCCTCGGCGCCGAGGCCGAGGCGTTCCATCACCCCCGGGCGGAAATTCTCGATGAGGACGTCGGCGGTGGCGCAAAGGTCCCTCAGGATCTTTGCACCCTCCGGCGAGGCCAGGTCGATGACGAGGCTTTGCTTGCCGCGGTTCAGGCCCACGAAATAGTGACTCTCGCCGCCGACGAAGGGGGCGAAGCCGCGCGTTTCGTCGCCCTTTCCGGGCGGCTCGATCTTGAGCACTTCGGCGCCGAGGTCACAGAGAAACTGCGTGGCGAGCGGACCCGCCAGCACCCGCGTCAGGTCAAGGACCCGCAGGCCGGACAGGGGGCCCGGCCAGCGCACCTCCGGCCCGGACGCCGGCCCCCCGCATGCCCCCTCCAGGGGCGAGGCGGCCGCATGGTTCTCCGCAAGGTCTTCCATGGCAGCCGCTCCTCCTACGCCGAACAGGTCCATGCGCCCCTCTCTTCTCATTGCATGGAGAGGTTGAGGCTCTTGATCGCCGGTCCCCATTTGGCCCGGTCGGTGTCCACGAGGTCCGCCAGCTGACGCGGCGTGCCGCCGGTGGGTTCGGCGCCATCCTTGATGATGGCGGCGCGCAGCGTCGGGTCCTGAAGCCCGGCGTTGATGGTCTTGTTGAGAAGCTCCACGATGGCCGCCGGCGTGCCGCGGGGAGCATAGCAGGCGTTCCAGGCCTCCGCCTCCACATTGACGCCGGCCTCGCGGAAGGTGGGCACGTCGGGCAGGCTGGCCGAGCGCTGGCCGAGCGAGATGGCGAGCGGGCGGATCTGGCCGGAATTGATGCCGCCGAGGGCGGCGGTCACGGTGTCCAGCGCCACGGGGATCTGCCCGCCAAGCACGTTGGCGAGGGCCTGGCCCGAGCCGGAATAGGGCACGGGATAGAACTGGGCGCCGGAGGCGGCGCTCACCATCTGCAGCACGGCGCGGGCGGTGGTGCTGGGCACCGCGACGTCCATCTGTGCATCCTTGCCCTGGCTGTCCTTGCCCTTCGCCTTGGCCAGGAGGTCGCCGAGCGAGCGGAGCGGGGAATCCTGCTTCACGTAGAGCACCATGCCGAAGCTCACCACGCGGGCGACCGGCTCGAAATCCTTCACCGGATCGAAGCCGAGGTGGCTGTAGAGATATTCGTTCATGGCTGAGGTGGCGTTGGTGCCCCAGAGCAGCGTGTAGCCATCCGGCTCGGCGCGGGCGACGGAGGCGGTGCCGATGTTGCCGCCGGCGCCGGGGCGGTTCTCGACCACGAAGGGCTGGCCGAGGGTCTTCTGCATGAAATCGGCGAAGCGCCGGGCAAACACGTCGGTCCCCATGCCCGCCGGATAGGCCACCACCAGCCGGACAGGCCGGCTCGGATAGCTGCCCGCCGCACCCGCGGCCCGGGCCGCCGGGCCTGCCAGCGCTGCCGTGGCCAGTCCTGCGAGGGAGCCGGCCAGAAAGGTTCTCCTCCTCATTTCGTTTCCTCCAGTGTGGGCGCGAACTTTTCCGTTCGTTTTGTCGTGGTGCCCGTCGCCAGCTTCTGCCGGTCGGCGGGTCGTCCCTTTGGCCCGGCCTTGGCGTCTGCCGGGGTCATCCTCAGGGGGCGCGGCCGGCCCTCGGCGGGCCGGCCGGTCTCGTCATCAGCGCTGCAAGGTCAGGCGCTGCGGGAGGGGAGGGCGACGGTGGCGCCGCCGAGGACGGAGAGCTCGCCGTCCTGGTTCACGGCCGACTGCTCGATCTCCACGAGATGGCGGCCGTTTTCCACCCGCTTGCCCACCACCGTGCCGTCGATGAACAGAAGGTCGCCTTCCGGATTGTGCCGGCGCAGCTTGCTGTGGGCGCGCACCAGGAAACCGCTGTCGCCCATCCAGTTGGTGACGTGGTGGGTGAGCCAGGAGCAGCGCTCCGGACCGTAGTCATAGGCGCCGGGGGCGCCCACCATGAGCGCCATTTCCGGCTCCCAGTGGACGCGCTCCGGGCAGTCCGGAATGCCGAAGCGGTTCTTGATGCCGACCCCGGGGTGGTTGCTGATGAGCTGCCACGCCAGCTTGTTGGCGCGGATGTAGAGGCCGCCCCAGCCCTGGGCATAGGCGATGAATCCGGTCACGGTCATCGGTCCCTTGGCCATGGTCTGCAACTTGTCGCCGACCTGGACGTCCTCGTAGTAACGGGGCGTGGCGCCGCGGACTTCTTCCTCGGCATAGAGGCGATAGACGCGGTCCAGCTCGTCCTGCGTGTAGACGCGGGGCGGGCGGGACTTCACCTCGGTGTACTTGCTGCCCTTCTCGCGGGCGGCGTCGCGATCAGTGCGGAAGCACCAGCTCTCGGCATCGGCGACGAGATCGCCGTTCTCGCCGTAGAAGTTCACATGGTAGACTTGCCGGATGGCCCGGCCGGCGAAGGTTGTCTCGTGCTCCACGAGGTCGCTCAGCCAGGCCTCGGTGCGGATCGCCTCGTTGCGGCGCACCCAGCGATGCCAGCGCCAATCGGCGCCGGACCACATGGCGTGCACGCCGGGCAACCCGCCCACATAGCCGGAGATGATGCGGCTGGTGGAGAACAGGAAGCTCGGCAGCGCGACGATGCCGCCCACCACGCTCTTCGCCGCATAGTCGGGATCGCACCACAGCGGATTGTCGTCGCCGATGCCGTGGGCGTAGTGGCGGATGTTGTCCCGCGTCGCCTCGTAGCACCAGGGCTCGACCGTGTTCTCGATCTTCTTGCCCATGCGCTCGCGCAGATCGTCAAGGGCCTGATCGGTGATCTTGGGGAAATGCCGGACGGCCGGCTCCGCGAGGGTCTCGGCGAACATGGTGGACGGTCCTCTCTTCTCTCTCTTGCTTTGTGGAAATCAGGCGACAGCGGCGCTGCGGGCGGCTTCGGCGTCGCGCAGCACCTTGCGGTTGATCTTGCCCGCCGGGGTCTTCGGCAGTTCGGCCACGAAAGCCACGTGGCGGGGGTATTCGTGCTGGCTGAGGCGGGCGCGGGTGAAGTCCTGAAGCTCGCGGGCGAGGGTATCGCCGCCGCTTTCGTCCCCGCCCTGGCGCGTTACCACGAAGGCCTTCACCACCTGGCCGCGCACCGGGTCCGGCACGCCGATGGCGGCGACCTCGCGGACCTGGGGATGCTTGAGCATCACGTCCTCGATCTCCACCGCGCTCATGGTCCAGCCGGCTGAAATGATGACGTCGTCGGCGCGGCCGGCGTGGTAGAAATAGCCGTCCTCGTCGATGCGCCCGAGGTCCTTGGTGGGCACCCAGGCGCCGCGCCGGTGGACCTTGATCTCGCCGGTCTCGCCCGGCCGGCAGGGCGTGCCGTCCGGCCCCTGCACCTCGATCTCCATGCCGGGCACCGCCTTGCCCAGCGAGCCGGGCTTGACCGGGAAATCCTCGGCGCCGGGGTAGTTCACCAGCACGACGCCCACCTCGGTGGTGCCGTACATGGAGCAGACCGGCACCTTGAAGATCTCATCGATAAATCGGAGCGTTTCGCTGTCGATGGGCTCGCCCGTGTAGGAGAGCTTGGCGATGGAGAAGGCGAAGCGCCCCGCCTCGCCGCTGGCCCGCATCATCCGGTAGTGGGTGGCGGCAGCGGAGAGGTTGGTGATCTTGTAGTCGGCCATGGCCTTCATCAGCCGCACCGGATCGAACCGGCCGCAGAAGGTGCCGGTGGTGATGCCCATGGCCAGCGGCGCCAGCGTGCCGTGGGCGAGCCCGTGTCCCCAGGCGGGAGAGGAGGGGCAGAAGAATTCGTCGCCCGGCCTCAGCCCGGTGCCGTAGAGCGCGGCGATCATCAGCGTGACGATGGCGCGGTGCGTGTGCTTCACCGCCGCCGGCAGTTCGCGGGTGGTTCCGGAGGTGTATTGGAAGAGGGCGAGGTCGTTGGCCGTCGTGCGTGGGCTGTAGGCGTCGGGAAAGGCCGCCAGCTCGGCAGTGAAGTCGGGGCCGGCGAACACCACCCGGGTGCCCTCCAGCCCGATCGTGGTCACCGCCTTGTCGGAACTGGTGACGAGCACCTTCGGCTGGCAGTCTCCGACCCGGAGCTTCACACCCTCCGGCCCGAACAGCGTGAACAGGGGCACCGCGATAGCGCCGCGCTTCATGGCGCCGAAGATGGCGGCATAGAAGGCGAGGGAGGGCTCGAGCATCACCGCCACCCGGTCGCCCGGCGCGACGCCCATAGCTTCCAGCCAATGGGCGAAGCGGGACGAGGCCCGGGAGATGTCGGCGAAGGTCAGCGTCTCGTCCCGGCCGTCGGCATGGGCGATCCGCACCGCAGGCCGATCGCCGGTCGCGTGCCGGTCGATGCATTCGTGGGCGATGTTGAACGCCTCGGGCGTTCCGTCGAAGAAGTCCCACAGCCGCTGCGGCGAGAAGGTCGCCTGGGCATAGGCGTAGCTGGTGCTGTCCGACAGCTTCGATCCGGCCGGTCCCGGCATGGCGCGTCCCCATATTGGTTTTGTGGGACGACTATCCGAATGGCGCGTTTTGTTGTCAATAGACAAAAATATTGTACATATACAACAAACGAGAGGTGGCTGAACCGGCATCGCCGAACCATGCCGATACCCCGCCAGAACCCGTGGTGAAACACACCGATTTCGCCCGGTTCAGGCCGGCTGTCAGGTCAGGGCGTGGGGGACAGTTCCCGCTTCAGGCACTTCAGCGCGAACGACGAGCGGCTGTGCCGGATGCCGGGGACCTTGTAGAGGCGTTCCCTCAGAAAGCGCTCGTATCCGGCCGTTCCATCGACGGCCACCTTGATGAAATAGTCGTATTCTCCAGTGGTTAGGTAGGCTTCCAATACTTCAGGGAGGTCGGCGAGGGCCTGGCCGAACTTCTGGATCTGGTCCTCGTCATGCCGATCCAGCGTCACCTCGATGATGACCGTGTCCCCAAGCCCCAGCTGGGCCTGGTTGAGCACCGCGACATAGCTCTCGATATAGCCCCCCTCCTCCAGTCGCCGAACCCTTGTCCAGCAAGGACTTGGCGACAATCCGACCATCTCTGCCAGCTCGTTGTTGGTCAGCCGGGCCTGCTTGCGCAAGGCCCTGAGGATGCGGCGGTCGATCTCGTCGAGGCCCTTTTCCTTCTGCATGACGGATGCCTTTCGCGCGTCCGGCGCGTGCCGGAAGGATCATTCGGAATACGAACATTAGGCAGATGAGTTTTCCGAAGAAATACTTTTTAGGCCGAAGAACGGGAAAAAATATGGGCCGCTTGCCGGTAGGCTCTGCCGTCACTGATTGAAGGCAGAGGAGGAGCAGCCATGGCATACCGGCTTCGGCTCGAGGTTCACGGCGTGGAAGCCGCCATCCGGGCCCTGGACCTCCTCCACCGCCTCGACGTGGCCATGCTGGAGCTGGAAACCGCAAGGCATGCCAACGGCTTCCTGGTGCATCTGAGCTACGACGCCCCCGGCGAGGAGGCCGCCCGGCACATCGCCGTCCGCATGGGGCAGATCGTTGGCGTGAGCGCCGCCGAGATGGTCCCGCCCAAGCCCCGTGAGGCCGATGCGGCGCTTCTGTCTCCCCTCTGCTGACCGCCGCCAAGCCTTGAAGGACGGCCATGAACGAGATCCCCCGCAACCTCCCCCGCCTTGCCCTCCACATCCCCGAGCCGGCCCGGCGGCCGGGAGACATCCCAGATTTCAGCACCCTCGCCATCCCCGAGGCCGGAGCGCTGCCACGGCCGGATATTTCGGTGCCCGCTGAGGCAATCCGCGACCTCGCTTTCGGCCTGATCCGCGTGCTCGACGGGGGGGCCCGCGCGGTCGGCGCCTGGGATCCAAATCTCGATGCCGAGACGTTGCGGCGCGGCCTTCGGGCCATGGTCCTCACTCGCGCCTATGACGAGCGCATGGTCCGCGCCCAGCGCCAGGGCAAGACCTCCTTCTACATGAAGTGTACCGGCGAGGAGGCGGTGGCGGTGGCTCAGGCGTTCGCGCTGTCGCGCGGCGACATGTGCTTTCCCACCTATCGCCAGCAGGGCCTGTTGGTCGCCCGCGACTGGCCGCTCGCGGACATGATGTGCCAAGTTTATTCCAACGCCGGCGACCGTCTGAAAGGCCGGCAGATGCCGGTGTTCTACTCCAGCAAAGAGGCCGGATTCTTCTCCATCTCCGGCAATCTCGGCACGCAGTACAGTCAGGCGGTGGGCTGGGCGATGGCTTCGGCCTACAAGGGCGACGACCGCATTGCCGCCGCCTGGGTTGGCGACGGGGCGACGGCGGAGGCCGACTTCCACCACGCCCTCACCTTCGCCTCGGTCTATCGCGCGCCCGTGGTGCTGAACATCGTCAACAACCAGTGGGCCATCTCCAGTTTCCAGGGCATTGCGGGCGGCGAAGTGACCACCTTCGCGGCGCGTGGCCACGGCTATGGCCTGCCGGCGCTGCGGGTGGACGGCAACGATTTCCTCGCCGTCTACGCCGCTACCCGCTGGGCCGCCGACCGGGCGCGCACCAATCTCGGCCCCACACTCATAGAGCTTTTCACCTATCGGGCCTCCGCCCACTCCACCAGCGATGACCCCAGCAAGTATCGGCCGTCCGGCGAGGAGGCCCTGTGGCCCCTTGGCGATCCCATCGATCGGCTGCGCGACCATCTGATCCTGCTTGGGGAGTGGTCCGAGGCGCGTCAGACCGCGCTGATCGAAGAGGCACGCGAAGAGGTGCGTCGCGCCGGGCAGGAGGCCGAAGCGCTGGGCACGCTGGGCTCGGGCCCGATGCACAGCCCGGCCACCATGTTCGACGACGTGTTCAAGGAGATGCCCTGGCACCTTCGGCGCCAGCGGCAGGAATTGGGGGTGTGAGATGGGCGCGATGACCATGGTTCAGGCCATCAATTCGGCCCTCGATGTGATGCTGGGCGAAGACCCGGACGTGCTGGTGTTCGGCGAGGACGTGGGCTTCTTTGGCGGCGTCTTCCGCTGCACCCAGGGGCTCCAGGGAAAGTATGGCAAGCGGCGGGTGTTCGACACGCCGATCGCTGAAGGCGGCATCGTCGCCACCGCCGTGGGGATGGGGGCCTACGGTCTCAGGCCGGTGGTGGAGATCCAGTTCGCGGACTACATCTATCCCGCCACCGACCAACTCATTTCCGAGGCGGCGCGGCTGCGCTACCGCTCGGGCGGCGAGTTCACGTCTCCGCTCACCGTGCGCACGCCCTATGGCGGCGGCATCTTCGGCGGACAGACCCACAGCCAGAGTCCCGAGGCGATTTTCGCCCATGTCTGCGGGCTGAAGACGGTGATCCCCTCCAATCCCTACGACGCCAAGGGCCTGCTCATCAGCGCCATCGAGGACGACGACCCGGTCATCTTCCTTGAGCCCAAACGCCTTTACCATGGGCCGTTCGACGGTCGCCACGACCAGCCGGTGAAGCCTTGGGCGGACGATCCACGTGCCGACGTTCCCGATGGCCATTTCCGCGTGCCGCTCGGGCTGGCAGCGGTGGTGCGCCCTGGCGCCGACGTCACCGTGCTCGCCTACGGCACCATGGTGCATGTGGCGCTGACCGCGGCCGAGGCGAGCGGGGTGGATGCGGAGGTGATCGACCTGCGCACCATCATGCCCGTGGATATCGAGACCATCGTCGCGTCCGTGAAGAAGACCGGCCGCTGTGTCATCGTGCACGAGGCGACGCGCACCTGCGGCTTCGGCAGCGAGCTCTCGGCGCTGGTGCAGGAGCACTGCTTCCACCATCTGGAGTCGCCGGTCGCGCGTGTCACCGGCTGGGATACGCCTTATCCCCACGCGCTGGAATGGCATTATTTTCCCGGCCCCGCCCGCGTTGCCGAGGCGCTTATCCGTGCGATGGAGGACTGACGATGGGCCACATCGTATTCAAGCTGCCCGACATCGGCGAGGGCATTGCGACGGCCGAAGTCACTGCGTGGCATGTGAAGGTCGGTGAATTCGTGCGCGAGGACGCTCCCCTCGTCGACGTGATGACGGACAAAGCGACGGTGGAGATTTCCGCTCCCTTCAGCGCTCGCGTGTTGGCCCTGCACGCGGTGCCGGGGGAGACCGTGCCGGTGGGCTCCGAGCTGATCCTCTTCGAGACCGACCAGGAGACGGCCTCATTGCCTGCGGAGAGCGCCATCGCGGCCTTGCCCCTCCCCACGCCGTCTAGGCCGGCTGGCGACGTCCGCGTGCTGGCCCTGGCCGAGGTTGCCTCCGTCCGCTCGGACGTGAATGCTCCTGTGGCGCCTGAGCCAGTCCCTGTTCGCGTAACCAGCTGCGCGCCGGCAACCCGCCCGCTCGCCTCGCCCGCCGTGCGGCGGCGCGCTTACGAGGCGGGCCTGCCCCTCCAGTTCGTCGCTGGCACAGGGCCACAGGGCCGCGTCACCCACGCAGACCTCGACCGCACGCTGTCGGGTGGCCGGACGCCGCGCCCCGCGTCAACGCCACAGGACGCTGTGGAGGACGTCCCGGTCATCGGCCTCAGGCGTCGCATCGCCGAGCGGATGCAGGACGCCAAACGGCGCATCCCGCATTTCTCCTATATCGAGGAGGTGGATGTCACCGCGCTGGAGGATCTGCGTGCCACCCTCAATGCCCGCCACGGCAAGGCCCGCCCGCGCCTGACCTTGTTGCCCTTCCTGGTGCGCGCGCTGGCGAAGACGCTCCCGGACTTCCCCGGCCTGAACGCTCGCTATGACGACGAGGCCGGCACGGTCCGCCGGCATTCCGCCCTGCATGTTGGCATCGCCACCCAGACAACGGCCGGCCTCGTGGTGCCGGTGCTGCGCCATGCGGAGGCGCTGGACCTGTGGGCCTGCGCGGCGGGCATCGCCGCCCTCGCGGACGCAGCGCGGGAGGGGCGGATCGCGCGGGACGACCTGTCTGGCTCCACCCTCACCATCACCAGCCTTGGCGCGTTGGGCGGGCTTGCCACGACGCCGGTCATCAATGCGCCGGAGGTGGCGATAGTGGGCGTCAACAAGATCGCGGTCCGTCCCTTCTATGTGGAGGGCGCGCCGGGCGGCTTCGTGCCGCGCAAGATCATGAACCTCTCCTCGTCATTCGACCATCGCGTGGTGGACGGCTTCGTGGCGGCGGAATTCGTGCAGCGGCTCAGAAGCCTGCTGGAGCAGCCGGCGACCCTCTTCGTGGAGTGAGACATGACGACTGCATTGACCACCCGCCTCCTCGTCGTGGGAGGCGGGCCGGGCGGCTACGTCGCTGCCATCCGCGCCGGCCAGCTCGGCATCGAAACGATCCTCATCGACGAAGAGGGGCTGGGGGGCACCTGCCTGCAGCGCGGCTGCATCCCCTCCAAGGCGCTTATTGAGACAGCCTCGCGCTTCGCCCAGTTCACTGCCGCCGCCGAGGGGACCGACCCGGGCGGCATTCGTGCAGGGCCTCCCTCCATCGATTTCCCGAAGGCGGTCGCCTGGAAGGACGGCATCGTTTCACGCCTGTCCGGTGGCGTCGGCGCCCTACTGCGCAAGGCGAAGGTGCGCGTGCTCGCCGGACGTGCGGTGTTCTCCGATGCCAAAACCTGCACGCTGGAAACGGCCGACGGGCGCGTGACGATCTCAGCCGAAACCGTGATCCTCGCCACCGGCTCCGTGCCGGTGGAGGTGCCCGGCCTTCCGTTCGGCAGGGACATTCTGTCTTCGACCGACGCGCTGGCCCTGACTGAGCTGCCGCGCCGGCTGGCGGTGGTGGGGGCCGGCTATATCGGGCTGGAGCTGGGCATCGCCTTTGCGAAGCTCGGCGTCGCCGTGACCGTGGTGGAGCGGCAGGATCGCATCCTGCCGCTCTATGACGCCAAGCTCACCGATCCCGTCCGCCGCGCGCTGGAGCGCCTTGGCGTTTCGCTTCACCTCTCCGCGCGGGCGCTCAGCCACGGGGAGGGCGTGCTCCAGGTGGAAGCACAAGACCAGACCCGTCTGGACATCCCCGCCGACAAGGTGCTGAGCACGGTGGGCCGGCGCGTCCGGCTGGAAGGGTTCGGGCTGGACGCCATGGCTGTGGACGTGAAGGACGGCCGCATCCTGATCGATGACCAGTGCCGCACCTCCATGCGCGGCGTCTTCGCCATCGGCGACGCGGTGGGCGAGCCCATGCTGGCGCACAAGGCGATGGCCCAGGGGGAGATGGTGGCAGAGATTGTCGCCGGAAATCTCCGCCGCTTTGATCCCGCGGCTATTCCTGCCGTCTGCTTCACGGACCCGGAAATCGTGGCCGTGGGCCTGTCTCCGGAGGACGCCGGAGGGGTGGGCGAGGCCGTGATCGGCATCTTCCCCTTCCTCGCCAATGGTCGTGCCATGACGCTGGGGGCGGAGACCGGATTCGTGCGCGTGGTGGCCCGGCGTGCGGACCATGTGCTGTTGGGTGTGCAGGCGGTGGGCGCGCACGTCTCTGAACTCGCTACCGCCTTCGTCAATGCCATCGAGATGGGCGCGCGCCTGGAGGATGTGGCCGGCATGATCCATGCCCACCCAACCCTCGGCGAGGCCTTCCACGAAGCGGCATTGGGGGCCCTCGGCCAGGCCCTTCATGCCTGACGAAAATGTACGAAAAAGAGAATGATTTTCCGATATAGGTGAATTATCGTCGGAACAAAGAATGTGGGACCCATGGCCCCGATGGGAGGAAAAATGCAGTCCGTGATCTACACGCGTATTCCCGAGTGCCCGGCCGACCTGCTTGCGGAAGCCGCGAGCTATCCGGTTTCCGACCTCCACGAGGCGCTCGGTCCCGTTGAAGGCCGCATGCAGCTGATGAGCCCGCGCATGCGGCCCATCGCGCCCGGTCAGCGCATCGCCGGGCAGGCCGTCACGTCCTATAACTTTCCCGGCGACAACCTCATGATCCATGCGGCGCTGAACATCGCCCAGCGAGGCCATGTGCTGGTGCTCGTCAATGGCGGCGGCTCGCACGGCGCTCTATGGGGCGATGTCGCAGCCAATTTCGCCAAGCAGAAGGGCATTGCGGGCATCGTTGTGGATGGCCCCGCACGTGACACCGGCGCCCTGCGCGAGATCGGCTCGCTCACCTGGGCCACCTCCATTTCCTCAAGCCATCCCGAGAAGCGCGGTCCCGGCGCGGTCAACGTGCCGGTGGTGTGCGACGGCGTTCGGGTCGATCCGGGCGACGTGATCGTTGCCGATGACGACGGCGTCCTCGCCATCCCGCTGCGGTCGCTGGAGCGTGCAGTGAGAGGGGCACGCGAGCGCAATGAGAAGGAAGTTGGCCTGCGGCGCAAGCTGCAGGACGGCGCGTCGCTCTTCGAACTGCTGCAGATGGGCCGCAATGTCGAGGCGGCCGGCGTCGAGGTCAAGGACGCCGTCTGGGGGGCCTGATCCCAAGTCGATGAGCGCGCCGCCGACGGGCGGAGGCGCAAGAAGGAAGGCGTGCAACGGAGACGGGCGACGGGCCGCCTCCGGCAGCGAACGCGTGCCCGCTCGCGGCGCGGGTCAGTAAAGCCCAGGCAAATGGGTACCGAAAATGGCCGGAACAACACGGCAATCCGGGAGGAAGAGCATGGATATGAAGATGAACAGGCGCGCGCTACTGCGCGCCGGCGCGGCGGGCTGCGGCGCCGCTGTCGTGCTGGGCCGCCCCTACCTCGCCAAGGCCGCGCCGATCACGCTGAAGCTTGCGCAGCCGGACAGCGTCCAGCACCCGTTCCAGAAGATGTTCGAGGAGTTCGGCAGGTCCATCGAGGAGCGCACGGGCGGCGAGGTGCGGGTGAGGGTCTATGGCGGCGGCCAGCTTGGCAGCTCGGCCAACATCGTCTCCGGCGTGAGCACCGGCACAGTGGACATGGTGGTTCACACGGCCGGATTCTTCTCGTCCTACTATCCCAAGATGCAGATTCTCGACCTGCCCTTCGTCTTCCCCGACGGCGCGGCAGCGGAGCGAGTGCTCGCGGGCCCCGTGGGCAAGGCGATCTTCGCAAGCCTCGAGGACAAGTCCGTCACCGGCCTGTGCTGGGGCCATCACGGCTGGCGCGTGATGGAAACCAACGGCAAGCCCATCGTCACGCCCGCCGATCTCGACCGCATGAAGGTGCGCATCCAGCAAAGCCCTATGTTCGCCGCCATGTTCAAGGCGGTGGGCGCGGTGCCGGTGGTGCTCGACGTGGCTGAGCTTTACCTCGCCCTGTCGCAGAATGCCGTGCAGGGCATGGAAATTCCTCTCGCTTCGCTGGTCGCCTCCAAGCTCAACGAGGTGGTCTCCTACGTTTCCCTGACCAATCATGTCTACAATGCTTCGGCATTGCTCATGAACAAGCCGAAATTCGACAGTCTCGGCCCGAAGAACGGCGCCATCGTCCGCGCACTCGCGGCGGACCTCTCCACCACCTGGCGCCAGACCGCGGCCGAAAGCTCGGAGGCGGCGCGCAAGGTGTGCGAGGAGAAGGGGATCAAGTTCAATCCGGTGGACCACAAGCCTTTCCGCGAGCGGATGCAGCCCGTCTACGACGAGTTCCGGCCGCAGCTCGGTCCGGATCTCGTCGATCTGGTGCTGAAGGAAACCGCCACCTGATGGCGATGCGCTCGGGGGACGACCGGCGCTCGCCCGTCGCTCCCGTCCGGCAACCCGTCCCTGCGGCGGCCGCGGCGCGCCGCGCGCCTTTGAGCGGAAGGCAGACTCATGTCCCATCTCGAATCGGTCTCCGAGGATCAGGGCGCATCGGCGCACGGTTCCGACGGCGCGCATCCCGTTCCCGCGGGCGGGCTCCGGCTGCCGCGCGGCTTTGATGCCGCCCTTGACGCCGTGGTCGTGGCTGCACTGGTGGCGCAACTCCTCATCACCCTCGCCAGCGTAACGGTGCGGGCCCTCAGCCATTCCAGCCTACTGTGGGCCGACGACAGCGCGAAGCTCACACTGCCGGTGATCGCCTTCCTCGGCGGCGCCGTCGCCTACCGGCGGGGACAGCATGCGGCCATCGTGGTTGGCATCGCGATGCTGCCGCCGTTCGGCCGGGATGTATGCCGGGTGCTGGTAGAATATCTGGTGCTCATCGTCACCATCGCCGCTGGTGTCGCGTCCACCAGCCTGTTCCGCAGCCGGCTGGGCGAGGTGCTGCCCATGCTCGACATCTCGGGGGCGTGGTCGGTGGTTCCATTCACGCTCGGCATGGCAGTGGTTGCGGTGACGGCGGCCGAGCGGCTCACCAGCTTCAACCCGCGGGTGCTGCTGGCCTCGGCGGGCGTGCTCCCGCTCCTCGCCATCCTGCTCTGGCTGGGCTGGGACGCGTGGACCGAGGTGTTTGCCTCGGAGCACGCGCTGCCGCTCATCATCGCCGTCTTTGCTGCGGCGGTGCTGCTGAGCATGCCGGTGGGCCTCGCATTGATGCTGACGACGCTGGTTTTCCTCGTATCCAGCGACATCCCGGCCATTGCCTTGCCGCAGAACATGCTCGACGCGAACAGCAATTTCATCCTGCTCTCGCTGCCCTTCTTCATCCTCGCCGGGGCGGTGATGGAGCAGGGCGGGATCAGCGTCAGGTTCGTGCAGTTCGCCATGGCCCTCGTCGGCCACCTGCGGGGCGGGCTGCTGCAGGTGGTGGTGGTCACGATCTATCTCATTTCCGGCATCTCCGGCTCCAAGGCGGCGGACGTGGCCGCGGTGGGGTCGGTGATGAAGGCCGAACTCGAGAAGAGGGGCTATTCCGCGCGCGAGGGTGCGGCTGTGCTCTCCGCGTCCGCCGCCATGGCGGAGACCATTCCGCCATCCATCGCCATGCTGGTTCTCGGCTCGGTGACGCCCATCTCCATCGGCACCCTGTTCATGGCAGGGCTTCTGCCGGCGGCGGTGATCGCCGGATTCCTGATGGGCCTGATCTATTTCCTCGCGCGGAGACGCGGCGAGGTGGCGATGCCGCGCGTGTCCGCGGCGGCCCTCGGGCGCAGCGCATCTGCTGCGGTGCTGCCCCTGGCCATGCCCGTGTTCATGGTGCTCGGCATCAAGTTCGGCTTTGCAACGCCGACCGAAATCTCGGCCTTCGCCGTGGCCTATGGCCTTGTCCTCGCGTTGTTCGTCTACCGCGCGATGGACATGGGGATGCTGGTTCGCGTCTGCATCAATGCGAGCGTCCTTTCGGGCATGGTCCTGTTCATCGTGGCCGCGGCCGGCGCCTTCGGCTGGACGCTCTCGGCGGCGGACCTGCACACCCAGCTCATCGACCTGCTGGCGCTCGCCGGGAACGACCGCATGATCTTCCTTCTCGGCTCGATCCTACTGCTGATGGTGGTGGGCGCCCTGCTGGAGGGGCTGCCGGCGCTCATCATCCTCGGGCCGGTACTCCTGCCGATCGCGACCGCCCTCGGAATCGACGCGGTTCACTATGGCATCGTCATGATCCTCGCCATGGGGGTGGGCATCTTCATGCCGCCCATCGGCATCGGCTTCTACATTTCCTGCGCGGTCATGGGGTCGAGTGTGGAGCGGACCTCGCAGGCGATGATGCCCTATTTTCTCACTCTTCTCGCCGGCGTGCTCACCATCGCCTTCGTGCCCTGGTTCACTCACGCGGTGCCGCGCCTTTTCGCCGGTTGAGAGGTCGCTTTCGCGCTCGCCACTTTCGCCTTATATCCCTTGAGGTTCGGGCGGGCAGGCACCGCCGCGGGGGATGAGGCAAGAGCGTGTCCGACATTGACGACAAGCAGGCTGGCCCAAGGTCCGTTCTCAGGGTCATGAATGTTCTGGCGCTTCTTGCCGAAAGCACCGAGGGCAGGACGCTGGCTGCGCTGAGCGACCAGCTGGAGCTGCCCAAGACCAGCCTGTTCAGCCTGCTCAAGGCGCTGGAGGCGGGAGGCTACATCCGCAATGCCGCGGGACGCTATCTGCTCGGCGCCGAGGCGTTGAAGCTCGGGGCGAGCCTCCGGCAGGCCAGCGCCTTCCCCCGCTGTGCGCGCCCAACGCTTGAGTGGCTCGCCGCCCAGACCGAGGAGACCATCCTCCTCGGCGTGCTGGCCGAGAGCGGGCACGAGGTGACATATGTGGATGTCATCGAATCCGAGAACATGCTCCGCTTCGCCGTCCGTGTGGGCAACCGCCGCCCGCTCTACTGCACAGCCGCCGGGAACGTCCTCCTCGCGTTTATGGACGACGCGCAGCGGACGGCGTATCTGGAGACGACGCAGTTCGTGCGGTTCACGGAACGCACCTGCGACCGGGCGGAACTCGACGCGCGCATCGTCCAGATCCGCCAGACCGGCGTGGTTTTCGACATCGACGGACTGATCGACGGGGCGAGCGGTGTGGCCGGGGCGGTCTTCGACGAGAGCGGTGCGGTGCGCTGCTCGATTACGATCGCCGGCCCGACCATCCGGCTCAGGGATCATCTCGACCATTTCACCGGGCTGGCGCGGACGGCGGCTGAAGAGCTGTCCCGGATCATGAACTATCGCGGGCCCTTCCCGCCGTCGGCGACCAACGGCGGCGGACACTTTGCCATCTCGGGCGAGGGGCTGATCCTCGCGGCTTCGGCGAGTGAGCCCACGCCCCGCCGCCGTGGCAGACCGAAGGGCGGGGGTGGTCGTCCGGCGGCTCAGAAGTCGTAGAGCCGGGCCGGATTGTCGACCAGAATTTGCCGGCGTAGCGCCGGGTCGGGGAGCCAGTCCGCGAGGCGATCGAACAGAACGGTCGTGTTGGGCATCTCGCCCTCGAAATGGACGTGGGGCCAGTCCGTGCCCCACACTAGGCGGCCAGGCGCGATGCTGACGAGTGCGGCCGCGAAGGGCGCGAGGTCATCGTAGGGCGGCGGCAGGCGCGAGCAGTGATAGGCCGCAGACAATTTTGCCCAGACGTGGGGCAAGGCCATGAGCCTCAGCAATGCTTCGAAGGCCCGCTGCCCGACGCCGCCCGCGGCGGGGATGCCTGCGAAATGATCGATGACGATCGGGCAGGGCAGGGCGGACAGGCGCGTCTCGAGCGCGCTTAGTTGCACCGGCGAAAGCATGAACTGGATATGCCAGCCGCGCTGCGCCAGTCGTCCTGCGAGGGCTTCGAGACCCTCGAGGCCCGGCCCACCTGGATGGGTGGCGATGATCCGCGCGCCGCGGGCGCCAGCGGCGTGCATCCTGTCCAGATCGCTGTCGGGCACATCCGGTGCGACCACGATAACCGCCCGTGCCGGCATGCCGAGATCGGGGAGCGCCGCAAGAAGGCGGGTGTTGTCCAGCCCGTAGACGCTTGCCTGCACCAGCACGGCCCGCTCGATCCCGAGCGTCTGCGCGAGATGGCGGTAGGCGGCCGGGCTGGCGTCCGGCGGCGTATACGCGCGTTCCGATACGAAGGGGAACTGATCCGCGGGTCCGAAGATGTGGAAATGGCAGTCGGTCGTCCCCGGCGGCGCGCGGAAGCGAGGCGGCCGGGGCGTAGGATTAGGCGGTCGGCAGAGGGCGGTCACGGCCGACTCATCCTTCACGTGTGGGCGAGTTCGCGCGCGGCGTCGACGGAGGTGGCGGTGCGGCCGGCGAGGTTGTCCCGGAAGGTCCGGCCCTCATATTCGGTGCGCTGCACGCCGCGCCGCTGAAGGATTGGGACCACCTCATCCACGAACGTGTTGATGGAGCCAATGTTCGTGGTGGGTGTGACGTTGAAGCCGTGGCAGCCCGTTTCGCGGAAGATCGTCTCCATCTGGTCCGCCACCTGCTCGGGCGTGCCGACAATCTGGAGCATGCCGGCAGCGCAGCCCCATTTCAGGGCCGCTTCGCGGAAGGTGAGGCGGCGGTCGCCGAACAGCGCAGTGATGGCGGACATCAGCCCCTGGGATGCCTGCGTCTCGATATGTTCGATGGGCTCGTCGATGTTAAACTTGCTGAAGTCGATGCCGAGCGTGCCGGACGCCCGGGCGAGCGCGCCCTCGATGGGCACGCGGGCGAGCAGTTCCTCGCGCAGGCGCTGCGCCTCGGCCTCGGTGCCGCCGATGATGGGCTGGATGCCGAACGTCACCTTCACGTCCGGGTTCTTGCCGGCGGCGGACGCCGTTTCGCGCACCTGCTTCATGAAGGCGTGCATGCCGGGAATCTGAGGCTGGATGGAGAAGATGACATCCGCATGGGACACCGCAAATCGCTGGCCACGCCCGGAGGTGCCCGCCTGGAACAGCACCGGCCGCCCCTGCGGTGAGGGGAAGGCGGGTGGCGCCGCATGGCACTTCAGGTAGCGGCCCTCATAGTTGACCACCTTCATCTTTGCCGGGTCCACCAGAATGCCGGTGGACTTGTCCGCCACCACCGCGTCTGGCGGGAAGCCATCCCACAGGCGATAGCAGATTTCCATGTATTCCTCGGCGCGGTCGTAGCGCTCGTCATGCTCCAGCTGGTCGAGGCCGAGGGCGCGATGTTCGCCGCGCAGGTGGCCGGTGACCACGTTCCAGCCGACCCGGCCCCCGGTGAGATAATCCAGCGTTGAGAAGGTGCGCACCGCCAGATAGGGCGGGATGCCGGAGAGAGAGAGGGTTACGCCGAAGCCCAGATGCTCGGTCACGGCCGCCATGACGGGCACCAGAGCCATCGGGTCATGCGAAGGCCAGCACACGCCGTAGCGCATGGCGGCGTCCATATTGTCCTTGTACCGGTCGAAGCCGCCGGGCGTATCGGCGAAGAACACGCCATCGAAGCGCCCGCGCTCGAGCGTCCGGGCCAAGTCCTGCCAATGGCTGAAGCCCTTCATGCCTTCGAGCCGCTGGTCGGCCGGGTCTGCCCAGCTGGCGATAGTGTGGTTGATGGGGCTGTGGATGTAGAAGCCCGTGAGGTGCATCTGCCGGGTCATGGGGCAGGCCTTCCTTTTGGAGATGTGGCGTCGAGGGATCAGCCGACGGCGACGAAGGTTCGCTGGTGATAGGCGAGGGTGGGGCCGGGGGCGCCGATCTCGGCCTCCTCTACCTCGCCGACGATCACGGTGTGGTCGCCGCAGGAGATGGTCTCGCGCGTTCTGCAGACGAGAGTCGCTACGGCGCCGTCCACGACCGCAAGACCGCGCGCGTTGAAGCGCAGAGAATCGCTCCCGAATTTGTCCGTCCCGCGCCTGGCAAAGAGCAGGGCGAGGTCCCTGTGCTCGGGGCGTAGGACACTCACCGCAAACGTGTCGGCCGCGACGAAATGGGGGTGACAGTCCGCCCCCTCGGCAAGGCAGATCAGCACCATGGGCGGGTTCATGGAGACCGAGGTGAAGGAGCTGGCTGTGAAGCCGCGGTGGGCGGCGTCGCCGTCTCGGGTCGTCACGATCACGACGCCGCTTGGATAGCGCGACAGCGCCTCCTTGAGGGGAGCCTGGATGGTCATTGGGGATCCTCCCGGCCGCCATGGCATGCAGGCGGACGAAGCTTCTTATGGATTTTTGTTCTGAAATAAGAATACAATTCCTAAATCGGATGTCAACGGTGGTAGCCGCCCGTCCGGGACACGCCCGTCCATCGGGTGTGTAGAAATGAAGCAAAGCTCAAGAGTTCGGCCGCACCGCGCGAAATTCCCCAAGATAGAGCTGCCCCTGGCCCGCACTCCGCCGTGCCGAGCGGGGGGCGAACTTGCCGACGGGGTGCGGTCGCACCGGATCCATCAGGAGGAAAAGCATGTATCCAGCCCCGCCCACCGTCGTCGCCCGGCCGTTCGTGGTCATGCCTGACGCCCTGAAGGTCGAGGGACGCCGATCGGAATGGAATGACGTCCAGTTCGGCGGCGCACCGCTGACCACCTTCCTCGAAGGCCCCTCCTTCGATCGCGAGGGCAATCTGTGGGTCGTCGACATTCCCTGGGGCCGCCTCATCAAGGTGACGGCGCTTGGCAGGGTCAGCGTTGAAGCCGAATATGACGGCGAGCCCAACGGTCTGAAGTTCCACAAGGATGGCCGAGGCTTCATCACCGACCACAAGAACGGGATCATGGTGTTCGATCCCCGTACGGGGCGGGTGGAGCCCTATCTGGACCGGGTGATGCTCCAGCGATTCAAGGGCGTGAACGACCTGATCTTCGCCAGCAACGGTGATCTTTATTTCACCGATCAGGGGCAAACGGGCCTGCATGATCCTTCCGGCTGCCTCTATCGATTGCGGACCGACGGGACGCTCGATTGCGTGCTCAGGGGCATCCCCAGTCCCAACGGCCTCGTGCTCAATAAGACGGAGACGGTGATCTTCCTGGCGGTGACGCGCGCCAATGCGGTGTGGCGTGTGCCCTTGATGCGTGACGGCACCGCGAGCAAGGTGGGCACCTTCATCCAGATGTCGGGCGGCGGAGGGCCGGACGGCATGGCCATCGACGAGGACGATAACCTCGTCGTCTGCCACGTGGGGCTCGGCTCCGTCTGGCTGTTCAGCAACCTCGGCGAGCCGCTCCTGCGCATCAAGGCGCTGGAAGGTCATCTCACCACCAATTGCGCTTTCGGCGGTCCCGACAA
The DNA here is from genome assembly GCF_056313845.1 of Xanthobacter sp. DMC47. NCBI lineage: Bacteria > Pseudomonadati > Pseudomonadota > Alphaproteobacteria > Hyphomicrobiales > Xanthobacteraceae > Xanthobacter > Xanthobacter sp. DMC47. The sequence continues at coordinate 827,449 of NZ_JBQUZM010000001.1, read as the reverse complement.
CAAGACGATCTTCATCACCGAATCGAAGACCGGGACCATCCTCTGCGCCGACCTGCCGGTGGCCGGCCGGCGCATGTATTCGCACGCATGACGATATCCCGGAGCCGGGCCTGGACCCGGCTCCGGGATGCCGCTCAGCCAGCCGCGGCGAGCGCGTCCGCATTGAGCAGCGTCGCGGGCTTCTGGCCGGACAGCGCCTCTTCCACCACCCGCGCCACATTGAGCGCCATGTCCCGCATGCTGCCGTTGGTGACGCCGGCCACATGGGGGCTCAAAACCACGTTGGGCAGCGCGAAGAGCGGATCGTCGGCCGGCGGCGGTTCCACATCGAACACGTCGATGCCGGCTCCGGCGATGCGCCCTTCGCGAAGGGCCGCCGCCAGGGCCGGTTCGTGAATGAGCCCGCCGCGGGACGTGTTGACGATGATGGCGTGGCGGGGCATAGCCGCCAGCTCTCGCGCGCCGATCAGGTGACGCGTCCTGGCGCTGAGCGGGACGTGGACGGAGATCACGTCGGACGACGCCATCAGGTCGATGAGGTCTTCCACCTTTGTGACGCCCGCCTTCGCCATCTCCTCGGCGGACACGAACGGGTCGTAGGCCGAAACCGTCATGCCGAACCCGGCGCCGCCGATCCGCGCCGTGACCCGGGCAATCTCGCCGAAGCCTACGAGGCCGAGCCGACCGCCGGTGAGGTCGCCGAGCCGCAGCGTCCAGCGTTCGTCGAAACGGTTCTCGCGGACGAGGCAATCCATCTCCCGCACCTTGCGCAGCACGGCAAGCATCAAGGCAACGGCACCTTCCGCCACCGCGGTGGAATTGGCGCCGCCTGGCGTATTAGCGACCATCACGCCGTGGGCGGTGGCGGCGGGAATGTCGATATTGTCCACCCCCGACCCATGCTTGGTCACGATGCGCAGGTTCGGCGCACGCGAAAGCCACTCCCCGTTAACCTCGAACGCGCGCACCACGGCCGCCTTCGCCTCGCCGAGGTCTTCGGCCGAAAGCATGTCGCCCGGCAGCTTCAGCCGGAAGGATTGCCCGAGCCGCGCAATCCCATCCTCGTGGATGGGGTCCAGCACCAGCACGAGGTCGGAGTTCCTGCCTGTCGTCATGATCGTCTCGCCTTGATATGAGCCGTGGCGCAGCCGGGTGTGTCAGCCCGAGCCGAGATAGATGTCGCGTACCGTGGTGTTCTCGCTCAGCAAGCCCGCCGGTCCATCGAGGATGGCTCGGCCGGAGGCGAGGACGTAGCCGCGATCGGCCACGCGCAGGGCGATGCGGGCGTTTTGCTCCACCAGCAGAACGGTGTTGCCCGCGTCGCGCAGCCGCTCGATGACCGCAAATATGGAATCGACGATCTTCGGCGCGAGGCCGAAGGAGGGTTCGTCCAGGATCAGCAGCTCGGGTCGGCTCATGAGGGCGCGTCCGATGACCAGCATCTGCTGCTCGCCGCCGCTGAGCGTGCCCGCCATCTGGGCCCGACGCTCGGCCAGGATCGGAAAGAGCGCATAGATGCGGGCCATTTCCTCGGCGAGCCAGGGCGCGCCGCGTCGGACATAGCCGCCCATGAGCAGATTGTCCTCCACCGAGAGCTGGGCCAGCACGCCGCGCCCTTCCGGCACCACGGCGATGCCGCGGGAGATGCGCGATGCCATGTCCTGCCGGGCGAGGTCTTCCCCGCGCAGCCGCACCTCGCCCCCGGTGGTCGGAATTGCGCCGATGATGGCCTTGATGAGGGTGGACTTTCCGGCGCCGTTGTTGCCGATCAGGCAGACGATTTCACCCTTGAGGACCTTGAGGTCGACTCCGTGGATGATCTGGGTGCGGCCGTAGCCGCAGACGAGTTCGCGGATATCGAGGACGGCGAGGCGCGTCAGGGGCGTGGTGTCATGCATGGGCGGCCTCGCTGCCGAGATAGGCCTCGATCACGGCCGGGTCGTTGCGGATCTGCTCCGGCGTGCCGTGGCTCAGCACCCGGCCGAAATTCATCACCCAGATGGTCTCGGCGATGGACATCACCAGCTTCATGTCGTGCTCGACGATCACGATGCGGCAGGAAAACGCCTGGGCGAGGCGCGCGAGCAGGGCGCCGAGGCGCTCTTTCTCGGCGCTGTTGAGGCCGGCGGCCGGCTCGTCCAGCAGCAGCACCACGGGCTGGGCGGCAAGGCCCCGGGCGATCTCCACCAGACGGCGATCGAGAAGCGTCAGCCGGTCCGGCAGCAGCGACCAGAAGGCGCGGTCGAGGCCGGTGGAGGTGAGTGCGAGTTCCGCCCGGACCATCGCTTCGGCCGGGGTCGGGGCTGAGGAGCGCGCCGCCACCAAGACGTTCTGCATAACGCTGAGATGGCCGAACAGCCGCACGCCCTGGAAGGTGCGGGCGATCCGCGCCTTGAACACCTGATCCGGACTGAGCCCCACGAGATCGCGCCCCTCCAGCCTGATGTGGCCCGCACCGGGACGGATGAGACCCGTGAGCACGTTGAAGAAGGTGGTCTTGCCTGCCCCGTTTGGGCCGATCACGGCGCTGATGCCGGGGGACGTGGGGATGGACATGCTGACCCCGTCGAGCGCCGAGACGCCGCCGAAACGCACGCTGATCCCGTCGATGGCGAGGGGCCCCTCCGCCGGTCGCAGCGCGGGCAGGGAGGCCGTGGATTCTGTGCGCTCCGGCAGCCCGCCGCGACCGATGCGCAGGCGCTTCTTGACCCAGCCGATGGTGTCGTAGGTGACAAGGCCGGAGGGCCGCACCACGAGCACGGCCAGCGTCGTCGCCGCCATGAAGATCAGCCGGTAGTCGGCCAGCCCGCGCACCAGCTCCGGCACGCAACCGAGGATCACGATGCCCGCAACCGCGCCGTAGAAGCGGTCGAGGCCACCGAATACGATGGGCAGTTGCAGGGAGATGAGCAGGGCGAAGCCGAAATCATCCGGCCGGATGAACAGCACGTAGTGTGCATAAAGTCCCCCCGCGAGGCCGCCGAGGCCGCCGCCAATGGCGAAGATGGTGAGCTTCGTGGCGACCAGGGGCACGCCCATGACGGGAACGATGAGTTCGTCGTCCCCGATGGCGGTCTTCAGCTGACCCAGACGGGCGCGATCAAACAGCCAGAGGCCGACCAGGATCGCGGCCACGAGCCCCGCGACCAGCGGCAGCGTCGTATGCGGTGCGATGCCCACGAGGCCGCCCGAGCCGCCGACCGCGCTCACGTTGTTGAGGATGATGCGCAGCGCCTCCGCGAAGCTGAGGCTGAAGATGGCGTAGGCGAAGCCGGCGAGGCGCACCCGCGTCGCCAGAGCATCGACCACGACCGCGCCCGCCGCGCCCGCCAGCGTGCCGAGGGCCAGCGCCACGGGAAATGGCAGGCCGTAGTCCCGTGTCAGGATGGCGCTGACATATGCACCGAGGGCGAAATAGCCGGCGATCCCCACGTCGAGCTGCTTCATGGAGAGGGGCATGTAATGCCCGAGCGCCGCGATCAGATAGATCAGCTGGACGGTCGCGAAGGCTTCGAGCGATCCGGTGCCCATCACACGCGCTCCACCGGTCGGCGCCCCAGGAGGCCTGCGGGGCGGAAGGAGAGGATCAGCACCATGGCGGCGAACGCAAAGAGGTCGCGGTAGGAGGTTTCGAGATAGCCGGCCGCGAGGGCCTCCACGAGGCCGAGCAGCAGGCCGCCCAGCACCGCGCCGGGCACGCTGCCGAGACCACCGAAGAGCACGACCGCCAGCGCCTTGAACTGCAGGTGCTCGCCCACATAGGGGTCGATGGCCGGCAGCGTGAGGCCAAGCAGCACGCCGGCTGCGCCGGCCAGCGCCGATGCGATGGCGACCGTCTGCATGGACACCGCATTCACCCGCACGCCGAGCATGGCGGCGATGGTGGGATTGTCGGCCACCGCGCGGATGGAGCGGCCCATCCAGCTGCGCTGCACCAGGACGGTGAGTGCCACCACGAGGAGGAGCGTCACCACCATCACCGCCAACTGGCCCACCGTGAGGTGTAGTTCGATGCCGCCGAGATGGAACCGCAGCAGCGTTGCCGCCGCACCGGTGGGATAGGAGATGGGCTGGCCCTGATGCACTGAAAGGCGCAGCGTCTCCTGAATGACGGTGGCGATGGACACTGTGGTGACGAGGGAAATGAGGTGGTTCTGCCCAGCCACGGGCCTCAGCGCGATGCGTTCCACCAGAATTCCGGTCAGGGCGGAGCCGATCGTGCCGAGAGCGAGGGCGGCCGCAATGCTCTCGGTCCATTCAAGCGCGAACAGGCCGATATAGGCGCCCACCACCAGCACTGCGCTGTGTGCGAGATAGACGACGCGCAGGACACCAAAGATGAGGGTAAACCCGACCGCGACTAGCGCATAGCCGGCACCGATCGTCAGCCCGTTGACGAGCTGCTGGAGGAGAATCTGCATAAAGGTTCAATCCGCTCGGGGCGACGGGATTGCGAACGTCGCGGCCGGACCGAGGGCCCGGTCGCCCGTGTCTATCGGCGGCTCAGTCGGCCACCACCTTTTGCGGTTTGCCATCATGGAAGACGAGCACCGTCACCGGCTTCACCGCGAAGCCCTGGGGCGTGATGGACATGGGCCCGGAGATGCTGCGCCAGTCTTTCAGCGCGGCGAGCCGGTCGGCGAAGGCCTTGCGGTCCGCAGCCTGGTCCTTCCCCGTCAGCCGACCCTGTTCCATCAGGTCCTTGACCAGATAGACGAGGTCATAGGCCTGGGTGGCGAGCTGGGTGGGCGCGCGGCCGCTGTTGCGGGACTTGAATGCCTCGACGAAAGCCACCACCCGTGGATCGGCGGAAGAGGTGGGGTCGAACTCCGTGTAGCGATAGACGCCTTCCAGCACTTCGGCACCGGCGCTGCTGACGAGGGGCGTGAAGGCCGACTGGGTGATGAGCACCTTGGCCGTGGAGCCGGTGCGCTTCAATTCCTTCAGCACGCTGACCGCGCCCTTATCGGTGGTGGACAACACCACGAGATCCGGCTCCTGGCCGCGGATGCGCGTCACCACCGGACTGAAGTCGAGGTCGGCGGAACTGATGGAGAAGGTCTGGGTATCGACGCCCTTATCCTTCAATGTCTTCTCGACGATGGTGCCCTGGTCGTTGGCGGCGGCGTCGCCGCGGTCCACCACCACCACCGCCTTCTTCGCTTTGAGGCGCGAGACGAGGAGGTCTACCGCCTGCGGCGCGATGATGGGTGCCGGGCTTGCGTAGGTGAAGGTCCAGGGGCGGTTCTTGTCGGTGAGGCCGGACGCCGCCGCAGAGGACGAAATGGACGGGCAACCGAGGCTGTTGGCGACGGGGAAGGCCACCTGCGCCTCGTTGGACATGCTCGGTCCCAGCACGGCGAAGGCGGAGCCGCACGCCTGGCGTACCAAGCTCACGACCTGTCCGTTGTTGCTCTGGGTGTCGAGCACGGTCAGGTCGATTTTGCGCCCGTTGACGCCGCCAGCCGCATTGATCTCGTCCTTTGCGATCTCCATCCCGAGGCGGAACTCGACGGAATAATTCGCGTAGGGGCCCGTAAGGGGCAGCAGGGTCGCCAGTTTGAGGTCGTCGGCGCGCGCCTCCAGTAAGGGCAATATGCCTCCCGCAAACGCGCAGAACAAAGCGATCGCCGTCAGGCGTAGTGATGGCATTGGCGTCCTCCCCGTTATATGCAGGCGGCGCCATTCTGGTCGTCCGCCTTGACTCCGCCAGATGCCGCGGATGATGGGATGCGCGAGCGTCCCGCCACCGCTGCTTGTCTGGTGGATATCAATTTTTGTTCCTATTTCGGAAAATCATTCCGTATTTGATGTTGAGTGTCAAGGAGCGACGACGGGGGTCGCTGGGCACGCCGACGATCCCGGCTCCTTCGGCCATCACGCCGACCACCGAGCCTCAGGCCAATGTGGAACGCTGTGACGCCTTGCGCGGGCCAGGGAGGCGCGCCATGCGTCACAGCAGGGCTCTTCATCATGCCTTGCTGTTCCACCTGCTGAGCAAGCTCTATGAGCGCACCAGCGTGATCATCACCACCGATCTCAGCTTCTCCGAATGGGCCACGGTCTTCGGCGACGCCAGGACGACCACGGCCCTGCTCGACCGGCTCACCCATCACTGCCATCAAGACCGGCAATGACAGCTTCCGCTTCAGGAGCAGCTCGGCAAAGCCACCCAACCCCACCACCCAGAAGCCGCGAAACTTGACCGCCACCTGACCCCAGACCACCATCATCCCGGGTCAATTCTCAGTGGAAATCCAGGATATCTTCTCGACGGAAATCAACACTCAAGGGGATTGATCTCGGCATCGGCAAGGGGGAAGTGGTCGGTCTGGTCGGGGCCAACGGTGCCGGCAAGACGACGCTGGTACGCACGCTGGCCGGTCTCCTGCCCGTGCGGGACGGCGAGATCCGCCTGGGCGGCAAGGACATCACCCGCATCCCGCCGCATCTGCGCAGCGGGTTCGGTCTCGCCGTGGTGCTTGAGAACCGGAACCTGTTCGGCGAGCTGACGGTGCGGGAAAATCTGGCACTGGCCGAGCGGGCAGGCCGGGGACGACGACGCGTGTTCACCCTGGAGCGGATCGTCGATCTCTTCCCCGCGGTGGGCGAAAAGCTGGGCGCACGATGCGACCTCCTCAGCGGAGGCCAGCAACAGCAGGTCGCCATCGGCCGCGCGCTTCTCCTCCAGCCGGACATCATGCTGATGGACGAACCCTCCACCGGCCTCGCCCCAAAAGTGGTGAAGGACATCCTCGATGTTCTCGGCCAGCTGCGCGCCGACGGCATGAGCATCATTCTGGTGGAGCAGAACATCGCCATCGCGTCGAGTGCGACCAGCCGGGCCTATGTGATGGCGACCGGGCGGGTCGCCCACGAGATCGGCGACGGCCACTGGCCCCGCTTCATGGCCGACGAGAAACTGGTGAGCGCCTATCTGGGCCATCATTAAGGGGCCACCCACCAGTGTGGCACTTGGTCCGGCCATGCCGTCAATGTATCCCTGAAGGTCGCTCACATCGTCGAGGGGCCTCTGGGTGATGCTGGCGAGCCAGGGGGTGTCGGTACACTGGGGGCTCTCCCAGCAGAAATGCCCGGGCCGGTCAGCCATCATCTGCGGGGATCACACCGGAGGTTCATTCAGCCTCTTGCCGGGCACTCGCGTGGCCCTCCTGGGAAGCCGGCATCGCAGTATCCCAAGGCGAACGCGACCTCGAGGTCGCGGGGGCTGACTTCTTCTCGGCGACCTGAACCGCCCCGAAGCGCCAGCCGCCCCACTCGACGACATAATCAGTCTATCTCGACGAGCTCGACCCAATTGGGCTGCTTGCCGGTATCGTAATGCGCAACCGAATCTAGCGCGCCGGTCGCGCCATCAATGCGGTAGAGCTGGACACCGTTGGAGAGTTCGCCAGCCGCCGCCAGAAACCGCCCTTTGGAATCTATGGCGAACCCGCGGGGCTGCGTTTCCGTGGGCACGGTGGCGAAGCGGGTGAGACGGCCGGTTTCGGGGTCAACGCGGAACCCGGCCAATGTGCTCGACGTGCGTTCCGACGCATAGAGAAAGCGGCCATCGGGCGTCAGATGCAGGTCGGCGGCCCACGGCTTGCCGGTGAAATCCGCCGGCAGAGCGCTCACCCGCTCGATCACTTGCACCGCGCCGGTGGCCGGATCGAACGCGAGGACCGTCACCGACGCATCAAGCTCGCCGAGCAGGTAGACGATCTTGCCGTTGGGGTGGAACACGAAGTGCCGCGGCCCGGACTTCTCCGCCATCTTCGTCACCGCAGGGTCGCCGGGCGAGAGTTCCCCGGTCTTCGGATCGATACGGAACAGCAGCAGGTCGTCCGAGCCGAGGTTGGTGGCGAGGGCGAAACGATTGTCCGGCGTCGGCTGGATGGAGTGGGCGTTCGGCCCGGTGGGCACGATCTGCGTGGGCGCTCCGACCCTGCCGTCGCTGCCGATGGGATTGACCGCGACCTTTGCCCCGCCATAGGACGCGCTGAACAGCACCTTGCCGGAGCGGTCTGTGGCGATGTTGGCCATGCTGTCCGCGAGCGGCGCATTGGCGATGTGGCTGAGCGCGCCGGTCTTGGGGTCGATGGCGAAGCTCTCGACCTTGAACGGCTGGGATCGAACGCCGGCGAACAGCACCTTCTTGTCCGGGCTCACGGCCAGCGGCGTGGAGGACCCGGCCTTCTCCACGTCCACGAAGGCCTCAGTCTCCACCGGCACGAGCCCCGTATCGGTCAGGCGGAACACGCTGATATTGTTGCTCCCGGCATTCCCGACATAAGCAAACGTCTCAGCCTGCGAGCCACCCGTAAGCAAGGCTGTTATGAGTGCGAATGCGGCAAGGTCAGCCGTTTTGATCATGGGCCTGTTCGTCTTCATGAGCTCCTCCCTTTGTTTGTTGTTGGTCTGCGGTCGGGCGCCTTTCAGGTCACGGGCGCCGGATTGAACACCGCCAGAGCATTGTGCAGCCCCCAGACGTCCGACCACGGCTTCTTGCGGCCGCTGGCCACGTCGAGGATCAGGCGGAACAGCTCCCAGCCGACTTCGTCGAGCGTGGCCTCGCCGGTGGCGACGCGTCCCGCATCGAGGTCCATCAGATCGTGCCAGCGGTGGGCGAGGTCGCTGCGCGTCGCGACCTTCACCACCGGCGCCGCAGCGAGGCCATAGGGCGTGCCGCGGCCGGTGGTGAACACCTGCAGCGTCATCCCGGAGGCTAGCTGCTGGGTGCCGCAGATGAAGTCGGAGGCCGGCGTTGCGGCGAAGACCAGGCCCCGCGTCGTTGCCCGCTCACCCGGCGCCAGCACTGCCGAGATGGGTGCGGTGCCCGACTTGACGATGGAGCCCAGAGCCTTCTCCACCACATTGGAGAGGCCACCCTTCTTGTTGCCGGGGGATGGATTGGCCGAGCGGTCCGTCTGGCCGGAGGCGAGATAGGCGTCATACCAGGCCATCTCCCGGATCAGCGCGCGCCCGACCTCCTTGGTGGCGGCCCGGGGGGTGAGGAGGTGCACGGCGTCGCGCACCTCGGTCACCTCGGAGAACATCACCGTGCCCCCCGCCCGCACGATGAGATCCGCGGCATAGCCCACGGCTGGATTGGCGGTGACGCCGGAGAAGGCATCCGAGCCGCCGCATTGCAGGCCGACCACCAGCTCGGAGGCGGGGCAGGTCTCGCGGCGGCGGGCATTGAGCACCTTCAGCCGGGCATCGGCCATTTCCAGAATGCCGTCGACCATGGCCTGGAAGCCGGTGAAGCGCTCGTCCTGCAAGGTAAGGATGTTCTCGCGGGCCGCATCGGCGGACAGCTCGGGCATCAGCCGCTCCGGCGTGAGCTTCTCGCAGCCGAGGCCGACCACGAGAATTTCGCCGCCGAAATTGGGGTTGCGGGCGAGGTTCTGGAGCGTGCGGATGGGCACCGCGGCGGCGGGAGCATTGATGGCGACGCCACAGCCATAGAGATGGTTCAGGCCGACAACGCCGTCCACGTTCGGATAGTTGGGCAGCAGGCGTTCCTTGATGATGTGGACCACATGGTCGACCACCCCGGCGACGCAATGCACGCTGGTGGAGATGCCGAGGATGTTGCGGGTGCCCACCGATCCATCGGGATTGCGGTAGCCTTCGAAAGTGTAGCCCTCGAGCGCCGGCAGCGGCGGCGGCACGTTGGTGGCGAGGGGCAGCTTCTCCATGTCCGGTGGGGTCGGCAGATCCACCAGGAATTCCGTGATCCAGCTGCCGCGCGGCAGCGCCTTCACGGCATAGCCGATGATCTCGCCATAACGCACCACGGCGCCGCCCGCGGGGATATCCGCCAGCGCCACCTTGTGGCCCTGCGGCACATGCTCCACGAGCTCGACCCCTTCATCGAGCGTCGCACCGGCGGGAAGACCGCCGGAATTGACCACGATGGCCACGTTGTCGCGGGGATGGAGCTTGATCGAAAGGGGGCGGACGGAAGCAGCGAAGGGGGCGTTCATGACGGTCTGGGCTCTGGGTAGGTGGCGGGGCGCTCGGCCCCGCAAGGTGCTGGTCCGGCGGGTGCGCCGGACCAGGGGGTGATCATGCGGATGGAGGCGCAACCAGCGAGGCCTTCAGCTCCACGCGATGGATGGTGCCGACCATGAGAAGCATGGCGAGCAGGGCCACTGCGGCGCTGAGCCCCACGAAGGTGAGCGCCGACGCGAAGGAGCCAGTCGCCTCCAGAATGTAGCCGATGACGATGGGGGTAACGATGCCGGCGGTGTTCCCGAAGGTGTTGAACAGGCCGCCGGACAGGCCGCCTGCCTGCTTCGGCGAGGTGTCGGACACCACCGCCCACCCCAGCGCGCCGATCCCCTTCCCGAAGAAGGCGAGGGACATGAAGAAGATGACCAGCGTGTCGGAGGTGACGTAGTTGCAGGCGATCATGCTCATCGCCAGGAGCATCCCGAACACGATGGGCGTCTTGCGCGCAGCGGTGAGCGACCAGCCCGCCTTCAGCAGACGGTCGGAAATGTAGCCGCCGAGCACGCCGCCGAGGAAGCCGCAGATGGCCGGCAGGGAGGCGACGAAACCCGCCTTCAGTATGGTCATGTGCCGCTCGTTCACCAGATAGACCGGGAACCAGGTGAGGAAGAAATAGGTAAGAACGTTGACACAGAACTGGAAGATATAGAGGCCTAGCAGCATGCGATTGCCCAGCAATTCCCTGATGCATGCCAAAGTGTTCACTTCCTTTGGCTGCTCGGTCGCGGTCTTGCCGTCCAGTTCGACCAGCGCTCCGCCGGCCCGGATGTAGTCGATCTCAGCCTGGTTGACGCGAGGATGGGCGAGAGGCCCGTAGATCACCCGGCCCCACAGAGTGGCCATGACGAGGCCGAGCGCGCCCATGACATAGAACACCGCCTGCCAGCCGAAGCTGTGCACGATCCACCCCATGATCGGGGCAAAGAAGGCGGTCGCGAAATACTGGGCCGAATTGAAGATGGCCGAGGCGAGCCCGCGTTCGCTTGCGGGAAACCAGGCGGACGTGATGCGGCCATTGCCGGGGAAGGACGGTGCCTCCGCAGCGCCGACGAGGAAGCGCAGCAGGAACAGCACCGTCACCGCGAGGCCGCCGGTGAGGAAACCCACGGCGCCCTGGAACATGGTGAAGAGAGACCAAAGAACGAGGCCGGCACAGTACGTGGTCTTGGAGCCGAAGCGGTCGAGCAGCCATCCGCCGGGAAGCTGCGCCAGGACATAGGACCAGGCGAATGCCGAGAAGATGTATCCCATCTGCACCGGCGAAAGCGCCAGCGCTGACCTGAGGTCGGGCCCCGCAATAGAGATGGTGGCGCGGTCTGCGTAATTGATGGTGGTGACGGCGAAGAGCATGGCGAGAATGCTCCAGCGCACGCGCGTGGGCACAAGTGTCCGCGCCGCCGCCGCTGTCGCGGTAGCGAAATCCATGGCGTTTCCTTTCAGTCCCCGTTCAGCGAATCGCGGATGGCGTGTGGCGTGCGCACCCGCAAATCGACTCGCGCCCGGCCAAGAAGCTGGCGTCGTCGCGTCGCGGGTCAGAACCGGACGCGATGCCAAGCGGATGTCGATATTTGTATTTATAGCATTCAAATCAGCCGGAGTGTCCAGCCATTAAGATACAAATAATACAAATAATTGGCGCCATCGCAGTGGCCCAAGGGGAGGTCTTGCCCCACCCCTTTCGTCGGAGCGCGTCCTGAAGCTAACTGGCGCCGGGGGGACGGTTCTGGCCCGCTGCCAGGAGCTTTGTGGAGTTGGGTCTGATGGCGCGTAAGACTGGTCCCTCGTCGGCCGCGATCGCGCCGACTCCGCTCGCGGGTCGTGCCGGCCGCGCCCAGACGCTGGGGGACCGGCTCTATGACGACATTCTCCAGCTGATCCTGACCTCGAAAATACCCGAGGGAGGCCGGCTGCCCACGGAGGCCCAGTTCTGCCAGATGTTCCAGGTGTCGCGCACCGTGGTCCGCGATGCGCTGTCGCGTCTGAAGATCGACGGCGTCGTCGGCTCGCGGCAAGGGCAGGGAAGCGTCGTCCTGCGCCGGCCCAACGCGGGCGTGTTCGCATTCCCGCTGGTGGGCAGCATCGCCGATATGCAGCGCTTCTTCGAGTTCCGTCAGCTGATCGAGCCGGAGGTTGCGGCGCTCGCCGCCATGCGCCGCACCCACGAGGATCTGGCCCGCATCCGGACCGCCTTCCAGACAGTGGGCCTGGCTCTGGCGCAGGATGAGGGAGGCGTGGAGGCCGATCTCGAATTCCACCTCGCCATCGCCGCCGCCGCCCATAACAAATATCTCGTGTCGTCGATGGAAACGGCGCGCGGCAACTTCGCCCAATGTATCCAGTTCGCCCGGGTCCTCTCGGCCAAGCCGGACGAGCGCCGCGGCGAGCGGCTGCAAGGGGAGCACCGGCGTATCCTCGACGCCATCGAGGCCGCTGACGCGGTTGCCGCCCGCGCGGCCATGACCGAGCATCTCACCCGCACCAGGGACCGGGTTTTTCTGGGCAGTTGAAGCCTCAGGCCGACCTTAGCCGGGCAGGGCGGACCGCAGGTCTTCCGGCAGCAGGGGCTCGGGCAGGTTCTGGTAGCAGACGGGCCGCAGGAAGCGACGGATGGCGAGTGTCCCGACCGAGGTGGCTCCGAAATTGGTGCTCGCCGGATAAGGGCCGCCATGAACCATGGCGTCACACACTTCGACCCCCGTGGGGAAGCCGTTGGCGAGGACCCGGCCGGCCTTGCGCTCCAGAATGGGCAGAAGCCGCCGGGCGAGTTCTGTATCGCCATCGTCCATCTGCAGGGTTGCGGTCAATTGCCCGTCGAATTCGGCGGCCAGGGCGACCATCTCGTCGGCATCGTGCACCCGCACCAGAATGCCGGCGGGGCCGAACACCTCGTGAGCGAGGCTGCGATCAGCGCGGAAATCGGCTGCCGTGACCGAGAACAGGGCCGGAGCAGCGAACCGTCCGTCGGCCTCGGTCTTCACCAGGCACGACACCCCGGCCGCTTCGGCCAGATGATCGCGCCCCCGGCGATAGGTGGCCGCGATCCCTTCGGTGAGCATAGGCTGTGGCGCAATTCCCCCGAGGGTTGTGCTCGCAGCGTCGAGAAAGGCAGCAAGATCCGGCCCCTCTATCGCGATGGCAACGCCGGGATTGGTGCAGAATTGCCCGACGCCCATGGAAAGAGAGACGGCCCAGCCCTCGCCCAGTTCCTGCGCCCTGCTCGAGAGGGCCGCGGGCAGCAGGAACATGGGGTTCACCGATCCCAGCTCGCCGAAGAAGGGGATCGGCTCGGGGCGCGCGGCGCACAGGTCGAACAGGGCGCGACCGGCGCCGAGACTGCCCGTGAAACCGACAGCACGGATGAGCGGATGGCGTACAAGGGCGGTGCCCCCGTCGACCGTGAAGGACTGGATCAGGCCAAAGACGCCTGGGTGCAGATCTTCCGCCGCAGCCGCGGAGGCGATGGCTTCCCCGACGATCTGGCTGGTGCCGGGATGTGCCGGATGGCCTTTCACCACCACCGGGCAGCCGGCCGCCAGTGCGGACGCGGTGTCGCCGCCCGCCACCGAGAAGGCGAGGGGGAAATTCGAGGCTCCGAACACCGCGACTGGCCCGATGGGCCGCTGGATCAGCCGCAGGTCCGGGCGGGGCAGGGGCTTGCGGTCCGGCAGCGCCGGATCATGTCGGCGGTCGAGATAGGCCCCGTCGCGAATGTGACGGGCGAACAGACGCAGCTGGCCCGTGGTGCGCCCGAGCTCGCCGGTGAGGCGCGGGTTCGGCAGGCCGGTCTCTGCCTCGGCGGTGGCGACGATGTCCGCAGCCCGGTCTTCCAGGGCTGCCGCGATGGCATCGAGAAAGCGCGCGCGGGTCTCGCGGCTCGACGGGCCATAGGATGCGAAAGCGGCTTCCGCCGCGCGGCAGGCGGCGTCGATCTCGATCGCCGACGCCGAGTAGAAGCGCTGAGGCGCCCCACTGACGGGGCTGCTCTCGAACACATCGCCGCCTTCGACGCGCGCGCCGGAGATCAGGTGGCCGCCGATGGGGATCATGGTCATCTCACTTGTCCTCGAAAATCGGATCCTGGGTGAACTGGCCACCCTGATAGAGGGCGATGGGCGCATCCGGCGCAGGGCGGGTGAGCGCGGCCTCGATTTCGGGGCGAAACCGCTCGGCATTGTCCTTCGGCTTCCAGCCGAGATAGGCGGCGGCGCTGTTGTCCCACCACGACTGGTCGTTGTTGGAGACGCCCCAGATCACCGGGCAGCCGAGCCGCGGAACGGAGAAGATGCATCCCACGAGGGAGAGGAAATCCTCGCGGGACATCCAGGTGGACAGCATTCGGTAGTTGGTCGGCTTCTCCATGCAGCTGCCGATGCGAACCAGCGCCGTCTCCTGCCCGAACTTGTCAAAATACATGCGGGCCAGTGCCTCGCCGAAGCACTTGGAGACGCCGTAGAGCCCATCGGGCCGGAGTGGTACGGTCGCGTCGAGGTGCTCGTCCTGGCGGTAGAAGCCGATAGTGTGGTTGGAGGAGGCGAACAGAATGCGCGGTCGCCCCTCGGCGCGCGCCGCCTCGTAGAGATTGTAAAGGCCGATGATGTTGGCCCCGACGATCCGGCTGAAGCGGTTCTCCACGGAGATGCCGCCGAGATGGATGATGCCGTCGCATCCGGCCACGAGCGTGTGGACGGCCTCCGCATCGGCGAGGTCGCAGGTGGCACATTCCTCGTGGGCGGCAGCGGGCCCCAGATCGGCAATATCGGAAACGCGCACCGTTTCGGCAAATCGGGAAAGGTGCGGGCGAATGGCGCGGCCGAGCTCTCCCGCGGCGCCGGTCAGAAGCAATCTTTGAAGCATGTGGACCCCAAGCGCGCCCAATTGTGGGCCAACTCATCATACATGTTGAACGAACATGGCCGCCGATGCAACAAAGTTGACGGATGAGTTGTTTTGCGCACCATGTGACGTAACGTCGTGAACTGCGGGAGAGACCATTGGCCCCCATATCCCAGAGAGTCCCCGCGGGCGCCGGAACCGCCCCCGCCGAACGCGCGGGCGCGGAGGGGGGCGCCGTCCCGGCTCGAGCGGGCGCGAGACGTACTCGGGGCGCGAGCGGCTCCCTTGTGGCGCAGATCAGCGAGGCGCTGCGCCAATCCATCCGCGCGGGCGACTATCCGCCCGGTACGAAATTGCCCAGCGAAGCCCAACTGACCCTGGCGCACGGCGTCAGCCGCACCGTCGTGCGTGAAGCCGTGGCGGCGCTGCGGGCAGACGGCCTCGTCGAGCCGCGCCAGGGCGCGGGCGTCTTCGTGCTGGAAGCCTCGGGCTCCCCGCTTCTTTTCCCGCAAATCATTGATGGTGCTCGTGTTTCATCCACCATTGAAATTCTGGAGCTGCGCACCGGCGTGGAGGTGGAGGCGGCAGGTCTTGCGGCAACGCGGCGTTCTCCAGCGCAGGAAGAGGTGATCTTCGAGCGGCATTTCGCTGTCCGCGCGGCGATGGAGGCCGGCCAGTCCACCGTGGAATTCGACCTCGCCCTGCATCTCGCCATTGCGGATGCCACCAACAATCCCCGATTCCGGGAGTTCCTGACGGTGATCGGTCGCGAAGCGATCCCGCGCACCACGCTGGAGGGTGACGGCCAGAGCGTGGAGAGGGCCACCGCCTACATGAAGCTGATCGACGATGAGCATCAGCGAATCGTCTCGGCCATTTCGAGGGGCGACGAAGAGGCGGCGCGAGAAGCGATGCGCGTGCATCTGCGGGGCAGTCAGCAGCGCTATCGGGCACTGCTGCAGACTCGGCGCCAACATATCATATGAGTTGTTGACCCTTTCCCTGGGTACATGTATGACAACTCTGCCAACCGCTTGGCAGAGGAACCATGATGAATCCGCAGGACATCAAGAGCGCGCTCGGGTCGGGTCTCTTGTCGTTTCCCGTCACGCATTTCGACGTGTCCGGCCGCTTCAACCAGGATAGCTACCAGCGCCATATTGCCTGGCTCGCCGGCTACGATGCGCCGGTCCTGTTCGCTGCAGGAGGCACCGGCGAGTTCTTCTCCCTCGCGCCCGGCGAGGTTCCCGGCATCGTCCGTGCCGCCAAGGAGGCCTCTGGCAAGACGGCCATCGTCTCCGGCTGCGGCTTCGGCTCGGAAGTGGGTGTGGAGATCGCCCGCGCGGCCGAGAAGGCCGGCGCCGACGGACTTCTCCTGTTGCCCCATTACCTGATCGATGCGCCGCAGGAGGGCCTGTTTGCCCTCGTGAAGCGGATCTGCGACGCGGTCGGCATCGGCGTCATGGTCTACAACCGCGACAATTCGGTGCTGCAGGTCGATACGCTGGCGCGCCTGTGTGACGCCTGCCCCAACCTCGTGGGTTTCAAGGACGGTACCGGCCAGATCGGGCTCGTACGCCAGATCACCGCCACCATGGGTGATCGCCTGATCTATCTCGGTGGCATGCCCACGGCAGAGCTCTTCGCCGAGGCCTATCTCGGCGCCGGCTTCACCACTTACTCCTCGGCCGTGTTCAATTTCGTGCCGGGCCTTGCGGTGGAGTTCTACAAGGCGCTGCGCGCCGGAGAACGGGCCACCTGCGAACGTATCCTGAGGGACTTCTTCTATCCCTTCATGGACATCCGCAACCGCCGCAAGGGCTATGCGGTCTCCGCCATCAAGGCCGGCGTGCGCCTCCAGGGCTTCGATGCCGGCCCGGTGCGCGCCCCGCTCGCCGACCTGACGGACGAAGAGGAAGGCTTGCTCGCCGCCCTGATCGCCCCTCACAAACGCTGAGCGCGCGCCATGAAGATCGCGGCGGTCCACACCCATCTCCTTGATCATCGGCTCGACGTGCCGTTCGAGAGCGCTTCCATGCGCTTCGACCGGCGCACCCATGTGCTGGTGGAGGTGGTGTGCGACGACGGGACGGTGGGCTGGGGCGAATGCCTCGGTCCCGCCCGGCCCAACGCCGCCATGGTCCAGGCTTATGCGGGTTGGCTCGTCGGCATGAATCCGCTGGAGACCGAGAAGGTCTGGGCGGTTCTCTACAATGCCCTGCGCGACCAGGGACAGCGCGGCATCACCATCACCGCGCTGTCGGGCATCGACATCGCGCTGTGGGACATCAAGGGCAAGCATTTCGGAACCTCGGTGGCGACCCTGCTCGGCGGACGTTTCCGCGAGAACGTGAAGGCCTATGCGACCGGCAGCTTCGTGCGAGACGGCGTGGACCGCATCGCCGACAATGCGCAGGAGATGGCCGGCCATGCGGCGGCCGGCTTCCACGCCGGCAAGATCAAGATCGGTTTTTCCGTCGCCGAGGACTTGAAGGTGCTGCGTGCCGTGCGCGAGGCGGTCGGGCCGGACATGCGGCTGATGGTGGACGCCAACCATGGCTACGACGCCATCGAAGCCTGCGCCTTCGGCCAGCGGGCGGCGGAATACGGAGTCGACTGGTTCGAGGAGCCGGTGGTTCCCGAGCAGCTCTCGGCCTACCGCGCGGTGCGCGCGGGCCAGCCCATCCCGGTGGCCGGCGGCGAGACCTGGCATACGCGCTACGGCATGCGCGAGCCCATCGAGACGCGGGCGGTGGACATCATCCAGCCCGACATCTGCGGCGTCGGCGGCTTCACCGAGGCCAAGCGCGTGGCAGACCTCGCCGCGCTCCATGGCGTGCGTGTGGTGCCCCATGTGTGGGGGACGGCGGTGCAGATCGCCGCCGCCCTGCAGTTCATGGCCGCCATGGTGCCGAACCCGGTGCGGCGCGACCCCATCGAGCCCATCCTGGAATTCGACCGCACCCACAATCCGTTCCGGCAGGCGGTCGTCACCACACCGATCGAGCACGTGAAGGGCGTCGTCGCCATCCCGGATAGCCCCGGTCTCGGCATCGAGATCAACCGTGACGCGCTCGCGGAATTCCGGCCGCTGGAGATCTGACATGCTGGTGCGCAGGCTCTCGGGCCAAAAGCCCGCCCACCGCTTCCCGCCGGGCGCAGTCGATGCGCAGATGCACCTCTATCTAAAGGGCTTTCCGGCTCTTCCGGGCGGCCCGGACCTGCCTGCGGGCGCGCTGCCGGACCCCGACCAGTACCGGCAGGTCATGGACTGGCTCGGCATCGAGCGGGTCATCATCACCCAGGGCAATGCCCACCAGAAGGACAATGCCAATCTCCTCGCCTGCGTCGCCGCGCTGGGGCCGTGCGCGCGGGGCGTCGCGGTGATCGACGCCGATACAAGCGATGCGGAACTCGAGCGGCTCGCGGGCGGCGGCATCGTCGGCGCCCGCATCATGGACCTGCCGGGCGGTGCGGTCGGCCTCGATGCTCTGGAGGCGGTGGACGCGCGCGCCGCGGCCATGGGGTGGATGATGGCGGTGCAGTTCGACGGCACACACATTCTCGACCATCTGTCGCGTCTGTCGGCGCTGAAATCGCGCTGGGTGCTCGATCATCACGGCAAGTTCTTCGGCGGCATTTCGGTGGACGGGCCGGAGCTTAAAGGGATCAAGCGCCTTCTGGACAGTGGCCGCGTCTATTTCAAGTTCGCGGCCTGCTACGAATCCTCCCGTCTGGGTGGCCCCGGATTCGAGGACATCGCCGAGATCGCACGGGCCATCGCCGGCCATGCGCCCGAGCGCATCGTGTGGGGCACAAACTGGCCCCACAATCTCATGAAGACGACTGCCGATTATCCGGACGACGCCCGCCTTGCCGATACCGTGCTCGGCTGGCTGCCGGACGATGGCGTACGGCACCTTGCCCTCGTCGAAAACCCTGAGGCGCTGTTCCGTCTTGGGCCACACCCTGCGGCCCAGCCGAGCCGCCGGGAGACGAGTCGCACTGCCTGAGGGCGCCCGCAGCGCTCGCCAAGAAATTATAATCGTACGGGAGGAAGAGATGAAGCATTCACAGATTTTCGCGGCGGCGGCGCTCGCGTCGCTGGTCGTGCTCGGGCCGCTGTCGGCCGAGGCGCGTCCGTTCCGTTCGGCGGACGTGCAGCCGCCGGACTACCCGACCGTCAAGGCCGTGCAGCACATGAGCGACGAGCTCGCCAAGGAGACCAACGGAAAGATCAGCATCAAGGTCTATCCCAACTCCCAGCTCGGGAGCGAGAAGGACACCATCGAGCAGGTGAAGCTCGGGGCTCTCGACTTCATCCGCATCAATTCCGGCACGCTGAATACCGTCTGCCCGGCCATGACCGTGCCTGTGCTGCCCTTCCTGTTCCGCGACAAGGAGCACATGCGCAAGGTGCTCGACGGCCCCATCGGTGATGAGATCCTTGCCGATTGCGAATCCCACGGCCTGGTCGGCCTCGCCTTCTATGATTCCGGCGCCCGCTCGTTCTATGCCACTACCCCCATTCGCAAGATCGAGGACCTGAAGGGCAAGAAGATCCGCGTGCAGCAGTCGGACATCTGGGTGTCCATGATGAAGCTGCTCGGCGCCAACGCGACGCCCATGCCGGCGGGCGAGGTGTTCACCGGCCTCAAGAGCGGGCTGATCGACGGCGCCGAGAACAACTGGCCGAGCTACGACAACTTCCACCATTATGAGGTGGCGAAGAACTATTCGCTCTCCGAGCACTCCATGGCGCCGGAAGTGCTGCTCATCTCCAAGCGCGTGTACGACAGCTTCACGCCGGAGGAGCGGGCGCAGGTGCGCAAGGCGGCGAAGAACTCGGTGCCCTATATGCGTGAGCTGTGGGACGCGCTTGAGGTCACCTCCCGCCAGAAGGTGGAGAAGGCCGGCGTCGAGGTGATCACCATCGACAAGGCGCCGTTCCAGGCCGCGGTGGCTCCGCTCTACGACCAGTTCGTCACCGACCCCAAGCTCAAGGACATGATCGCGCGGATCAAGGCGGTTCAATAAGCCGCCGCGGCGTTGCGGACGGCGGCATCCCGCGCGGATGCCGCCCGTGCCGACGCCCGGACTTGCGATCTTCCCGGGAGGAACAGCAATGGAAACCCCCTCGCCCGTCAGCGGGCCGACCACGCTCAACCAGACGGGCTGGCTCGGCACCTATTTCGCCTTCCACGCATGGCTCTCGCGGGTGTGCCTGAAACTCGCGGTGGCGGGCCTGCTGCTGATAACCGCCGCGGTGCTCTACCAGATCTTCGGCCGCTACGTGCTGAACGATTCCCCGGCCTGGACCGAGATCTTCGCGCTTGTGCTTGTGCTCTGGGTGACGTGCTTCGCCGCCGCCGTGGGCGTGCGTGACGACCGGCATATCGGCGTGGAATCCATCCTCATGCTGGCGCCGCCGCGCATCCGGCGGCTGGGGCTCATCTTCGTCTATCTCGGCATGATCGTCTTCGGCCTGTGCATGGCCTGGGGCGGGGCGATCCTGAGCGATGAGATGTGGGCCTACGTCAATCCCGGCCTGCCCATCTCCCAGGCCTGGTCATACATCCCGCTCGCCCTCGGCGGGCTCCTCATCGCCCTCTTCGCCGTCGAGCGCATCGTCGCCGCCGTGCTCGGCATCAAGGTGGTCGCGTCATGGCACTGATCGTCCTCGTCGTCACCTTCATCGGCACCCTCCTTCTGGGCATGCCGGTGGTGTTCGCCATCGGCCTCTCCTCCATCGCGACCGTGCTCTATGAAGGACTCCCGCTGGCCGTGGTGTTCCAGCGCATGGCCTCGGGCATGAACGTGTTCGCGTTCCTGACCATTCCTTTCTTCGTCTTCACCGGCGAGCTGATGATGTATGGCGGCGTCGCCCACCGCATCATCCGCTGCTCGAAGGCGCTGGTGGGACACGTGCGCGGCGGGCTCGGCATGACGAATGTGGTGGCCTGCACCATGTTCGGCGGCATCTCCGGCTCACCGGTCGCAGACGTCTCGGCCATGGGCTCCGCCCTCATCCCCCTGATGAAGAAAGAGGGGATCGACCCAGATTACGCGGTGAACGTCACCACCTATTCCTCGCTGGTGGGCGCGTTGATGCCGACCAGCCACAACATGATCATCTATTCTCTGGCGGCGGGAGGTACCGTCTCCATGAGCTCGCTGATCATGGCCGGCGCGGTGCCGGCGGCGATGCTCACCGTGGCGAACCTGCTGGCCGCCTATTTCGTGGCACGCCATCGCGGCTACCCGCGTGGCACCTTCCCCGGCTGGGGCGAGGTGGGCGTGAGCCTCGCCTCGGCGCTGCCCGGCCTGTTCATCGTGGTCATCATCGTCGGCGGCATCCTCTCGGGTGTGTTCACCGCCGCCGAGGCGGGTGCGGTGGCCGTGGGCTATGCGCTCCTCCTGACCGTCTTCATCTACCGCAGCCTCAGCCTCGAGCACTTCTTCATGGCCGCGGCGAAGGCTGCGAAGACCACGGGCATCGTGCTGCTGCTGATCGGCATCTCCACCATGTTCGGCTACCTGATGAGCCTCTATGGCATCGCCGATCTTGTGGGCGACGCCCTGTCCTCGATCTCGACCCGGCCCTGGGTGATCTTCATTCTGGTGAACATTGCCCTGTTCGTGTTCGGCATCTTTCTCGACATGGCCGCGCATATCCTCGTGTGCACGCCGATCTTCCTGCCGATCGTGCAGCAGCTCGGAATGGACCCGGTACAGTTCGGCATCATCGTGCTGCTCAACTGCACCATCGGTCTCAATACGCCTCCGGTCGGCGCGGCCTTCTATCTCGGCTGCGCCATCGGCGAGGTGTCGGTCTCGCAGGTGGTGAAGTCCATCTGGCCGTTCATGCTGGCGCTCTGGGTGACGCTGATGATCGTCACGCTGGTCCCCGAGACCTCCATGCTGGTGCATGACCTGCTGAAGTGAGCCTTCGTCGCGTTCCCAAATCCAATCACCAATAATCGTCAGGGAGGAAACTATGACCGAGAAGACCCTGTCCCGCCGCAGCATCTTCGCCGGCGCCGGTGGATTGCTGCTCGTTGCGGCCCCGCTGGCCTCGGCCTTCGCGCAGGACCCGTCGGCCGAGGTGGCCAATGCGGTCGAGGCTCTGCGCAAGGCCATGTTGGCGGGCGACGGCGCGGCTCTGAAGAGCCTGACTGCCGCCCAACTCACCTATGGCCATTCCAACGGCCGGCTGGAGGACAAGGCGGCTTTCGTCGAGAGCCTCGACGGCAAGAACGCCTTCAAGTCCCTCGACCTGTCCGACCAGACAGTTCAGATCGTCGGTGACACCGCGATCGTGCGCCATACATTCGATGCCGTGAACAATCTGCCGGATGGGAAGACCAGCACCGCGCATATCAAGGTATTGCAGGTGTGGATCAGGGAGGGTGGCAGCTGGAAGCTGCTCGCCCGTCAGTCCGCGCCGCTTCCGGTGTAATCCGGCGTTTGCGGCAGCCGCCGGTGACATAGGCGCGAGCTCGCACCACAGCCCGCCATTCGTATTGACGAGTGGCGGGCTTCGCCGTTCATTGGGACGAGACAATACGCCCTGAGCTGAGGCGCGCGGCATCGATTCCGGACGCCACGAAGTGTCGTGCGGATAACCTCTAATCGCCCAGGTAGGATCATGCGCCTGGATGCTAGCGGGTTACCGCAATCAGCTGAGGGTGGATGTGCGCCTCCCGATCGCGGACCCGCCCAATCGCCTTGTCCGGCTCAGGCTCGGCCGGGATCATCACGCGGTGCCCAGAGGATGGCGACAAGGGTGAGGAGGCTTAGCCCGCAGGCCAGTGCAGCCACGGGCCAGACCGCCCCATTCCACCAGCCCAGCATGGCGGTGGCGAGCAGCGGGAGCGGCCCGAGCACAAGAGCGCCCGTCACCTCGCGAGCAAAGGCAATGGCGCTGTAGCGCACACGCGGAGGGAACATATCCGCGTAGAAGGCCGGCTGCACGCCGAACATGGACCGCGCACCTATGGCGTGGCCAACGACCATGGCGATCACCGCGGTGAAAGGCGTTCCGGCGCCGAGAATCCTGAAATAGACGAGCACATAGAGGGCAGTGAAGGCGGCCCCGGCCACCATGACCGTACGCCGGCCCAGACGATCCGACAGGCTGCCGAACAGGACGCAGGTGAATGCGCCGACGGCGCTCGACACGATCACGCCGGTGAGGATGGTCTCCCGCGGGAAGCCGAGCTGCTGGGTGGCATAGGCCAGCGTGAAAGTCTGGAAGATGTAGGAGAAGTTGGGCGCGATGTTGGCGCCCATGGCAGCGAGCACCGCCCGGGGCTGGGTGCGAAGCAGCTCCACGACGGGCATGCGGCTTTCGCGCCGCTCCTCCTTCAACTTCACGAATTCAGGTGTTTCCGGCACACGCCGGCGTATGAAGACCCCGAGCGCAAGCACGCCGAAGGACAGCAGAAATGGAATGCGCCAGCCCCACGCCAGAAAGGCATCGTTGGGCATGAGCGCGAACAGCGCGAACACGCCGGCTGAAAGTACGGTCGCAACGTCCACCGCCGCAGCGGGAAGGCTGGCGAAGAACCCGCGGTGCGTGCGTGTGGCTTCGGCGGCCATGACGACGGCGCCCGCATATTCCGCCCCGGCTCCGAAGCCCTGCACGATCCGCAGGGCCACCAGCAGGATCGGCGCCCAGATGCCGATGGAATCATAGGTCGGAAGCAGCCCTATGAGCGAGGTGGCGATACCCATCATCAGAAGCGTGATGAGCAGAACAGGCTTGCGGCCGATGCGGTCGCCCATCCAGCCGAACAGGACCCCGCCGATGGGCCGCACCAGGAAGCCCACGGCGTAGGCGGCGAAGGAGGCGATGGTGCCCGCCACCGGATCGAACTGGGGAAAGAATAGCTTATTGAAGATCAGCGCCGCTGCCGTAGCATAGAGGATGAAGTCGTACCACTCGACCACCGTGCCGATGGTGCTGGCGGCAATAGTCGAGGCGAGGCCGGCCTCTCTCCCTGCGGCCTCCTGTACGGGCTTGTGCATGGCGGTTTCCTTCCCGGTTTTCATGTTTGTTCGTTCGTGCCGCCGAGCCGGGCAGCGATATCTCGGGCGGTCTGCCTCAGCGCGACGAGCACGTCGGCTTCGCTGGCGCCGCCCTTGAGCATGGTCATCATGGAGACAGTGACGGCGGCAACGGCGCCGTGGGGGGCGAGGACCGGCACGCCGATGTCCACGATGCCAGTGAAGACGTCGCTCGCCGCACGTTCGCATCCCTCGCCCGCGATGCGCTCGAGCGCGGCGATGAAGGCGCGGTTCTGTTCCGCGTTTAACGGGGGCAGAAGGGAGAGCCAGGCTGCCCGCACCAGGGGTCGCTGGTGGGCAAGCAGGACCCGGCCGGAAACCGTCTCGCGCATGGGCCAGCGGCCGCCGGGGCGGAAAGAAAGGTTGACCGGGCCCGGGCCGTCCACGTCCGCCAGCACGAGCAACTGCCCATTGTCATGCACGGAGAGATGCACCGGCTGGCCGATCTGCTGAGCCAGCAGCCGCATGGCCGGCATCGCGGTGTCCATCAGCCGCCGGATTGGTGGACGCACCTGACTGAGCTCAAACAGGCGCAGCGCGAGAACATAGGTATCGTCCGGTGCCTCCCGGGCGATGTAGCCGCGATGCTCCAGCACCACCAGCGTGCGGAAGATGCTGGACGCGCTGAGGTCCAACGCGCGCGCGATGTCACTCAATGTCAGGCCGTTCTCGGCCTGCGCCAGCATTTCGATGATGTCCAGTCCGCGCTCCAGCGCCGGCACGGCATAACGCCCGGTTGGCGTGCTCATCCCGCAGATCCGCATTTTGGGCGCCCGTTTTTTCAGCGGGCTTGACCAACATATTTTCAGTAATAAAAATCGGTTTCGTCAATATGAAAAACGATGGGTCCGATGATCGAATTGCGCGGCATGACCTGGGACCACGAGCGGGGCCACGCGCCGCTGGTGGCTGCGAGCGCGGCATTCAGCCGGATCGAGCCAGGCGTTTCCATTCGCTGGGACCGCAGGTCGCTGCAGGATTTCGAGCACTTCCCGGTGGATGTTCTGGCGCGCAGCTATGACCTCATCGTCATGGACCATCCCCATGTGGGCCAACTTGCCGATGGTGGCGCCCTGCTGCCGCTGGAGACGTTCGATCGACCGGCGGTGAAAGCCTTGGAAGCAGCAAGCGTCGGCGCGTCTTTTCGCTCCTATCTGTGGGGTGGTCACTTGTGGGCACTCCCCATCGATGCTGCCGCTCAGGTCCAGGCGTATCGGCCGGACCGGGTCGACGGACCTGCGAAGAACTGGGACACGGTGATGAAGCTGGCGGAACGTGGCGAAGTGCTGTGTCCGCTTCGCGCGCCACACGCCCTGATGTGCTTCTTCACGCTCGCGGCCAATGCCGGCACGCCCTGCGCCACCACACCCGGCCCGCTCCTGCCAGAGGAGGCCGGTGTTGAGACGCTGGAGCGGCTGCAGGCGCTCGCCGCCGCAGTCGATCCGCAGTGCCGCCAGCTCGATCCCATCGCCGCGCTCGACCTGCTCGCAAGCGAAAGCCGCTTCACGATCGCCCCGCTAATCTATGGGTATGTCCCCTATGCGCAGCCGGGCTTCCGCCACAAAACACTGCGATTCGCCGACATTCCGGCGCTTGGACCAGCCGGTGTTGCAGGGTCAGCGCTGGGGGGAACCGGCCTTGCCGTGTCGGCCGCGACCGCGGCGCCGGACATTGCGCGACGCTTCGCCTTCTTCGTTGCCTCAGAGGATGTGCAGAAGGGGCTCTATGCCGCCCACTCGGGTCAGCCGGGTCATCGCGCGGCTTGGCTGGCGTCAAGCGTCAACGCAAACGCCGGCAACTTCTACCTCGACACGTTGTCCACCCTGGACGGAGCTTGGCTCCGGCCGCGGCACGCGGGCTACGTTGCCTTCCAAACCTCCGCATCGCTGGTGATAGAGGACTTTCTGGATGCAGTTATCGGCGCATCCGAGGCCTTCCATCGGCTCGACGCCAGCTTCCGCCGCTCCTTTGAACCGTCATAACCAGAACGCATCGGAGTTGAGAAAACGCGCGATCTCCCTCTCCCGTCCAGTCTCGGGAAGTACGCCGCCGTGGACTTGTGGCTTCAACTGCGGCGGTGACCTCAGCTCTCGCGGGCGTGGCGGCAAGCGGAGGAGTCATCCCGTAGCGGCGCGGAACGTGTGGTTAAATAAGACAGGTCGCCGAAGCTCGCCTCGAAAGCGACGGTGCTCACAAGAGGCGCGCCGTTCGGGCCAGAGGTGCACTAGGCGGCATGCGTCGCCTCTAGCCGGCGCTCCAGCACATAGGCCGACAAGGTACTGCCATCGGCTCCGAAGAGCTTCTGGATCGACCGTGGGGCAAGGCCGGTCAGTCGGGCCACCAGAGCAACCTCGGATCCCGTCGGCGGAAATGAACAGCGATCGTGTCCTTCACTGCCGCGAGGCGTCCGCTGCTGGCCCGCCGGAGTTCCTGCGGGAAGAAGACCACTCGCGCGAGATCGCGCATGTGCCCGCCGTCCTGCCGTCGCGCAGCAGGGTTAAGAGATTGTCCGGCCCCATCTGGCCGCCCTTGAGCATCACCTCCAGCCCCTCACGGCGCGGGTCGTCGGCGTGGGTACGCGCGAGCATCACGCCCGGCGCAAGCACGCCGGCGAAGCTCAGCCCCCACAGATCGAGCGCGCTCACGCAGAGGCTCGACGTGTCGCCCCCCGCAATGCCCAGCCGGCGCACCATGGGTGCGCCGTCGACCACGCGGGTGACGAGGCGGCCACAGGCCTTTGCCACATCGAGCTTCGGCTGGCTGTCGGCCTGGATGGGGCCGGTATAGGCCAGCACGGATCGCCCCTGCGCGAGGTGCGCGATACAGGTTGCGGCGACCACCTCAGCCATGCCTGGATCTGCGACCAGCCTTGCCACATTCAGCGCGACGCCAATATAGGGCGCATTCGCCCCACCCGTTGCCTCTCCACCGAGGGCATGGGCGATCTGCCGCGCGGTGACCGGAGACTGGCTCCCCGCGAGGATGAACACTGGCCCCTTCGCCTTGCCGACGGCTGTGTCAGGGCTAACTGCGGGCGCAAGGCCCGTGCGGCGCCACTCGGCGATCACCGCCTCCGCCACGCTGCTTGTCGCCCGCCGCGGCCGAGCAACGGGAAGCTGCCGTCGCCAAACGCCTCGACCAGTTGGACCGACGGATGGCTCGGCTGGAGCGGGACCTCGGCATTTCTGTCGAGACGCTGGCCGTGTTCGTACGGTTCTGGCTGGCCACCACGACGACATTGCCGGAGCCGGCAGCCCAGGCCGCGCGAGCCAAGGCTGGGGGGAGCGGTATGCGGCGTTCGTTGCGGCGCTGGCTCGCGCGGGGGCCGAGGCTGGCGCAAGAGATCTCGGAAGAGGGCAGCAATTCGAGATTAAGACAACGAGTCTCTTACGCCAGAAACCGAAGCCTGCTTGTCCACGAGATACGGACACCTTGCGAAGTATAACCGCCCTTCAGCCAAGGCCGAACGTCTTCCTCAGTCCCTTCTCCACGGGACCGGCGGGCATGAAGCGGCGCAGTTTCGAGAGGAGGGACGCCTCGCCCTTCGGCGTATGGCGCATTTTCCAGCCGTCCAGCGCGGCGCGGACAATCGTGGCGGCAACTGCATCAGGCGCCGGGGCCTTCTGCACGTTCTGCTGGATCGCTCGGGACACCACGCCGCGCTCGTTCTTGTATGCGGGAATAGTGGACGCGGTCTGCGGGGCGTTCAGATCAAGGTTGGTCTTGGTGAAGGACGGCTCGACGAGCGTCACACGGATGCCGAACTGGCGCACTTCGTGATCCAGGGTCTCGGACAGCCCCTCAACGGCATGTTTGGAGGCCGCATACAGCGGCATGTATGGCGCGGGCAGGAAGCCCAGGACCGAGCTGACGTTGACGATGCGCCCGGACTGCTGGTCGCGCATGTATGGCAGGACGGACTTGATCGTGCGCAGGAGGCCGAAGAGATTTGTGTCGAAGAGAGTCTGGGCCTCAGCGATCGACGTCTCCTCGGTCGCGCCAAGAAGTGTCACGCCCGCGCTGTTGACGAGCACGTCGATGCGATTGTCCTGCGCGATGATGGTCTGGATGCAGCGCTGGATCGAGGCCTCGTCGCGCACGTCCATCTCGACGAGCGTAACGCCCGGGATGGCTTGCGCTTTGGCGAGGTTGCGCACGGTTCCATAGACGCGGCAGCCCCGTGCCGCGAACTCCAGCGCGGTGGCGCGACCGATGCCGGATGAGACGCCGGTCACGAGGACGATTTTCTCGGACGACATGATTACTCCTTGGGTGTGCGGCTTGGATTCAGAGCGGCTGGAGCCTTCACTCGGCGGCGATCGCAGCGTGCGGTGCGTGGACAGGCGCGACGTCCGCCTGGGCCTCATCCGGCGTTGCCTTGATGCGGAACCAGGCGGCGTACAGCGCGGGGATGAACAAGAGGATCAGCGCCGTGCCGACGGCGGTGCCGCCGATCAGCGTGTAGGCCATGGACCCCCAGAACACCGAGTGGGTCAGCGGGATGAAGGCGAGCACCGCCGCCAGCGCGGTCAGGATCACCGGCCGCGTCCGCTGGACCGTCGCCTCAATGACGGAATGATAATCGTCCAGCCCGGCGGCCTTGTTCTCCTTGATCTGCTCGGTCAGGATCAGCGTGTTGCGCATGAGGATGCCGGCCAGCCCGATCAATCCCAGGATGGCGTTGAAGCCGAAGGGCTGGTTGAACAGCAGCAACGTCGGCACGACGCCGGCGAGCCCCAGCGGCGCCGTCATCATCACCATGGTCATGGTCGAGAGGCTGCGGACCTGCAGGATGATGACGATGAGCATTGCGGCGATCATCAGCGGGAAGATTTTCACCAAGGCGACATTGGCCTTGAGGGATTCCTCGATGTTGCCGGCCATCTCGATGCGGTAGCCGACGGGTAGCGAGGCGATCAAAGGCTGGAGGGCCTGCATCACCTGCCGGGAGACCTCCGGCGGTTGTGTCGCTTCGTTGACATCGGCGCGGACGGTGATGACGGATGTGCGGTCGCGCCGCTTCAGGATCGGCTCCTCGAAGCGGATCTCGGAGTGGCCCACCTGGTCGAGCGGAACCTGGCGGCCGGCACGGCTCATCAGCGAGAAGTCCGCCAGCCGGGACGGATCGAGCCGATTGTCGCCGGCGCTGCGCGCCACCACCGGCACGTTGCGAATATCCTCGCGCACCTGCGTCACGGTGAGGCCGGTCAGCAGCAATTGCATCTGCTGGGCCGCCTCGGCAGGCGACAGGCCAATGAGGTTGAGCCGGTCCTGGTCGGGAACGAAGCGCAGGACGGGCGCGCGGTTGCCCCAGTCGCGATTGGCCTGCCGGACGTCCGACACGCCGTTCATGAGCGTGAGGGCCTCCTGGGAGATGCGATAGAGTTCCGCCGGATCGGGACCCATGATGCGGAACTCGACCGGGAACGGTGTGTAGGGACCGAACACCAACTGCGTCACCCGCACGGAGGCTTCGGGCGCAAGCCCCCCGGCGATGGCCGTCCGGAGCTCATGCTTGAGCTTTTCCCGCGCCTCGGCGTCCGGCGTCAGCACCACGATCTTGGCGAAGGAGGGATCGGGCAGTTCCGGCGCCATGGCGAAGAAGAAACGCGGTGCGCCCTGACCGATATAGCTCGTGACGATCTTCGCCTCGGACTGCTTTTTCAGCCAGCGCTCCAGCTTTTCCACGGTCGCGGTGGTGGTCTCGATGCTGGTCCCTTCCGGCAGGCGCACTTCTACAAGAACCTCGGGACGATCCGAGGTGGGGAAGAACTGCTGCTTGACCGCTCCCATGCCCATGACGGAGAGCGCCATGGCGACACCCACGATCCCGCAGGTCATGAACTTGTGGCGCACGGCGAACTCGATCAGCGCGCGCAGGCGCCGGTAGTTGGGCGTGTTGTAGATCGCGTGGTGGCCGCCCTCGATCGGCTTTATCGCGGGCAGCATCTTCACCCCGAGATAAGGCGTGAAGACCACGGCGACGATCCACGACACGACGAGCGCGAAGCCCACCACCCAGAAGATGTTGCCGGCATATTCGCCGGCGGCGGACGCGGCGAAGCCGACCGGCATCAGGCCGATGATGGTCACGAGCGTGCCCGACAGCATCGGCGCCGCTGTGTGGCTCCAGGCATAGGCGGCCGCCTTGGTGCGGTCCATGCCCTCTTCCATCTTCACCACCATCACCTCGATGGCGATGATCGCATCATCGACGAGTAGGCCGAGCGCAAGGATCAGGGCGCCCAGGGTGATGCGGTCAAAGAACCGGCCGGTCTCCAGCATGATGAGGAAGACGACGGCCAGCGTCAGCGGCACGGCCAGCGCCACGACGATGCCGACGCGCCAGCCCAAGGCGAGCAGGCTCACGAACAGAACGACGCCAAGGGCCATGACGAACTTCAGCATGAACTCGCCGACGGCCGCGTCGATGTTCACGGCCTGGTCGCTGACCTTGGCGAGCGTCATGCCAAGCGGGAGCGTTTCGGCTATGGCGCTGGAACGCGTCTCCAGTGCCTTGCCGAGCTCGAGGCCGTTCCAGCCCTGCTGCATGACCACGGCGAGCATGATGGCAGGCTCGCCATCATGGCGGATGATGTAGGTTTCAGGGTCCTGATAGCCGCGGCGCACCTCGGCCACATCGGAGAGCTTGAGCGTCCGGCCGCCGGCCACGATCGGTGTGTCCGCGATGGCTTCGATGCTGTCATAGGCGCCATCGAAACGCAGGAACACCTGAGGGCCGCGCGTGTCGATGGAGCCGGCCGGGGTCACGGTGTTCTGGCGCTGGAGCGCGCTGGCGATATCCTGAGCCGAAACGCCGAGCGTAGCGAGCTTGGCATAGGAGAATTCGACGAAGATCTGCTCGGGGCGCTCGCCCAGAATGTTGATTTTCTTGACGCCGGGGACGTGCAGCAGATCCTGCCGGATCACCTCGGCCTGCCGCGCCAGCTGGCGCATGGGCATGCCCTTCGCTTTAAGGGCATACAGGGCGAAACTGACATCGGAGAACTCGTCATTGACGAACGGGCCGAGCACGCCGGGAGGGAGGTTGCGCGCCTCGTCCCCCAGCTTCTTGCGCGCCTGGTAGAACTCCTCCTCGACGGCCGAGGGAGGCGTGTTGTCCTTGAGCGTGACCGTCAGGAAGGCAAAGCCGGGGCGGGCGATGGTCTCGACCCGGTCGTACCAGGTCAGCTCCTGAATGCGCTTTTCCAGCGGCTCGGCGACGAGGTCCTGCATCTCGCGGGCGGTGGCGCCCGGCCAGGCCACGGTGACGGTCAGGGTCTTGATGGTGAAGGACGGGTCTTCCGCCCGACCGAGCTTGACGAAGGCGTAGACGCCCGCAGCCGCCAGAAGAACGATGAAGAAGAGGGTGACGGCCCGTTCGCGTACCGCTAGGGCCGAGAGATTGAAGCTCATTTGGATTTCCCATCGACCAGGGCGGACGTTCTCACGGCCGCGCCGTCCTTCAGGAGATGCGCGCCAAGCGCGACGACTTCCGCGCCCAGTTCGACGCCGGTGACGGTGGCCATTTCTCCGCCCAGGCGCTTGATCTGGACCGGCGTGAAGCTGACGGTGGATGCGTTGCGGTCGAGAACCCAGACGCCGGTGCGGGAGCCGTCGTCCAGAACCGCGCCGATGGGCACGGTCACGGCGGCCTGCCTTTCGGGATTCAGGATGGTGATCGTCACGGTCGAGCCGAGCGGCGCTATGGCGGCGGCACCGTCCAGGACGTAGCGCGCCTCATAGGTTCGCGTCTGGGCGTCGGCGGCGTCCGACATCAGCCGCAGGTGCGCCGTGCTCGGCGCGGTATCACTGCCGTAGACGCTGGCCTTTGCCTGCGATCCCAGCACTGGCCGGATCGTTTCGGGAAGCGCCACGACGGCTTCGCGCGGTCCGGCGTGCGCCAGTTGGATCACGGTCTGGCCTGCCGTCACAACCTGACCCGGCTCGCCGAGGGTGGCGACAACGGTGCCGTCCGCGCCCGCCGTCAGCGTGGAGTAGGTGGCTTCGTTCTCGGCGACATCGGCTTCCGCCAGGGCCGCGTCCAGCTGTGCTTGCGCGGTGTCCAGCGCAGCCTTGGCCTGCTCGTAACGCTGAGGGGTCGCGGCAAGGCCGCCCTTGACCAGCGTGGCGTAGCGCTTTTCGTCTGCGGTTGCCTGGACGACCAGGGCGCGCGCAGCGGCTGCCGCGTTGCGTTTGGCTGTCAGGGCGAGGCGCAGATCGGTGTCGTCGATCCGCATCAGGGGCTGCCCCGCCTTAACCTGCTGGCCGACATCGACCAGCCTCTCAATGATCTTCCCCGGGACGCGGAAACCGAGATTGCTCTGCACCCGCGCCTCGATGCGACCGGTAAAGGCGCGCTCGGCGCCCCTCACCGGAGCGGCCACCGCCACGCGAACAAGCGGAGAGTTCTGCCGGGGGTCGCTCACAGACCCGGCATGGGGCGCGGAAAGCGACAGCACGATCGCGGCACCCACGCCGGCAACCGCCATCACTCCGCCTGCCACTACGAGAACGGGCTTCTTTTTCATGTCCGTAGCCACGTCATATTAGATTGCATTTGACCGCTATATCCGATATAGAAATCGAACGCAATCTAATTAGAGGAGATCAGGCATGCGCGTCAGTCGCATTCAGGCAGAGGAAAACCGGCAGGCCGTGATCACGGTGGCGAGCCGCCTCTTTCGTGAACACGGCTTTGACGGCATCGGGCTCAAGGACCTGATGGCGGGTGCCGGCATGACGCAGGGCGCCTTTTACAAGCAGTTCGAATCAAAGGAGGATCTGGTCGCGCAGGCGTCCCGTCGCGCGTTGCAGGAGGCGCTCGACCGCTGGTCCGCCGCGGCCGCCTCCCGGCCTGAGGATCCGCTCGCCGCCGTCGTCGATTTTTATCTCAGCGAAGGCCACTGCAGCGAAAGGTCCGAAGGTTGTCCCGTTGTCGCGCTCGGCTCGGATGCTGCGCGGCGCGGCACAGATGTGCGTGCGCCGTTTGAGGCGGGCCTCAAAGAATATCTCGCTTTGCTGGGCGGATGGATCGGCGGCTCCGATCGCGGCGAGTCAGAGAGCAAGGCCATGGCTGTTCTTGCAACCATGGTGGGCGCGGTGCTGCTCGCCCGCGCGGTGAACGACCCGCATCTCTCGAAGAGCTTCCTGCAGGCTGCCGCCCAACAGGTGGCGACCATTTCCCCCGCCCCACACGCCCCCTCCGGCAAACACGCATGACAGAGATGCCTTCAGGCGGGCCGGTGCGTCGTCCTCTTTAGAGCCGGCCGCGCCCCGAACGGGGCGCCGGCGACCGCTGCCCAATCCGGGAAATGGAGCTAGCATGAACCTCGATGACCATCCCACGGTCAGGCATCTGCGTGAATCAGGCCGCATCGGCGCCGTGCAGACCGATCCGGCGTCCGTCACCGCAGATGAGTTGCGTGAACTCGCTCGCGCCTGCGGTGCCGATGATGTCGGCATCGTCGAGATCGGCCGAGTCGAGCTGGACCCGCAGCGCGACGAAATACTGAAGAATTACCCGTGGACGCGGTCTCTCTTGAGCTTTGTGGTCAAGATGGCGCGCGAGCCGGTCCGAGGCGCGCCGCGATCGGTTTCCAACCTGGAATTTCACCGCGCCGGCCACGAGGTCAATGAAATCGCGGCGCATATTGTTGCGCGGCTCCAGGATCGTGGCATCCGCGCCGTCAATCCATCGATGGGTTTCCCGATGGAGATGCAGAACAATCCCGGCGCAGCCATCTGGATTGTCTCCCATAAGCCAGTGGCCGTCGCGGCCGGACTTGGCCGAATGGGTATTCACCGCAATCTCATCCATCCGAAGTTTGGCAATTTCGTTTTGCTGGGCACGGTCCTTCTCGACCAGGAAATCCGTGCCGTCGATCAGCCGATCGATTACAATCCTTGCCTCGAATGCAATCTTTGCGTTGCGGTATGCCCTGTCGGCGCGATCAAGACCGATGGCACCTTCAATTTTCAAGCATGCTTCACCCATAACTATCGTGAATTCATGGGCGGATTCAACGATTGGGTCGAGCAGATTGCCGATGCCAAGGATGCGATCGACTACCGCAAACGGGTCAACGAGCCGGAAACGGCCTCGATGTGGCAAAGCCTGACCTACGGCGCAAACTACAAGTCGGCCTACTGCCTCGCCGTGTGCCCCGCCGGCGAGGATGTCATCGGACCCTATCTGGCGGACAAAGCCGCGCATCGCCGCGATATCGTGAAGCCCCTGCAGGAGCGCCCCGAGACGGTCTACGTCGTCGCCGGCACCGACGCCGAAGACGTGGCGCGCCGCAAATGGAAGAACAAGCTCATCAAGCCCGTCGGCAACGGCATGACGCCCCGCACGATTTCGGGGCTCCTGACCTTCATGCCGATTGTCTTCCAGCCTGAACGGTCGCGCGGCCTGGATGCTGTCTTTCATTTCACCTTCACGGGCGCCGAGAGCCGCCAGGCGACCATCACCATCAAGGATCGCAAGATCACCATCAGCGAAGGTCTTGTGGGCAAGGCCGACATCCGCATGACCGCGGACTCCAAGACATGGCTGGGCTTCCTCGCGAAGGAGAAGAACCTGTTCTGGGCGCTTGCCAGGCGAAAAATCCGCATCTCCGGCGACCCGCGGCTGCTGCTCGCCTTTGGCAAATGCTTTCCCTCGCCCGACATCAAGCGCAAGCCGGTGGAAGTCGTGCCCGAGGCATCCCTGATCGTGCCGGCGGTCAGGCCCTATGAAAAGAACGATCCGGCGACCGGGAAAGTCCGCTGGTATGGACAGCTCCGCCTCGATGAAGTGGAGCAGGTCACCCACAATGTGAAGACGTTCCGCTTCATCAATCCAGCGGGAGGCGACATTCCGTTTCGCCATGTCGCCGGCCAATATCTGACGCTCGACATCGCGCCCCACGGGATTGCAACCCGGCGTTCCTACACCATCGCATCGCCGCCCACCTGGCGTGACCGGATCGAGATCACCGTGAAGCGTGAGGAGCGCGGCCTGGTTTCCCGCTGGCTGCACGACGACCTGGAAGTCGGCGCTCTTGTCCATGTGGAAGCGCCCAGCGGCACCTTCGTGTTCTCCGGCCACGAACGGCCAAGCGTCGTGCTCATTGGCGGCGGTGTAGGCATCACGCCGATGATGAGCATCGCACGGTATCTGACCAACACCCAATCGCCCGGTACAATTTACCTGCTGACCAGCTTCCTGACTCCCCAGGATTTCATCTTCAGGCAAGAGATTGAATTTCTGCGGCAGCGCAATCCGCGCCTGCACGTCGCAACAACCATCACCCACACAGAAGGCACAAGCTGGTCCGGCGCGTCTGGTTTCATCGATGCGCAGTTTATCCAGGCCAATGTTCCGGATATCGCGCTGCATCTCGCGCTCATCTGCGGCCCGACGCCCATGATGGACGCCGTCAAGGGGACCTTGCTGGAACTTGGGGTCCCGGCGAGCCAGATCAGGACCGAGGCCTTTGGGACCGACAAGCGCGATCCGACCAAGAAGTCGGGCCCGTCCTCCCACGTCGTTGCCACGGTGTCATTTCTGGAGTCCCACCAGTCCGCCGCTGCCCGGGAAGGCATGTCGCTGCTGGACGTGGCCGACGAGGCGGGGGTGTTCATCGACAGCGCCTGTCGCTCTGGCACGTGCGGAACCTGCATGGTGAAGGTGGCGAGCGGCAGGGTGCGGACGGGAACGGACGAGGCCCTCACGGCCGAGGAAAGGCAGGCAGGCTACGTTCTCGCGTGCCAGGCGACGCCGGACGGACATGTGGAGGTCGTCGCATGAGGGTCCCCCAATTCGGTCCGCGGGTCAAAGAGGCCTGGGTCAACAAGCGGATCAAACTGAAGAAGAAGCGGAGCAAGAAAGAGGAAATGGTCGCGCGCCGTGACATTCTGAAAGCAACGGCGACAATGGCCGCGGTCATCCCTGTCATCAGCGCGTCAACGTCAACGGGCGCGCAGCAGCTTGAGGCACCGGAACATGCCTCCCCGGAAACAGCTTCGGCCACGACCCTCGGGGGGATCGCGCCCGGGCCCGATGTGCGACTGACCATCGAACGCCGGGGGCCGGTCGTGCTGTTCGGCCTCAACCGTCCGCACCTTCAGAACCGGATCGATCCCGAGACGTTCCGTGCTCTGGCCAGGGCGATTTATGACTATGACCGTGACCCGTCACTGCGCGCCGCGGTGCTATTTGGTCACGGCGATTGCTTCTCGCGCGGAATCGACGTCGACGCCTATCGCGCGGTCGCGAATTCCGGCGGGCCTCTGGCGGGGCTGACCGACGTCATCAATCCACTCAATTATGGGGTTCAGCGCACAAAGCCGCTCATCGCCGCCGTCCATGGCGACACCTGGAACCTGGCGCACGAGCTGTTCTTGGCTGCGGACATCCGGGTTGCGGCGGCGGACACGAATTTCGGTCAGGATGAGAATTCCCATGGGCGCTTCCCCGGCGGCGGCTCGACGGTGCGCTTTGTCCGCGAGGCCGGCTGGGGCAATGCCATGCGCTACATGCTGACGGGCGAGCATTGGGGCGCGGCCGATGCACGCCGCATGGGGCTCGTTCAGGATATTGGTGCCACGCCCCAGGACGCGATGCATCTGGCAGCGGCCATTGCGAACAAGGTCGCCGCCTGCGCGCCTCTTGGCATCCGGACGACCCTGATATCTGCGCATCTGGCAATCGATGCCGCCGAGGCCACGGCATTCTCCAAGCTCAGCGCCCAGTATGGCGCGCTCTATCGCTCCCATGACTTCGTCGAGGGTCTTGCCGCCCTGGCCGAAGGGCGGCCGCCCGCGTTCCACGGCGATTGAGGTGGCCTCATGTTTTCCAATGATCCTGGATCACGGAGGTTTCCGTGAATCGTTCGGTCCGAACACGACCCGATCGAAACGAAGTGCGCGCGCGCATCCTGGAGGTGGCTGAGGACCAGTTTCGCCGCACGGGCTATCAAAAGACGTCGGTGGCCGACATCGCCCGCGAACTCGGGATGAGCCCGGCAAATGTCTACCGGTTCTTTCCGTCCAGGGAGGCGATCAACACGTCCATCTACGAGCGGCGGCTGAACGAGATCGCTGCCATTGCACTTGCAATTGCGCGGACAAACGAACGTGCAGGAAAGAAAATCGAGCAATTCCTGAGCTCCATATACCGGAGTAACAAGAAAATGCTCGTCCATGAAAAATACATGCATGATCTGATTGCAGACGCCACAAGAGAGAATTGCGCGGTGATTCATGCGCATTCCGAACGGATGGTCGCAATTCTGGAGGCAATCATACGCCAGGGCATCGAAACGAGCGAGCTCGATGTCCAAGATGCCGCGGAAGCCGCTCGCGCGGTCACGTTCGCTTGCACGCCGCTCTTCCATCCGGTTCTGGTCGAGCAGCATGTCCGGCACAGCGAAGATACTGATACGTGCTTAATCAACCTGATTCCGTTCATACTGAAAGCTCTTGGTAAGATGAGCTAAGAGTCGGCGCGTAAACAGTTGCGCCCTCATTGCGCTCAAGCGCGGGAATTTCAGGGCGGCAAGTCGGCGCGATCCCGGTCATGTTCATCAATGTAAGCTGTCTGGATCATTCCGGCAGCTGGACCAGGCTCAGGAGCTATTAATGCAGGTTGAGGTGTGATTCACTGTCTCCATTGAGGAGGCTTGCACGAGTGATTTGTTCCTGCTGAGCGCGCGGCAGATGGCTTGGATCTCTCCGTTTTTTCCTTTGGCCCATGGCGTGCCGCGGGTTGATGACCGGCGGGTGGCGTGCGGCATCGTCTATGTGATCCGCAACGGTTTGCAGTGGAAGGATGCGCCGAAGGACTGAACCGCCCCGCACGATCTGCAAGCGCACCTTCGTCTTCAGTCCGTGGCTCCACCGCCAAAGGAACCTTGTCGAGCGCTTCTTCAACAGGATCAAGCAAATGCGAGGCCTCGCCAGCCGCTACGACCGGCGCCCCGACAACTTCCTCGCAGCACTCAAGCTCGCCGCCGTCCGCATCTGGATCAATGCATTATGAATCCGCTGCCTAGTTTGACAACATAAAAGCTAGAAGGCCGCAGATCGAGCAATTTCTGAGCACAATGGATTGCTTCCAATTTGACTGCTCTGCGCCTGCCACTCTGGCTTCAGATCGCGAGCCGATGTAAGTTCAACGCGGACGAATGCTTGCCTCATCCTGCCCATCAGAGCCGTACGAGGGAAGGCATCTTGACGACTTTTCGAGCTTGGCTGTGCGTTGAACTCCCATGTCCCTGTCGATCGACGTGATTTTTCTCAACAAGCGCTCTTTGCTAATCAGTCACATTCACCGGCTCGTCGGGTCACGGCAGGTGGCGGAGGAGCTGGCGCACGAAAGCTACCTGCGGGTGGCGAAGGCGCTGCGGGATCGGCCCATCGAGCATGTCCAGGCCTTCCTGTTCCAGACCGCACGCAATCTTGCCGTTGATCACCTGCGGCGCGAGCGCACACGACGTGCGGTCGAGGTCTGCGAAACCGAGGAGGCGCGTCTTTGCGATGTGCCGGACGACGCGGTGTCCACGGAACAGAGGGTCATAGACGTGGAACGACTGCGTCTGTTCGAGAAGGCGCTTTCCGGCCTGCCCAAACGTGCGCAGGAGGCCGTCATACTCAACCGCCTGCACGGCTGGAGCTATCCCCGGATCGCCGCGCACTTGGGGGTTTCGCCGAACACGATCTACAGCGACATCCGCGACGCGATCGCGTCCTGCCTCGACGCATTGGCCGAACGGGAGCCTCCGTGATGCCCGCACGGATGTTCTCCCGGTGGGTTCAATGCGAGTCGTGCCTATTCTAGGCTTCAGGTCATGGCTCGTGAGATCGGCTGTGCGTCTGCGTTCTATCGAGGGTGCCAAGCCAAGGGCTGCATACCTTCATCGTAACTATGTGCCCTCCACGGGCAGGCTTGGGATGTGCCACGTGAACGAGACTTCCTTGGGCAAGGACTCCTCGGGGGACCTCCATGCCGCGGATTCGGTGCGGGAGGCGGCGCTGGATTGGTTCACCCGCCTTGAGGGCCATCCTTCCGATGCCGCGTTGCGTGCCCGCTTCGAGGCCTGGCGACAGGAAGACCCGCGCCATGAGGCCGCCTTGAGCCACATTGCCGAATTGTGGGGGAGCGCCGAGTTCACGGCGGCGGTCGTCCGGCGTGCCTCATCTCTTGCGCCGGCAGCCGTGTCGAAACCGCCACGCCGGGCGCGCCGAGGCTGGCAGGCGGCCGGCATAGCAGCGGCGCTGCTCCTGTTGATCGGCGGGCTTCGTTTGCCAGGGCTCCTGATCCGCCTCAGCGCCGACTATGCCACCGCAGTAGCCGAGCGCCGGACCATCGAACTGCCGGATGGGTCCCGCTTGACCCTCGACGGCGCCAGCGCCGCGGCCATCGACTTCGCCGACGGCCATCGCACGGTGCGCCTGCTGGAAGGCGAGGCCTTCTTTGATGTGGTGCGTGATCCCGCCCGGCCGTTTCGTGCAGTCGGCCGGTTCGGCGCGGTGGAGGTGACGGGCACCGCATTCTCCGTTCGCCTCGGCGCAAGCGAGGACGAGGTGGTGCTGGCCCGCGGCCGAGTGGAGGTGCGGGCGCTGGAGGGCGGAGGCACCCCCTCGCGGCTTGCGCCGGGCGACATGATCTCCGTAGGCCGGGAGGGGCTGTCAGCGGTGCAGAAGGTCGATCCGGAGCGGGCGCTGGCTTGGCTCGACGGGCGCTTGAGCTT
Organism: Xanthobacter sp. DMC47; assembly: GCF_056313845.1. Taxonomy (NCBI): domain Bacteria; kingdom Pseudomonadati; phylum Pseudomonadota; class Alphaproteobacteria; order Hyphomicrobiales; family Xanthobacteraceae; genus Xanthobacter; species Xanthobacter sp. DMC47. The sequence continues at coordinate 787,790 of NZ_JBQUZM010000001.1, read as the reverse complement.
CAGCCGTCGCCCGATTGGCGACGTGATCGAGGACGTGCGCCGCTATTACGACGGCCGGATATTCATTTTCGGCAGTGGCATCGCCGCCAGGGAGGTGAGCGGCAGCTACCGCCTCGACGATCCCGCGCTTGTCGTGCGATCGCTCGCCGAGGCGGCGGGCGCCACGGCCACCCATCTGCCCGGCGGCATCATCATCTTAAAATAACGCCGCAGCGCGTCGCCTTGGAATTCTACTAGATCCAATCTTCGACTGAACCCGGCTTTTTGCTGTGAGGTTACCCGCCCCCGCCCGTTCCAGATTCAGGGACGCAATCGCGATCCCGGTCGAGATCGTCGGGTGAGGGTGTTGTGACGAAATCCACGCGGGTGCGCTGCGGGCGCGGACATCTCGGTTTCGCAAGGTTAGGGCAGCTCCTTCTCGCGTCGACGGTGCTCGGTCTCGGCCTGCTCTCCCCGCCCCAGGCGCGAGCACAGACGGCTTCACCGACAGCGGCACAAGGTGTCAACTTCTCGATTCCGGCCCAGCCGCTGGCTCTGGCCTTAGACGCCTTCATCCGCACCACCGGATGGCAGGTCGGCTATTCCTCAGCCCTCGCCGACGGCCGTTCATCCCACCCCGTCTCCGGTGTCCATACGCCGATCGAGGCCTTGCGTGTCATGCTGTCCGGTACGGGCATCGGCATCAGCGCCACGGGACCGAGGACTGCCACCCTCATCTCGCCTGGTAGCCAGCAGGGGGAGCTTAGCGCCATCTCGCTCGGCCTGGTGGAGGTGCGCGCCGAGGACCCGACCCAGCATGTGGACGGCTATCTCGCCACGGTGAGCGCCACCGCCACGGGCATGAACACGCCGATCATCGAGACGCCCCAGTCCATCTCGGTGGTGACGAGCGACCTGATCCGGGACACTGGCGCCGCCACGGTCTCTGAGGCCGTGCAGTACACGCCCAGCGTGAATGCCCAGTCGCCAGCCTTCAGCCGGACCGTGGACGACCTGATGATCCGCGGCTTCAACGTGGCCAACGGCAACTTGGGCATGCTTCGTGACGGCATGAAGTACCAGTCCAATGTCTATGACGGCGGACAGGAGCCCTACGGGCTGGAGCGCATCGAGATCCTGCGTGGCCCCTCGTCCATCCTCTATGGCCAGCTGTCGCCCGGCGGCGTCGTTAATGCCATTTCCAAGCGGCCGACGTTCGACCCGTTCTACGAGGTGAATGCCGAATACGGCAGCTACAACTGGACGCAAATCTCCACCGACATGGGGGGGCAGGCCGTCGGCAATCCGAACCTGGCCTATCGTTTCACCACCCTGTTCCGGGAGGCGGACACCAACATCGACTATGTGGGCGACAACCGCATCTACATCGCGCCCGCCTTCACCTGGAAGAACGATTCCACCTCGCTCACGGTTCTCGCCAACTATCAGCAGATCGCCTCCCGCTTCATCGCGCCCATGCCTTACACCGCGCTCTCCAGCGGGCAGGTGTCCCGGAGTCTGTTCATCGGCAATACGAACTACGACACGTATCAGACCGCGACATCCTCCATCGGCTATCTGTTCGAGCATGAGTTCGATAATGGCATGCGCCTGCGTAATGACACGCGCTATTATCAGGCGGACGTGACCTGGGATTACATGCAGTGGGGCCTCCTGCTCGCCAACGGAACCCTGATCCGCCGCGCAAGTGACCGTCACGATATGTCCACCGGTGTCACCTCCGACACCAGCCTGGAGATGAAATTCGAGATTGGCCCCATCGTACACACGGCCCTTGCCGGCTTCGACTATTATTATCGTGGCTATGATTCTGATCGCTATCGCAGCGGCCTTTATTACAATTTCAACATCTATGATCCTGAGAATTCACAGGTTCCGCCGACCATCAATTACGGCACCAACTACGGTTCCAACAGCACCGGAAATCAGTACGGCCTGTATCTCCAGGACCAGATGAAGATCTGGGAGAAGCTGGTGCTGCTGGTGGGAGGGCGCTACGACTGGGCCCAGTCCGAGAGCACCGCCTATCTCACGAATGTCGTGACGAACCAGGACGATTCTGCCTTCAGCGGTCGCGCTGGCATCGTCTATCTGTTCGACAACGGGCTCGCGCCCTATGTGAGCGTCAGCCAGTCGTTCCAGCCCCAGGTGGGGGCCGATTCCGTCACCGGAGCGGCTTTCCAGCCCAGTAAGGGACTACAATATGAGGCCGGCGTGCGCTACGAGCCGGCGGGCGCGAACCTGATGCTCAGCGCCGCGGTCTACGACATCACCCAGACCAATGTGGTCACGACCGATGCCAGCGGCCTGCAGTACCAGATCGGCGAGGTGGAATCGAAAGGCTTCGAATTCTCCGCCACCGGCAAGTTCGGGGCGCTCAACGTGGTCGCCGCCTATTCCTACACCGACGCCCGTATCACCCAGAGTGTGGACCCGGCCGAAATTGGCCAGCGCGAGGCACTGGTTCCCCTCAACACCATCGCGCTCTGGGCCGACTATGCCCTCGACGACCTCGGTGCCCGCGGGCTCAAGGTTGGGGCCGGCGTGCGCTACCTCACCGACATGAACATGCCGGATATCGGCATCGCCGTGCCGGGCTACACGCTGGTGGATGCCATGGTGAAATACGATCTTGGCGCCTCCAATCCGAACCTCAAGGGGGCCACCCTCGCGCTCAACGGCAAGAACATCTTCAACGCCCAGTACATGACCTGTGCGTCTTCGGATGGCTGCCGCTATGGCGTGCCCACAACCGTCACCGCCACGCTGACGTATCGCTGGTGAGCCATGGCGCGGGGGCTGCAGACCGTGCTCGATCGACGGGCTTTCACCGGAGGGCTGCTCGCGTCGGCCCTCGCCAGCGGCGCCCGCGCCACATCCGGCATCGCGCGGCGGGTGGTGTCGCTGGACCTCATGCTCACCGAGCAACTGCTCACCCTGGGCGTGACGCCCCTCGCCGTCGCCAATATCCCGCTCTACCAGCGCCTCGTGGCAAGGCCGGAGCTGCCCGCAGCCGTCCAGGACGTAGGGCCCCAGCAGGAGCCGAACCGCGAGCTGATCCAGTATCTCGCGCCCGACCTCATCCTCGGGCTGAGCTGGCAGGGTTTTCGCCAGCAGGCGCTGGCGCGCATCGCGCCGGTGGCCTTCCTACCGGCGTCCGGCCAGAACGGACGGCCGTTGGAGGGTGTCCAGGACCTGCTCACCGAGCTCGGGCGGAGGACCGGGCGGGAGGCGGAAGCCGCCGAGGCCAATGGAGCGCTCGACGCACGCCTCGCTGACGCCGGCCAGCGCCTTGCCGGCCGGGCGGCCCGGCCCGTCTATTTCGTCCGCTTCCTCGAGGATGGGCGCCATGTGGCGGTGTTCGGCACGCGCTCTCTCATCGGCGATGTGGCGGCCCGGCTCGGCCTCGCCAACGCCTGGACGGGACGGGGCAATGCCAGCGGCGTCGCCTCCATTGGCATCGCCGACCTCGCGCAGGCGCCCGACGCCGGCCTCATCCATTTCGATCGCGGCGCGGAGACGGTTCGGGCCTTGGCCCGGCTCGCCGCCAGCCCGTTCTGGCAGGCCCTCCCCATGGTGCGCACAGGACGGATCGCAGCCATGCCGGTGATCTATCCGAGCGGCGGCGTCGCGTCCGCCAAGCGCCTCGTGGAGCAGTTGGAGGCGCTCTATCTTGGCGAGGTGCCGCCCCGTGTCTGACGCGCTGGCCGGGCCCGATGCTATGGGGCACTCACGGCCGGGCGCCTTCGGGTCCGCGCTGGGGATGATGCTCCTCGTCTGCGCGGCGGCGCTGCTCGCTTTCGCCTGCGCATGGGAAGTGCCGCCGGCCAGCTGGTGGGCGATGATCTTCGCGCCCAGCCCGTTCGACATGCATCAGCTCATTGTGCGCGAGGCCCTGCTGCCGCGCTTTTCCGTCAGCCTCCTCGCCGGCGCGGCGCTGGGCCTGTCAGGGGCCATGTTCCAGCAGGTGCTGCGTAATCCCCTGGCCGAGCCGGGCACTCTCGGTGTGTTCGCCGGCGCCAAGCTCGCCGTGATGGTGGCCATGCTGTTCGCGCCGCAGTTCCTCGCCTTCGGGCCGGAGGCGGTGGCCCTCGGCGGAGGGGGCGCGAGCTTCCTCGTGGTGGCTGCCATCGGCCTGCGGCAGCGCTTCGCGCCGCTGGTGGTCATCCTGGCCGGCATGGTCATCGGCCTATTCTGCGAAGGCGTATCTCAAGCCTTGCTCCTGTTCTATCACGAGGCGCTCACCGACCTCCTGGTCTGGCAGGCGGGGAGCCTCGCGCAGAACAATTGGGGGCCGACGCGCATGCTGGTCCAGGTGCTGGCCGCCGGTGCGCTGGTCGCCGGCCTGCTCGCCCGCCCGCTCATGGCCTTCGACCTCTCGGACGCGGGCGCTCGCGGCCTCGGCGTCGCGGTGGCGCCGTTCCGCGCCGCGGCCCTGTGCGCGGCGGTCGGCCTCGCGGTGGGGGTGGCAGCGAACGTGGGCGTCATCGCCTTCGTCGGCCTCGCCGGTCCCGCCCTCGCCCGCGCAGCGGGCGCGCGAACGTCCACCGAGCGGCTGTGGATGGCGCCGCTGTTTGGTGCCGGCATACTGGCCCTGACGGACCAGGTCGTCGCAGCAACCTTCGGTTCTCAATTGCCCACCGGCGCCGTCACCGCCGTGCTCGGCGCGCCCCTGCTCCTCTGGCTACTGCGGCGCGTGCGGCCGGGCGCCATGGGACCGGGCATTCTCGCAGCCGTGGGACGGCGACTGGATGACCGGGCGGCGATGGTCGTGATCGCTGGCCTTGTGCTGGGCCTTCTTGCGACCTGCGCGATATCGCTCGTGGCCGGGCGTGTACCGGGAGGCTGGACGCTGGCGTTTGGGCCAGACCTTCAGGCCGTGATGCCATGGCGCGCGCCGCGGGTGGCGGTGGCAGCGGCGGCGGGCGCCCTGTTCGCCCTGTCCGGCCAGATCCTGCAGCGGACGACCGGCAACCCCCTTGCCAGCCCCGAGCTGTTCGGCATCGCCGCTGGCGCGGGGCTCGGGCTGGTGGCAGCCCTCCTGCTCGTGCCGCAGGTAGAAGGAGCGGCGCTGTTCGCGAGCACCAGCATCGGGGCCGGCCTGACGCTCGCCGCCATGATGGCGCTCGGCCGCCGCAGCGGTTTCGCCCCGGCCCATATCCTGCTCGCCGGCATCGCCCTCACGTCCCTGCTTTCTGCGCTCGGGGCGGTCCTGCTGTTCAGCGGAGATCCGCGGGCGCTGGTGCTGGTGGCCTGGCTTTCCGGCTCCACCTATGGCGTTACCGCGGGCGAAGCGGCCGCGGCCTGCGCCGCCGCCCTCGCCAGCCTGGCCGTTCTGCCGCTGATGCGGCGATGGCTCGCGATCCTGCCGCTCGGCCCGGACCTCAGCCGCAGCCTCGGCGTCCGCCTTGGGCCGAGCCGGCTGCTCCTGCTGGGACTGGCCGCCATGGCCACCGCCATCGGCACGCTCGTCACCGGCCCGCTCTCCTTCGCCGGCCTGATGGCGCCGCACATGGCGCGCCTTCTCGGCTTCCGCGGAGTGCTGACGCAGAGCTATGGCGCAGCCCTGATCGGTGCCGCCCTCATGGTCTGCGCCGACTTTTTGGGACGCACGCTGGCCTTTCCCTGGCAGATGCCTGCCGGCCTCGTGGCGAGCCTCCTCGGCGGCGGCTATTTCCTTCTCCTCCTGGCACGGCGGGTTCCATGATCGCGGAACTCTCACCACTCTTCCGCGGCCCCCTCGCGCCCTATGCTGAGACGCTGCGACTTGCCGCGGACGACGCTTCGGACCGACCCGGAACGGAACTGGCGGATCCGTCGGCGCTGAAGCCCCATCTGGACCGCTTCGCGCAGCGCTACGCCACGCCGGAACCCCGGGCGGTCGGTTCCCTGTGGCTGAAGCACCATATCGCGGCGGTGCTCACCCCCGTGCTGGCCGCCAACCTGCTGCTCGGCCGGCAGATGCCGGTGGCGCTCGACCACATCGGCTTCCTGCCGGGGGCGGACGGCGTCGTCGTGGCGCTGGTTCTGCCCCATGCGGGCGAAATGGCCATCCACACGGATTCCTTTTCCCGGTTCCAAACCCTGCTGGAGGGGCACATCGCGCCCGTGGTCAGGGCAGCGGCCAAGGCGAGCGGCGCCACGCCGAAGGTGCTCTGGGGCAACGTGGGCAACTGGTTCGATATGCTGACCAGCGAGGCGGCGTCCATGGGCGCGGCGGGGGCCGGTGACGCCCTTACCCTTTTGGCCGAGGCGCGCAAACCGGACGGCACGCGCAACCCCCTCTTCGCGCCGGTGCGCCACGCGCCCGAAGGCCGTCGCCGCAAGGTCTGCTGCCTGCGCTACCTGATCCCCGAGCTTGATCTGTGTGACACGTGCCCCCTGCCTGAGGCGGTGCGGCCATGAGCGCGTGGCAACCGGCGACGCCGCTCACCTTCGCGGGCCTTATCGCCCCCTATCGGGGACGCATGATCCTCGCCACCCTGGCCGGCCTCGCTGGAGGCGCGGCCATGGCGGGCGTCTTGGCCGCGGTCAATGGCGCGCTGGCCGGGCCGGTCACGTGGGGCAGCCTCGCGCTGCTTCTCGGCCTCGGGATGGTAGCCCTTGGCGGCACCATGGCGGCGGACCTGACGTCCACTTTCGTGGGCCAGAGGATGGTTGCGGGACTGCGCGCGCACCTCGCCCGGCTGATTCTCGCCGCGCCCCTGGCTGAACTGGAGCGTTTCCGCAGCCATCGGCTGATCCCGATCCTGGTGTCGGACATCGCCATTCTCAGCGAGATGACGTCCGTGCTGCCGCCGCTGGCGGTGGCGCTGGTCGTCGTCTCGGGCTGCCTTTCCTATCTCGCCATGCTGTCGCCGCTCCTCTTCGGCCTCACCTTCGTGGTGCTCGCGGCCGGCACGGCGCTCCAGCTCTGGGCGCGCATCCGAGGCGTGCGGCTCTATGTGGCCGCCCGCGATGCCGAGGACGACCTGCACAGGCATTTCCGCACCCTGGTCGACGGCGCCAAGGAACTGCAACAGCACCGTGGCCGGCGAGCGCGGCTGCTTTCGGACGGGTTCGTCGCGACCGCCGAGCGCATCCGCATGCTGCTGGCCAGCGCAATGGCGATCCTTATTGCCTGCCGCACCCTCGGCTCCGGCCTGCTGATCCTGCTGGTGGCTCTGGTGGTGGGGCTTGCCGCGAACCAAGACGATGCTGGCACGGCCCGCGGCTTCGTCCTCGTCCTCCTGTTCATGAAGGGGCCGCTCGACCAGTTGCTGAACCACTTGCCTGCGGCCAGCCGGTCACACATCGCATGGGGCCGCATCCGTCGCCTTGCCGCCCGTTTCCGGGGCCATCGCGACAGCGCCGGGACAATTGGGGGCGCATTGCCGCCGCTCAGGGAACTCTGCCTCGAAGGGGTGAAATTCCAACACTGGGAGGGGGAGGCCGCCTTCCATCTCGGCCCCGTCGATCTCACCATCGTCGCGGGCGAGACGGTGTTCATCGTCGGCGCCAACGGCGCCGGCAAGACAACGCTGATCAAGCTGCTGCTGGGCCTCTACGCCCCCACCGCCGGCCGCGTGAGCTGGAACGGCCGGACCGTGAGCGAAGCGGAGCGTGACGACTACAGGCAGATGTTCGCCGCGGTGCTCTCCGACTATTTCCTGTTCGACGGCCCCGCCGAGGGCTCCGCCGCAACGGCCCTCGGCCTACTGGACCGGCTCGGTCTTGCCCATAAGGTGACGCTGGAGGGCACCAACTGGTCCACGCTTGACCTTTCCACCGGCCAGCGCAAGCGTCTCGCCTTGGTGGACGCTTGGCTTCAGGCGCGTCCTGTGATGGTGTTTGACGAATGGGCGGCAGACCAAGACCCCACCTTCCGCCGGCTCTTCTACGAGGAGATCCTGCCTGAGCTGAAGCACGAAGGGCGGACCCTGATCGTCATCTCCCACGACGATCGTTATTTCCACGCAGCGGACCGCTTGCTGGTGCTGGACGGCGGCCGTCTTGACATCCGTTCCGTGCCCACGATGCCTGTCAAGGAGGCCACCCCGTGATGCTCCAGCCATCCCATCCCGACGCGCCGCCCCCGAGACCTAAGTCGCCCCTGTTCGCGCTGAAGGGAGCGGGCTTCGCGGTCAATGGACGGGCGCTTCTTGCGCCCCTGGATCTGGAATTGAGGGCCGGGCAGGTCACGGGCCTCATCGGTCACAACGGGTCTGGCAAGTCGACGCTGCTGAAGCTGCTGGCGCGGCAGGAAACACCCACCTCCGGCGCCATCCGCTTCGAAGCGAGGCTCCTGCCGGAATGGAGCGCGCGTGCCTTGGCGCGGCGCCTCGGCCATCTGCCGCAACAGCCGCCGGCCGCGCCAGGCTTGCGCGTGCGTGAGCTGGTGGCGCTCGGGCGCTATCCCTGGCACGGGGCGCTCGGGCGGTTTGGCGCCGCGGACAGGAACAAGGTGGAAGAGGCTATGGCCGCCACCGGCGTGGCCAATCTTGCGGGGCGCGACGTGGATACGCTCTCGGGTGGAGAGCGCCAGCGCGCCTTCATCGCGATGCTGATTGCCCAGGACGCCCCGAGCCTGTTGCTGGATGAGCCCACCTCCGCCCTCGACATCGCCCACCAGATGGAGGTGCTCACCTTGGTTCGCACGCTCTGCGACACAAGGGGCATGAGCATCCTCGTGGTGCTTCACGACATTAACTTGGCCGCCCGCTTTTGCGACGAGATACTTGCCCTGCGCGCCGGCCATCTCGTCGCCCGCGGCACTCCAACGGAACTGATGGAGGCGGAGACGCTGGAGCGAATCTATAGCATCCACATGGCTGTCAGCCCCGCCACGCACCCCGCTCGGCCCATGGCGTTCGTCCCCTGATGCCCGGGCGGTAACAGCCCTGATGTCCGGGCGGTAACAACTTTGCTATACAGTGCGTTGGAGTGCCGCTTGCGGGCCTTGAGCCTAACAAGTGCGTTCACGCTCTCGCTGACAAACTCGCGCGTCAAAATCTGGTTTCGTCGAACCCGAAGTCGTCGAGGTCCATGGCCAGGCAGCTTGGCGATGGTGATCTGGTATTTGATGGAGCGGGCCTGTTTTTCGGAGATCTCTGCCGAGGGCAGAACCGCCGTTCAGATTTTCACGGCGATATCGTCGAGCGCGCTCCATTGGGGCACGTCGCCGAAGCCGGTGGGGATGCGCAGGGCCTTCACATAGGTGAATTCGTTCAGCGTCATGGCCGCCCGCTCGCGCCCGTAGCCGCTGGACTTGGTGCCGCCGAAGGGGGTGCCGTTGCCGCCGCGGTTGTAGTTGTTGATGAAGACGATTCCCGCCTCCACCCCTCGGGCCACCCGGTTCGCGCGAGCTTGATCGCGTGAATAAACTCCGGCCACCAGCGCGAAGTCGGTGGAGTTGGCGATGGCGATGGCCTCCTCCTCGGTGCGGAAACTCATCAGCGCGGTGACGGGACCGAAGATTTCCTCCTGCGCGATGCGCATATGCGGCGCCACGCCGGTGAAGACGGTAGGCTGGACGAAATAGCCGTTCCGCAGCCGCTCTTCCTGCGGCAGCGGGGCCTGGGCGAGGATGGTGGCGCCTTCCTCCAGGCCGATCCGGATATAGTCCAGAACCTTTTGCTGCTGGGGCTTCGAGATGAGCGGGCCCACATGGACCTTCGGGTCCGTTCCCTCGCCCAGCCGGAGCCGGCGGACGAAGGCGGCGAAGTGCTTGGCGAAGGCGTCGTGGATGTCGGCGTGAACGAGGATGCGCGAGCCGGCGGTGCAGGCCTCGCCCTTGTTGAAGAAGGCCGCATCGACCGCATCTCGCACGGCGCGGTCCAGATCCGCATCCTCGAACACGATGAAGGGGTTCTTGCCCCCGAGTTCCAGTAGCACCGGGACGTGCCGCTCCGCCGCCGCCTTGAGCACCGCCGTGCCGGTGGAGGGGGCGCCGGTGAAGGAAATCTTGCGGATCAGCGGATGTGCGGTGAGTGCCCGGCCGGTGGCCCCGGGGCCGGGTACGACATGGACGAGATCGGGCGGCAGCACCGCATTGATGATCTCGACGATGCGCATGATGGTGAGGGGCGCCTGCTCGCCCGGCTTCAGCACGATGGTGTTTCCGGCCGCCAGCGCCGGCGCGATCTTCGCGCCGGTATGGATGGGCGGCCAGTTGAAGGGGATGATGCCCGCGACCACGCCAAAGGGCTCGCGCACCGTGACCGAATAGACGTTGCCCATGTCCAGCGTCTCGCCGCTCATCTTGTCGGCGAGGCTGCCGAAATAGGCGAAGGCGTGGATCAGGGCGGAGACGTCGAAGGCCTTGGCGTCACGGACCGGCTTGCCGTTCTCGCGGCAGAGCAGTTCGGAAAGTTCGTCGGCATGTTCGGAGAGCTTGCGGCTGGCCTGGAGAAGGGCGAGCCCGCGCTCGCGCGCAGGGACGCGTCGCCAGCCGAGAAAGGCTGCGTGGGCCGACCTCACCGCAGCGTCCACTTCCGCCACTCCGCCGCCCTGCACGACGGCGAAGATCTCGCCGGTGGCGGGATTGTCGACGGGAAAGCGGTCCTCGGCGTTCGTCGAGGACCAGCGGGTGGTGACGAGATCGAGCGGTGTTCTTCCCATGGCGGGTCTTCCTCATCGGTGGCCATGCCCGAAGGAAGCCGGACACGGCAGTGCACCGGCCAGCCCCATCACGGGCTGGCCGGTGCCGGTTTCAGCGGGAAATGTCTTCGAGCGACCGGTTGGTGGTCTCGATGGCCAGAGCCGAGACGACGATGCCTGCGACGATGGCGACCGCGGCGAAGACGAGGAACACCATGCCGATACCATCGGCGACGAAGAATCCCACGATCAGCGGGCCGACCATGGAGGCCAGCCGCAGCCAGGCGGTGCCGAGGGCGGTGCCGATGGCCCGGGCGCGGGTCGGGTAGATCTCCGGCGTGTAGAGATAGATGCCGAGGACCGACAGGCCCGCAAAGTAATAAGCGATGCCGCTGAGCACCACGAACTGGGGCACCGACGTGAGACCCACGTACCAGATGGAGAGGAGCGCTGCCGCGGCCCCGAACAGGGCGACCATGAACAGCCTGCGCCGTCCGATCCGGTCGATGACGAAGCCCGCCGTCAGTCCGCCGGCCAGCTGCATCAGGCTGCCGATGGTGCCGAAGCGCAGCGCGGTTTCGAGCGGCAGGTTGAACACGCTCCGGTACAGGGTCGGCAGCCAGGTGCCGAGGCCGTAGGTGATGAGGAAGGTGGAGAACCAGATCACCCACACCACCACCGTGCGCTTGATGTAGTCGGGGCCGACCAGGTCACGCCAGGACGACCTGCGCGGGTCCGCGGGCACCCATTCGGTGGGCGGGGCGAGCTTCTGGCCGGTGGAGGCCTCGATCTCGCTCTCGATGCGCGCCATGGCGGCCTTCGCGTCGGCCACCCGGTTGCGGCTCGCGAGCCAGCGGGGCGATTCCGGCAGCACGAAGCCGAGGCTCACGCCGATGATGATCGGCAGGACGCCGATGAAGAACATCGCCTGCCAGCCGAGATGCGGCACCACGAAGGAGCCGATCAGGCCGGATGCGAACAGCCCGAAGGTGAAGACGCATTCGTAGAGGATGAAGAATCGTCCGCGCTTGTGCGCCTTGGCGATCTCGCTGATGTAAACCGCTGCGATCGGCACCTGCGCGCCGAGGCCGAGGCCCTGGATGGTGCGGAAGACGAGGAGCGTCTCGTAGTCCGAGGCGAACGCGCAGGCGAGGCTCATCGCCGACATGATGCAGATGGCGCCGATCATGGTCGGCAGGCGGCCGAAGCGTTCGGCGCACATGCCGGCCACGAGCGCGCCGACAAGCTGACCGAGATAGCCGGTCGAGATGAGAAAGCCGACTTGCGGCCCGCTGAGCTTCCACAGCGGCCGCAGCACCGGCAGCACCTGTGCGATGGTGAGCGCGTCGAACGCATCGAAGAAGGTCGCCGTACCGATCAGGATGCGGGCCTTCAGGTGCCAGCGCGAGAACGGCAAGCGCTCGATGCGCGCGGCGACGTCGCGGATCACCTCCGCATGCGCGCTGTCGGACGTGCCCATACTGATGTTCGTCATCCAATCACCTCCCCCGGCATTGCTTTGATCCGTGTTCTTGATGAGGGAGCGTACCGATGGCCGGCACGCGTCCTCGCCGCGGCCGGTCTTCACGCCAGCTTCAGCAGCCTCTTGGCGTTGCCGCCGAAAATCTTCGCCTTGTCGGCGTCACCCAGCTCGAACGCCCGCAGCCAGTCCACGCCCGGCGCGTTCTCCACGAAGGGCCAGTCGATGGAGAACAGGATGCGGTCCACGCCCATCTCCGCGATGCAGCAGGCAAGCGCGGGGTCGGAGAAGAAGCCGCTCGTCGTCACGTGGAAATGGTCGGTGAACAGCTTGCGGAAAGTCTTCGTCGGCGTGTCGCGGCTCAGGGCCTCGTCGATGCGGGCCATGAGGAACGGGATCCCCTCGCCGAGGTGCCCGAGAATGAACTGGAGACGGGGAAACGCCTCCAGCGCCCCCGACAGGACGAGGCGCATGGCATGGGTGCCGGTCTCGATGGTGAAGCCCCACGCGGCCGTGGCGAAGGTCGGGTGGGTCTCGGCATATTTCCCCATGTAGGCCTGCCGCACCGCAGCCATCGGCAGGGCGGGATGGATATAGAGAGGCACATCCAGTGCCTCGGCGCGTTCCAGGATCGGCCGGAAGCGGGCATCGTCCAGAAAGAGCCCGTCCGTCGTCCCGTGGATCATGGCGCCCTTGAATCCCAGCTCCAGCACGGCCCGTTCCAGTTCCCGCGCGGCGGCCTCTGGAACGGCCGTGGGCAGCGAGGCGAAGGCCGCGAAGCGGGCCGGATGCGCTCCCACCACCTCGGCGAGCCGATCGTTGGCGCGCCGGGCAACGTCAGCCGCTGACGGCGCCGGAACCCGTTGAAGCCCGGGCGGCGCATGGGAGAGCACCTGGATGTCGACGCCAGCCTCGTCCATTTCACGCAGGCGCTGGGCACCGAGATCGCGCATGCGGGTGGCGAGGCTCCCGCCGGCGCCGCCGGCAATGGCGTACACCTCCGCATCGAGATAGTGCTCCTCGATGGCAACGACCGGCCTTGGCGCCGCCATGGCGCGCCTCCTGCTGCTCGGATGCGTGTCGAAAGCTCTGGCCCGCCATCCCCCGCGCCGGCCGTGCCGGCGCAGGGGCGTGGCTCAGGCACACAGAGCGGCGAGTTCGGCGTGGGTGGTCAGACGCGCAAGCGCCTCGTAGCGGCGGGCGAGGCGCAGCGACTCGATCAGCTCGATGATCCCGTAGGGCCGGCCGAACACGTGCGCGTGCACGGTGATGTCCAGGCAACAGGGGCGCTTGGGGGCGTCCGGCCACTGCGAGAGCAGGCGTTCCAGGATCTGGGTGAAGGCACGCGGCTCGTTGCCGTAGCGGATGTAGAGCGGCATGTCGTTCACCTCCATGGTGAACGGGACACCGACGACGCTGCCCCGCAGGGTTTCCAGCTTGTAGGGCACGTCCGTGTCGAAGATATCGGAATGCCAGGCGAAGCCCTGTTCCGCCAGCAAGGCGGAGGTGACGGCGCTGGGGGTGCAGCGCGGGCTGATCCAGCCCGCCGGACGGCGGCTGGAAGTCGCCTCGATGGTGGAGATGCAGCGCAGGAGGTCGGCGCGCTCCTCGGCCTCGGTCTGGTAGGCCGGCACGATGTTCTGCGCCCAGGCATGGGCGGCGATGTCGTGCCCGGCGGCGACGATGGCCTTCATCAGGTCGGGGTAGCGCTCGGCGAGGATGCCGCTGACGTAGAACACCGCCTTCACGTCGGCAGCGGCGAGCGCGTCGAGGATGCGCCATGTGCCGACCTTGGGGCCGTAGTCCGCCCAGGAGCGGCCCTGCAGGTCGAGCACGCCGGCCTTGAGCGGGTTGCCCATGGGGCCGATGCCCGGCGCGGAATCGTCGCTCCAGGCTTCGAGCATCACGCTGACCGAAAGGGCGAGCGGACGGTCCAGGGGCCAGGCGACGGGGGTGGAGGTTGCTGCGGTCATGCGGCGCGCCCTTTCAAGTGTCGCGGTTCGTTCAGCCGATACGGTTCTGGATCGTGCCGATGCCCTCGATGTGGCAGGTCACGAGATCACCCCGCTGAAGCGGGTGGGGCGGCGTCATGGCATAGCCGACACCGGAGGGCGTGCCGGTGGCGATGATGTCGCCAGCTTCCAGCGTCATCCCGCGCGACAGGTCCTCGATGATGCGGGGCAGGTCGAAGATCATCTGCGAGGTGTTGGCGGCCTGACGGCGCTCGCCGTTCACCTCCAGCCACAGGTCGAGCTTCTGCGGATCGGCGATGGCGTCGTCGGTGACGATGCAGGGGCCGATGGGGCAGCTGCCGTCGAGGCCCTTGCCCTTGAACCATTGGTCGTGGCGCCGCTGCAGGTCGCGACCGGTGATGTCATTGAGCACCGTGTAGCCGAAGACGTACTTGCGCCAGTCGGCAGCCGGAATATCGCGGCCGTCGCGGCCGATCACGATGGCAAGCTCGATTTCGTAGTCGAGCAGGTTGGTGATGCCCTCGTGCAGAGGGATGGTGTCTCCGGTGGCGATGACGGTCGTCGGCGGCTTGGAGAAGAACTGCGGAAATTCCGGCAGCTTCAGGTCCAGCCCGCGCGCCTTGTAGCCCTCCGTGACGTGATCGATGTAGTTGCGGCCGACGCAGAAGATGTTCTTGGCCGGGCGCGGGATCGGCGCCAGAAGCGTGACGTCTTCCAGCGGGACGAGACCAAGCGCCCCCCGTGCGGCCTCGGCCAGAGCCTTCGCGGCATCGACGGCGCCTGCGCGGATCAGCGAGAGCATGCTCTCGAATTCAGGCTTGCCGGTCGCCGTGAGGTCGAACACGGCGTCATCGAGCACCACACCCAGGTGCTGATCGACGGACGGCTTGCAAACAAAGGTGACCAGTTTCATCGGCAGTTCTCCTACCGTCAAAAAATATCGATTTTCTGAGGTGGTCAACTTAAATATCGATTTTTTGATTGTGCGCTGCAATATTATCGATCATTCAGGCTTTACGAAGCGGCTATGATCATCCAAGATTCGTGGGCGAAGAACGGAGCGCGGCACTGTTGATGACGAAGAGCGCAACCCTGGCCAGCGAGGCCTATGGACGGCTGCGGAGCGATATCATCGACGGGGCGATCAAGCCGGGCGCCAAGCTCAAGATTCGCACCATCTGCGATCAGTATGGCATCGGTGCCAGCCCGGTCCGCGAGGCGCTGAACCGGCTCGCCAGCGAGGGACTGCTCGATCATCGCGACCAGCGCGGGTTCCGGGTCCACTCGGTCACACTCCAGGACCTCGACGAGCTGATCCTTGCGCGATGCTGGGCCAACGAGGTCGGGCTGCGCAATTCGATCCGCAGCGGGGGGCTCGCCTGGGAAGAGGGCGTGACCGCGGCGCTCCAGCGGCTGGAAGCCATTCCGCGCTATCTCTCCGACGACACGACCGAGCGCAATCCCGCATGGGAGCAGGCCCACGGCGCCTTCCATGCGTCGCTGGTGGCAGCCTCCGGATCGTCCTGGATAAACGATTTCTGTGCGCAGCTGTATGTCGCGGCGCAACGCTACCGTCATGCGGCGCGGACCGTCCCGCGTGCCGGCCGCAACGAGCAGGATGAGCATCGGGCCATCGCGCAGGCCGCCATCGCCCGGCGCGAGAACGAGGCCGTCGAACTGCTGATGGAGCATTTCCGGCTGACCGCGCGGCTGGTCCGCGCGGCCCTTC
The DNA here is from genome assembly GCF_056313845.1 of Xanthobacter sp. DMC47. NCBI lineage: Bacteria > Pseudomonadati > Pseudomonadota > Alphaproteobacteria > Hyphomicrobiales > Xanthobacteraceae > Xanthobacter > Xanthobacter sp. DMC47. Next base: position 772,030 of record NZ_JBQUZM010000001.1, on the reverse strand, counting down.
GCCAGGATGGCATGTAGACGTCTGTTACGTCGGAGCCGAGCAGGCGGCCGGTCCACGCCGCAGCAGTCGAGCCATATGGGCGCATACTCTGCACCCGCATGGGATCCTGAGTTCGGTTGAACCTCTTCCCTTCTTCCCGGATCTATTTCGCCGTTGGCGCGACGCCCGGTGCCGGGCGCTCGACGTCTCGGCTGGTCGCCTGCTTCATCCAGGCATTGATCGAGTCCAGCGAGACCGAGCCTGCCCCGAGATCGATGGCGATGGAGCCGATCTTTCCAGTGAACAGGGCCGGGACCTGATAGTCCGCGTCGTCCACCGGCGTGCCGGTGTCCTGGCCCACGTCAAAGGTCTCGTCCCAGGCGAAGGTGAATGGGGTCGTATGGGGCAGGGTCAGCTTCGCGGCTTCCTTGCCGTCCACGGAGAGAACGCCCGTTCCGCCGTGCCCGAACGGGATCTCGCCCTGCTGGTCCAGCGTGAAGTCGAACACCAGCGTGTGCCGCCCGCCGGAAAGCGCCTGGGCCGTCTGCCATTTCGGCCGCTTCAGGTCGAGCAGGTTCATGGTGAAGGTCGGCTTGCCGTCCTTCAGATAGAGGCCCCAGCCGGCGAAGCGGCCGCCCTGGGTGACCAGCACACCGCTGCCGCCGTCCGCCGGAACCGTGATGTCGGCGGTGATGCGGAACGAGCGGTTGAGGATGCTCGGCGCGGCATTGGCCTGGGTGCAGCAGGAGGGGCCGGTATAGACGAAGCGGGTGCGCCCGGCCGCCGGCCCGGGACGCGGATTGATCATAGCGGTGGCCGAATTGTTCAACGGAAAGACCTGGTTCTTCTGGCCCTCCATGATGAACAGTTCCTGCATTGCCTTCAGCTTTTGCGGCTGGGCCTTGGCGAGGTCGTGCACCTGCGTCGGGTCGTCGGCGAGCTTGTAAAGCTCCCAGGCATAGCCGTTCATCACGTCGGCCGGGCGCGGATCGGTGATCTTGGCCCACGGCGGCACCGGCGGGGTTGTGCTGGCGATCCAGCCCTCGTTGTAGATGGCGCGATTACCGAGGATCTCGAAATATTGGGTCTTTCGCGTCGAAGGCAGCGAGGCGTTCTGTGCCGGCAGCGTATAGGCCATGGAGACGCCGTCCATGGGCCGCTGGGCAATGCCGTTGACGAAGTTGGGCTGGGGAATGCCGACGAGATCGAGGATCGTCGGGGCGATGTCGATGACGTGGTGGAACTGCCAGCGGATGCCGCCATGGTCCTTGATCTTCGCCGGCCACGAGACGGCCATGCCGTTGCGGGTGCCGCCGAAATGCGAGGCCACCTGCTTGGTCCAGCGATAGGGCGTGTCGAAGGCCCAGGTCCAGCCCACCGCCATGTGGTTGTATGTCTTGTCGGTGCCCCACACGTCGTACCAGGGCATCTGCTCTTCGGCATTGAGCGCGACGCCGTTGAAATACATCACCTCGTTGGGCGTGCCGTTGACCGAGCCTTCCGCGCTCGAGCCGTTGTCGCCGCTGATGTAGATGATGAGCGTGTTGTCGAGCTGGCCGAGCTGCTTCACCTCGTCGATGACGCGCCCGATCTCGTGATCGGTATAGGCAAGGTAGGCGGCATAGACGTTGGCCTGCCGGATGAAGAGCTTCTTCTCCACGTCGGTGAGTTCGGTCCAGCGCTTCAGCATGTCGGCAGGCCAGGCCGGGAGTTCGGCGTTGGCGGGAATGACGCCGAGCTTCTTCTGGTTGGCGAAGATGCGCTCGCGCAGCTTCTCCCAGCCCTCGTCAAACAGGTGCATCTGCTCGATCTTGTCCACCCACTCCTTGGTTGGGTGGTGAGGCGCGTGGGTGCCTCCGGGCGCGTAATGGATGAACCAGGGCCGGGTGGGCGCGATCTCCACGTTTCGGCGGATGTAGTCGATGGCGTCATCCGCCATGGCCGTGGTCAGGTTCCAGCCGGGATGGCCGTCATAGGGATGGATGGGCGTCGTGTTGCGGAACAGGTTGCCCGGCTGCCACTGGCTCGTGTCGCCGCCGACGAAGCCGTAGAAATAGTCGAAGCCGAGCCCGATGGGCCAGTTGGTGAAGGGGCCGGCGGTGCTCGCCTCCCACGGCGGCACGTTGTGATCCTTGCCGAACCAGGCCGTGGCATAGCCGTTCTGCTTGAGAATGGCGCCGATGGTGGCGGTCTCGGCCGGAATGATCGCGTTGTAGCCGGGATAGCCGGTGGAGAGCTCGCTGATGTCGCCGAAGCCGACGTGGTGATGGTTCCGACCCGTCAGCAGCGCCGCGCGCGTCGGCGAGCACAAGGCGGTGGTGTGGAAGGTGGTGTAGCGCAGGCCCTCGTTCGCCACTTCGTCCAGCGTCGGCGTCGGGATCACGCCGCCGAAGGTGGAGGGGGCGGAAAAGCCCACGTCGTCGGTGAGGATGAGCAGTACGTTCGGCGCCGCGGCAGGCGGCATCACCTGCGGCGGCCAAGCCTGGGTGCTGTCCACGGCATTGGGAAGGATGCGGCCGGAGAAGGCTGGAGACGGCGCGGGCAGCTGAAGGCCCGGCAGGGTCATCACTGCATCCGGTGACCCCGGCGCTCCGCGAATATCCTGGGCCCGAACCTCTGCCGTCAGCGGAAGGACCATCGCGATGGCGATGCACCGCAAGTAGAACGACCGGGACATGACGCCCCTCCCTTTGCAGGCAATGGTTGTTGCGCGCCGGACCTCTCACGGAGCGAGCGGTAAAATATGCCCCCTGCACCGCGCGCTCTTTGACCTTGATCATTGCGCGCGGCTCCGGACGCTTCCTGCGGCGAAGTCGGAGCGGTTCTGGCGCGCGCGGTATCGAGGACCTCGTTGCGGACGCCTGTCAGCGTGCGCCGAGCCGTGCGGCAAGGCGTGCCACTTCGGCATTGTCCGGCTGAAGGCCGGCCAGGCGAGCGGCCAATTCGCGGGCGCGGCCCATGTCTCCCGCCCCCAGCGCGGCATTGAGGACAAGCCCGATCAGGGATGGATCGTTCGGGCTCTGCTCCAGCCCCTGCCGGGCCACGTCCAGAGCCTCGGACTGGCGGCCAAGCGATTGCAGGGCGATCGCCTCCACATAGGCGTAGCGCGCTTCGGCCGGCGCCAGCGCGCGGGCGGCCGCGAGCGCCGCGAGCGCCGCGTCGTACCGCTTCTGCCGTACGAGAGCGAGCCCGAGCGCGTGGTCGAGGGCGGCATCGTTCCGCAACGCGAGCCCCTCGCGCAGCGCTGCCTCGGCCTCGGCCTCGCGCCTCTGTCGCCGATAGAGGTCCGCGAGGTTGATGCGCAGGGGTGCGAAGGTGGGGTCCAGCCTCAGGCCGGCGTGAAACTCCGCCTCAGCCTTGGTTGCATCGCCCCGGCGCAGGAGGAAGTTGCCGAGATTGGCCCGCGCATCTGCCCGGTCGGCATTCAGCCTCTGGGCGGCCTCGTATTCGCTGAACGCGGCAAGGAGGCGGCTGCGCTCGGGCTCGCTCACCTCATCCGGCGGAACATCGGCGAGCCGGTCTGCGGCCTCCATCCGTACCGCAGCGGACGGGTCCACGAGGAGCGGCGCGGCCCTGCGCCAGCGCTCCTCGCGCGGCAGGCCGGCCGCGGTTCGCAGCCCCGCCACACGGACCATGGGATCGGGATCGGCGAGGGCCGCCCGAGCCGCCGCTTCGCTTGTCCGCGCGGGGAACTGCGCCAGCGCGCTCACGGCGGTGGCCCGAACGAGGCCCGGCACGTCCCGATCTCCCGCCAGTGCGACAAGGGTCGCACGGGCCTCGGCTGCCCCAAGGCGCGCAGCATGAAGCGCAGGCCCCCAGCTCTGGAAGCCCTTGCGCTCCGGCCCATGCCAGCGCGCGACCGCCTCGGCGGCCCAGCTCGCCGGCTTGTCGGTGTGACAGTCGGTGCAGGCATTGGGCGTGCCGAGCGCGACGGAGAGATCCGGGCGCGGAATGCGGAAGGAATGGTCGTGGCGCGTGTCGATCACCATGTAGGTGCGCTTCGGCATATGGCAGCCGATGCAATCCGGCGCGCCCGGCCCCGGCGCGTGGCCGGTGTGGCTCTGGACCGCGAAGCGCTCGGGCAGATGACACTGACTGCACACGGCCGCGCCCGCCGCCTTCAGGGCCGCGGTGTGGGGATCGTGGCAATCGGTGCAGGCGACGCCACGTCTGTACATCAGGCTCTGCTTGAAGGCGTGATCGTTGAACACCTCGTCCTGGTTCTGCCCGTCCGCCTCGAACAGTCCCTGCTCCAGCAAGACAGGCATGTGGGTCTGCGTCAGTGGCTGGCCGGGCTGCCAGCTTTCGGAGAAGGCGCCGCGCCGGGCATGGCAGCGCGCACATGTCTCCACAACGTCCCCCGCCGCGCGCTCGACACCCTGGGTCGGGCTGCCGGTCTTCGTGTCGGGGGTCCAGTCGACGCTCGACCGGAGCGCGGCGGCACTGGCAAATCCCGCATGAGGCGTCGCCGGATCGCGCGGGCCCTTCGCCCAGGCGATATGGCCTGCCCCGGCGCCGTGGCAGCTCTCGCAGCCGACGCTGATTTCGGAGAAGCGTGTATCGAAGCGGTCGGCCAAAGCATCGTAGGCCTTGCGCAGCGCCGTGGAATGGCATTCCGCGCACATGTGGTTCCAGTTCTGCTGCGGGCCGGTCCAGAACAGCGGGTCGCCCGGCATGGGCGCCTCCTCGCCATAAAGGTGGAACCACCGCTGGCCACCCTCGGACGCGGGGCGCGTATCATAGGCGAAGGGCAGCGCCTGCACCCGCCCATCCGGGATGGCAACCAGATATTGCTGAAGCGGATCGAGCCCGAAGGTATAGGCAATGGGGTAGACCGTCCGCTTCCCGTCCGAACCGGCGATCTCCACCCGATAGCCCGTGCCCTCCCGGAAGAAGCGGGCACTCGCCGGCCCATGGCCGACCTCCGCCCCATCGAAGCGGCCCTTGACGGTCGCTTCCGTCGGAAGGGTCATGGCGCCGGAATGCTGGGAGGTCAGCCAAGCCTTGGCCTCGGCCGCATGGCAGCCCTCGCATGCCGCCGAACCGACATATCCTTCCGGCGCCTGCGGCGTTAACGCTCCGATGCCGCCGGATGAAAGTTCGGCAGGTGCGGCCAAGGCCCCCGTTTGCTTGTCGCGGTCGGTCCTCACCGCCGCGACGAAAGAGATCATCGAGGCCGTGAGGAGGCCAGCCAACACGACCGACAGGATGCTCCTGAGCCGCATCCTCTTCTACCTTCCACGGCATATGGCCAGCAATGAAGACCAGGCGTTGGTTCGTCCTCGCTGCCCCATGGGGCACGACCTCATCTCTAGCGCACTCATCTCTCCATTGCATCAGCCGGAATATGGCCGCGAATGGCGGCCATCGCGGTGAGGAAACTTGTCGCGAAAATCCTGACTTCTAAGCGTTGCAAAGGTTTCGGCCTTTGCAACGCGGGCAGCCTGAAATGCCTGGTTGCGGACATCCAGGCTGGCAACAGGCTCCCGGTGTCGGCGATAGGCAGTGACGCGCCCTACAGCTTATGCGCGAGTTTCCGGTTGAAACCTCAGCACAAACCCGCCAATCTGCACTTAAAGGTTACACGCGGAGGAGCACTGTCTCGTACGCGAAGCTGTCTTAATTTCGTGCGATAAATTCGTTTTTTATTTGGAGAAATAAATGCATCAAAAAATTTTGTTGAATTGGCAAGCCAATAATTATTTTGGCTGGGGGCTGCTGGGGTTGAACATTTTCCAACATTGGGCGATCGATCCAGATGTGCAGCCATTAATGGGCCGGCCGATCGGACCGGCCGATGTTCAGGCCATGGATCCCCTGCGCATGTTCGCAATGGGTCCCGCCGTGATCAGATCCAATACATTTCTGGCTGGCCTAATCGCCGACAAGACCGGCGCCGCTGCAAAGGACCTCATCGTGGTGAATGGGTTCGGCAATCGGTTCGTCGCGGCAGCGGCGCCTCACTTCAAAGGACGGCGAACAATCGCTCGGTGTGTGGTGGAGGATACGCGTGTAGACAACGCTCGTCAGTTGTTGGCGAGCCACGACGATGTGCTGTGTGCTTCAAACTGGAGTGCAGATATTTTAAGGGCGACGAGCGGAAAGCCGGTGAAGATGATCTATGAGGGGGTAGATGCTTCACAGTTCTTCCCTGGCCGAAAATCCGGGGTTCTCGATCCCGGTAAATTTTACATATTTTCTGGTGGAAAGATCGAGTTTCGAAAAGGACACGATCTGGTACTGTTGGCATTTCGCGAGTTTGCGGCGCGCCACAAAGAGGCCGTTCTGGTCGCTGCTTGGCATTCTCCGTGGCCACAGGGCTCTGTGGGCTTCCAGGGCAAGTTGAAATCCCCGCTTCGAATGGATGCCAGAGGCGTGCTGGACGTGAAGAGATGGGTTGCCGAGAATGGGATCGCCGGCAGTCAGTTTTTGGAATTGCCACCGATGCCTAACCCATTGATCCCAGCAATTTTACGCGAAATGGATTGCGCGATACAAGTGTCACGATGCGAGGCGGCCACAAATCTCCCCGCGAAAGAGGCAATGGCTTGCGGGATTCCGGTAATTCTCGCCAATAACACGGGCGTCCGCGACTTGGTTGGAAATAACAATTGTTTCGCTCTGAGCGTTCAGGGTCCCGTCGCGTCGAAATCAGTCGGCACGGAAGGTTGGGGAGAAAGTAGCGTTGAGGAAATTGTCTCTGCCCTAGAGATTTTATTTACAGATAGCGAAGCCCGAAAGGAAATTGGTGCCCGTGGGGCTCAGTGGATCATAAATGAAGGGCGCACGTGGATTCACCATTCGGCCGCCCTGAAGTCATATATTCTCACTTAGATTTTTGTATTTATGGCGAATTCGGGGGTCAGTCTTTTTTAAAAGCTCCACCGCCCCTATTCTTGAATTGGCGGAGTGCGCGCCTTTGCAACCGAACGCATAATTCCTGACTTCTACACGCCGCAAACGTGTCGGCCTTTCAACCCGGGCAGCCTGAATTGGCCCAAAGCAGCCTGCCCGCGTCTGCCCTACGGCTTCTTCCCAGGCGGCTGATCGAAAACCTTCAGGGCTTGCGTCCCGCAGCGATCAGGGCCTTGCGCAGCTTCTCGTGTTCCTCGCAGCCTGACGGAAAACACAGGAGGCGCAGGAGCTCGAGGTTCTTTTCGGCGTTCTTGAAGTCGCCGACGGCGATGAACAATTCCCCCTGATATTCGATCGCCGGCCGGTGGACCGGATCGTAAAACAGGGCCTCCTTGTACCAGCGCGCCGCCACATCGTAGCGCTTGAGATTGCGGTTGGCGTAGCCGAGCAGATTGTAGAGATCGGCGTGGCGCACTGTGGCGGTGAGCGGTTCGAGCAGGGCGAGTGCCCGCTCGTAGTCGCCAGCATAGAGGGCAGCGCGGCTTTCCGAGAGGTCCGGCAGATCCGTTGAGGGGGCGGTGTCCATCGCCCCCGCCGGGCTGGCGGCTGCGAGCAGCGCGAGCAGGGCGCCGGCCAGGCGGGCGCGCGGGCTCATGCCGCGTGGGAGGCAGGCTTGCCGCCATCCTCTCCCATGGCGGCGAGGATGCGCCGCTTCAGGGCCACGAACGTGCCGTCGGCCCGGTCGCGGGGGAAGGGGAGGTCGATGTCCAGCGTCTCCACGATGCGACCGGGCTTTGCCGCCATCACCACCACCTTGTTGCTGAGGAAGACCGCCTCTTCCACGTCGTGGGTGACGAGGATCATGGTGACGCCCTCCACCTCCCAGATGCGCTGGATCTCGTCCTGCAGATGGATACGGGTGAGGGCGTCGAGGGCTCCCAGCGGCTCGTCCAGCAGCAGGATTTCCGGGCGGCTGGCGAGGCCGCGGGCGATGGCGGCGCGCTGTGCCATGCCGCCGGACAGCTCGTGCGGATAGGCCTTCTCGAAGCCGGAGAGGCCGACAAGCGCGATGTGCTCGCGCACCGCCAGGTCCTTCTCCGCCCGCGTCCAGCCGGAATTCTCGAGGCTGAGACCGATGTTCTGCTCCAGCGTCAGCCAGGGCAGCAGGCGATGATCCTGGAAGACGATGCCGCGGCTGAGCGCCGTGCCGACGATGCGCTTGCCGTTCAGCTCGATCTCGCCTTTGTAGTCGTCATCGAGGCCGACGATGAGCCGCAGCAGGGTGGACTTGCCGCAGCCCGAAGGGCCGACGATGGTCACGAAGGCGCCGGGCTCCACGTCGAGATTGACGCGTGACAGCACGTTCACCAGCGGGCGGCCAGGGAGGGAATAGGTCTTCGAGACGTTGCGGATGCTGAGATGTCCGGGCGTGGCCATGGTCTTTTCCTTTGTCCGCTTCAGCCGTCGTAGCCCTGCTTCCACTTCAGCACGCGCTTCTGCGCGAGGAACATGGAGCGGTCGATGGCGAAGCCCACGAGGCCGATGATGACCATGCAGACGAGCAACTGGTCGGTGAGCAGCAAGCCCTGGGCGCGGAAGATGAGGAAGCCGAGGCCTTCGAGACCGGATAGCCCCTCCGCCACCACCACGAGAGCCCAGGCGAGGCCCGCCGCATAGCGCAGCGACACCATGATGGACGGCATGGCGGCGGGCAGGATCACCTTGCGGATCAGCTGCCAGCGGGTGAGCGTGAGCACCTTGGCAAGCTCGATGTAGTTCTTTTCCACGTTGCGGATGCCCTGCAGGGTATTCAGGAACACCGGGAAGAAGACGGACTTGGCAATGACCAGGATCTTCGCCGGCGCTCCGATGCCGAGCCACAGAACGATCAGCGGCAGCCAGGCGATGCCGGGAATGTGGCGGATGGTATCGAAGGTGGGACCGAAGAATTCCTCCACCTTGCGCGACAGCCCGGCGGCGATGCCGAGCAGGAGCGCGGCGGCCGATCCGTAGATGAAAGCCTGCCCGACGATATTGATGGAGGCGAGGAAGTCGAAGGCCAGCTTCTGCTTGGTCAGCATCTTCCAGAAGGCCGTCACCACCGTGACCGGCGCGGGCAGGAAGACAGGATCGATCCATCTGTAGGTCGCTGCGGTCTGCCACAGGACGAAGATCAAGAAGGGCAGGATAAAGCCGGTGAGATTGGGCAGTCTCAGGCCGCGCCGACCGGGCTCGTCGGCGTGCGTGGGGAGGTCGACGGTGGCCGCCTCGACCGCCGCGGCCTCGATGGTGTCGGATGTGTGGGACATGCTGGAGCGTCCGGCTGTGCGCGGGAGGGGAAGGACGACACCGCCGGGCTCGCGTCCCGGCGGTGGAGATCAGGCCGGGACCGATCAGTTGTAGATGGAGTATTCACCGCCGGCGAAGAAGCGTCCGTCGATGAAGGCGTCGATCTGCGCTTCGGTCAGGCCGCGCTCGGCGAGAATGTCGTCGCCATTGGCCACGTACCAGGCCTGGAACGTCTTGATGGCGTTACGGGCCCGGTCGGCGTTGGGCTCGCCCGCCATGAATTCCCACTCGCCCGCATGGCTGATCTGGAACTTGGCGACCTCCACGGGGACTCGCGTCTTGTCGGCGACGATCTGCGCCGCCTCGTCCACGTGGTCGTAGGTCCATTCGCGGGTGCGCTCGCGGGCCGACAGGAAGGCTTTGACCACCTGCGGGTACTTGTTCACGAAATCGCGCCGGGCGAAGTAGGTCACGCGGCCGGCGTTGTTCACGTAGACGCCGTCATCGGGCGAGCGGCCGATCACCTTGAGCTTGCCGGAGAGCCAGGCCCCAGCGAAGGCGCCGGCCGCGAGATGCGCCGTGGTGGCATCGGTGGCGCCGGTGAGCACGGACGTTATCGCCACCGCCGAATTGTCGATGGAGGTGTAGCGGATGCGCCCCTGCTTGTCGCGGGAATCGAACGGCAGGCCAGCTTTAGTGGTCATTTCGAACGGCGAGGACCAGTAGCAGGAGATGCGGCTGGAGCCGAACTTCTTGCCGTCGAGATCGGCCACCGAATTGATCTTGTCATTGTCGGCGCGGGCGAGGATGGGCGCGCGATAGCGGTTGGAGGGCTCTGAGGCCCAGATCACCACGCCATCAAGACCGTTCGCCCGATGCACCGTGGCGGGATAGATCATGCGTTGGGCGATGGCAATGGCACCGTTGTTCACCGCCGCCGATTCCGCGCCCACGAGGTCGGCACCGCCGGAGGCGATCAGGTTCACCTTCTTCACGCCGATGCGGTCGAACTCATCCTTGAAGATGCCCTTCTCCTGCGCGATCACCGTCCAGGGCGTCAGCTGGAGATTGATTGCGGTCAGCGGCTCATCCGCGCGTGCGGCCGGGCTGCCGCTGGAGAGCGCCGTCGCCAGAAGGGCGGAGGCGGCAAGCGCCGAGACGGTGAGGGCGCGTCCGGTCCGGGAAGTCGGCAGGGATGGGCGGAGCATGGATTTTCTCCCGAAGGATGGTGGGCGGAGCAGCGCCGGCCAACAGCCCGGCTTGCAATTTCGATATAATCGAGTGATTTTATAGAAAATATCAAGCGCCGATTTCGCCGCCGGCGCCGCCCGCCGTCTTTCGGTGGCGGTTCTTTCAATGGTGTCAGGGGATTAGAAAACTCATGGCCCGGCTCCACCGGCCCCCTCTCTTTTTCGCGGCCATGGTCGTGGCTGCTTTGGCTGGCTCGATTGGTGCCGCCCTCCTTGTGGTCATCCCCAAGGGCGCAGATGCGCACGCGAATACCGGCGCCAGCGCCTCGCTGCGCATCGGCGTCAGCTGGCTGCCACCCCCGGAAACGCCCGACATGCGGCTCTATGCCGAGGAGGGCTTCGATCTGGACCTCGCGTCCGAGATCGCTGATGGGCTCGGGGTCCGGCCGGTCCTCGTTCTCGTGGGGGCGGATGAGGCCGCGCGGGCGCTGGCTTCGAGGAAGGTCGATGTTGTGCTGGCGCGTCTCGGCACGGCGGACGAGCTCCGGCGGCGAATGAGGGTCGTGGAAACGGGCTTCGAGTCGGGTTTGAGCATCGCCATGCGTTCGGACCGTCCGCTCTCGTCCTGGGATGAGCTGAAGGGGCGGGTGGTCTGCGCCTCGGAGGCCAACCAGCACGGCCGCGATCTCGCCCAGCGCCTCGGTGCGACGGTGAAAATCGAGCGTGCTCCGGCGCTTGCGCTGATGCGTGTGCGCACCGGAGACTGCGACGCCGCCATCCACGACCGGGTGCTGCTCGATCCGTTGTTCACCAAGCTCTCGTGGCAGAAATTCTCCGCCACCCTCCCGGCCGTTGAGCCGACGTCACTGGTGGTGGCCGTGGCACCTGGAAATGCCGATCTGGCTCGGGCAATTGCCGGGGTGCTCAAGCAGGGGACGAGCCCGGAGCGCTGGCGGCAGCGGCGGGAGAAATGGGCGTCCACTGTCTCGTTCGAGGTCTATCGCGACCAGGTGGCGGCGGACTGCCATTGAAGCTTGCTCGCGTCCTCCAGCCGGCGTTGCTCGCGGCGCTAAGCCTTGCGGGTATTGGCTTTTCGCACGCGGGTGAGCACGGCCGAGATCTGCGGGCGGCCTATTCCGGGCCGCCCGGTTCATGGCCGCGGGCAGAGGTTGATGCCGATGTGGCCTTTGTGGAGATGGGGGTGCCGCCCCCGCCTCAGCCGTCCGGACCGGCAGCGCTGCTGGGGGCAAAGGTCTTCGCTGATCCGAGGCTGTCAGAGGACGGGCAGGTCGCCTGCGCCTCCTGCCACGATCCGGGACATGGATTCAGCGTGCCGGAGCGGGTCGGGCGGGGGATCGGCGGCGCGAAGGGGCGGAGAAATCCGCCGTCATTGCAATTGGTTGCGACACGGAGCCTGTTCGATTGGGATGGCCGGGGCAGCGACCTCTCCGCCCGCGTTCTCGCGCCTTTGAGCGACCCCTCCGAGATGGGGCGGGACCTGAATTCAGCCCTCGCCCGCATCGCCCGGACCGAGCTGGAGGGGGAGTTCCGGGCCGTCTTCGGAGCTGAGGGGCTGACCGCGTGGACCCTGGCGGAAGCCCTGATTGCCTACCTGATTACTATCGACATCCCCACCCGGTTCGACCTGTTCGTCAGCGGCGATCACACTGCCCTGAACGACACCGAACTTGCCGGCCTGCACCTCTTCCGCACCAAGGCGAGATGCGTGAATTGTCATTTCGGGCCAACGCTTTCCGATGGCCTGTTCCACAATCTGCGGCTCTCCTTCTTCGGCGAGCCGGCGCAGGATCTCGGGCGGTTCGAGGCGACTGACAGTCGAGACGATGTCGGTCGGTTCAGGACCCCGTTTCTACGGCATGTCGGTGCCAGTCAGCCGTATTTCCACAACGGACTGTTTCCGACCCTCGCCGGCGTGGTCAATTTCTATGATCGCGGAGGTGGCGAGGTATGGGCGCGGAACGCGGAGGAGGCGGCCCGTCCCCTCTACCGGGACGCCGCCCGCCTCTCGCCCCACATCCGTCCCCTCGGCCTGACCGATGCGGAGAAGGCGGCGCTGGTCGCCTTCCTCGGTGCCCTGTGATTGTCACCGCGCCCGCCCTTCGCCCAGGGAGACGCCGAGCAGTTCCAGCACCCGGTCACGCAGGGCGACGAAGGCCGGGCTGGAGCGATCGGCCCGGGCCTCCTCAGGCACCTCCAGCACGGCGGCGATGCGGCCGGGGCGGGGGTGGAGGACCACGACGCGATGGCCGAGGAACACCGCCTCGTCCACATCGTGAGTGACAAGCAGCGCAGTGGCGCCCTCGTGGGCGACGATGCGCTTCAGCTCGCCCTGCAGGCGCAGGCGGGTGAGGGCGTCGAGGGCGCCCAGAGGCTCGTCCAGCAGCAGGAAGCGGGGGCGGTTCGCCAGCGCCCGGGCGATGGCGACGCGCTGGGCCATGCCGCCGGAGAGCTGGGCCGGATAGGCCTTGGCGAAGGCCTCCAGCCCCACCAGCTCCAGATGCTCCGCCACCGACCGCCGCCGGGCGGCCGCGTCCTGCCCGGAATGCAGCAGGGCGGCACCCACATTGCCCTCCACCGTCAGCCACGGCAGCAGGCGGTGTTCCTGGAAGACGATGGAGCGCTCCGGCCCCGGCCCCTCCACCGCCCGCCCGTCGAGGCGGATGTCGCCGGCATAGTCCAGATCGAGCCCGAGGATGAGGCGCAGCAAGGTGGACTTCCCGCAGCCGGAGGCGCCGACGATGCTCACGAAGCTGCCCGCCTCCACCGAGAGCGAGATGTCGGAGAGCACCTCCACGGCCTTGCCGTCCACCACGAAGGCCTTGCTCACATGGCGGATGTCGAGGGCCGGAACGGCGGTTGCAGGAGCCTGCGGGGACGGAGAATGGAAAGGGGCATTCATCGGTTGTTCCAGCGGATCAGGAGAGCCTCGGCGCGCTCGGCCAAAGTATTGAAGCCGAGGCCGATCAGGCCGAAGAGGAGGATGACGAGGAACAGGAGGTCGATCTCGAACAATTGGCTGCCCTCGTTCAGCCGCCCGCCGAGGCCGGGCGAGATGTTGAGGAACAGCTCCGAGCCCACGGTAGCGAGCCACGCATAGATGAGGGCGCCGTGGAGGCCGGTGAAGATCATCGGCAGGGCGTGGGGGAGCGCGACGAGCCGCATGTAGTTCCAGCGGCTCAGCAGCAGCACGTCCGACAGTTCGCGATAGGTCGAGGGCACGAGGCTGATGCCGCGCCATGTGCCGATCACCACCGGCTGGAAGGCGGCCACGGCGATGAAGGTGATCTTGCCCGTGTCGCCGCCACCGAACCACATGGCGAGCAGCGGCACCCAGGCGAACAGCGCCGTCTGCCGATGCGCCAGCACGGTTGGCCCGACGATGCGCCCAACGAGGGAGGAGGCGCCCAGCAGCGCCCCCAGCGCGAGGCCGGCCGCGACGCCGATGACGAGGCCGGAGAGATTGCGCCGCAGGGTCTCGTGCAGGTCGTGGAGCAGCGTGCCCGTCGTCACCTCGCGCACCAGGCGCTGCACCACGGCAACGGGCGAGGGCAGGTATTTGGCCGGCACCCAGCCGAAGCGATGGGCGGCGAACCACACGGCGAGCAGGGCCGCGAATGCGGCCCATGGCCGCCAGTTCAGCCGGGGCGTCCCGCCGCGCCGGGCGCTGGCTTGCCGTGTTTCAGGGCGGGCTTCGGCGGGCAAAGCGGTGGCGGTGTCAATGGACATCGCGCGTCCCCCGCTTCCACGGCTGCGCCCGGCGCTCCACCCAGCGCAGGACGAGGTCCATAGCAAGGCCGGCGAGGGCCACCACGATCATGGCGATGATGACGAGATCGAGCTGGAACAGCTGCCGGCCCCAGGTCATCAGATAGCCCAGCCCCTCGAAGGAGGCGAAAAGCTCGGCCAGCACCAGCGTCTGCCACGCATTGGCGAGCCCCTCGCGCAGGCCGGCGAAGATGGAGGGCACCGCGCCGGGCAGCACCACGAGGCGCAGGGTGTCCCGCGTGTTGAAGTGCAGCACGCGCCCGAGTTCCCGGAAGGCCGGCGAGACATTCTCGATGCCGCGCGCCGTACCGAGGATGATGGGGATCGCTGCCGACCAGCCGATGACCACGTATTTCAGAGGCTCGTCGATGCCCATGAACAAGGTGAGGAGCGGCATCCAGGCGAGGACATTCACCCGCGCCACCGCCTGCACCGGCGGATAGAGGAAGGCCCGCACGGTGGGCGAAAGCCCCGCCGCCGCGCCGAAGACGAGGCCGAACAGGGCGCCGAGGCCGAAGCCCACCAGCACGCGGTGGGTGGAGACTTCGAGATGCGTGGCCAGCGAGCCGTCGGCGATGAGGCTGGAGACGGTCTCATAGATGGTCGCTGGCGCGGGAAGGATCTGTTCCGGCACGAGACCGAGGCGCGCCGCCCACCACCAGGCCACCAGCAAGGCCAAGGGGAAGGAGAGGCCGAGCAAGACCGAGCCGAGGGCCGTCGGGCGGGAGGGCCCACGCCGGCGGGCGCGTCGCCGGGCTGCGGTATCGGCCGCGGCGCCGTCGCGGGGCGATGTGTCGAAGGCCGGTTTGTCGAGCGTCTCTGCAAGGCTCATGCTGTGTCACCTTCCGTCTCTGCTGCGTGCCGGCGCTTTGAACCGGTCCTGCCGCTCGCCGATGCCCAACCGCGCGCTATGGTCGTTCCTCGTGTTTTCGCCGTTCGTCATCCCCCGCCTCGTGCGGGGGATCCACGGCATGGCCGGGCGCGGTATCTGGCCGGAAACACCCGATGCGCGGCCCGGTGGATTCCCCGGACAAGCCGGGGCACGACGGCTGAACGAGGAGCGCGGGGCGCGGGCGCATCAGCCTCCGTCCGTCGTCGAGCCTGCGTGCCGCCCGCTAGTTTGACGCCTTCTGGTCGATGCGCCCGCGCGTCTCGATGTTTCCGCGCCCGTCGCGGGTGGACCAGAAATCGTCGAGCTTCAGCGTCTTCAGCGCCGCGTCGAGATAGGTGCGGTCGAACCAGTGGTCGATGTCGGGATCGCCCTTGAGCAGGCCGTAGTCCTTGGCGGCCTGGGCCTGTTCCTTGTAGCGGGCGACCACATAGTCATCGATCAGCGGATTGACGATGAGGGAGAGCCGCTGGCCCTCGAAATTGGTGGCAAAGGTCTCCTTGGGCAGCCCCGAAAGTGCCCAGGCCTCGAACGCCTCGTCGCGGTTCTCGTCCTGCGAGATGAAATGGGCGGCCTTGATGAAGGCGGTCACCACGCGCTGGGTGATGTCCGGGTGTGCGGCGGCGAAGGCCTCGGTGACGAAGTAGGAGGAATTGCGCCCCAGCGTCGGGTCGTCGCCCTTGGTGGTGTAGACGATCTTCACCACGCCCTTGGCCGCCAGCGGCAGATATTCCTGCCCGCCGAACACCGCATCCACATTGCCGGAGGTCAGGGCGGCGACCGCGGCGTTGGCGTCGAGATTGATGAAGCGCACGTCCCTTTCCGAAAGCCCGTGCAAGGCGAGGATGCGGTCGGTGGCGTTCTGCAAATTGGTGCCCTTGAACAGGGCGACCTTCTTGCCCTTCACGTCCTCCACCTTGGTGATGGTGCTGTCGGTGGGCACGGCGAGGAAGATGGGGTTGTTGCGCCCGGTGGCGAAGATGAACTTGTGCTTCAGCCCCCGCGCGCGGCCGACGATGGCGGGCAGGTCTCCCAGCAGGAAGAAATCGAGCTGGCCGGAGGCCACCGATTCATTCAGCGCGGGGCCGGCGCCGCGGAAGAAGGTCCATTCGATCTTTACGTCCTTGTCGTTCGCGAACTCCTTCTCGATCAATTCGCGGGCGCGGGCATAGGTGGTTGCGTCGCCATAGGAATAGGGCCGCTGCTCGGCACCGACGCCGGGATGGCCGAAGCGGATCACCGTCTCCGCCGCGGCGGGGAGAGTGAGAAGGGCGAGGCAGGCCAGCCCGTAAACGGCGCGGGCGAAAGGACGGAGCAGGGCGGGCATCGATCTCGAACTCCAGAAATGGCGAGGGGGAGGCCGGCGGCGGGACACCATCCGCCGGCCTCCGCGAGGTCAGGCGGCGCGGTCGGTCGGCTTGTCGAAGCGGTTGCGGGTGACGCTGGTGCGGCCGTCCACGCTCACCGGCACCTCGCCATCCACGGTCACGCGACGCACGACGCGATGGGCGTCGCCATAGTCGTTCACCGCGTAGTGCTGGGTGGAGCGGTTGTCCCAGATGGCCACGTCGCCGGCCCGCCAGCGCCAGCGCACGGTGTTCTCCGGCGCGGTGATGTGGCTCTGGAACAGGTCGTAGAGCTTCTGGCTGTCGCCCTTGTTGAGGCCGACGAAGCGCTGCACGAAATTGCCCAGCACCAGCGAGCGCTCGCCCGTCTCGGGATGCACCCGCACCACAGGATGGTCGGTCTCGAACACGGTCTTGGTGAAGGTGCGGTCGAATACCTGCCGGTCGTCGGCGGTGGCGTGGGGGCGCACGGCGGCATAGTCGTAGGCGTTGGAATGGGTCGCCCACAGGCTGTCGGCAAGCTGGCGCAGCGGCGCGGGCAGGTGATCGTAGACGGCGGCAGTGTTGGACCACACGGTGTCGCCGCCGGCCGCCGGGATGACCACGCCGCGCAGCACCGAGATCTTCGGGTAGGCGTCCACGAAGGTCACGTCGGTATGCCACTGGTCGGCCCGGCCGGCGCCCTGGCCGGAATCGCGCTCCCCGGTGCGGCGGGTATCCAGCTCCAGCACCGAGGAGGTGCCGGTGAGCGCCCCGATAGTCGGGTGGGGGACAAGCCCGCCGAAGCGCGCGCCGAACGCCTCCTGCGCAGCGTCGTCCAGATGGTGCTGGTCGCGGAAGAACAGCGCCTTGTGCTTCAGCAGCAGGCGGTGGATCTCGTCGAACAGCGGCTGCGGCAGGTCGCCGGCGAGGCGCACGTTGCGGATCTCGATGCCGATGCGGCCAGAGAGCGGGATGATGTCGCTCTCGGGAATGACGGGCTCGGGCGAATTGGGAAGGGTGCTGATCGAAGCGCTCAATGGGGCCTCCTGACAGGCTGCAGCGGACCAAGGGACCGCATCTCGGCGACCGCACCTCGCCGGGCGGCCGAGGGATATTAATCTTGATAATTTCAATTAAGTCTATAAACTAAATGAACAATAAATTGTCGTTATTTGGCGCGGCCTGCCCGTCCCCTCCGCCGATGCGCGAGGCGGGGGTCGCACGGGCCATCCTTGCGAAGGCATTCCCCATGGGCTTTTCCTCCTCGCCCCCCTCGGGGCTCCACCTCACCTGCGACGTGCTCGTGCTCGGCGGCGGTCCGGCGGGCACCTGGGCCGCCTTCGAGGCGGCGCGCGCGGGGGCGCGGGTGGTGCTGGCGAACAAGGGCTTCTGCGGCACCTCCGGCGCCACCGCCCCGTCCGGCACCTCCATCTGGTATGTCGAGCCGGACCCGAAGCTGCGTGCCGCCGCCATCGTCAGCCGGGAGGCGCTGGGCGGCTTTCTCGCCGATCGCGACTGGTCGGCCCGGGTGCTGGAGACCACCCACGCGGCCCTCCATGAACTTGGCGCGCGCGGCTATCCCTTCCCCGTGGACGGCGAGGGCAATCTCATCCGCGTGTCGCTGCAGGGGCCGGAATACATGCGCCTCATGCGCAAGCTGGCCAAGGGCGCGGGCGTGCGCATCCTCGATCATGCCCCGGCGCTGGAGCTGCTGGTGGACGAGGCCGGCGCGGCGGCCGGCGCGCGTGGCATCCGCCGGCAGCAGGGGGATGGCTGGCAGGTGAATGCGGGCGCGGTGGTGATCGCCACCGGCGGCTGCGCCTTCCTCTCCCGCGCGCTCGGCTGCACCGCCCTCACCGGCGATGGGCACCTCATGGCGGCGGAAGCGGGGGCGGACTTTTCCGGCATGGAATTCTCCAACGCCTATGCCATCGCGGCGGATTTCGCCTCCGTCACCAAGACCCTGTTCTTCAAGTGGGCGACCTTCACCGACGAGGCTGGAGAGGTGATCCCCGGAGCCGCCTCCAACGGCGGGCGTTCGGTGATCGCCCGCCATCTCCAGAAGGGCCGCGTCTTCGCGCGCCTCGACCGCGCCGATGCGGCCATGCAGGCCAACATGCGCGCGGCCCAGCCCAATTTCTTCCTGCCGTTCGATCGCATGGGCATCGATCCGTTCACGGATCGCTTCCCCATCACCCTCCACCTCGAAGGCACGGTGCGCGGCACCGGAGGCCTGCGCATCGTGGACGAGACCTGCGCGACCCGCGTGCCGGGCCTCTATGCGGCAGGCGATGCGGCCACGCGCGAGCTGATCTGTGGCGGGTTCACCGGCGGCGGCAGCCACAATGCGGCCTGGGCGGTCTCGTCCGGGCGCTGGGCCGGCCGTGCCGCGTGGGAGTTCGGCCGCCACGTCCGGGACGGGCGTGTGCGCCGGGGCGCCGGCACCGTGGGGCTGCGGGATGCCGGCGCCCGCCCCTTCGATCCCGCCGAGGCGGCGCGGACGGTGGTGGGCGAGGTCCATCCCTTCGACCGCAATTATTTCCGCACCGAGGAGGGCCTGACGCGCTCCCTCGAACGGCTCGACAGCCAGTGGGCGCGCCTTGCCGCCTCCGCTCCGGCCGATGCGGCCAACGTGCTGCGGGCCCGCGA
This sequence comes from Xanthobacter sp. DMC47, assembly GCF_056313845.1. Classification (NCBI taxonomy): domain Bacteria; kingdom Pseudomonadati; phylum Pseudomonadota; class Alphaproteobacteria; order Hyphomicrobiales; family Xanthobacteraceae; genus Xanthobacter; species Xanthobacter sp. DMC47. The sequence continues at coordinate 753,065 of NZ_JBQUZM010000001.1, read as the reverse complement.
GGCGGTAGCCATGACGGCGGTGGCCCGCTGGATGTATCGCAGCGCCCTCGCGCGCACCGAGAGCCGGGGGATGCACCGGCGGATCGATCACGCGGCGGCCGACCCGGCCCAGCGCCACCTCCTCACCTCGGGCGGGCTCGACGCGGTGTTCGTCGCCCACCGGCCGGCCCCGCCCCTTGCGGCGGATGTCGTGGAACAGCGCGCGGGCGAGGGGATCGCGGCATGATCGAGATCATCAGCGCCGCCCGCTGCACCGGCTGCAACATCTGCGTCGCCGCGTGCCCCACCAATGTGTTCGCGCCGTCCCCGTCCGGTCCCCCGGCCATCGCTCGGCAGCAGGATTGCCAGACCTGTTTCATGTGCGAGCTGTATTGTCCCGAGGATGCGCTCTACGTGGCGCCAACGGCCGGGACGCCCCTCGGCCTCGCCGGTGAGGCGGACGCGCCGCTGCCGCTCGGCACCTATCGCGCCGCCATCGGCTGGACCCCCGCCACCGCCACCAGACGCTCGGTGGACGCCATGCACGCGGTGCTGTCGGCGAAGTAGCGGGACAGGCGCTTTACGAAGCCCAAAAGGCAACGGCTCCTGCCCATGGCAGGAGCCGCTTTCGTTTGTCTGTCAGGACAGCTCAGGTGACGCTTGCGGGGCCCGCCCCCCGCCGACACCGCGGCGCCCAATTAATTGGTCGGGGCCTTGTCGCCGCTGAGAATCTGCTCGGCGTAGCGGCCGTCTACCACGGTCGCGAAATCCACCGGGCGGGGATAGAAGCCGGCCTTCACCAGCTTTTCGGTGGCTGCGATCTCCTTCTCGAAGCCCGGGCTGCCGGGGTTGACGGGAATGAGGGTCACGGCCTTGGCCCGCGCGGCGGCGAGGGCATCGCGTTCGGCGAGCTGCTGGGTCTTCACATAGGACTTCGCGGTCTCCTCGGGCCGGCTCGAAGCCCAGCGCAGATAGCGGGCCAGCCGGTTGAGGAAATCGCCGATGGCCGGGCCGAGCTTGGGATCATCGACGGCGGCGGTGCGGGCGGTGACCGAGACAAAGCCGGGGAAGCCCACGTCGATGTCGCGCGCGATCTCGATGAGCGTGCCGTCCGCGAGGGCATCGGCGACGCGGGCGCGGGTGACGGGCGCGGCATTCACTGCGCCGGCGATCAGGGCGGTGGAGGTTGCGTCATAGGTCAGCAGGCGCACCTGCACGTCCTTGGTGGTCAGGCCGGCGGCGTAGAGGCCGAGCAGTGCGAGGGCGTTGATGTTGCCGCCTTCGTTATAGGCGTAGGTCTTGCCCTTGAGATCGGCGAGCGTCTTGATGCCGGCGCTCTTGTGAGCGGCGATGAGGCTGTTGGAGAACTTCTCTTCATCCAGGGGCTTCAGCAGCGCCACCACCTTGATGGGCGCGTTCTGGGCGGTCCAGTTCTGCCGGTCCTCGGACGAGGCCTTGGCGGCCGCCGTGTCGCTGAGGCCCCAGGAGATGTCGATGGCATTGCCGCCCAGCGCCTGCACGGTCGGCCCGGCGCCGTTGAGCCGCGCCCACTGGATCTTGTAGGGCGTGCCCTTCAGGAAGTCGGTGGCCTCGATGGCGTCGCGGGTCACATCCTCGAAGATGCCGATGCGCAGGGTGACGCCGGAGAGGTCCGGCTCAGCCGCCGAGGCGGAGGCGCCAAGCCCGATGGCGAGCGCCGAGGACAAAGCGAGGGCGAGCGCGCGGCGGCGCGAGAACGGCGGTTTCGTCGGGAAACGGGTCATCGGTGGGTCCTTGGCTGGTCAGGGGAAACGAAGGTCAAGGCGCGCGGCCGGACGCGCCGGTGGCTTCCAGCCCCAGCGGGTCGACGCCGAGTTCGGCATAGAGGCGGGCGCGCAGCCGGGCACCGGCGGGCGTGGTCCCGTCGCGGGCCTCGCCCACGGTCGCGTCGAGGGTGAGGCGGCGGTCGCGCAGCACCAGGACGCGGTCGGCGAGACGCGCCGCCTCGTCCACGTCGTGGGTGACGAGCAGCGTGCCGGGGTGGTGGCGGGCGCACAGGCGGCGCACCAGATCCTGCATCTTGAGGCGGGTCAGCGCATCGAGGGCGGCGAAGGGTTCGTCGAGCAGCAGCAAGGTGGGTTCGAGCACCAGCGCGCGGGCGAGCGCCACCCGCTGCGCCTCCCCGCCGGAGAGGGTGACGGGCCAGGCATCGGCGTGATCGGCGAGGCCCACCTCGGCCAGTGCATCGAGGGCCTGCCGGCGCTGGCGGGCGCGGCGGGGCACGCCCATCAGCACGTTGCGCCACACGGGCTGGGAGGGCACCAGCCGCGGCTCCTGGAACACCGCCGCCCGGGGCGTCGCGACCTCTCCGACGCCGGCATCCAGCGTGTCGAGGCCCAGCAGGATGCGCAGCAGCGTGGTCTTGCCCGAGCCGGAGGCACCGAGCAGCGCCACGAATTCGCCCCGGCGGATGGTGAGGTCCAGCCCCTCGAACAGGGTGCGCCCGCCGAAGCCCTTGGCAGCGCCCTTGAGTGAAACTGCCTCCTCCTGAAAATGCACGGCCTCGGCGGGCAGGAGGGGGGTGCGGATGGCCTGGTTCATGGCTCAGCGCGCCTTTTCGAGCACGCTGCGATGCCATGGCAGGAGCCGGCTCTGGGCGATGCGGATGAGGAAATCGACCGCAAGGCCGAGGACGGAATAGAGCAGCACCACGCCGAGGATGATGTCGGTGCGCAGCGAGGCGCGCGGATTGAGCGCGAGATAGCCGATGCCGGAGGTGGCGTTCACCTGCTCGGCCGCCACCAGCGAGAGCAACGCGACGCCCATGGCATAGCGCACGCCCACCATGATGGAGGGCAGCGCCAGCGGCGCGACGATCTCGGTGGCGATGGCCGCCCTGCTCATGCCGAAGACGGTGGCCGCCTCGATGATCTTCGGGTCCACGTTGCGCACGCCGGAGAAGGTGTTGAGATAGACCGGGAAGATGCAGGCGAGGGCGATGAGGAGGATCTTCGGCTCCTCGTCCACGCCGAACCAGATGACGAACAGCGGGATGACGGCGAGGAACGGCACCATGCGCAGCATCTGCAGCAGCGCGTCATAGGCCCGCTCCCCGGTGCGCCAGAGGCCCGCGACGATGCCGAGCCCCAGCCCCAATCCGCCGCCGATGAGGAAGCCGGCGGAGGCCCGCTTGAAGGAGGCGACAAGGCTTTCCCACAGCACGCCCGAGACGGTCAGCTCCACCAGCGCACCCACCACCGCCACCGGCGATTCCAGCGTGCGCGGGCTGATGAAGCCGAACGAGCAGGCGCCCTGCCAGATCGCCAGCAGAGCGAGCGGCAGCACGAGGCGCGCGGCATCCGCGCCGACGAGCTTGAGCCGACCCGCGCGCGGCCGGGGCGTGAGCTTCAGGGCGATCTTCCCGGGGGCAGGGAAGGCGGAGGCCGTGGCTGTGTCGGTCATGGATGATCCCGGCTTCGGCGCGCGGCCTCAGAAGAAGGCGGCGGACGGCAGCGGCGTGCCGTCGAGCAACTGCCGGCCGAGGGCGCGGGCCTTGTAGGAAACCGGGTTGTGCGAGGCCAAGGTGCGGATGTTGCGCCAGTGCCGGTCGAGCCCGGCGCGGCGGGTGGCGGCCGAGGCGCCGCCCACGTCGAACAGCCGGCTCGCGGCATCGAGGGCGAGCCCGTCCAGCACTACCTTGGACTGCGCCGCCCGGCGCGCCGACTCCTCGAACAGCTCCGCATCGGGTGCACCGGCGCGGGCACTGTCGATGGCGCGGTCCAGCGCCTCGGCGGCGCGCAGCACGGCGGCCTCCGCCACATAGGCGGCGCTGGCGATTCGGCCGAGCGCCTCCTGCAATTGCGGGTCTTCCGCCGGCTGCGCGGCCGTGGCGTGGTAGAAGTTCCGGTCGCGGGACCGGATCAGCCCCGCCGCATCGCGCGCCACCGCCTTCAGGATGCCGGTGACGATGGACGTGAGGTAGAGCTGTGCGAGGGTGGCGTCGTGCGGCACCGGCACCTCGTCCTGCGCCTGGACGATCACCTCGTCCGCCGAGAGCTTCACGCCGGAGAAGGTGGTGGTTCCCGAGGCCGTCAGCTCCTGGCCGATGCCGTCCCAGTCGTCGAGCACGCTCACGCCCTCGCGCTTGCGTGGCACGACGGCGGCGACAGGCACGCCCTCCGGGGTGCGGGCATTGACGTAGATGTAGTCGGCGAAGGCATTGCCGGTGCTGTAGTATTTCACGCCGTCGAGGACAAAGCCCGCGCCCTCCGGCCGCACCACGGTGTTGCCGCCGCCCGCGCCGATGTTCTGGATGCCGGTCTCGCTGGCGCCGAGGCCGAACAGCTTGCCGGCGCGCACCGCATCCAGCCATCGGGCGAACTTCGGGCTGGCCTTGGAGCGCTGGGCCTTCTCGACGAAGAGGAAATGGTTGCGCAGCACATGCGGCAGGTTGGAATCGACCTCGGCGAGTGCGATCACCACGCCGATCAGATCGGGGACGGAAGCGCCGGCGCCGCCCTCGGCCTTCGGCAGGCGGAAGGCGCCGAAGCCGGCAGCGCGCAACAGTTCGACATCGGCCCGCACATCCTGCGGGCTGCGTCCCGCCGGGGCGCGGCTCGCGGCGATGCGCGCGATGATGGGGGCCAGCTCCGCCGGTCCAGCGAGAGAAGAGGATGGCGCTGCAACGATCTTCTGGGCGGCGATGGTCACGGCGCGAACCTCTTGATTCAGGGAAGGACAGAGCCGCCCAGGCACCGGGAAGGCGCGCCCTCTTGCCACCCGCGGCAGCGGCGAAGGTTCGGGCGATCTGCAATTATTTTATAATTTAGATCGAAATAATAGACAATAGGAAATGCCGCCCCCGCGCGCAGCCGGGACCGCCCGCGTGCGGTTCGGCACCGGGCGGGCCGCCTTGCGTCAAGGGATGGGCTTTGGGCTCAGGACCAGCGGCGGCAGAGGGCGCGGGCGAGGGCGTCGAGGGCGAAGCCGAGCACGCCGATGAGCAGCACCATGGCCATCAGCTCGGAATAAGCGAGCCGGTCGCGGGTATCGAGGATGAAATAGCCGAGCCCGGCCGAGACGCCCAGCATCTCGCATGGCACCAGCACGATCCACAGGATGCCGATGGCGAGCCGCACGCCGGTGAGGATGTGCCCCACGACCCCCGGCAGGATCACCCGAGAGAGCATTTCCCACCGCGTGGCCGCGAGGCTGCGCGCCAGCAGCAGCCAGCGCGGGTCGAGCTGGCGCACGCCGGCGGCGGTGGACAGGAGGATCGGCCACACGGCGGCGAAGGCGAGCAGGAAATAGATGGGCCGGTCGCCCACGCCGAACACCATCACCGCCAGCGGCATCCACGACAGCGGCGAGATCAGGCGCAGGAACTGGAAGGCGGGCGTCGTCGCCGCTTCCAGCGCGCCGAAGGTGCCCGCGGCGAGCCCCAGCGGCACGCCGATGGCGAGCGCGAATCCGAGGCCGATGACGATTCGCTGGAGGCTCACATAGACATGGATGGGCAGATCGGAATGCGGCAGCAGTTCGCCGAGGCTGGCGAAGGCGCTCGCGGGCGAGAAGCGCCGCGCGAAGCTCCCCGGCGCGGCCAGCACTTCCGTCCCGAGCTACCAGAGGGCGACCAGCACGACGAGGCCGGCGATGCCGAGCAGCGCGCGCCCAAAGCGGTGCCGCGCCGCCCCGCTCGGCCGCGCGGCGGTCCCAGATTTGTCCCCGGAGACGAAGGACTCCCGCTGCGGCTCCGCATTCAAGGCGCGATCACCTCGGTGCGGTCGAAGGAGGCCGGAAAGCCGAACGCCGGCAGGCCGCCGGAGGCCGCCAGTGCCGTCTTCACGAACCGGTCGTCCACCAGTTCCTTCGCCGCGGTCGCGGGGTCGAGCTGGGCGAGGAAGGTGGCATCGCCTTCGATCAGCGTGCCCTTGAGGCGGCGCACCAGTTCCTCCGTGTAGCTGGGGAACGGGTAGGGCTGGAAGTCGATGCGCTTCTCCCTCCAGTCCGCATGGCGGATGGCGCCGGACTTCAGATAGGCCTCGGTGTCCGCCTCGGACGGGGATAGCACCTTGTCGCGCACCGCCTGGGCGTGGGGCGTGTAGCGGTTCGGCCCCTCCTTGGAGAGGAGGCGCGCGGTCTCGGCGCGGTTGGCGCGGGTCCACAGCTGCGCCCTCACGATGGCATTCACCACCTTCTGCGACCACTCCGGTCGCCCGTCGAGGTCGCGCTCGTGCATGAAGACGACGCAGCAGGCGTGGTCCTTCCACACGTCGCCGGTGAAGCGGAGAATCTTGCGGATGCCCTGCGTTTCCGCCACCGCGTTGAACGGCTCGGCGACGATGTAGCCGGCCACCTGACGGGTGGCGAGGGCGGGGGGCATGTCGGCCGGGGCCATCACCACGAGATTGACCTCGTTGGCCGCGGGCGCGCCGGTCTTCTTGGTCACCGGGGTCAGGCCGTTTTCCCGCAGCAGGTTCTGCACCACCACATTGTGGATGGAGTACCAGAACGGCACGGCGATCGTCTTGCCGCCCAGATCCGCGACGCTGCCGATATCCGGGCTCACGGTGAGGGCCGAGCCGCTGACATGGTTCCACGCGACGACGCGCGCCGGGGCCCGCGAGCCGAAGCGCGCCCAGATGGTCATGGGCGAGAGCAGGTGGATGACGTTCACCTGACCGGAGATGAAGGCCTCGATCACCTGCGCCCAGCTGCGGAGCAAGACGGGCTTTTCCGCCTTCAGGCCCTCGGCCTCGAACAGGCCGTTGGCATGGGCGACGAGGAGGGGCGTCGCATCGGTGATGGGCAGGTAGCCGATGCGCACCGGGGCGTCCTGATCCTGCGCGCGGGCCTCGGCGGCGCGCAGCAGGGGGAGGGCGCCGGCGGCGGTGAACAAAGCGGAGAGCTTCAGCATCTCGCGGCGGGAAAAGCCGCCGCGGGGAAGGCAGGCCATGCACATGGTGGGGTCTTCTTCGCCAGATTCTCTTTGGCTGCGTCAGTGGCGGCGGACGGCGCCGCGCAGCGCCTTCAGAATGTCGATGCGGAGCGCCCCGAGGGCCGCCACCTCGTCACCGCGCGGCTTGGGCAGATCGAGGGTCCAGCTCGCGACCTGCCGGGCCAGCGCGCCGCCGATGAGCACCACCCGGTCTGCGACCAGCAGCGCCTCTGGCGCAGGGCACGCTCGTCCGAGCGGGTGACACAGCATGGGACATCCCCATCGAGATCCATCTCTTCCGCCCGCGCACGCGCCTTTCCAGCACCGCCGAGGCGTTCTGGGCGACCGTTGCCGGCGGTGGAGCTGCGGACCGGCGATAGTCTAAGGCTGCCCCGGGATCGCACGCCGGACGGCCCGCATCCGAGATGCTACCCCCATGTAAACCTTGACCAGAAGATCGCCGGGGCGAACCTCCGGCGACACGTCGCCGAGATGGAGCACGTCGGCCGGGCCCAACGCATCCAACACGATCGCTTTCATTTCGCCGCGGCCTTGGCGAGCGCACGGCGTCCGATGCTGGCGGCGAAGAGCGGCGTCTCCCGGCGGTTGTGATCGCCACCGGCTTCCTGCCGGGCGATGGCCGCCTGCTCGAAGGTCTGGCCGTGGGTGGCGAGGAAATCCATGAACACGTCGGTCGGGTGGGAGGTGACTCGATTGGTGTAGCGGGTCCTGCCGCCCTCGATCTCCTCGGCCATCAGCTCCCAGAGCACATTGACCTGCGTGCGGCCGACGGGCGTGAACACGTTGGAGATCGAGTTCATCCGGCAATAGTTCGCCGTCGCCTCCTCGGCGATGTAGTGCTGGATGACGAGGCCGGTGCCGATCATCTCCACATTGATGACCATGCGGCGACCATCGTCGGTGGTCGTGACGCCGGAGCCGATGTGATCGGGCGGGCAACAGCGCAGATATTCCGCTTCCGGCAAGTTGAAAAGCCATTCCGCGATGTCGATCTTTTCAAACCGAACGTCGATCTCCGCAGTATAGGCAGACTGCGAGAGGATCTTATCAGTCAGAATCTTCATGGAGTTTTCCTTCTAGATAAGCGTGCGAATGAGATGGCTCGCGTGCGCGGGACGCAGATACGCGAGGCAGTGAAACAGAATCGGCCGCGCGCGGCCCCGGTGCCGGCGTATTTCAGTATGCCTGCGACCCAGTGATATCTTGCGAGATGGAACGTCGGCGCGCTGCGATTGCGATGAACCCGGCCGAGTGGAGCGGCGCCGCCGATGTGGTGACGCTGCGAATATGCGAGTGTCCCGCATCGGCGATAAGCCGGAGCCTCCTGCAAATGGCTTTGCCCGGATCGCAAAGATGAGACCCCACTTCGCCGAATTCCTTGCCACCTTCGTGGATGTCGTCCGGGCTGGGAGTTTCTCCGGGGCCGCGCGACGACGCGCCGTGACGCCGTCGGCGATCGTCCGTCAGATCGATGCGCTGGAGGAGGATCTGGGTGTCGCGCTTTTCATCCGCTCGACTCGTGCGCTGACTCTTACCGATGCCGGCCGGCGGCTTCACGAGCGCGCGCAGCGGCACCTGGACGACCTCGCCGACACCCATGCGGAAGTGGCCGCCTTCGATGGCTCCGTCTCGGGCACATTGCGGATCGCCTGCTTCCCCTCCTTCGGCAAGCGCTACGTGCTGCCGGTCGTCGCTACCCTGCAGGCCGAGCATCCCGCATTGCACGTCGAACTCGATCTGACGGAGCGGCTGGCCGATCCAGTCATCGAGCGCCTCGACGTCGTCATCCGAATGGGCGCGCTGAGCGACAGCACGCTGATCGCGACCAAGGTGGCGCCCTTGGAGCGCCAGCTGGTGGCGAGCCCGGACTATCTGAAGCGGGCCGGCAGGCCCGACAGCGCAGAAGACCTGCCAGCGCACCGGCTGATCGACAAGCTGCACGGCGCCGACCTCCTCGGCTGGCGCGATGTGCTCGGCCGCCCGGCCGGCCATGCCGGGACTGGAACAGTGAGCTTTCGTTCGGATGATTTCGACGCCCAGCGCGCGGCGGCCGAGGCGGGTCTGGGGATCGCATTTCTGCCGAGCTGGGTCGTCGGCCCGGACGTGATGGCCCGCCGGCTCGTGCGCCTGCCGGTCGGGGGCGAGTCCTGGAACGAAGGGGCCGCGGGCATCTATCTCCTGCGTGCCCTGCCGCAACCAAGCGCGAAGGTGCGAGCTTTTTCCGAGGCGTTGCGCACGTTCATTGGCAGTCCCCCCCTATGGGCGTCATGACCCGCGGACGATTGGCGGCTGGCGTGGATGATGGGGAACAGGGCCGCGCAGGGGCGCGGCCCTTGATGTCAATTCGACTTCTTCTCCCCACGCGCGGCGATCACCGCGGGACAGGCGCTCTCGGAGAGGGGGCGGAAGGCCTCGTCGCCGGGCAGCGTGGCGACCAGCTTGTAGAGGTCCCACTCGCCCTTGGAGGCCTCGGGCGACTTCACCTCGAAGACGTAGAAATCGTGGACCATGCGCCCGTCCTCGCGGAGCTTGGCGTTGCGCACCACGTCGTCCTTGATGGGCAGTTCGCCCATCTTCTTCACCACGGTCTCGGCATCATCGCTCTTCGTCGCCGCCACCGACTTCAGATAGTGCAGCACGGAAGAATAGACGCCGGCATGGATTGCGGAGGGGATCTTGCCGTTCTGCGCCTTGAAGCGCTCGGAGAAGGCGCGGGTGCCGTCGTCGAGGTCCCAGTAGAAGCCTTCCGACAGCAGCGTGCCCTGCGCCACCGGCAGGCCCACGCTCTTCACGTCCAGCGCGGTGAGGAAGAAGGCGACGAGCTTCTGCTTGGAGGTGGTGATGCCGAATTCGCGCGCGGTCTTGATGCCCGTCACCGTGTCATTGCCGGCGTTGGCGAGGGCGATGATGTCCGCGCCCGAGCCCTGCGCCGTCAGGAGCGGCGAGGAGAGGTCCACCGCAGGGAAGGGGTGCCGCACGGAGCCGAGGAACTTGCCGCCCTTCCTGCCCACCACGGTCTTGGCGTCGGCCTCCAATTGCTGGCCGAGGGCATAGTCCGCTGTCACGAGATACCAGGAGGTGCCAGGCTGGGTGAGGCGGTTGGCGATGCCAGCCACCTGCACATAGGTGTCCCACATCCATTGCACCACATGGCCCGGCTGGCAGGCATCGCCGGTGAGGCGCGCGGTGCCGCCGGGGAAGAGGGCGACGCGGTTCTTCTCCTTCACCAGCGGCGCGATGGCGAGCTGGATGGAGGCGTTGGACATGTCGGCGAGGACGTCCACGCCCTCCTGGTCGATCCACTTGCGCGCGGTGGCGGAGGCGATGTCCGCCTTGTTCTGGTGATCGGCCGAGACCATCTCGATCTTCATGCCGGCGCACTCGGCCTTGAGGCAGTCGTCGATGGCCATCTGGGCGGCGATCAGCGAGCCCTTGCCGGTGATGTCGGAATAGACGCCGGACATGTCGGTGAGCACGCCCACCTTCACCGTGCCGCCGGAGATTTCCGCCGCCGCGGGCGATGCGGTGAGGCCCGCCGCGAGGGCTAGAGCGAGGGGGCCGAATTTCGCTGTCATGGATGTCCTCCCGGTCGTTCTTGTCATTGATCGTCCCTCACCAGTGGACCATGGGCAGGCCCGCCACCGGGGAACGGAAGAAGGGAATACGGGTGCCGCGCAGGCTGCCCACATAGACGGTTTTCAGGTCCGGTCCGCCGAAGGTCACGCTGGCGAACCAGGGGGCAATGGTGCCGCCGCAGGCGAGCATCAGCTCGGGCGTCACGGCGTCTTTATCCAACGCCGCCATCAGCGCCTTGCCGGCGGCGCTGCCGCGATCGTCGTCGAGGATGATGCGCAGGTCGCCATCGGGGGTGATGGCGAAGATGCGGTCCGTCATCACATGGGTGCCCCAGAGGTTGCCATAAGTGTCGAAGGCGATGCCGTCGATGAAGGCGCCGTGGTCCGAGGGCCCGAAGGTCTCGCGGTCCACGAGGTCGCCATTGGGCAGCGCCCTGAGGCGCGTCACCCGCTTGCCGCCCGTCTCCACCACATAGAGCCATTCCTCCTTGGCGTCGAAGCGGATCTCGTTGGTGAAGCAGAAGCCGTCGGCAACGATGCGCAGATGGCCGTTCTCATAGAGCGCCACATAGCCGTCGGAGACGTTCGGGCTCATGGCCTGCATCCAGTTCTTGATGCGGGTGGAGATGGTGAGCCAGATGCGGTCCCTTCTGTCGCGCAGCACGAAATTGACCTTGCCGATGGGCGTGCCGTCGATGGTGTCGGCGAGCACACGGGACTGGCCGTCGCGGGTCATGATCTCCAGCCGGTCGGTGCCGAAATTGGAGATCAGGATGTCGCCGTTGCGGGCGAAGGCGAGGCCGTTCGGCAGGGTGCCGGAGACGAAGCGCGTCTCCTCGTCGGTAGCGGAGGCGAAATGCGTCGCCTCGCTCTGCGCGATCAGCGTCTGGGTGCCGTCGGGGCGTATGTGCACCACCCCGCCACGCGCGTCCGCGCTCCAGAGCGAACCGTCGCGCTCGGCGAGAATGCACTCGGGACGCTGAAGGCCCTCGCCCACGTAGGCGATGGCGGCGGGGTCGACCGTAAAGCCGTCGATGGGGTTGGGCGATGCCATGGCGTTGCTGCCCTTTTTCTAGAAGCTCACCTTGTCGGCGCCCTTGAGGCCGAGGGTGGCGCGGGCCTCGTCCGGGGTGGCGATCTCGTGGCCGAGTTCTTCCAGAATACGGCGGATCTTGGCCACCTGCTCGGCATTGGAGGAGGCGAGCTTGCCGCGGCCGATGAACAGGCTGTCCTCCAGCCCCACCCGCACGTTGCCGCCCATCATGGCCGCCTGCGTCGCGAACGGCATCTGGTGGCGGCCGGCGGCGAGCACGGACCAGTGATAGTCCTTGCCGAACAGCTTGTCCGCCGTGCGCTTCATGAACATCAGATTGTCCATGTCCGGCCCGATGCCACCGAGAATCCCGAAGATCAGCTGCAGGAACACCGGCGGGCGGAACCAGCCCTGATCGAGGCAATGGGCGAGATTGTAGAGGTGGCCCACGTCGTAGCATTCGTGCTCGAACTTGGTGCCGTGCTCCTCGCCCAGCATCTTGTAGATGCGCTCGATGTCGCCGAACGTGTTGCGGAAGATGAAGTCCTTCGTGCCGGTGAGGTACGGTTCCTCCCACTCGTGCTTCCAGTTGGAATAGCGCTTCGCCAGCGGGTGCAAAGCGAAGTTCATGGAGCCCATGTTCAGGGAGCACATCTCCGGCGCGGCCTTGAGCGGCGCGGCGAGGCGGTCCTCCACCGTCATGTTCAGGCCGCCGCCGGTGGTGATGTTGATGACCGCATCGGTCGCCTGCTTGATGCGCGGCAGGAATTCCATGAACACGGCCGGATCGGGCGTCGGCCGCCCGTCCTTGGGGTCGCGGGCGTGCAGGTGCAGGATGGCGGCGCCGGCTTCCGCCGCGGCGATGGCCTGCTCGGCGATCTCGTTGGGCGTGATGGGCAGCGCGTCGGACATGGTGGGCGTGTGAATGCCGCCCGTCACCGCGCAGGTGATGATGACCTTGCTCAAGACATGTCTCCGCGAAAATGCGTTCAATCGGGAAGGATGGCGACGGCCCGCGTCCAGCCGGCGGAGGCGGCGCGCACCTTCACCGGGAAGCAGCTGATGGTGAAGCCGGTCGAGGGCAGCGCTTCGAGATTGTGCAGCTTCTCGATCTGGCAATAGCCCTTCTCGCGCCCGGCCTTGTGGCCTTCCCAGATGAGGGAGGCATCGCCCGTCTCGGCGAAGCGGCGGGCCGTAAAGGAGAAGGGCGCGTCCCAGCTCCAGCCGTCCGTGCCGACGACGCGCACGCCCTGGTTCACGAGGTGGAGGGTGGCGTCCCGGCCGAAGCCGCAGCCCTTGTCCACGTAGTCGGCCTGACCATAGGCGGTGCCGGCGGCGGTGTTGGCCACCACGATGTCGAGGGGGCTCAGCGTGTGGCCGATGCGGGCCAGCTCCGCGTCGATCTCGGCCGGCGTCACCACATGGCCGTCGGGCAGGTGGCGGAAGTCCAGCTTCACGCCGGGGCGGAAGCACCAGTCGAGCGGGATCTCGTCGATGGTGATGGCGCGGGCCCCGCCGTCCATGGTGGGGTGATAATGCCAGGGGGCATCCACATGGGTGCCATTGTGGGTGGAGATGTGAGCCGTCTCCACCGCCCAGCCCATGCCCTCGGGAAGCTGCTCGGGCGTGAGGCCGGGGAAGGCGGCGCAGAGGGTGGCCGCGGTTTCCGTGTGGACGGAATAGTCGATGCGGACCCGCTGGAAGGGCGGGTCGGCGGGCACGTCGTTTTCCAGCGGAATGGAGATGTCGACGAATCTTGGCACGGCGTCTCGTCCTCCCGGCCCCGAGCGTGAGCATCGCTCTTGCAGCCTTCATTTTGTACAGGCGTACAGGTTATTGTACGATTGTACAAGATGGAGCAGGCGGGGCGCCGCCTTTGCCGCCTCGTGTGACGCCGCGGCTGGTGCGGATGCAGCGGCAACGCTAGAAAAGGCCTATGGAGACGAAGACGAAGACATCCGCCGCCAGGCGCTCCGCCTCGCCGTCCGGGCGCGGGAAAGGCGCGCGCCGCTCGGCGGTCGCGCCCGGCGATCCGCAGCGGCCCGATCGCCGGCAGGACATTCTGGCCAGCGCGGAATTTCTCTTTGCCGAACGGGGCTATGCCGCGGTCTCGGTGCGCGATATCGCCGCCCGCGCCGGCGTGCCAGTGGCGCTGGTGGGCTATTATTTCGGTCGCAAGCCGGAATTGCTCGCCACCGTCTTCGCCCATCGCCAGGCCAATCTGGACGAGCGCATTTCCCGCATCCGCGAAATCGGGGCGCGTGGCCCCGGGGAGGGGCGGGTCGCGGAGATCGTCACGGCCTGGGCGGAACCGGTGGTGCGGCTGCACGGCTCGGCGAGCGGCGACAGCTTCTCCCTGCTGGTCGCCCGCACCGCCTGGGACCCCGGCCCGGAAGCCACCGAGACCATCGAGCGCTTCTATGATCCGCTGGTCCGCGCCTTCCTGGAGGCCATGGCCGTCGCGATTCCCGGTTGCCCGCATGACCGGCTGCTCTGGGCCTACGAGTATGCGGTCGGGGCCCTCTTGATGTACGTGGCCGACAAGCGCATCGAGCGCCTGTCCGATGGCCGGGCGACGGCGGGCGATCCGGCGCTGTTCGAGGATTTCGTGCGGTTCGTCACCGCCGGCCTTGAGGCGATGTGCGGTTCGCCGCCGGCGGCGCCTGCCGGTGCCGGCGCGGTCCGGCGTCGACCGCCGGGCTAGATGTTGCGGAACGTCGGCCGGCGTTTTTCCGCGAAGGCGTTCATCCCCTCGCGCCGGTCCTCAAGGGCAAAGGTGGAATAGAGGAGCCTGCGTTCCACATAGAGGCCCTCCTGGAGATGCGTTTCATAGGCCTGGTTCACCGCCTCCTTGGCGAGGCGGATTACGGGCCGGGATGAGCCGGAAATCCGAGCGGCGATCGCCACCGCCTCGGCGACATGCGTGCCGGCCGGCACCACGCGGCTGACGAGGCCCATCGCCAGCGCCTCTCCGGCGGACAGCGCCCGGCCGGTGAGGATCATGTCCATGGCCACGGCCTTGCCGACGATGCGCGTGAGCCGCTGGGTTCCGCCCGCGCCGGGAATGATGCCGATGGTGGTTTCCGGCAGCGCGAACCGCGCGGTCTCCGACGCGATGATGATGTCGCACATCAGGGCCAGCTCGCAGCCCCCGCCGATGGCATGGCCCGACACCGCCGCGATGGTGGGCTTGCGGACCCGCGAAAGGCCTTCCCAGGTAGCGGTGATGAGCTGCTCCTCGTAGACCTCGGCGAATGTCTTGTCCTTGATCTCCTTGATGTCGGCCCCGGCGGCGAACGCCCGCTCCGAGCCGGTGACGACGATGGCGCCGATGGCGCGGTCGGCGTCGAAGGCGGCCGCCGCGTGGGACAGCTCGGCGGTGATCCGGCTGTCGAGGGCATTCAGCGCCTCGGGTCGGTTGAGGGTGATGATGCCGACGGCGCCGTCCGTGGCCGTGAGGATGGTCTCGTAGGTCATGGGATTCTCACGAAATCAGGATCAGGATCAGGATTTGGGCGAGGCGGGCCGGCTCCTCGAGCCGGGCGAAGTCCGTCCCGCCGGCATGGCTGGCCCGGGCATGTCTCGCTGGATGGCGCCGACACCGCTGCATATCGCCGGAACAATGGCCTGCTGGCCCTCCGCAATTAGGAAATGTATTGTTATAATCTCTCGCAGGCAAGGCATCCCCTTGCGCAATTGCGGCGATTTCTCCGTTGAGGCATGGCATGCGTTCGATCGCTTGCGGGGCGGTCCCATCGCGAATATATATGACAATATATTTCCATAGAAGCGGGAGGGAATGTCATGGCTCTGGATCCGGGAACCCTGTCCCAACTCATCGAGGCGATCCGCCGTTTCGTCGATGAGCGGCTGATCCCCGCCGAGGCCGAGGTGGCCGAGAGCGACGCCATTCCGGCCGAGATCGTGGCCGGGATGCGGGATCTCGGCCTGTTCGGCCTCACCGCGCCCGAGGAGTTCGGCGGCCTTGGCCTCACCATGGAGGAGGAGGTGCTGGCCCTGTTCGAGCTGGGCCGCGCCGCGCCCGCCTTCCGCTCCCTGTTCGCCACCAATGTGGGCATCGGCATGCAGGGCATCGCCATCGACGGCACACCCGAGCAGAAGGCGAAATACCTGCCCGGCCTCGCCTCCGGCGACATCATCGGCTCGTTCGCCCTCACCGAGCCGGACGTGGGGTCGGACGCGGGCGCGGTACGGACCACGGCGCGGCGCGAGGGTGACGTCTATGTGCTGAACGGCACCAAGCGCTTCATCACCAATGCGCCTCACGCGAGCCTGTTCACCGTCATGGCCCGAACCGACCCGGCCCAGAAGGGCGCGGCCGGCGTGTCGGCCTTCGTCGTGGAGCGCGGTACGCCGGGGCTTTCCACCGGCAAGCCGGAAAAGAAGATGGGCCAGCAGGGCGCCCATGTGTGCGACGTGATCTTCGAGGATTGCCGGGTGCCGGCATCTGCGCTCATCGGCGGGGTCGAGGGGCAGGGCTTCAAGACCGCCATGAAGGTGCTCGACAAGGGGCGGCTCCATATCGCGGCCGCCTGCGTCGGCCTCTCCGAGCGCATCCTCGAAGACATGCTCGCCTATGCGGTGGGGCGCCGGCAGTTCGGCCGTCCGCTGGCCGATTTCCAGCTCCTCCAGGCCATGTTTGCCGATTCGAAGGCGGATGCCTATGCCGCCCGCTGCATGGTGCTGGACGCGGCCCGCAAGCGGGATGCGGGCGAGGATGTGAGCGTGGAGGCCTCCTGCGCCAAGATGTTCGCTTCCGAGGCAGTGGGCCGCATCGCCGATCGCAACGTGCAGGTCCATGGCGGCAACGGCTATATCCGCGAATACCGCGCCGAGCAGCTCTATCGGGACGCGCGCCTGTTCCGGATTTACGAGGGCACCACCCAGATCCAGCAGATCATCATCGCCAAGGCCCTCACCGCCGAGGCGAAGGCACGCGCCGGACTCTAGGCGCCGGTGCGGGCGCGGCAGCCCGCACCTCCTCCTCTTGGCGGGCGGAGGCTTCCGGGTCGAGAGCCTTGAAGTTGGTCAGCATCTTGTCGAGGTAGTGGATCATGTGGATGCGGTCCTCGGTGGAGAAGCCGGCGAGGGCCGCGTCGTAATAGTCGGCGATCACGGGGCGCATGTTGGCGTCCCACAGGCTGCGCCCCTTGGGTGTCAGGCGAATGAGGCGGGAGCGGTTGTCGTTGGCGTCGACCGTGCGCTCCACATAGTCCATGGCCTCGAGCCGCTGCAGCACGCCGGCGAGATTCTGCCGGGTGACCAGCAGGAAGGCGGCGAGGTCGCCCACCGCCACCCCTTCCGCGAAAGCGGGGCGGGTCAGCGCGCCGAGCACCGCCCATTGCTGGGTGGTGATCTCGTAGTCGTCCAGCGCCCGTGTCCCGGTCTTATGCAACATGTTGGCGCATTGATAGAGCCGGAAGAAGAGCCTGTTGCTCAAGCCCGGCGAAATGCCCCGCGAACCGCCGCCATCCTTTGTCATGCCTGCACTCTGACTGCGCCGCACGGTGCGGTCAAGGGCGACTGCTGCGGCGCAATAATGGAAATATATTGACATAAAAATGCGAGTGCCCGTAGATTGAATATACGGAGTTCGGCGCGGTTCCGGGGATGTCGATATCGATCCATAGGCAATAACGGAGCGGTTCTCGTCGTTTCGGTCCCGGCTTGCGATTTGGAAGAGGTGCCGTCGTGCGAGGCTTGAAAGGCAAAGTTGTTGTTGTAACTGGCGGCGGCGGCGGTATCGGCTCTGCCACCTGTCGCCGCTTCGCCGAGGACGGCGCGCGGGTCATCGTGGCGGACATCGGCGCCGCAGCGGCGGAGAAGGTGGTGGAGGGGATCAGGGCCGGCGGCGGCGAGGCGGTCGCGCTGGTGGTCGATCTCACCGACTACGATGCCGTTGCGAAGGCGATCACCGCGGTGGAGGTCGATTTCGGCCCCATCGACATCCTCGTGAACAATGCGGGCTGGGACCTGTTCGTCCCCTTCCTGAAGTCGGAGCCCGACTTCTGGTCGAAGATCATCGATATCAACCTGCGCGCCGTGCTCAACATCACCAAGCCGGTGCTGGCCTCCATGGTCGCACGCGGGCAGGGTGGGCGCATCGTGTCCATCGGCTCGGACGCCGGGCGGGTCGGCTCGTCCGGCGAGGCGGTCTATGCCGCCTGCAAGGCCGGCGTGATCGCCTTCATGAAGACGCTGGCGCGCGAGAATGCCCGCCACGGCATCACCTTCAACACCGTCTGCCCCGGGGTGACCGAGACGGCGATGCTGGAGAGCTTCATGGAGGCGGCGGGCGACAAGGAAAAGCTGCGCACCGCCTTTACCCGCGCCGTGCCGCTCGGCCGCCTCGGCAAGCCCGAGGACCTGCCCGGCGCCATCCTGTTCCTGTCCAGCGACGACGCCGCCTTCATCACCGGCCAGGTGATCTCGGTTTCCGGCGGCCTGACCATGCACGGCTGAGGATCAATCATGAACTATACGGATATCCTCTACGAGATCCGCGGCGGAGCCGCCTGGATCACCATCAACCGGCCGGACAAGTACAACGCTTTCCGCGGCCACACCGTGGACGAGCTGATCCACGCCTTCCAGACCGCCGGCTGGGACCGCAAGGTGGGCGTCATCGTGCTCACCGGTGCCGGCGACAAGGCCTTCTGCACCGGCGGCGACCAGTCGGCTCATGATGGGCAGTATGACGGGCGCGGCGTCATCGGCCTGCCCATCGACGAACTGCAAAGCCTCATCCGCGACGTGCCGAAGCCGGTCATTGCGCGCGTGAACGGCTTCGCCATCGGCGGCGGCAATGTGCTGGCCACCATCTGCGACCTCACCATCGCGTCCGAGAAGGCGCAGTTCGGGCAGGTCGGCCCCAAGGTGGGCTCGGTCGATCCGGGCTTCGGCACCGCCTATCTCGCCCGCGTGGTGGGGGAGAAGAAGGCGCGGGAGATCTGGTACCTCAACAAGCGCTACAGCGCCGCGGAGGCCCTCGCCATGGGCCTCGTCAACGCGGTCGTGCCCCACGAGGACCTCGACGCCGAGGTGGACCGCTGGGTGGCCGAGCTGATGGAGCGCTCGCCCACGGCGCTCGCCCTCGCCAAGGTGTCCTTCAACGCCGACAGCGAAAGCATCCGCGGCATCTCCGCCCTCGGGATGCGGGCGCTGAGCCTCTATTACGACACCGACGAAAGCAAGGAAGGCGGCGTCGCCTTCCGCGAGAAGCGCAAGCCCGACTTTCGCAAGTTCGGCAAGTAGGGTCCCCGCTTCGGGGAGGTCCGTTGCCGCCGCGCGCGCCCGTCCCGCAGGGGGTGCGAGGGGCCGGACGGTTCCACCATGCCGCGCGTCAGGGCGCCGGCATGGCGGGCCTGCCACGTGCGGCCGCGCCAGTGGAGCGGCCGCCAGACGCTCCGCCCGCGCTCGCTCCGCATGGCGGCTCATTTCATCCGGCAAGAAGACGTCCAGGCAGGAAATCCCATGACGCCCACGGCCTATCCCACGGTTTTCGACACGGAAGACCTGATCGCCCTGCGCGATCTCGCCGCGAGGTTCGCCGCCGACAAGCTGGCCCCCGGCTACAAGGAGCGCGAGCGGACCGGCACGTTCGGCGCGGAGCTGGTGCGCGAGATGGGCAGCCTTGGCCTGATCGCGCCCGAGCTGCCCGAGGAATTCGGCGGCAGCGGCGCGGGCTCCATCTATTCGGGCGTCATCATCGAGGAGATCGCCAAGGGCGACTTCAACTTCGGCTATATCAACGTCCTCGCCTCCCTCAACGGCCAGATCCTCGCGAACTTCGCCAATCCCGAGATCAAGCGCCACTGGCTGCCCAAGCTGACCGCCGGCGAGATCCTGCTGGCCATTGCGCTCACCGAGCCGCGCGGCGGCTCGGATGCGGCCAATCTGGGCCTGCGGATGGAGCGCGACGGCGACCATTACGTCATCAATGGCGAGAAGACCTCCATATCGGCGGCGGACCAGGCCGCGGCCGCCGTCGTCTTCGCCCGCACGGGGCGGCCGGAGGACAAGGCGCACGGCGTCTCCGCCATCTTCGTGCCCATGGACACCCCCGGCATCTCGACGACCCGCTTCACCGACCTGGGCCAGCATGCCATCGGCCGCGGCTCCATCTTCTTCGACAATGTGCGGGTGCCGGTCGATCACCTGCTCGGGGCGGAGAACAAGGGCTTCGTGCAGGTGATGCAGGGCTTCGACTTCTCCCGCTCGCTCATCGGCCTGCAATGCCTCGGCACGGCCCGCCAGTCTCTCAACGAGGCCTGGGCCTACATCGGCGAGCGGCGCGCCTTCGGCAAGCCGCTGGCGTCCTTCCAGGGCATCACCCACCAGCTCGCCGACTTCGACACCCGCGTCGAGGGCGCCCGGCTGCTGAGCTACAACGCCCTGTGGCTCAAGGACAATGGCCTGCCGCACGTGGCGGAGGCGGCGATGGCCAAGTGGTGGCCGCCGCTGCTCGCCTATGAGGCGATCCACGCCTGCCTGCTGATCCACGGCCACGCCGCCTATTCCACCGAGCTGCCGTTCGAGCAGCGACTGCGCGATGTGCTCGGCCTCCAGATCGGCGACGGCACCGCGCACATCATGAAGAACATCATCGCCCGCGAACGGGCGGGTCGGGTCGCGGTCAACGGCTGATCCGGCGACAGGGGAGGGAACCATGCAATTCGACGCCGTGCTCATCGCGCCCCGCCGCGCCCGGATGGAGGCGGAAGGCTTCTGGCCAGGCAAGACCCTGCTCGACTATTTCGAGATCTGCCTCGCCGAGAAACCGGATGCCGTGGCTGTCCTGACCGTGCTGACGGGCGCGGGCACGCGGCGCGAACTGACCTATGCTGAAATCGACCGCCTCGCCTGGCGCGCCGCCGCCGGGCTGCGCCGCCTCGGCCTCGGAAAGGACGATGTGCTGTCCTGCCAGTTGCCGAACGGCTGGGAATTCGTGGTGCTCTACATCGCCTGCCTCAGGCTGGGCGTTGTCTTCAACCCGGTCATGCCCATCTTCCGCGAGCATGAGCTGTCCTTCATGCTCCGCCACGGCGAGACCAAGGTGTTCGCCATTCCCCGCATCTTCCGCGGCTTCGACCATGAGGCGATGGCGCACCGCCTGAAGGCGGACCTGCCCGACCTGGCCCACCTCGTGGTGGTGGGAGGGGAGGGGCCGGACGCGTTCGAGGCGTCGCTCCTCGATCCCGCGCTCGATGCGGAGGTGCCTGCCGCCCAGGAGATCAGCGCCCGGGACCGCAGCGACGCCAACGCGGTGTGCCAGCTCATCTACACCTCGGGCACGACGGGCGAGCCCAAGGGGGTGATGCACACCGCCAACACCATGTATTCCAACCTCGTCGCCTATGCGCAGCGGCTCGGTCTCGGCGCGTCGGACGTGGTGCTCATGGCCTCTCCCATGGCCCACCAGACCGGCTTCATGTACGGCCTGCTGATGCCGTTCATGCTGAAGGCCCGCATGGTGCTGATGGACAGCTGGGACAAGGCGCTGGCGGCGCGGCTCATCGCGCAGGAGGGCGTCACCTTCACCATGGCCTCGACGCCGTTCCTCATGGATATCACCAACACGGTCGAGGAATTGGGCACCGAATCGTCTTCGCTGCGCATCTTCCTGTGCGCGGGAACCGCCATCCCCGGCGTGCTGGTGGAGCGGGCCCGGAAGGTTCTGGGCACCAAGATCATCTCCGCCTGGGGCATGACGGAAAACGGGGCGGTGACCCTCGCTTCTCCCTCGGACCCCGACGAGCGCTCCATCAACACCGACGGCTTCGTGCTGCCCGGCATGGAGCTGCAGATCCGCGGCGCCGACGGCTCCGTGCTCGCGACCGGACAGGAGGGCGCGCTCTACGTGCGCGGCTGCTCCAATTTCGGCGGCTATCTGAAGCGTCCGCAGTGGAACGCCACCGATGCCGAAGGCTGGTTCGACACTGGCGACATCGCCCGGATGGACGAGCAGGGCTACATCCGCATCTGCGGGCGGACCAAGGATGTCATCATCCGCGGCGCCGAGAACCTGCCGGTGGTCGAGATCGAGGCGGTGCTCTACAAGCACCCGGACATTCAGCAGGTGGCCATCGTCGCCTATCCGGACGAGCGCCTCGGCGAGCGCGCCTGCGCCTTCATCGTGCCGAAGGCCGGCAAGACCTTCACCTTCGAGGACATGGTCGCCTTCCTCGATCGCCAGCATCTCGCCAAGCAATATTATCCCGAACGGATCGAGGTGCGCGACCAGCTGCCCTCTACCGCCTCCGGCAAGATCCAGAAGTTCGCGTTGCGGACCCTGCTGCGCGAAGACTACGAAAAGTCGCGCGCCTGATGGCTCCCTCGCGCCTTGGCCCGCCGTCCGCGTCCGATCCGCGCCCGGCGCGCTCCCCTCATGTGTGCAGGTGAGGCCGCCATGCCCGGACCCGTCCATTGCGTCCTCGACGAGGGCATCGCCCTCGTCACCATCGACAATCCTCCGGTCAACGTCACGTCCCTCGCCGTGCGGCAGGGGCTTGCGGCCGCGCTCGATGCTGCCGAGGCGGCAGGCGTGCGGCGGGTGGTGCTGACGGGCGCCGGAAAGACCTTCGTCGCCGGTGCGGACGCCAGGGAGTTCGCCGCCGCTCCCGTGGCGCCGCATCTGCCGGACCTCGTGCGCCGGATCGAGGCTTTTCCGGTTCCGGTGATCGCCGCCATCACTGGCGCGGCCCTCGGCGGGGGACTTGAGATCGCGCTTGCCTGCCGCGCGCGCATCGCTGCCCCGGGCGCCACGCTGGGACTGCCGGAGGTGACGCTCGGCGTCGTGCCGGGCGCCGGTGGCACGCAGCTTCTGCCCCGGCTGGTCGGGCTGGAGGCGGCGCTTTCACTGATCGTCGAGGGCCGGATCCTCCCGGCGCAGGAAGCCGAGGCCCTGGGGCTGGTGGACGCCATCGCCGCTGATCCGGTGGCCTCGGCCCGAACCCTCCCGATCCCGGCGCGGCCCGCGACCGGCGCGCTCCCGGCTCCCGGGCCCGATCCGGCAGCGATCGAGGCCGCGCGCAAGCTGGCGGGAAAGCGCAGCCCCGGCCAGATCGCGCCCTTGAAGGCCATCGATCTCCTTGCAGCCGCCACCCGCCTCCCCCTCGATGAGGGGCTGGCGCTGGAGCGCGCGACCTTCCTCGATCTCAGGACGTCCGATCAGGCGGCGGCCCTGCGCCACGTTTTCTTCGCCGAGCGCGCCGCCATGGCGCAGGGCAAGACCGGCGGTGCGGAGATCGGCTCCGCCGTGGTGGTGGGCGGCGGCACCATGGGCGCCGGGATTGCCTATGCCCTGGCCGCCATTGGCATTTCCGTGGCGCTGGTGGAAAGCGATGCGGCCGGCGTCGCGCGGGCGCGGACCAATGTGGCCCGGCTCTATGCGGATGCGGTGAAGCGGGGCAAGAGCACCGTCGAAGCCGCCGCAGCGGAGCAGGCGGCGCGCTTTTCCTTCCACGAAGGCTATGGCGCCCTGCCGCCGGCGGATTTCGCCATCGAGGCGGTGTTCGAGGACATGGAGGTGAAGCGGCAGGTCTTTGCCGCCCTCGATCAGGCGTTGCCCGAGACCGCCATCCTCGCCACCAACACCTCCTATCTCGACGTGAACCGGGTGGGGGAAGGCCTGCGCTGTCCCGAACGGTTCCTGGGCCTGCATTTCTTCAGCCCGGCCCACGTGATGAAGCTGCTTGAAGTGATCCGGGCGCGCACCACCTCCGCCGAAACGCTGGCAACGGTCCTGCGCCTCGCCGCGCGGCTGAAGAAGATCCCGGTACTGGCCGGCGTGTGCGACGGTTTCATCGGCAACCGCATCCTCACCCGCTATCGGCAGACCTGTGACATCATGCTGATGGAGGGCGCCCTGCCGGCCCAGGTGGACCGGGCGCTGCGCGGCTTCGGCATGGCCATGGGGCCTTACGAGGTGCAGGACCTCTCCGGCCTCGACATTGCCTATGCCAATCGCAAGAGGCTCGGCTGGCGCACGAAGGACGGCTTCCGTTACATCCCAATCGCCGACCGCATCGTCGAGGAGACCGGCCGGCTCGGCCGCAAGACCGGCGCCGGGTGGTACGACTACGACGGTGGCAAGGCTTCCGCCTCCGCGGTCATCGACAAGATCGTGGCGGAGGAATCGGAGCGCGCGGGTCTCACGCGCCGGAGCTTTTCCGACGACGAGATCGTCGCCCGTGCCGTGACCGCCATGGTGGAGGAAGGCTTCCGCATTCTCGAGGAAGGCATCGCCGCGAACCCGGCCGACATCGACCTCGTGATGATCCATGGCTACGCGTTCCCGCGCTGGCGCGGTGGTCCCATGCACTATGCAGGCCGGCTCGGCTTCGGAGAGATCCTGCGCCGGATCGAAGCATTTGAGGTTCAGGACCCGCTGTCCTGGGGCGTGCCGGACCTCCTGCGCCGCGCAGCGGTCGACGGGACGCACGATCCCACCACCTGATGAGGGCCCATGGGCGACGACGCATTCATCTGGCAGCGGCGGGTCGGCTTCGGCGACTGCGATCCCGCGCGCATCGCTTACACGGGCCGGATTCCGGACTTCGCCCTGGAGGCGATCGACGCCTTCTGGGAGGACCTGCTGGACGGCACGAACTGGTTCCGGATGAACGTGGACCAGGGCATCGGATGCCCGTTCGTGCACATGGAGATGGACTTCAAGGCGCCGATCACGCCGCGCGCCCCGCTGTTCTGCCATGTGGAGCCCGCGCGGCTGGGCACCTCCTCGCTCACGTTTCGCGTGACGGGCAGGCAGGACGGGCAAATCTGCTTCACCGCCGGCTTCGTCTCAGTCTTCGTGGTGGCGGGGGATCTGCAGAAGATTCCGGTCCCCGACTCCATCCGAACGCCGCTGCTCGCGCGCTTCGCGCATCTGCGCGAGGCCTGACAGGAGCTATCCGGCCGCGGGCGAGTTCGCCAGCCACGCGAGCGTGTGGGAGGCGACCGCCACCAGCGTGCCGTGCTGGTTCGTCACCTCGATCCCGGCGCTGGCGCGCCTGCGGGCGATGTCCACACTGCTGACGCGGTAGAGGGTGGTCACCGTGTCCCCCAGGAAGACCGGCTTGATGAAGCGGATGCGGTCATAGCCGAGCGCCACGGCGATCTCGTTCGCCTCGGGCGGCGTGCGCGCCGCGATCAGTCCGGCGGTGGTGGACATGAAGCCCACCAACAGCGCGCCGTGGGCCTGCAGACGGCCGAAGCGGGAGCGCTGCATATAGGTCAGGTTGACGTGGTTCGGGGCGAAGTCGCCGGTGATCCCGGCGAAGAGATACACGTCGCTTTCGCCCACGGTCTTGGTGAAGACCGCCGAGTCCCCCGGCTTCACATGGAAGTCCTGCATCACCCTGTCCTTTCCGCTCGGAGCATCCCGCGAAAGGCGCGGGAGAACAGCGTAGCGCGGGCTTTCAGATTGGCAAATATATTTACACAATATATGGAATGTGATTGACATAAATTGGCGCCGAAAATGGCAGAGATATAAGGCGCCATGGAGGATACGCCATGCGTAATTATATCAGTATATGTGTGCTTCTGTCCGTAATCGCCCTGGGCCTGGGGCCGGCGGTGGCCGAGACCCGGATCAAGATCGGAATCCTCAGCGACATGAGTGGACCCTACTCGGACCTCGCCGGTCCGGGCTCTGTCGCCGCCGCCCGCCTCGCGGTGGAGGATTTCAAGGGGAAGGACAAGGGCATCGAGGTGGAGATCGTCTCGGGCAATCACCAGAACAAGGCGGACATCGGCTCCGTCATCGCCCGCTCATGGATCGATCAGGAGGGCGTCGACGTCATCGGCGACGTCACCGGCTCGCCCGTCGCGCTGGCGGTCAGCCAGATCGTCAAGGACAAGGACAGGATCCAGCTCAATGCCGGGGCGGCGACGGCCGACCTCACCGGCTCCAAATGCACGCCCAACACCATCCATTGGACCTACGACACCTGGGCCAATGCCAACGGCACCGGCAGCGCCATGGTGCGCCAGGGCGGCAACAGCTGGTTCTTCATCGCGGTGGACCAGGCGTCCGGCCACGCCATGGAACGCGATACGGTGGCGGTGGTGAAAGCAGCCGGCGGGCAGGTGCTGGGATCGGTCAAGCACCCGCTCGGCACCAGCGATTTCTCATCCTACCTGATCCGGGCGCAATCCTCCGGCGCCAAGGTGGTGGGCCTCGCCAGCGGCGGCGAGGACATGATCAACGCCATCAAGCAAGCCTCCGAGTTCGGCATCGTGCAGGGCGGACAGTCCATCGCCGGCCTGTTCACCTTCATCACCGACATCCACGCCCTCGGCCTCAAGCTGGCGCAGGGGCTGGTGCTGACGGAGGCGTTCTACTGGGATCGGGACGACGCGAGCCGCGCATTCGCCAAGCGCTTCGCCGCCCTCCACAAGGGCAAGATGCCGACGCAGGTCCATGCCGGCGTCTATTCCTCCATCATGCACTATCTGAAGGCCGTGGAGGCCGCCGGCACCAAGGATACGAACACCGTGCTCGCCAAGATGCGCGCGATGCCCATCGACGATCCCCTGTTCGGCAAGGGCGAGGTGCGCATCGACGGTCGCGCGGTCCACGACATGTTCCTGTTCAAGGTGAAGACTCCGGCGCAATCCAAGGGCGAATGGGACGTCTACGAGACCCTCGCGACCATTCCGGCCGCGCAGGCCTTCCGCCCCCTCGCCGAAGGTGGCTGCCCGCTGGTGAAGTAGGGCGGTCCGGGTTCGCAATCCCGGGCATCGCCAGAAGGCCCGACGAAAAGCCGAAGTCCGGTCTACGCGAGCGCCGCCCGGACCTCGGCGTCGTCGAGCGCATCATCCAGGGTACGGGCGAGGCGCGACAACAAGAGGTCCATCTCGTCGGCCGTGCAGGTCAGCGCGGGGGCGAGGCCGATGGTGCCGTCGGCGAAGGCGCGGAAGATGAGGCCGTTGCGGTAGCCGGCCTCAAACAGACGGCGCGGCAGCTCCGTGGCGGGGTCGAAGCGCGTCTTCGCCGCCTTGTCGCGCACGAGTTCCAATGCACCGAGCAGCCCGCGCGCGCGGGCATCTCCCACGAGGGGATGATCGCGCAGGGCTTCGAGCCCCGCGGCGAAGGCCGGTCCACGGGCCTCTCCATTGGCGAGGATGCCGCCCTCCGTATAGAGGCGCAGCACTTCGCGGCCCACCGCCGCGCTCACAGGGTGGCCGGAATAGGTGAAGCCGTGCCCGATGGGCGCCTCCGGCGGCAGCCCGTCGGCGATGGCCTGATAGATCCGGTCCGACATGAGCACCGCGCCCATGGGCACGTAGCCGGCCGTCAGGCCCTTGGCGACGGTCATCAGGTCCGGCGACACCGCCTCTGCGTGGCAGGCGAATATCGGCCCCGTGCGGCCGAAGCCGGTGATGACCTCGTCGGCCACGAACAGGATGTCGAGGCGCGTGCAGGCCTCCCGCATGGCCTTGAGCCAGCCGTGCGGCGGCACGATCACCCCGCCCGAGCCCTGCACCGGCTCGCAGAAGAAGGCGGCCACGTTGTCGGCCCCGAGTTCGGCGACCTTCGCCTCCAATGCGGCGACGGAGGCGGCGATCACCGCCGCGGGGTCGCCGCCCACCGGGTTGCGGTAGGGGTAGGGCGAGGCGATCGTGTGCTGGCGCGGCGTCGGCACATCGAAATGGGCATGGAACGCCGGCAGGGCGGTGAGGCCCGCCCCGGTGGAGGAGGAGCCGTGATAGCCGCGCTCCAGCGAGATGAAGTGCTTCTTCGCCGGCCGTCCGGTGGAGTTGAAGTAATGCGTGATGTAGCGGACCGCGCTGTCCACGGCGTCCGATCCGCCGAGGGTGAAGTAGACGTAGTCCAGTCCCTCCGGCGCCAGCTCCGCGAGGCGCGCCGCAAGGCGGATGGAAGGTTCCGAGCCGAAGCCGAAATAGCCGGTGGCGTAAGGCAGGCGGCGCATCTGCTCCGCCGCGACCTCCACGATGCTCTCCTGCCCGTAGCCGACATTCACGCACCACAGGCCGGCGAAGGCATCCAGCAACTCATGCCCCGAGGCATCCCGCAGGAACATGCCGGACGCGGACTGCAGCACAGTGACGCCATGCTTCTCATGGCCACGGAACGACATGACCGGATGGATGAGGTGATCGCGGTCGAGCACCTGGAGGGAATTCGCGGGCATTGCGGGGCGCTGCCGGGCGTCAGGCGAGGGCATCGGCGATCGCCTTTCCGCAGCTGAGCGTGTTGGCGGTCCCGCCGATGTCGGCCGTGCGCCCCGCAGGATCGGCCAGCACCCGCTCGATGGCCCGCTCTATGGCCGCGGCGGCGTCCATTTCCCCGAGATGCTCGAGCATCATGGCCGCCGACCAGATCTGGCCCACCGGATTGGCGATGCCCTTGCCGGCGATGTCAGGCGCCGAGCCGTGCACCGGCTCGAACAGCGAGGGGAAGGTCCGGTCCGGATTGATGTTGCCCGAAGGCGCGATGCCGATGGTGCCGGTGCAGGCGGGGCCGAGATCGGAGAGGATGTCGCCGAACAGGTTGGAAGCGACCACCACGTCGAAGCGGTCCGGGTGCAGCACGAACTGAGCGGTGAGGATGTCGATGTGGTACTTGTCGGTGCGCACCTCCGGATAGGTCGCCGCCATCGCTTCCACCCGCTCGTCCCAATAGGGCATGGTGATCGCGATGCCGTTGGACTTGGTGGCCGAGGTCAGGTGCCGGTTCGGCCGCCGCATGGCCAGCTCGAACGCGAATTTCAGCACCCGGTCCACGCCGTGGCGCGACATGACGGTTTCCTGAATCACCAGTTCGCGGGGCGTGCCGGGATACATGCGCCCGCCGATGGAGGTGTATTCGCCCTCCGTGTTCTCGCGCACCACCCAGAAATCGATGTCGCCCGGCTTGCGGCCGACGAGGGGGCAGGGGACGCCGGGCATCAGCCGCACGGGGCGCAGATTCACATACTGGTCGAACTCCCGCCGGAACTGGAGCAGCGAGCCCCAGAGCGAGACATGATCCGGCACCGTGTCCGGCCAGCCAACCGCGCCGAACAGGATGGCGTCCGAGGTGCCGACCCGCGCCTTCCAGTCCGCCGGCATCATCTCGCCGTGGCGGGCGTAGTAATCGCAGCAGGCAAAATCATGCCAGGCGAGATCGAGGCTGAAGCCATAGAGCGCCGCCGCCTTCTCCAGCACGCGCACGCCCTCGGGCATCACTTCCTTGCCGATGCCGTCTCCGGGGATGACGGCGATGCGATAGTGTCTTGCGGCCATGGTCACGTTTCCTGCGATATGTGGGAGATTGGGGTCAGACGGCGGCCGTGAGGCGCAGCCCGCCCATGTGGAAGGCCTTGGGTTCCAGATATTCGGCGATGCCGAGGTAGCCGCCCTCGCGGCCGAGCCCGGACTGCTTCACGCCGCCGAAGGGCGCCACCTCCATGGAGATGGCGCCGGTGTTGAGCCCGACCATGCCGAATTCCAGCGCCTCGCCGACCCGCCAGGCGCGGTGCATGTCCTCGGTGAAGAAATAGGCGGCAAGGCCGTAGGGGGTGCCATTGGCGATGGCGATCGCCTCCGCCTCGGTCTCGAACCGGAACACCGGGGCGACGGGGCCGAAGGTCTCCTCATTGGCGAGCCGCATGTCGGTGGTTGCGCCGGTGAGGAGGAGGGGCGCGACGAAATTGCCCTCCGCGCAGGACTCTTCGGCCTGCTGCGCCACGCGCGCGCCCTTGGCCAGCGCGTCGGCGACGTGCGCGTGCACCTTTTCGGCGGCAGCGCGGTTGATGAGCGGGCCGATGCCGACGCCCGGCTCCGTGCCCGGTCCGACCTTCTGCGTGGCGATGCGCGCGCCGAGGCGGGCGACGAAGGCGTCGTGGATTCCCGCCTGCACCAGAATGCGGTTGGCGCACACGCAGGTCTGTCCGGCATTGCGGAACTTGGAGGCCATGGCCCCCTCCACCGCAAGGTCGAGGTCGGCATCGTCAAAGACGATGAAGGGCGCGTTGCCGCCCAGTTCCAGGCTGAGCTTCTTCAGCGTCCCCGCCGAGGCGCGCATGAGATGGGCGCCGACACGGGTCGAGCCGGTGAAGGAGATCTTGCGCACCACAGGGTTCGATGTGAGTTCATCACCGATGGCGGCCGGCAGGCCCGTCACCACGGAGATGACACCGGCGGGAATGCCGGCCCGCTCCGCCAGCTTCACCACAGCCAGAGCGGAAAATGGCGTCAGCTCCGACGGCTTGATGACCATGGTGCAGCCGGCGGCGAGGGCCGGCGCGCATTTGCGGGTGATCATCGCGATTGGGAAATTCCATGGCGTGATGGCGGCGGTGACGCCGACGGGCTCTTCCAGCATCAGGATGCGCCGGTCAGCCCCGGGCGCGGGGATGGTGCGGCCGTAGATGCGCCGCGCCTCCTCCGCGAACCACTTCACGAAGGAGGCGCCGTAGCGCACTTCCCCCTCCGCCTCGGCGAGGGGCTTGCCCTGTTCGGCCGTCATGATCCGCGCGAGGTCCGCGCCGTTGGCGAGGATCAGGTCGTTCCAGCGCTCCAGCAGACGCGCGCGCTCGGCGGCCGGCACGGCGCGCCACGAGCGGAATGCGATCTCGGCCGCCTCGATGGCCCGCCGCGTCTCGGCCGCGCCGCAGGCCGGAACGGTGCCCACGGTCCGGACGGTGGCGGGATCCTCCACGGCGAGCGTCGCGCCGTCATCGGCGGCGCACCACTGCCCGCCGATGAACGCCGCTTGGACGAGGAGGCTCGGGTCGGCGAGGTTGAGGACGTGTTCAGCGGCCAGGGACATGGGCGAGGCTTTCAATAGCCGCGGCTGCGTTCGACGAGGCCGACCATCGGCTCGCCCGCGGCGTGGCGGCGGAGATTGTCGAGGAGGCTGATGACGGCGGTCTCGGGCCGGGTGAGGCTCGCGACGTGGGGCGTCAGCAGGATGCGCGGATGGCTCCAGAACGGATGCTCCGGCGGCAGCGGCTCCGGCTCCGTGACATCGAGGACCGCGCCGGAGAGGGTGCCGGCATCAAGGGCGGCGACCAGATCCTCGGCCACCACATGGCCACCGCGGCCCGCATTGACGATCCGTGCGCCCGTCGGCAGCCGCGCGAACAGCCGCGCATCGAGAATGCCCCGCGTCTCGGCGGTGAGCGGCAGCAGGCAGACGAGGATGTCGGTGCGGGCCAGGAAGGGCCCGAGCCCGGCCTCGCCCGCGAAGGTCTCCACATTCGGAATGTCCCGGGGCGAGCGGCTCCAGCCCGCCAGCGGAAAACCGAAGGCCGCAAGCGGCGCGAGCGCCGCCTGTCCCAGCGAGCCGAGCCCCATGATCCCGACGCGCCGTTGCGCTGCCGGGGTTTCATAATGCTGCGCCCAGAGGTGCCGCTTCTGCTGGTCGATATAGGTCGGCAGGTCGCGGTGGAGCGCGAGGACGGCCATGGTCACGTATTCGACCATGCCCTCCACGATGCCGGGCTCCACCATGCGCACCACGGGAATGCGGGGCGGGATGCGGGTGAGGTCGAGGTGGTCCACGCCGGCCCCGGTGGAGAAGATCACTTCGAGGTTCGGAAACGTTGCGGCGAGGTCCACCCGCACGTCCCAGACGGCGACCCAGCGGATGTCGGCCGGGTCTCCCATGTCGGGCCAGATGCGCACGTCGATATCCGGCGCCATTTCGCCGATCAGCCGGCGCCAGATCTCGCCCCGGGCGGGATCGGCCATGTAGAGGAGTGCCATGGGTGAAGCCTGATGTGCGTGAGGGGGTTCAGGAAACGGCGACCCACAGCTTGCGCACGGTCTCCAGCGTTTCCCAGGTTCCGACGAAGCCGGGCCGCAGCACGAACGTGTCGCCGGCGCAGAAGCGACGCGGGGCGCCGCCATCCTCCGTCAACACGACCACGCCGGAAAGGATCGTGCAATATTCCCAGGTCTCGCCCTTGATGGAGCGCGTGACGCCGGGCGTCGCCTCCCAGATGCCGGTGCGGATGTCCCTGTGGCCGGCCGCCGCGATTTCCCAGGTCTTGTAGCTCGGGTCGCCGGCGATCAGCCGGTCCGGCGCCGGCTTGCTTTCGCGCGGCGTTCCGGGGGCGGCGAGGTCGAAGGCGATGAGGTTGCTCATGGTCGCGGTTCCAGACGGCAGATCGGGAGGCAGAGGGAGGCAGGCGCCGGCCTAGCTGGGCCACCGCATCTGAGAGGAAGCGTGCAGGGTCTCAGGCGTCGGCGTTCTTCCGCGGCGCGGTGCGGGCGCTGAGGGAGACGAGGATCACCATGAGGAAGGAAACCGCCGTCAAAAGCGTGCTGATGGACGCAATCGTCGGATCGATCTCGTCGCGCAGCGCCGTGAACATGCGCTTGGTCAGCGTCTGATTCTCGCCGCCCGAGACGAAGATGGCGACCACCGTCTCGTCCAGCGCCGAGATGAACGCGAACAGCAGGCCCGAGATGACGCTCGGGCGGATCTGCGGCAGCGTCACGATGAAGAAGGTGCGCAGCCGGTTCATGCCGAGGCTGCGGGAGACCATCTCCTGCGCGGGATCGAACTTCCTCAGGCCCGTCAGCACCGAGATGATGACGAAGGGCAGGCCGAGCATGACGTTGGCGAGGATGAGCCCGCTCATGGTCGCGAGCAGTCCCACATTGGCATAGACGAGGAAGACGCCGACGGCGGTGATGACGATGGGCACGACGAGCGGCAGGAGCAGCACCACCTGCAGGCTGCGCACGAGGCGCGACGTGGAGAGGTTCAGCGCATAGGCCGCCGCCGTTCCCAGCACGGTCGCGAGGATCGCGCTTGACACGGCGAGGATCAGGCTAACCCGCGTCGCCTGCATCCAGGCGGCGCTTTCCAGATAGGCCTCGTACCACCTGAGCGACCAGGAGGGCGGCGGGAAGGCGAGGAAACGGGCGCCGGAGAAGGACATCGGAATGATGATGAGGACGGGGATCATCAGCCAGACGAGGATGAGGCCCACGGCCACGTACAGGACGATGCGGGAGAGGGACATGATCAGCGCGCCCCCATGATGCGTTCAAACGGGATGATGAGGCTCGCCAGCCGGAAGATGAGGAAGACGCAGGCGAGCAGCACGATGCTGATGGAGGAGGCGGCGCCCCACTCGTTGTAGACCTCGATGTTCCGCGAGACGAGCATGGAGACCATGTAGGTGCGCCCGCCGCCCAGGAGTTCCGGCGTGATGTAGAAGCCCAGCGTCAGCACGAAGACTAGGACCATGCCAGCCACCACCCCGGGGAGCGACAGGGGCAGGAAGACCCGCGTGAAGACGTAGAAGGGCGAGCCCCCGAGGCTCGCGCCTGCCATGGTGAGCTCGGCCGGAATCTTCTGCATGGTGGCGTAGAGCGGCAGCACCATGAAGGGCAGGAGAATGTGGACGGTCGCGATCACGGTGCCCAGCTCGTTGTTGACCAGCGCCAACGGGTTCTGGATCAGCCCGAGATCGGTCAGCAGCGTGTTCACGAGGCCGCGCCGCTGCAGCAGGATAAGCCAGGCGTAGGCGCGCACCAGCACGCTGGTCCAGAAGGGCAGGATCACCATCGCGAGGATGACGATGCTCCATCGCCGCGATGCGCCGGCCGCCACATAGGCGATGGGATAGCCGAGAAGCACGGTCGCCGCGGTGACGATGAAGGCGATGCGGAAGGTCTGCAGGAAGGTCGTCAAATAGACGGGATCGCTGAAGAACCGCGCATAATGGGCCAGCGTGAAGGCGCCGTCCTGGCGCACCGACTGCCACACCAGCCAGCACAGCGGCACGATCAGCAGGCAGCCGACCACGGCAAGCGAGGGCGCGAGCAGCAGCAGGACGAGACGCTGCTCCCCCCTCTTGTGGGCAAGCGACGGATCGGTTGACGAGGCCGACATGGCGGGCTCCTGGAGGATCTTTGGGAGCAGTGTTGCGGGGCGGGCGTCGGCCCGCCCCGAAAGAGGCATTGCCGCGGGGGCTTACTTCTGGACGAAGCCCGCCCAGCGCTTGATGGCGTCTTCACCGGCGGGCGAGGCCCACCAGGCCTGCGACACCAGCGCCTGCTTGGACGCATTCTCCGGAGCGCTCGGCATCTGGGCCGTGCGCTCGGGCGAAATCTTGCCGGTGGCGTAGGCGGCCGGGTTGCCCGGGCCGTAGTCGATATAGGCGGGGAAGTTCGCCTGGATGTCCGGCGTCATGGCGGCATTCACGAACTTGTAGGCGGCCTCAAGATTGGGCGCGCCCTTCACGATGCACAGGGAGGTTTCCTGCAGCAGGCCCTGGTTGAAGGTGAAGCTCACCGGGGCCCCTTCCTTCATCACCGCGGCGACGCGGCCGTTCCAGGCCATCTCCATGTCGATCTCGCCATCGGCCAGGAGCTGCGCCGACTGGGCGCCGGAGGTCCACCACACCGTGATGTGCGGCTTGATCTGCTCCAGCTTCTTGAACGCCCGGTCCACGTCGAGCGGATAGAGCTTGTCGGCCGGCACACCATCGGCGAGCAAAGCGGCTTCCATGGTCGCCTGCGGATGGTTGCGCAGGGCGCGGGTGCCGGGGAAGGCCTTCACGTCCCAGAAGTCCGCCCAGGTCTGCGGCGCCTTGCTCGCGAACTTCTTCTTGTTGTAGGCGAGCACCGACGAATAGAACTCGTAGGCCACCGAATAGGGCGTCTTGTATTGCGCCGGCATGGACGCCGCATTGGGGATCTTGGAGAAGTCCAGCTTCTCGACCATGCCTTGGTCGCCGCCGCGGACGCAGATGGTGGTCGGCGCGTCGATGACATCCCAGATGGGCTTGCCGGTGGCGGCCTGGGTCTTCAGGACCGGCCAGGCATCCGGGGCGCTGTCCTGGTTGATGGTGATGCCCAGCAGCTTGGCCGCGGGATTCAGGATGGCCTTGGTCTGGGCCTCCTGATAGGCGCCGCCCTGCGAGACGAAGGTGATCTGCTCTGCAGAGGCGGTGGCCACCGACAGGGCCAGCGCCGCGGTCATCACCGGGATCGAGACTGAAAAGCGCATGCCTTTTCTCCTCTTGGCCGCTTCGGGCCCTTGCCGTCTGGAAGCTTCTTGCTCGTTCGCCGTCATCGTCCGATGGCGTCGAGGAATTGATAGGCGCCCGCGACCAGCCGCACCGCCGGCTCCCGCAGGGCATAGAAGGGAATGGGGTGGAGCGGCTGCCGGGTGATGAGCCCGAGGTCGGGCCGGCCCCCCGTCAACAGGTTTGCAACATGCCGTCCGATGCCGGAAGCGAGCGCGACGCCGGTACCGTTGTAGCCGACGCTGTAGACGATCCGGTCATCGAGCCGCCCGAGATGGGGGAGGCTGTCCATGGTCATTGCGACGAGGCCGGACCAGCGGTGGGTTACCTTCACCTGCGCGAGTTCCGGAAACTGCCGCACCATTGCCTTTTCGAGCGCGGTGTAGGCGCTCTGCCGGTCGGTCTTTCCGAAGGCGCCGCGGCCGCCATAAAGCAGGCGATCGCCGGCTTTGCGGAACCAGCGCATCATGCGCCGCGTCTCGGTGTAGCTGCGGCCGGTGCTGAGCAAACGCGCGCCCGGCGTGCCGGCCAGCGGCTCGGTCGCGATCATCGCGGAGCGGAAGGGAATGATGGAGGTGCGCACGGCCGCGGTGGCGGGGGTGATATCGGAATAGGAATTGGTGGCGATCACCACCTGCCGGGCGGTGATGCGCGCATCGTGCGTCTCGATCACCACGCCCGCGCCCTCGCGGCGCAGGCTCAGGACCGGCGAGCGCTCATGGATGGCGATGCCCGCCGCCTTGAGCCCGGCGGCGAGCCCCAGTACGAAGTTCAGCGGATGGATGATGCCGCCATGGGTGTTCAGCATCCCCCCGGTGAACCCATCCGAGCCGGTCTCCGCCGCGACCTCCTCCTTGCTGAGGATGGAGATCGCGGTGTCGCCGAGCGCCCCGCGCAGCCACTCCGCCTCGGTCTTCAGTTGCTCCAGCGTATGCGCGTTGTGGGCACAGCGGAGCGAGCCGGTGGGACGGTAGTCCGCCCCCGCGATGCCCAGCTCCGCGATCAGCTCGCCCACGTGTGCGATCACCTCGATGCCCAGATCGTGCATCGCGCGGGCGGTGTCGATGCCGTGCCGGGTGGCGATGTCTCGGAAGCCCAGCCGGAACTTGCCGGAGACGACGCCGCCATTGCGCCCGCTGGCACCCCAGCCGATGCCGTTGGCCTCCAGCACCACAGGCGACAGGCCGGCCTTGGCCAGATAGTGAGCGGTGGTGAGGCCGGTATAGCCGCCACCGATCACCGCCACGTCGAAACTCTGGTTCCCCCGCGCGCTCGCGAAGGTGGGCCGGGCGACCGACGTCGCCTGCCACAGCGAAGGAATGTCGGTCGGGAGCGCGGGGGTGAGCATGGTGTCGTGCCTTCTTTCGCTCAGGCTGCCGCGCGGGAGGTGTCGAGTTCCGCATCCACGGCATCCGCAAGTTGCTTCAGCGTGGAGAAGTGGAAGTCCGGCTTGGTCAGCACCTTCGGGTCCGGCGTGCCGCCGAAGCCCTTCAGGCCCTGGCGCCGCTCGATCCAGCAGGTGGTGTAGCCCTCGGCCTTGGCGACGCCGATGTCGTGATACTGGCTCTGCGCCACATGCAGGATCTCCGACTGGCGGAAGCCGTGGGCGGACTGGCGGCCCTTGTTGAAGGCGAAGAAGCGCGGATCGGGCTTGGCGCAGCCGGTCTCGTCGCAGGTCACGCTGTCGTGGAAGGGGTTTTCGAGCGTCGCGGAATAGGCCGAAAAGGCGGTGCGGTCGGCATTGGTCATGGCGACGAGGCGGAAATTCTTGCGCAGCCGCCGCAGGGCGTCCACCGAATCCGCGAACGCCGGCCAGCGCAGCACGGCGAGCTGGAAGGCCTCGGCGGTGGCCTCATCGTCGTTGAAGCCGCGTTCCGCCGCGAGGGACAGATAGACGTCTTTCATGGCAAAGGAAGACCGGCCATAGAACTTGTCGCGGCCGCGCTTGTAGGGCTCGAAGATGTCGTCGTCGCTGGCGGCCGCGGCCTTCGGGCCGCCCAGTGCGCGCACGGCGTTCAGGACACCCGTCTCGAAGTCGATGAGCGTGCCGACCACGTCGAACGTCAGGACCTTGAACTGAGAGAGCTTCATCTTACGCTTTCCTTGTGAATCTCGCATTCGGGAGCGGGGAAGTCAGGGCGCCTGAGGCACCACGATGGTGTCGTCGGGATGCAGGCGGACGGCGATGCGTTCGCCCGGCGCCTTCATCCTGGAGCGGTTTTCGTGATTGCTGGGCACCCTCAGGCTCAGCCGCGCGCCGTGGTCCAGATCCACGAACATGCGCACGCTCTCGCCCTGATAGAGCGCCTCCGAAACGGTGCCGGTGAGGATGTTCGCGGAGGTGTCCGCGCCGTCCTGCACCACCGTGAGTTTCTCGGAGTGGATGGCGAGGAAGAGCTTCAGATTGTGCGGGATCGGCCGTCCCGAGACGATCCGCGTGCCGCCCAGATCGACGCTATTGTCGTCGATGCGCGACACCGGCAGGAGCGTCGCCTCGCCGATGAAGCCGGCCACGAAGGAATTCACCGGATGGTCGTGCAGCCGCTCCGGCGCATCGACCTGGACGATACGCCCCTTGTTCATGATGGCGATACGGTCGCTCATGGTCAGCGCCTCGCGCTGGTCGTGCGTCACGTAGATGATGGTGGCGGCCAGCTTGCGGTGCAGATGCTTGAGTTCGATCTGCATCGTCTCGCGCAATTGCTTGTCGAGGGCCGAAAGCGGCTCGTCCATCAGGATGAGCCGCGGCTCGAAGATCATCGCCCGGGCGAGCGCGACGCGCTGGCGCTGGCCGCCGGACAATTCGTGGATCTTGCGGTCGCCGTAGCCACCAAGCTCCGTCATCTCCAGCGCCGCCTTCAACTTGGCCGGCCATTCGGACTTCGGCATGCGGCGGGCGCGCAGGGGAAAGGTCACGTTCTCGGCGACGCTCATGTGCGGAAAGAGCGCGTAGTTCTGGAAGACGATGCCGATGTCGCGCTTGTGCGGCGGGGCGAACGTGATGTCCCGTTCGCCCAGGAAGACCGACCCGGAGGAGGGCTGGACGAAGCCGCCGAGGATGCCCAGCAGCGTCGTCTTGCCGGACCCTGAGGGTCCGAGCACGGAGACGAACTCGCCGGGCGCCACCTCCAGGCTGACGTCGTTGAGGGCGCAAAAGCCGGCGTAGTGTTTGGTGGCGTTCCGGATCGATACGCCGACGGTTCCGGAAGATGCTGGCCTGGTCATCTTGCCCCGCTCTGAAAAGCAACGCGGCAACGTTACATCGCATGTGCGGCCAGACGAAAAGGCCCGTGCGCGTGCGCACGTCCGCTCGCCGTCGCGATGCCGTTCCCCTTTGTCTCTGGCTTTATGGCTCTTCGCGAGCCTTCGTTGGGCCTTAGAAGACCAACGTTGCGCGGCCGGTTCAATTGAAAAAAAATCCCGGCTAAGTTACATCATGTAAATGCGTAAAATCCGGCTCGCCCTGCCGTCCATGAACGGCTTCTTCACGTTCGAGGCCGCGGCACGCTGCGGGAGTTTCGCCCGCGCGGCCGGCGAGCTGAATGTCACGCCGGCCGCGGTCAGCCGCATGATCGGTCGCCTCGAGGACCACATCGGAACCGTGCTGTTCAACCGCCTGCCCGGGGGCGTGACGCTCACCGAGGCCGGGCTCATTCTGTACGAGGCCATCTCGCGGGGATTTTCCGGCATCGAGCACGCGCTGCGGGAAATCGAGGATCGCAATGCGGGGGTGGAGACCGTGACCCTTTCGGTCTCGACGGGGTTCACCACCCATTGGATCATGCCGCACATGGCGGAACTGAAGCGCACCTTCCCGACCGTGGAGCTTCGGTTCGAGCTCATCATGTCCGCCTTGACCGGGCCGGTCACCGACGTCGATCTCGGCATGCGTTTCGTGAACGGGCCGGATGAGCGGCACGAGGCGGCCTACATCATGCCCGAGACGCTGCTGCCCATCTGCAGCCCCGGCTACAGCGAGGCGCACCGCGGCCCGCTGAAAGCGACCGAGGAGACGCTCATCTTCCTCAGCGAGGCGCAGCCCGACTGGTCGCATCTGTTCTTTCCCGAGGACCCGAACTCGGCCGTCAATTCGATGATCTTCTCGGACTACGCCATCGTCGTGCAGGCGGCGCTGCTGGGGCAGGGCGTGGCGTTGGGCTGGCTGAATGTGATCTGCCACTGGCTGCGCAACAAGATGCTCATTCCCGCGAGCCCGCGGCTGATGACGACCGGGCGGCACTGCCAGTTCGTGCGCTCGCGCGACAAGGCCGCGAGGGCGATTGTCACCGAGGTGCGGGACTGGATCATCGCCCGCATCCAGGAAGACATCGCCGTCGTCGCCGAACTCCATCCCCAGCTTGGCCTCGATGAGGTGCTGGAGCAGGGGGCGCGTCTGGTGCCGTGATCCGGGCCGGGTTCGTGCGGAAGAGCCGGGTCCTCAGATGCGCGGCGTCGGCAGATCGAGTTCCTGCGTGATCCAGGTGGCGAACATGCGCACCGCCCGCCGCGCTTTCGCGGCACGGGGGAAGACCAGATAGTGCCCGACATAGGTGACGTCGTTGGCCTTGCCGGCCAGTGGCGCCACCAATTGCCCGCGGGCGATCTCGCGCTCGGCGAGGCGGGTGGATTCGAGCGCGATGCCGAGCCCGTCCACCGCCGCCGCGATGGCCATGAAGGAGCGGTCGAAGCGCGAGCCGCGCGGGCCGGGCGGGGCGACGCCGTTGGATTCGAACCAGTGGTTCCAGCGCACGCGCTTGTTGTCGCTCTCGATCAGGTCGTGTTCGAGCAGGTCCAGCGGTCCTGATATCCGCGCGGCCATTTCCGGCGCGCAAAGGGGCGTCACCGTCTCCTCGCCGAGGGGCACCACGATCAGCCCTTCCTGCCGGGGCGGGCCGTAGCAGATGTCGGCGTCGAACTCGTCATGCTCAAAGCGGGGATAGTCCACGCCGGCCGCGAGGCGCACCTCCAGCCCCGGCTGCTTGGCGAGCAGCGTGCGCAACCGGGGGAGCAGCCATTGTGCCGCCAGCGAGGGCGCGCAATGCAGCCGCAGCAGGTTCACCGAGCGGGCGCCGACCATCTCGATGCCCTGCCGCATCTCGTCGAAGCCGGCCGACACATGGCGCATCAGCGCCTCGCCCGCCGGATTGAGCCGCACCGCTCGACCTTCACGCTCGAACAGGGCCGCGCCCATCAGATCCTCCAGCTTGCGCACCGCGTGGCTAATGGCGCTGGGCGATATGCCCAGCTCCTCGCCGGCAACACGGAAGGAGCCGCGCCGCGCGGCGGATTCGAAGGCCTGGAGGGCGGAGAGGGGAAGGCGCTTCATGCGATCACTCATGAAGGAAGCCGCTGGGGAAGGGCGGATGGTTCGAGGCGTTAGATGAGCATGGTTCATCCATTCGCGCAATTTTTGCGTTTTTCAGCCGGGAAAAGGCGAGCCAGTATCACCCT
The DNA here is from genome assembly GCF_056313845.1 of Xanthobacter sp. DMC47. Lineage (NCBI taxonomy): Bacteria > Pseudomonadati > Pseudomonadota > Alphaproteobacteria > Hyphomicrobiales > Xanthobacteraceae > Xanthobacter > Xanthobacter sp. DMC47. Next base: position 713,069 of record NZ_JBQUZM010000001.1, on the reverse strand, counting down.
TACAAAAAGAGGCCCCTCGTGGAGGAAACCATGTTGCTTCAGAACAAGACCGCCGCCATTTCGGGGGCGGCCAGCGCCCGCGGCATTGGTCTTGCCACGGCGAAGCTGTTCGCCGCCCATGGCGCGCGCATCGCCATTCTCGACATCGACGAGGCCGCCGCCAAGGCCGCTGCCGCCGAGCTCGGCCCGCAGCACATCGGCGTCGGCTGTGACGTCGCCAACAAGGCGTCCTGCCAGGCGGCCGCCGATGCAGTCATTGCCGCGTTCGGCCATGTGGACATCCTCGTCAACAATGCCGGCGTGACCCAGCCGGTGAAGACCCTCGATATCGACGAGGCGAGCTGGGACCGCATCCAGGACATCAACTGCAAGGGCGTCCTGTTCCTCAGCCAGGTGTTCATCCCGCACATGCAGGCGCGCAAGTCCGGCTCCATCGCCTGCATGTCGTCGGTGTCCGCGCAGCGCGGCGGCGGCATCTTCGGCGGCCCGCACTATTCCTCCGCGAAAGCCGGCGTGCTCGGCCTTGCCAAGGCGATGGCCCGCGAGTTCGGCGTGGACGGCATCCGCGTGAATTGCGTCACCCCCGGCCTGATCCAGACCGACATCACCGGCGGCAAGCTGACCGACGAGATGCGCAAGGACATCCTGAAGGGCATCCCGCTCAATCGCCTCGGCGACGCAAGCGACGTGGCCGGCATCTATCTGTTCCTCGCCAGCGACCTGTCTGCGTACGTCACCGGCGCGGTGATCGACGTCAACGGCGGCATGCTGATCCACTAATCCCGGTCCGCCTCGGCGCGTGCGGGTCGGCGGTCGCAAGGCGGCCGGACCCGTCCCGGCGCGGGCGCTCCTCGACAGGAACAGGGACAATGACCACGACAACTTCCAACGTCTCGCTGGAGCGGCGCGCCTGGAACATCCGGCGTCATGCCATCCGCATGGGCGAGGTGCAGGGGCAGGGCTATATCGCTCAGGCTCTCGACATCGCCGATGTGCTGGCCACCGCCTATTTCCACGCCATGCGCTACGAGCCCCAGAACCCAGAATGGGAGGGGCGCGACCGCTTCCTGCTGTCCAACGGCCATTATGCGATCGCGCTCTACGCGGCGCTGATCGAGGCCGGCATCGTCCCCGAGGACGAGCTGGAGACCTACGGCTTCGACGACAGCCGCCTGCCCATGTCCGGCATGGCGGCCTATACCCCGGGCATGGAGATGTCCGGCGGCTCTCTCGGCCTCGGCCTCTCCATCGCGGTGGGCAAGTGCCTCGGCCTGAAGCGCAAGGGCTCGGACAGCCGGGTCTACACCCTGTTCTCCGACGGCGAGCTGGATGAGGGCTCGGTGTGGGAGGCCATCATGTCGGCCGCCCACTACAAGCTCGACAACCTCATCGCCATCGTCGACGTGAACAACCAGCAGGCGGACGGCCCCTCCACCTCCATGCTCGGCTTCGAGCCGCTGCCGGAGAAGCTGGAAGCCTTCAACTGGTTCGTGCAGCGGGTGGACGGCAACGACCTCGACGCCGTGCGCAACGCCTTCGATGCGGCCAAGACCGCCAATGGCGGCCGGCCCAGCATGATCATCGCCGACACGCTCATGGGCAAGGGCATCCCCTTCCTCGAGGCGCGCGACAAGAACCACTTCATCCGTGTGGATGCCCATGAGTGGCAGCTGGCCCTGGCCGCCCTCGACGAGAGGAAGCCCGCATGAAACCCGCTCCCGCCGCCAGGGCTGATACCCCGGCCAAGCCGCGCCTGACCACCTCCGCCATGATCGCGTCCATCGCGGGCGAGGGGCAGCGCACCAAGCCGGCGCCGTTCGGTCATGCGCTGGTCAAGGCTGCGCAGAACGATCCCTCCATCGTCGGCATGACGGCGGACCTCGGCAAGTATACCGACCTGCACATCTTCCAGCAGGCCTTCCCGGATCGCTACTACCAGATGGGCATGGCCGAGCAGCTGCTGTTCGGCGCCGCCTCGGGCCTCGCGGCGGAAGGCTTCACGCCCTTCGCCACCACCTATGCGGTGTTCGCCTCGCGGCGGGCTTATGACTTCATCCACCAGACGATTGCGGAAGAAGACCGCAACGTGAAGATCGCCTGCGCCCTGCCGGGTCTCACCTCCGGCTACGGCCCCTCGCACCAGGCGGCGGAAGATCTGGCGCTCATGCGCGCCATTCCGAACATGACGGTCATCGACCCCTGCGACGCGCACGAGATCGAGCAGGCGGTGCCGGCCATGGTGGCCCACAAGGGCCCGGTCTACATGCGCCTGCTGCGCGGCCAAGTGCCGCTCGTGCTCGACGAGTACGGCTACACCTTCGAGCTGGGCAAGGCCAAGATGCTGCGCGACGGCTACGAGGTGCTGTTCATCTCGTCCGGCATCATGACCATGCGGGCGCTCGAAGCCGCCAAGGCGCTTGAGGCGGACCGCGTGGACGTGGGCGTGCTGCACGTGCCCACCATCAAACCCCTCGACACGGCGACCATCCTGGAAGCCTGCGCCAAGCCCGGCCGCCTCGTGGTTGTGGTGGAAAACCACACCGTCATCGGCGGCCTCGGCGAGGCGGTGGCGGGGCTGCTGATGCGCGAGGGCGTTCACCCCGCGTTCCGCATGATCGGCCTGCCGGACGAGTTCCTGGCCGCCGGCGCGCTGCCCACCCTGCATGATCGCTACGGCATCTCCACCGACGCGCTCTCGGCGCAGGTGAAGGGCTGGCTCAAGTAATCCATCCGGTCCCAGCCCCCGGCAAGAGGGGCGGGCCGAGCGGGAGGAAACGATGAAGAAAATCGGCTTTGTGGGGCTCGGCTCCATGGGCCTGCCGATGGCGGCCAACCTCGCCCGTGCCGGCTTCGCCGTGACGGGCTTCGATATCCGGCCCGAGGCCGGGGCGAAGCTCGCCGGTGCCGGGGGCGTGGCTGCGGCCAGCCTCGCAGAGGCCTTCGCCGGCCAGGATGCCGTGGTGCTGATGGTGGTGAATGCCGCCCAGGCCGACGACATCCTGTTCGGCGCGGGCGCTTTGGCGCATCTGCCTGAGGGCGGCACGGTCATCCTCATGGCCACCTGCCCGCCCGCCGCCGTCGCGGCCCTCGCCAAGCGCGTGGAGGCCCAGAGCCGCCGTCTCGTGGATGCCCCCGTCTCGGGTGGTGTGGTCGGGGCGGAAGCCGGCAGCCTCACCATCATGGTCGCGGCGGCGGGAGACCTGTTCGCGCAGGTGAAGCCGGTGCTGGACGCCATGGGCTCCAAAGTGGTGCTGCTGGGCGACAAGGCCGGGCAGGGCGCCACCGCCAAGGCGGTGAACCAGCTCCTGTGCGGCGTGCATCTCGCGGTCGCCGGCGAGGCCCTGTCGCTGGCCGAGACGCTCGGCCTCGACATGAACGCCATGCTCGACATCGTCTCCGGCTCCGCCGCCTCCAGCTGGATGCTCAGGGATCGCGGCCCCCGCATGCTGGAGAGCGAGCCGCGCGTGACCAGCGCGGTGGACATCTTCGTGAAGGATCTCGGCATCGTTCTCGAAGCCGGCGCAGGCGCCAAGACCGCGCTGCCGCTCGCGGCAACCGCCCACCAGATGTTCCTCTCCGTCTCCGGCCGTGGCCGGGGCGCCGAGGACGACAGCCAGGTGATCGCCGCCTACCGCGCCCTGCAGGGCCGGGCCTAGTCCCCTCTTTCCAACGATCAAGCCGCCGAAACGGCACACTAGGGAGAAGACACCATGAAACCGACCAAGACCGGCCTGACCCGCCGTCACGTGCTTGCCGCAGGCGCCGCGCTGCCCCTGTTCAGCATCCTGACCCGCCGCGGCGAGGCTGCCGAATTCACCTACAAGTACGCCACCGGCCAGGACCCCACCCACCCGGTGAACAAGCGCGCCCAGGAAGCCCTCGACCGCATCCGCGAGGCCACCTCCGGCCGCGTCGAGATCAAGCTGTTCCCGGCCAACCAGCTTGGCTCGGACACCGACCTGCTCGCCCAGGTGCGCTCGGGCGGCGTCGAGTTCTTCAACCTCTCCACCTCGATCCTCGCGACGCTGGTGCCCGTTTCCGGCATCGTCAACACCGGCTTCGCGTTCCCTGACTACGCGACCGTGTGGAAGGCGGTGGACGGCGACCTCGGCAAGTATATCCGCGCGCAGATCGAGAAGACCGGCCTCGTTGCACCCGCCAAGTTCTGGGACAATGGCTTCCGCCAGATCACCTCGTCCACCCGCGAGATCCGCACGCCGCAGGACCTGAACGGCTTCAAGATCCGTGTCCCGCCGGCGCCGATGCTGACCTCGGTGTTCAAGTCCCTGAACGCCGGCGCCACGCCGATCAACTTCAACGAGCTTTATTCCGCGCTCCAGACCAAGGTGGTCGAGGGCCAGGAGAACCCGCTCGCGATCATCGCTTCCACCCGCCTCTACGAGGTGCAGAAGTCCTGCTCCATGACCGGCCACGTCTGGGACGGCTACGTCATCCTCGGCAACCGCCGCGCCTGGGGCACGCTGCCGGAGGACGTTCGCGCCGTCATCACCCGCGAGCTGGACAAGTCGGCTGTGGACCAGCGCGCCGACATCGCCTCGCTCAACCAGAGCCTGCGCGCCGACCTCACCGCCAAGGGCATCACCTTCATCGACGTGGACCGCGAGCTGTTCCGCAAGGCGCTGGCCGCAACTCCGTTCTACGGCGAGTGGAAGGCCAAGTACGGCGATGAGGCGTGGGGCCTGCTCGAGGCCGCCGTCGGCAAGCTCGGGGGGTGAGCATGTCCCAGCACGTATCCCACTCCATGCCGCCGCCCGGGCACGCGCTGGACGAAACCCACGCGCTGCACGAAGCCTACGCCACAGAGGACGCGCCGCCCCCGGCGCTTCCCACCGGCTGGCGCCGCGCCGTCTTCGGCGTGGAGACGGCCCTCTGCCGCGTGGTGGAATATCTCGCCGCCGCCCTCGTGCTGGCCGAGATCACCGTGCTCTTCGTCGGCGTGGTGAAGCGCTATGCGCTGCACAGCCCTATCGTATGGTCGGACGAGCTTGCGTCCGTCCTGTTCATCTGGCTCGCCATGTTCGGCGCCGTGCTGGCCCTCCAGCGCGACAGCCACATGCGCATGACCGCCCTCGTCAGCATGGCCTCGCCCCGCGTGCGGTCGGTGCTGGAGACGCTGGCCCTCGCGGCGCCCCTCGTCTTCCTCGTGGCGGTGCTGCATCCCGCCATCGAGTATGCCGAGGACGAGATGTTCGTCACGCTGCCGGCCCTCGACGTGCCGAACACGTGGAAGGCCGCGGCGCTGCCCATCGGCATCGGGCTCATGGCGCTGGTCAGCTTCCTGAAGCTGCTGCGCGCGGTCAATCCGAAGCAGGTGGCGGTGGTCTGCGTCTGCCTGGTTCTGGCGGTTGCGCTCGGCCATTTCGCCTCGCCGTGGCTGAAGACGCTGGGCAATTACAATCTGCTCATCTTCCTCGTCGGCCTCGTGGCGGCGTCGGTGTTCGCCGGTGTGCCCATCGCCTTCTCGTTCGGCCTCGCGACGGTGGGCTACCTCACCTTCACGACCACCACGCCGCTCGCGGTGGTGGTGGGGCGCATGGACGAAGGCATGAGCCACCTCATCCTGCTCTCGGTGCCGCTGTTCGTCTTCCTCGGCCTGCTGATCGAGATGACGGGCATGGCACGGGCGCTGGTGGGCTTCCTCGCGAGCCTTCTGGGTCACGTGCGCGGCGGCCTCTCCTACGTGCTGATCGGCGCCATGTATCTCGTCTCCGGCATCTCCGGCTCGAAGGCGGCGGACATGGCGGCGGTGACGCCGGTGCTGTTCCCGGAAATGGTGAAGCGCGGCGCCAAGAAGGGCGATCTCGTGGCCCTGCTCGCCGCCACCGGCGCGCAGACGGAGACGATCCCGCCCTCCCTCGTGCTGCTGACCATCGGCTCGGTCACGGGCGTGTCCATCGCGGCGCTGTTCACCGGCGGCCTTTTGCCCGCCTTGGTGCTCGGTCTCGCGCTCTGCCTCCTCGTGCGCTACCGCTACCGCAACGACGATCTCTCCAACGTCAAGCGCGTCTCGGCCAAGGACATCCTGTGGTCCGCGGGCATCGCGCTGCCGGCCATCGCCCTGCCGTTCGTCATCCGCGGCGCGGTGATGGAGGGCATCGCCACGGCGACGGAGGTCTCCACCATCGGCATCATCTATTCGGTGGTGGTGGGCCTGCTCGTCTATCGGCAGTTCGAGTGGAGCCGTGTTGTTCCGATGATGATCAGCACGGCCGCGCTCTCCGGCGCGATCCTGCTCATCATCGGCGCGGCGACGGGCATGGCCTGGGCGCTCACCCAGTCCGGCTTCTCGCAGAACCTCGCCAGGGTGATGTCCGGCCTTCCGGGCGGTGCGGCGACCTTCATGGTGGTCTCCATCCTCGCCTTCATCATTCTCGGCTCGGTGCTGGAAGGCATCCCGTCCATCGTGCTGTTCGGGCCGCTGCTGTTCCCGATCGCGCGGCAGATGGGCATCCACGAGGTCCACTATGCCATGGTGGTGATCCTCGCCATGGGCATCGGCCTGTTCGCGCCGCCCTTCGGCGTCGGCTACTACTGCGCGACGGCCATCGGCGACGTGAACCCGGACGAGGGCATGAAACCCATCGTCGGTTACATGCTCGTGCTGCTCATCGCGCTGGCGGTGGTGGCAGCCGTGCCGTGGATCTCCATCGGCTTCCTGCCCTGAGTATCCTGCCTGAGGAGGTGCCCGGCGCAGACCGGGCCCCCCTTTGCTCGCAAGCTCCCTAGCCTGAAGGCCCGCCGGTTCGCCGGTGGGCCTTTTTTTGTGCCCTGTCCGCAGGGCAAAAGAAAACGCCGGCCGGACGATGATCCGGCCGGCGCGGCTCGCCGGGACTGGAACGTTGAGGGGCGCCTCAGTCGGGCGAGACCACGTTGGTGGGGCTGCCGGCGACGAAGTTCTCGATGTTGTCGATGAGCTGGTCGGCCAGCGCCTGCTGCGCTTCCAGCGAGGCCCAGGCGATGTGCGGCGTGCAGATGACATTGCGCCGCCGTGCGAGGCGCATGAAGGCGCTGTCGAGCGCCGGGGGCTCGGGCAGGGTCACGTCGAGCCCGGCGGCGCTCACCAGCCCCTCGTCGAGGGCGATCTCCAGATCCTCCTCCACGATCAGTCCGCCGCGCGCGGTGTTGATAAGGATCGGCCGGTTCTTCATGCGCCGGAAGGCGGACAAGTCGAACATGCCGCGCGTCTCTTCCGTGAGCGGGCAGTGCAGGGTGATGGCGTGGGAGGTTTCGATCAGCTCGTCGAGGCTGACGACGCCCGGCGTTCCGGGCTTTGCACCGGGATCGTAGAACACCACGTCCATGCCGAAGGCGCGCGCGATGCCCGCCACCTGCGAGCCCAGCACGCCGGCGCCGACGATGCCGAGCCGGCGGCCCGCGAGGTCCACGATGGGGTTGGTGAAGAAGCAGAACTGCTGCGCCGCCTGCCACGCGCCCTCCAGCACCTCGGCCCGGTAGGGCACGATGGAGCGGGCGAGGGAGAGCAGCAGCGCAAAGGTGTGCTCCGGCACGGTGGCCTTGGCATAGCCGCGAATGTTCACCGTGGAGATGCCCCGCGCCGCCGCAGCCTTTTTGTCCACGCAATCGGTGCCGGTGGCGGCGATGGCGATGAGCTTGAGGTTGGGCAGCTGGGCGAGTGTGGCGGCCCGAAGGTCCACCTTGTTGTTGATGAGGATGGTGGCGTCCTTGGCCCGTTCGGTCACTTCGCCTGCGCTGGTGCGATCATATTCCACCCACTCGTGGGGGAAGGACGGGCGGCGGACATTCACTTCCGGCGCGATGGTGTCGCGGTCGAGAACGACGATCCTGTGCATGGTCTTGGTCTTTCCGATTGGCGCGACAGGCTCAGAGGCGGACGCGGGCGGCGTCGGCCACGGCCTTGGCGGTGATGCCGAAATGCCGGTACAACGCATCCGCCGGGCCGGAGGCTCCAAAGCCCGTCATGCCGACGAAGCCGCCATCCTCGCCGATCCAGCGCTCCCAGCCGAACTTCACCGCCGCTTCCACCGCGACGCGCACGGTGCCGGCGCCAAGCACCGCATTGCGGTAGGCGGCATCCTGAGCCTCGAACAGGCTCCAGCAAGGCATGGAGACTACCGCCGTGGGAATGCCCTCGGCCTGTAGCTGGGCGCGGGCTTCCACGGCGATCTGAACTTCCGAGCCGGTGGAGAGGAGGGTGACGCGGCGCGGGCCGCCCTCGGCCTCCTGAAGCACATAGGCGCCGCGGGCCGAGCGGTTCTCCGCGCTGCCGTCGCGGCGCAGGGCCGGCAGGGACTGGCGGGCGAACACGAGGGCCACCGGGCCGGTGCGATGATCCAAAGCAATCTCCCACGCCTCAGCCGCCTCGATGGCGTCGCAGGGACGCAGCACGGTCATGTTGGGCATGGCGCGCAGCGAGGCGATGATCTCCACCGGCTGGTGGGTCGGCCCATTCTTGCCGATGCCGATGGAATCGTGGCTGAACACGAACTTCACCGGCAGCCCCATGAGCGCCGCCATGCGCAGGGCCGGGCGCTCATAGTCCGAGAAGGGCAGGTAAGTGACGGCTAGCGGGATGACGCCGCCGTGGGCCGCCATGCCGTTGGCGAGCGAGCCCATGGCATGCTCGCGCACGCCGCAATGGATGTAGCGGCCGGCCCGGTCCTTCGCGGTGAAGGCGGAGAGCTGGCGCTTGTGGTTGGTGGGAGCCTCCAGATCTGCGCAGGCGGTCATGATGTCCGGGAGGACTTCATAGAGCGCCGCCGCGATGTCCCCGGAGGTGGCGATGGAGAAGTCCGCCTTCTCCTCGGCCGCCACCTTCGCCTTGTAGGCGTGGATGGCCTCGCGCGCCCCGGCGGCCAGCGTGCCGGAGACGGTGCGGTGGAATTCGTCCTGCACCTGATTGCCCGCCGCCGCGAGCCGCTTGCGCCAGGCCGCCCGGGCCTGCGCGCCCGGCGCGCCCGTGGCCCGCCAGTCGGCGCCGATGGCGGCCGGAATGTCGAAGCTGCCGCCGGTCCAGCCGAAGCGCTCGGCCATGGCGGCACGATCTTCGGGGAAGAGCTTGCCGGAATGGCCGCCGCGCTGGCCTTCGAGGCGCGGGATGCCACGGGCGATGGTGGTCTTGCAGGCGATCATGGAAGGTCGGGGATCGGCCTTGGCGGCGCGGATGGCCGCATCCACCGCCGCGATGTCGTGGCCGTCGATCTCCACCACGTGCCAGCCGGCCACGCGGAAGCGCTCGGCGACATTCTCGGAGATGGACAGCTCGGTGGAGCCATCATCGGTGATGGCGTTGTCATCCCAGAAGAACGTGAGCTTGCCGAGCTTCAGGTGACCGGCCAGCTGGATCACCTCCTGCCCCACGCCCTCCTGCAGACACCCGTCGCCGACGAAGGCCCAGGTGCGGTGATCGATGAGGTCGTCGCCGAAGCGGGCGTTGAGGTGGGCTTCGGCGATGGCCATACCCAGCGCATTGGCGATGCCCTGCCCGAGGGGACCGGTGGTGGTCTCGATGCCGGCGGCCGGCTCGTATTCGGGATGGCCGGCGCAGGTTGAGCCGAGTTCACGGAAGCTCTTCACCGCGTCGAGCGAGATGTGGTGATAGCCGGTGAGGTGCAGCAAGGAATAGAGCAGGGTGGAGCCGTGCCCGTTGGAGAGCACGACGCGGTCGCGGTCCGGCCAGGTGGGGTCGGCCGGATCGAATTTCAGGTGGCGGCTGTAGAGAACCGTCGCGATCTCGGCCATGCCGAGGGGAACGCCCTGATGGCCTTCGCCCGCCGCGAGAATGGCGTCCACCGCGAGGAAGCGGATCGCATGCGCCATGGGCTGGAGCGCCGCCGAAAGGGGCGCGCCATCGTGGGCGGAAATGGCGATATCGCCAATGGGGGCAGGGGCTTGGCCGCTCAACGTTCGTCTCCTCATCGTGCCTTGGTCTTTTAGGGTCGCGATGATGCCGAAAGCGGCTTGAGGCCGGTAACGCGAAATACACACCGATTGCTGAAGACGATTCACCGGTGTGGTGAATTTTCACCGGGTTGCGGCTTCTTCCGTTCATCCCGAAGCGGGGCGGGGGAGCGGCTGGGGGAGACGCCGGGAACGTCTCGCCGGGCCGGGCACTTCTTTCGCCAGAACAGACATGAGCGAAAGGAGCGTTGCCATGACCGAAGACGGATCGGATGCCGAGCGGACCCGCCACGCCACGGACACCGGCCGGAACCGCGACAAGGTGCGCGGGCCGGACTTCGCCGCCGCGCCGCTGGGGACGGATGACGAGGCCGGCGGCCATGCCCCGCAGCAGGACTGGCGTCCGCCGGAGAAGGGCGACCGCATCGCGGACGGCGACCCCAGCGTCGGCGAGCTTTATCGCCCCCAGAGCGAGGAGGACAACCGCGCCCACGCGAATGCGCCTCCCAACTGGGGCACTTGGGCGCTGGTCGCGGCCGGACTTCTGGTGCTGGGGCTGGCGGCGGCCAGCTTCGCGAGCTGAGGGGCCGCCATCCGCATCTGGCGGGCGGGTGCGCCCATCGCAGCGGCCCGCCCATCGGCAGGCTGCGCGCCCCCAAACGGGGCTGAAACGCCTTCGCGCTCCCGCCTCCTTCCACGGCGCAGGAAGCACGGACGCTGCCGCAAATCTTTGATTTTAAAGCCTTGCCGGAGGAACAACCGCTCCCCCCGGCTGTTCGCCAGTGGAGATGGACCGGACATTTCCGGTGGTTTGACATGGCGTGCCGCGGCGCGCTCCCGGCAGGAGGCTTTTGATGAAGGCGCTGACCTTCCACGGCAAAGGCGACATTCGATGCGAGCAGGTGCCGGACCCTCAGATCCTGCACGCGCGCGACGCCATCATCAAGGTGACGGCCTGCGCCATCTGCGGCTCGGACGTGCACATCTATGATGGCGTGATCCCCTCCATGGAACATGGTGATGTGCTGGGGCACGAGACCATGGGAGAGGTGGTGGAGGTAGGAAGAGGCGCATCGAACCTCAAGGTGGGCGACCGCGTGGTGGTGCCCTTCACCATTTCCTGCGGCGAATGCTTCTTCTGCCGGCGCGGCTTCTATTCCGGCTGCGAGCGCTCGAATCCCAACCACAAGATGGCCGAGGAGATGTGGGGTTATTCCCCAGCGGGCCTCTTTGGATACTCTCATATGCTTGGCGGATATTCAGGTGGCCAAGCGGAATACCTGCGCGTGCCTTATGCCGACGTCGGTCCCATCAAGGTGCCGGACGGGCTGACCGACGAGCAGGTGCTCTTCCTCTCCGACATCTTCCCGACGGGCTATATGGCGGCCGAATTCTGCGACCTGAAGGGCGGCGAGACCGTGGCCATCTGGGGCTGCGGTCCGGTGGGTCAGATGGCCATCCGCAGCGCCTTCATGCTGGGCGCGGAGCGCGTCATCGCCATCGACACGGTGCCCGAGCGCCTCGCTCTGGCCCGGGCCGGCGGCGCGGAGACGCTCGATTTCCTGGATGAAGATATCTACGCGCGCATTCGCGACATGACCAACGGCCGCGGCGCGGACGCCTGCATCGATGCGGTGGGCACTGAGGCGGATGCCTCGTCCTCCCTTTACGCCCGCATCGACCGCATCAAAGTCGCGACCTTCATGGGCACGGACCGGCCCCATGTGCTGCGGCAGGCGATCCAGTGCTGCCGCAACTTCGGCGTCGTCTCCATCGTCGGCGTCTATGGCGGCTTTCTGGACAAGATCCCCATGGGCTCGGCCATCAATCGCGGTCTCACCTTCCGCATGGCCCAGACCCCGGTCCAGCGCTACCTGCCAATCCTGATGCAGCGCATCCAGAACGGCGACATCGATCCCTCCTTCGTCATCACCCATCGCGCTGGCCTGGAAGACGGGCCGGACCTCTACGCCCAGTTCCGCGACAAGAAGGACGGCTGCATCAAGGTCGTCCTCAAGCCCTGAAAGGACACGCCATGGCTGAGGCCACCCCCCAAACCCGCGCCCCCGATACGCGGGCCCTCGCTGTCGTGACGGGCGCATCCTCCGGCATCGGCTACGAGCTGGCGTTGCTCCTGGCGCGGGACGGCTTCGATCTGGTCATCGCCGCAGATCAGCCTGACATCGAGACCGCTGCCGAGGCTCTGAGCGCCGTGGGAGCAGAGGTTCATTCCCTCCAGACGGATCTGGCCACGATCGAGGGGGTGGACAAGCTCTATGCCGAAGTGGAGCGCCTCGGGCGGCCTGTGGAGGTGCTCTGCGCCAATGCCGGCCACGGGCTCGGCAAAGGCTTCCTCGATCAGGATTTCAACGCCGCGCGCCATGTGGTGGACACCAATGTCACCGGGACCATCTATCTCATCCACCGCATCGGCAACGCCATGCGGCGGCAAGGCTCCGGCCGTATCCTCATCACGGGGTCCATCGCGGGCTTCATGCCCGGCAGCTTCCAGGCGGTCTACAACGGCACCAAGGCCTTCATCGACTCCTTCGCCTGGGCACTGCGCAACGAACTGAAGGACACCGGCCTCACTGTCACCTGCCTGATGCCGGGGCCGACCCAGACCGAGTTCTTCGAGCGCGCGGACCTGATGGACACGCAGGTGGGGCAGGGCGAGAAGGACGACCCCGCCGACGTCGCCCGTGCCGGCTACGACGCCATGATGTCCGGCCAGGGCGATGTGGTGGCGGGATGGAAGAACCGCATCGAGAGCGCCATCGCCAATGTCACGCCGGCAGCACTGCTTGCCGAGCAGCATCGCAAGATGGCTGAGCCGGGATCAGGGCAGAGCTAGAAGCGGAACAATACTGCGCCATCGGTGAAGCTTTCTAATCAGAAGCTGCATTTTCACCGCATTAAACTTGACGTTACGGAACAATAGGCAGTCCCAGGCCTTACCCATCTGGTGGCCGCGGCACGATTGGCCGGCCCCGAAAAATTCAGACATCCAGTGGAGACGGCAAATGGCGACGAGCCCGACCCGAGACCTCTTCGTCGTGGGCCTCAGGAATGCCCATGCGGTGGAGAACGAAGCGCTTTCTATCATGAACCGGCAGATCGACCGGCTGGAGAACTATCCCGAACTTTCCGCCCGGCTGCGCACCCATGTGGAGGAGACCAACGGCCAGCTCAAGCGGCTGGACGATATCCTCGCCAGCCTCGGCGAGGACAATTCCACGCTCAAGGATGCCGCGGCTTCCTTCATGGGGAACATGGCCGCCCTTGGCCATTCCATGGCGGGCGACGAGATCCTCAAGAACTCCTTCGCGGACTACGCCTTCGAGAATTACGAGATCGCCGCCTACCGCTCCCTGGTGACCATGGCGGAAGCCTGCGGCTCGCTGGCGGCGGTGCCGCTGCTGAAGGCCTCGCTGGAGGAAGAGCAGGCCATGGCCGAATGGCTGGAAATGCACCTGCCGCAGGTCACGCAGCGCTACATCGCGCTCGAGACTGCCGGCGAGAAGGCGAACCGCTGACGCGGCCTATGGCGCCAAGGAGATCCCTTCATGTTCATCCATCGCAAGCAGCTGCAGTATCACGCCAAGCCCGACGCGCCTGATCCCCTGTTCGCCAAGCTTCTGCAGGAGCCGCTGGGCGGACAATGGGGCGAGATCAGCGTGATGATGAGCTACCTCTGGCAGGGCTGGTCCTGCCGGGGGCCGCAGAAATATCGCGACATGATCCTCGACATCGGAACCGAGGAGATCGGCCATGTGGAGATGCTCGCGACCATGATCGCGCGCCTCCTCGAAAGTTCTCCGGTGGAGGCGCAGGAGAATGCCGCGAAGGATTCCGCCGTCGGCGCCATCCTCGGCGGCGCGCGCATCGAGGATGCCATCATGGCCGGCATGAACCCGCAGCATGCCATTGTCGCCGGCTCCGGCCCGCGCCCGGTGGACAGCGCCGGCAATCCCTGGACGGCGGGCTATATGACCGCCAGCGGCAACCTTCTCGCCGACTTCCGGTTCAATTTGACGGCGGAGAGCCAGGGGCGGCTGCAGGTGGCCCGGCTTTACAATCTCACCAGCGACACCGGCGTGCGGGATATGCTGTCCTTCCTCATCGCGCGGGACACCATGCACCAGAACCAGTGGCTCGCCGCCATCCAGGAACTGGAGGCTGAAGGCTTCGACCGCACGCCCGTGCCGGCCAACTTCCCGCGCGAGATGGAGATGCAGGACGTCTCCTATCTCTACATCGATGCCTCCGAAGGCACGCAGGCCAGGGCCGGACAATGGGCCAAGGGGCGCTCGCCGGACGGGCAGGGCGAACTCGCCTACGACGAAATCCGCCCGCTCGCCGACGACGATGGTCTGCTCGGCGATGCCGATCCCCGCATGTATGGCACCGCGGCGGTGCCTGCCCCTCCGTCGGCTGCGGAATAGACCCGGCGAGCCTCGTCCCTCCCACGTCGGGTTCTCGGGCCCGGAGGACAGCTGGTCCTCCGGGCCTTCTTTTTGTGTCCCGGTGCGTCAGGCCTCGCGCCGGCGCCGGAGCCCTTCGAGATTGAGAACGGTCACCGTCCGATAGCTCCGGCTGATGAGGCCGCGCGCCTCGAACGCGTCGAGGATGCGGCCGGCGCTCGAACGGGACAGGTTCGCCATGGAGGCGAGATCGTCCTGGCTGATCTCGATCACCGGGCGCTCCGCCGCGGCTGTGGCCCTGGCGCCGGCATCCGCGCCCATCGCCAGAACGGCGAGGATGGCGGCCAGCCGGTCTTCGGAGCGGCGCATGCGGAGCGCATCGATCACCGCGAGGGCAAACAGTTCATTGCGCAGCGTCAGGAATGCGAGCCAGCGCCACGCCTGCGCATCCGCCCGCACGATCGCATCCCATTGGCCGAGCGAGAGATGCGCCACGAGACTGTCGCGCGCGGCCACGATGCCGATGGCGCGCGGGCCGCGGGTGATGACGGAGGCTTCGCCGATCCAGAAGCCGGGCTGCGCCAGGATGCCGAGGAAGGGCGCCCGCGCACCGGGCGCGACGATCACCCCGAAGGCGCCGTCCACGAGGCCATAAAGCCCCCCTGCTTCGTCGCCCGCCCGATACAGCGTCTCGCCCCGCGGGTAGCGCTTCAGCACGCAGCGTTCGAGCACCGCATTGCGGAACGACTCCGCCGTTTCCGACAGCCAGCCGTGCGCGCGCAGGGCATCCAACTCGGTCGGCCGGTTCATGGCGGGGCTCCAGCTTAGATTGCGGAAATCTACCCAATCCGGCCGGTTCCGATCAACTAAGGTCGAAGCCAAATCACCCGTCCCGCGCTGCGGCCGAGAGGCATGTTCGGCCGCCGAAGTGGGATCAAAAGAGGCAACGTCCATGGTTTCCCGGCGCGATCTCCTGAAATCCGCTCCCGCCTCCGCCGCCGCTTTCGCCATCGGCAGCAATTTCCTCATGGAGGGCACGGCGGCCCACGCCGATACGCCCGCGCCGTCGCTCGCCGGCCATTTCCACCCCCGCGGCAAGGCGCCTTCCAAGCACACGGTCGCGGTACTCAAGGCCGCGCGCGAGGGACTACCGTTCGACGATACGCGCGATTTCGAGGAGCAGAAGCGCGGCCTCATCGCGCCCATGACGGAAATGGTCATTCCCGTCGATGCCGGGCATGTGGCGTGGGACATGAAGAGCTTCCAGTTCCTCGACCAGCAGGAGGAATTCGACTCCATCCATCCCTCGCTGCACCGGATCTGCCGGCTCAACAACAATTACGGGCTCTATGAGGTGGTGCCCGGCATCTATCAGGTGCGCGGCTTCGACCTCTCCGACATCAGCTTCGTGCGCGGAAAGACCGGCTGGATCGTGTTCGATCCGCTCGTCTCGACCGAGACGGCCCGTGCGGCGTGGAAGCTCTTCCAGGCGCACAAGGGCGAGGGGCTGCCGGTCTCGGCGATCATCTATTCCCACACCCACGGCGACCACTGGGGTGGCGTGCGCGGCATCGTGGATGAAAAGGACGTGCGCTCCGGCAAGGTGCCGATCATCGCCCCGGCCGACTTCATGGACTTCACCGTCTCCGAGAACGTCTACGCCGGCAACGCCATGAATCGCCGGCTGTTCTACCAATATGGCCTGCTGCTCACGGCGGCCCCCCACGGCTACGTGGGACAGGGGCTCGGGACGCGTGTCTCGGCGGGCGCCGTGGGGCTGATCGCGCCCACGCACTTCGTGCGCGAGCCCATCGAGGAGTTGGAGGTCGACGGGGTGCGGATGGTGTTCCAGAACACCCCGAATACCGAGGCGCCCCGGGAGATGAACACCTGGATTCCCGACCTCAAGGCCCTGTGGATGGCGGAGAACGTCACCGCCACCCTCCACAACATCTACACGCTGCGCGGCGCGCAGATCCGCGATCCTCTCGCCTGGTCGAAGTACATCTCGGAAGCGCTCTACCGCTTCGGGCTTCAGGCGGAGGTGATGTTCGCCTCCCACCACTGGCCGCGCTGGGGCAATGCCCGCATCCAGCAGGTGCTGCGCGCCCAGCGCGATCTTTATGCCAATTTGAACAACCAGGTGCTGCACTTCGCCAATCAGGGCGTCACCATCAACGAGATCCACAACGTCTACGAGGTGCCGAAAAGCCTTCAGGCCAAGTGGGAATGCCGCGGCTATCACGGCTCGGCGCAGCACAACGCGCGCGGCGTGATCCAGCGCTATCTCGGCTTCTGGGACTGCAACCCGGCGACCCTGATCCCGCTCTCGCCGTCGGACTCCGCGCCGCTCTACGTGGAGATGATGGGCGGCAGCGCCAAGATCATCGCCCGCGGCCGCGCGCTGCATGACGAGGGCAAATACATGCTCGCCGTCGAGATCGTGAACAAGCTGGTGCAGGCCGAGCCGCAGAACACCGAGGCGCGGGAGCTTCTGGCCGACATCTTCGAGCAGATCGGCTACCAGCAGGAAAACCCCGGCCTGCGCAACAGCTTCCTCAACGGCGCCTATGAATTGCGGTCCGGCATCTCGCAGGGCGAAAAGGCGAGCTCGTCGAGCCCGGACGTCATCCGCGCCATGACCACCGAGCTGTTCCTGAACTTCCTTGGCATCCGCATGGACAGCCGGAAGGCGGAGGGGCTGCGCTTCACCATCAACCTCTCCACGCCGGACAATGGCGAGAAGTTCATCGTCGAGCTGGACAACGCCACGCTCACCAACATCGCCGGCTTCCAGTCGGAGAAGCCCGATCTGACGCTGACCATCAACCGCTCGGACCTCGAGCAGACCATGATGGGAACGAAGACCCTTGCAGCCCAGATTGCCGACGGCACCGCGAAGGTCTCCGGCGATGTCAGCATCCTCGCGAAGCTGGCCGCAACCATGGTGGACTTCGATCCGCGCTTCGAGGTGATGCCCGGCACGCGGGCGCGGCCGAAGGAGGTCGTGGCCGCCGACGGCTTCGAGGCGGTGCCCGAAAAGATCATCGCGGAATAGTGGCGCGGCAGGCGGAACGACGATGGGCCATTCACACCACGCCATGGGCCGGCGCCTGCTGCCCGCTCTCTTCACGCTCGCCAGCCTCGCCGGTAGCGCCGCCGCGGCGGATCTCGCCGCTCCGCCGCCCGCGGCGAAGCAAGTGGAGAGCGCTGATCCGGACACCTGGACCTTTTCGGTGATGCCCTATCTGTGGGCGGCCGGAAACTCCGGGCAGACGGCCCAGTTCGGCCTGCCGCGGGTCGATTTCGACCTGCCATTCCGGGATGTGCTGGATCATCTCGACTTTGCGGCGATGGCCATGGCGGAGGCGCGCCATGGCGACTTCAGCCTGTTCGGCGATCTGGTCTATCTCGACCTGTCCCATGAGACGGCGACGCCGCAAGGGGTGCTGGCGCTGACGGCGGAGCTGTCTTTCGCGGCGACCGCAGGCACGGTGGGCGCCGGCTATAGCCTGCTCAGGGACGGAGACAGCCATCTCGACATCGCGGTCGCGGCGCGGATTTGGCACTTCGACACCGGGCTTGCCTTCTATGGCGGGCTTCTCAACGGCCTGTCGCCCAATGATGGTGCGACCTGGGTCGATGGCCTCGTCGGCTTTCGCGGCACCTACGCCATCAATTCGAGCTTTTACCTCACCGGCTGGGCGCTGGCCGGTGCCGGCGGCGCCCAGCTGGACTGGGATGTGGCCGCCGCGGTCGGCTATCGCTTCAACAGGAGCCTGTCCATGCTCGCCGGCTACCGCGCGGTCGGCATCAATTACGACCGTGGCGGCTTCGTCTTCGACGCCGTGCAGCAGGGGCCGCTGGTGGGGCTGAAACTGGAGTTCTGAGCCGCGCGCGCCTCAGGCCGGCAGCACCACGACCTTGGTCTTGACCGGCGTCTTTTCGTAGAGGTCGATCATGTCCTGGCTGAGCAGGCCGACGCAGCCGCTGGTGACGCCGGTGCCGATCGACTCGGGATCGCTGCTCGCATAGATAGTGTAGAGCGTGTACTGGCCGTTCTGGTAGAGATAGAGCGTGCGGGCGCCGAGGGGGTTTTCCAGGCCGCCCGGCATGCCGTTGGCCCATTTGGCGGCTTCCGGCTGGCGCTTGATCATCTCCTTGGGCGGGGTCCAGACGGCCCACTCGCCCTTGCGGCCCACATAGGCGTCGCCGCTCCACAGGAAGCCCGCGCGGCCGACATTGGCGCCATAACGGGTCGCCTTGCCCTCGCCCTCGATGCGGTAGACGTAATAATTGCTCGGATCGACGATGATCGTGCCCGGCGCCTCATTGCTCTCGTAGCTGACGGTCCGGCGGTAATATTTGGGGTTGACCTTGCTGATGTCGGGCGCGGGGATCGGAAATTTCTCGTTGGGCATCGGCCCATAGAGCTTCTGTGCCTCGGCAAGGCTCATGACGTCCGCGGAGCAGCCGGCAAGCCCGAGCGCGCCAATGCTGAGGGCGGAGCCGAGCAGGAAAGAGCGGCGGCTGATTGCGCCGGACCCGAGCCCGGACATGGCGACGTCGTCCCTCATGATGATCTCGCAGTGTCCCTTTGTGCCGTTGCCAGCGGTGCGTCCGCACCGGACGATACCGTTAAGCATTTTTCGGCGCGGACTTTGCCGCCAAGCGGCGCGGCTGGCAAGCGTCAGGCTTCACCGCGCAGGGCTGCCATGCATGGGGGAGGCCTGTATCGGCGCTGTTCTGGCGCGGCTTGCCCGAATTCGGGATAGGGCGTCCCAGCGAGAGGTGTGGCAATTCCGCCTGTCGCGAACGCCTCGACCGTCACCGGGAGCGTGCGTTGCCGGCAGGCATCGCGGGTCCTCTGGATCCGTCCGCTCGCGTCAGGCCTTGCGGCGGCGCTTGGGGGGCGGTGCGGCCGCGGCTTCCTTCTCGCTGGCCTCGCGGAGGGCCCGTAGCCGCGCGCTCTTCGCGCGCACCGCTTCCAGTTCGCCCCGGTTGCGTTCCATGGCGCGTTCGATGGATTCGTCCAGCTGACGCCGGCTCTCTGCGCTGGAGAGGGTCTTCTGATGTGTGGTCATTGGGGTCATTCCGAAGGATACCATGATCCCGGTGGAAGCCCGAGGACTAAGATCAAAGAAAATAAGATAAAGAAAAAGGCCCCGCCTATGCAGGCGGGGCCTTTCTCGAACTCAGTGTGCATCAGTCCAGCGGCCAGTACATCCGTGGTCCGCCAGAGCGATGTCACGCGGCCTGGAGGTTCCCGGCCGAGTTCTTGCCGGACTTGTTGTCCCGGACGATATCGAACTGGAGCTTCTGGCCTTCGGCAAGGCCCTGCATTCCGGCGCGCTCGACGGCCGAGATATGCACGAACACGTCAGCGCCGCCGTTGTCGGGCTGGATGAAGCCGAAGCCCTTGGTGGCGTTGAACCACTTCACGGTACCGATATTCATGACGATTTCCTTTCAATCGCGCGTGGGTGCTCAGCCCGAGCGATCGAGCTGAACAAGAAGTTAGAAATTGAAGGGAGGTATCGTCAGACGCGGCTTGGCGTCAGAAAATCAGCCGTCAAATTCAGACAAACACAACATAGGGGGCTATTGTGTTGATAGCAAGGCCCGGAAATTTTTATCCGCGCCGCTCTATTTGCCGCCTATATTTCGCCGGGGCGCCGCAGTTCGGATTCTCTTGCGATCCTCTCGAACGCCTCGTGCTCGCCTTTTACGCGATAGCTCGGCTCGCCCTTGTCATGGGGCATGATGCGAACGATCCTGAACCGCCCTTGCGGGGATCGGAAGCCTGCGACGAACTCAACGAGGCCGTCGGCGTCAAATTTGGTGTTCATCGTTTCCCTGTAGCACGGTTTTACGCGCGGGCGCGATCAATTCTCGTCGAGACGAAAGAATTGCCCCATAGTTTTGGTGCCGGTCCGGGGCCCACCTATGCTAGCATCATCGCGGCTTCGAAGCGGAAGCTGAAGGAGCTGTCATGAAAAAGACGTATGTTCTGGCCTGCCTCATCTCGGCAAGCATATCCTCCGCTTGGGCGAACGCCCCGGACATGACGCTGGATTTCACCTGGCTCGGAACGACCCTGTGCGCGCCGCGGCCCAACAGCCCGGAATTCCAGGTGGGCAACGTGCCGGCGGGCACCGCCAAGCTGCGGTTCGCTCTGGTGGGGCCGAGCGGGCGGGAACTGGGCGGTGCTGATGTGCAGCTTCCCCCGCGCGGCGCCATCCCGCGGGGCGCCGTGTCCTACAGATCACCGTGTGTCGGCGGCATCTACACCTGGACCGTCGAGGCCCTCGACGCGGACGGCAAGCGCCTCGCGTCGACCAGCCTCGCGCGGCCGTTCTACTGAAGGCGGGCGGAGCCGGGGCCTGCGCCCCAGCCCACCACTGGAGTCAGCGGGCGGTGGAAGACGGTGCCGCGCCGGTTGCCGGGCCCCGGCCATTCGCCGGCCGGGCGCGGCGCTTGGGGGCGGCGATCAGGCCTTCATACTGCGCCTTCTTGCGTGCAGCCTTGCGATGCCGACGCACTGCCTCGTCATGCTCGCGCGCCTTGCGTTCGGAAGGCTTCTCATAGGCCTTGCGCTGCTTCATCTCCCGGAAGATGCCCTCACGCTGCATGCGCTTCTTGAGAACCTTGAGGGCCTGCTCGACATTGTTGTCTCTGACGAGAACCTGCAAAAGATATCCAATCTGAAGATCAGCCCGGTTCCCCGGCCAGAGGTCTGGCCGTTTGCCCGGAGGCCGGCCGGGGCCGGT
This sequence comes from Xanthobacter sp. DMC47, assembly GCF_056313845.1. Taxonomy (NCBI): domain Bacteria; kingdom Pseudomonadati; phylum Pseudomonadota; class Alphaproteobacteria; order Hyphomicrobiales; family Xanthobacteraceae; genus Xanthobacter; species Xanthobacter sp. DMC47. Next base: position 691,975 of record NZ_JBQUZM010000001.1, on the reverse strand, counting down.
GGGGGGAGAGTGTAGAGGGGACGGGCCGCCAAAGCGATGGGCTTCGTCGCCATACACCTATGCGGCCGCCGCAGCCTCGTCCGTCACCACCTTGAACGACGTGAGTGTCGCCGGACCGAAGGATGTCACGAGCGCCACATCGGTGGCGTCCCGCCCCCGTGCCATGAGGATGCGGCCGACCCGGGGCGTGTTGTGCCGGGCGTCGAACGTGTACCACCGCCCCCCGAGATAGACCTCGAACCACGCGCTGAAGTCCATGGGCGCCGGATCGGCCGGAACCCCGATGTCGCCGAGATAGCCGGTGCAGTAGCGGGCCGGAATGTTCATGCAGCGGCACAGGGTGATGGCGAGATGGGCGAAGTCGCGGCACACGCCTTCCTTGCTGGTGTAGGCGTCGAAGGCGGTCTTCAGCGGGCTGGCGTGGGCATAGCCAAACGCGATGTGATTGTGGACGAAATCGCAGATGGCCTGCACCAGTGGCCAGCCCTTGGGCAGGTGACCGAACTTCGACCAGGCGAATGCGCTGAGGCGATCGGTCTCACAATAGCGGCTGCCCAGAAGAAAGAGGAGCACGTCCACCGGCAGGTCGCCGAGGGCATGCTGGGGCGCATCGGGGGCCACGTCGTCAGGCAGGCCGCTGTCGCGGATAACGAAATCAGTGCGCATGGTGAGGCCGCCGGCCGGCGCCTCGATGACATGGCAGAAATTGCCGAAGCTGTCGTGATAGGTGTTGGCGGCAAGCGGCGGGTCGAACATCACCCGGTCGGGGTTCAAAAGATCGCTCACCCGCGAGGGATGGACGCTCAGGGTGAGAATCATGGGCGTCGGCTGCGGGCAACCGTAAGTAATTTCGTAGCCGGCGTGAATCAGCATGTGGGCCTCAGCTCTGTGCGGACATGGCCCGCGGATCGGTTATGGTGCGCGCGGCCCCGGGGCTGTCGCGCTCGTTCGAGCCCGACTCTCTTGGCCCGTGCCGGAAAGGTCCTGACGTGAGCGCGCCTGTTTCCCTGTTGACGGCGGACGACATTCCGCCGGTCACGGTGTTAAATCCCGAAGGTCGTTCCGCGTTCCTTCTCGTCGCGGATCACGCGGGAAACAGGCTTCCCTGCTCGGTCGGAACGCTCGGCCTCTCGGCGATGGACCGTGAGCGCCACATCGCGTGGGACATCGGCATCGCCGGCGTCTGCCAGGCTCTGTCAGACCTACTCGATGCCACGCTTATTCAACAGAACTATTCTCGCCTGCTGATCGACTGCAACCGGCCGCTCGGCGTCGCGCAGTCCATCCCGGCCGAGAGCGATGCGACGCCCGTGCCCGGAAATGAGGCGATCGGGGCGCAGGAGCGGAGGGCGCGCGAGGCGGAAATCTTCGTGCCCTATCACGCGCGCATCGCAGCCGAACTCGATCGGCGGCAGGCGGCCGGCGCGCCGGTCATCCTGATCGCCATGCACAGTTTCACGCCGGTTTTCGCGGGCTTCGTGCGGCCGTGGCACGCGGGCCTGCTTCATCACCGCGACAGCCGGCTCGCGCAGGCCCTGCTTCCGCTACTGCGCGCCGATGCCGCGCTCACCGTGGGCGACAATGAGCCCTACGCGGTGAGCGAAGAGACGGACTGGACCATCCCGGAGCACGGCGAGCGGCGCGGCATCCCCCATGTGGGCATCGAGATTCGGCAGGATCTGGTGACCCACCCCGACGGCCAGCGGCAATGGGCGGAGCGGCTGGCGCCCCTTTTCAGGGCCGCCGCCGCGCGGCTCGAAGACGCCGGCCAACTGGCTGCGAGAAGCCCGCTGCTCCAGGATTGACCTGCCCGCGCGGCGGGGCCGGCCCGAGCGAGGCGGCTCAGCTGCCGAGATAGGCCGCCCGCACGTGCGGATCGTCGATGAGATCCGCGCCCTTGCCGGACATCACGATGCGGCCGGCCTCCAGCAGATAGGCGTAGTCGCACAGCTCCAGGGCGGCGAAGGCGTTCTGCTCCACCAGCAAAACGGTGGTGCCGGCGTCGCGGATGGAGCCGATGATGGCGAACATCTGCTCCACGATGTTCGGCGCAAGGCCAAGCGAGGGCTCGTCGAAGAGCACGAGGCGCGGCCTCGACATGAGCGCGCGGCCGATGGCCAGCATCTGCTGCTCGCCGCCGGAAAGTGTGCCCGCCATCTGGTGGCGGCGCTCGGCGAGGCGGGGAAAGCTCGTGTAGATGCGCTCGTAGTCGGCTTTCAGCCCGGCATCGCTGGCGCGCAGATAGGCGCCCATGGCGAGGTTTTCCGAGACGCTCATGTGCGGAAACACCCGACGGCCTTCCGGACAGTGGGCGACACCCAGCTTCAGCATCTTCTGCGGCCCGGCGCGGGTCACATCGTCGCCCTTGAGGCGGATGGAGCCGGAACGGGCCGGCACGAGGCCGGAGATGGTGCGCAGCGTCGTGGATTTGCCCGCGCCGTTGGCGCCTACGAGCGCCACGAGCTGCCCTTCGCCCACAGTCAGCGAAATGCCACGGAGCGCCGCCACCTGCCCATAGCCGCAGACGAGATCGGAAATCTCAAGCATGCGCTGCCTCCCGCTGCTCCAGCTTCGCGGCGCTCTTGCCGAGATAGGCCTCGATGACCTTCGGGTCCGTGCGGATGGCCTCAGGCGGGCCTTCCGCGATCAGCCGGCCATAGTTGAGGCAGACGATGCGGTCGGAGACCTCCATCACCATGGGCATGTCGTGCTCCACGAGGAGGATGGTGACGCCCTCGTCCCGCACCTTGCGGATGAGGCGCACGAAGCCCTGCGTCTCCGAGGCGTTCATGCCGGAGACCGGCTCGTCCAGCAGCAGCATCTTCGGCTCCACGGCCAGCGCCAGCGCGAAGCCTACGAGGCGTTGCTCGCCATAGGAGAGGGAGCCCGCCTTGTCGCCGGCGCGGGCGGTGAGGCCCACCATGTCGATGATGGCGTCTGCCCGCTCGCGCACCGCATGCTCCGCCCGCCGGGCGGCGGGGGTGGGGAACAGGCGGTCGAGGAGGGCCGCCGCGCGCTGGTCGTCGCCGTGGCGGTGCAGGCCGATCAGCACGTTGTCGCGCACGCTGTCGTCGGCGAAGACGCTGGTGCGCTGGAAGGTGCGGGCAAGGCCGAGGCGGGCGATTTCGTTGGGCCGCGTCTGCGAGAGGTCGCGGCCGCGGAACAGCACCCGGCCCTGCGTCGGCTTCAGGAAACCGGTCATGATGTTGAAGGCGGTGGTCTTGCCGGCGCCGTTGGGGCCGATGAGGCTCAGGATCTCGCCTTCATGCACGTCGAAATGCAGGTCGGCGATGGCCGTGAGGCCGCCGAACTTCATGCCCACGTGCTCGACATTCAGGATGGCGGTCACGGGTTCGCTCCCATCTTGGCGGGCAACACGTCGGTCGGCTTGTCGCCGGCCTTGCGGCGAGCGGCGATGCGTTCGCCGAGGCCTTCCAGCGCCGGCACGATGCCGCGCGGCATGAGGAACAGGATGGCGATGAGGATGGCGCCGTAGACGATCCACTGCGCTTCCGGCGCCATCACCGGGCGCAGCGCCACCGGCAGAAGGCCGAAGATAATGCCGCCCACCAGCGGCCCCGCCAGCGTGCCCTTGCCGCCGGACACCACCATGATGACCATGGTGACCGTGTAGGAGAACAGGAACACGTCCGGATCGATGATGCGGATGTAGTGGGCATAGAGGCTGCCCGCCGCCCCCGCCATGGCGGCCGAGACGGTGGCGGCGATGGTCAGGGTGCGGGTGGCGTTGATGCCGAGAGAGAGCGCGAGGGATTCGTTCTCCTTCAGCCCCCGCATGGCGCGGCCGAAGCGTGAGGCGACGAGCCGCGCGATGAGGAGATAGCTCGCCACCCCAACCGCCAGCACCAGATAATAGTTCTGCATCTTGGAGCGCAGCGCCACGTCGCCGAGGCTGGGCACCGGCAGCACCATGTTGGGAATGGCGGTGAGGGCGAGGGGGCCCTGGGTCAGCTCCACCCAGTTCAGCGCGACGAGCCGCACCACCTCCGCGAACGAGATGGTGACGATGACGAAGTAGGCCCCGCGCACCCGGAACGACAGCCGCCCGATGAGGTAGCCGCAGAGCCCGGTCAGCACGATGGCAAGCCCGAAGCCGAGGAGGGGCGAGCCGCCCTCGTGCGTCACGCGCAGGCCGAAGGGCAGGCTCACGTCGAAGCCGAGTGCGGTGAGCGCGCTCACATAGGCGCCGATGCCGAAGAAGGCCACGTGCCCGAGGCTGAGCTGCCCGGTGAAGCCGAGCAGCAGGTTCAGGCTCATGGCGCAGATGGTGAGGATGCCCGTGATGATGAGGGCATTCAAAAGGTAGGGGTCGGTCAGGCCCAGCGGCAGCAGGGCGAACACGACGAGGAAGAGGGGGGCGATGAAGCGCGTCATCCGATCCGCTCCGCACGCGCGAACAGGCCGGTGGGCTTCACCAGCAGAACCGCGATGATGATGAGGAAGCCCATGGCGTCGCGGTATCCCGAGGAAATGTAGCCGGCGCCCAGCTCCTCCGCGAAAGCGAGGATGAAGCCGCCGATAGTGGCGCCGGAGATGGAGCCGAGGCCGCCGAGAATGACGATGGCGAAGGCCTTCACCGCCGCGAGGTCGCCCATCTGCGGCGTCACCACATAGACCGGCCCGAGCAGCGCGCCCGCCGCCGATGCCAGCGCCGAGCCGATGGCGAAGGTGGCGGTGTAGATGAGGGAGACGTTGACGCCCATGAGGGACGCCGTGTCGTGGTCCTGGAAGGTGGCGCGCATGGCGCGGCCGAGCTTGGTGCCGTTGATGGTGAAATAGGTGATGGCGATGAGCGCCACCGCCGCGCACAGCACGAACAGGTTCACATAGGAGAGCGACACCGGCCCGAAGGTGAGCGGCTGCGCCGGGAAGGGCGTGGGCACGGCCTTCGCGACGCCGCCGAAGATCCACAGCGTGCCAGACTGCATGATGATGCCGGCGCCGATCATCACCAGCATGGTGGTGTCGATGTCCGAGCGGCGCAGCGGCCGCAGCAGGGTGAACTCGATGAGGGCGCCGAGCACGAGGCCCGCCACGAGGGCCACCGGCAGCGCCACGAAGAAGTTCAGTCCCAGCGCCACGGCGGCCAGATACATGGCGTAGCCGCCGAAGGTGTAGAGGGCACCGTGGGTGAAGTTCACCACGTTCATGATGCCGAAGATCAAGGTGAGGCCGATGCCCAAGAGCGCATAGGTGCCGCCGAGCACCAGCGCGTTGAAGATGTGTTGCAGCAATTGGTCCATCTGGCCTGTCCGGTCTGGCGTTCGGGGCAGGGTGAGGGGCGGCCTTGGCCGTCCCTCACCTGAAGCGCCGCCCGAGGGCGGGGATTTACGAAGCGCCGGCTCAGCCGCCGAGCTGAACCTGGTTCACCTTCCCGCCGGAGATTTCGATGATGTAGACGTTGGGCTTGGACTGGCCGCTTTCCTTGCCCGCCGGGCCGCTCTTGTTGAACTTGATGGGGCCGTTGAGGCCCATAAAGTCCACCTTCCAGAAGCCCTTCTGGATGGAGGCGGGGTCGGTGCCGCCGCCGGCCGCGATGGCGGCCGCGACCGTGCGGATGCCGTCATAGCCACGGAAGCTCTCGGTGGCGCCGGCGAAGTCGAAGCCGCGCTTCTTCCATTCGTTGAGGAAGTAGGCGGTGGCCTCGGGGTTGGGGGTCTTCTCCGGCCACCAGGGGAGGAAGGTGGTGAGGTGCATGGTGCCGTCCGCCGCCGCGCCGGCCTGGGCGATGATCTGGTCCGGGTTCTGCGAGCCGCCGGTGGTGATGATGCGCTTCTTGAGGCCGAGCGCCGCCATCTGCTTGAACAGGAGGGTGAGCTGGTCCACGGCGCTCGTCACCATGATGGTGTCGGCGTCGGAGGCCTTCAGCTTGGCGAGCTGGGCGCTCATGTCCTGCGCCGACTGGTCCATGGTCTCGACGAGGCCGACCTCGACGCCGTTGGCCTTCAGCATCTTGGAGAAGTCGGCGGCAGCGCCGCGGCCCCAGTCGTTGTTGATGACGAGGAAATCCACCTTCTTCAGGCCGAGCTTCTTGACGCTGGGCTCGAACGCCTCGGCCTCGACGGAGGAGGGCGGCGAGATGCGGAAGATGAAGGGGTTGCCGGAGGTGGTGATCTTGCCGGAAGAGGAGGTCTCCACCAGCATCGGCACGGAATACTCTTCCAGCTTCGGCATGGTGGCCAGCGTCAGCGAGGAGCCCCACGCGCCCATCAGCACCGGCACCTTGTCGGAGGTGATGAGCTTTTCTGCCACCGAGGCGGCCTCGGTCGGGTTGCTCTTGTTATCCTCGATGACCAGTTCGACCTTCTTGCCGAGGATGCCGCCCTTGGCGTTGATCTCGTCGGCGGCGATCTTGGCGCCATTCACCACATAGGTGCCGGACGCCGCGAAGGCGCCGGTGAGGGGCTCATTGACGCCGATCTTGATGGTGTCGGCCGCGAAGGCCGTGCCGGCAAGGAGGCTGAAGGCGAGGGCGGCGAGCGTGGTGCGGCGTGACATCAACATGGATGGTCTCCAGTCTCGAAGGGCAGTCAGGGTCAAGCGGATGGGCCGCCACGGCGCCACAGGCGGCCGATGCGGTCGGAAATGAGGGAGATGAGAAGCTTCAGCGGATCGAGGCCGCGCGCCTCGGCGGGTGGGGTCTCGCTCCCGGAAAGGCGCGCTTCGAGGTTCGCCGCGAACTCGGCGATGAGGCGGCCCGCCACCTCGCGCACGAGGCCGGGGCGGCCGAACTGGGCGAGCGGCCCCTTCAGCGTGTAGCCCACATCCAACGCCACGCGGGCCGTCGCGGGTGCGGTGCCGTCCGTCACGCGATAGCGGATGAGGCCTTCCGTGCGCGAGCGGCCGTCGGCGCCCGCGCCATGGATGGTGCCGCTCCGGGCCGCCTCGTCGCGGCCGATGCGGGCGCTGCCGCGGAAGGTGGTGGCGATGGGGCCGAGCTTGACCCGCATGCCGCCCTGCACGTTGTCCGGCGAAGGCATGGCATCGATGACGGCGCCGGGCAGGCACGCGGCAACCTCCTCGATGCGGCTGAAGAAGGCGAACACCTCGGTCGGCGGGAAGGGTACCTCGAAGCTCTGCTCGAAGCTGTGGGCGGGGGTGAAATCCTCGGCGAGAGAGGTGGTGACGGAGGGAACCGCAGCGGCGGCGACGGCAGCGGGCAGCGCAACGGAAACAACTCCCCCCGTCCGCGCGCCAACCGGGCCAAGGCGGCGCTCGGCGGTCATCGGGCCGATGCCCTGTGCGCGGCGCGCGGCGATGACGGAAGCAACCGCCTTCACGATGCCCGCATAGCCGGTGCAGCGGCAGAGGTTTCCGGCGAGGCCGAGGCGGATGCGCGTCTCGTCCGCTTCCGGCAGGCGCAGCACGAGGTCGCGGGCCGACACCAGCATGCCGGGCGTGCAGAAGCCGCACTGGAGCGCGTGCTCGCGATTGAAGGCGGCGCGCAGCTCGGCGGTGACGGGATCGTCGTCCAGCCCCTCGATGGTGACGACATCCGCGCCCTGGCAGGCGCCGGCAAAGGAGAGGCAGGCGCGCGCCGGCTCGCCATCCACGAGAATGGTGCAGGCGCCGCACACGCCGTGCTCGCAGCCGATATGGGTCCCGGTGAGGTCCAGCGTGTCGCGGACGAAATCGGCGAGGTTGGTCCGCCCCTCCGCCTCGGCGGTCACGGGACGGCCGTTGAGGGTCAGCGAAATCATGCGGGACGCGCCCATGGCGGTGGTCTCGGGCCTTGGCGAAGCGGTCATGCGGCGCTCCGCGTGTCGGTGAACAGGCTGGCGGCCTGCGCGGCGGCGCGGCGCAGCACTTCCACATGGACGTGGCGATCCACCGCGTCCGTCAGTCCGGCGGCGGCGAGGGCCGCGTCGGCGGCGGGGGCGTCGAAGCGGGCGGCAAAACCGGCATCGATGCGGCCGCCGAAGAGTGGCGCAGCATCGGCGAAGACGAGGGGCGGCGCGTCGATGGCGCCCATCAGCGCACGGCCCGTGCCGGCGGCGGGATCGATGAGCACGGCGCCGATGGCATGGGCGAATTCGCCCACCTTGCGGCAGTGCTTCACGTATCCGAAGCGGCCGGTGGCGGGCACCTTCGGCACGCGCACGCCGACGAGGATTTCGCCCGGCTCCAGCGCCGTCGCCAGAGCCCCGGCGAGGAAGGTGCTCAGGGGGAGGCGCCTCGTGCCAGCCGGGCCGGCGATCTCGACTTCAGCGCCGAGCACAGACAGGGCGTTCACCCAGTCGGCGGCCGGGTCGGCATGGGCGAGGCTGCCGCCCATGGTGCCGCGGTTGCGCACGGCGCGATAGGCGATGCCGCCGGCCACGCGGCGTAGGATGTTCGTTCCCACGTCCGGGGCGCGACCGTCCTCCACGTCGGCGTGGGTGACGAGGGCTCCGTAGACCATGTGCCCGGCCTCTTCGCGCACGGTGCGAAGTTCGTCGATGCCGGACAGATCAACGATGAGATCGGGCGTCGCGAGCCGCAGGTTGAGCATGGGGCCGAGCGACTGGCCGCCGGCCATCACCTTCGCGCCGTCCCCGCCGGAGACGAGGAGCGCGACGGCGTCGGCGATGGTGCGCGGGCGCTCGATGCGGAAGGGAGCGGGCTTCATGCCGCGCTCCTTTCGCCGGCGCGCACCGCCAGCACCTGCTCCATGATGCGCCGGGGCGTCACGGGGGAGCGCAGCATCTCCGCGCCCAGCGGGCGCAGCGCGTCGTTGATGGCGTTGGCGATGGCGGCGGGCGGCGCGATGGCCCCGCCCTCGCCGATGCCCTTCACGCCGAACTTGGTGTAGGGCGAGGGCGTTTCCATGTGGCCGATGAAGGGCATGGGCACTTCCGGCGCGCCGGGCAGCAGATAGTCCGCCAGCGTCGAGGCCAGCGGCTGGCCGGAGGCGTCGAACGCCATCTCTTCGTAGAGCGCGGTGCCGATGCCCTGGGCGAGGCCGCCGATGATCTGGCCGTCCACCACCATGGGGTTCACCAGCGTGCCGCCATCTTCAACGATGGCGTAGTCGAGGATTTCCACCTCGCCGAGGTCCGGGTCCACAGCGACGACCACCGCATGGGCGGCGTAGCTGAAGGTGCCGCTGTCGCGCACCGGCTTGTAGCCGGCGGTGACTTCGAGGCCATGCGGGTCCACGTCCGCCGGCAGATCCTGCGGGCGGCGATACCAGGTGTGGGCCACCTGCTGGATGGTCACGTCGCCTGAAGGCCCGATGACGCGCCCGGCTTCGAGCCGCACGTCCTCCGGCCGCGCCTGCAGCATGTGCGCACCGATGCGGCGGATGCGGTCAGAAAGCTCGGTGCAGGCGGTCGCCACGGCGCCGCCGGCCATCACCATCACGCGCGAGCCCCAGCTGCCGGTGGAATAGGGTGTCATGGCCGTGTCGCCATGCACGAGGCGGGTGCGGGCGACGGGCATTCCAAGGATTTCGTGCGCCACCTGCGCCAGCGTCGTCTCCAGCCCCTGGCCGTGGGAATGGGCGCCGATGCGCAGTTCCAACCCGCCATCCGGCGTCAGGCGCGCGCCGGCCTGCTCGTGGCCGGGGACCATGGGAATGCCCCAGCCGGAATAGACCGAGGTGCCGTGCGCCGCCTGCTCGCAATAGATGGAGAGGCCAAGGCCGATGCGGCGGCCGTCCGGCTCCCCCGCGAGCTGGCGCATGCGCACCGCATCGACCTTGATCGCGTCGAGCGCCTGCCGCAGCGCTTCCGGATAATTGCCGCTGTCGAAATGCTTGTTGGTGATGTTGTCGAACGGCATCTGTTCCGGCCGCACGAGGTTCTTCAGCCGCACCACTTCGGGGGCGAGGCCGAGTTCCGCGGCGAGCGCGTCCAGCGCCACTTCCAGCGCGAAGCACACGCCGGTGCGGGCCACGCCGCGATAGGGCAGGATCGGGCACTTGTTGGTGGCGACCGACCAGGTGCGGCAGCGATAGGCGGGGAAATCATAGGGGCCGGGCAGGATGCTCGCCACCTGCGCGGCCTCGAGGCACGCGGAGAAGGGATAGGCGGAATAGGCGCCGCTATCCACGCTCGCCTCGCAATCGATGCCGCGCAGCGTGCCGTCGCGCTCGGCATAGAGCGTAATCTCGTAATGGTGCTCGCGGCAGTTCGCGCTCGCGGTCAGGTGCTCGCGGCGGTCCTCCAGCCAGCGCACCGGCCGGCCGATCTTCCGCGCGAGCCAGCCGAGGCAGACGTCTTCCGTCAGCAGGATGGCCTTGTAGCCGAAGCCGCCGCCCACATCCGGCGAGATGATGCGGACCTGGCCCTCTTCCAGCCCCAGGCATTCGGAGAGGCCCGAGCGCACGATGTGTGGCATCTGGCTGGCGGTGTGCACCACCAGCTGGTCGGTGCGGTGATCGAAATGCACCACGGTGCCACGCCCCTCGATGGGCGCCATGCACTGGCGGGCGGTGGAGATGGTGCGCGAGATCTTCACCGGCGCGTCGAACGCGGCCTCGATGTTGATGTTCACGGGGCTTTCGAGGAAGACGTTGTCGCCCCAGTGCTCATGCACCAGCGCCGCGCCGGGCTTTCTCGCCTCCAGCATGTCGTGGAGGGCGGGCAGCTCTTCGAGGTCGAGTTCCACGCGGGCGGCCATGTCCTCGGCCTCGGCGCGGGTGTCGGCGACGCACATGGCGATGAGCTCGCCCACCTGCCGCACCTTGCCGGTGGCGAGCACCGGCTGCTCGGACACCTTGAAGCCGGGCAGGCCGGAGACGGCGCGGATGGGCTTCACCCCGTCGAGGTCGGCGGCGGTGAAGACGCGCCCCTTCAGGTCCTCCGGCACATGGATGGCGCGGATGCGTGCATGCGCCAGCGGGCTGCGCACGAAGGCCACGTCCTGCATCCCGGCGAGGCGGATGTCGGCGATGAACTGGCCGCGCCCGCGCATCAGCCGGTCGTCTTCCTTGCGGGGAAGACGGGCGCCAACGCCCTCTTTCGTGCGCGGCTCGCTCATGCGTGGGCTCCCGGCATCAGGTCGAGCGCGGCGCGCACCAGAAGACCGTCGGGGCGGCGCAGCTCGTCCAGGATGGAGAAGTGGTTGGCGCCGAGGATGGGCAGCAGCGCACCCGGCGCATGGGCGGCCACGCGCTTTGCCGCCAGCGCGCGGGAATCATGCACCAACGCCGGCACTTCCGCCGTGCCGTAGGCGATGGCCAGCGGCTTCGGCGACGGGGCATGGCGCAGCGGCGAGCAGGCGGCGATTTCGGGGTCCGTCAGGTCCAGCGCGCCGTTCAGAAAGGTGTCGCGCAGCGGCGCCAGCTCATAGACGCCGGAGATGGCAAGGCCGGCGGCGACGGCGGGATGGTCCAGTTGCATCACCGCCAGCTGTGCACCGGCCGACCAGCCGGAGAGAACCACCGGGCCGGTGAGGCCATACTGCGGGCCGTCCTTGGCGATGAGGTCCAGCGCCGCGCCCATCTCGGCGATGATCGCGCCGAGGCGCGCCTGCGGCGCCAGCGTGTAGCTGGGCATCGCCACGGACCAGCCGTGGGCGAGGAGACCCTCCGCATAATGGGCGAAGACTTCGCGGCTGTTGCGCTGCCAGTAGCCGCCATGAATGAAGACGAGGCAGGGCGCGCCCGGCGTGCCGGGATAGATGTCCAGCTTCTGCCGGGCGCCGGAGCCATAGGGAACGTCCAGATGGCCGGGCGTGGCGGCGCGGAAGCGCGGGGCCGCCTTGTCGCGCGCCTCCACCCATGCCGCGCTGTCCTTCACCGCGGCATTGTTATTGTAGGCCGCATCCCGCTCGGCCTGGGACAGGGTGTCCCAGACCTCCTGCGGGGCCGGCCGCACCGTTGCGGATGCCGGGCTCACGCCGCCACCGCCCGGGGCAGGATGACGGCGTCGGCATCGAACTTCTTGCCGGCGCGCAGGCAGAAGGCGGGGGTGAGCAGGCGCTCGGCCACCACTTTCGTGTCTTCGTTGTCGCGCAGCAGGAAGCGGCCGCGATGGTCGTCCAGCACCGAGACGTCGGCCGCATAGCCCACGGTGAGCGAGCCGACCCGGTCGGTGAGGCCGATCATCTTCGCCGGGTTGATGGTGACCATGGGCACCACCTGCTCCAGCGAGAGGCCGAGCGCCATCATGGAGCTCATGGCCTGGGTGAGGCTGAAGCGGGCCTGCCCCTTGAAGGGGTGGTTCTCGTCGTCATAGTGCTCCTCCGGCGTGCCGGCGGGGGCGGGGACATGGGTGTTGTAGCCGTGCATGTCGGCGCCCAGCGTGTGCGGCACGACGCCGGCGGCGATGGCCTTCTTCGCGAGCCGGTAAGAGAAGTGGCTGCCGTGGCCCACATCCACCTTCAGGCCGCGGTCGAGGGCCGCCTGGATGACGTGGTGCACTTCGCCCTTCTGGTTCACGAAGCCGCCGGGATGGCGGGTGAAGGGATGGGCCAGCACATCGCCCTCCTTCAGCAGCGGGATGACCCGCTCGAGGATCGTGTCGGCATCCTCGCCGTTGGCGCCGCTTTCCGGCAAGCCCCAGAGCGTTCCGAAATGGACGTAGAGCGGGATTTCGGCCCGGCGGGCGATCTCCGCCGCCATCTCCATCACCTTGATGCCCCAGCGGGCGAAGCCGCCGATCTCCGCATGGCCCTTGATCCCGCGCACGAGGTCGCGGTTGGCGACGGCGGAGCGCACGGTGGCGTCGATGTCCACGCAGTCCGGGCTGTAGAGGTTGGGGTAGTAATGGCCTTCGAGGCCGCCCACGAGATAGGCCGAGAGGAAGGCATAGATGCGCGTGTCGGACGGTTCGGCGATGAACTTGCGGAAGCCCGGCAGAGTCATGCAGGAGGGGCCGCCCTGGTCGATCACGGTGGTGACGCCGGAATGCACGCCCACCATATCCGGGTTCAGGCCGAAGCGCCCGGTCACGTACTGGTAGATATGGCCGTGGGTGTCGATCATGCCCGGCAGCACCAGCTTGCCGGAGACGTCGATGGTCTCGGTGGCGCTGGAGGGGAGGATCGTCTCCTCCACGGCGGCGATGCGTCCGTCGCGGACGGCCACGTCGCGGATGCCGTCGATGCCGTTGGCAGGGCAGATGACATGTCCGCCCTTGAGGAGGATATCGTAGCCGGCGGGTTCAGCCATCAGGGGTCTCCGTTCCTGCGTGCGGTCGTTGGGACCGCTTTTGGAAAAGCGAAGCATACGTCGCATTTTTCAAATGCAGGGGGCGTGCCAGTTTTGATTTGGATCAATTTTTCGAGATCGGCGCCGGGCGCCAGAGGGGATGGTCGTGACGAGATCGCGTAAAGATTCAAAGGGCTCCAACGTTGAACCCGAGGTCGTCGCCGATGCGGAATGGCCGCTGTCCGACCGCCCCGGCTTCCTTGCGAGACGGGTGCACCAGATCCACGTCAGCCTGTTTTCTGAGCTGTGTGCCCCGTTCGGCGTAACGCCCGTGCAGTACAGCCTCCTGTCGGCGCTGGCGGGGCGGGAGGAGGCCGACCAGACCACCCTTTCACGCATCGTCGCGCTGGATCGCACCACCACCACCGGAGCCTTGAAGCGCCTTGAGGCGCGGGGCCTGGTGCGGCGCGGCACCTCGGCCACGGATCGGCGCTCGCAAAGCTGCTCGCTGACCGATGAGGGCCGTCGCATGCTGGAGGAGATGGAGGCCGCCGCGCGCCGCGCCCATGCGGTGACGGTGGAGATGCTCGCGCCCGAGGAGCGCCGGCAATTCATTGAGGCCATGAAGAAAATCGTCGCGGCCCATGGCGGGCGGCAGGCGTCGTCCGACCTGCTCTGATTTCGTCCGCGGCCGCCTAAAAAGTGGGCGGCGCGTAATCGGGCAGGCGGCTAGAGCACCGGCCCAAGCATGGCGATGGTGTTGTTCCACAGGCGGCGCGGCGCGCTGAAGGCGTCGGCGTCGTCCTGCGTTACCAGCGTCGCGGCATCGAGGAACACCTGCTGGCGCGCCCGCATGGCGTGGGTGAAGGCGCCGTCGCAGAGGAGGATGTTGTTCTCCGCATTCAGCTCGAAGCTGCGGCGGTCGATGTTGGCGGAGCCGATCAGCGTGATCTCGCCGTCGAGGGTCAGCGTCTTGGCGTGCAGCAGGCCGCCGACATATTCGCGGATCTCCACGCCCGCTTCCAGCAGCTCGCTGTAATAGCTGCGGCTGGCGGCGGCGACGATCCAGCTGTCGTTGCGCTTGGGGAACACGATGGTGGTGGCCACCCCGCGCCGGGCGGCGGAGCAGAGCGCAGCCTGCAGGGGCTCGTCCGGCACGTAATAGGGCGTAGTGATGACGAGTTCGCGCCGGGCCGCGTTCATCAAGGCGACGAAGGTCTCCGGCATGGCCGAGTAGCGCACCCCGGCGCCGGTGCCGATCACCTGCGCCACGAAGCCGTGCTGCGGCGGCGGCAGGGGCTCGGTGAAGAGGGGAGCGAGGTCTTCCTCCACCTGCGCCATCCAGTTGCTGGCGAAAAGATGCTGGTTCTGCCGCACCACTGGGCCTTCGAAGCGGGCCATCACGTCCACCCAAGGGGCGAACTTCGCCTTCACGGCGAAGGCGGCATCGGCGCAGTTCTGGCTGCCGCAATAGGTGATGCGGTTGTCGATCACCACGATCTTGCGGTGGTTGCGCATGTCGATGCGCCCCTTGAACGGGCGCAGCAGCGGGTTGCCGATGGGCAGGGCCGTCGCGAGATGCACCCCCGCCGCCGCCATGTCGCGCCACAGGGGCGAGCGGATGAGCGCGCGCGAACCGAGATCGTCCGCCATGGCCCGGCAGATGACGCCCCTTGCCGCCGCGCGCTTCAGCGCCTCCATCACCGACCGGCCGCTCGCGTCATCGAGCCAGATATAGAAGAGCACATGGACGCTCGAGCGGGCGGCGTCGATGTCCTTGACCATGGAGGCGATGGCGGCGGCGGAATCCGGCAGCAGCTCGGCCCGGTTTCCCGCCACCGGCAGGAAATGGTTCACCGACTGGCCGACGCGGAACAGCGGGACATGGCGCTCGGCGATCTGCGCTTCCGCGGAAGGACCGGCGACGCCCTCGGCCGGCGGCAGCTCCGCCACCGCCGCGCGCAACCGCTCCACCGCCTTGCGCCCCAGGTTCACCTCGCCGAACAGGATGTAGGCCACGACGCCCACCACCGGCGCCAGGGCGATCACCAGCACCCAGGCCATGCGCGAGGACGGCTCGCGGTGCGGTCGAAGCAGGGCGCGGACGATGAAGATGATCTGGAGGGTCAGATGGGCGGCGAAAAGCGCCCAGGTGATGACGGTGGACTCATCCATGTTGGTGGCACGCCCAGCGGGAGAAGCACCGCCGTTCTAGATCAACTTTGCGTCCGGCGCGAACGCCCTCAGGCCGCGTAGAGCCCGCGCAGCGTGTCGGCGGTGGCGAGCGGGCGGTTGAGCAGCCGTGCGCCTTCTGCCGCGCGCCGCACCTGCGCGGCATTGTTCTCCGCCACCGTGCCGTCCGGCGCGAAAAGATTGTTCTCGAAGCCGACCCGCACATGGCCGCCGAGGCCGGCGGCGACGGTGGCGCAGGCGTTTTCCTTCGGCCCGAAGGCGCACATGGCCCACAGGCGGGGCGGCGTGCCGGCGGCGAGGAAGGGTACGAGATCGGCCGGCGTCGACACCTGTCCGCTGGTGTAGCGGCCGAGCACGAAGAGGGGGAAATCCTCGCCCTCGCCCAGCACGCCGCGCCCCTTCAGCGCGTGATAGCGCAGCACCTCTTCCGCCGAATAAAGGATGATCTGCACCAGGACGCGCTCGCGCCGCAGCCAGGCGAAGAAGTCGGCGGCGGCGGCTTCGTGCGCCTCATCGGGGATGATCTCCCGCAAGGCGAGGGAGACCGCCTCCGGCCGCAGGGCGCGCACCACCGCAATCTGCTCCGGCGCGGTGTAGCGCCCGGCCGCTTCCGAGGTGGCCTGCACGACCAGCCGGTCGCCCACCTCCCGGCGAATGGCGGCGGTGGCCGCGCGATAGGCATCCGCATCCAAGAGATGGCGGCCCTCGGTGTCGCGTACATGGATGTGGATGAGCGCGGACCCTGCCTCGACGATCTCCGCCGCGTTGCGCGCCAGCTCCGCCGCGGTCATGGGCAGGGCCGGGTGGTCCGCCTTGGTGCGGGTGGCGCCGTTGGGTGCGTTGGCGATGACAAGCGGCGGCCAGAGGAGGGCCTCGGCGGGGGCGATAGCAGTCATGACGGTCCGGATGTGTCAGTCGGTGGTGGTGAGGCCCAGCCGCTTCATGCGGTCGTGCAGGGTCTTGCGCGGAATGTTGAGGGCGAGGGCGGCGGCGGAGATGCGGTGGCCGGAAGCTTTCAGCGCATCCTCTATGACGAGGCGTTCCACCCGGTCCAGCAATTCGTTGAGGCTCGGCGCGGCCGCGGCGCCGCCCGTGAAATCCGGCGCGAGGAAGCCGAGCATGTGGCGCTCGGCGGCATTCTTAAGCTCGCGCACGTTGCCCGGCCAGTCGGCGAGCATCAGGGCGCGTCGCAAGGAGGGAGGAACCTCCACCACCGGCCGCTGGTACTTCACTGCCGCCTGCACCAGGAACAGCTCAAAGAGGAGTGGGATGTCCTCGCGCCGCTCCCGCAACGGCGGAAGGGCGAGCTTCACCACGTCGAGGCGGAAGAACAGGTCCTTCCGGAAGCGTCCGGCATCGGCGAGCGCGCCGAGGTCCTCCTTGGTGGCGGCGATGACGCGCAGGTCCACCGGCACCGGCGTGTTGGAGCCGAGGCGCTCGATGCGCCGGTCCTGCAGCACCCGCAGCAGCTTCACCTGCATGGCGAGGGGCATGCTCTCCACCTCGTCGAGGAAGAGCGTGCCGCCGGAGGCGTGCTCGATCTTGCCGATGCGCCGCTTGCCCGCCCCGGTGAAGGCGCCGGCCTCGTGGCCGAACATCTCGCTCTCGAACATGCTTTCGGGGATGGCGCCGCAATTGACGGCCACGAAGGCCTTGTCGCGCCGCGCGCCGCCCTCGTGCAAGGCGCGGGCGACCTGCTCCTTGCCCGCCCCGGTCTCGCCCAACACCAGCACGTCGGCACTGGTGGAAGCGAGCTGGGCCACGTCGTCCCGCAGCCGACGCATGGCCGCGGACTGGCCGACGAGATGACGCTCGATGGCATCGCCCCGGTCCAGTGCCGTGCGCAGGCGGCGGTTCTCCAGCACGAGGGCGCGCTTCTCCAGCGCGCGCTTCACCACCTCCACGAAGGCATCGCTGACAAACGGCTTCTCAATGAAATCGTAAGCGCCCTCGCGCATGGCGCTGACGGCCATCGCCACGTCGCCATGGCCGGTGATGAGCACCACCGGCAGCTCTGGATCGCGCCGGCGGATATCCGCCAGAAGCTCCAGCCCGTCCCGCGCGGGCAGGCGCACGTCGGTGACGACGATGCCGGGATAATCCCGGCCGATGGCCGGCAGGGCGTCCTCGGCGCTGGCGAACGAGGCCACATCGATGCCGGCGAGGTCCAAGGTCTGCTCGATGGAGAGGCGGATCATCTCCTCGTCGTCCACCAGCAGCACGCGGGGGCGGCTGGCGTGGCGGGGGGCCTCGGCGGAGAGGGCGCGTTCAGGAAACATGGCGCAGCGGCTCCGCGGGAATGGTCAGGTGTGGTTCGGCCTCGGCGGCGTCCATCACGAGATCGAAGGCGGTGCCACCTTCTGGCCGGGTGCGGGCGGAAAGGGTAGCGCCGAAATCGCGAGCGATGGCGAGCGAGATGGGCAGGCCGAGCCCCAGCCCCTCGCCGGCCGGCTTGGTGGTGAAAAAGGGGTCGAAGATGCGTTCCGCCGCCCCCTCGGCGAGGCCCGGCCCATTGTCCTCCACCGTAAGGACGATGCGGCCGCCCTCCCGATGCGAGAGGATGCGGACCGCCGCGTCCGGCCGCCCCTTCACCGCGTCGAGGGCATTGCCCACGAGGTTCACCAGAACCTGGCTGAGGCGGATGGGCTCGAACATCACCTGCGTGGCGTCGGGGTCCAGGGCGCTGACGACGCGCGCGCCCGATGCCCGCAGGCGCGGCGCGAGGATGGCGAGGCTTTCCGCCAGCACCGCGGCGGCATCCACCGGCCCCTTCTCGCTGGAGGTGCGGCGGGCGAACGCGCGCAACTGGCCGGTTATCTTGCCCAGGCGGTCTACCAGCGCGGCGATGCGGGCGAGGTTCGCCTCCGCGTCTTCTTCGCGGCCGTGCTGGAGCAGCTTGGCGGTGTTGTCGGCGAGCGCCCGGAGCGCGGTGAGGGGCTGGTTCAGCTCGTGGGTCACGCCGGCCGCCATCTGGCCGAGGGTCGCCATCTTGGCGGCCTGCACCAGCTCGTCCTGTGCGGCGCGAAGGTCGGTCTCGGCACGGCGCCGCTCCTCGATCTCGGCGGCGAGGCGGGTGTTGGCGGCGGAGAGGTCGGCGGTGCGTTCCGCCACCTTGCCCTCCAGCTCCCGATGGGCGGCCGCGAGCGCCGCCTGGGCGGCGAGGGTTTCGCGGGCGCGCTTGAGATGCTGGCGCCAATAGAGCCCGACAAGGCCGAGGATGACCAGCGCCAGCGTCATCCCGATGCGGGCCGAGCGCCCGGCCAGCACCACGGGGGCGGCATCGGTGAACAGCAGCAGGCGCCAGTCGTAGGTGGGCAGCTCCTTCTCGTCGCGGAGGACGAGGCCGGCGGGGCTGATGTCCGAGCCCGACAGCACCTTGAGGCCGCCTTCGTCCTCGCCTTTCCCCATACGCAGCAAGGGATAGGACTTGTGGCCGTACTGGCGGGTCTTGGCGATTTCGGCGGCGGCGGTGGCGTCGACGGGCCGAAGCGCGCGGAACTTGAACTTCGGGTCCGAGGCGAGGAAGACGATGCCGTGCTCGTCCGCCACCAGCACGGTATCGGCGGCCTCGTGCCAGACGGCCTCCAGCGGATCGAGATTGACCTTGGTTGCCACCACGCCCGCGACCTTGCCCTCCACCATGACCGGCGCGCTGATGAAATAGCCGGGCACGCCGGTGAGCGTGCCCACCGCGTAGAAGCGGCCGGTGCGGCCGTCCATGGCCTCGGTGAAATAGGGGCGATAGCTGAAATCGGTGCCCACGTAGGTTTCCGGCGTGTTCCAGTTGGAGGCGGCAATCGTCATGCCGCCCGGCGCCAGCAGATAGAGCACGGTGCCGCCGGCGGCGCGGTTCAGCGTTTCGAGATACGCATTCACCCGCGCCACCTGTTCGCCATCCGCCGGCATCGCCAGGAGGCGCTTCACGTTTTCATCGAGGGCGGCGGCGGCGGGCAAATAGCCGAACCGCTCGATGGCGCCTTCGAGGCTCTGGGCATAGATCTCCGCCCGGTGGCGCGCATCGGAGGCGAGGCGCTCACCCACCCGCGCCTCGGCCATCTCGCCGGCTTCGAGAACGGCGAAAACCGCAGCCGCCGCCAGCACGGCGGACAGCACGGCGCCGAGGGCCGTGATGCGGTTCGCTCGCATGAATATCCTGCGTCCTCAAGGTGGTGCGGCCGGGCCTTTGGCGGCCCGGCCATGGAGGCCGGATGCTGGTCCGCCCTCAGTCGGTGGTCAAGCCTTTGACCTCGACCTCCTCGAAGCGGTGCTGCTCGGCGGTGACGAGCGCGGACAATTCCCTCTTCAGCTCGTTGAAGACGGTGGAGGCAGAATCCCGCGGGCGCGGCAGCTCCACCCTGATGTCCCGCTTGATGGTGCCCGGCCGGTAGGTGAGCACGACGATGCGGTCCGCCAGATAGATGGACTCCTCGATGGAGTGGGTTACGAACACGATGGTCTTGCCCGTCGCCGACCAGATGCGGATGAGTTCATCCTGCAGCGAGCGGCGGGTGAGGGCGTCGAGCGCACCGAAGGGTTCGTCCATCAGCATCACCGGGCTGTCGAGCGCCAGAACGCGGGCGATGGCCACGCGCTGGCGCATGCCGCCGGAGAGGTCCTTCGGGAAGCGGTCGCGGAACTCCGCGAGTTTCAGCATGGCGAGCAGCTCGTTCACCTTGGGCTCGATCTGGGCGCGGCTCATGCCCTTGATCTCGAGTCCGAAGGCGATGTTCTGCGCCACCGTCATCCACGGGAACAGGGCGTATTCCTGGAACACCATGCCCCGGTCGGGCCCCGGATCCTTCACCGCGCGGCCGTCCACCGTGATGGTGCCGGTGGTGGGGGCCGAGAAGCCGGCGATGGCGTTCAGGAGAGTGGACTTGCCGCAGCCCGAGGGGCCGAGCAGGCACACGAACTCGCCCTGGTTGATGGTGAGGTCGATGTCCTTCAGGGCGACGATCTCGCCGCCCGGAATGACGAAGCGCTTGTCCACCTCGGACACCACGATGTGGGGCTGCGCGGCGTGCGCGAGGGCGGCGGGGGCGGGCACGGATGCGAGGGACGTTGCGATGGACATGGCGTTCCTCACGATTCCAGGCCGCGATGCCAGCGCAGCAGATGATTGTTGAGGCGGCTGACGGCGAGATCGATGGCGAGTCCGATGAGGCCGATGGTCAGCATTCCCGCGATGATCTTGTCCGACCAGAAATATTCTCGCGCCTCCAGGATGCGGAAGCCGAGGCCGTTATTGACCGCGATCATCTCGGCCACGATCACCACGATGAAGGCGGTGCCGATGCCGATGCGCGCGCCGGAGAGGATGTAGGGCGTCGCCGCCGGCAGGATCACCCGCCGGAAGATGGTTAGGCGGCTCGCGCCGAGGCTGCGGGCGGCGCGGATGTAGATGCTGTCCACGTGCCGCACGCCGGCGATGGTGTTCATCAGCACCGGGAAAAAGGCGCCGATGGCTATGAGGAACACCGCCGGCGCATTGCCGAGGCCGAACCACAGGATGGACAGCGGGATGTAGGCGATGGGCGGGATGGGCCGCAGCACCTGCATCAGCGGATTGACATAGCGATAGATGGAATCGCTCGTGCCCATGAACAGGCCCAGCGGCAGCGCGAGGCCCGCGCCGACGACGAAGCCCATCACCACCCGCGACAGGCTGGCGAGGGAATCGTGGATCAGCTCCCCGGAGAAGATCCACGCGATCCGGCTTTCCGTCGCCGGATCAAACGGTTCGAGCGGGGCGAGATAGCTCCACCAGCGCGCCGCGACGGCGGCGGGGGAGGGGAGCACCATGGGGTTCACCCAGCCGGCGGAGCAGGCGATCTGCCAGATCAGGAGCACGCCGACGGGCACGAGCAGCCCCTCGCCGAGCGCCTTGAAGCGCGAGATGTTCATGGGGCCGCCCTCACTTCACGCCGTTGGCGGACTTGGCGGCATTCAGCAGGTCGAGCTTCACCCAGTCCTCGGCCTTGGCGGGGGCGGACATCTTGCCGACGCCGTACTTGGCCATCACGTCCGTGGTCTTCTGGATGTGGTCGGCGCTCATGTCGAGGGAGTAGGGCGAGTTGGCGAGGGCTTCCTGGAATTCCTCGCCGGTGAGCTGGCCCTTGAACACGTCCTGCGTCACGAACTTCTCGGCGGCCTTGGGGTCGTTCATGAAGGTCTTCTGTGCCTTCACGAAGCAGTCCATCAGCTTCTTCGCCGTCTCGGGGTGTTCCTTGTAGAACTTCTCGCTCATCACCAGCGTGCGGATGGGCGAGCCGATGGGCGTGTCGTAGGGCTTCAGCACCTCCACGCCGAAGCCGCGGGCGATGGCCTGCGCCGACTGTGGCTCGGTCTGCATGATGGCGTCAACCTGCTTCTGCAGGAGCGCCTGGTTGAGGTCGGGATAGCCGAGGTAGACGATGGTGATGTCCTTGGCGGACATGCCGTTCTTGCCCAGCTCGGCGGCCAGCAGAACTTCCTGGATGGAGCCGCGGGTGACGCCCACGCGCTTGCCCTTCATGTCGGGCACCGACTTGATGCCGCTGTCGGGCGTCGCCAGGAGGCGCGCGCCGCCGCTGGCGAAGCCGCCGACGATGTAGATGGGCGCGCCGTTGCCACGGCCGGAGATGGCCGCCTCGGAGGCGGTGGCGCCCACGTCCAGCTCGCCGGCGAGGATCGCCTGCATCACGTCCGGACCCTTGGGGAAGAGCTTGAGGTCGATGTTGATGCCGCAGCTCGGCGCGATCTCCTTCATGTAGGAGACGCCGGCGAAATGGGCGAGCTTGAGGTTGCCCACCCGCACCGTCTCCTGCGCGGATGCCGCGCCCGCAGCAGCGGCGGACATCAGGACGGCGGACAGAAGGGTGGCGGTGATGCGGAGTTTTTTGAGCACGGCGCGTCTCCCAGAGATCCCGGCGTTGGTGCCGGTTCGGATGCGCCAGCCTTTGCACTGCGCATGCCACCCATGCGGCAGCTGCGGATCTATATTAACGTTCAGTAATCATTGAAACTTTTTCCGCCCGCCGCGGGAGGGGCGGCGGAATTCCGCCACCCGCGGCGTGGCGGCGGCGGAATTCCGCCACCGCTGGAGAGCCGCGCCGCCGGGAGGGCGGGCGTCAGCCGCAGGCCGGCGCGGCTTCGGTCCGCTGGCGGCCGCGCCGCAGCAGCACGGTAAAGACGAGGCCGGCGAGGGCCGTGCCTGCCCCGGCAAGGGAGACGGCGGGATAGCCGAGCCCGGCGTCGATCACCGCGCCGCCCAGCGCGGCACCCAGCGCATTGCCAAGGTTGAAGGCGCCGATGTTCATGGCCGAGGCGAGGTGCGGCGCCTCCGCCGCCTCGTGGACCACCCGCATCTGCAGCGGCGGCACGAGGGCGAAGCTGGCGATGCCCCAGAGGAAGACGAGCGGCACCGTGGCGATGTGCGAGCGCATGCCGGGGACGAACAGCACCAGCAGCACCGCCACCGCCGTCAGCGAGCCGATGAGCGTGCCGTCCAGCGAGCGGTCGGCGAAGCGCCCCCCGAGCCAGTTGCCCAGCGCGAGACCCAGCCCGTAGACCACCAGCATGGCGGTGACGAAGCCGGAGGCGGCACCGGTCTCCACCTGCAGGATGGGCGCGATATAGGTGAAGACCGTGAACATGGCGCTGGAGCTGACCACGGTCAGCAGCAGCGCGGCGAGCACCGGGCCGCGCATGAGCACCTTCAGCTCCGAGCGCATGTCGCTCTCGCCTTCCACCTCTAGCGGGGGCAGGGAGAGGCGCACCGCCAGCATGGCCACGGCACCGATGACGGCGATGCCGAAGAAGGCCGCGCGCCAGCCGATGGCCTCGCCCACCCAGGCGGCGAGCGGAACGCCGCCGATGGTAGCGATGGTGAGGCCCGAGAACATGGCGGCGACTGCCCCGGCGCGCTTGTCCGCCGGCACCACGCTCGCCGCCACCACCGCGCCGACGCCGAAGAAGGCGCCGTGATTGAACGAGGTGACGATGCGGCCGGCGAGCAGCATCCAATAGCCGTCGGCGAAGGCGGAGATGAGGTTGCCCACGGTGAAGATGCCCATGGAGAGCACCAGCAGACGGCGTCGGGGCATGCTGGCGAAGGCGAGCGTCATGATGGGGGCGGTGACCAGCACGCCGAAGGCATAGGCGCTCACCAGCAGGCCGGCGGCGGGAATGGAGACGCCGAGGTCCGTGGCGATGATCGGCAGCATTCCCATGGGCGAGAATTCTGTGACGCCGATGCCGAAGGCGCCGATGGCGAGCGCCACCAGCGGCAGGTTGATCTTCATGGGAGGAACTCCGGGGCAAATCGTGTTGTCCCGGAATATGGTTGACATTGCAGTGCAGCAATAGAGAGCATCCGAGACCAGAATCTGTGCGCCGGAGTCACGAATGGACCGCCCCGACCGGACCGGAGAGATGGCCGCCTTCCTCAAGGTCGCGTGCGCGGGGAGCCTCTCCGGCGCCGCCCGGGAGCTGGGCCTGACCCCTTCGGCGGTGAGCCGGACGGTGGCCCGGATCGAGGCACGGCTCGGTGTCCGCCTCATGGTGCGAACGACCCGCCAGTTGCGCCTCACCGAGGAGGGGGAGGCCTATGCCCGCGCCGCCCGGCGCATCCTCGCCGACATTGACGAGACAGAGGCGGCGCTGGCCGACCGGGCCAATCCGCGCGGCCGCATCCGCGTCAGCGCCTCCATGGCCCATGGCCGCCTCGTCATCGTGCCCCTGCTCGGCGAATTCGTGGCGCGCTATCCGGACATCGAGGTGGAGATGGAGCTGAGCGACGAGATCGCCGACGTGCTCGGTGGGCGGGTGGACGTGGCCGTCCGCTTCGGCCCCCTCGCCGACAGCCCTTTGACCGCCCGCCGGCTTGGCGAGACGGGACGCACCGTCATTGCATCCCCGGCCTATCTCGCGCGCCATGGCACGCCCCAGGTGCCGGCAGACCTCGCCCGGCACAACTGCCTCGATTTCAGCTTCCGCCGCATCGAGCCGGGCTGGCCGTTCCGGGAGGACGGGCGCGACTACATGCTGGAGGTGAAGGGCAACATCACCGCCAACAATGGCGAGACGCTGGTGCAACTCGCGGCGCAGGGCGTGGGCATCACCCGCGTCGGCAATTTCCACATCGATGAAGCCAATGCGCGCGGCGAATTTGCCAGCGGCGCGCTGGTGCCGTTGCTGGAGGAATTCAATCCGCAGGATCGCGAGAGCATCCACGCGGTGTTCGTCGGCGGCGCCAATACGCCGGCCCGCGTGCGCGTCTTCGTCGATTTCCTCGCCGAAAAGCTCCGGGGCGCGCATCCGGGAGCCTGACGTCGCCCCGCGCTAGCCTCTTGTGCGCCGGGCGCGTTCCGGCTCATCTCGCCGCCTCGGGAGAGGAAGACCCATGTCGGCGACACAAGAGAAGACACCCGCGCAAACGGGCGCCCGCAGGCCGCCGGCGCTCAGGCGCAGCTGGCTGTTCGCGCCGGGTGGCGACAAGGGCGCGCTCATGGCGGCGACCCATTGCGGTGCGGATGCGCTGATTCAGGAACTGGAGGATTTCACGCCGCCGGAGCTGCGGGCCTCGGCACGGGCCATGTCGGCCGAGGTGATGGCGGTGTGGCGCGCGGCCGGTATCGTCGCCTGCGTGCGCATCAACCCGCTGGAGGGCGACGGCGTCGCCGACCTCGCGGGCGTGATCGAGGGGCGGCCGGACGCCATCCATCTGCCGAAGATCGCCGAGCCCGCTCAGGTCATCGCGTTGGATGCGGAGATCACCCGCCACGAGGCGCGGCTCGGCCTGCCGCCGGGCGCCATCGAGATCGTGCCCAACATCGAGACCGCGCGCGGCATCATGCAGACCTACGCCATCGCCACCGCCAGCCCGCGCGTGACGGCCGTCCTATGCTCCACCGAGGATCTCGCGGAAGACCTCGACGCGCCGCGCAGCCGGGCGGCGGTGGAACTGGCCTATGCCCGCCAGCGCCTGCATCTGGAAGCCCGGGCGGCGAAGATGCTCTCCATCGACTGCCCCTACACCTTCGCCGACCCGGACGGCTGCGCCGCCGATGCCCGCACCGGCCGGGCGCTCGGCTACAGCGCCAAGAGCGCGGTGGAGCCCGGCCATATCCCCCTCATCAACGCGGTGATGACCCCCTCCGCCACAGACGTCACCGAGGCGGAGGCGGTCGTCGCCGCCTTCGAGGCCGCCCGCGCGGCCGGGCAGGACCGGGCGCGGCTCGGTGACCTCCTCATCGAGGTGCCGTCCTATCTGTCGGCGAAGCGCCTTCTCGCCCGGGCGGCGGCGCTGGGGGAATTCGGTCAGGCGGCCTCTGGGCGTTCCGCCATCCGGTAGCGGTTCCGCCCGTCCGCCTTGGCCTGATAGAGGGCGACGTCGGCGCGGCGGATGGCGGAGGCGAGGGGTTCGCCGGGCGCGACCAGCGTGCCGCCGAGGCTGGTGGTGATCCGCCGCTCCTCCGGCAGCCAGGCGAAGCGCATCTGCTCCGCCCCGGTCTTCAGCAAAGAGGCGATGCGGGCCAGGGACTCGGCGTCGGCGGCGGGCAGCAGCAGGCAGAATTCCTCGCCGCCGATGCGCCCGCACACATCCTGCGGGCCCGCGCAGGCGGCGAGCAGCGCGCCGAACCGGCGGATCACCTCGTCGCCGGCCGGATGGCCGAACCGGTCGTTGATCGACTTGAAGTGATCGAGGTCGCAGATGAGCAGGCCGGCCCGCGTTCCCGACGGCGCGCTCTCCGCCAGCCTCTCCGCGCGCTCAAGGAAGGCGGTCCGGGTGAGGACCCCTGAAAGGCCATCCCGCTCCAGCCGGCCGGTGGCCTCGCCGATCACCTCCGTCACGACGAGGGCGAGTAGCGCCACGCCGAGCATGAGAGACAGGATGCTGCCGGCGGTCTGCGAATAGCGGGCATAGGAACTCAGAAGATAATCCCGGACGCCGTTGTCGGCCCCGTTCAGCGGGATGAGCACGGACTTGGCGGCGAATTGCAGCGCGCAGAGCCCCAGCACGGCGGCGAGCACCAGATCCACCGCTCGCCGGGGCGCGAGCCGCAGGACGATGCCGGCGGCGAACGCCGTCATGGCCGCGAATGGCAATTGGTAGGTCACCGCCTGCGCCCAGCCACCACGCGGCAGATCGACCCCCACGAGCGCTTTGAACGCCACCGCTCCGACACACGCTGCGCCCAGCCACCGGAGGGACGAATCGGGCCGGTAATGGCGCCGAAGCCCCGCCGTGATGAAGAACAGCGCGGCGACCAACGAGCCGAACGAGAGGGTGGAGGCGAGCCGGACGGAAGGGATGTCGCGGGCCAGCGCCTCGATGGTGACGGTGGCGGCCGCGCACACGAACGCCGCGGCACACCAGCGCCCGAGGCGGATGGAGGACCGCCAGCTGGTTCCGAGGAAGGCTGCCGCGAAGGTCAGGCCGATCGCGCAATTGATGAGCAGCAGGAATGTGGCGTCGGTCATCGCGCTCCCTGGCTGGCCCACGTCATGTCGCCGACGTGGCGTTGCATAGTTACCACATCTGCCACCGAACCATCATGCCCCGTCCGGCCCGTCCGGCCGGCGGCCCACATAGGCGGTAACAAAATCGGGCGACATAATCGACGGAGAAGTCTCAGCTATTCCGGCATGGTGCCAAAAATTCCCGTCATCTTGGTACCGCCAGTTTAGAGATATTCTATATCAATAAGAGCGCTTCCCTGATTGACAAAGCGTGGCCGCTCGCCCCCAATCCCGCCCGTTAGCGGCGATTTGCGGGCCTTTTTCAGCCTTGCGGCAGGCCGCGCTGTAACATGGTAGTCGCGCCGGCGAGGTAGGCAGTTCGGGCCATCTGTCGCGATCCTTCTACCGATTGGGGGACTTTGAGATGCTGGATACCGTGTTTCGGACCGCCGCCCGCGGCAGCCGCGGGGACCTTGCCGGAACGCGATCCCTTCTCGCCCGCTATCTTCTGGCCGGCGTCGCCGCCGGTGCGCTGCTCGCAGCGCCCATGCTCGGCACCGCCCACGCCGCCGACGTGGCAACCAAGGCGCCTGCCGCGGCCGCGCCTGCGGAAGAGGAGGCCGAGCCCTCCATCGCCCCGCAGCTCGGCTGGCTCGGCGACTGGGGCGGCTACCGTCCGAAGCTGGCGGAAGCCGGCATCAAGATCGGCGTGAACTACATCGGCGAACTCTGGCGCAACACCGAGGGCGGCCTCGGCACCGGCACCGCCTATAACGGCCGCTTCCAGTTCTCGCTCGATGCCGACCTCGACAAGCTGTTCAACTGGAAGGGCGCGACCTTCCACGCCAGCGTGCTGCAGATCCAGGGCTCGGGCTTCTCCGGCCAGTATCTCGGCAACATCATGGGCGTCAGCAATGTGGACGCCCTCTCCACCACCCGCCTGTTCGAGCTGTACATCGAGCAGGCGTTCGGCGACGGCAAGTCCTCCATCCGCTTCGGCCAGCTCTCCGCCGATTCGGAATTCGCCATCTCGGACAACGGCGCGCTGTTCCTGAACTCGACCTTCGGATGGCCGGCCCTGTTCGCCGCCGACCTGCCGAGCGGAGGTCCGGCCTATCCGCTGGCCACCCCCGGCGTGCGCGTGAAGTGGGTGCCGGATGAGAACTGGACCGTGCTCGTCGGCCTGTTCAACGGCAATCCCGCGCCGTGCTGCGGCGACCCTCAGGAAGAGAACAAGTACGGCCTGAACTTCATCGTCAATCAGGGCGTGTTCGTCATCGGCGAAGTCGGCTACAGCTACAACAAGGGCGAGAACGCGGCCTGGCTGCCGGGCACCGTGAAGGTCGGCGGCTGGTACAATTCCAACTCGTTCGACAGCCAGGTCTACGACATCTTCGGCGTGCCGCTGGCCAATCCCGCCTCCATCGGCTGGGCGAAGCAGATCCAGGGCGACTATTCGTTCTACGCCATCATCGACCAGATGATCTGGCGCAAGCCCGGCACGAAGGACAAGGGCATCAGCGTGTTCGGCCGCGTCACCGCGGCGCCGAGCGAGCAGAACCAGATCGGCCTCTACTGGGACGGCGGCGTCACCTTCAAGGGCCTCGTCCCGGGCCGCGAGGACGACGCGTTCGGCGTCGCCTTCGGCAATGCGCGGGTGACCAGCGCGGCCCAGCAGGCCGACCTCTACACCGCCGTCTACAACGGCGCCTACTACCCGATCCGCAGCAGCGAGACGGTGCTGGAAGTGACCTATTCGGCGCAGGTGATGCCCGGCTGGACCATCCAGCCCGATTTCCAGTACATCTGGAATCCGGGTGGCGGCCTGCTGAACCCCAACGATCCGCTCGGCATCTCCCTCATCAAGAATGCCGCCGTGTTCGGCGTGCGCACCACCATCAACTACTGATCCGACGTAAAGAGCCGGGCGGCCGCGAGATGCGCGCCGCCCGGCTTTTTTGTGCCTGCCCTCCTGGTCACGGGGCTGGCGTCACCTCGAACAGGCAATGGTCGAAGCCCTCGGCGGCGCACTGCACTTCGTGCGCCGCAAGCCGGCGCGGCGCGCCCGCCTGCTCGCAGACGAATTCCAGCGCTCCGGCGAGCCAGGGCGCGAACATGTAGCAGAGCTTGCGGCCTGCCCCCTTCGTCGCCTCGGTGACGAAGGAGGAATGATCGAGCCGGATTGTCCCCGTCCCCGCCGCCGGGGCGAGCGCGAGGATGGAAAAGCGCCCCCAGCCGCGCTGGGACAGGCGCTTCATGTAGTGCGCGAACACGTCCGCGCCGGCGAGGCCATAGACCTGCGCCTGCCGCTCGCACCACACAAAGGCCGAGAGCCGGCCGGCGGGCGCCAGCGTGGCGTCGAACGCCTCCGCCCCCAGTGCCGCCTCGATGGCGAAGTGGTTGTTGTTGTAGAAGTGCTGCGGCACGAGGATCATGGGCATCTTGTCCACGAACCAGCGGCCGGTGGCCTCGTCCACGTCGATCTCGACTTCAGGCTTCGCCATCGGGACCTCGCTCCGGAGCAGGGGGACTCACTTCCCCCACACATCCTTCAGCAATTGCAGCCAGTTTCCACCTATCACCTTCTCGATGCGCCCCGTGGACCAGCCGCGCTTCTCCATCGCCGCGGTGAGGTTGGGGAAGTCACCGATCACGCGGAAGCCTTCCGGATTGATGACCTCGCCGAAGTCGGTGAGCTTGCGACCGGTGCCCTTGTCGTGGGTGATCCAGTCGAAGAAGGGCTTGCCGTAGCCCTGGGTGAAGTCGGTGCCGACGCCCACCATGTCCTCGCCGGCAATGTCGATCACGTATTCCATCGCCTCCACATAGTCCGCGACGGTGGAGGCCGGCCCCTTCTTCAGGAAGGGCGGGAACATGGTGACGCCGATGAAGCCACCCTTGTCGGCGATGAAGCGCAACTGCTCGTCGGTCTTGTTGCGCGGGTGCGCCTTGAGGCCCGCCGGGAGGCAGTGGGAATAGGCGACGCGCTGCTTCGAGGCCAGGATGGTGTCTTCCGAGGTCTTCGGACCGACGTGGGAGAGGTCGCAGAGGATGCCGAGGCGGTTCATCTCGGCTACCACGTCGCGGCCGAAATCGGACAGGCCGCTGTCGCGGCTCTCGTAGCAGCCGGAGCCCACCCAGTTCTGGGTGTTGTAGGTCATCTGGATGATGCGGACGCCCAGCTCGTGGAACAGCTCGAGATATTCCAGATGATCCTCGATGGCCGTGGTGTTCTGCCAGCCGAGGATGATGCCGGTCTTGCCGTCCTCCTTCGCCTTCAGGATGTCGGCGGTCGTGTAGACCTGCGAGATGAGGTCCGCATTCGCCGCAAAATCCTTCTTCCACTTGGCGATGTTGCGCATCGTCTCGGTGAAATTGTCCCAGATGGAGCAGGTGCAGTTGGCGGCGGTGAGGCCGCCCTTGCGCATGTCCTCGAAGACGGGACGGGAGAAGTCGGAGATGATGAGCCCGTCGATGACGATGAGCTTGTCGTGGAGATCGGACACCGGGTTTCCCCCTTTATTGGGACGCGAAAATTCGGGAAGGCTCAGGCTGCCACCAGCGTGCCGGCGTCGGGATGCCAGGAGACGCGCACCGGCTGGCCGGGCTGGAGCGGGGCAGGGCCGCCCACGGCGGGCGAGGGGCGGCGGGCGATGAGGACGAGGCCGGAGGCGGTGGCCACGCGATAGTCGATGACGAGGCCGCGATAGGTGGCGAGTTCGACCACGGCGGGAAGGGCATTGTGGTCGTCGTCCGCGCCGTCGAGCACCAGCCGCTCCGGCCGCACCGCGAGGGAGAGGTCGCCGGAGACACCCGCCGGATCGACGCGCACCTCCTCGCCGCTCGCCAGCCGGAAGCGGCCGACGCCTGCAAGCTCCCCGGGCAGGAGGTTCGTCACGCCCATGAACTCGGCGGCGAAGCGGGAGGCGGGCCGGCCGAACAGATCGTCCGGCGCGCCCTGCTGCTCGATCCTGCCGTTGCGCATCAGAACCACGCGGTCGGCCACCGACAGCGCTTCGTCCTGGTCATGGGTGACGAAGATGGTGGTGATGCCGAGCTGCTGCTGCAGGGTGCGGATCTCGGTCTTCATCTCGTGGCGCAATTGCGCGTCGAGGTTGGAGAGCGGTTCGTCCAGAAGCAGAACGTCCGGCTCGATCACCAGGGCGCGGGCCAGCGCCACGCGCTGCTGCTGGCCGCCGGAGAGCTGCTTGGGCAGGCGCTCGGCGAGGTGGGAGAGCTTCACCCGGTCGAG
This sequence comes from Xanthobacter sp. DMC47, assembly GCF_056313845.1. Taxonomy (NCBI): domain Bacteria; kingdom Pseudomonadati; phylum Pseudomonadota; class Alphaproteobacteria; order Hyphomicrobiales; family Xanthobacteraceae; genus Xanthobacter; species Xanthobacter sp. DMC47. The sequence continues at coordinate 660,992 of NZ_JBQUZM010000001.1, read as the reverse complement.
CGCCGTCTTCACCTTTCCGGCGATTTCGGCTTTGGGGAGCTTGCGCATCTCCAGCCCGAAGGCGACGTTCTCGGCGACGCTCATGTGCGGGAACAGCGCGTAATTTTGGAAGCCGAAGCCCATGTTGCGCTTGTTGGGTGGCAGATGGGTGAGGTCGCGTCCGCCCACGAGGATGCGCCCCTCGGTGACGGGGATGAAGCCGCCCACCATGCGCAGCGTCGTGGTCTTGCCGCAGCCGGAGGGGCCGAGCAGCGCCACGAGTTCCCCCTCGCCGATGGTGAGGGACACATGGTCCACGGCGGTCATGGCGTCGTAGCGCTTGACGATGGATTGCAGCACGACATCGGACATGAGCACGCTCCTCAGAAGGCGCGGGAGAGGCGGGCGTAGCGGTCCGACACCAGGAGCAGCACGCCGATGATGAGGATCTGCACGGTGGCCACCGCCGCCACCGTCGAATCCAGATTCCATTCGAGATAGGAGACGAGCGCGATCTGCAGCGTGGTGCGCCCCGGCCCCACGAGGAAGATCGACTTCTCCAGATCGATGAAGGAGATGACGAAGGAGAACAGCGCCGCCGCCACGATGCCTGGCTTGATGATGGGCAGCGTCACCCGGAAGAAGGTGGTGAGCCGCCCCGCCCCCAGCGATTGGGCCGCCTCCTCATAGGAGGGGCTCATGCCCACCAGCGAGGCGGTGACGAGGCGCACGGTCCATGGCAAGGCGATGAGACCGTGGGCGACGAACAGGCCCGGCAGGGTGCCGGAGATGTCCACGTCGAGCAGGATCTCCAGCTCGATGAAGGCCATGAACAGTGCCGCGCCGCCGACGATGCCCGGCACCACCATGGGCGAGAGCAGGAGCGTCTGGATGGCATCGCGACCGGGGAAGCGGTAGCGCACCAGCGCGAGGCTCGCCGGCACGCCCAGCGCCAGCGAGATCGCCACCGCCACCAGCGCCGTCTCCACGCTGGTGATGAAGCCGTTGCGGAAGGAGTCGAGCGCCCACGCGCGGGCGTACCAGTCCAGCGTGTAGCCCGTGGCCGGGAAGGAGAGGATGCGGTTGGCGAAGAAGCTGACCCAGATCACCGCGCCCAGCGGCAGCACCACGAAGGCGAGCACCAGGGCGGTGATGGCGGCATAGATGCGGTTGACGGCGAGAAGTCCCATCGGTCCCTCACTCGCTCCAGCGCCGGTAGCGGCGCTGCACCAAAACGTTGGCGGTGGTGGTGAGCACCAAAGTCACGGCCATAAGCACGAAGGCGAGCGCCGCGCCGAACGGCCAGTTCATGGCTTTCGCCACCTGCTGGTAGACGGTGGGCGCCATCATGTGGAAGCTCGGCCCGCCGATGAGCACCGGCGTCGCATAGGCGTTCATGGAGAGGATGAAGCAGAGCATGGTGCCGGCGAGGATGCCCGGCAGGGCCAGCGGCAGCACCACGCGCCACAGCACGGTGAGATGCGAGGCGCCGAGCGACTGGGCGGCGGATTCCAGGTTCGCGTCGATGCCCTCGATGACGCTCTGGAGTGTCACGATCATGAAGGGCAGCAGCACCGAGACGAGGCCGATGACGACTGCGGTGGGCGTGTACATGAGCTTCACCGGCGAGAGGCCGATGGCGCCGATGACGGCGTTGAACAGCCCCTTGTCGCCGAGGATGACCATCCACGCCGCGGTGCGCACCGCATTGCCCATGAGCAGCGGCAGCACGATGAGGAGGAGGAGCCGCCCCTTCCATTTGTCGCTCGCCTGCCGCACGAGGAAGTAGGCGACCGGGAAGCCCGCCACGAGGCACAGGAGCGTCGAGAGGGCGGAGATCCAGAGCGTGGTGCCCAGCACCTCCTGATAGAAGCTGTCGGCGAAGAAGCGCGCGTAATTATCGAGCGTCAGCGCCTCCACCATCATCTGCCCCGGCACGAACCGGTTCAGCGAATAGCGGAACATCAGCGCCAACGGCCCCATCAGCGCCAGCAGAACGTAGATCGTCGCGGGCGCCGTGAGGCCGTAGGCGGGGGCGAGCCGCCGCCCCTCCCGCCCGCGCGGTGCGGGCGGGGATGCTGTCGCCGCCGGCGCGGTGGCGCCGGAGCTTGCGGAGGAGGACATGTCGGCCTCGCTCAGCGGGCGATGTTCTTGTTCCACCACTCCAGCCATTCCGCCGTATTCTTGGCCACGTGCGCATAATCCGGGAACTTCAGCGCGGCGGCCTCGGCGGCGGTGAAGTCCACCTTCGCCTTGAGCTCGGGGGACAGCTCCGCCTTGCCGTTGGCCGGAGCGTAGAAGCTCGCGCCGGCCAAGCCGGCCATGGCCTTCGGGTCCAGCATGGCGTTGAAATAGATGTAGGACAAATCCGGGCTCGGCGCCTTCTTCGGCAGGGCCGCGCCGAACATCACCGCGATGGCGCCCTCGGAGGGATAGCCGATGGCGAGGGGGGCGCCGTCATTGGCCCATTGCAGGCCGCGCGCCTTGTAGTTCACCGCGATATCCACCTCGCCATTGACGAGGCCCGCGCCAAGCTGCTGGTGGGCGGCGTAGATGCGCGGCTGGGTAAGTTCCTTCAGCTCGAGGAGGCGGGCCTTGCCTTCCTCGGTATTCGTCACGTTGCCGCCTTTGATGAGGCCGGCCATCATGATGTAGTTGAAATAGAGCTGGTTGGTGAGGCCGATCTTCCCGGCCCATTTCTTGTCCCACAGCTCGGCATAGGACTTGGGCGGGTTCGGCACCTTGTCCTTGTTGTAGATGATCGTCACGCCGCTGTAGAGCCACGGCACGAAGAAGGGCTTGGACTTCAGCGCCGGCACCACGTTCGCGTAGTTCGGCACCTTGGAGAAGTCGATGTTCTCGATCACCTCCTGCCCGTAAAGCTCGACGCTGTCGCCCTCGTTGATGTGGATGACGTCGATGGTGCCACGGCGCAGCCGCTTCTCGGCGATCAGCTTCGCCTTGCGCTCGGGCTCCATGCCGAGGTCGCGGACGATCTTGATGCCCTGGCTCTCCACCAGCGGGGCTTCCACGAACTTGATGGTGCGCTCGTTCCAGTCGCCGCCCCAGTTGGAGACGACGAGGGTCTTCTCCTGCGCCGCCGCGAGGCCGGGCAGGGAGACGGCGGCCGCGCCCGCGCCGAGGCCGGCGAGGACGGCGCGGCGGGAGGGGGCGCCGATGAGCTGGTCGATGAGCTTGGTCATGTTCGCCTCTGGATTATGATTTGAAGTCGAACGCTTAAAGCCGGCGGCGCTGGGGGGCGCCGCCGGGGAATTCACTCTTGTGCACGCGCCCTTGCCCCACGACCGACCGTCATCCCCCGGCTTGTCCGGGGGATCCACCGATGGGCCGGGGCGGCTCCCGCATAGGAAGCACCGCGGTGGCGGCCGGGTGGATGCCCCGGACAAGCCGGGGCATGACGGCGGTCCGAGAAGGTCACGCCGCCGCCTTGGACTTGCCGCCCACCTCGTCGAGATAGGCGATGCAGCGTTCCAGCGGCTCCACGTCGGCGAACTTGGCGTCGATGTCGAACAGGTTCCACGCCACCGCGCCGGGCACCCGATCACCGATGCACTCCTTCACCGCGATGGTGCGGAAGCCCTCGGCGAGGCCGTCGCACAAAGTGGTGCGTACGCAGGCCGAGGCGGTGACGCCGGTGACGAGGATGGTGTCCACGTTGTTGGCGCGCAGGAAGCCGGCGAGATAGGTGCCGTGGAAGGCGGAGGCACGCTTCTTGATGAGCACCTGCTCGCCCGCCACCGGCTCGATGCGGCTGTCGATGGCCCACAGCTCGGGCTTGGCCTGATCCACCACCTCGATCGGGATCTTGTGGTGCCAAAGGCCCATGTCGGTGGCGGCCTTGGTCTCGTCCGTCACCTGATAGCAGGTGGTGACGTGGACCACCGGGTGGCCGTTGCGCCGGCAGGCGGCGAGCAGCGCCTGCACGCCGGGGATGATCTGGTCGTCGATCTTCTCGCAGGTGAAGGGATTGCCCGGGCGGGTCCACGCATTGGCGAGGTCCACATTGATGAGCGCCGGTCGCCGACCGAAGCCGACCCGCCGCTGGAAGCCGTTGCGCTGGTAAAGCTGGGTTGCCTGCTCGAAGGCGCGCGTCAGCGCTGCGTCGAGGTCTTCCTCGAAGGCCATGTCCTTGATCCCTGATGGTTTTGCGCCCGTTGCCACCGGGCTCGCAGGGAGAAGATTGGGCGAGGTCAGCCGGCTTGGGAAATTCTAATTTCGCCGCTATTGATATCTCATGTGGTATCAATAAGCATGCGCTTCGATCTTCGCCACGTCCGCTGCTTCGTGCTCCTCGCCGAGGAACTGCACTTCGGCCGCGCCGCCCAGCGGGCCCACATGACCCAGCCGGGCATGAGCCGCCTCATCCGCGATCTGGAGCAGGACGTGGGCGTGCCGCTGTTTGCGCGCACCACCCGCACCGTGGTGCTCACCGAGGCCGGGAAGGCCTTCCTCGCGGAAAGCCGGGAGGCGCTGGCGCGGCTGGAGCGGGCGGTCACCAGCGCGCGGCGCACGGCCGGCGGGGAAGTCGGCGTGCTGCGCATCGGCTACATGGACTTCGCCATCAACGGCCGGCTGCCGGAGTTTCTCAACAGCTTCAGCCGCTACCGTCCGGAGATCCGGCTCGAATTGTCCTTCACCCCGACATTGCAGCAGCAGGAGGCGCTGCTCGCGGACCGCATCGACATCGGCTTCATGATCGGGCCGTTCGAGGAGGCGGGCATGGCGAGCTACGCCTTCGACGACAACCGTTACGTGGCGCTGCTGCCCATCACCCACCCCCTCTCCAACGTGCGCGTGCTGCGCCTCGCCGACCTCGCGGACCAGCCGTTCGTGCTGGGCTCGGGCCAGAACTGGGGCGCGTTCCGCACCGCTTTCTTCGCCGTCTGCCACCGGGCTGGTTTCACTCCGCGCATCGTGCAGGAGGCGTCGTCGTCCGAAGGCATCTTCGGGCTGGTGGCGGCGGGGGCGGGGGTGTCGGTGTATGCCAGCTGCGTGCGCAACCTGCAGCGGCGCGGCATCGTCATCCGCGACCTCGACGACGTGGCCGACAAGCTCGTCACCTGCGCTGCGTGGGCCACTCCGGTGCGTGCGCCGGCGGTGACGGTCTTCACCGACTACATGCGGCGGGTGTGGGGCGGGAGTTGAGCGCAGCTTCGCTCCGTCGCCGCGCGGGGTCTTTGGGGGCTTTCGCTCAAGCGCCGCGCGGGTTCTTCCGGGGCTTTCGCTCCGTCGCCGCGCGGGCTTTGAGGGCGGGGACGCCCTCAGCGCGCTTTCGGATAGAGCGGGGCGAGCCCCCGGGCGGTGCCGGACTTTGGCGGCGTCCGGGCAGCCTTGCGCTCGGCGGCGAAGGCGGAGCTGAAGCCGCGGCCGTCCCAGGTGTCGCCTTCCCCCGCATAGAGATGGCGGCTGATCTCATGCAGCGCCGCTGCCATGGCCGGCGTGCGGGCCGAGGCCGTGCCCGCATGGCCCGGCCCCGAGGCCCGGTTCCAGTCGAGATAGGCGCGATAGGCGGCGGTGGCGTGGCCGGCCTTGCAGGCGGCCTCCACCGCACCGGCGGCGGTCTTCTCGTCGGGCGCCACCATCCTGGGCCGCCGCACGGTGGGGCGCGCCGGGGACGGGCGGCCGGGGCGCGCGGGGCGGCGGAGATCGGGCCGCTCGGGCGGCTCGGCGACGGCGCTGGCCTTTCGCCCCGCACGCCGTCCGGAGAACAGGAGGAAACCGGCGATCATCACCACCACCAGGGCGATAGCGGCCATGTCGCGGAGCGGCAGCGGGCCGGCATCGTCGGCGGGCGCCGCCTGCGGCTTGGGCTCAGTCTTCGCCGCGGGCGCCGGCGGCGGGGCGAGACCGGCGGGGTCGGCCGATCCCGACACCTCCAGCGTCACCGGGGGAAGCTGGGCGGTCTCGGCCCGGCTGGCGGCGATGTTCCACCAGGGCACCGTGATGGCGGGCAGCGTGATCGATCCGGCGCGGGTCGGCACCACGGTGATATGGACTTCCGCAACGGCGCCGGGCGCGCCTCCCACCTGGGCGGCCTGGGGATGCTCCTCGTCGGCATACTGGCGCACGCCGTCCGTCTCCGCTGGCTTCAGCGGCGGCAGCTGGGCGGGGCTCGCGCCCTGCACCTCCAGCCGCAGCGTGCGGGTGAGGGCGACGCCCACCTTCGCCTTGGCCGGCGGGCTGCTCCAGGTCTCCTTGAGGCGCACCGCACGGGCCGGCAGGAACCAGCCGGTCACGCCGGCCGGGCGGGGCTGTATGGTCACCTCCACCGGATTGGCGAACACCGTGACCTTGCGGCCCGAATCGAAATTGCCGCCGAGCCACGGCATGGCGGGACGCCCGAGCGCGCGTGCCTGCTCCTGCGCGCCGGGCGGGGAGGCGGGGATGGAGGCGCGCAGGGCGACCGAGGCGATCTGGATGGTGCCGGTGCGCTGCGGCCGCATGATGTAGCGCAGCTCCACCACGCGGTAGCGCTGGCGGTCATAGACGCGGCTATAGCGCTTCAGCGTGCCGTCCGGGGTGAAGGTGGCGCCGTCCGCCGCGGGCTGGTCCGCCTGCGCCTCAAGCGCGCCGATGCGGTCGTACATGCGCACGACCACTGGAATTTCGCTCTGGAGGTAGAAGGGCGGGGTGCCCTGCACGTCTACGGAGAGCGAGACCGGGCCGTCGTCCGGCGGCTCGGCGATGGAGCCCGGCGCCACGTCCATCTCAATGGGGGCGCTCGTCTCGCTGCCGAGGGTGAGGGCGGGAATCACGAGATGGCCGGCGCGCTTGGGCGCCAGCGTCAGCACCCATTCGTTCACCTCCACCATGCGGCCGTTGACGCTCTCCATGCGGCTGCGCTTGCCGCGATCGAGAATCTCGAAATCCCTGTTGAGGGGGCTGATGTTGGGCGGCTCCAGGCTGTCCCGCCCGATCACGCTGAGCACCAGCTCGAAGGTGTCTCCCTGGTCCGCGGGGGGCTTTTCCACCGTGGCCTTGAAGGCCGCGGCGAAGCCCGCCGTCGCCCACAGCGCGAGCGCGAGAGAGACGAGGCCGGTGCGGAGGGCGGCGCGGATCATTGTGCATCCCCCTCGGAGAGGAAGACCGGCGCGCCGGTGTACTGGGACCGGATCCGCGCGCGCAGGAGCCCGCCGGGATCGTCCGGCACCTGCCGCAGCGCCTGCTCGCGGCTCTGGTCGTCGTCGCTGAACGCCACGGCCGGGGGTGTCTGGGCCGGCGGCTGGGGCGGCTTCGGCTGCGCGACCTGGGAGGGCGAGGTCGGCGGCGCGGAGAAGGCGGCGTTGGGGTCCTGCTTGGCGGCGTTCGGCCCACCGTCCTTGTCGTCCGGCATGGGCGGCGGGGGAGCCTTGGGCGTCACCGGCTCGGCAGGGATGTCGCCGGCCATCGTCTCCGGCTGCTCCTTGGCGGGCTGCTGCTGCGACGGCTGGGGAGGGGAATCGGGCGGCGGCGCCTGTTGCCCCTGCTCCTGGGGCTGCTGGCGGGGCGGAGCGGGCTGCTGCTGCGCCAGCTCGGGCGGACGGCGCGGCGGCAATGGCGCAGGCGGGGGGAGGGGACCCGACTGCGGGCTGTTCTGTGCGTCCTGCGGCTTGTCCCCGCCGGGCTTCTGGTCCTGCTTCTGCTTCTGGTCGGACTTGGGATCAGATTTGGGGTCGGGCTTCTGGTCCTTGTTCGAATCCTGCCCACCACCACCGCCGCTGGCCTGGTTCTGCTTCTGGTCCTGCTTCTGCTTTTCTTCCTCTTGCTCCTTCTTGGCGTCGATCAGCTTTTGCACAAGATCGCGGTTGAACTTGGCGTCGGCATCGTCGGGCTCGGCGGCCAGCGCCTTGTCGTAGGCGGCCACCGCCTCCTCGAGCCGCCCGGCGCGCGCCAGGGCATTGCCGCGGTTGTAGTCGCCGCCGGGCAGGCGGGAGAAGGCCGCACCGGCACCGGAATAGTCGCCGGATTTGTAAAGCGCAGCGGCCTTCCAGGCCGGGTCCTCGAACTTCTGCGCGCCTGCGGCAGAGTCGCCCCGGGCGAGGTCCGCCGCGCCCTGCTGGTCGGGTCGCCACCACAGGTCCGCCCAGCTCTGCGGCAGGTTCTGCGTGAGGGTCTGCTGGATCGTCTGCGCGTGCACCGGCTGCGGCGACCCGAGGCCGCCGAGGGCCGCGACGGCGAGGACGGCGATCCAGCCGCGCCGAAAGGCGAGGGGGGCGAGCAGCACCGCGAGAAGCAGCACGTAAGGCCCCATGTCCGCCCACACGTCGGCGGTGAAGCCCTCGCTGTCGGTGACGGCGCCGTTCGAGCTGGCCGCCGGGGGCAGGGCGTAGGCGATGTCGCGATCGTCGGCGGTCAGCGGGGTATAGGCGCCCTGGCCGGCCGAGGCGATGGCCGTCAGCGCCGCGGTGTCCACCGCCGGTGCGCCGTTGGCCCCGCCCGCGCCGACGCCGATCACGTTGACCTTGTAGCCGTCCGCCGCGGCCGCCTTCGCCGCCGCCTGCGTCTTGCCCGGCTCGTCGCCCGGGCCGTCGGTGACGAGCAGGATGCGCCCGCTCACCGCCCCGGCCCCCTTGAGCAGGTCGATGGCCATGGCGATGGCATCCTGCGGGCGGTTGACGTTGCCGCGCATGAGGTTGGTGGAGAGGTCCGGCAGCATCTGCGCCACCACGTGGGCATCCTCGGTCAGCGGCGCAGCGGCGAACGGGATGTCCGAATAGAGCACCAGCGCCACCTCGCTTCCGCGCATGCGCTGGAGCACGTCGGCGATCTTGTAGCGGGCGGCGACGAGGCGCGACGGGCTGGCGTCCGGGGCGTTCATGGTCGGGGAGAGGTTGACCGCGATCACCAGCGGATCGAGCCGGCCCGTCACCGGCTGGGGCAGCTTCTGCCAGGTGGGGCCGGCCATGGCGAAGACGGCAGCGACCCAGCCGGCGAACAGCAGCACGGCCGGCCATTGGCCCGAGGCGCGCCGCCCCGGCAGAGCGAGGTGGGCGAGGAGGTGGGGGTCCACCACGCGCGCCCAATCGTTGCTGCCCTCGCGCAGCCGGCGATGGAGCAATCCGGCGAGGAGCGCCGCCGGCAGCAGCGCCAGGAGCCATTCCGGCCGCAGGAAGTGGAAGCTCGCCATCAGCGTGCCTCCGCAACCGGCAGGGCCGGGGTCTCGCCCGCCGGGGCGTCCTGCGGGGCGGGCGCATCGGCCGCGCGGCGAGCGGGCAGGCGCAGCAGCAAGACGGCGGCGAACAGGAAGCTCGCGACCAGCGCGGCGCCGAGCGGCCAGAAGAACAGGGTGAGGGCCGGACGCACATATTGCGGATCGCCGGCCACCGGCTCCAGCTTGTCGATCTCGGCATAGATGCCGGCGAGCCCCTGCTGGTCGCGGGCCCGGAAATACTTGCCGCCGGTGAGGCCGGAAATGGCCTTGAGCGCGCCCTCGTCGAGGTCGGAGGACGGGTTCATGGGCGCGCCGGGGATGAACTCCCCAGCATCCGAGCCGACGCCGATGGTGTGGATGCGCAGATGCTCCTTCGCGGCGATGGCGGCGGCCTGGAGCGGATCGAGCACGCCGGAGGTGTTGGCGCCATCGGTGAGCAGCACCACCACCCGCTCCTTCGCCGGGCCGTCGCGCAGGGTCTTCACCGCGAGGCCGATGGCGTCGCCGATGGAGGTGTTGCGCCCGGTCATGCCGATGGTCGCCTGGGCGAGCAGGTCGCGCACCACCCGGCGGTCGAGGGTGAGAGGCGCCTGCACATAGGCGCGGGTGCTGAACAGGATGAGGCCGACCCGGTCGCCGGCGCGGCGGGCGATGAAGTCGTCCGCCACCTGCTTCACCACCTGCAGGCGGTCCATGGGTCTGGTGAGGGCAAGGTCGCGCTGCGCCATGGAGGCGGAGAGATCGATGACCAGCATGATCTCGCGCCCTTCGACCGGAACCTCCACCGGCCGGCCCACATAGATGGGCTGGGCGGCGGCGACCACGAGCAGGGTCCAGATGAAGGCCAGCGCGGCAAGGCGCGTCTTGCTCCAGGCCGGTCGGCCGGGCGTCACCAGTCCGGCCCGGGCGAGGGCGGCGAAGAAGGGCAGGCGCAGCGCGCCGGCCTTCTGCTCGCGGGCGCGCGGGATCGCGAAGTAAGCGAGGAGAGGGGCCGGCAGCAGCGCCAGCATCCAGGGCCAGGCGAGCGTAATCATCGGCGCGCCCGGATATGGCGCCGCACCGCGTCGGCGAGGGCGGCGGGGGTGATGCTGCCGGCGGCCACCTGCTCCGCCGTCTGCGCCGGCATGTAGGGGGCACGGGCGAGAAAGGCCGCCTCCCGCGGGGCGAAGGGGGCGCGGCCGGTGACGAGCAGGCGCGCCCAGGCCTCGCCGGTGAGCGTCGCCTTCGCCTCGCCGGACTCGGCGCGCACCAGACGGCGCAGCACGTCGGAGGCGGCAACCGCGACGGCGTGGGTGTCGTCCGGCTCGGCGCGGCCGACCTCGGCATCGAACATCTTCAGGGCCTTGTAGGCGAGCGTCTGCCGCCAGCGCCACTCGCGCACCGCGAGGATGATGGCGACCAGCACCACCAGCCCGGCGAGCATGTACCAGCCCGGCGCCAGCGGAAAGAACGGCACGTCGGGGGGCAGGTGGATGTCGCGCAACGCCGCCAGCGGGTCCTCGGCCGAGCCCGGCACGGGCGGGGGGGCGGGCGGTGCTCCGTTGAGGAAATCCGGCGTCTGGAAATTGGGCGGCGTCGCCGTGCCGGGCGGCGGAATGAGGGTCGTCGGGCCGGTGCTGGCCGCCGGAACGGACGTGTCGGGCGCGAGTGCGGGGCTGGTCATCGCGTCCCCGTCCGTCCTGTGCCGGGCGCGATGGCCCCGGCTGCGCCGGCCCGGGCCGAGACCGCCGCCTGCCGCATCCGCTCGGGATTGAGGACCTCCGCCGGGTCGCAGCCGGTCTCGAGGTCCATCAGGGTGAGGCCGCGCTCGCGGCACAGCCGCTCCAGCGCGCCGCGCCGTTCGGCGAAGCGGCGGGCATAGCCCTCCCGCTGCGCCGCGCGGCTGTCGTCGAGCCGGGCGACCGACACCCCGTCGGTGACGGGGAAGACGCCGCCGGAGGGCATCTGCGTCTCGAGCCGGTCATAGACGAACAGGCAGGTGACGTGCCCGTCCAGCGCGATGCGGCCGAGTTCGCGGGCGGCGTGCTCGTCGAGATCGGCGAAATCGGAGACGAGGAAGATCAGCGTGCCGGGCTTCACCAGCGGCCGCAGCCGGGCCAGCGCCTCGCCCAAGGTCGGCTCCGAGCCCGGCGGGCCGAGGCGTTCGGCGGTGGCGTCGGCGATGGAGCGCACGAAGGCGAGGATGCGCCGGCGGGTGCGCTCGGCACGCAGCGCGATGATGCCGGAGGGCGCCAGCACCAGCCCGCCCACCCGGTCGCCGCCGCCGATGCCGATCCAGGCCAGCACCGCCGCCGCCTTGGCCGCCAGCACGGACTTGAAGCAGTCGCGCGTGCCGAAGCGCATGGAGGCGCGCGTATCCACCAGCACCAGCACCGGACGCTCGCGCTCCTCCTGGAACAGCTTGGTGTGCGGCGTGCCGGTGCGGGCCGTCACCCGCCAGTCGATGGTGCGCACGTCATCGCCGGGATGGTAGACGCGCACCTCGTCGAACTCCATGCCGCGGCCGCGGAAGGAGGAGCTGTGGCCCCCGTAGAGCTGGCTGCTGACGCGCTTGCCGCCCGAAAAGCCGCCCTGGACGCGCGGACGCGCCGCCACCAGGTCGGCGAGGCGGGCAACGACGCCACGGAGCGGATCGCGCTCTGCCATGGAGTGTGTCGCCTCAGCCCACCGGCACGCGGGCGAGCAGCAGGTCGATGAAGTCGTCGCTGGTCACGCCGTCCGCCTCGGCCTCGAAGGTCATCAGCACGCGATGGCGCAGCACGGGCTTGGCGATGGCCTGCACGTCCTCGGGAATCACGTAGTCGCGCTTGCGCCGCCAGGCGTGGGCGCGGGCGCAGCGGTCGAGGGCGATGGTGCCGCGCGGGCTGGCGCCGAAGCCGACCAGGCCCTGGAGATCCGCGCCGTAAAGCTCGGGACGGCGCGTCGCCTGCACCAGCTGGAGCAGATATTCCTCCACCTGCTCCGCCATGTGGACGGCCAGCACCTCGCGACGGGCGGCGAACACGACCTCCTGCGGCAGCGGCGCGCCGAAATCGGGCGACTCGCCCCGCGCCTCGCCGCGCACGAGGCGCAGAATCTGGCGCTCGGCGTCGAGATCCGGGAAGTCGATGCGCACATGCAGCAGGAAGCGGTCGAGCTGCGCCTCGGGCAGGGGATAGGTTCCTTCCTGCTCGATGGGGTTCTGGGTCGCCATGACCATGAAGAGCGGGGGCAGGCGGCGGGTGGTGCGCCCCACCGTCACCTGACGCTCCGCCATGGCTTCCAGCAGCGCCGACTGCACCTTGGCGGGGGCGCGGTTGATCTCGTCCGCCAGGATGAAATTGTGGAACACCGGCCCTTCCTGGAACTGGAAGCTGCCATCCTCCGGCCGGTAGATGTCGGTGCCGGTGAGGTCGGAGGGCAGAAGGTCCGGCGTGAACTGGATGCGCTGGTCGGTGAGGTCGATGGCATGGGCCAGCGCCTTGATGGCCTTGGTCTTGGCAAGGCCCGGCGCGCCCTCCACCAGAAGGTGGCCATCGGCGAGCACGGCGATGAGCAGCAGCTCCACGAAGGCCGGCTGCCCGAGGATGCAGGCATTCATGTAGACCGAGAGGTCGTCGAAGGCGCGGGCGAGGCTGGTGCGGTCGATGACCGGGGGGCGCGGACGGGCGGAGGAGGCGGCGGGCGGCTCCCGGCGCGCGGCATCGAGGAAGGACGCGTCTCGGCTCGTGCTCATCTCTTGCTCGCGCTCGACTTTCGGGTTCGGCCACGGGCCCGTCGGCGCCATGGCGGGACGGCGGTCCTCCCTGCACCACCGCCGGAAGAGCGCCTCGTCGGCTCCTTATAGCGTCGCGGCTTCCGCGTCACACCTAATCTTGCGTTCATTTTTGAGGGATGGCGCCATTTTCTGACCCGCCGCGCCGCTACCGGAGGGGCAGACGGCGCAGCGGCAGACGGAGGGGCAGGCAAGCGGCGGTGTCGCCTGCATTCCAGTTTGCCGTCGCATTTCCACGAGAGCGGGGTGGCGGGCGGGCGCATTGTCGCGGTCGAACAGGGGACACCCTTGGATACCCATCAGGGAAACCGATGCGCCGCTTCTCCCTTCCCACCCTCCTCGCCGAGGCGCTGAACGCCCATCAGGGCTGGAGCCGCCAGTGGCGCAACCCGACGCCCAAGCCCGCCTACGACGCCCTCATCATCGGCGGCGGCAGCCATGGGCTTGGTGCCGCCTATTACCTCGCGAAGGAGCACGGGCTCCGCAACATCGCGGTGCTGGAGAAGGGCTGGATCGGCGGCGGGAATTCCGGCCGCAACACCACCATCATCCGCTCCAACTACCTCTATGATGAAAGCGCCGCCCTCTACGAGCACGCGGTGAAGCTATGGGAAGGGCTCTCCCAGGAGCTGAACTACAACGTCATGTTCTCCCAGCGCGGCGTGCTGATGCTGGCCCACAACCAGCACGACGTGCAGAGCTTCAAGCGCCACGTCTATGCGAACCGCCTCAACGGCATCGACAATGAGTGGCTGACGCGGGAAGAGGCGAAGGACTTCTGCCCGCCGCTGAACATCTCTCCGGACATCCGCTATCCCGTGCTGGGTGCCGCCCTCCAGCGGCGCGGCGGCACGGCGCGGCATGATGCGGTGGTGTGGGGCTATGCCCGCGGTGCCGATGCGCTCGGTGTCGACATCATCCAGAATTGCGAGGTTACCGCCATCAACCGGGGGCCGGATGGCGCCGTGACGGGCGTCGAGACCACGCGCGGGCCGATCGGGGCGAAGAAGATCGGCGTCTCGGCGGCGGGGCATACCTCCATGGTCATGGCCATGGCCGGGGTGCGGATGCCGCTGGAAAGCTTTCCGCTGCAGGCGCTGGTCTCCGAGCCGGTGAAGCCGTGCTTCCCCTGCGTGCTCATGTCGAACGCGGTCCACGCCTACATCTCCCAGTCCGACAAGGGCGAACTCGTCATCGGCGCGGGCACGGACCAATACGTCTCCTACAGCCAGCAGGGCGGCCTCCACATCACCACCCATACGCTGGACGCCATCTGCGAGCTGTTTCCCGAATTCACGCGCATGAAGATGCTGCGCAACTGGGGCGGCATCGTCGATGTGACGCCGGACCGCTCGCCCATCATCGGCAAGACGCCGGTGAAGGGGCTTTATGTGAACTGCGGCTGGGGCACCGGCGGCTTCAAGGCGACGCCGGGCTCCGCCCATGTGTTCGCCCACACCATCGCCCGCGACGAGCCTCACCCCGTCAACGCCCCCTTCACCCTCGACCGCTTCCGCACCGGCCGCCTCATCGACGAGGCGGCGGCGGCGGCGGTGGCGCACTAGAGCGCATCCTGCGCCCTAGTGCCTTGCGTTTGCCGCGTTTTCTTCACGCAAAACCGGTGCCCACTTTTGCTGAAAACGCTTTGGAGGTTTTCAGATGCTGCTCGTTCCCTGTCCCTATTGCGGGCCGCGTCCCGAGGTGGAATTCCGCTGCGGCGGCGAGGCGCACATCGCCCGCCCGGCTGATCCCGACGCCCTCGATGACGCCGCCTGGGCCGAATATCTCTTCCTGCGCAAGAGCCCGAAGGGCGTCCACGCCGAGCGCTGGCTGCACGCCCACGGCTGCGGCCGCTGGTTCAACGCACTGCGCAATACGGTGAGCGATGCCTTCATCACCACCTACGAGATGGGCCAGCGGCGTCCCGACATCGGGGGGGGCCGCTGATGGCGCAGGAATTCCGCCTTCCCGGCCGCGGCCGCATCGACCGCACGAAGCCCGTCGCCTTCACCTTCAACGGCCGCGCCGTCGAGGGCTACGAGGGCGACACCCTCGCCTCGGCGCTCCTCGCCAGCGGCATCAAGCTGGTGGGCCGCTCGTTCAAATATCACCGTCCGCGCGGGGTGCTGACCCATGGGGCGGACGAGCCCAACGCCCTTCTCCGCGTGGACCGTGGCCCCGGCCGGGCTGATCCCAACAACCGGGCGACGGTGGTGGAGGCGGTGGCGGGCCTGAAGGTCTCCTCGCAGAACCATTGGCCATCGTTGGAGCACGACATCGGGCAGGTGAACGATCTCGTCGCCCCGGTGCTGACGGCCGGCTTCTACTACAAGACCTTCATGTGGCCGCGCTCCTTCTGGGACAAGCTCTATGAGCCGGCCATCCGCGCCTCCGCCGGCCTCGGCGTGGCGCCGGAGGCGCCGGATGCGGACCGCTACGTCCATCGCAACACCCATTGCGACGTGCTGGTGGTGGGTGCCGGCCCGGCGGGCATCGCGGCGGCGCTGGCGGCGTCCGAGGCGGGCAAGCGGGTGATCCTCGCCGACGAGCAGGCGGAGATGGGCGGCAGCCTTCTGGCGGATGTCACCTCCACCCTCGATGGCAAGAGCCCGTCGGCCTTCGTGGCGGATGCGTTGAAGACGCTGGCCGCGCGGGCAAATGTGACGCTGCTCCCGCGCACCACGGCGTTCGGCTATTACAACCACAACCACGTCGTCCTCACCGAGCGCGTCACCGACCACCTCGCCGCGCCGGACCCGAAGCTGCCGCGCGAACGGCTGTGGCAGGTGCGCGCCAAGGAGGTGGTGCTTGCCACCGGCGCCCACGAGCGCCCGCTCGCTTTCGCCGACAATGACCGGCCGGGCATCCTGCTGGCCGAGAGCGTACGCACCTATGTGAACCGCTACGCGGTGGCGCCGGGCCGTCGCATCGTCTTCGCCACCAACGGCGCCTCCGCCTATCGCGCGGCGGCGGATGCGAAGGCGGTGGGGCTGGCGGTGACCCTCGTGGACCTGCGCCCCGAGGCCGAGATCGGCCCCGAGCGGGCGCTGGCCTCCGGCATCGAGATTCTCGCCGGCCATACGGTGGTGGGCTCCACCGGCGGCAAGGGGGTGACGGGGCTCATCGTGGCGCCGCTGTCGGACGGGCGCGTCGGCGCGCGGCGGACGCTGCCGTGTGATTGCGTCGGCATGTCCGGCGGCTGGACCCCGGCCGTGCATCTCTTCTCCCAGTCTCGCGGCAAGCTCGTCTTCCGGAGCGAGATCGACGCCTTCGTGCCGGGCACATCCGTGCAGGCGGAGCGCTCGGCCGGCGCGTGCAAGGGCACCTATGACCTCGCCGCCATCCTCGCCGAGGGCTGGGCGGCCGGGGCGGACGCGGCCGGGATACCCGCTGCCCGCGTGTTCATGGCAGTTCCGGCCACCCCCACCGGCTTCAAGCCGGCGCGGGTGCTGCCCACCGATGCCGATCCGAAGAAGGTGCGCGCCTTCCTCGACTTCCAGAACGACGTGACCGCCAAGGACATCGGCCTTGCGGTCCGCGAGGGGTTCGAGAGCGTCGAGCATGTGAAGCGCTACACCACCAACGGCATGGCCACCGACCAGGGCAAGACCTCCAACATGGCCGCCCTCGGCCTCGTGTCGGAGATCCTGGCCAAGGACATCCCGCAGGTGGGCACCACCACCTTCCGGCCGCCCTATACGCCCGTCACCTTCGGCGCCATCGTCGGCACGGCGCGGGGCGAGACGTTCGATCCCATCCGCACGGCGCCGCTGCATGAGTGGGCGGTGAAGCACGGGGCGAAATTCGAGAACGTCGCCCTGTGGCGCCGAGCCTGGTACTTCCCGAAGGCAGGGGAGGACAAGCACGCGGCGGTGGCCCGCGAATGCCGGGCGGTGCGCGAGAGCGTCGGCCTGCTCGATGCCTCCACCCTCGGCAAGATCGAGGTGGTGGGGCCGGATGCGGCCGAGTTCATGAACCGCATCTATCCCAACGCCTGGACCAAGCTCGAACCCGGCAAATGCCGCTATGGCCTGATGCTGAAGGAAGACGGCTTCATCCTTGACGACGGCATCGTCGCCCGCATGGCAACCGACCGCTTCCATGTCACCACCTCCACCGGCGGCGCGCCGCGTGTGCTGGCGCACATGGAGGACTATCTCCAGACGGAATGGCCGGACCTCGACGTGTTCCTCACCTCCATCACCGAGGAATGGGGCGTCATCGCCGTGCAGGGGCCGCGGGCGCGCGACGTGCTTGCGCCCTTCGTGACCGGCATCGACCTGTCACCGGAGGCCTTCCCCCATATGGCGGTGCGCGAGGGGCAGATTCTCGGCGTGCCGACGCGGTTGATGCGCGTGTCCTTCACCGGCGAACTCGGCTTCGAGGTGAACGTGCCGGCGGATTTCACGCAAGCGGTGTGGGAGGCGCTGTTCGGCTACGGCCAGCACTTCGGCATCACGCCCTACGGCACCGAGGCCATGCACGTGCTGCGCGCGGAGCGCGGCTTCATCATCGTCGGGCAGGAGACGGACGGCACCGTGACGCCGGACGACCTCGGCCTCTCCGGCATGGTTTCCAAGGTGAAGAAAGATTTCGTCGGCAAGCGCTCCCTCGCGCGGCCGGACATGGCGCGGGCGGACCGCAAGCAACTGGTCGGCCTTCTCTCCGCGGACGGGCGCACGGTGCTGGAGGAGGGGGCGCAGATCGTCGCCGATACCGCCCAGCCCATGCCCATGAGAATGCTGGGGCATGTCACCTCCTTCTATCTCAGCCCCACGCTCGACCATCCTATTGCTTTGGCGCTGGTCTCCGGCGGGCGGGCGCGGATGGGCGAGACGCTGCATGTGACGACGCCGGCCGGCTTCACGGCGGTGACGGTGGTGGCTCCGGTGTTCCTCGATCCCGAGGGCAAACGGGTGGAAGGTCTTGTGGAAGGAGGCGTTCATGCCTGAGCGGGTTTCCATCCACCCACGGCGGGCGCCCATTTTCGTCCCGACCGCGTCCGGCCTGGTGCGGGTGCTGCCGGCCGCCGACCGCTTCGTGCTGCAGATGAAGGCGCCGCGCGGCGCGGAACTGCCAGCAGCGGCCGGGGGCTTCGATCTTTCCGGTCCGCTCAACAGCGTGCGCGGCACGCCGGAGCGCTTCGCCGCCCGGATCGGGCCGGGCGAATGGCTGCTCATCTGTCCCGAAGGGGAGGGGGCGGCCGCCGCGCCTGCAATCGCGGGCGATCTCGCCGGCCGCTTCTTCTCGCTGGTGGCGGTGGGGCACCGCAATGCGGCGTTCCTCGTGAGCGGCCCGCAGGCGGCGGACATCCTCAATGCCGGGATCGCGCTGGACCTGAGCGATGCCGCCTTTCCGCCCGGCGCAGCCACGCGCACGCTGCTCGGCAAGGCCGAGGTGGTGCTGGTGCGCACGGGCGCGGACTTCCGCGTGGAGTGCTGGCGCTCCTTCGCGCCCTATGTCCACGCCTTCCTTCAGGAGGCCGCGCGGGAGTTCGCCTGAGCTACTTCTTCAGCTCCCGGATCTCGGCCGGGCGCTGGTTGATGGTGGTGCCGGTGGCGTCCGGAATGAATTCCAGCGGCACCGCCAGCATCCTGCCGCAGGCGGCCACGGTCCATGTCTCGCGCCATGGCCCGTTCTCCGGCGCCGACTTTTCGCCGGGGGAGAGGCCGAAGCCCTCGAACGCGGTGTCTGCCACATTCATGTCCTTGCAGTCGGGCACCTTCGTGCCGGCGCCGATGAAGGCATAGGTGAGCCCGTCGCGCTGGAGCACCACATTGGCGCGGGTGCGGCCCGGCAGCGTCACGAGGAAGCGCACGCCCGAGGGCTCGGCCCGGAACAGGATGTTGATGATCCGCTCCGTGCCGCAGCCGGCCACGGTATAATGTCCCCACCACGCGCCGGACTTCGGCAGGCCCTTGGCGTCGAAGGCCACGTCCTGCTGCAGTGTCACAGACGTGTTGCTGTCGGTGAGGGTGGGGCAGGCGGGCAGGGAGACCGGCGGCACCTTCTGCCACGCCGCTGACAGGGCCGCCCTGTAGGCGTCCGAATAAAGATAGCTCTGGAATTTCTTCGGATCGGTCGCCCCCGGCGCCGTCGCCGCCGTGGCGGTGCCGGCCTGTAGGAGGAGAAAGCCAAGCGCGAGGCCGGCGCTGGTCCGGCCAGTGGCGTGGAAGATCGGCATTGTCCTGCCCCCAAGGTCGCGCGATCGGATCAGAACAGGCTTACCACCGACAGTTGCGCCCCGCCATGCGGCGCTCACCTACTGGTCCACCTCGCAGCGCAGTTCCTGCCGACCGTCTGGCAGGATACGGCGGTGGGTGCGGTCGGCGAGGCGGGTGATGAGGAGGAAGGTGACGCCGTTGAGCATGGCCTCCTCGTCCACGCTGGAATCGAAGGAGGGCTTCGGCCCCGGCTGGAGCGCGCCGCCGGTCCAGGCGAAGGACACATCCAGCACGAACTCGTCGAACCGCGTCGTCACCTCCACCGGCCCCTCCGCGAGGGAGGGTGCGGCGGTGGCGAATTCCTCGGCGATCTGCGCGATGCGCCCCACTTCCTCGGTGCGCGCGCCATCGGCGGCGGCGCTGTCCATGAGGAACTGGCGCAAGATCGCATGGCCCTGAGCCGGAGACCAGACGAGCCGGCGGCTCTTCACCGCGCCGATGCGGAACAGGGCGTTGAGCACGAGCGCGGTGAACAGGCCGAGCACCAGGGAGGAGGTGAGCAGCTCCTGCGCCGTTGCCGACAGCACACGCGCATAGAAATCCGGGATCTCGTCGAAGGAAATGCCGATGAGGAAGCCGAGGCCTACCACGATGGTGCGCCGCGCATCCAGCATCCTTTGGCCGAGGATGGAGATGCCCGACAGCACGATGAAGGCGGAGGCGAACAGCAATGCGGCCCCGAGCACCGGGCGCGGAATGGCCATCACCGCCACCGACGAGCCGGGGATGAAGGCGAGGGCAATCCAGCCGATGCCGACGCCCAGCCCCACCCGCCGGGCCTTCACCTCGGTTGCGACGGCGAGCCCGACGCTGGCCGAATAGGTGTTGAGGCCCAAGGTGCCGATCAACCCCGCGAACAGGGTGCCGAGGCCATCGGCCAGTACGCCGGCCTCGATGTTGGGATAGTCCGGGCGGCGCCACTCCGGATCGCTGGCGCGCTGGCTCGCCACCATGTCGCCGAAGCTGCGCAGGATGGCGGCAAGCGCCCCGGCGAGGAAGCCGGGGAGCAGCCCGATGCTGAAGCTTGGCGTCACCAGCGGCCAGCGGATCAGCTCCAGCAGGGGCTTCACGGAGACCTCCGGCCGCGGCGTGCCGAGGCCGAGGGCGAGATGCACCACGGTGCCTGCCGCAAGTCCCACGAGCACCGCCATGGCGCGCCACGGCGGGCTGCCCCAGGCAGCGAGGATGATCATCACCACAAGGCCGGCCACCGCGCCGCCGGTGCCGGTGAGGGTGACGTCGGCCATCGACTGGCTGTAGCCGACCATCAGCTTGATGGCGACGACGCCGAGGATGATGCCGAGCAGCGTCACCACCAGCCCGACGATCTCGATGGGCAGGAAGGGGCGCATGCGATGCATGACCCGGCTGAACAGCACCTGTGCGATGCCGGCCACGATGGTCATGCCCGCCACCGCCTCCAGCCCGCCGGTACGGGCGGCATAGAGGCCGGCGGGCAGATAGACGGCCGTGAAGACGGCCGGCAGGAGATAGCCGGAGCCGACGCGCCGCAGGAACAGGATGGGCCGTCCCCAGCACTGGAACAGGGTCGCGACGCCCATGGCCAGCATGGCGAGGTCGAGATAGCGCCGCTGCAACTCGGCATCAGCGCCGGCGGCCTGCGCCACCAGCAACGGGAACACCAAAGTCACCGCCATCAGGCCCATGTGCTGGGCCACCGCGCCGACCAGCACGGGGAGCGGCGGATGTGAATCGTGATCGTAACGCAGCCTGCCGCTTCCCACGCGCCCCTCCCGCCCCCGGCCGCTTGCGCGGCTCTATCTGAACTCTGTTCGCCGCCGAACCTCAGGGCGGTGAGCGGGCGCTGGCGGGGGAGGGCGCCTGGGCGTCACCGCACGCCCCCGAACGTCGCGAATCACCCGCGCCGGACGACAGGGCACGGGGCGACGGGGGACATGCGGGGATTGGCGGCAAGGCTGAGCGCAGCGGCATGGAGCGACCCGGCGGAAACAACCCGGCGAGCCTAAAGGGTTTTCCCAAAAAGGGAAATTGCCGGGGCGGCAAGAGACGACTTAACTCGCGCGCATGGCCGCGCGGGCCAGACTCTCCGCCCGGTCATCAGCTTGGCTTTGTTGGGTCCGGGCGAATCCGTCCGGCGCGCCTACAGCGCCACGTAGATGAACTTGTCGGCTTTCAGCGTGGGATAGTTGGCCCGCAGCGCGGTGGCGATCTTGCCGATCAGGTCCTTGTCGCCCGCGGCCGAGGGGCCGACGAAATCGGTGCCCGCCATCCAGGTCTCGAAGAAGCCGTGCAGGCCCTCGTCATAATCCGCGCCGGTGGGATTGGCGGTCTTGTCGGCGAGGGAGGCGATGCCGCCCTTGCTCACTTCCAGACGCCAGTCGCGATCATCCACGACGGAGCCGATCAGGGCCGCCAGCTCCGCGTTCGTCCATTCCGTGTTGAGGTCGAGGGCCATTGTCGCAAGTCCTACCCGAAGAGGTCTCGGGGAGGACGTCACGCAAGAAGCGGTCCAGCGCGGGCGGGGGATGGCCGGCGACGGGCGCCGGCCCTGCCCGGTCGCTCAGCGGCGGTTGGGGAGGTCGGCGGCCTTCACCGCCTCTTCGTGATACCAGCTGCTACCGATCACGGCCTGCGCGGCTCCCACGGCGGCGATCTCGGCGGCCCATTTCGCCTCTTTCGAGGGCATGCCGTTCTTCGCGCCATTCTTCACTGGGAAGACATAGATTTTCGCCGTCTCGCGCTCGTGGTTCGCAGTCATCACTCCGGTCTCCTGTCCGATGAGCCTCCTAGGCGCCATCACTTGAGAACTTCATAACATGATTTGCATCCAACATATACATCGATGTGAGCTTAATCTAGTTTAACGCCTAATTTTTAGGCACATATAAATTGAGGTCACTTATTTCTTTTATTTGCGCGTTTGCTGCATGGCCCGCGCGCGTCTTTCGCAGTGCAGCGGATTGCACCTCTCCAAGCGCGGGTGCCGCGGATTTGTTCCCCAAAGGCGGCAGAACTTTCGCCCCGTGAGGCCGGCAAGCGTGCCGTGCACACGGCGTGTGCGGTACGCCTAAGGCTTCGGCCTAATCATGATGCAGCAATGGGCAGTTGACGTTGCGGCCGCGGGCAAAAAGCCCTTGTCCGGCTACGGGGTCGCCGCTGGCACGCGGATTGCTAGATATGTGCCGGCCCCCGCGGCCGGTGGATCCTTCACGGCCGGACGCTTCAAAGAGTTCCTGAAACAAAGAGTTCGAGAAGCAAAGTCCCGAATTTCACGTCATCGGCTCAGAGAGACTGCAATGCCAAAGTTTAAGCTCGAGTATATCTGGCTCGACGGCTACACCCCGGTTCCCAATCTCCGGGGCAAGACCCAGATCAAGGAATATGACGTGTTCCCGAGCCTCGAGGAGCTGCCGCTCTGGGGCTTCGACGGTTCGTCCACCCAGCAGGCCGAGGGCCGCAGCTCGGACTGCGTGCTGAAGCCGGTCGCCGTCTATCCCGACCCGGCCCGCACCAACGGCGCCCTGGTGATGTGCGAAGTGATGATGCCCGATGGCGTCACCCCGCACCCGACCAACAAGCGCGCCACCATCCTCGATGACGCCGGCGCCTGGTTCGGCTTCGAGCAGGAATACTTCTTCTACAAGAACGGCCGTCCGCTCGGCTTCCCCGAGGCCGGCTATCCCGCGCCGCAGGGCCCCTACTACACGGGCGTCGGCTTCAAGAACGTGGGCGATGTCGCCCGTACCATCGTCGAGGAGCACCTCGACCTCTGCCTCGCCGCCGGGATCAACCACGAGGGCATCAACGCGGAAGTCGCGAAGGGCCAGTGGGAATTCCAGGTGTTCGGCAAGGGCTCCAAGAAGGCCGCCGACGAAGTGTGGATGGCCCGCTACCTGCTCCTGCGTCTCACCGAGAAGTATGGCGTGGACATCGAGTTCCACTGCAAGCCGCTCGGCGACACCGACTGGAACGGCTCGGGCATGCACGCCAACTTCTCCACCTCCTACATGCGTGAAGTGGGTGGCAAGGCGTATTTCGAGAAGCTGATGGCGGCTTTCGAGGCCAACCTCGAGGACCACATCGCCGTCTATGGCCCGGACAATCACATGCGCCTCACCGGCAAGCATGAGACCGCGCCGTGGAACAAGTTCTCCTACGGTGTCGCGGACCGTGGCGCGTCCATCCGCGTCCCGCACTCCTTCGTGAAGAACGACTACAAGGGCTATCTCGAGGATCGCCGCCCGAACTCCATGGGCGACCCCTACCAGATCGCCTCCCAGATCCTGAAGACCATCGCGTCGGTGCCCACCGACGTCTCGGCTGCGGCCTGACGACTTCGCCACGGCGCGGCTCCGCCCGCGCCGTGGCGTTTTTTTCGAGGTCGGGAGCGCCCGCCTCCTGTCGCCGACTGCTCCCGCCACCGATTGCCCCCGCCACTGATTGCTCCCGTCATCGCGGCATCGCGTCACCGAACGCACCGCGCAATCCGTCCGGCGTCCTCCGGCTTCCGCCGTCGAGCCCCCTGCAGTCCGCGCCCCTCTCTCCTGATGGTCCTCAGCCCGCCCGCGCCACTGCGCCGCGCGAAGGCTTCGCTGCGTCCGTCGCCTTCGCGGCGAAGCTGCTATAAGCAGGGATATCCCTTACGGCGCCGCGCCGTGGCGCCCGTCCCCTGCCTTGCGACCGGAGCCGCCGATGCCCGCCGACTGGAGCGCCAGCCAGTATCTGAAGTTCGAGGACCAGCGCACCCGTCCCGCGCGCGATCTCCTCGCGGCGGTGCCGCTTCAGGAGGCGGCGTTCGTGGTGGATCTCGGCTGCGGCCCGGGCAATTCCACCGAGCTTCTGGCGGAGCGGTTCCCCGGCGCGGAACTGCTCGGCCTCGACACCTCGCCGGCCATGCTGGAGGCGGCCCGCGCGCGCCTGCCGGGCGTGACATTCGACCTTGCGGACGCCTCCACCTTCACCCTGCCCAGGCCGGCGGACCTCATCTACGCCAACGCCGTGCTGCAATGGGTGCCGGACCACGAGACCCTGCTGCCGCGCCTCATGTCGCTGCTGGCGCCGGGCGGGGTGCTGGCGGTGCAGATGCCGGACAATCTGGAGGAGCCGTCCCACGTCGCCATGCGCGAGACCGCCATGGCCGGCCCGTGGGCGGACACGCTCCACGCCGCCACCCGCGCCCGCACCGTGCTGCCCGAGCCTGGCGCCTATTACGACATGCTGAAGCCCCATGCGGGGGCGGTGGACCTCTGGCACACCATCTACAACCACCCGCTCGACGGCATCCCGGCCATCGTCGAATGGGTGAAGGGCACGGGCCTGCGCCCCTTCATCGATCCGCTGGAGGGCGACGAGCGCACGCAGTTCCTGGAGGAATATGCCGACCGCCTCACCGAATCCTACCTGCCGCGGGTGGATGGCAAGGTGCTCCTCGCCTTCCCCCGCTTCTTCATCGTGGCGGTGAAGTAAAAGCCCGCTCGGCGCCTGAGCGGAGAGAGGCGAGACTTACGCGCGGATTTCCCATTCTGTCATCGCCCGCCTTGTGCGGGCGATCCACGGTGCCGTTGGACGGATCTAGGACTGGCGAGCGCGGACGCGCGGCGAAGTGGATCCCCCGGACAAGCCGGGGGATGACCGGCTGGTGGGGCCCGCACCCTCACCAGCTCGGCAGGACCGCGCCCTTGAAGGTTTCGAGGATGAAGGTGCGCGTCTCCGGCGAGTGATAGGTCTCGACGAAGGTCTTCACCCATGGCTTGTCCTTGTCCTGGGCGCGCACGGCGATGACGTTCACGTAGGGGCCCTTGGGCTCCTCACGCAAGATGGGGTCCTTCACCGGGTCGAGGCCGGCTTCCTTGGCATAATTGGTGTTGATGCCCGCTGCCGCGAGATCGGGGAGGGAGCGGGGCAGCTGGGCCGCGTCGATCTCCACGAACTTCAGCTTCTTCGGGTTCTCCACCACGTCCACCACCGAGGCCTTCACGCCCACGCCGTCCTTGAGCTTGATGATGCCCTTGTCGGCGAGCAGCAGCAGCACACGGCCGCCATTGGTGGGGTCGTTGGGAATGCCGATGGACGATCCGGCCGGGATGTCCTCGAACTTCTTGTACTTGGTGGAATAGACGCCGATGGGAAAGTTCACCGTGGTGCCCACGGAGACGATCTTGTAGCCGCGATCGGCGATCTGGTTATCGAGATAGGGCTGGTGCTGGAAGGAATTGGCCTCCAGGTCGCCGGACGACAGCGCGGCATTGGGCACCACATAGTCCGAGAACTCGATCACCTTGATGTCGAGCCCCTTCTTCGCCGCCTCTTCCTTCACCTTCTCCAGGATCTGGGCGTGCGGGCCTGGGGTGACGCCGACCTTGATGGTCTCGGCGGACGCGGCAAAGGCGACGAGGGAAATGCCGGCGGCGAGCGCCAGCGCAAGGGCCTTCATGGAAACCTCCATTTGGATCGGAAAGGGTCTGTGCGCGCCGGGGCTCAGCCGCGGCTGCGCTTGTCGAGGCGGCGGGCGAGGAGATCGCCGAGCGTTTGCACCGCCTGCACCAGGAGAATGAGCACGATCACCACCGCCGCCATCACTTCCGGCATGAAGCGCTGGTAGCCGAAGCGGATGCCGAGGTCGCCGAGGCCGCCGCCGCCCACGGCGCCCACCATGGCCGAGTAGCCGAGCAGCGACACCGCCGCGAGCGTGAGGGCCAGCGTGATGGCGGGCAGCGCCTCCGGCAGCAGCACCTTGGCGACGATCTGGATGGGGCTCGCACCCATGGCCCGCGCGGCTTCCACCAGCCCCTGGTCCACCTCGCGGATGGCCGCCTCGATGAGGCGCGCGATGAAGGGCGCCGCTGCCACTGTCAGCGGCACGATGGCCGCGCTGGTGCCGATGGAGGTGCCCGCCACGAAGCGGGTGAAGGGGATGATGGCGACCACGAGGATGATGAAGGGCGTGGAGCGCGCCGCATTCACCACGAGGCCGAGGCTCTGGTTGAGCCACGGCGCCGCGAACAGCTCGCCCGCGCGGCTGGTGGCGAGGAACACGCCGAGCGGCAGGCCGATGAGCGTGCCGAGCGCGCCCGAGACGGCCACCATGTAGAGCGTCTGCTGGGTGGCGTCGATGATGAGGTCGACGATGGTGGGCGGCAGCAGGCCGAAGGTGATGTCAAACATAGCCGAGGACCTCCGCCGTCAGGTTGAGCCGTTCCACGGCATTGATGACGGCGCTCACGGTGGGCGCGTCGCCCGGCACCGAGACCACGATGACGCCGAAGGGCGTGCCGGCGATCTCGTCCACCTGGGCCTGGATGATGTTCACGTCCACCGAGAGCAGGCGCGACACCCGCGACAGCACAGGGTCCTGCGCATGCTGGCCGGTGAAGACGATACGCAGCACCGCCTGGTCGCGCCCCTCGCGCGGCTCGGCGGAAAGCTGCTCGGCGACGCGGCGGGGCAGGCTCTTGGCGGTCAGCGCGGCGAGGAAGGAGCGGGTGGTGGCGTGGCGCGGGCGGGCGAACACCTCATAGGTGGCGCCGTCTTCTACGATGCGGCCGCCGTCGATCACCGCCACCTTGTCGGCCACCGCCTTGATGACCGCCATTTCGTGGGTGATGAGCAGCACGGTGAGGTTCAGCTCCGCATTCACCCGGCGCAGCAGTGCGAGGATCTGCTCGGTGGTCTCGGGATCGAGGGCCGAGGTGGCTTCATCCGAGAGCAGCACGCGCGGGCGGGTGGCGAGCGCGCGGGCGATGCCGACGCGCTGCTTCTGGCCGCCGGAGAGTTCGGCCGGGTAGCGGTCGCGCTTGTCGGAGAGGCCGACGAGATCGAGCAGCGGCTCCACCCGCGCCTTGATTTCGGCGCGCGGCACGCCGGCGATCTCCAGTGGCAGGGCGACATTGTCGAAGGCGGTGCGGCGGGCCAGCAGATTGAAGTGCTGGAAGATCATGCCGATGGAGCGGCGCTCCTTGCGCAGCGCGGCTTCGTCGAGGGCGCCGATGTCCACGTCGTCCACCAGCACGCGCCCGCCGGTGGGCTTCTCCAGCCCGTTGACGAGGCGGATGAGGGTGGACTTGCCCGCCCCCGACCGGCCGATGACGCCGAGGATGGCGCCTTCCGGTACGTCCAGCGTGATGTCGGAGAGGGCATGGACCGCCGCATGGCCGCGCCGGGCCGCGAAGGTCTTCGCCACCCGTTCGAAGCGGATGATGGAGCGCGCTGGAGTGGGAACGGGAGACGGATCGGGCAGGGTGGGCACGGCGGCCGCCAAAGTGAGGGGGGCGTTCATGAAAGGCTCCGGCATGACCGGCTGTTCGTCAATCCGGCCGTTTGTGACGCGCGGCGGCGCGGCGGTACGGTGCGGAGGGCAGGAGAACAGGCGGCTCGGGAAGGGATGGGTGTCGGCGCAACCGGGACAGGGCCACGCTCTGCGCGGCATTCGGCGGTTTCACGCCGCTCCAGCGGCTGTCAGCGACACATCATCATGGCAGGGCCCATCGGTTCCGGGGCGAACATGGCGGCAATATCGTTCGTTTTATCGAACGCGTCAAGTCTGAATAAAGTTGATTATATTTATTGAATTATAGCCCGTCCAGCAGCCGCCGGCCCAGCCGTTGCAGCGCCCGGCCGAACACGGCGGGATCATTGAGCGCGCGGGCCAGCACCAGCGCACCCTGGATGGCGATAACCGCCTCCTCCGCCCGGTCGTCGGCTTCAGCGGCGGGAAGGCCGGTGCGGGCGAGGGCGGCGGCGAGGGCATCGCGCCAGCGGGCGAAATAGGAGGCAACCTGTTCGCCGAACCGGTCCCGCACCTCGCCCAAAGCGAACACACCCACGAGGCAGACCCGCCGGCCCGAGCGGAAATAGGCATCGGTGCGGGCCAGCATGTCCCGCACCGCGGCGGCGGGGTCGCCGTCCGCCCGCAGGGGCGCGTAGACATTGGCCTCGAACCAGCCGTCGATCTCGGCCAGAACGGCTGCCGCCATCTCCTCCTTCCCGCCGGGGAAGAAGTGATAGAGGCTGCCCTTGCCGAGCCCGGTGCGGGCCGTGATGTGGGCGAGGCTTGCCCCCTCATATCCGTGCTCGCGGAACACCTCGCCCAGAAGGGGCAGGATGTCCGCGCGCTCGGCCACCGTTCGTGCCATCACATCCCCAGTTCGGCGAGGCCCGGATGGTCCGCCGGACGCGGGCCGAGGGGCCAGTGGAAGCGGCGGTCGCTCTCGGCAATCGCCACGTCGTTGATGGAGGCCTCGCGCCGGCGCATCAGGCCCTCGGCGTCGAACTCCCACTGCTCGTTGCCATAGGAGCGGTACCACGCGCCATCGGCATCGTGCCACTCATACTGGAAGCGCACCGCGATGCGGTTGTCGTTCAGCCCCCACAGCTCCTTGATGAGGCGATAGTCCAGCTCCCGCCGCCACTTGGCGGTGAGGAAGCTGACGATCTCGGGGCGGCCGGTGAGGAAGTCCGAGCGGTTCCGCCAGCGGCTGTCGGGCGTGTAGGCTAGGGAGACGCGCTCCGGGTCGCGGGTGTTCCAGGCATCCTCCGCCATGCGCACCTTTTGCGCGGCGGTCTCGACGGTGAAGGGCGGCAGCGGCGGGCGGGCCATGGGTCTCTCCTGTACTGATCAGTCAATGATGTACTGAATGGTACAAATGGCAGCGTGAGTCAAGCGGCCCTCCCGTCCGGGTGGAGGGGAGGGCCGCTGGATTTGCTGGGATGGAAGCGGGCTATTCGCCGGCCGGATGGTGCAGGCCCGGCGGGATTCCGTGGCCCTCCGGCTCATCCTTGCCGCCGATGAAGCGGCCGAAGATGCGACCGAGGAAGTGGCTCAAATCATCCATCACCGTGAACACCGCCGGCACGAACACCAGCGACAGCACGGTGGAGGTGATGAGGCCGCCGATGACCGCGATGGCCATGGGCGCGCGGAAGGCGCCGCCTTCGCCCAGCGCCATGGCCGAAGGCACCATGCCGGCCACCATGGCGATGGTGGTCATGACGATGGGCTGCGCGCGCTTGCGGCCGGCCTCGATGAGGGCGGTGAAGCGGTCGACGCCCTGGTGCATGGACTCGATGGCGAAATCCACCAGCAGGATGGCGTTCTTCGTCACGATGCCCATCAGCATCAGGAAGCCGATGACCACGGGCATGGACACCGAATTGCCGGTGATGAGCAGCGCGATGAAGGCGCCGCCCACGCTCAGCGGCAGCGAGACGAGGATGGTGATGGGCTGCAGGATGTCGTGGAACAGCAGCACCAGCACCGCCAGCACCAGCATCAGGCCCGCCGCCATGGCCATGGCGAAGCCGGAGAACACCTCGGCCATGATCTCGGCGTCGCCGGCCTCCTTCAGCGTCACGCCGGCCGGCAGGTTCTGCGCCGCGGGCAGGGCCTTCACCTTGGCGAGGGCGTCGCCCAGCGGCGTGTCGCCCACGAGGTCCGCCTCCACCGCCACGCGGCGGGCGCGGTCGTAGCGGTCGAGGGCGGTGGGGCCCTTGCCGAACTGGATGTCCGCCACGGCGGAGAGCGGCACCGCGCCGCCCGACGCCGTGGGCACCTTCAGCGCGTCGAAGGTGGAAAGCCGCGTGCGGGCGTTCTCGGCGAGCTGCACGCGGATGTCGATCTGCCGGTCCTTGGCGGAGAACTTGGCGAGGTTGGCGGAGATGTCGCCGATGGTGGCGATGCGCACCGTCTCGGCGATGGTGTCCACCGAGACGCCCAGCTCCGCCGCCTCGTCGAGCTTGGGCACGATGCGGATTTCCGGCCGGTCGAGGGCGGCGGAGGAGACCACGTTGGCGAGTTCGGGCACGTCGGCGCGCACCGCCTTCTCCACCGCCACCGCGGCCTCGGCCACCGCCGCGCCGTCGCTGCCGGAGAGGATCACCTGGAAGCCGCGCTGGGTGTTCTGGCCGTTCTGGCTCCACGAGACGCGCAGGTCCGGCATGGCCGCCAGCGTCTTCGAGAACTGGGTCTCGAAGGTCTTCTGGTCGATCTTGCGCTCGCTGCGGGGCTTCAAATTGATGACGATCTGCGCCTTGCGCACCTCGCCGGAGGTGAGCGCGAGGCCGCCCGAACCGCCGGTGCCGGCGGTGGCATAGACGCTCTTCACCTCGGGCAGGCTGAGGGCCGCGCGGGCGATCTCGTCGGACACCTTCTGCGTCTCCCCGATGGTGCTGCCGGGCGGCAGTTCCACCGAGAGGAGGGCGCGGGAGATGTCGTTGGTGGGCAGGAAGCCGGAGGGCAGCAGCGTGGACAGCCAGATGGAGCCGGCGAAGATGGCGATGCCCATGCCGATGGTGGCGAAGCGGTGCTTCACCGACCATGAGAGCAGGCGCACATAGCCCCGCATCACGGCGCCGTCGCGGCCCTCGCGGTGGCCGGTGTCCTTCATGAAATAGGCTGCGACCAATGGCGTGATGAGCCGCGCCACGGCCAGCGAGAACAGCACCGCGATGGCGACCGTCAGGCCGAATTGCTTGAAGTATTGCCCCGCGATGCCGCCCATGAAGGACACGGGCGCGAAGACCGCGGCGATGGTGAGGGTGGTCGCCACCACCGCGAGGCCGATTTCGTCCGCCGCCTCGATGGCCGCGCGATAGGGGGATTTACCCATGCGCATGTGGCGGACGATGTTCTCGATCTCCACGATGGCGTCGTCCACCAGGATGCCGGTGACGAGGGTGATGGCCAGCAGGCTCACCGCGTTCAGCGAGAAGCCCAGCATGTCCATGACCCAGAAGGTGGGCAGGATGGAGAGCGGGATGGCGAGCGCGGTGATGAGGGTGGCGCGGATGTCGCGCAGGAACAGGAACACCACGATGACCGCGAGGATGGCACCCTCGATCAGCGTGTGCATGGCACTCTGGTAGTCCGACTTGGTGAAGCGGACCGTGGTGTCGATCTCGGTGATGGAAACGTCGGGATGGGCGGCGCGCAGCTTGGCGAGTTCCTCGGTCACGCGGTCATAGACCGTCACGTCCGAGAAGCCCTTGGCGCGGTAGACGCCGAAGGCCACCACGCTCTTGCCGTCGAGCCGCGCGAACACGCGCTGCTCGGCCGCGCCGTCCACCACGGTGCCAAGCTCGCCGAGCCGCACCGAGCGCCCGTTGGAGAGCACGATGCGGGTATCCGCCAGCGCCTCCACAGAGGAGGCACCGGCGAGGGTGCGGATGGGCTGCTCCTGCGTGCCCACCTCGCCCCGGCCGCCGGAGACGTCGAGATTGGTGGCGCGCAACTGCCGGCTCACCTCGGCGGCGGTGATGCCCAGCGACATCAGCCGGTCGGGATCGAGCGCGATACGGATCTCGCGGTCCACGCCGCCCTGCCGCTTCACCTGCGCCACGCCGCGCACGCCCTGAAGGGCGCGGGCGAGGGTGTCGTCGATGAACCAACTCACCTGCTCCGTCGTCATGTTCGGCGCGGAGACCGCGTAGGTGACGATGGGCAGGCCTTCGATGTCGATGCGCTGGATCTGCGGCTCGTCGATGGAGCGGGGCAGGTCCATGCGGATCTTGGTGATGGCGTCGCGCGTGTCGTTCACGGCGCGGTCCACGAGCGTTTCCAGGTGGAATTCCACCAGCGTCACGCTCGCCCCCTCGCTGATGGAGGAGGTGATGTGCTTGACGCCGGAGATGCCGGCGATGGCGTTCTCCACCTTCTTCGTCACCTGCGTCTCCAGCTCGCTCGGGGCGGCGCCGGACTGGGTGACGGTGACCATGACGATGGGCAGGTCGATGTTCGGCATCTGCGTCACCGGGAGTTCCCGGAAATGCACGATGCCGAGCGCCGTCAGGATGAAGAAGAAGACGAGGGCCGGGACGGGCTTGCGGATCGCCCAGGCGGAGACGTTGAGAGCCATCAGCGCGCCTCGCCGAGGGAGAGTTGCGACCGCACCGGTGTCACCCGGTCGCCGTCGCGCAGGAAGCTGCCGGCCCGCGCCACCACGTCGGCGTCAGCGGAAAGCCCCTCGGTGACGAGGATGCGGCCCTCCTTCTTCAGGCCGGGCGTGATGCGCTGGATGCCGACGATGCCGTCGGTGACGGTGAGCACATAGGCGCCCTCCGCATCGAACATGACGGCGGACTGGGGCAGGCTGAGGCCCTTCACCTCGCCGAGGGCGATCACCGCGCGGCCGTAGGCGCCGGACTTCAGGCGCGGGTCGTCGGGCAGAGCGATCTTCACCTTGCCGAGGCGCGAGGCGCGGTCCACCTCGGCGGAGACGAGGCGGACCTTGCCGCCGAGGGGTTCCTCGAAGCCGGCGGGCACGACCTGGGCGGAAAGCCCGTCCTTCATGCGCGGCATGGAGCCTTCCGGCACGTCGGCGTCGAGGTCCATGGCGCCGTCCTCGGCGATGCGGAACAGGGGCGCGGCGCGGGTGGAGAGGGCGATGGCGCCGAGCTTCGCCTCGCGCGACAGCACGAGGCCGGCGGCGGGGGCGCGCACGTCGGTGCGCTTGAGCTTCACCTCGATCTCGTCGCGCTGGGCCTTCACGAACACCGCCTCCGCCTGGGCGGCGATGAGCGTCTCGCGGGCGGCGGCGACCTGGGCGGTGGCGACCTTCGCCGCGCGCTCGCGTTGCTCCAACTGCTCCTGGGAGGAGGTGCCGGTCTTGCTGAGCTGGCGGGTGCGCTCTACCGCGGCGGTGGCCTCGGTCTCCTGCGCGATGGCCTGGTCGAGGGCCGCCTGCTGCTGGGCGATGGCGGCGCGGGCCTTGGCGGCGGAGGCGGTGTTCTGGGCGAGCTGGGTCTCCAGCACATCGCGCGAGAGGCGGGCCAGCACCTGGCCCTTCTCCACCCGGTCGCCGGCCTCCACCAGGATCTCGACGAGGCGATAGCCCTCGATTTCCGGCCCCACCTCGATCTCCTCGCGCGGCTTGATGGAGCCGGTGACGAGCAGCGTGTCGGCCATGGTGTCCGGCCGCGGCTTCACCACCGTCACCGACAGGGCCGACGCGCGGGCGGCCTCGGCTGCCGCCGCGGGCTCGGCCGCGATCGCGGGCGGCGCGAGGAGGGCGCCGGCGGCAAGGACGAGCGAGGCCGAGATGGCGAGGCGGGAGGCCGCAGAGGGGGCGGGACGGAGCGCCGGGCGGACGGACGCGGACATGGTGGAAAGAACCTCGTTCCGAAGGAGCGCGGGACCGTGCGGTTCAACCGCGGCATTCCCGTGACGTAAGGCGATGGAGATGCAGTTCTTGATTGTGCGTGTCATTCCGGCACCGCTTTCGGTTGGGCCGGGGCCAGCATGCGGCGGACCATGGCCTCGATGGCCGGCAT
The DNA here is from genome assembly GCF_056313845.1 of Xanthobacter sp. DMC47. Classification (NCBI taxonomy): domain Bacteria; kingdom Pseudomonadati; phylum Pseudomonadota; class Alphaproteobacteria; order Hyphomicrobiales; family Xanthobacteraceae; genus Xanthobacter; species Xanthobacter sp. DMC47. Next base: position 627,640 of record NZ_JBQUZM010000001.1, on the reverse strand, counting down.
CCGCGCCTCCAGCTTCCATTCGGGATGAAGCTGGTGATGCAGGATTACGCCGTCGCCGATGAGCTGGATCACGATGCAGATGGTCTCGAGGTCGAGGGCCGGATCGATCTCGCCCTGCTTGACCGCCGTGGTGAGCGCCTCGGCCAGCAGAACGCTCGTCTCCGCCTCGCAGGCGGCCATGGTGTTGCGCAGGTCTTCGTTGCGGATCGCCTCGGCCATGATCTCCGGCCCGAGCCGCGCCGTCGCCATGTTGCGCCCGCTCAGCAACTCGCCGAGGCAGGCCGCCAGCGCACCGAGCACGGACGGCGCCTGCGTAATCATGTCGAACATGGCGAGCCGTTCGGACCGCTCGCCTTCCACGATGGCGGCGATGATGGATTCCTTGGAAGGGAAATAGCGGTAGAGCGCCCCCGGGCTCATGCCCGCCTCGGCGCAGATCTTCTGCATGGACGCGCCGTGGAAGCCGTCGCGGCCGAAGCAGACCATGGCGGCATCGAGGATGCGCTTGCGCTGCTCCTGCTTGTGGTCCGGACGCGGGGCGGCGGCCTCGCGGAGCGCAGTCTCTGGCAAAGGGCGTGACATCTGGGCGGATCGGCACCTTGGAGCGAACGAGAGCGAATGTTCGTTCGCAATAATGCAGCCGCGTCCCCGATGCAAGAGTGAACGTTCGTTCGCGCCTTGGCCGCCCCGCGAGTTTCAGCACCGGACAGCCGCGCTTGCGGTCGGGCGCCGGGCCGCCAATCCTCGGGTCCTCGCGGAGCCTCGATTCCCATGCCGCTTCCGACTTTGTGTCCCACCTCGCTTGCCATGCCCCTTGCCACCGGACGCCGCCAAGCGTGGCGATGCGCCGCGCTCCTGCTGGGCTGCCTCCTCCTGCCCCTTGCTGGCGCCCGCGCCGAGGAGGCCGCGCCCGCGACGCTCCAGCCCGGCATGAGCGTGGTGATGATCGAGACCAAGCTCCTCTTCGGCCTCGCCAGTGCCGACGGCAGCGGGGTGAGCGAGCAGGAATGGGAAGGCTTCCTCGCCAAGGAGGTGACACCGCGCTTCCCGGACGGCCTCACCGTCATCGCCGCCTACGGGCAGGTGAAGGGCGAGGCCCATGGCACGGCGCAGGTGGTGCGCGAGGGCATGCGCCTCGTGCTCATCTATCACCCCGACACGCCGGAGGCGGCGGCCAAGCTGGCCGAAATCCGCAAGCTCTATTCCGAGCGCTTCCACCAGTGGGGCGTTCTGCAGGTGACGAACGCGGTGCGCGTCACGCTGTGATGCTGTTGCATCGCTCAGGCGCCGCGCGGGCTTGATCTTGCCTGCCGTACTTGAGCCGGAGGGCCGCACACCCTACCTCTCGCCTGCGCCTGAAGGTCCGCGCTCACCGGGAACGATCATGCTCGCCGCCGCCATCCTCGCCTTGCGACAGACCTTCTCGCCGCTGCGCGGCGTGCTCCTGAAATCCATGGGGTTGGCGCTGGCGCTGCTCGTGGCCCTCGCAGTGGGGCTGGAGGCGGCGCTGACGCACTTCGTCGAGATCACGTCCTATCCCTGGATCGAGACCACGCTGGCGGTGATCGCGGGGCTGGGGCTGGTGTTCGGCGTGGTCTATCTGATGCCGGCGGTCTCCTCGCTGGTGGCTGGCCTCTTCCTCGACGACGTGGCCGATCGGGTGGAGACCGCGACCTACCCGAACGATCCGCCCGGCCAGCCGCAGCCGTTCCTGCGCGCGCTGCTCTATTCCCTGCGCTTCTTCGGGCTGGTGCTGCTGGTGAACCTCGCGGCCCTGCTGTTGCTGCTGGTGCCGGGGGTGAACGTCATCATCTTCTATGTGGCCAACGCCTATCTCATCAGCCGGGAATATTTCGAGCTGGCCGCCATGCGCTATCGCTCGCCGGAAGAGGCGCGGGCGCTGAGGCGGGCGAACGGGGTGACGGTGTTCGTGGCGGGCCTGCTGATTGCGCCCATCCTGTTCGTGCCGGTGCTCAACCTCATCCTGCCGGTGTTCGGCACCGCCTTCATGGTCCACCTCCACCGCCGCCTCGCCCCCCTGCCGGCCGCGCGCGGCGCGGACGGTGCGCTGGTGATCGAGGGGCGGAGCATTTGAGCGTCATGCCCCGGCTTGTCCGGGGCATCCACCTCGACGCTGGCGGGGTGCGCCAGAAGGAAGACGGCTCTCGCGTCCCGGTGGATCCCCCGGACACGCCGGGGGATGACGGTAGAAGTGAAGGCAGCGCGCCTTATTGCAGCCCCGCCACCTTCAGCCCCTCCGCCTGCCGCGCAGCGACGCCCTCGGCGGAGAAGTCGGCGATGGCATCCTCGAACAGGCGGTGGAAGTTCAGTTCCGCCTTCAGGTGCAGGAAGACGCCGCCGAGGCCGATGGCGGCGCGGTCCATGAACACGAACTCGCGCGGCACCGTCACCGGCCCGAGCTGCTTGAGCGCGGTGTGGACGGTGAACGCCTCCTTGCGGCCATAGGCGGCGGGCGACACCCCGTCGGCGATGGTGCGCACCCGGTCGTCCATCAGCGGGCCGTAGATGAAGCGCGCCCAGATGTTCAGCACGTCGATCAGCTCGCGCTTCAGGCCCTTGAAGCCCCACGTCTCGTAGGCATGCACCACCCGCGCGTCATCGCCCGCCATCAGGCCGCGATAGAGGTCCACCACGCCGGCCACGAAGCGCGGCGGGAAGATGCGGATGCAGCCATAGTCCAAGAGGTTGATGCCCGCCGGACGCCCCTCCACCGAGAAGACCGTGTAGTTGCCGAGGTGGGGATCGCCATGGATCACGCCGAAGCGCGAGAAGGGCTGCCACCAGGCGGCGAACATGGCCTCGGCGAGCGCATTGCGCTCGGCCAGCGGATGGTCGGTGAAGCCGAGGATCTTCTCGCCGTCCAGCCAGTCCATGGTGAGCAGCCGGCCTGTGGAGAGATCGGCACGGACGCCGGGCACGCGGACCTTGGGCTCGTCCTTCAGGATGTGGGCATAGAGCGCGGCGTGCTTCGCCTCGCGGCGATAGTCCAGCTCTTCGCGCACCCGTTCGCCGATCTCGCGGGCGATCTCGCGGGTGTCGATGGCGCCGTCCATGCGGCGGTGGATGGAGAAGAGCACGTCGAGCTGGGCGAGGTCCGCCTCCACGGCGGCCTGCATGTCCGGATACTGGAGCTTGCAGGCGACGCGGGCGCCTTCCAGCGTCACCGCCTTGTGGACCTGCCCGAGGGAGGCGGCGGCGGAGGGGGCGTGCTCGAAGCTCGCGAACCGCTGCTCCCAGTCGCGGCCCAGCTCGGCCATCATGCGGCGGCGGACGAAGGCCCAGCCCATGGGCGGGGCGTCGCTCTGCAGCTTCTGCAGCTCGGCGGCATATTCGGGGGGCAGGACGTCCGGGATGGTGGCCATCAGCTGCGCCACCTTCATCAGCGGGCCCTTCAGCCCGCCGAGGGCGGAGGCCAGCGCAGCTGCATTGTTGCCGTCGCGGTCGAGCCCCATGAGGCGGGCGCCGGCGATGCGTGCGGCCACGCCGCCCACATTGGCGCCCACCCGGGCATAGCGCGCGGCGCGCGCGGAGAAGCGGTTTCTTTCCTCGTCCACCATGCCCGTCCAGGCGCTCCAGCTTGTCCCGTCCTACGGGCGCGCGGCCCGGTCGGATCGGTAGGTCAGGGCGAGGAGGATGACCAGCAAAAGCGGCGTGAGGAGGTCCGTATAGAGAATGGGGCCGGCATTGCCTGCGGCCAAATTGCCGGTCTTGCCGATCTGGATGATGTGGTTGATGCCCGCCCCGCCGAGAAAGCCGGCCATCATCACCGCCACGGCGGCGCGGAAGCCCCAGTCGCGCCAGAAGGCGGCGATGAGGCCCGCGAGCCCCATGCCGAGATTGGCGAGGCCCACCTCGGTCTGGAACGGGCTCGTCGCCCAGCCGATGGACGCGGCGGACTGCGCCGGGAACACCAGATGCCCGAGCGCACCCCACAGCCCCATGAGCCCCACGGGGAATAGGTTGATGTACCGCAGCAGCGCCCGCGCGAGATCGACCAGCCGGCGCGGCGCCGGCCTCCGCGCGAAGGAGAGCGCCGACAGCAGGATGACCGCCGCATAGGCGATGAGCGGAACCCAGAAGACCATGGCGCTCTCCCCTCGTTGCGCTTACTTGCGCGCAAACGTGCCGAGCCCGTTGTCGTTGAAGATCTCCACCGTCATCCGCCCATCGGCGAAGGTCACCTGCGAGACCGTGCCCGGCGCGTAGGCTTCCTCGCCCTCGGGTGCGAAGGTGAAGGTGTCGCCGCTCCAGGGCGCGAGGCCGTAGCGGCGGGGCAGGGGGCCGACGATGAGCACCAGCCGGCCGGTTTCCTCCACCACCGTCGCGTCGCCGAAATAGGCATTGCCATAGGTGCCGGTATAGCTGGCGAGGGGCTGCGGCGGCACCGCCCGCTCCGGCCGCACCTTGCCGGCCAGCGCGCCGGCCGGCTTGTACATGGGCGAAATGAGCGGCTGATAGGCGGCATACCAGTCCCGCGTCAGCCCGCCGAACTGCACGATATCCATGAAGCTCATGGCCAGCGCCTCGGGCGCGCCGGTGGGCTGGGCATTGGTGAGCACCACGATGCCGAGCTTCTCCGAGGGCAGCAGCACGAAATTCGTCGCCGCGCCGAGGATGAAAGCGCCGGAATGGTCCAGCGTCACCCGCCCGGCCGGGGAGACGCCGGCGCTGAAGCCATAGCCATAGGTGCCGGGGCGGGCATCCACTGCATAGGCGGGAGACGAGATGGTCTCGCCCCGCATGGCCGGTAGCAGGGCGGCAGCGGGGACGATCTCGCGGCCCTCAAACGTGCCGTTGCCGAGCACGAAGGTGAGCCATTTGCCCATGTCCCGCGGCGAGGACGACACGCCGCCCGCCGGGGACTGGGCGTCCGGCTCGCGCTGGTATTTCGGAACGAAGCTGCCGTCGATCTTCACATGCGGAATGGCGCGGTTGGGGCGGGCCATGAAATCGGCGAAGCGCGAGGAGGTCGCGGCCATGCCGAGGGGCTTGTAGAGCGCCTCGGCCGAGAGGTCCGCCCAGTCCTTGCCCGCCGCCGTGGCCACGCCCTCGGCGGCGGCGGTGAGGCCGAAATTGGTATAGGCATAGCTGGCGCGGAACGGCGCCAGCGGCAGCAGCTTCAGCCGCTCCAGCACCTGCCGGCGGTCGAAGCCCATGCTCTCCAGTTCGTCGCCCGCATGGTCCGGCAGGCCGGAGCGGTGGCTGTAGAGATCGCCGAGCGTGACGTGATCGGTGACCCACGGGTCGTTGAGGGCGAACCACGGCAGCAGGGTGCGCACCGGCGTGTCCCACTTCACCCGGCCTTTGCCCACCTCATGCGCCACCACCCCCGCACCCACCGCCTTGGACAAAGAGGCGAGCTGGAACACGGTGTCCGCATCGATGGCGGCCGCCTCGCCCGCCTTGCGCACGCCATAGCCCTTGAGCGCCAGCACCTTGCCGTCCTGAACCACCACCACGGCGATGCCGGGCACGCCGGAACGCGCCATCATCTCCTGCGCCAGCCCATCGATCTCCTTCACCGCCCGCCCGATCTGGCCCGGCGGGATGGAGACGCCGGACGTCTGCGGCGGCGGCCTGGAGCCGTCGATGGGATCGTGGGCGAGTGCGGGGAGGGGGGCGGTCGCGAGGAGGGTGGCGAGGGCGAGTATCTTAGCGGCTGGGACGCCAGCGACAGGCTGAGAGGGTATGTGTTGAAGTGGGCATTCCAACATTTTCTTCATTTGTCGCTCTGTGCTGCTAATGGGTCGTTTCCGTTATTTTATAGTCCTGCATTGACGTTAGAATGGTGCGAATATACCATACAAAATATCATAATTCTAATTTATTATGATGGATATTTTTTTACCGGATATTGAGAAAATTGCATTTCCCATTTATTTAAATCATACTTAGGTTGATTTATGTAAAGATCTTGGATGAGGCGTTTCGCCTCCGATGTCTTTTGATCGATAATTTCAATCGAGAGTGGATATAATGCCGAGCTTTTCCCATCTTGTTTGTCTATTTTAAGAAATAATGGTTCGGGCGGCTGTCCGGCCTCAAGGGCAAAGCCGCCGGACAGCGTGTTGTGAAGAAACCGGCTGCGGTCGCTGTTTAGGTCATTGAGGGATGGGATCAGAGATCCCAGCTTCTCCCGCTCCTGATCGGTGATCGGGATTTCGGGTAAGAGCACAAGCGCTTGAAGTATCTGAATGTTTCGGCGCATCTGGTTGCCCGCCAGCAACACCCGGCCCATTTCTGTTGTCAGCGGTAAAAGCCGCGTGATCGTGAAAACAAGCCTCTCTTCTAAATAATTACACGCCTGAGAAAAGCGACCGATTGCGATTGCAATATTTGGGTTCGCGTCGGCTGGGGTAATGACGGACATCTGGAGCTCGCGCGACAGCTGACATTTTTACCAGCCGAAGTCTGCGCATAAAAACCTACGAATGGCTATAGGTTGGCTCTTCAGGCTATCGTGTTGGTCAGCAGCCTGCGCAGCCCCCCCGCCCTCACATCACCGCGGCCAGCCGCGGCGTCTCGTTCGAATTCGCCGCGCGGCCGTCCAGGGGGAGGCGGACGAAGACGGTGGTGCCGGAGCCTTCGATCGAGCGGATGCGCATGGCGCCGCCGTGCAGCTCCACCAGCGACTTGGCGATGGCGAGTCCCAGCCCGGAGCCCTTGTGGGTCTTGGTGAACTGGCTCTCCACCTGCTCGAACGGCCGGCCGATGCGGGCGAGCGCGCCCTTGGCGATGCCGATGCCGGTGTCCTCGATGGCGATCACCGCCGCCGCCCCGTTCACCCGCGCCTTCACCGCGATGCGGCCGCCTTCGGGCGTGAACTTCACGGCGTTGGAGAGGAGGTTCAGCAGGATCTGCTTCAGCGCGCGGCGGTCGCCCTTGATGACGAGGTTGTCGGCGGCCTCCATGGTCATGGCCACGCCCTTCTCGTCGCCGTTCACCGCGGTGACGCGCATGGCGTCGGCGATGAGTTCGCCGAGGGCCACGTTCTCCACCTCGAGCTGCATGCGGCCCGCCTCGATCTTCGACATGTCGAGGATGTCGTTGATGACGTCGAGGAGGTAGGTGCCCGAGCCCTTGATGTCCGAGCAGTATTCCGCGTACTTCGCCGAGCCGAGCGGGCCGAACATGCCGCTTTCCATGATCTCAGAGAAGCCGATGATGGCGTTGAGCGGCGTGCGCAGCTCGTGGGACATGTTGGCGAGGAATTCGCTCTTGGCGCGGTTGGCGTCCTCGGCCTTGTTGCGCTCTTCCGAATATTTCTCCGCAAGTTCGGCGAGCTGCTGGGCCTGGTGCTCCAGCGTCTGCTGGGATTTCCGCAGGTCGGCGACCAGCGCCATCAGGCGCTTCTCGTTGTCCATGAGGCGCTCTTCGTGGCGCTTCATGGTGGTGATGTCGGTACCCACCGAGACGTAGCCGCCATCCTTTGTGCGGCGCTCGGCGATCTTCAGCCAGCGGCCGTTGGAGAGCTGCGCCTCGAACGCGCGGGAGCCTTCCTCCGGCTTGTCCTCGGGCTTCAGGGGCGTGCGCGTCACCGGGTGGCGGCCGACGGAGGCGATGGTGTCGAAGGGCGTGCCGGCGACGATGGTCTCGTCGGGCAGCTCATGCAGCGACTGGAACTTGGAATTGCAGAGCACGAGGCGGTTCTGGCTGTCCCACAGCACGAAGGCCTCGGAAATGCTCTCGATGGCGTCGCGCAGGCGCATGTCGGCGGTGACGGTGCGTTCCGCCATGCGCTGCGCCTCGGTGACATCCATGGCGATGCCGATGAGGTGAGGGCCATCCTCGCCAGCCTGCTGCACCACTTCGGCGCGCATGCGCAGCCACACGAAGTCGCCCTTGGCCGTGCGCATGCGGAACACCCGGTCCACCGGGGTGCCGGGCCGCTCGGCGAGTTCCTGCGCCAGTTCGTAGAGGTCGCCGTCGTCGGGATGCACGAGGCGGGAGATCTCGCCGAAGGAGACCAGTTCGTCCCGGTGCTCCAGCCCGAGGATTTCGAACATGGTGTCGGACCAGTACATGCGCCCGCGGGCCATGTCCCAGTCCCACATGCCGCAGCGGCCGCGGTTGAGGGCGGTGTCGATGCGCCGGCGCACCGTCTCGTAGATCACGTCCGCTTCGCGCGCCCGGCTCGCCTGCCAGTGGAAGGAGAAGCCGAGGATGAGCAGCACCGCGCCGGTGGTGGTGAACAGCGTCACCGTGAGCGTGGTGGTGTCCGACCAGGAGGCCAGCGCCTGCTCGGTGGGCTGGAGATAGACGATCTGGCCCAGCGGCGCCTGCAGGTTGCGCACCGTGGCGAGGGCCGTGCCCTTGCCGTAGGGCACTTCGAGCACGCCCGCCCGCTCGGCGAAGATGACGAGGGGCTGGGAAGGATCGAGGATGTCGGAGAGATTGGCCGGCGCTTCCCCTTGCGGAGCGGAGGCGACGACGTGGCCCTGCCCGTCGGTGACGAACACCCGCCGCCCGCCCTCGGTCGCGCGGGGGGGCAGGCTCTCGGCCAGCGCCCCGGGCACCTTGGCGAGCGCATTGCCCGCGCGCAGCGTCAGCGCATCGGCGGTGGCGAGGGCGAGGAGGGCGATGTCGTCCTTGGCGTTGTTCAGCTCGGCGACGCGATGGGCGTGCACCTGCACGACCGCGCCGACGCCGATCACGCCGAGGAAGGTGACGATGAGGGCCGGGACGATCCGGCGCAGGACCGGCTCCGCATCCAGCAGGCGCTGGTAGGCAGGGCGCGCGATCGACCTTGCCAGGCCCCGCATGGCTTGGTCGCGCGCGCCGACGCTCGCAGCGTTGGCGCGTGCCATCGCCGGTCTCCTCCGGGTCTCCGGGGGCACCGGACGGCCTAAGTCCCACGCCCCCACGTCCTCGATCTGGAGGGACGTGCCGCATCTCTCCGAATCATGGCCATTGGAATCGAATCGGGGGGCTGTTGTCTAGAGTCCGCGTGAGTCAAGAGGCATAAAACTGCGGCCACGCCTCGGTTTGTGATGGGTGGAAAGCCTTGCGGCGGTAGGGCGGAAGGGGGCTGGGGGTTTCTGCCCACACCACTCTCGCGCCCTAGGCGCTTGTGAGGCAGTGCCATGGGCCATCGCCGTCGTCCTCAGGCTTGGTCGGAGGGCGCGTTCTCCCTCGCTGTCGTCCTCCGACTTGATCGGAGGACGCGTTCTCCCTTGCCGTCGTCCTCCGACTTGATCGGAGGACCCATGGCGCCGCTCGCCCGCTGGCCGCCGTTGGGCACGGGCGGATGGATGGGCCCTCCGATCAAGTCGGAGGGCGACGGGTGGGAAGGCGCCGCTCATGCCCGGACGCCCCCGCTCGGGGACAGCCCTCATTGCCGGCTCGCCTTGCGGATGCTAGAGCCGCAGGGCTCGGCCAGCGGCGCACATCCCGTGGCCCGCCATCACCCCGAGAGCCGCGAACGAGGACCCGCCGGTGCAATCGCAGAAGTTCCCCGAGCCCCGCACCGGCGAGACCGAGACGGCGGCGCCGCTCTCCTCCGCCGAGGTGCTGAAAAGGCTCGGCCGGCGCTCCATCGTGCTCGTGGGCATGCCGGGGGCCGGCAAGTCCTCCGTGGGGCGGCGGCTGGCGAAGCGGCTGGGGCTCACCTTCGTCGATGCCGACGAGGAGATCGAGCGCGCCGCTTGCATGAGCATTCCGGAAATCTTCGCCCGCCACGGCGAGGCCGAGTTCCGCGAGGGCGAGAAGCGCGTGGTCGCCCGCCTGCTGCACTCCGGCCCGTGCGTGCTCGCCACCGGCGGCGGCGCCTTCATGAATGCGGAGACCCGCGCGGCGGTGGGCCGTCAGGGCGTCTCCGTCTGGCTGCGGGCCGATCTCAACACCCTTTTGCGGCGCGTGAAGAAGCGCACCGACCGCCCCCTCCTCGCCCAGGGCGACCCGGCGCAGAAGCTCGCCGCGCTGCACGCCCAGCGGGCCGACACCTATGCCCTCGCCGACGTGACCGTGGACAGCCGCGACGTGGTCCACGAACTGGTGGTGGAAGAGGTGATCGGCGCCGTCCACGCCCATCTCCTCGCCCATCCCGAAGGCAACGCCATGGCGCCCCTCTCTTCCGCCACCGCCATCTCCGCCGAGGCCGAAGGCCTGCCCATGGGCGAGATTACCCGCAGCACCGTGCGGGTGGACGTGGCCGGCAAGCCCTATGACATCTATATCGGCCCCGGACTCTTGGCCGAGGCCGGCACCCATGTGACGGCCCTGCGCAAGGGCGCGCGCGTCGCCATCGTCACTGACGAGAACGTGGTGGCCGCCGGCCATCTCGCCACCGTCGCCGCCTCGCTGGATGCCGCCGGCATCCCCCACACCGCCATCGTCGTGCCGCCCGGGGAGAAGACCAAGGGCTGGCCGGGGCTTGAGCAGGTGGTGGAGGGGCTGATCGCCGCCCGCATCGAGCGGCGGGACCTCGTGCTGGCGCTGGGCGGCGGCGTGGTGGGCGACCTCGCGGGCTTTGCCGCCGCCGTGCTGCGCCGGGGCGTGGACGTGGTGCAGGCGCCGACGACGCTTCTCAGCCAGGTCGATTCCTCCGTGGGCGGCAAGACCGGCATCAACTCGCCCCAGGGCAAGAACCTCATCGGCGCCTTCCACCAGCCGGTTCTGGTGCTGGCCGACACCGCGGCGCTCAACACCCTGCCCACACGCGAGGTGAAGGCCGGCTATGCGGAAGTGGTGAAATACGGCCTGCTCGGCGACTACGCGCTGTTCGAGACCCTGGAGCGGGACTGGCCGGGCGTGATCGGCGGCGGGCAGGAGCGCATCACCGCGGTTGCCGCGAGCTGCATGGCCAAGGCCGCCATCGTCGCCCGCGACGAGAAGGAGACCGGCGACCGGGCGCTGCTCAATCTCGGCCACACCTTCGGCCACGCTTTGGAAGCCGGCGCCGGCTATTCCCAGCGCCTGCTCCACGGCGAGGGCGTTTCCATCGGCATGGCGCTCGCCTTTGCGTTTTCCGCGAAGCTCGGCCTGTGCTCGGGGCAGGACGTGACGCGGGTGGTGCGGCATCTGGAGGCCGTGGGCCTGCCGACCCGGATTTCCGACGTGCCCGGCGAACTGCCCGATACCGATGGGCTGATGGACCTCATCGCCCAGGACAAGAAGGTGAGCCGCGGCGCGCTAACCTTCATCCTCGTGCGCGGCATCGGCGAAGCCTTCATCGCCAAGGACGTGAACCCGCAAGAGGTCCGCGCCTTCCTCGCCGAGATGCGGTGAGGGCGCGAGCGCCTCGTCCGAATAGCCGTTCCTCCGCTCACGGCCGTCATGCCCGGGCTTGTCCCGGGCAATCCGCCGTTGCACCAACGTCGCCCTCCGGCTCGACCGGAGGGCCCATCCATCCGCTGGCTCCAGCCTCCGCCCATCCAGGCGGGTGGCCACATGGGTCCTCCGATCAAGTCGGAGGACGACGACGGTTTAAGGGAGGGAAGGCCTTGCCACCTTCTCCTTCACTTCGCCGCCGGACGCGCCTGCAGCACCGGGGCCGCGGCGGCGAACAGGGCATCTTTCGTCGCCGGCACGGGCGGGTAGATGCGGCTGCAATTGATGGTCTGCTTCACCGTCTTGGCGTCCGCGCCGGAGGCGACCAACGTCGCACGGTCCCAGCCGGAGGTGTAGACCGCCCCCTCCGGGCCCAGGTCCATCACCGTCACATAGTCCGGCGCGGAGAAGGCGACGCGGTCCGCCAACCGGCCGGCGAGGTCGCACACCGCATTGTGGCCGGCGAGGCGGCCCATGGGGCGGGCGTGCTGGCAGGACACGACGGTGACGTGGCCGAGATCATCCGCCGCCGCCACCGCGCAATCGCCCGCCGCATAGACATCGGCGACGCCCTCCACCTTGAGGAAAGCATCCACGGCCACCCGGCCCAGCCGGTCCAGCGGCACGCCGAGCTGGCTGGTGAGGGGGCTCGCATGGGCGCCGGTGGTGAACAGCACGGTGCGGGCGGGGATGGACGTGCCATCCGCGAGCCGCACGCCATCCGCCTCCACGGCCGCGATGCCGGAATGGTCGCGCACCTCCACGCCGGCCGCCGCGAGGGCGGCGCGCACGGTGGCCGCGCCCGCGCCCATGGCGGCGCCGATCTCGTGGCGGTCCACCAGAACCACGCGCACCGCCGCGCCGTCTCCCAGAAGCGCGCGCAGCCGGCCCGGCAATTCGCAGGCGATCTCGACCCCCGCCAGACCGCCGCCGATGACGACGGCCGTCCCAACCGCCGCGTCGCGCGGGCCGGAGGCGAGCGCAGCAAGATGCCCGGCGAGGCGCTCGGCCCCGGCGTAGCTGTCCACGTCGAAGGTGGGCTGCGCGCGGGGAATGTCCGGCATCGTCAGAGCGCTGCCGGCGGCGAGGATCAGGCGGTCATAGGAAAGGCGCCCGGCCCCGGTGGCGAGGCTGCGGGCTGCGGGATCGATGGCGTTCACCGCCGCCTCGGTGCGCGTCACGCCGATGGGGGCGAGGAGATCGTCCAGAGGCAGGCGGATGGCGGCGAGGTCCTCCTCGTAGCAGCGCACGCGGATGGTGTGGAACGGGTCCGGCGCCACGAGGGCGATTTCGAGCGCGGCGGGTGTGAGGCCGAACAGCTCCCGCGCCCGCGCCGCCGCCGCGGCGGCCCACAGGCCGGCGAAGCCGCCTCCCACCACGATGATGCGCCGTTTCCCTGCGTCTTGTGTCATTGCCGGAGCCTCCCGGCCCCAGCATAGGGCAGGCGGCGCGGGCCGGCGACGGGGATCAGGCGGGCGTGCGGGCGGGCTTCACGGGGCCGACATCCACCTGGATCTCGTCGCCCTCGATCTTGATCTCATACGGGTGCAGCGCATTGCGCACGAGGTGGGTGGAGCATTTGCCGGTGGCGCAGTCGAAGCCCCACATGTGGTGCGTACACATGAGGGTCTTGCCGTCGAAGGTGGCCTCGGTCAGCGGCATGTCCGCATGGGGGCAGCGGCCGCGATAGGCCTTGATCTCCCCGCCCGTGGGCCACACCAGCAGCACGCTCTTCTTGCCCACCTGGAAGAGGCCCATGGCGCCCTCGGCAAGGGCGTCCTTGTTGCAGATGACGGTGAAGGCCATGGCGCGCGCGTCCTGTCCGGTGAAGCTCCGGCAGGGGCATCGCAAGATCAGGGCCAGCCCGGAACCGCTCCAATTGTCGGAAAGCCGACGCTATTTCGCCTCCTCCGCGCGGGAGAGGGCATCATAGAGCCAGCGCCGGAGATCGCCCGCGAACATGGCGCCCGCCGCCCGCGCCACCTCACTGCGATTGGCGATGAAGCTCAGGGTGGGAATGGAGCTGATGCGGAAATAGTCGGCGAGTTCGCGCTCCTTGTCCGTATCCACCTTGGCGAAGCGCACGTGGGGCTCGAACTCCGCCGCAAGGGCCTCGAACACCGGCGCCATGGTCTTGCAGGGGCCGCACCAGTCCGCCCAGAAGTCGATGACGAGGGGCAGGTCGCTCTGCGACGTGTGGGCGGTGAAGCTCTCGGCGGTGAGCGTCATGGGCTTGCCGGTGAAGAGCGGACCGCCGCAGGCCGGGCAGGCGAGGGCGCGGGCGTCCGTGCCGGCCGGAACGGGCGTCACCGCATGGCAGGCGGGGCAGGCGATGGTCCGCAGGCGGGCTGCTGTGTCGGCTTCGGTCATCACGGCTCCTCGGGGCGCGGGCGTGGGACCGGGCAGAGCAAGAACGGGGCCGGGGAAGGGGATGCGTCGCGCAAGGATGGCGCTATGGTGGCGCCGGCCGCACCGGGCGGCCGTTCCGGGAGCAGAAGAATGAGCGCAGCGCCCCTCACCGTCATCGCCATCATCACCGCGAAGGAAGGGCAGGAGGCGGCCCTGCGCGCGCTTCAGGAAAAGCTGGTGACAGAGACCCGTGCGGAAGACGGCTGCCTGCGCTACGAACTGAACCAGTCGCTGGACGACGGGCGCATCCTGATCTTCGTCGAGAGCTGGGAGACGGAAGAGAAGTGGCGCGCGCATATCGATGGCGCCGCCCTGGCCAACTTCGCCGCGGCGGGCGGCGGCGCGCTGATTGCCGACAAGGTGATCCACCGCATGGCGCAAGTGGCCTGAGACGGTGGCCTGACGCACAAGCGCCCGCCGTGGGGCGGGCGCCGCTTCTCCCCGGGCTGGATCGGTCAGTGATCCAGATCGCCCTGCGCGAAGAAGTGCTTGCGGATCTCCTGCGTGTAGCGGACGAACCGGCCTTCCCCCATCACCGAGAGATCGCGCGGGCGGGGCAGGTCGATGTCGTAGATCGCCTCGATGCTGCCCGGCCGGCTGGACATGACCACCACCCGGTCGGCGAGGAACACCGCCTCCGGGATGGAGTGGGTGATGAGCAGCACGGTCTTGCGCGTCTCGTACCAGATGCGCTGCAGCTCGGCGTTCATCTTCTCCCGGGTCATGGCGTCGAGCGCGCCGAAGGGCTCGTCCATGAGCAGCACTTCGGGATCATGCACCAGCGCTCGGCAGATGGCGGCGCGCTGCTGCATGCCGCCGGACAGCTCCCATGGGAAGCGCTCCTCGAAGCCGTCGAGGCCGGCGGTGTGGAGGAGGCGCGCGGCCGCCTCGCGGTAGGCGCTGACGGGCCGCCCGCGCATCTCCACCTGAAGCAGCACGTTGTCGCGCACCGTGCGCCACGGCAGCAGCACGGGGCTCTGGAACACCATGCCCACGCCATCCGGCGGCTGCGTCACTTTCACGCCGCCGATGGTGATGGTGCCGCTGGTGGCCGGCAGCAGCCCGGCGACCAGCTTCAAGAGCGTGCTCTTCCCGCAGCCCGAGGGGCCGACGATTGCCACGAACTCGCCCTTCGAGATGTTGAGATCGATGGGCTTGAGCGAGGGCACCGAACCGCCCCGCGTCTTGTAGGTCTTGGTGAGGCCGGCGATGGCGATATGGCTGCCGGCGGCCTCGGCGTGGGGCGCGGGAGGGCGGGTGTCGATCCTGTGCAGAACAGCGGTCACGGAAGGAACTCCAGCGTGAAGTAATCCTGCGCCTTGCTGCGCGCGGAGGGGTCGAGGCCGCCGTACTGGGTGAGGATGTCGAGGCTCTCGTCCATCAGCGCCGGGTTCATGCGGAAGGGGCGCGTGCTCTTGTCGTCGGAGGCGCGGTAGAGCGCCTGCGAATACTGCAGGCTGCGCAGCTGCGCGTCCGGCAGGCCGATCTTGGGATAGGCCTCCATGAGGATGTCGATGGCCGCCTTGGGGTTCTTCTCCGCCTCTTCCACCGCGCGGGTGGTGGCGCGCATGAAGCGCTTCACCATGTCGGCGCGCTTGGCGAGGGTGTCATTGTTGGCGACGATGCCCAGCGAGACGAGGTTCACCCCCGCATCGGTGTAGCGCAGCATGGTCACCGGCTTGTTCATGATGTCCGGCAGGCGCGCGCCCTGCTCGGTGGTGAAGCCGATGAGGCCGTCGGCCTGGTTGTTCACGACGGCGTTGAGCTTGGCCTGCGCATCCGCCGCCACCATCTTCACCGCGCCCTCGGGGATGCCGAGCTTCTTCAGATACAGCGGCCAGATGGGGGTCACGGCATCGCCGGGCGTGAACATGATGGTCTTGCCGGGCAGATCCTTGGCGCCGTTGATCTTGCCCTCGGGGGCGACCACCGCACCGGGGGTGCGCTGGAGGAGCACGCCGATGGTCTTCACCGGCGCGCCTTTCGCCACCGCCTTGATCATCACGCCGATGTCAGCGAGGCCGAAGGTGGCCGTGCCGGCGCCCACCGCCTGGATGGTCACCGCCGAGCCGCGGCCTTCCTGGATGTCGAGGTCGATGCCCTCTTCCGCGTAATAGCCCTTCTTGAGGCCGAGGATGAAGGGCGCGTGCTCGCCATAGACGTACCAGTTGAGCATCAGCACCGCCTTGTCCGGCGTCTTGCCCGCTTGTGCAGCGGCGGGCAGGGCGGATGCGGCGGCAAGGCCGAGCGCGAGGGCGCCGGATAACAGGTGCGTTGCGAATAGTCTCCGCGAGATCATGGTTTCCTCCACCGGTTTTTCTGGTTTTGCTTTGGTTCTTTTTGCTTTGCTCTGATCGGGACGTCGTGGTTCGGCACTTCCTTCTCTGCCGCGTCATCCTCCGCCTTGTGCGGGGGATCCACGGAGGGGCCGGGCTGGCATTCCGGCTTGAGGCACCCGCCGTGGGGCGGGGTGGATGCCCCGGACGCGCCGGGGCATGACGGCGCGGCCCTCACGCCCCGCCGTTGGGGTCCGGGCGGCGCGAGGCGTGCCAGGGGATGAGGAAGTGCTCGATGGCGTCGAGCGCCATGAACAGGATCACCCCCATCATGGAGAGCACGAACAGCGCGGCGAACATGAGCGGCAGGTCGAAATTGCCGTTCGCCACCTGCAGAACGTAGCCGATGCCCGAGTTGGAGCCGACGAACTCGCCCACCACCGCGCCCACCACGGCGAGCGTGATGGCCACCTTCAGCCCCGCGAAGATGCCAGGCAGCGCATGGGGCAGGCGGATGCGGATGAAGGTCCGCAGCCCCCCGGCGCGCATGGAGCGGGCGAGGTCGATCATCTCCTTGTCCACGCTCTTGAAGGCGAGCACGGTGGAGACCACCACCGGGAAGACGCCGAGCAGGAAGGCGGAGATGATCTTCGGCAGCACGCCGAAGCCGAACCACACCACGAACAAAGGCGCCACCGCGATCTTCGGCACCGACTGGGAGAAGACGAGGAGGGGATAGAGATAGCTCTCCACCGTCTTCGAGGAGGCGATCAGCATGGCGAGCGGAATGCCCACCAGCGCGCTCAGGGCAAAGCCGCCCAGCGTGGCGTAGAGGGTCGGCATCGTCTCGCGCAGCAGCATGGGCCACTGGGCGATGACCTGCTCGATCACCAGGGTCGGCGCCGGGATGAGATAGGGCGGGATGCGCAGCAGGCGCACCGCTAGGTCCCACCCCACCAGGATGACCGCGACGAGGATGAGCGGGCGGATCGCCTCCATGCTCATGAGCTTGGAGAGCACGTTGGCCCGCTGGGTCTGGACGAGAAGGGTGTCGGTCATGGCAGGCCTCCTCAGACCACGGATTGACGCTGCTCGCCCAAGCGGGCGATGCCGAGGCGCACCTCCTGCCCGCGGGCGAGATAGACCTGCGGCCTCAGCCCCAGCCCGACGCCCGCCGGGGTGCCGGTGATGATGAGGTCGCCCGGCTCCAGCGTCATGAAGCGGCTGACGTAGGAGACGATCTCCGCCACCTTGAAGATCATGTCCCCGGTGGAGCTGTTCTGGCGCATCTCGCCATCCACCGAGCACCACAGATCGAGCGCCTGCGGGTCGCCCACCTCGTCCGCCGTCACCAGCCAGGGGCCGAGGGGGCAGAAGGTGTCGTGGCTCTTGCCCTTGGTCCACTGCCCGCCGTGCTCCAGCTGGTGGGCGCGCTCGGACACGTCATGGGCGATGCAGTAGCCGAACACATGGTCCAGCGCGTCCGCCTCGGTGACCTTCCGCGCAGTCTTGCCGATGACCACGCCCAGCTCCACCTCCCAGTCGGTCTTCTCGGACCCCTCCGGCAGGCGGATGGCGTCATAGGGGCCGCAGAGCGAGGTGGTGGCCTTCATGAAGAGGATGGGCTCCTCGGGAATGGGCAGGCCGCATTCGCGGGCGTGGTCGTGGTAATTCAGGCCAACGCCGACGATTTTGCCGATGCCGGCGAGCGGCGCTGCGAGGCGCACCTCGCCGGGCACGCGGGGCAGGGCGAGCGGGTCCAGCCCCTGCAAACCGGCGAGGCGGGCGGGATCGGCGATGAAGGCGGCGTCGATGTCCGGCACGATGCCGGTGAGGTCGCGCACCGAGCCGTCGGCGGCGAGAAGGCCGGGCCGCTCGGCGCCGGCCGCGCCATGGCGCAGGAGCTTCATGGGGTGAGCCTTTCGGGAATGCGGGTGTCCGCCGGGGTTTCGATGCGCCCGGGAGGCCGGCGCAGTTGGGCGGACTGGATGCGGTTTTCTAGCCAGTAGAGGCCGGGATTGATCTCGGAGGCGCCATCCCCCAGCAAGACGTCGAGCCGGCGCCCGGCCGCCTCCGCCTGATCGCGGTCAAGCGCCTCGATAGTGAAGAGATATTGCTGGCGCCCCGGCCCGCCGGAATAGATGCGGCGCTCGGCCGTCATGATGCCGGAGATGGCTTCGTCCACCTCATAGAGGCCGCCCGAGAGCGTACCGGAGGTGTCCTCGGCCACCGCTGCCCGGACCATCTCCGCCAGCGTCGCGGCGTCGGCCTTATGGTCGAAGCGGCGTTGCAGGATGTAGGGGGCATAGCCCCCCGCATACCCGACCCGGCAATGGTTGCGGTAGAGCGAGCGCACCGGATTGCGGAAGTGGGTGAGGGCTTCGCTGGTCCAGGGCGTGGGCCGGTTCAGCGCGGCGAGATAGGCCGGGCTGCCCAGCACCTCGGGGCCGTCCGTGACATAGCACATGAAGAAGCGCGGGCTGCCGTGGACGGCGCGATAGCGCCGCCCCTCGATGAAGCCGGGAATCCCCACCCGCTCCGGCATGTGCTCGCAATTGTGCCATTCCTGATAGCGGAGTTCGTACTCCGCATCGATGTCGGCCCAGAAGCCCATAAAGCCGAGGGCAGGGGAGGGGTGGGGCTCTTCGCTGACCATGGCGGCGGCGCTCAGAAGAGGCCGTCGCGGACTTCATACCGCGTGGGCTTGCCATAGATGGCGCCGCCCTTTTCCACCCAATGGGCCACCCAGTCGATCATCCGCGCGAGCGGCACGTTGGGATAGCCGAACAGGCGCTGGGCCTGGAACGTGCTGTTGGCCCAGCCGGTGGGCTCCTCCTCGCCCTCGAAGATGGGCGCCTTGCCGAACTTCTCGCCGAAGGCATGGGCGATGGCCCGCACGCTCGCCTGCTCCGGCCCGCCGATGTTGATGGGCGTGGTGGGCACCGTGCAGTGCTTCAGGCAGCGCAGGATCTGCGCGTTGGAATCCCCCTGCCAGATCACGCTGGCATGGCCGGTGCGGATGGGGATCGGCTCGCCGCGATGCACCCAGCTGGCGATGTCGTGCAGCACGCCGTAGCGCAGGTCGATGGCATAGTTCAGCCGGGCAAGGCGGCCGGGCGTGCCATGGATGTGGGAGCCATATTCAAACGCCCGCTCGCGGCCGACGCAGGAGTTGGCATAGTCGCCCACCGGGCGCGGCTGCACCCGCTCGTCCCAGCCGTTATGGGCGAAGACGCCGAAGGGATAGACGCAGAGGGTGGAGAAGGCGACGATCCGGCTGTCGCGGAAGTGGGAGGCGACGGTCGCGGGCACCATGGTGTTCATGGCCCAGGCAAAGGAGGGGTCGTCATTGGTGCCGAACTTCTTGCCGGCCATGTAGACCACGTTCTTCACCTTGGGCAGCTGCGCGACCGCCTCGGCATCCAGAAGGTCGCAGCGGATGGTCTCGATGCCGAAGCCCTCCAACTCCTCCTTGGAGCCTGCCTCCGAGAAGCGCGCGACCCCGATCACCCTTTTCTCCGGCGCGGCGCGCTTGGCCATGCGGGCGAGGGAGGGGCCGACCTTGCCGGCGACACCGAGGACGATGATGTCCCCGTCCAGAGTGGCGAAGTCGTCCACCAGCCCCTGGGTGGGACGGGAGACCAGCTCCTCGAGCTGCTCCTCGGTCTCGATCAGGTCCGGCACGGTGTCGAAGGTCAGGCGTTCACTCACGAATCCGCTCCCATTTTTCCTGACAGGCCTCGAATGGCACCCGAACGGGGCATGAACCCGCACCGAACAGGGGCCTGAACCGCCCCGAACCTTGCTCGGTTCAGGTGCCGGCCTGCTTGTTTATTGGGTAACGCCGTTACCCATATCTATAGGGCTAGATTCGTCCAAAGTCGGAGTCAAGCGTGTATTTTTAGTTCAGCTTCGCAGTTTGAGCCGCGATACGGCCTTGCCACGCTCGAAATCATGGATAACATCGTTATCAGTGATTGCCGGGTGCGTTGAAGGGTAGATGAGATGGCGAAAGTTGCGGCCGGGGCCCCTCCCCAGAAAATCGACGAGACCATCGTCTCGGTGGAGCGCGCCTTCGACATCATCGGGATGCTGGCCGATTCCGTGGACGGATTCCCGCTGGCCGAGATCGCCCGCCGCCTCGACCTGAACAAGGCCATCGTCTCCAAGCTGTTGAATACGCTGGAGTCGCAGATGCTGGTGTGGCGTGATGAGCGGGCACAGCGCTATTACCTCACCTACCGCATCAGCAACCTCGGCCTGCGCCACCTGCAGACCAGCCGGCTGCTGGACCAGTGCTCCGCGGCGCTCCGCCAGCTGGCGGAAGAGACCGGCGAACTGGTGCGCCTCGCCATTGTCGAGCCGGGCGGGCAGCGAATCGTGTGGGTGCAATCCTTTGCGGGCAGCAAGAGATCGTTGCGCATCGATCCCAACTACACGCTGGAGATCGGCCTCCACACCCATGCCACCGGCAAGGCCTGGCTCTCGACGCTGCCCTTCGCCGATGCCCTCAAACTGTTGATGCATCAGGGAATCGAGGCTTCGACCGCGTATTCCAAGACCTCCATTTCCGACATCCGCGCGGAGCTGGAGGAGGTGGCGCGGCGCGGCTTCGCGCTGAGCTATGAGGAGAACGAGCTGGGCGTGGGGGCCGTCGCCGCCCCCATCCTCGCCTCGACGCTGGGCGGCGCGCCCGAATGCGTGGGCGTGGTGAGCCTTGCGGCCCCCACCAACCGCATGAGCCGAGCGGATCTTGAAAGCTGCGGGTCCTTCGTGATGGCGACCACCCGCCGCCTGGGCGAGACCTGGCCGCTGGAGGCCCGCGCCCGCAGCGGCGCCTTCCCGCGCATGGTGGAATAACCCGCGGAAACACAAGGATAAGATCATGGGAGAGGACGCGGCGCCGCGCGTGCGGCTGGCCGAGGCGAACCTGCGCGAGCGCGCCGCCAAGCTGCGCATGCCCTTCCGCTTCGGCGTGGCCACGCTCCGCGAGGTTCGGCAGGCGGAACTGACCGTGCGGATCGAGAGGGCGGACGGGCGCGGCGCGGCGGGCATCGCGGCCGAATGCCTTCTGCCCAAATGGTTCGACAAGAACCCCGCGCTCTCCGACGATGATAATGTGGAGCAGCTCCGAGCCTCGCTGGCGATCGTGCTGGAGTTATACGCCGCCTTGCCGGCGGACACGCCGTTCGGCCTTTCCGCGCGTGTTTACAAGGAGCAGCAGGCGCGCTGTGGGGCGCTGGGGCTCAATCCGCTGGTCGCCTCCTACGGCCCGGCGCTGGTGGACCGGGCCATTCTGGATGCCACCGGGCGGATGCTGGGCCTGTCCTTCGCGGCGATGATCCGGGGCAACGTCGCAGGTATCACCGTTAGCTCCGGCTTGACCGACGACCTTGAGGGCTTCGACATCGCCCAATTCCTGGGCAGTTTGCGGCCGCAGGGTACCATCGGTGTGCGCCATACGGTGGGCATGGTGGACGCCCTAACGGCCGCCGATCCCCTCGACGGGCCGGAGGACGGGCTGCCGCAAACCCTTGAGGATGTTGTAAAAACCTACGGCTGCCGCTTCTACAAGCTGAAGGCCGGCGGCGACATCGCCGCCGATCTCGACCGCCTCACCCGCATCGCCGCCGTGCTGGACGCCGGTCCTGCCCCATATCATGTCACTTTGGATGGCAACGAGCAGTATTCGGACGTGGACGGCATCGTCGAACTGTGGCGGCGCATGTCGGAAACGCCTGCACTTTCAACGCTTTGCGCCTCCACCCTCTATATCGAGCAACCCATCCGCCGCGCCGTCGCTTTGGAGCGGGAGGTGGGGGCACTGGCTGCCCTGAAGCCCGTGATGATCGACGAATCAGACGCCACCCTGGATGCCTTCCCCAAGGCTATCTCATTGGGATATCAGGGTGTTTCCAGCAAGACCTGCAAGGGCTTCTACAAATCCATCCTCAACGCCGCCCGCATCGAGAAGCGCAACGCGGAGTTGGGCGAAAGCCGATTTTTCCTCTCTGCAGAAGACCTTTGCACCTGGTCCGGCATCAGCACCCAGCAGGATCTGGCCCTCGTCTCCCTGCTGGGTCTCACCCATGTGGAACGCAACGGCCATCACTATCTGGACGGCATGTCGTTTGCGCCGGAGGCGGAGCAGGACGCGTTCCTCACAGCCCATGGCGACCTCTACCATCGCCCCCCCGGCGGGCCTGTCCGCCTCGCCGTCAGGCATGGGGCGGTCAGCCTGAAATCTCTGCAGTGCCAAGGCTTTGCCGTGGGCGTTCCGCCGGTCATGGGTGGATGACGAGGCCCCACCACATCCACGCCGTGAGCATGGAAAGCGGCACGCCGATGCCGATGACGAGGGCCACGAGGTCCGGCTCCAGATCATGATCCAGCGCGATGATGCTGGCGCCGAGCATGGGCGGCATGGCCATCTCCAGCATCGCCACCTGCGCCACCGGATCGCCGGTTCGTCCCAGTGCTGCATACATCAGGAAAATCGCCAGCGGCGCCAGCAGCAGCCGATAGCCGAGCCCCACCGCCAGCGCGCCGACACGGCCGGAAATGCGATCAAAACGAAGGGCATAGCCTACAGCCGCCAAGGCAATGGGGGTGAGCGTCTGGGCCAGCGCCTCGACCAGTTGGTCGAGCCAGTCGGGGCGCGGCAAGTCATTGGTGGCGAAGGCGATCAGGATGGCCCAGAAGGGCGGGAAGGTGCCGATGCGCTTGGCCACCGCCCGCCAGTCGAAATGCCCCGCGCTCGCCACGGCGGCGATGGCGAGGCCCAGTGTGGACAAGGCGAGGTAGGAGCCGAACAGGTCGATGACGATGCCCAGCCCCAGCCACTGGCTGCCGGCGAAGGCCGCGATCATGGGCAGGCCGACAAACGAGGTGTTGCCCCAGCCGCCCACCAGAAGCAGCGCGCCGGCCCGCCGATGCGACCAGCCGAACGCCCGGCAAAGCGGCACCACCACGAGGATCGCGAGGAGCGCGCCCATCCATGGTGTCGCCGCAGCCAGCCACCAGCCGTCATCCATCTTCAGGTCATGGACGCTCCGCAGGGCGGCCGCTGGCAGGGCGACATTGATGACCCAGCCGCCGAAGGCCTTCGTGGCGGTGTCCGGCAGACGGCCGGACCAGCGCAGCACGATGCCGATCAGAAGGCAGGTGAAGATGAGTGAGATTTCGTGCATGGCCCCGTTCCCGCAGTCCCGGCCATACGGACCGCGGCTGAAACTTGGGCGCAAGCGGAATTTCGGGCCTCAGGGCACCAGCGCCATCACCCGCGGCCCGTCGCAGACCGGGATGCGGGCGGTGATGGCGAAATCATCGAGGGTCACCACCGTGACGCGGTTGGCGAACCACTCGGCCACATAGGCGCGCCCGGTCGCCCCATCCACGAGAACCTCCTCGGGCGAGCCGCCAAGGCGCAGGCGCTTGGTGATGGAGGCCGTCCCAGGATCGATCAGGTCCAGCGTGCCCGCCTGCTGGTCGGTGGCGACCAGAAGTCCGCGGCCGGGCAGGAAGGCGACGCCATAGGGCATCTTCATGCCACCGATCCGCGTCGCGCGGTGATCCGCCTTGGCGATCAGCGTAACATCCCCGCTGCGGACATCCGCCACCGCCACGAGAGCCGGATCGGAAGCATCGAGCGCATAGGGCGCGCGGCCCACCGGAATGGCGCCGGTGCGGGTGAAGGCGGGCAGGGCGATGAGGCTCACGGCATCGCTCTCCCGGTCGGCGCTGTAGAGCGTGCGGCCGTCCGGATCGATGGCGAGATGGGCCGGGGCACGGCCCACGCCAAGCGTGCCGGTGATGGCGAGGGTGCGCGGATCGACGCGGAGAATCCTGTCGCCGGACCAATCGCCGACATAGAGCGCCGCCCCGTCCGGCGCCGTTGCGATGCCGAACGGCTGGCCGCCGATGCGAGCGGTGGCCGTGACCGTCCGTGCCTTCACATCGAGCCGGGTGAGGAGGCCGATGTCCGGATGGGTGATGAAGGCAAAGGCGCCATCCGGAGAAAGCGCGATCGCGGCCGGCACCTTGTCCACCTTCACACGAGCCGACACCGTGGCGGTCGCGGTGTCGATCACGTTCACCTCCGCTGCACCCTGGCAGACGGCAAGGAGGGTGCCGGAGGTGGCGGGCAAGCTCCAGCCGAGGGCGAGGAGGGCGAGTGAGAGGACGGCGAGCGCCGCCGACAACCTCACTTGCCTTCGGCCCTGGTCTTGAGCCCGTTGACGCCGGCCTCGAAGAAGGCCGTAATGGCGGCCACGGCGGCCTCGTCATTCAGTTCGTCGGGCGGGAAATTGGACGTGTCGCCGCGATAGAAGCGGCCGGCCATCACCACCTCGCTCTTGCCTGCGCCTGCGTCGTTCACGCTGAGGGTGATGGTGTAGAAGCTCACCGGCAGCGCCTCCACATTCTCCGTGTTGAGCCGCCAGGAGAGGGTGCGCTGGGCCGCATCGACATCATCGAGGCCGTCGGCGATCTCGCCCTTCTCCAGCACCAGCACGCGCTCCGCGCCGGCCGCGTTGCCGCCCTTGGCCTTCACCGCCTTCACCATGGGATGCCAGGCGCCGATGCCGGCGAAATCGCCCGCGATCTTCCACACGGCGTCGGGCGTCGCCGCCACGGTGGCCTTGGCCTCCGCCTTCTGCGGCGTCGGCCCGTGGGCCTGCGCGGGCGCGGCAAGCACAAGGAGGAGGCCAAGGGCCGGCAGCGCAGCGCGGCGGGAGAGGCGGGCAAAGATCATGACGCGGAAATCCTTCGGTTACGCAGAAAATCGGGGCGCCGGTCCCAGGCCTGGGCGAGGTAGAGCGCGGCAAGCAGCAGCAAGGCGAGGGCGGCCGGCAGCGGCGCGGTGTCCATCGTGCCTGCGACCGGACGTGGCCGGGCCTGTGCCCTAACTTCCGCGGCGAGGGCGGCCGCGTCCGCGAGCGGCGCGTAGGCGAGGCCCGTTGCGTGGGCCAGGTCCTTCAGGTGATCGGTGCGGACCGCGCTGAGGTGTTCCTGCCCCGTCGCCTCCTCCGCGCCCCACGGGGCGTTGCGCGGGTGCCAGCCTTCGCGTTGCTCGGAGCCGGAGGGCGGCAGGCCGTGGCGGTTTTCCTGCGGCACGTCGGTCATGGCGTAGAAGCCGATTTCCCGCCCGTCCCTGTCGAACTTGGGGATCGGCGCCGGCTCGGTGCCGCCGACGCCGACGATCAGCCCGCGCACCTTGCCCGGCTCGCCGGCAAAGGCAGGCGCGCCCGAGGCCGGCAGCGGCGGCGCCTCCTGCCCGTCGGTGAAGAAGAGAAGATCGGCGTCGAGCGGTCCGGCGAGGTCGATGGCGGAAGAGAGGCCGGCATAGATGTAGCTGTCGCCCTCCCATGCCATCCGCCAGTCGAGCGCGCCGATGGCGCCGTCGAGGGGGGCGAAGTCGGTGCAGACCTCCACCGGCTCGAACAGCAGATAGGTGCGCCGCTCGCTGAAGATGCCGAGCCCCATGCGCGAGCCGCACGGCAGCCGGGCCGCGAGAGCGCTCAGGGTCCGCTTCACCGTGTCGAGCCGCGAGGCCGGGCGGCCCTCGAAGCTGTAGTCGCGCACGTTCATGGAACCGGTGATGTCCACGACCGCCAGCAGCCGGTAGGCGTCGGACGACCGTTGAAGCCGCGGCGCGATGATGGCCGCGAGCGCCAGGAGGAACGCCGCGGCGAGGGCGAGGGTGCGCGCGTCCGGGCGGCGCATCAGGGCAGGCCCTTGGGCAGGCCGGGAAGGTCGGTCCACAGGCGCTTCGGCGTCTCCTGCGCCTCGTCCTGCTGCTCCTGCTCGATCTGGGGAAAATCGCGCACCAGGCGCATGGCGATGTCGAGATTGTATTTGGCGTCCCAGAATTCCGGCGCGCGTGCCAGCGCCGCGCGATAGCCGGCCTTGGCGAGACGCACCTGCGGCACGGCGGGGTCGATCTCGGTCTTCTCCAGAAACGAGATGGCGATGGCGAGACGGGCGTTGGCGAGGTCGTAGAGGCCGGCCACCGCAAGCGGGCTGCGGTCCGCCGCGAGCCGGTCCACCAGTGGCTGCGCCTCGTCCAGCCGGTCGCGGATCATCAGGAAATGCGCCCGGGCGAGGAGCACGCGGTCCGGCGCGGTGAGTTCGACCGGCACGTCGCGCCCGGTGGCGAGGGCGGCGATGGTGCGGTTGGCGGCGGCGTTCAGGGCCATGCGGATGCCGGTGACGGCGATCACGACCAGCGCGCCGGCCAGCACCGTGACGGCGGCCAGCGCGGCGAGGCGGCGGGGCCTGATGGGAGACAAGCGCTGCCTCATGCCGCGCTCCGCGTGTCGATGCCTGCAGGGGCAGATGTGGCGCTCCGCCGGCTCCCGAGGCCGCGCTCGGCGAGCCGGGCAGCGAGAAGCAGCGCGCACGCGGCGGCGGCGATGGCGTAGCACAGGCGGGCCAGCTCGCGGCGCGGGATGCGTTCCAGATAAGGAATGGGCTGGCTCTCCTGCCGGTCGATCTCGGCGATGGCGTCGGCGACGGCCTCGGGGCTGCCGGCCTCGAAGGCGCGGTAGGGCACGCCGAGGCTGGCGAGGAAAAGGTTGAGGTGGCGCTCGGGCATGGCCTGCGGCGTGTCCTCGCCGGGCACGCGGGGCTTGTCGAAGATGCCGGGGGAGCCGACGGTGCGCAGGAACAGCCAATAGAGCCGCACCGACGCGCGCTTCAGGGAATCCCGCAGCGCCGCCTGCACCCGGGGGTCGATGACGGCGGCGCCATCCGACACCAGCAGCACGGCGCGCGAGCCGCCGGACGCGGCGGATGCATCGAAGCTGTCGAGGGCGAGGGCAAGGCCCCGTCCCACGTCGGTCAGGGCGAGGCCCGGCCGGTCGATGGCCGCCACCGCCGCGGCCACCGCATCGTGATGGTCGGTCAGCGGCAGCACTGGGATGGGCGAGGTGGAGAAGGCGGCAATGCCGATGCGGTCCCGCGGGCGGCGGCCGAGGAATTCGGTGAGCAGGCGCTTCGCCGCGGCGGATTTCGATTCCTCCCCGGTGCCCGGTGCGCGGTCGGCGAAGGTGTTGTCCATGCTGGCCGAGCGGTCAATGAGCAGCATCAGATTGGCGCCCGAGCCGATGCGCTCGACTTCCTGCGCCTTCAGGTGCAGCCCAGCGAGGCCGAGCACGAGGGCGGCAATGGCGAACGCGCCGATGAGGCGGATACCGAGGGACACGGCGATCGATAGCCCGTCGCGCGGCACCAGAGCCACCGCCGGCAGCACGACGCCGCGCAGGGGCAATGCGGCGAGCGGCAGCAGGGCGAGGGCGAGCAGGAACAGGAGCGCGGCATGGTCCACCTCGAGGCCGAACATCACGCGGCCTCCCTGCGCGTTCCGCCCTGGCGCGTTCCATCCTGTCGCATGCCGCCCCACCCCTCCACGGCGGCGAGCCGCCGGGCAAGGTCGAGCAAGGCATGGGGCGGCAGCAGGGCCATCGCCTTTTCCGGGGCATCGCCGAAGAAGGCGATCCGGGACGCGGTGAAGAGGTTCTGAATCGCCTCGGCCTCGCTCGCCAGCGCAGGCCTCGCGGCGAGGAAGGCGGGCACGTCCTCGGCGAAAAGCCGATGCCCGGCGGCATCGTCGAACGCGCGGTGGAGGAGTTGCAGGGCATCCTCATAGCCGAGCGGCGCGTCGAGATCGGGCAGCCGGCGCATGTGGCGCAAGGCGAGCGCGAAGGGGCGGCGCCGGCCGGCGAACGGTCCCCAGCCCGAGGCCGCCGCGAAGGCGAGGAGGCTGGCGGCCGCCACGGCCGCCGCCACGGCGGCGAGCCGTGCATCTCCCGCGAGGGGATAGGGGCGCGGGCGGATATCCGGCTGCAGCGCCATGGGATTGCCCCGCTGGCTGGCGACCAGTTCGCGCAACGGCGAGGAGACGAAGGTCCAGGCGGGGATGGTCAGGCTCTGCCGCGCATCGCCGTTGCGCGCGGCCAGCGGCACGGCGGGAATATCGAGCGCGCGGGGCTCCAGCGGGGAATAGAAGGTCTGGTAGGTGAGGGTGAGGCGATAGCGCGGGGCGCCGTCCGGTGCGGTTCCGGGCTTCACGTCGAGGCGTTTCAGGTCGAGCCAGTAGGTGACGGGACGTGGCCGGGGCAGGGAACTTTCGTCGAGCCGCCACCCCGCATCGAGGGTCACGACCGCCTCCAGGGTGAGGGTGTCGCCGATGAGATAGCCGAAAGCGCGCGGCGCATAGAGGTCCACCCCCGCCGCGCGGGCGGGCAGCGCCACGAGCAGCCCGCCGGCGAGCGCGAGGGCCGCAGGCCGCCACGGCCTAGCGGCGGGCAAGGAAGGCGACCAGCGCATCGGCATCGAACCGGTCCACGAGGTGGAAGGGCGTGTGTCCGCGAACGGCGAAGCGCGCCTCAAGAGCTGCGATCCTGGTCTGTGCCGCTGCCTGCCAGCGTGCCCTCAGGCCCGGCCGCATGAACACGAGCCGTCGTGCGCCCATCTCGGAATCGGCGACCTCCATCAGGCCCCAGGCCGGTACGTCACCCTCGGCGCGGCTGTCGCGCACAACGACGGGCACCACGTCGTGCCGCCACAGGCCGTCGAGCAGCCCGTCGAGGTCGGCCTCGGGCATGAGGAAATCGGAGACGAGGAAGACAAGGCAGCGCCGCCGTGGCAAGCGCTCGGCCGCCGCCGCAAGACCCCGCGTGCTCTTTCCCAAGGGTGTCGCGGCGGAGACGGTCGCTGACACCTGCGCGCCGATCCCGCGGCGCCGCGTAGCGGGAATGAACGCGTCCTCGCGCAGATCCCCCCCGGCGCCCAGCAGGGTGAATTCATCCCCCGTTGCAGCGGCAGAGGCGGCGAGCGTGGCCGCGAGGTGCGCTACCTCCGCGCCCGTGCCGTCGAAGCCCATGGAGCCGGACAGGTCTGTCAGTACGGCGACGGTGGTGGTGCGGCGCGGGGCGAAGGTGCGCACATGCACGCCCTCGAACGGGTCGCGGAGCGAGGCGCGCAGGTCGATGCGGCGCGGATCGGGCCGGGCGACCAGAGGAACGAGGGCACGGAAGGTGCCGTCACCGCCGTCGCCCTGTCCCGGATGGGCACCAGGACGCACCCCGCGCGGGCGCCAGCGCAGCCGATAAGGCAGCACCTTGCCGCCATGATCGTCGTCGTTTTCTCCGGTCGTGCGGCTCATGGCGCGGGCACCGTGGCGAAGGCGGCACGGCAGAGGTCGGCGGCGATCTCCTCGCGGCGCATCTCATAGACCGGATCGAAGAAGATGCGATGCGCCATCACCTCCGGGAAGACCGCGCGCAGGTCTTCCGGCACGATCATGGTTCGGCCTTCCAGCCAGGCCCGAACCCGCGCGGCGCGGATGAGATAGGACATGCCGCGCGGGCTGGCCCCGCCCTGCACCAGGCGATCGATGCGCACGCCGGGAAGCGTGATGCCGGCTCTCTCGGGCGTGCGGATCGCCTCCCACAGCGCGACCGTATAGGCGACGATGGCGTCGCTGGCGGGAATGGCGTTCTGGATCTCGCGGGCGACCTGATGAAGGCTGCGATGGTCGACGACCGCCTCGGGCACCTCCGCGATCAAAAGGTCGGTGTCGTGGAAGCGCGGGTCGAACACCAGGGCGCGGCGGGCCGCGAAATCCTCCGGCGTCTTCACCTGCACTTCCATGAAGAAGCGATCGCGGGCGGCGGCCGGAAGCTCGAATGTCTCCTCCCGTTCCACGCGGTTGCGGTCGGCGAACACCTGGAGGAAGGGAAAGACGTACTCGCGCCCGAAGGCTGAAACGGTGCGCTCGGCCATCAGCCGCAGCAGCATGGCGTGGACCTGAGGCCGCGCGCGGTTGATCTCGTTG
This sequence comes from Xanthobacter sp. DMC47, assembly GCF_056313845.1. Lineage (NCBI taxonomy): Bacteria > Pseudomonadati > Pseudomonadota > Alphaproteobacteria > Hyphomicrobiales > Xanthobacteraceae > Xanthobacter > Xanthobacter sp. DMC47. The sequence continues at coordinate 597,829 of NZ_JBQUZM010000001.1, read as the reverse complement.
AAGAAGAAGACCGCGAGGTCCGGACCCCGGCGCAGCAGCGGGCCGGGATCGATCCGCGGGCGGCCGTCGTCGCCGATGCGTGCGTCGTAGACGAGATCCGCCGGCATGAGGTCGATGGTGCCTTCCACCCGCTCGTAGGCGCCGCCGATGGCGCGGGCGAGCGCGCGCAGCAGTGTGGTCTTGCCGACGCCCACGTCGCCCTCCAGCAGCACGTGGCCGCGGGCGAACACCGCAATGGTCAGGAGCCGGATGACCCGCTCCTGACCGAGCACGATGCGCCCGACCGCCCGCTCGAAATCGAGGGCCCGGGCGCGCCACTGGGCGAGCGCGCCCTCCGTGTCGGCGATGGCGTGCATGGGATGTCCCTTCGGCCCGCGGTGACGGGGCCTGTGCGGCAAGAAAGGCGCAGCCGACGGGGGCGGGAAGGGTGATCCCGCTCAGACCCGAGCGGCTGCGCCAGTTGCCCACCATCCATCGGAGGATTGCCCGGCTTCGCGGAAAGGCTCAGCCTTGCTGGTGGGGGTCGGGAAAGGCCGCGTCAGTTGGACGGGATCTTGCTCACGTCGTAGACGAACTGGCCGGTCTTCTGGAAATACTCGACGCGCTTCTTGTTGCGCGCTTCCATCTGGGTAATGGATTCGCCCTGCTTCGCCAGCTCTGCCGGGTTGTGCTTGGGATCGTACTTGCTGCCCGCGACCTTGTCGGGATAGCCGGGCTTGGGTTCCCAGCAATTGCCGGGCGCCTTGCAATTGGTGCCGTCATAGGCGGCGGCACCGCCGGCGGCGAGGGCCGTGACCGCGAACGCGGCGGCGGCGAGCACGGACATGCGAACCTTATGCGTCATCTGGTGTCCTCCCTTCTTACTTGCCTTCTCACTTGCTTCCGGCCGTGGTCGCGGCCGTCGCCTTGCACACCGGGGCCTTGTCGAGCTCCGGCGTCTTGTCTTCCTTGTCGTCGAAGCGCTTGAAGGCCGCGCGCTGCGCCGGAGTCAGCCACACCGCGTCGTTGGGATCGTCCTTGTAGATGTGGCGCACCCAGGCCATCACCAGCAGCATTTCGTCCAGGTTAAGCGCCCCGTACATGGGCCCCATCTGCCCCTGCGCGCCGCCGAAGATGGTTTCGAACAGGCCCTGGTCGGTCATGTTCTTCGGGTAGGTCCAATAGCTGTCGTTGAGGCCGGGGCCGATCTTGCCCTCACCGTAGTGGCCGTGGCAGCCCGAGCACATGGACAGGAACAGATCCTTGCCCTTGGGCAGGCAGGTGGGGTTTTCCACGTAGATGTTCACCCCGGTGGCCAGGAACTTCTTCACCGCCTCCGTATCGCGGCCCTCGGCTGGTGCATCCGAGAGATCAAGCGGCTGGCCCGTCACCGTATTGGTGAAGTTGAGCGTGGCCTGCGCGGCAAGTGCGAAGCCGGACACGAAAGCGACGGCGAGGAGGGCCTTGACGCCCCGCGACAGAAAACGGCTGTGCATTGGACCTTCCAAAACTTCCGATGAAATGGCGACCTTCCGGCCGGCTCAGGAATTGGGCTTGAGCAGGGGAATGCCCTCGTCCGCCAGGATCTCGTCGATCTGCGGCCGCGCCTTCACCAGCGCCGCGTCGATCTCGGCGAGAAGGGCGGTGTCGCCAAGCCGCACGGCCACGGACTGATCGTAGTGAAGGGGCATCTCGGTGCCGTCGAACTTGGTGACGGAATTGCCGGCAAGGCTCATGCGCAGCGGCACCTGAGAGGACTTCACATAGCGCGCCACCTCCGGCGCGAAGGCGAAGGCGATGTCGGCCTCGCCATTGGCCACCTCGGAGACGACGCGTTCGCCCGCAACCTGCACATACTGGTTCCGCGGCGAGCGGAAGTTGACCAGGCTGTAGAGGTAGGCGGCATTGTCCTCATACTTGCCGAGGCGCTTCAGCACCGTCTCGCCGGGCGAGTAAAAGCGGATGACGAAGCGGTTGAGCGCCTTCACCTGCGGGTCGTTCCAGTCGGCGGCGGTGATGTTGCGCTCGGCCTTGGTCACCAGCACGTAGGACGTGCGGTAGTAGGGCTTGGAGCTGAGCACCCGCGCGTCGCCGGTGTCGACGCCCATCACCACGTCGCAGAGCTTGGCGTCGAGCTGGTCGCGCACCTGATAGATGGCGGGCTTGGAGGTCCACACGAACACCGCCTTGCGGCCCATGGCCTGCGCCAGAACCCCGGCGATGCGGTTCTCGAAGCCCTTTGCGTCCTTCTGGGAGAAGGGCGCCTCCACCTCGGAGGCGCAGACGCGCAGGATCGAGGGATCGGGCGGCGTCGCCGCCTGCGCCGGTGCGGCCGAGCCCTGGTTGGCGGTCTGCGGCGACATCTTGCCGGATTCCGCCGTCTGCGCGAGGGCTGGCGCGGCGAAGAGGGCCAGCGTGCCGGCGACAAGGGCTCCGGCGACGAGATGGCTGGTGGCGGACGTCGCGGCGTGGCGCGCAAGTGTGCTCGCGGAACAGGTCATCGGTTCAGCCTCCGTCTGGTTCGCGTCCTCTCGCGGCCGTGAGGCGGGCGATGAAGGCGGCGATGGTGGGCTCGTGGCAAAAGAAGAAACCGGCCGCCGCCGGGGGGACGGCGGCCGGCAAGGGGCGGTTGTCGGAGGTCAGCCGCCGGAAGCGTATTCACCCACCTTCGGGTCGTCGTAGGGGCCCTTGCCATCGAGCGAGAACACCATCACGCCGCCACCCATCTGGGTGTAATTCTGCAACTGCTTGAACGCGCCCACGGAGCCGAGGCCGGCGGTGGGATCGTTGAGGTCGAACACCAGGCCCACGCCCGGCCAGCCGCCGACGCCGTAATAGATGGCGACGTACTGCACGCCCTTGTGGGTGTAGGTCATGGGATGGCCGATGACGCCGGACGGCAGCTTGAACTTCCACAGCAGCTCGCCGGTGTCGCTGTCGCGGGCCTTGATGAAGCCGTCCAGCGTTCCGTAGAACATCACGCCGCCGGCGGTGGCGAGCGTGCCGCCCCAGGCCGCGAAGCGCTCCATCACTTCCCACTTGTACTTGTTGTTGATGGCGTCGTAGGCCTTCACTTGGCCAAGACCTTCATAGGTCTGCTTGTTGCCCTTCGGGCCGGGATACATCCACAAGGTGGCGCCGACGAAGAACTGGCCCGCGCGGTAGGGGAGCATGAAGGGCTCCCAATCCATGCAGATGTGGTTGATGCCCATGAAGAAGGACTGACGTTCAGGGTCGTAGCTGTCGTGGCCCTGGTTGTGGTAGCCCATCGCCGAGGGGCAGATGTCGCGGCCCTTGTGGTCCATGCGCGTCGCGTATTCGGGATCGCGCTGGGGCAGGCCGGTCTTCAGGTCCACCTGCTTCACCCAGTTCACGGTGTCGTCGATCTTGTCGGCGGACACGAGCGAACCGTCGGTGCGGTCGAGGGTGTAGACGATGCCGTTGCGGTCCGGATGCGTCAGAAGCTTCCGCATCTTGCCGGTCTTGTCCTTCTGCTCGGAGAGCATCATGACGTTGACGCCGGCGTAGTCCCACTCGTCGTGCGGGGTCTTCTGGTAGCCGAAGTGCGCCTCGCCCGTGTCGATGTCGCGGCCCCAAATGGTCATGGTCCACTTGTTGTCGCCGGGACGCATGGTCTCGTTCCACGGCGCGGGGTTGCCGGAGCCGTAGTAGATCATGTTGGTGGAGGGATCGAAGGCGTACCAGCCCCAGTTGGTGCCGCCGCCGATCTTCCAGGCGTCGCCTTCCCAGGTGCCGGTGCCGAGGCCCTTCTGGCCGTACTGGGGATTGGCCTTGTTGAAGTCGTCGGCGAGCTTCACCTGCTCGTCCGGGCCGGTGGCATAGGCCCGCCACTTCTGAGCGCCGGTCTTCACGTCATAGGCGGTGACGTAGCCGCGCACGCCCAGCTCGGCGCCCGAGGAGCCCACCAGCACCGTGTCCTTCACCACATAGGGCGCGATGGTGAGGGTGGAGCCGACCTTGATGTCGGAATTCTCCAGCTTCCAGAACTCCGCGCCGGTTTCGGCGTTGAGCGCCACGATGTGGCCGTCGAGCTGGGTCTTGAGGATGAGCGCCGGGGTCTTGCCGTCGCCGGGCCAATAGGCGAGGCCGCGGTTCACCACGTCGCAGCAGGCGACCGCGCGGGCGGTGGGGTTCTGCTTCGGCTTGTGCTGCCACAGGATGTGGCCGGGATCGTCCAGGCCCACTGCGAACGTCGTGTTCGGATAGGGCGAGTGGATGTACATCACGTTGTTGACGACGAGCGGGGTGCCCTCGTGGCCGGACAGCACGCCGGTGGAGAAGGACCAGGCCGGGCGAAGCTGCTTCACGTTCGCCTTGTTGATCTGCTTCTGCGGGCTGTAGTTGTTGGCGTCGTAATTCTTGCCGGTCATCGGCCAGTTCTCGTCGCTCTTGGCGATTTCGACGAGCTTGTCGTTGGCGAGTGCCTGCGTAGCGACGGCCGCTGATCCCGCCGCCAGGGCGAGGGTCACGGCACAGAGGGAGACGGAGGAAAACAATCTCGTCATTTGGCGTTTCCTTGGGTGGTTCCTCACTCGGTTGGACTTGTCCCTCCCGCACCCGTGCGTTCCCCCGCAGCCTGACGGCGGCGGGAGTGGCGCGGGAGCTGAAGCTTCCCCTCCGCTTCCTCACATGGCGCAGGCCTCGCCCCGCGGACGGGACGCAGGAGACCGCACCTTGCGCGCAGCAGAGCTGGTGATGGCCGGGGTGGCGGTCGTCCTCCGATTGCGACCAGAAACCCGTTTTTTTCTTATTGGTTTCTTATGGTTCTTTATCTTGTGTGGCTTCAGTTGAAGCGGTATCCGCACTTTTGTCTGCCGATCATTCGGCAATTCATCATGGGAACACTTGGCAAAGGCGGTTGCCGGACTTCCATAAGTGTCTGATAAGTATGTTGTTTGTCGACCGGTGCCGCAGCGTTCCGAGCCCCGTGCGGGTTCGATTATTTGTTCTGTTGCCGCAGATGTCGTGCTTTATAGGGGGTGTGTTTTCGCCAAGATGGAAGCCGGGTGCGTCTTGTTCTGAGAAAATATTCAGAGATCGTCGCGTCCCAAAGGGATGGTCGGGTGGTGAAGATGTCGGCAGAGCCGGCAGAATACGTGGGAGAGACTGCTTTTCCGATGCGCCATGGCTCTGATCCCCGTCCTCTCTCCGTCGCCCGGCTTTTCGCGATGTGCCTTCTGGCGACGACGGGCGCGCTCGCGGTGGCGTCGTGCGGCGAGGAGGAGGAGCGCCGGCCGGTTGCCTCCAGCGCAGCTTCGGCGCCGGAGGCCACGCCTCCGCCGGGGGGCCGGAGTGCCGCCAAAGGGGGCGCCGTGCGCGGCGGAGCGACGCGCGAATGGCTGGATGTGGGCGACGACACCCCGCCCGAGGTCTTTCTCGCCACGCGGTCCGGACCGTCCGGAGTTCCCCCGTCCGCCGAGGCTGTGGCGGAGATCGCGGCGCTTTTGAGCGAGGCCGACGCGCTGTTCGACGAGAACCGCCGCATGCTTGCCAACCGCACGCTGCAACTGGAGCGCATGCTCGGCGAAATCTCCGTGGTTGAAAGCCCGCAGGTGCTGCTCGGGGGCTTCATCACGGTCGGTCGCGCGGCGCGGCGGATCGGCTATAGTGATCTGTGCCAGCACTATTTCAATCTGCGGGCCGCGGGGGCGAGCCGCGAGGACGCGCTCGCCGCGCTTGCCGCGCCCGCCGCCGAACGGAGGAACCCATGAGCGTCCCCCCCGCCGCGCTTGCGCGGGGCCTCGCGGGCGCGGGAAATGCGGATGCCGCGCCGGCCGTGCCGCGCCGGGTTTCGCTGCGGACCCGTGTGCTCGGCGCCGTGCTCGCCATCAATCTGGTCGCCGCCGTGGTGGCGGGCGCGGTGGTGGTGGTGAATGCGCGGGTGGCGGCGGGGCGCGAGATGGTCGCCTCCATCGAGATGGCCGAGAACATGGTCCGCGAGGTGGCCGAACGCGTGGCCACGGAGCCGGGCACCACGCTCGCCGCAGCCTTTCCGCCCCATCTGCGCCACCTGCGCCACGTGCGCATCTCCCTCGAGGGGCCCGATGGCAGGCCGGCCGTGCTTCCCGCTGACGGCGCGCCCGGGGGCGGGGAGGTCGCGCCCTCCTGGTTCGCCCGGCTCATCGGCGTGTCGCAGGTTACGCGGCGGATCGACGTGGTGGCCGACGGCACCCTCATCGGCCGGGTCCGCATCGAGGGCGTCCCCGACGATGAGGTGGCCGAGGTCTGGGACGACGTGTTCGATTTCGCCAGCGTCGCCTTGGCCGTCAATTTCGCCATCCTCTCCGCCCTGTTCGTCGCCCTCGGGCAGGTACGGCGCGATCTCTCCCGCTTTCGCGACGGGCTCGACGAGCTGGAGCACAACGAGTTCGCCTGCCGGGTGGAGCCGCCCCGCACCCGCGAACTCGCCGAGGTGGCGGAGCGCTTCAACGCCTTCGCCGAAACCCTCGGCGCGGCGCGCGAGGAAAATGCCCACCTTTACGCCCGCCTCGTGAGCCTGCAGGAGGACGAGCGGCGGCAGATCGCCGGCGACCTGCACGATGAACTCGGCCCGCTCATGTTCGGCCTGAAGGCCAGCGCCGATTCGCTCGCCCGCCTCGCCGCCACGGCCCCGGCCGAAAATGCCGAGCGCATGGTGGCGCGGGCGAAGAGCCTCATCGAGATCGTCGAGCGCATGCAGGTGGCCAACCGCCGCCTCCTTACCCGCATCCGCCCCGCCGCCCTCGATCATGTGCCGCTGAAGGACGTGCTCTCCAGCCTCGTCGCCGATTTCCGCCAGCACGATCCCGAGCGGCGTTTCGCACTGGAGGCGGGGCACCTCGCCGATCACTACGAGCCGTCGTTCGATGCCACGGTCTATCGTTGCGCGCAGGAGGGCGTCACCAACGCGCTCAAGCACGGCAACGCCCGTTCGGTGCGTATCGCCGTGGGAGAGGAGGGGCGGGGTGGCGCGGGGGCGCTGCTGCGCATCGTCATCACTGACGACGGTCAGGGGCCGCCCGCCATTCCGGTGATGGGGCACGGCCTGTCCGGGATGAAGGAGCGGGTGCAGGCGCTCGGTGGCACCTGCCGGCTGGAGCGCGCGCCACAGGGGGGGGCGCGGCTTTTTGTGGAGCTTCCCATCCCGTTGGGGCATTCTGCCCCTGCGTCTTCGGTCTCCGCCGAGGGCAGGCGCATGCGTTCAGGTCCAGGGCATCCGGTATGACCAGCGTTCTCCTCATCGACGACCATCCCATCGTGCTGCAGGGCTGCCGGCACCTGCTGGAGGACGCGGGCGTCTCCGACCTGATGGAGGCCCAGACGGCGCTGGCCGGCTATCGCCTGTTCCGGCGCAAGCGGCCCGACGTGGTGATCGTGGACCTTGCGCTCAACGGCAGCGGCCTTGCCGGCCTTGCCCTGGTTCGCCGCCTGAGGGCGCAGGCGGCGCGCATGCCCATCCTCGTCTTCTCCATGCACGCGGACCCGGTGATCGCCAGCCGCGCGCTGGAGGCGGGCGCCACGGGCTATCTCCTCAAGGACACGTCGCCCAACGACCTGATCGAGGCCTTCGAGAAGGTGCGGCGCGGCCAGCCCTACATCAGCCATGACCTCGCCCTGGAGGTGGCCCTGCTGGGCACCCGCGGACGCAGCGGCGTCATGGCCGATCTCACCCCGCGCGAGCTGCAGGTGCTGGCCCTGCTCGCCGAGGGCAAGGCCTATGGCCAGATCGCCGACGAACTGGGCGTCAGCTACAAGACGGTGGCCAACACCTGCTCCCAGCTTAAGGCCAAGCTCGGCGCGACGAATCTCGCCGAACTGATCCACCGGGCCATCCAGTACGTGGCCGGCGCCCCGGCCGGACGGAAGAACTAGGTTCCGTTTCCGCCAAGCGCGCGGACGAGGGCAAGCAGCATCTCGTCCTTGCCGCGCGGCGCCATGGCGGAGAGGCCGAGCGGGCAGCCGTCCAGCGTCGCCAGCGGCAGCGAGATCTGGGGCGTCCCCGCGTGGCCGGACAGGCACAGAAGCTCGATGGCGCGGGCGCGGAAGGCTTCAAGATCGGCGAGCGGCGTGCCGCGCAGGGGTGCGATGCCGGGCGCGGTGGGCAGGAGGAGAATGCCGTCCTCACCCAGCAGCGCGTCGATGCGCGCCCGCACCTCGACCCGCAAGGCGCGCGCCTCTGCGACTTCCGCCGGATCGAGGGTGGCGGCGGCGGCGAAGCGCTCCTTCACCCCGGGGCCGAAGTCCGGCTGCGCCGCGCGCACCCAGTCGGCGTGCGCCGCCCAGGCGTCGGCCGATTGCAGGATGCGGAAGGCATTGCGCCAGTGCGGCAGGGCGCCATGGGCGACGTCCACCTCCTCCGCCGCCCCATAAAGCGCCGTGATCCGCGCCAGGGCCGGCGCCAGTGCGGCCGTTACCTTCGGCCCGGCCGCCTCGAACAGGTCCCGAGCCAACAGCAGCCGCGGCGCTGGCGTCGCCGCAGGTGCGCCCAGCAGCACGGCGCCGACCTTTGCGAACGTCTCCGCGTCGCGGGCGAACCAGCCCGCCGTGTCGTAGGAGGGCGCCAGCGGCACCGAGCCATCTAGGGGCACGCGCCCGTGGGTCGGCCGCAGGCCGATGAGGCCGCAATAGCTCGCCGGCAGCCGCACCGAGCCGCCGGTGTCGGAACCGATGGCGAAATCCACCAGCCCGCCGGCCGTCGCCGCCGCGGAGCCGGAGGAGGAGCCGCCGGGAATGCGCCCCGGCGCAGCGGGGTTGATGGGCGTGCCGTAATGGTGGTTCTCGCCGTTGAGGCTCCAGGCCATCTCGTCCGTATGGGTCTTGCCGACGAGGTGCGCGCCGGCGCCGCGCAGCAGGTCTACCACCGGCGCAGTCTCGTCCGGCACCCCGTGGCTCGCCAGCCACGCCGGACTTCCCGCCGCCGTGGGCACGCCGGCCACGTGGAACAGGTCCTTCAGCGCGAAGGTGAGGCCGTCGAGCGGCCCCGTTCCCGTGGGGGCAAGCTCGAAGTGGCCATGGGAGACGAAGGCGTCGAGCGTGTCATTCACCGGCATGAGCGATCCGTGGGCGGCGGGTGGCGAAAGAAGGTGGGGCGCAAGGCTTATCCGATCCGCGCGCCCGTGTCTTCGCGTGCTCCAGCGTCTTCGCGTGCCGAGCCCTGCAACCGGGACGGGGTTGGGCGTGTCGCCTGCTGCTGCTATCACCGGGCGGGCGCTCGAGGATCTTCAGCCATGTTCAACTGGAACGACCTGATCTTCTTCCTCGAACTGGCCCGGCAGGGCCGGCTGATGCCGGCGGCGCGACGGCTGAAGGTGGACCACACGACGGTCTCCCGCCGCATCAGCGAGCTGGAGAAGGATCTTTCCCTCAAGCTGTTCGACCGCAAGCCCGACGGCTTCGTGCTGACCGAGCCGGGCCATCGCCTGTTTGCCGTCGCCGAGCGCATCGAGCAGGAGGCGGTGGGGGTCGAGGAGACGCTGCAGGCGGCCCCCAGCGCGCCGCGCGGGCATGTGCGCGTTGCCTCCATGGAGGGCATCGGCGCCTTCTACCTCGCCGAGCGCTTCGCCGAACTGGCGGAGAAGGAGCCGGGGCTGGTGGTGGAGCTCGTCACCGAGCGCCATCTCATCAATCTCACCAAGCGCGAGGCGGATATCTCCATCTCCTTCGTGCCGCCGCAGGGCCAGCGCCTCGCCGTGCGCAAGATCGGCGCCTTCCGCCTCGCGCTCTATGCGGCGCCGGACTATGTGCGGCGCTTCGGCATGCCGAGGACGCGGGCGGAACTGCCCTCCCACACCTTCGTGGACTATGTGGAGGATCTCGTCGCCATCCAGCCGGTGCATTGGCTTTTGGATGTGCTGGAGCCGCTGAAGGTGTCGTTCCGCTCCACCTCCATGCACGCCCAGCAGAATGCGGTGGCGCGCGGCGCCGGCATCGGGCTGCTGCCCCTGTTCTCGGCCAAGAGCAATCCGCGCCTCATCCCCATCCTCACCGACGAGGTGGTGGTGATGCGCGACATCTATGTGAGCGTCCACGAGGACCTGGAATTCATGGGCCGCTTCCGCGCCGTGCTCCAGCACCTCGCTGAGGTGGTGCAGCGGGACGCGGCCTATCTGACGGAGTTCTGAGGGGGCGGGCGGCCGTCCGAACAGCCGTCGCCCTCCGGCTTGACCGGAGGGCCCATCCCTCCGCTTGAGCCATCACGCGAACACCGGGCCAATCACCACCATGGGTCCTCCGGTCAAGCCGGAGGACGACGGGCAGGAAGGACCGGCGTCGCAGTCGAGGTGGATCGCGGTGAGGGGATTTCCGCCCACGCGCCCCTACACCCGCTCCCCCGGCAAAAAGCCCAGCAGCCCCGTCCCCGGCGCGCAGTTCACGTACTCGAACTGGTGCGTGTCGCCCTCGGGCAGCACGAACACCTCGTGCCAGGTGCGCAGCTGGTTGGCCTTGCCGTATTTGCGATAGCGGGCGATGGCGGCGGAGAAGATTGCTTCGTGGGTGGGGTGGTGCTCGGCCCAGTTTTCCAGATGGCCGAGGGAGAGGAAGTAGCCGAGCGCATGGGTTTCCAGCACAGGCTCGCCGGCGGCATCGCAGGTTTGCTGGAAGCGCAGGGAGGCGCAGCCGGAGGCTTCGCCGTTTTCTTTCAGGAAGTCCATGCCCTTGAGCAGCGGCTCGCGCAGCTCGCGCATATAGTTGTCCGCCTGCTCGGGATCGCAGCGGCCCCAGAAGGCGGCGGAGCGGATGACCGCGAAGTTGTGCGGAATGTCGAGGCGCCAGCGCGAGCCCTTCGTCTCCCGCTCCACCGGCACGAGCGCGGCAACGGGGCTCTCAAGCGTGTCGGCGGCGGCGAGCGGGATGCGGTCGCGCATGGCGCCGTAATAGCCGCACCACGGGGTGGGATAGAGCGCCACGTCCGGCGCGGCGGAGAGGCCGCCGGCATAATCCTGCCAGTAGATGCTCTCCTGCCGCTCCACCGGCACGGTCATGCTCTCGCGGAAATAGCCGGTGGGCTCGGTGAGGCGGGCGGCGTCGTCCCACCAGCCGGCGACCGTGGGGTGGGCGAGGAAACGGTCGCGCTTTTCTTCGTCCAGCCAGTAGGCGGCGACGATGTGGGTATAAAGCCCGTTCTGGTCCACGAAGGCGGCATGGTCGCTGACGGTGGGGCCATCCGGCAGCGCCAGCGCCTTTTCGATCCAGCCGAAGAAGGGGGAGGCCTGCACCTCCTCCGCGCTCCGCCCCTGCACGCCATGGAAGGCGACGCAGAGCGCGCGGCAATTGTTGGCGAAGGCGGTGGACCAGCGCTGCACCACCGGCTCGAAGCCCTTCGGCTTGCGCAGGGGGTGGACGCGGTCATAGACGGGCATGGCCATGGGGTATCGTCCCGAAATTGTTGTTGGTTGTTCAGTGAACGCCGAAATACGCCTTGTGCAGCTCGCCATCCGCCGCGAGCGCGGCGCTGGTGCCGGAGGCGACGACGCGGCCCTGCGCCAGCACATAGCCGTCGTCCGCCACGTCCAGCGTCTGGCGCACGTTCTGCTCCACGAGGAGGATGGTGTAGCCCTCCTCCTTCAGCTGCCGCACGATGCGGAACACCTCCGAGACGAACAGCGGCGACAGGCCGAGGGAGGGCTCGTCGAACACGATCAGCTCGGGGTCCGTCATCAGCCCGCGGGCGATGGAGAGCATGGAGCGCTCGCCGCCGGAGAGGGTGCCGGCGAGCTGGTTGCGCCGTTCCCTCAGGCGCGGGAAGGTCTCGAACATCCGCTCCATGCGCGCGGCGAGGCGGTGGCGGTCCTTCTCCAGAAGGCCGCCGACCTTGAGGTTTTCCAGCACGCTCATGCGCGGCAGCACGCGGTTGCCTTCCGGCACGGTGGCGATGCCGAGGGCGGCGATGCGGTGGGTGGCGAGGTTGGTGATGGTGTCGCCGCCGAACGCCACCGATCCCCGCCGCACCGGCGTCAGCCCGAGGATGGAGCGGATGAGTGTGGATTTGCCCGCCCCGTTGGCACCGAGGATGCAGGTGATGCGGCCGGGCTTCGCCTCGATGGAAACGTCGTGGAGCACGTCCGCCCGGTCATAGCCGGTGGTGACGCCGGAGACGGAAAGGCGGCGGGAGGCTTCAGGACGGGAGGCTGCGGGCCGGCTCATTGGGCGCCTCCCAGATAAGCGGTCTGCACCTCGCGGTCGGCGATGAGGGCGTCGAACGGCCCCTCGAAGATCTTCTTGCCGAAGTTCAGCACCACGCAGCGGTCCGAGATGCGGCGGATCACGTCCATCTCATGCTCCACGAGGACGATGGCGAGGTCCGGCATCTCCTCCCGGAAGGCGAGGAGGTCGTCCATCAGAGCCCGCGTCTCCTCATGGGTCATGCCGGCGGAGGGCTCGTCCAGCAGCAGCAGGCGCGGCGCGCCGACGAGGGCGCGGCAGATCTCGATGCGCCGCCGGTCGATCATGGTGAAGCTGCCAGCCGGCTTGAACAGGTTCGCCGCGATCTGCGGATTGAAGCGGCGGGTGAGGGCGGTCGCCCGCTCGACCAGCTCGGACAGCTGGCGACGGAAGCGGCTGCGCAGCACGAGGGCGGAGAGGAGGCTGAGGTCGAGCCGCCCGAGTGCGCCCAGCGCGATGTTGTCGAACACCGTCTGGTCCAGCATCAGGCGCGAGCGCTGGAAGGTGCGGGCGACGCCGGCCCGCCCGATCTCCTGGGCCGAGCGGGCGAAGAGGTCCTGCGCCTCCAACTGCACGGCGCCGGCGGAGGGCTTGTAGAGGCCGGTGAGCACGTTGAAGAAGGTGGTCTTCCCCGAACCGTTGGGGCCGACGAGGCCGATGGTCTCGCCCTTCCCCACGCTGATGTCGAGGGCGTCGAGCGCGGTGAGGCCACCGAAGCGCATGGTGAGGCCGGAGCAGGCGAGCAGGGCACTCATCGCGCGCCTCCCTTCAGCAGTGCGGAGAAATCGCGCGCCGCGCGCGGCATGAGGCCAGAGGGGCGGAAGCGCAGGATGGCGATGACCAGCAGGGCGAAGATGACGAGGCGGAATTCCTGGATCGCCTGCAATTTCTCCGGAATGACGAGGATGACCACCGCGGCCACCACCGCGCCCCACAGATTGCCGAGCCCACCCAGCACGAGGATGGACAGCATGATGAGGCTGTCGCCGAAATTGGCGCTGTTGGGGTTCACGAAGCCGTTCATCATGCCGTAGAGCGCGCCGGCGACGCCGATCATCGCATTGCCGAGCAGGAAGGCGGTGGCCTTCCAGCGGGCGATGGAGAGGCCGAATACGCTGGCCGCCACTTCGTCCGAGCGCACCGCGTCGAGCGCCACGCCCACGAAGGAATTTTCCAGCCGCCGCACCAGGAAGAAGGCGAGGGCGAACAGGGCGCAGGAGGCGAGCGCATAGGGCAGATAGAAGGAGACGTCGTAAGGCCCGATCTCGGTGACGCGGCTGAAATCCAGGCCGAACACCGAGAAGGATTTCACCTTCATGCCCTGCGGGCCGCCCAGCACGTCGTTCACCTCCAGAAAGGCACGCAGCAACAGGCCGAAGGCGATGGTGACGAGGGCGGCATAATGGCCGCGCGTGCGCAGCACCGGCAGCAGCAGGACGAGCCCGAGCACCGCCGCCGCGAGCCCCGCGATGACGAGGACGAGGAGATGGGGGATTCCCGTGCTCCCCAGCAGCGCCGCCACATAGGCGCCCACGGCGAAAAAGGCCGCACCGGCGAAATTGGGCACGCCGGCGAATGCCATCTGCAGGGTGAGGCCCGCCGCGGCGGTGGCGAAGAGGGCGACCGTCGCCATCATCAGCAGGGTGTAGTGCTCCTCGCGCAGCACGGCGGCGATGGCGAGGATGCTGAGGGCGGCGGTGAGGTTCACGGTGCCGGGATGGGCGCGGCACAGGCCGGTGATGCGGCGCCCGGCGGGTACCTTCTCCGCGAGCGCGAAGACCGCGACGAAGGCGGCGAGCAGCGCGATCACCTGGCCCTGCTGTTCGGCATGGAGCAGGAAGCCGCCACCGGCGAACAGGAGGGCCACGGTGGCGGCCACGGCAAGGCGCGCAAGACCGCCGGTGCGGGCCGTCTCGGCTGGAACAGAGGGGGCAATTTCCGCCATGCTCATCTCACACCCGCTCGCTGGATTTCTCGGCGATGAGGCCGGTGGGGAAGAGGCCGATGAGGGCGATGATGACGGCGAAGGCCACCACGTCCTTGTAGGCGCTGGTGAAGGGCAGGACGACGGTGACGAGGGTCTGCACGCCCGCGAACAGGAAGCCGCCGATGATCGGCCCGATGAGGCTGCCGAGCCCGCCCACCACGGCGCAGGCGAAGCCGATGATGCCGAGCATCACGCCCATGTTGAAGTTGATCTCCCGGTAGTAGAGCCCGAGCATCAGCCCCGCGAGGCCGGCGAGCATGGATCCCAGCGCAAAGGTGCCGAGCACGGTGCGGTTGAAGCTGACGCCCGCGAGCTGCGCCACCTCCTCGTCCTGCGCCACCGCGCGGATGGAGAGGCCGAGGCGGGTGCGGGTGATGATGAGGTGGGTGCCGAGCACCACGGCGAGGCCAGCGAGGAGGATGATGACGCTGTCCACGCCCACGCTGAACGATCCCGCCTTCAGCACCCCGTCCGGCAGCAGGGCCGGGAAGGGCTTGGGATTGCCGCCGTTGGGCACGCCGAGGCGGATGGCCTCGCGCAGCACGGTGCCGGCCATCAGCGTCGCAAGCAGCACGTTGACGCCGGGCGCGTTCTTGAGCGGCAGCACCAGCAGCCGGCCGATGATGACGCCCGAGAGCGCGCCCGCCCCCAGCGCCGCGATGAGCCCCACCGCCAGCGCCAGCGGGCCGGAGAGGCTGACGAGCCCGGCCATCAGCCCCGCCGCCCCGAAGGCGGAGAAGGCGCCGACGCTCACCACGTCGCCGTGGGAGAATTTGATCACGTCCAGCACGCCGAAGAACAGCGAGAAGCCGACCGCGACGATGGCGTAGATGGTGCCGAGCATCAGCCCGTTGAACAGGTACTGGGCGAGAAGTCCGGGGTCCATGGCGGGTCTCTCAAGGGGGAGCATGGCCGGCGCGCTGCAAGAAGGGCGCCGGGACGTGTTCAGATTTTTCCCGGCCGTCATGCCCCGGCTTGTCCGGGGCATCCACCGGGCCGATATCACCGCATCCGCAGAGCAGACGCCGGCCCATGCGGTGAAGTGGATCCCCCGGACAAGCCGGGGGATGACGGTGCGGGACGACGGGGAGCGGCCGTTATCCCTGGGCGGAGGTCGCCGCGAGGCCCATCAGTTGCTCGCTGCCTTGCCCGGCAGCTTCTTGCTGCCCGTCGCATAGGCACTGTCGGGCCAGTAGACCCACTTGCCGTCCTGCGAGACATAGACGTTGGCTGAGACGATGTTCTGCCGGTGGTCGTCGAAATTGATCTCGCCCACCAGCGCCTTGTAGCCCTTGGTGGTGTTGAGGATGTCGCGCACCTTCTTGCGGTCCGGGCCGACCTTCTCGATGGCGTCCATGATGAGGTTGGCGGCGGAGAAGGCGAACGGGCCGTAGGCGTCCGGGTCCTCGCGGTAGCCGGCCTTGGCATAGGCGTCCATGAAGGCCTTGCCGTCGGCATACTTGGTCAGCGGCGCGCCGTTGTGGAAGGAGACGGTGCCCTCGGCGGCAGGGCCGGCGCCCTCGATGAAGCCGGCGCTCATGATGCCGGAGACGCCCGCAAGCTGCGCCGGAATGCCGAGCCGGTCCATCTGCGAACGCACGCGCACGCCGAGCGGGGTGAGGCCGCCGATGAACACCACGTCCGGCTTCAGCTCCTTCGCCTTGGTCAGCTCGGCGGTGAAGTCCTGCTGGTCCGGCGGCACCGGGAAGGTGGCGAGAATCTCGCCGCCCTGGGGCTTGAGGTTTTCGGCGAAATACTTGTTCTGGCCCTTGCCGTAGTCGGTGGTGTCGTGGATCACGACGAAGGTCTTGAAGCCCTGCTTGGTGAGGAACTCCGCGGCCATCTTGCCTTCATTGATCATCGTGCCATTGACGCGGTGGATTTCCTTGTAGTCGTTGCCGTAGGTGATCTCCGGCAGCACCGCGCCCCACACCACCACCGGCAGGCCGAAGCGGTTGTAGGTGTCCACCGTGGCGATGGCCACCGCCGAGCAGTAATGGGTGATGCCGGCGATGATCGACTTGTCGGAGGCCGCCTTGGTGGCTACCTGCACGCCCACGTTGGGCTTGCACTCGTCGTCGAAGGGCACCAGCTCGTAGGTGTATTTGGCGTCCGGCTTGGCATTGTGCAGGTCCACGGCGAGCGCCGCGGAATTGCGGCCGCCGAGGCCGGTGGCGGAATTGCCGCCGGTGAGCGGGCCGATGAAGGCGATCTTCACCGTGTCGCGCGCCAGCGCGGGCGCCGTAGCCAGCGACAGCGCCGCGAGGGCCATACCCGCAAGATTGAACAGCTTTCGAGCCGGGAGCTTTCGATCCGTTGCCATGTGATGATCCTCTGGAAGGGTTTGTTCTGTTGAGGTCGTGCGGCGCCGGTCGTTGCCGGCTCCGGTGGAAGGGAAAATTCAGGCCGCGCCGTCGGCGAAGAGCACGTCCGCCGCGGGGTCGAGCGCCCCGTCCTCGGCCGCGCGGGCGATGGCCGCGCCCTCGGAGAAATAGGCCGGCTCGCGGGCGGAGCGATCCACCTCCAGGTGGAACACGTCGAAGCGGTTGTAATAGCCCACCACGTCGTGGAACTGCTTGGGCTCCACGCAGCGGGCGGTGTCGATCTCGGCGTAGAGGATGCCCTCGTGCTCGCCCAGCACCTCGCCCACCACCTGCGAGGTGGGATCGAGCACCATGGAGATGCCGCGCGGGGAATTGTCCATCACGTCGAGGCTCGCCTTGCCCATGCTGCCCATGGCCTCGCGCATGGCGGCGTCGACGAAGCCGGAGGCGACGATGTTGAACACCTTGGCCTCGAAGGCATGGGCGCCGGCGCGGATCTCGATGGCGCGCTTCAGATCATAGGCGCCATCCTCCTCGGGGGGACGGGTCGGCCAGATCGGCGGATAGGAGGAGATGTGCACCTGCTCTCCTTGCGCCATCAGGGCATAGCGCGCGAGGGGATTGGTGTTCTCTCCGCAGATCAGCATGCCGACCCGGCCGATCTCTGTGGACGTGACGCGCAGGCCGCGCGCGTCGCCGTTCGCCCACACCAGCTTCTCGTAGAAGGTGGGGACGAGCTTCCGGTGGTGGTTGAGGATCGCGCCGTCCGGCCCGATCAGCACGTTGGAATTCCAGATGCAGCCGACGCTGGCGTCCGTGCCCTCGGTGAAGCCGAGGGAGACGTGGACGCCGTGCCGGCGCGCCGCCATGCGGATGGTGCGGATGGCGCCGTCCGAGAGCTTCTGCGCCTGCGCCACCAGCGCGCGGAAGAAGCCGTGATTGTAGATGGGCGCCTGCAGCGCCGCCCACACCGGAAAGCCGGGCAGGAAGGATTCCGGGAACACCACCAGCGACGCGCCGTTGCCGGCGGCCTCGGCGATGAGGTCGCAGGCCTTCTCGGCGGTCTTGTCCGCATCCAGGAAGACGGACGAGGCGTGGCAGGCGGCGGCCTTGAAGCGGGGATATTGGACGGTCATCGGGCTCTTCTGCCAACGGGACGGTGGGGTTCGCCGGCTCATGATGGCGAGGGCGAGCGTGCGCGGAAGGGCGCAAATGTGCAGGGGGGCTTGCGCATATTCCTATGGGGCAGGTGCAAGTGGGCTAACCGGGCCAGCGACGGGGCCGCTCTGCCTCGACAGGGCGCAATTGCCCGGCTTCGCGCCGCCTGTAGATGAGGCGCAGTGCGCAAATGGTGGCCTTCGGGCCGATCGCCGCCCGCTTTGCGCACCGCGCCTTGCACGATTTCCGATGGCGCGGCGACGTTCGGGAGCGGCCAAATTCCCCGGCGCGGCCAAGCGCCCCGCCTTCGCCCATTGCCTTGCGGGACGCGGCGAAGAATGATCCTCGCGAAAAATGCGTGCGTCGCCGGTCCGGGCTGTAACGTTCGGGCGGGCGCGTGCGAACTGACCTTCGGGAACGTGTAGATGGACGACCGCGAGCTGCGGTGGGCGCAATTGATGCGGAGCGCGCTTGCCGGCGAGGGCGCGGCCTATGAGCAATTGCTGCGCGAGCTGGCGCCGGCGCTGCGCACTGTGGTCCAGCGCCGCCTCGTCCGCCTCGGCGCGCCCACGGCGGAGACGGAGGACGTGGTGCAGGAGACGCTGCTGGCTGTGCATCTGAAGCGCCACACCTGGCGCACGGAGGATCCGCTCGGGCCCTGGCTATGGACCATCGCCCGCAACAAGATGGTGGACCATCTGCGCCGGCGGGGACGGCGGGTGGAGGTGCCGGTGGAGGACTTCGCCGAGTTCCTTCCGGCGCCTGAAGAACGGCCGGATACCGGGGCTGCGGACGTGGAGCGCCACCTCGCTTTGCTGCCGCAGAAGCAGCAGGCTGTGCTGCGCTCGGTGGCGGTAGAGGGCGCCTCCGTCGCCGAGACGGCGGAGCGGATGCGGATGACGCCGGGCGCGGTGCGGGTGGCGCTGCACCGGGCCTTTGCGAGCCTGTCGGCCCGCCTGCGGGAGGAGTGAAGGACAAACGTGAAGACGGATGACCTCATACGCGCGCTCGCCGCCGATGCGCGGCCGGTGCGCAGCCTTTGGAGCACGCTGGCGCTCGCGCTCGTCCTGGGCGTGGTGGCGTCGGCATGCGTGTTCGCGTGGCTGCTGGCGCCGCGCCCGCACCTGCTGGCCCTCATGACGGACTGGCGCCTCGTCTTCAAGTTCGCCGTGACGCTGTCGCTCGCCGCGTCGGCCGTGCTGCTGGGGATGCGCCTGTCGCAGCCCGGCGCGCCGGCGGCGTGGGCCGCACGGGCGCTGTGGGTGCCGGCCCTGGTGCTCGCGGCCGGTGTTGCGGCCGAACTTTTATTGACGCCCGCGAGCCAGTGGCGGCCCGAACTGGTCGGCCGCTACGCCATCTATTGCACGACCCTCATCCCCATGATCGCCGCCCCGGCCCTGGGCGCGCTCCTCCTCGCCCTGCGGCACGGCGCGCCGACCCGCCCGACGCTCGCCGGCGCTGCCGCGGGCCTCGCCGCGGGGGGCATCGGCGCCGCCCTCTACGCGCTCCATTGCGTGGACGATTCCCCGCTGTTCGTCCTCGCCTGGTACAGCATCGCGGTGGCGGTGGTGACGATGGTGGGCGCGCTGGTGGGTCGCCGGCTGCTGCGCTGGTAAGTGTTGCGTGTCCGCATCGGGCCGCTGCTTTCGGGCGATGGAGGCTGAACTGGCCACGCCGCACTGTTGCCCTTTGGTCGCTTGCGGGCTCCGTCTTTCGTCTGCCGTTCCGTCACGGCCTAGACCCGGCCACCGCGCTTCGCTACCCCTAATTGCAACTCTGGTCAGGGAGAGTTGCGGTCATGGCGGCAAAGGCGAAAACCGGCTTCAGCGGGCTCGATAAGAGCAAGACGCTGGCCGAGAACACGGTGAATGCGGGTCCGGTGGCGCTGGATTCGAATGTGACGTTTACATCCTCTTCGCCTTACGTAAACTATAGGGATAAGGTGTTTTCTGTTGAAATTTCAAATCGGACTGGGGAAGATCATCTGTCTATCAGTAACATAGGGGGTATAACTGTTGTCGGTGGGATGGATGACCAATTATACGCGAATATATATTATAATGGCCATTTGTTAGGTAATGTTTGGTCGAATGCGAACGGTTCTCTCCTCGTCGAACTGGCGTGGAACGCGACAGGAGATGGCATAGGAGCCCTTGCCCGCGCCATCAGCTATTCCTATTCCGGCGATGCGCCGCCGACCTCGGCGAGGGCGATCACGTACAAGGTCAACGATTCCTCCGACACGCTCAGCACTGCCACCATGCAGCTCAAGCTGAAGCCCGAGAACGACGCGCCCGTCTTCTCCGGCCTCGATGCCCAGTCGGTCCATGACGCACCACACGCCGCAGCGGGCGTCGTCATCGACGCCGACGTCCATGTGGCCAATCCCGATCTGACCGGCTTCAGAGGCGGCAAGCTCGCGGTCCATCTCGCCGGCGCGACGGCGACCGACCAGCTTTATCTGTCGGACGGGCATTTCAGCATCACTGGCAAGAAGCTCTATCTCGATGGCAAGCAGGTCGGCACGGTCTCGGCCGATGGACACAACGGGCACGACCTCGCCTTCACCTTCTCCGCCGCCATTTCCGATGCGCAGGCAAGCCAGCTCGCCGAGCAGGTCTCCTATCGCTCCACCGCCGCGTCCGCTCCGGACGGCGCGCGGGACGTGACCTTCACCGTCACGGACGCAGAGAAGAGTGCGACCAGCGCCCATACCGCCCTGGTTTTCCAGGCGGATGCGCCCATGCTCCTGTCCGCCAGCGTGGCCACACCCGATGCCTTCGCCGCCCTGAAGGCAGCTTTCCCCGGCGAGCCCGACGAACTCGGCCAGCTGTTCGGCACCCTGGAAGCGCGGGCAGCGGGGTTGCTGGAGGCGACGTCGGGTGGCCACGGACCGCATTCGGGGAACACCCTGTCCGGCCTCCATCTGCCCGTGGCGCTGGCCGATGCGCTCGATGCCATCGCAGGGACCGTCCCGGACCACGCGACCCACCCGGCGCCGCTGCAGGGCCTGTCCGATCACGCCGCCGCGCTGGCGGCGCATGTGCAGGAGGCGCTTCACCCGCTCCACGTCGGCCACGACGCGCTCATCTGAGCCGCCCCAGCGCTTGCCAGGGCAGGGGGCGCCGTGCCCATCTAGGGCGCGGCCATGGCGCAGGGAGCGGGCGATGACGGACGTTGGCGGCCGGGTGGGGACGCGAGCGGCGGGTGGCATCGATCGGCGCAGCGTGCTGAAGGGCGCGGCGGCGCTGGCGGTGGCCGGCGGCATGGGCGCACCCGCGAAGGCGGCATCCGGCGGGCTCATCGATGCGCACAGCCACAGCTGGGGCGGGGACATCGCGCGCTATCCCATGGTGCGCGGCCAGACGGCGAAGGACCGCGATCCGACGGACTACAGCATCGACACCCTGCTGGCGCGGGAGGCGCAGATCGGGGTCACGCGCGTGGTGCTGGTCCAGCATATCGGCTATTTCGGCTACGACAGCAGCTATCTCACCGATGCCGCAGCGGCTCACCCCGGCACCTTCGCCGTGGTGGGGGCGGTGGACGACAGCCGGCCCGACGCGATCGATCACATGGCCGAGGCAAAGGCGCGGGGCGTGAAGGGCTTCCGCCTGCGCGGCGTGAACACGGAGCGCTGGCTGACCTCGCCAGTGATGCATGCCCTCTGGTCCATCGCGGCGGCGGAAAATCTGGTGATTTGCCCGCTCCTGCGCGACAGTCCCGACATGAGCGACGACGCGCTGCTGCACATGGCCGAGTTGTGCCAGCGCTACCCGAAAACGTCTGTCTGCCTCGACCACATGGCGCATGTGATGCCGGGCGACGAGGTCCAACTGGGCCGGCTTGTGGACCTCGCCCAATTCCCGAATGTGACAGTGAAGATTTCCGGCTTGAACAAGTTTGACAAGCCACCTTACGTCCGGGTCATTCCGCAGTTCCTCGCGCTACTCGCCGCGTTCGGGCCGGAGCGGCTGATGTGGGGCAGCGACATGCCGGTGCTGGAGCGCGATCCGCCGAACACGCTGGCCACCGCCTTCGCCTTCGCCGCCACCTACGATTTCGCCCTCCGAAGCCCCATGCTGGACGACAAGCAGCGAGATTGGCTGCTGCGCGGTACAGCTGAACGGGTCTTTTTCGGAGGTTAGGGCGAGGTGCCTGCGCTCAGAAGTTGCGTGGCGAGGGAATAATTTAGTTTTACCCGACGGTATTCCCAATTTTTCCCTGGTATTTCGCCGCTTGTCGCAAGACGAAACGGGACGTTGGTTGCGCGGTGCTCGTCATCGCTGGTAGTCTTGCGACCTTCGGAAACGAACACACGCAGTACGGGATCAAGCTCGGATGGGGGGCGGGGGAGGCAGCAAGGCGCGGGGAGGCGCGGCCGGATCAGCCGGACGCGCGCACGCGGGTTTGCGCCTTGCGGTCGTGCCGCGCCTGCCCGTTATCCTGCGCCTGCTCTTCGCCATGCTGCTGCTGGTCAACGGCATCGCCGCCTTCGTGCAGGCGGGCAATGCCGCCGGACTCAGGTGGAATGCGGTGCAGGTCGAAGGGCTGGTTGCCGCCGGCCTCCTGTGCGAGCACGAAAGCGGGCAGGCCGGCCCTTCGGCTCCCGATCAATCCCCGTCGCATCCCTGTTGCGCGGATTGCATCGCCTGTCCCTGCGCGGACGGCATGCTGGCGCCGCCGCCTGCTGCCGTCGCGCTCATGGCCGCGGGCGGATTTCACCTCGCGCGTGCGGATCTTCCCGCCGCGCAGCTCGCCACACAGCTTCCCTTCAAGCGCGGGCCGCCGCCGCGCGCACCGCCCTTCCTCGTGAACGCCATCACGGCTGCCTGAACCCGCGCGCTCGCCCGCGCCTTCGGTTTCTCACGAGGATTCTTTCATGACCAGGCTTCACGGGGCCGTCAGCCTTTGCGCGCTGACCGGCCTTCTTCTCGCTGCGCATCCCCCGTCCGCCAGCGCCCATGGCATCGCGGGCGACCGCGTGTTCCCGGCGACGCTCACCTTCGACGATCCGGCCGTGGCCGACGAGCTCGCGCTGCCCACCGTGCAATATCTGAAGGATGGCGACGGGGTCAGCGGCACCGGCTATTCGTTCGAATATGCCAAGACCATCACCCCGTGGCTGGGCGTCTCCATCGGCAGCGGCTGGCTGCAGAACAGCCCCGGCCATTCGGGCTTCGACAATATCGAGACGACGCTGAAGGCGATGCTCCTCAACAATGCGGAGCACGAATTCATCTTCTCGGTGGGCCTCAGCATCGAGTGGGGCGGCACCGGCAATTCCAAGGTGGTGGACACCTACACCACCGTGTCTCCCAACCTCTATTTCGGCAAGGGCTTCGGCGACCTGCCGGACAGCCTCGCCTTGCTGCGGCCCTTCGCCATCACCGGCCAGCTCGGCTACGGCCTGCCCACCCAGCTTACAGACCCGCTGACCTTTGAATCCAACCCGCGCGTGGTCACCTGGGGCCTGTCGCTGCAATACAGCCTGCCCTACCTCAATCAGAACGTGCGCGAGATGACCGGGCAGCCGGATTTCATCAAGCAGCTCACCCCCATCATCGAAGCGAGCTTCCAGTCGCCGGTCTCCAACATCGGCGACGGCGCGCGCATCACGACGGGCACCATCAGTCCCGGCGTCATCTGGTCCAACGGGGCGGTGCAGGTGGGGCTTGAGGCGCTGATCCCCATCAATGTCCAGAGCGGCAGCCATGTGGGTGTGATCGGCCAGCTGCACTTCTTCCTGGACGACATCTTCCCGAACGGCATCGGCAAGCCTCTCTTTCCCTGAGATCCCCTTTTCGCGAGACCCATCATGAAGCGCATCGCAACCTTCGCCGCCGCAGCGGCCCTCGGCCTCCTGTCCGCCACCGCCGCCTTCGCCCACGCACATCTGGAAAAGGCGGTGCCGGGCGTCGGCACCACCGTATCTGCCGGCCCCAGCGAGATCCGCCTCGTCTTCAGCGAGGCGGTGGAGCCCCGCTTTTCCTCCATCGTCGTGACCCGGGCGGATGGCGCCGCCGTGGCCTCGGGCGCGTCGGCGGATGGCGCCGATCCCAAGGCGCTGGTGCTGAAGCTGGGGCAGTCGCTGCCGGCCGGCGCCTACAAGGTGCAGTGGAAGATCGTCTCCGTGGACACCCACAAGACCGAGGGTAGCTTCGGCTTCCAGGTCGGCAAATAGTGGACGTGTTTCCCGTCATCCTCGTCGCGCGGTTTGCCCACTTCGCGGCGGGGCTGGTGCTGCTGGGGGCGCCACTGTTCGTTTTTTATGCCGTGCCGGCGTGGGCCGGGGCGGCGGGCGCCGTGGCGTCGCGGGCGGCCGAGCGGAAGGTTTTTCGTGCGCTGCCGGTCGCGCTTGTCTCCGCCCTCATCTGGGCGGGGGCAGCGCTGGTGGACATCATCGGCACGCCGACGAGCCTCGCCGACCCGAGCCTCGTCTCCGGCTTCCTGACGGGAACCGGCTTCGGCCGGGCGATGACCTTCCGCATTGTCGTGCTCGTCCTTGCCGTGCTCGCCTGCCTTGTCCTGCGCGGACGCAGACGGCTGGCGGCGGTCGCCGGGGCGGGGGCGGTGCTGATGGCGAGCGAAAGCCTCCTCGGCCATCCCGGCGCAGCCGAAGGCGCGCGGGCGGTCGCGCTGGTGGCGGTGCACGCCGTCCACGGCTTGGGCGCGGCCGTGTGGATCGGCGGGTTGCTGCCGCTTATCGTTTTGCTGGACCAATGGGCCAGGGCGCCGGATGACGCGGGCAAGGCGCCGGGCGCCGTGTTGCGGCGCTTCTCTTGCGTCGGCATCGGGGCGGTGCTGATGGTGGGCCTCGGCGGCGGGCTCGCCGCGATCCTGCATATCGAGACGGCGGCCGCGCTGCCGGGGACGATCTACGGGCGCATGGTTTTGCTGAAGGCGACGGTGTTCGCCGGCCTCGTCTGCCTCGCCTTGCGCAACCGGCATATCGCCCTGCGCCTCGCCCGCTCGGACGCACGGGGCGCGGACCTTGCCCGCATCGCAGCGAATAGCCGGCTGGAAGTGGCGCTGGCGCTCGTCGCCGTCTTCCTCGCGGCGCTGCTGGGCATGAGCGACCCGCAGCTTTAAGGGCTGTCAGGACCGATTGCTTCTCTAAGCCATCTTCATCATCGGCACTGTCATGCCCCGGCTTGTCCGGGGCATCCACGCCGCAGTTTGCTGCATGTCTCCATCCTGAAAGCCGTCCTGGCCGCACGGTGGATCCCCCGGACGAGCCGGGGGATGACACTGGAGGAAGATGCTCACTCCGGCTCGGCGAGGCGATAGCCGACGCCGGTCTCGGTGCGGATGTAGCGGGGCTTTTCGGGATTGTCCTCCAGCTTCTGCCGGAGCTGGCGGACATAGACGCGCAGATATTGCAGGTCCTGGCTGCCGCCCCACACCTGCGAGAGCAGATAATGGTGAGTGAGCACCTTGCCCGCGTGCTGCACCAGCACGCGCAATATGGCGTATTCCTTGGGCGAGAGCTTCACCTCCCGGTCCTTCACCTTCACGATCCGCCGCACCAGGTCCACCGAGAGGTCGCCCACCACGAAGAGCGGCTTCTCGCCCTGCTGCTGGAGGCGGTGGCGCAAGGCGACGCGGATGCGGGCCACCAGTTCGTTCATGCCGAACGGCTTGGTGACGTAATCGTCCGCCCCCGCCTCCAGCGCTTCCACGATGCCGGGCTCGTCGGTGCGGCTGGAGAGGATGATGATGGGGCAGGTCACGCCCGCCTCGCGCCAGCGGCGCAGCAGGTCGCGGCCGGGAATGTCGGGCAGGCCGAGGTCGAGGATGACGAGATCGGGCGCGTCGGCGCCCATCATCGCCAGCGCCTCGGCGCCGGTGGCGGCGCTCTCAACGCCGTAGCCCTGGGTCGGCAGGCCGGTGGCAAGCAGGCGGCGGATGGCCGGCTCGTCATCCACCACCAGGAGCTTCACCGGCGCGCTCATGGCGCCGCCTCGAGCAGAGGGGCGAGCGCCTGCGCGGGCACGGCAATGGTGAAGACGGCGCCGGCACGATCGGCCCGGTTGGCCACCGCGATGGTGCCGCCCATGGCCTCGATGAAGCCGCGGCAGATGGCAAGGCCGAGGCCCGTGCCCGCCCGCACCTGATCCTGCTTGCGGGCGCGGAAGAACTTGTCGAACACCTTGTCCACGTCGTCCGCCGGAATGCCCGGCCCCTCGTCCAGCACCTGCAGCGTCACATGTCCGGTCTCGGCCCAGCCGTGGAGGGAGACGAGGGAGCCGGCGGGTGCGTATTTCGCGGCATTGTCGAGGAGGTTGAACAGCGCCTGCTCGAACAGCACCGGATCGACGTTGACCATGGGCAGGTCCGGCGCAAGGTCGATTTCCACCCGGTGGTCCTTCAGGATGGAGGCCGCGCGCCGCATGGCGCTGCCGACGATCTCGGCGAGGTCGTTGGGCATGGCATTGGGCACGATGGCGCCGGATTCCAGCCGCGTCATGTCGAGCAGATTGGCGATGAAGCGGTTCAGGCGCAGCGCCTCCTCCTCAATGGTCGCCAGCATCTCGCCGCGCTGGTCCTCGCTGAGGGCGGCGGCGAAGCTCTTCAGCGTGCCCGCCGCGCCGAGGATGGAGGCGAGCGGCGTCTTCAGATCATGCGAGATGGAGGTGAGAAGGGCCGAGCGCAGCCGGTCGGTCTCGGCATCCAGCCGCGCCTTTTCCACGTCGGAAACGAGGTTCGCCCGCTCCACGGCGAGGGCCGCCTGATCGGCGAGGGCGTCGAGCAGGCGGCGTTCCTCGGGCGAGAGGGGCGAGCCCTCCTTGTCCTTGTCGATGCCCACCACGCCCACCGCCCCGCGCCCGGTGTGCATGGGCAGGAACAGGCGGCGCGCGCCGGGCAGCGTATCGGCGCCGCGGCCGGCAGGGCGGTTGTTCTCATAGGTCCAGTTGGCGGCGGCGAGGTCGGCAGCGTCGATGGCGTCCTCCGGGGGGTAGCCGGCCTTCACAGTGAGCGCGCCGTCCTCCGGCAGCAGCATCACCACGCGCACTCTCAGCATGGAGGCGATCTGGAAGGCGGTGGCCCAGAGCAAATCGTCGAGGCTCACCGCGCTCGCGAGCTTCTTGGAGAAGAGATAGAGGTCTTCCGTGGTCTTCGCCCGCGCCCGCGCGGCCAGTGCCTGCCCGCGCACCCGCGCCGTGAGATTGCTGGCGATGGCCGCCACCACCAGGAAGAAGAACAGCGCGATCACGTTTTCCGGATCGGCGATGGTGAAGGTGTAGAGCGGCGGGATGAAGAAGAAATTGAACGCCAGCATGGCGGCGAGCGAGGTCGCCAGCGCCGGCCACAGGCCCGAGCGCACCGCGCTGACCAGCACGGCGGTGAGGAAGACGAGGGCGACGTTCTGCAGCCCCAGCAGCCGTTGCAGGGCGAGGCCGACGAGGGTCGCGGCGGCGACGAGCAGCGCGCCTTCCGCATAGGCCCGCACCTCCCGCCGCACCGGCACGGGCGCGGCGGGGCGCGTGTCCCCCGCGGCCGGCTGCCCGGCATCGCCGGCGATCACATGCACCGAGATGTTGCCGGAGCGGCGCACGAGGTCATGCACCACCGAGCCGTGCAGGATCTCGAACCAGCGGGAGCGGTCCGACTTGCCGATGACGATCTGGGTGACGTTGGCGGACCGCGCATAGGCCAGCACGTCGTCGGCGATGTGCGCGCCGCCGGGCACGGTGACGGCCTCGGCCCCCAGCCGCTCGGCGAGGCGCAGCACCTCGGCGATGCGGTCACGCTCGGCGTCGCCGAGCTGGAAGCTGCGCTGGGTTTCCACATAGAGCGCCACCCACGGCGCGCGCAGGCGGTCGGCGAGGCGCTTGGAATAGCGCACCAGTGCCGCGCAGCGCTTGTCCTCGCTGATGCAGACCAGCACCCGCTCCCCCGCCGCCCAAGGGCCGGAGATGGCATGGGCGCGCATGTGGCTGAGCAATTGCTCGTCCACGCGCTGGGCGGTGCGGCGCAGGGCCAGCTCGCGCAAGGCGGTGAGGTTGCCGGGGGAGAAGTAATTGTCCACCGCGCGCCGGGCGGTGTCGGGCACATAGACCTTGCCGTCGTGCAGGCGCTGGATGAGATCGGTGGGGGTGATGTCGATCACCTCGATCTCGTCGGCGCGGTCGATGATGGCGTCGGGCACCGTCTCGCGCACGCGGATGCGGGTGATCTGCGCCACCACGTCGTTCAGGCTCTCCACATGCTGGATGTTCAGCGTGGAATAGACGTCGATGCCGGCGGCGAGCAGTTCCTCCACGTCCATGTAGCGCTTAGCGTGGCGGCTGTCGGGGGCGTTGGTGTGGGCCAGCTCGTCCACCAGCACGAGGTCGGGCTTGCGGGCGAGGATGGCGTCGAGGTCCATCTCCTCCAGCATCCGGCCCTTGTAGGGGGCCTTGCGGCGGGGGACGATCTCGAAGCCCTCCACCAGCGCCTGTGTTTCCTTGCGGCCGTGGGTCTCCACCACGCCGATCACCACGTCGGCGCCGTCGTTCAGGCGGGTGCGGCCGGAGGCGAGCATCTCGTAGGTCTTCCCGACGCCGGGTGCGGCGCCGAGGAAGATCTTCAACTGGCCACGGCTCTCCCGCTGCGCCTCCTTCAGGAGGGCGTCCGGCGAGGGGCGGTTGTCGCTCTCGCGCTCTTCGGGCATTGCCGTCTCCCGGCCGGGCCGCTCCGGCCCCGCCTGTTCTATTTTGCGCCGGCGAAGCGGTCCAGCGCCAGATTGAGGGCGAGCACGTTCACCTTGGGCTCGCCGAGGAGGCCGAAGGTGGGCGCCTCGGTCTCGTGCGCCACCAGCCGGCGCAGCACGTCCTCGTTAAGGCCGCGCGCCTTGGCGATGCGCGGTACCTGGAACAGGGCGGCCTCCGGCGAGATGTCCGGATCGAGTCCGGAGGCGGAGGTGGTGACGAGATCGATAGGCACCGCCGCGCCGGGATTCTCGGCCTTCAGGGCCGCCATGTCGCCCTTCACCCGGTCCATGAGGGCGGGATTGGTGGGGCCGAGGTTCGAGCCCATGGAATTGGCGGCGTTGTAGGGCTGCGGCACGGTCTTGGAGGCATCCGCCGGGTCGGCGCCGGTGGTGGCGGAGGGCCGGCCGTGGAAGTAGCGGTCGGACGAGAAGTTCTGGCCAATGAGGGCGGAGCCGACCACGGTGCCGTTCTTCTCGATGAGGCTGCCATTGGCCTCAACGGGGAACAGCACCTGCGCGGCGCCGGTCATGGCGAGGGGGTAGGCGAGGCCGGTGATCCCCGTCAGCAGCACGAGAAGCACGAAGGCGGGGCGAAGAGTGTTGAGCATGATGGGCTCTCCTCAGACGAGGTGCAGGGCGGTGACGGCCACGTCGATCAGCTTGATGCCGGCGAACGGCACCACGATCCCGCCGAGGCCATAGATGAGCAGGTTCCGCTGGAGCAGCGCCGCCGCGCCGATGGGCCGGAACTTCACCCCCTTCAGCGCCAGCGGAATGAGGGCGATGATGATGAGCGCGTTGAAGATGATGGCCGAGAGGATGGCGCTCTGCGGCGACGCGAGCCCCATCACGTTCAGCGCGCCGAGCTGCGGGTAGAAGGCCACGAACATGGCCGGGATGATGGCGAAATACTTCGCCACGTCGTTGGCGATGGAGAAGGTGGTGAGCGATCCGCGCGTCATCAGCAGCGCCTTGCCGATCTCCACGATCTCGATGAGCTTGGTCGGGTCGCTGTCGAGATCCACCATGTTGCCGGCCTCGCGGGCGGCCACCGTGCCGGTGTTCATGGCGACCCCCACATCCGCCTGGGCGAGCGCCGGGGCGTCGTTGGTGCCGTCGCCGCACATGGCCACGAGCTTGCCCTTGGCCTGTTCGTCGCGGATGAGCTTCAGCTTCGCCTCGGGGGTGGCCTCGGCGAGGAAGTCGTCCACGCCCGCCTCGGCGGCGATGGCGGCGGCGGTCAGCGGGTTGTCGCCGGTGATCATCACCGTGCGGATGCCCATGCGGCGCAATTCGGCGAAGCGCTCGCGGATGCCGCCCTTCACGATGTCCTTCAGGTAGATGACGCCCAGCACCTTGCCGTCCCGTGCGACGGCGAGCGGGGTGCCGCCGGCCTTGCCGATCTCCTCGGCGATGGCCTGCACCTCGCGCAGCGTCTCCGGCGAGAGGGGACGGGTGCCCGCGCCGGACGCCTGGAGATCCTTGAGGATGGCGTCCACCGCGCCCTTGCGGATCACCGCGCCGTCCACATCCACGCCGCTCATGCGGGTCTGGGCGGTGAAGGGCACGAAATGGGCGTTGAGGGTGGCCATGTCGCGGCCGCGGATGGCGTATTTCTCCTTGGCCAGCACCACGATGGAGCGACCCTCGGGCGTCTCGTCGGCGAGGGAGGCGAGCTGCGCGGCATCCGCCAGCTCTTGCGGGCTCACGCCGCGCACGGGGCGGAATTCCGCCGCCTGCCGGTTGCCCAGGGTGATGGTGCCGGTCTTGTCGAGGAGCAGGGTGTCCACGTCGCCCGCCGCCTCCACGGCGCGGCCGGACATGGCGAGCACGTTGAAGCGCACCAGCCGGTCCATGCCGGCGATGCCGATGGCCGAGAGCAGCGCGCCGATGGTGGTGGGGATCAGCGTCACGAACAGCGCCACCAGCACGACCACGGAGATGGTGCCCCCCGCATAGGCGGCGAAGCTCGGGATGGAGGCGGTGGCGAAGACGAAGATCAGCGTCATGCCCGCGAGCAGGATGTTGAGGGCGATCTCGTTGGGCGTCTTCTGCCGCTCGGCGCCCTCCACGAGATGGATCATGCGATCGAGGAAGGTGGAGCCCGCCGCCGCCGTGATGCGCACCTTGATGTGGTCGGAGATGACCGTGGTGCCGCCGGTGACGGCCGAGCGGTCGCCGCCGCTCTCGCGGATCACCGGGGCGCTCTCGCCAGTGATGGCCGCCTCGTTCACCGAGGCGACGCCCTCCACCACCTCGCCGTCGGAGGGGATGACGTCGCCCGGCTCCACCAGCACCACGTCGCCGACCTTGAGGGAGGTGCCGGGCACCTCCTGCCAGTCAATGCCGGTGCCGGTGAGGAGCTTCGCCTGCGTCTGCGTGCGGGTGCGGCGGAGCGAATCCGCCTGCGCCTTGCCGCGCCCTTCCGCCACGGCTTCCGCGAAATTGGCGAACAGCACGGTGAACCACAGCCACAGGATGATCTGGAAGGAGAAGCCGAGGCCGCTCCCTCCCGTCGCGAGGTCACGCACGAAGAGGATTGTGGTGAGGAGGGCGACCACCTCCACCACGAACATCACCGGGTTCTTCACCATCGCGCGCGGATCGAGCTTCTTGAACGATGCGCCGATGGCCGGCACCAGGATGGCCGGGTCGAGGATGCTGCTGGAACGGGGCTTGGCCATGGATGGCTCCCGGAAATCAGGGTTTGCCGACAACGAGCGCCACCATCTGGACGGCGGCGACGAGGACGAAGGCGGCGAGGGTCAAAAGGAGGATGAGTTCGGAGGTGCGCAGGGCCGGAGCCCGCGCGGGTGGGGCGCGGCGTGCCATCTCAGCCCCCGAAGGTCTGGCCGGCTACGGCCGCCAGGTGCTCCACGATCGGCCCGAGCGCGAGCGCCGGGAAGAAGGTGAGGCCGCCGACGATGAGGATGACGCCCACCAGCAGCCCGACGAACAGCCCGCCATGGGTGGGGAAGGTGCCCGCCGAGGCCGGCACGGTCTTCTTCGCCGCCAGCGATCCCGCCAGCGCCATGGCCGGCACGATCATCATGAAGCGGCCGATGAACATGGAGACGGCAAGCGTCACATTGTAGAAGGGCGTGTTGCCGGAGAGGCCGGCGAAGGCCGAGCCGTTGTTCGCCGTCGCCGAGGTGAAGGCGTAGAGGATCTCGGAGAAGCCGTGCGGGCCGGGATTGCTGATGGCGGCCACCGTTCCCGGCAGCACCGTCGCGACCGCGGTCCAGCCGAGCATCATCAGGGGCAGGACGAGGATGGCGAGCATGGCCATCTTCACCTCCTTGGCCTCGATCTTCTTGCCGGCATATTCGGGCGTGCGGCCCACCATGAGGCCGGCCACGAACATGGCCACCACCACGAACAGCAGCATGCCGTAGAGGCCCGCGCCCACGCCGCCGACGATGATCTCGCCCAGCTCCATGTTGATGAGCGGGATCATGCCGCCGAGCGCCGTGAAGCTGTCGTGCATGGCGTTGACCGCGCCGCAGGAGGCGGCGGTGGTGATGACGGCGAACAGGGCGGACGCGACGATGCCGAAGCGCACCTCCTTGCCTTCCATGTTGCCACCCGTCAGCCCCAGCGCGTTCAGCCCCGGTGTGCCGGCCGCCTCCGCCCAGTAGGTGACGGCGACGCCCGCCACGAAGATGACGCCCATGGCGGCGAGGATCGCCCAGCCCTTGCGCACGTCGCCCACCATGCGGCCGAACACGTTCGTCAGGCCGGCGCCCAGCGCGAAGATGGAGAGCATCTGCACGAAGTTGGAGAGCGCGGTGGGGTTCTCGAACGGGTGGGCGGCATTGGCGTTGAAGAAGCCGCCGCCATTGGTGCCGAGCATCTTGATGGCCACCTGCGAGGCCACGGGGCCGACCGCGATGGTCTGCTTCGCGCCTTCCAGCGTGGTCGCGTCCACATAGGGGCCGAGCGTCTGCGGGATGCCCTGCCACACCAGGAACAGGGTGTAGGGGATGCAGAGCGGCAGCAGCACGTAGAGGGTGCAGCGGGTGACATCCACCCAGAAATTCCCCACCGTCTGCGCCGACGCGCGGGAGAAGCCGCGGATCAGCGCCACCGCCAACGCGATGCCGGTGGCGGCGGAGAGGAAGTTCTGGTGGGTCAGCCCCAGCATCTGCGCGAGATAGCTCAGCGTGCTCTCGCCGCCGTAGTTCTGCCAGTTGGTGTTGGTGAGGAAGCTGACGGCCGTGTTCAGCGACAGGTCCGGCGGCATCCCCGCCATCTCCTGCGGGTTCAGCGGCAGGAGGTCCTGCAGGCGCAGGATCGCATAGAGCATGAGGAAGCCGGCCACGTGGAACACCAGCATGGCGAGGGTGTAGCCGAGCCACGTCTGCTCACGCTTCGGGTCCACGCCGGCGAGGGCATAGAGGGCGCCTTCCACCGGGCGAAGGACGGGGGAGAGGAAGGTGCGCTCGCCCGCGAACACGCGGGTCATGTAGCCGCCAAGCAGCGGGGTGAGCGCAAGGATGATCGCGCAGAAGAGGGCGATCTGGATCCAGCCATTGAGGGTCATCGGGGCCTCCTCAGAACCGCTCGGGCTTCAGCAGCGCGAGGGTGAGGTAGAAGAGGAGGCCCAGCGTGATGAGGCCTCCCAGAGCAAAATCGAGGGTCATGGAGTTTTCCTTCGATACGGCGGCAAGTGCGGCCTGTATTCGGCCGGCGCTAGAGCCGCTCGCAGGCGTAGCCGTAGCCGATGGCCAGGGCGAAAAGACCGGCCGCCAAGGCGAGCATCAGAATGTCGAGCATGAGACCTGAGCCTCTAAAGGTGTCGGGCCGCGAAGACGCGGGAAGACCTGCGTTGCGGTCGGCCGCAGCGCATGGGAGCTTTCACACGGCGCCGCTCAGCGAGGGAAAGGTGTCACCTTGCGCATAAAGATTCGAGACGGGCCGCTCGGGGCCAGAATAAAAATCGCATAAAGAAAAGCGCGGGGCCGGAGCGCTTCCGGACACACAAAAAGGGCGCCCATTGGGGCGCCCCTCATGCCATCTCAGATCGGTGGGTCGGGCGCGCCGGAACGAGCGCGGCCCTACCGCGCGAACGCGGCCGCCGCAGCCACCACGTCCCCGTCGATGCCGTTGAAACCGTGGTAGGCCATGGCTTCGCAGGGGTTCCCCTCGCTCTGGCCGCCGTCCAGCCACACCACGCGCGCCTTGCCCTTCGCCCAGGCCAGGAAGGGCTCGACTCCCGCCGGCAGCGTCCGCTTGCAGCCGTCCTGCCGATGCTCGATCACGAGGGTCGGGGGCAGGGCGGCCGGCGATCCGAGGATGTTCGCCACGTTCTCGCGGTCGCCGGAGGCGTCGCTGAGAAATCCGGAGGTCAGCACCAGCTTCGCAGGGCGGGCACCTGCCGCGATGCCACGGGCGGCCCTTTGGGTGCCCCGGCTGGTGGCGATGAGGGTGACGGGGCCGTAGTGCGCCATCATCTCGACGGCTGCCGCCACGTTCACATCCCCCTCGGGTACAAGAACCGCAAGGCCTCGCGCGGCATAGGCGTTGCGGGTCCGCACCAGCTGGTTGCCGCCACGGGCGATGCTGCCGTCGGCGCCGACCCCGATATGGCCATCGCTACCGGCCAGCAGCACCACGGCCCCATGGGGCTTGGGCGGCATCAGCAGGGCCGCGTTGACCCCGTTCACGGACACGCCCGTGACCTTGATGTCGGACGCGTGCGCCGCGCCGCCACAAGACAGCACCACCAGAGCCGCCGCCAACAGTCGCCGCATCCCCATCCCCCGTTCCGGGCGATCGCCCGCTGCGCCCCGGATGCCAAAGCCTAGCTTCATGGCACCCGGAACGCTACCGAGGTAGGGATAATTGCCGTTACAGGTTGGTGCGGTCCAACGATCTCAATGGGCGTGGCCGAGATAGGCGGCGCGCACGGCGGCGTCGTTGCGCAGGGCTTCGGCCGGGCCCTTGGCGGCGACGCGGCCGTTTTCCAGCACATAGCCGAAGTCGGCCACCTCCAGCGCGGCGGCGGCGAACTGCTCCACCAGCAGCATGGTAATCTTCTGCTCCTTGAGCCGCGCGATGGTGGCGAACACCTCCGCCACGAGGCGCGGGGCGAGGCCCATGGAGGGCTCGTCCAGAAGCAGCACGCGCGGGTTCAGCATCAGCGCGCGGGCCATGGCGAGCATCTGTTGTTCGCCGCCGGAGAGGGTGCCGGCAAGCTGCGCGCGGCGCTCGGCAAGGCGCGGGAAGAGCGCGAACATGCGGTCGAGGTCGCCCTCCACGTCGCCGCGCTCCCGCGCCCCGGTGAGGCGGGGGAAGGCGCCGAGCAGAAGGTTGTCCTTCACGCTCTGGGTGGGGAACACGCGCCGCCCCTCGGGCGAGTGGGCGAGGCCCTTCTTGGTGATCTTGAAGGAGGGCTGGCCGGTGAGATCCTCCCCGGCGAGGCGCACCGTGCCCGATTCCGGCACGATCATGCCGGAGATGGCACGCAGCGTGGTGGTCTTGCCGGCGCCGTTGGAGCCGATGAGGGTGACGAGCCGGCCTTCCTCCACCTTCAGGGAGAGGCCGTGCAGCACCTTCACCTTGCCGTAGCCGGCGACGAGATCGTTCACTTCGAGCATGGCGATCTCCTCATTCCGCCGCAGCGGCGGCGCCGCCGAGATAGGCCTCGATGACGCGCTCGTTGGCCTGCACCTCGGCCGGCTTGCCCTCGGCGATCTTCTGGCCGAAATCGAGCACCGTCACCGTGTCGCACAGGCCCATCACCACATCCATGTGATGCTCGATGAGCACGATGGTGAGCCCCGCGTGGCGCACCTTCTTGATGATCTCCACGAGGTGCTTGATATCAGGCGCGGTGAGGCCGGCGGCGGGCTCGTCGAGCAGCAGCAATGCGGGGTCGAGCGCCAGCGCGCGGGCGATCTCCAGGAGGCGCTGCTTGCCGTAGGGCAGGTTGCGCGCCTCCTCGTTGGCGAGGTCCGCGAGGCCGACGAAGTGGAGGAGGCTCATGGCCCGCTCGCGCGCCGCCTTCTCCTCTCGCCGGATGCGCGGCAGGCCCAGCGCCACCTCGGCGAAGGTCGCCTGATAGGTGTGGTGGAGACCCACCAGCACGTTCTCGATCAGCGTCAGCTCGGCGAAGAGCTGGACGTTCTGGAAGGTGCGCGCGATGCCCTCGCTGGCGATGTCGGAGGAGGTCTTGCCGGTCATCGCCTGCCCCTTGAACCGGACGGCACCGGCGGTGGGCACGTAGATGCCGGTGAGCACGTTCATCATGGTGCTCTTGCCCGAGCCGTTCGGGCCGATGAGGCCATGGATGCTGCCGGGCTTCACCTCGATGGACACCTGATCCAGCGCCCTCAGGCCGCCGAACTGCATCACCACATTGTCCACGTGGAGCAGCACGCCGGAATGGCCTTCGTGCGAGGCGGTGACGGCCTTGCCGTGGGTATCGGCATGGATGACCGCGTGGGCCTGCACGAGGCTCGGCCAGAGCTGGGCGGCAGCGCGCTTGAGGAAGCCGACGATGCCCTCCGGCAGGTAATAGACCACGAACAGGATCATCACGCCGAACACGGCGAGCTTGTAGTCCGTGATCTTCTGCAGCAGCAGCGAGAAGGCGAAGAAGGCGAGGCACAGCACCACGGGGATGGCGTTGCGCACCCGGTTCTCCGGGTCTTTCACGAAGGCCCGCGCGCCAGCGATGACGGCGATGAGCGCGATGGTGCCGGCGATGTAGCGGAACAATTCGATGTCGGAGAGGAGGTTCGGCAGGAACACGATGATGACCGCACCGAGGATGGGCCCCAGCCGCGACTTGCGCCCGCCCACCGTGACCGCCAGCAGGAACTGCACGGACAGCTCGAAGCCGAAATTGTTCGGCGCGATATACTGCTCCGAATAGGCGAACAGCGCCCCCGCGAGCCCGGCGAGGCCGGCGGAGACCACGAAGGCCAGCACCTTGTGCTTGTAGACCGACACGCCCATGCAGTCCGACGCGATGGGGCTGTCGCGCAGCGCCTCGAACGCCCGGCCGAGGTGGGAGGCGAGGATGCGGTTGATGACGATGAGGGTCAGCACCAGCGCGATGGCGGCGATGTAGTAATATTCCACTTCCTTCATGCGCTTGAGCGACATGTCGAACAGCGGAATGGTGTCGCCCAGCGAGCGCAGGTCGATGAAGAGCGGCGTCGTCAGCTTGATGCCGAGCGGCCCGTTGGTGAGGTCCGTCATCTCGTTGATGAGGATCTGCACGATGGTGCCGAAGGCCAGCGTCACCATGGCGAGATAGGGGCCGGTGACGCGCAGCGCCGGCAGCGCCAGCACCACACCGAACAGCGAGGCGACGACGATCGCCAGCGGCAGCGCCGGCCAGAAGCCGATGCCGAAATGCATGGCGAGGCAGCCGGCCGTGTAGGCGCCGATGCCGAACAGCGCGGCATGGCCGATGGACACCTCGCCCGTATAGCCGAACACCACGTCGAGCCCGAGCAGCAGGATCGAGAAGATGGCGATGGTGACGAGCAGGTGCAGGTAATAGGGGCTCGTCACCACGAAGGGCAGCACGACGAGCACCGCGAGGCCGAGGAGCGACCCCGTGGAGGAGAGGAGGCGGCGCGCGAGCATGGGGCTCAGACCTTCTTGATGGTGGCGCGGCCGAACAGGCCCGAGGGCTTCAGCGAGAGCACCAGCAGCAGCAGGACGAGGCCGGGCACGTCCTTGTATCCGGTGGAGATGTAGTAGCCGGTGAGCGTCTCGGTGATGCCGAGGATGAGGCCGCCGACGATGACGCCCATGCCGCTCGACAGGCCGCCGATGATGGCCACCGCGAACGCCTTCAGCCCCAGCACCGCGCCCATGGTGGCGCCGGTGAGGGTGACGGGGGCGATGAGCACGCCGGCGAAGGCCGCGGTCATGGAGGAGAGCGCGTAGGAGAAGGTGATGACGCGCCGCGTGTCGATGCCCATCAGGCCCGCCGCGTCGCGGTCATTGGCCGTGGCCACCACGGCCTTGCCGAAGATGGACCGCCGGTTGAAGATTTCCACCGCCAGCATGATGGCGAGGGCGCCGATGACGATGGCGATCTCCATGGGCTGGATGCGCACCGGCCCGATGGTGAGGGCAGCCTCGGGCAGCGGGGAGGGGAAGCGCAGCGCATCGCGGCCCCAGATGTTCTCGGCGAGATTGCGGAAGATGATGCCCAGCGCGATGGTCGCCATGATCCAGCCGGCTTCGGACTTCGCCTTCACCGCCTGCCGCACGCCGAGCCATTCCACCACCGCGCCCTGCGCGAGGCCGAAGGCGAAGACGATGGGCAGCATGAGCAGATAGGCCCAGAGCGTGCCGAGCGCCTGGCCGATGAGGAAATTGATGGTGGTGAGGCCCACCAGAGCCCCCAGCATCAGGGCCTCGCCCTGGCCGAAGTTCAGGGTTTTCGAGGTGGCGAAGGTGAGCTGGTAGCTGAAGGCGATGACGCCGTAGATCATGCCCACGGCGATGCCGCTCACGATGAGCTGCGACAGGATGTTCATGACGGTCTCCGGAAGGGGGCGCGGCCCCCGCGTCGGGGCAGGGTTCCGGGCAAACCGGCCGCCGCGCTCGTTGGCGCGGCGATCCGAATGGTGTGTGGGCGAGTGGGGAGGGGTGGCGGTCGGGGGTGACGAAGCCGACCCTCCACCCAGTGCCGTCATGCCCCGGCTTGGCCGGAAGTCGGCTGTTGCCGATTTCCGTCTCTGGCGTCGGAACCCGGCAACAGCCGGGTTCCGGGGCATCCACTGCGCCGCTTGGCCGGCTCCATCCGGTCCGGCAGCGCCCCCGGCCTATCCGTGGATTCCCCGGACAAGCCGGGGAATGACGGTGCGGTGGGGCGCCACCCGGAACCCGAGCCCTCGCCTCAGTTCTTGGTCTTCACCCGCACCGCCTTGTCGCCGGCGATGTCTTCGGGGTGGGCGGCCACCACGCGGCCGTCCTTGACGAGGCCGAACACCGGGATGTTCGAGGTGATGGCCTCGTGGTCGGTGGCGGAGAAGGGCTTGTCGTAGACGGTCACGACGCCCTCGACCTTGGTGTTGAGGTTTTCCAGCGCCTCGCGGACCTTGCGGCCGTCGGTGGAGCCCGCCTGCTTGATGGCGGCGGCGAGCAGCAGCACCGAGTCATAGCCCTGCGCGGCCGAGACCGGCGAGGGCATGCGGTCGATCTTGTAGGCGGCCTGGTAGGCCTCGATGAACGCCTTGCGCTTGGGGGTATCCGGCAGCTGGATGAAGGTCTGCGGCATCATCGCGCCGTTGCCGTTGGCACCGGCGGTGTCGATGAAGTTGGCCATGGACAGCGTCCACGAGCCGATCATCGGCACCTTCCAGCCGAGCTTGGCCATGCCGTTGGCGATCTGCGCCAGCTCGGGGCCGATGGCGTAGGTCAGCACCACGTCGGCGCCGGCTTCCTTGGCGCGCAGCAGCTGCGCGGTCATGTCGGTGTCGCCGATGTTGAACTTCTCTTCGGCGACCGGCTTCACGCCCATGGTGGCGAGCGCCTTCACCAGATCGGCGCGGCCAAGCTGGCCGTAATTGGTGCTATCGGCGAGGATGGCCGGCTTCTTGAAGCCCTGCCGCTTCACCGCTTCCTCGGCGATCATGGCGCTCTGGATGGCGTCATTGGCGGAGGTGCGGAAGATGTAGTTGTTCTTGTTGTCCGGCGGCACGAACTGCTTGGAGATCAGGGTGCCGGTGGCCACGTTGTTGATGACCGGAATCTCGGCTTCCTGATAGAAGCGCTGGGAGGCGAGGGCGACGCCGGTGTTGATGTAGCCGAGGGTAGCGACCACGCCTTCCTTGTTGATCAGCTCCTGGGCGATCTGCACGCCCACCTCGTTCTTCGCCTCGTCGTCGCGCTCGACGAGCTGGAGGGGACGGCCCAGCACGCCGCCGGCCTTGTTGACCTCTTCCACGGCGAGCTTCACGCCATCGCGCATGCTGACGCCCATGGAAGACGAGCCGCCGGTGAAGGGGCCGGTGAGGCCGATCTTGATGGGGTCGGCGGCGTAAGCTGCGCCGGAAACGGCAAGCCCGAAAACGGCAACGCCTGCGGCCAAAGCCGCGACCATGCTCCTCAGTCGCATCTTCTACTCCCTGTGTTCCCGATTATTCGGTTATTATACTTTGGTAGTACCCGCCCGCTCGTTGGCGGCGCGGCTCTCAATCGTTTAAGCGAATTGAGCGGGGTGCGCCACCATAACCTAGCGGAATGTTGGGTGCGGCCTTTGCTGCTGCCGTTTTTGCAGGCAGCCGCGCCCTCGCGATACGGATGTCGCGTGATTTCGGACCACGCATTTTTGAAGCAATGAGCAAGATGTGATCGGGCGATACGCCGTCCGGCGCGGTCTTCCCGCAGTTGCTCTCAGGCTTTCGCGCTTGCGAAGGATTCGTTGACGCGGGGTCCGGCCGCCGCCTATGGTCGGACCGACGGTTCCCGCAAGGGATCAAAAGGGAACGCGGTGCTCCGGTCTTGCCGGAAATGCCGTGGCTGCCCCCGCAACTGTAAGTGGCGAGTCCTCTGCCATCAGCCACTGGGTCGCACGACCTGGGAAGGCGGCAGCAAGGGCGATGACCCGCGAGCCAGGAGACCTGCCGTCAGCCGTGGTCATGCGCGAGCACGTCGGGCGGGGTTCTCCTGATGGCGGTTTTTCCGGCCTGCCGCGGCCGGGATGCCTCGTTCGCGGTGACGGACCACCCGTGCCGTCGAGTTTCCTCATGCCGTCCGCCGTTCACTCCCGATCTCGCCGCGCCCTGCCGGCCGCGGCCTTGCTCACGCTCGCCTGTGTCCCGCTTGCCTGCGTTCCCCCCGCCCGTGCCCAGACGGCGGACGACCAGAATGCCGGCGATCTACCCACCATCGTCGTCAGCGCCACCGGCATCCCCACACCCGAAACCGAGGTGGCGAGTTCCGTCAGCATCGTCACGGAGCAGGACATCGCCCGCAACCAGCAGCGCACCCTGCCGGACGTGCTGCAATCCCTACCCGGCCTCAACGTGGTGCA
This sequence comes from Xanthobacter sp. DMC47, assembly GCF_056313845.1. Lineage (NCBI taxonomy): Bacteria > Pseudomonadati > Pseudomonadota > Alphaproteobacteria > Hyphomicrobiales > Xanthobacteraceae > Xanthobacter > Xanthobacter sp. DMC47. The sequence continues at coordinate 557,516 of NZ_JBQUZM010000001.1, read as the reverse complement.
GACGGGCGGTCCGGGCGGCACCACCTCGGTGTTCATCCGGGGCACCAATTCCAACCATGTGAAGGTGCTGATCGACGGCATCGACGCTGGCAACCCGGCCGCTACCAACGGCGCCTTCGATTTCGGCAAGCTGCTCGCCTCCGATCTCGAACGGGTGGAGGTGCTGCGCGGCCCGCAGTCCGGCCTTTATGGCTCGGACGCCATCGGCGGCGTCATCTCCATCACCACCAAGAAGGGGGAGGGGCCGCCCAAGGTGACGGCCTATGTGGAGGGCGGCGCGCTCGGCACCTTCAACCAGTATGCGAGCCTCACCGGCTCCACCGAAAAGCTCGCCTATTCGTTCAACGTCACCCACTTCTCCTCCACCGATATTCCGGTGACGCCGCAGACCGTCGGCCCGCCCATCTGGCCGCGCAATCCCAACGCCTACGACAACTGGACCTATTCCACCCGGCTGGACTGGCAGGCCACCGAGACGTTCGCGGTGAATTTCGTCGCGCGCTACATCGACACCAGCCTCGCCTTCACGCCGGATACTTATCCCCCGCCCACCTACGAAGGCCTTCCGGCGGCGCTACGGTCCACGGCCTATACGGGCATGTTCTTCACCAAGGGGGAGGGCGTGTGGACCGCGCTGGACGGCGCCCTCGTCACGACCTTCGGCGCCAGCGAGATGACCTCGTCGAGCCCCACGGTGGGGCCGAATCCGGACGTGAACGGCACCTATGACGGCGACCGGCAGGTCTATTATGTCCGCTCCAACTATCTGGTGGCGCCGGGCCAGAACCTGCTGGTGGGCGCCGAGCGGCGGAACGAGGCCATGACCTCCTCCACCGCCTATACCGCTGTGGATGCCTCCACCGGCGACACGGGCGTCTACGCCGAGTATCAGGGCAACCTCTGGAACCGGCTCTTCTTCGCCGCCAACGTGCGCTACGACGCGGACGACAGCTTCGGCGACCACACCACCTTCCGTCTCGCCCCGGCGCTGCTGTTCGACGAGACGGGCACCAAGCTGAAGGCGAGCTACGGCACCGGCTTCAAGGCGCCGACCCTCTACCAGCTCTATGCGCCCTATTACGGCAATGCGAGCCTCCAGCCGGAGGAGAGCGAGGGCTGGGATGCGGGCTTCGAGCAGAAGGCGTTCGGCGAGCGCGTGCTGTTCGGGGTGACATACTTCCACAACAACATCACCAACCTCATCAGCTACGATCCGGTGACGTACCAGAACGTCAACATCTCCAGCGCCGTGTCGCAGGGTGTGGAGGCGTTCGTGGCGGTGAAGGTGACGGACCGCATCGATGCGCGGGTGGACTACACCTACACCAACGTCGTGGGCTATGTGCCGCCCGGCCAGCCCTTCGGCGCCGCCTGCGCGCCCATCGATGCCACCTCCTGCTATCCCCTGCGCCGGCCCAACAACAAGGTGAGCCTGACGCTGGGCTGGCGGCCGACCGACGAACTCGATCTGGCGGCAAGCCTCGTCTATGCGTCCTCCTGGTGGGACATCGTGCGCCTCACCTCGAACTACATCGACCAGCCCGGCTACACGGTGGTGAATCTGGCGGCGAACTACCGGCTCAATGCCGCCACCACCGTGTTCGGGCGCATCGACAATCTGTTCAACCAGACCTACGAAAACCCCAACGGCTTCCTCGCCCCCGGCTTCGGCGCCTATGGCGGGGTGAAGCTCACGTGGTGAGGCGCGCATGGTGAGGGTTCGGTGAAAGGCGCGGCGGCCGGACTGATGCTCGCGGCTCTTCTGGCCTGCGCCCCGGCGCGGGCGGAAGAGACGCACGTCCGGCCCCGCGTCGTCTCCTTGAACCTCTGCTCGGACGAGCTGGCCCTGCGGCTCGCCGATCCCGGGCAGGTGCTCTCCGTCACCCATCTGGCGCGCGATCCGCTCTCGTCCAACGTGGCGGACCTTGCGCGCGGCGTGCCCGTCAATCGCGGGCTGGCGGAGGAGGTGGTGCCGCTGAAGCCGGACCTCGTGCTGGCCGGCGCCTACACCGCCCGCAACGCCACCGCCATGCTGCGCCGCCTCGGCTTCGAGGTGGTGGAACTGACCGATCCCGAAACCCTCGAAGAGGCCTACGCCCAGATTCGCATGGTGGCGGCGCGCCTCGGCGTGCCGGAGCGGGGCGAGGCCATGGTGGGGCAGATGCAGGCGGCGTTCGTGCGTCTGCCGCCGGTCGCGGGACCGCGCCCGACCGCCGTGGTGCTGCGCCCCAACGGCTTCACCACGGGCCGCGGCTCGCTGGCCGACGAACTGATGGCGAAAGCCGGCCTCGCCAACCTCGCGAGCCGCCTCCCCACGGATAAGATGGGCCAATTGGCGCTGGAGGAGATCGTCCGCGCCGCGCCCGATCTCGTGGTGGTGAATGCCGATGAGGCGGCGCCGCCCTCGCTGGCGGACGCGCTGCTGCATCATCCGGCGCTTGCGCCCTTCAAGGGCCGCACGCTGGCCCTGCCGCTCAGGCTGTGGACCTGCGCCGGGCCGGACCTCGCCGAGGCGGCGGCGCTGCTCGCGGCGGCGCGGGCGCGCCTCTCCGGGCCGGAAGCAGCGCGGCCCTCCGGCCTGCATCACGCAGCCGCCGAGGGGGCGCGCTGATGCCCTCGCGCGCGGTCCTTGCCCTCGGCCTCCTGGTCGCGGTGTTGTTCTGCGCCTCGGTGGCGGTGGGCTATGCCCCGCTCGACCTTGGCGGGGCGTTCGGCGATCTCCTCGCCGGCCGGCCGAGTGTTGCGGCGCTGGTGCTCTCGGAACTGCGCCTGCCGCGCGCCATCCTCGGCGCGGCGGTGGGCTTCAGCCTCGGCCTCACCGGGGCGGCGTTGCAGGGGCTGATGCGCAATCCCCTCGCCGATCCCGGCGTCGTCGGCGTCTCCGGCGCGGCGGCGCTGGGGGCAGTCATCGCCTTCTATTTCGGCTTCTCCACTTCCTTCGCGCTCGCCTTGCCGCTGGGCGGACTGATGGGCGCGGCGGCGGCCACCGCCGTGCTCCTCGCCCTCGCGGCACGGGGGGCGGGGACGGTGATGCTGATCCTCGCCGGCGTCGCCCTCTCCAGCCTCGCTGGCGCGCTCACGGCGCTGGCGCTGAACCTGGCGCCCAGCCCCTATGCGGCGCTGGAGCTGGTGTTCTGGCTCATGGGCTCGCTGGCCGACCGCAGCCTCGTGCACGTGGCGCTGGCGCTGCCCTTCATGGCAGTCGGCTGGGTTCTGGTGCTCCGGACCGGACCGGCGCTCGATGCGCTGACACTGGGGGAAGATGCCGCCGAAAGCCTCGGCTTCCCCTTGCGCCGGGTGCGCCTGCTGGTCATCGGCGGCACGGCGGCGGCGGTGGGGGCGAGCGTGGCGGTGGCGGGGGCCATCGGCTTCGTCGGGCTCGTGGTGCCGCATCTGGTGCGCCCGCTGGTGGGCCACCGGCCGGGCCGGCTTCTGGCCGCGAGCGGGCTCGCCGGCGCGGCGCTGACCCTTGGCGCGGATATCGTGGTGCGCCTTGTGCCCACGCGGCCAGAGTTGCAGCTCGGCGTGGTGACAGCGCTCATCGGCGCGCCCTTCTTTCTGTTCCTCCTCGCGCGTTTACGGGGGATGGAGGCATGAGGCTCGCCGCCCGTTCCGTCACTGTCGCGCGCGGCGCCGCAACGCTTGTGCGCGACCTCAGTCTGGAGGTCGAGGGCGGCACCTTCCTCGGCCTCCTCGGCCCCAATGGCGCCGGCAAGACCAGCCTGATGCGCGTGCTGGCCGGCCTTGAGGCGCCAGCCTCCGGCCATGTGCTCTATGACGGCCGCAGCGCTGGCGACATCGGCCGGCGCGGGCTCGGCCGGACCATCGCCTATCTCCCGCAGGATGGCCGCATCCACTGGCCCTTGCCGGTGGAGGAGGTGGTGGCGCTGGGGCGCCTGCCCCACGGCACGGCGGCGGTGGACGCGGCCGCGCGGCGGGCCATGGCGGCGGCCGGGGTGGAAGGCCTCGCCCGGCGCTCGGCGGATACCCTTTCCGGCGGCGAGCGGGCGCGGGTGCTGCTCGCCCGCGCGCTGGCGGTGGAGGCGCCCATCCTCCTCGCCGACGAGCCCTCCGCCGCGCTCGATCCGCTCCACCAGCTGGAAGTGATGGCCCTGCTGCGCGCCACCGCCCGGCGGGGCGCGGTGGTGGTGGCGGTGCTGCACGACCTGACGCTGGCCGGCCGCTTCTGCGATCGCCTCGCGCTGATGAAGGACGGCCGGCTCCTTGTGGAGGGAACGGCGGCGCAGGTGCTGGACGATGCCCATCTGGCTGAGGCCTTCGGGGTGGACGCCGTGCGCCTCACCCATGCGGGCGAGACGGTGGTGCTGCCATGGGCGCGGCGGGATTAGAGCCGGGCCTCAGCCCACCCCGTGGGCCATGATGAGCACGCTGATCATCACCACGGCGATGAGGCAGAAGAGCCCGATCAGCCCGTAGATCATCACCTTGTCCGAATAATCGGGCGCAGGCGGCAGGTTCTGGGTGGGCCGCCGCACCGGCGCGGCGGGACGGGGGCGCGGCGGGACGGGGGCGGGGGCGATGACGGGTTCGGCGGGGCGAGCAGGCTCGGCCACGGCTGCCGCCATTGCCACGGGGGCTGTCACCGCCACGGGCGCAGGGGCGGAGACGGCCATCGCCAAAGGGGCGGGCGCCGGGGCTGCCACCGTCACCGGTGCAGGCACCGCCGGGGCTATTGCCACGGGGGCAATGACGGGGGCCGAGACGGGCGCGGGCGCCGCGCGCGCCGGCAGGAGGCGCGCGCGCTTCGGCGGCGCCGGCGCCTTGTTCCCGTCCCCGGCCATGCGCGCATCCGCCGTGAAGCGGGCGTTGGCGACCACGAAGATGGCGGCGGCGGGCGGAACCAGCACGAACAGCGCTTCCGCATTGGCCGCTACCCAGCCGGACCAGAGCGGATCGCTGACGATGAGGCTGCCCGCGATCCAGCCAAGGAAGGCCGTGCCGATGAAGGTGAGGGCGGGAATGTGCTTCATCGCCTCGGCCATCACGAAGCTGCCGAAGAAGATGAGCGGCACGGACAGAAGCACGCCACCCACCAGATAGGAGAGATGGCCTTCCGAGACGGCGGCGAGGGCCACCACATTGTCGAGGCTCATGATGGCGTCGGCGATGAGGATGACCAGCGCCGCCCCCAGCAGCCCGCCCCCCTGTCCCAGGGAGGGGTCCAACTCCACCTCCCGCTCGCCCTCGCGCCGGCGCCGGTATTCCCCCACCAGCAGATTGATGGAGATGACCGCCAGCAGCAGCCCGCCGCCGATCTTCAGCAGAGGGATGGCCATCAGCGTGCCGGCGAGGGCCGCGATGACAAGCCGGAAGAAGACAGCCCCCGCCGCCCCGAGCACCACCGCCTTGCGCACCTGCGCCACCGGCAGGCTGCGGCAGGCAAGCGCGATGAGCAATGCGTTGTCGCCGCTCAGCAGCAGGTCGATGAGGAAGATCTTCAGGCTCGTGCCGAACCAGGAAAGGTCAGCGCCGAGGTCCATGGCCGGATGTCCTTCTCGAATGCGTCGGGGCGGGGCCGGTCACGGCTTCTGGGTGCTGGCTGCGGGCGTGCCTTTGGCCGGTCCGCCCGTGCCATCGGCGAGGGTCGGCCCGCGCGTCAGGGCGCCGAGAAAGTCGGCGTCGGGCGAGAGCAGCAGCATGGGCGAGGCGCCCGCCAGCGTCTGCTTGTAGGTCTGCTGGGTGCGCAGGAAGGTGTAGAAGGCGGGGCTGTGGTCATAGGCCTCGCCGAGGATCTGCGAGGCCTTGGCGTCGGCCTCGCCGCGCGCGATCTTGGACTTCTGCTGTGCCTCCGCGAGGATCACGGTGCGCTGGCGGTCGGCGCGGGCCTGGATCTCCTGCGCCCACTCGAAGCCCTGCGCGCGCAGTTCCTTGGCCTCGCGCTGGCGCTCGGACTTCATGCGGTCGTAGATGGCCTGGCTGGTCTCGGCGGGCAGGTCGGCGCGCAAGAGGCGCACGTCCACCACGTCCACGCCCAGCGCCCGGCTGCGCTCGATCACTTCGTTGCGGATCTTGTCGATGATGCGGTCGCGCTCCGTGGAGAGAAGGTCCACGAGCTTGGCCTGTCCCAGCTCCCGTCGCACCGCCGAATTGACGATCTGCGCGATCCGCGACTGACCCTGCTCGATGCCGCCCACCGCCTGGTAGAAGGCGAGCGGATCGTTGATGCGGAAGCGGGTGTAGGTGCTCGCCTCGATGCGCTTCTGGTCGCCGAGGATGATCTGCTCGGCGGGCGGCTCCAGCGAAATCAGGCGGCGCTCGAAAGTGATCACCGTGTCGATGAACGGCGCCTTGAAATAAAGCCCCGGCTTGTCATCGACGGCGATGGGCATGCCGAGGCGCACCACCAGCGCGCGCTGGGTCTGCTGCACGGTGAAGGCGAAGGAGGAGGCGAAGGCGACGAGGAGGATGCCCACCCCCAGCGCGATGAACCCGGCGCGCTTCATTTGGCGCCTCCCGCGCTGGCCTGATCCGCGACGGGCGGGGCGGGGAGGGCGGCGGCGCGCTTGTCCGCCTCGGTGAGGGGCAGGTAGGGCACGATGCTGCTGCCGTGGGCCGATAGGTCCACGATGACCCGGCCGGAATGCTTCAGCACCTCGTCCACGCCTTCCAGATAGAGGCGGCGCAGGGTCACGTCCTTGTGCCGCTCATAGGCGGCCTCCACGGCGAGGAAGCTCTGCGCCTCGCCCTTGGCGAGGTCCACCGCCTGCTCGCCGTAGGCCTGCGCCTCCTGCACGATGCGCTCCGCCTCGCCGCGGGCGCGGGGCAGGATGTCGTTGCGGTAGGCCTCGGCCTCGTTGCGGGCGCGCTCCTGGTCGGCCCGGGCGCGCTGCACGTCGTTGAAGGCGTCGATGACGGCGGCGGGCGGATCGATGCGCAGCAACTGCACCTGCGTGATGACGATGCCGGCCTGATATTTGTCCAGCAGGCGCTGGAGCACGACTTCCGTCTGCTGGGCGATCTGCTGGCGCTTGTCGGAGAGCGCCGCCTGAATGGGGTTCTGGCCGATGACTTCGCGCAGGGCGCTCTCGGCGGTGACGCGCAGGGTGCCTTCTGCATCGGCGACGTTGAACAGGAACTGGCCGGCGTCGCGGATGCGCCAGAACACCACGCAGTCCACCTCGACGATGTTCTCGTCGCCGGTGAGCATCTGGCTGCGCTCGCGCCGTCCGTCGCGGGAGCCGAGGACCATCTGGTTGATCTGGGTGGTCTTGGGCAGGAGAATGGTCTCGATGGGATAGGGCCAGTGGTAGTGGACGCCCGAGGGCTCCGTCGCCACCCACTGGCCGAAGCGCAGCACGATGCCTTGCTCGTCCGGCTGCACCCGGTAGAAGCCGCTCGCCGCCCACAGCACCGCGATGAGCCCCACCGCCACCAGCGCCCCGCGCCGCCCGAAATGGGGCAGGCGCAGCATCTCCGACACCTGCTCCCGCGCCAGCCCCTCGAAGGGCTGCGGGCGCGCCGGTTCGGGCACGGCCACAGGCGGCGGGGGCGCTTCTTCGGTGGGCGGGACGGCTTCAATATTCGCCATTCAGGCTGACCTCAGGTCAGGTAATATTTGATATTACCTAAAGTAATGGGCGGCGCAGGCCCAATGGATGGCGACGGACCATAGAAGATTTCAATCTCCATTCGCAATTGCTCCGGTCGGTCGCGAGGTGCGGCATCTCGCGACCCCCGCGCGAGAGCGAGGATGGAGAAGATTGTTATTAAATCACAATGCTTTGTCCGGAGCTGGCCCGTCATCCCGGGCGCTGTGAAGCGCGGCTTCCGTTCCGCGAGGTGATCCACCGGGAGGAGCCGGCAACCGCCGCGCCGCAAGACTTCCGCAGCGGCACTGCGGTGACAACGCGCACCCCGCAAGGTTCCGTCGCGCGCGCGAAGCAGATAGCAAGGGACGCCTGTCTTCGCGCGCGCTTGCTCTTCCTTGTGCGCACGGCCTTCCGCAGGCGCCACGCCGACCTCACAGCAAGCGGAAATCGACACCATGGCCAGCGTCTGCACCAATGGGGTGGACACCGGGTTCGTCGCCCTCGGCACCGGCAAGGTCGCCGTCCTCGGCGTCGTCCAGGGCATCACCGAGCTTCTGCCCATCTCCTCCACGGCGCACATGCGCCTCGTGCCGGCGGTGCTCGGCTGGCCCGATCCCGGCTCCGCCTTCTCGGCGGCCATGCAGCTCGCCGCCTTGTTCGCGGTGGTGACCTATTTCTGGAGCGACCTGCGCGCGCTCGCGTGCGGCACGATCTCGTCGGTGCGGACGGGGGATTTCAGCGCCCATGCGCCCAAGACCGTGCTCGGCATCATCCTCGGCACCATCCCCATCGTCATCGCCGGCGTGCTCTTGAAGAGCAAGCTGAACGCCTGCGGCTCCTCCTTCCGCGAATTGTGGGTCATCGGCGCGGCGAGCCTCGTCATGGGCCTCTTGCTGGGCATCGCCGAAATGACCAGCCGCCACACCCGCACCTTCGCGCAGATCAAGCTGCCGGACGCTCTGGTGGTGGGCCTTGCGCAGGTGGGCGCGCTCATTCCCGGCGTGTCGCGCTCGGGCTCGACGCTGACGGCGGCCATGTTCCTCGGCCTGCGCCGGGAGGATGCCGCCCGCTTCTCCTTCCTGCTCGGCCTGCCGGCCATCTTCGCGGCGGGCGTGAAGGAACTCTTGGAGCTGCACCATGCCGGCCTCGACATGCAGGGCTGGGAAGTGCTCGGCGTCGGCCTCGTCACCGCCTCGCTCTCCGCCTTCGTCGCCATCTGGACGCTGATGCGGGTGATGGAGCGGCTCTCGTCCTGGCCCTTTGTGTTCTACCGCATCGGCATGGGCGTGTTCCTGCTGGTGGCCGTGTGGCGGGGCGTGCTCTCCTGAGCGCTCGACAGGCGGCGCGCCTTGCGTAACCCTGCGGCAGGATCGCAGGGCATGACGATCGAGGGGGCGCGATGACGGGGGCTGAGGTTTCTGACCATGGCGGCCTGCGCCGGACGGTGCTGGTGGTGGCGCTGGCGAACCTCGCCTATTTCGGCGTGGAGTTCGCGGTGGCGCTGGCCATCGGCTCGGTCTCGTTGTTCGCGGACAGCGTGGACTTTCTGGAAGACGCCAGCGTCAACCTCCTGATCTTCGTCGCCCTCGCGTGGTCGGCACGGGCGCGGGCGAAGGTGGGCATGGCGCTGGCGCTGATCCTGCTCATTCCCGGCCTCGCGACGGTGTGGACCGCCTGGGACAAGTTCCTCGATCCGGTGGCGCCGCAGCCCCTCGCCTTGTCCCTCACCGGCCTCGGCGCGCTGGCGGTGAACCTCACCTGCGCCTTCCTGCTTGCCCGCTACCGGAACCATCGCGGCAGCCTGACGAAGGCCGCTTTCCTCTCCGCCCGCAACGACGCCTTCGCCAATGTGGCGATCATCGTGGCCGGTGCCGTCACCGCCTTCCTGTGGCGCTCGGCGTGGCCGGACCTCATCGTCGGCCTCGCCATCGCCGCCCTCAACCTCGATGCCGCCCGCGAAGTGTGGGAAGCCGCCCGCGGGGAGCATCGCGCCGAGCCGTGAGGGGGCTCAGCCGTCGATGATGTGTGGCACGAAGCGGGAGAGGTTGGCGGTGATGGGCGAGGCATCCTCGCGGATACCCATGCCGCAGGCGGTGTCGCCGACGATCCAGCTGCCGATCACCGCATGGCCGTACGCCGATTCGAAGAGCGGCGCGGCCGCCTGCACCACATGGCCTTCCGCCCCGTAGCGGCCGGGCGTCGTTTCCACTCGGCCGCCGCGCACCAGCGTCACGTTCTCGCCCTCGCGCGAGAACAGCGGCTTCACCACGTGATCGCCCAGCGCCTCGGCGCGGGGATCGCCCGCGAAATAGGCCGGCAGCAGGTTGGGGTGGCCGGGGAACATCTCCCACAGCAGGGGCAGGATCGCCTTGGTGGAGAGCAGCGCCTTCCACGGCGGCTCGATATACGAGCAGCGGGCGCCGGCGAGGTGGACGGCGAAGGCCTCGTCGAACATCCATTCCCACGGATAGAGCTTGAACATCCGCGAGATGACGAGGTTGTCGAGATCGATGAAGCGCCCGCGCGCATCGACGCCGATGTCGGCCATGTTGATGAGCTGCACCCGGTTGCCGGCCTGCTGCGCGCAATCGGCGAGATAGGTCAGCGTGCCGCCATCCTCCACGTCGTCCAGCATCCCGGCGAGGTGCAGGCGCGGCCCGGTGCCCATGGCGGCGAACTGCGCCACGAGGCGTTCGTGCACCGAATTGAACTGGTCTGCGGCGGCCGGAACGATGCCGAGGCTGCGCGCCTCCTCGAGCCAGATCCACTGGAAGACGGCGGCCTCATAGAGGCCGGTGGGGGTATCGGCGTTGTACTCCAACAGCTTGGCCGGCCCCGTGCCGTCATAGGCGAGGTCGAAGCGGCCGTAGAGCGTGGGTTCGGCGGCGCGCCACGAGGCCGCCACCAGATCGCGATGGGCCTCCGGCACGCCGAGGCGCGCCATGACCTGCGGATCCGCCACCGCGCGTTCGGCGAGGGCGAGGCACATCTGGTGGAGGTCGCGGCTCGGGTCCTCGATGGCGCCCTCGATCTCCGCGAGGCTGAACGAGAACATGGCGCTCTCGTCCCAATAGGGCGCGCCGTACATGTCGGCGAAGTGGAAGCCGAGGCGCGTGGCCGTCGCGCGCCAGTCCGGGCGCGGGGAGATGGAATGGCGCCGCATCAGGAGCCGCCGCCTTTTCCCCCGCCGCCCTTGCCTCCGCTGCCATGGGCGCCGAACCCGCCGCGTCCCCCCGCGCCGATGCCCTTGCCCCCGCCAACCGTCGTCGGGCCGAGGGCCATGCCGCCGCCGGCACCGACGCCAGCGAAGGCGGGGAGCTGCCGGTAGGAGGTGGGGTCTTGCAACGAGCGATAGAGGGCCGTGCCGAGATTCGCCTGGCGGCCAGGCGCGGCCAGGCTGAGAAGAAAGCCGGTCATGAGCGGCGCCATCACCAGGGCGACGGTGCCGTCGGGCCGCGGCACCAGGTTGAAATCGCAGGCGCTGTCGGTGGCGCGCTCGCACTCGGCGCGGGAGGTGAAGCGCGGCGCGCTCCGCGCATGGGCGCGCTGCGCCTCGACATAGGCGGCTTCGCAGGTCTGCGCCGGCACGTCGTCGGCGACGCACTGGCGCACTGCGTCCACGTGATTGCCCTCATAGATAACGGCGGCGGTTTCGTCGGGGCCATTGCAGGCGTAGAAGGTCAGCACCGTCCCGCCGAGAAGCAGGCCGAGGCTGATCTGAGCAGACCGCTTCATCGCGCTCCGTCCCTCCCAAATCCCCGCAACGCAGGTCGCCCGCACGCAGGACCCCTGGCGCGGGCGGAGGCGGAACCTAAGGTTGTCTCCCCCCAACGTAAAGCGGATTCGGATGACGCTGCGTCCGCCACGCCGGCGAAATCGACTGCATGGTGAGCGGGATCTGGACCGTATCCGACGGCGTTGTCACGCTGCCGCTGTGTCATGCCGTGATGGCAGGACGATTCGGCCGCTTTTCCGCGCAGGGAACGACGAGTTTCGGGGGGCAGCCGATGGTCGCGGGTGATGGGGTGGGGCAGGGCGGTGGCGGAGAGGCGGTCCATCCGGGGCCGTCGCGCCGCGCTATGCTGGGGCTCGATGCGCTCAATTTCTTCCTGGCGGACGTGCGCGACGGGCTCGGGCCCTATCTCGCCATCTATCTCCTCGCCGTGCGCGGGCCGGAGCAGGGCTGGACGGAGGCCACCGTTGGCTTCGTGATGACCATCGCCGGCCTCACCGGGCTCCTCGCCCAGACCCCGGCCGGCGCGCTCATCGACAGCAGCCGCAACAAGCCGGCCATCGTGATCGCCGGCGCGCTTGCCGTGACGATCGCCTGCCTGTCGCTGCCCTTCCTCTCGAACTTCTATCTGGTGGCGGGCAGCCAGTCGCTGGCGGCCATGGCGGGGGCCATCTTCCCGCCCGCGCTCTCGGGCATCACGCTGGGCCTCGTGGGGCAGAAGGCGTTTGCGCGGCGCATCGGGCGCAACGAGGCGTTCAACCATCTCGGCAATGCGGTGTCCGCCGCCATCGCCGCCGGCACGGCGGTGCTGTTCGGTCCCATCGTGGTGTTCTGGCTCATGGCCGTGCTGGCCGCGTGCAGCATCGGCGCCATGCTGGTGGTGCCGCGCCGGGAGATCGACGACACGCTGGCCCGCGGCCTCGCCCACGATGCCGCCCACCATGAACATCCCTCGGGCCTCAAGACGCTCCTGTCGAGCCGGCCGCTGCTGATCTTCGCGCTCACCTGCTTCCTCTTTCACCTTTCCAACGCGGCCATGCTGCCCACCACCGGCCAGTTGCTGACCTATGTGGTGGGCAAGGAGCAGGCGACCTCGCTCATCGCGCTCTGCATCGTGGCGGCGCAGTGCGTGATGGTGCCCATGGCCATCATGGTGGGCGCGAAGGCGGATGCGTGGGGGCGCAAGCCCATCTTCCTCGTCGCCTTCGCCGTGCTGGCGCTGCGCGGCGCGCTCTACACGCTGTCCAGCAACCCGTTCTGGCTGTTCGCCGTGCAGTGCCTCGATGGCGTGGGCGCGGGCATCTTCGGCGCGCTCTTCCCGGTGGTGGTGGCCGACCTCACGCGCGGCACCGGGCGCTTCAATGTCAGCCAGGGGGCGGTGGCCACGGCGCAGGGGCTGGGGGCGGCGTTTTCGGCCTCCATCGCCGGCGTGACCATCGTCGCCGCCGGTTACAGCGCCGCCTTCCTGACACTGGCCGCCATCGCGGCGGCGGGCTTCCTGCTCTATCTCTTCGCCATGTCGGAGACGGGGCCGGCCGCTGCCGAGGCGCCCGCCGCGCCGCCACCGGGCAGCGCGACCGTATCGCCATAGAGCGCTTCGGCCTCGATCTTCAGCCCGCCGCGAAAGACGAAGATTTCGCATGCGCGGCGGGTGGTGTCCCCGAGGGTCGCCTCGTAATGCACCACCATGCGCTGGCCCGGCTCATCGCAGATGGCGGCGAGGAGGCGGAATTCCAGCCGCTCGATGCGCCCCAGCGCCGCCCGCCAATAGGCTTCGATGGCCGGGCGGCCTTCCAGCGTTGCGCTCCCGGTCATCTGCAGGGCGATGGGGCTGCGGAAGCGCGCATCGTCGGTGAAGGCGGAGAGCACCGCCTCCACGTCGCGCCGGTTCCAGGCGGCGATCCAGGCCTGCGCGTGGGCGTGCATCTGCTCGCGCGTAAGGGTCACGTCGGGGGCCTCTGGATGGGTCACGGCGCCGGTGTCTCCTCCGCCGCATGGCAACAGACGCAGATCTTGTTGCCGTCGCGGTCGCGGAAATAGGCGCCGTAATAGTTTGGGTGATAGTGCGGCCGAAGCCCCGGCCCGCCTTCATCCGTGCCGCCGGCGGCCAGCGCCAAGCGGTGGATGTCGTCCACGCTCGCCCGGTCCGGCGCGAGCAGGGCGACCATGGCGCCGTTGCCGGGCGCGGCGGGGCCGCCGTCGAAGGGAAGGCACAGCAGGAACAGGGGAAAGCGCCCCTCCGCCGGCTGCCATCCGGCCTTCCCGTCGGCGGCATCGAAGAAGCGCAGGCGCCAGCCGAGGCGCGCCATCAGCGGATCGTAGAAGGCCTTCGCGGCAACGATGTCGTTCGTGCCGATATTCACGTGGGAAATCATGCGGGCCTCACCATGGGGTTCCGTCCTTGCGGGTGAAGGACCAGCCGGCGGCGGAAAACTGCGCCACCAGATCGTCCTCGGGATAGGTGCCGGCATCATGGGGATCCCGGTCGCCGATCTCCAGATAGCGGACCTCTTCCGCGCTTTTATTGACGAGATGATGGGCGAGGCCGTTCGCCGGAAAGCCGATGCACATGCCGGGGCCGAGCAGGAACTCGCCCTCGTCGGTGCGCAAGGTCGGCGTGCCGGCGAGGATATAGACGAACTCCTCCGACAGGCTGTGCCGGTGCAGCAGCGCGGACTGTGCGCCGGGCGCCAGCGTGGTGAGGTTCACGCCGAAGCGCGAGAGGCCGAAGGCGTCGCCCAACTGCCGCTTCTCCCGCCCCGCCATGCGCGCGGCGAAGGGCGCGGGATAGTTGGAGGGCTTGGTGCGGGGCGGCACGTCCTCGGCTGCGAGCGGCGTGCGGGCGGGGCCTGTCATGGGGTGGTCCTCAGACAATGATCGGGCTGGAAGCTAGCGGATGTTTGGGCTGAAATGGGTGAGAAGTTCTCACCTGTTTGGTTCGTCCGGGAAGCGCTCATGTCCTCCAACCTGCCGTCGCTACGCGGCCTCGCGGCCCTTGATGCGCTGGCGCGGCACAAAAGGCAGGGGGCGGCCGCCGAGGCGCTGGGCATCTCGCGCTCCGCGCTCTCCCACCGCATCGCGGATCTGGAGGCGGAACTGGGCGCGCGGCTCGTAACCCGCTCCGGCCGGGTCTGCGTGCTGACGGACGAGGGCACCGCGCTCCTCGCCGCCATGGGCGATGCCATCGGCCGGATCGAGGCGGCGGTGGCGCCCCTCCAGAGGCGCGCCCGGCAGATCCGGCTCTCCACCGTGAACACGCTGGCCGCCAACTGGCTGCTGCCGCGCCTGCCGCGTTTCCAGCGCGCCCATCCCGACATCGAGATCGCGGTGCTGACCACGCAGCGCGTGGTGGATCTCGACGGGGAGGATGTGGACTGCGCCATCCGCAACGGCATGGGCGACTGGCCCGGCATAGAGGCGCGGCTTCTCTTCCGCGAGACGCTGGTGCCCGCCGCCGCGCCCGGCCTGGCGCTGGGCCGGCCGTCCGACTGGCCGGTGATCCGCGCCCGCGCCCGCTTCCGCGACTGGCCGCTGTGGTGGCAACAGACGCGGCAGAAGGGCGAGGCTCCGGCCGGCGGCATGGTGGTGGAGAACCGGGCGCAGGCGCTGGAGGCGGCGCTGGCCGGGGCCGGCGTCGTGCTCACTGATGCGCGTTACCTGGACGCCCATCTCGCCGCCGGGAGACTGCGGGTGCTGGGGCCGCTGATGGAGCTTGAGAGCGGTTTCCATTTCATCCGCAGCCGATCGCCGCGCAATCCGCGCAACATCGATGCCCTCGCGCGCTGGCTGGAAGCGGAGGGCCAGGCGGCGCCGCAGGCCGGGTGGCCGCTGGGCACTGCCGACTGAGAGCGGGGCGCGGCACCCTGCGATGCCGCGCCGCCAATCATCCCGCGAAGCCGGCGCCGGCCGGCAGGGGATCGAAGCGCACGAGCCGGCTGTCGGCGACGCCGGCCTGCCGGTGCGCCATGGCCTCGCGGTAGCGCGGATCGCGCAGCATCTGCACGAACGCGCCGGGGCTGGGATATTCGGCGATGAAGGCGATGTCCCAATGGGTCTCCGGCGGCCCGACGAGGGACAGCTCGAAGCCGCCGCGCCACACGATGCGCCCGCCCATCTCCGCGAGCACCGGCGCGCTGAGGCGGCTGTAGGCGTCATAGGCCTCGGCGCCGGTGGTGATGCGCCCGTCCGCATAGGCCACGCGCGGGCGCAGGCGGATGAGGTTCAGCAGGTGCACCGGGCCGGGCCGGTCGTTGGCGGCGAAGGCAGCGAACGTCTCGCGGGTGAAGCTGGTGTGTCCCTCCATGGTCAGCCCTCCGCAGATGCGGTCCACAGGCCCGGATAGGCAGGCGCGCGGCGGGCGATCCAGGCATCGAGCCCCTCGCGCAGGTCGGCGGTGGGGGCCATGCGGGCGAACTGCTCGGCCTCCACCAGCAGGCCCTCGGCGATGGGCAGGTTGATGCCGCGCGTCACCGCCGTGAGGATGGTGGAAACGGCGAGCGGGGAGTGGACGAGGATTCGCTCCAGGAGGTCGCGGGCGCGGGGCAGCAGCTCGTCGTGGGGCACCACGGCGTTCACCAGCCCCAGCTCCAGCGCGCGCGCAGGCGTGAAGGTCTCGCCGGTGAGCAGCAGCTCCATCGCCCGCTTGCGGCCGGCGAGGCGCGGCAGGCGCTGGGTGCCGCCGAAGGTGGGCGGCATGCCGAGGCGGATCTCGGGCTTGGCGAACACCGCGCGATCGCTGGCGATGGCCAGCGGCGCCGCCTCCGTCACCTCGCAGCCGCCGCCATAGGCGAGGCCATTGACCGCCACCACCAGCGGCTTGCGGAAGGCTTCCACCCGCGCCGTCAGCCTTTGGCCGCGCGCCACGAAATCGCGCAACGCGGCCTCCGGGCTCTGCGCCACCGAGCGGGAGAATTCGGGAATGTCGCCGCCCGCAGAGAAGGCGCGTCCGGTGCCGGTGAGGATGACGCCGCGGATGCCGTCGTCGCCCTCGATTTCGTCGAGGTGGCGCAGCAGCGTCTCGATGGTGGCGTAGCTCAGTGCGTTGAGCTTTTCCGGGCGGTTGAGGGTGAGGGTGGCGATGGCGCCTTCGACCGTCTTCAGCACAAGGTCCGTCTCGTTCGCTGTCATGAATGATCTCCCCGTTCGATGAGGAGCCGACCCTGCACGCAGCGGCCGGTTGAGTATACTCACTGTACGGTATACCTTGCGGCCATGCCCAAGCCCTCCGGTACCCGCCCCACCGACACGCGCGGAAAGATCGTCCAGGCCGCCTCGAAGCTGTTCTATGCGGAGGGCATCGGCCGCGTGAGCATGGATGCGGTGGCGGAGAAGGCGGGCGTCACCAAGCGGACGCTCTACTATCATTTCGACAGCAAGGACGACCTCGTCGCGGCCTATCTCGACGCCCGCGACCAGCCCAACCTGAAACAGATGGCGGCATGGTTCGCCGCCGCCGAGGGCGGGGCGGACGCGAAGCTCGCGGCCATCTTCGCGGCCCTCGCCAAGAGCGCGCGGCATCCCAAGTGGAAGGGCTGCGGCTTCCTGCGCACCACGGCGGAACTGGCCGCGCTGCCCGGACACCCGGCGGTGAAGATCGGCGCGCGCCACAAGGCGGCCTTCGCCACGTGGCTGGCGGGCGAACTGGAGGCCGCCGGCTTCGCCGCGCCCACGGCGCTGGCGCGGCAGATCCTGCTGCTGCTGGATGGTGCCTTCTCCGCCTCGCTGGTGCATCGCGATGCGAGCTGGTTCGAGGAGGCGGGCGCCGCCGCCGGCGCCCTGGTGCGCGCCCATCCGCGCGGGATGAGCGCGGTATCGTGATGCACTGAACGCTTGCAAGTGGCGCCCCGGCGGCCATGGTGGGCGCCTTCATCGCGGGAGACGGCAGTGGACTACGTGAAATTCGGCGCGACCGGCCTTGAGGTCTCGAAGCTGTGCCTCGGCTGCATGACGTTCGGCGAGCCCAACCGCGGCTCCCACGCCTGGACCCTGAAGGAGGAGGAGAGCCGTCCGCTCATCCGGCAGGCCCTCGACCTCGGCATCAATTTCCTCGACACCGCCAACGTCTATTCGGACGGCACGTCGGAAGAGATCGTCGGCCGCGCGCTGAAGGATTTTGTGCGGCGCGAGGAGGTGGTGCTCGCCACCAAGGTGTTCAACCGCATGCGTCCCGGCCCCAATGGCGCGGGCCTCTCGCGGAAGGCGATCATGGCCGAGATCGATGCCAGCCTGCGCCGGCTCGGCACGGACTATGTGGACCTCTACCAGATCCACCGCTTCGACCACGCCACCCCCATCGAGGAGACGCTGGAGGCGCTGCACGATGTGGTGAAGGCGGGCAAGGCGCGCTACATCGGCGCCTCCTCCATGCCGGCATGGCGCTTCGCCAAGGCGATCTACATCTCGCGCCTCAACGGCTGGACGCGCTTCGTGAGCATGCAGAACCACATGAACCTCCTCTATCGCGAGGAGGAGCGCGAGATGCTGCCCCTGTGCATCGAGGAAGGCGTGGCCGTCATCCCGTGGAGCCCGCTGGCGCGCGGCCGGCTGGCGCGGGCGTGGGACGAGGCGACCTATCGCCTGGAGAGCGACGAATTCGGCAAGACGCTCTATGTGGCGGGCGACCGGGAGGTGGTGGACGCGGTGGGCGCCATCGCCGCCGCGCGGGGCGTGCCGCGCGCGCAGGTGGCGCTTGCCTGGATGCTGCAGAAGAAGGGCGTCACCGCGCCCATCATCGGCGCCTCGAAGCCGGGCCATCTCACGGACGCGGTGGCGGCCCTCTCGCTGGCGCTGACGGCGGAGGAGATCGCCGCGCTGGAGGCGCCCTACGTGCCGCACCGCGTGGCCGGCTTTACGGACTGAGCCGCCGCGCCCGCCGTGGCGAAAAGATCACGTTTCGTCGATCTGTGGGCGGCGACCCCGCCCGCAGCAAAGCCGCCGCTTTCCTGTCGAAATTCCGCCCGGCACCCGGAGCATCACGATCAAGCGGGCATATTGGCCCGATCGTGTTTCTGGACCAGACCCATGAAGGGCATCGCCTTCGGCATCATCCTCACCCTTGTCGCCGCGCTGATGAGCGTGGGTGTCACCCTAGTGTTCGGCGGCAGCGGCGGCTTGAACTTCCTGCTCGCGCTCGGCTTCACGCTGGTGGCCCTCGCCATGGACGTTCCGACCGTCGCCTGACGCCGGCCGGCGACGCGAGTCCGCGCGGCGTCAGCCCGCCCGCGCTGCGGCAGATTCCGCGCGCGGCGTGTGCGATGCGCGGGCAAACCCTGTGAGCAGCACCGCCACCTCCGCCGGCGCCTGAAGGGTCGGCACATGCGCGCAATCGTGGATCTCGTGGAATGTGCCGTTGGGCACGAGGTCGGCGAGTTCGCGCGCCATGGCCGTCGGCGTCGCCGCATCGAAGGTGCCGGCGCAGGCGAACACCGGCACGGCGAGATCGCGCGCGGCGTCCCTCAGGTCGAGGGTCGCGAGAAGGCCGCAGGCTTCGCCGAACGCCTCCGGATCGGTGGCGACGAAAGCGGCGCGCCGCTCCGCCAGCGTCTCCGGCACCCGTGCCGCCATGGCGGCGGGGAACAGGCGCAGCATGGCCGTCTGGGCGATGGATTCCAGCCCCTCCGCACCGGCCTTCGCGGCCATGAAGCGGAAGGCGCCGCGCCCCTCCTCGGTGAAGCGCGCGCCGCAGCCGGCCAGAAACAGGCCGCTCGACAGGTGCGGATGGCGCAGCGCCGTGGCGAGGGCGAGGAACGAGCCGTAGCCGTTGCCGAACAGGATGGGCGTCTCGCCGGGGCAGGCCTCCGCCACCGCCGCCGCCACCGCATCCGCCTGCCCCTCAAGCCCGCCTTCCACACGCGGCGAGCCGCCGAAGCCCGGCAGATCCAGCAGCACCAGCCGGAAGCGGTCGGACAGCAGCGGCACCA
Source organism: Xanthobacter sp. DMC47 (assembly GCF_056313845.1). NCBI lineage: Bacteria > Pseudomonadati > Pseudomonadota > Alphaproteobacteria > Hyphomicrobiales > Xanthobacteraceae > Xanthobacter > Xanthobacter sp. DMC47. Next base: position 538,314 of record NZ_JBQUZM010000001.1, on the reverse strand, counting down.
TGGGTTCCAGGCTGCCGCGATCGGACAGGAGCGAGTGCAGGAAGACGATGCTGGGACCGGTGCCGGTGATGTGCGCGGAGAGGCCGGCGGCGCTTGTATTGGCGGTGAGCATCAGTGCACTCCCAGATGTTGGGCCATGAGGGCGGGGTCGTCGGCGAGAACCTGTGGCGGTCCGCGCCAGACCACCTCTCCCGAAGACAGGACGACGCAGGTGTCGGCGAGCCGCAGCGCCAGCGGCAGATTGTGCTCCACGAGCAGGATGGAGAGCCCCGCCTGCTTCAGCGCGGCGATGGCATCCGCAACCTCGGCGACGATCTGCGGGGCAAGGCCTTCCGCCGGCTCGTCCAGCAGCAGCACGCGGGGATTGGTGACGAGCGCGCGGGCGATGGCCAGCATCTGCTGCTCGCCGCCGGACATGGAGCCCGCGAGCTGCCGGCGCCGCTCCTTCAGGCGCGGAAACAGCGTCTCCACCGAGGCGATGTCGAACACCCGCGCCGCCTTGTGGCGCGGCGGCCGGTAGGCGATGGTGAGGTGTTCCTGCACGGTGAGGGACGGGAAGATGCGCCGCCCCTGCGGCACCAGCCCGACGCCCAGCCGGCAGATGGCCTCCGGCTTGCGGTTCTCCAGCGACGTGCCGAACAGATCGATGCGGCCCTGCCGGGCATCGAGCAGCCCGGCGATGGCGGAGAGGGTCGTGGACTTGCCCGCGCCGTTGCGGCCGAGCAGGGCGGTGACCGCGCCTTCCGCGCAGGCGATGTCCAGCCCGCGCACGGCGCAGATCTCGCCGTGATAGACGTGGAGATTGGACAGGGTGAGGGCTTCAGGCACCGAGATACACCTCCCGTGTGCGGGGATCGGCGGCGATGTCGGCGCGCGATCCGGTGGTGACCACCCGGCCGTGGTGGAGCAGGGTGATGCGCTCGGCGAAGGCGAGGGCGACATCCATGTCGTGCTCGATGAGCACCACGGTCATCTCCTCCGGCAAATTGGCGAGGAGGTCCTGCACCATCACCCGTTCGTCGCGGGAGAGGCCGGCGAGGGGCTCGTCCAGCAGCAGCACGCGCGGGGCGAGGGCCAGCGCCATGGCGATCTCCAGCCGCCGCCGGTCGCCATAGGCGGTCTGGGACACGGGCCGGTCGGCGAGGTCGGCGAGCTTCACCCGGTCGAGGATGGCGAGGGCTTCCGCCCTGAGCGACGCGTCCGCGTTGAAGGGGGCCCAGGCGCGCCACTTCTCGCGGCGGAGGCCGTTGAGCGCCAGCATCACGTTCCGGCAGATGGTCTCGTGCGGGAACAGCGTGAGGATCTGGTAGGTGCGGGCGAGGCCGAAGCCGGTGCGCTTGCGCGGCGGCAGTCCCACCAGCTCCGATCCGAACAGGCGGATGGAGCCGCCGGTGGGCGTGAGATCGCCGCAGATCAGGTTGAACAGCGTGGTCTTGCCCGCGCCGTTGGGGCCGAGCAGCAGATGCCGCTCGCCGGGCATGATGTCGAGGCTGACATCGGCGACGGCCGGCAGGCCGCCGAACTGCTTGGTCAGGCCGTCGATGCGAAGGGCCGGCTCAGCCATCGGCGCGCTCCCTCGGCACGAGTTTCGGGGCGGGGGCGGGTTTGTGCCGCTTCAGCCACGCGGTGAGGCGGTTGAAACCGGGCACGATGCCGTCCGGCATCACGAGGACGATGACGACGAAGGTGAAGCCGAGCAGCATCACCCAGCGGTCGATCCAGATGGAGGCGAGGTTCTTGAGCAGCACCACCAGCGCCGCGCCGATGAGCGGGCCGGCGAGGGTGCCGGCGCCGCCCGCCACCACCATCAGCAGCACTTCGGCGGAGGCGGTCACCGCCATCATGTGGGGGCTGACGAACTGGTGGTACCAGGCATAGAGCAGGCCGGCGGCGGCGCCCCAGGCGGCGGCGAGCATCCAGGCGACGAAGCGGATGCGCCACACGTCATAGCCCACCGCCCCCATGCGGCGCGGCTGGTCCCGCGTGCCACGCAGGGCGACGCCGAGCGGGCTGTCGAAGAAGCGGCCGAGCTGGATCAGCGCCAGCGCCAGCACGGCGAGGCAGAGCCACAGGAAATATTCCGGCTTCTCCAGCGGCAGCCACGCGCCGCCGGGGCGCGGCACGCCGGAGAGGCCGTTGTCGCCGCCGGTCACCGAGGTCCAGCGATAGGCCGCGCCCCAGACGATCTGGCAGAGCGCCATGGTGATCATCACGAAGCCGAGGCCGGTGGTGCGCAGCGCGACGAGAGCGAACAGCGCGGACACCGCAAGCGTCCCGCCCAGCGCCAGCAGCGCCGCCGCCACCGGATCGATGCCGCCCACGCTGGAGAGCCACGCCACCAGATAAGCGGTAAGGCCGGGGAAGACCGCGAAGCCGAGCGAGTTCAGCCCGGCATGGCCCACCAGCACGTTGAGCCCCAGCGCGCCGATGGCGGCGATGGCCACCTGGCTGGTGAGGTTCACGTAGAAGGGCGAGGAGGAGAACAGCGGCACCATGGCCATGGCGGCCAGCGCCACCGCGAAGGGGAGGGCGCGCGCGCTCATCCGAGCCTCCGGCCGAACAGGCCCTGCGGCGCCACGGAGAGCACCAGGATCATGGGCAGGAAGAGGATCACATAGGCGAGGTCGGGCACGAGCACCTGTCCGAACGTGTAGATGAAGCCGATGGCGTAGGCGCCGACGAACGCCCCGACGAGGCTCCCGGCGCCGCCGAGGATCACGACGAGGAGCGCCAGCGGCAGCATGTCCTGGTCGAGGCTGGGATAGACCGAGAGGATGGGGCCGCCGATGACGCCCCCGAGCCCCGCCAAAGCGGTGCCGAGGCAGAAGACTGCGGTGAACAGGGTGGAGGCGGAGACGCCGATGGCGCGGGCCATGCCCACGTCATCCACCGCCGCGCGGATCATGGCGCCGGCGCGGGTGCGCTCCACCAGCAGCCAAAGCCCCAGCGCCACGGCTGCCGAGGCGCCGATGACGAACAGCCGGTAGCGCGGGAACACCGCATCGCCGACCCGCACCGCGCCGGAGAGTTCCGGCGGCGGCGGCAGGCGCATGGGGTCGCCGCCCCACATCATCAGGCAGGCGTCGGCGATGATGAAGGCGAGGCCCAGCGTCAGCAGCACCTGCGGCAGCGTGCGCCCGGCAAGCCGCCGCAGCAGCGTGCGCTCGAGGATGCCGCCGAGCAGCCCCACGGCCACCGCAGCCGATGCCGCCGCCGCCCAGAAGCCGAAGCCGGCCTTCACGGCGGCAAGGCCCAGATAGGCGCCCAGCATGAACAGCGCGCCGTGGGCGAGGTTCGCCACCCGCATCAGCCCGAAGATGAGGCTGAAGCCCGACGCCAGCATGAACAGCAGCCCGCCGAGCGCGAGGGCATTGAGGCTTTGGCTGACCCAGAAGGTCATGATTGGTCCTCGGATAAGGTGCGGAAAATCGGCTAGGCGGACGCCTCTCCGCCCGTCATCCCCCGGCTCGTCCGGGGGATCCACGGTTTGGCCGGGCTGGCTATCGGCTTCATGCACCCTACGAGCGGCAGGGTGGATGCCCCGGACAAGCCGGGGCATGACGCCTTATTTGGTCGTCACTTCCCGAGGTTTTTGGCCGGCGGGTAGTCGCGGCTGTAGACCGGCTCGGCGAGGAAGGCCTTGGGATCGTAGATCCAGAACTGCGTCACCTTCGGATAGGTCTTGATGACCACGTTCTGCAGCCGCCCGTCCTTCTCCTCGGTCTTGCGGATGGTGACGTTCATGATGGGGTTGCCGTATTCGTCGAGGGTGACCTCGCCATACGGGCCCTTCTCCAGCTTCACGGAGCGGAGCGCCTTCATGAGCGCCTGCTTGTCCTCCACCTTGCCGTCCACGGCCTTTACGGCCGCATCGAGGAAGGCGCAGGCCGCGTAGGCGCCGGCAGTGTAGTAGCCGGGGTCGGCGCCGTATTTGGCGCGGATGCCGGCGGCGAATTCCTTGTTGCCCGGCACGTCCTGGGTCGCCGTGTACCAGCCGGAGGAGATGACGCCGACGGCTTCCTTGCCCATGGACTTGAGGATGCCCTCGTCCACCGTGGTCATCTGCGCGATCACCTTCACCGGCGCGCCGTACTCGGCGTACTGCTGGAGGAAGCGCAGGCCGTTGCCGCCGGCGAAGGCGGCGTAGACGGCATCCACGTCGGTGCGGATCTGGCTGATGTAGCTGCCGTAATCGGCGACGTTCAGCGGCGGCCACAGCTTCTGCACCACCTGACCGCCATTGTCCTCGAAGGCGCGCTGGAAGCCGGCGGTGGCCTCGTGGCCGAAGGCGAAGTCGTCGCCGATGGTGACGACGCGCTTCAGCTTCAGGTCCTTGGCGGCATATTCACCCAGCGCGTGGTTGGCCTGGGCAGAGGTGCCCACGGCGCGCACGAACCATGGGTTCTGCTTGCGCTGGGTGAGGTCTTCTGCCGCCGCCGAGGGCGAGATCACGGGCACGCCCACCTGCCGGATATAGTCGTCGATGGCCAGCGCCTCGAAGGCGGCGAGCGGGCCGATGATGGCGTTGACGCGCTCGCGCTCCACCAGCTCCTGCGCGCGGGTCTTGGTGGTGGCCGGCTGGCCGGCGGTGTCCACGGTGATGAGCTCCACCTTGCGGCCGCCCATCATGCCGTTCCGCTCGGCAAGGCAATATTCCATGCCCTGCTCCATCTGCTTGCCACCGGCCGCCAGCGCGCCGGAGCGCACCGTCATGAAGCCGACCTTGATGGGCGGCTGCTGCGCCGCTGCGGGCACGGCCATCAGCGCAGACAGCGCCGTCGCGGCGAGCCACGAACAGGCCGCGGTGCGCTTGGTGAGTGTGGGCATTTTTGCTCTCCCTGAGATGCTCTTGACGGCAAAATTTTTTGTCGTGATATTTCAGACAGAACCAAATTCCGCCGTCAAGGGCCATTTTTCCGTTGTTCTGTCGTTATCACTCCTCCAAGATGCGGCCAGAATTTCAGGGCATGAAATATGTTGATGGATCAGGACATCGCCTCTGATAAGGCCATCGGCGGCTCCGGCCTGCTGCGGGACGCGGTCTATGCGCGGCTCAAGGAGGAGATTCTCGGCTGCCGCCTCCAGCCCGGCGAGGAGCTGCGCGAGCAGGAGCTGGCCGGCCGCTTCGAGGTGAGCAAGCAGCCCGTGCGCGAGGCCCTGCTGCGGCTGGAGCAGGAGCGCCTCATCACCGTGCTGCCGCGCCAGGGCTACCGGGTGAATCCGGTGTCGCTTGCCGACGCGCGGGACATCTTCCGCTTTCGCGAGGTGATGGAGCCGGCCTGCGCGGCCGATGCCGCCCGCCACGCGACGGACGAGGTGCTGGCCGCTCTCGACGTGTTCCGCACCTTCGATGCGTCGAAGTCGGATTTCATCCGCTACAACCGTGCCTTCCATGTCGCGGTGGCCATGTGCTCGCCCCATCGCCGCATGCGGGAAGAGGTGGTGGATCTCGTCGCGCAGGCGGACCGGCTGGTGCTGGTCAGCATCGGCACCATGCAGGGGCGCGACCCCGACCGGCTCATTGCCGAACACGTCGCCATCATCGAGGCGCTGCAATCCCGCGACGGCCGCAAGGCCGCCCGCCTGCTGCGGGACCATATCGCCGATGCCGAAAAGCGGGTGGTCGCGGCTTTGTCGCGCCACGCTGTCGTCCTTTGAGAAAACTCGGAGAAACGCCATGAACGCCAAAGCCGAGATCGCCATCGCGGCGCGCGGCAATTTCATCGATGGCCGCGAGGTGGAGAGCATCGGCGGCGGCACGGTGGAGGTGAAGAACCCCGCCACCGGCGCCGTCATCGCCACCATTCCCGACAGCACCCGCGAGGACGTGGATGCGGCAGTGAAGAGCGCCCGCGCCGCCTTCAACGGCGATGCCTGGGGCGGCATGGCCATCCGCGAGCGGGTGAAGCTCATCAACCGCATCGCCGATGCGTTCGAGGCGGCGCTGCCGGAGCTGTACCAGCTCGAAACCCAGAACAACGGCCGGCCGGTGAACGAGACCCGCGCCCAGCTCGGCCGCCTGCCGGACTTCCTGCGCTATTTCGGCGGCCTCGCCCTCGCCCGCCGCGACGACGTGATCCCGGTGGAAGGCAATTATCTCAACTACACCCGCCGCACGCCCATCGGCGTGGTGGCCAATTGCACGCCCTTCAACCACCCGCTGATGATCCTGTGCAAGTCCCTGGCGGCGGTGCTCGCCTCCGGCTGCACCACGGTGGTGAAGCCCTCGGAATACACGCCCCTCACCACGCTGCGCCTCGCCAAGCTGATGAGCGACAACGGCCTGCCGCCCGGCGTGTTCAATGTAGTGAACGGCATCGGCGCCAATTCCGGCCGCTTCCTCGCCGAGCATCACGACATCAACAAGCTGGTGCTCACCGGTGGCACCGAGGCCGGGCGCATCGCGGGCTCCGCGGCGGCGAAGGTCTTCGCCCACCAGACGCTCGAACTCGGCGGCAAGACGCCGGTGATGGTGTTCGACGATTACGATGTGGAACAGGCGGTGAACTATGCCGCCTTCGGCGCCTTCGTGGGCGCTGGCCAGACCTGCGTCTGCGCCGCCCGGCACATCGTGCAGAAGACCATCTATGACGAGTTCGTGGAGCGCCTGGCCGCCAAGACCAAGGCCATCCGCATCGGCGATCCGTGCGATCCCGAGACCCAGCTTGGACCGGTGGTCTCCCAGCGCCAGCTCGACCGCGTGCTCTCCTTCGTGCAGGCGGGCCATGACGATGGCGCGCGCCTCGTGGCTGGCGGCCAGCGGCGCATCGTGCCGGGGCACGAGAACGGCTTCTTCGTGGAGCCCACCGTGTTTGCGGACGTGGCGCCCCATATGCGCATCGCCCGCGAGGAGGTGTTCGGCCCCTTCACGGTGGTGATCCCCTTCGAGACGGAGGAAGAGGCCCTCGCCATCGCCAACGACAGCCCCTTCGGGCTCGCCGCCGCCATCCGCACCCGCGACGTGCACCGCGCCCATCGCGTGGCGGCGAAGGTGAAGGCCGGCATCGTCTGGATCAACGATCACCACCGCCTCGACCCGGCGTCGCCGTGGGGCGGCGTGGACGACAGCGGCATCGGTCGCGAGTTCGGCATCGAGAGCTTCAACGACCATTTCGATGTGAAGTCGGTGATGCTCTCCACCGAGGGCAAGGCGTTCGACTGGTACAAGGGCACCTCGCAGCAGCCGCGCCTGAACTGATCTCGCATTTTCAAGGGTTTACGGCGGCCGGGTCGCGTCTTGCGCTCCGGCCGTCGCCGTTTCAGCCCTGCGGCGCCACCGTGGGGCAGGGCTCCGCCTGCATGCGCGCCAGCAGCCGCTCCACCGGGGCGGGGGAGACCTTGATCGGCCCGGTGAAGGGCTGCCCCATTTCCATGACCAGGAAGATGGCTGCAGCGATGCCGACCATGCCCAGCCCGTGGCCGACGAGGACCAGCGCGTTCCGTGGCGCGAAGACGCCGGAATAGAGAAAGATCAGCGCGAACCAGCAGATCACCACGAAGATGAAGGTGACGGGGGTTGCGGTGCGGGCGACGCCCGTGACCTTCCAGCGATACTCCACCAACTGCCGCGACAGGCCGAGGAGCGTGCCCCGTACGTCCTGCTGGTCGGCAGTCCCGGCCTTGAGGTTACGCACCCCGGCATCGAAGCCGAGGAGCGCGGTGAGCGCCGACACCTGCGCGGCGCCGGACGAGGCTTCCTCTTCGCCGGCCGTCCACGTCTCCGCCACGAGCTGGCGGGCATAGGCCTGAAGGTTGCCCCGGAGCGGGCAGGCGGGCGCGCCGAAGCTGAGCAGGTTGAGATCGGTGATCTGAAGAACGGCCGCGTATTTCTGCACGTCGGAATAGGCATCGCTGAAGTTGTAGCGAGCCGAATTCACCATGAGGCCAAGCAACAGCGAAGACATGGTCGCGATGATGGCGACGCTGGTGCGCAAGTTCTTGACCGACCCGTCCTCGTAGCGGGAGTCAGAAAGCCGGCTGCCGATGGCCATGCCGATCCCCATGGCCAGGGCCATCGTCACCACTGCAACTGCGGCTGCAACCCAGGCGTTCATTTTTGCGGCTCTTCATCCGTTCCGTGGCGGGTTCGGTCGGAAGATGCCGAACCTTCGACTGACTCGCCGCCGAAACCCCGCCGAACCATACCGATTCCCCTGGTGAAAGGCACCCGACCCGCACTGTTCAGGGGCGAGTCAGTCGGACGCCGGATGCGGCAAAAGCGCGGTTGCACCTACGTCATGTCCCCGGTATCGATCCGTTGCGCGTTCTGGTCGTCTCAAGGCTGGGGAGCAACCTTTTGGGGGACAAAGTCGCACGCGATCGCCTGTCGGCGCCGGCCCTCGCGGCTGTCCTCCTCGGGGAACCGCAGGGCGGCATCGTCTGCGTGGATGGCGTCGCGCTTTTGGAATTATGCCATCTTTTCAATGAGATGTAGCTTCCGTCCGGCGCGCCGCGGCTGCTCTTTCTCCCCCTCCCTTCGGCCGACACCGCCGAGGCGGTGGCCGAACATCTCCTCACCCGATTGGCCGACATTGCCCTCCGCATGTGGCCCGTCTGGTATGATGACGTGCGCTTCCCCGCCCAGGGGGCGGACACGCTCGCCCGCATGGCCGTCACGGCGGCCGCGCGCCGCACCGCAGCCGGCCACCCCGGCGTCCTGTCCGCCTGGATCGAGGCCGGAGCCTTGCTGGCGCTGGAAAACCGGCCGCCAAAGGTGCCCCGGACACCCGCCGGGACGCAGCTCGACCAATTGTCCCGGGTGATCGGACCGGGTGGTCTGGTGCTGGTCGTGGAGGTGCCGCAACCCCTTCCCGCCGCAAGGGAGGAGGCCTTCGTCGCAGGGCTCGAATGGATCGCACACCATCTCCAGGGGGCGGTGGTGGCGCTGTTTCCCGAGCCGCCCGCCGAGCTCTCGCCTTTCGACCGTATCCGCCACGGGGCCTGGCGCCTTGCCGACGAAGCGGACATCGCCCCGCCGGAAAATCACGTGAACGGACATAAGGTTAGGGCGGAGCCGGAGGGGACGTGGCTGATCCCGTGGCGCGGGCGTCCCCACCCCTTGAGCGCGCTGGAACAGCGTCTCGCCCAGCTCATCGAGGCGGATGCGGAGCTGGCCCCGCTGTTCGGCTTCAACCTTCCCGTTGAAACCGTGCGGGGGTCCCGCCCGAGGGTCGACCTCCTGTGGGCCGAGGGGCGGCTGGTGGTGGAACTGGACGGCTATGCCGACCACGGCACCCGCACGGCCTTCCAGCGCGACCGCCATCGCGATTTCGAGCTGACCCTTTCCGGCTACGCCGTGCTGCGTCTCGCCAACGACGAGATCGCCCAGGACTGCTGGCTGGCGCTGGAAAAGATTCGCGACCTGGTCCGGCACCGCCGGCAGGTCTTGCTTGGGGAGAGATAGGTGGCAACCAAGGCGATGACCAAACCAACGCGATACCCCGAAAGCCGGCTGAAAGAGCGCCAGGGGCTGCTCCTGCTGGCCCTGCTCGCCCACCCGGACGGTGCTGCTGCGCAGAAGGATCTGCGCCCGGTGCCAGACCCCGCGGTGCGCCGTCCGCTGGAGCGCGAGGGCTGGATCCGCACGACGAAACGGGGACGGGCCAATGTGATAGAGGTCACGGACAAGGGCTGGGATGCCGGCGGCGCCGCCCTCCACGCCCTGCTGCCGGAGGACGCGGAAGGCGCCTCGGCGGTGCTGCGCGCGGTGCTGGAGCGCCTTTCCGCCTACATGGCCGCGCGGGAGATTGCGCTCGCGGACCTGCTCGGCCCTCAAGGCGGCCCGCTGCCCACGTCCGGTCCGGCCATCGGGAGCGGACTTGGCGAAGTGGGAGGGGACGAGCCGTCGAACCTTCCTGCGCGCATCCGCACTGCCTATCTCGCGGTGACGGGCGGCCGCCTCAACACGCGGGCGCTCCTGAAGAATCTGCGGCCCCACCTCGCCGACGTGCCCGAAACGGTCCTCGACGCCGCGTTGAAGGCGATGCAGACGGAGGGCGTCGCCCGCCTCTACCGCATCGACAATCGCGCCGAGATCACCGAGGCGGATCGCGCTGCGGCGATCGAGATCGCCGGCGAGCCCCGCCACATCCTGTGGATCGAGCGATGACGCAAGCGAGCGAGAAGCCCGGCGCCCCGGGATTGGCGGCTTTCCGCGCCGCAAGCTTCGACTGGACCCGGCAGTTGCGCAGCGTCTGGCGCGATCCGCCTCACCAGGTCACGGCGCTGCATGAAGGCTGCATCGACGACATCCTGTCCTATTTCGAGGCGCGGACGGCGGAGGAAAAGCCCGAGCCGGAGCCGCTCGGCCGAGTCATCGTGGGGCCGGCTGGCTATGGCAAGACCCATCTGGTCGGCCGGCTGCGGGCCGGGGTCTGGGAGCGCGATGGCTGGTTCGTTCTGCTCGACCTCGTGGGAGTGAAGGATTTCTGGTCCTCCATAGCGCTCGGATTCCTGAACTCGCTTCTGGCCCTGCGCGCGGAAGGCATGACCCAGCACGATCTGCTGATCCTGAAGCTGGCGGACAAATTGGGCATCGCCGGGCAGGTCGGCACCATCGCGCGCCGTCACGATGACGACCCGCGCAAGGCCATGAACGACATATCGGCTCTGTTCCTCAACTCCCTCGCCCGGTATGACCGGCAGGGCACGCTCGAACATCGCTACGTGCTGACCGCCCTCATTCTCCTGACATCCAGCGACCTCGATCAGCAGAGCATCGCGCATGCGTGGCTGCAGGGCATGCCCTCGACGGCGCAGGACGCGGGCCAGTTCGGCTTCGTCGGCCAGAACTCACCCCTTTCCGTCGTAAAAGGCCTGTGCTGGCTCATGAGCCTTGTCGGGCCGACACTGATTGCGGTGGACCAGATCGACGCCATCGTCAGTGCCGCGAACGCCAGTTCAAAGGCGGCGGAAAACCTGTCGGATGGGGAGAAGGCAGAGGCGCGATCGATCCTGGAGGCGCTGGCGCAGGGCCTGATGGACCTCCACGAGGTGAAATATCGGGCGGTGGTCGTCCTGTCGTGTCTTGAGGCCACATGGCAGGTGATCGAGCAAACCTCGAGCGTGCCTGTGGATGCCCGCTTCCGTCCGCCGACGTCTTTGCAGGCCTTGCCCGATTCCGAACGTGCTTCTGCGCTGGTCGGTGCGCGTCTCGCCGCTGCCTATGGCCCGCGCAATTTCACCCCACCTTATCCCACCTGGCCATTCCGGCCCGAGGCTTTCGCCGAGGCGGTCGGTCTCTCGCCGCGCGAACTGCTCCGGCGCTGCGAGGCCCATCGCCTGGCATGCGTCGCCGATGGCGACGTCGAGGAATTGTCCACGTTCACGCGTGGGGGGCAGCCGCCGGCCATCGTCCCCCCGATCTCCGGTCTCGAGGCCGCCTATGTCCAGGCCCGCGCAGAGGCGGACGTGTCCGGCCTTCTCGATCCCGATCGGGAGGACGAGATGCGCGACCTCTTCGCGTACGCGCTGGGCCTTTTCGAGCAACAGCTCGATCTGCCGGAGAACGTGGATGCGGGGGTCCAATTCTACCCGAACCAGAAGACGCCGCCGCTCCACGGCCGGCTGTCCTTCACCTTCCGCGCCCAGGGCGATCTTGAGCAGCATTATTGTTTCCGTTTGCTGCCCCATCCCAACCACCTCGCCTATCAATCCCGCATCAAGGCGGCCATGACGGCTTCGGGAATCGGCTCGAAGCTGAAGGGGCGGCACCTTGTGCTGCTGCGGTCGACTGAACCCCCGCAAGGGCCGAAGTCGCGGCAGCTGACCGAGGAGTTCCAAAAGGCGGGCGGCCGCTTCATCGCACCCGGCGAGGACGACCTGCGGGCCTTCCTTGCCCTGCGCTCGCTCTCTGGCCGTCCAGACTTCGCTGCCTGGCTGAAGCAGAGCAAGCCGCTGTACGACGCGCCTCTGTTCAAGGCCGCTGGCCTCGCGCCACCCGCCTTTCTCGGCGCTGCGCCCGAACCGCCCCCGGCCGGAACGCCTGTCGGCATCCCGTCCGGCAAGGACGCCGCGCCCGACGTCGATCCCCGTCCGGCGCGTCCTGCTGCGGAACCACCTGCGTCGCCCTATGTCGCGGCGAGGCATATCGTGGTCGGCCGCCGGGCTGCTCCGCAAGGCGGGGGAGAAACGGTGGAACTCGCAGCTTCTCTCTTGCCCCGGCATGTGGCGATTTTCGCGGGCTCCGGCTCCGGAAAGACGGTCCTGCTGCGGCGTCTGGTGGAGGAGGCGGCGCTCCTCGGCATTCCCGCCATCGTGCTCGACATCAACAACGACCTCGCCCGCCTCGGCGAGGCGTGGCCCCAGGTGCCGGAATCCTTCTCTTCCGAGGACGTGGTGAAGGCCGAGGCGTACCGCGCTGGCGTGGAGGTGGTGGTCTGGACCCCCGGGGTCTCCAGCGGCAATCCGCTCTCCCTCGCCCTCCTGCCGGACTTCGCCGCCATCGGCAGCGGCCGCGACGCCGAGAGCGAGGACGAGCGTAGCCAGGCGGTGGAAATGGCGCGCGCCACGCTCACCCCCTACCTCGGCGGCGGCGGCCAGAAGGCAAACCTGAAGCAGGGGGTTCTCGCCGACGCTCTGCGCCACTTTGCCTTGGGCGGCGGACGAGAGTTGAAGGACTTCGTTGCCCTACTGTCCGAACTTCCAGAGGGGTTGAGCGAGATCGGCAATGCCGAAAAGCTCGCCCGCGACATGGCCGACCAGTTGCGCGCGGCCATCGCCACCAATCCGTTGCTCCAGTCGAGTGGGCCGAAGCTGGATCCCCGGCGCCTATTTCACGGGCGCGATCCGGGGCGGCCGCGTATCTCCGTCATCAACCTCGCCGGCCTTGCCACCGACGAAGCGAAGCAGGCGTTCGTCAACCAGCTGCAGATGACGCTCTTCACATGGGTAAGGCAGAATCCGAGCCCCTCCGGGCGGCTCTACGTGCTGGACGAGGCACAGAACTTTGCGCCATCCCTGGCCAATACGGCCTGCAAGGCCAGCACCCGCTCGCTGGCGGCGCAGGCGCGCAAGTATGGGCTCGGCATGGTGTTCGCGACCCAGCTGCCGCGGGGCATCGACAGCGGCATCGTTTCCAACTGCACCACCCATATGTACGGCCGCATGAGTTCGCCTGCGACCATCGAGGCGACGCGCGATCTCATGGCCGCCAAGGGTGGTGCGGCCGATGATCTGGCCCGGCTGGGGCGTGGCGTCTTCTACTTCTCCACGGAAGGCGTGCGCCGGCCGGTCAAGATCGAGACCGCCCTCTGTCTGAGCTGGCACCCGGCCAATCCCCCGACAGCCGCCGAGGTGGTGAAGGCGGCGCGCGCCTCCTCACAGCATCCGGAATGAAAGGGAAGGTCAGGATCACCGGCAGGCCGGAAACCACTGGCCGCTCCGCCGGGAGCGCGCGCCCACGGGCGGTGCTTCGGGCGATGGCCGCGGCTCCTCCCTCAGAAGGCAACCGTTGTGCGCAGGCCCACCACCCAGGCGTTCTCGTTGACGGGCGAGGTGTAGCCGCCGGGATCGATGACATATTGCAGTGAGGCCTTCAGGTTCAGCCAGCCCGTGGCCTGGAACCCGTAGTAGGCTTCCAGCACATATTCGTTGTGCTGCACATAGCCCGGGCCGAGCCCCAGCCAATTGGCCTCGGCCTGCGCCGTTGTGAGCCGCGGATTGATCCCGGTCGTTCCGATGGCGAAACCGATGTCGTCATCGGGCCGGCTTGCGAACGTGCCGTGCTGCTGAATGCCCCATGCCACCTGATAGAGCTGCGTGGAGGTCCGCGGGTCGGCATAGGTGAAGTTGAAGAAGCTCCACAATCCCTGTTTCGGGTTCGGGCCCGTGGCATTGCCGGTCAGTTGCTGGATGAAGGAAACGTAGAAGCCGTAGCGCCCATAATCCTGGGCATAGGGAAGCCCCGAGATGAGCTGGGGCTGCCCGTTGATGCTCGTGACGGCGTTATCCACGGTCGCGGTATCGAACCATCCGCCGATCTTGTAGGTGCCCGACAGATTCCAGAGCGTCGGAGTCCATTTCAGCTCCAGGGGCACCAGCGCGCCGTCGGAACCGGACGGCCAGCTGGGCAGCAGCGCCCACTTCGCCTGAACCGACAGGTAGGTCTGGTTTTCGTCATAAACGGCGGCTGAAAAGGTCAGGTCATCGGCGAGGTGGAGCTTCACGACGCCGCCCCACTGGCTCACCGGCCAGTTGAAGATGTAGTTCCCGGCTATATTTCCTGGAACCGAGCCGCAGAAGGTCAGATTAATGAAATCGCAGCGATCGAAGCCGAAATCGGCGCCGACGGCGAGCCGGCCGACCTTGATGTCCACGGCGCCGTCGAACAAGGCCTGATTGTAGTGAAAGTCCACGAGGCGAACGATATTGCCGCGGCCGTAGACTTCGTTCATCAGCATCAGTGCCGGGATGTTGGCGACTTCCGCGAGGTTGTCGCCCCAACGGCCCACGAGCGTGATGCCGAACGTGCCGCCGGTGATGTTGGCCAGCTTCTCCATGTCGAAGATGGCCTGAATGGACGCCTGGCCCGCATTCGCCCCAGTCTGGTGCGTGCCGCCCGAGAGGTTCCCGACCGTTTCGTTGACGAGCCCGCCAGAGATGTCGATGCCCTGTTCCTTCAGCCGGGTCCGTCCCAGATCCCCAAAGAGGTAGGGCCGGGTCCAGAAATCATCCTGAAAGAACGAGGGCGGCGCTCCCATGTCGGCACCCGCCATATCGACCGCAAATACCGGGGCCGTGCCGGCGATCAACATTGCGGCGATGAGGTCGAATCGCACTTTCACCGTTCGGCCGCAGGCGTTGTGACGTCGATCTCCAGATCGCTTCGGCCGACTCATCCGCCCGTTTCCATCCCGAGAGCCCCAAAACCTGATGCGAATCCCGACATTTGATCGCGCGAGAGCTGGCTCTCCGCGGGGCCCATAATTGGGAATCGCACGCGTAGAATGCACGTTTTCGAGGCGTGCAAGTGCAGCAAATCAAAAGAAGAATTGGATACCAGCCAGGTCGTCGTCCCAATACCGCTCGCGCCGCTCGATCATGATCGGCTGCGGGGCCGGGCGGACGCTCGCCCGTGGAGGAGACGGATCATCATCTGCGTCCCCAAAAGCCTCGATCGCGCCGATTGGGGACGGCGGGCTGAGAAGAACCAAAATGGCCTGGGGTTTCCGATGAAACCGGAAGCTGGTGGGCCCGGCAGGACTCGAACCTGCAACCTAACCGTTATGAGCGGTCAGCTCTAACCATTGAGCTACAGGCCCCCGCACGCCTTATGCTTGTTGCTCTAGCAATCCTGCCGCGCGGGAACAACAGATTCCAGCCCTCGCCCGAGGAGGGTGCCGCTAGGGTGGGGATGGCGGCGGCTTCGCCGCAATGGCGCCGCGTTCGCGCGGTCGTCTGCCGTTCCCCCGGGGCATAGCCTGGGCCGAACGAGGATACCTCCATGCGTCATTCGCCGGCCGGCTTCGTTTCCTTCCCGCGTGCCGCGGTCAGCACTGCGGCCGTGATTGCAGCGGCCTTCGCCGCAACGCTGGCTGTGTCGGGCCCTGTGGCCGCGGCGGCGACCATCACGGTGGTGGGAGAGGCAACGCGCGCTGCTCCGCCGGACATGGCGGTGCTTACGACCGGCGTCGTGAGCAATGCGAAGACTGCCGACGATGCGCTCGCCGCCAATTCCAAGGCGGTCGCGGACGTAATCGCGGCGCTGAAGGCGGCGGGCATTGCGCCGAACGATATCTCCACCTCCTCCTTCTCCCTCCAGCCGCAGCAGTCCTTCCCGCAGCCGCCGTCCCGCGAGGCGCCGAAGCTGATCGGCTTCGAGGTGCGCAATTCGGTCCGGATCACGGTGCGTGATCTCGGCAAGCTCGGTGGACTGCTGGACAAGGTGGTGCAGTCGGGTGCCAACCAGGCATCGGGCCTGTCCTTTGCCCTCGCTGATACGGATCGGCTGGAAGGCGAGGCGCGGGCGGCCTCGGTGAAGGACGCCATTGAGCAGGCCAAGGGCGTCGCCGCGGCTGCGGGGCTTCGGCTCACGCGCATCATGTCGATCCAGCCCGAGGGGCAGCACAGCGGTCCGATCATGCCGGCGCCGATGATGATGAAGGCCGATGCAGCTCGCATGGCGGTGCCGGTAGAGGCGGGTGAGATAGAGGTACGGGCGCGCACCGTCGTGGTCTACGAGGCCGAGCCCCAGTGAGGCAGCGGCAGCTGGGGCGATTTCTTCGGGGGAATGCTTTGTGATAGATCAGTCTTGATGACCGATTCTGCCGTCGGCGGGCGGAAGAACGGGTTCTCGGTCACCGGGTTCGTCTTTCACGCTCCGCCGCTCCTGGATCGTCAATGGCGCCTTGGTCGGATTGGCCCCATATTCCGGTTGCTGCGGGCGTCTCGAGCGGGCGCCGAGTGCAATATGCTGCCTTGCCCTACCGCGTGCGGCGCGACGGCGAGGTGCAGATTCGTCTCATCACCTCCCGGGAAACGCGCCGCTGGGTGATTCCAAAGGGATGGCCGATCAAGGGCCTCACCCCGCCCAAGACGGCGGCGCGCGAGTCCTACGAGGAAGCCGGCCTCGTCGGCGTTGTCTCCCGCGAACCGCTCGGCGCCTACACCTATGAAAAGCGCCTCGGCACCCGCTCCGTGCTGTGCGACGTGCTGGTCTTCCCGCTCAAGGTGAAGCGCCTGCTGCAGAAGTGGCCGGAACGGTTCCAGCGCTACGGCTTCTGGTTCTCCATCGAGACCGCCGCTGCGGCGGTTCAGGAGGAAGACCTTTCCCAACTGATCCTGTCCTTCGGGGACATCATGGCCCGGCGCTGGCAGGAGAAGCTCGCTGACGCCGCCGCTGTGGCCGAACCGGTCGTGCTCAAGGCGAAGGCGCCCAAGTCGAAGGCGATCGAGGCCGAGCAGGTTAAAGGCAGCGAAGCCGGTGCCAAGGCGGGCAAGGCGCGGGCTGGCAAGGCCAAGGTCGCGAAGGCCGATGAAAAGCCGGCCAAGGCCAAGGCGGGTAAGGCCAAGACGGAGAAGGGAAAGTCCGCAAAGGTTGGGGCGCGATCTGTCACGGATCAGGAAAGTCTCGCCGCCTCGCTGAATTCGTCCTCATCACGCGGGCATCTCGAGCATGGGGCCGAGGCCGACGATGCGGGCACGGTCGTCGCCCGAGCGAAGATGGCCAAGAATAAAGAAGCCAAGGCACGGGCCGCCAAGGTGAAGGTTCTGGCGTCGCGGGCGCTGATGCCCGACGACGGTGACGCCATTCCGACCACGGGCGAAGCCAAGCCGCCGAAGGTCTTGAAGGCAGCCAAGATCATCAAGCCCGCCAAAGTTTTGAAGCCCAAGGCGGCCAAGGCCAAGTCGGCGCAGAAGTCCGTCGGCAGCGCGGATGGCCCAGGAGTCGCGACCAAAGCCCCAGCCACCAAATCTGCCGGATTCGTGGCTACGGCCAAGACGGCGCGGGTTTCCGATGCGGCAGCGCCCAAGCCGAAACGCAAGGGTAAAGACGCCGACGTCTCCTGACGTCGGCGTCGTCTCTCAGGAGAGCGGTGTCACGGCCCGGCGATAGAGGTGCCACGTGGCATGCCCCAGCACCGGCAGCACGAAGATCAGCCCAAGGAAGGCGGGGGCGGTGCCGATGGCAATCAGCGCCACCACGCAGATACCCCACAGGATCATCGGCCCGGGGCTGGTGAGCACCGCCTGTACGCTCGTTATCATCGCCGTCACCACATCGAGATCCCGGTCCATTAGCAGCGGGAACGAAACGACGGTGATGGAGAACAGGCCCAGCGCCAGCGCTGCCCCGATCACATGGCCTACGGCCAGGAACGCGATGCCATCCGAGGTGGTGAACAGCACCTTGATGAAGTCGTTGAGCGTGGCGAAGGAGGCGAAGCCGAGGAACAGGGCCAGCAGCAGGCGCACCTGGTACATCCAGATGATGAAGGCGAAGATGGTGACGAACGCCATCCACCCGAGTTCCCGCTGGCGCTGGGCAAAGATGGTGGCCATCACGCCGTTCCAGGTGGGTTGACGTCCCGCCTCCAGTTCCCGGCTGACATCGTAGAGGCCGGCCGCCACGAATGGTCCGATCAGCACGGAGCCGGCGAACAGCGGATAGGCGAGATATCCCACATCGAAGAACATGACACAGGCGACAATGGTGAGCCCACCCGCCGCATAAAGTCCGCCGAACACGAGGCCGAAGGCCGGGGCCCGCGCGAAATCGGACAACCCCTCGATGAGCGAGGCCTTCGCGTCCGCGAACGTCACCGCCCGAACCGCCGGCATCGCAGGCACAGCCTGTGGCCGGTTCTCCACCGTATCCACCATCTTCACCTCCCGAATTCTTCTGTTTGGAAGAAGACTGGGAGGGGAACGGAGGGTTGTAAAGGGCTTCGCTCAAGGCTGGCCGAAAGTGCTAGGTCGGCAAATGGAGAGCCGCCTATGAGGCGATCATCCAACCCGATGATGCGAAAGGCCTATCCGGTCAGCATCTCGATGCGGGCGGTGGCCATGCGGATTCGCCCGGCGAGCAGGATGGCGAGATTGCGCATGATCCGGTCGGCGGCGCGGGCATGGGTTTCCTGGAAGGCGCGGAACTGGTCGGCCGTGACCTCCACGCACACCGCCTCCGTATCGGCCCAAACGTCCGTGCTGCGGGGCTGCTCGATGAGCGCCATCTCGCCAAAGACCATGCCGGGGATCATGGTGGAGAGGCGGACGTCGCCCCCGGAGCGGGCGCTCACCATGCCCCGCAGCAGAAAATAGACCCTCGCCGGCGGTTCGTTGGCGGAAATGATCCGCGTGCCGGCAGGGAACACCACGCGAGTGCCGAGACGTGAGAGATCTGCCAGTTCCTGGGGGGAAAGGCCGGCGAGCAGCGCCTGCCGGCTGAGGTCCGCTTCCACCTCGATACGGGAGAAGCCGCCATGGCGGTACACCACCTGGTCCTCGGCCCATTCAACCGCCGCATCGTAGGTGGGGAAGATGCGCACGCGCACGCCCTGTTCCCGCAGCGCCTTCAGCTGCGGTGCAACGGGTGAAGTGGCTTCGACGCCCGCGATCACCGCGGTGGTGGCGGCGGGCAACTGGTTCTTGATGAGGCCGGTGAGGAGTCTGAGGCCCGCATCGGTGATGGTGGCGACGCGGTGCAGGTTGAGGATGAGGAATTCCGGCACGCCCGCGGGGTCCGTCAGCCGCCGGGTCACGTAATCCATGGAGGCGAAGGAGAGCTTGCCGGCCAACTCGATTGCCCGGATGGCGCCGGAGCGGGCGGAGAGGATGTCCTGCTCGTGCGGCTGCCGGCCGGGTTTGGACGGTACGGTCCGGAAATCGTAATCGGCGACGATGCAGGTCCGCACATCGTCCCGTCGCGACAGCATATGCAGGTCGAACGCTTCCGAAATGGCCTCGCAGGTGCGGATGCCGCGCACGCTGTTGCCGTGCATGTCGAGGCGGGGGGAGAAGGTGCCGAGGCCGAGCTGGGACGGCAACGCCGCCAGAATGCCGCCGCCGACGCCGCTCTTCGCCGGTACGCCGACGCGGTAGATCCACTCGCCGGCGAAGTCGTACATGCCGGACGAACTCATCACCGCCAGCGTGCGCGCCACTGCGTAGTTCGAGGCGACCGTGACGCCGGTGAGCGGGTTGACGCCGTGATTGGCAAAGGTCGCCCCCATCACCGCTAGGTCGCGCGCGGTGACGAGCACGGAGCACTGGCGGAAATAGACGTCGAGCAGCCGGTCCACGTCTCCCGCGACGCCGCCATAGGTGCGCAGAAGATAGGCGATGGCGCGGTTGCGGTCGCCGGTGGAGCGCTCGCTCTCGAACACCGCCGCGTCTACGCCGAGGTCGCGCCCGGCGAAGCGGCCGAGGGCCTGGCGGATCAGCTCGAATGCCTCGTCTCCCGCGCTCTCCGCGATAAGGCCGGAACAGGCGATGGCGCCCGCATTCACCATGGCGTTGAACGGCTTGTTGTCGGCCCGCAGACGAATGGAGTTGAACGCCTCGCCGCTCGGCTCGACGCCGATCGCCGCCTCCACCCGCTCCGCCCCCAGAAGATCGAGCGCCAGGGCGAACACCATGGCCTTCGACACGGACTGGATGGTGAAGGGCACCTGCGTGTCGCCCGCCTCGTACACATGCCCGTCGGTGGTGGCGACGGCGATGCCGAAATGGTCGGGATTGGCCTTACCCAGTTCGGGGATGTAGGAGGCGACCTCGCCCTCGTCGATGCGGGAAAATTCCGCGTGGGTCTCCTTGATGAACCGCAGCAGCGGGGTCTCGAGGGTCGGCAGGGGATGGGGCAAGGTCGGGCTCCGGAAATTCCCTCCAGTGAAACGCCACCTGAGCCATGATGCAATGCCGCAAAACATGTTGGCCGGTGGCGGTAAGCCTTACGCGCCGTCGTCCTTCACCGGCTCCATCACCACGTAGGTGGAGGTGCTCGCCACGTGAGGCAGGCTGGAGATCTTCTCCCCCAGCACTTCTCGATAGCGGCGAATATCGCGGGTGCGCACTTTGAGCAGGTAGTCGAACGAGCCTGCGATCATATGGCAGGCCTCCACCTCGCGGATCTTCAGCACCGCCTTGTTGAAGGCGGTGAGCGCCGCCTCCGTCGTCTCGGTGAGCTTCACTTCGGTGAAGGCGATGTGTTCGAGGCCGAGCTTCGCGGGATCGAGCACGGCCCGGAAGCCGCGGATAAAGCCCTCGTCCACCAGCCGCTTCAGCCGCGCCTGACATGGACTGCGCGACAGCCCGACCCGCGCCGCAAGGTCGGTGACGGACATGCGCCCGTCCTCGACCAAGGCGGCGATGATGCGCGCATCGAAGGCGTCAATTTGATCCGAATTACAGTCAATTTGCATAAATTCGATTTTCAATCTGAGCCAATAAAAGTCAATTCCGGGATCATGGAGGCCATCTTCGGTCAGAACGCCTTCCAGCATTAGGGTTAGCATTTAGGCCTGTTCGAGATCGCCCGAAAGACGCGACGAAAGGTGCCTCAGATGCCAGCGCCCGCAGTATTCAGCCCGCTTCGCGAGACGGTCCGCCCGCCCTTGTTCGCGGACTTCGCCCCTCCGCCCGTGCCCCGCAGTGACCTGCGGCAGGCCATCACCGCCATGACGCGGGCGCCTGAAGCGGCATGCGTCGCCGCGCTCCTGCCCCAGGCGCGGCTTTTCCCCGGGCAGTGCGCGCGCGTCGGCGCCCACGCCCGTGCCCTCGTCACCCGTCTGCGGCAGAAGCCGCGCGACTCGATGGTGGAGGAACTGGTGCGCGAGTACGACCTGTCCTCACGCGAGGGTATCGCCCTCATGTGCTTGGCCGAGGCGCTGCTGCGCATTCCCGATGCTGCCACCCGCGATGCGCTGATCCGCGACAAGATCGGTTCCGGCGACTGGCGGGCGCATGTGGGCGGCGGCCAGTCGCTGTTCATGAACGCGGCCAGCTGGGGCCTCCTCGTCACGGGGCACCTCGCCCTGGCGTATGATGCGCACAGTCTTTCCGGGGCGCTGACGCGCCTCGTCGCCCGCTGCGGCGCGCCGGTGATCCGCCGTGCGGTGGATGCGGCCATTGGCATCATGGGCGAGCAGTTCGTCATGGGCCGCAGCATCGAAGAGGCATTGGGCCGCGCCCGCGGGCGAGAGGGGGAGGGCTTCCTCTACTCCTTCGACATGCTGGGCGAGGCGGCCATGACGGGGGCGGATGCCACGCGCTATTTCGAGGCCTACCGCCATGCCATCACCGCCATCGGCGCGGCTTCGGGCGGGCGCGGCATCGTCCGCGGGCCGGGCCTGTCCGTAAAGCTGTCGGCGCTGCATCCGCGCTACGCCCGCGCCAAGGCGGAGCGGGTGATGGGCGAACTGCTGCCGCGCCTCCTCGCGCTCGTCGTCGAGGCGCGGCGCTGGAACATCGGCCTCACCATCGATGCCGAGGAGCAGGACCGGCTCGAACTCTCCGTGGACCTGCTGGAGGCGCTGTGTGCAGCGCCGGAGCTGGCCGGTTGGGACGGCATCGGCTTCGTGGTGCAGGCCTACGGCCGACGTTGCCCGGCGGTGCTGGATTTTGTCATCGACCTCGCCCGGCGGACCGGACGCCGCATTGCGGTGCGCCTCGTGAAGGGCGCCTATTGGGATGCCGAGATCAAGCGTGCGCAGGTGGACGGGATGCCGGATTTCCCCGTCTTCACCCGCAAGGTCCACACCGACCTTTCCTACATCGCCTGCGCCCGCAAACTGCTCGCGGCGAAGGATGCGGTCTTCCCCCAGTTCGCCACCCACAATGCCCAGACGCTCGCCGCAATCCACGACCTGGCTGGCCCGGACTTCCGCATCGGCGACTATGAGTTCCAGTGCCTGCACGGCATGGGCGAACCGCTGTACGAGGAGGTCGTCGGCCCCCTTGGCCGGCCCTGCCGCATCTATGCGCCGGTGGGCACCCACGAGACTCTGCTGGCTTATCTGGTGCGGCGCCTGCTCGAGAACGGCGCCAATTCGTCCTTCGTCAACCGCATCCGTGACCCCGCCGTCCCGGTCGAGGACCTCATCGCCGATCCGGCCGAGGTCGTCGCCTCCATGCCGGTGCCGGGCGCGCCCCATCCGGGCATCGCGGCCCCGCGCGCCCTCTATGGGGAACGGTTGAATTCGGCCGGGCTGGATCTTGCCGACGACGGGACGCTCGGCACGCTTTCGTCGCGCCTCGCCGCTCAGGCGGCCACATGGACGGTGGCCTCGCCCGCATCCGGAGGCGCGGCCCCGCGGCCAGTGCGGAATCCCGGCGACCATCGCGATATTGTGGGCGAGGTGCGCGACGCGACCGTCCCGGATGTTTCGCGCGCCGTCGCCCGCGCGGCTTCGGCCGCGACCGATTGGGCCGCCCTTGCCCCGGCTGAACGAGGAGCGCTGCTTCGGCGCGCGGCAGACGGCATGGAGACGGCAATGATGTGCCTGATGGGCCTCATCATGCGCGAGGCCGGCAAGTCGGCCGCCAACGCGGTGGCGGAGGTTCGCGAGGCGGTGGATTTCCTGCGCTATTATGCCGGTGAAGCGGAGGCGCGCCTTACACCGGCCCATCGCCTGCTCGGCCCTATCGCCTCGATCAGCCCGTGGAATTTCCCCCTTGCCATTTTCACCGGCCAGGTGGCCGCGGCGCTGGCTGCGGGCAATCCCGTGCTTGCGAAGCCGGCGGAGGAAACTCCCCTTGTGGCGGCCGAGGCGGCGCGCATCCTGCACTCGGCCGGCATCCCCGCCGACGTGCTTCAGCTTCTGCCCGGAGATGGCCGCATCGGCGCAGCGCTGGTGTCGGCGCCGCAGGTGGCGGGGGTGATGTTCACCGGCTCGACAGAGGTGGCGCAACTGATCGCCCGTTCGCTGGCCGGGCGGCCGGGACCGGATGGCCGGCCGGTGCCGCTCATTGCCGAGACCGGCGGGCAGAACGCGATGATCGTGGATTCCTCCGCATTACCCGAGCAGGTGGTGGCGGACGTTCTCGCCTCCGCCTTCGACAGTGCGGGCCAGCGATGTTCCGCGTTGCGGGTTCTGTGTCTTCAGGACGAGGTTGCCGATACCCTGCTCGCCATGCTGAAGGGCGCCATGGCGGAACTAGAGATCGGCCGCACGGATCGCCTCTCGGTGGACGTGGGTCCGGTGATCCACGCCGAGGCGCGCCGGGGGATCGAGGCGCACGTCTCGGCAATGGCGGCGAAGGGATGTCCCGTCCATCGCCCGGCACTGCCGCCCGAGACGGCGCAGGGCACCTTCGTGGCCCCGACGCTGATTGAGATTTCGTCCCTGGCCGATCTCGGCCGCGAGGTGTTCGGGCCGGTGCTGCATGTGCTGCGCTGGCGGCGCCGCGATCTCGGCCGGCTGGTCTCGGCCATCAATGCCACGGGCTATGGCCTGACCTTCGGCCTGCACACGCGTCTCGACTCAACCGTGGCTGCGGTGACGGAGCGGATCGAGGCCGGCAATCTCTACGTGAACCGCAACATCATCGGCGCGGTGGTCGGGGTACAGCCGTTTGGGGGGCGCGGCCTTTCCGGCACCGGGCCGAAAGCTGGCGGCCCGCTCTATCTTTCGCGGCTGGTGCGTGGGCCGCAGTTCACCCTGGGGGCGGGGCAACCTGATCCAGCGGCGCTCGCGTTCGTGGGTTGGCTTGAGGGGGCGGGCCGCACGGCGGATGCGGAAGCGATGCGGGCGATCATCGCGCGCAGTCCCCTCGGGATGTCGCTGGAGCTTCCCGGTCCGGTGGGCGAACGCAACATTTACGAGCTGCGCAGCCGCGGCACAGTGCTGCTGATGCCGGAGACGGAAACGGGACTGATCCGGCAATTTGGCACCGCCCTCGCCACCGGAAATCGCGCAATGCTCGACGCCCCGGCGGCCCTGGCCGGCGTGCTTGCGACAGTGCCGGAGCCTGTGGCTGTCCGGCTCGCGCCTGAAGGCGAGGCGGTCGCCGTCGCGCTGGTGGAAGGGGAGGGGGAGCGCCTGCGCTCCGTTGCCCGTGCCATTGCGGAGCGCGACGGACCCATCGTGCCGCTCCATACGGCCTCGGTCGAGGAGATCGCATCCTCTCCCTTCGCTTACCCGGCGAGCCTGCTGCTGGAGGAGCGCTCGGTATCGGTCAACACCGCCGCGGCGGGTGGCAATGCCAGCCTCCTGGCGCTCGCCTGAGACTGGCCTGCCGTCCCTACTTCTTGCCCAGCGCGCCGAGGGCGGCCTGGCAGGGCGGAGTTGTCTGTTCCTTCTTGCTCTGCATGCATTGGACCACGCGCCCGCCGCCGGGCTGCACATCGCCACACAGCTTCTTCACGTCCGCCGAGCAGGCGGTACGCAGGGCCTGGGCTTGCTCGGCGGTGAGGGTGGCTGCGGTCTGGGCCGGAGCAGGGCTGGTGCAGAGGGCCAGAAGAGGGAGCGCGAGGAAGGAGGCGCGCAGGGAGAGGGTCATCGGCTGGATCCTCATTGTGATGCGTCGGGTCGACGCCAGACCCTCGCGGGGCGAGGTTGCTGGGGCGTTCCCCGAACGTAACGAATCGCGACGGAGTGTAACGCCGCTGGCACGGCGAAAAAGCGACACCCGCCGCGCCTCAGCTTTCGTCGCCCGGCAAGCTGGTGCCAGTGATGCGAGCATAGAGGCGGGCGACGGATGCGTCGTCGTCGCGGCCCATGCCGGCGGCGGAGGTGGCGAGGAACATCTGCAGGGCGGCGGCGGAAACCGGCACCGGGAACTTTGCGCTGCGGGCCATGTCCTGGATGATGCCGAGGTCCTTCACGAAAATGTCCACGGCGCTGCGTGGCGTGTAATCGCCGTCCAGCACGTGGGGCATGCGGTTCTCGAACATCCAGCTGTTGCCGGCCGAGGCGGTGATGACGTCGTAGACCTTCTTCAGGTCCAGCCCCTGCCGTGCGGCGAAGGCCATGGCCTCGCTGGCGGCGGCAATGTGGACGCCGGCGAGGAGCTGATTGATCATCTTGAAGGCGGCGCCCTGGCCCGGAGCATCACCCAGCCCGTAGAGCTTGGCGGCCATGGCGTCGAGGGCTGGTTTCGCCTTGGCGAAGGCGGCGGGGCTGCCGGAGGCGAGGATGGTCAGTGCGCCTTCGGCCGCGCGCTGGGCGCCGCCGGAGATGGGGGCATCGAGATAGTGCCGGCCGGTCGCCTCCAGCCGCGCGGCGAGGCCACGGGCGATGTCCGGATCCATGGTGGCGGACGAGATGAAAACCGCGCCCTGAGGCAAGGTCTCGGCGACGCCCGAGGGGCCGAAGAGGATCGCCTCGGTCTGCGCGGCGTTGACTACCACGCTGACCACCATGTCCGCCCCCTCCGCAGCCTTGGCCGGCGATGCTGCGCCGCGCCCGCCCGCGGCGACAAAGCGCTCCACCGCAGCCGGGCCGACATCGCAGCCCGCCACATCAAGCCCCGCCCGTAATAGCGATTGCGCCATGCCGAAGCCCATGGAGCCGAGACCGATCACGCCCGCGCGTCCGACGCCCTGGACGCCCGCTGTTCCTTCCGCCTGCTCGACCATGGCCGTTTCCCCTGTCTCGGCCGCCAGTTGGCCGGGCGGCCTCCGGCGCCTGTTGTAGGAGCCGGGGGACATTGGATCAAATCGTTTTAGCCGCGGTACCGTTCGCGCTTGCCAAGGTGCCTCCGCTTCGCTTTGGTGCGTCGGCGGAGCAAGCGGAGGCCGGCCATGGAAGAGACTAGACTGCGGGAGGAGATCTGCCGCTTCGGGCGGTCCCTGTTCGAGCGCGGCCTCACGCCCGGTTCTTCCGGCAATATCAGCTTGAGGCTCGATGACGGTGGATGGCTGGTGACGCCCACCAACGCGTCCCTCGGCTTCCTTGATCCCGCGCGCATCTCCCGGCTCGATGCGGGCGGGCGGCTCCTCAGCGGCGACAAGCCCACGAAGGAGATTCCGCTGCATTCCGCGCTCTACGAGACTCGTGGCACGGCCCGGGCCATCGTGCATCTGCACTCGACCCACTCGGTGGCGCTCACCATGCTGCCGGAGATCGATCCCCGGGCCGCGCTGCCGCCCATGACGCCCTATTATCTCATGCGGGCCGGGCAGACCGCGCTGCTGCCTTATTATCGGCCGGGTGATCCTGCCGTCGCAGATGCCATCCGGGGGCTCGCGGGGCGCTATTCGTCCGTACTGCTCGCGAACCACGGCCCGGTGGTGGCCGGCGATACGCTGGAGGCGGCGGTGTTCGCCACCGAGGAACTGGAGGAGACTGCGAAGCTCTACCTGCTGCTGCGTGGCCTCAACCCGCGCTATCTGTCGCCGGCCCAGGTGGACGATCTGGTGAAGACCTTCGGCGTGACCCTTCCGGCGCCGGACGCACACCACCACCACGACCATCACGGGCATGGCCACTCGACCGAGGACTGACCGGCCTCCAAACGAAAACGGCGCCCCCGGAACCGGGAGCGCCGTTCGCGTGGAGAGGCTTTCGCGTCAGTAGACGCCCGCGCTCCGAGCCGGAGCAGGCGCCGCAGCCGGCTTCGGTGCCGAAGCGGCGGCCGGCTTGGGCGTGCCGGCAGGCTTCGCCGCATCCGGCTTCGCGCCATTGGGCTTCGGCTTCTTGGCGGCGGTTCCGGGGGCGGCCAGGGCCACCTTGAGCGGCTTATCCATGGCCACCATCTGCGACAGCGTCGCAAACTTGTAGCCCTTGGCGGCCAGTTCATCGAGGATGCGCGGCATGGCATCCACGGTGGTGGCATAGATGTCGTGCGAGAGCACGATGGCGCCCGGCTTCACCTGCGCCATGATGGCGTCATGCACCGCCTGGCTGTTGCGGTTCTTCCAGTCGTTGGGATCCACCGACCAGTTGACGATGGTGAGGCCGTACTTGTCCTCGATATAGCTGCGCAGGGACGGCTTCATGGAGCCGTAGGGCGGGCGCAGGTAGATCGGGCGCTTGCCGGTGACCTGGAAGATCGCTTCCGAGGTGTTGCCAAGTTCCTTGTCGACCGCCGCCTGGCTGATGCGAGTGAGCTGCGGATGGCTCCAGGAATGGCTGCCGATCTCGTGGCCCTCGTCGGCGATCATCTTCAGCACTTCGGGATGCTTGGCGACCATGTTGCCGAGCACGAAGAAGGTCACCTTGATGTTGCGCTGGCGCAGGATCTCAAGCAGCCGCGGCGTCGTTTCCGGGTTCGGACCGTCGTCGAAGGTCAGGGCAATGTAGGAGCCATCCACGTCGAACGACTTGTAGGTGTAGTTCTTGCGCGGGGTCACCGGCGGGGGCGCGGTGGGCTCGGGAGCGGGGGCGGCTACCGGCTGGGCTGCGCCAGCCGCAGTCTTTTGCGCGGCGGTCGCTGGCTTGCCCTGGGCAGCCTGCCCGGAGGCCGGGGTGGCCGGCTGGGAAATGGATTGGGTGGTCGCCGGGCCGTCGTCCTTGGCCGACAGGAGCGGGCTGATGGCCATGCCGGCGCCCACGGCGGCGGCAGCCACAAATCCGGTAACGATGAGGAGCGGCTTCACGGCGACGGTATCCCGGCCTTTGGTTCCATATGCCCTGAAGCCTCACGGGTTTTTGTGGATAAATCGTGAAGCGTCCGGGGCTGTGGTGCCTTTTTTGCCCGAATTACCGTGTTTTCGCCTGCCGCCGCGCGGACTTGGGCTGCTGGATACCTCTTCGCAGCCCGGTTTCGGAGCTCAGTGAAAATCCCGGGACTTAGGCAGTACCCTAACGTCACGTGGATGCTTGCGCGGATGCTGGGGGTGGGCGAACTCGTCGGCCCGCGCGACCTCCATCCGCGGCTGTCGTACCTTGGAGAGCAAGCCGAGGTCGGCGGTGCGGTCGGTGAGCCGCTGGGCCATGAGGTGGACAACGCCCTCCGGGCTCTTCTGGATGCGTCCTTCCACCAGTAGCAGGCGTGCGCCCATCACCTCCCGGCGGAAGCGTTCCAGCGTGCGTTCCCACAGGACGATGTTGGTGATGCCGGTCTCGTCCTCGATGGTGATGAAGATGGCCTTGCCGTTGCCCGGCCGCTGGCGCACCAGCACCACGCCGGCATTGCGGGCAAAGGCGCCGTCCTTCAGCGCAGACGTCTCGGCGCAGGTGAGGATGCGCTCTTTCCGGAAATGGTCGCGCAATTCGTCCATGGGGTGCCCCTTCAGGGAGAGGCGCACCGTCTGGTAGTCGGCGACGATGTGCTCCGAGCGCGCCATGCGCGGCAGCGTCACCTCCTCTTCGACGCCCAGTTCACGGGCGTCCGCCGCCGCGAACAGGGGCAGGGCATCGTCGTCCGGCAGGCGGCGGGCGTGCCAGAGCGCGGCGCGACGGTCGAGGCCCATGGATCGGAATGCATCGGCATCGGCTAGCAGCTTTACTGCGCGGGTAGGCAGGCGGCCGCGGCGGGCGAGATCCTCCATGCTCACGAAGGGAACCGCGCGGGTGGCGGCAAGGCGCTCGCCCCAGTCGGCGTGGAAACCATCCACCTGCCGGAAGCCGAGGCGGAGGGCGAGAGCACCATCCTCCCGCCGTTCCAGCGTGTTGTCGTGATGGCTGAAATTGACGTCCACGGGCCGCACCTCCACCCCATGCTCGCGGGCATCGCGCACGATCTGCGCCGGGGCGTAGAAACCCATGGGCTGGGCGTTGAGCAGGGCGCAGGCAAAGGCGGCCGGGTGGCGGCACTTGATGTAAGAGGAGATGTAGACGAGCTTGGCGAAGGAGGCGGCATGGCTTTCGGGAAAGCCGTAGCTGCCGAAGCCCTTGATCTGCTCGAAGCAGCGCTGGGCGAAGTCGCGCTTGTAGCCGCGCGCTACCATGCGCTCCACCATCATGCTTTCGAATTCCTGGATGGTGCCGAGATTGCGGAAGGTGGCCATGGCCCGGCGCAGGCGGTTCGCCTCCTTGTCGGAGAAGCAGGCGGCGACCATGGCGAGTTTCATGGCCTGCTCCTGGAAAAGCGGTACGCCCATGGTCTTGCCGAGCACCACCCGAAGCTCGTCCTTGTCGCCGAAGTCAGGGGAGGGGGAGGGATAGTCCACCGCCTCCAGCCCGTTGCGGCGCCTGAGATAGGGGTGGACCATGTCGCCCTGGATCGGCCCCGGCCGCACGATGGCGACCTGGATCACGAGATCGTAGAATTCCTTCGGCTTCAGGCGCGGCAGCATGTTGATCTGCGCCCGGCTCTCCACCTGGAAGACTCCGATGGAATCCCCGCGCTGGAGCATGGCGTAGACGTCCTGTTGCTCGCGCGGCACGTCGGCGAGGCCCCAGTCGATGCCCTCGTGCTCGCGCATCAGGTCGAGCGCCTTGCGGATGCAGGTGAGCATGCCGAGCGCCAGCACATCCACCTTCATCAGGCCGAGCATGTCGATGTCGTCCTTGTCCCATTCGATGAAGGTGCGGTCCGCCATGGCCGCATTGCCGATGGGCACGGTGTCGTCCAGCCGCTCACGGGCGAGGACGAAGCCGCCCACATGCTGGGAGAGGTGGCGGGGCGCGCCCATCAGGCGGCCGGCCAGTTCCACAGCACGGCGGATGAAGGGGTTTGACGGGTCGAGCCCCGCCTCGCGGATGTGCGCGTCGGAAATGTCACGGCCCCAGCTGCCCCACTGGGTGGAGGCGAGGCGCGCCGTGACATCCTCGGTGAGGCCGAGGGCCTTGCCTACATCGCGGATGGCGCTGCGCGGGCGGTAGTGGATGACGGTGGCGACGATGCCGGCGCGGTGGCGGCCGTATTTCTCGTAGATGTGCTGGATCACCTCCTCACGCTTCTCGTGCTCGAAATCCACATCGATATCCGGCGGCTCGCGCCGCTCGGCGGAGATGAAACGGGCGAAGAGAAGGTCGTTGTCGTTAGGGTCCACGGCGGTAATGCCGAGCACGTAGCACACTGCGGAATTGGCGGCCGAACCGCGCCCCTGGCAGAGGATGCCTTTGCTCTCGGCGAAGCGCACGATGTCGTGGATGGTGAGGAAATAGGGGGCGTATTCGAGCTGCTGGATGAGGGCCAGCTCGTCCTTGAGCAGCTTTTCCACCTTCTCGGGGATGCCGGCCGGATAGCGCACGGCGGCGCAGCGCCAGGTCAATTCCTCCAGCCACGCCTGCGGCGTCCAGCCGGGGGGCACCGGTTCCTCGGGATAGTCGTATTCCAGCTCCTTGAGAGTGAAATCGATGCGGGCGAGGAGCGACGCGGTCTCCGCCACCGCCTCGGGCGCATCGCGGAACAGGCGGGCCATCTCGGCGGCGGGCTTGAGGTGGCGCTCGGCGTTCGCCAGAAGCCGCCGCCCCGCCTCGGCGATGGTGGTGCCCTCGCGCACGCAGGTGAGGATGTCCTGCAGATCGCGCTCCTCGGGCGTTGCATAAAGCACTTCGTTCACCGCCAGCAGCGGCACGCCGGCCGTACGTGCGCAGATCTTGAGGGAGGCAAGGCGCCGGCGATCGGCACCGGAGAATGGCATGTCGACGCCGAGCCACACCGCGCCGGGGGCGGCCTCCGAGAGGCGGGAGAGGAGGGGCGGAAGCTCGCTTGCCTCTTCGCCGGGCAGCACGATGAGCATCAGGTCGCGGGCGTCGGCGAGGAGGTCGGCGAGGGACAGATGGCAGTCGCCCTTCTTCGCCCGCCGGTTGCCGGTGGTCAGCAGGCGGCAGAGCCGGCCCCAGCCGGCGCGTGTCGAGGGATAGGCGATGATGTCTGCCGTGCCGTCGCAGAAGACGAGTCGCGTTCCCGTCACCAGCCGGAAGGCACGGGCGCGGGCGGCGACGGCGCGCTTGGCATCCGCCTCGGGATCCTCGGCTTCCAGATCCTCGTCGAGGGTACGCAGATCCTCCAGCGCGCTATAGGCCCGCACCACGCCGGCCACTGTGTTGCGGTCGGCGATGCCGAGGCCATCGAGACCGAGGCCGACAGCGGAGCGCACCAGATGGGCCGGCGCGCTCGCCCCCCGCAGGAAGGAGAAATGCGAGGCCGCAGCCAGCTCGGCATAGACGGGCTCGCTCACGGGAACAGGCCGTGCAGGAACCAGCGGGGCGCCGACGTCTCCCGCCCGTAGGTGCCTTCGCGATAGAGCCAGAAGCGCCGACCCTGCGTGTCTTCAACGCGAAAATAATCGCGGGTGAGGCTGCGGCTCCCGGCATCGAGGGCGGTCCACCATTCCGGGGCGATGCGCTCCGGACCCTCGGCTCGCGCCACCTCGTGCAGCACGCGCCGCCAGCGGAAGCGCAGAGGCGGGCCGTCCGGCACCTGGGCCAGCGTCTCCACCGGCTCGGGGGTGGGAAACAGGGCCGGGGGTCGGGCGAGGGGGGCATCGGCGGTGGCCGGCTCGGCCCAGTCGTGCGCGAGCGCTTCCCTGTTGCGCCATGCCTTTTGCGCTGGCACCCGCATGGCGGCGCGCTCGGGAATATGGCTGTCCTGCGCGGCGAGGCAAGTGACGCGGCGCGGCCCGAGCCGGGCGGAGAGGGTATCCACCAACTGGTCCAGCCCCGCGCCCGCGGGCTCGGTGCCAAAGCCGGACTGGGTGGCGGCCAGCGGTTCGGCGGCGGTGACGGACAGGCGGATCACGTCATAGCCGAAGCCGGGATCGAGCGGATCGGCCAGCGCCGCCAGCCGCTCGCGGAACAGGCCGGCAAGGCGGGCGCCATCACGGAGCGGTGCCGCCGTGCCTGCCGCCACCCGCCGCACCGCGCCATCGCTGCGGAAGAAGGCGGCCTCGAAGCGGCGGCCGCCCTCGCCGTGCCGCTCCAGCACACCGGTGATGTCGCGCGCGAGGTCTGCAAGCACGGCGCGGGCGGTCGCTTCGTCGCCCATGGGTTCTGCGAAGCGCCGTTCCGCCACATAGACGGGCAGGGGATTGAGCGGGGAGATGGGCGGGGAAGCCGCGCCGCACAGCTCGTCCAGTCGTTCCACCAGCACGCTGCCGAAGCGGGCGGCGAGCGCCGCGCGGGGCTTGCCGGCGATGTCGCCGATGCGCACCAGCCCGAGATAGGCGAGGCTTCGCCCCGTCTCCGCATCGAGGCCGAGGGCGTCCACCGGCAAAGGGGCGACAGCTTCCCGCTCGCGGCCAGCCGGCACCACCTGCTCCGGCCGCCAGCGGGCGAGGGCGAAGGCGGCCCTCGCAGTCCCGGCCACTGCGCCGCATGCAGCAAGTCCGGTGGCGGCAAGCCGTTCCGTCATGGCGGACAACATGGCCGCTTCGCCGCCGAACAGATGGGCGCAGCCGGTGATGTCGAGGACGATGCCGTCCGGCCCGGATACGGCGACGAAGGGCGTCCAGCGCTCGCACCACGAGGCGATGGCGGCGAGCAACGCCGTATCGGCCGCGGCATCCGCCTCCACCGCTTCGATCTGCGGCACGCGGGCCTGCGCGTCGGCGAGGGTGAGGCCGGGATGGAGACCGAGGCGGGCCGCCGCCGCGTCCACCGCGGCGAGGCGGCGGGCATTGGCTTTCACCTCCACCGTGACCAGCGGCGTCTCAGCCGGTGCGGCGCCAGCCGGAGACCACATGCGAGGCCCCCGCCGGCTGCGGTGCAGCCGGTCGGTCGGCAGGCGCGGCAGGAAGAGCGCGGCGAGGCGCCGGGGTGAAGCGTCGGGCATGGGCATTCCATTCCACGGTGAAGCGGCCGGTGGGTCCGAGGCGGTTGCGCTCGATTTCCAGCGCGAAGGCGGGCGGGCCGAGGCAGAAGGTCGGAACATCCCCCGCCACCCGGGAGGGGGCTGCGGCGACCCGCCAGCGGGTGGCGGCGGCGGAGGGGCCGGGGTCTGCTCCCGGTCGCAGCAGGAGGGCTGGCACGCCGGAGCGCTCGCTGCGCAGGGCGAGGCGGCGGGTGGCGGTGAGGTCGATGAGCCGCGGGGATCCCCAGGGCTCGGCCACTACCAACCCGAGGGCGCCATGGCCAAGGGCTTCCTCTGCGGCGCCCAGCGTGTCGGCAGCATCCGCGGTGGCCACCAGGATCAGGCGGCACGGATCGAGCCCGAAGGCGGCGCAGCCTGGACCGTAGATGTTACCCCCCTCCAGCGCCGCCATGTCCTGCCGCACCCACAGCACCGGCTTGCGGGTGCCGGCCGCGAGGGCAAGAGCGAACCCGAACACGGCGGCGACATTCCCCTTTTCCGCCGGGAACGCCTCGTGCAGCGCATCGCGGGCGAGGCCGCCCCCCAGCACCTCGTCCAACGGCGCCCCGAGCGACAGGCGCGGCCGGGCGGGACCGTCCGGCGAGGCGGACAGCCGTTCCATCTCGACGATGCGGCGGCGCAGGGCTGCCAGATCCTCGCGCCGGGCCTGCTGCGGGTGGGGAAACGAGGGCATGGACGGAGCCAAATGTTCCTATTTTGTTCTCTTTTAAAAGGACTCCGGCAGGGCGGAATGTCAACCGTACGGAGGTCCGGCAGCAGGGATTGCGGGGGCTGGAACGGGTCCGCCGCAGACGGTGGGGCGGTGCGGGCTTGTCCCCATGATTCACAGATAAGGTATCCTGAAACCTTCGTCGCGAGGTGCAAACCTCCCCTTAACGCCCCCGCCCTAGTGTCCTCGAAACGGCGCCGGTGCTGCGGATTTCGGATTCACATGTCTTCCTTCAACCGTCCTCCGAGACCTTTTGCGTATCCTTCCTACGCTCCGGACGACTCGTTCGATCCGCCGGCCGATTCTGCCGCCGAACGTGGGTTGCCCTCGTTCTACGAGCGGATTCCGGAATACGATCCAGCCATCCACGAGGGCGCCTTCGAGGCGGCCGAAACCGCCCACAGCTGGATCGACCTCGAACTGGTCCCGAGTTGGCTGCGGCCGTTCACCCTCGACGCCAACACCCGCTTCACCCGCACTCCGGACCATCTGCTGCGCCCCCGCGAGCCGGGCGCGCCCTCGCTGCCGCCAGTCCTGCCGCAGGTGCCCACCCCGGTCACGACCCAGGGGTCGAGCCGCGGCTGGCACTTCCTGTTCGAGCCGGCGGACGATGCGGTCCAGCCGGTGGCGCAGCAGCCTGTCGCCAAGCTTGCGGATATCCCGACGGAGACCGCCTTCGCCGCGCCCGCCGCGGTGCCGGAAGAGGTGACGGCGGCCCAGGCCGCCCTGCCTCCCGTTGAGGAAGAGGCCGCCATGGCTGTCCCCGCGCCCTCGGTTTCCGATGCCGCGCTTGTAGAGGCTGCCCCCGGCGAGGAGATCCCGGCGGAAGCGTCGGAGCCTGCGCTCCTTGAGCCCGGCATCGCGCCGCAGGCCGTGGCTGAGGCGGCTTCGGAGGTCGACACGGCGGACGTCCCCGATCACCTGTGGAGCCTGCTGCGCCTCGTCGTCCTCGGCCGCGCCGCCACCCCGCCCGCTCCCGCCGGGGAGCAGGATGTCGATCCCGTGGCTGCGGAGCCGGCCGATGTGAAGGACAGCTTGGTGGAGAGCGAGGCCGCGGTGCTGGAGGCGCTGTCCGACGCCGAGGAGATTGCAGAGTTAGACGAAGACGAGATCGACGCTGACGAGAACGAGGTTTCCGAGCCTGAAGCCTCCAAGGACGCTGAACTCGAGGACGCTGAACCCGAGGACGACGCGTTCGAGGAGGAAGACTCCGAGGACGATGAGGTCGCCGAACTGGAGGGCGACACAGACGACTCCGAAGAGATCGACCTTTCCGACGATGACGACGAACTGGACGAGGACGACGCGGCGCTTTCCTCCGAGCTGGAGGACGATGAACTCGATGACGACGAATTCGAAGACGATGTCTTCGAGGACGCGGACCTGACGGACGAGGAAGACGAGGAGGCCGCCGAACGCGACCAGGACGATTCGGAAGACGCTTCCGTGCTTGAAGACGACGATCAAGACGAGGCCGAAGCCGAGGACGCCCCACTGCCCCTCGCAGCCGGGTCGATCCTGTCGGGCGAAGCGTTCGCGTCCTGGCGACCCTACCAGCAGAGCATCAGCGCCCAGTTCTTCGGCGCTCTCCATTCGGCGGTCATGTCCGCTCCTGCGGCCTCGGCAGCAGCGCCTGTGGTGGATGCCGTCGCCGCCGTTCCTGTGGAAACTGTTGTTACCCTCCCGCCCGAGCCCGCGCACGCAGCTGCTGAGGTCACGGAAGGACCCTATTTCCTCCCGCCCCTCGATCTCCTGCGCGAGCCGCCGGTGGTGGAGCCGGACTATGAGCTCTCCGAGGAATTCCTCGACCAGTCCTCCACGATGCTTCAGCAGGTGCTGCGCGACTTCGGCGTGCGCGGCGAGGTGATCGACGCCAATCCCGGCCCCGTCGTCACGCTTTACGAGTTCGAGCCGGCACCGGGGGTGAAGTCTTCCCGCGTCATCGGCCTGTCGCCGGACATCGCCCGCTCCATGAGCGCGGTGTCCGCCCGCGTGGCGGTGGTGGAGGGGCGAAACGTCATCGGCATCGAGCTGCCCAACCGGCGGCGCGAGACCGTGTGGCTGCGCGAGCTTCTGGCGAGTCACGAATTCGCCGAGGCTCACCCCAAGCTCGGCCTGTGCCTGGGCAAGACCATCGGCGGCGTGCCGGTGATCGCCGACCTCGCGCGCATGCCGCATCTGCTCGTCGCCGGTACTACCGGATCGGGTAAGTCGGTGGCCATCAACACCATGATCCTCAGCCTGCTCTACCGGCACACGCCGGAGGCCTGCCGGCTCATCATGATCGACCCCAAGATGCTGGAGCTCTCGGTCTACGAGGGCATCCCGCACCTGCTCACCCCCGTCGTCACCGATCCCAAGAAGGCGATCATCGCGCTGAAATGGGCGGTGAAGGAGATGGAGGAGCGCTATCGCAAGATGAGCCGCCTCGCCGTCCGCAACATCGATGGGTACAACGCCCGCGTCCGCGAGGCTTCGGCGAAGGGCGAGATCATCACCCGCAACGTTCAGGTGGGGTTCGATCGCGAGACCGGGGAGGCCCTGTTCGAGGAACAGGAGATGGATCTCACCGCGCTGCCCTACATCGTCGTCATCGTGGACGAGATGGCCGACCTGATGATGGTAGCGGGCAAGGAGATTGAGGGTGCCATCCAGCGCCTCGCCCAGATGGCGCGAGCCGCCGGCATCCATCTCGTGATGGCGACGCAGCGCCCGTCAGTCGATGTCATCACCGGCACCATCAAGGCCAATTTCCCCACCCGCATCTCCTTCCAGGTGACCAGCAAGATCGACAGCCGCACCATTCTCGGCGAGATGGGCGCGGAGACGCTGCTGGGGCAGGGCGACATGCTGTTCATGGCGGGCGGCGGGCGCATCAACCGCGTCCACGGCCCGTTCGTCTCGGACGGCGAGGTGGAGAAGGTCGTCGCCTTCCTCAAGGCACAGGGCGGACCGGACTATATCGATGAGGTGGTGCTGGACGAGGATGCCGTGGCCGAGGACGATGACGAGGCGGTGTTTGACCGCTCCGGCATCGCCGACGCCGGCGGCGACCTCTACGAGCAGGCGGTAGCCATCGTGATGCGCGACCGCAAGGCCTCCACCTCCTACATCCAGCGCCGCTTGCAGGTGGGCTACAACAAGGCCGCGAGCCTGATGGAGCGCATGGAGAACGAGGGCATCGTCGGCCCGGCCAACCACGCCGGCAAGCGGGAGATCCTGACCTTTTCCCGTCCGGGGTGAGGGCGATCCCCGCCCTTGCCTCCGGCGCGCCCTCGGCTACCTTGTCCCGATGATCCGGGCCAACCGGACGCGCGGTCGGGGCGCGGGATCGGGAGACGTTCAGTGGTGCAACCCTTCAGCGTGGTCCAGGGAGGCCGCATGGCTCAGGCATGCGCGGTCGGGCTGCGCGACATCTCCATCGCCTTTCCCGGCGCCAGCCGTGCGGCTTCACCATTCGTCGCTGTACAGGGCGTCAATCTCGAGGTGGCGGACGGCGAGTTCGTCGCCATCGTCGGCCCTACCGGCTGCGGCAAGTCCACCCTTCTCAACGCGACGGCCGGTCTGCTGAAGCCGGCATCCGGGACGGTGACGATCCACGGAACGCCGCTCTCCGGCCTCAACCGCGCGGCCGGGTATCTCTTCCAGGCCGAAGCCCTGTTTCCGTGGAAGACGGCGCTCGACAACGTGGCCATCGGCCTCGAGGTGGCCGGCACCGAGACGGAGGAAGCGCGCAGCCGCGCCCGCAAGTGGCTGGCCCGCGTGGGCCTTGCCGCTTTCGCGGATCGCTATCCCCACCAATTGTCCGGCGGGCAAAGAAAGCGTGTCGGCCTCGCCCAGGTGCTGATCCGCGACCCCAAGATCCTGCTCATGGACGAGCCGTTCGGCCCGCTCGACGCCCAGACCCGCCAGATCATGGGCAACCTGCTGCTCGACCTATGGAGCCAGGACCGCAAGGCGGTGATGTTCGTGACCCACGACCTGGAGGAGGCGATTTCGCTGGCAGACCGGGTGGTTATCATGGGTGCGGGGCCGGCCTCGCGCATCATCGGCCAGTGGCGGGTGCCCATTGCCCGCCCGCGCGACATCGACGTGCGGCTGGAGCCCGCCTTCCACCACCTTCACCGCGAGATCTGGGCGGCACTGAAGGACGAGGTGGTGAAGGGTTATCGCCAGTCCGAGGTCGCGAGCTGAACCATGCGCAACCGTTTCACGCTGTTCACTTTGCAGGTGCTGGTGGCGGTGGTGCTGATCGCCATCTGGCATTTCGGCTCCACCGTGAAGGTTTCGATCGCGGCGCTCTCGCCGAAGCCCTTCTATCCGCTCGACCCCTTCTTCTTCTCGACGCCCTTGGCGGTTTTTGAGAGGACCTTCAAGGACTTCTACACCGGGGTGATCTGGTATCACCTCGGCATCACGCTGCTTGAGACCATGCTCGCCTTCGCCATCGGCGCGTTGGGCGGCGTGCTGGTGGGCTTCTGGTTCGCGCGCAAGGCCATGATCGCGGCGGTCTTCGATCCCTATGTGAAGATGGCCAATGCTTTGCCGCGCGTGGTGCTGGCGCCCATCTTCGCCTTGTGGCTGGGGCTCGGCATCTGGTCCAAGGTGGCGCTGGGTGTCACGCTGGTGTTCTTCATCGTTTTCTTCAATGTCTATCAGGGTGTTAAGGAAGTCAGCCCGACGCTGCTCGCCAACGCCCGGATGCTGGGCATGAGCGAGCGCCAGCTGATGCGGAACGTGTTCTGGCCCTCGGCGCTGACCTGGATGTTCTCCTCGCTCCATACCGCCGTTGGCTTTGCGCTGGTGGGGGCGGTAGTGGGGGAATATCTCGGTTCGGCGGCTGGGCTGGGCTATCGCATCCACCAGGCGGAGGGGGTGTTCGATGTCACCGGGGTGTTCTCGGGCATGCTGGTGCTGTCCATCTTCGTCATCATCATCGACACGGTGGTGAGCGCCATCGAGAACCGCCTGCTCGTCTGGCGCCCTGCGCCGGCGACGCAGGCGTAAAGAAAAACGGGAGGAAAATCATGAAGATGCTCAAGCTCGCGGTGGCCGCGCTCGCGCTCGCCCTGGCCGTGCCGGCCAGCGCCCAGCCGGCGGCGAAGGCAGAGAAGCCGAAGCTTACGCTGGGGGTCGGCGGCAAGCCGCTGCTGTATTATCTGCCGCTGACCATCGCCGAGCGGAAGGGCTTCTTCAAGGACGAGGGGCTGGATGTCGCGATCAATGATTTCGGCGGCGGAGCCAAGTCTTTGCAAGCACTTATCGGCGGCTCCATCGATGTGGTGACGGGCGCCTACGAGCACACCATCCGCATGCAGGCCAAGGGCCAGGACATTGTTTCCGTTATCGAATTGGGCCGCTTCCCGGGGATCGTCCTGGTGGCGCGGAAGGATCGGCCGATCAAGTCGGTGAAAGATCTGAAAGGCGCGAAGATCGGCGTGACGGCGCCGGGATCTTCGACGAATTTCTTCGTCAATTTCCTGATGGCGAAAGATGGTCTGAAGCCGGATGACGCTTCCTACGTAGGTGTCGGCGGTGGAGCCTCTGCCGTGGCGCAGATGAAGCGTGGCGAGATCGATGCCATGTCCAATCTCGACCCCGTGATTACAAAGCTGGAAGACGACGGAGACGTCATTGTTCTCGCCGACAGCCGCACGGAAGCTGGAAACGACAAGATCTTCGGCGGCGAGAATCCCGCGGCCGTCCTCTACATGAAGCGCGACTTCGTGGAGCAGAATCCGGTCACCACGCAGAAGCTGGTGAATGCATTCTACAAGGCTCTTCAATGGCTTAAGACGGCCACCCCCGAGGATGTGGCGGCGGTGGTGCCGGAGGAATATCTGCTCGGGGACAAGACCTTGTACCTCAACGCGGTCAAGAACTCGCTGCCGATCTATTCGCGCACCGGCCTGATCCCCGAAGCGGGCATGAAGAATGCCCTCAACATGTTGGTGGAGTTCGATTCCGAGCTGAAGGCGGCCAAGATCGACCTCGCCAAGACCTTCGACGGCACCTTCGTGGCGAAGGCCGCGGCGGGCAAGTGATCTGGCGCCGGTTCGGGTGACTTTCACCACGTTGCCGAGCGGTGTTCACCCCCGGTATCGATGGGGTTCGGCAGAGGTTCGGGACCAGGTTCGGTGGCGGCGGGCGAAAATCTTCCCCGCCGCCCTTGAACCGCCGCGATTGATCCCTATCTTCCCATCAACCCCAGCCGATGGATGCGGCGCGCTTCGAGCGCAGACGCTTCCGGGAGACGGACGGATGTACTCCGATCCCGATCGAGCAACTCGCAGCTGAGCAGCTCCCATCACGAGCAGTTCGTTTCCGAGCAGATCGCGCCACGGCACGGGGTGTTCGTTCCTCCGCGTTCCATTTTGATGGGATAGCGGAGGGGCGAGCCGAGCGGACAAGTTCGTCGACGGCCTCTTCTTCGTTTCCTTCGGGCCGCGACGCAAAAGCCTTCCCCAAGCACGAACCTGTCCTGAACTGCGTCCCGTTGCGCCGCGACCTTTATCTGTCGCGTGTCGCCGGGACGATCGGCGCCTTTCGGGACACTCCCGGAAAGCGTTTCTACAGGAGGCCTCCATGGCCACGGGTACTGTCAAGTTTTTCAACGCCCAGAAGGGCTTCGGCTTCATCGTGCAGGATGAGGGCGGCCCCGACGTGTTCGTCCACATCTCCGACGTGGAGCGCTCCGGCATGTACGGCCTGAACGACGGCCAGAAGGTCTCGTTCGATGTCGTCCCGGACAACCGCGGAAAGAGCAAGGCTGCGAACCTCGCCGCCCTCTGACGCATCACGGCGTTGACATGAAAAGGCCCGGTCGTCGCGAGACGGCCGGGCCTTTTTCATTCCGGGTGCGGAAATCACTTGAGGACGTAGACCGTCGCGCCCACGCGCACGCGGTTGTAGAGGTCCACCACGTCGTCATTGGTCATGCGGAAGCAGCCCGACGACACCGCCTGCCCGATGGTCTCCGGCTCATTGGAGCCGTGGATGCGGTAGAGGCTGGAGCCGAGATACATGGCGCGGGCGCCGAGCGGGTTGTCGATGCCGCCGGGCATGTAGCGCGGCAGATCGGGACGGCGCTTCAGCATCTGGGAGGGGGGCGTCCAGGAGGGCCATTCCTTCTTCGCGCTCACCGTCTTGACGCCGGACCAGCGGAAGCCGTCGCGGCCGACGCCGATGCCGTAGCGGATGGCCTGGCCCCGCGACGTCACGTAATAAAGGCGGCGCTCGGACGTGATGATGACGATGTTGCCCGGGGCATATTTCGGGTCGATGGAGACCATCTGCCGGCCGATGGGCGAGGTGCTGCCCACGACGCCGACATTGCCGCCGCCGAAGAACTTGTTGAAATTGAAGATGTCATAGCGATCGTCGGCCTTGGCCGAGCCCGTCGCCACCAGCGCGGCGATGCCTGCGAAAACAAGCGATTTCAGCTTCATCATGGCTCTGCGTCTCGGATGGACCGGAGCGCGAACGACCATCGAGCACGCCCGGACACGTCGGCAACACCGCTTTGTCGCCACAAAACGGACAAGACTGCAACCGCTTTGTGGCGCGCGGGTTCCCGGCCCACGGGAGTGTGAAGCTTTTCTCCGGTTGTTGCGCGGCCCTGTCCTAACGCCTTGACGCTGCGGCAGCAAAGGCGGCGAGCGTGGCGTTGAAGCGGTCCGCGGCCTCGATGAAGGGGGCGTGGCCGACGCCCGCATAGAGGTCCAGCCGGGCGCCGGGAATGGTTGCGGCGATATGCTCCGCCATGGCCGGGGCGACCACCTCGTCCAGCGCGCCCTGCGCCACCAGCACCGGCACGTCGAGGCCCTTCAGCAGCGCCTCATAATCCGCCGTGCGGCCGAACAAGGCGGAGCGCACCTCCGGCGGCACCATCATGTTCACCGCCAGCAATTGCTCGAACAGCGGCTGGGGGATGGGAGCGGCGAAACAGCGGCGCAGGAAGGTGCGGGTGGCGGCGATGTTCTCCTCCACGTCCGTGCTGCACATGAGGCGCATCAGCCGGTTGCAGGTGCCGTAGAAGCGGCGCTCGTTGGCGGTCACCGCATCGACGAAGACGATGCCGCCGATGCCCGCGGTGCCGTGGACGGCCAGATAGTCGCCGATGATGCGCCCGGCATAGGACCAGCCCACCAGAACCGGCCGCTCCAGCCCCCAGCCGCGGATCACCGCATCAAGCTCCCCCGCCCACACCTCGGCTGACTGGTAGGCGGCGGGATCGGCCGGCCGGTCTGAGGCGCCGTGGCCGCGGAAATCGTAGGTGACGAGCCGGCAGCCGGCCAGCGCCGGGCTCGCCGTCTGCCGGCTCCAGCACAGGCCGGATTGGGAGAAACCATGGATGAACACCACCGGCGCGCCCTCGGCCGGCCCGAAGGCGGCGCTGGCGATGCCGACGCCATCCGGCGTGAGGATGCGGCGGACCGCGCGGTCGGCGGGGGGAGGGGTGGGGGCGTT
This sequence comes from Xanthobacter sp. DMC47, assembly GCF_056313845.1. Classification (NCBI taxonomy): domain Bacteria; kingdom Pseudomonadati; phylum Pseudomonadota; class Alphaproteobacteria; order Hyphomicrobiales; family Xanthobacteraceae; genus Xanthobacter; species Xanthobacter sp. DMC47. Next base: position 496,055 of record NZ_JBQUZM010000001.1, on the reverse strand, counting down.
CATGGTCGGGTTCCGGCTGACGGGTCGAGGGCCGCTTTAGCATCGCGAGGGCGTGCGCTTAAGGGGGGCCGTTCGTGCCCCGGACCAGCGACGGCGCAGCCGGAGCGCCGAGCCGGGGTCCAGGGGAAAGGTCGGCGAGGCCGGCAATGCTTCCGACACCCTTTCCGCTTGAGCCGCCTGCGGCGGTCCCTTGCGCTGGGCCCCGGATCAGCGCTCCGGCGACGCCGTCGCTTGTCCGGGGCGCGATGGCTGTTCCCGTGCCACTCCCCCGCCTCCCATCCCCCCGCCTTTGGGGCGCCATGGGGCAGTGCTATAGATCGGCTCGCACAGCACAGCTCGAATCGAAGCCATCATCGCAAAGAGAGGCGACGGAATGCGCACCTCATCCGTGACACGCACCGCCCACCGCCGGACGGTTCTTTCCGCTTTGTCCGCCGTCGCCCTCGTGCCTGCGCTGCTGGCGCCCACGGTGGCCGACGCCGCCACCGAGCGCTTCATGGTGCTGGGGCTGCCCTTCTTCAAGCCGTACCGCGTGGCCATCGCCACGCTCGACGTGGACAGCGCCGGCAAGGTCACCGGCTCGGTCGCGCCGCCGGCCGGCGATGCGCGCCCGCCGTTGCCGGTATCCGGCTCGCTGGCCGGCGGGGCGCTGAAGCTCACCATCGGCCAGGGAGACGAGAGCTATGCCCTCGCCTTCACCGAGAACCAGCGCGGCCTGCACCACATCTATGAGGAGACGGCGGTGGTTCCCGGCCTCTCCGCGGTGACGGTGTTCCGTCCCGAAGGCGGCTTCTCCGAGCCGGCGCTAGTGCTCCAGCACGACGAGGACAATTGGTGCGGCCTCGTCACCGGTGGGCTCACCGTGGACCTCAAGGCCGCCGATCTCGGCCGCACGCCGGTGGCGCCCGCCGGCCTCGCCGAGATCGACCTCGTGGTCACGCCCCAGCAGGGCGGCACCGCGAAGGTGAAGATGAAGGATGCCTGGAGCCGCCTGCGCCTCGCCGCCCGCGACGGCGACGACGTGTCCGTGGACGTGGCGGTGCCGCTCGGCGCCGAGGCGAAGATCGCGCAGGAGCTGCGCAAGGTGCCGCTGGTGGCCACCGTCACGCTGCCGTCCCTGTGCGGGGAGATGGCCCTCGCCGTCATTCCGCGCGCCAAGGTGATGGACGCCGGCGCGGTCTCCGAGGCGAAGCTCAAGGCCTATGGCGACACCGTGCTGGCGCGCGTCCTCTCCGGCGCGGCGCCCGAGGGCGGGACCGGCAACCGCAAGTTCAAGATCGCCGGCGCCGTGGTGCCGGGCGAGGCGGGGCCGGCCTACAAGGCCACCGTGTCCGCCGAATCCGAGGCGAGCCGCCTCGCCAAGGGCAATTGGGACCAGTTCACCGTGCTGCTCCAGCCGGTGGTGACGCCGGCCGATACGGCCGCCTCGGTGTCGCTGGTGCCCCTCGTCACCGATCTCAAGGTGGCGAAGAAGACCGGCCCGCAGGCGCCGGCCGATGCTGCCTTCAAGCCGGCGGACGATTCCGCGCAGGTGGCGGCCATCGGCCACCGCCTCGTTTCCTACATCGCCGCCGTCGAGGGCACCCGGTGCAGCTTCCTGACCCAGACGGCCTTCGACGAGCCCGACGGCAGCCTCTCCTGCACCAACCTTGCCCTCGACGACGTGAGCCCCGCCGACGACAACTGAGGCCTCCGGCCCCGGTCTCGACCGGGCCGCGCGGGATTTATATGAGCCGGAACGGGCAGCGGAAGCTGTGCTGATCTGTGCCTCTGCAGGATGCCCGGCCATGTGCCGGGCATTTTTGTTCGCGGCAGGCAGTCAAGCTTGAGAGCGGCAATGTTCCGGTCAAGATATCGATGGCGATCCTGCACATTCTGCCCGAAACATTACTTAGAGGAACGTGCTGAACCAGCGCTCAAGCTGCATAGTTCGGCCATGACTGCTTCGGTTTTGTAATGCTGTCTGCCGGAACCATCCTCCCTGCCTCCCGTTCTCTGACCGGGGGGCACAAGAGAGGATACCAACCGATGAACAATCGTCAGCAGGGCGGATCCGGAAACTTCGAGAACGATCGCGAGCGCGCCTCCGAGGCCGGCCGCAAGGGCGGCGAGCAGAGCGCCGAGAACCGCCAGCAGGGCGGCCAGGGCGGCGACAACCGCCAGCAGAGCCAGCAGGACCATGGCGGCCAGCGGGGCGGCTCGGGCAACTTCGCTCAGGACCGCGAGCGCGCCTCCGAGGCCGGCCGCAAGGGCGGGGAGAGCGTGCCGGACGAGAAGCGCTCCTTCTCCAAGGACCACGACCTCGCCTCCGAAGCCGGCCGCAAGGGCGGCCAGCGCTGAGGCTGAAACGGGGCGCGGCCTGAAGGGTCGCGCCCCTTCTCCATTCCAATTTCCGGGAGGTGCCAGATGGGCTTTTTCTCCAAGGACATCCAATCCATGGACGACCTTTTCGTCCACACGCTGCGCGACATCTATTATGCCGAGAAGCGCATCCTGAAAGCGCTGCCGACCATGATCGAGAAGGCGCAGAATTCCACCCTCCGCCAGGCCTTCCAGACCCATCTCGGCGAGACCGAGGGGCATGTGAAGCGGGTGGAGGAAGTGTTCCGCATGCACGGCGTCGAGGCCAGCACGGTGAAATGCCCGGCCATCGACGGCATCATCGAGGAGGCTGAGGACGTCGCCTCCGAGGTCGCCGATCCCGAGGTTCTGGATGCGGCGCTCGCTGCCGCCGCGCAGGCGGTGGAGCATTACGAGATCACCCGCTACGGCACCCTCATCGCCTGGGCCAAGCAGCTCGGCCGCAGCGACTGTGCCTCCGTGCTCCAGCGCAACCTGGACGAGGAGAAGGCCGCCGACGCCAAGCTCACCGGCCTCGCCGAGGCGAAGCTCAACATGCGCGCCGCCGAATAGGGCCGGTCCGCCCCATGAACAAAACCCCGCCGGGCCACCGGCGGGGTTTTTTATGGGCCAGATCAGGCGGATGCGATTGCCCACGGCCAAGCCTGGTGCAGGATGCCGGTGCCCCGGCGGGAAGGTCGGGCGATCCACTGGGCGCACGATGAAAATCCTGCAGGCGTGCACGCGCCCGGCAGCCAGGTTACGCAGGACAAATTCTACATCTGCTCCGCCAACACGAGCGGCTTCCGCCCCGGCTACAGTCTCAAGCCCCAAATGGGCCAACGCCGGCTATGGCGGCATGCAAGTGGCGGCTAAGGATACGCGTGCGGCTCTCTCTGACGTAGCGGGCGCTGTGAGGACTGCGCGGCGCCAGTTGGCGTGATATTTGCTTGGTTGCTTTGGGCGCAGTTGCGTTATAGAGCGCGGCGGCAGGCTGGCATTGCAGCTTCTCCGACGTTCCTGCTGTGGAATGGGGTTACGATGATCAACGGACGATACGAGGCGCTCGATGGTCTCCGTGGAATCGCAGCACTAATTGTCGTATTCCATCACCTTCAGATAAACAGCATTTTCCGCCATCTTGATTTCGTTCTGTATGGCGAACTGTTCGTCGATGTTTTTTTTGTGATGTCGGGCTTTGTGATCGCGGCGAGCTACCTGGATAGAATCGGAAATTTCGATCAAGTGAAGCGTTTTTTGACGCTTAGATTCTTTCGAATTTATCCGCTGCATATTTTTGCTCTCTCATTTTTTGTCATTCAAGAAGTTGTCCGGTATGTGTTCTGGAAATCCGGAGGTGTGATTAATTCTTCTGCGCCTTTCACCGGGACGCGGAGTTTGGATTTGCTCGGGGCGACAACGTTCCTCATCCAGTCCTGGGGGCCATTCGGCAGGAATTCCTGGAACGGGCCGAGCTGGAGCATCAGCTCCGAAGCGCTTGCCTATATTGTGTTCGCCTTGGCCGTAATGTGGCGGCCTTTCCATTCAAGGCTGGCCAATCCGGTTCTGATTGTCGGGGCAGTGATCGCCTACATTTACGCTTCGGTCGCACGTGACGGGCTCGCGGAGGCCACTTACGGCATCCCGGCGGTTGCCCGCGGATTGGCGGGCTTTTTCCTTGGCGTCGTCTGTTTCAGGATCGTCAGGGCGCCCAAGGTTGCGGATTGGATCCGGTCGACGCCTACTTATCGATTCAGCCTTATGCAGCTCGTTGCGGTGGCGACATTTGTCGTGCTGCTTCGTTTCTTGGACGGCCCCGACATCGTCGTCACTGTGGTTCCGCTCGTATTCCTGGTGATGGCATTGCATGTCGATCGCGGAATAGTCTGCATGGTCTTGAACACACGGCCGATGCAATATTTGGGAAAAATATCCTATTCTATTTATCTCATGCACGCGTCCGTAATTTTTATAGCCGATGGAATATTCAGGCGCCTGATTGCGTCGTGGGATAATATGCCGCTGCTTTCCGGTACTGCGGTGTCCATTGGAATCGTATGCAGCGTTGTTTTCCTCGCTGAGTTTACTTACCGTTTTATCGAGCAGCCGGGTCGAGAGTACGGCAGGCGGCTCTTTCGGCGTCCGCAGGGCGACGTCGTGAGCCCGCGGGTCCCGGCCGAGTAGCCTCGCGTCTACCCAAAAGGATCGATCAGCCGCGTCTGGCGTCGCGGCGCGTCGCCTGCTGGACGGTTTCGGTCTTTACAGAACCGCGAACAGCACGATGCCTGTGTCCGGTGGCTTGTTCTCTATCGTTCTCATGAAATCCACAGGCGCAGATCAGCGCCAGAGATGACCCTGTCGAGCGAGGCCCAGCCCGCCGGACGAACCCCTTTTGGCGTCAGCGATGCGATGATCGAGGCGGCCTTGGCGGCCTGTGACGGCGATCCATGCGCTCGACAACGCCGGCGTTCTTCGTCGGTCGCCGATGGCGAGAAGGTGGATGCAGAAGAGCGGGCCCGGTCAATCTGAAGCGCAATGAGCGCAGATGGGCCGAATGCGGAACGCGCTCCCGGATTTCCCCGAATTTGTGCGCCATGTGCCGCAAGTGTTCGCCAGCCTGTGCCGGATCTTGCAGGGAGCGCGATGTGCGGAATGTGTTGCGGGGACTTCAGTCGGAATGGTGGGCGATGCAGGGATTGAACCTGCGACCCCTCCCGTGTGAAGGGAGTGCTCTCCCGCTGAGCTAATCGCCCGCGCCATTGCGAGGAGGGCCGTTTAGAGCCGCAGGGCCTCCCCTGTCAAGGGCGGACGCGACCAGGGCCGCGTCTGCCTGTGGATCATTTCGGCGGCGAGGCCGCCCCGGCCAGAGGCCCGACCTAGGCGGAAGCGTTGGCCAGCAAGGCGTCGACGGCTTCTTCCAGCTGGTCGAAATGGTGGATCAGAAGGTCGGCGCCGAGGTCGCCGGGCGGCGTCTCGGTATAGCCGAAGGAGACGGCCACCACCGGCACGCCGGTGGCGCGGGCGGTGAGCACGTCGGTGATGCTGTCGCCCACCATGATGGAGCGGGCCACGTCCGCCCCCGCCGCCGAAATGGTGGAGAGGAGGGGCAGCGGATCGGGCTTGGAGCGGGGATAGGTGTCGGCGCCGGTGATGACGGCGAAGCGCGGCGTCAGCTCCAGCGCATCGAGCAGCAGGCGGGCGAGGTGCTCCAGCTTGTTGGTGCAGACCGCCAGCGCCACGCCCTTCGCCTCCAGCCGGTCCAGCGCCTCCAGAAGGCCGGGGAAGGGGCGGGAGCCCACGGCGATGTTCTCGGCATAATGGGCGATGAAGCGCTGCGTCATGGCGGCGATCTCGTCGTCCGGCAGGTCGATGCCCTCGCTCTTCAGCGCCCGTACGATGAGGAGACGCGCCCCGCCGCCGATCATGTTGCGCGCCTCGGCGCGGTCCACGGGCGGGATCTTGTGGGCGGAGAGCACGAGGTCGAGGGCGTCGAGCAGATCGGGCGCGGTGTCCACCAGCGTCCCGTCAAGATCGAACGCGACGAGCGGGCGGGAGGCGGGCTGTGCGAATTGGGTCATCGGGCGCAGTCCTTCAGCGTGGCGGTATCGGAGCAGACGATCTCCGCCGGGGTCCGTCGGTTGCCCTTTCCGTTGCGCTGGCGCCGGCAGCGGGGAAAGGGACGGCGAGGAGGATATCCTCGCCTTCTGCCTTAAATCCTGCCGCTTTTTCGCGCCAGCGTCGCGGGGATTCGAGGGCTGCGGCCCTGGCGCGCACTTCGCGGTCGCGTCCGAGCTCGCAGCAGATCGGCACTCAGGAGGCATGAATGCGGACCACTCCCCTTCGCACGCTGCGCGCGGCGCGCCGCAACCCGGCGGTGCTGCTCGCGGTGGCCGTCGCAGCCGCGGGTCTCGGCGGGATCGGAGCCGTCGCCGCCCAGCCTGCGGCCGCGCCGGGGGCGAGCGGACCCGGATTCGAGTTCGCCGCGCCGCCCTCCGCCCAGGCCAACCGCGTCTATGGCATCAACCGCCAGACCGGCGAGATGAACGTCTGCCAGTTCGAGCGGCCCAACGCGGCCGGCGTGGGCGTCACCTTCTGCTTCGCCCAGGGCGAGGGCGCGGGGCCGCAGAAGGCCGGCAATTACGCGCTGATGCCCACCCATTACGAAGGGGAAACCGGCATCTTCCGCGTCAATCGCGACACCGGCGAGATGAGCATCTGCTACGTGCGCGAGACCGCGCGCGCCGCGGGCGGCACGGATTCAAGCCTCGTCTGCACCCCGGCGGCGCGCTGAGGCGTCGCGCCGGCTTGTCGGCGGCGCCGATCGGGGCTAGAGCCGGAACATGGCGGTGCGAGCCGTTCCGCCAGAAAAGAAGCGCCGCTGCGGCAGGGCCCATCCGGGCCGGCGCGCGGCGACGTTTCAAGGACATCGAGGCAGGAAACAAAATGGTCCACGCCGAAGACCTGAAGCGCCGCGCCGCCGCCCATGCCCTCACCTATGTCACCGACGGCATGCGCCTCGGCCTCGGCACCGGCTCCACGGCCCGGCATTTCGTCGAGCTTCTGGCCGAGAAGGTCCATGGCGGCCTCAACGTGCTGGGCGTGCCCACCTCCGAGCAGACTTTAGCCCAGGCGGTGTCCCTCGGCGTGCCGATCGCCACGCTGGACGAGGCCGGCCCGCTCGACCTGTGCATCGACGGCGCTGACGAGATCGGCCCCGGCCTCGCCCTCATCAAGGGCGGCGGCGGTGCGCTGCTGCGCGAGAAGATCGTCGCCAGCGCCGCGCGCGAAATGATCGTCATCGCCGATGCCACCAAGAAGGTGGACGTGCTCGGCCGCTTCCCGCTGCCCATCGAGGTGGTGGACTTCGGCGTTAACGCCATCACCCGCCAGGTGGCGGAGGCGATCCGCAGCGCCGGCTGCGCCGGCGAGATCACCGTGCGCCGCGATGGCGACGGTCATCCTTTCGTCACCGATCAGGGGCACCTGATCCTCGACGCCCATCTCGGCCGCATCCCCGACCCCGCCGCGCTGGCCGCAGCGGTGGCGCAGGTGGCCGGTGTCGTCGAGCACGGCCTGTTCATCGGCCTCGCCCGGCGCGCCGTGCTCGCGGGCAAGGACGGCATCACCGAGCTGGAGCCCGGCAGCTTCTAGCTTTTCCCCTTTCCGGAGACTTCCATGCGTCACCCCCTTTCCGGCCGCCTTGTCCGGCAGCTGTTCCTCGCTGCAGCCCTGTCGGTTCCGGCCGCCGCGCTCCTCGCGCCGGTGGCCGAGGCCCAGACCCGTCCGGTTCCCCCCGCCGCCGCCCCGGCCGCAAAGCCCTCGCCGGCGCTGCTCCAGCTCGCCCGCGATCTGGTGGCCGCCAATGGCGAGGCCCGCGCCTTCGACGGCGTGATCCCCAACATCGTGGACGGCGCGGCGCTGTCCTTCCTCCAGACCAACCCCGACCTCGCCAAGCAGCTCCGCGAAGTGGCGGTGCTGGTGCGGCCGGAGTTCGAGAAGCGTCAGGCCGAGGTCCTCGACATCCTCGCCAATTCCTACGCCACCCGCTTCACCGAGGCGGAGCTGAAGGAGGCCATCGCCTTCTTCCGCAGCCCCACCGGCATCAAGCTGGTGCAGGACCGTCCGGTGATCGTGCAGGAAGCGGTGCAGGGCATCCAGGCCTGGGGCGCGCAGATCAACGCCCAGGCCGTGGAGCGCGTGCGCGCCGAGATGAAGAAGCGCGGCGTCGATCTCTGATCGCTCGGCGGGTTTGCAGATACGAGAAAGGCCGGTCCCCCTGGGGCCGGCCTTTTTCTTTTCCCGCACAGTCCTGTTTCTGCGCTGTCATGCCCCGGCTCGTCCGGGGCATCCACACTGCCGCTGGAGCGATGTGCGATAACGCAAAGCCGGCCCGGCCACCCCGTGGATCCCCCGGACAAGCCGGGGGATGACGGCCCGCTCTGCGGACACTCGCTCCCGGCCTTTCGCCGCCGTCCCTACACCCCGCTCGTGCGCGGCGCGCGCGGGTCTTCCGGGGCCTCGGCCTGGGCGGCGAACAGGCTCTTGCGGTCGAGGTTCGGGCTGTAGTGCGGGTCCACCAGCGTGGAGGTGTGCCAGATGGCCTCCATGCGCGCCCGCTGCGCCTTCAGCCGCGCCCGGTGCTCGCGCGAGCGCTTCTTGCCGCGCGAGGCGGATTCGTAATGGAGGAGGGTGGCGAAGGGCGTCCACGCCACCTCAAAGCCCGCCCGCCGCGCGCGCAGGCACAAGTCGATGTCGTTGCAATCCTCGGCGAAGCGCACGGCGTCCAGCGGCCCGATGGCGTCCCACACGTCGCGGCGGATGAGCAGGCAGGCAGCAGTGACGGCGGACAGGTTCTGCCGCACCAGAAGGCGGTCCTCGTAGCCCGGCGCGTCGGCGGCGCTGTGGGCGAACCAGTGGTCGGCGTAGCGGAACAGCCCGGCGATGACACCCGCATGCTGCACCGTGCGATCCGGAAACAGCAGCTTCGCCCCCACGACGCCCGCGCCGGGCAGCGAGGCGAGGGCCACCATCTCGTCCAGCCAGCCCGCCTCGATCACCTCCACGTCGTTGTTGAGGAGAAGGATCATCTCGCCCCGCGCCGCATCGACGCCGAGATTGCAGATGCGGGGGAAGTTGAAGTCGCCGTCGTCCCGCACCACGCGCGTCGCCGGCCACAGGGCCTTGATCTCGTCGAACAGAGCGAAGGTCGCCGGCTCCACCGAGCCGTTGTCCACGACGATGATCTCGAACGCCCGGTACGCCGTGCGCGCGATGAGCGAGCGCAGCGCCACGGCGAGCAGCGCCGCACGGTCGCGGGTGGGCACGACGATGGAGACGAGCGGGGCTGGCGTGGGCGTGGGATAGAGCGGGCGCAGGTGGCGGCCGATGGTTTCGACCTCGACACCGCGCAGCCGCGCGAGGGCATCGGCGGCCGGCGCGATCTCCTCCGGCGCGAAGCCGGGCGGATGGCCTTTCAGCCCCACCGCCACGCGCGGCACATGGCGAATGCCGCTTTCGGGCAGGGTCGAAGCATGGCGCAGCAGCAGGTCGAACACGGCGGCTGGCCCTGCGGCTGCATCAAGGCCGAGGCGCAGCGCGTCGGCGCGGGGCAGGGCGGCAAAGCGCCGGAGATAGCCGGACGCCTCCATCAGGTGCCGGTTGAAGGCGGGATGGTAGACGCCATGGAGCGGCGCGCCGTCGTCGTCCAGCCGCTCCTCGTCGGCATAGGCGAGGGCGCAATCGGGGTGCCGCGCAAAGGCATCGCGAATGAGCGCAACGGCATCGCGGGTGGGCTGCGCTGCGGCGTCGAGGAACAGCACCAGCCCGCCCTCGGCAGCGGTGAGCGCGGCGGCGAGGCGATGGGCGGGGCCGCCCTCTGCCGTCACCACGCGCGCGCCGGTGGCGGCCTTGGCGAGGGCGGGCGGCGCGTCCGGCGGCAGGGCCACCACCCACTCGAAGGTCCGGTCGGTCTGTGCTGCGAGCGCGGCGGCGCAGGCGGCAAGATCGCCCGCGCCGGCTCCGCCGCCATCGGTGAGTAGGCTCAGCCGGGGCGCGGCACCGGGCGCGGGCACCTCGGCGAAATCGCCGACGAAGCGGGCGCGGAAGGCGCGATAGCGCGCCGCCTCGGCCCGGCGGCGGGCCGGCGAAGCGGAGACGAGGGCATGGAGCGCCCCGCGCAGGGTGCGGGCAGCGGCCCCGGCCGCCTTCCAGCGGCGCGGCAGGCCGAGATTTTCAAAGCGGCCGTTGGCGAAGGCGTGCAGCTTCAAAGCCACCTTGTGGACCGGATAATAGCCGAGCCGGAACCCGGGCGGCGCCCCCGCGACCTCGATCCGCGTGGCCCCGGCCGGCACCAGCGCCACCGTCGGCACGCCGGGCAGCAGGGTCTCGCCCGCCATCGCACCTGTGTCGGTGGCGAAGGTGAAGGGCAGGGGCCCGTCCGCCCCCTCGCCCGCCAGCACGATGGCGAGGGCCCCGCGCCGGGCGCGCAGCCGCAGCACGGCGGGCAAGGCGAAGCCCGCGCGGCCCGCCGCAACGGGGGCGCGCTTCAGCCAGAGCGGAGGAATCTCGGTTTCGTGCATGGCGTCCGTATTCAATGCCGCGTTGAAGCACCTATGTGCAGAGGCGGCAAGCGGCCACCCCACGCCGACTTTGCTTGACGCCCCGGCGCGGCTCCTTCAAGCCACGGCCACGCATCGGGATCTGGCGGGAGCCATTACATGACACAGCGCGAGGTGGACCTGTTCGTGATCGGCGGCGGCTCGGGGGGCGTGCGCGCCGGCCGCATCGCCGCCCAGCATGGCGCGAAGGTGATGATGGCGGAGGAATACCGCATGGGCGGCACCTGCGTCATCCGTGGCTGTGTGCCCAAGAAGCTGTTCGTCTATGCCGGCCGCTATGCCCACGACATCGACGACATGGCCGGCTTCGGCTGGCGGGTGAGCGCGCCCGAATTCGACTGGCTGACCCTCGTCGCCAACAAGGACAAGGAAATCGCCCGGCTCGAAGCCATCTACAAGCGCAATGCCGAGGCCGCCGGGGTGGAGATCGTCGCCTCCCGCGCGGTGGTGGCGGGGCCGAATCTGGTGCGCATCCTCGCCACCGGGGAGGAGGTGGCGGCGCGCCACATCCTGCTCGCCACCGGCGCCCATCCCGCGCTGGGGCCGCAGATTCCCGGCTGCGATCTCGCCATCACCTCCAACGAGGCGTTCAACCTCAGGAGCTTCCCCGACCGCATCCTGATCCAGGGCGCGGGCTACATCGCGGTGGAGTTCGCCGGCCTGTTCCGGTCGCTGGGTGCCGAGGTGACGCTGGTCTATCGCGGCGACAAGGTGCTGCGGGGCTTCGACATGGAGGTGCGCGAGCATCTGGAGATGGAGATGACCCGCGCCGGCATCAAGCTGGTCAGCGGCAAGACGCTCGCCTCCATCGAGGCCGTCTCCGGCGGCAAGCGCGTGGTGCTCTCCGACGGCGCGGAGCTGGAGGTGGACGAGGTGATGCTCGCCATCGGCCGCATTCCCAGCACCCGCAATCTGGGCCTTGAGGCGGTGGGCGTCGCCCTCGACCCGCTGGGCGCGGTGATCGTGGACGCGCAGGGCCGGACCAACGTGCCCTCCATCTATGCGGTGGGCGACATCACCAACCGCATCAACCTGACCCCCGTCGCCATCCGCGAGGGCCACGCCTTCGCCGATACGGTGTTCGGCAACAAGCCGTGGACGGTGGACCATTCGCTGGTGGCGACCGCCGTCTTCTCCGAGCCGGAGATCGGCACGGTGGGCTGCACGGAAGAGGCGGCGCGGGCCGCCGGCCGGCCGGTGGACATCTACAAGACCAGCTTCCGCCCGCTGAAGGCGACCCTCTCGGGCCGCGAGACGCGCGATTTCATGAAGCTGGTGGTGGACGCGGAAACCGACCAGGTGCTCGGCGTCCACATCATGGGCGATGCGGCGTCCGAGATGATCCAGCTCGCCGCCGTGGCGCTGGGGCTGAAGGCGACCAAGGCCGATTTCGACCGCACCATCGCCGTGCATCCCACCGCCGCCGAAGAGCTGGTGACGCTGCGCACGAAGGCGTCGTGAGGGGCGCACCCGCCATGAGGCGGGGTGTCCGGGCTTCACGCATGGCGGGCGGCCTGTGTCCTGTCGCTGCGGGGCTCGATTGAAGGAGGACGGCGGGCTTCGGCGCGCCGATCCTCGTCCTAAGATGTTGTCGGGAGCGCCACGGACGCCGTAGCCCAGAGGGACACCACCCCATGTATCTCGCCGCCATCCTCGTGCTGATGCTGATCGCCCCGCTCGCCAGCGTGCTGATCGAGGCGCTGGTGGCGGGCGGGCCGGTGGCGGCGCTGGTGCTGAAGTGGTTCGTGGTCTGGGGCGTCGGCGCGCGGCTCGGCCTTGCCGGGCTGAAGCAGGTGACGCAGCCGGCCTTTACCGCGCAGACCATTTTCGAGATCGCCGATCCCAAGGCGCAGGTGATCGTGCAGGAGCTGGGCTTCGCCAACCTCGCCTTCGGCCTCCTCGGCCTCCTCTCCCTCGTCTTCCCGGCCTTCCTCGTGCCGGCGGCGGTGGGCGGCGGGCTGTTTTATTTCCTCGCCGGGGTGAAGCACGCGCTGCGGCCGGAGAAGAACCGCACCGAGACCATCGCCATGGTCTCCGACCTCGCCATGGCCGCGGTGCTCGCGGGGGCGGTGGGGCTGGCGCGGTGAGGTGGCTCCCCTTGCAACAGTTCGGCCGAAAACCGGCCTGACCTGTTGATGTCCCTGGCCAGAAACAAAAAAAGCCGGCGCCGCCCTCGCGAGGCGGCGCCGGCCCTTTAAGCGCTGCGGCTTACTTCACCAGCGGGCAGCCACCGTCCTTGAGGGGGCGGAAGGCCTCGTTGGCGGGGATGGTGGAGACGACCTCGAACAGGTCCCACTCGCCCTTGCTGTCGGCGGGCTTCTTCACCTTCAGGAGGTACATGGGGTGGATGGCGCGGCCGTCGATGCGGATCTCGCCCTTGCCGAACAGCGGATCATTGATCGGCGTGGCGCGCATCTGCTCCATCACCTTGGGCGCGTCCTTGGTCTTGGCGTCCTTGATGGCGTTCAGATAGTGCATGGCGCTGGAATAGACGCCGGCCTGGGCGCTGGTGGGCATCTTGCCGTTGAACTTGGCCCCGAAGCGCTTGGAGAAGGCGCGGGTGTCGTCGTTCAGGTCCCAGTAGAAGGCGTCGGTGAGCACGAGGCCCTGCGCCGCCTGCAGGCCGAGGGCCTTCACGTCGGACGAGAAGATGAGCAGGCCGGCGAGCTGCTGGCCGCCCTGGGTGATGCCGAACTCGGACGCCTGCTTCACCGCGGTGATGAGGTCGTTGCCGGCATTGGCGAGGCCGATGACCTTGGCGCCGGAGGACTGCGCCTGCAGCAGGAAGGAGGAGAAGTCGGTGTTGGAGAGCGGGTGCTTCACGCTGCCCGCCACCTTGCCGCCGGCCGCCTTCACCGCCGCCGAGGCGTCGCGCTCCAGCGCCGCGCCGAAGGCGTAGTCGGCGGTGATGAAGAACCACGGCGAGCCGCCCTGTTTGGTGAGGGCCGATCCGGTGCCGTTGGCCAGCGCCCAGGTGTCGTAGGTCCAGTGGACCGTGTTGGGCGAGCACTTGGCGCCGGTGAGGTCGGAGGTGCCGCCGCCCGAGACGAGGAAGATCTTGTTCTTCTCCTTGGTGATGTCGCTCACCGCCAGCGCCACCGAGGAGGTGGTGACGTCCATGACGGCGTCCACATTCTCCTGGTCGTACCACTTGCGGGCGATGGAGGCGCCCACGTCCGGCTTGTTCTGGTGGTCGGCGCCCACGACCTCGACCTTGAAGCCCTTGTTCTTGGCCATGAAGTCGTCGGCCGCCATCTGCGCCGCGACCACCGAGCCGGGCCCGGAGATGTCGGCGTAGACGCCGGACATGTCGTTGAGCACGCCGAGCTTCACCGAGGTGTCTTCGGCCCGGGCCGCGCCCGCCAGAAGCGCGCCGATCGCCGCCGCCGCCAACAGGGCGCGCGAGTGCCGCATGATCCCAGACGTCATCATCCTTCCTCCCTCTTCCATCGCGGATGCGGTGCGCGGGAACGCCTTTGGCGGCACCGTGGCGGCGCCGTCCTCCCCGGTTCGTCAGCGCATTGCTGAACCGTTTCGCATCTCGATACCACGCTAACGGAGCGCGAGCCGCCCCGCCAGTTGTGCCTTAGACCAAGGGCGTAACCGATGCGTGTCAGCGGCTGCCGCTGACCATGCCGGAGACGCCGGCAAAGGCGCCGTCGCTGAGTTCGGCGACGAGAAGGCGGCCGGGGTCCACCGGGCCGGGCAGCGTCACCTGCCCGAAGGGCACGCGGCGGAAGCCGAAGCGGGCGTAATAGGGTTCGTCCCCCACCAGCACGACGAGCCGGTGGCCCTGCTGCCGCGCCACGTCGAGGGCGTGCTCCATCAGCCGCGCGCCGATGCCCACCGACTGGAACGGCGGCTCCACCGTGAGCGGGCCGAGGAGCAGCGCGGGCGTGGTGCCGATGCTGATCCGCGTCAGCCGCACCGATCCCACCAGCATGGTGCCGACCCGCGCGGTGAAGGAAAGGGCGCGCTCGTGCCCCGTCTGCTCCCGGATGCGGAAGGCGGTGCGGGCGAACCGGCCGGGGCCGAAGGTGCGCTCATGCAGCCGGTCGATGGCCGCGTCGTCGGCCGCCGTCTCGACGGCGATGGTCAGGGGAAGCTCGGTCATGGGGGAAACTCGCAGGGCAGGGCAGATGGCCCGCAAGTTCGGCGGGCCGGCTTCAGGCAGGCGTGACGGCGCGCGCACGGAGGCGCACGGTGTCCTGTCGTCGTCGCTGAAGCCGAAGGCCCATAAGTCCCTCACGAGAAAGGCGGGCGGATAGCATGGCCCGCGCGGAAGGTCCAGCGGGGGGCTGAGAGCCAGTGCCGCCGCAGGGTCTCCCCTCTCCCCCTACGGGAGAGGGGTTGGGGGTGAGGGGGAGGTCCCTCAATTTGTCCCGGCGCTGGTTTGGCGGCCCGATACCCCTCACCCCAGCCCTCTCCCGCAAGGGGAGAGGGGGCGCGGGCGGTTCGAGGCGATGACACCCGAGATCAACGGAGGCGTGGACGGCGCGGAACAACCCAGCCGTCTGCCCTCACACCTTATAAATCCACCCATACCGATCCAGCAGCGCGGCGCCTTGCCGGCGCAGCACCAGGTCGCGGGCGAGGCGGGGGGCGCCGGAGAGGTGGTAGACCATGCCGTTGCGCCGCGCCTCGGACTGGATGCGCGCGGTGCGGCCGAGGCGCTCGGCCTCGTAGGCCTTGAGGGCGGTGGCGGCGTCGGTTTCTTTCTGGAGGGCGCGGGCAAGGGCCGCCGCATCCTCGATGCCCTGCGCCGCGCCCTGGGCGAGGAAGGGCAGCATGGCGTGGGCGGCATCGCCCAGCAGCGTCACGCGCCCGGTGCTCCAGCGGGGCAGGGGATCGATGTCGTAGAGGCCCCAGCACAGGAAATGCGGCGCCGCCTTCAAAAGCTCGCGCACCTCCGGCGCCCAGTCGGCGAAGGCGGCGTGGACGGCAGCACCATCACCCGGCGCGCTCCAGCGGGCAACCGGCTCGGTATGCTTGACGATGGCGACGAGGTTCAGCGTCGCCCCGCCCTTGACCGGATAGACCACGAGATGGGCATCGCGCCCCATGTAGAGCCGCACGTCCGGCGGATGGCGGGCCGGAACGGGGATGGTGGCGCGATAGGCAAGGCGCTGGGCGAACACCGGTGGCCTGGCGACGCCGAGATGCGCCCGCACCGCCGATCGCACGCCATCGGCACCGACGAGGATGTCCGCCCCGTGGGCAATGAGGTTCTCGCCCTGCTTCACCACCGCCCGCACGCCGCCGAAGGCCGGCTCCACGGCGGTGAGTTCGGAATTGAGCGCGATCAACACGCCCTCCGCCTCCGCCGCCTCGGCGAGGAGATTCTGCAGGTCGGCGCGGTGGACCACGAGGAAAGGCGCGCCATAGCGCGAGGCGGCCGGGCCGTAATGGGCGCGGGTAATGGTGGCGCCGCTGGCGCCGCTGCGCACATCGAGGGAGCGCGGCGTGACCGCCACCTGTTCGAGGCGCGGCAGCAGGCCGAAGTCGCGGAGGATGCGGGTGGCGTTGGGGGTCAGCTGGAGCCCCGCGCCCACCTCGCGCAGCTTGCGCGCCTGTTCCACCACCTGGACGGTGAGGCCGGCGCGGCGCAGGGCGATGGCGCAGGCGAGCCCGCCGATGCCCGCTCCGACCACCACGGCGCTGCGCGCGGCGGTGCGGGGTTTCGCCCGGAAAGGGATGGGATCGGCCATGGCAGGACCCGGCTCCGTGAAGGAGCCGGCCGGATAGTCTTTCATTGCGGCGGCGATCAGGCCGCCTCGGTCAGGCCCGAAGAGCGGGGCGTAGGGCCAGAGGGATTTTATGCTGCGATTAGACCGACTCAGGCGGCGGTTTTGGCCACTGGCTCGTCGTGCCACACCGCCGCTTCCGGCTTCGCCTCGCCGGCGCCGAGGGCCGGGGTGTAGCGGTAGAGCGTGGAGCAGTAGGGGCAGACGTGCTCGTCGTCGTCGCCGAGGTCGATGAAGATGTGCGGATGGTCGAAGGGCGGCTTCGCACCGATGCACATGAATTCCTTGCTGCCCACCTCGATGACGGTGACGCCGAGGTCGTTGCAGAAGTGGGGAATGCCGGTGTCCGCCATGGTTCCGCCCATGCTTGTCCAAAAAAGCGCCGCGACCTTAGCGTCTGATGGCCGCCTGCGAAAGGGTCTGGTCCGCGGCAGATCGGCCGGCCATACTGCAGGCGCCGCCCCGTTCCGGGGCCGTGCGGAATTCACATCCGGAAGGGAGGGGTACCGTTCATGAGCACGACCATGTTCTCCACCCCTGCCGTACCGCGCGGCATCCTGCGCCGCGCCCATTTCACGGATGTGGTTCCCCGCCAGCCAGGCTCTCGCCGCTAGCTCCCGGCACAACCAAGGGCCCGCGGTCCGCCGCCTGACTGCGCTGTTGCGCGGGCGGGGGCCTGCCGACGCCCGTGCCTTCCCACTTCGCGGCCGATTGCGCCGCGCGTCCCCGTTCGAATCAGGGACCGGCCCTGGCGCCCCTTGCGGCGCGGCCGGATCGTGTCATGTCGTTGTTCCAGACCCACAAGCGCGGGCTGTCGTTCCGCGCCATCTTCGGCTTCCTCTTTGCCCACTGGGCGAAGCGGAAGGGCATCATCGCGGCCACCATGGCGGCGATCCTCGTCTCCACGCTGGCGGAAGTGCTGGTGCCGCTGTTCGCCGGCCGGCTCATCGACGCCTTGTCCCTGGCCGACCGGGAGATGGCCTGGCACATCGCCACCATGGCCTTCCTCGCCATGGTCGGGCTCGGCGTCATCATGGTCAGTGCCCGCCACGTCGCCTACACGGTCATCGTGCGGCTAACGCTGCGCATGATGGCGGACCTGGCGGCGGATGCCTTCGCGCGGGTGCAGCGCTTCTCCTCGGACTGGCATGCCTCCACCTTCGCCGGCTCCACCGTGCGCAAGATCTCGCGCGGCATGTGGTCCCTCGACGTGCTGCACGACACCTTGCTGGTGGCGCTCTTCCCCTCCTTGGTGGCGCTCGCCGGCACGGCGCTGCTGCTCGGCCTGAACTGGCCGGTGCTGGGCGCGGTGGTGGCGGTGGGGGCGGTGGCCTTCATCGGGCTCACGCTCGCCCTGTCGGTCAACTTCGTCGCCCCGGCGGCGCGGCTCTCCAATGCCTGGGATACCCGCGTGGGCGGCGTGCTGGCGGATGCCGTGGGCTGCAACGCCGTGGTGAAGGGCACCGGCGCGGAGGCCCGCGAGGAGGAGCGGCTGACGCGGGTGCTCGGCAAGTGGAACGCCCGCACCTACCGCACCTGGATGGCGGCGACCTGGGCCGGCACGGCACAGCTTCTGGCGCTGGTGGCGCTTCAGGCCTCCATCATCGGCACGGCACTGGTGCTGTGGCATCAGGGGCAGGCGAGCGCGGGCGATGTGGCCTATGTGCTCACCTCCTACCTCGTGATCCACTCCTACCTGCGTGACATCGGCATGCACGTCCACAATCTCCAGCGCTCCCTGAACGAGCTGGAGGAACTGGTGGAGATCCACCACCAGAAGGTCGGCGTTTCCGATGCCCCGCAGGCGGTGCCGGCCAAGGTGGAGGAGGGCACGATCGCGTTCGAGAACGTGACCTTCCACTATGGCGGCCACGCCAAGCCCCTCTACGAGAACCTCTCCGTGACCATTCCGGCGGGGGAGCGGGTGGGCCTCGTGGGGCACTCGGGCTCGGGCAAGACCACGTTCGTGAAGCTCATCCAGCGCATGCACGACGTGACCGCCGGCCGGGTGACCGTGGACGGGCAGGATGTGCGCGATGTCACGCAGGGCTCCCTGCGGCGCGCCATCGCCGTGGTGCAGCAGGAACCGGTGCTGTTCCACCGGTCGCTGATGGAGAACATCGCCTACGCCCGGCCGGACGCCTCGTTCGAGGAGATCCGGCGGGCGGCGGAGCTGGCCAATGCGGCCGACTTCATCGGACGCCTGCCGCGCGGCTACGGCACGCTGGTGGGCGAGCGGGGCGTGAAGCTCTCCGGCGGCGAGCGCCAGCGCATCGCCATTGCCCGGGCCTTCCTCGCGGATGCGCCCATCCTGATCCTGGACGAGGCCACCTCCAGCCTCGATTCGGAATCAGAAGCGGCGATCCAGGACGCCATGGAGCGGCTGATGGTGGGGCGCACCACCCTCGTCATCGCTCACCGGCTCTCCACCGTGCGTTCTCTCGACCGCCTGATGGTGTTCGACAAGGGCCGCATCGTGGAGGAGGGCGACCACGACGCGCTGGTCCGCCGCGAGGGCGGCCTCTACCGCCGCCTGTTCGAGCGGCAGGCCATGGAGCTGGCCAAGGGGCTGGCGGCGTGATGAGGGGGTGACGAACACGCCTTCCCGCCCTTAGGCGGAGAGGCCGTCTCTGGGCCCAAAACGAAGAACGGCGGGCCGAGGCCCGCCGTTCAGTCTCTTTCCTGGAAGAACCCTCGGATCACTCCGCGGCTTCGACTTTGTCGCGTCTGTGGACGCGGCGGATTACTCCGCCGCCTCCACTTGCGGCCGGCCGCGGGCGAGGCGCTCGCGCTTGAGCAGCTCGGCCACCAGGAAGGCGGTCTCGATGGCCTGCTCGGCGTTGAGGCGCGGATCGCAGAAGGTGTGGTAGCGGTCGCGCAGGTCCTCGTCCGAGATGGCGCGGGCGCCGCCGGTGCATTCGGTGACGTTCTTGCCCGTCATCTCCAGATGCACGCCGCCGGCGAAGGTGCCCTCGGCCGCATGGATGTCGAAGAAGGAGCGGATCTCCGACTGCACCCGCTCGAACGGGCGGGTCTTGTAGCCGGAGGCGGCCTTGATGGTGTTGCCGTGCATGGGATCGCACGACCACGCCACGGTGCGGCCTTCCTTCTCCACCGCGCGGATGAGGCCCGGCAGGTAGTCGCCCACCTTGTCGGCACCGAAGCGGCAGATCAGCGTGATCCGGCCCGCCTCGTTGTCCGGCTGGAGGATGTCCAGCAGGCGGATGAGGCCTTCCGGCGAGATCGACGGCCCGCACTTGATGCCGATCGGGTTGCGGATGCCGCGGAAGTACTCGACATGCGCATGGTCCGGCTGGCGGGTACGGTCGCCGATCCACAGGAGGTGGCCGGAAGTCGCGTACCAGTCGCCCGAGGTGGAATCGACACGGGTCAGGGCCTGTTCGTAACCCAGCAGGAGCGCCTCGTGGCTCGTGAAGAAATCCGTCGAGCTCATCTCGGGATGGCTTTTGGGATCGATCCCGCAGGCGCGCATGAAGTCCAGCGCCTCCGTGATCCGGTTCGCCAGTTCCTGATACCGCGAGGACTGGGGCGAATCCTTCACGAACCCCAGCATCCAAGCGTGGGCGTTGGCGAGGTTGGCATAGCCGCCATTGGCGAAGGCGCGCAGAAGATTGAGCGTCGCCGCCGACTGGCGGTAGGCCTCGAGCTGCCGGCGCGGGTCCGGGATGCGGGCGGCTTCCGTGAAGGCGATGTCGTTGATGATGTCGCCGCGGTAGCTGGGCAGAGTCACGCCGTTCTCGGTCTCGGTGTCCGAGGACCGGGGCTTGGCGAACTGCCCGGCGATGCGGCCGACCTTCACCACCGGCGAGCCGCCGGCAAACGTCAGCACCACCGCCATCTGCAGGAAGACGCGGAAGAAATCGCGGATGTTGTCGGCCGAATGCTCGTCGAAGCTCTCGGCGCAGTCGCCGCCCTGCAGGAGGAAGGCCTCGCCGCGGGCGACCTTGGCGATCTCGGCCTTCAGGCGGCGCGCCTCACCTGCAAAAACAAGCGGAGGGTAGGAGGCGAGCTTGTGCTCCACCTCTTCCAGCTGCGTCTTGTCGGGATAATTGGGCATCTGGAGGCCGGGATAAAATCGCCAGCTATCCGGACGCCAGCCTTCGGCGCGGCGGGAAGCCTCGGCGCCAGGGACGGGAGCGGACTGCGGGCGGGTCACCATTTGACTCTCCATTTGCATAAGGCCGGCCGGTTGTCCGGTCCGGTCCGTCCCGCTGGTGCGCCTCCGGCGTTCCTCTTGTGTTCGCGGGATCGGAAGGCGGGCTTATACACGAAGCCCGTGCGCACCGAAAGGATGCGGCGCAACAGGGGAAACGCGACCTTCGGGTGTCCGCCGGGCGCGCCGCCGGGCTTCTCTTGGCCCCGCCCATCGCCTATGAGGAGTGCGCGCCAGCGCGCGCCCGCCGTTCTGCCGGCTCCTCTCCTGCCGGCGCCCGTCCTGAAATGTCCGTGTCTGTTGCGGGACACGCCAACGCCCGAGCCTGTCATGTCACAGCCCCATCGCGCGCCGGCGCCGGCCTCCGCTTCTGCCACGCCGCGCGGTGCCGCGCCCGGGAAGCCCGGCGCCCACGGTCCGGCCTTCCAGGGGCCCGGTTTCGTGGAGTTCGTGGCGCTCATCGCCCTGCTCATGGGCATGACCGCCTTTTCCATCGACAATCTGCTACCCGCCTTCGGCGCCATCCGGGCCGATTTCGCGCTGGACAATCCCAATCACGTGCAGGTGATGGTCTATGCCTATCTCATCGGCATCGGCGGCGCCCAGTTCTTCTACGGCCCCATCTCCGACGTGCTGGGGCGCCGCCCCATTCTGTTCGCCGGCCTCGCGATCTATGCGGCGGGCAGCCTCCTTGCCTTGTTCACCCGCGATTTCGACGTGCTCATCGTCGCCCGGCTGATCCAGGGCACGGGCGCGGCGGCGGGGCGGGTGCTGGCCATCGCCATCGTGCGCGACCGCTTCGAGGGGCGCGACATGGCGCGGATCATGTCGCTGAGCATGATGGTGTTCCTCACCGTCCCCATCATCGCGCCGGCGCTGGGCAGCCTCATCCTCCTTTTCGGCTCGTGGCACCTCATCTTCGTCGCCATGCTGCTGCTGGCGCTCGCGCTGTTCGTCTGGTTCGGCGTCCGGATGCCGGAGACGCTGCATCCCGAATACCGCATCCCCTTCTCGCTGCGCTCCATCGGCAAGGCCGCGAAGCTCACGCTCACCACGCGCCGCTCGGTGGGCTATGCGGTGGCCATCGGGCTGATGATGGGCTCGCTGATGGCCTATGTGGGTTCGGCCTCGCAGGTGTTCCAGACCGACGTCTACCGGCTCGGCAACCTCTTCCCCATCGCCTTTGCGGCGGTGGCGGGCATCATGGCGGTGGCTTCCTTCCTCAATGCCAGCCTGGTCCACCGGCTCGGCATGCGGCGGCTGTCCCATGCCGGCATCCTCGGCTTCATCGCCGCCGGGGCGCTGATGGTGGCTTCCAGCCTGATCTGGGACGGCAAGCCGCCGCTGATCCTGTTCTGCGCCCTGGTGGCGGCGGGGCAGTTCCTGTTCGCACTCACGGTGCCGAACTTCAATTCCATGGCCATGGAGCCGCTCGGCGCGGTGGCGGGCACCGCCTCGTCTTTCATCGGAGGCTTCACGACGCTCATGGCGGCCGTGCTGGGCTTCGTCGTCGGCAGCCATTTCGATGGCACCGTGATGCCGCTGAGCCTCGGTTACATGGTGCTCGGGGCCGTCGCGCTGGTGTTCGTGCTGTGGGCGGAGAAGGGCAAGCTGTTCGGCCACCAGCCGTAGGCGCATCCCCCTTCGGCATGGCTGCCCTGCGCCGGCTCGGCGAAGTGTGTCGGGGAACTGTCCGCAAGGCGTGATAGAACAAGCCTCGACACCGACACGCTTGCGCCATACCGCGCCTGCGGGATCGACCGACATCAGGAGCCCCATAGGAGCCCCCATGCCCCAGCTCTCGCCCGAAGGCCAGGCGGCCATCAACGCCATTTCCCAGCGCACCGGCTTCAGCCCGGATGCGGTGACCTCCATGCTGTTCTCGGTGATCGCCGGCAACGGCACCATGGCCCAGTTCAGCCATCCCGAATTCGGCGGTTCCGGCCAGTGGATGGCCGGCGGGATGACCATGGTCTCGGATATGTTCAACAATTACCTGAAGGGCCGCGTGGACGGCCTGTGCAGCGAATTGTCGAACCTCGTCGCCAGCCAGCCCGGCCTCACCCAGACCGGCAGCTTCCAGTCGCAGAGCCAGGGGGGCGGGTATTCCGGCGGCGGCCAGTGGCAGACCAGCGGCGGCGGCGGATTCGGCGGAAGCCTCGGGGGCAGCATGGGCGGCAACCAGCCCAGCCTGTTCGTGCCGGAGGCTTCCGGCGGCTTTAACTGGTGGCCGGCCGATCTCGGCCAACCGGCCAGCACCGGCGCCCAGAACGGCGTGCGCTACGCCTACTTTCCCGGCGCGCGGCGCCTCGCCATCGATCTGAACGGGCAGGTGACGGTCTATGACAGCCTCGATCACCAGATCGGCGGCTTCTCCCAGCAGCAGGGCGGATCGGGCAGCCTCACCTTCACCAGCCAGTACGGCACGGTGTTCGTCTCCAGCCTGCCCATCGTCAGCGGCGCGCCGCAGGCCCCGGCTTACGCGCCGCAGGCGCCGTCCTATGCCCCGCCGCCGGTGTACGACGCTCCGCAGCAGCAGCCCCAATCCTTCGGCAGCCCGCAGCCGCTGGGCCAGAACGAGGTGATCTCGGCCATCGAGAAGCTGGCCGACCTGCACGCCAAGGGCATCCTCAGCGACCAGGAGTTCAGCACCAAGAAGGCCGAGCTGCTCAGCCGGCTGTGAGAGGGGCGGGCGGTCGGCAGGGGGCTTCCCTACCGAATGCCCTCAGAAGTTCTTGTCCGGCCAGCGGCACAGATCGGCGATGAGGCAGCGCCCGCAGGCGGGCTTGGCCGCCTTGCAGATGTAGCGGCCGTGCAGGATCAGCCAGTGGTGGGCGTGCAGCTTGAAGCGGTCGGGGATGCGCGCTTCCAGGCCCAGCTCCACCGCCAGCGGCGTCGCCCCGGGGGCAAGGCCGGTGCGGTTGGCGACGCGGAAGAGGTGGGTGTCCACCGCGATGGTGGGCACGCCGAAGGCGATGTTCAGCACCACGTTCGCCGTCTTGCGCCCGACGCCGGGCAGCGCCTCCAGCGCCTCGCGATCCTTGGGCACCACGCCGGCATGGCGCTCCAGCAGCAGGCGGGACAGCTCCACCACGTTCTTCGCCTTGCCCCGGAACAGGCCCAGCGTGCGGATGTGGTGCGCCACCTGATCCTCACCCAGCGCCAGCATGGCGGCGGGGGTGGCGGCAGCCGCGAAAAGACCTTTGGTCGCCTTGTTCACGCCGGTGTCGGTGGCCTGGGCGGAGAGCACCACGGCGACGAGCAGGGTAAAGGCGTCGGAATGGTCCAGCTCGCCCTTCGGCTCGGGGTCCTGCGCCTCGAAGCGGGTGAAGGCCTCGGTGATCTCGGCGTCGGACCAAGGCGAGACCGTGCGTCCATGCACCGCCGCCGCCGCATTGGCCACCGCCTTGTTGCGGCGGGGGAGGGAGGGCGGCGGAGCTGGAGCTGCACGGACCCGCTTGGCCGGCTTGACTAAAGTGGCCGCCTTGCCGCCCCCTGCGGTGTCATGGCCCGGCTTGTCCGGAAGGCGGCTGTTGCCGACTTCCGTTCCTAAAGGCGGAACACGGCTGTTGCCGTGTTCCGGGCCATCCACGCTTCCGACCGAGCGCTTCCCGGCTTTCGGGCGGGCCGATCGCGGCGGAGCGGATCCCCCGGACGAGCCGGGGGATGACGGCTGGAGTGGGGGTGATTTGGCGGCACCGACCGGGCTGGCGGGTGCTTTCGCGGTTTTCTCAGCCCCCTTCGTGACGCGCGCAGGGCGCGGGGCCGAGACGCTCTCGGCTTCCGGAACGGCGGCGGGTTTGGGCGGGGTGATCCTGCGCGGCATTTTTCGGGTATACTGCCCAGCAATGCCCCAGACCAGCGACCGAGACAGCGCACCCGAGACGCACGCGCAGGCTCAAGACGAGCCCGTGGTCTATGCGGTCACGCTCGCGCCGCACCGCTCCCTCTCCAGGCGCGGCTTCTTCTGGGTGATGGCGGGCATCGGCGCCGTGAGCTTCGTGTCCGGCGCGGCCTTTCTCGCCATGGGCGCCTGGCCCATCTTCGGTTTCTTCGGCCTGGATGTGCTTTTGATCTACATCGCCTTCCGCGCCAGCTTCCGCTCGGCGCGGGCGCGCGAGCACATCCTCGTCACGCCGAGCCTCGTGGAAATCCGCCGCGAGCCGGCGGCGGGACGGCCCTCCACCACGCGGCTCAACCCGTTCTGGACCCGGCTGTGGCGTGAGGACGACGAGGAGCACGGGACGCTGGATGTCGCCCTCATCAGCGGCAAGCGCACCGTGCCGGTGGGCCGCTTCCTCGGCCCCGTCCAGAAGGCGGAGCTGGCGAGCGACCTCACCGAGGCGCTGGCGGTGGTGAAGAAGGGCGTCACCCGCACGCAGTTCTGAGGGGTTGGCCCCAATAAGCCCGCGCGTTTTCTCTCTCGTCATCGCCCGCCTTGTGCGGGCGATCCACGTCTCGGCCCGAGCGGTTCCGGAAAGACGGAAGGCGGATGGGCGATGGGGTGGATCCCCCGGACGAGCCGGGGGATGACGGCTGCGGATTTCACGAACGCACCCGGCCCAGCCGAGCCCGCGCGGCGCCTGAGCGAAGGCAGCGCCAAATTGCTCAGAGAAACGGACGCGTCACCATGCCCAGCAGGCCGCGGAAGCGGATGCGGCCGTCGAAGGCGGCGAGGCAGAGGCATTCCCCATCGGCGTCCACGCGGGGGGAGTGGTCGATGTCCGCGTCGCATTCCACGAGGTCGCCGGGGCCGTAATGGCCGTTCGGGTCGCTGAAGCCGCCGCAGATCACGTGGGTGAATTCGAGCCCCGCATGGGTGTGCTGGGGGATGGCGCGGCCGGGCGCGATGCGGAACAGCAGCACCTGCGCGTCCGGGTCTTCCTCCAGATGCACGAGGCCGAGCCGCACCCCGGGCGCCACCGGAACCAGCCGGCCGATGCGGCGCGACGCGATGGCCGGTGGCAGCACCACGCCGGGCGGCAGCTTCAGCCCCTCGGGCAGCGGCCAGCGCCGCGGGGCGCCGGAGGCTTCCGCATGATGGAGCGCGGCGGGATTGCGGGAGACGGGGCGGGCATCGAGCCGCGCCAGCGCGCGGTCGAGCGCGTCGGGGGCGAGAGCGAGGGGTTCGCAGCTATCGAGCAGGGCGCCGCCGACGGACATCAACCGTCCCACCGTCGCGCGGCATTCGGGGCAGCCGTCGAGATGGACGTCCACCAGCAGGCGGGGACCGGCCGGCAGCGTGCCCGCCGCATAGCGCAGCAGGGTCTCGGTGCCGGGATGGGTCGAAGCACTCATTTCAGGTCTTCCAGCAGGGAACGCAGACGGTTGAGCGCAAGGCGCACGCGCGACTTGGCGGTGCCCAGCGGAATGCCCAGCTCCTGCGCGATCTGCGAATGGGGCTTCTCCTGAAAGAAGGAGAGGCGGACGATGGTGGCCTGTTCCTCCGACAGCTTGGCGAGGGCGGCGCGCACCCGCGCCTCCCGCTCGGCGGTCATGAGGATGGTCTCGCCCGAGGTCTCGTCCACCTCGTCCTCGTGGGTCTCGGCCTGATAGGTATCACCATAGCGCTCGCGGCGCTTGAGGTCGATGGAGAGGTTGCGGGCGATGGTGAAGATCCAGGTGGAGGCGGCGGCCCGCGTCGGATCGAAATAGGCCGCCTTGCGCCACACCGTCAGCAGGGTCTCCTGCGCCAGCTCCTCGGCGGCATTGGCGGAGAGCCCGCTGCGCACGAGGTAGGATTTCACCCGCGGCGCGAAATGGCGGAACAGCCGGGCGAAGGCCTCCCGGTCGGCGCGGCTGGCGATGGCGACGATCATCGCGCTCAGCTCGGCGCCGGAGGATGCCACCCGGGGCTCGACGGGTTGGACGCTCATGGCCGTCCCCCCCACGACACGAACGCCACCATCCGGCAGCTGTCGGGTGCGACGCGGCTTCGGCAGATCGAGGATGAGACTGGGCTCGGCGGCATTCATACTCTCGATACGCGGCGCCCGAAGCGGTGGATGAGTGGAGCCGCTGCGAAAAAAATCGGCGGCTCCGCCCTCCGAATGCGCGGGCTGGAACCGGAGCTTAGCCGAGCGGCAGGTCCGGCTCCAGCAACGTCAGCGTGACCGGGCTTTAGTACTCGATGATACCCTCGAGCGCGTAGTGCTTCACGCTCTTGCGGTTGGCGATCAGCTCGTCGATGGAGGGCTCGCCCTTGAGCGCGCGGGAGATGGCGAGCTTCGTCGCCTCGTAATTGGTGCGGTAGAGGTCGGCCTTGTCGAGGTTGGGGTCCTCGGGGCAGCGCGGGTCGAGCCACACCATGATGATCATGGCCAGCTCGTCCACCTGATCCTTGGGGATGATGCCCTCGCTGACGCAATCAACGATGGCGTCGCCCATGGCCGCCTGCACGACGCCGCCGAGCAGGTCCACATATTCGGCGGTGTGGATGGTGGCCTTGGTGGTCATCATGGTCACCGGGCGCACCAGCTGGTTGAGGTCGCGCACCACGAACATGCGGGTGTGGCCCTGCACCTGCCCCATCATGGAGGCGAAGGCCTGACCCACCGGGCCGCGCACCGAGCCGATCAGCACTTCCGGCATGGCGTCCGTCACCTGCCCGTCCGCCGCCAGCACCGTCGCCTCGCCCGCCTTGAACCAGATGTCGCTCATCGTTTCCTCCTCGTTGGGTGGCGCAGGTAAGCACCCGCCGCCCCGCCCGTCCAAGGTGACCCTGCGTCGCTGGTGCCAAAGGGCATGGGTGCGGCGCCTCGGGTTGAACGGCGGCGCGGGCCGTGGCACCTCTGGCGCGAGAGGGGTGCCCGCGGGCGATTCGCGCCCGCACCTGAAGGAGGCAGCGATGCCCACGCTCTTCCGCATTCTGGTGGTGCTGGCCGTGCTCGGCGGGCTCGGCTACGCCGCGCTCTGGGCGCTCGCCACCCGCGTGGAGCCGCAGGAGCGGGAACTCTCCTTCACCGTCGCCCCCGAAAAGATCGGCAAATGACCGGCGCGGGCCCGGCCGCGCAGGGCCCGCTCGCGCTCTTCCTCGACATGCAGGCGGTGGAGCGCGGGGCGGGCGCCAACACGCTGGACGCCTACCGGCGCGACCTCAGCGACCTCGCCGAGTTCCTCGCCCCCCGCGCCCTTGCGAGCGCCGACACCGCCGCCATCCGCGACTGGCTCGCCGATCTCACTGCCCGCGGCTACAAGGCAACCACCGTGGCGCGGCGCCTCTCCGCCGTGCGCCAGTTCTTCCGCTTTCTCTATGCCGAGGGGCACCGGGGCGATGATCCCGCCGCCGTGCTGGAAGGCCCGAGGCGCGGGCGCCCTTTGCCCAAGGTGCTCACGGTGGAGGAGGTCTCCACCTTGATCGACACCGCCCACGCGCGGGCGGCCGAAGTTCTTGCGGCAGAGGGCGAGGCCGCCGGCAAGGTCCGTGCGGAGATGCTGAAGCGCCGCCGCACCGCCGCCGTGGTCGAACTGCTCTATGCCAGCGGCCTGCGCATCTCCGAACTGGTCTCGCTGCCGGCCGCCGCCGCGCGGGCGAAGGGCGATGCCATCCTCGTCACCGGCAAGGGCCGCAAGGAACGGCTGGTGCCGCTGTCCGAGCCGGCGCGGGCGGCCATGGCGGCCTATCTCGACGCGCGCAAAGCGGCGGGGCTTGAGGCGTCGCGCTGGCTGTTTCCCTCCTCCAGCGAGAGCGGATACGTGACCCGCCAGCAGGCGGCGCGCGACCTGAAGGAGCTGGCGCTGGCCGCCGGCCTCGACCCGGCCAAGCTCTCCCCCCACGTGCTGCGCCACGCGTTCGCCAGCCATCTTCTGGCCCACGGCGCGGACCTTCGGGTGGTGCAGACCCTGCTCGGCCATGCCGATGTCTCCACCACGCAGATCTACACCCACGTGCTGGACGAACGCCTCAAGAGCATGGTGCGCGACCTGCATCCGCTGGCGGATGAGTGAGGGGGCGCGGGGGTAGGGCGGCCTTTTGGAGCCTCATCCCGCCGTCGCCCTCCGGCTTGACCGGAGGGCCCATCTGCCCACCCGCGCACGCTTACGACGGCTGGGGCCAACGGCGCCATGGGTCCTCCGGTCAAGCCGGAGGACGACGGCGGTGAGGTATCAGAACCGCGTCACCACCTCGGCCAGCGCCGGGCGGGGACGGTCTTCCAGCTTCTGGGTGGCGGTGCCGATATAGATGAAGCCGACGAACCGCTCGAACTCGTCGAGGCCCAGCGCGGCGCGGGCGTTGGCGTCGTAGGTCGTCCATTCGGTGAGCCAGGTGGCGCCGTAGCCCAACGCCGCGCAAGCGACGAGGATGTTCTGGCAGGCGGCCGCCGCCGAAAGCAGCTGCTCGTATTCCGGGATCTTCACATGCGGCGCGGCACGCGAGACCACGGCCACCACCAGCGGGGCGCGCAGGAAACGGGCGCGCTCGTCCTCGAGCCGCTTCTCGGCGATGCCGGGGTCGGAGGCCGCCAGCGCCTCCGCCAGTTTCTCCCCGGCGCGGACGCGGCCGTCGCCTTCCAGCACGATGAAGCGCCAGGGCGCGAGCTTGCCGTGGTCCGGCACGCGCGCGGCGATGGTGAGAATGGTGTCCAGCTCCTCCGCCGAGGGGCCGGGCGCGACCAGATCGATCACGCGGGAAGAGCGGCGGGCGGCGAGGAGGGCGATGGTTTCGGGGCTGGTAACGGTCATGGGGCAATGTTTCCGATGAAAGGCTTCGGGGCAATCTACAGAGGGGGCGCCCGCCACGGAACCGAGGGGGCGCGGCGGCAACCGGCCGCAGGCCGGGGCAGGGGGTGACTTGAATCCGCCCCGAATTTTGTGCACGTCAAGACACATGATCCGCTTCGCTCACGCCTGCTCCCGCTTCCGCCGCCTCCGGCCATCCGCCGATGCGCAGCGGATGAAGGCGGCCAGGCGTGTGATGCGGATGGCTGCGCTGGGTCTCTGGACCGTGATGGCGCCCCTGGGTCTCGTTGCGGGAGCGGGACCGGTCGCGGCGCAATCCATGCAATTCCTCGGTCCGCCCACGGCGCCCCCGCCGGCCGGGCCGTTCGCGACGCCGCCCAATGTGCGGCCCACAGGGCTGCCTCCGGGGCTGCCCCCGCCGCCCGGGCAGCCTGGCCCGACCGCGCAGGCCGGCCAGCCCGGCCGCGAGCCCCATGCCGTGCTGCCGCCGGCCCCGCCCGGCAAGGCGGCTCTTGGCGTCTATGCGCGTTTCGGCGCCGAGGGTAGCGCCATTCCCCGCGGCCTCGTCTGGCGCGTCTTCGCCGACCAGCCCGAGGCCTCCACCGGCGCCTTCCCGCTGGTGGCGGAGAGTTCGGAGCCGGCGCCCGTCTTCTTCCTCACGCCGGGCGGCTACATCGTCCACGTCACCTACGGCTTCGCCACCTCGGCGCAGCGGGTGCAGATGGGTCCGGTCTCGCGCCGGCAGGCGTTCGACGTGCCGGCCGGGGCCCTGCGCCTCGCCGCCGACGTGGACGACAAGCCGATCCCCGCCCAGAGGCTGACCTTCGACATCTTCGAGGGCTCGTTCCTGCAGGGGCGCACCTCCAGCCAGCCCTATTACCGGGGCGCCGCCGCCGGCGACGTGGTGCTGCTGCCGGAGGGCACCTATCATGTGGTCTCGACCTACGGCGACGCCAATGCCGTGGTGCGCGCGGACGTGATCGTCCAGCCCGGCAAGCTCACCGATGCCACGGTCCACCACCGGGCGGCGCAGATCAGCCTCAAGCTGGTGAAGGTGGCGCGCGGCGAGGCGCAGGCCGACACCCAGTGGACCGTCATCACGCCCGGTGGCGACACCATCAAGGAATCGATCGGCGCCTTCCCGACCTTCGTGCTGTCGGAAGGCGACTATTCCGTCATCGCCCGCAAGGACGGCAAGAATTTCAGCCGCGACATCAAGGTCGAGGCCGGCAAGAATCAGGAGGTGGAGGTTCTGGCGAAGTGACGCCCGGCCGCCGCCGTGTCCGGAGGGTTCCCATGGTGCGCCTTCTTCCGCGCGTGGCCGGTGCCGTCGCGCTGCTCGGTGTCGTTGCCTTGCCGATGCTTGCCGCCAATTCCGCCCGCGCCGCCGACGCGTCGGCCGGGCGCGCGCTTGCCGAGCGCTGGTGCGCCGGCTGCCACGTGGTGGGCACCGCTCCGCAGAGCGCCACGAGCGATGCGCCCACCTTCGCCGCCATCGCCGCCCGCGACGGCGATGTCTCGGCGGCCTGGCTGGCCTTCCGCCTGCTGAACCCGCACCCGCAGATGCCGCAGGTCTCCCTCACCCGCGCCGAGGCGGCCGACCTCGCGGCCTATTTCGCGACGCTGAAGAAGTAATCGGCCGCTCGGGCCGACGCGCGCGTTTCCCAAAAGACACACCGGGCGAAACTGTTCAGCTCAAGCGCCCTGCCGACTTGTGGCAGGTGCAGGTGGGCCTGCATGCTGCTCGCGCTGCGTCGCAGCAGCGCCAACCATTCTGCATTCGGCTCCCGCCTGAGGACTTTCCATGCGCGTTCGTTCTTCCGCCCGCGCATTCGCTTGCCTGCTCGCCGTCTCCCTGGGGGGCGCGCAGGGCGCCCTCGCGGCACCGCCGGCGGAGCAGCCAACCTTTTCCTGGAGCGGCTTCACCGTCGGCCTGGATGTCGGATATGCCTGGGCGCAGGCGAGCGGCCAGGATTGCAACTGGGCGCGCACCACATGCCCGGCCTATTCCACCGGGGCCGACGGCATCGTGGGCGGTGCCTATGCCGCCTTCAACTGGCAGGTGGACCACATCGTGCTCGGGATCGAGGGCGATATCGAAGGCTCCGCCGTCACCGGCACCTCAGCCTTCTCCAGCCCGTTCGTCTCCTACCTCTTTGGCCATGCGGTGGAGGAGAACTGGCAGGCCTCGCTGCGCGCGCGCCTCGGCTATGCATTCGACCGCACGCTCATCTATGTGACCGGCGGCGTCGCCTATGCCGATGTCTTCAACAATCTGTGGCGGCTCGGAAAACCGTTCCACGCCTATGGCGAGACCCGTCCGGGCTGGACCGTGGGGGCCGGCGTCGAGCAGGCCCTCTCCGATCACTTCACCGCCCGCGTCGAATATCGCTACACCGGCTTCGACAGCTCCGAGAACTCGGTGGGCACCAATTCCACGATCCTGCAGGACCTGAACCAGCAGGCCATCCGCATGGGCATCGGCTACAAATTCTGACCAGTGCGCGCGGCGGGCGGAGCCGGAGCCACGGCCGGGCAGACGATTGCCGGGCGCCGGTACGCCTGCTGCCATGTGGTCGGGACCCCGCCCCTGAGCGCCGCAAGCGGCGCCCCCATCCTTCGCCAGCATCGCTGCGTGTGAAGCCGACATTTCCGGCCCCTGGCTGGCCTTCCGCCTTTTGAACCCGCATCCCCAGATGCCGCAGGTCTCCCTCACCCGCGCCGAGGCGGCGGACCTTGCCGCCTATTTCGCGACGCTGAAGAAGTAGGTCAGCACGCGATGGCCTGAAGATGCCCGCGGGCGGCAAAGCCGAGGATGAGCCGGTCGCGCGTCATCAACTGGTAGCCGTGATGGCGCGCCATGGCGATCATGATGCGGTCCACCGGGTCGCGGGGGGGCTCGTCCGGTAGGAAAGACGATTCAACCAGAGCCTCGGGGGGCATGGCCGCGAGCGCGACGCCGGGCAGGGCGACGAGCGCCCGGAACCACGCGGCCGGCGACTGCGCCAGCGCGATCTTCCGCGATGCCACCAACTGGCCGATCTCCCAGGCCGTCATGGGGCAGATGAAGATCGATTGCCCCGCCTCGAGGGCGTCGGCCAGCCTTTCCAGCGCCTCGGGTGCGATCCTGTCGCCATTGGCGATCCAGATGGCGGCACACGTATCGAGCAGGATGGGCAGTGCCATCTCAGTGGTCCGCCCGCCAGTCGGTCGCGGTAGGCGCGGTGAGGTCTGTCCCGTCCGGGACCGTGACGGTACCCTTGAGCGCCCCATAGAGCGCCTTCAGCAGGCTCGCGCGGTCGGCGGCCGCAGCGGGAGCAGCTTCAGCGATGGCCGAGATCCGTTCCTCCTCCTCCGCGCGCCGGAAGACGAGGCGGCCGGCCTCCATATCGACCTGCTCGGACTTGTAACCGGCAGCCAGCCAGGCCCAGGTGATAACACTGTTGCTCGGATTGTTGCTCCACCACGCGCGGTGTCGGCGGGCGCTGGCGGGGAGGGGATGGCCCACCAGGGCCTCGATCTCCGCGAACGTCATCGCAATATGGGTTTGGCTGACGGTCCGAAGATAGGCGGTCAGGGGCGCGTAGCGGGAATCGGTCGGGGCCTTGAGTGCGCTGGACGATGCCACGGGAACCTCCTTTTTCGATGATTGGAGGCTAATCAAACAAACAGTGTTTGTAAACAGTGTTTGTTTGAGCGCAAAAAGAAAGGCGAAGCCGAAGCCCCGCCTCTCTCATTCCGTCCTGTTTTCTCCCCTCACGCCGCCTTGGCGTTGAGCGCCTTGCGCTTGAGGTCCGGCGGCACCGCCTCGTCCACCAGCGCGGCGATGACCTCGTCGAGCGCGCCCGAGGACTGGGCGTTGGAGCCGAGGCGGCGGATGGAGAGGGTGCGTTCGGCCGCCTCCTTCTTGCCCGCCACCAGCAGCACCGGCACCTTGGCCAGCGAGTGCTCGCGCACCTTGAGGTTGATCTTCTCGTTCCTCAGATCGAGTTCCGCGCGCAGCCCCGCCGCCTTCAGCGCGGCGACCACCTCGGCGGCATAGTCGTCCGCATCCGAGGTGATGGTGGCGACTACCACCTGCGTCGGCGCCAGCCACAGCGGGAAGTGCCCGGCGAAGTGCTCGATGAGGATGCCGGTGAAGCGCTCCATGGAGCCGCAGATGGCGCGGTGGATCATCACCGGCGTCTTCTTCTGCCCGTCCGCATCCACATAGAAGGCGCCGAACCGCTCCGGCAGGTTGAAGTCCACCTGGGTGGTGCCGCACTGCCATTCGCGGCCGATGGCATCCTTCAGCGTGTATTCGAACTTGGGGCCGTAGAAGGCGCCTTCGCCCGGCAGGATGCCGGTCTTGATGCGCCCGCCCGACTGGGCCTCGATCTGCGCCAACACGCGGGTCATCACCTCTTCGGCGTGATCCCACACGGCGTCCGAGCCCACGCGCTTCTCCGGCCGGGTGGAGAGCTTCACCACGATCTCCTCGAAGCCGAAGTCGGCATAGGTGGAGAGGATGAGATCGTTGATCTTCAGGCACTCTGCCGCCATCTGCTCCTCGGTGCAGAAGATGTGGGCGTCGTCCTGGGTGAAGCCGCGCACGCGCATCAGCCCGTGCAGCGCACCCGAAGGCTCGTAGCGGTGCACCGCGCCGAATTCGGCGAGGCGCATGGGCAGGTCGCGATAGCTCTTAAGGCCGTGCTTGAAGATCTGCACATGGCCGGGGCAGTTCATGGGCTTGAGCGCGAACACGCGCTCGTCCTTGGTCTCGTCGCCGGCCGATTGGACCTTGAACATGTTCTCCTTGTACCAGCCCCAGTGTCCGGAGGTCTCCCACAGGGAGTGGTCGAGCACCTGCGGGGCGTTGACCTCGCTGTAGTCGGCCTTCAGCCGGCGGCGCATGTAGGCCACCAGTTCCTGGAACAGGGTCCAGCCCTTGGGGTGCCAGAACACCGTGCCGGGGCCTTCCTCCTGGAAGTGGAAGAGGTCCATCTCCCGGCCGAGGCGGCGGTGGTCGCGCTTCTCGGCTTCCTCCAGCCGGTGCAGGTAGGCGGCGAGTTCCTTCTCGTCCTGCCAGGCGGTGCCGTAGATGCGGGTGAGCATCGGGTTGTTCGAATCACCGCGCCAGTAGGCGCCCGCCACCTTCATCAGCTTGAAGGCGTTGCCGATCTTGCCCGTGGAGGGCATGTGCGGACCGCGGCAGAGGTCAAACCACTCGCCCTGCTTGTAGATCTTCACGTCCTGGTCTTCGGGGATCGCGTCGACCAGCTCGACCTTGTAGTTCTCGCCCTTGGCGGCGAACACGCGCTTCGCCTCATCGCGCGTCCACACTTCCTTGGTGAAGGGGCGGTCGCGGGCGATGATCTCGCGCATCTTCGCCTCGATGACCGGCAGATCTTCCGAGGTGAAAGGGGCGTTGCGGGCGAAGTCGTAATAGAAGCCGTTCTCGATCACCGGGCCGATGGTCACCTGCGTGCCCGGCCACAGCTCCTGCACTGCTTCCGCCATCACGTGGGAGCAGTCGTGCCGGATCAGCTCCAGCGCGCGCGGGTCGTCGCGGGTGACGATCTCCAGCTTCGCGTCGCGGGTGATGGGCTGGGAGAGGTCCGCCAGTTCCCCGTCGAGGGTGACGGCCACGGCCTTCTTGGCGAGGGATTTGGAAATGGCGGCGGCGATGTCCGCGCCGGACGTCCCCTCGGCATAATCGCGCTTGGCGCCGTCGGGGAAGGTCAGGGAAATCATGTCAAAGCTCCTTGCGGCCCACTCCTGCGCACCTCGCAGGTAGGCCTTTTCGTTAAGCGCGCCCTTTTAGGCGAGGCCATGGCGCCGCGTAAAGCGCGCGGGCGGGGTGAGGCGTCTCGACCGGCGGCGAAGCAAGGCCCGCGACAGCCCAGCGCCTGAAACGGGCGGCGTCCGCGCTCTGGATACCGTTCAGAAACCGTTCAGGGCCAAAATGCTGCACTGCTTCGGCCGCGTCCCCCCTTTCCCTCGCGCGCGGCCTCGGCTAATCGGGAAGCGGGGTCGTGAGTGTTCGCCATGCCGGCGTCGTTCCGAGAAGGTCCGGGGAGGGCCTTCGCGGAGGGCAGGGCGGGTCACGCGGGGTGGGAAACCGGTCGGCGCGCCTTTCCAGGGCTGCACGACCGGCGAGGACACCGCTCGACCGGGCCGAGGCCCGGGATGCGTCTAGAAGAGGCCGGCATGATGCCTGTGACGATCAAGACCTTGACCTTCGCCGCCCTGCTTCAGGTGGGCGTGTTTGCCTTCGCCGCCGGCGCCAGCGCCCAGGTGGGTCCGCGCGGCGGCCCCGGCGCGGTGATGGACATCGACGACCAGCCGGGCCTCACCGCCCCGGACGACGACATCGCCCAGCTCGATCCGCAGTTCCGTCACCAGCCGGTGTATTTCCGCACCACGGAAAAGCCCGGCACCATCGTGATCCACACGAACGAGCGCTTCCTGTACCTGGTGCAGGGCGACAACCGCGCCATGCGCTACGGCATCGGCGTCGGCCGCGACGGCTTCCAGTGGTCGGGCCTCAAGACCATCGAGCGCAAGGCCGAGTGGCCGGACTGGACCCCGCCGTCCGAGATGATCCAGCGCCAGCCCTACCTGCCGCGCTTCATGGCCGGCGGCCCCGGCAATCCCATGGGCGCCCGCGCGCTCTACATCGGCGGCACTGTCTACCGCATCCACGGCACCAACCAGCCGCAGACCATCGGCTACGCCGTGTCCTCGGGCTGCTTCCGCCTCGTGAACAGCGAGATCATCGACCTCTACAGCCGTGTCCCGGTGGGCACGAAGGTCGTGGTGCGCCAGCAGGCCGAGCTCTGAGGGCGCGCCTCTTTTCACCCGTTTCTCACTGGGGGATTTCATGAAGACGATCCTGGCCCTTCTGGCCGGCGCGGCGTTCGCGCTCGGCGCCACGGCGGCACCGGCGCAGACCCTCAAGACCGTGAAGGACCGCGGCGAGCTGGTCTGCGGCGTCTCCAAGGGGCTCCCCGGCTTCTCCGCGCAGGACGCCTCCGGCAAGTGGACGGGCTTCGACGTGGACCTGTGCCGCGGCCTGGCCGCGGCCATCTTCGACGACGCGAACAAGGTGAAGTTCGTGCCGCTGACCGCGGACGAGCGCTTCCCCGCCCTCACCAAGGGCGAGATCGACGTGCTCTCGCGCAACTCCACCTGGACGCTGGAGCGCGAGGCCAAGCTCGGCCTGCTCTTCGCCGCCATCAACTACTATGACGGCCAGGGCTTCCTGGTGCGCGACGCCCGCAAGGTCACGTCCGCCCTGGAACTCGACAAGTCCAAGGTCTGCGTCCAGGCGGGCACCACCGCCGAGAGCAACACCAAGGACTATTTCGCCGCCAACGGCATGACGCTGGAACTGGTGACGCTGCCCACCTCCGGCGACCTCGTGAAGGCCTACGAAGAGGGCAAGTGCGACACGCTCACCACCGACGTGTCGCAGCTCTATGCCCTGCGCCTCACCATGGCGAAGCCCGGCGACCACATCGTGCTGCCGGACGTGATCTCCAAGGAGCCCCTCGGCCCCGTCGTCCGCCAGGGCGACGACCAGTGGTTCAATCTGGTGAAGTGGACGGTGTTCGCGATGATCAACGCCGAGGAACTCGGCGTCGCCACCAACACCATCGACGCCGCGCTGAAGTCCAAGAAGCCCGAGGTCCGGCGTCTCGTCGGCAACGAGGGCGGCTACGGTGAGGAACTCGGCGTGTCCAACGACTTCGTGGTGCGCATCGTGAAGGCGGTGGGCAATTACGGCGAGAGCTTCGAGCGCAACGTGGGCGCCGCGTCCAAGCTGGGCATCCCGCGCGGCATCAACCAGCTCTGGAGCATGGGCGGCATCCAGTATGCCCCGCCGGTGCGCTGATAGGAGCCGGAATCGGCGGTGCGCCGATCCTCACGGCTAAGCTCCTGGTCGAGCTTATGATTCGAAACGCCGCGCTCGCAGGGATGTGAGCGCGGCGTTTCCGTTCCGGCATCGATTTGTCCTGAAGCGGTGTCCTAATCTTCCGGCGCTTCACGCCCCGAGGAGAATTGGATGACCGAGGTTTCCCGCCGGACCCTTCTGGCCGGCACGGCCGGCATCGCCGGCACCCTGGCCGGCATGGGGGGCGCCGCCGCCCAGACGCCCGCCCAGACGCCCGCCAAGACTCCGGCCCAGCCTGTCGCAGCCAAACCCGAACCGACGAAGACAGCCGGCCCCATGCAGGTTCCAAGCGCCTATCGCTACAAGGTCGGCGACGTGGTCGTGACGGCCATC
This sequence comes from Xanthobacter sp. DMC47, assembly GCF_056313845.1. Lineage (NCBI taxonomy): Bacteria > Pseudomonadati > Pseudomonadota > Alphaproteobacteria > Hyphomicrobiales > Xanthobacteraceae > Xanthobacter > Xanthobacter sp. DMC47. The sequence goes on along the minus strand of NZ_JBQUZM010000001.1, from coordinate 458,732 downwards.
TCCGACGGCATGCGGACGATCCCGCTCTCCGACACCTTCGTGCGCAACCAGCCGAAGGACGCGGTGAACGCGGCCCTGAAGAAGGCCTATCTGCCGGAAAATCAGGTGCCGATCTCCTTCACCGTCCTGCTGCTCGACATCGGCGGGCGGAAGGTGCTGGTGGATACCGGCAACGGCGGGCAGGCTGGCCCCGTGGGCCTGGTGCGCTCGACCCTTGAGGATCTGGAGATCGATCCCGCCTCCATCGATCAGGTGGTCATCTCCCACTTCCATCAGGACCACATCAACGGCCTCCTCCTCGCCGACGGCACGCCGGCCTATCCCAAGGCACAGCTGATGGTGCCGGAGAAGGAATGGGCGTTCTGGATGGACGACGGCCAGATGAGCCGCGCGCCGGATGGCCTCAAGCCCGGCTTTCAGAACGTGCGGCGGGTGTTCAAGCCGTTCGAGGGCAAGGTGGAGCGCTACGCCTGGGACAAGGAACTGGCGCCGGGCCTCAAGTCGGTCGGCACGCCGGGCCATACGCCCGGGCATACCTCCTTCGAGCTGGAGTCGGGCTTCGACACCCTCTTCATCCAGTCCGACATCACCAATCTGCCCGCGCTGTTCGTGGCCAATCCCGGCTGGCACGCGACGTTCGACATGGATGCCGCAGCGGCCGAGGCGGTGCGGCGCAAGACCTACGACCGGCTCGCGGCGGAGCGCATCCTGGTGGCGGGCTATCACTTCCCGTTCCCCGGCGCCGCCTACATCGAGAAGAAGGGCGACGGCTACCGCTACCAGCCGATCTATTGGCGCCCGGTGCTGTGAGGGCAGGGCGGCGGGTGCTTCAGCCTCCCGCCGCCACCTCGCCGGCGATCCAGGCGAGATAGGCCGGCAGGCCGCCTTCCAGCGGCAGCACGACGATGGCGGGCACGTCGTAGGGATGGGCGGCGCGCACCGCCTCCACCACCTCGGCGGCCCGCTCGGCGGTGGTCTTCAGCATCATCACCGCCTCGGTGCCGCGCTCGATCTTCCCCTCCCAGCGGTAGATGGAGACCATCTCCGGCAGGATGTTGGCGCAGGCCACGAGCCGCGCCTCCACCAGGGCACGGCCCATCTCCTCGGCCTCCGCGACGCTCGGGAAGGTGGCATAGACGATGCGCGCGGGCATAAGCTCCTCCGGGGCACGCGGCGGGGCTAGGCTGCCGATGCGCTTCCACCGCGACCCTACCATCCCGCCCGGCGCCTCGACAGATTGCGGCGGGACCGCTAGACCGTACCCGGCCCCTTCCGCTCCCGGCCCGCCGACCGGACGATCCTCCTGACCGACGCACCGATGAGCGAACCCCGTTTCCAGCGCATCGCCTTCGTTTCCAGCCAGACGCCCGAGGCCGAGGCCGCGCGCGAGCGCCTCGTCGCCCGCTACGGTCTGGTGGCGGAGGAAGACGCCGACGTGGTGGTCGCCCTGGGCGGTGACGGCCTGATGCTCCAGACGCTCCACCGCTTCCGCGAGCGCACCCTGCCCATCTACGGCATGCACCGCGGCTCGGTGGGCTTCCTGATGAACACCTTCCGCGAGGAAGGGCTGGTCGAGCGCCTCACCGCCGCCCAGCAGGTGACCATCCATCCGTTGATGATGGAGGCGGTCACTTCCAACGGCATGCGCCACCGCGCGCCGGCCTTCAACGAGGTGTCCCTGCTGCGCCAGTCCTATCAGGCGGCGAAGCTGCGCATCTCCATCGATGGCAAGATGCGGCTGGAGGAGTTGATCTGCGACGGCATCATCGTCGCGACCCCGGCCGGCTCCACCGCCTACAACCTCTCCGCCCACGGGCCGATCCTGCCGCTCGGCACGGCGCTTCTGGCGCTGACCCCCATCTCGCCCTTCCGCCCCCGCCGCTGGCGCGGCGCGCTGGTGCCGGACCGTGCGCGCATCGACATCGCCGTGATGGAGGCCGACAAGCGCCCGGTGAGCGCGGCGGCCGACCATTTCGAGGTGCGCGACATCATCGCCGTCTCTGCGCGGCTCGATACCACCTCCTCCGTGGACATGCTGTTCGACCCCGACCATGGTCTCGACGAACGCATCCTGCGCGAGCAGTTCGTCTACTGACGCCCCGGGCGCCGGCGAGCCATGGTCTTCTCCTCCGTCACCTTCCTGTTCTATTTCCTGCCGGCCTTCCTGCTGTGCTACTTCGCGACCCCCGGCGTGCGCGCGAAGAACATGGTGCTGCTCGCCTTCTCGCTGGTGTTCTACGCCTGGGGCGGCATCGCCAACGTGCTCGTGCTGGCGGCATCCATCGTCGGCAACTACTTCCTCGCCCTTGCCATCGACGGCCGCAGCGAACGCTGGCGGCTGCGGGTGCTCGGTCTTGCGGTGGCGGCGAACCTCGCCGGGCTGATCGCCTTCAAATATTCCGGCTTCCTAGCCCAGAATTTCAACCTGCTGCTGGCGCCGGCGGGCCTCGCGCTGCCGGTGGTGCATCCGGCGCTGCCACTCGGCATCTCCTTCTTCACCTTCCACGCCATCTCCTACCTCGTGGACGTGTACCGCCGGAAAGCCGCGGCCAACGGGCGGTTCGAGGAGATCGCGGTCTACATCACCATGTTCCCGCAGCTGGTGGCCGGCCCCATCGTCCGCTACTCCACCATCCACCGGCGCATCCGGCAGCGGCGCACCACGCTCGGCCGCGTCTCGGCGGGCCTGCGCATCTTCGTCATCGGCCTCTCGTGGAAGGTGCTGATCGCCGACGAGGTGGCCCCTGTGGTGGCGGCGGTGTTCGACCACACCTCGGCGCCCAATCTCGGCGAGGCGTGGCTGGGCGTCACGGCCTATGCGCTGCAGATCTATTTCGACTTCGGCGGCTATTCCAACATGGCCATCGGCCTCGCCATCGCCATGGGGCTGAAGTTCCCGCGCAACTTCAACCTGCCCTATGGCGCGCGCTCCATCTCGGATTTCTGGCGCCGCTGGCACATGAGCCTGTCGAGCTGGTTCCGCGACTATCTCTACATCCCCCTCGGCGGCAACCGGCACGGCCATCTGCACACGGCGGCGAACCTCTGGACCGTCTTCCTGCTCTGCGGCCTGTGGCACGGGGCGAGCTGGACCTTCGTGATTTGGGGCGCCCACCACGGCACCTTCCTGGTGCTGGAGCGCACCCGCTTCGGCGCGTGGATGAAGGGCGCGCCGCGCGTCCTCTCCCATCTCTACGTGCTGCTGGTGGTGCTCACCGGCTGGGTGTGGTTCCGCGCCGACAGCCTGCCGCAGGCGCTGGAGCTGTTCCAGGGGCTCGTGGGGATGAACGGCGCCGGCTATCTTTCCGCCCAGCTGGAGGTGGAGCTGAAGCCGGTGACGCTGGCCATCCTGGTGCTGGCGTGGCCCCTCGCCATGTTCGGCCTGCCGCGCCCCGGCGGCCGCTCGATGGCGCCGAAGATGCGGCTGGCCGTATTCGGCGCGGTGGATTCGCTCGTGGTGTGGGGCCTGTTCGTGCTCTGCGTGCTCTCGGTGGGCGCGGCGACCTACTCGCCGTTCCTCTATTTCCGCTTCTGAGAAGGGAGGACACGCCATGCCGCTTCTGATGTCCTTCCGCCGCTGGTGGGCGGTGATCTTCTTCGCCATCCTCACCTTGCCCACCATCGGCCTCGTCGCGCCGGACCTGCCGGCCCCGCTGCGCACCGTCGCCGCCCCCGAGGCGCGCTGGTGGGAAGACGCGGCGCGCCGGCTCGATCCCTACATCAACAACGTCTTCGGCTTCCGCGGCGCGGTGCTTACCGCCCATCGGTCCTATGTGCGCTTCATCGGCGACACCCAGGGCGACCTCGCGCTGAAGGGCGAGAACGGCTCGCTTTTCCTGAAGGACGAGCACGCGCTGGAGCAGTCGCTCGGCCAATTGGTGCGGCCGGAGGCGGTGAGTGGCATCGTCTCGCTCGCCGAGCGCATGAACGCCTACATGGCCGCCCATGGCGGACGCTTCGTGGTGCTCATCCCGCCCAACGGCCACACCACCAATTTCGAGTATCTGCCCGCCTACGCCCGGCGCCTGAAGGTCTCGCCCACGGAATATGATCTCGTGGCGGAGAAGATGAAGGCGGCCGGCATCACCTTCGTGGACATGCGCCCCATCCTCGCCGAGGCGAAGAAGAGCGGGCCGGTCCATTGGCGCTACGACACCCATTGGAACCAGCGCGGCCAACTCCTCGGCTTCAACGCCGCCATGGCCGCCGCCGGCCGTCCCGACCTGGAAGTGAAGCCGGAGGACGCCCTTGGTCCGCCCGAGCCGCGCCTCACCGGCGACCTCCTGCGCGCGACGGGATCGCCCGTGCCCAACCCGCCGGACGTGATGTTCCCGCCCAAGGGGCCCATGGTGGCGCCGAAGGACCCGAAGCTCATCCCCGGCATCTTCAAGCCAGTGCCGGACAACGATCCCTTCCAGCCCTATGCCATCGACACGGGCCATGCCGGCCCGCGCATCATGGTCATCGGCGACAGCTTCTCCCAAGGCTCCTGGCGCGGCCTCGGCGCGTCGCAGGCGTCGGCCTACGCGTGGATGCACCACCGCTATTGCCGCTTCGAGATGGGGGCCGTCGAGCGCTTCAAGCCCGACATCCTCATCTACGCGCCCACCGAACGCGCCATGCCCTGCAAGGGCACGCCGGCGGAGTGAGGCTCAACGCGTCAGGTGGCGGATCAGGCCGACCTTTTCCTCGACCAGAATGACGATGCCGCTCTCTGCCTCCAGCGACTTCAGGAAGCTGCGCTCCTGGGCCGTTATGGAATAAGGGAAGCGGAATTGCAGCGCCCAGTTGCCGTCGTCGAGCATGCTGACGCTGGAGACCGCGCTCTGGCTGATGCGCTTGCGAACTTCGTCGCGGGCGATCTTTTGCAATGCCTTGGCTTCGTCCAAGCTGTGAGCTGTCATGACTTGTCTCCCGGAACGGAGATACCCAACCCCTCGATGATCGCGTCCACCGGAAGCGCGTAGGCGAGTCCGCCTGCGCCCTTTTTGCCGTTTCCTGCGACGATCATACCCGCAAAAAGTGCACAGGACTTCTCCGGATCCAGGACAAAAACGCCTGATCCGCTGTCGCCGCCTTCGGTGAAGGTGGCGGCTGCTTCGGTTCCGGACTTCTTCTCCGGCGGTCGAAGCTCGAGCATCCCGTCGTAGTGGAACAGATCACCATTGGGTGAGACAGCCGTGAAGCTTGCGTTGATGGCATGCACCTCAACGTCCACGAGACGCTGCTTGCGGCCGACCACCTTCACCAGAGGTCGATTGACGTCTCTGGTGGGCTCAGTGACCGTGATCCCGGTGACCTTGTATTTCCGCTCGCCCAAGCCGGGCCGACGGAATTTGTTGCCTTCGATCGCCCGGCCCTTCCCGACCGCAAAAAGCGCGGCGTCGAGCGGCGCGGGCTGCTCATCGACGAAAGGCATGGCCGAGGGAAAGCGGTAGGTGCCGATCGGCTCGGTTGCAGGTATTCCCTTTTTCACCCGGAGGATATCCGTCTCGGGCGCCGCCCGACCCATGCAGGTCACCAGGTGCCCGGCACCGAGGACGAACGGTTGTCCCTCTTTCTTGACGAACAGGGTGACGGTGCCCATGGCGGTCTCATCGTCGGAATGGACGATACTGTCGCCAATTCGGATTTCGTCGGCCGGCGTTGCATCCGTCCCGCCCTTGAGAAGCAGCCGCACCAATCTGTGGCAGGAGACTTCATAGCGCCTGATGAAGTCGATACCCGCGAAAGCACCCTGGGCGACCGCGGGATGGAATTGCGCGGCGAGTTGCGGCTCGTTGGCGAGTGCGGCGATCCGGTTGCCCATTTCAACGATGAAATTGTTGAAGGACTGCCGTTTCCTGCTCGCGTAGATCTGGGCCGCAGAATGGATGCGGACGAAAATCTTGTAGCTGGCGCCGACGCTCGTATTGTGCTCGAGACTGAGGGAGAAGCCGAGTAGATACCGCTGGGCCAGATCAGTCTGTCCGGGCTGCCATGGCTGTATTTCCTCGATCCCGTTGCCTCCGGCAGGCTTGGCTTCGAGGTTCGGCAGATGCTGTTGCAATAGTCCTGCGCGAAAGGCGTCTGTCAGCCCCCGGATCAGGGCCTCGCCGATGGCGCGCGTGATGATTGGCGCTGGCCGTGTGGCTACCTGCTCGGGATCGGTTTTCTGGAACGCCTTCTTGTTCCGTCGCTCCGGGTCAAAGGGAAGGATCTTGGTTGGCGTCGTCATCGTCGTCTCGACTATTGGATGAAGATGAATCGGGGAGCGAAAGGGGAGCCAACAGGCGTGCCAGCAACTTCGTGGCTGCCTTGATCGCTTCGCTGACGGACGGGTCCGGCGGGTACGCGGTGATCTCGATCGATCGCCTGTCCAGCTTGATCGTGTGGAAGCGCATGGCGACGAAAATCACGGCGACGGCCCCGGCGCAGGCAGCGATCTCCGGCCCGCCGAATTGCAGCGGGACGGCCGTGGCACGGGCCTGAGCCTTGAACACGAGGCTCCCGGGGGGTCCTTGCTCCACCGCGATGATGCGGCCGAGATCCAGGCATTCCCCACTGTGGGCGGAGAAGAAGCCTGCGGGGTCGTTCTGGAACTGTGTGCTCCAGCGCGTGGTGCCCTCGAATTCGTCGAGGGCGGCAAGCGCCGTGCGCGCCGCCTCCACGATGTTCAGATCGAGCTGTCGCGCACTGAGGCGTACCGCCCATGTTGCGACACCTAATGCGCGTTCGTCCGGCATGGGCCCCCCAACCGTGCAGAGATCGCATGAATCAATGTAGGGTTGTGTAACAGCCCATCGGTACAACTGCAACGTTTGTGTTGCCGGGCCGAATGGTCAGGAGATCTTGGGGGCGAACGCCCCTCTATGCCTTCGTCCGGGCCTTCAAATCCATGCCGCCGCCCGGCGGGCGCTCGCGCTCGGTGAGTTCCTCGACCCAGGCGTAGTCGAGATAGCCGCAGCGGGCGAGGGACTTCATGACCCGCATGTCCACCCGGCCGTCCACGATGGCGGCGTCGTCCACATAGACGCCGACGATCTCGCCGATGATCATGTGCTGGTCGGGCTGCGTGCCGTCTCGGCCCTTCGGCCGGAAGGTCTCCACATAGACGCATTCCAGCGCGCAGGGGCTGGCCGCCACGCGCGGCGGCTTCACGAGGCGCGAGGGCGCGCGCTCGAGGCCCACGAGGTCGAACTCGCTGACATCGCGCGGCGCGGGGGCGGAGGTGAGGTTCACCGCATCCACGAGGTCGAGCGTGGCGAGGTTGCAGACGAACTCGCCGGTGGCCTCGATGTTGGCCGCGCTGTCCTTGCGGCCGGCGGACGAGAACATCACCAGCGGCGGCGCCTCGCAGATCAGGTTGAAGAAGGAATAGGGGGCGAGGTTCGCCACGCCCTCCGGCGTCAGCGAGGAGATCCAACCGATGGGGCGGGGCGCGACGATGGCCTTCAGCGGCGAAAAGGGCAGGCCGTGGTTGCGCTTGGACGGCTCGTAGAACATTGCGGGGCAGATCCTGATCCGGAAGATCGCGGACCATAGCCGCTCCGCTTGCCCGGCGGCACCTATACTCACGCATGGCGCGCGCCTCAGCCCGGCGCCACCCGTGCCCGCGCTGCTGCGCGGGCCTGCCCCAGGGCGACCCGAGCCCGCTCGGCGCGGGCTTAGCCCAGCGCGACCCATGCCCCCGCGCGCGGCGCGGGCTTAGCCCAGCGCGACCATCGTGGAGGAGATGTCCTCCAGCGCCCGCTCGGCAGCCTCGGTGCCGGCGGCGATGGCCTCCTTCGCCCGCTGGAATTCGAACAGGCCGATGCGGCCGAGCTTGGGGGAGAGCATCACGTCCGGCGGATCGCCCGCGAGGCGCGAGCGGGCGATGCGGTCCTGGGTGATGTTGAAGGCGTCGATCATCACCGTCGTCAGGCCGCGCGGGCCGTCGCCCGAGGGGCCGGCGAAGAACTGCCGGCGCAGCCGGTCTGGGCTGAGGATACCGGCGAGGCCGTCCTTCTTCTCGGCCACCGCCATCTCGGCGACGCGCTCCACCACCCCGCCATGGTCCTGGATGACCGTGCCGCGGCCGAACACGTCGGCATTGAGGTTCACCGCGATCACCATGCGCGCCCCCATGGCGCGGGCGGCGGAGACCGGCACCGGGTTCACCAGCGCCCCGTCCATCAGCCAGCGCCCGCCCACCTTCACCGGGGTGAAGATGCCGGGCAGGGCATAGGAGGCGCGAATGGCGTCCACGAAGTCGCCACGGGTGAGCCAGATCTCGTGGCCCGTGCCCAGCTCCGTCGCGATGGCGGCGAACACGATGGGCAGATCCTCGATGGAGATGCCGCCCACATTGCGCCGCATCAGCTCCACGAGGCGGCGGCCGCCGATGAGGCCGGCGGCGCCGAGGTTGAAATCGAGCAGCCCGAGCACGTTGCGCTTGGTGAGGCTGAGGGCCCACTCCTCCAGCGTGTCGAGCTTGCCGGCCGCCCAGATGCCGCCCACCACCGCGCCGATGGAGGTGCCAGCCACCACCGAGGGGCGGATGCCTGCCCGGTCCAGCGCCTTCAGCACGCCGATATGGGCAAAGCCGCGCGCCGCCCCGCCCCCGAGCGCGAGGCCGATGGCCGGGCCGTTGGGCACCGACGTGCGCGGCGCCGCGTGGGCGGGCGTGCCGAGATCGGGTGGGCCGGAATCGGGGGGCTGCGGCGCGGGGCTGGTCGCGGAAGAGGTCGCAGCTTTGGGGGCGGCCGCTGCGGTGGAGGGGCCGGAACGCCAGTGGAGGGACTGAAACATCGACGCCTCCCGTCGCGCCGCCAAGCTGGCGCCGTGGGAGGATAACCTCCACCGGCGCCGAAGCGTTTCCGGCGCTCCGCTACATTGGCGATTCGATTACTAAAGTCTGGTGTCCGAAGCGTGGCGCCCGTCCGGCGCGTTTTGAGCCGGCCCTACGGCGGGCTTCGGCGGCGCGCGGCGGAAGGCGCCTCGCCGAAATGGCGGCGGAACTGGCGGTTGAAGGTGGAGAGGTCGCGGAAGCCGGCCTCGAAGGCGAGGTCGGCAATGCGCCGGTGGGCGTGGCGCGGATCGTCAAGCATCCGCCGCAGCCATTCCATCCTGAGCCGCGTGACGTGGGCGGAGAAGGTCTCGCCGTCCTCCTCGAACAGAAGCTGCACATAGCGCGCGCTGATGCCGAGCTGGGTGCCGATGGTGGCCGCCGACAGGTCGGGATGGTGGAGCGCGGCCCGGGTCGCGGCCTTGGCGGCGGCGAGGCGGGCGGCCTTCACGCTGCTGCGTCCGGACGCGTCATGCCCGGGCGCTCCACGTCTCAGCGCCAAGGCGGCGAGCTCGGCCAGCTGCCCCGCGACCACACGGCCGGCTTCCGCGAACCCGATGTGCTGGCGCTCAACCAGCTCGGCATAGCCGAACATCAGGTCGAGCGCGGGCTCGCCCGGAGCGAGCCGCACCATGTTCACGTCATCAAGGTTGGGCACCAGGGTCCGCAGCAGGCTGCGCGAGACCTGCACCGTGCGGAACCGGGTGTCGGGCTGGATGATGGAGGATGAGCGCTGGCCGAGAGTCCACACGCCGGTCTCGCCCACACCCACTTCCATCTCGCGGCCATCGGGCGTGGTGACGCGATAGGCCCGCTCGGCACGGCAGATGGTCAGGTCGTCGATGCCGTCGCCGAGCAGCGCGGCGGTTCGGGTCGAGACCATGGCGCTGGCCTGCCCCCGCGCCACGAGGGCGCCCGGCAGGTCAAGGAAGCTCACCGAGACGCGGAAGGGATCGTCCGGGTCCGGCGCGAGGTCGAGGCCAGTCAGGACGGGGCCGTAATATTCCCGGACGAAGGCCATGCGTTCGGCCTCCGGCACGTCGGCCGTGTTGAACCGCACGGGGGCGAGGTCAGCGGCTGGTGCAGCAACGTGTGGGGCGGCTTGGGGCATGGGAGCGGCGCTGGGCTTCTGGTCCGGACGGCGACCGGGTCCGTCGGAACCGCGTGTCGTCGAGGGGCGCGGCGATCGTCTGCCGGGAGAAGGGCATATGCCGCGGACCAAAGATCGCAGGGGAAGCTTTGCCGCGTCAATGTCGCAAACGCGGGAAGGATCAACCGCAGCGGGTTTTCCGGAAGGGGAAAAAGGGGCACTTCGCACGCTGCACAAACCGGGTGCGCGCAATGCCGAGAAAGAGGCCGCGGAATGGCGGATAACAGGCTGCGGATGACGATTTCGGGCGCGTCCGTCAGGGTGCGCGCCTGAAATTCTCCGCTGCCGGTGCAGTGCCCGTCCCCGTTGGCCAGCCCCCGCAGCCGGCGAGGCGGCACTGTACCGGCTGTTGGCTTTCCCCAGGGGCCGGCGCCCCACGGTGTCGGGCCTCAGTGGTCGTGCCCGTGGTCGTCCGTGTGGCCCTTGCCGTAGACGGCGGCGGGATCGAAGCGCGGGGTGTCGCCGGTGAAGGCGAGGCGGGTCGCCTCGGAGGGCGCGGCGCCGATGGGCACCGAGCGATAGAAGCAGGAGCGGCGGCCCGTGTGGCAGGCGGCGCCCGTGCCGCCCATCTCCACCTTGATGACGACGGCATCCTGATCGCAGTCGATGAGCATCTGCCGCACCTTCTGGGTGTGGCCGGAGGTCTCGCCCTTCTTCCAGAGCTTGCCGCGCGAGCGGGAGAAATAATGCGCCTCGCCCGTCGCCATGGTGAGGGCGAGGGCCTCCGCATTCATATGGGCGAGCATCAGCACCTCGCCGGTCTCCGCATCCACGGCGACGCAGGTGACGAGGCCGTTGGCGTCGAAGCGCGGGGTGAGGATCGTGTCCTCCTCCAGCGCGGTGCCCTTGCCGGCGGCGGGGAAGGTGAAGGCGGGGGTGTCGGCGTTCATTCGCTGGACTCTTTCGCTCGCGTGTCGGGCGCTCCCGCCTCGGCAGGAACGCCCTTCGGCGGCGGTCCTGCGTCAGCCCTTGGAGCGCACCAAAGTGATGAAGCGCACCTGCTCGGCCGGGTCATCCCGGAACACGCCGGTGAACTGGGTGGTGAGGGTGGAAACGCCCTGCTTGGTGATGCCGCGCATGGACATGCACATGTGCTCGGCCTCGATCATCACCGCCACGCCGCGGGGGCGCAGGCCCTCGTCGAGGGCGTTGGTGATCTGCGAGGTCAGGTGCTCCTGCGTCTGCAGCCGGCGGGCGAAGATGTCCACTACCCGCGCGATCTTGGAGAGGCCGACCACCCGCTCCACCGGGAAATAGGCGATGTGCGCCTTGCCCACGAAGGGCACCATGTGGTGCTCGCAATGGGAATGGAACGGGATGTCGCGCACCAGCACGAAGTCGTCGAAGGTGCCGATCTCGCCGAAGGTGCGGTCGAGCAGCTCGTCGGCGTCCTCGCCATAGCCGGAGAACAGCTCGTCATAGGCCTTCACCACGCGCTTCGGCGTGTCGAGCAGGCCCTCGCGCGCCGGGTCCTCGCCGATATAGGCGAGCAGCGTCTTCACCGCGGCTTCCGCCTCGGCCCGGGTGGGGCGGGGGCTGCCATCGGAGAGGGGCGGGTGAACCTTGGGGAGGGCAGGGGCACCGTCTGCCGCAGGCGCGCGGAGAACCGCCGCCGCCTTGGCCTTCAGCTGACGCTCCCGCTCCTCGTTCTCGGCCTGCGCCTTGAACAACTTAACAACCGCGTCCATGACCAACTCCGTTCGACCCGCCCTCACCGGAGACCGGGAAAGGCGGGAGTGTCACCGGTTGTCGGCTCGCTTGCGCGGTGTCGCTCAAACCGCGCCCCGCCGGACCTGCCGGCGGCGGCTTTGCCGTCCGTTTCAAAAATGAAGGCCCAATGCAGGGCCCAAGTTCCATGATGGGGCCGAAGGGGCGTTTTCGCAAGGGTGAGGCGGCTCAACTTACCGCATCGAGGTTTTATGGCACCATCGGCTAGCTTGCGGTCGGACGCCTTTGCGTCCGTTCCTCCCGTCTCTATATAAGAACGGAACGCCCGCGCGACAGGCTCACAGGCTCCGTCCGCGCCGCCCGATTGGTTCGCCCATGATCAACGACGTCTACAACGCCCGCATTCTTGCCCTCGCCGCGGACATTCCGCGCCTCGGCCGGCTCCCCGCGCCGCAGGCGAGCGCGCGGGCGCATTCGCGGCTGTGCGGCTCCACCGTCACCATCGATCTGGTGATGGACGGGGACAAGGTGGCCGATTTCGCCCATGAAGTGCGCGCCTGCGCCCTCGGGCAGGCGTCCTCCTCCCTTATGGCGAGCCACATCGTCGGCGCCAGCGCGCAGGAGCTGCGCGAGGTGCGCGACACCATGTGGAAGATGTTGCGGGAGAACGGCCCGCCGCCCACTGGCCGCTGGGAGGACTTCAAGGTGCTGGAGCCGGTGCGCGACTACAAGGCGCGCCACGCCTCCACCATGCTCACCTTCGATGCGGTGGTGGACGCCATCGGCCAGATCGAGGCGGCGCGCGCGGCGGCGGAATAGCCCTTCGGCCTCAGCCCACGGCCCATTCCTCCGACCGCCGCGTCTCGATGGCGGCGATGGCTTCCTCCGCCGCCTGATCGAACGCCGTTTCCAGCGCGGGATTGATGCCGCGCAGCCCGGCCGCCACCGCCCGCGACCATTCCACATAGGCGCGAGCGCGCGACTGCGGCCAGTCCTCCGGCGGATCATCGGCGAGGGAGCGCAGGTTGCAGGTCTTGTCGGCGAGCTTCAGCAGCTTGCCGCGCGCGGAAAGGTGGGGCGCGTGCTCCACCTGCAGCCGCTTGCGCTCGGCGGAGGAGAGGCCCTTGTCGTCCGTGACTTCCATGACGAGGCCGGCGATGTCCGCCCCGAAGGTGGTGGCGATCTCTTCCGGCGTCACGCCCTGGTCTTCCACCACGTCGTGCAGCAGCGCGGCGGCGACGAGGTTGGGGTCGGCGCCCCCGGTCGCCTCGCTCACCAGCAGCGCGACCTCCACGAGGTGGTTCACATAAGGCTGCGCCCGCTTTCCCTTCCGCCGCTGGTCGGTGTGGCGCAGCGTCGCGAAGGCGAGGGCGCGCATCACCACGGACAAGGGCGGGACGGAAGGGGTGGGCGGGAAGACATCAGGCATCATCGATCACCTCGCGCATGAGCATAGCCGCCGAAAGCAGGGGCCGCGCGGGTCGCCGGGACCAGCTCGGCCCCGACTTCGACATGAAGGCTGGATAGGCGCATGTCGAACCCGAAGCGTGGCGATTATGGGGCGATGCCGGACAGAGGCGATATGGCGGTGGATGACAGCGGGCTGAAGGAGACGGCAGGGCCGGCGCGCCACATTGGTGCGCAGATCGCCCGAGCTCCGCGCTTCGCCTTGCGCGGGCTCATCCTCGTCTATCGCTACACCTTCTCCGCCTTCATGGGGCGGCAGTGCCGCTATCTGCCCACCTGCTCGGAATATGCGGAGGAGGCGGTGATGCGCCACGGCGCGCTGCCCGGCGCGGTGATGGCCACCGCCCGCATCTGCCGCTGCAATCCCTGGGGCGGGCATGGCTATGACCCGGTGCCGAAGTGCCTGCCCACGGGCGGGCGCTGGTACAGGCCGTGGGCCTACGGCATCTGGCGCACGCCGAAGGAGCCGGACGCGGAGAATTGAGGCTCCGCGTTTGGCGCCGTCAGTTCCTGCGCACCGCGGTGGGCATCGGCGTCGCGGGCACCGTCGGTGTGGGCGTGGCGGCCGGGGCAGGGGCGGTCTGTGCCGCGGCCGGGACGGGCGCCGCGGCAGGGCCGGCGTCGGTGAGCTTCACCTCGGCCTCCTTGAACATGCGCTCCAGCGCCGCCAGCCGCTCGGCCGAACGGGGGGAGAGGGTCACCGGCCGCTCGCTGTCGGCGAGGCCGGGCACGTTCATGCTGGCGGGCGGCTCGTCGAGCTTCGGGATCGGCGTGGTGACGCCGGGGATCGGCTTGATCTCGATGCCCTGGTGGGCATAGGCCATCACCTTCTGCCACGTCAGGGCCGGCAAGGTGCCGCCGGTCATCTTGTTCATCACCGCGTAGTCGTCGTTGCCGAACCACACGCCGCAGACATAATTGCCGGTGAAGCCCATGAACCAGGCATCGCGATAGGAATTGGTGGTGCCGGTCTTGCCCGCCACCTTGGCGTTGGGCAGGCGGGCGCGGCGGCCGGTGCCGTTCTCCACCACGTTGTTCATCATGTCGTTGATGTCGTAGAGCGCCTGCTGCGGGATGATCTGCACCGGCTTCGGGGCGTCCCGGTCGAAGCGCCAGATCACGTCGCCGTTGCCGATGCGCATCTCCACCACCGCGTGGGGGTAGACGCTCTTGCCGCCGTTCGCGAACACCGAATAGGCGGTGGTGGCGTCGAACAGCGTCACCTCGGCGGCGCCCAGCGGCAGCGGCGCGGAGATGGGCAGCGGCGTGCGGATGCCCATCTGGTGGGCGAGGTCCACGATCTTCTTGCGGCCGAACTTCTCGGCGAGGCGCACCGCCACCGTGTTCAGCGAGTGCTGGAGCGCGGTCTTGAGGGTGATGGAGCCCATGTAGGAGCGCCCATAGTTCTGCGGGCACCAGTTGCCGAGGCAGATGGGCGCGTCCTGCACGATGGTGTTCGGCCGGTAGCCGTTCATCAGCGCCACCGTGTAGACGTAGGGCTTGAACGAGGAGCCGGGCTGGCGCAGGGCGTCGGTGGCGCGGTTGAACTGGCTCTCGCCATAGTCGCGCCCGCCCACCAAAGCGCGCAGCGTGCCGTTGGGCTCCATCACCACGATGGAGCCCTGCTTCACCTTGTAGTCGCGGCCGAACTCGTTGAGCGAGGATTCCAGGGCGGCGTCCGCCACCTTCTGGATGTTGGGATCGAGGCCGGTGCGGACGATGAAATTGCGCTCGATGACGGAGGGCGGCAGCTGGTCCACCAGCTTCTTCACCTCGCCGAAGGCGTAGTCGAGGTAGAAGTCCGGCACCTCGTCGTCGCGGCGGTCCACGGGCGTCGCGGGGTTGCGGCGCGCGCCGAACACCTGGCCCTCGGTCATGAAGCCCGCCTCGACCAGGTTGTCGAGCACGGTGGAGGCGCGGGCGCGGGCGGCCGGCAAATTGATGTGCGGGGCGTATTTGGACGGCGCCTTGAACAGGCCGGCCAGCATGGCGGCCTCGGCGAGGTTCACCTCCTTCACCGACTTGCCGAAATAATAGCGCGCCGCCGCATCCACGCCGTAGGCGCCGCCGCCGAGGTAGGCGCGGTCGAGATAGAGCTTGAGGATCTGGCTCTTGGAGAGACGCGCCTCCAGCCAGATGGCGAGGAAGGCTTCCTTGATCTTGCGCTCGATGGTGCGCTCGTTGGACAGGAACAGGTTCTTGGCGAGCTGCTGGGTGAGCGAGGAGCCGCCCTGCCGCACGCCACCCGCCTTGGCATTGGTGACGAGGGCGCGGGCCGTGCCGGCGACATCGATGCCCCAATGCTCGTAGAATCGCCGGTCCTCGGTGGCGAGCGTCGCCTTGATGAGGTTGTCCGGGATGTCTTCCAGCGGGATGGTGTCGTTCTGCTTGACGCCGCGTTCGCCGATGGAATTGCCGTAGCGGTCGAGGAAGGTGACGGCGAGTTCTGTGCGCTTCAGCCAGTCGTCGGACGTCTCGCGGAAAGCCGGCATGGCGAGCGCCAGCATGACCATGGCGCCGGCCACGCCCAGCGTGAAGCCTTCCGAGGCCGCGCCGATGGCCCAGCGCCCCACGCCCGTGACATTGAACCGCTCGGTGAAGGCGGCATAGGCGGAGAGGATGTTGCGTGTGCGCGCGCCGAGGCTGAACAGCGAACTGTCCAGCAGCGCGTCGAAATCGAGCATCAGCCCGCGCAGGCGCTCGAGGAGGGAAGGACGCTTACGCTCGGTCACGGTGCGGGCTCTGGTCTTTCTGAACGATGGCCCGATGGCGCCCCCGCGCCGCGACCGGACCTTGAGCCCTATATAGCGTTCCCCGGCGGCGGGCGCGAGCCTCCCGCCGTACACCCCTTTGTCAGGCCGCGGAGCGCTCCGGCAGCTCGAACGTGCCATCCGGGCTCAGGCGATCCACGATCACCGGCAGGAAGCGCGCCATCAGTCCGGGCAATGGCGCGGCCGGCAGGTTGAAGGCGGCGGCCAGCTCCGCGATGCGCTCCTTGCCCAGCGCCGCGATGATGGCGTCTGCGTCCACCGGCGTGTTCGGGCCGTCAGCGATCCAGCTGTCCAGCGCATCCGAAAGGCCGCCGGCGCGCAGGGCCTCGGCGAAACCCTCCAGACCGCCGAAGCTGGTGCCCGCCATGGTCCGGTCAATCCAGCTGGGCAAGGCGGTGACGGCGGGGCTGTTCAGAAGGCCATCGAGCAGGCCGCCCACCGCGCCGCTTTTCCGGATCTGGCCGACGACGCTCGCAACGAGACCGCCGATCATCTGGTCGAACAGGGCCATGACGCCTCCGCAATCTGGGATCACGGCCGGCATCAAACACCCGCGCCGGTTAGAACGGCGTGAACGAGCGCGGACGGTTCAGCCACAGGGGATCGGGCACGAAGGGCGGGGCCGGCATCCACAGGATGGCCTGCTCCTGCGCGACGGCGATCTGCGCCCGGCTCATCTTGGAGGCGACCGCATCGCGGATGCGGGTGAAGGTGTCGCGTTCCTGCTTTCCGGCCCGGGCGGCGGCGAGGATCAGCCATTTCTGCGAGAGCACCACGTCCACGGGCACCCCGCGCCCCTTGTCGTAGGCGAGGCCGAACATATATTGCGCGGTGGGGTCGCCCTGCTCGGCGGCGCAGCCATACCACTGGGCGGCAACCACGAAGTCCTGCGGCACGCCCTTCCCGGTCTCATAGAGATAGCCGACCATCCCCTGCGCCTTCGCATCGCCCTGCCATGCGAGGGGGATGAGCAGCGCGGCGGCGGTCACATAGTCGCCCTTCGCATAGGCCGCATAGGCGCGGGACTGGGTGCCGTCCTTACTGCCGGCCATCGCCGGCCCACAGAGCGCGAACACCAGCGCCAGCGCGACGGCCGCGTGGCGAAAGGCTTTCCGAAACACAGTCCCTTCCGGGCGCAAGGTCTCTTCCGGGCGCATGGGTCAGCTCGCCTTGAGGAGGAGGGCGTCGATCATGAAGGCGATCCACACCGCCGGCGCGAGGAACAGGCCGAACGGCAGCCGCCCATCGAACCGCAGCGCGCGGCCGCTCGCACGGCGGCGCAGGGCATAGGCGAGGAGCGCGGAGAGGGCCGCGATCTCGATGGCGAGGGGGATGGCCGTCACGTCCAGCCAGACGCCCGCCAGCACCGCCAGCTTCACGTCGCCGAGGCCGAGCCCGTCGCGTCCGCGCAGCGCGCGATATCCCGCGCGCAGGCCGAAGAACAGCAGGCCGAGGAGGAGGCCGCGCGCGCCAGCGGCGATCAGCCCTTCCGTAACGTCGTCAGCGGCGAGCGCCGCATGGGCGAGTCCGAGGGCGATGCCGGCGGCGTTCAGGGCATCGGGAATGAGGAAGTGCCGCGCATCGATGACGGCGATGGCCGCGAGCACCGGCACCAGAGCGGCGAGGGGCAGGCCGGCGGGAAGGCCGGCCACCGCGAGGCTCGCGCCCATGGCGGCGAGGCAGACGGCCGCGAGGGCGGTCGCCTCGGCCCGGCTGGCGGCACGCGGATGGGAGCCGAGGCCCGTCAGGCGCTCCCCCATCGCATCTGCGGCGTCGGCCATGGCGGGCCTCACCGGTTGATGAGCGGCTGGGGGCCGCCCGGCAGCACGCCCACCGAGCCCTTCAGCTTGGCGCGCAATTCCTCCGCCACCGTGTGGGCATCCATGTTGTCGCGGATGATCTGGGGGCGGATGAAGATGATCAGCTCGGTGCGCTTCACCGTGGTGTCCTTGTGGGCGAAGGCATCGCCCACGCCCGGGATCTGGTCCAGCACCGGCACGCCCTGGCGCACGCCGTCGCTGCGCTCGCTGATGAGGCCGGCGAGAAGCACGGTCTGCCCGCTGGTCACCGCGATGGTGCTCTTCACGCGGCGCTGGGAGACGGTGGGGGTGAGGGTCGAGCTGTCGGAGGAGGAGCCGTTGGTGGTCGGCTGCTTGGTGACGTTGCTGATCTCCTGCTCCACGTCGAGCCGGACCTGCCCGTTCACGTTCACCCGCGGCGTCACATGCAGGATGATGCCGGTGTTCTTGTACTCGATGGTGTTCACCACCGTGTTGGAGGAGGTGAGCACGGTGGCGCTGCCGGTGGAGACCGGCACCTCGTCGCCCACCTGAAGGGTCGCCTTCTGGTTGTCCACCACCACCACGGAGGGATTGGACAGCACCTTCACGTCGGTGACGGTGTGCAGGGCATCAAGGATGGCCTTGGGCTGGTTCTCGCGGCCGATCAAAAGGTTGAAGCCCGGCAGCACCCGGTTGATGGCCTGGTTGGTGATCTCGCTGGAGAGCGTGTTCACCGCCGAGCCGTTGTTGCGGCCGAGGCCCAGGTCCTTGCTGGTGAGGAAGAACTGCACGCCATAGGCGAGCTGGTCGTTGAGCGTGACCTCCGCCACCGTGGCCTCGATGGCCACCTGCAATTGCGGCTGGTCGAGCTGGAGCAGGGTGCGCTCGATGATCTTGTAGTTCTCCTGGCTCGCATAGATGAGCAGCGAGTTGTTCACCTGATCGGCGGTGATCCGGATGCCGGAGAGGATGGCGCCGCCGGCACCCGAGGGGCCGGAGCCCCCCTGCAGCTCGTTGTCGGTCTCGCCCCGGTTCACCGGCTGGGCATTCTGGCCGTTCTGGCCCTGGTTCTGCTGCGGCGTCTGGCCGAGGCGCTGCTGCACGGACATGGGCCCGTTCGAGCCGCCGCCGTTGGATGAGGCGGAGGTGCCGGAGCCCGGCGCGATCTGGTTGGAGGCCTGGTCCAGCCCCTGCGAGGAGGTGCCGTTGAACAATTCGTTCAGCACGCGCGCGGTCTGGCGGGCATCGCCGTAGCGCAGGCGGTAGACGCGCACGCCCACCGAGCTGTCGGAACGGTCGAGGCGCTCGATCCAGGTGGCGGCGGTGCGCAGCAGCTCCGGCTTCTTGGCCACCACCATCACGGAGTTCATCCGGTTGATGGCCTGGAACTTCACCAGCTTGTGGCTGAGCCCGCCCTCGCCGGAATCCAGCAGCGTCTCCAGCTCGGTGATGAGCGGTTCCGGCGCGCTGTTGCGCAGCGGGTAGATGCCCACGGACTGGCCACGCATCCAGTCGGCGTCGAAGGAGAGGGCGGTGTTGATGGCCGCCTGCCGCTCCTGCGCGGTGCCTTGGATGAGCAGGACGTTGCGGCCCGGATCGACCCGCACCATGCCGGCCCGGGTGGCGAAGCTGTCGATGACCGGCATTAGCGTCTCGGCCGAGACGTAGCGCAGCGGCACCACGGAGACGCCGTAGCCGGGCTCCGGCCGCGATGTGCCGACATCGGTGGCGCCGGAGCCGGCGGCCTCGGTGAGCGGCATCAGCTGGTAGCCGGAGGAATCCTTGACGAGGGCGATGCCGTTGGCGCGCAGGGCGCTCTCCAGCACGTAGGCGAGATCGGTGCGGGCGACGGGGCGCGCCGAGGACAGGCTGATGGTGCCCTGGACCCTCGGATCGATGATGACATTGGCGCCGAGGATATCGGTGAGCACCACCTTGGCGACGGTGGTCACCGGCGTGTTCTCGAAGTTGAGATCGTATCCGCCATCAGCTCCGCGTTGTGCGGTGCCGGCCGCGCCGACCGCCGCCGGGTCGGCCACCGGCTGCGCGCCGGGGGTGGCGAAATATTCAATCGGCTGACGATTGTCGGACGGCTGTTGCGGCTGGGCCACAGGCTGCATGGGTTTCGGCGACAGGTCGATGTTGCGGACCTGGTCGAATGTGCTCTGGGGCTTGGTGTCGTCCATGATGCCCGAGCAGCCGGACAGGACCGCGGCGAAGAGGATCGCGCACGTCAACACGAGAGTGCCCGGTCGTGGGCTCGACCGGCCGCGCCAATCCTCAATCACGCATCACCTGATACTTCCGAACGCAAGAGCCGAAACGCAGAGCCGAAACGCAGGGCGAAACAGAGGACCCGCCCGCCCCCCGGGGTCGCCCAGATACCTTTGCGCGCTTCTCCATAGCGACGGCATGTGACGGATGTATAAGGGTTGACGATGGCTCCTGCCAAGCTGCCGTTAGCTGGCTACGACTGATTCGGCCTGAACGCGGAATGTCGTGCGGATGTCACGGACATGACGCGCGAACGTCATGTCGGCCGGGAATACCAAGCCGGCCGCTGCGGGATCCACCGGTGCGCGGCCAGCTTCGGCCCCGAGCCGGTGAAGCGGGCCGCCACTGTCTGGCCGGCCCATTGCAGCGAAATGCTTTCCACTGGCAACCTTCGCCGGTATCTGTTCCATGCTAGGACGGTCACGGTCCAGCTGTCGAATGATGCCGCTGGATTGCGCTGCTGGATTTGAACGCTGGCTTTCGGGGGCGCGGGCATGAGCGGGGAGGGCGGCGATTTCCTGAGCTTCCTCGCCGCGAGCGGGTTGGCGCATCCCGCCGGGGGCGGAACTGCGGGCACGCTCGTGCGCCCGCTGCGTCAGGTCTGGGAGGCGAGCGAGCTGACCGCCGGCGATTTCGCCGACGCCGTCGCCGGCTTCTATCGCCTGCCGCGCATCGCCTTGCCGGAGCTGATGGCGGCGCCGTCCCTCGTGTCCCACTTCACCCCGCGCTTCCTGCGCGAGATGACGGTGCTGCCCTTCCGCGCGGCGGACGGAACGGCCTGCCTCGCCGTGGGCGATCCCACGGACGAGACGGTGGTGCGGGCGGCGGAGATCGTGCTGGGGAGCAAGGTGACGCTGGCCGTCGCCTCCTTCGAGGACATCGCCACCGCCTTGGCCGAACGGCTCGGCGCCGACGAGGCGGCCGCCCGGGAGGCGGCCGGCCCCGCCACGGCGCGGGCCGAGGACGACATCGACAGCCTGCGCGACCTCGCCTCGGGCGCGCCGGTGGTGCGGGCGGTGAACGACCTGTTCGACAAGGCCATGGAGCTGCGCGCCAGCGACATCCATATCGGCCCCTTCCGCACCGGCCTCGAGGTGCGCCTGCGCATCGACGGCATGTTGCGCCCCATCCATGCGCTGGCCGACGTGCTGCCGCAGGCGGTCATCTCCCGCATCAAGATCCTCGCCGGCCTCGACATCGCCGAGCGCCGCCTGCCGCAGGACGGCGCCGCGCGCCTGAAGCTCGGGCGGGACGAGATCGACGTGCGCGTCGCCATCATGCCCACCCAGCATGGGGAGAGCGCCGTCATCCGCCTGCTGGCGCGCGACCGGGGCGTGCTGACCGTGGACAAGCTGGGTCTCGCCCCGCACGACCGCGAGACGCTGATGAAGCTGCTCGCGCTGCCGCACGGCATGGTGGTTGTCACCGGCCCCACCGGCTCGGGCAAGACGACCACGCTCGCCACCATCCTCTCGGTGCTGAACGAGCCCACCCGCAAGATCCTCACCATCGAGGACCCGGTGGAGTACGAGATCCGCGGCGTGTTCCAGTCGCAGGTGCGGCCGCAGATCGGCCTCACCTTCGCGGCGGCGCTGCGCTCCTTCCTGCGCCAGGACCCGGACGTCATCATGGTGGGCGAGGTGCGCGACCCGGAGACGGCGCACATCGCCGTCCACGCCGCGCTCACCGGCCATCTGGTGCTCACCACGCTCCACACCGACACCGCCGCCGCCTCGGTGCCGCGCCTGCTCGACCTCGGCGTGGAGGGCTTCCTGCTGAAGTCCACCTTGCGCGCGGTGATCGCCCAGCGCCTCGTCCGCCAGCTGTGCGAGCGCTGCAAGCGGCCGCATACCCTTTCGGTGACGGATGTGCGGGACGATCCGCGCTATGCCGCCCTCGGCCTCAAGGCGGGCGAGACCGTGTACGAGCCGGTGGGCTGCGAGCGCTGCGGCGGGGCGGGTTATCGCGGGCGTATCGGCGTGTTCGAGGTGCTCACCCTCTCGGACGAGATCCGCGAGATGATCGACCGCCACGCCGGCGCCGCCGCCCTCGACCGTGCCGCCATCGCCGGCGGCATGACCACCATGCTCGACGATGGCGTCGCCAAGTGCCGCGCCGGTCTCACCTCGGCCGCCGAGGTGCTGCGCGTGACCACGGTGCGCTGAGCCCATGGCCACCTTCTCCTACCGGGCGCTGACCCAGGCCGGACAGATGGTGAGCGGCGAGATCGCCGCGCCGACGGAGGCCGAGGTGCGCCGCCGCATCGAATTCCTTGGCCTCGTGCCGGTGGAGACGACGCCGCTGAAGGAGAAGAAGGAAAGCGCCTTCGGCTTCACCTTCGGCGCGCCCAAGGCGGAGGACGTGACCCTCTTCACCCGCGACCTCGCCTTGCTGCTGCGTGCCGGCGCGCGGCTCGACGAGGCGCTGGAACTGCTCACCGGCGACACCGATCTCGGCCGCATGCGCACCGTCGCCCGCAAGATCCGCGCGGATGTGCTGGCCGGCGAGAGCCTCGCGGAGGCGCTGGCGTCCCATCCCAGGTTGTTCCCGCCGGTCTATGTGGCGCTGGTGAAGGTGGGCGAAGCCTCGGGCACCGTGGACCGGATGCTGGAGCTGGTCGCCGCCGAACGGCAGCGAGCCGAGGAGCTGCGCCGCAAGGTGGTGTCCGCGCTGCAATATCCCGCCTTCGTGCTGGTGGCGGCGGGCGGTGTGCTCGTCTTCTTCCTCATGTTCGTGATGCCGCAATTCTCGTCGGTTCTGCGCGACATGGGGGCGAAGCTCGATCCCATGGTGCAGGTGCTGCTGGACCTGTCGGACGGATTGCAGGCCCACGCCGCCGCCGTGGGCATCGCGGCGGTGGTTCTGCCGGCCCTCTCCTTCCTCGCGCTGCGACGCAAGGAGGTGCGCGGGGCGGTGACGGGCACGCTGGCGAAGCTGCCGCTGGTGCGCACGGTGCTGTTGTTCCGCCGCTCGGCCGTGTTCTGCCGCAACCTCTCCATTCTGCTCGGCAACGGCGTGACGCTCACCGCCGCGCTGCGCATCATCGTGGACGTGATGGCGGCGGGGGAGGAAGCTTCCGTCTGGGCCAAGGCGGCGGACCGGGTGCGCCATGGCGGGCGGCTGTC
The DNA here is from genome assembly GCF_056313845.1 of Xanthobacter sp. DMC47. Taxonomy (NCBI): domain Bacteria; kingdom Pseudomonadati; phylum Pseudomonadota; class Alphaproteobacteria; order Hyphomicrobiales; family Xanthobacteraceae; genus Xanthobacter; species Xanthobacter sp. DMC47. The sequence continues at coordinate 435,690 of NZ_JBQUZM010000001.1, read as the reverse complement.
GGACGCCTTCGCCGAGGGCGACGTGCTGCCGCCCATGGCCATCCGCATGCTGCGCCTCGGCGAGGAGACCGGCCAATTGGCCCTTCTCTCCGGCCGCATCGCCGATTTCTACGAGGAAAAGCTCCAGCGCGCCCTCGCGAGGGTGGTCGCGGTCATCGGGCCTGCGGCCATCGTCACCATTTCGGTGGTGGTGGGCGGGCTCATCGTCTCGGTCATGACCGCGTTGCTGTCGGTCAGCCAAAGCATCGGGTGACGAAACGTGAATCAAGGTCCAGCCCCCATGATGGCCAATGCCCCGTCCCGCTCCCGCCGCCGGAAGACCGAGGGCGGCTACACGCTGGTGGAACTGCTGGTGGTCATCACCATCATCGGCCTCATCGTCGCCCTGGTGGGGCCGCGGGTGCTCGGCTATCTCGGCGACAGCAAGGTGAAGACGGCGAAGATCCAGATCCAGGGCTTCTCCAGCGCCCTCGACCTCTTCTATCTGGACGCCGGCCGCTATCCCTCGTCCTCGGAGGGGCTGAACGCGCTGGTGCAGCGGCCGGGCAACGTCTCCACCTGGAACGGGCCGTACCTCAAGGGCGGCACCGTCCCGGTCGATCCCTGGGGCAAGGCCTACATCTATCGCGCGCCCGGCCAGCACGGGCCGTTCGACATCGTCTCCCTCGGCTCCGACGGGCAGGAGGGCGGCACCGGCAATGCCGCCGACATCACGAGCTGGGCGCGCTGAGGCGGGACCGGGGCGATGGCACTCAGGGCGCACAGGAATGATCGCGAGGCGGGGTTCACCCTGCTGGAGATCGTCTGCGCCCTCGCCATCGTCGCCGCGCTCGCGACCCTCGCGCTGCCGCGCCTCGCGCCGGGCACCTCGCGGGCGAAGCTTGAATCCCTCGCGGTCGAGGCCGCCGCGCTGCTGAAGGCCGACCGCGCCGCCGCCATCCGTCGGGGTGTCCCGGTCGCGACGGCGGTCGATGCCGCCGGCCGACGCATCACCTCCGGCTCGGCTGCCCGCGTAGTGCGCGTGCCCGGCGACGTGCAAATGGACACGGTGCTGCCCGCGACCTGCGACGGCCGGCCGGCGCGCGGCTCGGTGGCGTTCTTCCCCTCCGGCCTTTCCTGCGGCGGCGTGGTGGCCATGCTCAAGGGCGGGGCGGGCTACGAGGTGCGGGTGAACTGGCTCACCGGCGGCGTCGAGATTGTCCCCCGTGGCCGTTCCTGATCCGCGCGCCCGGCGCGGCACGGCCGGTTTCACCCTCATCGAGGTGCTGGTGGCGCTGGCGGTGGTCGCGGCCTCCCTCGGGGCCATCGCCATGGTGGCGGGCACCAGCCTGCGCGGCACCCGGGCGCTGGAGCGGCGGGTAGTGCTGCTGGAAACCGCCCGCGCTGTGGAGACCGGCATTCCCAGCCGCGATCTTCTCCAGCCCGGCCGCACCGAAGGCGAGATCGCCGGCCACCGCTGGCAGATGGACATACAGCCGCTCCAGCTCGCCGGCCTGCCGGACAACGCCCCCTGGACACCGTTCGACATCCGCATCCGCGTGCGCGGCCCCGGCGGCGAGATGGTGGCGCTGGAGACGGTGCGCCTCGTGCGGAGCCGGCCGCAATGAGCGCCCTCGCGTCGTCGCGCCGCCGCAGCGCCGGCTTCAGCCTCATCGAGATCCTGGTGGCGATGACGCTCACCGGGCTGGTGCTCGCGGCCATCGCCATGGTCACGGCGAAATGGCTGCCCGCCTGGCAGCGCGGGCTCGGGCGGGTGCAGCAGAGCGAACTCGTCGCCCTCGCCCTCGATCGCATGGCGGCGGACCTCGCGGCCGCCGCCTTCCTGCCCGCCGTGCGGGGCGGCGCCAAGCCGCTGTTCGACGGGACGGCGGATCGTGTGATCTTCGTGCGCGAGGTGCTGGCCCCCGGCGCGTCGCGGGGACTGGAGATCGTCGAGCTGGTGCCGGTACCGGACGGGCGCGGCCCCGCCATGGTCCGCCGCACCGCGCCTTATGCGCCGCAGGCGGACGGGGCGCTGCCGCCCTTCGGCGCCCCGGTGCGCCTGCTGCGCCCGCCGGTCAGCGTCTCCTTCTCCTATGCCGGACGCGACGGCGTGTGGCACGACGCATGGCGTGGCGAGGAGGAACTGCCGCGTGCGGTGCGCATGGTGGTGCGCGAGGGCGGGCGGGCCACCGCCGCGTCCACCGCCGTCACCATTCGCTCCGATGTGCCCGCCTTCTGCGCCGCCGATGTCACCAAGCCAATCTGCGGATCGTCCGTCGGTTTCGGCGGACCACGCGCCAAAGCCGTCTCGGGTGCCGGGGCGAATGGCGGGGGGGCCGCGCAATGACGGGCGCCCGCCGCACGCGCCTCCCGAGCGCGGGGGATCGCGGCTTCATCCTCGTGACCGTGCTGTGGATCCTCGCCGCGCTCGCCGCTTTCACGGCGGTCTATGCGGTCTATGTGTCCGATACGGCGTCCGCCTCCGCGGTGCGGACGGACACGCTGCGCGCGGACGGTCTCGTGGTCGCCGCGGTGGAACTGGCGGCGCTGCGCCTTCTCTCCGTGCCGGCGTCCGAGCGGCCCAGCAGCGGCGAGGTGCGGTTCCGCATGGGCGAGGCGAACGTCTCCGCCCGCTTCGCCGACGAGGCTGCCCGCATCGATCTCAACGCCGCGGCGCCCGCCGTGCTCGCCGGCCTGTTCCAGGTGCTGGGCGTGCCGGAACAGCCGGCCAAGACTTACGCCGCCAGCATCGCCGCCTGGCGGAGCCCGGCCCGGGGTTCAGGCAGCGCCGGCCCGGGCGGCGCGGCTACGGGCGGCAAGACGTCCGCCCTGGGCGACGACGAGACGACGAAAGGGCAAGGTGCCTTCGCCCATGCGGCGGAACTGGTCCGGGTGCCAGGCCTGCCGGCCGATGTGGTCGCCGCGGCGCTGCCCTATCTCACGGTCTATGCGGGTCGGCGGGAGATCAATCCGGAGGCGGCGGGGCCGGTGGTGCGCGCGGCGCTGGCGAAGGCGGGGCAGGGGATGGACGATATCGACACGGCCACGTTTGCGACCTCCGGCGACGAAAAGACTGGCGGGGAAGGGACCGCCATCGCGGGCGCCTCCGGCCTCAGCACGGTGGCCGGCGACACGGCGCGCGTGACGGTCCGCATCACCTTCGACAACGGCCGCAGGCAGGGGGCGGAAGCGGTGATCCTGATGCGTGACTTCGGCGTCGATCCCTATCGCGTGCTCCTCTGGCGCGATCTGTCTTGGCGGGAGCTTGCCGACCTCGATGCGGCTCCGGCGCCGCGGCGAAAGACAACGGGAGGACGGCCATGAGCCTGGTTCCGGGCGCGCCCGAAGCCTCGCTGGTGACGCGCTTCATCGATGGCTTCTCGGCCTTCATCGATCTGACGGCGACGGCCCTGACCACCGCTTTGGCCGCCGGCCGGGCCCGGCTCGGCCGGATGCGCGCCGTGCGCATAGAGGAAGGGGAGGATGGAGCCTTCCACCTGCCCGGCGCCCCTCCTTTCTCCGCCCCAGGTGCGGAATCGCCCTTCGTGCCGCCCGAGGTCGTGGCCATGCTGGAGGGCCGGGAGGTGGAGCTGGCGCTCGACCCCGCCCGCTTCCTGTTCCGCCCGCTCGACCTGCCGGCGGGGGCGAGGCCCTATCTCGACGGCATCGTCCGGGCGCAGATCGACCGCCTCACGCCCTGGAGCGCGGCGGAGGCTGCCTTCGGCTGGACGGCGCCCGAGCCCCTCGGCGACGGCCGCATCCGCGTGATGGTCGCCGCCACTCCGCGCGCGCGTCTCGCCCCCGCCCTCGACGCGCTCAAGGGGCTGGGCGTGGGCCATCTGCTGCTGACGACGCGGCAGGGCACGGGAGAGCCCATCACCGTTCACACCGGGGCCGCCGGGGAAGATGCCGGCACGGCGCGCCTGAAGCAGGTCCTGCTCGGTATTCTCGCGGCTGCGGCGCTTGCGGCGACGCTGGCCTCCGGCGTTTCCGGCTTTCTCGGCGGCAGCCTCGACGAGGAGCAGCAGACGCTGGACCAGGCCATCGCGGCCCGCCGCCGTGCCATCGCCGCCGCCCGGGACGGGCAGGGCGCCGAGGGCGCCGCCCTGCGCGGTCTGGAGCAGGCGAAGCGGGAGCGGGCCTCTCCGGTTCTTGTGCTGGAGGCGCTCTCCCAAGTGCTGCCCGACCACACCTATCTGACCGCTCTGACCATCCAGAACGGCAAGGTGGAACTGAGCGGCGTCTCGCGGGAGGCGCCCTCCCTCGTGCGGCTGCTGGAGGAGTCCAGGCACTTCTCCGCCGCCACCTTCGTCGCCCCCACCACCCGCCAGCCGGGGGATGCCGGCGAGCGCTTCCAGATCCAGGCCGACATCACTTTGCCGTTCGAGGTGACCCAGTGACCGCACCCGCTCCCGCCCGTTCCCGGCGCACGCTGGCGCTCGCGGCGCTGGGCTATGGCGCGCTGGTCGCGGTGCTGCTGGCCGTCGCGTTCGGCGAGGTGGCGGACGTACTCGCCAAGCGCGCGGCGGTGGCCGAGGCGCAGGACCTGCTCGACCGGCTGGAGGGGCGCCGGCCGCCGCGGCCCGGCGCAGCGGGCGCTGAGGAGCGCGGCTCACCCTTCCTCGAAGGCGCGACGGTGACGGTGGCCGGCGCGGCGCTGGCCGAGCGCGTCGCCGCCGCGGCCGATGCTGCGGGCGGGCATCTCGTCTCCTCCAGCGTCGAGCTGGGGGCGTCGCCGCTCGGGCCGGGCTTCGTGGCGGTGGCGGCCACCATCGATATCGGGCAGGAAGATCTGCAGAACCTGCTATATGATATCGAAGGCGGCCAGCCCTTCCTGTTCGTCGACCCGCTTGTGGTCCAGGCGCAGGGGCAGGGCGCCGCTCTGGGGCAACCGGACGCAGAAGGTGCCGAGGGACGGATGCAGGGGGATGGCGCGGAAGCACGGGGGCAGGAAGGCCGCATCCAGGTGGTGCTGACCGTCCATGGCCGCTGGCGGGGGGCACGATGATCGCCCGCGCTCAGATTCCCGCGCGCCCTTTGCCCGCGCGCCGTTTCAGCCGTCTCCCCCTCGTCGTGGCGGGCCTGATCGCCGGCATCGCGGCGGCCTCGGCCGAGGCGGAGGCCCCCGCGCCGCAGGTGGACTTCCTTGTCCCCGGCCAGCCTTCCACCCGCGCGGCGACCGCTCCGGCCGACCGCGAGCGGGGAAATCCCCTGTGGGCCATCCCCATCGAAAGCCTTTCGGCGACGCGGGATCGCCCCCTCTTCACTCCCTCTCGCCGCCCGCCCGAGCAGCCGGTCGCGCTCGCACCCCCGCCGCCACCCGCCGCGCCCCCAGCGGCCGTCGCCGCCCGGCCGGTTCTGGCGCTGATGGGCACGGTGGTGAGCACCGCGGGCAGCATCGGCATCTTCACCGATCTGGCGAGCGGACAGATCGTGCGCCTCAAGGTCGGCGATGCGCATGGCGGCTGGACCCTGCGCAGCGTCGGCCCGCGCGACGTGGTGATGCACGGCGGCGCCGATACGGTGACTCTCGCCCTGCCTGCGCCCGGCAAGGGCGGCCCCCAGCCGCCGCGCGGGTCCGAAGGTCCGTTCGCTGCCGCGCAGGTGGGCAATGCCAAGCCGGTGGCCGGGCAGGTGGTGGTGCCGCGCCGCACCAAGCCCTCGCCGGCGGATCTGGATTCCAGCCACTGAGTGCGACGCCGGCGTTCATCGTCCGGACGTGATCGTGGGGTCGTCATCGTCAGGTCACGGCCCATGGGGAAAGTGCGCCGTCTTCCCGTCTCGCGCACATCGGCCGGCCTGTCGTGACCCAGCTCATTGGACTTTTCCCCACCCCCGTGATGCGTGTCGAAGGCCTCATCGGCCCCGCCGACGTTGAGGCGCTCGCAGCTGAGGTGGCGGACCGCACCTCGCTTACCAATGCCTATTCGGACCTCCTCTCCCACACGCCGGTGGCGGGCGACCAGTCCGACACCCTGCTGTCGCGGCTGGGCGCGCTGGTGCTGCCCAAGGTGGCGGAGTTCGGCGAGGTGCTGTTCGGCGAGGCGCTGAGCTGGCAGATCAAGGAAATCTGGGTGAACGTGCTGGAGCCGGGCGGGCACCAGGCCATCCACACCCACGCCAACAGCTTCATCTCGGGCGTCGTCTACCTGACGGAGGCCCACCCCTCTGCCAACATCGTCTTCCACAAGGCCATCGGCGGCAGCGGCTTCATCTTCGGCAACACCAATCCCGGCGCGCGCATCAACGCCTTCAACGGCGGCAAGTTCGCCATGCCGCAGACCGGCGCGGGCGACCTCGTGATGTTCCCGAGCTACCTGCTGCACGAGGTGCCGGTGAACAAAGGCGGGCGGCGCATCTCGGTGGCGTTCAACGCCATCCCCGACCGGCTCGATAATTTCGGCTACGCCATCCACTTCTCGTGAACGCAAGCTTTTTCAGGGAGAGGCCCATGCGCCTTCACGCGGCAATCGCGCTGCTCTTCTTCGCAAGCCTTGCGGCGACCGGGGCGCAGGCGCAGTGCGCGTTCGACCAGTCGGTACCCAACGCCAACGATGTTCTCATCGAGACGCAGCCGGAAGTCACCATCGACTTCACCGACGAGTTCCGCCTCGACGACGTGCGCGTGGTGAGCCTCGACGACAAGGCCGAGTGGCCGACCGACTGGGCCCGCCCCTCCGAGGAAGTGCGGCAGACCGCGTTCCGCATGACCAGGCCCTTGCCGCCCGGCAAGTATCTGGTGGAATGGAACGGCTATCTGCGCCGCCACCACCATGCGGACGGGGGCTCCATTGCCTTCACCGTGGCGAAGCCCGGCGAGATCCCGCCCGCTACGCCGGCGGTAGCTGAGCCAAAAGCCGCCGCGCGTCGGGCCGGCTCGGGTTCGCCCTATCCAATGCTTCTAGGAGCCGCCGGGCGCCCGAAGGATCAGTGACGGCGAGCTGCCGCGCCATGGCGAGCACGGGCGCGTAGGCGGCATCGAAATCCGGACTGATGCGCACCAGCTCGACGAGCTGCGGCGCCAGCGAGCCGATGACGTCTCGCGGCCCCTTCGCCGCAAGCGCCCGGGCGCCCATTCCGATATAGCCGTCGCGCGCGGTCCAGTAGGCGGCAAGGCGCCCCTGCGTGGTGGGATCAACGCCCGCCAGCAGCGTCTGCGGCGCGGGATGAAGGGCTGCGAGAAGTGCCACCAGCCGGTCCGCCGGCCGCTCGCTCGCCGCATAGGCGGTGCTGGGGGCGGAGGCTGTCACCACCGGCCGGTCGTCGGTGTTGGCGGGGGCATCGCCGGCGAAGCGGGCCAACTCCGCCGGGCCGCCGAGGTGGAGGCCGAAGAGGGCCATGCTGCCATCGAGACCCACGGCTGTGAGCCGTTCCGCGAGCGCCCGGTCGCGCACCCGGCGCTCCACCCAGTCGGACGGGTAGCTGGCCGGGGTCCGGCGGCCCACCAGCGCCACGAGGGGCGTTTCCACGCTGAACTGCGCCAGCCACGCCGTGGTGTCCGGAAACACGTCGAGGAAGGTGCGCACGATCACCTTCAGCGTCGCGATGTCGAGCTGGTGCAGGGGCAGCCACTGGCAGAACAGGCCGTCCGGCGCGAGACGGTCGCGGATGGCGGCGAAATGCTCGCGGGCATAGAGCGCGCCAGAGCCGTCCACCGAGGGGTGGTAGAGGTCGGCGACGATCACATCGTAGGGCGCGGTGCCGGCGCGCACGAAGCGGCGGGCATCAGCCACATGGATGCGGATGTCCGGGTTTCCGGCGAGGCGGGGCGGCGTGCGCTCGAAATAGGGGAAGCTCTCCACCACCTCGGGCACCAGCTCCACGCCCTCCACCTTGAGGTCCGGATGATCGCCGGCGGCCGAGACGGTGGCGCCGGTGCCGAGGCCGAGGAACAGCGCGCTGCGCGGATTGGGATGCAGCAGCAGAGGGATGTGCGCCTGCCGGTGATCCGAGCGCATGGAGGCGCTGCCGCCCATGCGGAAGTGGTTGTTCACCTGCAAATGCCGGTCGCCGGCGGCATTGCGCACCACGCTCACCGCCGCCATCACGCCGTCGCGGTGCCATTCCAGCGCGCCGCCGTCCGGCACCTGCACGAATCGCAGGGAGATCGGCGCGAGCACCAGCGCCAGCGTCGCCGCGAGGGTCAGCCCGCCGCCGGCCAGCGCCGCGCGGCTGCGGAGCGGCAGGGCCAGCACATAGGCGGCGGCGAGGAGCGCGAAGGCATATTTGGCGCCCATCAGCGGCAGCAGGACGGGGCCGAACAGCATGGGCGCCAGCGCCGCGCCGAGCGTATTGGCCGCAAGCCCCGGCCCGACGCCGCCGAGCCGGTCCGACGCGCGCTGGGCGAGGGCTGTGAAGAGGGCTCCCATGGCCATGGTGGGCGGCAGGAAGGCAACGGCGGCGAGGGCGAGTTCGGCCGAGAGGCGGCCCGCGACCGTCACCGGCAGGGCCGCCTTGAGGGCCGCGAGAATCTGCCCCGAGGCGCCGAGCAGCGCCGCGCCGGCAAGGCAGGCGAGGGCGGTGATCGTCACGAGGAGGCCGACCACGCCGTCACCCTGCGCGCTGCGCCGGGACCGCCAGCGCGCATAAAGCGCTGCTCCGATGGCCGTGCCGGCGAGGTAGCAGGCGAGCAGGACGGCGAAGGTGTAGATGGTGTTTTCCAGAATCTGGCTCAGCACCCGCACCGTCAGCACCTCGTAGCCGATGCCGAGGAGGCCGGTGAGAAACAGGGGTGCCAGCACGGGGAGCGCGGCCGAGTCGGTCTGGGGCGGGCGAACCGGCAGCGGTGCCGAGGCCGAATCGCGGGCCACGGCCAGCATGGCCGCCGCGCACACCGCGTTCAGCATGGCGCACAGCACCAGCGTGGCGTTGAGTCCGAGGGCGGGGATGATGAGGAAGGCCGTGGCCAGCGTGCCCGCCACCGCGCCGAAGGTGTTGGCGGCATAGACGTGCCCGACCGCCGCCCCGGAGGCCAAACGCGGCGCGAGCACCGCTTCCAGCGCCGGCAAGGTGGCGCCCATGGCCAGCGTCGCCGGCAGCAGCAGCAGGAAGGGCAGGGCGAACGCCACGGACCACTGGCGCAGCGCGGAGGCATCCACCGGCACCAGCGTGGGCACGAGATCGCCGAACAGCGGCGCCGCCACGATGAGAACAAGCGCCCAGGCGCCGATCACCAGTTCGAGGCCGGCATACCAGGTGGCCGGGCGTCCGCTCGCGGCGATGGCGCGGCCCAGCAGCAGGCTGCCCAGCGCGAGGCCGCCGAACAGCGCGGAGATGACCCCCAGCACCGCCACCAGCTCATGGCCGAGGCTGACCGCGAGCATGCGGGTCCAGGCGATCTCATAACCGAGGCCGGCAAAGCCCGAGAGGGTCGCCACCAGCGCGATGGCGATGCCGGTGCGCGCGTTTCGGCCGAGCGTCAGCTCTTGCGAGGCGGCGGAGCCGGACTGCGAAGCCTGAACCTGGGACATGAACGAAACCGATCCCTGAAAGCGAAAGAAGCCGGAGGCCCGAAGGCCCCCGGCATCCGAAGGTCTCGCGCCGGCCGTGGCCGGCGCCTGTCTTCCGTCGTCAGCCGCTCACTTGGCGAGGGAGACCGCGAGCTTCTCGTTGGTCTCGACGAGGAGTTCCGGCTGGTCGGAGACGCGGATGAAGATGGGGTTCGTGTAGAACCACAGGTCCGACCACGCGGCCACGTCGTAGCTGGAGATCTTCTGGCCGTCGCGCACCACCATGTGGGAGGGGCAGGCGGCGTCGTTGCAGGGCACGAACGGGCCCTGGGCGGCGTTTTCCGGATCCCAGTCGTTGAGCGGGTTGCCCTGGGCGTCCGTCTCGGCCGGCACCGAGGCCGGCAGGTTCGAGCCACGCACGCGGACGTACATGTTGTTCTGCACGTTCGGGATGGTGACGGTCATGGTGCGCTTGGTGCCGCGCGCCTTCCAGGTGGTGGGGCCGAAGGTGGCGATGATCGCCGCCGAGGCGTTGGTGCCGGCGGTGTAGTTGGCGCTGCCGGGCGCGACCACGCCGGTCACGTCACCCTTGATGAACTGCACCTGGCGGAGCGTCGGCTTGTTGAGCGGCTCCTGGATGCCGATCTGGGCCAGCGACGGGTTGTTGAAGGTGTAGGGCGAGTAGTTCGGTTCGGTCGGCACATTGACCTCGAGGGTCAGCGTCACCGACTTGCCGCGCTTCACGACCAGCGTGTCGCCCATGCCCGCCTTGGCGCCGAGACCGGCCTTGGCGCTGTAGGTCAGCTCGCCGGTGATGAGGTCGCCCTGCACCGAGTAGACGTTACCCGAACGCACACCGTCGACCACCACCTGCGGGCGCAGGGTGACGGACTTCTTGGGGCGCGGGATGTAGAGCTTCTGGAACTCGCCCGGATAGAAGTCGTTGGTGGTGCTCTTCTCATAGATGGAGAAGGCGCCGCGGTTGTGCCAGTCGGAGCTGGCGAAGAAGAACCAGTTGCGGCCTTCGCCCAGCAGCGCGTCCCACACGCCGCCGATCTTGGCGGCATAGACACCCGTGCCGCCGAAGGTGGTCACGCCCACCGAGTCGCAGCCATTGCCGCAGAAGCCGGCGCGGTATTCGCCGCGGTTGTTCGACGCCTGGTGGCCCGGCTGGCTCTCGAAGCCCACCGCGACGGTCGGACCCGCGTTGTTGAAGTCGCGGAAGTGCTCGATGTTGAAGCCGTTGTTGCCGTTCGGATTGAACACGCCGGCGCGCTCAACGTGCGCGGGCACGTAGTAGCTGTCGAGGGGATAGTACTTCTGCAGCCACTGGACGGACGGAACCGCCTTGGCGTCGTGGTTCTTCTGGCCCGAGCCGGAACCCGAGGCGTTGGCCACCTTGCCGGTCCAGTTGTGGGTGGGCGCACCGAGGCTGAAATCGGTGTCCGAACGGTCGAAGCGGTATTCGAACTCGGCCACGGCGCTCGCGTTGCCGGTGTCCTTGTCCTTGTTCTTGTTGCCGAACAGGCCCTTCTTCTCGATGGCGTTCTGCGGCTTCTGGTTGCCGATCACCGCCATGGAGGTGTGCTCGTGGCCGGGCACGTTGGTCTCGATGCCCGCGTAGAGCATCGGCACGCCGGTTTCCTTGGCGAGGCGGACGAGCTCGGGGAAGATGATCTCTTCCGCGCTCTGCCAGCGCCACATGGAGCGGTGGCCCTGCGAGGTGGCGGTGTCGCCCTTGATGACCAGGCCCTGGACCTGATCGAAGAAGCGGCCCTTGCCGGTGGTGGAGCCGTCACCTTCCGGATCGTCCACGCGGCAGTCGCGGGGGCTGGAGCCGCCGTGGTCGGCCGCGCCGAGCCATTCCAGGCCGTAGCTCTGGACCGCCTTCTTCACCATGGTCTCGACCGACGAGCGGCCATCCGAGCACGGCGTGTGATTGTGGAAGTCGCCGGCCATGTAGCTGTCGGCGAACGCCTGCGACGGCATAAACGCCGCTCCGCCGGCAACAGCGAGGACCGACGCCCCCGCGATGAGCTGCTGTGTCAGCACCCCGCCCTTCATGCTCCAACCCCTGATTTTCCCACGGACGCCAGTCCGCCCGTAAGGGCCTCCTAGCGGCGTTCTGTGACCGCGTGCTGAAGGTTCTGTGACGCCGGGGAAGATGAGCCGGGCAACCTTGCGAGACCGTCCGGACCCTGCGTCGGCCGCGGCGCTGTCATCAAGCCGACACTGGTCCCCCGTTAGGGGAAGCGCCGCCAGCGGTAGCGGACGCACGAGGTGGCGGGGATGCGTGTTTTTCGCATTCCTGTGGGCGGGGGACGAGTCTTGACGTCATCGGGTTTGAATACGGGCGCGGAAGCGCCGGCCGGCACCAAGAGCAAGAGCCTCATCCGGAGGCTCGTGGGCGAGCCGCTGCTCCAGTTCATGGTGCTGGGCGCCATGATCTTCGCGGCCCATGCGGCGGTGACGCCGGCGGTGCCGAAGGAAAAGCTCATCGAGGTCACCCCCGAGGTGCGCCAGAGCATCGTCGATGCCTTCAAGTCCACCCACGAGGGCCGCGAGCCGGGGCCGGACGAATATCGCAAGCTGGTGGACGTCTGGATCCTGAACGAGATCACCTTCCGCGAGGCGCTGGCGCAGGGCCTCGACAAGGGCGACGAGATGATCCGCGACCGCATCGTCCACAAGATGCGCCTGCTCATCTTCAACGGCGTGGAGGTCAAGGAGCCGACCCGCGCCGAGCTCGAAGCCTGGTATGAGAAGCGCCGGGCGCAGTATGACGTGCCCGAGACCATCAGCTTCATCTCCGTCCCCTTAACCGGCCCCAACGCCGAGGCGGACGCCCGCGCGACGCTGGAGCAGATTCTGGCCGGCACGGAATCCGAGGATACGCAGAACCGCGCCCTCATCTTCGGCGAGCGCCCGCGCAAGTCGCTGGAGCCGTCCTTCGGCACGCCCTTCGTCGAGACGCTCGTGACGCTGCCGCAGGGCGAGTGGCGGGTGGTCCAGTCGAAGGATGGCTGGAACGTGGTTCGCCTCGATGCCTATGCGCCCGGCCATCCCACCGATCTCGACGAGGTGTCCGCCCAGGTCGCCCTGGCCTGGAAGGATGAGCGCCGCCGCATCCTCGGCATCGCCGCGACCAAGGACCTCGGCAACGCCTACGTCATCCGGCGTGGCGAGCCATGATCGACCGCGCGATGACGACACAAGTCGCGAAAACGTCCGCGCGCCGCGCCCTCCGGTCCGGCCTGCTCGCGGTGCTGGCGCTGTTCTGCGCGTTCCTGCTGCCCTCGCTGGCGGCGCGGGCGCATGAGGCGACCATGGCGGTCATCACCCTGCGCGAGATCGCGCCGGGCCGCTTCATCGGCCAGTGGACCATGCCGCCGGTGGACGTGACCCTGCAGCCCATCTTTCCGGCCCATTGCGAATGGAACCCGCCCGAGCTGGTCTGCGGCGAGCGCGGGCTCACCGGCCGCCTCAGCTTCATGGGCCTCGGCAGCAAGCAGTCGGTGGCCACCATTCGCGTGGTGCCGCGCGAGGGACCGACGGTCGCCTACACCGTGAGCGCCGCCAAGCCCACCATGATGGTGGCGAGCGAGCCGGGCACCAATCTCGCTGTCTGGGCGGATCTCGCGGACACCTATGTGAATCTCGGCATCGACCACATCCTGCGCGGCATCGACCACCTCCTGTTCGTGCTCGGCCTGATCTGGATCGTGAAGGGCGGCTGGCGGCTTGTGAAGACCATCACAGCCTTCACGGTCGGCCATTCCATTTCGCTCGCCGCCGCCACCTTCGGCTGGGTCGGCGTGCCGGAGCGGCCGCTCAATGCCGCCATCGCTTTGTCCATCGTCTTCGTGGGCGTCGAGATCGTGAAGATGCAACGGGGCGAGCCGGGGCTGACCGCGCGCTATCCCTGGGTCGTCGCCTTCGCCTTCGGCCTCCTGCACGGCCTCGGCTTCGCCACGGCGCTCACCGCGCTCGGCATCCCGCAAGCGACGCTGCCCATCGCGCTCCTGTTCTTCAATGTGGGCGTGGAGATCGGCCAGCTGATGTTCGTCATGGCGGTGCTCGCCCTCATGTGGGCGCACCGGCAGGCGCAGGCGCTGCTGCCGCGCTGGGGCGCGGCCATCCCTGCCTATGTCATCGGCTCCGTCGCCTCGTTCTGGTTCCTCACCCGCATCTGAGCCCTACCGGGCGCGCACCTTGGAAGGACATTCGTCATGAAGTCCCAAAGCCCGAATCCGGCGCTTGTCCTCGCCGGCCTGCTGGCCATGATCCCGCTGTCTCCGGCCCTCGCCCATACGGGCACGGGCATGCAGATCGGCCTTCAGAGCGGCTTTCTTCATCCGCTCTCCGGCGCGGACCACATCATTGCCATGGTGGCGGTGGGCCTGTGGGGCGCGCAGCTCGGCAACCCGGCCATCTGGGTGCTGCCCATCACCTTCCCGCTGGTGATGGCGGTGGGTGGCCTCATCGGCGTGACGGGCATCGACCTGCCCTTCGTCGAGCTGATGATCGCGCTGTCCGGCATCGCGCTCGGCTCCATGGTGGCCCTGAACATCCGCCCGCCGCTGTGGGTGGCCGCGACCATCGTCGGCGTGTTCGCCATCTTCCACGGCTATGCCCACGGCAAGGAACTGCCGGATGCGGCCGATGCGGTGGCGTTCGCGGTGGGCTTCGTGGTCGCCACCGGCATGCTCCACCTGCTGGGCATCCTCATCGGCGTCGCTGTGCGCTGGGAGGCGGGGGCCAAGGCGGTGCGCGCCTGCGGCGCTGCCATCGGCTGCCTTGGCGTCTACTTCCTGCTCGGTGCCATCGGGATCATCGAATGACACGTCTTTTCCGGCGCGCCGCGACAGCCGGCGCGCTTGCCTGCCTCTTCGCGCTCACGCCCAGCTTCGCCCATGCCCACCTCGTGGACACGCGACTCGGCGATTTCTATTCCGGCGCACTGCATCCGCTGACCGATTTCGAGCAGATCCTGCCCTGGCTCGCGCTGGCGGTGCTCGCCGCCTTCCAGGGGCCGCGCACGGCGCGCTGGGTGGTGCTCGCCTTCCCGCTGGCGCTGGCCGCCGGCGGGGCGCTGTCACTGGTGCTGCCGCCGCCGCCCTTTGCGCCGGTGGCGGGCGTCACGCTGGTGGCGCTCACCGGCCTCGCCGTCGCCGCGCAGCTCAGGCTGCCGCTCGCGGCCCTGCTGGTGTTGGCGGTGGGGCTCGGCCTGCTCGATGGCTACCAGAACGGCGGCGCCATGCTGGCGAGCACCGACCGCTTCCTGTTCCTCTCCGGCGTGACGGTGATCGGCTACGCCTTCGTCACCCTCGCGCTGGGCTGCGCCGTCGCCTTCCTCTCCGGCGTCGGCGGCTGGCGGCCCATCGCGCTCCGGGCGGCGGGAAGCTGGGTCGCGGCGGTGGGAATCATGGTGCTGGGCCTTCATCTGGTGTCGCGCGGGGTCGGCTGATCCCGCGCCAGCCCCGCTCACGGCGTCGCGAACGACATTACGGAAGCTTAATCCAGCCGCCAGATTGCCGTAACGATCCAAGCCTTAGCTTCCCTCTCGAACCTGCCGGGCATGGCAGGCAACAGAGAGACGCGACGCATGACCCGCTCCCCCTCCACCCCGTCCGTGACGAAGCGCAACCGCCGTGCCATGCTCGCGAGCGTCTTCGGTCTCGCCCTCGCCGGCGTCGTGGCCGGCCAGTTCATCCCGCCCGCCAATACCCCCGCCCTCGCGCAGATCACCACCAGCCAGCCGGCCAACACCTTCTCCTTCGCCGACATCGTCGAGAAGGTCTCGCCCGCTGTCGTCTCGGTGAAGGTGAAGAAGGACATCAGCGACCAGCAGATGGCCATGGGCGGCGAGGGCCTCGGCGGCAACGTCCCGCCCCAGATCGAGGAATTCCTGAAGCGCTTCGGCTTCGGCCAGGGCGGCCCCGGCATGGGTCCGGGCGGTCCCGGCGGCTCCGGCATGGGCCCGCGCGGCGGCATGGGCCCCAAGGGCGAGCGCCCGGTGGTGGGCCAGGGTTCGGGCTTCATCATCTCGGCTGACGGCTATGTGGTCACCAACAACCATGTGGTGGACGGCGCCGACGAGGTGGACGTGACCACCACCGACGGCAAGGAATACGTCGCCAAGGTGATCGGCACCGATCCGCGCACCGACGTGGCCCTGCTCAAGATCGAGAACGTCACCAACATGCCGTGGGTGAAGCTCGCCGATGGCGCGCCCCGCGTCGGCGACTGGGTGATCGCGGTCGGCAACCCCTTCGGCCTTGGCGGCACCGTGACCGCCGGCATCGTCTCGGCCCGCGGCCGCGACATCGGCTCCGGCCCGTATGACGACTTCATCCAGATCGACGCCCCCATCAACCGGGGCAATTCCGGCGGCCCGACCTTCTCGCTGAACGGCGAGGTGATCGGCATGAACACCGCCATCGTCTCTCCCTCGGGCGGCAACGTGGGCATCGCCTTCGCCATCCCGTCCGAGACGGTGAAGACCGTGGTGACCCAGCTGCGCGACAAGGGCTCGGTGGCCCGCGGCTATATCGGGGTGCAGATCCAGCCGGTGACGGACGATCTCGCCTCCGGCCTCGGCATCAAGAGCGCCGAGGGCGCGCTGGTTGCCCAGGTGCAGCCCAACACCGCCGGCGCCAAGGCGGGCCTGAAGGCCGGCGACGTGGTGGTCAAGGTGAACGGCGAGCCGATCAAGGAAGCCCGCGAGCTGTCCCGCAAGGTGGGCATGATGAAGCCGGGTGCCGAGGTCCAGCTCTCGGTGATCCGCGACACCAAGCCCATGGACATCAAGGTGGTGCTCGACCAGCTGCCCAACGAGCAGGTGGCCGCGCGCACCAACGCCCCGCAGGGTGAGGACGACAGCGCCGGCAACAAGGACATGCCGCGCCTCGGCCTCCAGCTCGCGCCCTCCAAGAGCGTGCAGGGTGCCGGCGGCGAAGGCGTGGTGGTCACCGGCGTCGAGCCCAACGGCCCGGCTGCCCAGCGCGGCCTGAAGACCGGCGACGTCATCCTGAAGGTCGGCGACAAGACCGTCGCCACCCCCAAGGACGTGCGCGACGGCCTCGCGGCCGCCAAGGCCGAGAACCGCAAGGCGGTGCTCATCCAGGTGAAGAGCGGCGAGGGCGTGCGCTTCGTCGCCATCTCGCTGGAAGGCAAGGCCAAGGGCTGAGCCAAGATCGGCTGAGCCAAATCGGCTGACCTCTGGCCCGAGCCTGAGACAAGGCCCGACCCGCATGACACGCCGGGGCTCATCCCCCGGCGACGGGCCTCCGGACCGAGGCGGATATCGCCATCGCCCCTGATGCCGCTTCGGCTCCGCAGGCGCGGGAAGCTCCAGAGGGCTTCCCGCGCCACTTTTTTCGGTGCGCGCGCCCGCATGGACCTGCCTGAAAGGTGAGCTAGAGTGATGACAGCGAATCTTGATCCGGGTCCTCTCTCCGCCATGCGCCTTCTCCTGGTCGAGGACGACCGCGACGCCGCCGAATATCTGCGCAAGGCCTTCCGCGAGGCCGGTCACGTGGTGGACCATGCGGCAGACGGCGAGGAGGGGCTCGCCCTCGCCCTGGACGGCAAATACGACGTGATGGTGGTGGACCGCATGCTCCCCGCCCGCGACGGCCTCTCCCTCGTCACCGAGCTGCGCGGCCGCGGGCACACGACCCCGGTGCTCATCCTCTCGGCGCTCGGGCAGGTGGACGACCGGGTGCAGGGGCTGCGCGCCGGGGGCGACGACTATCTGCCCAAGCCCTACGCCTTCACCGAGCTTCTGGCGCGGGTCGAGGCCCTGTCGCGGCGTGGCGTCAGCCAGGGTGCCGAGACCGTCTACAAGGTGGCGGACCTCGAACTCGACCGCCTCGCTCACCGTGTCACCCGCTCCGGCAAGGAGATCCAGCTCCAGCCGCGCGAGTTCCGGCTGCTGGAATATCTCATGCGCCACGCGGGGCAGGTGGTGACGCGCACCATGCTGCTGGAAAACGTCTGGGACTATCATTTCGACCCCCAGACCAACGTTATCGACGTCCACGTCTCGCGCCTGCGCTCGAAGATCGACAAGGGCTTCGACGTGCCGCTGATCCATACCGTCCGCGGCGCCGGCTACATGGTGCGGGCGGGGCTGGCGTGAAAGCGGAGGGCGCCCCGGCGGCCGGCGCGGGTGCGTCCGGAAACGGGGGGAGGGGGCAGGGTCCCATTACCAGCCCGTTCGCGCACGCGGCGCGTCTCGTGCGCACCACGGCGTTCAAGCTGCTCGCCGCCTATCTCGTCGTCTTCGCGCTGTTTGCGGTGTCGGTCATCGTCTACACCGCCTGGCACACCCGCTCCCTGATCCAGGGGCAGGTGGCGGACGACCTCGACCGCGAGGTCGTCGGGCTTTCCGACCAGTACCGCATCGGCGGCATCCAGCGGCTGGTCTATGTCATCGACCGGCGCACGCGGCGCCCGGGCTCTTCCATCTACGTGCTCTCCAATTTCCAGGGTGAGGTGCTGGCCGCCAACGTGACGGACCTGCCCATCGGCCTGCTCGATAAGGAGGGCACCCGCTTCACCACCTACAATCGGCCGGACGATCCCGTCGCCAAGAGCCATGTGGCCTTCGTGCAGACCATGATCCTGCCCGGGGGCTACCGCCTGCTCGTCGGCCGCGACATCGAGGAGCGCGACACGCTGCGCGATCTCGTGGCGCGGCCCGCCCAGTGGGCGGTGGTGCTGATCGTGGTGCTGGGCCTTGCCGGTGGCGTGTTCGTGACGCGGCGGGTGCTGAAGCGCATCGATTCCATGACGGCCACAGCCGAGACCATCATGGCCGGCAACCTCTCCGGCCGCCTCGCGCTGATGGGGACGGAGGACGAGTTCGACCGCCTCGCCCACTCCCTCAACGCCATGCTGGACCGCATCGAGCGGCTGATGCTCGGCCTGAAGGAAGTTTCCGACAACATCGCCCACGACCTGAAGACCCCGCTCACCCGCCTGCGCAACCGCGCCGAGGAGGCGCTGCGCACCGCCCGCACCGAGGAGGACTGGCGCGCCGCGCTGGAGACCACCATCGAAGAGAGCGCCGGCCTCATCCGCACCTTCGACGCCCTCCTGATGATCGCCCGCGCCGAGGCTGGGCAGGGGCGGGCGACCATGGGCGACGTGGACCTCGCCGAGATCGCCGAGGCGGTGTCCGAGCTTTACGAGCCGCTGGCGGACGAGCAGGGGCTCGACCTCACCGTCAGCGCCGTACCGGCGACCGTCCACGGCGTGAAGGAACTGCTGGCGCAGGCGCTCTCCAACCTCATCGACAACGCGATCAAGTATGGCCGTCCGGCCGACGGGGGCAGGGGACGCATCACGGTCACGCTGAAGCGCGACGGAGCGGACGCCGTGCTGACGGTGTCGGACACCGGACCGGGCATTCCGCCGGGCGACCGCGAGCGGGTGGTGGAGCGATTCGTGCGGCTGGAGGCCAGCCGCACCCGCCCCGGCTCGGGCCTCGGCCTCTCGCTGGTCGGCGCCGTGGCGCGGCTGCACGGTGGCACGCTCGCCTTCTCCGAAAACGGACCCGGGCTGGTGGCCACTTTCCGTTTGCCGGCGAAATGATGGCCGAGCGTGAACCAAGCCGTCGGCGCGGGCGTTAACCGCTGTAATGACCTCTTCATTCTCCCTCAACCCTGATGCGCGCCGCGGCTCCCGTTGCGGTGCTCCGATGAAAGAAGGCTTGCGCGCGGCAAGTCGCTGGTGCCTTTAGACCTGACCATGCGTTGGCCCACGGAACCGGATTCGGCGGACCAGCCGCCCCTTGCCCTGCAGATGCGGGAAACGCCCGTCGTGGCGGATCCGGAGGCGGCAAAGATTAAGCTTTCCCACGCCATCGAACGGCTGGCGCCGGAGGCGTGCGCCGCGCTCGATGCGCTGTTGGCGGATGCGCCTTGCGCCGTGCAGGTCTGTCTCGGGATTGCGGAAAGCTCGCCCTTCCTCACCGAGGTGATCCGCTCCGATCCGGAGCGGCTGCTGCGTGTGCTGAGCCGCCCGCCGCAGGCGCATCTTCATGCGCTCATCGCCGAATGCGCGGCCGTCGAGGGGAGCGAGGCCAATGTGATGCGTGCGCTGCGGCGGATGCGCAGCGAGGCTGCGCTGCTCATCGCCGTCGCCGACATGGGAGGCGTGTTCGGCCTCGTGGAAGTCACCGCGGCGCTGACCGGCGTGGCCGACGCGGCGGTGCGCAAGGCGCTGTCCTTCCTCCTCGGCGAGGCGGTGAAGGCCGGGCGGCTGATGGTGCCTGATGCCGCTGATCCGGAGGCCGGCTCCGGGCTCGCGGTGATCGCCATGGGCAAGCACGGCGCCCGGGAACTCAACTATTCCAGCGATATCGACCTGGTGGTGGTCTACGACCGCGACAGGGCGCCCCTCTCGGATAGCGTCTCAGCCTCGCCCTTCTTCGTGAAGATCACGCAGGGGCTGGTGCGCCTGCTGCAGGAACGCTCGGCGGACGGCTACGTGCTGCGCGTGGACCTGCGCCTGCGCCCCGATCCCGGCTCGACGCAGGTCGCCCTCTCCACCGTCTCCGCCCTCGACTATTACGAGCGGGAGGGCGCCACCTGGGAGCGCGCGGCCTACATCAAAGCGCGCCCCGTGGCGGGCGATGCGGAGGTGGGGCGGCAGTTTCTCGCCGATCTCTCGCCCTTCGTCTGGCGCCGCGTGCTGGACTTCCAGGCCATCGCCGACGTCCACGCCATGAAACGCGAGATCCACGCCTTCCGCGGCCACGATGTGGTGGCGGTGGAGGGACACAATGTGAAGCTCGGCCGCGGCGGCATTCGCGAGATCGAGTTTTTCGTCCAGACCCAGCAGCTCATCGCCGGCGGGCGCGACCCCCTGCTGCGCACCAGCCGCACGCTGGACGCCCTTGATGCGCTCACCGCCCATCGCTGGATCGAGCCCAAGGTGCGCGACGACCTCGCCGAGGCCTATCACTTCCTGCGCCGGGTGGAGCACCGCATCCAGATGGTGGCGGATGCGCAGACCCATTCGCTGCCCGAGAGCCGCGAGGCCATGGAGGGCTTCGCCCGCTTCATGGGCTATCCTGACCGCGACGCCTTCGCGGCGGCCCTGGTGCAGCGCCTCACCACTGTGCAGGGGCACTATGCCCATCTGTTCGAGGATGCACCGCCCCCGGCCGTGCTCGATGCCGACCTGCTCTTTCCGCCGGACGAGAACGACCGGCCGACTCTCTCCGCCCTCGCTCGCCTCGGCTTCAAGGATCCGGCGGCGGCGAGCGGCATCGTCCGGCGATGGCTCGCGGGCGCGCCGCGTGCCTTGAAGACCGAGCCGGCCCGGGCCCATCTCGCCCGCATCGTACCGCTGATGCTGGAAGCCCTCTCGCGGGGCGGCGACCCGGATGGCGCGCTCATCGCCGCCGACCGCTTCCTCACCGAGCTGCCGGGGCCGCATCTTCTCACCGCCTTGGACCGGCATCCGGACCTGGTGCGGCTGCTCGCGACGATCCTCACCGCCGCCCCCCGCCTCGGCGAAACACTGGCGCGGCGGCCGTCGCTCACCGACGCGCTGCTCGATCCCGCCTTCTTCGACGTGCTGCCCGACGAGGCGAGCCTCTCCGAGCACCTCGAGCTGCTGCTCGACACGGCCGAGACCGACGAGGAACAGTTCGACCGCGCCCGCCGGTTCCGGCAGGAGCAGCATGTGCTCATCGGCGTGCGCATCGCCTCCGGCACGCTTCCGGCGGCGCGGGCGGGAGAGGCCTATGCGACGCTGGCGGAGGTCATCATCCGCGCCCTGCACCGGCGCGTGTGGGAGCGCTTTCGCGAGGCCCATGGCAGCATCCCGGGGGCGGAGACGGCCGTACTGGCCATGGGCAAGCTCGGCGGTCGGGAGATGACGGCGGGGTCCGACCTCGACCTCATCGTGCTCTATGATTTCGACCCCGAGGCAGATCCCACCTCCGACGGCGCGCGCCCGCTCACCGGCGCGCAATATTTCGCCCGCTTCACCCAGCGGCTCGTCACGGCGCTGACCTCGCTCACCAATGCCGGCAAGCTCTATGACGTGGACCTGCGCCTGCGGCCCTCCGGCCGCTCCGGACCGCTCGCGACGCGGCTCTCCTCATTCGCCACCTATCAGCAGGCGGAAGCCTGGACGTGGGAGCATATGGCGCTGACCCGCGCCCGCGTGATCGCCGCGACGCCGGAGTTCGGCGCCATCGTGCGCGATGTCATCGGTGGCATCATGGGGCAGCCGCGCGACCCGCGCCGGCTGGCGGGCGACATTCTCGACATGCGCCGCGCCATCGCCGCCGAGAAGGGCGAGGACGACCGCTGGAACCTGAAGCACGCGGCCGGCGGGCAGGTGGACGTGGAATTCCTTGCCCAGTATCTCGTCCTGGCTCACGCCCACGATCACCCCGAGATCGTGGACACGGCCACCGCCCGTGTGCTCGCCACCGCCGAGCGGCTGGCGCTGCTGGCGCCGGAGGATGCGCACGTCCTGCTACGCGCCTGCCGCCTCTATCAGAACCTGACGCAAGTGCTGCGCCTGTCCGTGGATGCCCACGTGGTGCCGCAGGACGCGAGCCCGGCGCTCCGCGCGCTCCTCGCCCGGGCCGGTGAGATGCCCGACTTCGCGACGCTGGAGGCCGATCTGTTCGAGACCGAGCAGAAGGTCCGCGCCATCTTCGCGCGCGTGCTGGAGACCGCGGCGGAGTGAGGCGATGCCCCGCCGCATGATCGCGGGGCGGGGCACCGAGCTTCAGTGGAAGTCGGCATCCCCGCCGGTCAGCCAGACATGCCCGCGCATCTCTTCTGCCGGAATGCCGGGCCGCCAGGCGGTGGTGGGCGTTTCCACCTGGATGTCACGCAACTCGCATTCCGGGCCGGCGATCCGCGCCGCGACGCAGGTCTCGGCGAACCAGCCCCAGAGGTCGCGCGCGCCCGCGGCCCCTGCAATGCGGCGTGCCGCTTCCACCAGCGCCGGCATGGCGGCGAGCGGACCGACGAGATCGAGCAGCTCCACGGCGTCTTCGGCGGTCCGCCGCAGGACGACGAGGCCGAGCGCGTCGCCCTCCTCCGGGCCGGTCACGAGGTGGAGTTCATAGACCTTTTCGGGATGGCGCAGATATCGCTGGACCAGGCTGTCCCAGTCCCGGATCGCGACCACCTCGGCGCTCAGGTCGGCCGCCATCTGCCCCCACAGCGCATCCACCTGCTGCCGCGCGTCGGCATTGTCCGGATCGGCGAGCCGGCGGGCCTCCGGGGAGGAGCCGTCGGTGATGGCGGGCCAGTGCAGCTCCATCACCCGGTCAGTGGCCTCGGTGTAGAGGCCGAGCAGGCGCGGCCCCCGCATGGCCTTGGCATTGGGGAAGCCGGCGGCCACGAGATGGTCCGTTCCGAACCCGCTGTAGATTTCCTGCATGGTGGCGGCCGCTGCGAAGAACGGACCCTGACGGCCGAGGCTGCGCTGGCTGCCCTTGCGGGCCATCAGGTCGCCCGAGAGCGACAGGCGCGTCGGATGGCCGAACGCCAGCGTGGGCCGGCTGATGCCGCCATAGTGGATGGCGAGCTGGCCGTCGATCCAGATGCCGAGGCCGTGGCCTCTGTTGTCACCGTACTTCCAGATCCAGTGATCGAGAGACATGTCGTGGCCGAACGTCTCGCGGAACAGTTCGGCGAACGCGGGAAACAGGTCCGGCGTGATGCGGCGCATGCGCCAGCCTTTTTCGACGCTGCGCCGCAGGACCAGCAGGCGATAGCCGAAGCGGCCTTCGGCATAGGCCGATTGATAGGCGCGGTTCGAGGCATCGAGGGCGTCGAGCATGGCCCCGGGCACGCCGAGTTCGCGTTCGAGCGTTGCCCGGTGGCGCCCGGTCATCTCCAGCATGGCGTCAACCGTATGCACCGCCATGGCGCTGAAGTCCTGCTCCACCTCCTTCGTGAAGCCAAGCCGTTCCGCCAGCGCGACGATGTGGCCGTAAAGGTGGAGCGGTTCCGGCGTCAGAAGAGTGCGCTGGATGGCGAACTCGTCGAGGATGACAACGACTCCCCCAGGCTTCAGCAGGTCGAGCGCGCGGTCGAAAATCTCAAGAGAGCCGATATATTGCGCGCTCTCCTGGAACAGGATCACGTCGAAGGGCGCGGCATCGGGCGGCGGGGTCCAGCCCTCGTAGGTGGCCTCGACCAGGGGCAGGTCGGCGCCGAAGCGCGCTCGCGCGACCGCGACCTGGGCCGGGTCCGGATTGATGCCGGTCACGTCGTAGCCTTTGGCCACGAGCTCGGCGAGCAAGGTGCCGAGCCCGGTACCAACCTCCAGAATGCGGGCCGGCGGCGGCGGGAGCTGCGCCAGCAGGAGGTCCGTGGACCGACGCTGGGCGGTGACCATCGGTTCGCCGGCATGATCGAACAGGGCGAAGTGCAGCCACGCCACCTCGCCCACCTCAATCTGCAGCAACGCCCCATAGACATTGAGCGGAAACGGCAGGGCCTTGAACGCGGACAGGTCCGGCGGCCCGTCTGGCCCGGCATGGCTGGCGTGCTCAGCGGCCTCGGTGGAGAAGGGGGATGTTGCCACGGCATCGTCAGGACCCGTGTCCGCCGGGGCATCCGGTGCCGGGGTGGCGGCCTCGGGGGGCGCCTCGTGTGCAAGGTCCGGAGCGTCGTCCGCCCCATGGAGGCCGATGCCGGGCCCATCAGTCGGCTGCGCGGGCTCGGCTGGGGGGGCTCCGGCTGGCTCTTCCTTCTCCGGCTGCTCGGTCGGGGCATCGGCCACTGCCGGCTCTTCGTCCTCGCGATTGCCCTCGTCTTGGCCTGGAAGGGCCGGGGTATCGCAGACTGGCTGGACCTCGGCGGTCTGCACGTCCTCCGGCTGCGGTTCAGCCGTTGCCGTCGCCGCTTCACCGGGCGCCGCGGCGGCTTTCGCCAGCTCCGCCTCCAGCGCGGCGATCCGGTTCTGCAGCGCGGCGGCCTCGCCGCGAAGCTTGCCATTCTCCGCCTGCACGTGACGCAGACGATGCTCGGTGGAGCGATGGAGGCCGAGGACGCGGTTGATGTCCTCCGGCTGCCACAGCCCCAGCCATTTGCGGTAGACGGCAAGGCGGGCACCGTGGGCGACCGCCGGATCGAACGCCCCCGTGCCCGCGCCCGAGCCGCCCGTGCTCACATAGGTCGCGCTTACGCCATCCGACCTCAGGAAGCGGCCGTGGCGCGATACCTGGAGCCAGAAATCCCAATCCTCATAGAGGACAAGGCTCTCGTCGAACCGGCAGCCGGCGTCGAGCGCGCGGCGGCGGAACAGCACCGCGTGGACCGGCAGGTAATTATCGTAGGCGAGGCGATCGGCGTCGAAATGTTCGTGAAATACGGTGATGGGGGGCTGCCTGGGGTCCCGGCTCTCGACCACGCGCACACCGGAATAGGCCGCGACGGCATCATCCGCGCCGCGGAGAAGGGCGGCGAGAGTCGCCACGTGGTCCGGGTCGATGTAGTCGTCATCATCCAGGAGGAGGATCATTTCGCCGCGCGCATGGGCAAGGCCGAGATTGGCTGCCGCGGGACGGTCGAGCGGCGCGGTGCCGCCCACGGCGCGCAGGGGATAGCGCCAGCAGCCCTCGCCGGAACGGCCGGCCTGTGCGGGATCCGCCTCCACCAGCACGATCTCGATATGGGGGTAGGTCTGGGCGCAGATGGAATCGAGCGTCTCCGCAAGGCTGCTGCGCCCGATGGTGCGCGTGACGATGGAGACGAGAGGGGCGACGGTGCCGGCCGGCGCGGCCACGGTCGGGGGCACCCCCGCATCGGCCCAGGCGCCCATGAGCGCGCGGTAGAGCCCCGGCGTGCGGGCCCGCAACTCCTCGCCCGTCGCCATCCAGTAGGCCTCGGCAGCATCCACGCCCGGCCCGAGCGTATAGGCGCGGAACCGGTTCAGGCCGTCGAGGACGTAGCTGTCATAGGGCCGCTCGGCGAGCTGGGAGGGAAAGCACCGCATGGCCGCCTTGAGCGTGTCGGTCAGGTCGGTCACGTCGAGGAGGCGGTTGGGCAATTGGGGATTGCCGATTTCGTAGCATGCGATGGCGAGCGGGCCGCCGCGCCGGCGCACCGCCTCGATGGCGGCCAAGGCCAGCGCGCGGTGGTCGGGATGCACCTCGTAGATGGAGGGCGCATAGACGATGGCCGGCCGGTGGATGGCGATGAGCGAGGCGACGCGGGCGACGAGGTCTTCGTCGTAGGCGAGCCCGCGGTCGGGATAGTCCAGAAAGTGGGGCGCGCCATAGCCCAGCACCTGCGCCGCAGCGCGGGACTCCGCCTGGCGCATGGCCACATAGTCGCCGGCATGGTCGGCCGCGCCGGAGGCCGCCGCGCCGTCCGTGAAGATCACCACCGTGACGGGCTCGCCGGCGCCCACATGGCGCAGAACCGCGCCGCCGCAGCCGAGAATCTCATCGTCGGGATGGGGCGCGAGGACGAGGGCGGCGCCCTCGATCAGACGCCGCACGCAGCTATAGGGGATGATGCTTGCTTCGTTCATTGGACCCCGACCGCCGGCTGGAGCACGCCTTCGCTTTGAAAAAAGCGGGCTCACCATGTGTCCCGCATCGCATGGCGGTACGGGACACATGGATCGGCTTTAGCACAGCCAAGGGGATATGCGAGCGAAACCCGATCCACCCTGCGTTGGTCACAGGGTGAACGGTGAGGGCGGCCTGTCTCGCGCCCTCAGCCCAGGGCGCGGGTGGCGATGTCGGCCACGTCCGGCGAGAGGCCGGGTGTCTCCGCCACCTTGCGCAGGGCCCGCTCCGCGCTGGCGCGGCGCACCGGCTCCAGCTGACGGAACGTCTTGAAAGAGGCGAGGAGGCGGGCCGCCACCTGCGGGTTCTTGCCGTCCAGCGTCAGCACCACGTCGGTGACGAACTCGTGCCCGGCGCCGTCCGCCCGGTTGAACTGGGTGGGGTTGGTGGCCGCGAAGGCCCCGACCAGCGAGCGCACCCGGTTGGGATTGCCCAGCGAGAAGGCGGGGTGCAGCATCAGGTCCTTGATGCGCTCAAGGGTGCCCGGCGCGGCGATCTGAGCCTGCAGGGTGAACCATTTGTCGATGACCAGGGCATCCCGCTCGAAGCGGTCATAGAAGGCCTGAAGCGCGGCCTCGCGCTCCGGCACCTCGTGCTGGGTCAGCACGGCGAGCGCCGTGATGCGGTCGGTCATGTTGTCCGCCGCCTCGAACTGCGCCTTGGCGCGGGCGATGCCGTCGGCGGAACCCGTCACCGCGAGGAAGTCCAGCGACAGGTTGCGCAGCGCCCGCCGCCCGGCCGAAGCCGCATCCGGCGAGAAGGGGCCGGTGGCGGCCATGGCCGCATAGGTGGTGGCGAATGCGCCTTCCAGCGCCGTGCCCACCGCGATGCGCAGCGCCTTGCGGGCGGCAAACACGGCATCCGGGTCCACGTCCTTCGCCAGCTCGCGCGCCACCTCGCCTTCACCGGGCAGGGCCAACGCCTGCGCCTTGAAGGCGGCGTCGAGCGTGGTATCGGCGAGGATGGCGCGGGCGGCGGTGACGAGCGCCTCCGTGGCCGGCAGGCTGCCGGTGCGCGCGCCGGTCTTCAGCATTTCCAGCGCGATGCGCTGGATGGCGTCGAAGCGGTTGAAGGGGTCGGCGTCATGGGCGGCGAGGAACACCCGGTCGGCCTCGGTGAGGTCGCTCACGAGGTTCACCGGGGCCGAGAACCCGCGATTGAGCGAGGGCACGGGCCGCGCATCGAGGCCGGTGAAGAGGAAGCTCTGGCGCGCCTCGCTCACCTCCACCACCCCGTTCTCCACCGGCGTATTGCCCAGCGCCAGCGGCCGGTCGCGCCCGTCCGGGCCGACGAGGCCGAGGGCGAGGGGGATGAGCATGGGCTTCTTGGTGGGCTGGCCCGGCGTGGGCGGCACCTCCTGCGCCACGTCCAGGCGATAGGTGCCGGCCTCGGCGTCCCACGCGCCGCTGACGGTGAGCACCGGCGTGCCGGACTGCGCGTACCACAGCGCGAATTGGGAGAGATCGCGGCCGGTGGCGTCGGCGAACGAGGCGACGAAGTCCTCGATGGTTGCCGCCTCGCCGTCGTGGCGCTCGAAATAGAGGTCCATGCCCGCCCGGAACCCGGCTTCGCCGAGCAGGGTCTTCAGCATGCGGACCACCTCGGCGCCCTTCTCATAGACGGTCGCCGTGTAGAAGTTGTTGATCTCGCGATAGGTCTCCGGCCGCACGGGATGCGCGAGCGGGCCCTGGTCCTCCGTGAACTGGGCCGCCTTCAGCGCCCGCACGTCGGCGATCCGCTTCACCGGGCGGGAGCGCTCGTCGGAGGAGAATTCCTGGTCGCGGAAGACGGTGAGACCTTCCTTCAGGCACAGCTGGAACCAGTCGCGGCAGGTGATGCGGTTGCCGGTCCAGTTGTGGAAATATTCGTGGGCGATCACGCCCTCGATGCCGGAGTAGTCCGCATCGGTCGCGGTCTCGGGCGTGGCGAGGACATACTTGTCGTTGAAGACGTTGAGGCCCTTGTTCTCCATGGCCCCCATGTTGAAGTCCGACACGGCGACGATGTTGAACACGTCGAGGTCGTACTCGCGGCCGAACGCTTCCTCGTCCCAGCGCATGGAGCGCTTCAGCGCGTCCATGGCATAGCCGGCCCGGGCTTCCTTGCCGTGCTCCACATAGATGCCCAGTTCCACCTCGCGCCCGGAGCGGGTGCGGAAGCTGTCGGAGATCTTGGCGAGGCGACCGCCCACGAGCGCAAACAGATAGGACGGCTTCGGCCACGGATCATGCCACACGGCGTAATGGCGGCTGGTGCCATCCACCTTGCCCGCTTCCACCAGATTGCCGTTGCCGAGCAGCACGGGCGCCTCGGCCTCGTCCGCCTCGACGCGGGTGGTGAAGACGGAGAGCACGTCCGGCCGGTCCGGATAATAGGTGATGCGGCGGAAGCCCTCGGGCTCGCACTGGGTGCAGTAATTGCTGGAGGTACGGTAGAGCCCCATGAGCTGGGTGTTGGCTGTGGGGTCCACCAGCGTCTCGATCTCCAGCACGAAGGCATCGGCCGGGGGATGGGCGAGGGTCAGGCGATCGGGCGTCGCCTCGAAGCTCGGGCCGGCGAGCGGCTTTCCGTCGATGGCGAGGCGCACCAGCGTCAGTCCGTCGCCCTCCAGCACCACCGGGGCGCCGGGGATGCCGGCCGGGTTGCGGCGCAGGGACAGCTTCGACGTGACGCGGGTCTGCGAGGGGTGCAGGGAGAAATCAAGGTCCACCTTGTCCACCAGCCAGTCCGGCGGACGATAGTCGGAAAGGTGGATGGCCTTGGGCTCGGCATCACGCATGTCAACGCTCCTGGCGCCGGCATGGGAAAGGCCGGCGTCTCGCTATTCTGTCGGGTCGGCGGGGAGAGTAGAGCGCGAAGGCGGCGGAGGAAAGCGCACGGCGGGCGCGGCGCTCCGTCCCTGCTGCCAGATCTTCACGGAGGAACCGGCCAGCAGCAGGGCGAGGAGCGGCAGCAGCACCTCTGCCCGGACGATGCCGAGGAGCAGGCTGCCCAGGAAGGCGCCCGCCACCGACCCGAGCCCCATCGCGATAAGGAAGCCGCGATTGCGCGCCAACACGGCGAAGCTCTTGTCCTGGCTGTAGCGCGCGAAGCCCACCAGCATGGTCGGCAGGCTCACGGCGAGGGAGAGGCTGCCGGCGAGCTTCACGTCGCAGCCGAAGAGCAGGATCAGGGTAGGGATGAGCAGTTCGCCGCCGGCCACGCCCAGCACCGAGGCGAAGATGCCGATGGCGAAGCCCGCCGCCACGCCCGCCACCTGTTGCAGGACGCCCTCGAACAGCGGCTGGCCCGTGCCGCCGGCATGGCCGAACAGCAGCACCACCGCGATCAGCGCCAGCAGCAGCGCGATCACCCGGTAGAGCGCGGGCGAGGCGATTCGCAGCACCATCCCGGCGCCGACCCAAGCCCCGAGCAGGCTTCCCGCCAGCAGATTGGCCACCACCAGCCAATGGTCCGCAATCTGCGCAAACGGAACGACGCTCGCGCGAAAGGGTAGGGCGACCGCCACCACGATGAGGCTGACGGCCTTGTTGACGATGATCGCGTCCAGCGCCCGGAAATGGAACAGGCCGATCAGCACCGGCAGCCGGAACTCCGCGCCTCCCAGCCCGATGAGTCCGCCGAGCGTGCCGATGACGCCGCCGGTGGAGAAGGCAAAGGAGTTGAGCGATGCAGCCTTCATGAAACGGGCGACCGTTGCGAAATGGGTCGACACCGTGCGCACGGAATGAACACGCCGTCCATGAATATTGCAGACGGCAACCTGTCTATTTCAATTACGTTCTCGTGGCGGGTTAAATGTATTGTATTCGTTCATATACAGGTGTTGATGAGCTGTATTTGCGGCAATACAATTTCATTCCCGGCGCGCCGCTATTTGCCCGATGCCGAGCCGTGACGCCAGATTTTCCATGCCGACATCAGCAGGATCACCCCGAGCAGCGGCAGCAACGCTGCAGCTGGCACGATGCCGAGCAGCTGGCCGCCGAGGAAAGCGCCGAGCATGGATGCGGCGGTCATCACCGCGAGGAATGTGAGATTTTCCCGCACGACGGCCAAGGTGTTGTCCCGGCCGAAGCGGGCGAAGCCGACGAGGAGGGTCGGCAGGCTCACCGCCAGCGCGACGCTGCCCGCAAGCTTCACCGGCAGGCTGAACAGCAGCACCAGCGTCGGCACCAGCAATTCCCCGCCCGAAACCCCCATGAGCGCCACTGCCAGGCCGATGATGAAGCCGGCGAGCACCCCGGACACCAGCCGCACGGTGCCGTCGATGGCCATGTGTTTCAGGTCCGGATCCTCGCTCAGCAGCATCATAAGCGCGGTGAAGACGAGCATGGCCGCGATGACGCGGAATAGGGTGCGCGAGGCGAAGCGGGTCGCGTAGGTCGCTCCCGTCCAGGCGCCTACGAGGCTGCCCGCCAATAGGGTCACGATCACCCGCCAGTGCTCGGCGACTTCGGCGAAGGGAATGGTGGCCGCCCGGGCCGGCAGGGCGAATGCCACCACCACGAGGCTCAGCACCCGGTTGATGATGATCGCCGGCAGCGCCTCGAAGCCCAGCGCGATCAGCACCGGCAGGCGGATTTCCGCGCCGCCGAGGCCGATGAGGCCGCCGACCGTTCCAATGGCCAGCCCTGCCAGGGACCCGTGCAGCAGACGCCGTCGCGTAGACGTTGCGGAACGCTCGAAAGACATGCCGATCACGCCCCCTTGAACGGTCCATTTCGCACCGTCACCCCAGTCTCAGGATAGGGGGTGGACCGTTGAATTCAAAGGAGTCTGGTCGATTGTCCAAAAATTCCCAACGATTGTTTCGCTAAGGGCGCCTTATCGAATTTTGCGCCGCACCCTAGCTCCTACTCATCAAAGGGCGTGGTGGGGTTGGTATTTAAGGAGATCAACATGCGTAATCTGACTTTTGGCGCCGTCGCGCTCGCCGCCCTGCTTGCTTCCGGCGCGGCCTTTGCGGGTGACGAACCGTCCCTCGCCGCAGCCGATGCCGAGGCGCAGGCTGCTGCGACCATCCATTCGCAGATTCAGCCGCTCGGCTACGCGACGCCCCGCGCCACCCATCCGGCCTTCGCGAATCTCTCGGCCGGCCAGGAGCAGAGCCCGATCTCGGCGGCCGACCGCCTGTTCCTGAGCCAAGGCGATCGCGGCCTCGGCACCAACTGATGAAGAACCCCGGCCGGCGTCGCGCGCCGGCCGGGGCCTTCCAAGTTCAGCCGCTCAGGCGCGCGTCCAGCGCCTCATAGAGCGGGTTGTCGGCGGCGAAGACGTATTCGATGGGGCCGACTGTCACCATGCTGGCACCGCGCTGGCGCAGGAAGGTGGCGAGGGCGTGCAGCGTGTCCGGCGGGCAGTGCAGCGTGAGCATGCCGGACGACGTCGGTCCGCCAAAGGGCGCCACGCAGCGATAGGCCGCCACCGCCTCGTCCACCAGCGAGGCATCGCAATCGGCGAAGCGCGTGCGCACCTCCCGCATGGTCCGCGCCCGCTTCTCGGCTCCCAGCCGGTCGAACATCGCGCGCGCGGCCGCGAGGGCCCCGCCGCTCCAGTTGGCGGTGAGCGAGGCGACGAGGTTCGCCTCGGACTTCAGGATGATGCCGTCGTCCACCACCTTCAGCGCATTGGCGGCGAGCGTCGCACCCGTGGTGGTGATGTCGACGATCAGTTCGGCCGTGCCGGCGGCTGGGGTGCCCTCGGTCGCGCCGGCGCTTTCGACGATGCGGTAGTCGATAATGCCGTGGCGGGCGAAAAAGCCGCGTGTGAGGTTCACGTATTTGGTGGCGACGCGGATGCGTCGGCCGGTGCGGCCGTGGAAGTGGCTGGCCACGTCGTCGAGATCGTCCATGGTGCGCACGTCGATCCACGCCTGCGGCACCGCGACCACCACATTGGCATGGCCGAAGCCGAGCTTCTCCAGAAGCGCCACGCGGCTGTCGGCCTCGTGGATGTTCTCGCGCACCAGATCCTCGCCGGTGACGCCGAGATGGGCGGCGCCGGAGGCGAGCGCGGCGGCGATTTCCGAGGCGGAGAGATAGGCGACCTCCACCCCCTCCACCCCGCCGAGCGCGCCGCGATAGTCGCGGGCGCCGCGGGCCTGCGTCAGCGGCATGCCGGCGCGGGAGAAGAAGGCGTGGACATTGTCCTGCAGCCGCCCCTTGGACGGCACGGCGAGGATGAGCGGGGTAGTCATCGGGCGTCCTCCGCGGCACCGGCGAGCCCTGCGAGGCGCTCCACCCAGGCGGCGAGGCCGACGCCGGGGATGGTGCCTTCCGCGCCGAGCCGGGACAGCAGCCGGTCGTAGCGCCCGCCCGCCACCAGAGGGCCGGCATCCGGCCGCGCCGGATCGCGCAGCTCGAACACCATGCCGCTGTAATAATCGAGGGGCCGCCCGAAGGCGGTGGAGAAGCGCACGGACGAGAGGTTCACGGCATAGGCGGTGAAGAAGCCGGTGCGTCGGTCGAACAGATCGAGGGCCGCGTGGAGATCGATGCCGGCATCCGCCGCCAGTGCCCGCATCCGAGCCGAGGCCTCGTCCGGCGTGCCGGATATGGCGAGGTAGCGAGAGAGGATTTCCGAGGTTTCCGCCGAAAGCCCGCCGCCTGCATCGAGCGAGGACTGCTCCAGGAACCGTTCGGCGATCTCGGACACGCTGCGCCCGCCCACCGTCGAAATGCCGGCGATGGAAAGAAGATCGGTGATGAGCGCACGCGCCGCTGCCGGGTCCGCGCCATCGAGCGCCGCCAGCACGCCAGCATGGGCGGGGGCGCCCTCGCGGTTTTTGTCGCTGAGCTGGGCGAGGTCGAGATTGACCCGTCCCTGGCCGAAATCCTTCAGCAGCCGGCGGCGCATGGCCGGCGCCAGCGGCAAGGCGTCGAGCAGCGTCGTGAACAGTCCGACATCGCCGAGCCGGATGTCCGGCTGGGGCAGGCCATAGAGCGCGCAGGCGTTGAGGCCGAGGGACAGGATCTCCGCGTCCGCCGCCTCGATGTCGGTGCGGCCGAAGGATTCGACGCCGGCCTGCCGGAACTCGCCGGGGCCTTCGCCGCGAAAGCGGAAGACGGGTCCGAGGTAGCTGACGCGCGCCGGCATCGCCATGCCCTCGGCCAGGACCGCACGGGCGACGGGAATGGTGAGGTCGGGCCGCAGGCAAAGCTCGCGGCCTTCGGCGTCGGCCGTCAGATACATGCGGCGGCGGATGGATTCCCCCGACAGGTCGAGGAACACGTCGGCAGGCTGGAGGATGGGTGGATCGAGGCGCGCGAAGCCAGCGGCCGCGAAGGTGGCGACCAGCGCCTCCTCGAGGCTCGGGGACGTGCGGAAGGTGAGGGGCGCGGGCGCCGCGGGCGACATGGCTGCAAGGGTTCCTTGAGTTCTGGCGGGCTTCTAGCAAAGCCGGCGCCCCGCGACCACCCCGGCCCGGTCATACGGGGTTGGCAACAGGCGGGGCTTTGCCGCTAAGCTGCTGCTGCCGGCGGGGGACCGGCTGGGCGACAGGCAAGGATCGAATGGCAGACGGACCGGCAGGTGCCGACGACGAAGGGCGCGAGGGCAGCCTTCCCGGCGCGCCGGGCCATCTTCTCGATCCCACCTTCCGCAACGGCTCCGTGACGGCCATTGGCGTTGTCGGCGGTTTCTCCCTCGCCTTTCTCTCCAACTGGACCCTGATGCCCGGACGTTGGAGCGGCTCGGCGTTCGTGGCGTTCGCGCTGCTGGCGCTGGGCATCGCCTTCCAGCTTCGGGCCCTGGTGGGCATGCTGGAGACGAGTTCGCTTCGCCGGGTGCGCTACAACCGGCTGGTGAAGATCTTCGCCATCGGCATCTATCTCACCGCGGCCGGGGTCCTGTTGGCGCTCATCGCCGAATTGCCTGGGGTCTCGCGCTATCTGCCTTTCTGACCCGCGCTTCGGGTGGCGGCGGGTGTCGTCTATGGTGAGCGCCTGTCGAATCAGGAGGCGGCCATGGCAGGCGCGAGCGGGGCAAAGGGCGGCACGGCGGTGGCCGGCGTCGAAAATCTCTCGTTCGAGCAAGCGCTTGCCGAGCTGGAAGCCATCGTGGCCAATCTGGAGCGGGGCAATGTGCCGCTCGAGGAATCCATCGCCATCTATGAGCGCGGCGAAGCCCTGAAGCAGCGCTGCGAGGCCCTGCTGAAGGCCGCCGAGGCGCGGGTGGAGACCATCACTCGCGATGCCGCCGGTCGGCCGGCGGGGACCCAGCCGCTCGATCCGGACGC
Organism: Xanthobacter sp. DMC47; assembly: GCF_056313845.1. Classification (NCBI taxonomy): domain Bacteria; kingdom Pseudomonadati; phylum Pseudomonadota; class Alphaproteobacteria; order Hyphomicrobiales; family Xanthobacteraceae; genus Xanthobacter; species Xanthobacter sp. DMC47. Next base: position 401,450 of record NZ_JBQUZM010000001.1, on the reverse strand, counting down.
CTGAGAACCGTCCCGAAACGGGACGATTGCAGGGTTTGCATGGGACAACGGGAGAACGCAGCGGGACCGAATCGCTGCCGCCCCCGTTTTCCCGGTCTGTTCAGTAGAGGCCCGGGATGACGCGCTTGGTGCGCCGGGCATAGGCGTCGTACTCGGCACCAAAGGCTTCCCGCATCATCTGCTCTTCGCGCCCGACGCGGAAGAAGAAAAGGATACCGAAGCCGATCAGGCCAGCCGGTCCAGCGATGAGATTTGGCAGCAGAAGAAGCTGTGCCAAAGCCCACAGGAAGAAGGCCGAGTACATGGGGTGACGCACTTTCTCATACACCCCGGAGGTGATGAGCTCGTGCTTGTCCTTGATTTCCAGCGTCACCGACCAATACTTTCCAAGCTGCCGGTGGGTGCGCCAGAACAGCAGCAGGGAGCCGGCGAATACGGCGACGCCCGCTGCCACCTGCAGGACGCTCGGCGGGTAGGAGGCGAACTTGGGGAAGCCCGTCGCCGCATAGATCGCCGGGATGATGCCGAGCCCCAGCGTGGAGATGGACAGGAGAATCATCTCCCGCAGATTGCGGTGCCGCGCATCCGCCACGCGCTGGCGTTTTGCCTTTCGTTCAAAGGGGATACGCAGGACGTACCACGATACGACGCCCACCGCCCAGGCGATCTTGGCGAAGGTCAGGAGGCTCATGCGGAGGTCTCGGGTTCGGTGAGGGGGAGGATGCAGCCGGCGGCGTCATGAACGAGCGGGCGCAGGGTTCCATCAGCCAGGAGATAGGCCCGTAAGCTATTGGTATGTGAGGCCAAAACGTCGAACGACAGGGGCCCGCAGACATACGCGTAAAAGTCGTGCGTAGACCGGATGTCGCCCGCCAGGAAGCACTGGCAGTGCAGGCGCATCACGTCGAACCAGTGGCGGCGGTAGATGGTCGGCGAGATCATCTGCCGGATTTCCACATGCCGGATCAATGGCTTGACGGAATAGTCGCCGGGCGGCAGCAGCACCGGGGCGAAGCTGACGGGGCCGAGGGTGACGGGGTTCACCTTGTAGAAGGAGACGATGTCGTCCCGCGACTGCACCTCCACCCAACCGATCCCGTCCGCCGCCGCAGCCCGTTCTGCCGCCTCACGAAAACGCCCGCCGGCCGGGTGCAGGGCGAACTTGGCGGTGGTCGAGCCGAGGGTGAGGATGCGCACGCGGGTGCGGCTTCCGAAGGCGGGGTCGGCGGCCACGGCAGCGGCCACCGCGCTCACCGCGAGCATGGCGCCAAGGCTATGGCCTGCAACGATAATTTCGTCCACGCCCTGCGCTGCCGCCGCGCCCTCCACGGCCCGCAGGCGGTCGGCGAAGGCGAGGATGCGGGCTTCCACCTCGGGATGCCGGCCGCGCACGAAATCCACTGAAAATTCAGCGAGATCCAGCGATTGCTTGAGCCGGAAGCGCCGCCCCGGCCAGCGCATCAGGAAAAGGCCAACGGCGAGGGTGACGCAAAGCCCCGCCACTGTCGCAGGCAGCATGCCGAATGCCGCAAGCCATTGAAAAGACAGGAATCCTGCCGTCGCCGCCAGCCCCCAGAACAGGGCGAGCAGCATGTAGGTAAAGAGGAAAAACAAGCCGTAGCGCCGGCTGGAGCGGAAGTAGTTGGCGATGGTGCCGCTCGACACCATGTCGGCCATCGCCCGCACGGAACCCTTCATGTGGCTCCACACCGAACGGCCCATGTCGGCGCGTGTCAGGTCATGCCACCCCAGGTTTTCAAACGTGGTTTCGGTATGCCAGTTGGGACCGCCAGCTTCGGTTCGCCAGAATCCGCCGGTGGGGGTCGGCACGGGTGCCGCGTCGCGGCAGTGGGTGCGCACATTCCACACATCGCCGAAGCGTTTTAGCTCGCGCACGAAAATGCGGTGGTGCCCTTCCACCGCCATGGGGTCGAAGCCGGCGATGAAGAAGACGTGGCGACGGCGCACCCGGGCGCGCGCGTCCGCGTCGTGGGCCGGGATACCGCGCGCTTCGGCGCCGGTCCCGGCGGTGGGGCCTGCGAGCGTTCCCTCGGCGTCGTGCATGGGCCGCCTTCTAGCGAAGATGGCCGGGCATGGCTAGGCCGGGGCGGAATGGCAGTCCCGCTCCGCCGGCCTCAGCCTGTGTCTGGTCGGCATTGCCTAAACGGCAGCGCCCAAGGATAAAGGGGTGACGTTGGGGTGGGTCGCAGGTTCACGGGACATCTGGCATGGCGCGGTTCCGTGATCTTCTGGCGGGCATTTGGCGGCAGACGCAGCCCAAGCCCGGGGCCATGCGGCCGGCGCCTGCGGCGCCGACGCCTTCAGGGGCCATGCGGCCTGCGCCCGCGGAGCCGACGCCTTCCAGCGCCACGCCCCCGCTGCCCTTGCCTCATTCCCCCATGGCCGCGCCGGACGCGACCTTCGCGCCCGGCCTCCGGGACAGCCCCCTGTCTCGCCTCGCCGCGCTTGGCCCGGCGCCGTCGCTGCTGGTGGTGAAGCTCGACCATGTGGGGGATTTCGTGACCGCGCTGCCGGCGGTCCGGCGGCTCCGCGAGGCCTTTCCCGCCTCCCGCCTGACCCTTCTGTGCGCGCCCTTCACGCGCGATCTCGCCGTGGCGACCGGCCTCTTCGATGCGGTGCAGGCGTTCGATTATTATCCCGCGCGCGGCCATCCGCCCGCCGCCGTGCCGGACGAGGCGCTGGCGGCACTGAAGGCGCTGGATCTGCCGCCCGCCGACATCGCCATCGACCTGCGCCATGCCGACGATGCCCGGGCGCTCCTCGCCGCACTGCCCGTGCGGTTTCGCGTCGGCTTCGCCGGGCTCGGCACGCGCCACGATCTCGACCTCGCGTTGCCGGAGATGGAGGCGTCGGCCCGCGCCGGTGGCCTCGTCGCGCCGCTGCCGGCGGGGGTGCGCCTTTCCGCCCTCGCCGAGGTGCTGGTGAGCGCCTTCCGCGCGGTCCAGCCCAGCCCCGCGGCATGCATTCCCTTCGGCCCTGCACCGGCGCTGCCGGATTTCGCCGATGGCTACGGGGTGCTCGCCCCCGGCGCCCGGCTCGCCATCAAGCACTGGCCGGTGGAAAGCTGGCGGGCTCTGGCAGGGCGGATGCTGGCGGGCAGCGGCCTTGGCCTCGTGCTTGCGGGCACGGCGGAGGAAGCACCGCTGTGCGCCGCCATCGTCGCCGGCCTCCCGACGGATCGCGTGGTGAACCTCGCCGGCCGGCTGGATCTTGGCGGGCTCGCTGCCCTTCTGGACGGGGCGCGGGCCGTGGTGGCGCTCGATTCCGCCCCGGCCCACTTGGCGGCGGCGCTGGGCCGGCCGACGCTGTGCCTCTTCTCCGGCCTTGCGGATATCCAGAGCTGGGCGCCGTCCGGGCCGCAGGTCGCGGTCCTGAGCGCCCATGCGAGTTGCGCGCCGTGCCTGCTGAACGATATCGCCCAATGCCCCCACGGCCACGGCTGCATGACGCGGCTGACGCCGGACCATGCGCTGGAGGGGCTCGCCGCCCTCGGCCTTGAGTTTGCCGGCGTTCCGCTGCACTAGAGCGGCCATGACGCGCTCTTTTGCGACCGCGGCGGAGACCCCGCCCGATGAGGACGGCCCAAGGCCCGGTCCCGCCGATGTGACGGTCGTGTTCGTCACCTACAACAGCTCCGGCGTCATCGGCCGCGCGGTGGCCAGTGTGCCGGCTGAATTCTCGGTGGTGGTGGTGGATAACGCCAGCCCCGAGGGCACCGGCTGGGCCGCGACGCTGACCCGCCCCGCCGATCTGCTCGCCATGCCTGACAATGCCGGCTTCGGCACCGCCTGCAATGCCGGAGCGCGGCGGGCGGCAACGCCCTACGTGCTCTTCCTCAATCCCGACGCGGTGCTGGAGCCGGACACCATCCCCCGCCTGCTGGCGGCGGCGCGGCTCTATGGGGAGCCGGCCATCCTCATGCCGGCCATCGTCGGCGAGAACGGCCGGCTGATGCGCAAGGAAGGCTCCATTCTGGAGAAGGTGCCGCGCAGCGCCCGCCTCGCGCCGGAGGAGATCGCGGGGGACTACTGCACCCGCTTTGTCCATGGCGCCGCCTTCATGGTGGCCCGCGACGCCTTCCTCGATCTCGGCGGCTTCGACGAATCCATATTCCTCTACCACGAGGACGACGACCTCTCGCTCCGCGTGCTGGCCCGCCGCATCCCCATCGTGGTGGTGACGGACGCGCGGGTGACCCACGCGGGCGGGCGCTCCAGCACGCCGTCCTTCGGCCAGACCTTCCGCATCAACCGCGCCAAGATGCACTCGGAACTCTATGTGCGGGAGAAGTACGGCCGCGCCGGCGGGCGGGCGTCGCGGCTCCTGTGGCTCGGCGCCGGCTGCGCGCTGGCGCTGGCGCTGTTCGACCTCCACCGGGTCGCCATCCGGGCGGGAAAATTCGCCGGCTGCCTCGATGGAGTGCGCCGAAACGTGCCGCCGCACGTATAGGTTTTAGCTGTAGACGAAGGTCGTCGGCACGCCGCCGCTGCGTCAGCCTTTGTACGTTGCATACCAGCGGGCCCGTGTGTAAGGCTCGCTTTTCCCGGTTCGTTCCGGTCGGAGTGGTCCGTGACCTTGCTGAAGACCCCGTTGCTCGACACCATTCGTGACCCTGCCGATGTGCGGCGCCTGCCTCAGGAAAAGCTCGTCCAGTTGGCGGCCGAGCTGCGCGCCGAGACCATCGATGCGGTGTCCGTCACGGGCGGGCATCTGGGCGCGGGCCTTGGCGTGGTCGAGCTGACGGTGGCATTGCACCACGTCTTCAATACGCCCCACGACCGGTTGATCTGGGACGTGGGCCACCAGTGCTATCCCCACAAGATTCTCACCGGGCGGCGCGAGCGCATCCGCACGCTGCGCACCGGCGGCGGCCTCTCCGGCTTCACCAACCGGGCCGAGAGCGAATACGACCCCTTCGGCGCGGGCCATTCCTCCACCTCCATCTCCGCCGGCCTCGGCATGGCGGTCGCGCGCGACCTCGGCGGGGTGGAGCGCAACGTGGTGGCGGTGATCGGCGACGGCGCCATGTCGGCGGGCATGGCCTATGAGGCCATGAACAACGCGGGCGCCATGGATTCGCGCCTCATTGTGATCCTCAACGACAACGACATGTCCATCGCCCCGCCCACGGGGGCCATGTCGGCCTATCTGGCGCGGCTCATCTCCGGCCAGACCTATCGTTCCCTGCGCGAGATCGGCAAGCAGATTGCCGGCCACCTGCCCAAGTTCGTGGAGCGCGGGGCGCAGCGGGCCGAGGAGTTCGCGCGCGGCTTCTGGACCGGCGGCACGCTGTTCGAGGAACTGGGCTTCTATTATGTGGGCCCCATCGACGGGCACAATCTCGACCACCTCCTGCCCGTTCTGAAGAACGTGCGGGACGCCAAGACGGGGCCGATCCTCGTCCATGTGGTCACCCAGAAGGGCAAGGGCTACGGCCCGGCCGAGCAGAGCGCGGACAAGTACCACGGCGTCGTGAAGTTCGACGTGGTGACGGGCGCGCAGGTGAAGGCCAAGTCCAACGCCCCGTCCTACACCCGCGTGTTCGCCGAGAGCCTGATCTCCGAGGCGCGGCGCGATCCCAAGATCGTCGCCATCACTGCCGCCATGCCCTCGGGCACCGGCATCGACCTGTTCGGGCAGGCCTATCCCGACCGCACCTTCGACGTGGGCATCGCCGAGCAGCATGCCGTGACATTCGCGGGCGGCCTCGCGGCGGAAGGCTTCAAGCCGTTCTGCGCGCTCTATTCCACTTTCCTCCAGCGGGCCTATGACCAGGTGATCCACGACGTGGCGCTGCAGGGCCTGCCCGTGCGCTTCATCGTGGACCGTGCCGGCCTCGTGGGGGCGGACGGGGCGACCCATGCGGGCGCCTACGACCTCGCCTATCTCGGCTGCCTGCCCGGCATGGTGCTCATGTCGCCCGCCGACGAGGCGGAGCTGATGCACATGATCGCCACCGCCGTGGCCTATGACGACGGTCCCTCCGCCGTGCGCTTCCCGCGCGGCGAGGGCGTGGGCGTGGAGCGGCCGGACAAGGGCGAGGCGCTGCCCATCGGCAAGGGGCGCATCGTGCGCGGCACGGGGGAGGGCGATGTCGCCATCCTCTCGCTGGGCACCCGCCTCGCCGCTGCGCTGGACGCCGCCGAGCGGCTGGAGGCGGCCGGCTTCACCGTGACGGTGGCCGACGCCCGCTTCGCCAAGCCCATCGACCGCGACCTCGCGCTGAAGCTGGCGGCCTGCCATGCCGCGCTGGTGACGGTGGAGGAGGGCTCCATCGGCGGCTTCGGCAGCCAGGTGCTCCAGCTTCTCACCGACGAGGGCGTGCTCGACCGCGGCACCGTCAAGGTGCGCTCCATGGTGCTGCCGGACATCTACATCGACCACGACACCCAGGCCCGCCAGCTCGCCGAAGCCGGCCTCGACGCCAACGCCATCGTGGCGAAGGTGGAGGGGCTGCTGGGCAAGGCGAAGGCCGGGCGGGAGCTGTCGAAGGCGGGGTGAGGGGGCTAAACCCCGAGCACCGCCTCCACATTCCGCCGGTGCACGGCCTCGTAGGGCTCGAAGTACGAGATCGCCCCGGTGCCGAAGGCCTCTGCTGCGAACGTCCGCAGATCGAGCCCCGCCAGCGCCGGCTCGGCCTTCAGGCGCAGCAACTTCTCCACATAGAGCCGCGTCGCGTCGATGAGCGCCGGGCCGTAGCCGCTGGCGGCGATCACGTCGGGATCGCCGTGGCAGGGCAGGATGCGCGTCGCGCCCAGCGCCGCGAGGCGCTTGAGCCCTTCGAGGTGCGCGGCGAGGCGGTCCGGCTCGTCCACATAGGTGATGGGGTCTTCCAGCGTGTCGCCGGCCAGAAGGATGCCGCCGGGCAGCAGCGCCACGGTGCCGTCGCGGCTGTGGATGTCCACGTGGACCAGCTCCACCGCAATGGTCCCGACGGTAAGGGAAAGCCGCGCCTCGAACAGCCGGTTGGGCAGCACCAGCGGGTTGATAGGCGGGTCGGCCGCCTCCAGCCGGGCGCGGTTTTCCCGCAGCAAGGTGTCCGTCTCCCGATTGGCGATGATCTCGCAATCGGCGAAGGCTGCGTTGCCGGCAACATGGTCGTCGTGCCAGTGGCTCAGCACCACGCGGATGCGCCGGGCGCCCCGCTCTTCCAGCGTGCGACGGACGATGTGGGCGTGGGCGAGGGTGATGTGGGTGTCGTAGACGAGGGCGTCGTCGCCATCGATCACCGCATAGGAGGCGATGCCGAGGGCGAAGGCGCCGTCGTCCAGCCAGTTCTCTTGCGGCCCATGCAGCCGCCCACCGGGAATGCGCCCGTCATAGAAGGCGAGCACGCCGGGCGCCGGCTCCAGCACGCGCAGAGTGGAGCCGGGGGTGAGGGCGCCTTCGGCCGTCACTCCGCTGCTTCGAGATTGTGCCCCAGACGGTGGGAGAGCGTGTGCAGCAGCTCCTTCGCCGCGTCGGCGATGACGGTGCCGGGCGGGAAGATGGCTTCGGCGCCGAAGGCCTTCAGGGCGTCATAGTCCTGCGGGGGCACGACTCCGCCCACCACCACCATGATGTCGCCGCGTCCTTCCGCCTCCAGCGCCGCCTTCAGGGCCGGCACGAGGGTAAGATGGCCGGCGGCGAGGGACGAGATGCCGACGACATGCACGTCGTTCTCCACCGCCTGCCGGGCGGCCTCCTCGGGGGTGGCGAAGAGGGGGCCGATGTCCACGTCGAAGCCGAGATCGGCGAAGGCGGAGGCGATGACCTTCTGGCCGCGGTCGTGGCCGTCTTGGCCCACCTTGGCGACGAGGATGCGCGGGCGGCGGCCTTCGGCGGTCTCGAAGGCTTCCACCAGCTTCTGCACCTTGCCCACCTTGTCCGTCATGGCGGAAGCCTCGCGCTTGTAGACGCCGGAGATGGCGCGGATTTCGGCGCGGTGGCGGCCGAACACCTTCTCCAGCGCGTCGGAAATCTCGCCGACCGTGGCCTTGGCCCGGGCCGCCTCGATGGCCAGCGCCAGCAGATTGCCGTTGCCGGCGGCGCCGTTGGTGAGGGCTTCGAGCTTGGAGGCCACCTCGGCCGGGTTCCGCTCGGCGCGCAGGCGGTTGAGCTTGTCGATCTGCGCGGCGCGGACGGCGGCGTTCTCCACCTTGAGAACGTCGATGAGCCGGTCCTTCTGCGGCTTGAACTTGTTGACGCCCACCACGGTCTGCGCGCCGCCGTCGATGCGGGCCTGGGTGGTGGCGGCAGCCTCCTCGATGCGCAGCTTCGGGATGCCGGCCTCGATGGCCTTGGCCATGCCGCCCAGCGCTTCCACTTCCTGGATGTGCGCCCACGCCTTGGCGGCGAGATCGGCGGTGAGCTTCTCCACGAAATAGGAGCCGCCCCACAAATCGATCTGCCGGGTGGTGCCGCTCTCCTGTTGCAGCAGGATCTGGGTGTTGCGGGCGATGCGGGCGGAGAAGTCCGTGGGCAGCGCCAGCGCCTCGTCCAGCGCGTTGGTGTGCAGCGACTGGGTCTGGCCCTGCGTCGCCGCCATGGCCTCGATGGCCGTGCGCATGACGTTGTTGAACACGTCCTGCGCGGTCAGCGACCAGCCGGAGGTCTGGGAATGGGTGCGGAGTGGCAGGGACTTGGGGTTCTTCGCCCCGAGGTCGGTCATCAGGCGCGTCCACAGGAGGCGGGCAGCGCGCAGCTTCGCCACCTCCATGTAGAAGTTCATGCCGATGGCCCAGAAGAAGGAGAGGCGCGGTGCGAACACGTCGATGGGCAGGCCCGCGGCGGCACCGGCGCGGCCGTATTCGACGCCGTCGGCCAGCGTATAGGCGAGTTCGAGATCCTGCGTCGCCCCGGCTTCCTGCATGTGGTAGCCGGAGATGGAGATGGAGTTGAAGCGCGGCATCTCCTTCGAGGTGAAGGCGAAAATGTCCGAGATGATGCGCATGGAGGGTGCGGGCGGATAGATATAGGTGTTCCGCACCATGAATTCTTTGAGAATGTCGTTCTGGATGGTGCCCGAAAGCTTGGAGGCCGCCACCCCCTGTTCTTCCGCCGCCACCACATAGAGCGCCAGGATCGGCAGCACCGCGCCGTTCATGGTCATGGACACGCTCATCTGGTCCAGCGGGATGCCGGAGAACAGGGTGCGCATGTCGTAGATCGAGTCGATGGCCACGCCCGCCATGCCCACGTCGCCGGCGACGCGGGGATGGTCCGAGTCATAGCCGCGGTGGGTGGCGAGGTCGAAGGCCACTGACAGGCCCTTCTGCCCGGCGGCCAGGTTGCGCCGGTAGAAGGCGTTGGAATCCTCCGCCGTGGAGAAGCCCGCATACTGGCGGATCGTCCAGGGCTGGGTGGCGTACATGGGCGCATAGGGCCCGCGCAGGAAGGGCGCGATGCCGGGATAGGTATCGATGTAGCCGAGGCCTTCGATGTCCGCCGGGCCGTAGAGCGGCTTCACCGGAATGCCCTCGGGCGTCGTCCACGCCTCGGCCGCGGCGGCGGGGACGGCGGGGGCGGCGGCGCGCCAGTCGATCTCGGCGAAATTGGGGATCCGGCTCATGGCATCCATCCTGTCGCGCTTCATCCTAGCGCAAATGCAGTGCCGCCTCCATCGGAGGGGCGTTGGTGTCGAAGGGGCGCCCCCGCACGGGAGGCGCCAAGCTCAGATCCCCGCCGCCGCCTGAGCGCGCTTCAGCGTGTCGAGCGCGTCGCAGCCGGCGAAGATGAAATCGGTGACCCCGGCCGGAGCAAGCGTCGCCTGAAGCTCTGCGGCGGGCTTGCCGGCGAGCCATACGGCGGTGGCTCCGGCGGCCTTCAGCGCCTCGGCCGCCGCCGCGCCCTCGGCGCCATACACCTCATCGGAGGAGACGAGGCAGGCGAAGGGCGTGCCCGACGCCTTGAAGGCGGCAACGAGGGCATCGTGGTCGGCGAAGCCGTCCGGCACCGCAGCCGCGATGCCGCCGGCCTCGAAGAAGTTCTTGGCGAAGGTGGCGCGCGCGGTGAAGGCGGCCACCGGGCCGAGGGCGGCGAGGAATACCACGGGCGCCTTGGGCGCGGCCTCGGCGGCATCGCGCAGGGCCTCGAAGGCTTCGGCGATGCGGCTGGGCGCGAGCGCGCCGTCCGCCACCGGGGCGGCGGGCGGCAGCGGCGCCAGCACCTCGGGCGCCTCCTGAACGAGGATGGGGAATTCGGACGTGCCGGTGATGGGGGCCTTGCGGGTGGCGACGTCCGCGTCGCGCTTGGCCTTCACCTCGGCAATCTCGGCCTTGAACCAGCGGTCCTCCAGCACGTCGGCCATGCCGCCGCGCTTCTCGATGGTGCGGAACAGGTCCCACGCCTTGGCAGCGAGGCCGTCCGTGTAGGCCTCCATGGCGCCGGCGCCGGCGGCGGGGTCGGCGACGCGATGGACGTTGCTCTCCTCCAGCAGCATCACCTGCGTGTTGCGGGCGAGGCGGCGGGCGAAGGCATCCGGCAGGCCCAGCGCCTGGGTGAAGGGCAGCACCGTCACGCTGTCCGCCCCGCCGACGCCGGCCGCGAAGGCGGCGACCGTGGTGCGCAGAAGGTTCACATAAGGGTCGCGGCGGGTGAGGGAGCGCCACGCGGTGGTGGCGTGCAGCTTCAGCGGCTTTTCCGGCAGGCCGCATTCGCGCAGCACGGCGGCCCAGAGCAGGCGGAGCGCGCGGAACTTGGCGATGGTGGCGGTCTGGTTCACGTCGGCGACGAGGGCGGCCTCGATGCGCCCGGCGGCCTCCTCCAGCGGGATGCCGGCCTCGGCATAGGCCTTCAGATACGCGACCAGGGTGGCGAGCACCGCCGCCAGCTCCTGCGCATCCGAGGCGCCGGCCGCGTGATAGACGCCGCCGTCCGCCCGGGCGAAGGGGCCGGCGAAGCCGCGGGCCTTGAGGATGGCCGATGTCTCGGCGAAGCGCTTGGCGAGCAGCGGCCAGGCCATGGGCAGGGTGCCGTGGGCGGCGAAATCGCTTAAGGGATCGAGGCCGAAGGAGACGGAGACGCCCTCCGGCTTGAAGCCGCGCGCTTCCACGAGATCGGCGAAGGCGAGGGCATCCTCGCGGCCCTGGAAATTGCCGCTCTCGATGCGCACGTCGATGAGGTCGAGCAGCACGTCCTTCAGCACCACCGCGAGGTCCACGCCCTCCGGCAGGCCGAAGCCGTAGGCCGAGGGGGCGGCGGCGAAGACGAGGGAGAGGCCCGAGGCGCCGCCGTCGAGGTCTTCCAGCGCCTGCGCATTGGCCTCGGCAGCGTCGGTCTGGTCCACCCGCATGGAGATGACCCACGGCGCCCCCGCCGGTCGGCCGGCGACGAGGGGCGCATCCGCCTTGCGCTCCGGCAAAGCGTCCAGCGCCAGGCCCTCGTAGGTGCGCGTCACCAGCCGCTTGTCATAGGGCGCGCCCTTCAGCACGCCTTCCACCAGCTTCAGCCAGTCCGCGCGGGTGACGGGAGCGATGTCGGTTGCGAAGGGGAGGGCGGTGGCGTCGGTCATGTCAGGACCTCGGGAGGGAAGGGAGTCGTTCGCTTGCTTCGCGACGGCGGCAAAGCAGCAACGAATGATGAGCCGGCATAAGCGTTCGCGCGCCCTCTCCCCTCGCGGGAGAGGGCCGGGGTGAGGGGGTGTTCGAGCGTGGCGGAATGTGCGGTCGGAGGAGCCGCAGCCCCCTCACCCCCAGCCCCTCTCCCGCGAGGGGAGAGGGGAGGCAAAGGGCGGCGCTTGCCCCCGCCTTACCCATCACCGCCGCTCCCGCGCGGCCAGCGCGCGCTCGGCGTCCACGATGTAGTCGCGGATCACCGGCACGTCGTCGCGCTTCTCGGAGAGGAGGAGCTGGAACACCATGTTGGAGCCGTGCAGGAAGCCCAGCTCCACGGCGGCGAGGTAGAATTCCCACATGCGGCCGAAGCGCTCGCCCATCATGGCGTCGGCTTCGGCGCGGCGGGCCATGAAGTTCCGCCGCCAGGCGCGGATGGTCCAGTAATAGTGCAGCCGCAGCACCTCGCAATCGTCCACCCACAGGTGCGTGCGCTCGGTGGAGGCGAACACTTCCGACAGCGCCGGCACATAGCCGCCGGGGAAAATGTACTTGCGGATGAAGGGCGCCGTGGTGCCGGGGGGCGACATGCGGCCGATGGCGTGGATCAGCGCGAAGCCGCCCGTGTCCAGCAGGTTGCGGATGGTGGTGAAATATTCGTCGAAATGGGCGACGCCCACATGCTCCATCATGCCGATGGAGACCACGCGATCGAACTTGCCGGTGAGGTTGCGGTAGTCCACCTCGCGGAAGTCGATGCGGTCGATGACGCCCGCCGCCTCGGCGAGGCGCCGGCTCTCGGCCAGCTGCTCGGGCGAGACGTTGATGGCGGTGACCTGCGCGCCGCATTCCTTCGCCATGTAGATGGCGAGACCGCCCCAGCCGGAGCCGATCTCGGCCACCCGCATGCCGGGGGAGATGTTCAGCTTCGCCGCGATATGGCGGAACTTGTTGCGCTGGGCGTCGGCCAGCGGCTCGTCGGGATGGGTGAAGTAGGCGCAGGAATACGCCATCGTCTCGTCCAGCCACAGCCGGTAGAAATCGGCCGGGTGGTCGTAGTGGGAGGAGACGTTCTCCTTCGCCTTGCCGACGGGGTTCGCCTGCTGGAACCGGCGCACCGAGCGCCACGCCTGCCTGAGCGCCTGCTGCACCGGGTGGGAGCCGAGGCCCTTGCGGTTCACCGAGAAGAGATTGAGCAACTCGAAGGCGCCGGCCCCATCCTCGAAGGAGAGGCGGCCGTCCATATAGGCTTCGGCCGCCACCAGCTCCGGGTTGAAGAACAGGTCGCGCTCCAGCTTCTTGTCGTGCATCCGCACCGTGACGGACGGGCCGTCCTTGCCCGAGCCGAACACGTGGCGCTTGCCATCGGCCGTGATGACCGTGAGCTGGCCCTTTTCCACGAAGCGGCTGAGGAGGTGGGAGAGGAGGCGCATTCAGAAGGCTCCGGCAGGCGCCCGCGCCCGCAGATGCGGGAGGGACGGGGAGGGGGCGAATGTGCCGGACATTTTCACATGACGAGGCGCGAGGCCACCCTCGTGCCCCGGCCAAACAGAACCGAAGGAACTCCCTCTCCCCTTGCGGGAGAGGGCAGGGGTGAGGGGTATGGCGCCCCTCGTCCCTGCATCATGAATGCGGCACGGCAGCCCCCTCACCCCCGGCCCCTCTCCCGGGCGAACTCGGCTGTTGCCGAGTTCGCTTCGTGAAATTCGAAGTCGGCAACAGCCGACTTCGAGGGGAGAGGGGAGGTGCATGGAGAAGAATTGCCCTTCCCCAAGCATCACGCGAATTCCAGGATCACCGCGTCCACCGCGAGGCTGTCGCCGGCCTTGGCGTGGACGGACTTGACCACCCCGTCGCGCTCGGCGCGCAGCACGTTCTCCATCTTCATGGCTTCGACGATGGCGAGGATTTCGCCGTTCTTCACCTCCTGGCCGGGCACCACCGCGATGGAGACCACGAGGCCGGGCATGGGGCAGAGCAGTTCCTTGCCGCCGCCGGCATTCTCCTTCTTCGGCATCAGCGCCGCCAGCGAGGCGGACAGCTCGGTGTAGACCTGCGCCTTGGTGGAGATGCCGCGGTGGGCGAGCACGTAGCCGTTGGGGATCGGGCGCACCTGCACCGCCACCTGATCGGCATCGATGGTGCCGGTCCAAACCACGTCGCCGGGCTTCCAGGTGGAGCGCAGCAGGTGGATATGGCCGGGGGTGCCGTCCGCCTCGAAGATCTGCACCTTGAAACCGCCGTCCACCGCCTCGACCTCGCAGGGGGTGGAGAGCGTCGCCTCGCCGGCCGAGAGGTTCACGATGCGGCGCTTGGCGAAGCGCCACGTCACGCCCGAGGTCTGGCCGGAGATCTGCCGCTTGCGGGTGTTCTGGATGTGGTCGATCACCGCCGCCACGGCGGAGAGCGTATGCGTCAGCTCGCCTTCCGGCGCACGGGCGTGGAAGCCGTCGGGATATTCCTCGGCGATGAAGCCGGTGGAGAGGTTGCCCGACTGCCAGCGCGGATGCGCCATCAGCGCCGAGAGGAAGGGGATGTTGTGGCCGATGCCGTCGATGGCGAAGGCATCCAGCGCATCCGCCTGCGCCTCGATGGCGATGGCGCGGGTGGGGGCGTGGGTGACCAGCTTCGCGATCATGGGATCGTAGAAGATGGAGATTTCCCCGCCCTCATAGACGCCCGTGTCGTTGCGCACGGTGATGGGGCCGTCCTTGCCTTCCGCCGGGGGGCGGTACCGCACGAGGCGGCCGGTCGAGGGCAGGAAGTTGCGGTAGGGGTCTTCCGCATAGATGCGGCTTTCCACCGCCCAGCCGGTGAGCTTCACGTCGTCCTGGGTGATGGTCAGCGGCTCGCCGGCGGCGACGCGGATCATCTGCTCCACGAGGTCGATGCCGGTGATGAGTTCGGTGACCGGATGTTCCACCTGCAGACGGGTGTTCATCTCCAGGAAGAAGAAGCTCTTGTCCTGCCCGGCGACGAACTCAACCGTGCCGGCGCTGTCGTAGCCCACGGCCTTGGCCAGCGCCACGGCCTGCTCGCCCATCTTCTTGCGGGTGGCCTCGTCCAGCAGCGGGGAGGGGGCTTCCTCCACGACCTTCTGGTTGCGGCGCTGGATGGAGCACTCGCGCTCGCCGAGATAGATGACGTTGCCGTGCTTGTCGCCCAGCACCTGGATCTCGATGTGGCGCGGATCGACGATGAACTTTTCCACGAACACGCGGTCGTCGCCGAAGGAGGACTTGGCCTCCGAGCGGGCGCGGTCGAAGCCGTCCTGCACCTCGTCACGGCTGTAGGCGATGCGCATGCCCTTGCCGCCGCCGCCGGCGGAGGCCTTGATCATCACGGGATAGCCGATCTCGTCGGCGATCTTGGCCGCCTCCTCGCCGGAGGCGATCTCGCCGAGATAGCCGGGCACGGTGGAGACCTTGGCCGCGGCGGCCGCCTTCTTGGACTCGATCTTGTCGCCCATGGCCTCGATGGCATGGGGGTTCGGGCCGATGAAGACGATGCCGTGCTCGGCGAGCAGCTTGGGGAAGGAGGCGCGCTCGGAGAGGAAGCCGTAGCCGGGATGCACCGCCTCGGCGCCGGTCTTCTTGCAGGCCTCCACGATCTTCTCGGCGATGAGATAGGACTGGGCGGCCTGCGGCGGGCCGATATGCACCGCCTCGTCCGCCATCTCCACATGGAGGGCGTCCTTGTCGGCGTCGGAATAGACGGCAACGGTCTTGATGCCCATCTTGCGCGCCGTCTTGATGACGCGGCAGGCGATCTCACCCCGGTTCGCGATCAGGATCTTCGAGAACATGGCGTTCGTTCCTTTGCGCCAGCGGCGCTGAATTCTTTGCGGTCCTCTCCGGTGTCTTCCCCTCTCCCCTTGCGGGAGAGGGTGCCGGAGCGCAGCGGAGGCGGGTGAGGGGGCTCGCCGGCGTCTGGCGCAGCGGCGCGATACCCCTCACCCCGGCCCTCTCCCGCAAGGGGAGAGGGAGATCACCGAAATCCCGGCCTCACACCGGCATGTTGTCGTGCTTGCGCGGGGGCTGCTCCAGCTTCTTGGTGCGGAGCATGGCGAGCGCGCGGGCGAGGCGGCGGCGGGTGGAGCGGGGGGTGATCACCTCGTCGATGAAGCCCCGCTCGGCGGCGACGAAGGGCGAGAGGAAGCGCTCTTCGTAATTCTTGGTCTGGGCGGCGATCTTCTCCGGGTCGCCCATGTCCTGGCGGAAGATGATCTCCACCGCGCCCTTGGCACCCATCACCGCGATCTGGGCGGTGGGCCAGGCATAGTTCACGTCCGCGCCCACGTGCTTGGAGGCCATCACGTCATAGGCGCCGCCGAAGGCTTTGCGGGTGATGACGGTGACCAGCGGCACGGTCGCCTGCGAATAGGCGAACAGGAGCTTGGCGCCGTGCTTGATGAGGCCGCCGTATTCCTGCGCGGTGCCGGGCAGGAAGCCGGGCACGTCCACGAAGGTGACGATCGGGATCTCGAAGGCATCGCAGAAGCGCACGAAGCGGGCCGCCTTGCGGGAGGCGTCACTGTCGAGCACGCCCGCGAGCACCATGGGCTGGTTGGCGACGAAGCCCACCGTGCGCCCTTCGATGCGGCCGAAGCCGGTGATGATGTTCTTCGCGTAGGCCGCCTGTATCTCGAAGAAATCGCCCTCGTCCACGACCTTCAGGATCAGCTCCTTCATGTCGTAGGGCTTGTTGGGATTGTCCGGCACCAGCGTGTCGAGGCTGGCGTCGGTGCGGCCCGGATCGTCGAAGGAGGGCCATTCGGGCACGCCGTCGATGTTGTTGGCGGGCAGGAAGTCGATGAGCCGCCGGGTCTCCAGCAGCATCTCCACGTCGTTCTCGAAGGCGCCGTCGGCCACCGAGGACTTGGAGGTGTGGACCTTGGCGCCGCCCAGCTCCTCGGCGGTGACGGTCTCGTTGGTCACCGTCTTCACCACGTCGGGGCCGGTGACGAACATGTAGGAGGTGTCGCGCACCATGAAGATGAAATCGGTCATGGCGGGGGAGTAGACGTCGCCGCCGGCGCAGGGGCCCATGATGAGCGAAATCTGCGGGATGACGCCGGAGGAGAGGACGTTCCGCTTGAACACCTCGCCGTAGCCGCCGAGCGCCGCCACGCCCTCCTGGATGCGCGCGCCGCCGGCATCGAACAGGCCGATGATCGGCGCCCGCACCTTCACCGCCATGTCCTGGATCTTGGTGATCTTGCGCGCGTGCTCCTCGGAGAGGGAGCCGCCGAACACCGTGAAGTCCTTGGCGAAGACGAAGACCTTGCGGCCGTTGATGGTGCCCCAGCCGGTCACCACGCCGTCGCCGGGGACCTTCTGGTCCTCCATGCCGAAGTCGACGCAGCGGTGCTGCACGAAGGTGTCGTATTCCTCGAAGGTGCCGCGATCGAGCAGCAGGCTGATGCGCTCGCGAGCGGTGAGCTTGCCGCGGGCGTGCTGCGCCTCGATGCGCTTGATGCCACCACCAAGGCGGGCGACACCCCGCCGGCTCTCGAGCTCCTCAAGGATGTCCTTCATGCCGGGCGCCTTTCAGTGGGGCCAGAGGTAGATTCAAGACTAGCGGGTTCCTGCGGTCGAGCCAGAGCTTTCCGGCTGGTTTCGCAAAGGCGTCCCGCACTTGCGTCGCAATCCGGCTAACAGGAGTTGCGACGCAGTGGAATATGTGAAAAATTGACAATGCGAATTGTAAATCGTTCACATTCCGGAACTCGAAGCTCTGGCGTCGCAGGACGTTAGGTCAGGCGCGGCGGGCTACCGCCGCACGTGCTGGAGGGGCCATGCGCCAGAAGGTGTTCGCCGGCCATGCGGTGCGCCGGCTGCGCGAGAAACTCGGATTGAAGCAGGGCGAGCTGGCACAGCGCCTCGCCGTCTCGCCCTCCTACATCAACCAGATCGAGAGCAACCAGCGCCCGCTCACGGCATCGGTGCTGATTGCCATCTCGCGCACCTTCGCGGTGGACATCACCTCCTTCGGCGCGGAAGACCTCGACCGGCTGGTGGCCGACCTGCGCGAGGCGACGGCCGATCCGCTGTTCAAGGACCTCGACCTCGGCCTTCAGGACATGAAGGCGGTGGCGAACCTCTCGCCCGCCTTCGCCCACGCCTTCCTGCGCATGCACGTCGCGCTGCGCCGCACGGCGGAATGGCGCGCCTCCCTCGACGACATGATCTCGGCCGGTGTCACGCCCGGCGCGGATGAGGCGAAGCTGATTCCGTACGAGGAAGTGCGCGACTTCTTCCATTACATTGACAATTACGTGGATGGCCTTGATCGCGCGGCTGAAAATGCCGCAACTTCACTTGGCATCATGGAGGGCGGGGACCCCGGCGCGGCCATCGCCGCCCACCTAGCCCGGCGCCATCAGGTGCAGGTGGAGATCGGCGCGGCGGACCCCGACGCCCCCCTCTCCCGCTACGATCCGCGGGCGCGGCGCCTCGTGCTCTCCGGCGTGCTGCCGGCGGCGACGCGGGCCTTCCGCATGGCGGTCACCATGGCCCAGCTGGAGCATGGCGCGCTGGTGGAGCACACGGTGTCCTCCGGCGCCTTCCGCAGCCAGACTGCGGCGGAGATCTGCCGGCTGGCGCTGCAGAACTATTTCGCCGGCGCGCTGATCCTGCCCTACCGCCGCTTCCTCGATCTCGCCCGCCGCCTGCGGCACGACCTCGACCGCATGGCGCTGGAGACCGGCGCGAGCCTGGAGCAGGTCTGCCACCGCCTCTCCACCCTCCAGCGTCCGGGGGCGAAGGGCGTGCCCTTCTATTTCGCCAAGGTGGACCGGGCCGGCAACATCACCAAGCGGCATTCGGCGACGCGCTTCCAATTCGCCCGCCACGGCGGCGCCTGCGCGGCGTGGAACGTCCACGAGGCGTTCGAGGTGGCGGGCCGCACGTTGGTGCAGGTGGGCGAGATGCCGGATGGGGCGCGCTACATCTGCCTTGCCCGCGCGGTGTCGAGCCCGGCGCTGCGTCATGGCCAGCCGGCGCGGGCCTATGCCTTCGGGCTCGGCTGCGAGGTCTCCTTCGCCCACGACATCGTCTATGCGGACGGGCTGGATCTCAAGGCCGCGCCGGTGGCCAAGCTCGGCGTCTCCTGCCGCATCTGCCCGCGCCGGGATTGCGACCTGCGCGCCTTTCCGCCCCTCGATCGCGACATCCGCATCGACGAAAACGTGCGCGATATCGTTCCGTTCACCATCTCCTGACGCAATTCGGCCGTGCCTGCGCTTGCGAAACGCCGCGCCTGCGCACACGAAACGCCACGAGGGCCGGTTTAAAGTATGGTCCTCGGCTCGATGCGAGTCGCATGGGAGTGATCCATGAGGGTGCTGAAGCTGGCCGGCTGGGTTGCCGGTTTGGCCATGGCGGGGATGGTTTCGGCGCAGGCCGCGCCGGCCTTCTCCACGGCAAACGTCAACATCCGGACGGGGCCGGATACCGAATTCCCCAGCCTCGGCGTCATTCCCGACGGCTCGCCCATCGAGGTGGAGGGCTGTCTCCAGGACGAGTCCTGGTGCGACGTCATCTGGCAGGATTTCCGCGGCTGGGTGTACAGCGAATACATCGGCTACGAGCAGCAGGGCCGCACCGCGGTGCTGCCGGACTGGGGTCTCGCCGCGGTCGGCGTGCCGGTGGTCGCCTTCGCGGCGTCGCAGTACTGGAACACCTATTACGTCAATCGCCCGATCTATGTGAACCAGCCCTGGTATGCCGATCGCTACCGCTGGGAGGTCTATAACCCGCGGCCGCGTCCCGGCTGGGGCCCGCCGCCTCCCGGCCCGCGTCCGCCCGGCTGGTGGCGCACCAATTACGTCCCGCCTCCGGGCATGCGCCCGCCGCCGGATGCCCCGCGCCCGCCGCCCAACTGGGGCCAGCCCGGTTATCCCGGCAGCCCCGGCTATCCGCCCGGCCGTCCCGGCTACCCCGGTGGTCCCGGTTATCCGGGCGGACCCGGCCAGCCCGGCGGTCCCGGCTATCCTGGTGGTCCCGGTCAGCCGGGCCAGCCCGGTGGTCCGGGCTATCCCGGCTATCCCGGCGGTCCCGGCCAGCCTGGTCAGCCGGGCGGTCCGGGTTATCCCGGTGGTCCCGGTCAGCCCGGCGGTCCCGGCGGTCCCGGTCGTCCGGGCCAGCCTGGTGTGCCTCCGGGTCAGGTTCAGCCCGGCCAGCCTGGTGTGCCTCCCGGACAGGGCCAGCCTGGCGGTCGTCCGGGCCAGCCCGGTGTGCCTCCGGGACAGGTTCAGCCTGGTCAGCCTGGCGGTCGTCCGGGTCAGCCTGGCGTGCCTCCGGGTCAGGTTCAGCCCGGCCAGCCCGGCGTGCCTCCCGGACAGGGTCAGCCCGGTCAGCCCGGCGGTCGTCCGGGTCAGCCCGGTGTGCCTCCGGGTCAGGTGCAGCCCGGCCAGCCCGGCGTGCCTCCCGGACAGGGCCAGCCCGGTCAGCCCGGCGGTCGTCCGGGTCAGCCCGGTGTGCCTCCGGGTCAGGTTCAGCCCGGCCAGCCCGGGGTGCCTCCCGGACAGGGTCAGCCGGGGCAACCCGGCCAGCCCGGCCAGCCGGGCGGGCGTCCGGGCCAGCCGTCGCCGGCCGAGCGCCAGCAGCAGTTGCGCCAGCAGCAGCAGGAGCTGAACCAGCAACGCCAGCAGCAGCAACAGCAGCTGCGCCAGCAACAGCAGGAGCAGATCCAGCAGCGCCAGCAGCAGCAACAGCAGATCCAGCAGCGTCAGCAGGAGCAGATCCAGCAGCGTCAGCAGCAGATGCAGCAGCAGCGTCAGCAGCAACAGCAGCAGATCCAGCAGATGAACCAGCAGCGTCAGCAGGAGATGCAGCAGCAGCGCCAGCAGTATCAGCAGCAGCGCCAGCAGCTGATTCAGCAGCAGCAACAGCAGCGCCAGCAGCAGCAACCCCAGCAGCAGCGTCAGCAGCCGCAGCAGCAACAGCAGCAGCCGCAGCAGCGCCAGCAGCCGCAGGGTGGCGGAGGCGGCAACCGCTGCCAGGGCCAGGACTGCCAGCAGCCCCGCTGACCCAGACTGAACGAGAAGGAGAGCCCGGCCGCAACGCCGGGCTCTCTGCTTTCAGGGCGGCGCCCATCGACGCGCGGCGCAAGGCGGGTTATGGGCTGGCCATGTCCGCGCCTTCCCGCAATGCTGCGCCCGTGCTGCGCTTCGCCCCGTCACCCACCGGGCTGATCCATGTGGGCAATGCCCGCACCGCGCTCCTCAACGCGCTGATCGCCCGCCGCGCCGGCGGTACCTTCATCCTGCGCTTCGACGACACGGATGCCGCCCGCTCCCGCACCGAATATGCCGACGCCATCGCCGCCGACCTCGCCTGGCTCGGCATCGCGCCGGACATCACCGTGCGCCAGTCGGACCGGATCGCGGACTATGAGGCTGCGGCGGAGCGGCTGAAGGCCCTGGGCCGCCTCTATCCCGCCTATGAGACCGAGGAGGAGCTGGACCTCAAGCGCGGCCTCCAGCGCGCCCGTGGCCTGCCGCCGGTCTATGATCGCGCCGCCCTCGCGCTCTCGCCCGAAGACCGCGCGCGGCTGGAGGCCGAGGGCCGCCGCCCGCACTGGCGCTTTCGGTTGGAGCATCGCGTGGTGGCATGGGACGACGGCGTGCGCGGCCCGCAGCAGGTGGACACCAGCACCCTCTCCGACCCCGTTCTGGTGCGCGCCGACGGCAGCTTCCTCTACACGCTCCCCTCGGTGGTGGACGATCTGGCGCTGGGCGTGACGCAGGTCATCCGCGGTGAGGACCACGTGACCAACACGGCGGTGCAGATCGAGATTTTCGCGGCGCTGGGCGGGCCGGTGCCGGGCTTCGCGCACCACAACCTGCTCACCCTGCCCTCCGGGGAGGGCCTCTCCAAGCGGCTCGGCCACCTCTCTTTGTCGGCGCTGCGCGAGGCGGGGCAGGAGGCGCTGGCGGTGGCCGCGCTCTCGGTGCTGGTCGGCACCTCCCATGCGGTGGAGGCGGTGGACAGCCTCGATGCATTGGCGGGGATGGTGGACCTCTCCGCCATCTCCCGCGCGCCCGCCCGGTTTGATCCGGCGGACCTCGATGCGCTCACCGCGCGCACCCTCCACATCATGCCCTTCGCCGCCGCCGCCGCGCGGCTTCAGGCGGCGGGCATCGGCGGCGGGGAAGCGTTCTGGCTGGCGGTGCGGGCGAACCTCGGGCGTTTCGAGGATGCACACGACTGGTGGGAGATCGTCGCGATGCCGCGGGCGGGCGTCATCGTGGACGCGGATCGCGCCTTCCTCGCTGAAGCCGCCGGCCTGCTGCCGGCCGAGCCGTGGGACACCGCCACCTGGAAGGCCTGGACGGGCGCGGTGAAGGCCGCGACCGGGCGGTCCGGCCGAGGCCTGTTCCACCCCCTGCGCCTCGCCCTGACTGGCCGCGAGACCGGCCCGGAACTCGCCGCCCTGCTGCCGCTGATGGGACGGGCAGGGGCGGAGTATCGGCTGAGGGGCGAGGTGGGATAGGGGGGGCGCGGACCACCGCTCATCCCGCCGTCGCCCTCCGGCTTGACCGGAGGGCCCATCCCGCCGGCACGGAAGCCTCCGGGGGCGTGACGAGCGTCTCAATGGGTCCTCCGGTCAAGCCGGAGGATGACGGCCGATCATGAAGCGCCTTCGGCGGCCCCTTGCGCTGGGCCCCGGCTCGCATTCCGCTTCGCTGCACGCGTCCGGGGCGCGAGGGCGGTGCCGCTCCTCAGTTCAGCGGCACCGTCACGAACTCCTGCTTGCCCTCGCCGTCGGAGACGAGGAACAAAGCGGAGCGCTTGCCGGACTTGCGCAGGGCGTCGATCTGCTTCTCCACGTCGGCGGGGCTCGCAACCGCCTCCTGGCCCACCTGCACGATGACCTGACCGGCCTTCAGCCCCTTGTCGGAGGCGGGGGAGGAGCGGTCGACGTCGGTGATGACGACGCCGGAAATCTCGCTCTTGATCTTGAAGCGCTTGCGCAGGTCGTCGCTCATGGCGGACAGCTCGATGCCGAGCGCCTTCTTGGGCGGCACCTTCTGCGCCTCGGGGGCGGGCTTGGAGGCTTCCGGCTTGTCGTCCTCGGGCATGCGGGCGACCTTGACGCGCAGGGTTTCCTCCTTGCCCTTGCGGATCACCACCACCTCCACCTCGCTGTCGGCCATGGTGTCGGCCACCGTGCGGGTGAGGTCGCGCACTTCCTTGATGTCGCGGCCGTTGAACTTGACGATCACGTCACCGGCCTTGACGCCGCCCTGGGCGGCCGGGCTGTTTTCCGTCACGACGCCGATGAGCGCGCCGCGCGGCTTGCCGAGGCCAAGGCTCTCGGCGATGTCCTCGGTGACGGGCTGGATGCGCACGCCGATCCAGCCGCGCCGGACTTCCTTGAACTGCTCGATCTGGGCGATCACCGGCTGGGCGGTGGCCGAGGGCACGGCGAAGCCGATGCCGATGGAGCCGCCCGAGGGGGAGATGATGGCGGTGTTGATGCCGATCACCTCGCCCTCCATGTTGAACAGCGGGCCGCCGGAATTGCCCCGGTTGATGGCCGCATCCGTCTGGATGAAGTTGTCGTAGGGGCCGGAATTGATGTCGCGGTTGCGGGCGGAGACGACGCCCACCGTGAGCGTGCCGCCGAGGCCGAACGGGTTGCCGATGGCCATCACCCAGTCGCCCACGCGCAGCTTCTCGCTGTCGCCGAACTTCACCGCCACGAGGGGCTTGGGCGGGTTGACCTTGAGCAGCGCGAGGTCGGTCTTGGTGTCGCGGCCGACCACCTCGGCCTTCAGCTTCGAGCCGTCGTTGAAATTGGCGAAGATCTCGTCGGCATCCGAGATGACGTGGTTGTTGGTGACGATGAAGCCGGACGGATCGATGACGAAGCCGGAGCCCAGCGAGGAGACGCGGCGCGAGCGCTGCTCGCTGCCATCCTCCGGGCGGCGCTTGAAGAATTCGTCGAAGAAATCCTCGTAGGGCGAGCCGGGCGGGAGTTGCGGCGCGGGCACCGAGCGGGAGGGGGCGACGTTCTGCGAGGTGGAGATGTTCACCACCGCGTCCATCACCTTCTCGGCCACGTCCGCCACCGTGTCCGGCCCCTTGCCGGGCGCGGCGTGGAGCGGCGCGCTGCCGATGCCGGCGAGGGCCACCGCCGCCGCCAGGAGCAGCGCGGGCAGCCGGGACCGGCGGGGACGGGAACGGGAAGGCACGAACGGTGCGGGCATGGCTGTCCTCGAAATCATCCCCTGAGGCTGCGACGCCAGCGCGCCGGGCGCAAGCCCCGCAATGCTCACGATCCAGCGGGCGGGGGAGGGGGACATTCGGGGACGATTGCGGCGGTCCTGCGCCGGCCGTCGCTTTCGGGGCAGCCCGGAATGCAAACGCCCGGGCGAGCCGGGTGACGACGCGCGTCGATGGAAAAGAAAACGGGGCCCGAAGGCCCCGTTGTCAGAAGCTAGGTCAGAAGCTGCGCACCAGGAACACCACCAGCACCCCCAGGGCGCCGACGCCGAGGCCGACGAGGCGCATGGGGGTTTCCGGCGCGTGCAGGACGGCGCGGATGGCCTTGCGCCACGCCGCCGGGAAGGCGGCGAGGCACAGGCCCTCGATGGCCAGCATCAGGCCGAGGGCGGCCAGAAGGTCCTTCATGCCGCCCGCCGGGCCGGTCAGTTGCCGGCCGCCGGCGCGGCGACGGGCGCGCCCGCGGCGGGGGCTCCCGTCGGGTTCTGGAAGAAGCGGAAGAAGTTCGAATCCGGCGCCAGCAGCATGCGGGTGTCGGACGACTTCATGCTCGCCTCATAGGCCTGCATGGAGCGGTAGAAGGCGAAGAAGTCCGGATCACGCTGGAAGGCGTCGGCGAAGATGCGGTTGCGCTCCGCGTCGCCCTCGCCGCGCAGCTGCTCGCCCTTGGAGTTCGCCTCCGCCACCACGATGGTGACTTCGCGGTCGGCCCGGGCGCGCAGGCGCTGGGCGGCCTCGTTGCCCTGCGCGCGGATTTCCGCGGCTTCCCGCTGGCGCTCGGTCTGCATGCGCTGGAACACCGCCTGGCTGTTGGCCTCGGGCAGGTCGGCGCGGCGGATGCGGACGTCCACCACGGTGATGCCGAAGTTGGCCGCCTCACGGTTCACCTGCTCGTTGATCTGCCGCATCAGCCCTTCGCGCTGGTCGCGCACCACGCTGATGAAGGTGTTCTCGCCGAGCACCCGGCGCAGCGCCGAGTTGAGCACCGTGGAGAGACGGGAATTGGCGCCCTGCACCGTGCCCACCGACTGGTAGAAGCGCAGCGGGTTGGTGATGCGGTAGCGGGCGAAGGCGTCCACCACGAGGCGCTTCTGGTCTGCCGCGATCACCTCCTGCTGGGGGTTTTCCAGGTCGAGGATGCGGTTGTCGATATAGACCACGCTGTCGATGAACGGCACCTTCCAGTGCAGTCCGGGCGAGGTCACGGGCGCCAGCGGCTCGCCGAGGCGCAGCACCAGCGCCTGCTGGGTCTGGCTGACGATGTAGGCCGACGAGTAGACGAGGACGAGGGCGATGACGCCGAGGACGGCGAGGACGCCGCCGTAGACCGGATTTCTCATCGGGCGGCTCCCTGGGGCTGCGTGGCGGGCGCCGGGGTGCGGCGGGACTGGTCGGCAAGCGGAAGCACGGGCACGATCCCGCTGCCGCCCTGACGGCTGGCGGCCGGATCGACCAGCACCTTGTCCACGCTGCCGAGCACGCGCTCCATGGTTTCGAGGTACATGCGCTCGCGCGTGACCTCCTTCGCCTTCTGGTACTCGTCATACACCTTGAGGAAGCGGGCGGCCTGGCCGCGGGCCTCCACCACGGTCCGCTCGCGATAGGCCTGGGCCGCATTCTCGATGCGGGAGGCTTCGCCGCGGGCCTCGGGCAGTACCCGGTTGGCGTAGGTCTGGGCCTCGTTCTGGGTGCGCTCGGCGTCGGCGCGGGCGGCCTGGACGTCACGGAAGGCGTTGATGACGGCCTCCGGCGGGTCGACCTTCTGCAGCTGCACCTGGGTCACCTGCACGCCGGCCTTGTAGCTGTTGAGCACCTGCTGCATCAGCTCCTGGACGCCGGTCTCGATGCCCTGGCGGGCGCCGGTGAGGATGGGCTGGATGTTGGTGCGGCCGATGACCTCGCGCATGGCGCTCTCGGCCACCGCCTTGATGGTGCCCTCGGGGTTCTGCACGTTGAACAGGTATTCCTCGGCGTTGTTGATGACCCAGAACACCGAGAAGTCCACGTCCACGATGTTCTCGTCGCCGGTGAGCATCAGGCTCTCCTCGGCCACGTCGCGCATCACGGCGGTGTTGCGGCGCGTGTCCTCGCCCACCCGCATGCCGATGTCGATGCGGTTGACAAACGTCACCTTGGGGGTGAGCACGGTCTCGACGGGGTAGGGCCAGTGATAGTTCAGGCCCGGCTGGGTGATGCCGACGAACTTGCCGAAGCGCAGCACCACGCCCTGTTCGTCGGGCAGCACGCGGTAGAATCCGGAGAGGAACCAGCCGGCCACCACGAGCGCGATGACGAGGATGATGCCGTTGGTTCCAAACGAGCCCGGCATCATGGTGCGCAGGCGGTCCTGGCTGCGGCGGATCAGGTCTTCAAGGTCTGGCGGCGTCGGTCCCGATGAAGAGGGTCCCGAACCCCAGGGACCCCGCGGCCCATTACCCCATGGGCCGCCACTCTGATTCTTCCACGACATCCGTCGTCTCCCGTGGGCGGTGCCGCCACCGGCACCCGCGTCGCTGTTCCTGCCACCGGCGCGGGTGCGGACAGGCCGCACGCTAGCACGCCGCCCGCAGCGGGTCGCCCACGGCAAGCGGCTCCACTCGGGAAGGCGCATGCCGGGAAAACCCGTTCGGCGGAGAGGACCGGGACGTGGCGCGCCGCGTCAGGCCTGCCCCGCCGGGCCAGGTGGTTATAGGAAACCGCGCACCGCCTTTCAACGCGATGCGCGGTCAGCTCAGTCCGCAGATAAGGTTGACCTCGCGCTTACGCAACGGGAGGGCTGGAGACCTGGATGCGTTCTCCTGCGGCCTGGGCGCGCGCCTGGGACGCGGCGCCGCGATAATGGTCGAGCACGAACAGGCGGATGGCGGAGGAGAGGTTCCCCTGCGAACGGCCGGAATCGATGGTCGCCACGAGATCGGACAAGGTGAGCCGGCGGCCGCTGGCAATCTCCTTCAGAGCCTCCCAGAAGGCATCTTCGAGACTGACGCTGGTCTTGTGCCCGGCGATGACGATGGATCTTTTAACCACGGGGCTTTTCATGTTCATCCCTCTCGGTCAGGGCGTGGCCCTCAAGGTGGCGCTCTTGCCGCGCGAGCTCGTCCGCAGATTGCTGACGCTCAGCCTTGGTCCGACCGAATCGGATCCGGTTCTGGCTGGCTGCCGCATCAGCCGCCTGACGGGCCCGCGCTTTGCGCGCCCGGTGAAGATTGACCACGTCGCCCAACGCTTGCCTCACCTTGCCGCCGGATTCCTCCGCGCCGACGGCAGATGATCTTCTGTACGGCCGGCGTCACGCGTCAGGCCACTTAGCCCGCAGAGAATTTTACCTCATTGAGCACAGTCAAGATATGGCTAAATTCCGCGGAGGTAACATCCCCCGGCTACCTCTCTGGAACTATTTTAGGGTGGAACTCCGCCTCCCCCACGGGCGGCCAGCTGTGCTAAGAGCCGGCCCGCCCGCGTCTTAAGGAAAGGCTCGCCATGACCACCCGCACAGAGACCGATACCTTCGGTCCCATCGAAGTTGAATCCGACCGCTATTGGGGCGCGCAGGCGCAGCGCTCGCTCGGCAACTTCAAGATCGGCTGGGAGAAGCAGCCGCTGCCGGTGGTGCGCGCCCTCGGCATCGTCAAGCGTGCCGCTGCGGAAGTGAACCGCGACCTCGGCCGCCTCGATCCCAAGATCGCCGACGCCATCGTCGCGGCGGCGCAGGAAGTGATCGAGGGCAAGCTCGACGCCAACTTCCCGCTGGCCGTCTGGCAGACCGGCTCCGGCACCCAGTCCAACATGAATGCAAACGAGGTGATCTCGAACCGGGCCATCGAAATGCTCGGCGGGGAGATGGGCTCCAAGAAGCCCGTGCATCCCAACGATCACGTCAACATGAGCCAGTCGTCCAACGACACCTACCCCACCGCCATGCACATCGCCTGCGCGGAGGAGATCGTCCACCGCCTGCTGCCGGCGCTGAAGCACCTGCACGGCGCGCTCGCCGCCAAGTCGGCCGAGTGGAAGGACATCATCAAGATCGGCCGCACCCACACCCAGGATGCGACGCCCCTGACGCTGGGCCAGGAATTCTCCGGCTACACCCAGCAGGTCGAGAACGGCATCAAGCGCATCGAGATGACCCTGCCGGCGCTCATGGAGCTGGCGCAGGGCGGCACCGCCGTCGGCACCGGCCTCAACGCCCCCGTCGGCTTCGCCGAGCAGGTGGCGGCCAAGATCGCCGGCATCACCGGCCTCGCCTTCACCTCGGCACCCAACAAGTTCGAGGCGCTCGCCGCCCATGACGCCATGGTGTTCTCGCACAGCGCCATCAACACGGTGGCGGCCTCGCTGTTCAAGATCGCCAACGACATCCGGCTGCTCGGCTCCGGCCCGCGCTCCGGCCTCGGCGAATTGTCGCTGCCCGAGAACGAGCCCGGCTCGTCCATCATGCCGGGCAAGGTGAACCCCACCCAGTGCGAGGCGCTGACGCAGGTCTGCGTGCAGATCTTCGGCAACAACGCCGCGCTCACCTTCGCCGGCAGCCAGGGCCATTTCGAGCTCAACGTCTACAATCCGGTGATGGCCTACAATTTCCTCCAGTCCGTGCGCCTGATGGCGGACGCGGCCATCAGCTTCACCGACAATTGCGTGGTCGGCATCGAGGCGCGCGAGGACAACATCAAGGCGGCGCTCGAGCGCTCGCTGATGCTGGTCACAGCGCTCGCCCCGAAGATCGGCTACGACAACGCCGCCAAGATCGCCAAGACCGCGCACAAGAAGGGCACCACCCTGCGCGATGAGGCCGTGGGCGGCGGCTACGTGACCAACGAGGAGTTCGACGAGGTGGTGCGCCCGGAGAAGATGATCTCTCCCGGCTGATCGCTTTCCGACGGTTGAAGTCTTGGCGGCGGCACCCGGCCCGGGTTGCCGCCGCCTTCGTTTTCGGGCCTGCTCCGCCGGCGCGGAAGAGGGCAGGGCAAGGGGACTAGAATGGCGGACCTCACCGAGATCGACATCGCGGCGCTGAACCCCACCCAGCTCACGCTGGGTCTTGAGGAGGTGGAGCGTCGCGCCGCGCAGATGCGCAAGCTCTCCCGCCGCGAGCTGAGGACGCTGAAGGAAAGCAAGCCGGTGCCCTATGTGGTGGGGCCGAAGCGCCGGCTCTACATCGTCGACCACCACCATCTGTGCCGGGCGCTGCTCGCCATCGGCGAGGAGACCGTTCTCCTGGGCGAGGCGCGGGCCGACTGGTCGGACCTCGACCTGAAAGCCTTCTGGCACCGCATGGAGACCGAGGGACTGTGCTGGCCCATCGACGTGGATGGCAACCGACGCCCCTGCCTGAAGATCCCCGGCCATGTGAGCGAGCTCACCGACAACCCGTGGCGTACCTTGGCCCGCGGCGTGCGCGGGAAGGCCTATGCCAACGAGGACACGCCGTTCCAGGAATTCATGTGGGGCAATTACTACCGCTCCTTCATGACCACGCGGCTGCTGGAGACCGACATCGCGCTGGCCGAGAAGCTGGCCGTGAAGGTGTCCCTGCTGGACGAGGCGCAGGATCTGCCGGGGTATCTCGGCGCGGTGTGAGGGCCCTCACACCGGCAGGACGATGTCGCCATAGGCGGCGAGGGTGCGGTCGGCGGTGAGAAGGCGCAGGGGCTCGCAGAGCGCCTGCGCCACCAGCATCCTGTCGAAGGGATCGCGGTGAATGGGCGGCAGATCGAGCACGGCCCGCGCGTGGGCGTGGGTGATGTCCAGCCGCTCGACGCCCGTCGACGCGAGCACGGCGAGAAGCCGGTCCATGTCGAGCGTGAGCTTGCCCAGCGCGACCTTGATGGACATTTCCCAGATGCTCGCCGCGCTCACATGAAGGGCCGTGGCATCTTGCATGGCTTTGGCCGCCGCCGCCGGTAGCCTGCCGTCGCCCGCGAGCGCGAAGAGCACGATGTTGGTGTCGAGGAGGAGCCTCACCCCTCCCTCTCCACAGGGTGCGTCTCCACCGGGTCCGGATCCGCGCCACCTTCGAAGGCGGAGAGCACGTCCTCCGGCAGCGGGGCGTCGAAATCGGCGGCGAAGCCGATTTCCCCGGCCATGGCGCCGATGAGGGTGAGATCGGCCGGTCTCGAGCCGAGGGGCACGAGCTTCGCGACCGGCGTGCCGGACTTGGAGATGATGAAGCTCTCGCCCCGCGCCGCCGCATCCACCAGCCGGGAAAGATGGGTCTTGGCCTCGTAGAGATTGACCTGCTTCATGGGCCGCAGGATAAGCCCCTGACCAACTTTGGTCAACAACACCCGCGCCCCGCACCCTCAGTGACTTTCCCGATGACTGACGGGGACGCCCACCGTGCTATAAGCGCCCCGTTGCGCCTCGGCGCCGGGAAGTGTTTGGACTTGGAGAGGCCAACCATGTCTACCGCTCGCGTTTCCATGATGTTTCAGGGCTTCGCCCGCCTGCGGGCACCGCTGTTCGCCATGCTTGCCGCGCTGACGCTGGCGGGCTGCGGCGTCAATGTGATTCCCACCGAGGAAGAGCGCGCCAAGGCGGCGTGGAGCGAGGTGCTGAACCAGTACCAGCGCCGCTCGGACCTCATTCCCAATCTGGTGGAGACGGTGAAGGGCTATGCCGCCCAGGAGAAGGACGTGCTGACCTCGGTGATCGAGGCGCGCGCCAAGGCCACCTCCATCAAGGTCGATGCCTCCACCGTCACCGACCCGGCGCAGTTCAAGCAGTTCCAGGACGCGCAGGCGGGGCTGTCGTCCGCGCTCGGACGGCTGATCGCGGTGTCGGAGGCCTATCCGGACCTGAAGTCCAACGCCAACTTCCTCGCCCTCCAGTCGCAGATCGAGGGCACGGAGAACCGCATCGCCGTGGCGCGGCGCGACTATATCGAGGCGGTCAGGGTCTATAACACCGAGCTGAAGACCTTCCCCGGGGCGCTCTGGGCCGCCACCCTCTACCGCGCCTACAAGCCCATGGAGACCTTCACCATCTCCGAGCAGCAGATGCAGGTGCCGAAGGTGAAGTTCAACTGAGCGCGGAGTGACGGCGATGGGCCGCCAGATGGGCCATCTGCGCGTATTCGGGGGGCGCGGGCCTGCCGGCCGGCTGGCGGTCGTGCTGGCCGGCCTGCTGGCGCTGTGCCTTGCCATCGCGCCCGTCGCCGTCGCGCCCGCATGGGCGGAGCTGACCTTCCCGCCCCTCAGCGGGCGGGTGGTGGACGCCGCCCACGTGCTCGATGCCGGCACCGTCGCCGCGCTGGACGCCAAGCTCGCGGCGCAGGAGGCGAAGGCCACCGACCAATTGGTGGTGGCCACCATCCCCTCGCTGCAGGGCACCTCCATCGAGGATTACGCCAACCGCCTGTTCCGCACCTGGCAGATCGGGCAGGCGAAGAAGAACAACGGCGTGCTTCTCCTCGTCGCCCCCGCGGAGCGCAAGGTGCGCATCGAGGTGGGCTACGGGCTGGAAGGCATCCTCACGGACGCGGTGTCGGCCACCATCATCCGCAACGCCATCGTGCCCGCCTTCAAGTCTGGCGACATGGCGGCCGGCATCGTCAAGGGCACGGACGCCATCCTCGAAATCCTGAACCTCGACCCTGACGAGGCGAAGGCCCGCGCGAAGCAGCTGGAATCCTCCGACTGGACGGAAGAGGAGGTGGACAACCTCATCTTCTTCGCGGTGATGGTCATCTTCATGGGCTTCATCATCTGGCGCGTCATGCGCGGCGGCGGTCCGGGCGGCCCTGCGGCCCGCAGGCGGCGGGGCGGCGCGGTGGCCGGAGGTCCGATTTCGTGGGAATGGGGGACCGGCAGCAGCTCCGGCTGGTCCGGCGGCTCTTCCGGCGGCGGCTGGTCGGGCGGTGGGGGCTCGTCCGGCGGCGGCGGCGCTTCGGGCGATTGGTAGCCCGCCCTTGCGATTTTACCGTGTGCCTGCAAACTGCGGTTCCCGCTGGCGCGGGGGAGAGCTTCCGTGAACGAGCAGACCGCCACGACGACCACCACCCAGGATGCGG
The DNA here is from genome assembly GCF_056313845.1 of Xanthobacter sp. DMC47. Lineage (NCBI taxonomy): Bacteria > Pseudomonadati > Pseudomonadota > Alphaproteobacteria > Hyphomicrobiales > Xanthobacteraceae > Xanthobacter > Xanthobacter sp. DMC47. Next base: position 369,654 of record NZ_JBQUZM010000001.1, on the reverse strand, counting down.
GCCGCTACGGCCTGCCGCAACACGCGCTCCAGCGTATCGCCGAGGCGGTGACGCAGGCGGAGGCCAGGACGTCCGCCGAAATCCGGGTGGTGGTGACGCGGGCGCCGCTGGTGCAGCATCCCTTCTTCTCCATCCTGTGGGCGTCCCTTGCGGCATTGGTGCTGCCGTGGCTCGTCGTCCTCGCCTATCCCATGCCGGCGCTTTCGGCGCTGGCGCTGCAGTCCATGCTGTTCGTCATCCTCGCCGCGGCGCTGCTGATGCCCGGAGCGGCGGAGAAGGCGGTGCCCCGCCTCGCGCTCAAGGCGGCGGCGCGCAACGCGGCCATCGAGACTTTCCTGAGCTACGGCATCCCGCAGACCAAGGGCCGCACCGGCATCCTCATCTTCGCCGCCGCGCGTGAGCGGCTGGTGGAGGTGGTGGCGGACGATGCCGCCCACGGCCCGCTGGGCGCCGCGGCGTGGCGCGACATCTGCGATGCGGTGGCCGCCCGTGCCCGCGAGGGCAGCCTCGCCGAAGGGCTGGTCGCCGGTGTCGAGAAGGCCGGTGAACTCCTCGCCGGCCCCCTGCCGCGCCGGCCCGATGACCGCAACGAGATGCCGAACCACGTGGTGGTGCTCTGACGCGGCGCGGCCTGCCCTAGCCGAAGGTCGTGCGGCATCGCCGATTCTGAGGGGCGCGAGCGCCTTTCCATCGGCCGCGCTGCGGCATAGATTGCGCCCCCGAGCCTTCGGGGCTCATCCAAGGCAAAGGGCTTCTTCTCATGACCAAACCCGCCGTTCGCGTCGCAGTCACGGGCGCCGCCGGTCAGATTTGCTATTCTCTCCTTTTCCGCATCGCCAACGGCGACCTGTTCGGCAAGGACCAGCCGGTCATCCTCCAGCTTCTCGACCTCCCGCAGGCGCAGGGTGCCGTGAAGGGCGTGGTGATGGAGATCGAGGACTGCGCCTTCCCGAATTTCGCGGGCGTGGTCATCACCGATGATCCCAAGGTCGCCTTCAAGGACATCGACGCCGCGATTCTCGTGGGCGCCCGTCCCCGCTCGAAGGGCATGGAGCGCGCCGACCTCCTCTCCGCCAACGCCGAGATCTTCAAGGTCCAGGGCAAGGCGCTGAACGAGGTGGCCAAGCGCGACGTGAAGGTGCTGGTGGTCGGCAACCCGGCCAACACCAACGCCTACATCACCGCCAAGAGCGCCCCGGACCTGCCGGCCCGCAACATCACCGCCATGCTCCGCCTCGACCACAACCGCGCGCTGTCGCAGTTCGCGGCCAAGGCCGGTGTCGAGAGCAAGGACATCGAGAAGGTGGCGGTGTGGGGCAACCACTCCCCGACCATGTATGCGGACTACCGCTTCGCCACCGTGAAGGGCAAGCCGCTGCCGGAGCTCATCAACGACGAGACCTGGTATCGCGAGACCCTGCTGCCGACCGTCGGCAAGCGCGGCGCGGCGATCATCGAGGCCCGCGGCCTGTCGTCCGCGGCGTCTGCGGCCAACGCTGCCATCGACCACATGCACGACTGGATCCACGGCACCGCCGGCAAGTGGGTATCCATGGGCGTCGCCTCCGACGGCTCCTACGGTGTGCCCGAGGGCATCGTTTTCGGCATGCCTGCCATCTGCACCGCGGGCGAGTATGAAGTGGTCCAGGGCCTGCCCATGGACGACTTCTCCAAGACCCAGTTCGACAAGACCCTCAAGGAGCTGCTGGAAGAGCGCGACGGCGTCGCCGCCCTCCTGGCCTGATTCCTTTAAAATCGCCCCCTCCCGCGCCGCGGGCGGGGGCATTCGTTAAAAAAGAATGAATTACCGGCAGGGTGGGGGCGATTTATGGCTTCGGTCACGCCTTCGTAAGCCTCAAAGCCGCGTATTTACGGGAAAGTCGGCGCGATCCTTATTGACGTTCGGCGACTCTCCGGTTAGAAGCAGCCCACTTTCGCGGCAGGCGGTCGGCGTCTGAGTGATTGTCCCCTTCGTTTTCAGCGCTCCCAAGTGCTTGAAGGGCCGATCTTGAAGCCGAAACGCTGCCAGGAACAGCACTGCGATAACTTCAGGTGCATGATCGCGGCGCCGGCCGGGAAAAAAGCCCCGGTATAGCGCGCTGTGATCCTCTGTCGCGAGAAAGGCGTGTCTGCCCCCTTTTGGGCGGTGGACGGCGCCTTTCGTGTTCGTTGGTGCGAAGGGAATTCGGGCCCCGTCGGGGCCGGTCGTGGCGATCCCCAAAGGGTCGTCGAAATGAAGGAATGCGGCCCAGGCCGCAGATCAGGACGAGGCGAAGGCGTACATGCCGACGATCAACCAGCTGATCCGTAAGCCGCGCGAAGCGCAGAAGGCGCGCGACAAGGCGCCGGCGCTTCAGGCGAGCCCGCAGAAGCGCGGCGTTTGCACGCGCGTTTACACGACGACCCCGAAGAAGCCGAACTCGGCTCTTCGTAAGGTCGCCAAGGTGCGGCTCACCAACAGCTACGAAGTGATCGGCTACATCCCCGGTGAAGGCCACAACCTTCAGGAACACTCCGTGGTGATGATCCGTGGCGGCCGCGTGAAGGATCTTCCCGGCGTGCGCTACCACATCCTGCGTGGCGTGCTGGATACCCAGGGCGTGAAGAACCGTAAGCAGCGCCGTTCGAAGTACGGCGCGAAGCGGCCGAAGTGATAGTGAGGATCTGAACGATGTCCCGTCGTCACAAGGCCGAGCGCCGCGAAGTCATCCCGGACGCCAAGTATGGCTCGACCACCCTGTCGCGCTTCATGAATTCCGTCATGCGCGACGGCAAGAAGTCGGTTGCCGAAGGCATCGTCTATGGCGCCCTCGACGTGGTCGAGGCCAAGGCCAAGCACGATCCGGTCGAGGTCTTCATCCAGGCGCTCGAGAACGTTGCCCCCGCGGTTGAGGTTCGCTCCCGCCGCGTCGGTGGCGCGACCTACCAGGTCCCGGTCGAGGTGCGCACCGAGCGCCGCCAGACCCTCGCGATCCGCTGGCTCATCGCCTCGGCCCGCGCCCGCAACGAGAAGACCATGGTGGAGCGTCTCTCCGCCGAGCTGCTCGACGCGGCCAACAATCGCGGCTCCGCCGTGAAAAAGCGCGAAGACACGCACCGGATGGCCGAAGCCAACCGCGCGTTCTCGCATTACCGCTGGTGATCGGAGAGGACTGAGCAAATGGCCCGTACTCACGCGATCGAGGACTACCGCAACTTCGGCATCATGGCCCACATCGATGCCGGCAAGACCACGACCACGGAGCGGATCCTCTATTACACCGGCAAGAGCCACAAGATCGGCGAAGTCCATGATGGCGCTGCCACCATGGATTGGATGACCCAGGAGCAGGAACGCGGCATCACCATCACGTCGGCCGCGACGACCGCTATCTGGCAGGGCAAGCGCCTGAACATCATCGACACCCCCGGGCACGTGGACTTCACCATCGAGGTGGAGCGTTCGCTCCGCGTGCTCGACGGCGCCGTGTGCGTGCTGGACGGCAACCAGGGCGTCGAGCCGCAGACCGAGACCGTGTGGCGCCAGGCGGACAAGTACAACGTGCCGCGCGTCGTGTTCGTCAACAAGATGGACAAGATCGGCGCCGACTTCTACCGCTGCGTCGAGATGATCGTGGACCGCGTCGCCGGCAACCCGGTGTGCTGCCAGCTCCCGATCGGCTCGGAGAACAACTTCAAGGGCATCATCGACCTCGTCCGCATGAAGGCGGTCGTGTGGGAAGATGAAGCCCTCGGCGCCAAGTATCATGACGAGGAGATTCCCGCGGATCTCGCCGACAAGGCTGCCGAATACCGCAACAAGCTGGTGGAAGCCGCCGTCGAGCTCGACGACGACGCCATGGCTGCCTATCTCGACGGCACCGAGCCGGACGAGGCGACCCTCAAGCGCCTGATCCGCCTCGCCGTCATCGGCCGCAAGTTCAACCCCGTGTTCTGCGGCTCGGCCTTCAAGAACAAGGGCGTGCAGCCCCTGCTCGACGCGGTGGTGGACTATCTGCCGTCGCCGATCGATCGCGGCGCGATCAAGGGCATCGACTTTAAGACCGAGGAAGACACCGTGCGTCTTCCCTCGGACGAGGAGCCGACCTCCGTGCTCGCGTTCAAGATCATGGACGATCCGTTCGTCGGCACCATCACCTTCTGCCGCGTCTACGCCGGCAAGATGGAAACCGGCATGGGCCTGCTCAACTCCACCCGCGACAAGCGCGAGCGCGTCGGCCGGATGCTGCTGATGCACGCCAACAACCGGGAAGACATCAAGGAAGCCTATGCGGGCGACATCGTCGCCCTCGCCGGCCTCAAGGATGTGCGCACGGGTGATACCCTCTGCGATCCGGCCAAGGCCGTGATCCTGGAGAAGATGGAATTCCCCGAGCCGGTCATCGAGATCGCGATCGAGCCGAAGTCCAAGGCCGACCAGGAGAAGCTGGGCATCGCCCTCTCCAAGCTGGCCGCCGAGGATCCGTCCTTCCGCGTGTCGACCGACTTCGAGAGCGGCCAGACCATCCTCAAGGGGATGGGCGAACTGCATCTCGACATCAAGGTCGACATCCTGAAGCGCACCTACAAGGTGGACGCCAACATCGGCGCTCCGCAGGTCGCCTATCGTGAGACCCTCACGAAGAAGACCGAGGTGGACTACACCCACAAGAAGCAGACCGGTGGTACCGGCCAGTTCGCGCGGGTGAAGTTCACGGTGGAGCCGAACGAGGCCGGCAAGGGCTTCGCCTTCGAGAGCGCCATCGTCGGCGGCGCGGTGCCGAAGGAGTACATCCCGGGCGTCCAGAAGGGCCTCGAGAGCGTGCTTGGCGCCGGCGTGCTGGCGGGCTTCCCGGTGGTGGACGTCAAGGTGACGCTCACCGACGGCGCGTTCCACGAAGTGGACTCGTCGGCCCTGGCGTTCGAGATCGCGTCCCGCGCGGCGTTCCGCGAGGCCCTTCAGAAGGGCTCCTCGGTGCTGCTCGAGCCGATCATGAAGGTCGAGGTGGTGACCCCGGAAGACTACACCGGCTCGGTCATCGGCGACCTGAACTCCCGTCGTGGCCAGATCCAGGGCCAGGACATGCGTGGCAATGCGAACGTCATCAACGCGATGGTGCCGCTGGCCAACATGTTCGGCTACGTGAACACCCTGCGCTCCTTCAGCCAGGGCCGCGCCACCTTCACCATGCAGTTCGACCACTACGAGCAGGTGCCGTCGAACGTCGCTCAGGAGGTCCAGGCCAAGTACGCGTGATCGCGTTGGCCTGAACCCCACTTCACCCTATCGGATCACGCCAGAGAGACCCAACGGAGAGTCCCATGGCCAAAGAGAAGTTCAACCGCTCGAAGCCGCACTGCAACATCGGCACGATCGGTCACGTTGATCACGGCAAGACGTCTCTGACGGCTGCGATCACGAAGATCCTTGCGGAGTCTGGCGGCGCGACGTTCACGGCGTACGACCAGATCGACAAGGCGCCGGAAGAGAAGGCGCGCGGCATCACGATCTCGACCGCTCACGTCGAGTACGAGACCAACAACCGCCACTACGCGCACGTCGACTGCCCCGGGCACGCCGACTACGTGAAGAACATGATCACCGGCGCGGCGCAGATGGACGGCGCGATCCTGGTGGTGTCGGCGGCCGACGGCCCGATGCCGCAGACCCGTGAGCACATCCTGCTCGCCCGTCAGGTCGGCGTGCCGGCGCTGGTGGTGTTCCTGAACAAGTGCGACATGGTCGACGATCCCGAGCTGCTCGAGCTCGTGGAGATGGAGGTGCGCGAGCTCCTCTCGAAGTACGACTTCCCCGGCGACGACATCCCGATCATCCGCGGCTCGGCGCTGGTTGCGCTCGAGAACGGCGATCCAGAGCTGGGCAAGAACGCGGTGCTGAAGCTGATGGAGGCGGTCGACGCCTACATCCCGCAGCCCGAGCGTCCCATCGACCTGCCGTTCCTGATGCCGATCGAAGACGTGTTCTCGATCTCCGGCCGCGGCACCGTGGTGACCGGCCGTGTCGAGCGCGGCATCATCAAGGTGGGCGAGGAAGTCGAGATCGTCGGCATCCGCCCGACCGTCAAGACGACCGTGACCGGCGTCGAGATGTTCCGCAAGCTGCTCGACCAGGGCCAGGCCGGCGACAACGTCGGCATCCTGCTGCGCGGCACCAAGCGCGAGGACGTGGAGCGTGGCCAGGTCGTGTGCAAGCCGGGTTCGGTGAAGCCGCACACCAAGTTCAAGGCCGAGGCCTACATCCTGACGAAGGAAGAGGGTGGCCGTCACACCCCCTTCTTCACCAACTACCGCCCGCAGTTCTACTTCCGCACGACGGACGTGACCGGCGTGTGCACGCTGCCCGAAGGCACCGAAATGGTGATGCCGGGCGACAACGTGTCGATGGACGTGCACCTGATCGTTCCGATCGCCATGGAGGAGAAGCTGCGCTTCGCCATCCGTGAAGGCGGCCGCACCGTCGGCGCCGGCGTCGTCGCCGCCATCATCGAGTGATCAACAAGAACGAAACGCGCTGCGCACCGGCGTGCGCGTTTCCTCTTCCTGGAGCCAATTGAGCCATGAACGGCCAGAACATTCGAATTCGCCTGAAGGCGTTCGATCACCGCATCCTCGATGCGTCGACGCGCGAGATCGTCGCCACGGCCAAGCGCACGGGCGCGCAGGTGCGCGGCCCGATCCCGCTGCCCACGCGGATCGAGAAGTTCACCGTCAACCGTTCGCCTCACATCGACAAGAAGTCGCGTGAGCAGTTCGAGATGCGCACCCACAAGCGCCTGCTCGATATCGTCGATCCGACGCCCCAGACGGTGGACGCGCTGATGAAGCTCGACCTCGCCGCCGGCGTTGACGTCGAAATCAAGCTCTGACGTGGTGCGAGGAGACACGACCATGCGGTCAGGCGTCATCGCCCAGAAGGTCGGCATGACCCGCATCTTCACCGATGCTGGCGAGCATTTGCCGGTCACTGTGCTGAAGGTTGAGAGCTGCCAGGTGGTTGCCCACCGCACGCTCGAGAAGAATGGCTACGTCGCGGTCCAGCTCGGTGCTGGCCGTCGCAAGCCGAAGAACGTGACCCGCGCCGAGCGCGGCCACTTCGCGGTCGCTCAGGTCGAGCCCAAGCGGAAGATGGCCGAGTTCCGCGTGCCGGAAGACGGGCTCATCCCCGTCGGTGCCGAGATCACCGCTGACCACTTCGTCGTGGGCCAGTATGTGGACGTCACCGGCACCACCATCGGCAAGGGCTTCGCCGGCGGCATGAAGCGCCACAATTTCGGTGGTCTTCGCGCCTCGCACGGCGTCTCCATCTCGCATCGTTCGATCGGTTCGACCGGCGGCCGTCAGGACCCCGGCAAGACCTTCAAGAACAAGAAGATGCCCGGCCACATGGGTGACGTCACCGTTACCACCCAGAACCTGAAGGTCGTGATGACCGACGTCGAGCGCGGCCTCATCGCCGTCGAAGGCGCCGTTCCCGGCCACGCGGGTGGCTGGATCACCGTGCGCGACGCCGTGAAGAAGAGGCTGCCCGCCGAGGCCCCCAAGCCCGGCGCGTTCAAGCTCGGCAACGGTTCGGACGCGGCCCCCGCCGCTGAAGCCGCCAATGAGGAGGGCGCGTGATGGAACTCACCGTCAAGACGCTCGACGGCTCCGAAGCCGGCTCCGTGACCCTGTCGGACGAGATCTTCGGTCTCGAGCCGCGCGCGGACATCCTGCACCGCTGCGTGACCTGGCAGCTGGCGCGCCGGCAGGCCGGCACGCACCGCACCAAGGGCCGTTCGGAAATCAACCGCACGTCCAAGAAGCTGTACAAGCAGAAGGGCACCGGCAACGCCCGTCACGGCGCCGCGTCCGCTCCGCAGTTCCGCGGCGGCGGTCGTGCCTTCGGCCCGGTGGTGCGTTCGCACGCCATCGACCTGCCGAAGAAGGTCCGTGCCCTCGCGCTGAAGCATGCGCTGTCGTCGAAGGCGAAGGCCGAGCAGATCATCGTGCTCGACACCGCCAACCTCGCCGACCCCAAGACCAAGGCGCTCAAGGAGCGGCTTGAGAAGCTCGGCATCTCGTCCGTTCTCTTCGTGGACGGCGCCCAGGTGGAGCAGAACATCGCGCTCGCGGCGCGCAACCTGCCCTACGTGGACGTGCTGCCCATCCAGGGCATCAACGTCTATGACATCCTGCGCCGCGACACCCTGGTCCTGACCAAGGCCGCCGTGGACGCGCTGGAGGCGCGCTTCAAATGAGCACGCGCAACATCGAACCGCGTCATTACGACGTGATCGTCTCGCCCGTCATCACCGAGAAGGCGACGACCGCGAGCGAGCAGAACAAGGTTGTCTTCAACGTCGCGAAGACCGCTTCCAAGCCTTCCATCAAGGAAGCCGTGGAGAAGCTTTTCGACGTGAAGGTCAAGAGCGTGAACACGCTGGTCCGCAAGGGCAAGACGAAGATCTTCAAGGGCCGCAAGGGCGTCCAGAGCGACGTCAAGAAGGCGGTCGTGACCCTCGAAGAGGGCCAGAAGATCGACATCACCACGGGCCTCTGAGAGCCGAGGGGAACGGGATAAGACCATGGCGCTGAAGCATTTCAAGCCGGTCACGCCGAGCCTTCGCCAGCTCGTGATCGTGGACCGCTCCGGCCTCTACAAGGGCAAGCCGGTCAAGACCCTGACCGAGGGCAAGAGCTCCTCGGGCGGACGCAATAACAATGGCCGCATCACCGTCCGCTTCCGCGGCGGTGGCCACAAGCAGACCTACCGTCTGGTCGACTTCAAGCGCCTCAAGCGCGGCATGTCGGCGACGGTGGAGCGGCTTGAGTACGATCCCAACCGCACCTCGTTCATCGCCCTCATCAAGTATGAGGACGGCGAGCTGGCCTACATCCTGGCGCCGCAGCGCCTGGCCGTGGGCGACCAGGTGATCGCCGGCGACAGCGTGGACGTGAAGCCTGGCAATGCCGGTCCGCTGTCCTCGCTCCCGGTCGGCACGATCGTGCACAACGTCGAGCTGAAGATCGGCAAGGGTGGCCAGATCGCCCGCTCCGCCGGCACCTACGCGCAGATCGTGGGTCGCGACGAGGGCTACGTGATCGTCCGCCTGAACTCCGGCGAGCAGCGCCTCGTGCATGGCGCTTGCTATGCCACGGTGGGCGCGGTTTCGAACCCGGACCACATGAACATCTCGCTGGGCAAGGCCGGCCGCAGCCGGTGGCTGGGCCAGCGTCCGCATAACCGCGGCGTCGTCATGAACCCGGTGGATCACCCGCACGGCGGCGGTGAAGGCCGCACCTCGGGCGGCCGTCATCCGGTCACGCCCTGGGGCATCCCCACCAAGGGCAAGAAGACCCGCAGCAACAAGGCGACGGACAAGTTCATCGTGTCCAGCCGCCACAAGCGCAAGAAGTGAGGGCCTGAGCTATGTCTCGCTCTGTCTGGAAAGGCCCGTTCGTCGACGGCTACCTGCTGAAGAAGGCGGAAGCTGCCGCGGGTTCGGGTCGCCGCGATGTGATCAAGATCTGGAGCCGGCGCTCCACCATTCTGCCCCAGTTCGTGGGCTTAACCTTCGGCGTCTACAACGGTCACAAGCACGTGCCCGTGAATGTCACCGAGGACATGATCGGCCAGAAGTTCGGCGAGTTCGCTCCGACGCGGACTTACTACGGGCACGCGGCCGACAAGAAGTCGAAGCGGCGGTGATCGGTCATGGGTAAGCAGGCAAAGCCCCGCGCGCTCGCGGACAACGAAGCCAAGGCGGTGGCGCGCAACCTGCGCGTCTCGCCCCAGAAGCTCAACCTCGTCGCGGGCCTGATCCGCGGCAAGAAGGTGGCGACGGCGCTCGCCGATCTCGAGTTCTCTCACAAGCGGATCGCCCGCGACGTGAAGAAGTGCCTCGAGAGCGCGATCGCCAACGCCGAGAACAACCACGAGCTCGATGTCGACGATCTCATCGTCGCCGAGGCGCACGTGGGCAAGGGTCTGGTCATGAAGCGGTTCTCGCCGCGGGCGCGCGGTCGCGCCTCGCGCATCGAGAAGCCCTTCGCCCACATCACCATCGTGGTGCGGGAAGTCGAGGAGCGGGCCTGATGGGTCAGAAGGTCAATCCGGTCGGGCTCCGGCTCGGCATCAACCGCACGTGGGATAGCCGCTGGTTCGCCAACAAGGGCGAGTACGGCAAGCTCCTGCACGAGGACATCAAGATCCGCGAGATGCTGATGAAGCAGCTCAAGCAGGCGGCGGTGTCCAAGGTGGTGATCGAGCGCCCGCACAAGAAGTGCCGCGTGACCATCTACTCGGGTCGTCCGGGCGTGGTCATCGGCAAGAAGGGCGCGGACATCGACAAGCTGCGCAAGAAGGTCTCCGAGATGACCAACTCGGAAGTCTTCATCAACATCGTCGAGATCCGGAAGCCGGAAATCGACGCGCGCCTCGTCGCCGAGTCCATCGCCCAGCAGCTGGAGCGCCGCGTGGCCTTCCGTCGCGCCATGAAGCGCGCCGTGCAGTCCGCCATGCGCCTCGGCGCCGAAGGCATCCGTATCAATTGCTCGGGCCGTCTCGGCGGCGCTGAGATCGCGCGCCTTGAGTGGTACCGCGAGGGCCGCGTTCCGCTGCACACCCTGCGTGCGGACGTGGACTACGGCACCGCCACCGCCTTCACCACCTACGGCACCTGCGGTGTCAAGGTGTGGATCTTCAAGGGCGAGATCCTCGAGCACGATCCCATGGCGCAGGACAAGCGCCAGGCCGAGCAGGAAGCCGGTCCCTCCTCGCGTCCCCCGCGGCGCGAGCGCGGTGACCGTGAGCGTGGCGATCGCGGCGATCGCGGCGACCGCGGCTCCCGGGCTTGATGGCCGGCTAGAGAGAAGGCGATCAAGCCATGCTGCAACCCAAGCGCACCAAGTTCCGCAAGCAGTTCAAGGGACGCATTCACGGCGTCGCCAAGGGCGGCACGGAATTGAACTTCGGCGAATTCGGCCTCAAGGCCGTCGAGCCGGAGCGCGTGACTGCCCGCCAGATCGAGGCGGCCCGCCGCGCGCTCACCCGCCACATGAAGCGCGCCGGACGCGTCTGGATCCGGGTGTTCCCCGATGTCCCGGTGTCGGCCAAGCCCACGGAAGTCCGTATGGGTAAGGGCAAGGGCGCGCCCGAGTATTGGGCGGCTCGCGTCAAGCCCGGCCGCATCATGTTCGAGATCGACGGGGTGAGCGTCGAGCTCGCTCGCGAGGCGCTGACCCTCGCGGCGGCCAAGCTGCCCATCAAGACGCGCTTCATCCAGCGCATCGCCGAGTGAGGAGAGGCTCATGAAAGCCGAGGACGTTCGGGCCCTCAGCCCCGATCAGCTCGCCGATGAGCTGCTGAAGCTGAAGAAGGAACAGTTCAACCTGCGCTTCCAGAAGGCGACGGGTCAGCTGGAGAATACCGCCCGGTCCAAGCAGATCCGCCGCGACATCGCGCGGATCAAGACCGTGCAGACCGACAAGCGCACCGGTTCGCCGGTGCAGAAGGCGAAGTGAGGAAGCGATGCCGAAGCGCGTGCTCCAGGGCGTCGTGGTGAGCGACAAGACCGACAAGACCGTGGTGGTCCGGGTGGAGCGTCGCTTCACCCACCCGCTGCTCAAGAAGACCGTGCGCCGGTCCAAGAAGTATCATGCCCACGACGAGGCCAATAACTGGCACGTGGGCGATACGGTGTGGATCGAGGAGCACCGTCCGATCTCGAAGCTGAAGAACTGGATCGTGATCCAGGGCGAAAAGCGCGCCGAGGTCTGATAGAGAGTTTCCCGTCCGGATGGATCGTCCGGCCGGGAGGGCTCCGGTGCCGGGTCCGTCGATCGTCCCTCGGGAGGATCGAGTGGAGACCGCACCGCGGCAACACCGTGTTCCGATGAGCGGGCACGGCGAACAAGGGTTGAGGCAATGCCGGTGCGCCGGCGGCGCTGGATGACGAGAACAGGTGCGTCATGATCCAGATGCAGACCAATCTCGACGTGGCGGACAATTCCGGCGCCCGTCGCGTCATGTGCATCAAGGTACTTGGCGGCTCGAAGCGGAAGTATGCCCACGTCGGCGACATCATCGTGGTGTCCGTCAAGGAGGCGATCCCGCGCGGCCGCGTGAAGAAGGGCGACGTGATGAAGGCCGTGGTGGTTCGCACCGCCAAGGACATCCGTCGCGTCGATGGCTCGGTCATCCGCTTCGACAAGAACGCGGCCGTGCTGATCAACAACAACAAGGAGCCGGTGGGCACCCGCATCTTCGGACCGGTTCCGCGCGAGCTGCGCTCCAAGAACCACATGAAGATCATCTCGCTGGCGCCGGAGGTGCTGTGATGGCCGCGAAGATCAAGAAGGGCGACAAGGTCGTCGTCCTCGCCGGCCGCGACAAGGGCCGCACCGGCGAGGTCATTCAGGTGATGCCGAAGGACGAGAAGGCTCTCGTGCGCGGCGTGAATATCGTGAAGCGTCACCAGCGCCAGTCGGCGAACCAGGAAGGCGGGATCATCTCCAAGGAGGCTCCCATCCACCTGTCGAACGTCGCCATTGCCGATCCCAAGGACGGCAAGCCGACCCGCGTCGGCTTCGATGTGCTGGAGGACGGACGCAAGGTCCGCGTGGCCAAGCGTTCCGGGGAGAGGATCGATGGCTGAGGCGACCTACAACGCGCGGCTGCGCACCTTCTATGACGAGGTGGTGCGGCCGAAGATGATCGAGCAGTTCGGCTACAAGAACCCCATGGAAGTGCCGGTCATCGAGAAGATCGTCATCAACATGGGCGTGGGCGAAGCCACCGCCGACACCAAGAAGGTGACGACCGCCGCCGCGGACCTCGCCCAGATCGCCGGCCAGAAGCCGGTCATCACCCGGGCCCGCAAGGCGATCTCGAACTTCAAGCTGCGCGAGAACCAGCCGGTCGGCGCGAAGGTCACCCTTCGCAAGACCCGCATGTACGAGTTCATGGACCGCCTCGTGACCGTGGCTCTGCCCCGCGTCCGCGACTTCCGCGGCCTGAACCCGAAGAGCTTCGACGGCCGTGGCAACTATGCCATGGGCGTGAAGGAGCACATCGTGTTCCCCGAGATCAACTACGACCGCGTCGAGCAGATCTGGGGCATGGACATCATCGTGTGCACCACGGCGAAGACCGACGAGGAAGCCCGCGCGCTTCTGAAGGCCTTCAACTTCCCCTTCCGCCAGTGAACGGGTATGAGGGGCGCTTCGCTCGAAGCGCCTCTTCGGTTCCGGCCTCTCGCCGGACCCGGACGACACGACGAGTGAAGACATGATTTTCCGGCCGTGAGGGGCTCAGGACGAGCTGCTCAGACGCGGAGAACAGGAGCTTAAGATGGCGAAGAAGAGCGCGATCGAGACGAACGAGCGCCGCCGTAAGCTGGCCACTGGCCAGGCGGCGAAGCGCGCGCGTCTGAAGGCGATCGTGAATGACAAGACCCTGCCGATCGAGGAGCGCTTCCAGGCGACCCTCAAGCTGGCGGAAATGCCGCGCAACGGCGCGAAGATCCGGATCCGCAACCGCTGCGAGGTGACTGGCCGTCCGCGTGCCTTCTACCGCAAGCTCAAGATGAGCCGTATCGCGCTGCGCGAGCTGGGCAACCAGGGCATGGTGCCCGGCCTCGTGAAGTCGAGCTGGTGAGGAGGGAACGATGGCTGTAACTGATCCCATCGGCGATCTGATCACCCGCATCCGCAACGCCCAGATGCGCCGCAAGGACAAGACCTCGACCCCCGGCTCGCGTCTGCGCGCCTCGGTGCTCGATGTGCTCCGCGACGAGGGCTACATCCGCGGCTACACCTCGACCGATCACGGCAACGGCCGGACCGAGTTCGAGATCGAGCTCAAGTATTTCGACGGAACGCCGGTGATCCGCGAGATCGCTCGCGTGTCGAAGCCCGGCCGCCGCGTCTATGCGGCCGTCAAGAACCTTCCCCGCGTCGCCAACGGTCTCGGCATCGCGGTCGTCTCCACGCCCCAGGGCGTGATGGCCGACCACGAAGCCCGCGACAAGAACGTCGGCGGCGAAGTGCTCTTCACCGTGTTCTGACGACGGAGGACAAGATGTCGAAGATCGGCAAGTTGCCCGTCGCCATTCCGGCTGGTGTCACCGCCAGCCTGGACGGACAGACGGTGAAGGTGAAGGGGCCCAAGGGCGCCCTCGAAGTGACCCTGGTGGAAGAGATTGCCGCCAAGGTCGAAGGCTCGGAGATCAAGCTCGCCATGAACGGCGAGACCTCCCGGCACAAGGCCATGTGGGGCATGTCCCGCACGCTGGTTTCCAACCTGGTCGAAGGCGTGACCAAGGGCTTCGAGAAGAAGCTCGAGATCACCGGCGTCGGCTACAAGGCGGCGGTGCAGGGCAAAAACCTGAACCTCTCGCTCGGCTACAGCCACGACGTGATCTACGCGATCCCCGAGGGCATCCAGATCGTCACCCCCAAGCCCACCGAAGTGGTGATCTCGGGCATCGACCGGCAGAAGGTCGGCCAGGTGGCGGCGGAGATCCGCGAGTTCCGTGGCCCCGAACCCTACAAGGGCAAGGGCGTCAAGTATGCCGGCGAATTCATCTTCCGCAAGGAAGGCAAGAAGAAGTGACGGAGGCGAACCATGGCTAAGGATTTGGAGGCGCAGGCGCGCCGCAAGGCCAAGGTGCGCCGTGCGATCCGCGTTGCTGCGAGCGGGCGTCCCCGCCTGTCGGTGCACCGGACCTCGCAGCACATCTATGCGCAGATCATCGACGATGCGAAGGGCGAGACTCTCGCCGCTGCATCGAGCCTCGAGAAGGATCTGCGCGGGTCGCTGAAGACCGGTGCGGACACCGAGGCCGCCAAGACCATCGGCAAGCTCGTTGCCGAGCGGGCGGTGGCGAAGGGCGTGACTGCGGTCGTCTTCGACCGTGGCGCATACATCTATCATGGGCGCGTCAAGGCGCTCGCTGAGGGCGCCCGCGAAGGCGGCCTTCAGTTCTGACGCAAGGACGAGCGAACATGGCCCGTGAACGGGAACAGCGCCACGAGCGCGAGGACCGCGACAATACGTTCGTGGACAAGCTGGTCCACATCAACCGCGTCGCCAAGGTTGTGAAGGGCGGCCGTCGCTTCGGCTTCGCTGCCCTGGTGGTGGTCGGTGACCAGAAGGGCCGCGTCGGCTTCGGCCACGGCAAGGCCCGCGAGGTGCCGGAGGCCATTCGCAAGGCCACCGAGAGCGCCAAGCGCGCCCTCATCCGCGTGCCGCTGCGCGAAGGCCGGACCCTGCACCACGACGTGCATGGTCACCACGGTGCTGGCAAGGTGGTGCTCCGCGCCGCCCCGGCCGGTACCGGCATCATCGCCGGCGGCCCGATGCGCGCGGTGTTCGAGACTCTCGGCATGCACGATGTGGTGGCGAAGTCCTTCGGGTCTTC
Organism: Xanthobacter sp. DMC47; assembly: GCF_056313845.1. Lineage (NCBI taxonomy): Bacteria > Pseudomonadati > Pseudomonadota > Alphaproteobacteria > Hyphomicrobiales > Xanthobacteraceae > Xanthobacter > Xanthobacter sp. DMC47. The sequence goes on along the minus strand of NZ_JBQUZM010000001.1, from coordinate 354,253 downwards.
CAACCCCTACAACATGGTGCGCGCCACCTTCGACGCCCTGAAGAACCAGGACTCGCCGCGCTCCGTCGCTGCGCGTCGCGGCATCAAGGTCTCCCAGCTCCAGTCCCGCCGCCGCGTCGAAGACGCGGAAGCGACCGACTGAGCGGCGCAGACCGAAGGATAGGATTGCGCCATGAGCGACAAGACCATCACCGTGGAGCAGATCGGCTCGCCGATCCGCCGCCCGTTCGACCAGGAGGCCACCCTCGTCGGCCTCGGGCTGAACAAGCGGCACCGCCGCTCCACTCTCAAGGATACCCCGGCCGTCCGCGGCATGATCGCCAAGGTCGCCCACCTCGTCCGTGTGGTCGAGTGAGGAGCGGGACATGAAGCTCGACGAAATCAGGGACAATCCCGGCGCCCGCAAGAAGCGGATGCGCGTGGGTCGGGGCATCGGCTCCGGCAAGGGCAAGACCGCAGGCCGCGGCGTGAAGGGTCAGAAGGCCCGGACCGGCGTCGCCATCAAGGGCTTCGAAGGCGGCCAGATGCCGCTGCATCGTCGCCTGCCGAAGCGCGGCTTCCACAACATCTTTCGCCTGGACTACAACGAGGTCTCCCTCGCCAAGATCCAGGCTGCGGTCGATGCCGGCCGTCTCGACGCGGGCCAGCCCGTGACCGAGGCCGCCCTCGTCACCGCCGGCGTGCTCCGCCGGGCAAAGGATGGCGTGCGCGTGCTCGGCACCGGTGAGCTGTCCGCCAAGGTGACGCTGGAAGTGGCCTACGCCACCAAGTCCGCCGTCGCCGCCGTGGAGAAGGCCGGTGGCTCGGTGACCGTGCTCGCGGCGGCCGTCGAGGCCGAGTGAGCCGAGGCTGATCCGGAACAGGGGACGGCGCGGGGCTTCATGGCCGCCGCGCCGAACCCATGTTCGGGCCAACCTCTTGCGGATGCCCGGCCGGTGGCCGGGTCCTCGTGTTTCGGGCGGCGCGTGTCGCTTGCCCTGTTTAGGTGACGCTCAGGTGCCGCCGTAGGTGTGACGGGTGTGATGGTCCCTTGGGTCCATCACCCGAGTGGGTTCGGCCCCGCGTGCCGTCAGCGGCGCACCATCGGCCGGATATCGGCTCTTTCTGCCGGCCTGCGGCCATCCGTCGCGCCGGCCCAGTTTGCCCCAACGCTCTGTTCGGGACTCATGGTCCAGGACGCGCCCGGGCACCGGCCCCATGGCATTCCCGCCAGGGTCCATCGCTTCGGCAAGGGAGCCGGTTGCGGGACCGTCGGCGGGGAGCCTTGGTCCCTTTGCCTTGGCACCCGAGCGTTGCGCCCTCATATAAGGGCCGCCCACCAGGGTGGCGTCCATCGGAGCAAGGCATGGTCTCGGCGGCGGAACAACTCGCGGCGAACCTCAATTTCGGTGCCCTCGGCAAGGCCGAGGAGCTGAAGAAGCGCATCTGGTTCACCCTCGGCGCGCTTCTCGTCTACCGGCTCGGCACCTACATCCCCATGCCCGGCATCAATCCGGACGCGCTGGCGGACGTCTTCAAGAACGCCCAGCAGGGAATCATCGGCCTCTTCAACATGTTCTCGGGCGGCGCCGTGCAGCGCATGGCGATCTTCGCCCTGAACATCATGCCGTACATCTCCGCCTCCATCATCATCCAGCTCCTCACCAGCGTCTCGCCGACGCTGGAGGCGCTGAAGAAGGAAGGCGAGGCGGGCCGCAAGCAGCTCAACCAGTACACCCGCTACCTCACCGTGGTGCTGGCCCTGTTCCAGGCCTACGGCATCGCCGTCGGCCTCGAGGGCTCGGGCAGCGTGGTGGCGGAGCCCGGCTGGTTCTTCCGCATCTCCACGGTCATCACCCTCACCGGCGGCACCATGTTCCTGATGTGGCTGGGTGAGCAGATCACCTCGCGCGGCATCGGCAACGGCACCTCGCTCATCATCTTCGCCGGCATCGTCGCCGAGCTGCCGGGCGCCTTCGTGCGCACCCTGGAACTCGGCCGTGAGGGCGCCATCTCCACGGTGGTGATTCTCGGCATGATCCTGATGGCCGTGGTGGTCATCGCCTTCATCGTGTTCATGGAGCGGGCCCAGCGCCGGCTGCTGATCCAGTATCCCAAGCGCCAGGTGGGCAACCGCATCTATGAGGGCCAGTCCTCGCACCTGCCGCTGAAGCTGAATACGTCGGGCGTCATCCCGCCTATCTTCGCCTCCTCGCTGCTCCTCATCCCCACCACCATCGCCAGCTTCATGCAGGGCTCGGGGCCGGAGTGGCTGCAGACCGTCACCACCCACATCGGCCACGGGCGCCCGCTCTACATGGTGCTGTATGTGGCGCTGATCGTGTTCTTCTGCTTCTTCTACACCGCGATCGTGTTCAATCCGGTGGAGACGGCCGACAATCTGAAGAAGCACGGCGGCTTCATTCCCGGCATCCGCCCCGGCGAGCGGACGGCCGAGTACATCGACTATGTGCTGACCCGCATCACCGTGGTGGGCGCCGCCTACATTGCGGCGGTTTGCCTCTTCCCCGAACTGCTGATTTCCTACGCCTCTCTTCCGTTCTATTTCGGAGGAACGTCGCTTCTGATCGTGGTCAGCGTGACCATGGACACCGTGTCCCAGATCCAGGGACATCTGTTGGCCCACCAGTACGAAGGACTGGTCAAGAAGGCCAAGCTGCGCGGGGGGAGGAGGAAGTAATATGAGGCTGGTGCTGTTGGGCCCGCCCGGGGCAGGCAAGGGAACTCAGGCACAGCGGCTGGTGGCCCGTCACGGCATCGTCCAGCTTTCCACCGGAGACATGCTGCGCGCGGCGGTTGCCGCGGGCACGCCGGTGGGGCTGAAGGCGAAGGCGGTGATGGATGCCGGCGGGCTGGTCTCGGACGAGATCGTCATCGGCATCATCGCCGAGCGCATCGGCGAGCCGGACGCGAAAAACGGGTTCATCCTCGACGGCTTCCCGCGCACGGTGGCGCAGGCCGAGGCGCTGGACCGGCTGCTCGCCGAGAATGGCCTCAAGCTTGACGCGGTGATCGAGCTGGTGGTGGACCAGGAAAAGCTGGTCAACCGCATCCTCAACCGCGCCGCCGAGGCCGCCGCCAAGGGCGAGCCGGTGCGCAAGGATGATGATCCGGTGGTCTTCAAGACCCGCCTCGAGGCCTACAACCGCGACACCGCGGTGGTGGCGCCCTACTACAAGGCCCGCGGCCAGCTGAAGCAGATCGACGGCATGGCGCCCATCGATCAGGTCACCGCCGCCATCGACGGGGTGCTCGCCGAGGCGGCGTGAGGGCAGGGGGCTTCGGCCTTCCGATAAGAAATCAAGGCCCTTTCGCCGGATGGCGGAAGGGCCTTTTCGTTGGGCATCTTGGGGTGGGGGCGGAGAGCCGGGACAATCGCTCCATGCAGCGGGACTTCGGCAAGATCGACGTCAAAGCGGCGATCAGCGCCGTCCGGCAAGTCCTGATCGATGTGTGGGATCCCATCGGTGTCCGGGAGGTTGCCCAGGCGCGAGACGAATACGAAGGCTACGCCGGCCGCGTAGTCCGGGCGCTGGCAGACGGCGCCAGCGTTGCGGCTATCCAGTCGCTGCTCGAGCACATCGCCGTGAGCGAAATCGGCCTTCCCGCCGGTTCCGGCAATCCGCAAGGAGCGGCGGAGCGGATCGTGGCCCTGGGCTGGCCGGAAGGCAGGGGCTCATGCCCTTGACCCCTCGCGGAATCTCCGCTATGGGCACTCCCTCGCTTCGGAACAGGTGCCGTTCGGTCCACCCGAAAGGGTCGGGCAGGGCGGCCGCTTTGTCGTATCCGGGGCAGATTTCGTCAAGATCCCGCATGGGCCGGCCTCCACCGGACGCGGGGACAACAACCGGCCGGCGGCCCTCGGGCTCCGGCGCACATGGAGAGCGCAGTGGCTCGTATTGCAGGCGTCAACATCCCGACCAACAAGCGCGTCGTCATCGCGCTCCAGTACATCCACGGCATCGGCCCCAAGAAGGCTGAAGAGATCGTCGAGAAGGTGGGTATTCCCGCCGAGCGTCGCGTGAACCAGCTGACCGACCAGGAAGTGCTGCAGATCCGCGAGACCATCGACCGCGACTACATCGTGGAAGGCGACCTGCGCCGCGAAGTGGCGATGAACATCAAGCGCCTGATGGACCTCGGCTGCTACCGCGGCCTGCGCCATCGTCGTGGCCTGCCCGTGCGCGGCCAGCGCACCCACACCAACGCCCGCACCCGCAAGGGTCCGGCGAAGCCGATCGCCGGCAAGAAGAAGTGATCGGCCGCAAGGCTTGAGAATTGGGGAGGCCGGCCAAGCCGGCCTTTCCCCGTTGACCGGCCCGTCAAGGGCCATCCCGAGCGCCTGGAGCTACGGGCGCGCCTGAAGGATCTGAGAGACAGATGGCTAAAGAAGCAACACGCGTGAAGCGCCGCGAGCGCAAGAACATCGCCTCCGGCGTGGCGCATGTGAACGCCTCGTTCAACAACACCATGATCACCATCACCGACGCCCAGGGCAACACCATCTCCTGGTCCTCGGCCGGTGCCATGGGCTTCAAGGGCTCGCGCAAGTCCACCCCGTACGCCGCGCAGGTCGCGGCCGAGGACGCGGCCCGCAAGGCGGCCGAGCACGGCATGCGCACCCTGGAAGTGGAAGTCTGCGGTCCGGGTTCGGGCCGTGAGTCCGCTCTTCGCGCGCTGCAGGCGGCGGGCTTCCTCGTCACCTCCATCCGCGACGTGACGCCGATCCCGCACAACGGCTGCCGTCCGCGCAAGCGCCGCCGCGTCTGATCCGCACTTCGTTCCTCCGCGGGCCCGGCCCGTGGGGATCAAGCCCGGTTTCTCCTCCCCCGAGCGGGACGGGCCAGGCCTCCGGTTGAGGCTCACCACCCCGGCAGATGCCGTGGCCCGGCGAGAAAGCAAGGTGAAGCAAGTGATTCAGAAGAACTGGCAAGAGCTGATCAAGCCCGAGAAGCTGCAGGTCAATCCCGGCCACGATCCCAAGCGCCTCGCGACCGTCGTCGCCGAGCCGCTGGAGCGCGGCTTCGGCATGACCCTCGGCAACGCCCTGCGCCGCATCCTCCTGTCGTCGCTCCAGGGCGCGGCGGTGACCTCGATCCACATCGACGGCGTGCTGCACGAGTTCTCGTCGATCCCCGGCGTGCGTGAGGACGTGACGGACATCATCCTCAACGTGAAGGATGTGGCCATCAAGATGCAGGGCGACGGCCCGAAGCGCATGGTGGCCAAGAAGACCGGCCCCGGCGTGCTGGTGGCCGGCGACATCCAGACCGTCGGCGACGTGCAGATCCTGAACCCGCATCTGCCGATCTGCACCCTCGACGAGGGCGCGGAGCTGCGCATCGAGTTCACGGTCGACACCGGCAAGGGCTATGTCGCCGCCGACCGCAACCGTCCCGAGGACGCCCCGATCGGCCTGATCCCGATCGACAGCCTCTACTCGCCGGTGCGCAAGGTCTCCTACAAGGTCGAGAACACCCGTGAGGGCCAGATCCTCGACTATGACAAGCTGACGCTCCAGATCGAGACCAACGGCTCGATCACGGCCGAGGACGCGCTGGCCTATGCCGCGCGCATCCTGCAGGACCAGCTGGAGATCTTCGTCAACTTCGAGGAGCCCAAGCGCGAGAGCGAGGCGACCGCGATCCAGACGCTGCCGTTCTCTCCGGCCCTGCTGAAGAAGGTGGACGAGCTCGAGCTCTCCGTCCGTTCGGCCAACTGCCTGAAGAACGACAACATCGTCTACATCGGCGACCTGATCCAGAAGAGCGAGACGGAGATGCTCCGCACGCCGAATTTCGGCCGCAAGTCGCTCAACGAGATCAAGGAGGTGCTCGCCTCCCTCGGCCTGCATCTCGGCATGGAAGTGCCCGGCTGGCCGCCCGAGAACATCGAAGAGCTGGCCAAGCGCTTCGAGGAGCACTACTGATCCGCAATCCGGGGCGGCACGCTGCCCTGATCCCTTTTGAGCGGCCCGAGCCGCGCAACCCTTCGACCGGCTCGTCCGTCGCTATCTTCAGGAGTTCGCCGTCATGCGTCACGGCAAGGTACACCGCAAGTTCAACCGCACCTGGGAGCACCGCAAGGCGATGTTCTCCAATCTCGCGGGCGCCCTCATCACCCACGAGCAGATCGTGACCACCCTGCCCAAGGCGAAGGATCTTCGTCCGGTGGTGGAGAAGCTCGTGACCCTCGCCCGTCGCGGCGACCTGCACGCCCGCCGCCAGGCCATCGCCGAGCTGAAGGACCAGGCCGTGGTCAAGAAGCTGTTCGACGTGCTGGCGCCCCGCTATGCGGCCCGTCCGGGTGGCTACACCCGCATCGTCAAGGCCGGCTTCCGCTATGGCGACAACACCGCCGTCGCGGTGATCGAGTTCGTGGATCGTGACGTGGACGCCAAGGGCGCCGCCGACCACGCCCGCACCGCTGCGGCTGCTGAAGCCGCGTGAGATCTGGCGGCGTGAGCTGCCTTTGATTTCAGGGTATGAAAAGGGGCGGTCCTCGGACCGCCCTTTTTTCGTTCGAGAGAACGTCTTTCGTTGCGAGGATCGGCTGCACCGCGCGAATCGGCCGGGCCTCCCGCCGCGGCGGGAACGGGTCACCCCGTCCGGCATTGAGCGCGGAGCAGGCTTCAAGGGTGGCGGCGAAGGTCGCGGCAAGGGTAGCGCAATGTTCGGACGGCTCTCAGGTGTGGCGGCAGCGGCCGCCTTCGCTCTTCTCCTCGGCGCGCCCGCCTTCGCCCAATCGGCGGCGCAGCAGCAGAAAGTGCCGGCCTCCCAGGCGGAAGTGACGCTCACCTTCGCGCCGGTGGTGGCGAAGACGGCGCCGGCCGTGGTGAACGTCTATGCGCTGAAGACGGCGCAGCAGCGCGTGAACCCGATCTTCGACGATCCCTTCTTCCGCCGCTTCTTCGGCATGCCCGGCCCCGGCGGGCCGGGTGGTCCCGGCGACGGTCCGGGCCTGCGCGCGCCGGAGCGGGTGCAGCGCTCGCTCGGCTCGGGGGTGATCGTCGATCCCTCGGGGCTGGTGCTCACCAACTACCATGTCATCGAGGGCGCGGACGAAATCCGCATCGCCCTCAACGACCGCCGCGAATACGAGGCCGAGGTGCTGCTGCGCGACCAGCGCACCGACCTCGCCGTGCTGCGCATCAAGAGCGAGGCGAAGGAGCGCTTCCCCTTCCTGGAGCTGGGCGATTCGGACGGGCTCGCCGTGGGCGATCTCGTGCTCGCCATCGGTGATCCCTTCGGCGTCGGACAGACGGTGACGCAGGGCATCGTCTCGGCGCTGGCTCGCACCCAGGTGGGCGTTTCCGACTACCAGTTCTTCATCCAGACCGATGCGGCCATCAATCCCGGCAATTCGGGCGGGCCGCTGGTGGACATGGCCGGGCGCGTGGTGGGGATCAATTCCGCCATCTACTCGCGCTCCGGCGGCTCCCACGGCATCGGCTTCGCCATTCCCGCCAACATGGGCCGGGTGGTGGTGGAGCAGGCGAAGAGCGGGTCGAAGTCCGTGCGCCGCCCGTGGCTGGGCGCCCGGCTGCAACGCGTGACGCCGGACATCGCCGAGAGCCTCGGCCTGCCGCGCCCCACCGGCGTGCTGGTGCAGGGCGTCACCGCCGGCAGCCCCGCCGCCAAGGCCGGGCTCAAGACGGGCGATCTCGTGGTGTCGGTGGAGGGGCAGGGGATCGACGATCCCGAATCCCTCAACTACCGGCTCGCCACCCGCCCCATCGGCGGCAAGGCAGCGCTGCTGGTGAACCGCTCCGGCAAGGAGCAGACGCTGGTGGTGGTGCTGGAAGTCGCGCCCGAGACGGTGCCGCGGGAGGAGCTGCAGCTGCGCGGCCGCTCTCCCTTCGCCGGGGCGACCATCGTCAACCTGTCCCCGGCCGTCGCCGAGGAGCTGAAGGTGGACACCAACGCCACCGGCGTCGTGGTCTATGACGTGGAGGAGAATTCGCCGGCGGCGGCGGCGGGTTTCCGCCCGGGTGACGTCATCGTCGAGGTGAACAACGAAAAGGTCGGCCGCACCGGCGATCTCGGCCAGCTCTCCGCCGTGCCCCAGCGCGGCTGGCGGGTGACGGTGATGCGCGGCGGCCGCAGCATCACCGCGGTCCTGCGCGGCTGAGGCGCGGGAACACAAAGCGCATGAGCGATCTGTTCGCAGCGGCGGGACTGGGGGAGGGGGTGGCGCGCCCCCTCGCCGACCGGCTGCGCCCGTCGCGCCTCTCGGAGGTGGTGGGGCAGGACCATCTGGTGGGGCCGGACGGCGTGCTCTCGCGCATGCTGGAGACGCGCTCCCTCGGCTCGCTCATCCTGTGGGGGCCGCCGGGCACCGGCAAGACCACCGTGGCGCGCCTGCTGGCCTCGGCGACCGACCTGCATTTCGAGCAGATCTCCGCCATCTTCTCCGGCGTCGCCGACCTGAAGAAGGTGTTCGAGCAGGCCCGTGGCCGCCGCCTGTCGGGCACCGCGACCCTCCTGTTCGTGGACGAGATTCACCGCTTCAACCGCGCCCAACAGGATAGCTTCCTGCCCGTCATGGAGGACGGCACGGTGACGCTGGTGGGCGCCACCACGGAAAATCCCTCCTTCGAGCTGAACGCGGCACTTCTCTCCCGCGCCCGCGTGCTGGTGTTCCGCTCGCTCGATGCCGAAGCGGTGGCCAAGCTGCTCTCCCGCGCCGAGGAGGTGGAGGGTCGCGAACTCCCCCTTACCGAGGAGGCGCGCGTCGCGCTGGTGAACATGGCGGACGGGGATGGCCGCGCCTCCCTCACGCTGGCGGAGGAGGTGTGGCGCGCCGCGCGGCCGGGCGAGGTGTTCGACGTGGCGGGCCTGAGCGAAGTGGTGCAGCGCCGCGCGCCCATCTACGACAAGAGCGAGGACGGCCACTACAATCTCATCTCCGCGCTGCACAAGGCGGTGCGCGGCTCCGACCCCGACGCGGCGCTCTATTATCTCGCGCGCATGCTGGACGCCGGGGAAAGCCCGCTGTTCCTCGCCCGGCGCATCGTGCGCATGGCCATCGAGGACATCGGCAATGCCGATCCGCAGGCCCTCGTCGTGGCGAATGCGGCGAAGGAGGCCTACGACTTCCTCGGCTCACCCGAGGGCGAGCTGGCGCTGGCGCAGGCGGTGGTCTATGTGGCCACCGCGCCGAAATCCAATGCCGTCTACACCGCCTTCAAGGCCGCCATGCGCGTCGCCAAGGAGGGCGGCTCGCTGGTGCCGCCCAAGGTCATCCTGAACGCGCCGACCAAGCTGATGAAGGCCGAGGGCTACGGCACCGGCTATCGCTACGACCATGACGAGCCGGACGCCTTCTCCGGCCAGAACTATTTCCCCGAGGCGCTGGGCCGCCAAAGCTTCTACCATCCGGTGGAGCGCGGCTTCGAGCGCGAGATCAGGAAGCGCCTGGATTACTGGGCGCGCCTGCGGGCCGAGCGGGGCGGGAAATAGCGGGCCCAAATAGCGAGGGCTTGGGCCATCGTGTATGATTGGCCAACAGGCTGGCACCGACGAAGACCACCATGACCCGGCTGATGCGCGAACTCATCGAGAAGCTCGAAGCCCTGCCCGAGGCGGAGCAGGACGCGCTCGCCCGCGAATTTCTCCACGTGATCGAGGCGGGCGCAGCGGACGGCGACCTCTACGTCCTCACCCCCGAGCAGGAGGAAGAGGTTCGCCGGGCGCTGGAGGATGGGGAGCCGAACGCTTCTCCCGAGGAAGTCGAAGCCTTTTTTGCCCGCTATCGGTGATGAAGGTCTCCTTCCGTGCCCGGGCCCTCGGGCATCTGCGGCAGATCGAGCGCTATGTTGCCGCCGACAGCCCTGCGGCTGCGGGCCGCCTTATTGCTCGCATCGAGCGCGCGATCCTTAATCTCGTGGACCACCCGCTATCCGCTCCGGTGGGCGTCGTGCCGGGCACGCGGCAACTCGCCATCGCTGATACGCCCTATCTTGTCATCTATCGTGTGGATGGAGATGGCATCACCATCCTCGCCGTTCTCCACGCCGCGAGGCGCTTGCGCTCCTGATCCCGTTCCGGAACCTGCCCAATGACCCTGCCCCCCGCCCTCATCGTCTTCCTCGGCGCCGGTCTCGGCGGCACCATCCGGCATTTCGTGAATCTGGCCGTGCCGCGGCTCTTGGGCACGGGCTTTCCCTTCGCCACCTTCCTCATCAACATTTCCGGCAGCCTCATCATGGGGCTCATGGCGGGCTATCTCGCCTTCAAGGATGGTGAGGGGTGGACGCAGCCGGTGCGGCTGTTCCTCACCACCGGGGTGCTCGGCGGCTACACCACCTTCTCCACCTTCTCGCTGGATTTCCTCTACCTCGCCGAGCGGGGCGAGCTCGGGATGGCGCTGGCCTATGCCTTCGGCTCCGTGCTGCTCGGCTTCGGCGGCGTGTGGGCCGGCATCATGCTGGTGCGCAGCCTGACGTGATTTTGGCGTTGCCACGCTCACGCGCCGCGCGGGCTTTGGGGGCGTTGCCCAAGCTCAGGCGCCGCGCAGGCTGAGGCGCGCGCAGGACTTTCGGCGAGACGGTGGCCATGGCGCGGTGAAAGCTCTATTGCTGCGGCATAAAGGGTTTGCGCGAGGACTAGGGCAAAGATGGCTGTCGTGACCAGAACCGTGGCCGAGGACGAGGCGGGCATGCGCCTCGACCGCTGGTTCAAGGTGCATTATCCCGACCTCTCGTTCGGGCACCTGCAGAAGCTGGTGCGCACGGGACAGGTGCGGGTGGACGGCGGCCGGGTGAAGACCTCCTCCCGCGTCGAGCCGGGCCAGAGCGTGCGCGTCCCGCCGCTCGGAACCGACGAGCCCGAGGCAGCGGCCGCGCCGGCAAAGGGCGCGCGCACCAGCGAGGCCGGCAAGGAGGGCGCACGCACGGCCCCCGCCGAGCCCGGCGCCACTGCGCCCGCAAAGCCGCGCGCGTCGAAAGACCCCGCCGTGCGCAAGCTGGAGGAGGACCGGGCCTTCCTCAAATCCATCACCCTGTTCGAGGACAAGGACGTGATGGTGCTGAACAAGCCGTTCGGCCTCGCGGTGCAGGGCGGCTCCGGTACCTACCGCCATGTGGACGGGCTTTTGGAGGCGCTGAAGGACCGGGACGGGCAGAAGCCGCGCCTCGTCCACCGCATCGACAAGGACACCTCCGGCTGCCTGCTCATCGCCAAGTCGCGGCTCGCCGCCTCGGTGTTGGCCAAGAGCTTCCGCTCGCGCGAGGCGCGCAAGGTCTATTGGGCGGTGGTGCCCGGCGTGCCGAAGCCCCGGCAGGGGCGCATCTCCACCTATCTGGCCCGCGACGAGGACGAGGAGAAGATGCGCGTCGCCCGCCATGGCGAGGACGAGGCGAGCCACGCCATCACCTATTACGCCGTGGTGGATCAGGCCGCGCAGAAAATGAGCTGGCTGTCGCTGAAGCCGGTGACGGGCCGCACCCATCAGCTGCGCGCCCACCTCGCCCACATCCACCACCCCATCCTCGGCGATCCGAAGTATTTCAACGTCGAGAACTGGGAATTGCCCGGCGGCCTGCAGAATCGCCTGCACCTGCTGGCGCGGCGGCTCGTCATCCCGCATCCGCGCGGGCAGGGGGTGATCGACGTCTCCGCGCCGCTGCCGCCGCATATCGCGCAGACCTTCGCCGTGCTCGGCTTCGACGCCTCCCAGTACGATCCCATCCTGGAAGCGCCGGAGGCATGAGGCGCGCCGCCCTGTGGTGGCTTGCTGCGGCGGCTTTGGCCGTCGCACCGGCGACCGCGGGCGGAGCCGGGGCCAGGCGGGACGACGTGCTCTATCTCTTCCGCGACCTCCAGATCGCGCAGGCCACCGGCTTTCCCGACTATGAGATCCACGGGGAGGGCGCCGGCGCCACCGCTTCCGGCGGCCGCCTCTACGGGCCGCGAGCGCGGGTGACGCTCACCCTCGACGTCCCGCACGGCTACCTGCGCATCGACGACCGGGGAGACGGGGACGGGGCGGCGCACTTCGCGACGGAAGCCGCCGTGTGGTTCGATCGTGAGGGCTTCCCGCTCCTCGGCCTCAGCGAACGCGCGGTGCGCGGCGGCGTGCCGTTCGGCGGACGGGTGCGCTTCTATTCCCACGCGTCCGGGCGGTGGAATCTGGTCACGGACAGGGTGATGCCGCCGCAGGACGAAAGCCTCTGCCGCACCGCGCCGCAGGAGGTGGACGAGACCACCGCGGCGTTCGAGGGCCTGGGCCGGGCCATCACCCTCCTGCCGCGGCAGGGAACCGACCTTGCAGTGTGGTGTGTGGCGCCGAGCCCCGTCGCCGGAACCGGCCGAATGCTGGAATGGGACCGCGCTGCCGCCCGCTTCACGCAGGGGCAGAGTCTGCCCGGTCCGCCGCCTTGGCCGGACGCGCCGGTGCCACGCTGAAGCTTGGTCTTCGACTTTGGTCTGACCCCTGCCGCATTCGGCAGTCCGGTAACCGCCTCCGGCTTGAAGTCACGGCATCTTCCCCTATGGTGCGCGCCAAGGCCTGAAGGCCAAAGAAGAAGCAGTCCGGAGCCATCTCCGGCCGCGCCCGAGGGAATTGATCTCAATGACAGCCCTTCTCGCCCTCTCCCGAGGGATCGATGCCGTCAACACCCGCATCGGCAAGGCCGCCGCTTGGCTGATCCTGGTCTCCATTCTTGTGTCGGCGCTCAATGCCATCATCCGCAAGCTGTTCGACATGAGCTCCAATTCATGGCTGGAGCTGCAGTGGGTGCTGTTCGCCGCGGTGTTCCTGCTGTGCGCCTCGTGGACGCTCATCGACAATGAGCATATCCGCATCGACATCGTGAATTCCCGGCTGCCCAAGCGCTGGCGCGACGGCATCGACATCTTCGGCCACGTCTTCTTCCTGCTGCCCTTCTCCATCCTCCTGCTGTGGACCTCCTGGCCCTTCTTCCTGGCCTCCTATGAGATCAACGAGCAGTCGCTGAATGCCGGCGGCCTGCCCCAGTGGCCGGCGAAGCTGCTGGTGCCGTTGGGCTTCTTCTTCCTGACGCTGCAGGGCATCTCCGAACTCATCAAGCGCATCGCCATCTTCACCGGAAAGATGGAGGACCCCCACGAAGGCGCGGGCGGCAGCCATGCGGCGCTCGCCGCCGAGGCGGAGCGCCTGCTCGCCGATGCGGAACTCCCCGAAGGGGCGCCCGGCGCCGCTGCCGCGGCCAAGAAGTAGGAGCGCGTTCATGTCCTTCGTCCGCACGCTCCTGAAGCGCCGCCCCCTCGCCGCACTCGCCGTCGCGTTCCTCGCCGCTCTGCTCATCGCGCTGCCCGACGTGGCGCTGGCGGCAGAGCCGGGCTTCCGCGGCTGGTTCATCCACAACATGGCGCCGATCATGTTCGGCGCGCTGGTGCTGTTCCTGCTGCTCGGCTACCCGGTGGCCTTCTCGCTGGCGGCCAACGGCCTGATCTTCGGCCTCATCGGCATCGAACTGGGTCTGTTCGAGCCCAAGTTCCTCCAGGCGCTGCCGGAGCGCGTCTACGGCACCATGAACAACGAAGTGCTCCTCGCGGTGCCCTTCTTCACCTTCATGGGCCTCATCCTCGAACGTTCCGGCATGGCCGAGGACCTGCTCGACACTATCGGGCAGGTGTTCGGCTCCATCCGCGGCGGCCTCGCCTATGCGGTGATCTTCGTCGGCGCTCTGCTGGCGGCCACCACCGGCGTGGTGGCGGCCTCGGTGATCTCCATGGGCCTCATCTCGCTGCCTATCATGCTGCGCTACGGCTACGATCGGCGCGTCGCCTCGGGCGTCATCGCGGCGTCGGGCACGCTGGCGCAGATCATCCCGCCGTCCCTCGTGCTCATCGTCATGGCCGACCAGCTCAACCGCTCGGTGGGCGACATGTACGAGGGCGCGTTCGTGCCCGGCCTGCTGCTCGCCGGCCTCTACGCGCTCTACATCTTCATCGTCTCCTCGATCTTCCCGAACGCAGCGCCCGGCCTGCCGCTGGAGGCGCAGACCCTGCGCGATCCGGATCAGAAGGCGATGCCCGCGCGCATCCTCGGCGCGGTGGCGGCGGCGGGCTTCGCCTACCTCATCGCCACCGGCTCCCTGCCGGGCCTGACGGCGGGGGCGCTTCCCGGCGTCGCCAACATGGCGGTATGGGGCATCGTGGCGTTCGTGCTGCTCTTCTTCGTCATGTCGGGCACGGCGAAGCTGCTCACGCCCTCGCTCTTCATCGCGCTCGCCCTCTCCATCGCCGGCGGCATCGTGCTGATGGAGCGCAGCCATGTGAAGTTCGGCGCCGACTATGTGGTGCTCACCATGTCGGCCACCGTGGGCATCGCCTTCGTGGTGGCCGTCATCAACCGTGTGTTCCGGCTGGGGCTTTTGTCCAAGCTCGCCGAGCAGGTGGTGTTCGTGATGGTGCCGCCGCTGGCGCTCATCTTCCTCGTGCTCGGCACCATCTTCATCGGCGTCGCGACGCCGACCGAGGGCGGCGCCATGGGCTCGCTCGGCGCGGTCATCCTCGCCTTCGCCCGCGGTCGGCTGAAGTTCGACCTGATGCGGCAGGCGACCTATTCCACCGCCAAGCTCTCCGCCTTCGTGCTGTTCATCCTGCTTGGCGCCCGCGTGTTCTCGCTCACCTTCTACGGCGTGGACGGGCACAAGTGGGTGGAGGAGCTGCTGGTGTCGCTGCCCGGCGGGCAGACCGGCTTCCTCATCGCGGTGAATGCGCTGGTCTTCGTGCTGGCCTTCTTCCTCGACTACTTCGAGCTGGCCTTCATCATCATCCCGCTGCTCGGGCCGGCTGCGGACAAGATGGGCATCGACCTCATCTGGTTCGGCGTGATGCTGGCGGTGAATATGCAGACCTCGTTCATGCACCCGCCGTTCGGCTTCGCCCTATTCTTCCTGCGCTCGGTGGCGGCGAAGGTGCCCTATGTGGACCGGGTGACGGGCAAGATGATGCAGCCCGTGACCACCGGGCAGATCTACTGGGGCGCGGTGCCGTTCGTGTGCATCCAGCTCGTCATGGTGGCGCTCATCCTCGCCTTCCCGGGCATGGTGACCCACTACAAGAGCGGCGGCGTGCAGCTCGATCAGAAGCAGATCCAGCAGCAGTTCGAGAACCTTTCGCCCGGCCTCGATGCCGCGCCGCCGCCGCCGCTGGATCTCGGCTTCGGGAAATAGCGGCCCCCGGCGGGCTGGCCTTGCCCTGCTAAGGGCGCATTCGGAATGGACATGACGGGGTGGAGGGCTTCTGTTCCTCCGCCCCGTCGTGCATTCGTGGTGACGGGGAAGGCCCTGCGATTCGCGGCGCGCCGCGGACGCCGGGGTCCATCGACAAATCGAGATGCTGGACCGGCCGGGGCGACCGCCAGCGTGGCGCAGTCCGGGTGACCCAAACGGGCGCGGCCGAGCGTGCGGAGGTGAATGCGATGAACCCGAGGCCCGACTTCTGTCCCGGCTGCGGGGCGCAGGTCTATCCCGAGGAGGCCCATTGCCCCTTCTGCGGCCGCAAGCTCCACACGAGCCTCCTGATGCCCTTCCTCGTGGGCGTCGGCGGCACGGTGGTGGCGCTGGTCTCGGGCGGCCTCGTCTGGTGGGTGATGTCGGGCGAGCCCGGCGAGGCGCCGGACGCGCAGCCGCAGGTTCAGGCTACAGCCCCTGCAGCCCCCGCGCCCCAGAACCCGCCCCCTGCCGCGCCCCAGCAGAAGCCCGCCCAGCCTCCGGCGCAGGCCGCTGCCCCGCCGCAGCCGGAGCCGCCGACGGCTGCGCCCGCCGCGCCCGCTCAGGATGCCGCGCTGCCGCTGCCCACGGTGAATAGCCCCGCTCCTGCCCCTGCGGCAGATGCCGCCGCGCGCCGGGCCTTCGCCAAGAGCAAGCAGGACAGCTTCGCCCAGAACGGCCTCGACCTCACCGTGACGGCCGGCGGCGACGACGCGACGCTCCTCACCATCAAGTTCAACTTTCCCGCCAAGACGGCTGCCGAGCTGATCGTCGCCGGACCCTTCCCGAAGCAGTGCGAGCAGCGCGGCTTCCGGCAGGTGTTGTTCGTCGATCCCTCCGGCACCACATGGATCTATGATATCGCCACCCAGCAGATGACGCAGAAATGAGCGCAGCAGGCGACACCGAAGCTCCCCCCGCCGCCGGCCTCAAGCTGGTGCTGTTCGATTGCGACGGCACGCTGGTGGACAGCCAGCACCTGATCGTGTCCGCCATGAACGACGTCCACGCCGCCCACGGCGTTCCTGTGCCGGACCGCGAGACGCTGCTCTCGGTGGTGGGGCTTTCGCTGCCGCAGGCCTTCTCGGTGCTGTCGCAGGGGGATGCGTCCTATCCCATCCAGGCGATGGTGGATGCCTACCGGGTCGCCTTCAACCGCCTGCTCAATGCCGAGGCGCCGGAGCCCATGTTCGACGGTGCCCGCGAGGTGCTGGAGGAGCTCAATCGCCGGGACGATGTCGTGCTCGGCATCGTCACCGGCAAGTCGCGGCGCGGGGTGGACCGCATCCTCGCCGTCCACGGCATGGAAGGCTGGTTCTCCACCATCCAGACCGCCGACACGGCGCCGTCCAAGCCGCATCCGGCCATGGTGTTCCAGGCCATGGGGGAGATCGGCGCGCGGCCGGAGGACACGGTGGTGATCGGCGATACCACCTATGACATCTCCATGGCCCTGCAGGCCGGGGCCTCGGCGCTCGGCGTCGCCTGGGGTTATCATGGGACGCCGGAACTGGAGCGGGCGGGCGCCGACCGTATCGTCCGGCATTTCCGCGAGGTGCCCGACGCCATCGCCGAGCTTCTGGCCCGCCGCCGCGTCGTGATCTGAGGACAGTCGAGATGCGCGAGTTCCTGGAAGATGTGGAAAGCGGCGACCCGGGCGATCCCGTCGCCCGTGCCCGCGCGGCCCAGAAGGCGCCCCTGCCCAAGCGCTTCTACACCGATGTGAGCGTGGGTGAGGGGGAGGGCGGCTACACCATCCTGCTCGACGGGCGGCCGGTGCGCACGCCCGCCCGCGGGCTGCTCAAGGCACCGACCCGCGCCCTCGCCGAGGCCATGGCGGCCGAATGGGCGGCCCAGCAGACCGAGATCGACCCCTTCACCATGCCGCTGACCCGTCTCGTCAACGTCGCCCTCGACCGGGTGGCGCCGGAGGCGCAGGCGGTGGCGGACGAGGTGGTGAACTACGCCGGCACCGACATGCTGTTCTACCGCGCCGATGGCCCGCAGAAGCTGGTGGACCGGCAGGCCAAGCACTGGGACGCCGTGCTGGACTGGATGCGGGAGGCCCACGGCGCGCGCTTCTATCTCGCCGAGGGCATCAGTCATGTGGCGCAGCCCGAGGAGGCGCTGGCGAAGGTGCGGGCGCTGGTGCCGGCCGATCCGCTGCGCCTCGCGGCGGTGCATTCCATGACGACCCTCACCGGCTCGGCGCTCCTGGCGCTGGCGGTGGCGGAAGGCGCGCTCTCCGCCGACGCCGCCTGGACGGCGGCGCATGTGGACGAGGATTTCAACCGCGAGCAGTGGGGCGAGGACGAACTCGCCAGCCAGCGCCGTGCCGCCCGCCGCACCGAGATGGACGCGGCGGCGCAGGCGCTGGCGCTGGCGGTGTGATCTCGCGCTGACCGGGGCTGGCCTGATGGACGAGGACGCAATTGCCGACCTGTTCGCCGCCTTCGGTCCGGTGGCGGTGAAGCGCATGTTCGGCGGGGCCGGGCTCTATGCGGACGGGCTGATGTTCGCCCTGTGGGCCGGGGACACCTACTATCTCAAGGCCGATGCGGCGCTGGCCGAGGATCTGAAGGGGCGGGGATCGGTCCCCTTCAGCTATGAGGCCAAGGGTGTCGTGCGCACCATGGGCGGCTACTGGTCCGTGCCCGAGGCGGCGCTGGACGATGCGGACGATCTCGCCGCCCTCGCCCGCCGCGCCCTCTTCGTGGCCCATGCGGCCAGCGAGGCCAAAGCCAAAGCCCGGCCGACAGGCCAGGCGTCCGAGGCCAAAGCCAAAACCCGGCCGACAGGCCGGGCGTCCACGGACAAGGCGAAACGGGCAGGCGGGGCGTCCGGGAAGAAGCCCCGCGCCAAAAAGAAAAGCGCGCCGGCCCAAGGCTGAGCGGCGCGCCGATCCATCTGAAAACTCAAGAAGAAGCGCCGGCCCGGAGGTCGGCGCGAACCGTCACGCACCTGCCTTCACGCGCACCGGGCGCAGGAGGAAGGCGGGGAGGTGGGACATGTCCGCCGGCTCGTTGGCGGGCGCCCGCTCGCGGCGCTGGGGACGCGCGTCGGCGGCCTCCTCGCGGGCGGGACGACGGTTGCGCTCGGGGCGGTCGCCACGCTCGGCAGACCGTTCCGGCCGCGCGGCGCGTTCCCGCTCCTGACGCTCGGGGCGGTCCTGACGTTCGGGGCGGTCCTGACGCTCCGGACGCTCAGTCCTTTCAGCCCGCGGCTGACGTTCGGTGCGCTCGGGCCGCTCGGCACGCTCCGCGCCTTCGGCCCGGGGCTCGCGCTCGCGGCGCGGCTCACGCTCGCCGCGACCTTCGCGGTCGCCACGGCCCTCACGGGGCTCCTTGTCCATGCGGCGCTTGCCGCGCAGACGGCCATCCTCGCGCCCACGGCGCTCGGAGGCCGGCGGGGCATCGCCCAGGGGCGCACCATGCCAGGGGATCGGGTTGCCGATCAGCTTCTCGATGGCCGAGAGGGACTTGGCATCGAGGTGCGTGACCATGGTGTAGGCCGTGCCGGAGCGCCCGGCGCGGCCGGTGCGGCCGATGCGGTGGACGTAATCCTCGGAGTGGTGGGGCACGTCATAGTTGAAGACGTGGCTCACCGCCGGGATGTCGAGGCCACGGGCCGCCACGTCGGACGCGACCAGCAGGGTCGCCTCGCCGTTGCGGAACTCGTCCAGCGCCTTGATGCGGGCGTGCTGGTCCATGTCGCCGTGCAGGGCCACGGCATTGAAGCCGTGCTTCTGCAGCGAGCGGTGGAGCACCGCCACGTCGCGCTTGCGGTTGCAGAAGATAATGCCGTTCTGCAGGTTTTCGCAGCCACGGATCAGTTCGCGCAGAACCTCGCGCTTCTCGTAGTCCTCGCGGCCGGAGGCGACCAGTTCCTGCGTCACCGTGGTGGCGGTGGACGCGGGCTTGGAGACTTCCACGCGCACCGGGTTGGAGAGGAACTGCGAGACGAGGCGCTGGATCTCCGGCGGCATGGTGGCCGAGAAGAACAGCGTCTGGCGGGTGAAGGGCACGAGCTTGCAGATGCGCTCGATGTCCGGGATGAAGCCCATGTCCAGCATGCGGTCGGCCTCGTCGATGACGAGGACTTCGATGCCGGAGAGGAGCAGGCGGCCGCGCTCCACATGGTCGAGCAGGCGGCCGGGGGTGGCGATCAGCACGTCCACGCCGCGCAGCAGCTTGGAGTCCTGGTCACCGAAGGAAACGCCGCCAATGAGCAGGGCGACGTTGAGCTTGCTGTACTTGCCGTAGCGCGTGAAGTTCTCTTCCACCTGGGCCGCGAGCTCGCGGGTGGGCTCCAGGATGAGAGTGCGCGGCATGCGGGCACGGGCGCGGCCCTGCTCCAGCAGCGTCAGCATGGGGAGCGTGAAGGCGGCGGTCTTGCCGGTACCTGTCTGCGCGAGGCCGAGAACATCCCGGCGCGCGAGAACATGGGGAATGGCCTGGGACTGGATCGGGGTCGGGGTCGTATAGCCGGTGTCGGCGACCGCCGCGAGGACCTTGTCGCTCAGGCCGAGTTCGGAAAATGACATTGCATCTTTTGGATGCGGCGGCGCGCCGCTGATCGAACGTCCCGTGCCGTACGGGGTCAGACGAGTGGTCGTCGGTCGGCGCGCTTGGATTCGACATATCTCGGACGACGCATAGCAACATAAGAAAATGATGCGCCGTGTCAATGTTTTCCGGCCGGTCTCCCCGATTCGGCCGGTGAAAAGCGCCATTTCGCGGGCGGTGGCGCACAAATGCTCGCTTTGCGGGCAGACGCCATGCGCCCTGCGAATGAGTGTGCGCTGCACCCATGCGGCCTCGTCGGGTTGACCCGTTCCGGCCGACGCCGCACGGATGGCATCCCTGTCTCCGTCCCCGGATCCCATGCCCTTCCTTCTCGTCCTCGGCCTTGCGGCGTTCGCGAGCGCGTTCTCCATGCGCGTCGTCGATCCCATGCTGAACATCCTGGCGAGCGAGCTTCAGGTGACGTTGCAGCAGGTGGCCATGCTCGCCAGCGCCTTCACCTTTCCCTATGCGCTGATGCAGCTGGTGTTCGGCCCCATCGGCGATGCGGTGGGCAAGGTGCGGCTCATCCGCGTCAACCTCGCCATGCTCTCCATCGGCCTCGCGGTCTCGGCCACCTCCAACAGCCATGAGATGCTGCTCGCCTCCCGCGTCTTCTGCGGCGCCTTCGCCGGCGGCATCATTCCCGTGGTGCTGGCGACGGTGGGCGACCG
Organism: Xanthobacter sp. DMC47; assembly: GCF_056313845.1. Classification (NCBI taxonomy): domain Bacteria; kingdom Pseudomonadati; phylum Pseudomonadota; class Alphaproteobacteria; order Hyphomicrobiales; family Xanthobacteraceae; genus Xanthobacter; species Xanthobacter sp. DMC47. Next base: position 333,815 of record NZ_JBQUZM010000001.1, on the reverse strand, counting down.
GGTGCCGTTCGAGCGGCGGCCGGTGGCGCTGAGCCGCGTGCTGCTCGCCTTGGTGCTGGGCCAGCTCTCCGGCTCGGCGCTGGCCGGTTTCATCGCCGAGATGGCCGGGTGGCGCGAGGTGTTCTGGTGCGCCTTCGGCGTGGCGGCGCTGGCCGCGCTCGCCACCACCTTCGGGCTCAGGGAGGAAGGCGAGCGCCGGCCGCTGTCGTTCGCCGCCTCCATTGCCCGCTATGGGCTGGTGCTGCGCAACCCGCTGTCCATCAAGGTCTACGCGGTGGTGGCCATCGAAGGGGCGCTGAGCTTCGGCGTGTTCCCGCTGGTGGCGCCGCTGATGGTCCACCAGGGCATCGGCGACGCCAAGGAGGCCGGCCTCGCGCTCGGCGCCTTCGCCGTGGGCGGCGCGTTCTATACCTTCGCCGTGCCGCTATTAGTGCGCTATCTCGGCCTCGGCGGCATGGTGCGCTGGGGTGCCGTGGGGGTGGGCGTGCTGCTCATCCTCGCCACGCGCGCCCATGGGCTGCTCCTCATGGCGGCGATCTTCGCCGCCGCGGGCTTCGCCTTCTACATGATCCACAACGTGCTGCAGATCCTCGCCACGGAGCTGGCCCCCGAGGCGCGCGGGTCGGCGCTGGCGCTGTTCGCGTCTTCCTTCTTCATCGGCCAGGCGGTGGGCGCCCTGGCGCTGACGCAGGCGGCGGGCTTGGCTGGCGTGGTCGCCATGTTCATCGCCGCCGGCATCGGGATGCTGGTGCTCGCGGGCCCCGCCGGGCTGCTCCAGCCGCGACGGGGCCATGTCTCGCCCCCCGAGGCGCTTTAGCGGGCGCGCTCGCTGTCGAGCATGGCCATCTGCGCGGCCGCATAGCGCTCGCCCTTCGCCGCGCCCTTGGGGATGGCGGCCTCGATGGCGTTGAGCGCATCGGCATCGAGCGTGACATTCAGCGACCCCAGTGCCTCGGCGAGCCGGACGCGGCGGCGGGCGCCGACGAGGGGCAGGATGTCCGCGCCCTGTGCCGCTACCCAGGCGATGGCCACCTGCGCCACCGAGGCGCCGCGGGCCTCGGCAACCTGCCGCAGCGCGTCCACCAGCTTCAGGTTTTCGGCGACGTTCTCGCCCTGGAAGCGCGGGCTGTGGGCGCGGAAATCCTTCCCCGCCTCGCCCGCCTGCCAGTGCCCGCTGATGAGCCCGCGCGAGAGCACGCCATAGGCGGTGATGCCGATGCCGAGGTCCCGGCAGGTCTGAAGGATGCCGTCCTCGATGCCACGGGAGATCAGCGAATATTCGATCTGGAGATCGCTGACGGGATGCACCGCCGCCGCCCGCCGGATGGTCTCGGCGCCCACCTCGGAGAGGCCCACATGGCGCACATAGCCGGCCTTCACCATGTCGGCGATGGCCCCCACCGTCTCCTCGATGGGCACGTTCGGATCGAGGCGGGCCGGGCGGTAGATGTCGATATGGTCCACCCCGAGGCGCTTCAGCGTGTAGGAGAGCGCGGTCTTCACCGCCTGCGGGCGCGCGTCATAGCCGAGCCAGTTGCCGGCGGGATCGCGCAGCGCGCCGAACTTCACGCTCAGCACCACGTTCTCGCGCGGCCGGCCCTTCAGCGCCTCGGCGATCAGCATCTCGTTGTGGCCCATGCCGTAGAAATCGCCGGTGTCGAGCAGCGTCACGCCGGCATCGAGGGCGGCGTGAATGGTCGCGATGCTCTCCGCGCGGTCGGAGGGGCCGTAGAAATCCGACATGCCCATGCAGCCGAGGCCGAGGGGGAAGACCTCCGGGCCGGTGGTGCCGAGGCGGCGGGGGGAGGGGACAAGGGCGGTCATCTTCATGCTCCGTGGCCGGATGGCGTATGGGATGGCTGGAGCATGCCTCGGGATCGGCTGTTCGATAATCCTGTCAGTGTGGCAAGCCCTGTGCGATATTTTGCACAATGAGCAGTGCCAGCCTGTCCGATCTCGACGCCTTCGTGGCGGTGGCGCGCGCCCGCGGCTTTCGCGGGGCGGCAGTGGCGCGCGGGGTGTCGCCCTCGTCCCTCAGTGCGGCGGTGCGGCGGCTGGAGGCCCGCATGGGCGTGCGCCTGCTCAACCGCACCACCCGCAGCGTCACGCCGACCGAGGCCGGCGAACGGCTCATGGAGCGGCTCGCGCCGGTGCTGGCCGAGGTGGAGGGCGCGCTCGACGCGGTGAACGCCTTCCGCGACAGCCCCACCGGCACCTTGCGGCTCAGCGTGCCGAGCGCGGTGGCGCGCGTCATCCTGCCGCCGATCATCACGCCCTTCCTCGCGCGCCACCCGGGCGTCGCGCTGGAGGTGTCAGCGGACGATACCTTCATCGACGTGGTGGCAGGCGGCTTCGATGCCGGCATCCGCTACGACGAGCGGCTGGAGCGGGACATGATCGCCGTGCCCATCGGCCCGCGCGTGCAGCGCTTCGTCACCGCCGCCGCGCCGTCCTATCTGGCGCGCCACGGACGGCCCGAGCATCCCGACGACGTGCTGAAGCACGCCGCCCTCCGCCACCGCTTCGCCAGCGGGCACATGCCGATATGGGAGTTCGAGAAGGACGGGGAGATCGTAAAGGTACGGCCGGAAGGGCGCATCATCGCCTCCAGCATCGACCTCAAGGTGGCTGCCGCCGAGGCGGGGCTCGGCCTGATCCACAGCTTCGATCAGCTGCTCGCGCCCTCCATCGCCGCCGGGCGGCTGGTGCCGGTGCTGGAGGACTGGGAGCAGGAATTCCCCGGCCCCCGCCTCTATTTCCCCAGCCGCCGGCTGATGCCGGCGCCGCTGCGGGCCTTCGTGGATTTCGTGAGGGCCGGCAGTTCGTGAACGTGCAGCCCGCCCCGCAGTGAGGGCGGGCCGCCCGGGTCAGATGTTGATCTTCACCGATGCGCCCTGCTTTGCGCAGCGGGCGGTGACGCCGTTGCGGTGGACCTGCGGCGCCCTGGACATGGATTGCGCCGACTGGCCCATGCACCACTTGGCGTGGCGCATGGGGTCGATCCATTCGTTGGCGCGCTTCCAGTCGCAGCCCTGGCTCGCTGCCAGATAGATCACGGAGACCGCCCAGTAGCCGTAAGAGACGCAGGACTGCTCGTCATTGCCGAACGACTGCGCCCGCGCCGCCCCCGGCATCAGCGTCGCAAGCGCGAGGCCCGCCGCCAGACCCATCCGCACGCGGTGCCCTGCGCGCGTCAGTGCCTTTCCGTCCCCCATGACCGTCCGCCTCCGGTGCCGCGATGGCGGCGTTCATCGCCCGGCGCCCCCGCGCCGGCTCAGATGTCCAGCATCTCCTCGCCCGCGAAGGCGGCGCGCTCGGAGATGAAGGCGAAGCGCGCTTCCGGCTTGTTGCCCATCAGCCGCTCGACGAGGTCGACGGTGGCGGCCCGCTCGGCATCCTCCACGGAGACGCGCTGGAGCGTGCGCGTCTTCGGGTCCATGGTGGTTTCCTTGAGCTGCGCCGGCATCATCTCGCCGAGGCCCTTGAAGCGTCCCACTTCCACCTTGCCCTTGCCGGTGAATTCCTTCTTCAGCAGCCGCTCGCGGTGGGCGTCGTCGCGCGCATAGAGGGTCTTGGCGCCCTGGGTGATGCGGTAAAGCGGCGGCACGGCGAGGAAGAGGTGGCCCTCCTCGATCAGCTTCGGCATCTGGCGGAAGAAATAGGTGACGAGGAGGGAGGCGATGTGCGCCCCGTCCACGTCGGCGTCCGTCATGATGATGACCTTCTCGTAGCGAAGGTCGGTCTCGCGGTAGTGGGTGAGTGTGCCGCAGCCCAGCGCCTGGCCGAGGTCGGCGAGCTGCTGGTTGGCGGCGAGCTTGTCGCGGGTGGCGTTGGCGACGTTGAGGATCTTGCCACGCAGGGGCAGCACCGCCTGCGTCTTGCGATCCCGCGCCTGCTTGGCCGAGCCACCGGCCGAGTCGCCCTCGACGATGAAGATCTCGGAGCCGGCCGCCTCGGTGTTGGAGCAGTCGGCGAGCTTTCCGGGCAGGCGCAGCTTGCGCACGGCGGTCTTGCGGGAGACCTCCTTCTCCTGCTTGCGGCGCAGCCGCTCCTCGGCGCGGTCGATCACATGGTCGAGCAGCCGACTCGCCTGAACCGGATTGGCCGCGAGCCAGTGGTCGAACGGGTCGCGCAGCGCCTGCTCGACGATGCGGGCGGCCTCGGCGGTGGCGAGGCGGTCCTTGGTCTGGCCCTGGAATTCCGGCTCGCGCACGAACACGGAGAGCATGGCGGCGCAGCCGGTGATCACGTCGTCGCCGGTGATGATCGAGCCGCGCTTGCCCTGGCCGGCGCGCTCCGCATAGTCCTTCAGGCCCTTGAGCAGCACATTGCGCAGGCCGTTCTCATGCGTGCCGCCATCGGGGGTCGGGATGGTGTTGCAGTAGGAGGAGATGCCGCCGTCGGCGTCCGCCACCCAGGCCACCGCCCATTCCACCGAGCCATGCCCACCGGTCTTCTGGATGCGGCCGGCGAAGATGTCCGGATGGACCAGCGTGTTGCCTTCGAGATCGGCCGCCAGATAGTCCTTGAGGCCGCCGGGGAAGCGGAAGACCGTCTTCTCCGGGATGTTCTCGCCGGCCTTCAGCAGTTCCGGGTCGCACGCCCAGCGGATTTCCACGCCGCCGAACAGGTACGCCTTCGAGCGGGCCATGCGGAACACGCGGGCCGGCTCGAAATGGGCACCGGCGCCGAAGATCTCCGGGTCGGGATGGAAGCGCACGCGGGTGCCGCGCCGGTTGGTGATGCGGCCGACTTCCTTGAGCGGACCCTGCGGAATGCCTCTCGAAAAGCTCTGGCGATAGAGGGTCTGGTTGCGTGCGACCTCCACCTCCAGATCATCGGACAGAGCGTTCACCACCGAGACGCCGACGCCGTGCAGGCCGCCGGAGGTCTCGTAGACCTTGCTGTCGAACTTACCGCCGGCATGCAGGGTGGTCATGATGACCTCCAGCGCCGACTTGCCGGGAAACTTGGGGTGCTCCTCCACCGGTATGCCGCGCCCGTTGTCCGAGACGGTGAGATAGCCGTCGGCGCCGAGCTGCACCTCGATGAAGGTGGCGTGGCCGGCCACCGCCTCGTCCATCGAATTGTCTACCACCTCGGCGAAGAGGTGGTGCAACGCCTTGGAATCGGTGCCGCCGATATACATGCCCGGCCGGCGCCGCACCGGCTCCAGCCCTTCCAGCACCTCGATATGGGCGGCAGTGTAGTCGCCGGCCATGGCGGGCACCACGGCGGCCTTGCCGCGCGCGCTCTCCTTCGCGGTCGATTCCCGCGCAGGCGACTTGCTGGCACCGCGCGGGCGGGCAGCGAAGAGATCGTCGGAATTGTCGGATTCGGACATGGGACTCTGAGGTCGGAGGTTTGGGCGCCAGATAGCAGAACGGCAGGGCCGGCGCGAATCGGGACGCCGCCGCGGCCCCTGCTTTCCCCAGTGTGACAGAGCCGGCGAGCGAGGGGAACAGAATGGCAACAATTGAGCCATGCCCGCCCGCGCTCGACGCCGCGCCTCTCCTCTGGCTTCATGCGCGCGTGAACATAGCCGTGCCGAATCGCCTCTTCCTCGACGTCGCCCGCTCCGCCACCGGCCGCACCTGGCGGGAGCGCTTGGACGTGCGCGGGGGGCAGACGGCGCTCGCCATGGCCCAGCGCTTCGGCATCAGCGAGCTTCTGGCCCGCGTGCTCGCCGCCCGCAATGTGCAGCTGGACGAGGTGGAGCGCTATCTCGACCCCTCCATCCGTACCCTTCTGCCCGATCCCGATACCCTCACGGACATGCCCGCCGCGGTGGCGCGGCTCGCCCGCGCGGTGACGACCGGCGAGCAGGTGGCGGTGTTCGGCGATTATGATGTGGATGGCGCCTGCGCCACCGCCCTCATGGTGGGCGTGCTGCAGGCGGGCGGGCTCGATCCGTTCTTCCACATTCCCGACCGCATCTTCGAGGGCTACGGGCCGAACGTGCCGGCCATCGAACAGCTCGCCGCGCGGGGCGTGACGTTACTGGTGACGGTGGATTGCGGCACCACCTCGCTGGAGCCGCTCGCCGCCGCGCAGCGGCTCGGCATGGATGTGGTGGTCATCGACCACCATCAGGCCGGCGAGACCCTGCCACCCGCCACAGCCATCGTGAACCCGAACCGGGAGGACGACCTCTCCGGCCTCGGCCATGTCTGCGCGGCGGGGCTCGCCTTCGTGGTGGCGGTGGGCCTCGTGCGGGCGCTGCGCCAGAACGGGCATTTCAATGCCGAGCGTCCGGCGCCGGACCTGCTGGACGCCCTCGACATCGTGGCGCTGGCGACGGTGGCGGACGTGGTGCCGCTCATCGGCCTCAACCGGGCGTTCGTGGCGAAGGGGCTCATCGCCATGCGCCGGCGCACCCGCATCGGCCTGACCGCGCTGATGGATGCGGCGCGGCTCGACGGGCCGCCCCGGCCGTTCCACCTCGGCTTCCTCATCGGTCCGCGCATCAATGCCGGCGGGCGCATCGGCGAGGCGACGCTGGGCGCGCGCCTGCTGCTGACGCAGGACCCCGCCGAGGCGCGCGGCATCGCCGCCGAGCTGGACCGCCTCAACGCCGAGCGGCAGGAGGTGGAGCGCGCCATCCTCGCCGCCGCCGAGGCCGAGGCGCACGCGGCGCTCGGCATCTCGGAAGAGGGCGCGGTGGTGGTTGTGAGCGGCGAGGGGTGGCACCCCGGCGTCGTCGGCCTCGTCGCGGCGCGGCTGAAGGAGCGCTTCCAGCGCCCGGCTTTCGCCATCGCCTTCAATGGCGAGACGGGCACAGGCTCCGGCCGCTCCATTCCCGGCGTGGATATCGGCCGGGCGGTGCGCGGCGCGGTGGAGAGCGGACTGCTGGTGAAGGGCGGCGGCCATGCCATGGCGGCCGGCCTCACGGTGGAGCGCCGCCAGCTCGGGGCGCTCCGCGCGGAGCTGGAGCAGCGCCTCGCGCCGGATGTGGAGCGCGCCCGCGCCGAGGGCACGCTGTCCATCGACGGCGCGATGACCGCGCGCGGGGCGACGGTGGACATGGTGGAGACGGTCTCCCGCGCCGGCCCGTTCGGCGCCGGCAATCCCGAGCCCGTGTTCGCCTTTCCCGGCCATCGCATCAGCTATGTGGAGAGCTTCGGCGCCGGCCATGTGCGCGCCCGCATCTCCTCGCCGGACGGCACGACCCTGAAGGCCACCGCCTTCCGCTGCGCCGAGGAGCCGCTGGGCCGGGCGCTGCTGGCCGCGCGCGGACGCAATCTGCATGTGGCGGGGTGCCTCGACATCGACACCTGGCAGGGCGAGACGCGGGTCGCGCTGCGCATCCGCGATGTGGCCGAGGCCGGATGAGGTTCAATCCGTGAAGGTGTTTGCGTGAAGGTGCTGCTCGCCGTCCTCCTCTGCTTCAACGCCGGCTTCGTGGATGCGGCGGGCTTCGTCGCGCTCGGCGGGCTGTTCGCGGCCCATGTCACCGGCAATTTCGTCACCATCGCCGCCTCTCTGGCTCATGGGGAGGCGCCATCGCTGGCGAAGGTCCTGGCGCTGCCGGTGTTCGCCATCGTGGTGCTGTGCGCGCGGGAATTGAGCCTGTTCCTCGCCCGGCGCGGGCGGGACGATTTCCGTATCCTGATGGCGGCGAAGCTGGTGCTGCTCGCCCATGCGGCGCTGGTGGCGGTGCAGAACGGGCCATTCTACGACCACGACTCTCCCGCTGCCGTGATGATGGGCATGACCCTGGTGGCGGCCATGGCGCTGCAGAATGCGCTCCACCGCACCCACCTCACCGACTCGCCGCCCTCCACGGTGATGACGGGCACGTTCACACAGGTGCTGGTGGACATCGCCAATCTCTGGCGGCCGCTGGAGGGCACGAACATCCCCGCCACCCGCGCCCGCCTCGGGCGGATGAGCGCTTACCTCGCCGCCTTCCTCTTCGGCTGCCTCTCGGCCGCGCTGCTCTATCGCGCGGTGGGCATGTGGTGCCTGTTCGTGCCCACCTTCGTGGCGGTGGCGGAAATCTTCACGCTGGGGCCGGACGCGGCGCCGGAGAAGGACAAGGCGTAATCGGGCGGGGCCGGATCAGCGCTCTTCCGACACCCGAAGCGCCGTTCGCCCGGTAATCTTCCGCTTGCGCGGGGCGGGTTTCCCATCGGCCGGAACGGCTTCCGGCAGTGGGGCGGCGGGCGCAGCAGGAGCGGACGCAGAAGCCTTGCGCGACGACGCCTTCTTCGCCGGCTTGGCCACCGGAGCGGCCGGGTCGCGGCTGGCGTCGGCTAAAGCGAGCAGCGCCTTCACCCGGTCGCCGGGCTGGGCGAGGGCCGGGGCATGCGGATCGACGCGCGTCAGCAGCGCCTTGGTCTTGGGCGCCGGCACCCCGTCCAGCGCCTCGGCGAAGGCCGCGGGGCCGAGCAAAGCGCGGATGGCGCGCAGGGCTTCAAGATCGGTGCCGTCCGCCACCAGTTGCGCGCGCACGATCTCGTTCACCGCCTTGCGCGCGAGGTTGCCGCCGGCCGGAAACAGGCTGGCCCGGCCGCCGATGGCCGCGAGCAGAGCGAAGAAATCCGAAGTCTCAGCCATTGAGCCGCCTCCGCGTCTCGTTCACCAGATCACGCACGGCGTCCACCGCATTGTACCATTTCTGCTCGAAGGAGGGGGCGTAGGGAAAGTTCTCGGGGTCCATCGCCCGCTCGATGGCGGCGAGGTTGCGGACCTCGGTGTCGAAGATTTCGTAAACCGCGCCGTCCTCTGCCGCCTCTTCCCGCAGGCTGATGAGCGTGTCGCGGTGCTGGATTTTCTGCGCATGCACCCGGCTCGCCAGCACCAGCGGGAGGCGCTTGGGCTGGGGCAGGGCCGAGCGCGTGACATGGGCGTTCTCCCACACCGAGGCGCGGAAGGCGTCGAAGCCGAGCGTGGAGAGATAGTCGGGAATGGTGGGCACGATCACCATGTCGGCAAGGCGGATGGCCACCTCGGTGAAGGCGGAGATGCCCGGCGCGCAATCGAACAGCACCACGTCATAGTGCGCGCGCAGGTAGCCGAGCGCCTCGTCGAGCACCTTCAGGGACTGGCCCTCCAGTGAGCGCAGCCCGTAATTCTTCTCTGCCAGCCGCAGCACGATCTCGCGCTCCAGCAGACGCAGGCGGGGGCTCGCCACCACCATGTCGATGGCCAGTTCCTCACCCGCCTTCATCACGTGGCAGATGTGCGGCGTGACGTATTCGGCGATGGATTTGCGGTCGCCGTAGAGCAGCCGGTCGGCGAGGAAGGACGTGACCGACTGGCGCCGGTCGAGGATGGCGCGCAATTCGTCGTCATGGGCGAAGCAGTAGGAGGCGTTGGCCTGCGCGTCGAGATCGACCACGGCCACCCGCGCGCCCTGCTCCGCGAAGCCTTCCGCCAGCATGACCACGGTGGTGGTCTTGCCCACGCCGCCCTTCATGTTCGCAACGGCGATCACCTGCCCCCCGGCATCCGCCATCTCTGCACCACCCTCGCAACCCATGTTGCGCCGCAACCTAAAGGCGATGCTGCACCTGCTCAATAGAGGCCGGTCAAATAATAGAAGCCGATCACGAAGAAGGCGGCGGTGGTCTTGATGATGGTGACGGCGAAGATGTCGCCGTAGGACTGACGATGCGTCAGGCCGGTCACGGTGAGCAGCGTGATGACCGCGCCGTTGTGCGGCAGCGTGTCCATGCCGCCGGCGGCCATGGAGGCGACGCGGTGCATCACCTCCAGCGGGATGCCATAGGCGTGCGCCTCGGCGATGAATTGCTGCGCCATGGCCCCGAGCGCAATGGAGAGCCCGCCCGAGGCCGAGCCGGTGATGCCGGCGAGCGTCGTCACCGTGATCGCCTCGTTGATGAGGGGATTGGGGATGGAGGTGAGCGCCGCCTTGATGACGAGAAAGCCCGGTAACGCCGCGATGACCGCGCCGAAGCCGTATTCCGTCGCGGTGTTGAGGCCGGCGAGCAGCGCGCCGCCCACCGCTTCCTTGGAGCCGCCGGCGAAATGTCCGGCGATGGCCCGGTAGCCGAACGCCACCACCGTGAGGATGCCCAGCAGCAGGGCCGCCTCCACCGCCCAGATGCCGGCCCAGACGTGGGTCTCAACGCTCACCGCCGGGCCGCCTTGAACGAGCGTGGCGCTGGCCTGCGGCCCGAACCATCCGGGGATGTGCCAGGCGAAGAACAGGTTCGCGAGGCCCACCACCACCAGCGGCAGCACGGCGAGCAGCGGCGGCACGGGCGGGACGCTGTCGTCCGGCAGGCTCTCATTGAGGTGGCCGGTGCCGTAGCCTTCGCCGGCGCGGTGGGCCTGCATCCGGCGGAATTCCAGATAGGCGATGCCTGTCACGAAGATGAAGATGGAGCCGACGATGCCGAGGATGGGCGCCGCATAGGCTGTCGTGCCGAAGAAGGCGGTGGGGATGATGTTCTGCAGCTGCGGCGTGCCGGGCAGCGTATCCGCCGTGAAGGAGAAGGCGCCGAGCGCGATCACCGCCGGCAGCAGGCGCTTGGGGATGCCCACCTGCCGGAACATCTCCGCCCCGAACGGATAGAGCGCGAACACCACCACGAACAGCGAGACGCCGCCATAGGTGAGCACCGCGCCCACCAGCACGATGGAGACGATGGCCCGCGTCGGACCCAAAAGGTTCACCACCGCCGAGACGATGGAGCGCGAGAATCCGGCCAGCTCGATGAGCTTGCCGAAGATGGCGCCGAGCAGGAAGACCGGGAAGTAGAGCTTGATGAAGCCCACCATCTTTTCCATGAACAGGCCGGAAAAGATCACCGGTACAGCGGCCGGATCGGTGAGCAGCACCGCGCCGATGGCGGCGACGGGGGCGAACAGGATGACGCTGAAGCCGCGATAGGCCACGAGCATCAGGAAGAAGAGCGCGGCGAGGCAGACGACGAAGCTCATGGCGGTCCATCCGGCGCAGGGTGGGTAATCCCTCAAGCGGGACAGTAATGCGCCCTACGGCCGAGCACCAGCTTCGGAAATCATAAGAATTGTTGCACTGCAATGGTTTGCCGCCGCCTCGGCGTGCGACGGGGCGGCCTCATTCCCTGCCCCTGTCGCGGCGCGACCCGGGCGTCACCGGTCGCGCCGCTGCACCCGCTCAATAGAGGCCGGTGAGATAATAGAAGCCGATCACGAAGAACACCGCGGCGGTCTTCACCAGCGTGATGGCGAAGATGTCGCCATAGGCCTGCCGGTGGCTCAGGCCGGTCACGGCGAGCAGGGTGATGACGGCGCCGTTGTGGGGCAGCGTGTCCATGCCGCCGGAGGCCATGGAGGCGACGCGGTGCAGCACCTCCATGGGGATGCCGGCCGCATTGGCCTGGGCGATGAACTGCTCCGCCATGGCCGCGAGAGCGATGGACAGGCCGCCCGAGGCCGAGCCGGTGATGCCGGCCAGCGTGGTCACGGTGATGGCCTCGTTGACCAGCGGATTGGGAATGGCCGACAGGGCCGACTTTATGACAAGGAAGCCCGGCAGCGCCGCGATGACCGCGCCGAAGCCGTATTCGGTGGCGGTGTTGAGGCCCGCGAGCAGCGCGCCCGACACGGCATCCTTGGAGCCGGTGGAGAATTTGCCGGCGATGGATTTGAAGCCGAACACCGCGACCGTGAAAATGCCGAGGAGCAGCGCGGCTTCCACCGCCCAGATCGCCGCCCAGGTGCTGGTCGGCACGCTGACGGGGGCCGCGCCCGGAACCAGCGTGGCGGTCGCCGTGGCGTCGAACCACTGCGGGATGAGGCGAGCGAAGATCAGGTTGGCGATGCCCACCACCACCAGCGGCAGCAAGGCGAGAAACGGGGAGACGAGCGGCACGGTGTCGTCCACCACCACCTCGTTGAGGTGGCCGGTGCCGTAGCCTTCGCCGGCCTTCGCGGCCTGGCGGCGGCGGAACTCGAGGTAGGACAGCCCCACCGCGAGGATGAACGCGGTTCCCACGAGGCCCAGGATGGGCGCGGCATAGGCGGTGGTGTGGAAGAAGGTGGTTGGGATGATGTTCTGGATCTGCGGCGTGCCGGGCAGCGTGTCCATGGTGAAGGAGAAGGCGCCGAGCGCCACCACCGCCGGCAGGAGCCGCTTGGGGATGCCCACCTGCCGGAACATTTCCGCGCCGAAGGGGTAGACGGCGAACACCACCACGAACAGCGAGACGCCGCCGTAGGTCAGCAGGGCGCCCACCAGCACGATGGAGAGAATGGCGCGGCCCGGCCCCAGCAGCTTCACCACCGCCGAGACGATGGACCGCGAAAAGCCGGACAGCTCGATGAGCTTGCCGAACACCGCTCCCAGCAGGAACACCGGGAAGTAGAGCTTGATGAAGCCCACCATCTTTTCCATGAACAGGCCGGAAAAGACGACCGGCACCGCGGCCGGATCGGTGAGCAGCACCGCGCCGATGGCGGCGACGGGGGCGAACAGGATGACGCTGAAGCCCCGATAGGCCACGAGCATCAGGAAGAAGAGCGCCGCAAGGCAGACGACAAAGCTCATGGGATGAATCCGGTGGAGGTAAGAAAGCGATCGGACCGGACACTAGTGCGGCCCGCGACCGGACACAGCTTGTCCATTGGTATGGGGGTCCTGATGGCCACCTGCACCGCCTGCTTGGCGGCTGTTGCGACGGCCATGGTCCTGCCGAGGCAGTATGCGGCTGATCCGGCGGATCGGCATCGCAGATGAAAAAAGGCCGCGCCTGATGAGGGCGCGGCCTTTTCGCATCGGGTCGGGATCACGGCCTCACGGCATCAGCGCGATCTGCTCCAGGCCCTCGGTCTCCGGGAAGCCCATGACGAGGTTCATGTTCTGCACCGCCGAGCCGGACGCGCCCTTCACGAGGTTGTCCAGCGTGGAGATGATGACGGCCCGGCCGGGCACGCGGTCCGCTACCACGCCGAGGAACACCATGTTGGAGCCGCGCACGTGGCGCGACTGGGGCACCTGGCCGAAGGGCAGGACGTGGACGAAGGCCGCGCCCTTGTAGAAGTCGGTCAGGATGCGGTGCAGGTCCTCGGCGGTGGCGCCGGTGGTGCGCACATAGATGGTGGCGTAGATGCCCCGGTTCATGGGCGAGAGCACCGGCACGAACATGGGCCGCACCGGCCGGCCGGCGGCCTTGGAGAACTCCTGGTCCAGCTCGCCCATGTGGCGATGGCCGGAGACCGCATAGGCGTGGATGCCCTCCGACACCTCGGAGAACAGCATCGCCTCCTTGGCCGAGCGCCCGGCGCCGGACATGCCGGTCTTGGAATCGATCACGATGCTCTCTGGCTCCAGCGCGCCGGCTTCCAGCAGCGGCACGATGGGCAGGATGGCGGTGGAGGAATGGCAGCCGGGATTGGCGACGAGGCGCGCCTTCTTGATCTCGTCGCGATAGATCTCGGCGATGCCGTAGACTGCCTCCTTCTGCAGCTCCAGCACCTGATGGGGATGGCCGTACCATTCCTCATAGGCGCCGGGATCGGAGAGGCGGAAGTCGGCGGAAAGGTCCACCACCTTCACGTTCGGCGCCGCGTCGAAGACTTTCTTGATGACGAGCTGCGTGGTGGCGTGCGGCAGGGCGCAGAACACCACGTCGACGGCGGTGAAATCCACCTCGTCGATGGTCACGAGCTTCGGCAGCGGGAAGGGCGCGAACTGGGGGAACACCTCGGCCATGGACTGGCCGGCCTTCCGATCCGCGGTGAGGGCGACGATCTCGACGCGTGGATGGCGCAGCAGCAGGCGCACCAGCTCGGAGCCGGTGTAGCCCGAGGCGCCCAATACCGCGATCCTTGCCTTTGCGTCAGACATCTTGCTCTCCCGAAGGGTCTCCCGTCGCCCGGCCGCAGCCGGCGAACGGGGCCAAGGTGCTTACACCCAATCCCACGTCAGGGAAACGACAGGCGCGCGCATGGCCGTTCCGCGCTCGGCGGTTTCCCTCTCCCGCCCGAACTCGGCTGCTGCCGAGTTCGGTTCGTGAAGGTCGAAGTCGGCAGCAGCCGACTTCTATGGGAGAGGGTGGATCGCGGCGACGCCGCGAGACGGGTGAGGGGGCTGGCGCCGCGAAAGCAGGGGTCGGGGCCTCGCACCCGGAATACCCCTCACCCCCAGCCCCTCTCCCGCAAGGGGAGAGGGGAGGAGAGAAACAAGGTCCCCTCAAGCCAGGCCGAACTTGGAGAAGTCGCGGTGCTCGGTGGCGATGCGGCGGACGGTGCCGGTGGCGGCGCGCATGACAATGGTGTCGGTGGAGATCACGTCCCGGCCGAAGCGCACGCCCTTCAGGAGCGCGCCGTCCGTCACCCCGGTGGCGGCGAACAGGCAGTCGCCGCGCACCATCTCGTTCAGCTTGTAGATCTTGGAAAAGTCGCTGATGCCCAGCGCCTTGGCCTGGGCGCGCTTCTTCTCGGTGTCGAGCACGAGGCGGCCCTCCATCTGCCCGCCGATGCAGCGCAGCGCGGCGGCGGCCAGCACGCCCTCGGCGGCGCCGCCGAGGCCGAGATAGATGTCGATGCCGCTCTCGTGCGGGTTGGCGGTGTGGACCACGCCGGCCACGTCCCCGTCGGTGATGAGCTTGATGGCCGCGCCGGTCTTGCGCACCGCATCGATCAGCGGGCCGTGGCGCGGCCGGTCGAGGATGAGGGCGGTGACGTCGGAAGGCGGCACGCCCTTGGCCTCGGCCAGCGCGCGGATGTTGTCTTGCGGGCTCTGGGAGAGGGAGACGATGCCCTCGGGATAGCCCGGCCCGATGGCGATCTTCTCCATGTAGCAGGGCGGCATCTTGAGCAGCGAATCACGCTCGGCGAGCACCAGCACGCAGAGCGAGCCCTCCATGTTCTTGGCGCAGAGGGTGGTGCCTTCCAGCGCATCGACCGCGAGATCCACCTCGGTGCCGCCGCGCCCCAGCGTCTCGCCGACGAACAGCTGGTCGCACTCGCCCTCGATGCCCTCGCCGATCACCAGCGTGCCGGAGACCGGGATCTCGTTCACCTCGCGGTGGCAGACGGACATGGCGGCGATGTCGGCGGCCTGCTCGTCGCCGTGGCCGCGCAGGCGGGCGGCGGCGACGGCGCAGCGCTCCATGGCCTGGGCCATGTCGAGGGCGAGACGGCGGTCGAGCACTTGAGGCGTCCTCTGGGTCCGGGCACCGCTCATGAGGTCGGTCCTTCTGGTTCTGTCACGCGCTTCCGGATCAGTCCTTCTCGATCCGGATGACCTGGGGCAGGGAGGCGACCACGCCGTCCGCCTCGATGGCGGCGATGGCGCGGCGCACGGCGGCCTCGGTCGTGGCATAGGTGATGAGGATCACGTGCGCCGTATCGGACGGCACCGCGCCGCCCGGCTGCCGCTGCACGATGGATTCCAGCGAGATCTGCTCGTCGGCCATGCGGCGGGTGATGGTGGCGGCCGTGCCCGGCTTGTTCACCACGGCGAGGCGAATGTAGTAGCCGCCCTCGTGCCGCTGCATGGCGGCGCGCTCGGCCTTGGCGAGGCGGTCCACCGGCAGGCCGAAGGCATAGCCCCTGGCGCCGCGCGCGACGTCGAACAGGTCGCCCACCACCGCGGAGGCGGTGGCATCGCCCCCGGCGCCGGGGCCGACCAGCGTCAGCGTCACCGCGTCGCCGTCCACCGCCACCGCATTGGTGACGCCGGAAACCTGCGCGATGGGCCAGTGCTTGGGCACCATGGTGGGATGCACGCGCTGCTCGATGCCGGTGTCGGTCTTGACCGCCACGCCGAGCAGCTTGACCCGGTAGCCGAGATCGTCGGCCGCCTCGAGGTCGGCGAGGGTGAGCTGGCGGATGCCCTCCACATAGATCGCCTCCGCATCCACCTGCGTGCCGAAGGCCAGCGAGGTGAGGATGGCGAGCTTGTGGGCGGTGTCGAAGCCGTCGATGTCGAAGGTGGGGTCGGCCTCCGCATAGCCGAGGCGCTGGGCCTCCGTCAGGCAGACGTTGAACGAGAGCTTCTCGTCCGCCATGCGGGTGAGGATGTAGTTGCAGGTGCCGTTGAGGATGCCGGACACGCGCTCGATGGCGTTGCCCGTCAGCGCCTCGCGCAGGGTCTTCACGATGGGGATGCCGCCCGCCACCGCCGCCTCGAAATGCAGGCCCGCGCCTCCGGCCTCGGCCCGGCGGGCCAGGTCCACGCCGCATTTGGCGAGCAGCGCCTTGTTGGCGGTGACCACCGGAATGCCACGGTCCAGCGCGGCAGCGACCGCGGCCTTGGCCGGATCGCCGTCGCCGCCCATAAGCTCCACGAATACGTCGATGTCACCCTCGCGGGCGAGCGCCACCGGGTCCTCGAACCACGCCACGCCGGAGAGATCGAGGCCGCGGTCGCGGCTGCGGTCGCGGGCGGCCACGGCGGTCACCTTCACGGTGCGCCCGGTGCGCGCCTCCAGCTCGCCGGCGCGGCGTTCGAGCATGCGGAAGACCGCGGCCCCGACGGTGCCGAGGCCGGCGAGGCCCACTTTCAATTCGCTCATCTGTCCGTCCGGTTTCTGTCCGCGGCTGGCCGTCATAACACAGCCCGCGCTGCGCGAGGTTCCGGCTGTTGCCGGAACGCTCCATGGTCGATGGCCAGCCCGACCGGCCCCGTCCTCAGCCGGGGCCGATGGCGAAGGTTCAGCGCGCGGCGCTGAGCGGAACCACGTTGTGCAGCGTGGTGCCGGCCTGCTCGAAGAAGCGGCGGACATTGCGTGCCGCCTGGCGGATGCGCTGCTCGTTCTCGACCACGGCGATGCGCACGTAGTCGTCGCCATGCTCGCCGAAGCCGACGCCGGGCGACACCGCCACCTCCGCCTTCTCGATGAGGAGCTTGGCGAATTCGACCGAGCCCATGGCCCGGAAGGGCTCCGGGATTGGCGACCAGGCGAACATGGTGGCGCGGGGCACGGGGATGTTCCAGCCGGCGCGGCCGAAGCTCTCCACCAGAGCGTCGCGGCGCTTCTTGTAGGTCTCGCGCATCTCGGCGATGCACTCCTGCGGGCCGTTGAGCGCCGCAGTGGCCGCCACCTGGATGGGGGTGTAGGCGCCGTAGTCGAGATAGGACTTCACCCGCGAAAGCGCGGCGATGAGGCGCTCGTTGCCCACCGCGAAGCCCATGCGCCAGCCGGCCATGGAATAGGTCTTGGACATGGAGGTGAACTCCACCGTCACGTCCATGGCGCCCGGCACCTGCAGCACCGAGGGGGGCGGGTTGCCGTCGAAATAAAGCTCGGCATAGGCGAGGTCGGAGAGGACGATGAGGTCGTTCTTCTTCGCGAAGGCCACCACGTCCTTGTAGAACTCGAGGTCCGCCACGCAGGCCGTGGGGTTGGACGGATAGCACAGCACCACCGCGATGGGCTTGGGAATGGAGTGCTGGACCGCCCGCTCCATGGCGTGGAAGAACTCCGGCCCCGGCTCGGCCGGAACCGAGCGGATGACGCCGCCGGCCATCAGGAAGCCGAAGGCGTGGATGGGGTAGGAGGGATTGGGGGTCAGGATCACGTCGCCGGGGGCGGTGATGGCCTGCGCCATGTTGGCGAAGCCTTCCTTGGAGCCCAGCGTCGCCACGACCTGCCGGTCGGGGTCCAGCTTCACACCGAATCGCCGCTCGTAATAGGCCGCTTGCGCCTTGCGCAGACCGGGGATGCCCTTGGAGGCGGAATAGCGGTCGGTGCGCGGCTTGCCGATGGTCTCTTTCAGCTTCTCATAGACATGCGCCGGCGCGTCGAGGTCCGGATTGCCCATGCCGAGGTCGACGATGTCCACCCCGGCATTGCGGGCGGCGGCCTTCACACGGTTCACTTGCTCGAACACGTAGGGCGGCAGCCGGCGAATGCGGTGGAAATCGGTCGTCATCTCAATGGCTCCAGAGGCCGCGCATGTTGTCTCCCGGCGCGGCAGTCGGGCTTTGTAGCACTGTTCGGTGAATGAAAAAGCCTTGATTGCGGTGGCGATGGGGCGATGGCCCGCATATCGCACCGCACAATGCTCCGACTCCCACGGGGCAGCGGCGACTTACTGGGCCTGCTGCACCTGCTTCGCCTGCTGCTGGCGGGCGAGGCGTTCGAGGTCGCGCTGCAGCTTCTGCTGCTGCTCGGGGGTCAGCGGATCGCGCCGTTCGGCGGGCGGGGCGCCGAGCGTGGGGAAATGCGTGGCGTCCACCTCCGGCACCGAGGTCTGCGGCGGCGCGAGGCCCGGGATGTTCGAGCCGGCGCAGGCGGACAGGCTCGCGCCGAGGGCGAGAAGAAGCGCGGCGCGCAGAGTCGGGACGACACGGCCTCGTGCCGTCGGGGAGAAGAAGTCCATTGTCCGTTCCGGCTGGCTCCCGGTCCCGGCGGTGACGATGCCGGGGCGAGATACCTCCTGAGGGGCCACTGCCGTGCGGGCATACCGCACACTCGACCAAGGAGGTGTGTCTAAGGGTGCCTCTGGCGTGGCCGTGAGGCTCGATCCTGTCACTTTCACACTCTAGAGTATGAAGGAAGCGCAGGCAGCGATAAAGATGGGCTACGTTTCGTAACGGCCCGCGAGCAAGACCCGCGAGAGGAAACGCGAATGTCCCGTGTTGAGGAAACGCCTAACGTATCCGCCGCCCCGATGATGCCGGTAGAGGCGCCCCCGCATCTCAGCGTTGTCCCCCCCGCGGCCCAGCACAGCGCGTCTCCCGCCCCCGAATCCGCGCCGGCCCCCAAGGTCGAGGCGCCGAAGGCCAGCGCGGGGCCGAAGCCCGCGGCCGACGGCCCCTCCGAGGGCGCCCGCCCCGGCCTCGACATCGAGGCCTTCTCCCAGAATCTCGCGCAGATGGTGGACGAGGGCGGCAAGGCGCTCGCCGCCTATCTCGGCCCCCGCACGCAGGCGAAGACCGACGATCTTGCCGAAGAGATCGCAGACGCGCTCAAGACCGTGGGGCAGGTCGCCGAATACTGGATGACCGATCCCCAGCGCTCGCTGGAGGCGCAGACCCGCCTCATGGCCGGCTATCTCTCGGTCTGGACCAACACGCTGAAGCGCCTCGGCGGCGAGCAGGTGGAGCCGGTGACCGCGCCGGACGCCCGCGACGCCCGCTTCAAGGACGAGGGCTGGCGCGAAAGCCCCATCTTCGACGCGCTCAAGCAGGCCTATCTCGTCACCAGCCGCTGGGCCGAGGACATGGTGGAGGAGGCCGAGGGCCTCGACGCCCACACCAAGCACAAGGCCGGCTTCCTGGTGAAGCAGGTAACGAACGCGATCTCGCCCTCCAACTTCGTGATGACCAATCCGGAGCTGATCCGCGAGACCTTCTCCTCCTCCGGCGAGAACCTCGTGAAGGGGATGAAGAACCTCACGGAGGATCTCGTCGCCGGCAAAGGCTCGCTCAAGATCCGCCAGTCGGATCTGAGCGCGTTCGAGGTGGGCCGTAACCTCGCCACCACGCCGGGCAAGGTGATCTACGAAAACGATCTGATGCAGCTCATCCAGTACGAGGCCACCACCGGCAGCGTGAAGAAGATGCCGCTGCTGATCGTGCCGCCGTGGATCAACAAATTCTATATTCTCGACCTGACGGCGGAGAAGTCCTTCATCCGGTGGCTGGTGGACCAGGGCGTCAGCGTCTTCGTCATTTCCTGGGTCAATCCCGATGCCCGCCTCGCCGAGAAGGGCTTCGACGATTACATGCGCGAGGGCATCATGGCCGCCCTCGACAAGGTGGCGATCGCCACCGGCGAGCGGCAGGCCCACGCCATGGGCTATTGCGTCGGCGGCACGCTGCTCGCCACCACGCTCGCCTACATGGCCGCGACGGGGGATGACCGCATCGCCTCCGCCACCTTCCTCACCACCCAGATCGACTTCACCCATGCGGGCGATCTGAAGGTGTTCGTGGACGAGGACCAGCTCGCCGCCATCGAGCGCAAGATGAAGCAGACGGGGTATCTCGAAGGCAGCAAGATGGCGTCGGCCTTCAACATGCTGCGCTCGAACGATCTGATCTGGCCCTATGTGGTGAACAACTACATGAAGGGCAAGGCGCCGTTCCCGTTCGACCTTCTGTTCTGGAACGCCGATTCCACCCGCATGCCGGCGGCGAACCATTCCTATTACCTGCGCAACTGCTACCTCACCAACAACATCGCCCGGGGCCTTGCGGAGCTTTCCGGCGTGCGCATCGACATGACCAAGGTGAACGTGCCGGTCTATTCGCTGGCGACGCGGGAAGACCACATCGCCCCGCCCAATTCGGTGTTCATCGGCGCCAACATGCTGTCCGGCCCGGTGCGCTACGTGCTCGCCGGCTCCGGCCACATCGCCGGCGTGGTCAATCCGCCGGCCAAGATGAAGTACCAGTACTGGGCGGACGGCCCCACCGGGCCGAGCTACGATTTGTGGCTTCAGGGCGCGCAGGAGCACAAGGGCTCCTGGTGGCCGGACTGGCTGAACTGGTTCTCCAGCTACTATCCCGACGACGTGCCCGCCCGCGCCATCGGCGGCGGCCACTTCACCCCCATCGAGGACGCCCCCGGCCGTTACGTGCGCGAGAAGAGCTGAGGGTTTAGGAACCGTCGCCCTCCGGCTAGACCGGAGGGCCCATCCATCCGCCGGAGCCACCCCGCGGGCAGTGGGACAAACGTGGCCATGGGTCCTCCGGTCGAGCCGGAGGACGACGGCAGGCGTGGCTTGGCCCCCTGGGCACAGCCCCTGTCGCCACCGCCAGCCCGTTCTTGCCCGCTGCGGCGCTTCTCTTTT